>NZ_CP182236.1:1870000-3080000 GCF_048077055.1 Egbenema bharatensis FJBBOT/2019 | reverse complement strand
GAGGTGAAAGTCCTGTAGTCGAAAGCTTAACGCATCTAGCTGAATCCCGAGTAGCTTGGGGCACGTGGAATCCCAAGTGAATCCTCGAGGACCACCTCGAAAGGCTAAATACTCCTGTGTGACCGATAGTGAACCAGTACCGCGAGGGAAAGGTGAAAAGAACCCCGGGAGGGGAGTGAAATAGAACATGAAACCGTTAGCCTACAAGCAATCGAAGCCCGATTAAACGGGTGACGGTGTGCCTGTTGAAGAATGAGCCGGCGACTTACAGGGTGTGGCAGATTAAGCCGAGAATGGCGAAGTCAAAGCGAAAGCGAGTCTGAAGAGGGCGTGATGTCACATTTTGTAGACCCGAACCCGGGTGATCTAACCATGTCCAGGATGAAGCTTGGGTAAAGCCAAGTGGAGGTCCGAACCGACTGATGTTGAAAAATCAGCGGATGAGGTGTGGTTAGGGGTGAAATGCCAATCGAACCCGGAGCTAGCTGGTTCTCCCCGAAATGTGTTGAGGCGCAGCGGTCGTGATTATAGTCTGGGGGTAAAGCACTGATTCGGTGCGGGCTGCGAGAGCGGTACCAAATCGAGTCAAACTCTGAATACCAGATGGACACACGACCAGTGAGACGGTGGGGGATAAGCTTCATCGTCAAGAGGGAAACAGCCCAGACCACCAGCTAAGGTCCCCAAATCACAACTAAGTGATAAAGGAGGTGGGAGTGCAGAGACAACCAGGAGGTTTGCCTAGAAGCAGCCATCCTCGAACGAGTGCGTAATAGCTCACTGGTCAAGCGCTCCTGCGCCGAAAATGAACGGGGCTAAGTTGTGTACCGAAGCTGTGGGATATGTCTATCGATATATCGGTAGGGGAGCGTTCTGTACGAGTAGAAGCGTTAGCGAGAGCAGGCGTGGATTGTACAGAAGTGAGAATGTCGGCTTGAGTAGCGCAAACATTGGTGAGAATCCAATGCCCTGAAATCCCAAGGGTTCCTCCGGAAGGCTCGTCCGCGGAGGGTTAGTCGGGACCTAAGGCGAGGTCGAAAGACGTAGTCGATGGACAACGGGTCAACATTCCCGTACCGATTTAGCGTTGTGAAGAGGGACGGAGAAGGCTAGCACAGCCGCAAGATGGTTAGCGGTTCAAGCGTACGAGGTGAAGAGGGACGGCGAAAACGTCCTGAGCTGAGGCGTGAGTACGAGGGGATACGTCCCCGAAGTGTGTGAGGTCAAGCTTCCAAGAAAAGCTCTAACCACGATAACGTTAAATTGCCCGTACCCGAAACCGACACAGGTGGGATGGTTGAGAATACTAAAGGGCGCGAGATAACTCTCTCTAAGGAACTCGGCAAAATGGCCCCGTAAGTTCGCAAGAAGGGGTGCCCCTCGCAAGGGGGGTCGCAGTGAAGAGATCCAGGCGACTGTTTACCAAAAACACAGGTCTCCGCGAAGTCGCAAGACGAAGTATGGGGGCTGACGCCTGCCCAGTGCCGGAAGGTTAAGGAAGTCGGTTAGCTTCGGCGAAGCTGGCGACTGAAGCCCCGGTGAACGGCGGCCGTAACTATAACGGTCCTAAGGTAGCGAAATTCCTTGTCGGGTAAGTTCCGACCCGCACGAAAGGCGTAACGATCTGGATGCTGTCTCGGAGAGAGGCTCGGCGAAATAGGATTGTCTGTGAAGATACGGACTACCTGCACCTGGACAGAAAGACCCTATGAAGCTTTACTGTAGCCTGGTATTGGGTTCGGGCTTTGCTTGCGCAGGATAGGTGGGAGACGTTGAAGCATCTCTTGTGGGAGGTGTGGAGTCAACGGTGAGATACCACTCTAGCAAGGCTAGAATTCTAACTTCGTACCGTTATCCGGTCGAGGGACAGTATCAGGTGGGCAGTTTGACTGGGGCGGTCGCCTCCCAAAAGGTAACGGAGGCGCACAAAGGTTCCCTCCGGCTGGTTGGAAATCAGCCTGAGAGTGTAAAGGCATAAGGGAGCTTGACTGTGAGAGTGACAACTCGAGCAGGGTGGAAACACGGTCTTAGTGATCCGACGGCTATGAGTGGAAGTGCCGTCGCTCAACGGATAAAAGTTACTCTAGGGATAACAGGCTGATCTCCGCCAAGAGTTCACATCGACGCGGAGGTTTGGCACCTCGATGTCGGCTCATCGCAACCTGGGGCGGTAGTACGTCCCAAGGGTTGGGCTGTTCGCCCATTAAAGCGGTACGTGAGCTGGGTTCAGAACGTCGTGAGACAGTTCGGTCCATATCCGGTGCAGGCGTAAGAGCATTGAGAGGAGTCCTCCTTAGTACGAGAGGACCGGGAGGAACGCACCGCTGGTGTACCTGTTATCGTGCCAACGGTAAACGCAGGGTAGCCAAGTGCGGAGCGGATAACCGCTGAAAGCATCTAAGTGGGAAGCCCACCTCAAGATGAGTGCTCTCATGGCGTTAAGCCAGTAAGGTCACGGGAAGACGACCCGTTGATAGGCGTTAAGTGGAAGCGTGGCAACATGTGAAGCTGAGGCGTACTAACAGACCGAGGGCTTGACCTCAAGGTGAATCATTTCTGTTTTATCTATCTGACAAGCTATGCAGCCTTCTGGGTTTTACTAACCCAAACCGTATTCCTGGTGTCTATGGCGGGGTGGAACCACGCTCATCCATCTCGAACTGAGTTGTGAAACGCTCCCGCGGCGAAGATAGTCGGAGGGTCGCCTCCCGCAAAAATAGCTCGATGCCAGGGTGTTAATCAAAAAGCCTTCTCTATTAACGAGAGGGCTTTTGTTTTTTATAGTTTTCTATCCAGGGATAGAGCAATCAGAGAGCTTGCTATGTATCCATAATGAGTCGTTTAGAACGATGCCGGATTCAACTGCAAGAACAAGCCATCCGGAATGGACTCACCCACCTATTTCGTCGCTACTTTACAGGTGAAATGCTGCTGCAAGAGGTCGATCGGGCACTGTATCGGGCGAAAGCGGCGGGACGGAATCAGATCCAACGGGGGTGCGATCGCGCTAATCCAAAATCCCAACCCTGAGATTCCAAACAGTAGTATGGTGTACCGTAATGATGGCAGATTCTTTGTCTCGATTCCTCTTCTATTCATTCTTTCTCCCCTGACCTATGTACCCACCCGTTGACCCAATTATCTTTGAATTTGGTCCGATCGCCCTACGCTGGTATGGTTTGCTCATGGCAACCGCCGTTCTAGTTGGTTCCACGATCGCCAGTCGGGAAGTGGCACGACGTGGGCAAAATCCTGAAGATTTCTGGGATATGTTGTTCTGGGTATTGATCCCAGCCTTCATCGGAGCGCGGTTGTACTACGTGTTTATTCAGTCTCCGCGAGATGGTAATGGTATTGGTCGCTATCTGGAAAACCCAATCGAAATTTTTCAGATTTGGACAGGCGGAATTCACATTTTTGGAGCTTTTATTTTTGGTGGAATTGCCCTCTGGCTTTACTGCCGGATTCGTCGTTTGCCCGTACTGGTATTTTTAGACTCCATCGCCCTGTCCCTGCCCCTGGCTCAGGCGATCGGCCGATGGGGAAATTTCATTAACCAGGAACTCTACGGTTCACCCACGACTTTACCCTGGGGCTTACGCATTGATCCCCAACATCGAATTGGCCCGTACCGTGATTTAAATACTTATCCTGATAGCACCCACTTTCATCCCCTGTTCCTTTATGAATTTTTGTGGAACGCGATCGGGTTTGTCATTTTGTTTTGGATTTCGCGTCGATTTAATACGCAACTCAAGGATGGAGATATGACGTTACTGTATCTCCTCTGGTATCCGTTTGGTCGATTTTTTATTGAATTTCTCAGAACGGATTCCTGGTTCTTTCCAGGTACGCCGTTCAATATTGTTCATATTCTTTGCGCCATTTCCGTGGTGCTTTGCGCGGCTGTCCTTTACTTACGCCATCGTCGCACTGAACTCGTTAGATAAATTTAGATAAATCAAGATTTAGCACTCCTAAAGCATGAGTCTTTGAACTGGATCTCTGCATCTTTAGTCAGAAGTTCAATCGACTCACTCTTTGGAGAGAAGCAATTGAACTCTGCAAGTCTTAACTTAGTCTTAATGCAGTAAACCAAGGGACATTGCCTGGAACAAGCGATCGGCAAAGATTGGCTAAGGACTGGGCGACAGAGTGCCAAGGAATTTCTGCGCGGTCAAGTGCCGTTTAATAATTGCCAATTCTGGCATATGGGTTCAGGTGAGTTGTGAATGCATTCATTGAACCCCGTGCCACAAAGCTTATGCATAGGAGGAAATCAAATATGGCAAGTAACAAGTTGAAAAAGTTGGGTGTTGGAACTCTAAGTATGGCATTGCTGACTGCCTTCGTTGCAGCCTGTGCTCCCCCACAAACTGAAACCGATCCGCAAGCTGAACAACCCACGACGGAACAGCCCGCTGATCCTGGTGCAGTAACCCGAGAAGACGTTGCTGAAGATTATGAAGAATTAATTGGTCAAACTGTTACGATCCGTGGTGATATTGATGAACGGCTGGCTGACAACGTTGTACGGATGGGTGCTGGCAACCTGTTTGGCGGCGAAGATATTATCGTAGTTCTGCCTGACAACTTTGTCTTGCCTACCGAAGAAGGTGATGCTGACGATATTGCAGTCGATCGAATTCAAGTCACTGGGCAGGTACAGCGTTTCACCGCAGCAGAAGCTCAACAATACAACATTCCTGAGGATGAGATCGGTCAGGATGAAGATCGTCCAATGATTCTGGCGGACACCGCAGCCCTATCTCCAGACACGGGTGAACTGTCTGATAACCCAGAACTCTTCTTTAATCAGACCGTTGCTGTTGAAGGCGATCTAGAAGAAATTGGCCCGAATGCTTACCGTTTGGGTGGTGGTCTAACGGGTGGCGATATTCTCGTAATCAGCGATCAGCCGCTGCAACAGTTAATCGATCAGGGTGACGATCTGGTCATTACTGGAGAAGCTCGTCAGTTTGATATTGCTGAATTCCAACAGCAGTACAACTGGGATGCCGAACTTCAACAAGAAATTACCGAAAATTATGGTGATAATCCGGTAATCGTAGCGCAGGAAGTCTTCCCCATTGAAGAACAGTAATCCTTAATTACGTCTAATGTGAATTGGACAAAAAGGTGGGAGAGGTTGAGAATCGAAGTACCACCTTTGAAGCTCACCTCTCCCATGACTAGCATAGACTTTCCCAGCCTGATGACCACCATTTTTGTTCTGGTAGACGATTGGTATCGCCAGCAGATTGCACCGTTAGACTGCCCCCGACCAGGAGTACAAGCGCAATTGAGTGATAGCGAAATGCTGACCTTAGCACTGCTGATGGACTATCTGCCCTTTCCGGGTGAAACCCAGTTTCTCGGCTTTATGCGTGCCAACTATCTCTGCTGGTTTCCACAGTTGTTGGATCAGAGTCAATTCAATCGGCGCTTACGCCAATTAGATGGGATGCTGGAATCACTGCGACGCAGTTGGGTCGTGGCATTAGGAGCGACCCAGCAAACGCATCTGCTGGTGGACACCAAACCGATTCCCGTACTGGGACTCAAGCGGGACAAGACACGCAGTGATTTTTCTGGCAATGCAACCCCTGGCTATTGTGCGTCGCGCCAGATGTATTACTTCGGCTACAAACTCGCCTTACTCAGTACCTGGAACGGGATTCCGATTGCCTATGATTTAGTCCCAGCCAACACCGATGAGCGGGTTGCCATTGAGTCGCTCTTAGCGGTCGCCCGAGGGTGCACCATCTACGGTGACAAGGGGTTTATCGACCAGGACTGGCAACTCCAAGTGCAGCAGCGCACCGGCAATCAGATTTGGACTGTCTTGCGCAAAAATCAGAAACAGCAGCATCCCCCATCCCTCAATCGCTTCATCTCCAAAGTGCGTCAGCGCATTGAAGGGGTGTTTCATGAAATTCAAAACACTGGACGTAACCCCGAACGCTTGCTCAACAAGACCGTAGAGGGCTTTTGTGTCCACATTGCAGCTAAACTGGCAAGCCATACCCTGCGGTTATTGCTCAAACAGCAGTTTGGCATCCATGTGTTAACCTTCCAACAGTCTTAAACTGCTCTGTCTAATTCACATTAGGCGTTAATTGTGAAGATAGGGAATATTGCTTAATGTAGTATCTCCCTCACAAGCAGCAAAAATCGATCGCTCCTCTATGTCTGGTTCAAAAAGGGGGGCGATCGATTTTTTGCTCAGGATCATGAATTAAATAACCAGCACAATGCTCTACTTGACGGACTGGGCGGACAAGATGCCACTCCACAAGAAGTTTCAGAATTTCGTCGGGTGAGTATTGCCCATAATGGTTCAACCGACAAAACTACAGCGTTTTGGTAGGCATCATCTACCTCATAGGAATGCCTACTCAAATATTGCCGGAGTAATCACTTTTCTAGTCTTGAGATCTATCACCCTAAACCGCTTGCAGCTCATCTAAAGTTGCCAACACCTCAGGACTGTGAATGGCTGGATTGACTCCCAAAAACCGGAATCGCATGACTCCATCTGGATCAATGATGTAAGTATGCCGCAGGGACATAACTCCTAACCAGGAACCGTACGCTTTACTGACAGAACCATCCACATCTGCAAGCAGCGGGAATCTCAGCCCTTCAGAATCACAAAATTCAGCGTGAGACTCCACATCATCTACACTGATTCCTAAAATTTGAGTATTTCTGGCTCGATACTTCGGTAAATCTTGCTGAAATCGCCGCGCTTCCAGCGTACAGCCAGAGGTGAAATCTTTGGGGTAGAAGTAAACCACCACCCATTGCCCCCGGTAATCAGATAGGGAAATTTCGCCCTCTCCGGTATTCGTGGGTAGCGTAAATTCTGGCGCAGGCTGATCCAGAGGCGGTTGGGGCCCACCTAACGCATGGGCAGCCGGGACAACAGCAAAGGAAATGACAAAAGTCAGGCAAGCAGCGATTAGCAACCGGACGCAGGCACGACGGGACATCATAGGGGCAGGAAAAAAATAGCTTAACAGGTCAATTCATACTTCATATAAGTTTACAAACATTAGGGGTTGATGGCAAAGGGAAGGATTTCTATAAACAAAAGAGAACGCAGACTGCTGAATGAGCCTGCGTTCCAACGGTAGAGACTAGGAGTTTGGGGAAGATCAAAAAACAGAGTTGTGATTGCCGACGCTTACTGAAGCAATGCAGGAGGTAGGATGACGCGATCGATCACGTGAATCACACCGTTGCTTGCCAGGATGTCTGCTTCAACGACGTTGGCTTCGTTGATCATGACCGCTTCTCCGCCAACCATAACGTTAACGGTGCTCCCTTCAACCGTTTCGACTTCACCGGACTCTAGCTGATCAGAAGTCACCGTACCGGGAACCACATGGTAGGTCAGAATTTGAATCAAAATTTCGCGGTTTTCAGGCAGCAGCAGTTGCTCCAGGGTGCCTTCAGGCAGAGCGGCAAATGCTTCATCAGTAGGAGCAAATACCGTGAAAGGCCCTTCACCAGCCAACACTTCAGCTAATTCGGCTTCCGTCAGAGCTGCAACTAGCGTATCGAAAGCACCACTTGCAGCAGCGATGTCTACGATCGTGCCGTCTACAGCAGCAATTTCATCAGTTGCTTCAGACTCGATAGGAGCTTCTGCTTCAACAGGGGTTTCTGCCTCAGCCGGAGCTTCTGCTTCAACAGGGGTTTCCGCTTCAGGCATTTCGACCGCTTCAGTCGGAACCACCATATCCGCTTCTGCTTCAGGCGTTACCATTTCTTCTTCCATTGCATCCACAGCAGGTTCCATAGGAACTTGAGCGGCAGCGGGCAAGGCTATAACAGCACCGGCAACAACAGCACCAACCAGACCCAGAGTTTGTTTCACCAGATTCACAGAGTTCATGTTCTTCATTTCGTGTGTTCCTCTTCCCCTTAATAAAGGATTAACAAACTTAGTCCTACGTATTATGACGCTTTTGTAAAGATTTGATCACTTTATTTTAATAGGAAGTTTCTATAAGCTATAGAAACTTGATTGATAATTCAAACCTAAATTCGGGAACATTGCAATTCTCATCCTTGGGGCAGAGACAATACACTCCTTAACCAGGCTAGTCTGATATGCTTTGTCCGGAAACGGATGCCAATTCAGGAGATGCAGAATGCTAGAGCTACATCAATTTGAACTATCTCACTACTGCGAAAAAATTCGCCTGATTTTGGATTACAAGGGATTGCCCTACCGCAAGGTTGAAGTGACACCCGGCATTGGTCAACTGGATGTTTATCGCCTATCCGGTCAGCGACAGGTACCCGTCTTGAAGGATGGGGCAGAGGTGATTGCCGATTCCACTGCGATCGCCCTGTATCTGGATCAAAAGTATCCCGATCGCCCAATTTTGCCCGCCGACCCCCAACAACGGGCCCTTTGTCTGCTGATGGAAGAATGGGCCGATGAGTCGATTGGTTTGAATGCCCGCAAGATGATGTTATGGGCGTTTAGCCAAAATCCGGACTTTCGCGCGGCGGCCCTTCCGACCAACACCCCCAGCTTTCTCAAGTCTTTAGTGGAAGCTGTACCCCGTGAGGCACTGGACTTGCTGGGTTCAGGAGCTGGATTTGGCTCAGATTCAGTGCGATCGGCCCGACGGGCAATGGAGCAAACCCTGGATTCCCTGACGACTCTACTAACCGATCGCCCTTATTTAATTGCTGAGTATCCTACCCTGGCAGATTTTGCGGTGGCTGGACTAACGATGTATGCGAAATTTCCAGCGGGTCTTTACCTGCAAATTCCCGAAACGCTTAAGGGGAAAGGTGTACCTGGACTGGCAGATAATCCTAAATACCAACCTTTCTGGGAATGGCGCGATCGGCTGTATCGAGAGTATCGCCAAACATCAATTCCCGTGGGAACGACTCCTGGCACGACTGCCTCTGGCCCCACCTCTATCAATATTGAATAGCACCCTCCCAAAACTGCCGTATCCGTAGCGCAGGCTTCCAGCCTGCCTTTCCCCAAAACTTGTGACTGCAACTACCTTCCCCACATGGATTGCCGCTCCGATGGGGATATTCAATCATTAGACCCGATCGCCAGATCAGCCTTCGCAATCTAGAACACGCTAGAGCCAAATGGTCTGACGTAAAATTTTTCTATGGAAAATCTTTTTGCCCAAAATGGTGTAGTCACTACTCCTGGAAGCGGTGAGGTGACTGGCTTAGTAACTACTTTAATTATTTTGCTCCTGGTGGCGACGGGGGTTGCCCTGATCACAAGACGGTTGCGAACTCCCTATGTCACGGGATTGGTGCTGGCTGGGCTGGCTGTCACTGAACTGCTACCTGGACAGGTGGGGCTAGATCCAGCTCTGGTATTAAACCTGTTCTTGCCGATTCTGATTTTTGAGGCTGCAATTAATACGGATATTAGCCGCCTCCGCAGTACCTTTAAGCCGATCGCCCTCCTGGCTGGCCCTGGTATTTTTCTGGCTTCCGCTATTACCGCTGTTTTGCTGAAATATAGCCTTGGCTTTGACTGGATACCGGCCATGTTTGCGGGAGTGATTCTAGCCATTACCGATACCGTTTCAGTCATTGCAGTCTTTAAAGAAGTGCCTGTCCCTTCGCGGCTGTCCACGATCGTAGAGGGAGAAAGTTTATTCAATGATGGTGTTGCCCTGGTGTTATTCGGCTTGATTGCCAATGTTTACACTCTGGGATCGATCTCCTTCCTGGAAGGGCTACAGCAGTTAACGGTTGTCATGGTCGGCGGGACATTAGTGGGATTAATCTTTGGCTATTTAAGTGTTGGCTTATCCCGCCAGTCTGATGATGCCCTGAGCGATATTTTGTTAACCGTTGCCGTTGCTTTGGGAGCGTTTCAGACGGGACAGTTTTTAGGCGTGTCGGGTGCGGTTGCAGTGGTTGTCGCTGGGTTAGTCTACGGTAATCTGGGTATCGCTCGGAATGTTTCTGCAACGGCCAAAATCACCATTCTCAGTTTTTGGGATTATGCCGGATTTGGAGTCAATACGTTTATTTTTCTATTAATTGGGCTGGAAGTTGACCTGATTACGCTCTGGCAAACGTTACCGCTAGTTTTAGTGGCCATTTTGGTTTACCAAGCGGGACGGGCCTTAACGATTTATCCATTACTGGCGTTGCTGCGACTGTTCGATCGCCCGATTCCGATTAAGTGGCAACACGTTTTATTTCTGGGTAATGTCAAGGGTTCCCTGTCGATGGCCCTGGCCCTCAGTATTCCTCTGGGGCTACCCGGACGAGAACAGGTGATTCCCCTGATATTTGGCACTGTGCTGATGTCATTGGTCGGACAGGGATTGAGTCTGCCGTGGCTGGTTAAACGGTTGAAATTATCCGGCATCTCTGGCATCAGACAGCAGGTGGAAGCATCCCAAATTCAGCTGATTGCGGCCAAAGCAGCCCAGGATGAACTGGATAATTTACTCAAATCGGGGGTGTTACCCAAAGCCGTTTACGAAGAACTTCGAGCGGCCTATCAAGCCAGAATTGCTTCCTCTGAACGACTATTGCGCGATCTGTATAACCAACGAGCACAGACCTTAGAGAATGGAGACGATCGCACTAAACTTGATGCCATTCGACGACGGTTACTGCTGGCGGAAAAGGGAGCCGTCAACGATGCGCTTCGCAAACGCATGATTTCCGAAGATTTGGTACAAACCTATATCAAAGACCTCAATGAGAAACTTCTAGCGTTGGACGATGACTAGAACAAATTCCCATGTAGTCGATCATTTGACGCACCAATCCCGGTTTCGTCACCACCAGAATCGTTGAGCCAGCATCCAATCGCGTGTTGCCATTCGGAATAACCAGATCGGCGCAGACATGACACTGATAGCCGATGATCAGGGAGCCAGTGGGGAATTTGGGATCCTGGGCAATCTCAGCGATGGTGCGTCCGGCAATGTAGCAATCACTGGGCACAGGCAGCTTCAATACTTCGACCTGCCCTTGCTCAAAGTGCATCATCGATTCCACTTCGGGATATTCCAGGGCATTCACCATCGTAGTGATTGCAATATCCAATGTGCTGATCACATGACTGGCTCCAGCAATCCGATAGGGTTCCAAAAAGTCTCGCTCACTCATCCGAACCACAATCATCGGCACGCCGTATCGCTTAGAAAGAGTTACTAGAGCCAGGTTCATCGCATCGCTGCTGAGGGTGGCAGCCACTGCATCGGCCTTGCGAATTCCCGCTTCATCTAACACCGTTGTACTGACGGCACTGCCTTCAAACGCCATCACTCCCACCTTTTCGCGGGCATACTGACAGGCGATCGGATCCGTATCCACCACTGCAACCGTGTGTCCCATTTCCAGAAGGGCTTGGGCTAACCGCAACCCCATCATTCCGGCTCCACCAATCAACACATACATGGCTTACTTTGCCTCGCTTGTTGACAATCTATCAGCAGATCCATAAAAACAGGGTTCATGACCGTCAGGAAAAAACTCTATTGTGAGTGATCCCTATCCGCTCTGAACCCTTTAACCTTCTGATGAAATGCATCAGACCGATTATTTTCTTACTTTCTATTCTCGTCGATTCACAACCACTTTTACAGAATTCTTCCCATCAACTATCGATAAAGCATTTCTACTTTTGGTAATCGATCGCCAGGACAATGCTGCAAGAAATCGATCACCTGATGCAGCGATTGCGGCTGAGTCGCCACCAAGACCGTTGAACCCGCTTCAAGTACGGTATCTCCATTGGGAACCATCAGATTCATATGAGGATGAGACTGATAGCCGATAATTAGGGAATTTTCTGGAAATTGAGGATGTTGAGCAATTTCTGAAATCTTTAACCCCACAACATCACACTTTTCGGGAATGGAGAGCTTAAGAATTTCAATTTGCCCTTGCTCAAAATGCATCATCGAATCGACTTCGGGATATTCGATCGCCCTCACCATTGTCGAAACACCCAGATCCACCGTACTGATAATGTGATGAGCCCCAGCAATCCGCAACGGTTCAGCAAAGTCCTTATGGCGCATCCGGGATAGGATGTGCGGCACACCAAAATGTTTGGACAAGGCCACCATTGCCAGGTTCAAAGCATCATGACGCAAAACGGCTGCCACCGAATCTGCCTTCCGAATGCCTGCGGTTAAAAGCACTTCCGTGCTAACCGCACTGCCCTCAAACGCCATCACACCAAACTGATCGCGGGCTTGACGACAAGCAGCAGGGTCAATATCAATAATGGCAACTGTATGTCCAAGTTCCAGTAAGTCTTGAGCCAAACTGAGACCCACTAATCCAGCTCCACCAATCACTATATACATGCTTGCCCTCCTTTCACGTAGGTCTGCTGCTTCACAAAGTCACTTTAGCTCAATGCTCGTTGAATCCGCACGGGGCTTGAACATCGAACGAATGGTCATTTGGCAGCTTCAACAAAATCCCCGATCGCATCAGGAGAATGCAAATTTAATCACCTGAAATTCTTGTGGGGTAGGCATCTTGCCTGCCCAGTCAACGAAGCAGAACTGTGAACAGGTTATTTAATTCACGATTCCAACCATCAAAAAGCAGCCTCAAACATCTCAGAGTTTTAACGGCAGGAAATGAATTTAACTAAGTTTTAAGCTTGAAATTCGCCCTTTTCGGCGTGAGATGCGATCGCCTCTCTAATTAAAATTTTCATAAAGAATTCGCTGGGGATCGCCCATTTGTCAGTGATCCCCACACTTTCTTTAAAAGAACTCAGGTTGCATTCTTCAGGAGAGGCTGACATAATCTATTACGAAGTCTTAACTAAAACCTGCCCTTTCTCAGAAACGTTTTCAAGATACAACAAGATACGATTTGTTCGTTTTTTGCTGATTTAATTTCTGCTGATTTAACGCTGTTGAGTTAACCCATCTTTAAACAATTCTATGTTAGAAACCACCGAAACCACACAGTCTGTCCGTTGTCCGAACTGCGGCAGTATGGCGGAGCGGGAATATATTGTTAGTAGTCAAGTGGTACAAACTCAGTGTCCCGCCTGCGATTACTTGATGGTTTTGTGTTCCCGTACCAACAAAGTAATTGAAGCCTACGCCCCTGGAATTCCAGTCCGCTAAATTGCCTTACGGTAAATCAACATGGACGATATCCGTAGCGCAGGCATCTTGCCTGCCAGTGAAATATCCGTAGCGCAGACATCTTGCCTGCCGGTGAGATGTTCGTAGTGTAAATGTAAAATTGGGATACATCCCAGGTAGCTTGCGCTACGGATATCGATCGATTTGCACCAAAATGGGATCCTCCCGATGAAGCGTTCATTAGGAGGATCCTATTTTTTGGATTCGCAGATTACAAAACTGCATCCATATAAGCCTGCATTTCTTCCGCCATCACCTGCACGTTTGGCTCTTGCAGCATACTGGAGTGCCCCCCTGGCATATCGTAGACGCTGACCTTTTCAGCCCGCTCCTGCCATCCCAACAGTGGATCGCTGTAGATTTCGCCATAGGGAGTATCGTCAATCATCGTGCCATCAAATACACTGCTCTTTTGGGTCGCCCGAAACAGCAGCACTTCTCCGGCGTAGGGAGCTTCCGGCACATACTCCTTCTCGGCAAACTTGAGCGCCGTCCGCACTGGGATATTTCTCAGAAAAGCAGGTAAAGGCCATCCTCGATCGAGATAGTACCGGAACAGCTTCATCTGCAACTGCGATCGCATCACAGCACTTCTGGAAGTGACTTCGTAGACGAGCAGATTAATGATCTTAGTCCAGATGATGTTCAGCAGGAAGACCCACTTGTGGAAGAAGCCAAGCTCCTGACTTTGCTTAAGCGACTTCGAGAATCCATCCATCCGTTGACCTGTAATGAACCCAGGTCGAATTGTAGCTTTAACATCGGCGGCATCAATCAGGGCGATCATCTTCACTGTCTGTCCTGCTTTTCGCAGTTTCCGAGCCACCTCAAACGCCAGGAATCCGCCAATGCAAAGCCCACTCAACAGGTAGGGGCCCTCTGGTTGCACCGATCGAATTTGCTCCGTGTAGTAATCCACCATTTCGGTCAGGCGAGTATGGAGAATTGGGAAGCCATCCTGGCTGCGAGGTTGAATCCCATAGACGGGATGATCGGGCTTCAAGCAGAAGGCTAACTGGCGATACAGCAGCGTTTCACCCTCTCCGTCGTGGATAAAGAAAATCGGAGGTTTGGAGCCACCTTTTCTCAGTAAAACGATCGAGTTATGAATATCGGAGGGTTTCGATTCCTTCAGAACGTTTGCGAGTTGGGCGATGGTTGGTTCAGTCAGCAGGGTACTGAGGGGCAACGCCTTACCAAATCCCTCCTCGATTTTCACCATCAGGGCGATCGACTGAAGCGAATCCCCACCAATCTCGAAGAAATCATCATTCACGCCGATCGGACTGATGCCCAGCAACGTTTCCCAAATTTCGGTCAGTTGCCGTTCGTAGTCATCCCGTGGTGCTACAAAGGAACGAAATCCCGCCAGATCTTCCTGGGTTGGAGCGGGTAATGCCTTGCGATCGACCTTCTGGTTGACGTTCACCGGAAGCGCATCCAGCATCACAAAGGTACTGGGAACCATGTAGTCGGGTAACTTTGTTTGCAGATAGCGACGCATTTCCGCCCGATCAGGCGTTTGAGCTGGTTGGGGAACAACATAGGCCACCAGGCTTTTTTCACCGCTGATGCCCAACTCCCTGGCCACAACCACGGCTTCCCGCACCCCCGGAGCCTGCCGCAGCACTGACTCAATATCCCCCGGCTCCATCCGAATCCCCCGCAGCTTGATTTGATAATCCGAACGCCCCAGAATTTCCAGGTCGCCCTCCTCATCAAACCGGCCCAGATCCCCCGTTCGGTAAAACCGTTGACCCTCGATCGTGATGAACTTCTCCTGGGTCAGGTCTTCTCGGTTCAGGTAGCCCTGCGTAATCCCCTCTCCACCAAAGTGAATTTCCCCAATCACGCCAATCGGAACTAAATTCTGATAAGGATCTAGCAGGCGGACTGAGACATTGTTAAAGGGTTTTCCGACTTTGGTTCTAGTGATCATTCGATCGCGGAGTACGGGATAGGTACAGCCCATGCAGCTAATTTCACTACAGCCATAGATCACATAGACCTCAGCATTGGGAAACACAGCCTTCATGGTTTCCAGCAGATCCGCCGGAACCATATCGCCACCAGAGGAGACGTGCTTCAAATTTTTAAAGGTTTCACTATCAATCCCTAATTCTTGGATAAATGCCAGCAGCTTCCGCCACAGGCTCGGTGACATATGCACCACGGTGACTTCCTGTAGGGTTTGCACCATGCGTTTAAAGTCCAGGATATGATCGCGGTCAACAGCACCAGGGTTCCCCCAGCCACCAGAGGTGTCCATAGTTCAAACATGGTGATGCTGAAGGTGAAGCGGGCGATCGACGGCATCACATCCTGGCTGTCAAACCCATATTTTTCTTGCGCCACCCAGATGTAGTTAATCAAATTAGCATGGCTGGCCATCACCCCTTTCGGCTTACCCGTGGTTCCAGAGGTGTAGATAATATAAGCCGTTTGCTCCAGCGCAATGTAGTGATTGGGATTATGATCCGGCTGCTGCTGAAGGGTTTGCCCCATTTGATCTAGGCAAAGGACAACCTTGGCCATGGGCGGCACGATCGCCTGGAGATGGGACTGGGTAAGTAACACCTGGGGCTGCGTATCTTCCAGCATGGCAGTGAGTCGATCCACTGGATGGCTCGGATCCAGGGGAACATAGATCCCACCTGCTTTGAAGATCGCCAATAGTCCAATCAGCACATCCAGTGACGGCTCCATACACGAAGCCACTTTTACGCCAGGTACAACCCCTAATTGATTTAAGTAGTGAGCGAGCTGATTCGCTTTCTGGTTGAGTTCTGCATAGGTTATCTGCTGATCGTCATAGGTAATGGCAACCTTAGTAGGACGCTCTACCGCATGGCGTTCAATGATTTCAAAAATCGGGCACTGGGGATAACGAACGGACAAGCTGCTCCACTCCGCCTGCATTTGTTGCACCTCCGCAGGGGTCAGCAGCGGCAATTCAGCCACGGAGCGATCGAGGTCAATCACACAGCCCTGCACCATTTGCGCCAGATGATCCGCCAACCGTTCGATCGTTTGCCGCTGAAACAAATGAGTGTTGTAAACCAGACGAGCTTTAATGTCCAGACCATCATGGATCACCTGTAGGTGCAGATCGTATTGACCCGTCTGAGGAAAATCGGCAGCGGATGTTGTCCAATCCAACGCCAGACTATTTGAAAAGGCAATTTGCTGATTGTAGGTAAACGCAACCGATGCGCAGGAAACCTGGGAACCCACAGCAGGTAAAGCCTGGAGATTAGCCAGCCGTTTAGAAATCTGCTGCATCAGCGATCGCATCGGCAGCTCACCCGAAACAGTGGGCGCAATTCTGACCGTTGGGAAATTGCTCACCTGATTGATCCAAAAGGCACAGTCCAGATCAATCAACTCCTGCTGAGTGTATCGATGCAGTAAAGCAGTAAATGTAGAGAGAAATAAAGAAGCAGGAGTAATCCGATCGAGGGATGACGGTTGGTTGAAAAACAGCGACAGTGAATCAGAGAAGGCACAGTCAACGTGGGCAGCCTGATAGGGAGTGAAGGCGAGCTTGCGAAAATCGTAGGGTAACGACAGTTTCGATCGATCGTCTGTGAGAGTAGTTGTTTGCATCGGTGAATCAACATGGGTAAGCACGAGGGAATCGTTGGTGAGATGCATAGACCCAGCTACTTCTAGAGACAATTCAAGACTCATATATGATCTCAACTGAGAGTTTCAAATAGTTGATCAGCCTGAATGTGAGATTGCGAACACTGCTTCAGAATCCGCAAAGTTACACAAATACTCATTCCATCTAAGTAATCTTCAGCGCTGATGGGTAGGAATTCAGGGCAAGTTTGCTAAATTTTCACTGAATCATTATGTTTTCATAATCAGCTTCACTGCTTCATCACAGCTACACAGAACAGAGCCGTAAATTCCTGTAACACCTGAAATAGTATGCTTTAGCCCTGTATTCGTCCTGAATTATTTCTCTAGTTCAACGGGTTTATGGCTCAGGAGTTGTTTGAATCTTTAATCAATTCCCCTCAATTCTTGGTTTGTGTAAAGACTTGGTTTGACCCCTGTATGCCCCCTGAAATTTAGTCTAGATTGATAGCTAGATTCGCTCGGCATATTTACTGAAGTCTCTCAGTATTAGTAATCTTTATTCCGTCATCACCCTACAACGGCAATCACTGGATAAGCTATGTCAAATCAAGTTTTCCCAATCCTAGGCATCGATCACCTGGAGTTCTTTGTCGGAAATGCGAAGCAGTCTGCTTTTTACTATTCCAGGTGTTTTGGATTTGAGAATACAGCCTACCGAGGTCTGGAAACGGGCGATCGCAAAACCGCATCCTACGTCCTGGAACAGGCAAACATCCGCTTCGTGTTGAGTTCAGCCATGAGTGCTGCGCACCCGATCGCCCAAAGCGTTGCCCAGCACGGAGATACGATCGCCGTTGTTGCAATGGCTGTACCCGATGTTGCGATCGCTTACCAATGTGTAGTGAATCGAGGGGCTGTGGCAGTGATTCCTCCGACCACTCAAAGTGATGAATTTGGCACATTCCGATATGCTGCAATTCGAGCTTTCGGTGATGTCTTGATTAAGTTTGTTGAGCGACAGCACTACTCTGGAGCCTTTGCCCCCGGCTTTGTTGCATGTCCTGCCTCTGGGCGATCGGGTGCAGGGCTGACTGAAATTGATCACGTCGTGGGGAACGTTGAGCGCGGTGCGATGGATCTGTGGACTCAGTTCTTTATGCAAACAATGGGGTTCGACTTGCGAATGCATTTTGACGATCAGACAATTTCCACGGAGTATTCCGCTCTGATGTCAAAAGTATTACAGAATGGCGGTAAAACCATTGTCAACATTAATGAACCAGCAGATGGCTTACGCAAGTCTCAAATCGATGAATATTTAGAAGCCCACTACGGCCCAGGTATTCAACATATTGGTTTATCTACCAGTAATATTGTGCAAACCGTACTGCACTTAAAGCAATCTGGCGTGGAGTTCCTCCCGATTCCTAAAACCTATTACGAGAACTTAGAAAGCTGGGTGAACGAAATTGACGTACCCGTTGAAAAGTTGGCAGATTTAGGCATTCTCGTTGACCGTGATCAGGATGGATACTTACTGCAATTGTTCACTAAGCCCGTTGGCGATCGCCCTACGCTATTCTTCGAGATTATCGAACGGCACGGTTCCCGCGGATTTGGAGCTGGAAACTTTAAGTCCCTATTCATGGCCTTAGAACGAGAACAAGCCCTACGCGGTAATCTCTAACGCATAACTGCGCTGATTGGTTTTTGAGTTCGTTGTTAAATTCGTTGTTAAGTTCGTTGTTAAGTTCGCTATAAGTTCGTTGTAAGCCCCCTTCAAACCCATCCTGTACAGTCGTTATTTCCCATTCATCTGTCCCTGCGGTCATTTACTCCACAACTCGGCACCGTATTCACCCTTCTCTGACACCTTTGCGTAGACTATGACTGTACCCAAAACGCTTCAGCAACTCGATCGAGACTTAATTCAACTGTTACGTGAACGAAATGCCCTTTTGCAGGCAACTGAGGCGCCGCCCTCCCTCGATCAGCAACTCAATGAGGTTCGCCCGTTATTAGCAAATGCCAATGTTTCTGAATTGGCCTGGAAAACGCTGTTAGTCAACTGCATGGCCACTCTGGCGAAATCCCCTTCAGTGTCCTCCCAAACGGCAACCGATCGCCGTCGGATTACGGTGGTGGGAGGTCGGGGTGCAATGGGACGGTTCTTTGTCGATCGGCTCACGGCAGCAGGACATGCGGTCAGTATCCTGGAGTACGACGGCTGGGAACAAGCAGATACGTTACTGGGGCAGGCTGATCTGGTACTGATAGCGGTTCCACTGAAGGCGACCGTTGCTGTGATTCGGCGCATCGCTCCCTATCTCTCTTCTGGAACGATTCTGGCGGACATTGCCAGTACTAAAACTGAGATCATGCAAACGATGATGGAGTGCCATGCGGGGCCAGTCGTAGGGCTACATCCCATGTTTGGCCGGGTGGAACCTCGTTGTTGGGTCAGAAGGTGGTGGTTTGCCCTGGACGCAATCTCTGGCAATGTCAATGGGTGCTGGATCTGATTGAGCAGGATGGCGGAACGCTGATCACCTGTTCACCGGAAGAACACGATACGATGATGGTCGCGGTTCAGGCCATTCGCTTCTTTTCTAACTTTAGTTTGGGAACTTTCTATGCCAGAGAAGGCGTAGACATTGAGCGCAGTTTTGAGTTTTCCAGCCCGCTTTACCGCTCAGAAATCAACACCATCAGCCGTTTAGTTGCTCAAGAAGCCTCCCTGTACGTCGATATTTTGCTGGCTTCTCCAGAACGATGTGAGGCGATCGAACGGTTGGTGGAAACCTACGCCCATCTGGCAGACTTACTCAAAAAAGGCGATCGGGCAGCCTTGATTGCAGAGTTTGAGAAGACTCGTGAATCCTTCCAGGCGGGGGCAGCGCGATCGTTGAGTGAAAGCAACTATATGTTGAATAACCTCAGCTCATTTTTAGCCGCCAAAACGGTTGAATCGAGTTGCTCCCATCCAGCCGCCCCCCAGCAGATTGCAGCATGATCAAGAAGGGAAACTTACCAACCTGAAATTCCTGTGGGGTGGGTATCCTGCCCGCCCAGTCAATCACCTGAAGTTCTTTTCTTGTGGGGTGGGCATCCTGCCTGCCCAATCAATTACCTGAAGTTCTTCTCTTGTGGGGTGGGTATCCTGCCCGCCCAGTCAAAGCAGCAAAATAGTGAACCAGTGATTGAATCCCTGAATTCAACTGTTGGGTAGATTTGACGCACATTCAATCAGTCCCTTCTGCGAAAGCTCACACTTTCTACATTTTTTCCTTTTATCTTGGAAGGTGGTATCCCTCAGTCGCATGGGGACAAAATTGTGTCAATTGCCCATGAATGATTACAACATCGAAGATTTTGAACTTTACGTCAGTTGGACGGTCAGCGTCTTACAAACGCAAAACCCCTATGTAATTCGGGATTTCAGGCAAGAAGCCAGACTTTACCTGACCCGTGAAAACTTGACGAACGTTCTCGTTTCCGCCTTACACTACCTGGCCGATGCCGACTCAGAAACCTTTCAGTGGGCCCTGCACAACTATGAGCCAAATTTCTACGTAGAAGTTAGGCGCAGAACCGCTCTGGCAGCAGCCCGCCTGTTAATTCAGCAAGGTTTTGTCCCAGGGCAGGATTTTAGCAGTGTGCCAGTTGGAGGGCTACTCGTTAACCTGTCCGCAAGGGCAGCTCTGGAGCAGCAGTACCTCTCCTCCACCTTTAGTGCCTGTCTGCTCAGGGAGATTTTACATACGTTTCGTCCAGCTTAAACTGCGTCTGCTTGAACCGCGTCTGCCTGAACTGCGATCGCTCCGTCCTACAAAATCTGTGAGAGAAACTTCTTGGTGCGGTCTTCCTGGGGATTGTTAAAGAATTCTTCAGGTGTACCCTCCTCCACCAGCAATCCATCCGCCATTAACACCACCCGATCGGCTACCTCACGGGCAAACCCGACTTCGTGGGTGACACACACCATCGTCATTCCGGTTTTTGCCAGAGAACGCATCACATCCAGCACCTCCCGCACCATCTCCGGATCCAGGGCAGAAGTCGGTTCATCAAACAGCATGATTTTCGGCTGCATGGCCAGAGCCCGGGCGATCGCCACCCGCTGCTGCTGCCCCCCCGAAAGCTGTCCAGGATACTTATGGGCTTGCTCCAAAATGCCCACCCGCTCCAAAAGCTGCATCGCCACCTCTTCCGCCTTCGCCTTTGTCCAGCGGCGCACCCAGATCGGAGACAGCGTAATATTTTTCAGGACGGTCAAGTGGGGAAACAGATTAAACTGCTGAAACACCATACCCACTTCCCGGCGGATCGTTTCAATATTTTTTAAATCATGGGAAAGCCGAATCCCATCAATCACAATATTGCCCTTTTGATAGCTTTCCAGGGCATTAAAGGTGCGAATAAACGTTGATTTACCAGAACCAGAGGGGCCCATCACGACCACGACTTCGCCCCGATTGACCGTCAAGCTAACACCCCGCAAAACGTGAAAATTATTGTCGTACCACTTCTCAACATTTTCAGCGATGATCATTGGCTCTGAGCTAACATCAGACAGCGCAACGCTCGACGGTTCTGCTTGAAACTGTGTCATTGTTTATGGTTCTCCCAGATTGACTCAATCATATCCTGTTGTACTTTGGGTAGCCTGCTTCTGAATAACAATCTTCTCAGAACGCTGATCTAGTTCTTTCGGATCGATCTCTTTCCTGCTCTAATGCTCAGTATTTAACTGACGTTCCAATCGACGGCTTCCCCAAGACATGGCATAGCAAAATAGCCAGTAGATCACACCAATAAACGTATAGGCTTCCCAGTATCGCCCAATAAACTGTGGGTTTGCCAAAATCGATCGGGTGATGCCCAGCAGATCAATAATGCCCACGATCGACAGTAGCGTCGTGTCCTGAAACAGGCTGATAAACTGACCGACGATCGCTGGAATCGAAATCTTCAGGGCTTGAGGCAAAACAATTAACGACGTGACAAATAAAGGATTGAGCCCTAGCGCGTTCGCTGCCTCAGTTTGCCCCTTTGGAATTGCCTGGAGTCCCCCCCGTACATTCTCTGCCAGATAAGCCGAGCTGAACAGAGTCAACCCAATGATTCCCCGCAGAATGTTGTCTGGACGAACCCCCTGCGGTAAGAACAAGGGAATCATATTTTGGCCAATAAACAGAATGGCAATCAGAGGGATACCGCGAATCAGCTCAATATAGAGAATCGATAACCAGCGCACCACTGGCAGCGGACTTTGCCGTCCCAAAGCCAGGAACACCCCCAGGGGAAAACACAGCACAATGCTGACGACTGCCATCAGTACTGTTAGCAGCAACCCTCCCCACAGGCTGGTGGAGATCGGTCTGAGCCCAAATCCGCCTGCAATCAACCACAGCACGACAAAGAAGGAGAGAAACCAGGCCAGCGGTATCCACGTTCCCAGAACGGGCAGCTTTCTCCCAACCTTTTGCCCAATCCATGCACCAGCCGGAATCAGGGCCGCCAAACCTAACAGCAACAATCGATAGGGCAGCGGTGTGGGTAGCAGTACGGTGATGGCCGCCCCGATCGCCATGCCAATCAACACAGGACGGCTAAATAACTGAGCGATGTTTCTCGCCAAAATCCCCCAGGTTAAACCTGATAGGGTTGCAACAATGCCCAATACCGTGAACAGCCGCCAGTATTGGTTAGCGGGATAGCGGCCCGCAAAGTACAGCGGCCAGTTGGCTGAAACCACCTGCCATTGTGCCACCGTAGTTGCCCACTGCGCAAAGCTGAACAGCAGGTTGAGCAGAATCGCCAGAATGGCGATCGTGAGTAGTCCATTGAACCAGCTACTAAACAGATTCTTGCGGAGCCATGCGATCGGCCCGACCTGACTAATGGGCGGTGCGCTGGATTGGGAAGGCGGTAAGGTCGTTGTCATACAAACATTAGGCGCAAATTCATGCAATAAAACAGATCGGTAGAACAGGCAGAATGGGAAACTAGCGTTCTTTAATTTGAACAGTACGGTTGAGGGTATTCATCACAACAGAAATGATCAGGTTAATCACCAGATACGTGACTGCCACCAGGGTCATCACCTCAACGGCTCGCCCCGACTGATTGAGAGCCGTCGTTGCAGAAGAAAAAATATCGGGATAGCCGATCGCCAGAGCCAAACTGGAGTTCTTCGCCAGGTTCATGTATTGGCTGTTGAGGGCAGGAATAATCACGCGCAGGGCCTGGGGAAATACGACAAGCTGCATCACCAGACCCGACTTTAATCCCAATGCTTTTGCCGCTTCCCATTGCCCTTTAGAAACCGCCTGAATTCCAGCCCGGACAATTTCAGCAATGAAGGCACCGGTATAGAACACCAGAGCCGATAATACAGCAATGTATTCCAGCGAGAGACTAATACCGCCCTCCACCCGTCCCGCTTCATTCAACTGAGGCACTTGCCAACCCAAACCGATCGTCAGCAGCAGTAATCCCGCCACTCCCAAAATTCCCAGCGCGATCAGTTGCGGTTGTCCAGAAGCCCCCTGTTCCTCCATCACCTTGATTCGCCATCTCCACACCACAAGGGCTACCCCGATCGCTGCAATCAGTAGTACCAGGGAGATCAAAGCGATCGGTGTGTTGGATGGCCAGGGAATCACAATGCCCCTACGACTGATATAGGCTAGCCCCAGCAAGGAATTCGGCAGGTTGCCCCCCTGCTGAGGAGCCGAAAGGGTAAAGTATACCCCGAAGTACCAGATAAAAAGTTGCAGCAGCAGCGGCACATTTCGCACCAGTTCCACGTAAGTCTGACTCAGCTTTCTAACCAGCCAGTTCTCTGAGAAGCTCGCAATTCCAGCAATCACGCCCAGCACGGTCGTAAAGACAAACCCGACCAGAATCAGCCGCAGCGTATTCACCAACCCAACGACGAACGCCCAATAATAGCGATCGCTTGGCGTGTAGGGAATGATGCTTTCGCCGATGTTGAACCCTGCGACGTTGAACAAAAAGGAGAAGTTAAACTGTCGGCCTTGCTGTCGTAGGCTCTGATTCAGGTTGCCGATCATAGCGGTAATCACGGTGATCACGATAACAACCGCCAGAGCTTGGATGGCCACGCGCCAAAATCGATCGTCGCGCCAAAAGGGAATTTTCTCGTGACCGCTAGACTGAGTCATAAATTTATAACTTCTTGGGGAATTCCAGCCATTCCAGCCATTTTAATTTCACTTGGAATGCTGTAGGAGCGTTGAACCAGTTGCCCCTACAGCAAGGTTTGATTCAGATCATCCGGTGAGTTGATCTAGAAGTTAATCCAGCCAGTGAACTAACGGAACGGTGGGGAATACATCAAACCACCCTGAGTCCAGAGTTCATTCTGCCCGCGTTCCAGTCCCAGCTCAGACCCTTCACCGACATTACGATCGAAGATTTCGCCATAGTTACCGACGGCTTCGATTACGCTGACCATGAAATCATTCGACAGACCCAACTGAGTTCCCAGATCCCCTTCAGCTCCCAGGAACCGCTGAATTTCTGGGTTGTCGCTGTTCAATTGCTGCTGAACATTTGCCTGCGTAATTTCAAACTCTTCAGCCTGAATCAAGCCAAAGGTCACCCACTTCACCACGTCGTACCACTGAGAGTCGTTGTTGATAGTCACAGGCCCCAGAGGTTCCTTCGACATCACAACATCCAGCAAAATGTGGGCATCAGGATCCGGCAACGTGGTTCGACGAGCCGCCAATTGGGAGCGATCGGAAGTCACCCCTTCGCACCGACCTTCAGCGTAGGCAGCATAGGTGGCATCGGAGTCCTGGAACTTGACTTCGTCATACTGCACCCCCAGTTCCCGCATCCGGTCTGCCAGGTTCAGTTCAGTTGTCGTTCCCGTTTCCACGCAGATGGATTGACCTTCAAATCCGCTCAGGTCGGTGATGCCGCTATCGGCCCGCACCATCATACCCTGACCATCAAAGAAAGTGGTTGGCGCAAACTCCAGGCCATTACCACCCGCAGCATCCCGGCTGGCCGTCCAGGTGGTATTCCGCGAGAGCATATCCACCTCGCCGCCAACGACGGCCGTAAATCGCTCAGTTGAGTCCAGGTTACGATATTCCACCTGATCTGGATCACCGAGCACGGCTGCTGCTACAGCCCGACACACATCGACATCCAAACCAGAATATTCTCCCGTGGAGTCTACAAAACTGAAACCGGGGATACTTCCTTCAACCCCGCAAATTAAGGTTCCGCGAGAAATTATGGTATCCAGGCGGCTCGCTCCACTGCCGCCAGTAGTTCCGCCTGAGCCATCAGCAGATCCGCTTGGAGCGGGAGAACAAGCGGTCAAAGCTGCTACAGAAAGCGATGCTGCCAGCAGAAAACGCCACTTTCGCATAGTAATTGCACTCACTCCTTACGATTAAAAGAAATTAATGTCATCTAATGTCATCTAATGTCATTACCCAATCCAGGGCATAAGACTCCGAACGAAGCAGGCGTACACATCGGAGTCGCACCGCCTGCCACAAAATCGATCGACTCACAGTAATACAGGTAAACGATTGGGCACAGTTATCCAGTAGGGAGGGCACGCCATTAGAAGTCACTGAACTAGAAAAACTAGAACTAGATATTTCCATAAAGATGAAAGATATCTTCAGATAGTTGCCCGTACCCCTATCAACGCCCTTCTTTCTGCTCCCTTAACCTTCTCGCGCTTCCTGCTTTCTTTTTGTATCAAAATTTACAACTTCTTTAATGAATCCCTCGTTTGGTGGATGACAACGAGGCAGTGAGAACCCTAGACCAAGATTGGCATCGGGGGATATTATCACCCATTCCAATCCCACCCATCCCCATCCCACCCAGCCAATGCCCTAAATTAAATGCCCTAAATTAAATGAAGTCAACGAATGAAGCGACTCGTTGACGGGTTGGCGATAACACCATTATGAAGATGAGGGAAGGCGATGGAGCAGACAATGTGCTGAACAATGCATCTAACCAAAAGGATGCATCTTGCCTGCTTCAGATCGGTTGAGTCAATCAGAAACGAAATCAGAGCAAATACTTAGTCCTCACAATGCCAGACAAGCCCAGGAAAAACTGTTGAAGCTTTTTACCGCGTCCAGCAATCGATCGGAGGTTTAACAAGAAGGCTGATGCTCCTCTGCGAGGTCACGAATCAGGGGCAGCCGCGTTTGGATATAGGCAGATAGAACGTTTGTCTCATCGCGGTTCAGGCTACGCTCGGACCGAACCTGCCGCAGTAACCATTGCTCCAGCCCTTGATCATCCAGAGTTAGGGGAATATGTGAGTGTGCTGACTCAACCAGCGACCAAAACTGCCTTAGCATTATCGGACTCATGGCATCCTCCGCTTAATCTTTTTTTAAGACTTTTCTAGTTTACCTGATTAGATCATTTAGCAGAAATGGCTCCACATAAGATGACATAAGAGTTACAAATTTCGTAATAAAGTGATGGATAACTTGATAGTCGCTTCAGCGTTCTCAGGTTTCGCAGGCAAAAATGGGCGATATGGGCGATCGCAGCATGGCGTAAGTTCTCCACGAAAGTTCTATGGAGTAAGCGGAGAATGGTTCGTTCGATCGAGGGTTCAAACGTTAGTTTTAGACGTTAATAGAGGGATTGGGTGGCTGGTGGGATGGCGAGATAGGAATGGCTTTATGGAAATGCTGGTAATCTACCGCCCGTCGTCCGTCGGGGGTTCTCGTTAGGATATCTGCAAAACGAGCATTCCAAAGAATTTCTGATGGCACGTAGGAATGTCGGGCATGAATCGATTGAGAGAAGGTTTCATCAATACCAATCAGCGTGACGATAATTTCCGCTTCCATTTCAGCAAACGCTTCCAGGGTGATGCCGTAAAGTGGGCTGCGATCGTTGATGGTGTGCATGGCTAGCCAGGTCAGGGCAAAAATGGGGGTTTGCGATCGTTCTAACTCCAGATCGAAAAATCGCCGCATAAATTCACCTTCTTCCGTCATTATGTTACGAACCAGGCTCAGCCGAAGCTGTGCTTCCAAAATTTGGTTGCCTCGCTGGTTTGCGGCCCGCAACATCAAGGTCGGAATCCCATTACGGGGTGCAATGACGGCAACTTGACTAAATAGAACTCTGGCAGTAGGGCGAGAAAACCGGGCAAACATTAACCCAGTTGCCATCGCTAACCACAATACCCCGACGATTGCTTCCAGGGTAACGATGATGTTGGCATAGGTGGTCTGGGGATACATTGCTCCGTAGCCGATCGAAGCCATTGTTTGCACGCTAAAGAAAAAGGCATCCTTGAAGGAACCGGCTTGCGCGTTGGCGATGCTGTTCGGGCCACCTGCTAAAAATGCCAGGGCAAACAGTCCATTTAATCCGATATAAGTCAGAATGAGTAACCCTAGAAATTGTAGCCAGGGCAGCGTTAGCAACAAATGATAAAGATCGTTCCAGCGGGAGTGGATCGAGCCAAGTTGCACAACGTTAAATCCACCCTTCAGGTTCACCAAACGAGCAGATGGATTGCGGTTAGAGCGAGCAGGCGATCGGCGGGTTGAGGAGTGAGGGGGAATCGGCATAGAGAGAGTATCGGGGTCAGCGAGATAGAGGGTGGTTCTGCATTCCTCAGCTTATCCGTTATTGATTCCCCCAGCGATCGCAGAGTCAAATCCCTGAAAGCCCTCATCCTAGTCCTCACTCGCGCAGCAAATCTCCCAAATAGGTCTGAATAAACGCCGCAGCCGCTTCAGGATTCATTTCCTTAAACGCACCCGCCATTCGTGTTGCGATCGATTTGTCCATGCCAGATCGTGTTCCTCAACCTGAAGCCGGACGGGAAGCCGTGCGAATATTGGCGATCGGATCTCCCCAGGGGGTAAGAGCCTTAATCCACCAGTTGCATAACCTGGGTTTTGCTGAAGCCGGAAACTGGAGTCGTCTTATGCCCACCGGAAAACCTGGAGAGGTCATGAGCATCCTGACGTGGCACGTTTGGGTCAAATGAGATTCCTGTCATTCATCCTTGCTCCCGCTCAAAACCTTTAAATAAATCCGATCGCACCGGGTTGTTTCTACGCCCGTACTGAGTTGATAACCATTCCGCTCATACAGTTGCACCGCTTCCTGAAGCACACTTGCCGTTTCCACCCAGATCTGCTCAAACCCCTTACTGGCAATTCGTTCCTCCAGAGTTTGTAACAGAAAGCGTCCCAACCCCTGCCCCCGGACTTCAGGAAGCAAGTACATTTTACGAATCTCCACCGCATTCCGACCACGCAGGACAGGATAGTATCCCGCAGTCCCTACCATCCGAGCTTCTTGCTCAATCACCCAAAACTCACCCCCTACCGCCCAGTACGAATCTTCTACATAAAACACATCTTGATCCGCTCCTTCTGGCTCACAACACAGGTTGTATTCAGCTAAAACAGAAGCAATTAAATCAGCAGCAGCTTGGCGATCGGCAGGTTGCCAGTTGCGAATTAAAAAATCGCGGTAGTACGTTTTCATCAGGGTCAAGCGGAAAGGAGATTATGATGCAGAAAAAATGGAAAGTTCACCAGCTAAATGTAAAAGTTTACATCTAACTCAAAGAATAGGGCAAAAAACGAGAATTTTTGAAGTTACTTGAGATAGCTGAAAATCTCACTCAAATTCGCGTTCTTCCACCCATATTTAGTTTTGTACGAAAGGTCGGTGTATTGTTGCCGGGGTCTACCAGTTAACTATGAATTCTCGGTTCAGGATGGAGGGTTGAAAGCAATTCACTTTCTACATTTGCTAATTCTTCTAAACGATGGTTTACAACCGTTCGATCGAAGTAGGTGGTGGCCAGCGTCCAATACACGCCATAGTGTCTCGCTTCCGATGCCATCAAACCACGATAGAACCGAGCCAATTCCGGTTCAGGACAGTGGGCTGCCAGTAACCCCAACCGTTCGTGGCTGCGGGCTTCAATTAAGCCGGAAACCAACAATGAATCCAGGAGGCGATCGGGTTCGTTGCGCCGAACTTGAGCCTTGAGGCCAGCACCATAGGGGGGTGGAGCCAGGGGAGCCAGGGCAATTCCTCGACGATCGAGCCATTGGTTCACCTGTTCAAAATGCTCCAGTTCTTCCTGGGCGATCGCAGTTAAGGTTCTGACCAACTTGGCACTGGAGGGATAGCGACAAATCAGGTTCAGGGCCACCCCAGCCGCTTTGCGTTCGCAGTGGGAATGATCCAGCAAAATGGTGTCCAAGTGAGCAATAGTCTGCTCCACCCACGCAGACGATGTGGGCTGTTGCAGAAATTTAATGGGTTGTTGGATAGTTTGCATCGCAGTTTTTCAATCAGGGCGGAATCAACGGAACCCTTATTCCTCCATTCATCGTCCAATCCGCTTAGGTGGCTTACCTCGAAACACCGATGCTCGATCGGGTCGCAATTTCGTAAACACTGGAATTCGACCAACAAATCGCTGCACAGGCTGAATGACGTTGGGTTTATCTTCCGCCTTGGGTGCATCATCTAGCTTTTCAGCCCGGGTGTAGGCAATGATCCGACCGGTCGCAAAACCGGCAAACAGACCCAGCAAAATGCTCAGTACCGCAGGCGTTCCCAGGAGAAAAAGCACCACTACAAAAATCAACCAGGCCGTCAACCCAGCCGCAACGGCATCCTCGGAATTCAATTTGTACATCGCGCCATCCTCCTTGCCTTTCCCTGGCCATCCATACTAAAGGAATCTACCTGCAAGTGCCACATGCCATATCCATAGACCATACATACACCTTGGAGCCGTAGCGACTTCACCCGTTGAGCAATTCGTGGTCAGGCAGTCTACCTGCATCAGTTCAGCTCATTTCCCCAAGCTGGGACTCGATCGCCCTTGTCGTATCAATGGTCTTCACGTAGGGTTGTTCCGCTTCTGTAAAGGGTTCTAGATGCTGCTGGGTTAACAGATCCGCAGTTGCATCGGCAATATCCCCCGTCCGGTGCTGTAATCGATCGCGCAACACATCCATCGGCGCATCACAATGAACAATCTGAAGGGCAATGTGGTTTGATTCAGCTTTAGAAATCACCGACTTCCGCAACGCTTGCCGATCGTACTTCGCATCCAGGATCACCGTATACCCCTGGCTGGCTAGCTTGATCCCCAGCTCCAGCAGGCGATCGTAGGTTTTCTGAGTCATTTCCGGCGTATAAAGATCGTTCCCACCCCGCTGCATCAGGGGAATCCCTCCCAAATGTTTCCGCACCGCATCCGATCGAATGTGAATCGCATTCAACTGCTGGGCAAGTTGACGGGCCACCGTAGTTTTTCCGGAACCAGACAGACCGCTCATCATCAAAAGCCGGCCCTCTGGAGGTTGGGCATACTCCCACGCCAGACGGTAGTATAAAGCCGCCGTTCCCGATGCTTTTTGTTTTTCGCTCTCTGGTACACCTGGATCATTTAACAGGAAGGAAGTTACCTTCGCCCGGACGTAGGTTTGCCGACTGACGTAAATCGGTAATACCTGTAACCCTTCCCAATCTCCGGTTTGCTCAATGTAGGCATTTAAAAATACGCTGCTCAGGTCAGGGCGTTCCCGCGCCTCCAGATCCATCACAATGTAGGCAATGTCATACATTACATCGACAAAGCGAAATGGTTCATTGAACTCAATACAGTCAAACAACCAGAGCCGATCGTTCCAGTAGCAAATATTCCGCAGGTGCAGATCGCCATGACATTCCCGAATCCAATCCTGGCGCATCCGCTCTTCAAATAGAGCTTGCTGAGTCGCAAAAAACCGATCGCAGTAATCACGGGTTTCATCAAACTGCTGCTGAGTCTGCGGCCCGCCAATGTATTGCTCCGTTTGCGCAAAATTTTCATCGAAGGCCTGACGCACCTGCTCCACGGTGCCAAAACTGCGGATATAGTCGCTGGTTTGAGTCTGGGCATGGAACGCTGCAATTACTTGTGCCAGTTCCTGTAGCAATTCTGCCGTCAATTCGCCCCGTTCAAACCGCGTTGTCAGCAGGGCATCCTGAGGAAATTGCCGCATTCTAACCACATAATCGACCACTTCCCCGGATCCGTTCAACTCATAGCGTGGAGAAGCTTCCGTTCCCGATTGGGTGATCGGCAACACATCCAGATACAGCTCTGAGGCAGCCCGTTGATTCAGCCGCAACTCTTCCTCGCAGTAGAACTTCCGCTTTTCAAGCGTCGAGTAATCCAGAAACCCAAAATTGACCGGTTTTTTCACCTTATAGGCATAATCCCCCGTCAGCAACACATAGGAAACATGGGTTTGAATCAGTTGAATGGAGGTTTCTGGCGGTGGGTTAAGATCTTCGGAATATTCTGGGGCCGTTGCATCAGGGGACTGGGCGAGGGCAGACGGAACCGGATGGGGGTAAAAATCCGGGTGCATCATCTGCTGAATCATGGGGGAAAGGGTCGTGTCAGTCATGGAATGGGAAGAATTCAACGAGTGGAACTGAAAGATGAATACAACAAAGATGAATACAACAAAAAAGCCAGGGAAACCCCCAGCTTCATGACAAACGATCAAATAGCACCATTGCTCATGAGCCGGAGTGAGTTTACTCTTGCTCAGTAGCTGGAACTTCGTCAGGCGCTTCAGCCGCTTCACCTGCCGCTTCTTCCTCTCCTTCCACCGGAGCTGAAACCTGACCCCCACGACCCAGGATGGAAACAATCACGCGATCGGGTTCACCCACCGCTTCTACCCCCTTCGGCAGCTTCAGCTCACGGACGTGCAGAGCATCTCCAATGTGCAGGTTCGTGACATCAATTTCGATCGACTCAGGAATATTATCAGGCGCGCAGGATACTTCCAGTTCTGTCAGCACTGTATCTAATGCCCCACCCTCTGGTTTGACCCCAACGGCCGTTCCGACAAAGTGGAAGGGAACTGTAACTTGCAGCGAATCCTGGGCTGCAACGGAGAAAAAGCTGAGGTGGTACAAATCACCTCGCCAGGGATGGGTTTGCACTTCCCGAATCAGAGCTTTCCCTTTCCAGGGGATATCGCTGATGTTGAGCTGAATCAGTGTATTGTTCACCGATGCCTTTCTAACCAATACCTCAGCCGTTTTGGCATCGATCACCAGCGAAATGGATTCAGTTCCATCATGTCCATACAGCACCGCAGGCATCAGTCCATCACGGCGCAGCGCATTAGGCTTACTTCCATCTGGGCGTTTCTTACAGTCGAGTGTCAGTTCCATAGTGATTGTCTCGCAATGTTGCTTCAGTAGGTTTGGAAGAGAGAGATTTAAGGTCAGGGGTCAGGGGTCGAGTTCAGGATGACCTGCTCCATCCACCCATTTACTCCAGAGAGTTTTGTCCACCCATCCCCGCCTTTACTTGACCCCGATTTCGTGAATGTTCACTCCGGGAGAGTGGTTTTCATCGTAAAGCAGGGCACGTTTGGGGCCGTGAATTGGATCCTCTACGATGATAGTCTGATCCCGACTGGCACCGAGGGAAACGATCGCAATCGGAACATCCATCAGTTCCGCCAGGAATTTCAGGTAGTCCAATGCCTGAGTGGGCAAGTCATTCAGCGATCGGCAATCCGCCGTAGACTGTTTCCAGCCCGGTAGGGTTTCGTAGATTGGCCGGCATTGGGCAAACTGGCGAGCGTTACTGGGAAAGTCCAGGCAGCGATCGCCATCTAGCTCGTAGGCCACACAGACTTTGATTTCGTCCAACATATCCAGCACATCCAGCTTCGTAATGGCCAGGCAGTCCAGACCATTGATCCGCACAGCGTAGCGACCAATCACTGCATCAAACCAGCCACAGCGACGCTTTCGTCCGGTAGTTGTACCGAATTCTGCCCCGCGATCGCACAACTGCTGACCAATCTCGCCTTCCAACTCCGTCGGGAACGGCCCTTCCCCCACGCGAGTTGTATAGGCTTTAGCCACGCCAATCACGCGATCGATCATGGTGGGCCCCACCCCTGCACCCACACAAGCTCCACCCGCCACCGGATTAGAGGAGGTGACGTAGGGATAGGTGCCATGATCTAGATCTAACAGCGTTCCCTGGGCCCCTTCAAACAGGATATTGCGACGCTGCTGCACAGCTTCATAAATTCGTACGGAGCTATCCACCACATGGGGACGTAGCCGCTCTGCATACTCTATATACTCTTCAATCACCGCCTCCGGTTCGAGGGGAGGCAAGTCATAGAGCTTTTCTAAAATGGCGTTTTTATATTCAACCGTCCAGCGCAACTGCTTGCGGAGGCCTTCGGTATGCATCAAATCCACCATGCGGATGCCGATTCGTTCGGACTTGTCGGCATAGGTCGGGCCAATCCCCCGCTTGGTCGTACCAATCTTGTGATTACCACGCCGCTCTTCAGAAGCCTGATCAATCAACCGATGGTACGGCATCGTCACGTGGGCAGTTTCCGAAATCAGCAGATTTTTGGTAGAAATGCCGAGCTGATCGAGCTGATCCAGTTCTTCGATCAGTACCTTGGGGTCAATGACCGTCCCTGAACCAATGATGCATTCCGTACTGGGGTAAAGGATTCCAGACGGTATCAGGTGTAGCTTAAAGGTTTGATCTTGGACAACAACGGTGTGCCCAGCGTTGACTCCACCTTGATAGCGAACCACAACATCTGCCGATCGACTCAGCAGATCAGTAATCTTTCCTTTACCTTCATCGCCCCACTGGGCACCAATTACAACAACGTTAGCCAAGATTCGTTTTAAGTGTAAAGTTCACACAAACTTTAATTATCAGCAAAAGAAGGGTAGAGTGTCAACTAGATTTTAGATTTGATTTTGGATTTTAGATTTTCAGTTTAGATGGATGGAGAAATCGAGCACAATAGAGATAAGGAGCGTTGAGTAGAATTTAGACTTTATAGACATGAGAGGGCAACCCAAGGTAAGCTTCGCTGCTGCATTTACGGCGATCGTCTGCATTTTAGGGCTGGGGGCAGTGATTTCACTTCAGCAAACGGCTCAGATGCAGCTTTCCGAAGCAACCAGCGAAACCGGTAGTCGATTTGTGGCTGAACAATCTCCTCAATCTACGCGGCAAATGTTGAATTCCCATTGGGTAGTGGATGCCGTAACCGCCAAGCAACTGCTGGATCAAGGGGCAACGCTACTGGATGCGCGAGGCATGATTATGCCAGGGAATTATCTGCACGGAGCCGTTCCGGTATCCTGGCAGCAGTTTTCCCAGGAAAATCCCCCCCATCGCGGCAAATTACTGGAGGACGATCGCGCTCTGACTGAGAAACTTCAGGAAGTGGGAGTGTTTCAGGATAGACCCGTCGTGGTTGTGGCAGATCCGACAAACGGCTGGGGGGAAGAAGGACGGATTGTTTGGATGCTGCGGACGCTGGGTCATCCGCAAGCGGTGATGGTCGATGGCGGATATCAGGCACTCCATAAAGCTGGCGTTCCGACTCAATTGGTTGCCAGTCCCGTCTCCCATCCGGGTGATTTTGTTGTCAATCGCATTTCTGCCTGGGAAATTCAGCGGGATGAACTGCAAGCGAGTTTGAACCAGTCCAACCTCGTCATCATTGATGCCCGCGAGCAGAACGAGTATGAAGGGGCAACGCTGTATGGAGAAGCGCGGGGAGGCCATTTGCCGGGAGCGGTTCATCTGCACTATGAAGATTTTCTAGATGACCAGGGAAAAATTCTCCCCCGTAGCGAAATCAGGCAAATTCTGAGAGCTTCAGGGATTTCTGATTCAGAGCAAGTTGTTTCCTATTGCACAGGTGGGATTCGATCGGCCTGGTTGACCGCCATTTTGTCGGATTTAGGATTTGATGCCAAAAACTATGCCGGGTCAATTTGGGAGTGGGCAGCGGCTCCGGCAGCGGAGTTTCCGTTGGTGGGGAGTGAGGAGTGGAGAGTGAGGAGTGAGGAGAATGCTCCGTAGCGCAGGCAGCGTTTCGACTGAGCACTCAAGCCGAAGTCTTGCCTGCCAGGTGAAAAAGTAGGAAGTGAGAAGGATCCTCCGTAGCGCAAGCATCTTGCCTGCCAGATGAACTCTTGCCTGCCAGAAAAGCAGGGAGCGGACAAAGCTCCTGGGAAGCAGAGGGAGGGTGCTCCTTTTCGGCCTGTTTATCCAGTTTGATTAACCGTAGGAAGTCAAACTCCGAAACAAATAGCCCAATACCAGCCCAATTAAAAATGCCCAGATCTGCCCTGACTCAATAAAATTTTCAAAAAATTCTCGTACCGGACGAAATACATCAGTTTCAAACTGTGCGATCAGGCTCCAGTCGATCGCAGTCCACGTGCTATGGGCGATCGACTGCCAGAGTAAACCCTGCTGACTGAGATCAGACCCAACACTGAGGTCTGCAAGGCAAGGAAGCTGCTGGATTAGGGGATACACCACCATTTTTGATAATCCTCACACGAAAGCATTTCAGAATTGACCGAACCTAGTTTGCCACAGTTCCGAGGATTAGAGATCAGAGGATCTGGATTATCTGAATTATGTCGATGTTGACACCTTTGTTGGGGCGGGAACCCTGAAGGGTGTTGCGGTGCGGTACTCAGAATGGTTTTGCACAATCGATCGAATCCCTCCAGCCCAGACTGGAATGCTGTGTTATCTAAATTTCAAACGATTTGGGGATATTCCAGTTTTCGATCGCCCCAGGGAGAAATCATCCAGTGTTTGCTCAATCAACAGGATGCCCTGGTTGTAATGCCCACCGGAGGCGGGAAGTCCATCTGCTTTCAGTTGCCTGCTCTGCTCAGTCATGGCGTAACGCTGGTGATTTCGCCCCTGGTGGCGTTGATGGAAAATCAGGTGGAAGAACTGCGGCAACGTCATTTACCGGCAGCACTGCTCCACAGTGAACTATCCAGCTATGCGCGTAAGCAAACCCTCCGCGCCCTGGAAGCCAATCAGCTCAGGCTCCTCTACCTTTCCCCAGAAACCCTCTTCAGTCCAGCCGTCTGGGAACGCTTATGCCTGCCCCAGGTCGTCATCAACGGCATGATTCTGGATGAAGCCCATTGTTTAGTTCAGTGGGGAGACACCTTTCGCCCTGCTTATCAACGCTTGGGAGCCGTTCGTCCGGCCTTACTCCGAACCAAACCCGCCGGAACTCGAATCACGATCGCCGCCTTTACTGCTACGGCAGATCCCCAGGCACAGCAAACGATTCAGCAGATTCTTCGACTCCATCAACCTCAAACCATCCTCCAAAGTCCCTACCGCTCCAACTTACACTTGAGCGTTAACATTGCCTGGACTCCCAGAGGACGACGACAGCAATTGCTCCGATTCATGCAATCCCGCCCCCACCAGGCTGGACTGGTCTATGTCCGCACCCGTCGGGATGGGGAAGCCTTAGCCCAATGGTTGACGCAACAGGGCTATTCGACTGCGGCATATCATGCTGGACTCAGTCCTGAAGAACGACGGGCGATCGAATCTGCCTGGTTAAGCGGCAGAATATTATTTGTCGTTTGCACTTCCGCCTTTGGCATGGGAATTAATCATCCCCATGTGCGCTGGGTGATTCATTTTCACGTTCCGATTCTCCTGAGTGAATACGTTCAGGAAGTGGGTCGGGCTGGCCGTGATGGGGAACCTGCCCAGGCTCTCAGTTTAGTCAGTGAACCCACCGGATGGCTCGATTCAGACGATCGCCAACGTCAGCAGTATTTCCAACAGCAGCGACGCAAACAGTTTCAAACGGCCCAGGCCCTGCTCCATCAGATTCCCAAACAGGGAGATGTGAATACCATCAGTCGTCAGATCCCCAATGGTGCGATCGCCCTGGCCCTCCTCCACAGCAAAGGGCAATTACAATGGCACGATCCCTTTCACTACGAGATTTGCGGCACCACCAAAGCCCGCCTATCTGACTCCCAGGATTTAGCAAAACCGATGGCTCAGTATCTCTCCACCCGCCAGTGTCGCTGGCAAAGGTTATTGCAGGCCTTCGGCTGTCCAGACGCTGCAAAACAATTAGGTCAAGGCTGCGGCCACTGCGATCGGTGCGATCGGATTCGTAGATGATCTGAAAATTACGATTCTGGAGAACCCGGTAAAACCAGCTCATCCGCCGCCAACGTTTCCTGACCTGGCTCAAGATCATTTTGCTCAACCGTAGGCAAATTTTCAATCACAGGCGCGTTCTCCTGAAAGATTGCCAGATCAAACCAGAAAGTTGTTCCCACGCCCACTTCACTGACCAGATGCACCTCGCTGTGATGTTTCTCAATAATATTTCGCACGATCGACAGTCCCAGCCCTGTCCCTTCGAGGGTATGAACTCGATTCTCGACGCGGAAAAACCGATCGAAAATCGCAGCCTGATCCTCTGGATCAATGCCAATCCCCGTATCCGAAACTTCCACTCGAACATGGGTTGCCACAAAATGGGGATGCTCTGGCTCTAGTAAATAGGCCCGAATTGCGACCCGTCCACCAGAAGTCGTAAATTTCAGACCATTCCCCATCAAGTTAGAAAATACTTGTAGCAGCAAATCGTAATTGCCCAGCACAGGTGGTAAACCCGGTTCAATGTCCTGAACCAGCTCAATTCCCTTATCTCTAGCGTTGAGCTGATGGGTACGGATCGTTTGCTCGATCGGCTGCGTGATTTCAACTGCTTCAAAGTGATACCGCTTGTTGGATTCTAACCGTGATAAATCTAATACATCATTAACTAATCGCGTCAGGCGATCGGTTTCCCGGTTTGCAGTCTCCAAAAACTCCCGCCGTTCAACTTCATTCAAACTATCGCCATACTCATGCAAGGTTTCAATGAAAGACTTGATGTTGAATAAGGGCGTTCGCAACTCATGGGAGACATTGCTAATGAACTGACTCTTGGCTTCGTTTAGCTCCACTTCACGAGTAATGTCCTGCACTGTCATGGCAATGCCCCGCACATTCTCCCGATGTTGATCCAGAACGGTATTGAGCAAGAGTCTTACCGTGCGATTGGTGGGTTCAGGTAGGGCGATCCGAAACTCCGCTCCTTCCCGTAGTTCAGAGGGTGGATCACCAGAAGCAAGCTGATACAGGGGTCGGGTTAGCTCAATATTGACGGCACTTGGTAAATGATGCAACACATTCTCACCCACGATCGTCCCATTGCCATCCCAGGCAAAAATTCGCTGGGCCGTTGGGTTGGCCAAAATGACTCGCAGGCTGCTGTCTAACAAAACCGCTCCATCCGCGATCGTAGACATCAGCGTTTCCAATTTGGCTTTCTCGGCAGTGAGTTCCTCAATATTTTGTTCTTCGTAACTCTTTAGCCGCTCCGCCATTTCATTGAAGTTCAGAATTAGCTCACCCAATTCCCCCCGGACAGGCAGATCAATCCGCTGCTTAAAATTCCCGGCCGCAATATTCTTCACCCCAGATAAAAGTTCTTTAATTGGTCGGGTAATAATCAGCGCGTTGAATACCGCCCCCAAAATCACCATGACCCAGATGGAAATGTAGACGGCGATCGTCACATCCCGCGTCAGGTGAGATGAGGTTACTACGGTGGGGTTTGGGTTGATCCCCAAAGCCAATACCCCTAAATAGGAGCCGTTATAGTTCAATGGAATAAAAACGTCCGTCACCTCACCATCGGGGGTGATGTGCTGCCGTACCATTGGTTCTTCCAGGTTTTCGGCATAGTTATCGGGAAGCTGCATCCGCCGCCGGATGGTCAGGGAATTTTGCACTTCCGATTCAGAAAACGGAATTCCAAAGAAAATATTGCCGTCCTCATCCGCATAGAGCATATAGCGGACGCTGGAAGTGCTGCTGTAGAAGCTGTGGGAAAACCGAGCCAGTTCCGTACGGTTGTCTTCACCAATCAAAGGAGCCACGTTCGCAGCCAACAACAGCCCCAGATCCCGACCAAATCGGGTGTCATTCAGGCGAGCATCCTGCTGAATCGAGTTGACGGCCCAAAAGGTTAAACCACTCATGAGCAACGAAACGACCAGCGTGGCAACCGCCATCAGCCGAGTCTGAAGCGTGAACTCTGACCACCACCGAGCGATGATTTCCCTAATCTGGTTGAGCAAGTTTAACAAAACAAATCAACACCACTGAGCAAATAGTCCTACTATTCTATTATGCTCTGATGGGCAATCACCCGATATCCAATATCCCGTCGGTAATACATTCCTTCAAATTCGATACAATCCACCGCTGCATAGGCCTGGTCGATCGCCGCCTGAAAGCTTTCACCCACTGCGGTTACACCCAACACACGCCCACCGTCTGTCACCAGCTGATTTTGCTTGAGTTTCGTTCCCGCATGGAAAACAATGGCTCCCTTCGCCTCAGCCCGCTCAATGCCCTGCAGGGATAGACCCTTTTTATAGGTTTCGGGATAGCCATCTGATGCCACCACCACACAGGCAGACGCTCCTGGCTTCCATTCGATCGGCGGCAGTTGTTCTAGTCGTTGCTGGACACAAGCCATCAGAACGGTATCCAGAGGTGTTTCCAGCAGTGGCAGGACGGCTTGAATTTCTGGATCCCCGAATCGACAATTGAATTCGATCACCTTGGGATCACCCTCTGGCGTAATCATCAGCCCTGCATAGAGAACTCCACGGTAGTCAATGTCTCGCTGGCGTAAGACGGCGATCGTCGGTTCCAAAACCTCCTGCTGAATTCGTTCCATCAGCTCTGGAGTCACCACTGGAGTTGGGGCGTAGGCTCCCATCCCCCCCGTATTGCTCCCTGTATCACCTTCCCCAATGCGCTTATGATCCTGGGCGGAATCAGGGGACGGATCGTGATTCCATCCGTAACAGCCAGAACAGAAGCCTCCTGTCCGGTCAGATATTCCTCAATTACAATTTGCTGACCCGCTTTGCCAAACTGTCCCCCCAAGGCTGCCTCGATCGCCGTTATTGCTTCCTCAAGGGTCATGGCTACCGTCACACCTTTCCCAGCCGCCAATCCATCCGCTTTGACGACAATTGGGACATCCTGCGCTTTAACATAGGCGATCGCCCTGTCTAGCTCTGTAAACACCTTGGCTTTGGCCGTAGGAATCTTCGCTTCCTCCATCAAAGCTTTCGCCCACGACTTACTCGCTTCAATTTGGGAACCTGCCTGACTCGGCCCAAATACCATGAGTCCCTGCTGCTGCAAATAATCTGTAATACCTGCTGCTAGAGGAGCCTCTGGCCCAACCACGATCAACCCAATATTATTCACCAGGGCGAAGCGACTGATCCCCTCAAAATCATTAACCGATAACGCCAAATTGCGACAGCGCTCTAACCCTGCTGTCCCACCATTCCCAGGGATGCAAAAAACTTCTTGAATTCGTGCAGACTGTAGCAACTTCCATGCAAGGGCATGTTCGCGCCCTCCATTACCGACAACTAAGACTTTCACGCTCTGCTCACCCTCGTTGGTAATCGTCCAACTTGCTTATCATTCATCAAAGTTCAACTCATTATGTCATACCACCAGAGGAGCCGACTGGATAACGGGATAAACTGAGTAACTGATATTACTGAGTAGCTGATATTGAGTATCAATGGGTATCAATTGACCCCAGGCAAAAATCATGGGAAACCATAATCCGTTTGATCGAGTCAGTTGATTGAGTCAGTTTACTGTATCAATATGATTCATTCTGTGTAGAAGACCGTAGGAAAACTTGGATTAGTCTAAGCTGAATGATTAGACTGTTAGAGGTGTATCTCTGCAGGTTGCCTGGGCCGGTCTAACTCTAACAACTCACCTGGCGGACTGGCGCGGATTGGTTCAGATCAAGTCAGATTTGAAAAGTTGCATTTACAAGGATGAGAGAAAGGTCGAGCATATGTACGGCTTAAAACATTTCTGGGCAAATTTATCTGCGAATCCTGGCCTTGTTAATGATTTCCCGGTTCAACTTAGCCAGCGACACCGAGCACCCCAGCAACAGAACACCCCTCACAATATGCTGCAAATCCGTCTGACTGGGCTTTCCCCCCATCTCCAACAACTCCTGACTCTATTTCTTCTATCCTCTTCGATCGGACTCCCCCTGCTCCTCATACGTCCATCGATCGCCCAACCCACTTCCGAACCTCCCCCAGAGGTGCTGCCTGAACTGTCTCCCGATCTGCCCGATGTTCCGGCCACCTTTCCTGAACCCGCAGAAACGGTAGACGGTGCGCCCCGAAACCCATTGGAGTTAACCGAACCCGATCCTCTCTTGCCGACGCTGGTGATTGAGCGTCCCCTGAGTCCTCAAGAACGCAGTATTCTAGATGCATCCTTAAATGAGTTAAATCAGCAAGCTCAAGCAGCATTTCAGGCTGGAGATCTGGCAGGAGCATTTGAGCTTTGGAACCGGGAATTGCGCCTGAGGCGGTATCTGGGGGTTGAAGCAGAAGTGGGATCCCTCAGCCGGGTTGGGGAAATCGCCTGGCGAGAAAATCAGGTCACTGAGGTCAGGGTGATTACTCAACGGCTAGAAGATATTCAGCAGGAAGTGGAGGCTCGATCGCCCGTTGACTACGATCTGTTGCTACGCATTGCCCAGGCTTACCAATCCATGCGGGCCCGCGATCAGGCAGCAGCGTTATATGAAACCCTGTTGGTTCAGGCTCGACAGGAACAAAATCTGAACCGCGAACGCCAAATCCTCCAGGCACTCGGGGAAATGCACCTGGCATGGTTTGACTATCCCAACGCCTCCGATGCCTATCAGCAACTCTTAGTTTTAGCGCAAGCCCAAAACGATATTGAGCTTGAAATTTTTACCCTTCAACAGCTCTCACGGATTTATCAAGACAACCGCCAACCTGAAGAGGCGATCGTCGTTCAGCAACGCCTGGTAGACATCTATCAGAGCCGTCAAGAGTTCGATAAAATCTCAGCCCTGAAACAGCTGATTGGCGATGAGTATCTGGCGATTAACCGTCCTGATCTGGCTGCCACTAATTACCAGGAAGCCTTTGCCATTGCGCGATCGACTCAACAATATGCCTACGCTGGAGATGCACTTCAACGGCTAGCCAATCTCTATGTCACCCTCGATCGACTGGAGGATGCGCTAGTCGTCTATCAACTCTTGCTGGACGTACGGCAACAATCCTACGACGATTTTGGTATCATGAATACCCACGATCAGGTTGGGCAGATTCACCGAGCAATGGGCAACAACGGGCAGGCGGTGTCTTCATTTCGTCGCGCCTTAGAAATTGCTCAACGGCTTAACTACAAAGTTGCTTACTTTAATACTCAAATCGAGGAGCTACAAGCACAGTAACAATTCTTCTGGTCTATATCTACTCTTCTGAGATTTCCCACCCCAAGCGAGTCGGTTGCTGATAAATGCGCTTCAGGGTATTAATATCTCGATCGGAAATGGGGGGTGAGTGGCGAACCTGGGAAAAGTAGAGGGCATCGGTTTCGACGGGACTATGGCCCCAAATGCCGAGAGCATGCCCAATTTCATGGCGGGCCGTAGCCTGGGTATAGTCAGCGGTTTGATTGGGGGTGAGGTAAATCGTGAAGCGGTGGGAAATGCGAGCTGGTGCAGCAGAGGCCCGATCGACAAAGAATTGGTAGCGCGTTTCAGCCGCTCTGGCTCGTGGTAAAGCGGGAGGAGTGGGGGAATCTCCGGATTGTTCTGAAGCTGACCAGCCTTGCAGAGGAGGGGCACTGCGCCAAATGGTAATATCTGCGGTTTCTGGAGAGTCGATCGCCTGTAAAGGAATGTAGGGATTCCATTCCTCGATCGCAGCCCTGACTGACGTGACCCATTGCTGCGATCGTTCGATTGCTGATGGGTTTGATCCTGATGATCTTGATCCAGCGACTGATTCTACGAAAACTCGAACTGGAAACCTGGTCCAGATTAGATAACCCAGTAACGTCGGTTCAATCTCTGAAAAATAATCATCCAGTGGTTCTGCCATCTGCCATTGCTCTAAAGTGGGCGGCAGGGAGTGAACCTCTGGGGTGGGCAGGAGGCGATCGAGTTGTTCAGGTGTGGGGGAAGTGGGAGCCTGGGGTGCGTTCCGGGACAAGGTGGGTGAGAACTGTCCCAACCCAATCATGCAAACGATGATTCCAACAAAAATCAGCATAGGTCGGCACCGGAGCCATAACCTATGCTTCATTCGATGCAGCATCGCTTGTTGATTAAGGCGAGACGGGCGGAACGGGTGGAACCGTTGGCGGGGCAGCCGTCAACCAGCCCGCACTCAACACCACCGTTAGTCCCATAAAAACAGCCGTCAAGGCCCAGGTCAAACGGTTCAGCGTCACCTCAGCACTCTTGGTACTGGTGAACAGTTGGGCCTGTCCCCCTAAACCGCCTAAACCGTCGCCTTTTGGACTGTGGAGCAGCACCAGGATCACTAAACCCAGCCCAGAAACCGCCCAAAGGATTTCAACAATACCCGTTAATGTCATAAAAGTTGATTTGCGTAGCAGACACTACATCCCATTCTACAGGACATCCTATTCTACAGGGAAACCCGAACCGGGGTTCGATTCGACCGGAAATCCACATCAGCAGACAAAATCATCGATCGCCCCGTCATTTCCTCGGGTTGAGGAATGTTCAGCAGTTGCAGAATCGTGGGGGCAATATCCGCCAGAGTGCCATCCGATCGCAGGGCTACATCGGTTCCGTGTCCTGGGATCTTTCGCCCTTCCCCTTCCACCAGAATGAACGGCACTGGATTGGTGGTGTGAGCAGTCCAGGGGTTGCCATCCTCATCCCGCATCAGTTCCGCGTTACCGTGATCCGCAATGATAATGGTCGTGCCGCCCGCCTGACTGACCCCCTCCAGCAATCGTCCCAGACAGTGATCGACGGTTTCCAGGGCTTTAATCGTGGCTTCAATATTTCCCGTATGTCCCACCATATCCGGGTTGGCATAGTTGATTACCACCAGGGAATAAATTCCCTTTTCGATCGCCGTAATCACCCCATCCGTTACCTGAACCGCAGACATAGCGGGGGCGCGATCGTAGGTTGCCACCATGGGGCTCGGCACCAATCCCCGTTCTTCCCCAGAGAATGGTTCTTCGATGCCGCCGTTGAAGAAATACGTCACATGGGCGTACTTTTCCGTTTCAGCCGTGCGGAACTGCCGGAGACCATGATTCGAGACCACCTCTCCCAGAATGTTATTCAGGTTTTGTGGCGCAAAGGCAACCAGCACCGGGAAACTGGGATCGTACTGGGTAAATGTGGCAAAGCTGAGGGGTTCAATCTGCGTCCGCTCAAACGCCTGAAAGTTGGGATCAATAAAGGCCTGGGTTAACTGGCGGGCCCGATCGGGACGGAAGTTGAAGAAGATCACCCCATCTCCCGATTCCACTGCCCCTGGAGCAATGCGAGTGGGCAGAACAAATTCATCGGTAATCTCAGCATCATAGGAGGCTTGCAGAACTTCCAGCACCGATCGCCCATCCCCATCCCCATCCTGGGTCATCACCTCGTAAGCTTTTTGGACGCGATCCCAGCGACGATCCCGATCCATGCTGTAGTAGCGACCGCTAAGAGTGACAATTCGTCCGATGCCAAATTTATCGATATACCCCTGGATGGTTTGCAACTCCCGAAAGCCATCGGTAGGTTTCGTGTCCCGTCCATCGGTGATGGCATGGATACAGACTTCGGAAATGTTTTGCGCCTTGGCAAGTTTCAGCAGTCCAGTGATGTGTAACAGGTGAGAGTGGACTCCCCCTTCCGAGCAAAGCCCCACCAGATGTAGCTTGCCGTCGCGCTGCTTGACCTCCTGGCAAAGCTTAACTAGGGCAGGATTCTCCAGGAGCGAATCATCCTCCACTGCATCCGTAATGCGAACCAGCTCCTGGGGAACCACTCGTCCGGCTCCAATGTTGAGATGCCCCACTTCGGAATTGCCCATCTGTCCGTTGGGCAGTCCCACGCTTTTACCCGAAGTACTGATCAATGTGTGCGGATAGGCAGCCCAAAGGCTATCCATGACCGGAGTATTGGCAGCCATGATCGCGTTGCCATCGGAATCTTCTCGATAGCCCCAACCATCTAGAATCACCAGCACAACTGGAGAAATCGGCTTTTGCGCCATGTGAATAGCCCTTCAACTTTACACAATTTCTAAGAAATAATACCATTCAGTCTTTCAGACTGTTGCCCCAACGTCAGGAAGTCAAAGTATCTCATTAAAACTTCACTGACTCACAAACCCTTACCTTCAGATTACGCTTTTGCCTTTTTGGCTTCCCGCTTCTGCTTGTCTTTCTCTCGTTGCTTTTGTCGTTTTGCATCTGCTTTAGCCGCTTTTTCCGCAGCAATTTCTGCTAACTTTATTCTCTCTTTTTCTTCGTTGATCTTGTCTAGATAGTAATGATAATCTCCTCGATACAACCGCAATTCTCCATCGCGCAGTTCGACAATTTTGTTCGCTACCTGCGAGATAAAGTAGCGATCGTGGGAGACGACAATTACCGTCCCCTCATAGTTTTGGATAGCTTCCTCCAGCATCTCCTTCGCAGGAATATCCAGGTGATTGGTCGGCTCATCCAGCATTAATAAGTTAACGGGGCGGAGCAGCATTTTCGCTAATGCCAATCGGGCTTTCTCCCCCCGCTCAGGGCTGCCACCTGCTTAAACACCGTATCTTCACTAAAGAGAAATCGCCCTAAAAGTGTTCGGACTTCCTGATTCGTCCAGTCCGGAACTTCATCGTGAATCGTATCAACAACTGTCTTGGTTAAATCCAGAGCCTCCGCCTGATTTTGCTCAAAGTATCCGGGGATCACGTTATGATCCCCTAACTTAACCTGGCCCTCCGTGGGCTGCTCCATACCCATCATCAGTCGGAGGAGGGTCGATTTGCCGGAGCCATTGGGCCCCACCAGAGCAATGTGATCTCCCCGTTCGATCAGCAATTCTGCACCTAAAAATAAAATATCTTCACCATAAACATGGGTCAGATCTTGAATCTTCACCACTTCCCGACCACTGCGCGGAGCAGGCGGAAACCGAAAGTGCAACGATCGCAGATCTCCCACCGGAGCTTCAACCAGTTCAATTTTTTCTAACTGCTTCTCGCGGCTCTTGGCCTGGGTACTGCGGGTGGCGCTAGCCCGAAATCGATCGACGAAGGCTTGCTGTTTTTCCAGTTCCTTTTGCTGACTCTCGTAAGCACTCATCTGAGCTTCACGGGCGATCGATTTTTGCTCCAGATAGGCACTGTAGTTACCTAAATAAGTCGTCGAAATGCCCCGTTCCGTTTCCACAACCTGCGTGCAGAGCCGATCGAGGAATTCCCGGTCGTGGGAAACGATCACCATTGGTGTCGTCAGTCCCTTCAGGTAAGTTTCCAGCCACTCGATCGTTTCTAAGTCCAGATGGTTGGTCGGCTCGTCCAGCAGCAGCAGATCGGGTTCTTGCAGCAGAATTTTGCCTAAACTCATCCGCATCTGCCAGCCGCCGCTAAAATCACTGACCAGACGGTCGCCATCGTCCAGCTTAAACCCTACCTCTGGTAAGATTTTCTCCACTCGCGCATCCAGCTCATACCCATTCAATGCTTCAAACTGTCGCTGCAGGCGATCGAGTTGATGAATCAGATCCTCCAGAGCTTCCGGGCTGGCCGACTGCATCTGGTGCTGCACCTGTATCAGCCGTTCATGTACCTGATTCGCCTCCGCAAAGGCTCGCCAGAGTTCTTCCCGTACCGTATGCCCTGGCTCTACATCAAATTCCTGGGTCAAATAGGCGATTTCCAGGCTGGCTGGCTTAATCACCTCCCCCGTAGTCGGCTCCTCTGCCCCGGTAATGATCTTTAGCTGCGTCGATTTTCCTGCGCCATTTACGCCCACCAGTCCGATCCGATCGCCCGGTTTAACTTCCCAATTCACATCCTTCAGGACTTCTCCGGTCGGATAAATTTTGCTGATGTGTTCTAGGCGTAGCATCGAATTCCTCTCGGTAGGGATGGCAGCGGATACCAGCGTAACTTTTCTTCGTTAACTTTAACAAATGCTGGTTCTTTTACTCGATCGTTCTGGTTTTGTGATTTTTTTAGCTCTCTATAAGCTCTCTATAAGCCCATTGCAGCCAGTTCATTGACGCATGGCGGAGCTGATCGCCCCTGGTCAATTCTGGGCTAACGGCAGCAGCAGGGGTAGGCAGATGAGAGGATGATGCTGTTGCTCTGGATGGGAAAAAGATGGGAAAAGGGCTGTTCACCGAGCCAAGGGGAGTCTTAACCAGTACCTCCGAGATGACTCAATGGAAACAGCCAATTGCATCACATGACTCAAACATTCTGCTCTGTTGCGATCGAAGGTGGGGCGCGATCGGGAGCATGATTCTGAGATGTGACTGTAATGTGATTTTGATGCGATTTTGAGAAGTAGCTGTAATAGAACGTGATCAAACACGGTTGAAGCTAGATGCGATCGAGGGGAGATGCTTTAAAAGCTGAACCCCGTCAGTCACCTGAACAAGATAGGTTTGAACAAAGCTTCCACCTAACTTTTGGTGATAAAGACAGTCGGTAGATTACCAAAATCAAGAATTTGATTCGGAAACAGAATCACTAAATCCTTCGTTTCATGGTTCTTGTTTTGAGGTCAAGTTGATAAGTCGGCTGATCGTTGTGCCACCGATTTCCTAGCCGATCTCCGGAGGATTTAGATTTGGAAAAAACGTACATCAGCGGCAAAAGACTAATCGACCAAACAGCAAGCGATAAAAACCAAAGCATGGTTAAAAACTTCCACTCAACACTCAATAGCATTCCCACATTGGGGAAGAACCTTATCGATCCGACAATTCAATCTTGCTGAGAGCCTATCTGAAAACCCCGTCAGAGATTTTGGATGCCAAAAACTCTAGCGAGTTCTCGGATAAGCACTTCGTGCAGATTAGTTGTGAACGCGCACGACAATGCGCCCCAAACCATAACTGAGCTCCCAGTTGACTGAGTTGCCGTGGTGGGTCGGTAAAGTCCGTCGATATCATCGCATAAATTTCAATTTTAATGAAGGATATCTATGCACAATTAGAGCGATTGAATGGGATGAACTGCGATCGCTGTACAGTATGCTACGTCAGCAAATCACACTCACCACGTTCCCTAATCACACCATTGTAGTGATCAATATCATGTTTATCTGTGCTTAATGTCACAAAGTTGAGCGATCCCCATCACATTGAACTCCGGCGCGATCGTGTTTTCCCACCAGAACGACGGCTGAGAAGTTCGCCCACCTCCGATCGGATTCTTTTCGACCAGATTCTTTTCGACCAGATTCTTTTCGACCAGATTCTTTTCTGCAAGATACAGCCGATCGCCTCGCTTCTGGGGAGTTCAACCACCAGATTCTTCCCAGCAGACTATCGACAGTCCTGATTTTCAATGCGAAGGTTGGGCATCACTGTATTGCATAAAGAGACTTGTCTCAAGTAGGTGCCGTTGAGATTGGCTCCACTGAGGTCGGCGCGAACCAGTTCGGCTTCCTCTAAATTGCCGCCTTCAAAATCGACCCCCCGCAAATTAGCTCCTGTCAGATTGGCTTGCCGGAGATAGGCCCCTCGCAAGTTAGCTCCCGCCAGATTCACATTCGCCAGATTCGCTGCTTCCAGGTTCACGCCCTCTAAATCGACATTCTGGAGATTGGCACCCAGCAACACTGCTTGCCGGAGATAGGTTCCCCGCAGATCCGCATTGACTAAATTGACTCGTTCCAGGCGCGCGTTTTCTAAATTGGCTCCCCGCAGGCTCACACCCGCCAGATCGGCTCCACTCAAATCTGCCCGCCGCAAATAAGCTCCTTCTAGCGCGGCCCCTCGCAAGTTAGCCCCTTGCAACCTCGCATTTTCCAGGTTGGCTCCCCGCAAATCACAGCGCTCACAATTGCCCGTATCCAACAATCGCTGTACCAGTCTTGGCTCAGCAGTATGACCCGAATCAGCCAACACCAGCAAGAGTAACGGCAGACTGAATAATAGGGATGAAGGGATGAATTTAGCCATGGGTGCGTCCTTCAGAATAGGCTGAGTCAAAGAACCAGGGGGCGGATGTTTTTCTATTCTATAAATCCTGGACAGCAAATCCAGGACGGCAGCAAAGCCTCACTCAGCAGAGGTTGATTCATTGTGCTGGAAGAATTTACTCAGCCCATGCTTTGTTTTCTCCCAGTAGAAAGTGTTGGCGTACAGTTGCCAAATCGCAATGTACCCTGCAACCGAGTGCAGTAACCAGTAAAAAGGATTGAGTAAGGAATAGAAAATCAGCTTGTAGTAACGACGACGAAATACAGCAATCATGTTCAGATAAATACCGAGCGCGTTACCAAAGATGAGATTGAATAGAGAAATGTATAGCACCCATTCAGGATACAGGTAATCCAGCCAGGATGCTCGGCTGGCCAACCAGTAGAAGAAGATGATCCATAGGATAGGGGTGGCAATGAAGGATAGAATTGTCCCCCCCATAAAAAGTTGAGCTGCTGCCCATTTACGCACCCCTAACCGCCGGATGGAACGTACCGGATAACGAGTATGCACCAGCCAGGTTTGCATGTATCCCTTGAGCCAGCGCGATCGTTGCCGGATCCAGTTTCCCAACTGACAGTTCGCTTCTTCAAACGTGGTGGAATTAATTACCCCAATTCGATAGCCGCGCTCACTGGCTCGAATTCCCAGATCAGCATCCTCGGTGACGTTAAATGGATCCCAGCCGCCTAGCTCCCGTAACCGATTAAGCTGAAAATGGTTACTGGTGCCCCCTAAGGGAATGGGACAGCGGAGGGTTTGCAGCCCCGGCACAATGTAATCAAACCAGTAGGAATACTCCAGGGTAAACATCCGCGTCAAAATATTTTCGTCGTAATTAAAGTAGTTCAACGCCGCCTGGACGCAGATCAAATCTGGAGTGCTGGTTCTAAAGGCAATAATTGCCTTTTTCAGTTGATCGGGTTCGGGAATATCCTCGGCATCGTAAATGGTGAGATACTCTCCTCTCGCAAAGGGCAGGGCATAATTTAAGGCCTTTGGTTTCGTCTTCGGTTGACTCTCTGGCACATAAATAAAGCGGATGTAGCGGGGCGGATGGATCGATCGCGCGGACTCAATCGTCACCGTATCGTTTTCTTCCAATAGCAGCAACACATCTAACCGATCTTTGGGATAGTCTAGTTGATCGAGGGCTTGCACCAAAATCGGCAAAACTTCTGGCTCATTGTAGACCGGAATCAGGATGGTATAGAGCGGTAGCGATCGATCGTCCAGAGCCGCCACTTCTTCATCACTAATGCGATACAGTTCGTCCAGGGCACCAACCAAACTTAGAACCAGTTTAAACCCGATCGCGGCAATGAAGAATAGATTCAAAAGGGCCATTAAAACGGCTAGCGTCAACCACCAGTTCGACAACAAGCCCCAAAAAATCGCAATCACCAGCGCGTACATCCCTAACATTTGGGACAGAGTAAAAACCCGAGAGGCCGAAATCTCTGGGAAATGAGTCATCAACTGGTAAGTGGCTCGCCAACTGAATTGTCGTTGATACAGCTGATCCACCAGTGCAGTAATGTCTCGTTCTGTCCCCAGCACCTTAAACAAACGCACTCCAGGACGTTTGGCATAGATCAACGCCTCGACCATCATATCGAGCGGACGCTGCACAATCACCATCAAGGTTTGCTCATCCACCCAGCCATAGGGTAAAAACAGGTGGGTCAGCAATGCCTGCTGATCAAATTGCTGGATCAGATCCATGTCCGCCTCAGGGAGGACGATCGCCTCATCCCGAAAGAGCAGCGGCAGATCGAGCAAATCAGCAACCATCTGGATATAGTCCATCCCTGAAATATGGCCCTGTCCCGTCAGCAGTTGCCCAATGGATAGGTTCGTGTATTGACTGGTATCGCGCACCGCTTCCCACTCCGCTGCCGTGAGCATTCGAGCAGTCATCAGCCTCGTTTCCAGGCTAGATTCCACAATCAAGGATTGAATCTGATTCCGAGTCGCCAGCACAATCTGAGTGGATAAGGTCAGAAATTGCAGCTGAACTGTGGCGATCGCAGCAGGATTCTCCCATACCTCTGTGGCAATGACCACGGTGCCATCCTCCAGTTGGGCACAGGGAAAGAAGCCCATCCGGTTCAGCTCGGCAGGTTGAAACTCCCTCGCCAGCCGGAAATCCAATTCCTGATGCGGTTCAGCCAGCCATTGCTTCAAAGTCGGTCGCTCAATCACCTCAGCAACGATTTCCAGAAACGCCTCTGGAGCCATCAAGTTCAAACGCCAGAGTGCCTCAGCCAGCGAACAGGAGGTCGCTTGACTGAGATCATAGGCAGCGCGAAACTGCTCCTGCGACAGCCGTTGTTCATTGAGCAGTCGCGCCTCAATCTGAGTTTCAACCGGGGTCATGGCTATTCCTCACCGCTAATTTCTGGCTCTGTTGCAGGAGGTCTGGGGGCTTGACCTAAACGCCGATAGACCAACCAGACGATCGCTGCACCGATGGCTAATCCGAGCAGGATCAACGGAATCCGATAGCGCCGCAGAAAGACTGGCCAATTAAAGTCACTGGGATAATCCACCTGTAAGGTGCGCCGACTTAAATCCCAACTCTGAATCCCGCCCGAGTTGGTATAACTCACCACGTTGCCGTTTAATTGCGCTGCCAGCAGGGTTCGAGGTTCTGCCAGGGAAGCTGCCAAACGAGCTGCTACTTGCGGCTGATTTCCCCACCAGGACAGCCAGAGCGTCGGTCGATCCTGATGGGAAAAATATTGCAGAATGCCTAGATTTTCAGTGGGATCAACCACCAACAACCGCTCCTGATTGACAGGATTGTAGACCTCAAACCGATCGTCCAGACGTACCGGAGTCGAAAAATCAGCTTGCTCAGGGGGAGTCACCACCAGCCGCCAAGCTGGCAAATCTCCCTGTCTGGGCAGGTTTGACCAGTTTTCCACCTGACGAGCATCAACGATTTCAGGAACCATGGGGGTACGCGCCAGACGGGTCACTGTTCCCAACAAGTAGGCAGCAGCGGCCAGCGTTTCAGGCTGAGAACTATCCACCACTATCTGTCCATCCCGACGACTGAACAGGTAGGGCAGGTCACTGAAATCCCCCGTTGGATCCTGATAGGCATCCCAACTGAGATAAGAGTTTCCATGCAGTTGGAAGGTCATTTCCGTGGGGCTAACCAGACAGTTCCCTTCGGAGGGAACGTAGGCCACCACCACGGACAGATTGTTGTTGGCGTTGAGTTGGCTGACCGGGAGAGCCAGATTTTCCCGGAGTTGCGTTGTTTCGTTCAGGTTGTAGGTTTCCACCAGGGTGTCATTGAGGTAGACCTGGGCATTCAGCCGCTCCTGCTGGGCCCGATCGATCGGTGTCCAAGTGGCTTCAATGCTGGCAATCAGGTTCCTGGGACGACCTCCCAACTGGGCTAGATTAAAGGGTACATCAATGGTTTGGGTGCCAAAAAAGCGACGCGGCCCATCTCGAAATCCCAGAACCCGGAAGGATCGCGCCAGGGGCAAACGCTCCTCTGCTGGCAGTGTCACCTCTTCCACATTTAGCCCTTCACTGACGAGCGCAGGGTCAGTCGTCAGATCCAGCAATGCCTGTACAGCTTGCATATCTGCCCGGACTTCGAGATTTGCGCCGCTACGCTGAATATCTGCCCCCTCTGTGCCTCTGCGCAAAAAGACTTGTCCCGTCGTTGGGGGTTGGGTTGGATTGAGCGGCTGATTTGCAGTGGTCTGGTTCGTCGGACTGGGCTGGGGAGCCGGAGCCCCTGGCGGTTGAGGTGCGATCGCCGGAGTGTTGCCCTGCTGCCATAGCACCGATGTTCTGCGATCGCGGAACTGATAGGTTAGGACACTGTACAGAGACAGGGCAGCTGAGGCTTCCTCAGGCGTGAGATCGGCGGGGACATTCAGCACCACCTGGCTGTAAAAGGGGCGAAAAAAACCCAGAATGCTCTGATCTTGCCGCAGCGGATTGATTTGGAAAAAGCTGTCATTGCCAACCGTGAGAAACAGATTACCCGTTGGCAAATCCTGACAGTAGTTCCGACTGATGTAAAGATAGGGCTGAATTTCCAGATTGATGAATTGCGTTTCAGGGGGGAGTGACGGCAAAGGCAAGGTCACGATCGGATTTTCCAGGAGGGTTTCCACTGGAATCACCTGTTCAATCTCACCGTTGATTAGCAGCCGGACGGTTGCTTCTGGATCCAGCTGTGGGGAGGGTTCTAATCGCAGCCGCACAAAACTCGTATTAGGGTTAATTCCCCCAGGGGGATGGGGAACCCCCACCGCGAGTTCTGGGTTAACGCCTCTGAGAATCACAGACCGTTCATAACCCAGGGCTTCAAACGGAATCACCTCTGCTTTAGCAATACTGGCTGCCAGCAGCAGGGTCAAAGAACTAAGAATGGATGCTACGAGTTGCCTCTGGGGAGAAGCGAAGGATTTAATCACTCGCAGCATTGCGTGGAGTTGAGGAGTCTGAACCATTTAAATCTAAAATGTTCTTTGCGAAAACCCTCAGTACAGCGCAAATAAAGCTTTCTGGCACTGCTTGTGAAAAACTTAATTTACAAAGTACTTGGGAACTTCAATTAAAATTTCAGTTAACCAAGTTCGCGCACCCCTAATGATGGTTAAGTATTCTACAGGAACCGTGGCAATTTGTATCGGGATCCTCTTCGCGGTCAGTATAGCCTCCCTTTTGTTTTGGCTTTATCAATATGGCTGTATTCCCCAGGAATTTCCCTACTTAGGTGCAAAAGCATTGCTTGCCTATGAAGGGCCGGAACCGCGATTTGAATCCTTTGGATATGTTTTTCCGCCGTTCATTGTGTATGGGGTGTTGATGACTGGAACCTCGCCGATCGCATTCCAGGCACTGGTGGGCGGCGGGTTGGCGGGCTTGGTGGTGCAGCAAATTGGACGCATGGATGTGCCCCAGATTTGGAAAGTGATCTGGGCGATTTTGATTCTGCTCCATCCCAGTTTTCTCTTAATGGTGCTGTACCGCCCAGACTGGACGACGGCGGTGCTGCTGCTGCTGGGGGTAATGACGCTGCTGCTGGATTTAGCCCAGGAACGGGACAAACGACTGCTTTCGACGGGGCTGGCCCTGGTACTCCTGGGATTAGCTCTGGCCCCTTTGATGCTTGTGCGTTTTGAAGCCTGGTATTTGCTGCCAATTTTGGCCATTACAATTTTTGTAACGTTTTATAACACTGAACCAATGGGATTTCAGGTTTCCGCCGTCCTGGTGGTGCTGTTCATGAGTTTGGTGGCGATCGGCGCATTTTTGTACTTCAACTGGATTACCACGGACGACCCTTTCTACTTCACCAACAGTTCCTATGGGTCACTTCAGCAAGCCCGAAACTTATCTCTAGTCCAACAGGAGAAATTTATTCCCAGCATTGGAGTGACCCTACGATGGCTGATGCCGATCGCTCCTGCTTATCTGCTCACCTTTGTTGGGGTTGTCCTCAGTTCTTCCAAACATCGGTTAGGGTTAGCTCTGATTTTGTTGCTACCAATATTCATGCTGATGGTTTCTTTCTGGCAAGGGTTGTTTTTTCCCTCCGCCAGCTACTTCGGGTTATTCTTCGGACTTTTACCCGTAATCTGGTGGCATGCTTCTCCCCATAAGCTGCTGAGCCGTCTTCTCCTAACCATTGCCCTGGTCGTGAGTTTGTTCTACACTGGGCACTTACTGGAGCAAAATCAGTTTGCTCCCGAAGAAACTTTGCTCTGGAGTCAGATCAGCGGTCGTCCCTTACCAACCTCAATGGCGATCGAACAGTCCGCTCAACTGTGCGAGGCGGAGCGAGAAATAGCCCAATTGGTTTCCGGTACGCTCACAAGCACTCAGCGAATCTTAACGGATGATACGGTTGGATCATCCATCCTGTACCGTCTGCGTCGTCCTAATTCGTTCGTTTTGCCCCATCAGTACGAGTTTGTTCCCGCCTTACAGCGCCCCGAACTCTACGTAGACTATATTCTTCTGGCGGGGCCGTCATCGCCGGTAGCGGCGCGAGACAGGGTTGCATCATTTTGGTTTCAACGCTCGCCAGGTGAGATCCCTGGGTTTCAACTGGTTCGAGAGAATCCCTATTTTCAACTCTTGCAACGGGTCTAACCCGTATCCTCAACCAGCACTATGAAGTTCTTGCGAAATCGCTACTCTCGACGGCAGGTTTACCGTGGTTTACTTGCAACCTCCCTCCTTTCTAGCCTGGGCTTTCCAGGATGTCAGAAAGCTATGACCAACGCGATCGCCGCTGATAGACTCCGGGACAGCCCCCAGGAATGGTTGCTTGGCATTGGAGCCGATCCCTATCGATTTTTAAGAGAGTCCAAAGATACCACGACCGTCGATACGATCGCCCAGGCCTGGGCACCGCAATTTCTTTCAGCCTGGCTGAATAGTTTTGACAACCAGCGTGGCGATCTTAGCGACTGGGACAATTTGTACCACTCTGGACAACTCGCAGCCTGGTTTGACCGGGGCTACACCCTGCACGTCATCACCTGGGAAAACGACGAGAACCGACCTGCCGGACAGTATCACATCTCGGAGCAATATCTGCGGGATATTACTCAACTGGCACGCTACATCCAGCAGGTTAATCCAGACCAACGCCCCACCTACTGAACCTTAGCCACCGAGTTCTCCTACTGGCCCATCCCAGCGGATACCTACAATGAGGCAACGGCTCCTTACTATCAGACCCTGATGCAAAATTTGCGACGAGCCAGAACCATTATCAAAGACCATCTACCTAATGCCTGGGTTGCGCCCAGTTGGGGGGGATGGGTGGCCACCTTTGATAATCCGGCGACCGGCAGTGGGCGCAGCATGATTCCTCCCTTCGAAGCTTTTATGCGAGAGATGGACGGCGTTGCGTTTCAGTCGATGCGTCCTCGACGGACGGGCGAAGCCAATTCCAACACCAATACGCCTGACGTGGGCAATCCGGCACAAATTTTGCAGTGCTGTCGGGTATTTTCCCAGTATCATCGCTCCTTAATGGTGTCCCATTACGAACCCTGTCTCAAGGAGGCTCATCCTAATGGTGGACGAGCGGACACCGTTGCCCATGACTTTTTATTGATGATGCGACCAGACTGGCTCCGGGAAGCCACTCAACTCGGACTCAATAAGTTTTCGCTGATGCATTATGGGCTATACAAGGAAGATCCCTATGGGTGCCTCACCGCAGCAGAAACGTTTCGGAAAATCGTGAGGCAAAGCACATGGGCAACTGGATAAGTCGCTGGATGCAGGTTACAGCCCCGATCGGGTTGTCTTCTCTACTCTGGTTAGGGAATGCCCCCTCTGCGATCGCAAATGGCTTTACCCAGCCTCAAGGTAGCACCTTTACCGGGTTCACAGTCCGCACCTTTACGGCCGATGATTTTGAGAAAATTGAACTGGAAGCTTACGTCGAGTATGGCTTAGAAGACGACATTACCCTGATTCTCAAGTTGCCCTATGCCTGGATCGAGGATGAATTCAATGGCGAAACCGTCGATAATGCTGGATTTACTGATCTTGAATTGGGGGTGCGCTGGCGGTTTAATGATCTGGATTCACCCATCGCCACCTCGTTGCAGGGGACGGTTTTCATTCCATTGGGCTACGACTCAAACGCTGAATTACCTCTGGGTCGGGGTGCCGTTGGGTTAGAAGTTCGCGTACCGGTGAGTCAGGGGTATCAATTAGCCGGGCGGAATGGCTTCTGGTCGGTTGAGGCAGCCTATCGGCAGTATCTGGATAGTGATGTCAGTAATGAGATCCGGTTGTTGGGAGAAGTCAGCCAGGATATTATCGATCGTGTGGCACTGGCCGCCCAACTGGAGCAGTCCTTTGCAGTGGGGGGGGATGAGCGTTTCCGTGACGAAACCCAATTTACGAAACTAACCGGACAGATCTGGTTCCGAGCCACCGATCGCCTCACCTTTGTCTTTGGTGGCTATACGAATGTGGCCGGATCTGAGGGCAGGGGTTTAGAGGGACGAATCTGGTATCAGTTTTGAGCAGATTTTGATCGGGTTGAAGGGTGCGCCAGATTTTACCTTGTCGCTTGCCCTGCTTCCAACACTATCGCTGACAACCGCGCCTACATACAAGGGGCGCACTGCTGTACGCTCTGACAGCCGATTTTGCAAAAATTGGGATGCCATTTGATTGCAGATCCCTTAGAGCATTGCGATAAAAAAATTTACTCAGAACCGACTGGAGTCGTGGCGATCGCTATTAGACTAAAAGTAGAGAGGGAAGTTAGCTTCAAACCCTCTGGTGCTTGGGGATTCCAGGTGTCGAGCCACTCCGCATTGCCTCATTTTATGATGTCTGCTTGAGATTGGCTGATTAAAACTGCCTGGTTCAGCCTCAGTCCGTCAGGTTGCACTACTGCTTCTTTACAAGTTCAGTTCTGTACGCAAGTCCAGAAGATTGAGTTTCGCAACAACCTCAATGCTTCTAAACGATCGCTGGTTTCCCTACGCCAGGCGATAGAGGCTCCATGCTTTTCCACAATCTTCTGTGACCCTGGTACCCCTACGGAGGTCATCATGCACCACGATCATGCGCTGCAATATAGTTTCTACGAATATTCCAAGCAAGGTCATCCAATCCAACTTCACCAATTTGGAGCCAACCGGGTAGCCGCCTTCAGTGCTCATCGCCATTTAGAGCAAGAAGGCAGAAAGGTCGGAGCGATGATCAATACGAGAATGCGACACCGTCCTAATTTGCGCGCACTTGCAACTCATCTATTCTCCCACGCTAGTACGAGAGCAAGACTTTCCCACGCTGGCATGAGTTCTGAACCCACTAAACCGCTCACCCCCGCAACCTGATGTCAGGCTCGATCCGCAGGGATTGAAAGATTCTTTAATTCACAATCCCTAGGCAGACAACCGCCCATCCTGCACTCGCGGCTGCCCTGAGTTTAGCCAATGGGGAAGAAACTCATCCAGCCACCGTTTCACCGTATCCGCATGGCGATCGTGGGCGGCAGTTTGTTCAGCGTGCGTTTGCGCTCCGGGTAAGGTGATCTGATCTCCAGCCCGATCGATCCAAACATCAATCATGTCTCTGGTAATCTCAGGATGAAACTGTACCCCGTAGGCAGATTTACCATAGCGGAATGCTTGATTGGGAAATACGGCCCCGTCGCCAACCGGACGGCATCTGAGGGAATGCTGAACCCTTCGCTGTGCCAGTGGTAAACGTGGGACAAACTCGCCAGGGGATTGTCGGACTGGAGGGTCGGTTGGATCGGCACATAGCCAATTTCCCGAATTTCTTTTGGATGGGGAGCCACTTCCCCGCCCAATACCCGCGCCAATAACTGCGCCCCCAGACAAATCCCCAGGTAAGGCTTCCCCGATTCCAGTGCGATCGGAATCCAATCCAATTCTGTCCGAATAAAGGGCATTGTCTGATCATCATTGGCACTCATGGGGCCACCAAACACGATCGCCCCCGCATACCCCTCCATCGTCGTGGGCAGAGCATGACCGATCGCCGGACACCGCAAATCCAGCGTATAACCCTGCTCCCGCAGCATCCATCCGACAAGTCCCGGATCAGAGGTTTCCTGATGGACAATTACAAGAATTCTTTTCACAGCGCCTGCAACAGTTCTTCGCATTTGACCTATGCAGAAGTCTAGCTTTTTCTCTAGAAGAACTGTAGGGAGGGTTGAGGACTGAGGACTGAGGGCTGAGGACTGAGTTCTCTCATTGCGCTAACTCATTCATCCGCCGTGCCAAATCAACATCCTTGCGGGTGATACCGCCTGCATCATGAGTCGTGAGGTCTACTGTGACTCGGTTGTAGACATTAAACCATTCAGGATGATGCCCCATTGATTCAGCAACGAGAGCAACACTGCTCATGAAGCCAAATGCTTCTACAAAGGAGTTGAACTGAAACTGACGATGTAACTTATCGTTTTGCAGACTCCAACCACCGAGTTCGCTGAGGGCTGCATCCAGTTCGTTGGCAGAGAGTTGGGTGGGGGCAGACATAGCAGGAACCTGGGTAACAACAATCGGTTGATGGGAACTGGGTTGATGGGAATTGAGCAGATGGGATGGCGTTGCCTGGCCCAACTGGGGTTGACTGATCCCTAAAAGTCCAACCATCAACAGTCCCAATACTACACCAGCACGCAGCACCCTCGGCAGGGCAGAACGATGCAAGAAACCTTTAAACACCATAGAGATAACCTTTGCTGCGGTCAGTGCAGCGATCGAGTTTCTTTGATCCTGATCCCTTCTAGGTGATCCTGATGACTCAAGAATGACAATTCAGTGTGCAACTCTTGGGGGTAGGCAGCGTTTCGACTGAGCTCAAGCCGAAGTCTTGCCTGCCCAGTCAACGAATTAGAACACCTGTATAGATTGCCCCATCCAACTCTCTAACCGACAATTCCAGGCTGCATACCTCTCCAGTCTTACCCTCTATCTAGTTGGAATCGGGAAAGAATCCAGAAGCGGCGGAATACTGTACCAGTTGGGCTAATCGCTGCCGTAAGGTTTCTAAACCAATGCGATCGCTGGCTGAGATGAAAACTGCCTGGGGATGTTCTTCCTGAGCAAAGGCCAGGGTTTCACTGTCTACCTGATCAACTTTATTAAAAGCCAGCAGGACTGGCCCCGGAGTAATAGGCATTTCCGATAGAATCGTCATCACCGATCGAATTTGACTTTGCCAGGCTGGATGGGATAAATCCACAACATGCAGCAGCGCATCCGCTTCAGTGACTTCCTCTAGAGTGGCCCGGAAAGCGTCTACCAGGGAGGGGGGCAGGTCATGGATGAAGCCTACGGTATCGGTTAAAACGATCGCCTGGGTTTCCAGCGTGATGGGATCAGTCAAAATCAGTCGCCGGGTGGTGGGGTCAAGGGTGGCAAAGAGCTGATCGGCGGTGTAGACTTCTGCATTGGTCAGGGTATTGAGCAGGGTCGATTTACCGGCATTGGTGTAGCCCACAATGGCGATCGAGGGGACATCCTGATGCTGCCGCTGTTGTCGTAAGCGCGATCGATGGGCTTGCAGTTGGTTAACTTCCTGTTGCAGGCGTGAGATCCGCCGTTGGATGGCTCGCCGTTCCGTTTCCAGCTTGGTTTCCCCTGGCCCTCTTGTTCCGATTCCGCCTCCCAACCGAGACATGGTGCGTCCCCGTCCTGCCAATCGCGGCATCATATATTCCAGTTGCGCCAATTCCACCTGCAACTTTCCGGCTCTGGACTGGGCCCGCTGGGCAAAAATATCCAGAATCACCTCCGTTCGATCGACCACCCGCACCCCAATCCGCAGTTCCAGGTTCCGCACCTGGGCCGGGGACAGATCTCGATCGAATACGATCAGGTTGGCTCCCACCGTTTGGGCCGTCAGAGCAATTTCTTGAACCTTACCCGCACCGACCACCGTTTGGGGATGAGGACTCGATCGCTTCTGGTGTAAAACTTGTAAAACTTCACCACCTGCGGTTTCAATTAACCGACCAACTTCCGCCAGACCATCCTGGAAGCGGCGAGGGGTGAGATCATTTGTCATTAGCCCCACGACTACGACGCGATCGTGGTCTGGGCTGACCTGCTGGGCAACATACTCACGGCGGAATTCTTCCTCCAGTCCTTCCACCAGATCCAGAAAGTCTTGCTGGCTAACCAGATCCAAGCTGAGGGGAGGGGACACCGTCCAGTTGGCTTCCGGGTGGGGAACCAGATGGGCCAGATAGGTTTCCTTAATATATCCCGTGGCACCACCGCCTCTGCGTTCAAACCCGCTGCCGGTTAAACTCAACAGAAGCAAAGCATCTAACCGTTGTAGAGCCATTGCCGTCAGGGTGGCATCACTGGGGACATCCGACTTCATCTGAGTGGCAATACAGCGGATCCCACTCAACCGCTCCGCACCATAGCGAGGCAGTTCCATGGGCGGAATTTGAGTCTGGCTGACCGTTCCAACACCGACTCGAATCACCTGCCCCCGTCGATTGACATAGGTACAGAGGGGCTGATTAATTTCGGTGCTGATGGCCGCAAGTCGTTGAGCAAACTCTGGCGTAGTCAGGCGATCGCCCGGCAAACGCTGGTGATAGAGTCGCTGCAATTGCTTGAGCTGATTGGGTTTCAGTCCTTGGAGATGACCGTAGATGGTTTCGACAGGCACACTTAACCAGTGATCTGGTACACGATAATTTGATTAAATCCTATTCTACCAAGCTGCCACCCAACCCGAGTCATCCAGACTTAAAGCAAATCTGACCAGGCGCGCTTGACCCAACTCCAGAATTCATCCACCACTGGAGCAGTGCGATCCCCCAGGGCTTGCTCATAGCTGGCATAGGCTGTGCGGTAATTACCGAGTTGGTGCAGGGCAGCACCCCGAAAAATCCAGGCTTCTGAGTTGGTAGGGCAGATTTCAGTGGCCCGATCGCAACTTTCCAGAGCTTCTTGATAGCGTTCCAGGTGGATTAAGATCACCCCCCGAAACACCCAGGCTTCATGGTAATCAGGCTGAAGCTCGATCGCGCGATCGAAACAAGCGAGTGCTTCCTCATAACGATTTTCCCGCGCCAAGCTATCGCCTTGGCTGTACCAGAACGCACTATCTTTGGGGTGGTCGGAGTTCTCCAGATGTGTCTCTCCCACGGTATCAGGCTGCCTTGTATCAGATTGGACTGCGATGTCAAAATCAGGCTGGCTCGAAAACTTACTCATAGGTAATTAGTCTAAGTCTAAGGTGGTCTAGAGCAACCTTGCATCCCTCTAGGAAATGAAAACTTGAAACAGTGTCTAACAGGGTCTAAAGGAATCTAAAGATTAGTAATCAACTTTTCTGCACGCTACGATCCTGCACGCTGTGATTTTTCAAGCTGTGACTTTGCAACTACGATCCTGCACGCTTATGACCTTGCGACACTACGACCTTGCACACCACGACCTTTACGACGACCTTACGCACTACGACTTTGCCCATTTAGCTAAATTTCTCTAGCCAAGCCGCATCATCGAAGCTGAGTAGAGCGAACCCTGGTTTAATCTCTAGCCAAAAAAAAGAAATCCTTTGATTCAGCATACAACTATCTCTAAGAAAAGTTCAAACATGGAGAGGCTGAATCCAGTAAATTCACTGAAATTATAACCATACTACTAAAACTAATCCCCAGCTTCACAGACCAAACCTGACGATCCTAAGCAAGATCTGCATTGAAATTGCTGTCCTGACCATTCAAGGCAGTAGTTTAACGGGATTTTCATCACGCTTTTATGATATTAAACATAATGATTACGTACCTGCTTTTAAGAGCCAGATTTATTGGCTGGTGAGGGCTATAACCCCCTTTTACAGAGCAGTAATTATTCGTTATCGTCGTTTTTAGATACTAGAAATTCGTCTGGAAAGCAGTTGGTTTTTCTAGATGTGGTTCCCTTATTTCTCGGCGTTTCAGGCTCTAACAAGAGATTTAATGGCAATTTAATTTAGAGTATTACTCTTATTTTTATTTTTTTAATCGAAAGAGCTTTCCGAGGCTCCGCTTCAATAAATGGTGTTCACAAAAGTTTAGTGGTTGGATGGATCAACGGGGTGGATGAATTGTGCGTGACGCATTAGCAGTAGGAATTAATACATATCAGTCATTGCCAAATTTGAAAGCACCCGCTAGAGATGCCGAGGCGATCGCACAGCACCTACAGACCTATGGTGAATTTCGTGTGCATCGGCTGCCAGAGGTAATTCAGGTGGGAAAGCCAACGGTGGGGCAAAAGACCCAGGTGACGCTGCGCGAATTAGAAACTGCTCTGATCCGTCTATTCAAACCTAAAGGTAATAGTGTTCCCCAAACTGCTCTATTTTACTTCTCAGGACACGGAATTCAGCGAGATGCTGGGATTGAGGAGGGGTATCTGGCGTTAAGCGATTCTCAGCCAGAAAAGGGGTTCTATGGTTTATCACTGTTTTGGTTGCGCCGACTGCTTCAGGAAAGCCCGGTGCGTCAGCGGATTGTGATTCTGGACTGTTGCCATAGTGGTGAATTGCTCAACTTTTTGGAAGCTGATCCAGGGGCGCGTCCTGGAACCGATCGTCTGTTTATGGCAGCCTCTAGAGAATATGAAACGGCCTTTGAATCCCTGGATAGCCCCTACAGCGTTTTTACTCAGGCAATTCTGACGGGGCTTGATCCAATCCGTACAGAAACTGGAATTGTCACGAACCATTCCCTGACCGATCATGTCAACCATGCTTTGAAGGGTGAAATTCAGCAGCCCTTGTTTGAAAGCTCTGGCAGTGAGATTGTCTTGACCCGTCGCAGCGGGCTTCAGTCCAGCTTATCGCCTGTACCTCCGACGAGCGATCGCTGTCCCTATCCCGGACTCAGCTTTTTTGACGAATCCCAGTCTGAATATTTTTTCGGACGAGAAGACCTGACCAGTAAACTGATTTATCACCTCAAAACCGATCGGTTTGTGGCAGTGGTTGGCGCGTCAGGAATCGGTAAATCATCTCTAGTGCGGGCAGGGATGATCGCCCAACTCCGCGAGGAAAAAACGGCATTGGGTGACGATCGCTGGCGGATCAAGCTGATTACCCCAACGGCCCATCCCCTCAAAGGGTTAGCCTCTGCCTTTATTGACCCTAACGGCACAGCACTGGAACGGGCTGAACAACTCCGACGAGTCAAAACATTTCTAGAAGAAGGCGGCTCAGGGTTTGCCCAACTGATCCAGGCTTGCTTGCCCCTGGAAACGGAGCGATCGAATCTGGTGGGCAAGGAACGCCCCCGGCTGCTGCTGGTGATTGATCAGTTTGAAGAGGTATTTACCCTGGCGCGAGGTGTGCAGGCAGAAGCAGAACGGCAGCAATTCTTTCAGTGTCTTGTAGAAGCAATGACGGTTGCCTCAGACAGTCTTAGTGTCGTGATTGTGCTGCGGTCTGACTTTTTGTCCAGGTGTTCGCTGCATGAAGGACTCTGTCAAAAAATAGCGGCGCATCAATTGCCTGTCACTCCGCTCAAGTACGACCAGATCAAGGCAACGATCTTGCGCCCAGCTCAGAAGATGGGGCTAATCTGCGAACCGAATTTGGTGTATACCATGCTGCTGGACGTTTCTGGGGCTCCGGGTGAACTACCCCTGCTGCAATACACATTGATGGAACTTTGGCAGCGTCGTCAGATCAGCAAAGAGGGGAGCGCGGCCCGACTGACTCTGCAAGCCTACCAGGAATTGGGTGGGATTCGCGGAACGCTACAAACTCGGGCAACTGAGGTTTTTCATCAGTTAACGCTGCGAGAACAGGCCGTCGCTAAACGGATTTTTCTCTCCCTGACGCAACTGGGAGAGGGGACAGAAGATACCCGGCGGCGGGTGCAGAAATCTGAACTGGTGAGTCCAGCCTATCCTGAGGATCTGGTCGATCGCGTCCTGGAGAAGCTGGTGGCTGCGAAGCTGATCGTGACTCACCAGGATGTGGATGTGATCCATGAGGCATTGATTCGGAACTGGTCGTTGCTGCGGGAATGGTTGAATGAGAGTCGGGAAACACTACATCGGTTGCGCCGGGTTGAACAGGCGGCTCAGGAATGGGATGCGGCTGGACAATCCTCCAAGGCAGATTATTTGCTGTATGGTCTTCGCCTGCGGGAAGCAGAGGATGTGCTCAAGAGCCATGCCCAGGAACTCTCAGCTCTGGCACAGCAGTTGATTGCAGCCAGCCAGTCCGAAACCCGGCGTACCAGACGGGAATCTCGCCAGCTACAAATTGCGATTCCTTCTGTGCTGTTGGCCACCTTAACCGTTGTCTTCAGTCTCTATCACAATGCCGTTCGATCGCAGGCGGAGAAGGCCGAGCAACTGCAACAAGCCACCTCACGGGAGCGGGCCGCGATCGCTCAATCCATTTTGCAAGATGTCGATAATGATCCGATGACGGCACTATTGATTAGTCGCCTGGCCGCTGAGGAAGGAGGGGCAAGCCTGGAGGCTCAGACCAGTTTGCGATCGGCCCTGCAAAATCTGCGCTTACAGCTAGAGTTACCTGGACACACCGATGCCGTTCATCAGGTTGTCTTTAGTCCCGATCGTCGCTACTTGGCTACGGCTGGAGCGGATGGCACCATTCGCCTGTGGTTGCTGAATCCGCAAACGGTTTACAATGCTCGTCCTGAGTTAGCCAGAGTTCTGCGGTGGTCTACCCCCAGCTCGACCCCTTCTGCCCAACCCAACCCCGCGAATATTATTGAGATGTCCTTCAGCCCAGATGGTCGCTATCTGGCGGCCGTTAGCCAGGATACACCCATGGTTCAGCTCTGGTCTGTGGAGTCTGGGGAACGGGTACGGCAAATTCCGACCTCAGCACCTGTGACCCAACTCGCCTTCAGTCCTAATGGGGTTTGGCTGGCAACCCTGCAATCCGATCGCTCCATCACCCTCTGGCAAACGGATACAGGACTGCGTTCAGCACACTTATCCCAATCCGCCTCCATTAACACGATCGAGTTCAGTCCCAACGGTCAGTTTTTGCTCACCGCTTCAGACGATCGAACGGCGCAACTCTGGCAACTGAATTTTGATCAAGCGCGATCGCTGGAGTTAGAAAAGATCCAGACCTTGACGCATTCTCAACCCGTGCATCAGGCGACATTTAATGCCAGTGGACAGCGCATTGCGACGAGCAGTACCGATGGAATTGCGCGATTGTGGGATGCCACCACAGGGCAACTGCTGCAAAGTTTTGCCCCCAGCAAGCAAGCGATCGTGCAAGCCAGTTCAACAGAGGGGACGGACGAGGTTCCAACCCACTTCCCTTCAGAGGTGGATTTAATGGCATCTCAGACGACATCCCAGACGGCATCCCAGACTGAAGCCGCCTCACCCCAGCGACTCCAGGTTCAGTTCAGTCCCGACCAGCAGCATCTCGCGGTTGCCGATCCTCAACATCACATTTGGCTATGGGATTTTGAGTCAGGTCAAATTCGCAAGAGCGTCAGCACTGTCGATCCCCTGGATTCAGCCCTCCCTGATGCAGATTTCCAGTTGGATCCCCTGCTGTGGAGCTTTAACCCAACGGGGCATTTGCTTGTGACAACTAGTTCCCAGGAGGTGCGATCGGACGGTTTGTACAATGTCAATTTGTGGAATGTGCAAACGGGAGAGCGGGTTGGGGTTTTGCCTGGACATACGGCAATGGTGGAGACGATTCAATTCAGCCCAGATGGAACCTATGTGGCAACTGCCAGTGCCGATGGTCGGGTGCAGCTCTGGTCGGCGGAACCGGGCGGAGAATTGCCGACTCTTACCTTGCCTCGTTCTCAGATTGAATGGGCCATGTTTATTCAAAGCGATATGCCTCAAAGTCAGACGGCTGAAACGCTGGTGCCGCATCCGTTTGGCTCCCATAGTCCAGAGGAAATTGCCTGGCAACCCGGTTCTTCTTCCCAGCAACAAACGGTTTTGTCCCATCCGACCCAACTTCTGTCATTTCCGTTTGCGGCTGATTTTTCCCAGAGGGATCATTTGCAGTCGGAATCTTTGAGGACAACCCCGGCAAGCCGCTCTAGCCTGGTAACGGTTTCCCCCGATGGTAACTTGCAGCACTGGCAAATTTTAACGGGGGGCGGTGCAGAATCGACTCTTCCCCCATCTCCCCAGTCCAACCATTCGGGCGATCGCTCTTTCAACCCCAGTTTTTGGCAGCAACTCGCAGAACTCAATCCTTTTCAGGAGTTCGTTCCGATTTCGATTGAAACACCGTTGCCCGCCCAGTCTCCCGGTATTCGTTCAACGCAATTACCCTTACAACTATCCGTTGCGACAGCAGGTGAAAATTTAGCAGATGGAGCCAGTCTGCTATCGGATTCTGCATCGGTTCAGTCATCCTTGAGCAGTGTCGCGCTCAGCCCCAATGGCCAACTGATGGCGATCGCCACCCCACAGGGATTAATAGAAATCCGGCGAACTCAATCGGATCAGTCCAGTGCGGTGATTTATCGAATTCAAAACTGGCGATCGAGCCTGACCCAGGACAGTCGGACGTTAAGTGAAAGGCTACCTCCAGCAGTCGATACTCAGGCTGATGCTCCAACGGGAGGAGAGCCAGTCCCCATCCGTCAGTTGGTCTTCAGTCCCAACGGTCGGCAGTTGATGATGGTGGCCAACGACTTCACCGTGCGATTGTGGGATGTTCAGTCGGGGGAACTGCTCCATGCCTTGCGAGGCCATGAAGCGACGGTACAGCAGGCCCGATTTAGCCCCGATGGACAGTGGGTGATCAGTGCCAGTTGGGATCGATCGGTACGGATCTGGAATGTAGAAACGGGTGAATTACTGAGAGCTATTGTGCATCCGGATGTGGTGAATAGCGCAAGTTTTAGCCCCGATCATCAGCAAGTGGTCACCGCTGGCGGAGATGGTCTTGCCAGGGTGTTCAACGTCAGCACGGGTGAACAAAAGCTACTGTTAGCCCGCCACCAAAAGGCCATATTGGATGCAGAGTTTAGCCCCAATGGCCAACAGATTGTCACGGCTGGGGCGGATGGCGTTGCCTATCTCTGGGCCATCCAAACTGGAACGGCTGAAGCAGAACTCCGCCTACCGCGATCGATGCCTCAAACCGAATCCATGCCTATCCTCCAGGCTTCCTTCAGTCCAGATGGTCAGTATGTAGCTACCCTCACCAAAGATGGACGAGTTCACCTGTGGGCAGCAACCTGGGAAATGCTGTTGAAGTTATCCCGCGATCGCAGCCTCCGCCAACTGACTCCAGAGGAATGTAACCGCTACTTAAAATTGGCTCCCAATGACTGTCCCATGCTGTCTTTAGGGCAAGGTAGATAAAATCCGCCGTCAGTACAGATTCCCTGGAGTGGCCGATCCCACGGATCCGTAGGGAGTTGCGGCAAAAAGGCCCAGTCAAACACAATGCCGATCGTCGGTTTATTGGCCCATTCGGGTGAACTGAGTAGCCGATCATAAAATCCGCCGCCGTATCCCAGACGATATCCCTGGCGATCGCAGGCCACTGCGGGAACCAGAATTAAATCAACCTCATCTGCATGCAGTTGAGGTGCATCAGGAGGCGGTTCAGGAATCTGGTAACGATTGATTTCCAGAACCATTGATCCCTGAGGCGACCAACAGTGCCAGGATAAGGTTTCATCCATGCAGCGAGGAAACCCCCAGCGGTGGGGTAGGGCAAACAGCGGGCTGAGGTCTGGTTCCTGCCGGATGCTGAAGTAAGCCAGAATGGTTCGAGCCTGGGTGACTAGAGGATGGGTTTGCAGGTGGGAACAAAGCCGATCGCTAGTTTGTCGCCACCCTTCAGGCGGAAGGGCCTGGCGTTGGGCCAGCAGCGATCGACGAAGCTGCCCCTTGGTCAGTTTGGATTTTGGATTTTGGATTTTGGATGGGTTGGCGTTGGTTTCTGGCACAGCAAACTCACAGCAAGTTCACGACATTTTTGCAGAAAGATTGCGTAAGTTTACGATTCTCCTGCTGGGGGATATAAAGTTGTCGCCCTACAATCGGAATGGTAACAATTGACAAATTGCTTGATTCACATCCCATGACTTTAAAACCTGGTGATCCTGCCCCCCACTTTAGCTTGCCGGACATGGAAGGTACCGTGGTTAACCTCGCCGACTTTCGCGGTCAATGGGTGGTGCTGTACTTCTATCCGCGTGATAACACGCCCGGCTGCACCAAGGAAGCCTGTGGCTTTCGAGATGCTTACGCCGACTATCGATCTCAGGGAGTGGTTGTGCTGGGAGTCAGTACAGACGATGCCAAATCGCACACCAAATTTGCCAATAAGTTTAACTTGCCATTTCCGTTGCTTTCGGATGCCGAGGGGCAGGTTGCAGCGAGCTATGGCAGCTATGGTTTAAAGAAATTTATGGGTAAGGAATATATGGGAATTACCCGCAATACCTTTGTGATTGATCCAGACGGTAAAATTGCCAAAATCTATCTAAAAGTCAAGCCAGAACCCCATGCAGCCGAGCTTTTGGCTGATTTAGCCAGTCTAACCGCATCAATCCAGGAGCCGTAGGATAAACATGAATCAGCTTTGGCGATATGTGCAAGCAGCGATCGGGGTGATTGTGCGTCACCCGATCACCGGAACCAGTATTATTCCCGTGTTGTCTGATGGTCGTATTGTTTTGGTGCAGCGACGAGACAATGGCAAATGGAGCCTTCCAGGGGGAATGGTGGACTGGGGGGAAGATATTCCAACCACGGTGCGGCGGGAACTAGCGGAAGAGACGGGTTTAGAACTCGTGAAGATTAACCGTTTAGTCGGGGTTTATTCGGATCCCGGCCGCGATCCCAGGTTTCATTCTATCTGTGTCTTGGTGGAAGCTGTTGTGAATGGCACCATTCAAGTCCGCGATACGTTGGAAGTCTCCGAAGCGCGGGCCTTCTCTCCGGGAGAAATTCCCCTGGGTGAACTCTCCCATGATCATGATCAGCAGATGCGGGATTATCTGAACGGAATTACGATTGTTGCCTGATACCAATTCGTAGTGCGGGCAGCGTTTCGACTGAGCGCTCAAGCGTTCGACCGAGCTCACGCCGAGGTCTGAAGTCTTGCCTGCCAACGCATCAGAGCCTTTTGCCTTTCTTATACCCCGTTGCCCTACACCCCATACCGATCGCGTTCCAGGTCAAAAATCACCTTTTCCCAGTACCAGGTTTCAGATTTACCAGGATATTTCAAGCGCACCTGAGTCAGCAGCCGTTCCGCAGCCCGGCGATCGTCGTGCAACAGCAGCATCAACCGTCGTTGAGTTGAACCCCGAACATTGCCCGTTGGCCGCACGGGCTCTTGAAAGGGGCGAGAGGATTTCCGTCTGCGTCGTCTGCGAGCCGCCGGTTTACCCGCCGAAAAGAACAGCCAGAGCAGCACACTGAGTATGACTAGCACGATCAGTAGGGAGGCAATTTCGCTGGGTGACATGCGCTATTCCATCAAATTTCAATCAAGTTCACGGCCACAGGATTCACAACCGATGCCGATCTGACCTGAGCCATGGGATTTGTCGGTGCAAACCCCCTCAGAATGGCGAATCAGGGAATCCTGGTGCTTTGAGATATGAGTGCCTATCCGAAAACTCACTAGAGCTTTGGGAATCCAAAACCCCTGACGGAGTTTTTGGCCAGGATCTTCATGCTTTAGAAATACCTACAGTCAGCATTCCGATTAATCCAGAGTAGGAGCACCCTACAAATACAGCCTGAATTGTCTTAGCGCAGGTGAATGCTGTTGGGGGAGTGGCTTTCGATGGTTCACGGCTGAAGCCTTCAACCAGAAACTCCTGGTAATTAAGCTTTTACCTCAGCAGAACTGGAGTTGGCTTGCTGAACGATCGCCCTCATTCCCCAGAATACTAAATTTTCATCTGCATGAACCTGGGACAACAGTTCGGGAAACCGATGCTGCCAATGATGTTGCAAATACTGGAACAGTAAAGTGGCATCTCCTCCTGTCAGCACCACAGTACTATTGGGATAGGTTTGTAGCCAGTCAGTGATAAAAGTTTGCAGGCCGGCAATCAGGGTATGCAGAATGCCGCTGGTGATGGAGTCTGGGGTGGTGCGGCCCCAGTACGGTAAATCGGGGATGAATTGAGGCTGGATCGCGGGCAGCGCGGCGGTGTGATGCGCGAGTGAGCGAATTTGCAGTCCTAAACCTGGCAAAATTGCGCCGCCAACCAGATTTCCCAACGGATCAACTCCGGTAAGCGTCAAAGCGGTTCCAGCATCAATGGCCAGGGCAGGTAGCCCAAACCGATCGGCAATACCCCATACGGCCAGGGCGCGATCGATTCCCAGGGTGGGATACATCTCCCGCAGGGGAATATCCCTGAGCGTCAGCAGTCGAGTTTGAGGATAAGCTTGCCAGAAAGCCGTTTGAGACGGTACAACAGAGGCAATCCACAGGGGAAGCTGCGATCGGAGGGCGGACGGCAAATCAGGGTGAGGGAAAGGGCCCGCATCAGATTGTCTCTCAATGGGCAGTTCCTCAATCCGGTTCAGCAAGTCATTCAACGTCAGGTGGATCTGGAGGGGATCCAGCGAAACCGGATCAGACGGCAGGTGCGGTGTATTCCAGGTGTGCAGGCGATCGGCTTCAACCAGGGCCCAATGCAGGCGAGAATTGCCAATCACCAGGGCTAGCCAGGAATGCGGCGGCCCAATCTTTACTCGTTCAGTCAACTCTTAAGCTTCCTCTCAGTTTTTTAACCAGGTTTGCACTCCATACTCATTGAAGGATGCGCTGTAACAAATGCGCTTTCAGACTGCCCGTACTCATCTTTGCTGTTTCACCCCCTAGTTCTGCCCCGACATCATGAGCATTGGATTTGGACGAGAAAGCTGTGGCAACCTCAGTATCGCGGCTTCACGAGAATGGTTGGTTACAAACGGCATTGGTGGTTATGCCTGTGGTACGGTTTCTGGGGAACTCACCCGCCATTATCACGGGTTGCTGATCGGGCCCTGAATCCTCCCCTGGGTCGAACATTAATGCTGACCAAACTAGAGGAAGTGATTCACTACCATCAGCAGGTTTATGCCCTCAGCACCGATCGCTGGCTTGATGATAGCATTGACCCCCAGGGCTATCGGTACATTGAGCGGTTTACGCTGAATGGAACCATTCCAACCTGGCGATATGCCTGTGGGGATGCGCTGCTGGAGAAGCAGGTCTGGATGCAGCAGGGAGAGAATACGACGTATGTTCGGTACACCTTGTTGCGATCGTCCCAATCCCTGGCGTTGATGCTGAAAGCCCTGGTGAACTACCGGGATCATCACGGGGGCAGGCGAAACTGGGCCCGGCGCATGGAGGTGGAACGAGTAGAGGCAGGGGTTTGTGTGCAAGCCTATCCCAAGGCTGTACCCCTGTATTTGTTGAGCGATCGGGCGGATGTGCTGCTGGTGGATGATTGGTACTACGGATTTAAGCTGTCCGCAGAACACTATCGAGGCTTGAGCGATCGAGATGATCATTTCCATGCCGCGACTCTGCATCTGACGCTGGAACCTGGATCGTCCGTTACGATCGTTGCCAGCACTGACCCTAACCCTTTGCTGAACGGAGCCAACGCCCTCAAACAGCAGCAAGCCTACGAACAAAAGCTGCTCAACCTCTGGAGAAGCGATCGCCCCGATGAGCGACGAGAATCTTCCTCCTGGATTGCTCAACTCGTCCTGGCTGCCGATCAGTTCATTGTGAATCGATCGGTGAGTCCTTCCCCTGCCGATGCTCAGATTCCAGATGAGTCCTCCCTTTCCCCACCTGCCTCCTCCCTCAACGGCAAAACCATCCTCGCTGGCTATCCCTGGTTCAGCGATTGGGGACGAGATACGATGATTAGCCTCCCTGGATTAACTTTGGCAACGGGGCGATCGGAAATTGCCCGGCTGATTTTGCGTACCTTTTCCCACTACGTTGATCAGGGGATGCTGCCCAATCGCTTTCCTGATGCGGGGGAAGTGCCTGAATACAACACGGTAGACGCAACCCTCTGGTACTTTGAGGCCATCCACCAGTACTACAAGTCCACCCAGGATGATGATTTACTGATGGAGCTTTTCCCGGTGCTGACCGACATTATTCACTGGCACTGTCGGGGGACTCGGTTCAATATTCATCTGGATCCGATCGATGGTTTACTCTATGCCGGAGAGCCGGGTGTTCAACTGACCTGGATGGATGCCAAGGTCGGAGATTGGGTGGTGACTCCGCGCACCGGAAAACCGATTGAGGTGAACGCCCTCTGGTATAACGCGCTGCGGGCAATGGCCAAGTTCGCCAGACGACTGGGAAAACCCCATCAGGAATATGAAGCCCTGGCCGATCGAACCCTGGCCCGGTTTCCCCGCTTTTGGAATAGTGATTTGGGCTATTGTTACGATGTGTTGGATACGCCAGAGGGGGATGATGCCTCCCTGCGACCGAACCAGATTTTTGCGGTTTCCCTGCCGGAAAGCCCCCTGACTCCGACCCAGCAGAAAGCCGTGGTGGATGTCTGCGGTCGATCGCTCCTGACTTCCTTCGGCCTGCGATCGCTCTCTCCCGATCATCCCGACTACCAGGGGCACTATGGCGGTACACCGCTGCAAAGGGATGGAGCCTACCATCAGGGAACCGTCTGGGGTTGGCTGATCGGAGCCTATGTGCTGGCGCATCTGCGGGTGTATGGCGATCCAGCCCAGTCCCGGCAATTTCTCGATCCGATGCAGGATCACCTGAGCGAACATGGATTGGGCAGCCTCAGTGAAATTTTTGACGGAGATGCCCCCATGACTCCCAGGGGGTGTTTTGCCCAGGCCTGGACGGTTGCGGAGGTGTTGCGCGCCTGGATGGCAACTGAACATCGGTGATTCAGCCAGTCGAACACCAGGTAAGTTTTGGACAATCTGTGATCCTGCCGTGATCCTGCATTCAATCAGACTCCGAATCAGGACAAGACCTGGTTCGATCGCAGCAAAGGAGATTTTAACGGTATACCGAAACCCTGTAAGATGCTAGATTAGCTTGCGTTTATGGGGCTAGCCTGTGAAAGTATCTGTTTTTCATACTCCCGAACTGGTTCCGACCGGTCAGATTCCCGATTGCGCGATCGTCATTGATGTGCTTCGAGCAACTACCACGATAGCAACGGCCCTTGCTGCTGGGGCTGAGGCCGTACAAGCGTTTAGCAGCATGGATGAGTTAATGCAGGTCAGTGAGCAATGGCTTCCTGACAAACGACTACGCGCGGGTGAGCGGGGTGGCTCTAAGGTGGATGGGTGCGATTTGGGTAATTCTCCGCTGGACTGTACTCCGGAAGTCGTGCAGGGGCGAAGGTTATTTATCAGCACCACGAATGGAACCCGGTGTTTAGAACGAGTTCAGGATGCACCTGTCGTTTTGACCGCTGCCCTGGTGAATCGATCGACCATTGTTCAGTACTTACAAACCCACCAACCGGAAACCGTATGGGTGGTTGGCTCTGGCTGGGAGGGCAGCTTTTCTCTGGAGGATACGGTCTGTGCCGGGGCAATTCTCCATAGTTTGGTGCGCCAACATTCTGACCCAGCGAATGCCCTGGATGATCTGGTTGCCAACGATGAAGGAATCGCTGCACTCAGTCTTTACAGCCAGTGGCAAGACAACCTACTGGACTTATTGCACCGCGCCAGTCATGGTAAACGCTTACTGAAGTTGTCCTGCCATGCCGACCTGGAATACTGTGCTCAAACGGATGTACTGGAGGTGCTTCCGTTCCAGAAGGAACCGGGTGTGCTGATCAAACATGGATAGAGGCTAATCAAACACATATGGAAAATGTTCAACCCCGAATAAAAGCTGAGAACAGTAGAAGGCACCGTAAAAATCACTGTAGTTGACAGTTGCAATCACCTACTGCTTCAGCAAAATGGCGGATGGAGCTGAGGAAGGGGACAAGGGGTCATTCCAGCGGACATGGGTCAGAATGGCATCGTCAAAGTTGACGTTTCTCAGCTCTGTGTGGGTAAAGTCCACATTAGTCAGATTTGCACCTTGAAAGCAGGTAGCCCAACGGGAAGCCAGAAAACTTGCAAGCATCATGATCTGCGCCTGTCTCCGATCGCCCCGGAGAGTACGCCAGGCAATGCTGATACTCAATAGCACAACGAGCGCAGCCAGACCAATGGCAGACTCACCGGCACTGGGAAAGGCCAACCCGATGAAGGGTATGCAGAATGAAACACCAACGGCGATCGCAGCCAGTGGACGGATGGCCAAAATCGCAATCATCATGAGCGTCACCAGGATAATGGTTGCAACCGCCACAAAGGAGGCCAGCGTAATGGCAATCATGATTGCTCCCGCCGCCATCACTGCCGCCGAACTCACTAGGGCCAGTACCCCCGAAACGATGAAAGCCAGGATGAAAACGGTAAAACTGGCGGCAATGCCATTCTGAAGCCAGACAAAAGCAAAGCTAGCCAAAACGGCCAGGGTCAGCCATTTGGGAATTAGATCAACAAATTGACTGGAGTGAAATTCTAATTCAGCAAATCGATCGACAAAACCAGAAACGCTACCCAAAATTGCGGCAAGCAAAATTAGCGCAATCCCCAGAACCAGCACATGGATAGGCTGCAACCCTGCGGTGGCTCGGGCAAAATTTGCATCTTGAAGATTGGCATTTGTGAAGTCAGTCCCGCGAATATCCGATCGAGTGAAATCTGCTCCAGAGAGATTCTTACCTTGAAGGGATAGCCCTCGGAGGTTGGCTCCCCGAAAGTTTCTTTCTCCCTGGGCATACTGTCGTAATAACTCTTTCGCCTTCATACCTGTCTATTACCTACCTGACTAGAGCCATAAAGTAGTCGAAACTTTCCCTACAGCCCAGAGTTCCTGAAACCGACTTAAAACACTCAGTCAGCCATTGGATCAACATTTCCACCAGAGAGAAACCAGTCTGAGGGGGAACACTGAGACGTAACGGAGCGGAAGTCATATCCATGAATAGATGGATCCTGGTAGATGGATCTAGCGAGTAAACAGATTTAAGCAGATAAACCTAAATAGATCTACCGATCTTCACCCTACATATTCTTAGCAAATCATCCTTCCATTGTAAGGAAATCGTCAAGACTAACGTAAAATTACTGCAATTTGAAACATTAAGTAGTGTACACGACAAACTATGTTTCCTTCTTGCGCTGGAAATGGTGCCATTCCTTGACGATCGTGAAAAAAATTAACCGTGAAAAAAATTAACAAAACCTGAACCGCCCGGATGCTCAATCCTGGCAACGACTAAAGCAGCTTTTCCAGCCCATACACCAGCGACTTGAGCGGAAGCACCTTACGGATGGATAACAGCACACCTGGCATGAAGCAAGCGCGATCGCTGGTATCGTGGCGCAGGGTATAGATTTGCCCTGCCGCACCAAAGATCACCTCCTGGTGGGCAATCAGACCGGGGAGTCGAATGCTGTGGATCTGAATTCCTTCCCCAGTGCGGGTGCCCCTGGCTCCAGCCAGCTTTTCAGTTTCTTCAACCATCGGTGGATTAAAGGATTTACCCAGTTCTGCGAGAAGTTGGGCGGTTTGAATTGCGGTGCCGCTGGGCGCGTCGGCCTTCTGATTGTGGTGCAGTTCAATAATTTCGACATGATCAAAGTATTGGGAAGCCCGAACGGCCGCCTGCTGCAACAGCACCACACCGATCGCAAAATTAGGAACGATTGCCCCTCCCATACTGGCCTTGTCGGCAAACTCGGCCAGATCATCAATCTGCTCTTTGGTGAGTCCCGTCGTTCCCACCACCGGACGAACTCCATAGGCGATCGCTGTCCGCACGTTCTCATAAACAGAATCAGGGTGAGTGAAGTCCACCATGACCGGCAGCCCCCGCTCCTGGGTTGCCAGTACCAGCGTTGCCTGTAAGTCATTCACCACAGGCACTTCCAGGGGGCCACACCCCGCAATTTCGCCAATATCCTGCCCCTGGATTTCCGGACTGCGATCGACGGCTCCCACCAGAATCATATCCTCTGCCGAAGCGACTGCCTTCACCACCTCCCGACCCATTTTGCCGGCTGCACCATTGACTACAACTGGGATTGGAGCCTGAACCATAATTCCTCTGCTGCTGATTTCACAAGGGCTTCACACAGGCAATTGTAATACGGTGGGGGAATCAATCTGGAAGGAGCGTCTGGCAAGGCAGTTCAGGCAAGCGATCCAGCAACCAGGGAATTGGGCGGAGTGATAGAATTCCCGTCACCCTACACCAGTGCAAGTTGGGGAACCACACCCGATCCGGGCGGAATGGTTTTTCCGACTGCGGCTGCGATCGGTTCCAGGCTCCGCACTAGGGCGATCATTTCTTCCAGAGATAGAGTTTGCCGCGCATCGGAGATCGACTTTTCGGGTTCAGGGTGACACTCCACCATAATTCCATCCGCACCGCAGGCCACCGCCGCCCGCGCCAGGTCAGCCACCAGTTCCCGCTTGCCCGCAGCATGGCTGGGATCCACCACGATCGGCAGATGGGTAATTTGCTTCAGGGCTGCCACTGCCCCCAAGTCCAGCACATTTCGCGTGTAGGAGTCGAAACTGCGAATACCCCGCTCACACAGGATCACATTGGGATTGCCGTAGCTGAGAATATACTCCGCCGCCATGACGAATTCCTCCAGGGTGGCAGCTAATCCTCGCTTCAGCAGCACGGGCTTGTTAACCTGACCCAACGCCTTCAGCAGGTCAAAGTTTTGCATATTGCGGCTTCCCACTTGCAGCACATCCACATGGGCCGAAATCTCCTCAATCTGGGAAATGGCCATGACCTCGCTGAACACAGGCATCCCGTAGCGATCGCGCACTGCATCCAGAACCTTCAGTCCTTCCAGCCCCATCCCCTGGAAATCGTAGGGGGAAGTCCGGGGCTTATAAACACCGCCTCGTAATGCTTGGACGGGAGCAGTTGCGAGGCGGTTAGCGATAATTTCCATTTGGTTTTGATTTTCGACGGAACAGGGGCCACCAATAATCAGTAACTCCTGACCGCCCACGGAAGCGCGATCGGATAGCTGAATTACAGTCTTATGTTCGGGACTGGTTTTGAGGGTGAGTTTGGCTTTCTGCATGATGAAATTCCTTGTGAATTAGAGGGAGTGGGAAATCGGGAGTGGGAGTGGGGTCAGAGCGAATGGTCAGTTGCCCGGACTCGGTCTTCAAAAAAATTGCCTGGAACCGTTTCCAGTCCCAGGCTTTGTGTGCATTCGCATCAACAACTTACCCAGGACTGAAACTGAGCCAGAAAAAATAAAAGCTAAAAAAAGCGTTAGGGCGGTAAGTCATGGGTTGAAGCACTTTGTAAGCGTTAAAAACAAGTCAGCGTTAAAAAAGCAAGTCATCCTTAAAAAACAAAAACCGCAGCATCCAGTCTGCGGTTCACCAAGAGTTTCCATACAACGCTGGACTCACTCCGGGTGAACCTCCATAAACCAAAAATAAAAGTAAAAGGCTGATTGATACATGACTGGCAAGCGCGTTGAAGTTTTGTAGATTTACTAGCAAAGGTAGCAAAAGGATCAAATGAAAGTCAAGTCCCCCAGCGGAGAAGTTGGGAGCATCCCACTTTTGTAATAGGGTGAAGATTAACCCACCCCTGCCCCTCCCAAGCGGATGAACCCACCCCTGCCCCTCCCAAGAGGGGATTTGATGGACATTCTCCGGGTTGAGTAGGGATTTCCCAGAGTTTCCCCTCCTGGGAGGGGTTAGGGGTGGGTGCCAACGTCTGATTCCACCGGATATTTCTATCCGATCGCCCTCATGGGGAAAGGGGTTGGTGCAAAACTGGGATGCTCCCGGAGAAGTTTTGTAGGCGGTATCCGCCAGCGGATTTGAGGAACGCGCAAAGCGTTGATTGCTAGCGGGTGGGTTGAATGATTTTCGTGGGGGCGATCGGATTGGCGTGAAGGGGAATCTGGACGGAGAAGGTGCTGCCCTGGTTGACCTGGGATTCGAGCCGGATGGAGCCGTTCATCAGTTTGGCAAATTGCCGACAGAGGGCCAGCCCCAGCCCGGTTCCTCCAGTTTGGCGCTGCATCGAATTTTCGACTTGATAAAATGCCTCAAATATTTTGCCCTGCTGTTCCGGGGGAATGCCGATGCCAGTGTCTGTTACAGAAAAATTGAGCATGGAATCTTTATCTAAACTCAGCCGCAGGTTGACCTGCCCGTGGGTGGGCGTAAATTTAATTGCATTGGAAACCAGATTGACCAGAATCTGGTACACCTTGCGATCGTCTAACAGTACGCTTCTAATGCGATCGGGAAGTTGATTCTCAAAGGTGAGGGTAATATTTCTGTCGTGCGATCGCTCCTGCATCAGCATCAGCACTCGCTCACACAAATCAACGGGTGAAACGGCTTGGAGATCCAACTCCATCCGTCCCGCTTCAACCTTGCTCAGATCCAGCAGATCATTAATTAAATTGAGCAAATGCTGACCGCTGGTGTGGATTAAGTTGACATACTGCATTTGTTTGGGGGTGAGGCTGCCGTGAATTTGGTCGTGGAGCAGCCGCGCAAATCCCAGAATCGTTGTCAGGGGGGTTCGCAGTTCATGGCTGACATTGGCCAGAAATTCAGTCTTGTGCTGGTTGGCGGCTTCGGCCAGCAGTAAGGTAGAGGCTAATTCCTGGGTGCGCTGTTGAACCTGTGCTTCCAGGTTGTCGCTGTACTGCTGAACTTGGTGAAGGGTTTGCTCCAGTTCGTTGACGTGGCGTTGAAGGGCAAACTGCACGGCGATCTGGTGGCTGAGGGCATGGAGGGCATCCACTTGAGTGGGATCAAACGGGCGCGGGATTTGATCCAGAACACACAGTGCTCCCAGGTTTTCGCCCTGCGGCGAGAGGAGGGCAACTCCCCCATAGGCTCGAATATGGGGTGGAGCAGTTACAGCCGGATGATGGGCAAAGGCAGGGTCTGCCAGGGTATCTGCAATGAACAGTGACTCCGATTCCATCCATGAGCAAAAGCCTGAATCCAGGGGCAATGCCTCAGGGGCTAACCCCACGAATGCCACCACAGACAGCCGATCGCCCTCCCACGCCGTTACCCAGGCAAAAGGAGCCTGACAGATTTGCGCTGCCAATCGCACCAGATCATCCAGGGCAAACTGAGGCGATCGAATTTGAGTGAAGTCTTGCAACATAGTCTTCTAAGTCATGGACTGAGTGAGGAACTCGCAACACTGCAAGGCTCCAGTCAAATTTCGTCACAGTTTTCGCACACAGCGTTTGGACGCATCTCCCTTGGTCAGCGTTGATTCTACGGAGGTATTCTGAATTGATTTTTTCTAGCCTAACGAGATTGTTCGGCTAGCCTGAAAATTTCAAGTATTTCTTTATGGCAATTCTGGATACCAATTGGGTTCTATATTCTATGCACAACAGAAAACCAGAACGGGCTACAATTGCCGCTGCAACTGACCCAAAATTGGCTCAGAATCAACTCAGAATGGCGGGATGCTGGTGAACTAAATGGCTTGACGAATGGCTTCAATCAACCGCTCGATTTCTGATTCCAGGGTGAAGTAGTGCACACACGCTCGAATGCAGGCAGGGTCAAGAATGGTTCGCAGCAGAAAGCCCTGAGATTCCAGGGTTTGAACGATCGATGCTGGATTAGATTGCTCTGTCCGAAAGGAAATCAGCCCGGCTTCTGGAGCAGCGGTACGCAAACAGGTGATGGAGGGGATTTGGCCCAGTTGCTCCCAGAGAAATTGACTTAATTCTCGAATCCGTTGATAGCGCTGTTCGGTGGTTCCCCACAACTGATGGATGGCGATCGCTTCCTGAAGTCCAGCATACAGGGTGTAGTCAGAGGTGGCCACTTCAAACCGCCGCCCGTCTGCGTGATAGCCCGTGGGATACCCGGCTGGATTCCGGGTTAATCCTCGCCATCCCACATAGGTCGGTCTGAGGTCGGTCAATAACTCCGATCGCACATACAGTCCTCCCAATCCGGCAGGGCCGCACCACCACTTGTGCCCGGTGAAGGCATAGAAATCTACACCCAATTCCACCAAATGTAAGGGCAGCACGCCGACGGACTGAGCCGCATCTACCAACAACCGCACCGGCACTTCACCCGCATGGGTATGGCAGGCCTGGGCAATTTCTTGTAGTGGGAGCACCTGTCCGGTATTCCAGAGGATGTGGCTGAGGGCAACCAGGCGGGTTCTGGGGCGAAGGTGCTGCTGAATCACGGCAACCGGATCGCCTTCATTTAAAGTAGCCAGCAGGGGACAGGTGGTGACTTCAATGCCAAAACGATGCTGAAGTTCCAGAGCCGTTGCAATCACGCTGGGATGCTCACAATCGGACAGCAGTAAATGATCGCCTGGTTGCCAGTCCATGCCCCACATGGCAATATTGCAGCCAGTTGAAACGTTTTCGGTCAGGGCGATCGTCTCCAGGGGAACCTGTAGCTCTGCGGCGATCGTCTCTCGTAACTGCTTCTCTTCCTGACTGATCCAGCGATTAATGGCACTGGAGAATGGCCCCGATCGCTGCACGTACTCATGGGCGCGGTAAATGGCACTGATTGCGTTCTGGGGCATTGGGCCCTGCCCACCGTAGTTGAAATAAGCTTTATCGGTCAGCGCCGGAAATTGCTGGCGATATTGATCGGGTTGCAGCAAAGTCAAAAGGGATGCTCATCGGGTTCGTTTTGATTTTATCTCATTACCAACGGTGCCTCTGGGGCAGCCTGATGGGCGGTTAAAAAACTGAGCAAGATTGAGCCAGCTGTAACAATTTTAACCAAACACAATTGGTAGGCTTTCTGTTGATTGCCGTCAAACGCAATTGATTCAGTTATCCTATCTGTGTCCACCCCCCTCCGTACAGATCTCACCTAATGACTACGGCGTTAGATTCGTCTCCCAGTCCCTTCCAGCTCCGGCTCGATCGCTTTATTCACGATTCCTACACTGAGTTCATCCTGATCCTGCTGATTCTGGCATCCGTTTTGATTGTGATGGCTGAGGTGGCTTCGGAGCCGGGTGTGCCTTTGCCTATCCTGTCCACGGTGGATGGTGTGCTCACGGTTATTTTTGTGATTGAATTGAGCATCCGGTACTACATTGCTCGGCGGAAAGATCGCTTTTTTAAGCAGTATTGGATCGATATTATCGCTGTGCTGCCTTTTTTGCCGGCCTTTCACGTTCTGCGGTTGCTACGGTTGCTGCGGTTGCTGCGGGTGGGGATTCTTATCAATCGTAATCTACTGCGCGTGTCTTCCACCGTGGCGGCTAGCCTGAGTGCCCAACTGGGGCTGTTTGTCATGGTGGGACTGATCGTTTTGGTGGGCGCTTTAGGAATTTACCTGGTGGAGGGCCGCCAGAACCAGGATTTTTCTAGCTTGCGAGATGCCCTGTGGTGGAGCTTTTTTACCCTCGTTTCTGGAGAGCCGATCGGTGGTGAAGCCCAAACCGATGGTGGACGATTTATTACCCTAATTGTGTTGGTAGGCGGCTTGACCATGTTTGCCGTTTTCACTGGGGTAGTATCAGCAGTAATGGTACAACGGTTGAAAAATGTGATGGAAATTCGCTACTTGGAACTGGACGAACTGCGCGGGCATATCGTAATTTGCGGTTGGAATCGCAGTGGCCATCTGGTAATTGAAGAACTACACGCCGATCCAGACTTGAAAAAACTGCCGATCGTCGTTGTAGCAGAATTCATCGAAACGCCGGAGAGGGAACTGAAGAGTACCGATCGCTCCCAGATTTACTTCTACACCGGGGATTACACCACGATCGAAGCTCTAGAAACGGTGGGGATCTACTACGCTTCTCGCGCCATTTTACTCGCCGATGCCACCTGCCCTCGTAGCGATCAAGACCGCGATGCCCGGACGGTTCTGGCCGCTCTCACCATTGAAAAACTGAACCCCAAAATCTACACCTGTGCCCAACTGCTCGATCGCAAAAATAATGTGCAGCTTCGAGTGGCGGGGGTGGAAGATGTGGTGGTGTCGGATGAATTGGCCAGCCATTTGATCGCTACCTCTGCCCGCAATTTTGGCGCATCGGATGTTCTGGCAGAACTGCTTACGGTTCAGGTGGGCAACCAAATTTACAAAGTATCCTTGCCTATGGAATGGATTGATACAACGTTTTGGGAAGTCACGGGAGAACTCAAGCACCAGTATGATGCAATTCTGCTGGCGGTTGAACGACAAACAAATGGTAAGCGAGAAACCCTGGTGAATCCACCCCAAAATGAACGGTTACGAGAAAAGGATGAACTCATTGTGATTGCCCGGAAGTTACCGATCTGGAAGTCCTGATGAATTGTTTAGTCTTGTTTCCAGGAGGCAGGGTTGGATGTAATGTATTGGCGAATGTTCTGTAATGCGTTTTCGTTGCGGATAATGTGTTCGTAGTAGTTGCGTTGCCAAATGGGTGTACCGGGTGTTTGACAAATTTGATTAATTTTACGGGTGGAAACCGATTTGAAATTTTGCACGATCGCGGCGATCGATCCCGGTTGGGTTCCACACGGGGGTAGGGGCGAAGCATTTGCGTCAATACGGTGAGATTGACTGATAGGTTGGCTGGCAAATGCTTCGCCCCTACGGGATGTATCGTTCAAAACCAAAATCCCGCGCATGTGGTTCGGCATGACGATAAATTCATCGAGGGTCAAACCCGGAAAATGATGCGGCAGGGTTTGCCAGACCGATCGCACCCGTTGCCCCAATTGATTCAACCGCATTTCCCCTTCCACCACCTCGCCAAACCAGCAGATCCGATCGCGGGTACAGATGGTAATGAAGTAGGCTCCTGGGCTGGAATAGTCGTATCCTTTCAGACGGATCGATCGTCTGTGGTGAAGATCGGGGTTGTATTGCATGAGTGGGAATCGGTGCGATCGGTTGTTTTCAGGATTCCCAATCCGTTTTTGTAATTCCCAATATCGGGTTCCCCGCGATGGGTAGGGGCGAAGCATTTGCATCAATACGGCTGAGATTGACCGTAACGTTAATTGGCAAATGCTTCGCCCGTACGGGATGTGTCGGGAGATTCCTTCGCGCGAAGAAGTGTAAAGCGTAAAAGTTAAAAAGTGTAAAGAGTTATGAAGTCCTGGCAGACAGAACAACCCGAAAGCCGTTGTTGCCGTACCGATCGACTGGTGAGTACCTGTCGCGAGCCGCAAAACGACAGAACCCGGGGTAGTTGAGCCAGGAACCACCGCGCAGGAACAGACAATCGCTCCCTCCGCCCGTCACCCAAGCACTACCATCCGTCCCTCGCTCATTCATCGTCTAGGAGTCGTCCCCTCAGTGATCGCCGCAATCAGATGATCTTGCTCACAAATTGAGTTGAGGTTCTTGTGCCGCAGCCTGAAGCACAGTAGACCAATTTTGTTGAGCGTCTTCAATCTTCCAATTCATACGTCATCAGAGAGCTTTCCTTCTACTTTGGCTCGATCAATGGCTTCCTGAATCAAGAGATAAACAAAGTTAGAGATAGAACGCTTTTCAATCTGACAAAGCTTCTCCAATGCCTTCTTTGTCTCGGAGGGCAAAACTACTGAAATGCGCTCACTATCACCCATGAACTCTAATAAATCTGTACAAGTTTCCTCCATTTTGTCATCATTTCCTATGACTACCGCTCATCGTCCGACGAAGACTCACCTAGATACAAATCTACAAAACTCTCGGCGGCTTCCGAATCAAGCCGTCTCAAAGCTTGAACGATTTCGACAACCGTTTCCGCCGTTGGATCGCGTTCCTCATGAAACCACTTGAACACGGCAGAGCGCTCAACTCCCATCGTGACAGCCAGCTTATTCTGACTGATTTTGTAAGTTTTCAAAACTTGCCTTAATGCTCGACCTGCTTTTCCCATGCCTCAAATAGTGTCAGAGGCTCATCATACAGGCTAATTGTTTAGTCAGATCCCTGCGTTTTTTTCTCTTGACGTTCTTTCACCGCTTGAGTCAGCAAATACGTTACGAGACTACTGATCGAGCGACTCTCCTCTGTAGCCCATTCTTCCAGTGCCTTCTGAATGTCCTCCGGCAAATAGGCGGTCACACGTCCGCGTGTAGCCATGAATTCAATCACAAAATATCGCAACATAGCCCATTTTACGCTGCTTTAAACCACTACATCTAGAAATAGCACATTGTGACGTACAATGCGTCATTTTGTGATTATGTGTGGTAGATTCAGATTAATCACAAACCAAAAGCCAGCCCTCCCAAGTTTCTCAGGCTCCGGGGGACTGGCTCTGGTTCCACATTTTCATGGAGACAATCTAATTATGACCTATCGAGAACGCCTGAATCACTGGGCGGTAATTCGTCTGCTGCCCAATTGTCAGCGGGTGGTGATCGATCGCTTTCGCAGTTGGTCTGATGCTGAAGGTCACGCTCAGGCAATGCGGCGGTTAGTTCCCGATGGGGAGTTTATTGTGGTGTTTGATCCGGTTAGGGCTGATCTGAAAGAGGGCGATCGAGGCTCTGGGGTTGGAGCGTGAGGACGATCGATGGGTTCAATTGATGGTTGTCCAAATTTGGGCAGAGACAAACTGCTCTAGATGAGCAACATTTGTTGTGGCAATTACCGTTTCCCTTCCCTGTTGACGAATCAAAAGGGCTTGCGCTGCCAAAATTACATCTGCATCCAAAGCCTTATTATCTGCCGTGGGTTTTCCCTGTCTTCTGGCAAGGGCCCATAACTCGGCGGCGGTCAACATCACCTCAGTGGTAATCGGAACAAAACCGATTGTTACCTTAAGGAGATCGAGTCGCTGGATTCCTTGGAATCTGTTTGCACGAAGCAGTTCCCGTCGCACCTCATAATCTGCAATTTCTGAAACCTTAACGATGCAGCCAGAACGGAGCAAATTTTGCAACCACTGTTTAATCTCTGGATTCTTTCGTGGATGGGTAAGCATTCCCAATGGCCCTGCATCCAGCAAGACAACCTTACTCAACAAACAGCCCCCGCGCATCAATACTCGATCGCGCTTGATCAAGGGCTACTTTTAATTCATCCCAAGCTGCCTCATCATAGCCAGACTCATCTGCCATCCAATCGTCTAGTAGTTGAATCACCTCCTCCACCGTTTGCTTGGAGAGAGGTTGAACGAGTAGGGGATCTGATGGTTGATCTGTTCTGAAAGGTTTTGAATACATTGGAAGGCGTAACCTTGAGCAATAGAACGCTTGACTCTCCTATTATCGCTTTGATGAACCGCATTTCCCCATCCAAATTATGACCTATTCTTTGGTTGACTGGGCGGGCAAGATGCCCACCCCACAAGAACTCTAGATTATGAAATTCATCTCCGCTTAATGCAAAATCAACTGGGCAGCTTGGTTAAAAAACTGGCGGTAGATCCCCTCAATCAAAACCATGCTGGTGCCCAAGGTAGCGATCGCCAGAATAAACATAATGATCATCTGGTAAACCGCTGCCTCTAGCGGATCAACCCCACTGAGAATTTGTCCAGTAATAATGCCAGGCAGTTTGACAATTCCCACTACCAGCATCGAGTTGAGCGTCGGAATCAGTCCCGCTTTGATCGCCTCATTCCGGTAGCGGGCAGTTGCCTGATTAGGAGTTGCGCCCAGGCTGAGATGGGTTTCAATTTCTAGCTGGCTGGCGTTGAGGGTACTGACCAATCGTTCACCGCCGATCGCCGCTGCGGTCATGGCATTGCCCAAAATAATCCCTGCCAGTGGCACAAGATACTGTGGCTGATACCAGGGATCCGGTTGTAGGATGAGCAGGTTGACATAGGCTAACGTTAAAGCCGTCCCTACCACGATCGCCAGTCCCACAATGGGTAACAAACGCGGCACTTTTTTACTGATTCGGTTGCGAGCTACGATCGTCGCAATCACAGACATCACAGCAATAATTGCAATTACCGCCCAGGGATTATCCAGCGCAAACACCAGTTCCAGGATGTACCCTACCGCCAGGAGTTGCACCACCGTCCGCCCCGTAGCCATCGCCAGATTCCACTCCAGACCCAACTGTTGCCACGCCGACAAGCCAATAGCAATCAACATCAACCCCAGGGAAAACCCAAACCGGAGCAGATCAATTTCAATCAGTTCATCCATATTGCCCCTCAACGCTTCTCAAACCATACCGTGAGGGGCGATCGTTTGAAGGGATTAGACCTGAGCCTGAGCCGCTGGAACTTTAACCTCCTGAAGCTGTGACTCATTGGCAATCCGTTCTTGCTTCAGTGCTTCAAGCTGTTGGGTTAGCTGCTCCCGCACCACATAGCGATAGGAAAAGAAATGTTCCCCCACGCCCAGGGTTGCCAAATATCCCGGCAGCAGTTTGGGTTTACGAAGACCCATCACTAGCAGTTGCCACCAGAAGCGCAGTCGAGTGGAACGCACCACCCCTTGCCGCCAGCAGATTGCCCTGAACAACTGCCATTCTGGCTGCGTAATTTTGCGATCGGTTTTGCCACGCCAATGCTTCATCATCATGAAGTGCCGGAAAGTGCGTTTCAGGTAGGGCATCGGTTCATAAATTTGCCAGAAAGCATCAATGTATTCCTGCGTGATTTCCTCGACCGGACGAGTCGGCACAAAGTTCATGATCGCCCCTTGATGGAAAGTACCCATGCCATCGGTCAAGCGGCCTTCTTGCTTCAAACGGTTCCACATTGCGGTGTTTTGCAGGGCTTGGAGGAGGCTAAACTGCCCCTGGGCAATGCCAGTCTCTTCAATGAAGTCACGAATGCGGTTTCCAGCACCCGGTTTTTCTCCATCAAATCCAATAATGAAGCCCGACATGATTTGCAGTCCGGCCTGCGTAATTCGATGGCACGATTCCACCAGAGGGTGGCGGGTATTTTGCAGTTTCCGAATGCCCACCAGGCTATTTTCATCGGGTGTCTCAATTCCCATAAACACCAGAATGAATCCAGCCTGCACCATCAGATCAATTAATTCATCATCCTCGGCTAAATTCAGCGACGCTTCCGTAATCAGCTTGAAGGGATAATGGTGTTCCTCCATCCAGGGAATCAGGGCTTGCAGAAACACCTTGGCATTACGCTTGTTGCCAATAAAGTTATCGTCTACTACAAAAATATAGCGTCGCCAGCCAAGCTGATAAAGGGTGTCAAACTCCTTCAGCATTTGCTCCGGGGTTTTGGTGCGGGGTTTGCGGCCGTACAGGTTAATAATGTCGCAGAACTCACACTGGAAGGGGCATCCCCGCGAGAATTGCACAGTGATAGCGAGATAGGCATCCAGTTCCAGTAAGTCATAGCGGGCGATCGGGGTTTGGGTCACGTCTGGCTTTTCGGATGCCCGAAAGATGCCCTGTGCTTCCCCCCGTTCCAATGCTGCCAAAAAGAGCGGAATCGTACATTCCCCTTCATCCAGGATCAAGTACTGTGCGCCAGCATCCAGGGCTACTTCTGGATAGGAGGTGGGATAGGACCACCCACCGCAACCTTTTTACCCAGAGAAAGTCCCTTTTGAATCAATGCTTGAAAATCTTGTTTTTGGATCACCATTGCCGAAATGATCACCACATCGCACCAGTCCCAATCTTCGTCAGTTTCGAGCCGGACGTTGCGATCGATCAGTCGTAAATTCCAGTCTGTGGGCAAAAGTGAGGCAACGGTAATCAGACCAAGGGGGGGATTGGTTGAACGAAGACCTGCCAGATCTAACGTTTCCTGGTATGACCAGAAGGAATTTGGCATGAGAGGCCAGAGGAGTAGCGCATTCATAGGCCGCCTTGTGAGATGAAACGTATTCATCCACAGTACTGCTGAGATTCACAATAAGAATTTAAAAAACCTAAAGATAAATGAAGTTTTGAGTTGTTTTTAGCGGCACAAAAATGCGCTTTACGCGATCGTCAAACAATCTACCATGCGTCAGATTGTAAGGGAACGGTTGGACAATTTAAGGTTAATGGAGTTTGTAGGATAATCTTAGAACACTGCCCTTGTCTGCATCGTTCGCCCTTGACTGTAGTTTGTTCTACTGATTGCTTAGGGTTAAAGGGACGGCTCAGGAGATATTTCGTAAAGACTTAGAAAACTTTAAAGTTAAAACTTAACTGGAAAATACCGGACATCGGCATCTGCTTTTCTGCTTGATCGATCTGCTTGATCCCTGTTTATGAAGTTGTTTGTTTATGAAGTTGTTTATTGTTGTCGCTAAAGTATTTTATGAAAGTATTGCTCATTTGGCCCATTCTGCCTAACTCTTTTTGGTCTTATCAAGCAACCCTTGATATGGCGGGTTTGCGAGCCACGAATCCTCCTCTGGGTCTGATTACGATCGCAGCGATGCTTCCTCCAGAGTGGGAACTGCGCTTAGTCGATCGCAATGTGCGCTTTGAAACTGACGAAGATTGGGACTGGTGCGACATGGTGCTCATCTCCGCCATGATTGTGCAGAAGCAGGACTTGCAGGAATTAATCCAACAAGGCGTTGCTTCGGGCAAAAAAGTGGCTGTCGGTGGGCCCTATCCAACCTCTGTACCCGAAGTTGCCCTGGATGCAGGCGCGCAGTACTTGATTCTGGATGAAGGCGAGCATACGGTTCCGCTGTTTTTAGAAGCATTGGAACGCGGCGAGGAACGGGGGGTCTTTCGGTCTGCTGAAAAACCGGATGTGACCCAAACCCCGATCCCTCGATTTGATCTGCTGGATTTAGATGCTTATCTGGCCGTTACCCTCCAATTTTCGCGGGGATGCCCCTTCCAGTGTGAGTTCTGCGACATTATTAACCTGTACGGCCGCAAACCCCGCACCAAAACCCCGGAGCAAATGCTGAAGGAGTTTGACGCGCTTTACGAAATGGGCTGGCGACGGTTGGTGTTTGTGGTGGATGATAACTTCATTGGCAATAAGCGCAACGCCAAGATGTTTTTACGGGAATTAATTCCCTGGATGCAGGCACATCATTATCCCTTCATGCTGATTACGGAAGCGTCGTTGAACCTGGCAGAAGATGATGAGCTAATTGATTTGATGGTGCAGGCGGGATTCCGGATGGTGTTTATGGGGATCGAAACACCGGATATGGACAGTTTGGCGGTCGCCCACAAAGAGCAGAACACGCGGCGATCGCTGATTGAGTCGTGTCATAAAATTACTGAAGCCGGAATCCAGATTATGTCAGGATTTATTCTAGGATTCGATGGCGAAAAGACAGGAGCCGGATATCGAATTCAACAGTTTGTGGAAGAAACAGGGATTCCGCAAGCTCACTTAGGATTACTGCAAGCTTTGCCTAATACTGCCATGTGGCAACGCCTGAAGCGTGAGGATCGCTTGTATCAGGAAGTAGACAGTAGCGGCCCACAGAAGTCCTTAATGAACTTTGAACCAACTCGTCCTTTACAGGAAGTGGTAATGGAGTTTGTCGAGGCATTCTGGCAGCTTTACGAACCAATGGCCTATCTCAAACGCACGTTTCACCATTTCAGCAGGATGGGATCTCATCGCCCACCGAGTCAGTATCCTCTTACCCAGAAGGAGTGGCGATTAATCCTGGGAGTTTGCTGGCGACAGGGAATTGTCCGATCCACTCGACTGCGCTTCTGGTGGCAACTGTTGGTCATGGCTGTCCGTAAACCTAACTTGCTGTTTGACTATGTGGCGGCTCTAGCCTTCGGGGAACACTTTTTCACGTTTCGCCATGAAGTGCGATCGTCTTTAGTGAGCAAGTTGGCACAGTTACAGGCACAACCAGTGGATGAATCAAAAGATTTACCATCGGTAGAATCTCCTGAGCTGGTTCATTAGCTGGTTCATTCAGTTCTAGAGGTTAAAACGAGTCGTAATTTGGCGTGAATCAGGTTCAAGTTGGCCAACCCTAAATCCAGATCGCCTTCCAACACGACTCCGGTATGCAGTAATCGATCGAGTAATTCCAGGATGGTTGGGTTAGTCGAATGCTCCCCCGGATAGTATCCTCCCTGCCTGGGTAGCAAGGAGCCAATTTCACCCAGATCAATATTCAGCTCTGCGGGATCAATTTCAAAAATCTCGCAGAGTTTTATTACCTGTTCTTCCAACTTTTGCAAACTTTCGGAAGCGCGATCGAGATCTGCATCACTCAGTTCCCCAGACTCCATGCGGCGAATTACCTGCGCTTCCATCAGTTGTCGCACCAACTCCACCACCGTCAACAGGAGGGGAGCCAAACCAGCATCTTTTTTAGGGGACTGATGGGATGGAAGATCAAGATCCTCAACATTCTCAGCCGGAGTAATCCGAATCGGCAAATCAGAAGCCATGGAAATCACAGAGAGCAACCCGAAACGCTCATCCCCAAGACAAGCTCTTTCATCCTACCTCCTCTCTCCCCTCTCCTCTCTCCTCTCCTCTCTCCTCTCTCCCCTCTCCCGCCTGCCCTGCAAGAGCCGCAATTCCTGTTCTAAATGCTCTAAACGTGCCTGAAGCTGCCGATTTTCTTCCAGAAGTTGCTGCGATCGACTGCTGAGGTACGGATCGTTTTCCCACCAGTTGATCCCAATTTCTTTGGCTTTGTCCACGGAGGAAATCAGGAGACGAATCCGAATATTCAGCAATTCAGTGGAACCCACGGAAACTGAAATGTCTCCGGCAATCACCACGCCTTTGTCCAGCACTCGCTCCAGGACATCAGCGAGGGTAGAACCTTGGGTGACAGTGGGAACCGGGCGGTTGGGGACTGAAGCAGGGGCGATCGTCATCAGATTTCACCTTCAGCGGTTGGGGCGGTCAACAGAGAAGACTGGGCAGTGGACTTGCGCTTCTTTTTGAGGGGTAACGATTCTGGAGGGACTGGTGCCGCTGTCTCTTCGACTTGAACAGGCTGACTCAAATCTACTTCGGGAAACCCGTTAGCGGTTTCATTCCCAGTTTCATCCTCGGTTTCATCACCCGTTTCATCCTCAGCCACCAGATCAAACTCATCCAGGGCATCGTTCGCCGACCGGGCAGCATTCACCATCGGAATCACTCTGGAATGGGGCGCGTGCTTTTCTGCTTCTAATTGCATCGCGTGAGTGGCGATCATTTCGTTGAAAACTTCCCATAGGAGATGGGTCGCTTCTGTTAGTGCCAGCCCAGCCCGTGACAGCAGTACATCCTGGCAGACATCGCGGAACTCCGGGTTTTCCGGCAGTGCCAGAATCTCGTGCTCATGGCAAATTTTGGCCAGCATCAGGCAAGACCGTAACCCGGAGGTTTTCTCAGCTCCCGTGCGGCTACGGAACGATCGCACCAGACTAACAATCAGTTGCGCACTTTCACGGTCAATCCCAGTTTTTTGGATGGCAATTTCCTGCTGCGTTAGCTCATCCGGCTCTGGCATATTGATCGTGATCAGCCGATCCATCAGGGCATCCTGGGTGTCATGTACGCCGCAATACTCTTCAGGGTTAGAAGTAAAAATAGCGCGGAAATGAGGATTAACCCGAATATAGTCACTGCGGTTGTTGTTAGGGGGCAGGACGAGCAACTTTTCCTCCAGAGCCGACAGCAGCACATTATTCACCTCTGGGCGCGATCGGTTGAACTCATCGTAAACCAGAGTGAATCCTTCCCGGCAGGCTAAGGTCAACCGTGAATCAACCCAGTTTTGCCGCAGTTCATCTTCAACTTTGACAACGCTATGGATATAGTTATCAACTACTTTTTTGCGTGTATAACCCGATTGATTTCCAATCAAATCAGACGTTTTGAACTCATCATCCCCAAACAGCAGCATAATGGGACGACTCAACAAATCCGCCAAATGGAGTGCCATTGTCGTTTTTCCGGTTCCGGCGGGCCCACGTAAATGCACTGAAAAACCAGATTGAAGATACCTCAGGGCACGGGCAGCGACACGCTCAATGGACGGTGTACTGACAAATCGCCGGGGGCTAGCTTTTAATACCGTCGTCACAGGTTCACATCCTCTTGAATCAAGTAAATTCGATCGCGTTGGGTGACTAATCCTTTCTTAATCAACGCTCGCAGGGCATCCACTGCCTGGAATCGATTAATTCCCAATGCAGTTTCCAATTCCGTTAGCCTTGCGCCACCGGTCTGGTGAATCTGTTGATAAATGGCTTTCTCAAGCTGATCTTCCTCAGAGTTTAATGGAGGAATAGTAGACACAACGGCTTTCGGCTCAACAGCTTTTGGCTCAACCGGCTTCGGCTCAACGGGTTTCGGTTCAGCTAAGGTTAAAGGTGCAGACTTCTGGGAAACAACCTGAGCATTGGGTTTTGCCGCTGGCTGATTCAGCGTTGCCGGAATTGCCAATCGATGAGCAAGTTTTTTTGTGTTCTCTACGGCTTTCTTAGTTTTAGCCTTATTCGTTGCTTTAGGTACGATTTTAGTCGTTGTTGCAGTTAGGGCAGGAATGCTAGAAGGCTTGCGTTTAGTTAAACCGCTTTGTGGCTCTACTAAATTGCTGCTCTCATTCACCGAACTTCCCCAAACTGATTCGCGTAATGATGAACAATATTGGGTTAACTCTTCCCGAAATTGAGCGAGTTCCTGGAACAGGTCATTCACATCTGCTGTCCGTCGATCGTGCTCCTGCTGAAGCATGACCTGCAATTGCTGGGCCCGATCGAAGCGAATCAGCTCTAACTCAGATAAGTAGGACTGTACAGACGATCGCAACGTATTGACCCACTCCTCCAGGGCTTGCATTCGTTGCAGATGCTCCTGAATGCGCTGTTGCTCACTGGTTTGCAATAAGGTATGAACTTCTTGCTGAATTTCCTGAATCCGGTGTTGGAGGGTTTGACGCAGTAACGTCACCGAAGTCGTCAAATTACCATGAAACTCGCTCAGATCTTGAGCCAGTTGCTGTGCCATAATGATGCGATCGGCAGCAGTGAGGGAAATCAGTTCTGCGGTCTGTTGCCGTAAGGTTTGGACAAACGCCTGTAGGTGTTCAGCCAGTTGAGCTGCTTGCATCTGACGCTGATCCGCCACATCAGCCAGAAAATCTTGAGTTTCCAACTGAAGTCCTAACTGAAATAACCGCAATTCTTCCCGCAGTTCTGCTGTTTTTGCCTGTCGCTCTTGCTGAAAGGATTGGAGCGTATGACGGACATGCTGCTGGCGATCGAGCACTTCCTGCTGCCGTTGCTGTCGTCCGGCTTGCCATGAGTCTTGAAGGGAAACCACAGAAACCTCCTTTGGAGAGAAGTAATGGGGACTGAGGGAGCGTGAGGCATAAGGCGTGGGGAGAGGGGACAGGAAGGCGATCGGGATGGCGTTGATCTACCTTCCTGCGCTTCTGACCTGAGGATTGTGAATTAAATAACCTGCCAATCATTCTGCCTGGTTGACTGGGCGGGCAAGACTTCGGCTTGAGCTCAGTCGAAACGCTGCCCACCCCACAAGAACTCCAGATTATTCAATTTGCATTCCCAAAGGCTAGGCCTCGGATCAGCACTCAGTCCTCAGCACTCAGTCCTCAGTCCTCAGCACTCAGTCCTCAGTCCTCAGCACCACAGGCTTTGCCCACGCTCCACGAACAGCACTACTAGGATGCAGGAACGGCTGCCTGTGCAGTCAGACCAACGGCTTCAGCATACTTCAGGTAAGTTTCAACCGATGCAATCACGACACGAGCTTCGATCGCCAGCAGTTCAATCCCAACGAGGGAAACCCGTACCCAAGCATCTACAACAATTCCTTTGTCAAGAATGCGGTCAACGACTTCAGCCAAGCTAGAGGAGGAGTTTACTTTTTCAACAGCCATGATAAATCACCTAAGTTGAACAAATTTCAATGAAAGAATGGGTCAGAAAACGGATGCCTACCTTTGCAGTGCATGATGATAAGAGGCAACCTCAATCAATCAGCATAAGGATTTTCAAATTCAGGAGTTCCAGTGTAAATGCTGAAAATTGATGAATTTGGGGAAATACCTACGAGAAACTACGGCTTGTTTAAAGGGTCTTCGCTTCTGTTAGGCGATCGGCATCCTGCCATCTATTTGTTATTAATTAGTTCGACTAATTTTGAATAACAGTTTGATGGAGTTGTATTCATCATGCCCGGCTGATAGAGTTGGCTAACAAACTTAACAAAACTACATAGAGATTGAAGTGTCAACACAATTTGCTGGATTGACCCAAACCAGTGCTTGCGAGCTTAACGATGATCTGATTTCTAAAGCGATCGTCAATTGAAACACTAAAATGAACGTTAAAACGAACGCTAAATCGTTTGTCTTTTTCGCTGAGAGAACCTGGTAAGGAATGCGAACTGAATAAACTGAAATTCTTGTGGGGTGGGCATCTTGCCCGCCCAGTCAACGAAGTAGAACAATTTACAGGTTATTTGATTCATGATCCTAAGCGCACGTTCAGTTAAGGGCTTGCCATCCAGTCTCTAGCCTCTGTAGTCCAGGTTTTTCAAAGAGAACTTGCTGAGACTTTTAATACAGCATCCTCCGTGTTGGCAAGGCAAAACCTCCCCGTTCGCTGTGTTCCCCCAAGCCTGTAGGTTTTTCTTTTTCCCAGACATATTCGGTGGGTTCCTGCTAGCTTGAGGTATTTCTTACTGGGATTCTCGCTGTAACCAAGGGCTAAACGCTTTAGCCAGGCTCAGTAAGGCGGGTGTATCCTGCATGATAAATCTCTTCCTGGCAGGCAAGATGCCTGCGCTACGGAAATCGATCAATTTGCATCAGTAGGATGCTCCTAAGGTATGCCAAAAGAACATTGCTTTGGTAGTGGGGTGCAAATTGTTGGCGCATTGGCGCATTGGAGCATTAGAGCATTAGCCAACAGATTCAGTCCTAGCCCGTAATGTAACGATCGCTCAACACTTTGACACCTAATCTGAACTTTTATGAAGGTTTCGTAGGGCAGTATGAAGGGGGTGGGATCGCTGAATGATAAGCTACAAATTGCGCTTAAGAATTCGTTTATTAATAGCGGAGTTCAGATGATCGGATCAAATCAGGTTCCTTACCTATTACGGGCTGCACGGGGAGAAAAGCTAGACCGTCCTCCGGTTTGGATGATGCGACAGGCCGGACGATATATGAAAGCCTATCGAGATCTGCGCGAGAAGTATCCGTCATTTCGGGAGCGATCGGAGATTCCAGAGGTTGCCGTTGAGGTTTCGCTTCAGCCCTGGAGAGCGTTTCAACCCGATGGTGTGATTCTGTTCTCCGATATTGTGACTCCGCTGCCGGGAATGGGCATTGACATGGACATTGCGGAAGGAAAAGGGCCCATTATTCATGACCCTATCCGCAGTTGGGAACATCTCAAGAACTTGCGCCCGCTGCAACCGGAAGAATCCTTACCGTTTATTCGCACGATTTTACAAGCCCTCCGCCAGGAAGTGGGCAATCAGTCTACGGTGCTGGGTTTCGTCGGTGCCCCCTGGACTCTGGCAGCTTACGCAGTGGAGGGTAAGGGGTCAAAAACCTACTCTGTGATTAAAAACATGGCCTTCTCGGAGCCTGATCTACTGCATCAGTTCCTGGAATTCCTGGCCGATTCGATCGCTACCTATGTGCGTTACCAGATTGATTGCGGTGCACAAGTGGTGCAGATGTTCGATTCCTGGGCGGGGCAACTCTGTCCCCAGGATTATGAAACCTTTGCCCTTCCCTACCAGCAGCGAGTCTTCCGTCAAGTCAAGGAAACTCACCCGGATACGCCTTTAATTCTGTTGGTCAGCGGCAGTGCCGGTTTGCTGGAGCGCATGGGCCATTCTGGGGCAGATATTATTAGCCTGGATTGGACGGTAGACATGGCAGAAGCTCGTCAGCGCTTAGGCTGGGATGTGAAGGTGCAGGGCAATATTGATCCTGGCGTGCTGTACGGTTCCAAGGCCTTTATCCGCGATCGTATTCTGGAGACGATTCGCAAGTCTGGCAACCAGGGACACATCCTGAATCTGGGCCATGGAATTTTGCCCGATACGCCGGAGGAAAATGCTGCTTTCTTCTTTGAAACGGCCAAGCAGGTGGATCAGCTATTAGCCGTTCATGCGTAGGAAGGCAAATTCAGTAGATCTAAAATGGGTTCGTTTCACAGTGAACCCTGGGGGTGATCCCCCTAAATCCCCCTTAAAAAGGGGGACTTCAACCCTCTTCGGTTTGTGCTACGCACACGCTCCGCGAACGGTTCCCCCTTTTTCAAGGGGGCTAGGGGGGATCTAAACAAGGTTTGTGATCTACTGAAATTTAATAACCTGAAAATTTTGTGGGGTGGGCAGCGTTTCGCCGGCTCGACTGAGCTTCGCCGAACGTCTGAGCTTTCGACGGCTCGAGTGAGCGTTCGACTGAGCTCAAGCCGAAGTCCGAAGTCTTACCCGCCCCGTCACCAAAGTAGAGCACTGTACAGGTTATTCAATCCATGCTCCTGAGATTTCTCCTCCTCTTCATTGCGTAGTTGGCTAATTCGAGTCTGTATCTGCCGATGGCGCGCCACCCCTTCGTAGGTATAGCGGTTGTAGCCATTCTCTTCGATCAAGGTTTTAATATTGCGAATGCGTTCCTGGGTGTCCGGATGGGTGGAAAGCCAGACCAGACCCCGTGGCGTTTGATTCTGCTCATCCAGCGTCACCATCAAGTTATACAGCCCATCCGCTGCATAGCCAGCGGCCGCCAGTAAACGAGTGCCAAAGGCATCTGCCTGTCGTTCCATATCGCGGCTGTAGCCCAGCACAGTTAGATCCGTTGCCAGTCCTCCTGCATAGGGAACAGGCAGAAACACGCTGGCGGTAAGGTTGCTGGAAGTCACCAGTTGGAATCCGTGAGACAGTGCAGAATGGGCAATTTCATGGGCAATTAATCCTGCCAACTCGGCTTCTGACTGGGTTTGCTCGATCGCCCCCGCATAGATAAAGATCTTGCCCCCCGGTAAGGCAAAGGCATTGAGGCGAGGATTCTGCACTACGAAAAACTCATACTCAAAGTCATCTCGGCCCGCTACATCGGCTAATCGCTGCCCAATGTCGTTCACGTAGGCAATCACTTCTGGATCTTCCACCAGATCAATCTGCCGCTGGATGGCTCTGGCAGCACTCGACCCAACCTGAGATTCCCCTCGCAGGAGCAGCACTGCTGTATCGATCGCGCTGAATGGCCCGAAGAATCCCCCCGTTAGAGCAAAACTCAAGGCTCCTGTAAACACATTGGCAATGGCATTCCCAGTCAATCGACTGCGCATCCGGCTTCTGAAGGTGCTGTGGTGTTCATCTGCCAGGACGAGAAATGCATCGGCATCGGGATGATCAGGATGGAAGAGGGCAAACTGTCGGGCTGCGATCGAGGCATCCAGCCATTCTCCGCTGGCCGCGAGGGTATTGACTCTAGCCCGAACCAGCTCCGATTGATCAGGATATAGAGTGACGGCTCTTTCCAACACTGCCAGGGCTTCAGCGGGTCGCTCCTGCTCCAAAAGCAGTTCCGCATAGCGAATTGTGGCAGGGAAAAACTCTGGATAGTCCTGAACCAGCAATTCCAGGGGAACCAGCATCCGAGTCAGTAATCCTGAGTCCTGTCCGGCTGCCGCTTCCCGCCAGTAAACCTGTCCCGCAGGGGGTAAAAGCGCTGGATCAGCGATCGGTTCAGGTCGATTACCAAACGCAACTCCTGTAAACGATCCCTTAGCCTTCCGGTAGAAGTGCTCCGCTTCTACCCGCCGTCCCTGTTGATGCAGGCGATCGGCTTCCAGCAGCAGTTGGAAATATTCATCTCCATGCCGTTCCGCCCCCTCCCCATCCAGCCCTGCATCGGGTTTCTGTTCGGCTGTTCGATCGGGTATGACAAGCTCTGGCTCCTCTGATGCTAATTCTCCCGGCTCTGCTAAATCGGGCTCCTCTAAATTGGAGAGGCTTTCTGTATCTAAACTTGTCGCTTCCGCGATATTCCCATGCGTTTGACCAGCTTGAGCCAATGCCCCTGAAGCAGACAGCAGCAAACTCATCGAAATCAGACCTGAAGCCGATAAACCATACACACGATCGATTAAAGCCATCGTTGCAACCCCCTTTAGACGGAATAAGATTGCCTGTCAGACATACCATTCCGCGAACCGTTGACGAATGATCGCCTGAATTTGTTCCGCTACCGCAGCCTGATTTTGGTTGGCATCAATCCGCCTGATGCGCTGGGGAAATTTTTGCGCCAGTTCTGTAAAACCTTGCCGGACTCGCTGATGGAATGCCAGGGTGGCTTGCTCAATTCGATCGTGCTGACCTCGGCTCTTGGCCCGGTTTAACCCCACTTCTACCTCTACATCCAGCCACAGGGTCAGGTCGCTTTCTAATCCTCCCGTGGCAATGGTGTTCAGTCGCTCAATCAAAGCGCGATCGAGTCCCCGGCCATAGCCCTGGTAAGCCATCGTCGAATCGGTGTAGCGATCGCACAAAATCAGTGCCCCCTGGTTCAGATGAGGCTTGAGATACCCCTCCACATGCTGGACTCGATCGGCTGCGTACAATAGCAACTCTGTGCGGTCTTGCATCGGTTCCTCGATCGGACTATGTAATAAGAGGTGACGAATTTCCTGCCCTAGCTTCGTTCCTCCTGGTTCACGGGTGATCAGCAGTTGGGAGATCTGCCCTTGCGCCATCAGCCGCTCGATCGTGCCACTCTCTGTGAGCCATTGCTGCAATCGAGCAATTTGCGTCGTTTTGCCAGATCCTTCGCCTCCCTCAAATCCAATGAATCGCCCTTGCATCATTTATCTCATCTTGCTCAACGTTTAAGGTTGCCCTGCAAGTATAGGAGGAAGTTATCAAAGATGTTTTGGAGAAAACAAAAATCAGAACAAATATTTCAGAGAAATTAGCCGGACAATGGAATCACAATGACGTATAACTGACAATCAATTCCATGTTTGTTGCTTATCACAAGCTTGAAGTTGTAACGGTTTAGTACAAAGTTGCTAGACTGTGTGGGAAACGGTTTATGCCTGCAATCAATCTTTGTGTTGCAACAGTTAAGCCAAAAATTAAACCAAAATTTGTTGCCTTTAAGTCTTGACTATCGTTGTAAATTCAGGTTGGGTATGATCAGGCGGTTTCGTAGTTAACACCGGGGATGCCTATGGCTCGATACACAAGTTTGTTTAAAGTAGCCGTATCTTTAGACGGGTTCCGGCAATTACTGGCTGACATCTTGCGCTCGTGTAGTCTTGATGTAATCTATTCCTCTGAGGACTACCTCGTTGCGCGTGAAGTTCCTGGCCATGTCGCTTTTGCTAAACTCGTGACGGTTGAGGTCTTGATCGAACAATTTCCAACGAAAGAATCAGAAGTGCAGATGAGCTTTGTCGTCAAAAATGAAGAGCTACCGCTTCGCAATAATAATCACTGTCGGCAAATTTTTAACTTAATCAATCAGGCGGTGGCAGAAAGTCGTCAGTGGCATTTAATTGAGAGTGCTGCAAGTTAGGGTGCTGCGTCGAGATCAGCCTGGTGGTGACAGCCAAGCCAAGGGTTCTCTGAAACGGTGATGCTGCCCAACTGGGGTAGGTGCACTGATGTTATGGGAGTTTGGCACCGAATTAATCTGATACTGTGATCCTGGTACTGTACTCCTGATCTTGTAATGCCATTGCCTACAGCGATCCACAGCCGATCGGTAAAGGATGCAGTGATGATCCAGTGATGACCCAGTGATGACGCAGCAATAACGTAGATTTTGATAGTTTTCAGATCAGAGACTCAGCTTAGAGACAGATCGGAGACATCGCAAGGAGCGGAATTTGCATTCCCTTTGCCCCCTCCTTTCCCAGGTGTGTCACTATAAATGAGTGGAGATTGTTCAGGTTTAACTTAGTCGCTTTGCAAATCACGTTTTTAGGAACCAGTTCAGGTGTTCCCACTCGATCGCGGAATGTGTCCAGCATTGCCCTCCGGTTGCCGCAGCGGGCAGAAATTTGGTTGTTTGATTGCGGTGAAGGCACTCAGCATCAGATTATTCGCAGCGATCTGAAAATCAGTCAGATTGTTCGCATCTTTGTCACCCACATGCATGGGGATCATACCTATGGATTGATGGGGTTACTGGCAAGCTGTGGGCTAGCGGGTAATCCCAGTCGCATTGATGTGTATGGCCCACCCAAGCTGGAGGAATATTTGAAGGCCTGTGGACGCTATTCCCAGACCCATTTTTCCTACCCGATTAAAGTCCATACGGTTCGACCGGGAGTGGTGTTTGAAGATGCGGAATTCATCGTTCGTTGTGAGGCGTTGACCCACCGAGTGCCTGCCTTTGGTTATCGGGTAGAGGAAAAAGAGAAACCTGGACGTTTCGATGTGGAACGGGCGATCGCCATGGGAATTCCGCCTGGCCCCGTCTACGGCAAGCTGAAGCAGGGTAAGGTGATTACGTTGCCCGATGGTCGCCGGATTAATGGAGCCGATCTATGTGGCGAACGGCAACCGGGGCGTAAGTTCGTCTATTGCACGGATACTATCTACTGTGAGAATGCTGTGGAGCTAGCCAGGGATGCGGATGTCCTGGTACATGAAGCCACCTTCTCCCATCAGGATGCTGAACTGGCCTATCAACGGCTGCACTCGACTTCTACCATGGCTGCCCAGGTTGCCCTGGGGGCCCAGGTCAAACAGTTAATCATGACCCACTTTAGCCCCCGCTACGCGCCTGGAAACGCGATCGGGTTAGACGCACTCCTGGCTGAAGCTCAGGCGATCTTTCCCAACACTCTCATGGCCCACGATTTTTTCACCTACGAAATTCCTCGTCAGGCTTCGCAACCTCTGGCGACCCCAAAACGATAATTCCCACCGATCATTCCACCGATCATTCTCCAGGCTGGGATTATTGTCCCCGTACTTGCTTCACCAGATGCATTAATTCTGGCAAAATCAGCTTCTCCATAGCGAGGGTGACGGCATTACTGGATCCCGGCAGGGAGAAGATCAGCTTGCCTTGACAAACCCCTGCAACGGCGCGAGATGCGATCGCCCTGGAACCAATTTCTTGATAGCTCAACCAGCGAAAAATTTCCCCAAATCCAGGCAGTGTTTTTTCCAGTAGCTGTTCGACGGCATCGTAGGTCGTGTCTCTGGGGGCAATTCCGGTTCCGCCATTCAAAATCACTGCATCAAGGTCTGAGCGTTGGCACAGGTGCTTGATCTGCGCCTGGATTGGGGTTGGGTCATCCTTTACCAGGGCATACTCCGCCACCTGATGGCCTGCGGACTGAAGCAACTGCTGAATTGCTTGTCCGCTGCGATCGGTGTCTGGCGATCGGGTGTCGCTCACGGTAATCACCGCACAACGGACGGCGATCGGTTGGCGGTCAGGGTGGGGAGAAGCCATAGAACAGTAGGAAAGATAATAAAAGCAAAGGATAGCGGATCAAAGACAAGCCTGGGTTGATTCGGTTAAGCGCACTTATCCCTGCTCTACTATCCTTTCAGGACTAACTCTTACTGAAGCCCAAACCATTCTCTTCCGCATACCGATCCATAAAGCGGATAAAGCGCTCCCACTCTTCCACGCTCTTCATCACGTAGATGGCCTCCAGGGCCTCTGGCTGACCATTGACGAACTTTGCCTTAACTTCACGAGTCGAAATTTCCCCTTCATCATCGATCAGGTACATTCCAGTAATGTCATCTGTGCGATCGTTGCTTAAGGCCTTGGGGTTTTGAAAGTAAAAAATGGCTTGCCCGTTTGTACCGTCTTTTGCGCGTGTTAACCGGACATCTGGCACTACGTCTTCACGAATTCCTCTAGAAAATTGAATTTCAGCCATGCTTCTTCGTTCCAATATTTATCGTTAACTTAAACTTATCTTCTCATTTTTCTAAAGATTAAATAATGAGGCTCTAAAATTTGAGGATCAATCTATCCTTAGGGGGTATCACGGAGGTAAGATGGGTTGATTTTTCTGATAAGTCCGTGCATTCTGTATTCTCACGACTGTAATAAACGGTAAATATCGGGCACATTAACAGTGCATCCAGTTCAACTACCACTGTGAAGGTTATGGGCAAAGATTCAAAGCGTTTCTGTTTACTGGTTACTCTCTGTGGGCTGATGGGAATTGCGATGGGCGCAACAACCAGTCAGGCTGCCATTAATGAATGTCTGTCAGATTCAAGCCCCAGTCATGAGTGTCTGATTCAAGACCCTGCCACTAAAAAGCTGGAAGGAATTGGGATGGGGCTGATGGTTGGGGTATGTGCTGCCGTTGGGGCGGCATGGCGATTTGGAGACAAGTAGGACTAATTTCTGGATGGACTCAATTCATTCACCTCACTGTCCATCATTCTCTCTTCTTACCCCGAACATTTATTCTCTGACGAATGTACGTCTGACACTCGATCGAGTGCTTGGAGTCAGGTTTTCTATGGACTTTCGGCTGACCTGCGCTACGGAAATTGATCAACTTGCATCAGTGAATGCTCCGGACTCCAGCGACTCAGCGATTCAAGTCAGCAACGCAATGGTTCCCTGCTCACTTATAATTGCTAAGTGTTAAGTTAAGTAACTTGACTGACCGTTAATGTAACGAACTGTATCTGGTAAACAGCAGTGCAGATGTTTTTCGCATCGATCGAGCATCTGCATTCAGCGTTTACACGTTACAGAAACTGGGCTGCGAGCGTTAAAGCTCGATTTGCGGACTGTCACTGCGTTCCTCAGGTGGGCGAACGGGGTGGGGTCTCAATTTGCCTGTGACAGCGTTTGGAACTGCCAAACCCCTACGCAATTCAATGCTTTGAAGTGTTTGATGACCACCTTCCGCATGGAAGTTCATAGGGACGGGCGGTATGGGATGACTGGGAACCGTTAAGTTCAAAACAGAACCAGTTGGCCCATCAATGGTATAGGAAAGTAACGCATTCGCATGACTTAATGAGGTGAATTTAGAGAGCTATGACATTCTCGATTGTGGCTTGGGATCCAACAACTCAAATGACCGGAGTTGCAGTCGCAACAAAGCATCTCGCAGTGGGGGCCCTGGTTCCCCACGCCAAAGCTAATATGGGTGCGATCGCAACTCAAGCAAAGACGAATCCACTCCTTGGCATCAATGGACTGCGTTTGCTGGAACAGCGCATTCATACAGAAGGCAGCGTTGATGAGATTTCGGTTGAAGCGATCATTCACCTCCTGCTGAAAGATGATGAGGATGCTCAACATCGACAGCTTCATCTCGTTGATCACAATGGCCATACAGCCGCCTGGACGGGGCAAGAATGCATTGACTGGGCAGGACATCTAACGTTTCAAAATTTTTCGGTTGCCGGAAATATGCTGGTGGGGGAACAAACCCTGACGGCAATGGCTGAGGCTTATCAGTCTAAGGAAGGCATGGAGTTTTGTGAACGTCTTTTGCAAGCCCTGGAAGCTGGGGAAGCCGCAGGGGGAGACAAACGGGGTCGCCAGTCCGCTGCCCTCTACATCATGCATCAGGATGATTATCCTCACCTGGATTTACGGGTAGACCATCACCAAAATCCGATCGCTGAACTGCGCTATTTGTTTGAGGAATCACGTAAAGACTACTATCAGTCCTTCCGGCAGTCCATGCCTAAAAAACGGCTTTTGCCGACACCAGCCCTGTATCTCAAACTATCTTCGACGGGGGTAGTGCAACTCAATTCAGCCCACGGAGCAGTACAGTTAGATCCCTCCGAAGTGCGAACCCATCACCGATCGACCTTACCGCAGACTGGCTGAGGCATAGAGAGCCGATCGTAAAGGGGGACTGGGGAAGTCGGGTAGTCGCGTGCGTCCCCCGTTGGGGACTGGGTATGACAAGATAGTGAAATAGCCTATTTCCAGTGAGTGCTAATGTCTTCTGTGAATTCATCCTTAGATTCAGCCCTGCAACAGTTGCGTGAGGTGCGTCTTTCCATCCTGCGCCTTCATAAGGCGTTGTTAGAATCCGAGCGGGTAGTCTATGAGCAATTTCATGGGCGCATTCAGTCTAGTGGAGAATTTTTTCGCCTTGTGGTGGATCATGAGTGGTTTAGCTGGCTGCGTCCTATTTCCCAGTTCATTATCCAGATGGATGATGTGCTGAAGTCTAAGGAACCCGTGACGATCGATCAGGTCAATATTCTGCTAGACCAGGCGGAACAAATGCTTCAACCCAATCAAGAGGGAAGCACGTTAGAAAAACGCTACTATCGAGCCATTCAGCGAGATCCTGGCATAGCAATGATGCATGCTGATCTGACCCGATTGTTAGCAAACGAGTCCTGATCAAGCTGCATTTTTTGCTCAAAGTTTCCTGCTCAAAGTTTTTTGCTCAAACATTCTTGCTCAGACATTCTTGCTCAGACATTCTCACCCAATCAAATTTTGTATCCGTACACAGGGTAAAGCAGAAAGAGTGAGCGATGTGAGGGTAAGTCTGCTAGGCTAAAACGCATGGAATCCCCGAATGCCTTTTTAAGCGAAATTTCAGCAGAGGACTGGGCCAACACACCGGAGAGTGTCAAGCAGTTGGTGCAGCGTCTATTGGAGCGTATTGAGGCATTAGAGGCAGGCCAGCAAGCGTTACAAGAGCAAATTCAGCGCAATTCCAAAAACTCCTCGCAACCGCCTTCGCAAGACCCTCCGAAGGGATTCAAGGCTACCCCGAAAAAGAAAAGTGGGAAAGCGCGAGGCGGACAACCGGGACATCCGGGACATTCGCAGGAACTTTACCCGCCGGAACAATGTACGCGCATTGAGGATCACTACCCTGAGGTGTGTTGCGAATGTGGACATCGCTTGAGAGGGAAAGATGCCAATCCGCAACGGTGTCAGATCGTAGATTTGCCACCGTTACAACCGATTGTTTTGGAACATCGCTTTCATGCGTTGGAGTGCCCCCAGTGTGGGGTAAGCAGCCGTGCCTATGATGGCGAGATTGTGGATGGTTGTCGCTATGGGGAAAGGCTGTGTGCATTAGTCGCACTGTTGAGTGGAGAGTATCGTCAAAGTCACCGGATGGTGGTGCGGCTGTTGAGTGAATTGTTTGAGATTCCCATCTCCGTGGGCAGTGTCGGACGCTTGCGGCAACAGATGAGTGAAGCGATTGAGCAACCCGTCGAAGCGGTTCATCGCTATGTGCAGCAGCAACCCGTTGTTGGGATAGATGAAACGAGTTTGCCTCAGGGTAACGCCGATGGGAACAATGGCAAGGGGAAGCGAGGCTGGTTGTGGGTGATGGTAACCCCGTTGGTGTGCTATTTCCAGGTGGCGTTAAGCCGCTCTCAAGCCACCGCTCAAAGCATCTTAGGAACTGATTTTGCTGGGATTGTCAACAGCGACCGCTACAGTGCTTACAACTGGTTAAACTTGCAATGGCGACAATTGTGTTGGGCGCATCTGAAACGCGATTTCACCAAAATTGCCGAACGGGGTGGGGTGAGCCAGACCTTGGGAGAGCAACTTCTCCAACAGCAAGAGAAATTATTTGAGTTATGGCATCGGGTGCGAGATGGAACCTTAGCACGCCCCCAATGGATAGAAGCCGTAGCACCCATTCGACAACGGGTGAAAGCACTGTTGGAAGAAGGAGCGGCTTACCCAATTGGGACCAGAGAAAAGACACCTTTGGCAAAGACGGTGCGAACCTGTCAGCAGTTACTCAAAGTAGAACCTGCTTTATGGTTATTCGTCACAACCGTTGGAGTAGAGCCAACCAATAATGCAGCAGAACAGGCGATTCGTCCAGCAGTGTTGTGGCGACGGTGTAGCTATGGCTCCCAAAGTGAGGCAGGCAGTTTGTTTGTCGGACGAATGATGACGGTTGTAGCAACGCTGCGGCGGCAAAATCGCCATGTCCTCGATTATCTCACCGATGCTTGCTATGCCAAGCGTCGGGGCTTGCCTGCCCCTTCTTTACTTCCGCTTCCCGACCTACAGCGATCCTCCTGACTACCTTGCTAACCCTGTGTACGGATACCAAATTTTTGCTCAATCAAAAGAGGGGATAACAGCACGAAACTGCTGCTAACCCCTCAATTTTTTTGCTTAATTCTTAAACTTTGCTACGACCGATCGAAAAATCAAATTCTAGAAAACTAGATTGACGATCCGATTCCGGCATAAGCTCCGTAGAAGAAAAGACCAACTACAACTAACACACCTGTTCCAGCGATCGTTGCCACAACCCAAAGGGGAATTCTACCAGATTGCAACATGAGTTTCTTAACCTCCCAACTTGTTTAAAGCACAACTAGCGAACAAAAGACGGGCTTGAATTTCTTCGTTCAATTTCAGAAAAAACTGAACTAGTTGAAGAAATAGCTGGAGAACAAAATACCGAGCACAAAAATCAGTAACAAACCCAGGTAAAGCGAAGTACGATTTAACTCTACGGGCTGCTTATTGGGGTTTGGAGTACGGTCCATTGCGTTAAAAGTCTCCTAACGTTGGATAAATTGCATGGCTGCGATCGCTCCCAGGAAAAATACAGTGGGAATGGCGAGAGCATGAACAGAGAGCCATCTGACTGTAAAAATTGGATAGGATGTAGGCTGATTCGGCGTATTGCTAGTCATGGTTGATCAACTCGCGTTTTCAATTTACTTTGTCAAGCTACAGATCAAGCTACCTTGATTGAATAAACTCATCAATTTGCTGCTTTGACTCAAAGCGATCGTTGACGATAGGAACCTCCTGGCGAGTTTCCGTGAAGTACGCATCCGGACGAGGGGTTCCAAACACATCATAGGCTAACCCCGTGCTGACAAAAAGCCATCCGGCAATGAACAATGCTGGGATGGTAACACTGTGGATTACCCAATAACGAATGCTGGTAATAATGTCTGAAAATGGACGTTCTCCAGTCGTACCGGCCATCTAATCTCCTCCCAATTGGTGATAACGTCGAACACAATTTATATGATACGAGAGTGGGTAAACAGTCACAAGCAAACGATGTGCTTCGATCGCTACCCTTCTTCTATTTTACGAACCAACTGCCTGGGCTACATTTTGCTCCGGTTGATACCGCAGTAATGTTCCACCCTGTCCCAAGATATACCCTTGTTCAGGGGATAGGAAAATGATCCGATAGAAGTTTGAGGGCACATTTTCCACATCCCGATCCTTCTGCCAGGTTTCTCCACCGTCAAAACTGACGAGCAGATTGCCACTCCCCCCGGAAACCCAGATTTCTTCCGGTGTCCGGTAGGCTAAATCGAGCAAGCCCCAACTGGTCGCAAACTCTGGTGCAGTAGCTTCCTGCCAATCTTCTTCAGCCGACTCATCGCCAAACTGTACTAAACCGCCACGAGCCAGGAGCCAGAGCCGACCATCTTTTCCAAAGCCCATGTTTTGCAAACGTCGAGAGCTAGTCCGGTTGTGTGGTTCCCAGGCATCCTGTCCGGGGCGCCAGATGGAATAAAAACTACCCCGTGAGGACACAGCAACATACTTGCCATCCTCCGATCGAGAAATATTCCGCAGTACGCCAACCGCTTCCTGCACCATAGCCTGCCAGGTCTTACCGCTGTCCTGGGTTCGATAAATCGCACCAATGTCGGTGGTCATTTCTGCCGACTTTGGCCCCAGAGCAGTCACGGTGTAGGGCGAACCAGGGAGTTTTTCACTCAGCGGTACGCGCAACCAGGAATCGCCACCGTCAGTCGTGTGGAGCAGAATACCTGGCTGTCCGGTCACCCAACCTTCCTGCCCAAAAAAGCTGACCGAGTTAAAGCTGTACTGACCAGTTCCCAATTCCAGACTACGCGGTTGCCAGGTTAGCCCACCGTCGGTAGTCTCCAGCAAGGTCGCCTTCTTGCCGACAATCCAGCCATGATTGGGATCATCGGTAAAAGCTACATCTGAGAGAGTTTCCTCGGTCGGTAGTGAGACGAGTTGCCAGGGATTATAGCTGGCGGAGGGTAAGAAGTTGCGGGCACAACTACTACATAACAAAACTGCCACCAGCACTAACACAATTTGCCTTAGTGGTTTCAAAATTGAATTCATCGGACTACAGTTCATAGCTCCTAACTGACTGGGAAATGGCGATCGACTAGATCTGGCTAGACTTGGATCAAGAATCTGAATGTTATGGATGGGAATCAACCGGACAAGCTCATTTGGACAAGTTCGATCGGACAAGTTCAATCGGACAAATTCAACCGAACCAGTTTCGTCAATCAACCGGGCTGTCCTGCTCTGGTCGATCGCCTGCCGGAAAATGCAGCTTAATTTAGACCGTATAGGCTTAGGAAGAATAAAAAGCCCAACGCCAATGCCCCAAAAATCAAAATGTTCTTTTGACCTGGCGTTAATGCGTTGACACCAAACCCGTACCCCAAATTTTCTTTAAACCCCGATGGATTACCCTCAGGGCCGAGGTTACTAAATCGAGTCTTCCGAGCACCGCAAACTGGACATCTCCACTCTTCAGACAAGTCCTCAAAGGCAGTCCCCGCAGGAATCTTCCCTGCATTGTCCCCTTTGGCTGGCTCGTAGATGTATCCACAAGCCGCGCATTCATAGCGATCTAAAGATTTGGAATCAAGAGCTTCAGCACTCATGCTAGTACGCGCCTCATTGAAGACGTTCAAGATATGAAAAGGTGAATATGAGAAACTGTGTTACAAAAATTATGACACAGAGTGTGAATTCTTTAGAAAAGACAAATTTCAGCTCTACTCAATGGTGGTTGACGAACCCGCGTGGACGGGCTACCTCAGGATCATTGATTAAATAACCTCAGTCGATTGCAAACCCTGTTTAGATCCCCCCTAGCCCCCCTTAAAAAAGGGGGAACCGAACCGAAAAAGGTTTGAAGTCCCCCTTTTTAAGGGGGATTTAGGGGGATCGAACACAGGCGTTGCTGTGAATGCAATTTATTTTCGATCTACTGAACATAGTTTTCGATCTACTGAACCTTTAAAGCGTTTTGCTTGGGTGACTGGGCGGGCAAGATGCCCACCCCACAAGAATTTCAGTTGATTTAATTCGCATTCCTCAGCGAGGTGGATGTTTTCCATTGCCCGTTGGATTGGGTTTGAAGGCGGCAATCAGCAGGCAGAGGATGCCAATGTTGATGCAAATGTCTGCAATGTTGAAGACGGGAAAGTTGATCAGGCGGAAATCCAGGAAATCAATCACTTCTCCCAGGCGAAAGCGATCGATGCCATTCCCTAATGCACCCGCCAGGACACAGCCATAACCCACCTGCTCCCAGCGATCCATGCGTGGCCCAAACCAGGCAAGAACCACCAGCCCTACGCTCACCAGCAACGACAGCCACCGCAGCCATTCCCCTTGCTCACTAAACCAGCTAAAGGCGGCACCTGGATTGGTGACATAGGTGAAATGAAAGACTCCTTCCCACAAAGGCAACGTTTCGCCCAATTCAAAGACCCGATCGACCCAGAGCTTTGTCAGTTGATCCAAAATCAAGCCGATCGCCGCAGCGACCCAAAACAGTTGATTCTTAATACTTAGATTCCTAGTACGCATAATTTAGATTGCAGGGATGTGTAACCGATCGCCTTTGCTGCGGTGTGCTTCTGTTGGTTAAATGTCCTTTTAGTGTCCTTATTAATGTCCTTTAATGACCTGTAACGTCCTTAATATCCAGTCAACATTTAGAGTCTAATATCTAAAATTCAATATTTCAGGGTCTCACATACAGCTCCTGGGTTAGAGCAGGACGCAGACCTGGTATCAGAGACCTGGTATCAGATCCAGTATCTAGACCCGTTCAAAGAGGGAATTAAAAGGTAATCAATAAAACATTACAAGCCGCAGGACAAACGCCAAAACCGTGACAGCACAGACGATCGCCAACTGTCCAGGCAGCGGATAGATGGAATAGGTGAGAATAGCCTGCCAGATAGGAGTTGTGCCAATTCCAGCCCATTGGAAAAAGTGAGCCACCAGGAGATAGCTGATTCCAGTGAGATGGACGGTCAGTAAACCTGCCAGACAGCTCAGGGCAAGAAACTCTAAGCGCAACGGATAAAGAAATGCCAACCAGCCACAGACCCAGGCTCCCGGCACAAACCCCAACAGATAGCCAAAACTGGGACGTAGGACGTAGTCAAACCCTCCTCCCTGCGTAAACACATTAAACCAGGTCAGTCCCAGCAGCAAATACGCCATTTGGGAAACGGCGGCCGCATTCTTTCCTCCTAAACAGCCCACCAGCAGAACCGAGCCAACTTGCCAGGTCACTCCTAAGGAATGAACCTGGACACCATGAGCATCCCACCCCCAGGGGGGACTGGCAATAAATGCCTCTAGTAGGGTTCCACCAATGGTCAAAATCAGACCAATTAATGCCCACAGCAATTGGGTGGGAGCAGACACCATCAATATCCGAAGTATCCAAGATTAAGGGACAAAGGTTTGGAGTGAGGAGTAAAAGTCAATCCTAAGTGAAAATTCACCCCAAGATTATACTCTTCTGGAATGAGATCGATTCGATGACGGGGAATGAAGTTCAATCTTCTGTTTCCAGGTTTTCACGATTACACTTCCAGTTGTTACACTCCCAGCTTCAGGCTCCAACGCTTGAGGCGACCCGTATGTTCAGGTACGCGATCGATCAGGTGAAGTTGCCAGCTACCCTTTGCAGGTTGGGAAAGGAGCGTCTTAAGACTGGGGGTTGTGCTGAAGGTATAGGTTTTGCGAAGGATATGGATTCGTCCAGCGGTACGGGACTGGAGCAGCAGTGGAATGCGATTGGGGGGAATCAGATAAATTTCTAGATCGCCCATGAAACTGTGTTCAATTTCAAGGCTGACTTCAATTTGGCAGATGGCGCGAGTATCGGGGATGGTAATGGCGGTGAGCACACCCTGGGGATCACCATCTGGAATGTCCAGGGGAGTGGTCATCGCTTGCTCGATCCAGTGCAGTGAGGCAGACGGGGTGAGTTCAGGCAGGGTTTGGGATAGTGGCAGTGCTGCTTCGATCGCCCTGAGGGGGTTCACCTGACCGTAGCCGACTGGTTGGGCGTAGCCGTAGGGGTCGTAGCTCCAGTTAAGTTTTGAGGAATCGGGTGCTGAATTGGCAGCAATAACCTTATCCGCCGTGGTTTGTAACAGTTGCTTCACCTGCTTTGCCGTTAAATCAGGATTCGCAGACCGAACCAGCGCGGCAATACCAGACACGATCGCCCCAGCGGTCACTTCGTCCTCTATTCCCCTGGGGGCGCAAACGGAGATTCTTGCCCCGTGAGGATTAGCCCGTTGTTGAGTGAAAGGATGAGCGGCGATCGTTAGAACATCGGGGTGAATTGCAAATCCATTCAGCCTATGCTCCCCCCAATCGACGAACCCAATCACACATCCCCCCGATGATCCTTTAGTGGCTGCCCGAGTGAACGCAGCTTGCTGTCGCAGGGACAGAGGATAATGCTCTAAACTGGCACCCCACTCACACAGGAGCACCGCAGCTTCCTGCTCAATCACCCCCTCACAGATTTGCTCGACGATCGCATCATCCAAAAATGAGCCGATAGCAATGGGCATCAGACTACATTCAGGTGCAATTCGAGCCACCCTGCCGATTCCCGACTCCTGCCCAGTCCCCTCTGCGTCCCCGTTCACTCCTTCTAATAAGGGAGCTACAATTTTTCCCCCTGCCTGAAACACGGGTTGCTGCGAATCAACCATAGACTCGGCAACAGCAATTACGATCGATGGATGTCCCTGGATATATTGCCAGGCTGAATGGAGATCGGGCGTTTCATTTTGCGGGCTGGCAGCAGCAGACGGGGCAGACGATCGCAAATCCACCACAATATTAGGTTCCGCCAGCAGCACCTCAGGATGGCGCATGACTTGCTGGGACAATAGGATGGGATTCACCTCCCTCTCTTGGGGCATCACCTGAAACACAAATGCTTTGGGCACGCCTGGAATCAGCTTAAAGGCGCGCAATCCAGTATGGGCAGTAATCGCCTGCATTTGTTCTGACGTGACAGAGGGGCTAAAAAGAATTGTGAGCTGGTTAGACAGATAAATCGGCGCACCGGGATGATGGCTCAGTTGATAGATCGGGCTGGCGGACAAAACTTCTCTGGAAGCCCAGGCGCGTTCCTTTAGCGTTTCCAGGAAACCAGACTGCACCCAAAGTTCAGTCCCAACCCTCGGAATTACTCGTCCGACCTTTACCGCTTCTGGGCCTAGTTCCTCAATAAGCTGATGCAGCAACCGATCGATCGCCCCCTCTGGAGTAAGGGCAACCGTGAAGCGATCGGGTAGCGGTTCAACCTGTAGGCTTTCTCCACCCCGGTGAAGTAAGTGATGGGGGAATGAATCTGAAGCGGACGGATCACTAGGGAACGGCTGGGCTGCATTAGACTGGGCTGCATTAGACTGGGCTGCATTAAACTGGGCTGCATTAAACATAGAACATCGTTGAGCAACGTAGATTTGATGAGTAGAATTTGGAAAAAATTTTGAATAATTGTCTGACTTGCCTATGGGGATAACGAGCCTTGATATTGCCTTCCCTGGGGAATGGACAATTTAACGACTGGCATTGAATGATCCTAATCATCGCCTTGCAATGATATCTAAATTAGGCGGGAACCCATTATTCAATGGTTCAGTCATCGGTACATTAGAATCCACATCAAACCCTCAATTAAACCCGTATCAAACTGTCGATCGCTACAGCCTGACCGCTCGCTGGTCATTAATTAAAGTGACATTGAACCTTAAAAAGATTTAAACGTAGTGAAAACTCCAATGGTAAGATTACGCAAGACTCAACTTGTCCGCTCTTTCATGTCTCCAATCGCTTCCCCCATGGTACTTAGAGATTTTCGTCTTCTCCCTTTCGCTTGCCTATTGGCCCTCTCTTCCTGGGTCGCTTTGGAGGGAGTGAAACCACTCACTGCAACAGCCCAAGACGCTGATGTTCCTACCGAAATTCCTACAACGGATGATGAATTAGACACCCTGGATAATGACTTGGATGTCGATCTGGATACTGATTTAGAAGTCGATCTCGATTCCACGACTCCGTCTACCCCTGACGATCTCCGTCCGCTTTCCCAGGATGCCAACATCTTGAGCATTCAGGGAGGGCAACGGTTGATGGAAGAGGCCGGCACCGCAGTATCCACTCAGAATTATGATCTAGCGGTTAGACGGCTTCAGGAGGCGCGGCAGGTCTTTAACCAGCTTTCCAACTTCTATCAGGAACTCGCAGCCAGTTTTTCAGGAATTGACAACCGGATCGCTCAAGAGCAAAGGGAGCAAGCAGTTTCCACAGCCCAAATGCGGGATCAGGCAACTTACCAATTGGCTTTGGTTCACAGAGCGCAAAACCGACCTGAATTGGCTGTGCCGCTTTTAGTGCAGATCATCCGCAGTCAGAACCCTACCCGTGATTTAGGACAAAGAGCCTACCAGCAGTTGCTTGAGTTAGGGTTTGTTGATTCTCCCTTCCCCAGAGGTACAAACGAACCCACCTCCACTGTTCCTAACCGTTAGTCTTGGGTAAGCATTGTCAGATTTCTGATATCAGTTCACCTGCTATCAGTTAAATTGGAGATAGGCCCATGTTGAGATTTAACAGGAGATTGGATGGTTAGTCCAGATCAGGTCGCAGAAATGATTAAGGTTGGGCTGCCTGATGCTCAGGTTCAAGTTCAGGATTTGACTGGAACGCGAGATCATTATCAGGTAGTGGTCGTATCATCTGAATTTGAAGGGAAGCGTTTGGTGCAGCAACACCAGCTTGTGTATGGTACGCTCCGGCAGGCGATGTCTTCTGAAGCGATCCACGCCCTATCTATGAAAACCTATACGCCTCAGCAGTGGGCAGAGATTGGTCAGCCTGCATAAGTCTTGCTCAAATGGGGCTCAAATGTGAACACAGTGCAAATCTCATCGTGCGGAAACCCCTATGACTCCAGAAGTAAAACAACGAATTGACGAACTGGTTCAGTCCAACAAAATCATGGTGTTTATGAAAGGCAATCGGCTGATGCCGCAGTGTGGCTTTTCAAACAACGTGGTACAAATTCTTAATATGCTGGCTGTTCCCTATGAAACGTTTGATGTGCTGGAAGATTATGAAATCCGTCAGTCCATCAAGGATTACTCAAGCTGGCCAACCATTCCCCAGGTGTACATCAATGGTGAATTCATTGGTGGTTCTGACATCATGATTGAGCTTTACCAGAAGGGAGAGTTGCAGCAGATGGTGGAAGTGGCTCTGGCTTCCTGAAGTGGTCGCTCGGAATTTGTCTGACCAGATTTCTGTTACAAGTTAAATTTCTCAAATAAGATTAATCCCTCTAGATTTCGGAAATGCTAGAGGGATTAGCTTTAGGTGCAGAAACCTATTTACAAAAAAGTGCAAACAGTGGGTAAATGCTAGCGTGTTAGCGGTCAGTCAGCGATAGTCCGGATCAGGTTCTGGCTGAACCATGGCAAAGTTGGACGGGTCATAGAAGAAGCGTAGAACTTCTGCTTCTAACTGATGGATCAGATACGGCTCGATTGCGCTAGCATGGTGCATGGCAGCAATGTATCCATCGACGTAGTGGCGGAGTTCCTCTTGACGATAACCCCGGTTCCACTGATCGACTAGTGCATCGGTGATCCTTTGGTAATAGCGGATTGCTTGGGCATCATGTAGCATAGTGCGGTTCCAGAATATTCCTTTCCTGACTGCAAGAGCTGCGATCGAAAAACCCTTATAGGTTTTAAAGCTGTGTGCTGCAAAAGCTATAGGAGCTTCATAGAATTATAAGCTCTGTAGGCAGAGAAGTTAATCTATCTATTAACTATTCTAACGGTAAATTTGCGGTGAGCCAGGTGTGATCCCCGTATGCATTTAGTAGGAACTTAGGACGAAAGGTTACCTTTCAGGCCAGTAAAGTCTACCTGTAGAGGGAAAGACGGACTGACTTGAGGTAGCAGGAATTACAAAACCCTAACAATTGCTCTGTTAGCCTGGATATTACATAGATTTAAGCAAAGCTTGCATTGTGGGATCTGTTTGCATCCAAATTGTCGAGGGAAACCCTCACCTCCGATCGCTGCTAGGCTGGCACTTACAGCAGGTTGGATACTGGGTTCATCAAGCGGCTGACCTTCAGCAGGCGAGAGACGTTTTTTTGCATCGGCAACCCAATCTGGTTATCCTGGATTCTGAGTTGCCCGATGGCGATGGATTAGAATTTTGTCGCTGGCTCCAACAGCAGCAGCAGACTTTAATTTTGATGCTTTCGGCTCGAAATACGGAAGCGGATATCGTGGCTGGGTTACGGGCCGGTGCCGATGATTACCTGACCAAGCCCTTCGGAATGCAGGAATTTTTGGCCCGGGTAGAGGCCTTGATTCGTCGTACCCGGACGGTGGCTGCCCCTGCTTATCTGGATTATGGAGACTTGAAAATCGATCTAATTCAGCGACGAGTCCGGCTGAAGGATGAGCTAATTGACCTCACCCCGCAGGAATTTAGCTTACTCTATGTTCTGGCTCAAGCTGGAGGAGCCGCCTTAACCCGATCGGAATTGTTGCGTAAGGCCTGCCCGACGAAATTGATAATCACCGGACGGTAGACACTCACGTGCTGTCCCTGCGCAAAAAGATCGAAGTTGATCCGCGTCAGCCCAACCTGATTCAGACGGTGCGGAATGTCGGCTACCGCTTTAACGTGGAAACGGTCAATGCGAACACTGCCGATTCCTACCCCAACCAAAAACTCGATCGCAGGCATCCCTCCGTCAAGCCTTTCTCCAAAGCGGCTGAGAATCAATAGATCAAAAAATCAAAAAATCTATGCCTCATTTCAGGTAGGCAAAACCGAACTTCGATCGACTTGCCAGGTCATTCCGTTGGGCACCTAAAATTGGACTATAGCTGAATGGCACTGGCTTAAGGATGGTGGATTGCCCACCGGACAATTTGCTAATTTTTAGTGCCTTTGGACTATGGCTAAAACCCTTAGCGTTAGGTAAAGAGTTAAGGACGAATGATCACTCGCGTATTTGCAATTGTTTTAGGTGTCCTCCTGGCATTTGGGTCGTTTGGACAGCCCAGCTGGGCGATGCCACTGCCTCGCTTCAGATTTGATGATATGCCATCTACTTCTCTGGTGGCCCAGGCTGCACCCACTTCCCAGAGTACCAGCTTCGTCAGTGCGGCGGTGGGTCGAGTCGGGCCGGCGGTAGTTCGCATCGACACCGAACGCACCATTACCCGCAACCCGGATCCGTTCTATGGCGATCCCTTTTTTCGGCAATTTTTTGGCAACTCATTTCCTACCCAACCCTTTGAAGAACGGCTGCAAGGACAGGGATCGGGCTTCATTGTGGATGGAAACGGCACGATTTTGACCAATGCCCATGTCGTAGAAAATGCCGATCGCGTCACAGTGATCCTCAAAGACGGACGCAGCTTTGACGGTGAAGTGGCTGGAGTAGATGAAGTCACCGATTTGGCAGTGGTCAAAATTAATATTCGGGGGGAAGGGTTGCCGACAGCTCCCCTGGGTGATTCTGACCAAGTCCAGGTGGGCGATTGGGCGATCGCGGTAGGAAATCCGCTGGGACTGGACAATACAGTGACCTTGGGGATTGTCAGCACCCTGAATCGCTCCAGTGCCATGGTGGGGATTCCTGACAAACGGCTCGACTTCATTCAAACCGATGCAGCGATCAACCCCGGTAATTCCGGTGGCCCCTGCTGAATGAGCGGGGCGAAGTCATTGGGATTAACACGGCAATTCGGGCTAATGCAATGGGGATTGGGTTTGCCATTCCGATTAACAAGGCGAAGGAAATCATGCCCGTTTTGGAACGGGGCGAACGGGTGACTCATCCTTATCTGGGTGTCCAAATCGCCACCCTGACTCCTGACCTGGCTCGGCGCAACAACAGCGATCCCAACTCGACGGTGACGCTACCGGAAGTGAACGGAGTCCTGGTTGTGGGCGTAGTTCCCAATTCTCCAGCCGCCTCTTCTGGTTTGCGACGGGGGGATGTGGTGACGCAAATTGAAGGACAGGCCGTCACGACTTCAGAACAGCTTCAGGGCATCGTCGATCGCAGCCAGGTGGGTCAATCCCTGCGGCTCACGGTGAAGCGGGGGAATCAGACTCAGCAACTTTCGGTTCGGACGGCAGAATTGCAAGCCAGTTCTCGATAGGTCAGTCCGAGACAAGCGATGGGCGTTGGCAATGTCTTGTTACAATTGCGCTATAGATATTACTTCGCCCTAGCGATTCCTTCAACCCTTGTAGAATTCCCATGCCTACCCCTCTGAGCGGTTCCCAAATTCGACAAACTTTTCTGGAGTTTTATGCAGCCAAAGGGCATGAAATCTTGCCCAGTGCTTCCCTGGTGCCGGAAGACCCGACGGTGTTGTTGACCATCGCTGGGATGCTGCCGTTTAAGCCGATTTTCCTGGGACAGCGTCAGGCGGAGTTCGATCGGGCCACCAGTTCGCAAAAATGTATCCGGACGAATGACATTGAGAATGTGGGGCGCACGGCACGGCATCACACTTTCTTTGAAATGTTGGGCAACTTCAGCTTTGGGGACTACTTCAAAGAGCAGGCGATCGCCTGGGCCTGGGAACTGTCTACGAAAGTATTTAAACTACCGCCAGAACGCCTGGTGGTGAGCGTCTTTCGGGAGGATGATGAAGCCTTTGCCATCTGGCGCGATCAAGTTGGGATTCCAGCCCACCGCATCCAGCGCATGGGTGAGGCAGATAACTTCTGGGCTTCCGGCCCGACGGGCCCGTGGCCCTTGCTCGGAAATCTATTACGATTTTCATCCTGAACTTGGCGACAAGGCGATCGATCTGGAGGATGATACTCGCTTCATTGAGTTTTACAACCTGGTCTTCATGCAGTACAACCGCGATGCAGAAGGCAAGCTGACTCCCCTCAAAAATCAAAACATTGATACGGGCATGGGTCTGGAACGGATGGCGCAGATCCTCCAGGGGGTTCCCAATAACTACGAAACTGATTTAATTTTTCCGATTATCAAAACGGCGGCTGAGATCGCTGGAATCAACTATGGCAAGGCAGATGAATCGACTAAAGTCTCGCTGAAGGTGATTGGCGATCACATCCGGGCTGTGGTTCACATGATTGCTGATGGGATTACGGCTTCCAACTTGGGACGGGGCTACGTGCTGCGACGACTGATCCGGCGAGTGGTGCGGCATGGGCGGCTGATCGGGATTGACCAGGAATTCACCTCTGAAGTGGCCGAAACGGCCATTGCCCTGTCGGAATCGGCCTATCCCGATGTGCGGCACCGCGCCCAGTCCATCAAGGTGGAACTCCACGCTGAAGAGGATCGCTTCCGAAAAACCCTCGATCGCGGTGAGAATTTGCTGGCGGAAATCATGGCTAAATTGCCTACCAAAGGTGAGATTGCCGGAACCGATGCCTTTGAGCTGTACGACACCTACGGTTTTCCCCTGGAACTGACCCAGGAAATCGCTGCCGAGCAGGGCTTCACTGTCGATGAGGCTGGTTTTGAGGCGGAAATGGAGAAACAGCGCGATCGATCGCGTTCAGCCCACGAAACCATTGACCTGACGGTACAGGGCACGCTGGATAAGCTGGCGGAGCAACTCCATGAAACGGCCTTTTTGGGCTACAACCATGTGTCCAGCAGTGCTGAGGTCACGGCCCTACTGGTGGACGGCAAGACCGTCGAATCGGTGGCGGCTGGAGCAGCGGTGCAGGTGATTCTGGATCAAACCCCGTTCTATGCAGAGTCGGGCGGACAAATTGGCGATCGCGGCTATCTATCTGGTGATCAGGTAGTTGTGCGGGTGGAGGATGTTAAAAAAGAGGGCAGCATTTTTGTCCACTTTGGTCGAGTCGAGCGCGGCACGCTGAAGCTGGGCGATTCCGTCACGGCCCAAATTGATCTATCCTGCCGTCGTCGGGCCCAGGCAAACCATACTGCGACCCATCTCCTACAGGCCGCCCTGAAAAAATATGTGGATGAGAACATTGCCCAGGCCGGATCGCTGGTGGCGTTCGATCGCCTGCGGTTTGACTTTAGCCTCTCCCGTGGGGTTACGCCAGAGGAACTCCAGCAGGTGGAGGAGCAGGTGAACCTCTGGATTGCGGAGGCTCATCAGGCGGATGTGGCGGTTATGCCCCTGACGGAAGCCAAGGCGAAGGGCGCAACAGCCATGTTTGGCGAAAAGTATGCGGATGAGGTGCGGGTAATTGATTTTCCTGGGGTGTCGATGGAGCTATGCGGTGGCACCCACGTCAACAACACCGCAGAAATTGGGTTATTTAAGATCATTTCTGAGTCTGGTGTGGCGGCTGGCATTCGCCGGATTGAGGCAGTCGCGGGTCTGGCCGCTCTGGAATACCTCAGCCTGCGGGATAAGGTGGTGCGGGAACTGAGCGATCGATTCAAAGCCAAACCGGAGGAATTACCGGAGCGGATTACCGCATTACAAACAGAACTACGCAGCACCCAAAAGCAACTGGATGCCCTGAAGGCAGAACTGGCTCTAACTAAATCCGATCAACTGTTAGACCAGGCAGAAGCGATCGGCGATTTTAAGGTGCTGGTGGCTCAGATGGAAGGGGTGGATGCAGATTCCCTCAAAACGGCCGCTGAACGCCTCTTGCAGAAACTAGGGGAAGGCGCGGTGGTACTGGCTTCTGTTCCGGAACCCAACAAGGTGAGCTTAGTAGCGGCCTTCAGCCCTGGAGTCAACCAAAAAGGCGTGCAGGCCGGAAAGTTTATCGGGGCGATCGCCAAGCAGTGCGGGGGCGGGGGCGGGGGGCGACCCAATTTTGCCCAGGCAGGGGGACGGGATGCCAGTAAGCTGCCAGAGGCTTTGAAATCGGCTCGTCAGGAGTTGCGATCGGCTTTGGGGTAGGGTTTATTGTCGTGCTGCCTTCAGTCGTCTGTAGAAGAGTAGCCGTCAACGGGTGTATCCCACGTTTGCGTTTGCGTGATGGATCGTTCACTGGCAGGCAAGATGCCTGCGCTACGGAAATCGATCCATGTGCATTAATGGGATGCTCCCGGCTTCTAATTTCTGATTGATTTAAGATGCCCCAAATTCAACATTCTCATAGAGATCTGCTAAACGAATTTCAAAGGGAATTGATGATAGTGAAATAGACGACTTCATATCATCATATTCAGTAAAAATCCATTTGTGAGAGCCAGTTTTGAAGTATTGCTCAACATGAGGAGTATATTGATCAATCAATAGATATTCTTGGAATGTTGGAAGGGTTCGATACGCTGAGAACTTTTCGTCTCGATCGTAGCTTTTGGTTGACTTTGAAAGGACTTCAGCGATCATCACTGGATTGATAATTGTGTCAGTTCGCCCTTGCTGTCGTTGGAGCGGACGGGGAACAACCATGACATCTGGATAAGTATAAAGATTGCGATCTGGAATCCAAAGTCGCTGATCTGCAACAAAAATACTGTACGGTTTCCCTTTTAAGCTGGCTCTTAATGCCGCATTGAGAATACTGGCAATTTCATTATGTTCAGGGGTACCGCCAGTCATGGAAATGATTTCTCCATTGATATATTCATGCCGAATCTCTGAGTTCACCTCAAACTCAAGATACTCTTCAGGTGTATAAATCTTTTCCTCTTCAATTTGCATGATCATGAGATTTTCACTCCCAAGGCTTTTAGCTGTTTGTTGATCCAATCTGTGGCTGTCGCCTCATCTGTTTCGATCGCCCTTTCTACTCCTGTTTTAGCAATTTCTAGCAGTTGTTTTGCCTGTTCTCGCTTTTGATGGGACGTTTCAACTTTATTTCTGATTTTTGGTTGAACGGAATCAGGGGCTTCCCAAACTTTTAGCATGGGTTTGTACCCCCTTATAGGAATTCCATAAACGGCAGGCAAGCCACAGATTTTCCTCATCATCAGAGCCACCGACTGCTTTGGGTATGATGTATTCAATTTCTAAAACTCCCAAAACATACTTCTGAAGGCAGCGGCAGTAACCACACTGGTTATGCCGCTGCCCTCACTTTCATCCGGACTTCTTCAGATATTTGGCTCACTCGCTTAAAGGTTCGATCAATCCACGCTTGACAGCTTCACTCAACGCAGTCGCTTTTCGTAGTAGTCCCTCTTGATAAATTTGCATGAGAGACTGTAGCTCTAAACGCTCATCTTCTATTAAAAAGCCTGATTGCTGACGATCGAGTAATTCACTTAGTCGAGCATCCTGATCGGGTTCCATTTGTAAGTCTGTTAGAGCTAGAACCTGTTCATCAGCGAGGTCTGAGATCGGTTCAAGATCGAGAATATCTGCTCGAACAGGTGGAATGGAAAGTTGAATTGTATCTGCCAAAATACTAGCAACCTCCCGGTTAGCCAATCGCGCAAAACGTTCAGCCCGCTGGTAAACCTCATCTGGTAAAGTAATTGTGATTTGGGTACTCATAGTCGCGCCTCAACTATTTGTGCAGACTGGGTTTCTTTCAGTAGTACGCTAGCACTGTTAAATGTAACCTACCGCAGCAGCCGCAGTCCACTTAAGGTCACTAGCACGGTCGAGCCTTCATGACCGATTACGCCCAGGGGGAGATTAATATTGCCTGTGAAGTTGGCTATCAGCAGGAGTCCAATAAATCCCAGGGCAAAGACAATGTTTTGCTTGACAATTGCCTGCGATCGCCGTCCTAATTTCACGGCCGTTGCAATTTTATCCAGACGATCGGCCATCAACACCACATCGGCCGTTTCCAGAGCCACATCACTCCCCGCCGCTCCCATCGCAATCCCCACCGAAGCCTGAGCCAGGGCAGGCGCATCGTTAATGCCATCACCCACCATCGCCACATGCCCATATTTCTGTTGCAATTGCCGAATCAAGTCCAGCTTGTCCTCCGGTAATAGTTCCGCGTAAACCTGATCAATTCCGACAGCAGCGGCCACAGTTCGAGCGGTTTCCTGGTTATCTCCCGTCAGCATAATGATGGGAGACACCCCAATCGCCTTGAGTTGGGCGATCGTCTGGGTCGCATCAATGCGGACGCGATCGGCAATCACAATCAATCCCAAAGCCAGATTTTCCTGCACCACCCAAACTACGGTTTTGCCCTCTTGCTGACATTGTTGGCTCTGGGTTCGTAGAAGGTCTGGACATTGCGACAGATGAGGCTTCACAAAATCAAACCGCCCGACTCGCACCGATTGGTCATTGACCAGTCCCCAAATGCCCTGTCCCGGTGAGGCTTGTATTTCTTGAGCCGGGGGAACCTGCATCTGTCGAGTCGCATACTGGTAAATGGCCTGACCGATCGGATGTTCGGAGTAGGCTTCCAGAGCCGCTGCCACCTGCAAGACTTCTCGTTCGGCATACCCAGGCGCGGGAATCACCTGACAGACATCGGGTTGTCCAGTCGTTAGCGTACCAGTTTTGTCAAAGGCGATCGCCTGAAGTCGTCCCATTTGTTCGAGCTGAGAGCCATTTTTAAACAAAATTCCCTGTCTGGCTCCGTTGGCAATGCCTGAAAGTAGCGTCGGCATGATGGCGGCCATCAAGGCGCAGGGAGAAGCCACCACCAGGAAAATCAAGGCGCGATAGATCGTCGTTTCCCAATCCCAATTCCAGAGAAATGGGGGCAGTAGTGCCAGAACAATTCCAGCGATCACAATTACCTTGGCATAACCCCGCTCGAACCGTTCGATAAACTGCTGCGATGGGGGCTTTTCGGTCTGGGCCTGTTCCACCAGCCGAATCACTCGTTGAATCAGGCTGCTCTCTGGCGGTTGATGAACCTTGAGTTGCAACGCCCCATTGCCGTTCAGGGTTCCAGCAAATACTTCATCGCCGATCGCTTTTTCCACCGGGATAGATTCCCCTGTAATCGCCGCCTGATTGATCGTGCTGTGACCGTCGGTAATTAAAGCATCCGTCGGGATTCGTTCCCCCGGTTTGACCAATAGCCGATCGCCGACCTGCAACTGAGCAATAGTTACCGCCACTTCGCCATTGCCCCGCAGCACTCTGGCGGTATCTGGCGTGAGCTGCATCAGTCCCCGAATACTCCGCTCTGTCCGGCGCATGGCATAGCCTTCCAATGCTCCACTAATGGCAAAAATCAGGATCAAAATTCCGCCATCCACAATCAAGAAATATTCCTGTCGCCACAGCCCCAACCCTGCCGCGCCCAGGGCCGCCACAATCATCAGCAAATCAACATCTAACTCTTTTTCCTCCAGTAGGGTAGTGAACCCCTCCCGCGCACTCTCGTATCCGCCGATCACATAGGCCGCACAGAGCACCAGCACTGCCAATCCAATCCAGTTCATCTGGAGGATTAACCAGCCCAACAGCACCAGCACGGCACAGGCGAAGGCAGCGATCGTCTCAAACTGTTGAGCACCAGGGAACTTAAAGCGCGACGGAAACAGCATACCGATTTACAGATTCAACTATCCTTCACCCTAAACCTTGACATTGATGTTAAGGTCAAGAAAAAACGGAAAGTTTGAGGCTGGTTTATGCCGCTAACAATCGCAGAACTCACCAAAGCTGTAGGAAATGGGATTACCCCCCGGATGGTGCGCCACTATCACCAACTGGGTTTAATGCCCCAACCCGATCGATCGCCAGGAAACTATCGGCTCTACTCCAATCGAGATGTGCAGCGATTAAAGCGAATTGTGGCTCTGAAACAACAGGGCTTTCAGCTATCCCATATTCATAAGCTGCTGGAACTGGAGCCGGAAACGCAGCAAACCCAAACCCTGATGGCACAACTTCAGCAGCAATATCAGTCCGTCATGCAGCAGATGACGCACCTGCGACAAACGGCCGTGGCCCTGGAAGGACTATTAGGGCGCGATCATTCCTGTCAGTCGATTCAGGCCCAGGCCTTAGCGCAACTGAAGCAGCTAGAGGTCGAGTCGCAGGTGGGACTGGAAAAACTCTGGAGTGGTTTAGATGCCCAGGTTCATGCCCATCCAGAGCAATTTCAGGAGTCCTTGCAACGGCTGTTGCCGGATCTGAGCGATCGCTCGGAAATAGAAAGAGATTTACTGGAAAAGTTGGTCTTAGCCTGCGGGGATGTCAGTTTGCTGTCCTTTGTCCGGTTGAGCCGAGGTCAGGAGAATGCCCTGAAGGCAGCGCGATCGTCCCTTCAGGCGGGCTGTCCCATTTTCACGGATAGTGGAATTGTGGCGGCTGCCCTGGATCAGACGCGATTTGCCCATCTCCACTGCTCCATCACTCCCTTAATTGACAACCCTCATCTCCAGAGTGCGGCAGAGCTAGAGCAGGAATTCTGGCAGGATGATCAGTTGAAAACACGGCTGCATCAGCTTCCTCAGAACTGCATTCTGGTGATTGGCTATGCTCCCTCGGTGCTGCTGACGGTCTGTGAAGCGATCGCCCAGCAACACCTTCAGCCCGCCCTGGTGATTGGAATGCCCATAGGGTTTAGCCATGCCCCTGCCGCCAAACGGTTACTCATGCGATCGAGCGTTCCCTACATCACGATTGAAGGTTCCCTGGGGGGAGGGTTACTGGCTGCGACGGTACTGAATGCCCTGGCAGAATCCCTCATTGCCAAGCCCGATTGTCACTGTTATTTGGAAAAGGGCTGAGGGAGCTGTAAAAGTGTTCTGCGGTGTGCTCCTGCCAGGTAGGTTATTTTCCGTGTCTTTCTGATATTTCTGATATAGCTGTAGTCACAGTAGTTAGGACAAATTTAGAGGTAAAAGCCCCGCAGCGCGGGGCTTTTACCTTCCTAATCTCAGTGCGTAGCACTATATTTCTGATATTTCTGACGGGTGAATGGGCTAGAATCAGCCGATCGCCCGCCGAATCCAGAGCTGGACGCTAAGATTGAAGAACAAACCTCAATAGGTAAGCAAAATGGTTCCGCACACGTCTGCGATATCTAATCCTGCTCTTCATCAAGAGTCTTTGAGTCAGCAGGCACGGGTGATTCCTCCCAGGGAAAGGGAGTCACTTTTACACTGGCTAGAAAGCACGGGTCGGTTTGAAAGCCGCGAGGTTGAGCCGGGTACTGAAGAAAAAGTAGCAGAAGAGTTGGATGACATCATCGAAACGTCTTACAACTTTGACAAGGATGATGATAGTGATGATGATTCCTGGGAAGAAGATTAATGGGGTTGAGGTTGAATGACCTTCGTAGTGCAGGCATCTTGCCTGCATATTAGAAAATCGCAAAAGCCAAAATTTGTTTTAACGGTTTTCCTAAACATCGCACCAAAACATTGCACCAAAAAAGGTTCAGGCATTGAACTTACCTGAACCTCTTTAATCATTCAAATTCAAATCAATGATCACATCGTAGGAGTGTGACACTAGGAACTGATAGGGACGTGGTAATACCCTATCCCTACCAGCGAAAATTTATAATGAACTCAATTCGTCTTCCCTAGTAGCTGCGAGAATAGTTGTTGTTTCTTTGTCCGCCACCAAAGGATCCAGAACCTCTGTTCTCACGAGGTCTTGCTTTGTTAACCTTGAGGTCACGGCCCATCCACTCTGCACCATCCAGCGCATCGATCGCCGCTTGCTCCTCATCTTCCGTACCCATTTCAACGAAGCCAAAGCCCCGCATCCGGCCCGTTTCACGATCGGTAGGAAGCTGAACTCGCTTCACCGTACCGTACTCCGCGAACACAGCCGTCAAATCTTCCTCAGTTACACTGTAGGAAAGATTACCAATGTAAACAGACATAAACAGTCTCCAAAATCGTAGGACGTAGAGAGTGAGATTTCGGAGAGGAGTCTGCCCATACCCAACGTGGAAAAAACCCGCCAATACTAGACACCAACACTACTACCGAATTACCTTTACTCGTTCTCTACCGTAACACATCTTTTGGAAGGGGGCGATCGGTCTGCTGCCAAAATCAACTTAAATGTTTACATTTTTCGTTACTTTCGGTTACATTTGACGGTTTTCTGGCTCACAGTTCCCGTGAGGGACGATTTAAAGTCGCGTCGAATACACTTTCGTAGTTTGGATCCTGCGTTCCCAGCAGCCGATCCCAGAGAGTGAAATAGAGTCCATAGTGAGCAGTGTACTTACGGTGATGGATGGCATGGTGAGTTGGGCCAATTAGCCATCGAGTCAGCCAGTGGCGAGAAAAGTTGGCAGGAAACAACTCAAACCCCAGATGGTTCCAAACGGCCCAAAGCGTCATTGTTAACAGTACGGCGATCAGAGTACCGATATGGAGCGGAATTACAAAGACAATAGCAACGAAAAATAGGGCTTGAATCAAAGCTTCAGGCAGATCAAAGGCAAAAGAAGTCCAGGGACTTGGATCACCGGAGCGATGATGCCCATGATGCATCCACTTAAACAGACGGGGATGGTGCGCTGCCCGATGAATGAAGTAAAAGTAGGAATCTTGTAAAAGTAGCACTGTCATGAAGCTGGCTGCGAGGTACCACAACCCGTACTGAGCCGGATCGCTATAAACCAGCGTTCTGCCCAGGTTGTATTCCCGCAAAATGAAAGCCGCGCCCAGGGCAAACACGATCGCTGAAAGTACCGAGAGTTTAATATCAGTTCGAATAGCTTGCAGCGAGGGGGGCGATCGCCGTAAGGTTCGCTTCAAAGAGGGCTGTTGCCATCGGTAAAACAGCCAGTACGCTCCTCCGGCAATCAAAAAGTAACGAATTAAAATCAGTCCGAAGAGAACAGACCAGTAATACTCAAATGATTGATCTAGCAATTTCAAAGTTTCCTTTTTAAAGCCAAACACTCCTACACATTTAGAGAATATGCCCTTTTAGCGTTGATGTGGCATGGAAACTCCGTGGCGTTGGTACGATCGTAGAATAATTTTTCATTCCAGGCGGATGAATGCCAAAAGGTAGGGGCAATCTATGTGTCCCTACCCAAGGTATCTCAGTAGAAGCGAAGAAATACTCGCCCCGACTGAACTGAACTCAGTCGATCGGCTCTTTGCTACAGAGCCAGTTGAACCACTATCTTGTTTAACGCTAACGGTTGCTCGACTGAGCCGAGGTGATCACGGGTGTATCCCAACTTTGCATTTGCGCAATAATTATCTCACTGGCAGGCAAGATGCCTGCGCTACGGAGGTGAATTGATTGGCGCAAAAGGGATGCTCCCGATAGTCACCCTTAGTTAACTGCGTCTAGTCGATCGCATCTTTTACGCTATCTTTTGCGTCTTCTACACCGTGACGAACCTGAGCTTCGCCTTGCTTGGCTTGACCCGCAGCCTTGTCTTTCCGATCGCCTGTCACTTCACCCTTGGCTTCTTGAGCTTTACCTTCAATGTTTTTAGCGGTTGCTTTTGCTCTATCTTCTAAAGACATATGTTCTCTCCATGCTAGTTGTAACTAGTTGCAAAGGTTAAAACGCTGTTCGCTCGGTTTTGACCTTTCTTCAACAGTATCGAGATTTACCAAAAGCATCTTCCATCAAAGGATGCATCCTTCAAGCCTATTGTTACTCCCCTTAAGGGTGATCCGGATGAACCGTAAGTAATAGGGCAGGAAGACGCATCCTGCCAGGGGAGCAGATTTGCTGGCAGAATCAAACGTGATTTGAAACCCGTTTTTCCGGTTGCGCCCGGCTATTACCGCTCAACAAAAAACAGATAAATTAAGTGAAAATACGGTTTATTTGCAAAAATTTTGTGAATTTTATACTTCCCTGATCAAGAAATATTACTTCATTTTGCTGTCTGGATCAAAGGCAGAGCTGGCAACGCAGTCAGGATATTCGATCGAAATCTTCTCTGATCAGGAAGATTCAGCAGTTTTCAGGCAAGTTTCAAGAAATGATGTAGACCCATTGTTTTATCCTGATTTCCACTGAAGGATGGCGTAACGGTATAAAAATTATCGTGCTCGCCCCCTGGATAGTTACCATGCGCATCTCCACTGCTGCTTTCTACACGATCGCTGCTCTCCTGTCCCAAGAGGCAACTGCCCACGCGATCGCCTCAACTCCCCCTGACCTCAATCCATCACCGGACACGTTGGCTCCCGATGCCACTCCTGCTGTGAATCTGGAGCTAGTGAACCCAATCGCCCCCGTTGAGACGCTCCCTCCCCTGACCGTCCCAGTAACCCATGACCCACCATCAGCGGCCCGCCCTCCGCTTCCCATCAAACCTCTGACTCCCGCAGAAACCGTTGAGCTGCCCAAACCAAATCCCCCTGCCCTGCTTCCCGAAATTGCCAAACCTGAGACAGCCAATCCAGCCGCTGCCAAGCCGAATGAAACGGTAACGGCCGCTGCTGCCAAACCGGATGGGGACACTCCCTCACCGTCTCCCTCCGCAAGCCCCAGCCCGCAAGCCCCTGCTGCTCCTGCACCTCCCCTCCAGACCGTTGATGCCAGTGAACTCGCGGAACTTGCCCAATCAGACCATGCCAGGACAGCCGTATCGAATGTTCAGGTTCAAGCCCTAACCCCTGAAGAACTTGCCGCTTTACAACAGCAAGCCGATGATGCAGCCCTGGCGGGACGAAGCAGACTGTCGTTGAATAGTTTAATTGCCCCCAATCTGGCAGAAAATGCGATCGTTGCCTTTGAGAATGCCTCGGAGTCCGACGCTGCTAATCCCTTCGATGCCAGCTTCCTGGATGATGATTTGCTCAATGGCTCATTGCTAGCCCAATCCATTTGTGAAGCTGCTCTTAGCCCCCAGCAGACCCTCCCCAGTGGCATTTGTCCGCCTGATACCACTGTTGAGAATAGCAGCTCCTCTGCGGCAAATCAGGATAACGATGCGACTCATGCCAATGTTGAGCCAATAGTGGCACCCTCCGGCGAGTCCTCGATCGCTGCCCGCCCAACGGGACAAACCGATTCTGCCTATAGTGTCTACACCATTCGGGCAAATAGTACTTCTGCGCGGGATTATTACAATCTCAGTGTTCGTCCGCCGGCCCAACTCAGTAACGGTAATGCCAGTCTGCTCTTTCCCCTCTCGATTCCAGCCGTTATCACTTCTTCCTTCGGTTGGCGGACTCATCCCGTTACAGGTGCAGTCCGGTTCCATTCCGGCACAGACATTGGCGCACCGCAGGGAACCCCAGTGCTGGCAGCCTTTGACGGCAGGGTTGAAGTGTCTAACTTTTTAGGGGGATATGGTCTGACGATCGTGCTCCTGCACAATGACGGCACAGAACAGACCTTGTATGCCCACTTATCTGAGATCTTTGTCCGTCCAGGAGATGTGGTGCGGCAGGGAGAAGTGATTGGTCGAGTTGGTAGTACGGGGTTATCAACCGGGCCCCATCTTCACTTTGAGTTTCGGCGAATGACCCAGGAAGGATGGACGGTGATGAATCCAGGCCCAGCCCTGGAATATGCCCTGGCCCAAATGGGGCGATCACCTCAGATCGCTCAATCGAACTCAGGGCTGGAACTACCTTCCCCCTTCCGCTATTCAGGCAAATTCCTGGACTTAGTGAGAGTCGCAGCCCAATCCCAGGATAAACCCGACAGCTAAGGAGCCATGCTTATCAACCAAACCGATCGACAGATTTAAAATCGACAGAATCTAAAATCGACAGAATCTAAAATCGACAGATCTGAAAAAAGTTGTGTACAGCTCAACTGCACTCTGAAAACCAGTGCTGGAACTGCCACAACTTAATGTTTGGGTTGTCACCAGATACTTTTGCCAGCCAGGTCAGCCTGGGTCGCCCTGGATACTTAGACTGCTCTAGATAATGGTTCCGTCTGGAATCGTACCGTTCTTAATGACGACAATGATGCCACTGCGGATGTGGAATCCCTGGTCTTCCCGTTGCGCTTCCTCAACATGATCCTTGTTGATCAGCTGAACATCTCGACCAATCCGAGCATTTTTGTCAATGATAGCCCGACGAACCGTGGTATTGGCCCCAATGCCGATGGGGACAATTCCCTTATCAATATCGGCTTGCCGCTTATCTGCCTGCTGGTAAAAATCGGCTCCCATAATCAGAGAGTCTTGAATATTGCAGTTCGACTCAATCCGTGTCCGAATCCCCAGCACTGAATGGTGGATCTGACAGTTCTTGAGAATGCAGCCATCACCAATCATCGTGTCTGTGATCCGGCAATTCAGCACCTTCGTTGGCGGCAAATACCGGCCTCTGGTGTAAATAGGAGCCTTCTCATCGTAGAAGCTGAACGGGGGCTGGGGTTGTTGGGTTAGAGCCAGGTTGGCATCATAGAAAGCCTCGATCGTCCCAATGTCTTCCCAATACCCATCAAATAAGTAGGCCTGAGTTTTGTACTGGGGTGCCGCTGCTGGAATAATTTCTTTACCGAAATCAGTGCAGTCTGCATATTCGTTCAGCAGGCGAATCAGTGCTTCCCGCTTAAACACATAAATGCCCATTGAGGCAATGTAGGGATTTTGTTTTGCCTGTTCTGCATCTAAACCCAGCACGGTGGTATCAACCGCCATCTGCTTCAGGGCATCTCCCTTCGGCTTTTCACTGAAGTCGAGGATTCGACCATTATTATCGATTTTGATCAGACCAAAATCAGAAGCGCGCTTCTCGTCGATCGGCAGAACCGAGAGGGTAATATCTGCACCGGATGCACGATGACGTTCTACATAGTCAGCGTAGTCCATTCGATACAAATGATCACCAGAGAGAATTAGATAATCATCTACATCCCACTCTTCAAACAGCCGCATATACTGGCGGACTGCATCAGCCGTTCCCTGGAACCAGTTGGAATTTTCTGGTGTCTGCTGGGCTGCCAATACTTCAACAAACCCTTCGTGGAATCCAGAAAAGCTATAGGTGCGAGAGAGGTGACGGTTCAATGAGGCTGAGTTAAACTGTGTCAACACATAGATTTTGTAAATGCTTGAGTTGATACAGTTGCTAACAGGAATATCAATCAGGCGATACTTTCCTGCTAGAGGTACAGCAGGCTTCGCGCGTAATTTTGTCAATGGATACAGGCGGGTTCCTGCTCCCCCACCCAAGATAATCGCTAGTACGTTCTTCACAGTGACCTCTTTAACTGCTTCTTAACAACCAATCAACTCCCAACTACAGTGTCGGACTGTAGGTAGCAGTTGGCAAGGGGCTAGGACAACAAAGATTTATGAATAGGGGTGAAATGGGGAGAGAGGGAGTAGGCAATAGAGAGTAGGGCGTAGGGAATAGATCTATTCACGGCTTTAGTAGTTTTGTTGTAATACCCAGGCTAAAAATATAGAAAAAAATTGGGGGGATGTTTTCCCCCCAAGGTATTACCTTACTGGAGTTGTAAGCCAGGTGGTAATAATACTTGGTCGATCGCGTGGACGACACCATTGCTAGCAATAATGTCAGGTTGAATGACTCGTGCCCCATCGACTAGGACTTCTCCAGCCGCACTGTCAACCACAAGGGAACTTCCTTCTACAGTGCCAATTTCGCCAGGGGTAACGCTCGGTGAGGTAATGCTGCCAGGAACAACGTGATAAGTCAGAATCTGCCGCAGGGCATCCTGATTTTCGGGTTGCAGTAATTGATCTAACGTTTCAGGAGGCAGAGCTGCGAATGCTTCGTCCGTTGGTGCAAAGACGGTGTAAGGACCATCATCCGCCAGGACATCTTCCAGTTCGGCTGCCTGAATGGCTTGCTCCAGGGTGGAGAAGGATGCATCCTGCTGAACGATCTCAACGACCGTTTCATCACCTGCAAAGGCTTGATCGTCCGTTGTAGCGGTGCCTTCACCTGCTACGGGGTCATCGCCAACAGCAGGATCAGTAGCTGTGGTAGGAGTATCTGCAGTAGGAGCATCTGCCGCAGTATCCGTTGGAGGAGCGCAGGCTGCCAATGCACCAACCAGGCTGACTCCGAGTACTCCAGCTAATAACTTTCTGGAAAACTTGATGCTGTTAAGCATTGTAAAGGCCTCCTAAGCGTAATAAAATGACGAGTCTTTCAACTCGTGTGGGCGATCGACTCGCTCTTACCTTTTGACCAAGTTAAATTAGATACCCCGCCATTGACCTCATCCGCAAGGTAGAGATTCCCCCAGTGCGTCAGTACGTAAATTACGACTGATCTGTAGTGAAATGAAACACCGTAAATCCGGAAAATCCCGCGCTACGCTAGTAGTTATAAGAACTGGTTATTAGAACTCATCATCCAAATTGTGGTCACTGCGGTCAGATGCAGTGAACTGGAAGCTATGAACCTCAAAACGCTTGCATTTGCCATTCCTCTAGTTACTCTGGCAATTTTTGTCGGAGTTTATGGTGCGTTGTTTGCTTCTCGCCAGGATCATGTGCAGCGATTGTTGGAGACGAGGGAATGTCAGGGGTGTGACCTGAGTAATGCCAATTTAGAAAGGTTGAATCTGGAGGGTGTTAATTTATCAGAGGCAAATCTGGAGGGAGCCAGTCTTCGCGGTTCGAAGCTAGGCCAAGCCAACTTACAGCGTACCAATCTGCGTCGTGCCAATTTAGAGCAGGTTGATTTGGGCTGTAATGCCTTCAGTTTCAGCTTGCGCGCAGATGAGCGTACGGCTAACCTGGACTTCAACCTGGATGAAAATCCTGAAGCAGGCAATCCCCAAAATCTGCCGTTAGGTTTCAACATCACAACGGATCCACGCGGAGCGACCCTCAGTTTCAACCTGGGAGGATGTGCTGATTTGAGTGGCGCGAGTCTGCAAGGGGCAACATTGCCCAATGGTTCGATTCATCCATAGCCGCATCACAGATTACCAACTGGTGCGTGAAACGTTCCTTCTACCTCAAAATATTGTCCTGGTTCAGCCGATCGACCTCAATGATGGCGTGAGGCGCACAGGGGCACCACCCCAGAGTTCTGCCTGCACCTGGTTGACGAGATTGGGGCGATAAGGTTCATGAAGCTTTCCTTTGCGGTAAAAGTGACACCCCAGAGGAGCATATCGGATTATGGAAAAATTTTGTGTGAAAACAATAAAATAGCCCGCGAACCAGTTGCGGGCGTTCTAAGAACTCAATCATCTGAGTAGACCTTATTGCCTACTAAATAATTTAGTTGCTGCCAGTAAAGGCTACTTCTGGAAACTTGGCTTGGGCTTCCGTCATGGGCTGACGCTTGCCTTCTTCCTGCCAGTAGTTAATCACTTCAGTTGCCTTATTCAGTAACTCAATGCGATCGACTTCTGAAATCCAGTGCTTTGCTTCTAGTTCGGATTTCAACTGTTCCCAGGCATCATTACGAGGCCAAAAGAAATAGGAGGTCAGGGGGCTGGTGCCTTTGCCCACAACCTGATCAACCGCTAGTGCCACGTTTTCTTCTAACCACAAAACTTTTAAGATGAACTTTGCCAAACAAACCTCCTAGCCAGACGGATCATCTTGATAACTTTACAATCCCTTATAATAACGCATCCTTCCCCAGGGAAGCTAGTAGACCTCGGCAGCAATACGCCCACCTTTCGTAGTGCAGGCTTCCAGCCTGCGCGGGCATCTTGCCCGCTCTACGGTTGCTCAATTCACGCTCGCTTCTACTAGTCGTAAGCATCAAGCGCATCAAGCACTCATCACCGCTTCGGGCAGTGCCCCCTTCATCCGACTGAGATAATCCACTAGATTTTCCAACTGCTGATCGGCTTTGAGTACGCCCAACCCTCGCACCGTCACCTTTCCGGGCGTGTAGACAAAGCGGGATTTCAGGTGATCGGACAAGTTTTCCTTCAACAAATTCCAGGCGGGTTCCTCCATCGGCGTTTCCAACACCACATGCTGCTTGCCGTCCGGTTTAACTCGACTAAATCCAAGGGACTTGGCGACCTGCTTCAGTTCCATTACCCGAATCAACTGCTGGGCGGCATGGGGAATCGTGCCGTAGCGATCGATCCAATCAGCGGCAATTTGCGCCAGTTCTTTCTTCGACTGGGCTGACGCAACTGTCCGATAAGCCGCCATCTTTTGATCCAGGTCGGGAATATAATCCGCCGGAATAAATGCCGTCAGGTTCAGGTCGATTTGGGTATCGTCCACCTGGGGAATTTCCTGGCCGCGAATTTCCTTAATCGCTTCCTCCAGCATTTCCATATACAGGTCAAAGCCGATCGCATCCATCTGTCCCGATTGCTCTGCCCCCAGTAAGTTCCCCACGCCGCGAATTTCCATGTCTCGCACCGCAAGCTGATAGCCAGAGCCAAGCTGGGTAAATTCTTGAATCGCTCGGAGCCGTTGCCGTGCCGCATCAGTGAGTTGGTTTTGCTTCGGGTAGAACAACCAGGCATGGGCCTGAATTCCGGCGCGTCCCACCCGTCCCCGCAACTGGTAAAGCTGGGATAGGCCAAACCGTTGGGCATCTTCCACCAGGATCGTATTCACACGGGGAATATCCAGCCCGGACTCGATGATCGTGGTACAGACCAGAATATCGGCTTCCCCATTGCTGAAGGTGAGCATGGTTGCCTCCAGTTCCCCCTCCTGCATCTGTCCGTGGGCGATCGCCAGTCGGGCAGTGGGAACCATTTCTCGAATCCGTCCCGCCACTTCTTCAATCCCTTCCACGCGAGGTACAACGTAGAAAATTTGTCCACCGCGATCGAGTTCCTGCCGAATTGCAGTTCGCACCACTTCCCCATCGTAGGGAGACAAATGGGTTTTGATGGGGCGACGGGACGGTGGCGGAGTCGTAATCAGGCTCATTTCCCGTACGCCGGAAAGGGCCATATAGAGGGTTCGGGGAATCGGAGTCGCACTGAGGGTCAGTACATCCACCTGGGTTTTCAGGGCTTTAATCTTCTCCTTCTGGTTCACCCCAAATCGCTGTTCTTCGTCCACCACCAGCAAACCCAGATCTTTGAACTTCACCCCTTTCCCCAATAGTTGATGGGTTCCCACTACAATATCTAACTCACCCGTCGTCAGGCGTTGCTGAATTTCCTTGCGTTCCTCCGCCGTCCGAAAACGGTTCAGTAAGCCCACCTGAATCGGGTAGGGGGCGAATCGCTCTTTGATGGTGTGGTAGTGCTGCTGGGTCAGAATCGTGGTGGGGGCGAGCAGGGCCACCTGTTTACCGGAAGTTACTGCCTTGAAAATAGCGCGAATGGCCACCTCCGTTTTGCCAAAGCCGACATCCCCACAGACCAACCGATCCATCGGGCGGGGATTTTCCATGTCCCGCTTCACATCCTGGATCGCCTTCAACTGATCGGGAGTTGCCTGATAGGGAAAAGAGTCCTCCATTTCCTGCTGCCAGGGGGTGTCGATCGGAAAAGTAAAACCCTCCTGCTGCGATCGCTGGGCATAGAGTTGGAGCAGATCCACCGCCACCTTTTTAACGGCTTTGCGAACCTTGCTCTTGGTCTTTTCCCACGCCTTTCCCGACATTTTGTTCAGTTCAGGAGTTTGCCCTCCGGCTCCCCGGAAGCGGGACAACACCCCCACCTGATCCGCCGCTACCCGCAGCAAGCCATCAGCATACTGTAAGACCAGATACTCACGGGTTTCATTGTTGATGGTCAGGCTTTCCAACTTCAGGAATCGCCCCACGCCATGATTCCGGTGGACGACAAAATCTCCTAACTGAAGCTTGTTGGGATCTACCTGCTTCGATGCGGCTTGTCTGCGCTTGCGCACATAGGTCGGCGTTGCCAGGGTGTGCTGCCCAAAAAACTCTCGATCGGTAACGACCACCAATCGGAAGGTCGGCAGAATAAACCCTTCCAACTCTGCCAAGCCAGAGTATTTGACCGCCACCGGGGTTTTCTGAGATTGCAGCTTGTCGATCGCCAGATAATCCCTGGGATTGGGGACAAACTGCGCCGGACAGTCATGCTCCTGCAATAGGGCAACCGATCGCGAAGGTTGGGCGGACACCAGCCAGATGGCAAACCCCCGATCGCGCTCCTGCCGCAGGGTTTCCGCCAGCTTGCCAAACTGATGAGGAATCGCCGGAACCGGACGGCTAGATAGGTTCAATCCATGATTCTCCTCAGCAATTTCCGAGAGGGAGAGGCGATCGAACCGTTCCAGGTTGGTCAGGGACTCAGTGAAGGCACGATGGACAGGAGGAATCGGGGAATGGGGGGTGGGGAATGGGGAGGAGTAAGTGGGCTGATTCTCCTCAGATAATCCCCGATAGTTGAGTTCCTGCCACTGTTCCTCTGCATGTTCAAACCAGCGATCGCTGTGGGCGCGGCACTGTTCTGGCTCATCGATCGCCACCAGGGTATTATCTGGCAAATAATCCAGCAGGGAAGCAGGCTGGTCAAACGCCAGTCCTAAAAATCGCCGCATTCCCTCCAGAGTGCCGGACTCTAGCTGTTCCAGTTCTTCGGGAGAGAGGAGAGGATTGAGGACTGAGGACTGAGGACTGAGGACTGAGTCTGTTCCCTCGAACTCCTGACTTCTGGCTCCTGACTCCTGACTCCCCAACCCCGCCAAAATCATTGGACGAAAATTCGTTGCCGTCAGAACCAGTTGGTTAATACTATCCAGCGATCGCTGGGTGGAGGGATCAAATTCCCGCATTTTGTCCAGTTCATCGCCGAAGAACTCGATTCGCACGGGCAGTTCCAGGGCAACGGGAAAGACATCAATAATATCTCCGCGACGGCTCCATTGCCCTTCGGTTTCAACGAGGGACACCCGCTCGTAGCCGAGTTGGGCCAGCTGATGACTGAATCCCTCCAGATCCAACTCCATGCCGCGATCGAGGGTGACGCAGTAGGGGCGGAAGGCTTCGACGGGAGGAAGGTGGGGTTGGAGGGCGCGTTCGGTGGTGACGATCGCCAGGGAGGAGTGGGGAGTGAGGGGTGAGGAGTGAGGAGGGGTAGGTGAGAGCTGGGTGGGGGGTTCTCCTTGGGCTTTGAGGAGGTCGGCGAGTACCTGAAGCTGTCCCCAGACCATCTCGGATTCGGGGTCGAAGGGTTCGTAGGGGGAGGCTTCGGAGGTGGGGTAGAAGTGTAGGGTGCGCCAGCCCATTGCCTCTAGTTGGACTGCCCAGCGGCCGGCTTCCTCCAGGGTGGCAGCCACCAGGAGCAGGGGACGATTTTGAGCCTGGGCGATCGCCGAAGCAATTAGCCCTTTGGGTAGACGCGGGATGCCGTTCAGCTTCAGGTGATGCTGCTGGTCGAGCTTGGTCAGCAGTTCAGCCGTCAGGGGCGATCGTCCTAGGGCGCGGGTGATGGAGGAGAAAGCCATACAGTAGAGGGTCGGAAACAGAACTTAAAGGATGGGAAAGGGCAATCATACAGCAATTTATTAATGTTTACTATTCTAAAAGGTCAGTTAAGACAGGATAGGAATACCCCTCTTTCAAGGGGCGGATTTACACCAGAATTTATCTAGGTTTGCGAACGAAACTATATCATCGGTGTAGCTCAGGTTGAGGCGATGCAACCCAATATCTGGCTGTTGAAGGCATGGGAATGCTACCGTGCTGTATGTCCAAACTATTGAGCATAGCCCCTGGTAATTGCTCCTTCTAAATCCTCCTATGTCCCTTGAGATTCTGGTCATTCTGCTGCTAATCCTGGCCAATGCGGTGTTTGCCATGTCTGAAATGGCGATCGTTTCTTCCCGCAAAGCGCGTCTTCAGGAAATGACCAACAGGGGAGATGCGAAGGCGCGGGTGGCGTTGGATTTAGCGAATTCCCCCAATCGTTTCCTCTCTACAGTGCAAATTGGGATTACTTTGATTGGAATCTTGGCCGGGGCGTTTGGGGGGGCAAACCTGGCTCAGTCCATTGCAGCGCAAATTGACCGAATTCCGATCCTCAGTCCTTATAGTGAGGCGATCGGGTTTTGGCTGGTGGTGATTTTGATTACCTATCTATCCCTGATTCTGGGTGAATTGGCTCCCAAACGGTTAGCCCTGAACAATCCAGAGAAAATTGCGGCGATCGTGGCTGTGCCGATGCAGTGCATTGCCAAGTTTGCTGCTCCGGTGGTTTACCTTTTGAGCCTTTCTACGGAATGGGTACTGAAAATCCTACAGGTGAATCTCTCCACCCATGAACCCCTGGTGACGGAGGAGGAAATTAAGCTTCTGCTGCAACAGGGGGCAGAGGCCGGCATGTTTGAGGCGGCGGAACAGGATATGGTGGAGCGAGTGTTTCGCCTGGATGATCAGAAGGTGAATGCCTTGATGACTCCTCGTCCTGACATTGCCTGGCTCGATATCAGTGATTCCATCGAAGTGAATCGCCGCAAAATGATCGAGATTTCCCACACTCGTTTTCCGGTTTGCCAGGATCATCTGGACAATGTTCTGGGTATTGTCCATGTCACGAATGTGCTCTCCCAGAGCCTGAAAGGACAACCGATCGACCTGCTTTCGCTGCTGCAATCTCCCCTGATTATTCCAGAAACGACCCACGCCCTGAAGGTGCTGGAGTTGTTCAAACAATCAGGTACTCATATTGCCCTCGTCGTGGATGAGTATGGGGTGATTCAGGGACTCGTCACCCTCAATGATGTGATGGAAGTGCTGATCGGTGATATCCCGTTTGCCGATCAACCGCAGGAAACGGAGATTGTGCAACGCGATGATGGCTCCTGGTTAGTGGATGGGATGGTGCCGATCGCCAAACTCAAGGAACTCCTGGCGATCGAACAACTTCCCGGAGAAGATCGCGGCAATTTTCAAACCCTGGGGGGCTTCATCGTCACCCGGTTCGGTCACATTCCCAGAGCCTCCGATCACTTTGAGTGGAATGGCTATCGATTTGAGGTGATGGACATGGATGGGAATCGGGTGGATAAGGTGTTGATCATGCCGATGGGGTGAGGAGTGAGGAGTGAGGAGTGAGGAGTGAGGGGTGAGGAGTCAGGAGTCAGGAGCTGATTTTCTGTAGGGCAGGCATCTTGGGGGATGCAGCACAATAACATACCCGTTAGGGGCACACTGCTGTACGCCCTGACAGCCGATTTTTTCAAAAATGGGGATGCCATTTGATTACAGATCCCTTGCCTACCATGCGCCAAGATTGTTTGTTCGCTTCTAAACTCGTTTCATGAACTAACCTCGCTTCATGGCCAGCATCAATCCATCGGCGATCGGCACTAAACACATCACAACCCGCTGATCCTGCTGAATTTTTTGGTTGAGGGTACGAATGGCGGTTGTCCGGGTGTCCTGCACTTCAGGATCGGCCACCTGTCCTGACCACAGCACATTGTCGATCGCAATCAGTCCGCCAGTCCGCACCAGTTGCAAAGCGCGTTCATAGTAGTTGTCGTAATTGCTTTTATCGGCATCAATGAAGGCAAAATCAAAGGTGTTGGCATGACCCTCCTGAATCAGCTGATCCAGGGTTTCCAGGGCGGGGGCAATGCGGAGATCAATCTTGTCAGCAACGCCAGCCTGTTCCCAGTAGCGACGGGCGATCGATGTAAACTCCTCACTCACATCACAGGCGATCAGTTGACCATCGGGGGGCATCGCTAACGCAACCACCAGGGAGCTATATCCGGTAAATACTCCCACTTCCAGGGCTTTTTTCACCCCCATTAACTGCACCAAAAACCCCATAAATTGCCCCTGCTCTGGGGCGATCTGCATCTGGCTCATGGGATGACTTGCCGTTTCCTGCCGTAGTGCTTGCAAAATGGGCTGTTCCCGTAGAGAGGTGGATAGGAGGTATTGGTAAAGGCGATCGTCCAGGTTGAGTGTTTGCTTTGACATAATTTTTGTTCACTTAAGGAATGCGAATTTAATAATCTGAAATTATTGTGGGGTGAGCATCTTGCCCGCCCAGTCAGCGAAGTAAAACGTTGCCCAAGTTAGTCCATGATCCTGAGCGGCTTGGTCAACCTTTCAACCTGGGCAAAAGTACACCTACTCTGGACTCTACGCCGTCCATGATCCTGAGCGGCTTGGTCAACCTTTCAACCCTAGCTTAAATCTCAAAATTAAATCCTTTCTCCCGGAGCTGTTCGTACGCCACTTCGTCAAATTCGTACAGCTTGGCCGCCCGATGGGGAACATCCTGCTGGACTTCATTCAGTTCGCGCAATAGTCCCATCTTGAGGATCTTTTTGCGGAAGTTTCGCTTGTCCAGTTCATGGCCTAAAATCGTCTCATATAACTTCTGCAACTGAAACAGTGTGAATTTCCGGGGCAGTAATTCAAACCCGATCGGTTCATACTGGACTTTATTCTTCAGTCGATTCAGCGCAATGAGTAAAATTTGGTCATGATCAAAGGCAAGGGGCGGTAACGCATCGATCGCAAACCAGGCGGCATCACTGGCATCAGACGCAGCTTTCACGACGTATTCTTCCAGGTTGATCAGGGCGTAGTAGGCTACAGTCACAATCCGTTCGCGTGGATCGCGGTCAACGGCTCCAAAAGTATAGAGTTGTTCTAAAAATAATTTCTCTAGTCCCGTTTCTTCCTGCAATTCCCGTAGGGCCGCCGCTTCGATCGACTCATCGATCCGGACAAAGCCCCCTGGCAAGGCCCAACTGCCCTGAAACGGTGTAAGCTTGCGCTGAATCAACATGACTTTCAGCGTCGATTGGCGATCGAAACCAAAAATAACGCAGTCAACCGTGAGGGCGGGTCTGGGATATTTGTAGGTGGGCATAGACAAACGGACGGATAAAGTATAGGAACCTTTAAAGATCTGGGTGGAAGGATGAACGGATGAACTGAACGCTTACGGAGCTGGTTCAGCGTTGAGTGGAGTAATGGGAAGATGAATCCTGAAGCAAGTTTGCCTGGATGCACTCTCTACCGTAATTCTTCCATTCAAATAATCTACCAATTTGCGGATTAACGCCAGCCCTAATCCAGTTCCCCCCTGATTGCGCAGGTCTGAATTAGGAATGCGGTAAAACGGCTCAAAAATTTGAGACAGAGCCTCTTCGGGAATCTCCACACCAGAATTGCAAACGCTAATTTGTACCCCAGGAACCGAAAACTCAGGGGGTAACTTCAGATTTCCTGCCGCGATCGATTGTATGGGTTGCAGCCGAACTGTAATCGTAATTTTTTCATTCGCTGGGGTGTACTTACAGGCATTATTCAACAGTTCTGAGACGATTCGCGTCAAACTAGCCATATCAGAGGTCAGAGTTGGCAGGGACTCAGGAATATCCATTTCTAGCTGCTGTTGGCCCGCCTGAATGCGAAGTTGAAAATTTTCGACGATGTGCGGTATCCAGTCCTGAAGAGTGATGGCAGAAAAAGCCAGGGAGTAGGTGTCTGCGTTCAGCCGCTGTAGATCCAGCAGATCATTGACTAGAATCAGTTCTTGATTGCATTGCTCTCGCAGAATTTCTAAATACTTTACCGTTCGCCGGGCTGATGAATCCTCACCCTGGAGAACCCCACCCTGACTCAGCACAATTTCCAGCATTTGAATTGACATTTTCATATTCGCCAACGGGGTTCGCAGCTCATGGGACACCGTATTCAAAAAATCATCTTTTAGTTGGTTTAAACGTTCTATTTCTCGCATCTGGGTTTCAAGCTGCTGTGCTCGCTGCAGGGCAAGTTCTCTTTCTTCCGCGAGCCGACGACGAGTGACATCATGAAACACAACGACAGCCCCAGTAATTTCACCTGTCCCATCACGGATAGGAGTTGCAGTATCGGCAATGGGAATCGCGACACTATCCCTGGGAATGAGTAGGGCGTTGCTGGGTAAATTAGCTGCCCTGCCCTGCTCGATCGCCGCTACAACGGGATTGGGCAATTCAGTCTGAGTGTGTTCATGAACCACCTGAAACACTTCTGAAATATTGCGTCCCGCAGCTTCATTCTGTCGCCATCCTGTGAGGGCCTCAGCCACCAGATTCATTAAGCAAACTTTGAGCTGAGTGTCTACGACAATCACTCCATCGCCAATATCCCGCAGGACGGTACTTAGCCATTGCTCCCGGTCTTGCAGGTCACGGTTCGCCCGATATTGATGCAGTGCGGTTTCTACTGCGGCATATAGTTCGCGCTCCTCGATCGGCTTCAAAATATAGCCAAAGGGACGAGTTAACTTTGCCCGCTCCAGAGTTGGGCGATCGGAAAACCCAGTGGCATAGACAATTGGAATTTGCAAACGGTTCCAGATTTGTTCGGCCGCCTGAATCCCATCCATATCGCCCTTCAGGCGAATATCCATCAAGATTAAATCTGGATTTAAATGAGTTGCTTGATTGATCGCCTCTGAACCAGTTGTGGCGATCGCCGGAACTTCATAGCCCAGATTTTCTAAACAATCTTTAATATCTCTGGCAATAATGCTTTCATCTTCAACCACAAGAATCTGAACCGCCTGCGGTGGTTCAATGTTTGCATTCACCTGATTGGTCACAGTGTCCTCCAGGGAAACGAAATTTTGAATGCTGTTCCTTTAGAGCGATCGATCGCCAGAATTCCCTCCAGTTGTTCCACCAGATCGGTCACTAACTTTAGCCCCAGTGAAGTGGAGTTAGCTTCAGCAAAATCCTTGGGTAATCCTTGACCATCATCGCTAATTTGTAAATGCACCATGTTGTCGTTGCCCTGAGAGAGATTAATTTTAATCTTCCCCGTTTGCTGATTAGAAAAAGCATACTTTAGAGAATTTGAGACAAGCTCATTTGTGATTAAACCACACAGAATGGCGGTATCAATATCCATTGGAATGGCAGCAATTTGGGTTTCTAACGTAATGGACTTGGAGTAGGTTTGATAAACGCTAAACAACCCTGTGGCAATGTGGGAGATATAGTGAGGCAAATCAATCTCCGCCAGATTTTCCGATCGATACAGTTTCTCATGGATCAGGGCGATCGCCTTAATCCGGTTTTGACTATCCAGTAGGGCTTCGATCGCATTTTCATCGGTTAAACTCCGCCGTTGGAGCCGCAGCAAACTGTAGATGATTTGCAAATTGTTTTTAACTCGATGATGGATTTCTTTGAGCAATACTTCTTTTTCTTTCAAAGCACTCTGCAACGGTTGAATCATTTTGCGATCGGTAACATCCACTGCGGCTCCTAAAATTTGCCTGGGAGCACCCTCCGCAGTCCGGGCAAACACCGTTTCCTGGCACTGAAAATACCGCCAGTTCCCGTTACAATGCTTCATGCGATACTCCAACTGCAAAACATCACCATCCTCAACCGTTTTCCATTGCTGAACAAACTTCTGCAACACCGGCAGATCGTCGGGATGGATCAAGGTTGGCAGATCCTCGACCGTTGACTGGGCTTCATCCAGGGGATACCCCAATTGCTCGGTAAACTCACGGTTGATGTAAGCATTTCGCTTTTCCAGTAAATCATACACATAGAGGATGGCTGGAGCCGTATCCGCAATCTTTTGCACAAATCGCTGACTTTCTTGCAGAGCGGCTTCTGCCTGTTTCCGTTCCATGATTTCCTTCTCCAATTCACGGTTAGCAGCTTCCAACTGCGCCGGACTGGGGAGAGCCAGGGCCGCAGGCACCAGCGGTATCAGAGCGACAGCCGTATACATCGAAACACCGGCTGTGAGGGCTTTGACCATTCCTGAAAGCCAGTAGGTGGGATGCCAGATCGTCCAGATGCCCATCATGTGGGTTGTGCCACAGGCAATGATAAAGGCGCTGAAGCATTGAAACATCCAGCCAAAGGGAACATCCTGCCGCTTGCGCACAAAGTAGATCAGGGTCAGGGGAATGGAGTAGTAGGCCAGAGCAGTCAATCCATCGGCAATGATATGGAGCCACACCAGACCCGGCCTCCAGAGATAGCAGTGTCCATGGGGAATAAAGATTGCAGCGGCAAGGGAATCAGACCAAACAATTTGCATAACAACTCCTGCGCATTTTCTATGCGATCGCGGATTGGCACTGAGTTGACCCACCCAATTCATGAAATCCGATCGGGTGCTGTGGGATAAAAGCATCTGTATGGGCAGAGTTCTGCCGCAAAGTCCTAGCGACTTTTTAGTTTTGGCAGACCGTTGGATGGAGATCAAAAATTGAGTTGAGTCATTGCGTTTGGGCGATTGTTCACAGGCAGACCAATACCTGCACAATGGATTCAATGAGATGTTTCACTACCATTGAAGGCAGCAGAATCTCGGAGGCTGGGTCAAGCATTGTGTGCTCATCCGATTTTGTGATCGGTGCTGGTGCGCTTTGCCAACCTACATCCGGATCCTCTAACCGTTGTTGAGCTGCTTCGTTAAACGAAATCAATTCATCCGGTTGAGATCTTAAACTGGAATCAGTATCCTTCAGTGTTTCTCGGATCAGCGTAGTCGGAATCGGTCGGAATCGGTCGGGATCAGCAGAATTAGCGGATTCAATGGAGAGCAATCGGAGGATTCATCTACTTTTATAGCGTGAATCCTGAAGGTCAGTTTACTCAATGTGATGTTGTTTGCAGGTTTTAATGGGATGACTACTGCCACACAACTGCCAATTCCAAAACATTTCAAGCCGGAAACCGTTGGGGAGGTCTGGCGCGTTCCCTATCAGGTTCGGGCTACCGAAGCAAAAGCCTGGGCAAACACCCATCACCTATCGGCGGCGGCGATCGATCGCACTCGTATTTGTCTTCTGGCCATTGATGTGCAAAATACCTTCTGCATTCCAGAGTTTGAACTGTTTGTGGGGGGGCGATCGGGGATGGGAGCCGTGGAGGATAATGTCCGGCTTTGTGAATTTATTTATCGGTATCTCGATCGAATCACGCAGATTGCTTTGACGATGGATACCCACTCGGCCACTCAAATTTTTCACTCGGTCTTCTGGGTGAATCCGGCTGGAGAACACCCGCCAGCCATGACAATGATCACGCTGGAGGATGTGGAAAAGGGAACCTGGACAGTGAATCCCGCTGTTGCTGCCGTTTTGGGGCAGTCGGGGGAAGCGTTGCAGGACTATGCTCGACATTATGTCCGTAAGCTGTCCTACGATAGCAAATTCCCTTTAACGATCTGGCCCTACCATTCCATGCTGGGTGGCATTGGCCATGCGATTGTCTCTGCGGTGGAAGAAGCCTGCTTTTTTCACAATATTGCCCGGCAGAGTCAGACCTTGTTTGAGATTAAGGGCGGAAATCCCCTGACAGAGAATTATTCAGTGCTCAAGCCGGAAGTGTTGGAAGATCAGCACCAGCAGCCGATCGCCCACAGGAATACAGCCTTTTTACAAACCCTGCTGAACTTTGATGCGGTGGTGATTGCAGGACAGGCCAAAAGTCATTGCGTTGCCTGGACGATCGATGATTTGCTGGCTGAGATTCAAGCGACGGATCCAGCCCTGGCGCAAAAAGTTTATCTGCTTGAGGATTGTTCCTCTCCCGTCGTTGTGCCCGATGTCGTTGATTTCACAGACTCCGCCGAGGCCGCCTTTCAACGTTTTGCAGAGGCTGGAATGCATGTTGTGCAATCCACTGATCCGATCGAAAACTGGTTGAAGCGGTAAGGAGAATGGATTAAATAACCTGTGCAACGTTTTACCTCGCTGACTGGGCGGGCAAGATGCCCACCCCACAAGAATTCCAGTTTATTAAATTCGCATTCCTAAGTTGAAGCGTTAACCGTTGGTCGATCGGTTGGAGGATGCTTGGGCGAGGGGGCAGGCGAGGGGGCAGACCGGACGGGTATCAAATGGCAATCAGGCGGGCGATCAATCACCAGGGAAAAGGTTAAAAGCTGCATCGTTGACCCTTCCAGCCCGAATTCCAGCCCGAATTCCAGCCCTACTCTTCCAAAATGGATACGCCGAGCAAGCTAATCCCCAGTACGCCACCCAGAAAAAACACAGTGGTGAACAGGGGGCCAAAATCCAGTGCGTCGTTAACACCCAACAAAAAACACAGGTTGTGGAAAAAAGGGCGGAAACCACGCGAACTGCTTTCAAAAGATCCATCGTCTGAACCTCCACGAGCGACACCGTAGTGTCATGATATAACTTTTTAATAATCTAAACAAAACTTATCGGTGATATCAGGTTTTGTATTGGTATTTTTCATGTTGACAATGATTACTACAGGGGGATTTCCCCAGACTTCATCACTTCTTTACAATTTGTTACTTCTTTAATGTGCCCTTTATAAATAAGTTTCCTTTGTAAATAAAGCGATCCGGCAAGACGATCGCCATCCATGCATACTTTTCGGTCGATCGTGTCAATACTGAGGGGAGTCCAATCAACTGACTTGATTATGTATCCCTCCTCCTATTCCTCCTCTCCATCGGTCGAACCGTCCCCGGTGTTGTCTCCTGACCAGTCCAGCAAAGCCGGATATCTCTTCATTTTTCTGGAGATTTTTTCACGGGAGGGAGGGATTCAGTCCTATGTGCAGGATATTTTCCAGAGCTATTTGGGACTCTCCGATCGCGCCACAACCTCACCCCAGCCGCTCCCTCCTGCCGATGTTTTTTTGCTGCGAGATGGGGAAAACTGCACCAATCCCTTTACGGGAGGGAACCTCACCTTTCGCTATTTCAAACGGCAGTCGGTTCGTTGGGGGCGAATTGGATTTGCGATCGCTTTACTGATTTACCTGGTGCAGCATCGACCTCAGCGCGTTTTTTGCGGCCACATTCACCTGGCTCCCCTGGTCTGGTTGCTCTGTAAACCCCTGGGTATTCCCTACACCGTACTCACCTACGGCAAGGAAGTTTGGGAACCGTTGCCGTTTTTTCCCCGCACTGCCCTACAGCAGGCCGATCGCCTCTGGACGATTAGCCGCTACAGCTGCGATCAGGCTTGTCAGGCCAATCAGCTTAATCCAGACAAAATTCAGTTCTTACCCTGTGCAGTGGATGGCGATCGGTTTTTGCCGGGTGCCAAGTCTCCAGAACTGCTGGAGCAATATGGTTTGGCGGATGCAATGGTGTTAGTCACGGTCGCGCGGCTCTGGTCAGGCGATATTTATAAGGGAGTTGATGTCACGATTCGGGCCCTGCCGACGATCGCTCGTACCATTCCCACCGTCAAGTACCTGGTCATTGGCAGGGGGGATGATCAGCCCCGGTTGGCGGCCCTGGCTGCCGAATTAGGAGTTGCCGATCGGGTGGTGTTTGCCGGATTTGTTCCCACGGATGCCCTAGCCGATCACTACCGTCTGGCAGATGCCTACATCATGCCCTCCCAGGAAGGGTTTGGCATTGTTTACCTGGAAGCCATGGCCTGTGGAGTTCCGGTGCTGTCAGGGGATGCCGATGGTTCCGCAGATCCGCTTCAGGATGGCCAACTGGGCTGGCAGGTTCCCCACCGCAATTCAGAAGCCGTTGCCCAAGCCTGTATTGAAATTTTGCAAAACAAACTGGCCCTGTCTCAGGGACTGCCCCACGATCGGCGCTGTGATGGCGTTTGGCTCAGACAGCAGGCGATCGACCTGTTTGGTAAAGCTGCGTTTCAACAACAGTTCGCATCGCTGTTGGACAATAGCCGTAGAGGCGGAAAATAATGGGGTTCCCCCAACGAGAAATGAGCTGCACCGCAATCTGAACATCTTCGTCACTGTTTCAACCTTGTTTAGCCTCCTTAGCAAAATCAACTAGGGTTCGGAAATTCCGATTAGCCTCCATAGCATTAAATTTTTGCAAACCAATCTATATCGACTTCCACTGACTTAATTACTGTAATCTTGACACCAAGCCCCAACTCTTTCAACTGATTTGCGATCGCTCAACATAGGCATTTCACCGATAATCTGGAGGTACACCCCAACCCAGAAACGAAGCCAGCTAACGTTGCTGTTCAGCGGTTGCAGATCAACCTTGCTCCCCTACAAGCAGAACCCAACAATCCGTTGCAACAGCGTTGTTAGCTGAGAGACACGCCGATTGCCCTTCAATACGCTCTTAAAATATGCCTTCTTGTTCACGTCTGTATATGGTGTAGTTATCTGCAAAACGCTTTATCCTTATGAAACATTTTTTCTCAAGAAGCTGTCGTTCTACATCATCAGGAGTGTGATTATCGTTTTCTAGCTCAGGAAACCACCGATGTTTGCCTATTAGAAGAGTAGCAAAGAATGTTTGAGAATAAGCTAAATATTGAAGCAAAGAGCGAAGGGTTGCAGTCGCCATCTCCACGTAGCTATCTGTAACTGAATCCCCGATGTACGCGATGAAATCGACATGTCCAGCCCTTGACAGCCACGAATAAGTATCTTTTCTCATCTCATGTAGATGCGCGACGACTTCAGGTTCAGCACCGATTATGTTCATCTCAATATTGCTAAGAGTCTTTCGTATTCGTCCAGGTGAAAGGTTTTTTCGCCAGTGCTTTAAGGTATCTTCTTCAGCATCAAATGACTTTATAAAATCCATAAAAGTAGCTTCATCACCAGCACAAGCAATAGTGAAATCAAACGTTTCTACCAAATATCTAAATACCAAACGTGAATGATTCCCAGCACCACTTAAATTCCGAACAATACTGATTGAATCAGCAATATTTTGGAGCAAGCTTGTAAAGCATAGTGATGTCAACTTATTGTCATTGAACCAGAGCATAGGAATATCATCATTTTGTCTTGAATGGAAGATTACCCAGAGTGTCAAGACATTTGCGAATGCAAAGTCAAGAAGTTCTAACTCACGCTGAACAAGTGATGTAATTTTGGGAAGTCGATCCTCGCGATTTTTTGTGTAAGTATTAACAATATTGCGAATATCTTCAAGAAGTTCCTCAGGTGATTCTTCAAGTAACTTTTGCTCATCCTCAGAGATTATTATTTCAGGTTTCATGCTTAATAAAGAAAGTTGAAGAACTAAAGCCTGGGTTTCTAGCTAACTATATATTCACCGTCAAAAGTGCGGGATAACGCCCCTATGTTCCAGGATTATCCATCAGATCTGCGGGATAACACCCAACTTTTCAGGATTTAAACAGAAAAATTGATAGTTAAGTCCGGGGACTTGGGGTGTTATCCGTCACTTTTGATAGTTAAGTATGGAGATTAGGGTGCTTATCCGTCACTTTTGCTGGATAACACCCCTGATAACGGCATTATCCAGTAGCAACCTAAGGTGCAACCTCGATCGCGCCAGTAAATTTGTACAACAGAACACTTGACTGAGGCGATCGATCTGGTATCTTCTTAATTCATGGCTACATAAATGCGTAAGCAATGCGTGTCGCAGTAGCCTGGCTCCCAACAACCTGGCGAGGTATGAAGTAGCGTCACCTACAACACACCTCTAACCCCACAGACGACCGTAGCTGTCCGTCGGGCTTGGACTAGTTTAGCGTTTTTAGTGGACTCCACCTAATCCGTTGAACACTTCCTATCCCTGGCTTTGCGATGGTTGAACGCGGGGGACAACCGGGTTGGTGGGTTTCTTCTGATCAATAAACCCTAACCTATACAAGGAGAATTCCTATGACAGGTGATTTTAACCTGTTCGATCGTGCTGCTTTTGGAGATGATTCTGATCCGAATGCCGGACAAGAGCGCGTTCGGATTATCATCTTTGGATCGAAAGAAGTGGTTCGTGCCACCATTCACGATCTCTATCTCAAGAACTTCCGCAGAATCGAAAGCTGGAGTCCCTTACTCCCCACTCCCGATCCAACCGTGTTCATGTCCATCAGCACCGAATATCGCACCATGCGATGAAATAACGAACCCTTGCAAAACTGCCGCAATTGATTCATTTCGGCATCCATTTTTGCCTCCGTTCTCCTGAGCCTAAAGAGCAAAAGTTCCCAGGATCAGGAGATTGAGGAGCTAGGTCATGCAAATTGAATCATCTGAACTTCTTGTGAGGTGGGCAGCGTTTCGACGGCTCGACTGAGCGTTGGACTGAGCTTCGCCGAACGTCTGAGCTTTCGACGGCTCGAGTGAGCGTTCGATCGAGCTTTCGACGACTCGAGTGAGCGTTCGACCGAGTTCACGCCGAGATCCGAAGTCTTGCCCGCCCAGTCAAAGCAGCAAAACGATGAACAGGTTATTCAATCCACAATCCTAACGATGAGATTGGGGCAGCGTGCGATCGTGAATTTAGCCTTTCGCCTGGCTCAACATTCTTCTTAGCTCATCATTCAGTTCTCGGAAGACATACCTGGGGCTAACCTCATCCAGCATCTCCACAATTCGCTGCGTTTGAGCCGTCGTGAGTTCCCGATTGCCCGTTAGTGATTCCAGCTTGACTTTCACAATGTGATCGCGAATTTCATCCTCGGAAGCCTGGTTTGCCACCATTTCAGCGACAATTTTGCTGGATTTGGCAAACTGAATAAAATCTTTGTTCAGCAGATCGTAGGACAGTTCCCCTTTCTTGTTGGTGTAGGCTTTGACAATGGCTTCATACTCAGCACTATCAACGGTAGCCAGTTCTTCCGGTGATGCGTCCTCTGGTGGTTCTTCTGTACCCGCTTTTTCCGAGTCTCCACTGAGTTTAATCGCCCCTCGCCTGGAGTAGGGCATCCCAGAGGTTAACTCCAATGCCTCCCGGAACGCTTCGATCGGAAACACATCCAGGTTGGTATTGGCAGAGGGATCAGGTTCTCCTGTACTGCGGTTCAACGAAGCTAGACCAGGCTGATCCGTATCGTAGCGCATGATCACAACACCGGATTTGCCATTCCTCAGCTTTTGGCGATAGGCAACGGCTTCGATCGTGGATAGTTCAACTACTTTGGTTCTGATCATTGGTTTCTCTGAGCTTTGTCTAAGCTTTATCTGAATTGCAAGGGGGTTTATTGGCGTTTTTATTCTATGCCGTCTTGCCCCAACCAGGATTAAAACTGCGATCGTTCATTGTTCACCCCATCACAAAAATCTACGTTTATGGGCACAGGCAAGGAACCGTAACATGGCTGATCAACCAGAATTAACGATTTTGTCTGGAAACCATCATTCAGGGGGTTCCGATTTGGGAAGAGTTTGCAGAGAATAGATTATGTAGATTTAGTGAAGCTGGTTTGCAGACAAATTGAACCTGTGACCCGTGGATGGCTTGCCGAGGAGTGAAGGAGATTCACCATGAACGAAATGAATCAGTTTTCTGATCCAAATCCGATCGACTTGAATACCTTGCTGGGAGAAAACCGTGAATCGCCTGTGGAGCCTTCTTCCCAGCCAGAGTTGGCACAAAACATTGTCCCGACTTCCCAAACTTTTGCTCCTCAGCCCCAGAAACCCTATCTCTGGTTTGCCCTCTGGTTTCTGGTGAGCTGTAGTTTGGGGGGACTTTCTGCCTTTGGGTTCCTGTTGCTGACCGCTCTTCCTCCCGCCACCGACTGTCAGAACATTTCATCTATTTCTCCCGATATCGAACGGCTCCAATGTGCTCAGGACGCGGCTCGTTCGGGTGAACTTCCCCAATTGCTGGCGGGTGTAGAGCTAGTTGAAACCTGGACAACGGATCATCCGCTCTACAATGAGGCAAATCGCTGGATGGCAGAATGGTCAAGCTCCATCCTCCAAATTGCCCGCCAACGCATGGCTCAGAATGATTTAGACGGGGCTTTGGAATTGGCAAACCGCATCCCCGATTCCAGCCCAATCTATGCCGAAGTGCAGGAAACGATCGCCCAGTGGCAAACCCGATGGCAAGCGGGTGAAGCTATCTATAATCAGGCTCAAGAGGCCCTGAAACAGCAAGACTGGGATCTTGCCTACGCTAAAATTTTTGACCTGCGGGAACATCCCTACAGCTATTGGAGTGGTCAGCAGGCCAATGCTTTATCTGAACAAGTCCTGGCCGAAAAGCAGGCTCGACGACTGTTGGCTGAGGCCATTTCGATCGCTCAAATTGAACGTCCCCAGCAGTTGAAGGCTGCCTTTGAGCGTTTACAGCCGATCGATCGCCAGACGCATACCTGGGCTGAGGCCCAATCCACCCTGAATGATTGGGGGGAAGTTCTTTTGCAAGCGGGTTATCAGCACTGGCAAGATCAGCAGTTTCAGGAGGCGCGTTCCCTGGCAGAATTAGCCAAACTGAGCGATTTCATGGCTCCTGAGGCAGAGAATCTCAACAAACTGAGTCAGGCACGAGAACTGGCTATTGCCAGTGGTTCTGGATGGAAAGTTGGCCCTCAACACATTTGGCGCATGATGGAGGCGATCGCCGCCGCTCAAAAAATTCCACCCGAAAGCCGCTTTTACGACCCAGCTCAATTCAGTTTGGCAAGTTGGCAGGCTCAACTCCAGGATATGCGACAGTTGCAGGCAGCCCAAATCCTGGCAAGCTTGGGGAACCGTGATGCCGTGGAGATGGCGATCGAGCAGGCGACCCAAATTGATTCTAGTCGTCCCCGCAGGCTCCAGGCCCAAACTCTGATTGCTCACTGGCGGGTAGAAGCGGAACGTCTGGAGGATCAGCCCATCCTGCAATATGCCCAGAGAACGGCTGAAGCGGGAACCCTCCAAGCCCTCCAAGCGGCAATTACTCAGGTAAAACAAATTCCTTTGGGGCGAGTGTTGTACGGCGAGGCGCAGGGGTTGTCCTATGAGTGGAGCCGGAAAGTTGAAGTTTTGGAAGATGAACCTTTCCTGCAAATGGCCCAGTCTCATGCGAGGCAGGGACGACTGACGGAAGCGATTCAGGCGGCATCAACCATTCGTCCAGAGCGGGCACTTTACCGCAAAGCCCAGACCGCCATTGCAGATTGGCAAGCACAATTAAATCCTGATGAATCGCCGCGCAGCCGGCCCAGTCGGACGGTTACGGCTCAGGAGGATACCGAAGATGAGGTTCGATCGACGGCGGCCAATTCAGACCGGGCGATCGAAGCTGAGGTGGAACCGAACCCATTGCCAGATTCCTTTAGTATGCCTTCCCCGCAACCGATCGCCTCTCCGCCGCATCATCTCCCCCGCACCATTGATGAGCTAATGCAGACTCATCCCCGTCCAGCCGATGAACGCCTCCCTGCAAGCCAGATTCGTCCAACCCGATCCAACGGTGTGACCGAGGAGCGACGGAATCAGCCCTCTGCCACGGAAGTGATTCCCGCTGCACCCATTCCCCCTGCTCCAACCGTCATTCAATCCCCAGAATGGAGTTCCAGCCCTGTTCCAGAGGTACTTGCAGAACCGAGTTCCAGCCCGGATGCGGGTCTAGAAGCGGCTCCCGTCAGTCCTGCTCCGGCCGCACCCGTCGCGCCGATCTTCCCGCTCCCCACGGAAGAGTATGGGCAGGATGCGATCGACCCACTGCCTGCTTTCAGTGAGCCTGTACCCAACGATGCCCCTAACGAGCCTGCTTCTGTCCCAGGGGAAGAAGCGATTCCTCTCAGTGAAGAGCGGCTGGAATATGAACCCCTCAGCCTCAACCCTGGCTTTTAAATCCTGGACTTTAGGAAAGCATCGAGTATCCGTAGCGCAGGCAGCGTTTCGACGGCTCGAGTGAGCCTTGCTGAACTCTGAGCGCTCAAGCCGAAGTCTTGCCTGCCATCAGACTATAGTTGTCGTGCAAATGCAAAATTGGGATGCACCCCAGCCAGCCGATCACCAGCACCAAAGCTTCGGAATGCGAATTTAATAATCTGAAATTCTTGTGGGGTGGGCATCCTGCCCGCCCAGTCAACAAAGAAAAACGTTGCAGGTTATTGAATCTATGATCCTTAAATGTCCCTAATGCCCATAAATGTCCCTAATGCCCATACAGACAAAAAAAACCCTAACCTTGCTGCTACCAAACAGTGGGATTTCAATTGCCGGTAGAGCAAAGCGAGGGCTGGAGTGTCGTTCGTTTATTCTCGTTAAATTCTAGGGCGGCTGTAAAAATAATGCTTCCTGAGTTTGGCCGAATCATTGGCTCGAAAATGTTGCAGGATATCCCTATCTTTTGGGGCTACTTTTAGATAAATTCCGCCAGATAGCAGTTGACAAATTTTGTGGTTTAAGGTTTGAAGGAACTGGATTTGGGGTGGGGATTAAATGACCTGTGAGAGGGTGTTTGAAAAGTGGTCTGTTGTGCTTTTGGACACATTAAATCCCCCCTAACCCCCCTTGAAAAGGGGGAACCGAACTCAAAGTCCCCCTTGTTAAGGGGGATTGAGGGGGATCCAAACCGTTTTACTACCAACAGCAGGACTTTTAAAACATCCTCTAAGGTATATTCCTTTGCCGACTGGGCGGGCAAGATGCCCATCCCACAAGAGCAGGTTGTTAGGTTGGCATTCCTTAGAATTTAGTTTACCCGTGGTTGGACGGGATCGACTGGTCTGTCAATCTGGCTGGTCAACACAGGTGGCAAAGCTGGATACGGCAAGGATTGTGCCTTCTGTAGTTGGTGCAGGTGGGTGTAAGACAAGTGTAATTTGGTCAGTTGGATAGTGCAGGACAAAGACGGGGCGGCTTCGGTTAGAACCACCCAGGTCATCAATCCCACTAATCCATCCACTGGAAGCCCAAATCTCTGCTGAAAGTCCATCACCGCAATCAGCGTTGCCTCATCGAAGATGCCGTTAATTAGCAAAATGTAGCCGTGCTGGCGGAGCCGCATTTGCAAATCGCGTACCTTGCTGCCGGTATCCCCCAGGTGCAGGATTTTGCGGCACAGTAATGCCCAGGTTTCGATGTTGACGATACCCGTACTGGGCAAGCCATGCTTATGCTGAAATCGTTTGACCAGTTCAACGTCCCTGGCTCTGAAGCAACCGTTGACAATGACATTGGAGTAATGGGTGCGGAGCAATGTTTGCAACTGACACACGATCGCTCCAAAGTCCCCGGCTCGAATCTGAAATTCCAAGGGGTAAGTGTACGGTGGTGGACATTGGGAAAACGGAAACTGGGGCAACAAAAATTGGTGCAGCGCATCCCATGTTCCCCGATCGACTACACCATTGGGGCGTAATTTCTGGGCAGACTGAAATGCAACAACAGCGGCTTTAGTGCCTTCCCAAAACCAACCATCGGCGATAAGCGTGGCACTTTCATGAGCGCAGAGCAATACCTGTAAGTATCGAGTCAGCGCGCCCTGATCGCCCTCACGTAGCTGTAAATAAATTGCCATACAACAAGCTTCTCTCTGTCAGAGGGTTCGAGACGGGTAAACCGATCGCCCACCGTTGTAATAGCACTGATCCTTTGCCCACTGCTAGTGCTATTTTGCTGAAGTAGATCACTTGAGAGGCTTTTTTTTCCGCCAAGTTGCGGAAAAGGACTTGAAATCAAGGATTGAAACACAACCCAGGTAGCTCAGAGCGGCAAAGTTACAGTACAGGTGGTTCCTTTGCCCAGCGTGCTTGCTACGGTGATAGTACCACGATGACGCTCCACGATTTGCTTTACCTTCGTCAGACCGATTCCAGCCCCACTGAATTCTCCAGCATTACTGGCACAGTAGAAGCGATCGAAAATCAGAGTGGTTTCTTCCGGGGGAATGCCAATACCATTATCCTGGACGTGCAGTATGGCGTGGGTGGGGGCATCGTCTGGGGTGGTTTGTAGCTTCAGGAGAGCGGTGCCACCCTGAGGCGAAAAGCGAATGGCGTTGGAGATGAGCTGGGATAAAAGTTGCTGGAGTAGATCGGGGTCAGCCGAAACCTGGACTGGAGTTTGGCTGATGGAGAGAAAATTCAGGCAATGGGGGCTGTTCTCCGGCAAGTGCCATTGATTCACAATATTTCGACAAAATTGTTCTAAGTCAAGGGGCACAGGATGAAAATCGGGCTGCTGGTAACTGAGGGCTGCACGGGTCAGGGCGTTGCTGATCCATTGCTCCATTTGCTCGACGCTACTGGCAATTTGCTCAATGTGCTTGTGATCGAGGCTGTCGGGGCGAGTTCGTTTAAGTTGGTCGATCGCAGATGTAATGGCCGTCAATTGACTACGCAAATCCTGTCCCAGGGTTTCGATCGTTTGGGTTTGAATCTGATTCTGATTTTCCGTTTGCTCCAGGACAATTGTTAGTTCTTGATATCGGGTTGAAAGCCGTTCATATTTTGCGACCAATTCTGCTGTTTGGGATTGAACATGGGCATCCAGTCCCTGGTTTAAAAGCTGTAATGCTGCTTCCGCTGAGGTGCGATATGCAATTTCCTGCTGAAGGCGTAGATTTTGCTGCTGGAGTTGCTGTTGCAGCCTGCTGATTTTGAGGTGGGTTTCAATTCGGGCCAGCACTTCCACCACCTGAAAGGGTTTGGTGACGTAATCCACTCCCCCCGTCTGAAAGGCTTGCACTTTCTCCAGTTCTTCATCCAGGGCACTGAGAAAAATAATGGGAATGTCGTGGGTTCGATCGCTCGCCTTCATGCGCTGGCAGACCTCATAGCCGTTCATACCAGGCATAACAATATCAAGCAGAATTAAATCAGGAGGCTGTAATTGAGCTGCTTCTAATCCCAGAGCACCATTAATCACCTTACGAACGGTGTACCCTGCTTCAGTCAGTAAGCTAGATAAAAACCGTAAATTATCGGGCGTATCGTCAATGACCAGAATATCGCCGCTGCTGGTTTCGCTGGTTTCACGGGTGTCGGAGGGAACAGTCATACACTTGGAGGCTGAGTCAGTTGAATCAGTTGTTCGAGTTGAAAGTTGTTGACCAGGGTGATGAGGGCAGTTCGTAGCTCGGCCTGCGTGTCTGGAAGTTCAGCTAATCGAGCCAGAATCACAGGTTCATCAGCGCGACGGGCCGCCAGGTTCAGCTGCTCTAACCAGCCGGGTGGCATTGACTCAAAGGCAGAAGGTTGTAGTTTGAACAGGGGCGAGGATGGATTGGAATCATTCGATGTAAAGTGATCCAATGTATAAACACTGGTTCCATCCTGAATGCTAGCCAGGGTTTGATTGCCATTCTGTATCACGTTCTCAGCTGCATAGATATAGCGTACCCCCAGATGTTTGCCCATCTTTTCAAAAAAGATGGTTTCCGGACAGGGCTTGGCGACAAAATCATCGCAACCGATCGCCAGCACAGGTTGCCGTTCTTCTTCAAAGACATTAGCGGTGATGGCAATGATCTTGGTTGGGGGGCGGCTTGGGGTTGTCTCAGGTAAGGCTTCTGCTAAAGCGGTTTCCTGCTGACGAATTCGCTGAGTTGCCTCCAGACCGTTCATGATCGGCATCCGCACATCCATCCAGATCAAATGAGGGGCGTAGGTTTGCCACAATTCGATCGCTGCCTGCCCATGCGCTGCCTCCCGGACATCAAAGCCGACGGACTGCAACCGCTTGGATAAAAGCTGGCGATTTTCATCCGAATCATCAACGACTAGAATTCGGTAGGTGGGTTGACCGGGTTCCAGTCCCATGACCCGACGCACGCTACCACTGGCGGATAGGGTTTGATGATCCATCGCCTTGGTCGGCACCCAAAATTGGAAGGTTGTGCCCACTCCAACGGTGCTGCTGACATGAATTGCCCCTCCCATCAACATCACCAGCCGATGGCTAATCGCCAACCCCAATCCGGTTCCCCTTTGGGTACGTCGTCCTGCCTCGGTTTGCACAAAGGCATCAAAGATCGAAGGGAGTTCTTCCGGGGCGATGCCAAATCCTGTATCTTCAACTTCAAACAGGAGGGGAAAGCGGGTTGGATCGCTCCAGTCCAGGGGGGGAAATGAGGTGGATAAGTTCAGTTTTGCAGACCGATCGGGTGCGGTGCGGTCGGCTCTCCGGATCCGTAAAATCACTTGCCCCAGGGAAGTAAATTTGATGGCGTTGCTCAAAAGATTAATCAAAATCTGGCGTAGTTTCTGCGGATCCGCCTGAATGCAAGCTGGAACATCTGAGCTATATTCGATCGCCAGATTTAAACCCTTCGCCGTAGCCTTCGCCCGCATCATTTGCACCAGATCTCGGAGCAGGCTGTGGAGATTAAACGGTCGTTCATCCAGGGACATTTGCCCCGCTTCAATTTTGGATAAATCTAAAATCTCATCAATTAGTTCCAGCAGGTGTTCACTACTGCGATTAATAATTGATAAATCCTCCCGTTGGGCTGCCGTGAGGTTCTCATCATTCAGCATCAGTTCTGTGAATCCCAGAATGGTGTTCAACGGGGTGCGGAGTTCATGGCTCATATTGGCGAGAAACTCACTTTTGGCCTGATTGGCTGACTCAGCTGCATCTTTGGCCTGGCGCAGTTCTTCTTCGATCGCTTTTAGATCGGTGATATCCGTGGAAGCCCCAATAATTCCCTGAACCTGACCTGCGGCATCAATAAACGGACTGATAATAGTTTTGTACCAGCGCACTTCCCCCTGAGCATTCATCAGCGGTTCCATCGGAGTCAGGGTAGGCTGACGACTTTTCATAACCTCGCGGTTAATCGCCATGTGTTCATCGAATCGTTCGGGTTGCGAGGGAAACAGATCAATTTCTCGTCTCCCCAAAACGTCCTCTGCCGGCAAACCATGTACCGTTGCACCCGCCTGGTTGACGACTAAAAAATATCCCTCGGCATCCTTCACAAAAATGTAGCTGGGAACCACATCAATCACCTGGCGCAAAAATTTTCTTTGGGCCTCCAGGCTTGCCTCTGCCTGCTTCCGAGCCGTTACATTTTGCACCATCCCAATGAAGTAAAGCGGTTGCCCTGCTGCATCGCGCACCACCGAGACATCAATGGTTGTCCATATCGGTTGCCCATTTTTATGCAAAAACCGTTTTTCAAGCTGAAAGTTAGACGCTTCCCCCGCAAACAAGCGTTGCATTGACTCTGAAGCCAGCATTCGATCGTCTGGATGGGTAATCTCCAGCGTCGTTAATTCCATCAGTTCCGATTCGGTATACCCCAGCATTTTGCACAGGGCCGGATTCACCTGGGAAAATTGCCCGCTTGGAGCCACAAGACTCATGCCAACTGAACTGCTCAAGAAAATACTGCGAAAGTGCTGTTCACTGCGCTTCAGAGCATCTTCTGTCTGCTGGCGAGAAGTGTTATCCATGATAAAGCTATAGCAACCCTTCACCTGGCGATCGGTGGCAAAGTCAGGAATCAGGGTGACATCCAGGTGGCGAGTGATACCCTTGTCATCGGTCTGGGTGGTGCTGTAGGTGATGGAGTTGCCAGCAAAGGCTTGTTGGAGATAGGGTTGAATCGATCGATAGCTGGCTTCCCCTAAAAGCTCACAAATGCGCTTCCCGTAAAACTGTTCTCGCGGTATGCCAAATCGCTCTTCATAGGTTTTGTTGACAAATCGATAGCGGTGGTCGGAATCAAGGTAGGAAACGTAGGCCGGTAATGCGTCTGTAATCTGTTGTAGTTGGATTTCGTGGCGGCGTAATGCCTCTTCTGCCTGCTTCCGTTCTGTCACATCAACGGCAACCGCAGTCACAATCCAGCAGTTGTTTTCTGGATCTCGGCGGGCCGTCAAGTAATCAGAAACCCAGCGCAGGTTGCCATCTTTCCGGCGAAAGCGATACTCCATTGATGCAGTGCGCTGGTCAAATAGCTTCTCATAGGTGGGCTGCACGATGGTTTCCCAATCTTCTGGAAAAACCGAAGACCGCCACAGGGTATGATCCGCTAAAAATTCTGCCTGGGAATAGCCAAAGATGCGGGCATTTCCCGTGGAAAAGTATTCGTACTGCACGTCCAGCGTTGTGCGCGTCCGGAAGCAGCAAATTCCGATGATCGGACTATCCAGGAGGTCATCCAGCACACTTTTCGAGCGGCGCAGGGTGGATTCTAGATGCGGGTGTTTGCTTGGATCCGGGCAAGTTGAAAAGCGAGGAGCATGAATTGCATCGATCGCCGTTGGGCTGGTAGGTGATGCAGTTGCAGAGGGCTGATCCCTCTGAACAGTAAGGCTGTCGTTATGATGGGTTTGCCTGCGTAGCGATCGCCGGATGCGAGGCAACCGCGCCATCAGTAGTCCAGTCACCACTCCTGCCAGGAAAAGGCTCACACCGAACAAAACTGCCCCCAGTGGCTCACCTTGCTCCGATCGCTCACGCTGGAATGCCCCCGATTGAGTGATGTAAATCAAAGCCATCAACGGCAAAATCACGGCTGCCACACGAACCAGCTGCCGTAGGAAGGATTTGAATGGAACAGAACCGCTTCTCAACCCGAGCCAACCGAACGATCGCATAACGAACCCATTCCGTACTCAGCTTTGCGCAGAAGAGCCATCACTTGAAGAAATATTGCACTCCTTCAGCAAGTCTCAATAAGTAAAGTTAACCTACTCTGCCCTTAGATGGAACTAATTCAATCCATTGATTCGCTAACAAATTATGTTTTCGATGGCTTAGAAGCTGGAACTGCTGAAGCTAAGGATTAATTACGGGATGATTTTTACAGTATGACAATCTACTTCAAATTGCTTCCTACTATCAATTTGCGCCTGAACGGATGCCCTACTTTTCATCTTTTAGTTAGTTTCAGTAGCTCACAAACAAGGGTTCACTGTGAAACGAACCCATTTTAGATCCACTGAATTTCTATTGTTGATATAGCGGAAATACTATATATCAGCTGAAAACCCTGACTTCTCCTCGGTTGGGCAGTAAGCATCCGCCTCACTCAATCCTATGCTGTATATCAGTAAATCCTGATATAAGTAAATCCTGCCCCTTTGGTAGGAAAGGGACAGGATTGCTCCTTGATCCTAATACACCCCTTCAACTGGATGCGTCACTAGACGTACATCTGATTGTCGGTGCGTCTAGGATTAAGACTAGAGCAGTCCTCCTAAGATAAGCATCCGCCATGAATCGGATTGCAGGAGATACAGGGCAATTTTCAGAACCAGTTTAATTTCAGCCAAATGGCGGAATACACGCTACAAACCCCGTCCTTATCGAAACGCACGACATACCATCTCACCGACTCCGTCAGGCTGAAACGATCGGCGTGATCCATTAGATTGAGTCCGGACTCGATCGCGGCAATTATAGACCTCAAGCGGTTTTTCCTCTCCGTTTACCCGCAGCACCACCCGATATTCCCAGTAGTATTTGGCACTGCGCTGGATACTGACAATGCAAACCTGCTGTTGATTCACCGGACGACAAAAAGCGGCGATCGCCGGATGCGGCAGAACCACCAGACTGATGAGAACAGCCGACAGCAGCAGGGTAATCATTTTCATGAGCAGCAAACGCGGGAACTGAATGCAGGAGGATTATAACCTGGGGGCTGGGTGGTGGGACGATATCCCTCGCATTAACAGTTTGAGTAGATCACAAACCCTGTTTGGATCCCCCCTAGCCCCCCTTGAAAAGGGGGGAACCGAGCCGAAGAGGGGTTGAAGTCCCCCTTTTTAAGGGGGATTTAGGGGGATCTAACGCAGGCGTTGCCGTGAATGCAATTCGTTTTCGATCTACTGAGTTTGAGTCGGCAACATCGTTCGCAATGCCACGATCGCGCGATACCCATGTCGCACAGGCAACTTGACAAGCCTGGGTAAAAAAAATAGGATGACATCACCTAAGGGGGGGATTGCAGTTGATGTAAAAGCTCATGGTAGGGAGTATTTAAGGTTGTTTAGAAATGCGGTTTATGATGATTGTTAGTCCTGTCGCGTTCTCCTGTCCCTCTTAATCAAGAGTGATTCGAGCAATGCAAGCCGTTAATTTTTTTGTTTCTTGATTCCTATCTCATCCTGAATCTGTGCACTAAGCTTGTCTTATTTAAAGTTAAAGTGAGGTTTCTTTATGAGTTTGTTTTTTGACGTTTTGAGTTCAATCAATAATCCCAATCAGCAAGCCAGTGTATCCCAACTAGATTCCATTACCAGTTCGCTCCAGCAGCTATCTGCTAGTAGTGGTATCCAGCCAAATCAGATGCAGAGTATGATGACGGTTCTGGGGGGAGCCTTACGCCCAATGTTGCAGAAGCAGCAATCAACGATGGGCGGAAATCAGTTGGGTGGACTGATTGGTCAACTTGCGAACGGCGGTCGCGGCGGTAACGCTTCTCTGATGCAGTCTGTATTTACTCCACAACTCCAGCAACAGCTAACCCAGCTCATTTCTCAAAAAACAGGCATCAGTTCCAGTCTGGTGCAAATGGCTTTACCGACCCTGATCCCCGCAGTTCTCAGTTTGTTAAACATGGGTTCTCCTAAGCCGGGAGTACAAGGTTCAAACTCTATCCTCGATACATTTCTCAATAGCAAAAATGATAGCGATATAGATTTAGGGCACGTTTTTCAGTTTGCCAATCGGTTCCTCAATCCAGGCACAATTTAGGCTGAGATTTGGGTAGCATTTGGGCAGCAAGGTCAGTTCTGGCTAGGCTCAATCTTCAGGGTAGGGCGATCGCAGGTTGAGCATAGTCAGGAAACCCACCCCTGCCCCCTCCCGGTCGGGGATCTTGAGGAATCCCTGCTTACAAGGTGAATGGTTTGCGAAAGGGGGAGGTTGAGATCATTCCATTGATGCAAAGAGCGATCGCCGTAGCGCAGGCATCTTGCCTGCCAGCGAGATTCTGAAACCCGCAATTTCAGATTTGAGCGACTCCGGTTGTTTAGCTCACTAAATCTTTCAACTCTAACAAATTCAAAGTCGATCGAAGGCAACTTTGATCACACCTTTACGGGTTGAGCAATGAGATGATAGTGTCGCCCGGATGCTCGTCGTTATTATGGGGAATTTGAATGGGATGAGGGGTTGCTTGAGGATGCTCCTGTTCAAACCAGAGGGACGATCGCCGTGGTTCTAGCATCTAAAACTCAATCTCTCAACCTGGTAGCGTTTCAATGAACATTACAGAATCCACGAAGAAGCTCAATCAAAAGGTGCAGGAGCTCAAACCCAAATATCCGGATTTAGTTTCCACCGTATTTATCGACTTTTATTGCCAGTGCCAGGAGGGAATTGATTATCTTTTTCCCTTAGCAGTACAGGAAACCATTCGCCTACTCGACATTGTACAGTGGTTCTTTGATTGCGTGGATCACAGCAAGCCCAACAGCCTGATTAATCTGATGTGGCAGGATGTGATGGGGCCAACGCTGGGCGAATACCTTCAGGATGAACGAAGTGAAAAAATGCTGCGAAAGGCGTTCGCCAGTGATGAATTGAAGGCGCAGATTCAAACTTGGGATCGGGTGCAAACGCCGAGTGGCAATATGCATTTAGTAATGAAGGGTTTGCTGGAAGATATTAGTGAGATTGAGCAGAAGCATCGGTTGGCAGGAAAGTAGGGGCGAATCGTGATTCATCCAGGGAGCTTTTCCCGATTCCAGTGTCTGTGCTGAAGTTTCACCCTCAAACTGATCAGGAATGGCATTGTGTAGGCTGGAGGAGGGCAAGGCTAAACTGCTTTGCTGTAGATGTGTCACTCCTTGCTGCCTGAGATTATGGTTAGACTGTCTCGAATCACTCGATCGCGCCGTACGTTCCTCAAATTTGGGGCTTTGCTGTTCTCCTCATGGGTGGGAACTGCCTGCACTCGATCGTCTGCCCGCTCAGAAACTTCGACATCCAGTCCATCGTCGCCATCTCCCAACGCAGCTGCTTCACCTGCACCTGCTTCCCAAGCCCAAACTCTTACGCCCACCCCTGCCTGTGGGGATGATGAGGACATTACCCCAGCTCAAACGGCAGGGCCATTTTATACGCCCAATGCCCCAGAGCGCTCGTCCTTGCTGGAACCCGGAATCGTGGGCACACCCCTGATTTTGACGGGAGTAGTCCTCTCCAGAAATTGTGAGCCGATCGCTGGTGCCCTGGTTGATTTTTGGCAGGCGGACGATCGGGGAGAGTATGACAATCAGGGGTATCGATTGCGGGGACACCAGTTTACCGATGCTGAAGGACGCTACTTTCTGGAAACGATCGTTCCCGGTTTTTATCCTGGCCGCACCCGCCATATCCACGTTAAAGTTCAGGCTGCGAATCAGCCAATCTTAACCACACAGCTTTATTTCCCAGATGTACCTCAGAACCAGCGAGATGGTTTGTTTCAACCAGAGTTGCTGATAGGGATGCAGGAGTCGGAGCAGGGACGGGGGACGTTTGATTTTGTGTTGAATGTTTAGGGGGTAAGGCAGGCTTCATCATTGAAAATAGCTCTGTTGGCAGACGGCAGAAGTGCCGATTCTCCTTAACTTGTTTAGAGAGTTGAGCTTTTCTATACAAAATTACAGGAGAACTGTCAAAAATGAACTATTCACGTCTTATTCGCTCCTTTTCCGTCGCTACTGGTCTGGTGGGACTGATTGCCTATGCTGGTGGCATCGTTCGGGCCCAGACGACTCCGACACCGGAGCAAACTCCTGGGGTTGAGCAACCGGATACAACCCCTACGCCCGTTCAGCCTACCCCTGAAGTCGAGCAGCCAGATACAACCCCCACGCCTCAACCCCCAGTGGATGGAGTGGAACAGCCCGACGCAACGCCCACGCCCGAAGACGAACAACCGGATACAACCCCCATGCCTCAACCCCCTGTGAATGGAGTGGAACAGCCCGACGCAACGACTCCAACGGATGACTTACTGGAAGACAGCGAAAACCAGTCTTTGACTGAGCTACTACAGCAAGCATCGGCAGCAGGATCCTTTACGACGCTGGCCCAGGCAGTTGAAGCGGCTGAAATTGGTGATGCCTTGCAGGGGACGGGTGAATCCTATACGATTCTGGCACCGACCGATGAGGCCTTTGCCGAACTACCCGAAGGAGCATTGGAACAACTCTTACAACCGGAAAATCAGGGCTTGTTGCGGCAGGTGTTGGCCTACCATGTGATTCCGGCTGAAGTCATGTCTGATGACATCAGTACGGGGCGGGTTGAGACGCTAGGTGGTGGCATTGCGGTACAGGTGGCGGAAGATCGGATCATCGTGAATGATGGTAGCGTCATTCAAGCGGATGTTCAGGCTGCGAACGGAGTGGTTCACGTCATCAATCGCGTTTTGATGCCGAGCGAATTACGCCAACAAATTGCAGACTTACTGTAGTAAGGACTACATACGTTCCCGATCGAATTCAATTTTGCCATAGTTGAGCTTGATCATCCGATCGCCCATATGGAAATAGTGATCATCATGGCTAATCACAAAGATGGTTTTACCCTGATTGCGTAAATCGGGAAGAAGCTGAGTATAAAACAGATCTTTGAAAATAGGATCTTGATCAGCAGCCCATTCATCAAACAGGTAGATGGGTCGATCTTCCAGGTAGGCCGTCAGGAGGGCAAGACGTTTACGCTGTCCCTGGGAGAGGGAAGTCGTGGAAAGCTTGCCCTGGGCGATTTTGACTTTGTGATCGAGCTGTAATTGCTTCAGGTAAGTTTGGGCGGTGTGATCCAGATCCAGATCATCCAGACCCAAGAGGCGATCGAACAAAAAGAAATCCGAAAAGATGACGGAAAAGTGCTGTCGATACCATTCCCGATTGTCGGTGTGAATGGGTTGATCATTGAAGCGAATCTCGCCGGATTCTGGCGCGTATAGGCCTGTAATTAACTTTGCCAGGGTCGATTTACCACTGCCGTTGCCGCCAACGATGAAGATCAGTTCGCCGGGGTGAACAGTCAGGTCGATCGGCCCTAGCTCAAAGTGAGAGTCCTCCAGATCGGTCTGATAGGTATGGGTGACTCCCTGGAGCTGTAGGGTTGTCCACTGGGGGGTGATGGCAGGTGGGATGGTATCGGTTTCAGTGCGATCGATCAGGGAAAGGTTCAGGGATTCAACCTTTTGCAGAGAAACGCCAGCCCGAATCAGAATGGGCAAGCGTCCGACCAACTGCTGCATCGGCAAAATCATGTAGGTGAAAAGCAGCAGATAGGTAGAAATAATTTGAAAGGAGATGGCAAACAGTCGCGGTAGGACAAACAAAACCAGCCCTAAGGCGAAAAACAGAATAAAATTGCCGAAGTTAACGATGATAGCGAATAGATCGAGTCCTTTAATGCTGTGGTAACGATAGGTGGCAGCGGAGGTTTGCAGTTCTTCTCGCAGAAACGCCTGGCGGCGGCGGTAATGCAGCTTCAGTTCTTTCACCCCGTCCGTAGTGGCTTGAAAGTGGCGAAACAGGTTATCCTGCTCCTCTCGTGCCAGGGCAAGTTGATGTTTGGCGTGGTGCAAAATCCCGCGATAAACCGTTACCGATAGGGCTGCCAGTCCACAAACAAACAAAGCCATGTCCCAGGACAGCCAGATGATGTAGGCTAAACACCCCACCACCGTCGCCAGGTCAATACAGATAAAGGGTAGGAGCCGCACTGCTTCGGCGATCGCCTGAATGTCTTCCGTTAAGGTTGCCAATAAACGAGCATTCCCCACCCGTTCCAGATGGCGCAGTTCCGCAGCCAGAATTTGCTGACTCAAGGTCATCCGCAGCCGAAAAATGGCCTGCTGGGCTAAGCGAATCAGCAACATTTGAGACAGGATGTTGGTGATCAGGGCGATCGCAGCCAATCCTAAAAAAATCATGATGGCTCCGAACCCGTGTCGAGCCGTTGCCTGTTCCATTAATTGCCCCACATAAGCAATCAGTCCAGCACTACTGCCCCCACTGAGAAACCCCAGCAGAATGGCAATTACCACCATTTGCCAGGATGAACGCGCCAAAAAAGAAATCAATTGCATAGACCGTCAACTCGTTCCAATGATTGCAGCGATCGGGGGTGAACTCACCGTTCCGCATCCTTTATTATGAGCAGGTATGAGGGCATTTGTTGTGTGAGGCATCATCCATGGTAGACGTACTATCCGCTCCCCAACGTTCCACTCCAGTTAGCAATCCAACTTCCCAACTCGATCGCGCTCCCCACGGAACCGATTATGTGCCGCACAATCACCGCAAGATCCTCTGCGTCTTTCCCCCTTACAGTCGCTCCTTTGGCACGTTGCACCACGCCTATCCCCTGATGCGCCAGGTCAATGCCTTCATGCCGCCTCAAGGGTTGCTGATTGTGGCAGCTTACCTGCCCCCCACCTGGGAAGTCCGGTTTATTGATGAAAATGTGCAGGCGGCGACTCCGGCGGATTATCGCTGGGCGGATGTGGTGATTGCCAGTGGGATGCACATTCAGCGACCGCAGATTAACCGGATTAACGAATTAGCCCATCAAGCAGGCAAAATTACCGTCGTGGGTGGTCCCTCTGTATCGGGCTGTCCTGAGTACTATCCCGATTTCGATATTCTGCACCTGGGGGAATTGGGGGATGCCACCGATCGCCTGATTGAGTATTTAGACCACCACGATCAACGTCCAGCCCAACAACTGCGATTTGAAACCAGGGAACGTTTACCCCTGAACGAGTTTCCCACGCCCGCCTATCACAAACTGGAACTCGATCGCTATTTCCTTGCCAACATTCAATTCTCTAGTGGCTGTCCCTATAGCTGTGAGTTTTGCGATATTCCAGCTCTCTATGGGCGCAATCCCCGGATGAAAACGCCAGAGCAAGTGCTGCAAGAACTGGATGCGATGCTGGAGGTGGGCAATCCCGGTGCAGTTTATTTTGTAGATGATAACTTTGTTGGTAATCGCCGAGCCGCGATGGAACTGCTGCCCCATTTAATCGACTGGCAAAAGCGCAATGGCTATCCAGTCCAGTTTGCCTGCGAAGCAACGCTGAATTTGGCCAAAGTCCGAAGCTGCTGGAAATGATGCGGGAAGCCTATTTTTGTACCGTATTCTGCGGCATTGAAACCCCGGAGCCCGATGCTTTGAAGGCAATCTCCAAGGGGCACAACCTGAGTATGCCGATCCTGGAGGCAGTGCAGACGCTCAACCGTTACGGTATGGAGGTGGTTTCCGGCATCATTATCGGACTGGACACCGATACCCCCGATACCGCCGATCGCATTCTGGAATTCATCCGCCTCTCTCAGATTCCGATGCTGACGATTAATTTGCTTTATGCCTTACCCAAAACCACTCTGTGGGAACGGTTAGAAGCAGAAGGACGACTGGTGTTTGAAGCCGATCGGGAATCCAATGTGGAATTTCTCATGCCTTACGAACAAGTCGTGGAAATGTGGCGCAAGTGCATCACGACGGCCTATGAGCCGGAATTCCTTTATGAGCGATTTCTCCATCAGTGTGAGCACACTTACCCCAACCGGATTAAAGCGCCCAACAGTCCAGCGCGAGTGTCCAAAAAGAACATCCAGAAGGGGCTGACGATGCTGGGGAAGATTCTTTTACGGGTGGGAGTGTTCAGCCAATATCGCAAAACGTTCTGGAAGATGGCCCTCCGGCCTTGAAGACAGGCAAAATCGAGCGGGTGATTCATGTGGGATTAGTTGCTCATCATTTGATTCGGTTTACTCAGGAATGTGCCAGAGGGGAAGAGTCAGCTTCGTTTTACTCCCAGAAGTTGCGACGTGGCTAAGTTGTGCCTTTCTACAGGCAAAGCACCGTTAGAGAAAAGGAGTCCTACTCCGATCGCCAATCCAATCAACACACTGAGCCGAGTCAGACCCATCGCTTGCTGAATTACGTCTGGTGCGATCGGCCGGAGCGCATCTCCCAGCAACGGCTTGTGTTTGACCACCCCTCGATAACGATTCGTCCCGCCAACCTGTACCCCCAACGCGGCGGCATAAGCGCATTCACTCCATCCTGCATTCGGGCTGGGATCTTGAGGCGCATCTCGCTGACAGAGTTTCCAGACGTGCAATGGTTTGCCGGACAAAATCGCCAGGAGCAATACGGTCAGACGGCAGGGAATCCAGGTGAGCCAGTCCTCCAGTTTGGCACTGCACCAGCCGATGTCGGTATAGGGTGCATCCCGATAACCCACCATTGAATCCAGGGTGCTGGCCGCTTTATAAGCCAGGGCAAAGGGGACGCTCCCCAGGGGAGTGAAGGCTCCAACGATTGCCCAGACCAACGGTGCAATCACTCCATCGGTGGCATTCTCCGTCACGGTTTCCAGGACGGCTCTCAGGATTTCTGCCTCTGTTAATTCGTCCGTGTCCCGTCCCACGTAGCGGCTGAGGGTCGATCGGGCTGATCCCAGATCTCCTTGTTCAAGGGGGGTGAGGACTTCCTCGGCGGCTTGACGCAAACTCCGCGGCAAAACAACTGGCAAGAATCACACTGGCAACCCCCAGCCCTAACCAGGGATGAATCCAGTCCGAAACCTGAACCATCAACCAACCCAATAATCCACTCAGGCTGATCAGTCCGATCGCCAATAGCATTCCCGCAACTCGCTGTACTACGGGCGCATCCCAGCGTTTCAAGACAAAATTTGTGTAGTGCTGAATCCCCCAGCCCATGACCTGAACCGGATGCAGCCAATTCCAGGGATCGCCAATCAGGTAATCAAGCAGAGCAGCCAGCGGCAGGATCAGGACAGACACATTCATACTTAACGTTCATTCTGGGCAAGTTGCCGCACAAACTGCTGATGCACTTCGGAATGAATCCCTTGCTGCAAGACGGTCAAAACCTGGGGCATATCGCCATTCAACAAAGCAGACACCGCTAGCCATAAACCAGGGAATACTTCACTGCGAACAATACCCTGATCATCCGATCGCAAGGGTACATAATCATCTGCTTCCAGACGAAACCAATCAATCTGCCGATCGAATACTCGCCAAACCATATATTCTTGCACCCCATTCCGACGATACAGACGATACACTCGCTTTTTGTCCCCCAGATCAATGGAGGCACTGCTGGCTGCAACCTCGGCAATTAACTCTGGTGCGCCTTCTACATAGTCATCCTGACTGAGTCGGGACTGTCCCCCGCCCTTTCTTCAATGAACAGAACTGCATCCGGTTGAGGCTCATTGTCTCGATCGAGGCGAATGGTTGGATTGTCCCCCAGCGCAATGTTCGGTGTGAATGTTCGATAAACCCCCAACCCGGTGATCAAATCTCCATGAGGTTGACCATGACTCCGAAACCGTAGGGCAGCCGGCAGGTAAACCACTCCTTCGATCAGTTCAGCTTTTTTGAGATGGGGCATGGCTTCGTAACGACGTTCAAACTCTTGTCGAGTCAGGCGATCGCCACTTTCTAAGGGCGGAATCTGGGTTGGCGTTGTGATTGTTGGCTGCTGATGAGGGCTGTCCACCATTACAAATGAGGAGCGACAAGTAAATTGCCTCTATTGTATCGTTCTCAAAGTGGCTGAATCGAAATTGGGGTGCGGAATAACGAACTCTCTGGCTGAATCTATAGTTGTGTTCCCGATCGTTTCCTAAACAAACAGAATTCGCTTCACCGTCGAAACCAATTATTGAATATCATTATCCCCGATCGCCCCCACCCACCGTAGGGGCGCACTGGTGCGTCCTTTTACCGTCGTGTTTCCAGAATACCATCGTGTTTCCAGGCGATCGTTTTTACCATTGCCGTTGTTTGGGCGCACGGGGTATACAGGGCGCACAGGGGTATACAGGGCGCACAGGGGTATACAGGGCGCACAGGGGTATACAGGGCGCACAGCAGTGCGCCCCTACCGTTGCGGATTTCATGTGCGATCGATCGGATTGACCGCCATTTCTGGGAATCCTGATTGATGTGGCGATTCAATTGATTTTGTGAAATACAATCCTGCTAAACATCATCGGCAAACCATTCGGCTCAAAGGTTATGACTATAGTTCATCCGGTGCCTATTTCATTACCCTTTGTACCCATCAACGACAGTGCCTATTCGGTGAAATTGTGGCAGGCGAGATGCAATTGAATCTTTACGGAGAGATTGTAGCAGAAGAATGGCAGCGCACCCCAGAAATCCGTGCTAATTTTGCGATCGATGGTTGGATTGTCATGCCAAATCATTTACATGGGATCGTGATCATAGATAATTTTGATCGATCGCTACCTGCCGAAAGGACGCACAGCAGTGCGCCCCTACCGACCTCGTTACATCGTAGACCGCAATCCTTGTCGTCTTTTGTGGCGGGTTTTAAATCCATTACAACCAAACGCATTAATACCATCCGCAATGCCGCCGGAACACCAGTCTGGCAACGCAGTTATCACGAACATATCATCCGCGATCGAGATTCCGCCGCAAAAATTCGTCAGTACATTCAGAACAATCCTTCCGTTTGGGCACAAGACCAATTACACCCCCACAACCCGTAGGGGCGCACGGCAGTGCGCCCTTTTACCGTCACGTTCCCAGCGTACCGTTACGTTCCCAGGCGATCGATTCCAGGCGATCGATCTCTAGGGCAAATCCGTACTACCCATCAAGTATCGATCGCACTCTCTGGCGGCTTCCCGTCCTTCATTAAAGGCCCAGACGACTAAGCTTTGTCCCCGACGGCAATCTCCAGCGGCGAAGACACCGGGAATGCTGGTGGTGTATTTGCCGTAGTCTGCCTTAACGTTACTGCGGGCATCGCGATCGAGTCCGAGGGCATCCAGGAGGGGTTGTTCGGGACCCAGGAAACCCATTGCCAGGAGGACGAGTTGGGCGGGTAACACTTTCTCCGTGCCAGGAACCGGGTTAGGAACAAATTGTCCTTTTTCGTTTCGCTCCCAAAGGACTTGCACGGTATGAACCGCTTTCACCTGACCGTACTCATCGCCTTCAAACTTCGTCGCCGTTGTTGTGTAAACTCTGGGATCATCACCAAACATCGCAGCGGCTTCTTCCTGTCCATAATCCATGCGGTAAACCTTGGGCCATTCGGGCCAGGGATTGTTCGCAGCACGTTCCGCAGGCGGTTGCGGCATAATCTCCAGTTGCGTCACGCTCTTACAACCATGACGGATGGAAGTTCCCACACAGTCGGTTCCCGTGTCGCCCCCACCAATGATGATCACATCCTTGCCAGCAGCAGAAATATAGTTTTGATTCGGATGTCCATCCAGCACCGCCTGAGTATTGGCAGTGAGAAACTCCATCGCAAAATGAATTCCATTCAAATTCCGCCCTTCGATCGGCAGGTCACGGGGACGAGTTGCACCCGTACAGAGCACCGTCGCATCAAATTCCTTCAGCAAATTCTCTGCCGGAAAGTCCTTGCCCACTTCCGTATTGCAGACAAACTTCACCCCCTCCGCCTCCAGGATGTTCAGTCGCCGCATCACGACTTCCTGCTTGTCCAGCTTCATGTTGGGGATACCATACATCAGCAGCCCACCGGGACGATCGGCTCGTTCAAACACCGTCACGGTATGTCCTGCCGTATTCAACTGGGCAGCGGCACACAACCCAGCGGGACCAGAACCAATAATCGCTACTTTCTTTCCGGTGCGCTTCGTGGGTGGATGCGCCGTAATCCAGCCTTCATCCCAACCCTTTTCGGCGATCGAATACTCAATATTCTTAATCGTCACCGGCGGATTCGTAATCCCCAACACGCAGGACCCTTCACAGGGAGCCGGACAAACGCGCCCCGTAAATTCCGGAAAATTATTGGTCTTGTGCAGGCGATCGAGTGCCTCTCTCCAAAGTCCGCGATAGACCAGATCATTCCATTCCGGAATCAGGTTATTAATCGGACATCCACTGGCCATGCCGCTAATCACCGTTCCGGTATGGCAGAAGGGAATACCGCAATCCATACAGCGGGCCCCTTGCGTTCGCAGATTTTCCTCTAGCATGGGCAGATGGAATTCATCCCAGTTGCGAATTCGATCGGCGGGAGCTACTTCAGAGGGTAATTCGCGGAGAAATTCGATGAAGCCAGTTGGTTTTCCCATAGTGGTAACTCAAGTAATTTTGAATTTTAGATTTTGGAGAGCTGGAAAATTGAAAAATTGGAAAGCGGCTAGGCAGCAACGTGATTAGCGGATCTGACGGTGGGACGATCGGCAGGGGTGGGAGAGCGTAGAGAACTTCCAGGCAAAGTCACAACCGCAACTGTATTTCCTAACAGATCAAAAAATTCAACGCTATATCCAGGTTCAAGTCCTTCCACAATATGCTGTTCTACAACGGTGCCAATGTCCCCTGCATAGAGTCTTTCATCGGGCAGGTCAGATAATAGGATGACATCTGAATAAAGTTCGTAGTTCATAACAGTTGGATCAACTTAAATTAGTCTGGAATCATCGTGATCAGCCGTGGAAGGGTTGTGCCTGTATCAATTTGCCAAACGGTTCTGACTGGAAGGAGGCGATCGATCGGAGTTTGCAAAGATGCCCTAATTTCATATCGCACTCCATAGGGAGTTTCTCGAATTCGATCCACTTCTGCGGTTAGATGATAGGCGCGAATATCTGCGTCTAATTGCTGCCAATTGTCCTGGGAATATCCGCATTGAAGTAACAGTTTTGCTTTTGTCCCACCGCGTTTATGGTTTGGATTGAGCAGATAGTTTGTGAGCTTGGATGATTCGATAATAGCAAGCTCGTGATTGGGGAGTTTCATTGCAAACCGTCATTCCATCCATTGGCTGGAAGTTCATTGAGTCAGGCAGGCTCCATCACCCAATGAACTCCACTCTCTATGGCTTAACCTCCTCCAATCCGCGCCACATCACGGGCATTTTGCTCAAAGGCAGCCGCCAAGGCATCATCGCCACTCAGTCCTGCCGCCAGGGCATCCTGGATCGCCTGGAGAACTCGCTTGTAGTCCCTGGGCATCACCTTGACAAATTTCGGCAGCATTTCATCCCACTGGTTCAGCACTTGAGCCGCTTTCTGGCTCTGGGTATAGTCGGCGTGACGTTGAATCATCTGGCGCAGATCCCGGATTTCTTCAGGGTCTTCCAGGGATTCCAGCCCCACCATTTGCTGATTACATCGGGTGGCAAAATCGCCCACTTCATCCAGGATGTAGGCAACCCCGCCGCTCATGCCTGCTGCAAAGTTGCGTCCGGTGGCACCCAGAATCACCACCTTACCGCCGGTCATGTACTCGCAGCCATGATCGCCCACTGCCTCGACCACTGCCCGCACCCCAGAGTTGCGGACACAGAAGCGTTCGCCCGCCATGCCGCGAATGTACGCCTCGCCGCCCGTTGCCCCGTAAAAAGCCACATTGCCAGTGATGATGTTTTCTTCCGGGACAAAGGTCGATCCGGCAGGGGGATAGAGAATAATCTTGCCGCCGCTCAAGCCCTTGCCCAGATAGTCATTGGCATCGCCTTCTAGTTCCAACGTCACACCTTTGGGAACGAACGCACCGAAGCTCTGTCCGGCACTGCCTTGGAAGTGGAGCTGAATCGTGTCTTCCGGTAGCCCTTCCCAATGGCGTTTGGTGATTTCGTTACCGAGGATGGTGCCCACCACGCGGTTAGTGTTCTTGATGGGTAGAGTCGCCTTGACGGGCTCTCCTCGCTCGATCGCCCCTTGGCACAGATCCAGCAGTACCGTCATATCTAGGGACTTATCGATGCCATGATCCTGGGGAATCTGGCAGTAGCGACCCACCTCTGGAGCCACTTCCGGCTGATAGAGAATCTTAGAGAAGTCCAGCCCTTTCGCCTTCCAGTGGTCAACCGCTTTTTTCGGTTCCAGCACATCCGTCCGTCCGACCATTTCATTCAGGCTGCGGAAGCCCAGTTGCGCCATCAATTCCCGGACTTCCTGGGCAATGAAGGTCATGAAGTTGACCGTGTGTTGCGGATCGCCAGTAAATTTCTCGCGCAGACGCGGATCTTGGGTCGCCACGCCGACAGGGCAGGTGTTGAGGTGACAAACCCGCATCATGATGCAGCCCAACGTCACCAAAGGAGCCGTGGCAAAGCCAAACTCTTCTGCCCCCAGCAGAGCCGCAACCACCACATCCCGCCCGGTTTTCATCTGTCCATCGGTTTCCACCACAATGCGCGATCGCAGGTTGTTCAGCACCAGGGTTTGGTGGGTTTCTGCCACGCCTAGCTCCCAGGGCAATCCGGCGTGTTTGATCGAGGTGCGAGGCGAGGCTCCGGTGCCCCCGTCATAGCCGGAAATCAGCACCACATCCGCATGGGCTTTAGAAACGCCTGCCGCGATCGTCCCAACTCCGACTTCCGAAACCAGCTTGACGCTGATCCGGGCTTCCCGGTTGGCATTCTTCAGGTCGTGGATCAGTTCTGCCAGATCCTCGATCGAGTAAATGTCGTGGTGGGGCGGAGGTGAGATTAAGCCGACACCGGGGGTCGAGTGGCGCACCTTGGCAATCCAGGGGTAGACCTTGGCTCCAGGAAGCTGTCCGCCTTCTCCCGGCTTTGCCCCCTGCGCCATTTTGATCTGAATTTCTCTCGCCTGAGACAGGTACAGGCTGGTGACTCCAAACCGACCCGATGCCACCTGCTTAATCGCACTATTTTTGGAATCGCCGCGATCGTTTGTCCAGGTGTATCTCTCCGGATCTTCGCCACCTTCCCCGGTGTTGGACTTGCCGCCGATCCGGTTCATGGCAATGGCGAGGGCTTCGTGTGCCTCTTTAGAAATCGAACCGTAGCTCATGGCTCCCGTTTTGAAGCGGGACATGATCGCCTCAATCGGTTCCACTTCATCGATCGAAATCGGTTCACGGGACTTGAACTCCAGCAATCCTCGCAGGGTGAAAAACTTTTGATTTTGTTCATTCACCAGAGCAGCATATTGCTTGTACTGTTCGTAATCGCCTTCCCGTACCGCCTTTTGCAGCGCGTGAATCGTCTGAGGGCTAAACAAATGCGCCTCTCCCTCCTTCCGCCACTGATACTCACCGCCCGCATCCAGGACATGACCATTGGTTTGGCGATCGGGGAAGGCATGGTGATGGCGCAGTACCGCTTCTTTGGTGATTACCTCCAGATCGGCTCCTTCAATCCGGGAAGCTGTCCAGGTGAAGTATTTCTCAATCACAGAATGATTCAAGCCGATCGCCTCAAAAATTTGGGCACCGCGATAGCTTTGAATCGTGGAAATACCGATCTTGGAGGCAACTTTAATTACGCCCTTAGTTGCTGCTTTGATGTAGTTCTGACAGGCTTTGGCATAATCCACATTCACCAGCATCCCTTCCTCGATCATCTCATTGATCGTTTCAAATGCCAGGTAAGGATTAATCGCACCGCAGCCATAGCCAATCAGCGTAGCAAAGTGATGCACTTCACGGGGTTCACCGGATTCCAATACTAATCCGACTCTGGTTCGTGTCCCTTCCCGAATCAGGTGATGATGCAATCCTGATACTGCCAGCAATGCCGGGATCGGAGCGAGTTGCTCATTCATTTCTCGATCGCTCAGGATGATAATGCTGGCTCCCTCCGCAATGGCGCGATCGGCTGACTCAAAGATGTTTTCCAGAGTAGCTGCCAGTCCTTCGGTACCGGACTTCGGATCAAACAGAATTGGCACTGTGATCGACTGGAATCCGCCAGACAACTGCTTCAGTTTTGCCAACTCTTCATTGCTGAGAATCGGCGTTTTCAGCTTGATCAAATGGCAGCTTTCTGGTTCCGGCTTCAGCAAATTGCGCTCCGCACCGATCGTCGTTTGCGCTGAGGTAATGATCTCTTCCCGAATCGAATCGATCGGCGGGTTCGTCACTTGGGCGAAGAGTTGTTGGAAATAATCGTACAACAGCTTGGGGCGATCGGACAGTACCGATAAGGGGGTATCCGTTCCCATGGCACCGACTGCCTCTACCCCGTCTTTTGCCATGGGTGTGAGCAGGAGTCGTAGATCCTCAAAGGTGTAGCCGAAGGCGGTTTGGCGTTGGGTGAGGGGTAAGGAGAGAGGAGGCAGGAGAGAGGAGGGAGGAGTGGGAAGAGGAAGATCGTTTAGATCAACGAGGTTTTGATTCAGCCAGTCGCGGTAAGGTTGTTCCGAGATGATTCCGGTTTTAATCTCTTCGTCAGCGACAATCCGTCCTTCTTCCATGTTGACCAGGAACATCCGACCGGGTTGTAAGCGTCCCTTCAGGGCAACCTGTTCCGGTGCAACGGGCAGAACTCCGGCTTCCGATGCCATGATCACCCGATCGTCCTTGGTGACGTAGTAGCGGGAGGGACGTAGCCCATTGCGATCGAGGACGGCTCCCATCATCGTGCCATCGGTAAAGGCGATCGAAGCCGGGCCATCCCAGGGTTCCATCAGGCAGGAATGGTACTCGTAAAACGCTTTCTTTTCGTCACTCATGGACTCGTGAGCCGTCCAGGGTTCCGGGATCATCATCATCACCGCATGGGGCAAAGAGCGTCCCGACAGCGTTAACAGTTCCAGGGCATTGTCGAAAATCAGGGAGTCACTGCCGTCAATGTTGATCACGGGCTTGATTTTGTGAATATCTTCCCCGAATAACTCCGACTCAAACAATGACTGACGGGCGTGCATCCAGTTGATATTGCCCCGCAGCGTATTAATCTCCCCGTTGTGGGCAATGTAGCGGTAGGGGTGCGATCGCTCCCAACTGGGAAAAGTATTGGTACTGAAACGAGAATGCACCAACGCCAAAGCACTTTCCAGGTCGGGATCGTGCAATTCCGGGTAATACTGCCCCACCTGCACGGGCATCAGCATTCCCTTATACACGATCGTCCGCGACGACAGGCTCGACGGATACCAGTAGGTATCCACTCCATCAGCTCGAATCGCCGTGTGGGTCAGTTTGCGAATCACGTACAGCTTCCGTTCAAAAGCCAGATCATCTGTCAGATCGGGCGATCGTTGAATAAACACCTGCTGCATAAAGGGTTCACTGGCTTTCGCCATATTCCCCAAAGAAGAGTTATCCGTTGGCACATCCCGCCAACCCAGAACATGCAGCCCTTCGTCTGCGACCACCTGTTCAAAAATTTGTCTGCTTGCCTGCCGCACTGCTGGATCCGGCGATGTGTAGATCATGCCAACGCCATACTGCCCCGCTTCCGGCAAGGCGATCCCCTGCTCCGCCATCACCCGCTTCAGAAACTTATGCGGTACTTGTAGTAAAATGCCTGCCCCGTCTCCCGTATTGGTTTCAGCCCCCACCGCCCCCCGGTGATCCAGGTTCAGGAGAATCGTCAAGCCATCCTCGACGATCGCCTGGGACTTTGCCCCCTTCATATGCACCACGAACCCAACGCCGCAGGCATCATGTTCAAACTGGGGATCGTAAAGACCTTGTTTGGTGGGCAGACTGTTGTTGTTCATAGTGCTGGTTAAAGAAGTACGAAAAGGTGGCATTCTGTCAAAAAAGATGAAAACGATCGCTCATTCACGATAATCAATTGACCATTACCATAACAATTAACTGACCATTAGAACTGATCCTCAAAAACCATCAAATGTCATCACTTCACCACAAAATATTTCGATGGCTGATTCCAGCGATCAAGGTCAACCGCATTGCTTGATATCGATCGATTCCAGGCTGATTATTCTAGCAATTTGGGTACGCTAATTTGGATTCTCCAACAAGAATCCGGCTAAGGCGCAGGTCTTAAGGAAATTGTCATATCCAGTTCGACAACTGTGACCAGAATAAATAATTATATTGATATGTTAATTACTGTAAATAACCTGCAAAAACTATGTCGTGAACTGCTTTGCTTCTGTCTAGTTAGCGATCATGGTTATGTAGACAACGCATAGTTTATACGTTGTTTAAGAATTTTGAACGCATGATCTTTTCAGAGCATTGTCTAAGGAGTGCAATATGGCAGCAATTTCTCCTCAAACGGTCTATGACAATCTCAATCAACTGTAGCAGGAAGATGTAGTAAATAGTGCCGTTTGTCGTGAGATGGCGCAGGAAGTCCTGGCCAATCCAGAGGTGAGTTTAAGCTGGCGACAGGCGATCTCAGAACGGTTGAATCAGGCGAATCGGCTGCTGGCAATGCTCACAGTTGGCAGAGACGATAGTTATTAGACAGTTATTAAGGGATCTGGGGATCTTCTGGGATCGATCGCGGTCAGGCGTTCAGGTCTTTTCGGTTGCAGCAGGATGCCGTTCAACATTTTGCTTATACCACTGCATCAGCGGCGTGGCACTCACCCCGTGAATGGTCACAGAAATCACAACCACAATGAACGTTGTCCAGGCGATCAGTTCTCCCACCTCGCCTGCCAACCCTTCCCCCAGAGCATAGGACAGGTAATAGAGCGACCCCACCCCCCGAATGCCAAACCAGCCAAAGAACCAGCGGGTTGCCGGGTGAATGGGGGAGCCGATCGTGCTGATCCAGGCTCCAACGGGACGAATCACGAACAGTAAGATGGCTGTCACCAGCAGGGCGGGCAGCGCAAACCGTAGGATTGGCTCAATTCGCAACAGTGAGCCAAGCAGCAGGATCGTGCCAACCTCGGTCAGTTTTTCAAGCTGCTCCATGAAGCGCAGGCGAGAAACGGTTTTAGGTGTGTTAAATCGCTGGCGAGAGACAACTACCCCAGAAACAAACACTGCCAGGAAGCCGTAGCTGTGGACGAGTTCAGCGATCGCATACACGATCAGGATCGTACTCAGCCCCACAAAGTCCTCCATCAGTTCATCCACGGGCCGATACCGTTGCAGGTGATGTTCTACCCAGATCAAAGCTTTGGTGATCACAATACCGACCGCCAGCCCTGCCCCGATCGCCCAGATTAAATCGATGGCGACCCAGCGACCAAACCAGTCCTGCCAGTTGTCGTTTTCCAACCAGTGCAGCCCAAAGTAGACAAAGGGAAAAGCCAGGGCATCATTCAGCCCACCTTCCGAGGTTAAGCCAAACCGCAGTTCATCCCGGTCTTCTGGGTCGTCTAGCTGTACTTCCGATGCCAGAACCGGATCGGTTGGAGCTAAAATCGCTCCCAGCAGAATTGCTTCTCCCCACTCCAGTCTCAGGAGCCAATGCCCGATCGCTGCGATCGCAAAGATAGAAATTGGCATCAAAAATCCAATTAACCGAATGGTCGAATTCCAGGCCCACCGGGTTAACGGGCGGTTCATTTTCAACCCACAGCTAAACAGCGAGATCAGTACAACAAATTCGGTGAGCCGTTCCAAAAAATTGGTGTCTGGACGGAGCTGAATCAGGTTCCAACCGTAGGGACTGAGCAGAATTCCGACAATCAGGTAAATCAGGGCATAGGATAGCGGCAATCGCTGAATCCAGCCTGATCCCAGCACGACAAGCAGCAGCAACAACCCAATGACAAGCAGATCAAGAATATAAATGTCCACAGGAGATATCCACAGGCTATTGATTCGCGAGAAAAATTGGCAAAGGAGTGCTTCCTTACTCTAGGCGCGGCGTTCTGAGCCTGGTTTCAACCTGAGATAGATCTTTTAAGATCAATTCCTTGCCCCTTGAGACGGCTTGAAAAATTCGTCCCATCTTCTGCCCTCCGCCCTCTGCCGATTGGACGAAAGCAGGATAAGATCTAGAGTCTGAGATGGGGGAAAGCGATGCTAGCCAAGCGGATTTTGCCGTGCTTAGATGTCAAGGCGGGGCGGGTGGTGAAGGGGATCAACTTTGTTGATCTGCGGGATGCGGGTGATCCGGTGGAACTGGCTCAGGTGTACAACGATGCGGGAGCCGATGAGCTGGTGTTTCTGGATATCACCGCCACCCATGAGGATCGAAACATTATCTTTGATGTGGTGTATCGGACTGCCGAGCAGGTGTTTATTCCCCTCACTGTAGGCGGCGGGATTCAATCCCTGGAGACGATTCGGGATCTGTTGCGGGCCGGAGCCGATAAGGTCAGTATTAACTCCGCAGCGGTGCGGGATCCCGACTTGATCAACCGAGCCAGCGATCGCTTCGGCAACCAGTGTATTGTGGTGGCGATCGATGCCCGTCGCCGGGAGGATCGGGATAATCCTGGATGGGATGTCTATGTCCGGGGGGGACGGGAGAATACGGGGATCGATGCGATCGAGTGGGCTAAGTCAGTCGCAGAACGTGGGGCTGGAGAGTTGTTAGTCACCAGCATGGATGCGGATGGCACCCAGGCGGGCTACGATCTGGAACTGACACGGACGATCGCTGAACAGGTGGAAATTCCGGTGATTGCCTCCGGTGGGGCGGGAACCTGTCAGCACATCTATGAAGCCCTTACCGAGGGCAGGGCAGAGGCCGCGTTGTTGGCCTCTTTGCTGCATTACGGCCAGTTAACAGTGGCAGAAATCAAACAATACCTGGGCGATCGTCAGGTCACTGTCCGGCAGACCTGATCCTTGCAGCGTTTCCATCGTTTGATCATTTCCAGCCTGAATCCTTGCAGTTAATCCCTTACGAGTCCTTGCCCATCCTCCATCGGGGTATAACCTTCAAATAAGTCCAGGGGTAAATGTCCATACATTTCATTCAGTCCAGTCTCATAGGCAGACTGACAGGACACTAACACGCCCCGGTGATCCCCCAGGTAAGAATCGGCGTAGCATAGACCGGATTTGGGGTTGAACTTAATATAGACTGCCCCCTGGATCGGCTCAAACCTGGGTTCAGGATGAGATCCCAGGGCAGCAGCGTAGGTTTCCAGGGCCGCTGTCCCTGTACCAGCGTATCGGCACAAATTCCCAGCATTTGATAGTCTGACTGACCGGCAACCTGGAGCAACGCCTGCTGAAGCTGTGTCCGTTCCGGTAATGCTTCGGGAGTCCCGGTCAGACAATCAAACTGTTTAAGGAGCGTATGGGCTTCTTGTAGGTTCATCATTTTTGTTCTAAAAGTTTTGCAATTCAACCTGAAAGGTTATGGAACGTTTAAGGGGAAAATTCTTTAATTTGTCAATTGATGTTTTTGGTTTTAGTTGATCCCCATTTGGTTTTAGTCAAAAACCGTGATTTTACCTAAAAATCTTCTAATCAACACTTGATATTTGAAATGTGACCAGAATTTAACAGGAGTATAAAGATAATCTAAATCGTTATTTTCTCTTTGGGATCGCTGGAAGATAAGCCTATTAACCGTTTGACTGTCCTAATTGCCCCAAAATTGAACATTAATTTGCGGAGAAAATGAAGTCAGTCATATTTTAGGGACTCCAGTAACTATGAGAGCCAAAAGTTGTGCGATTTCGTCCTGCCGCCACTGTTTGTTTTACGAATCTATGGGGCGAAGGGGTGGACAATGTCGTCAGCTCGGTGTTCCCGTACAGAGTTACTGGAAAACCTGCTCCCTTGCAGTTCCTCCTTTTATACCCGCCTGGGAAAGGCTGGAACCCCTGGTTGCCCTCAGTCAGGTGGCGATCGAAGAAGTCCAGGCGATCGTCCCAGCAACCGATCCCCCAATTTATGCCGTAGTTCATGCTGCTGATCCCCAGGTTGTCACGACTCCGTAAATGCTGAACTTGTAGCTGTATCTTTAACATCTCGATCGAATTACGAATTCACTTACTGTCAAACCAGCCTAATAATCAAAACCAACATGAGGGCGCACTGCTGTGCGCCCCTACGGGATTCGTTATTTTTTGCATGCGCTGGTTAATCACTCACCACATCTTCCTCTACCTGGGTTGCCTCCTCTACGGTGCTGCCGTTGAAATAAACTTCCAAAACCTGCCTGACCATGGGTGCTGTCACCTTACCGCCACCCCCACCGGAGTTTTCTGCAAAGGCAACTACGACTATTTCGGGGTTATCCAGAGGAGCATAGGCCCCAAACCAGGCATGAGATAAACGCGGTGGATCTTCTGCTGTTCCAGTTTTGCCTGCGATCGGTGGTAGCGAAGGAACGTTGAGGCTTTGTGCCGTTCCCCCAGTAATGACCTCACGTAATCCTTCTTGCAAAATTCGTAGCGTCGTCGGGGAAATATCAACCGATTCTCGCCAACTACTCGCTTCCTGGTTGCTCATCAGCAGGTGAGGTCGGATCCGGTAGCCGCCATTGGCTGGAACGGCGAACATTACCGCCACCTGAAGCGGAGAGCTTTGTAAATACCCCTGCCCGATCGACATATTGACCGCATCTCCGGCATACCAGGGTTCATTCAGTTCTGCCTGCTTCCAGGCTCCATCGGGAACCAGACCCGCCGCTTCTTCCCTGGCAATCTCAATGCCTGTTTTTTGCCCAAAGCCAAACCGTCGCGTCCACTGAATCAGGGGTGTTCCTCCCATCGTCAGAGCAGTTTGGTAGAAGAAAGTATCACTACTCCAGGCCATTGCACCCTGAAAATCCAGGGGCCAAATCCCGCCCGGTTCCAGTCCCAGAACTGAATGCCACCCACTTCAACGTAGGGATAGGTGGGTAATACGGTTCCGGGTGGAAAAGCTCCAGATTCGATCGCGGCTGCCGTAGTCACGATCTTGAAGGTACTGGCGGGGGGATACCCCTGCAGCGATCGGTTCACAAAGGGAAAATCCAGGCTTTGGAGCTGCTGCCATTGTGCGTCCGTAATATACGTGGAAAACAGATTGGGATCAAAGGCAGGACGGCTGACCATCGCCAGAATTTCACCATTGTTGGGGTTCAACGCAACGATCGCCCCTTTGCGGTTCCCTAAAACGGTTTCCGCAGCCCGTTGCAGGTCAAGATCCAGGGTCAGTTGCACATCATCGCCCGCCTCTGTCGGCTTCTCCTCCATGATCCGCAGCACCCGACCTGCGCCATCCACTTCCACCTGCTGTCCGCCCCATTCGCCCCGCAACTGCGACTCAAAAGCTGACTCTACCCCCATCTGCCCAATCACATCACCTAGACGGTAGCCATCATTTTGGCGCAGTCTCAGGTCTTCATCGCTCATTTCCCCGGTGTAGCCCAATACATGGGCCGCCAGATCCCCGTAGGGATAATTCCGCACCGCTTCCGGTTCGACCTGCACACCTTTCAACTCCTGACTGAATTCTGCCAGTGCCGTTACCTGGGCCGGACTCAACCCTCTAGCAATCCGTACCCGTACTGGAGAGGTATATCCGGCTTGCTCCAAGCGATCTTCAATCTCCTGAAGCGGAATATTCAGCACTTCTGCTAATTGAGGCAAGATGGGTGCCCAGTCCTGCTTGCGGTTGGCGATCGGCCATAGAAAGACGGCATAGGACAACCGATTTCCAGCCAAAATCCGACCTTTGCGATCCAGGATTCTGCCGCGTTCAGGCTGGCGGGGAATTAAGCGAATCCGGTTGTCATCTGCCAACTGCCGATTTCGTTCCCCCTGAAGCAGCTGGAGATAGGCCAAACGGGAGGCAATACCGCCCACCATAATGACCGTGATCATGAGCATCACCATTAACGACTGATACCGCCGCCCAACGGTGCGCCCGTTAGAGTGTTGAGCATAGGGGGAATGTTGAGTTAAAGCCATAGACAGTCGCAGTGTATATGATCCGTCGATGTGACTATCCAAAACCCTCAGCAGAGTTTTTGGAAAAAGTTACAAAAGTACCTTCATCAGTCTACCGTTAGTTTTTCCCTTCGTTGGGATCGGTAAGGATAGAGGTCTGCGTAGAAGTCGATCGATCGCCGTGATTTCAGGATGAGATGAGTCGGACAACGGGATCTTCTACTTTTTTAATCAAGCTAACTGTCTAAAAGGTGACGAGATGAGAATGGTTCTTGCGGTATGCTATGGAGCGAAAATTAATGGTCGATCGCACATCGGGCCGTTAGTCGATCGCAAATGATTGATTGCAAGATCAGGAGGTTAGGGGTTACAGGGTTCACGGGTTGTTTGGATCAGGGGTTATTGGATTTATGGGAAATCGTTCAACTATGGCGCAGACCGTGGCACAGGATCGTTCGATCGCTGAAATCGATACCAAACTGGATGTAGAACTCCGAAAAGTGTTCAAAGTCTTTCAGGGGGAAACGGCAGTTCGAGGCATTGATCTCGATATTCGGCAAGGGGAGTTTTTCAGTATTCTCGGGCCATCAGGCTGCGGCAAGACAACAACACTGCGGCTAATTGCCGGATTTGAAGATCCAACAGGCGGTGAAGTATTGATTCGGGGGCGATCGATGCTGAATGTTCCCCCATACCGTCGTCCGGTGAATACCGTTTTTCAAAGCTATGCTCTGTTCAACCATCTCACAGTCTGGGAAAACGTCGCCTTTGGCTTGCGCCTGAAGAAAAGTAGCAAAGCGGAACTTCAGGATCGCGTCCGTGATGCGCTGCGGTTGGTAAAAATGGAATCCTTTGCCCGTCGCTATCCGGCTCAATTATCCGGTGGGCAACAGCAACGAGTCGCCCTGGCCCGGGCTCTGGTCAACCGTCCCACCGTTGTGCTGTTAGATGAACCCCTGGGTGCCCTGGACTTAAAACTGCGCAAGGAAATGCAGGTGGAGCTGTCTAACTTGCACCGGGAGTTGGGGGTAACCTTTGTCATGGTGACTCACGATCAGGAGGAGGCTCTCAGCCTGTCCGATCGCATTGCCGTAATGAATGCTGGAAGAATAGAGCAAATTGGCACTCCCAGCGAAATTTATGAAAATCCCACAACCCCCTTTGTTGCCGATTTCATCGGAGATACTAATCTTTTTCAGGGCAAAATTTCAGCCACCCATACCTCTGCAATGGAGATCGTTACCGAAAAGGGCTTAAAAATGTGGGTCAAGCCCCAGGGGGCATGGAACGGTTCTCCCCCGTCGGATATTGTCGTCAGCGTTCGCCCCGAAAAAATTCAGGTGGGAACCCATGAATCCAGTGGCTCTCATGTATCCTCTGCATCCCCTGCAGCCGACAGGCAAGTTGATCCAGTGAATTGCTATGAGGGTACGTTAAAGAACATGATGTACCTTGGTACTCACGTTCACTATGTAGTGGAGTTGATCACAGGCGATCGGCTAACGGTTCTTCAGCCCAATCGTTCCCGTGCCTTCCATCTTCACGATCCCATCCAGGTTTTCTGGTCAGCAAACGATTGTTTGGCGCTGGCAGTCCAAGAGCGAAACGGTATTCCCCTGTATGATTCGATCCCATAATTCAGCTCTGACTATGGCCCAGTAAGAACCTATCTGAAAACCCTGTCAGGGGGTTTGGATGCCAAAAACTCTAGCGATTCGGATAGGCACTAAGAATAACTCCAACGTTGATTGCAGTTTTTGTGGTTAGTTTTTGTAGTTAGACGAGGATTTTGCCATGTCACCCCGGAATGTTCGACCGAGTAGAATGCGATCGACGGTTCGATCGTCCACAACCCGTAGACGATTCCTGTTGGGGTCTGCTACAGCTTTATCAAGCGTGCTCTTGAGCAACTGTACTCGCAATCTCAGGGGAACAGACCCAACCGCCGACCCAACCGATGCAGACCCTTCTCCTGCTCCAGCAGCCGGGGATCCTGGAACGCTGCACATCTATACCTGGAGTAGCTACGTTGATGATGAAGCACTGAGAGCCTTTGAGGCGCAAACCGGCATTCGACCGATCGTAGACATTTACGATTCCAATGAGGCCATGCTGGCTCGAATGCAGGCGGGCGGGGGAACTGCCTATAGCATCATCTATCCGTCTGACTACATGGTAGTAGAAATGATTGAGATGGAAATGCTAACGGAACTCGATCGATCGCGCCTGAACGGGTTGGATGAATTGAAATCTCAGTGGCAAAATCCGGTCTACGATCCCAACAATACCCATAGCGTGCCCTACGCCTGGGGGACAACGGGCTTGATTTACGATCCGGAAGTCCTGGGGGAAGAAGTTACTGAATGGGACTACCTCTGGCAAAACCGCGATCGGTTGAATCGTCAAATCACGCTTTTGAACGATGTGCGGGAAACAAAGGGAGCCGCCCTGAAGTATCTCGGCTATTCCTACAACTCCACTGACCCGGAGGAGATTGAAGCAGCCTTTGCAGCCCTGATGGAGCTAAGGCCGGCTGTGGCAAATTTCCTCTCCGATGGCTGGCAAGATCAACTAGCAGGTGAAGATTTGCTGGTTTCTATGGCCTACTCCGTAGACGCTCTAACCCTGATGGATGAATACCCCAATCTGGTCTATGTGATTCCAGAGGAAGGCTCATCGGTTTGGACGGACACAATGGTGATTCCCACTACGGCTCCGAATGTGGATGCGGCCTATGAATGGATTAACTTCATGATGGATAGTGATAACTCGGCCAGCCTGGTGGAACGGTTGAAGTTCTCCACGCCTTTAGAATCTGCCTTTGACAAATTACCCGATGAACTGAGATCGGATACCGATCTGTTTCCACCCGATGAAATTCTGGCTCGATGCGAGGGGATTGCGCCGATTCCGGAGGATGCCCTGGCTCTGTACGATCGCTACTGGACGCAGTTAACAAGCTAATGTCTACCACCACCTCCCCTCCTTCCCTGCCTCAATCTCCTAAATCTAGAGGTCTCTGGCAGCAACACCTGGCTGGATTAATTCAGCCCCTGCTGCTGTTGATGCCCTCTGGCGTATGGCTTTTGCTGCTGCTGGTCTTTCCGACGCTGTTGATTTTGGAACTGAGCCTGGTTCCGGGGTACCGTCTGGGGCAGGTGGCCGGAGATTATGGCTTGGGAAATTACCTGGATATCTTGCAGCCGGTTTATCTTCAGGTGATTGGCCGATCGATCCTGTTTGCGTTGGGCACAACGATCCTTTGCCTGTTGCTGGGCTTTCCAGTGGCTTACTGGATTGCGGTAATGGCTCCCAAACAGTGGCGAAATGTGCTGTTGGTGGCCTTTGTGCTGCCGTTGTGGACTTCTTCGCTATTGCGGGCCTATGCCTGGATTACAATCCTGCGCAATAGTGGAGTGCTGAATACGGTTCTGCGATCGATCGGGCTACCGGGGCAAAGTTGGCTGAATGATATGCCTGCGGTGTTTATTGGCATGACCTATGGCTTTTTGCCCTATATGGTGCTGATTCTGTATGCTTCATTGGAAAAGCTGGATAAACGGCTCCTGGAGGCAGCGGCAGATTTAGGGGCGACTCCCTACCAGGCTTTTTGGAAAATTACGGTTCCCCAAACTCTCCCTGGCATTGCCGCAGGAGGATTACTGGTGTTCATTACCAGCGTTGGGGATTTTGTTGTTCCGGAACTATTGGGGGGAGCATCCAGCATGACGATGTCTCGCCTGATTTATAACCAATTCCTGGGGGCAACGCGCAACTGGGGCTTTGGGTCTGCCCTCAGTATGGTGATGATCCTTGCCGTCAGTATTGCCATTGCCCTCTTGCTCAAGTATGGCGATCGCTCCAGTGACTTGACCTGAGGATCGTCAATGAGACTCTACTCGGTTCCTATGCCTACCCATCAATTTCAGAAATCTCAAAGCTATGTCTGCTGCAAAATCTCGCCCAAGCTGGCAACTGATCTTCACGATCGCCATGTATGGCTTTATGTACCTGCCGATCGGAATTTTGGCTTTCTACAGCTTTAATGCTTCCCGCTACAGCTCTCGCTGGGAGGGATTTAGTCTGCGCTGGTATGTCAGCCTGCTGAATGATTCGCGGATTCTTTCATCGCTGTGGGACAGCCTGACGGTGGCGATCGTTGCGGTGGCCATTTCTGCGGTGCTGGGAACGATGATGGCCGTAGGGCTGGCAAAGTATCAGTTTCGCGGAAAAGGTCTGTATCGCGGAATTTCCTACCTGCCATTGATTATTCCCGATATTGCGATCGCCGTGGCCACGCTGGTGTTTTTAGTCACCCTCAGCAGTGTGTTTAGCTTTGTCCGCCTGAGTATCTGGACAATTATTGCAGCCCATATTGTGTTTTGCTTGGCCTACATTGCAGTGGTTGTTTCAACCCGTTTAGCGGGCTTAAATCCGGATCTGGAGGAAGCGGCTCTGGATTTGGGGGCAACCCCCAGACAGGCCTTTATCAAGGTGCTGCTGCCGGAACTAATGCCTGCGATTCTATCAGGATGTTTGCTGGCGTTTGTTTTGAGTATGGATGATTTGCTGATTTCCAGTTTTACGGCGGGAAGTGGAGCGAGTACCCTGCCAATGGAAATCTTTAGCCGGGTTCGGACGGGAGTTAGACCGGATATCAATGCCTTGAGTGTGATTCTGATTCTGGTTTCTGGAATGCTGGCGTTTGTTTCAGAATACTTTCGCTACCGCAGCGATCAACGGCGATCGAATTAGGGATTTCGAGCATGAATCAAGGTATGAATCAAACCAATGCTGAACGAATCAAATCGCTGCCATCGCGCCAGATGGCGATCGATTCTCCGAGTTTACGGTGACGGTCGAGGGCTTGGGCGATCGCGGCTTTTATTCCTTACATTACAAACAGATGCGCTTCCGGTGCTGTCACCACTGAGAATTGAGCGGCACAACGTCGAAGTTGTGCGGCGGCAAGCAACCTATGGCTCTCACCCGATCACTTAACGCCCGTCCGTTGCACCGGAATTATGGGGGACAGCGTTTGCGACAAGCTGACAATGCGATCGCAATCTATATCTCCTAACGAACCTAACCACCATTTTGCTGCTTGACTTGCTGCAACAACTCTTGAATGGATAAAACGGATATAGGTGAACTCAAAAAGCCTTGAGCATCACGGGTCACAATTGCTTCTGCTCCTTGGTTAACGGCACTAAAAATTTGGACAGCATCTTCAAAATCAGCTAAGCCAGAGTTAAAAGCCGATTCCAGAACGACTCGATCAACCGGACAAATCATCATGGCGGTCAGTATTTCTGAGATTGCTTGCCGCGCTTGCTCAACACTACGGGTGTGCCTGCGTGAGATATAGAAAATATCCATTAGTGTTGTTGCTGTAACATAGCCAACAATCTCGCCTACATCAATTGCCCGAAACAGCAGTTCTGCATCCTGAAAAAATGGTTCTCGTTGTAGCAAAAAATCTAGAACAATATTAGTATCAACTAAAACTCTCACTGAAGATACTGCTCCACCCGTCTCTCTTCTAGCATCACTGCCACTTCTTCATCTGTCGGTGCAGGCTGCTCTGTTTTTAACAATCCCCTCATCCGCCGAATTGCACTAGAGCGGTTTGGTCGAGCAACAGTCGTATCTTGCAAGGACTCAACGATAGCAGAGATCAGTGCGAGGCGATCGCTGGGTGGCAACTTAAAGATTTGCGCTTTTAGTTCTTGTGACAACATAGACTGCTCCCAAGTTCAACGGGATTTATCATCTAGTATGAGCGATCCTATCTTGAGTGGGCAAACTGATTATTTACGTTACGGCTTCCAGTCACTTGTTCACTCTCCAGAAGATGCTTGCTGTAATCAATTCTCTTGTGCCCAGAGCTACTTTCGTCCGTCCACTGCCGTGGAGTGCTGGGCGGTGGGATCCCAAATCGTTTTACCTGAACCAACTGTCCCAGGAAACTGCCAACCCATTTGAGAAACCGTGTTGATGACTGCACATATCAGATTGACCGTATGTCGCTGTACATGATCATTGAAGAAACCTACGTACGATCGCAACTTCAATAGCCAGTCCGATCGCCCTACTTCGTTGATTGGGCGGGTAGGATGCTCACCCCACAAGAATTACGGAATGTCATCATAAACGTTCGTTGCTAATCCTCTACGCTCCAAGCCCTCAAGGATATTGTGCGATTCCACAAGTTCTCGATTCTCTGGCTTCCGCAACCACTCCGTTAACGCTTCCACAACAATATCGCTGAGTGTCCAATCCTTCCCTGCATTTTTAAACGGTGCGATCGCCCGAATCAGGAAATCAATATCTTGGGGAACCTGTGCCCGGAATTGAACAGTTTTAGCTTTAGCCATTACGGAGCCGGAAGAGCAACGGTGCAATTTTGCCATAGAGCAAACAGTACTTTAATAAATCTGCTGTTCTGCTGTTGTGCTGTTCTGCTTTGTGCAATAATAAATTCATCTAAAAAATACCCAGAAGCTTTGCGCTTCCTGGGTTGCGTATTAATGGAGACTCAACATGATTACCCTCACCGACGATGAAGTTGCCCAAATTCGATCGCTCCTCACCGCATTGAGAGCCATCAAAGTTCGAGATATTGATAAAGCCCTCGTGATTTTGTCCAAAACCGATCGAGGAGTCCGCCCATGATTGTCCTGACCGATCAACAGGCGATCGTCCTTCATCAACGCCTCACCCGCATCCTGCTGAACGAAACCTACCGAATCTCAGACATCGAAGATGCTCTCGTCTGGACTTCTCCCGAAAACCGCCAAATCCTATGTCCCTTTGATTCCGTATGGTCAAGAAACTTGGCGCAGGAAATTGTCCGAGAACTGCGAAACCAGCCTTAGGAATGCAAATTAAATAAACTAAAGTTCTTGTGGGGTGGGCAGCGTTTCGACTGAGCGCTCAAGCCGAAGTCTTGCCTGCCCAATCAACACAGAATTAGGGATTTCGAGTATGAATCAAAGTATGAATCAAACCAATGCAGAACGAATTGAGTCTCTAAAAGCTGGAATTTTTGGAGCGATCGGAGCCGGGTTAGCGTTGGGTGGGCTGGAAGTTGTCGGGCTGATTGTGCGGCGGATGGGCGCAGGTGAACCGATCGCAAATTTATTTTCCAGGCATTCATTGTCCTGGGAATGGATTGGCCTAGTGCCAAGGGCGATCGTTTTATTCTCCGGGTTTCTGTTTGGAGTCACCTATCGCTATGTGATGCGACAAGACCAAAATCCGCAACTCAAAATGGGTGCGGTAATGGCCTTTGGGCTGGTGCGAGGGCTGGCTCATGTGGGTGAACTAGCTCAATGGGATGGCGTGCGATCGGGGATTCAGATTTTAGACAGCGTGTTGCTTTTCACTGGGGCGGGATTAGCGTTGGATTGGGCCCTGCGGCGCGGTTGGATCAAACCCTTTGATGCGTGACTGAAAACAGTTGCGGCTAAAACGGTTTACTCGGTTGATGAGAGAGGCAAAATCCGCACCCTGGATCGAGTCTCATCAACAGTAAAAGGAACCTCTACTTCTTCAACACGCCATGCAGCACTCGTCACGCCATCGAATTCATCCTACAAAAATTAGCTCAAACACTCCATCTGGCATGAGGGTACGTAAACACTTCAGGTATTCTTCAGCATCATTGCGTCGCCTGAACTGGGCAACCGTAATGGTCTGAGCATTGGGCAAACACCGAATGATACACCAGGGGCGAAGGCGATCGGCGTAGGACATTATCATCTCCTGATTGTGAATAAATGAGCAGCACGAAGCGAGGGATTGCCATCTCTGGTGAAAAACCTGGAGACACCAACCACTTGATGAGAAACTGATTAGCAAATGCTTTTGGGCAAGCAGTGAAATACTCCTGCCCGTTTTCAACTAGAGTTGTACAACTTGAGTTTAATATGACAACGGAGGACAGTCAATTAACTTTGGCAAAGTTGCGCGATCGGGCAGGATTGACGCAAAGGCAGCTAGCTGATGCGCTAGGTGTCACCATCACGACCATCAGCAATTGGGAGCGAGGCACAAAAGAGCCAACGATGAACTTTGCTCAGGTCAAGAAAATGACCGAAGTATTGCAATGCTCCCTGGATGAACTGGTTGAAGCCACCCAAAAACGATCGCTTTGATAGAAAAGAGCCTGAATCTAATCTTCATCCGTCATCAGCTCATCGATATCCTGCTGATACCAATCCTGTAACTCTTGCTTCTGACTACGGCGAGAGGGACGACGATACTTTTTGGTTTCCAGCTTGGGTTCTGTGTGGCGTTGTCCCGCTTCTCCCACCTTTACCTTAGTCGTCGATTCCGCATCCCTCATTTGTTCCAGGCTTTCCTGGTAGTGAATCGCTTCCTCTAAAAACATGAGATAGTAATCATACCGCTCCCAATCGCCCCGTACCGCACAGTTTGGCTCATCTCGATGCAGGCAATCACTGAACTGGCAGGAGTCTTCAGCGAGTCGCTGCCGCACCTCTGGGAAATAGCTCATTAGCTCCTCCGGCGTGCAGTCTAAGTCCGGTTGATTAAATCCAGGGGTATCCGCCAGCAGTCCACCCTGGGGTAGTTCAAACAGTTCCACATGGCGAGTCGTATGGCGACCGCGACCCAACTTGCCCGACACAGCTCCCACCCGCATTTCGGCGGCAGGAATCAGATGGTTGATCAGGCTAGACTTCCCCACCCCCGATGGCCCCGACACCACGGTAATCTGGTTTTGCAATCGCGCCTGCACTGCTTCCAGTCCCACCTGCTCATACACGCTGATAAATTCAGGATCGTAGCCCCATTCCTGCAAGCGATCGCCCCATTCTGACTGGGTTTCCTTTGTGACTAAATCAGCTTTGTTCAGGCAGAGACAAATTGAAAGTCCGGTGGACTCTGCCTTGACTAAAAAACGGCTGAGTTGGATTGGATCGAGGGTAGGTTCCTCCAGCGCAAACACCAGCAATAATTGATCGGCATTGGCGATCGGCGGTCGATCGAGTTCCGTTTGTCGGGGAAAGACCTGGGCAATGGCTCCCCGTTCTCCGGCCCAGTCGGGTTCTTCCACCCGTACCCGATCGCCCACCATCACCTGCTGCCCAACTTTCTTTAAGCGGGTTCGACGAGTGCAAAGTAAGGTAGCGGGAATGATCGATTGAGAATCTTGGCTAGCTACCTCAACGGCTGAGTCATGTAGCTTCACCCAGTAGTAATTGGCCTGCACTGCCAGAACGGTGCCCGTTAAGGATGAAGGGTCAACATTCAGCATTCCTCGGTTTCCGTGACAGGACGACGCACCAGCAATGCAAAAAACTCCGATCGATCATCGATCTGCTCAATGCCGTACCCTTCCATCCGCAGGCTATCCGGAACCTGCTCGATCGGTTCCCCTGGATCCAGCCAGACTTCCAGGAGCGCATTTGGCGGCATTTTTTCCAACCGCAGCTTCGTCCGCACAAAGTTCAGTGGGCAAGGCGTTCCCCGCAAATCCAGTTGGGCATCCGGCTGTAGCCCCGCTGTAGAATGACTCATCCCCGGAATAGCCCCCCTAAAAAACCGCCCCCCTTACTCAGTCGATCGCCTCGAATCTGAGCTAATTTCTCTAATAATTCTCGCTCTTCGTGGGTAACGCGAGTGGGGATATCAATTTGAATCGTCACCAGATGATCCCCCCGGCTGGCGGGATTCCCCAGGCGCGGCACGCCATGATTTTCTAGAGTATGTACCGTATTGGGCTGTGTTCCAGGGGCGATGGTGACTTCAACCGGGCCATCGACTGTGTCTACTGGAATGCGATCGCCCAGGATGGCTTGCAGATAGCTAATTTTCACTTCAGACAGGATATTAATTCCATCCCGCTGGAATTCGGTATCTTCATTAACAAACAGGTAAACGTACAGATCGCCGGATGGGCCGCCTCGCTGACCCGCATCCCCTTCACCAGAAACCCGCAGTCGCGTTCCGTTATCTACCCCAGCCGGAATCTGAATCTTCAGCTCTTTGGCTTCCTGCTTTTGCCCACTACCACCACAAACATCGCACTTGTCTTCAATCACCTGCCCATTGCCATTACAGGTGGGACAGGTGGACACCTGGGTAAAGCTGCCAAAGGGGGTTCGGGTGGCGCGGCGAACCTGCCCTACCCCATTACAGGTGGAACAGACCCTCGGTTGAGTTCCGGGTTTCGCGCCCGTGCCCGTGCAGGCCGTGCAGGTTTCCAGATGGCTAATGCGGATCTTTTTCTCACCGCCAAAGATCGCTTCCCGGAAGTCCAGCTTCAGATCCAGACGCAGATCATCACCACGAACGGGGCCCGCCCTGCGCCGAGCCGTTTGCTGACCGACTCCGCTAAAGCCGCTGAAAAAGCTTTCAAAGATATCGGCAAAACCGCCCATATCAAAGTCCTGATATCCGGCTCCAGCCCCAGAGCTAACCCCCGCCTCACCAAAGCGATCGAACCGGGCGCGTGTCTCCGGATCCGAAAGAATCTCATAGGCCCGGCTAATTTCCTTAAACCGATCCTCTGCTCCTGGGTCTTTATTGACATCAGGATGATATTTACGAGCTAATCGCCGATATGCCCGTTTAATTTCCTCCTTGTCTGCACTACGAGAGACACCAAGGATATCGTAATAATCTGCCATAGAGCGGTTTTGAGGATAGTGAAAGGGGGTCGAGGTAAGTAGAACTCTAAGTAATCGTAGCCGATCGCCGGAATTTTGCGACCACTACTCCATCCTAAACTAACCCGATCGTCTGTAGGAATTTCGGAAATCCGATCCTCTCCCTAATCGACTGCCTCATAATCCGCCGTGATCGTTTCATCATTGGTAAATTCGCTGCCCATATCCATATCGTCCATGGCGGCCGTTTCCGGAGTGGCAAACCCATTCTGTTCCCAGGGAGCGGCATACTCATGGGTGGGGGAAGCATCGGTGGTGTAGGAGGCATAGTCACTATCGTTCTGGGACTGCTTGTAGACCGACTCACCGATCGTAAGCAGGGTTTGCTGGAGTGCGTCAATGTGCTGTCGCAAGACCTCTGGCATAATGGCCCGATCGACCATGGCCGCCTTCAGAGCTGTCACCCGTTGAACTACCATCGCCTTCAGATCTTCGGTGATAAAGCTGGCATTATCCCGCATCGTGGACTCATAGCTGTAGAGCAGGGTATCTGCCTGGTTCCGCAGCGATACGAGCTGTTTCCGCCGTTCATCCTCATCGGCATACAGTTCTGCTTCTTGCCGCATCCGTTCCACTTCCGAGTCGCTCAAACCACCCGTATTGGAGATTTGAATGCTTTGCTCTCGCCCGGTTCCCTTGTCCCGTGCTGCCACCTTCAGGATGCCATTGGCATCAATTTCAAAGGACACCTCAATCTGCGGGATACCTCTCGGTGCAGGCGGAATGCCGGTCAGTTGGAACTTACCTAAACTTTTGTTGTCTTTGGCGAGGGCCCGTTCTCCCTGGAGGACGTGGATTTCCACTGAGGTTTGCCCATCGGTAGCCGTTGAGAAAGTTTGGTTTCTGCTGCTGGGGATCGTGGTGTTACGATCGATAATCCGGGTAAAGACTTCGCCCAGGGTTTCGATGCCCAGGGAGAGCGGAGTCACGTCTAATAGCAACAGGTCTTTAACTTCACCGCCGAGTACTCCAGCCTGAATGGCTGCGCCCAGAGCTACTGCCTCATCGGGGTTGACCGAGCGATCGGGGGGTTTGCCACCGAAGTGAGCTTTGATGGCCTCCTGAACCGCCGGAATCCGCGTGGAACCACCCACCAGGATAATGCGATCGATCTGCTCTGGAGTCAGGTTACAGTCCGAAAGAGCCTGGGACACGGGTTCGATCGTCGCCTGGATTAAATGCTGGGTTAATTCTTCCAGCTTGGCCCGCGTTAGCTCAATTTCCAGGTGCTTGGGGCCCGTTTCATCTGCCGTGATAAAGGGCAGGTTAATCGAAGTTGTCAGCATAGTAGAAAGCTCGATCTTGGCTTTCTCTGCCGCTTCCCGCAGCCGTTGCAGGGCCATCTTGTCCGTTGAAAGATCAATGCTTTCCTGCTCACGGAAATTATCAATCAGCCAGCGCACCAGCACGTTATCAAAGTCATCACCGCCCAGGTGGTTGTTCCCTGAAGTCGCCTTGACTTCAAACACCCCATCTCCAAGCTGCAAGATGGAGACATCAAATGTGCCTCCGCCCAGGTCAAATACCAGAATTCGCTGGTCTTGATCCTGCTTATCTAACCCGTAGGACAGGGCGGCTGCGGTCGGCTCGTTGATAATGCGGAGGACTTCTAATCCGGCGATCGTGCCTGCATCTTTGGTGGCTTGCCGTTGGGCATCGGTAAAGTAAGCGGGAACCGTAATCACAGCCTGCGTCACAGACTGTCCTAAATAGGTTTCCGCATCCTGCTTCAGCTTTTGCAAAATCATGGCAGAAACTTCCTGGGGCGTATAGGTGCGTCCCCGGATCTGGACATCTACCGTATCGTCTTTGCCCTTGACGCAGTTGTAAGTGACTCGACCGCGCTCTTCCTCCGTATCATTCCAGCGACGACCGATAAATCGCTTAATGCTAAATACGGTATTTTCTGCATTTGTAACAGCTTGTCGTTTAGCGAGTTGCCCAACCAGGCGTTCTCCCGTTTTGCCAAATCCAACAATACTGGGTGTGGTTCGTCCACCCTCAGAATTGGTGATGACAACGGGTTTACCACCTTCGAGGACGGCAACACAGCTATTTGTCGTGCCCAGATCGATGCCAATGACTTTTCCCATAATTATGCGGCTATGTATACGGTTCAAATAAATGAGCGCATACCGACGGGTGAATCTCGCTTCATTTCTAGCTCAGTATTCCGCATTTTTTCGGGAATACGATCAGTTTTATTCAAAATGTTTATAAAGCGACCCTGTAACCCGGTTCGTTCGCTCTATTTTGACTCCCGTGGCGAGTACCACAAGGGATTACAGTTTGCTCAAACATATTTCTCAAACATAACAGCAAGGGTACTGCAATCGGGGAAATTCGCATCTTCCTCGCCGCAGTACCCATCAGAAAATAATTTATTTCTCGCTAACTATATCCAACCTTCATAAATTTGGGCTTCATGAAGGCGATCGATATGAAGACGATCGGTGCCTGAGTGCTATTCTGCCTCTCCCGCTTCGTCTGAGTCTCCGCCGATCGGAGCGGTGGCCACCTTAACCATGGCATGGCGCAGGACAATATCGCCTAGAATGTAACCTCGCCGCAGTTCTTCAGTGATGGTTCCCTCAGGATACTCATTGGTTTCTTCCCGCATGACGGCTTCATGCAGTCCGGGATCAAATTCTTCCCCTTCCACCCGCATGGGGGCAACGCCAATTTTCTTGAGGCGATCGACGAAATCTTTGTAAATCCCCTGATAACTTTTGTGGATCACCGTCTCCTCTTCAGTTTGGGGTTTAATTTGCGATCGGGCCCGCTCGAAGTTATCTACCACCGAGAGCAATTCTTTGATGGTTGCGCCCTTAACCTGCTGCTCCTGATCTTCTTTCTCTTTCTGAGTCCGTTTGCGGTAGTTCTCGAAATCTGCGGCCAGGCGCATATATTGACTATTGCGATCTTCGAGCTGGGCTTTGAGGGCTTCAATGCGCTGGTTTAGCTCTGCAACTTCGGGTTGCAGCGTCGTTTCCGTAGTTTCTGCGGCGGGCTGAGATGCAGGTTGGTCTGGGCTGAGGTCGAACGGCTCAACATCTGCATCTAGCAATTCTGCTTCAGCCGCTACAGGCTCTTGTTCTGGAGGGACGGGAATGCCCTCTTGCGTTACGTCCATATCGTTTTGTTGATTTGATTCAGCAGACATTGGTTCATTTTCCATTTGCTCTACCGTCTCGGAGAATTGAGTCTCTGATTCCTGAGCGTTTTCTTGCCGTTTCTCTTCGTCCATAGCTCAAACTATTCTGCCCTAATTTCTATCAAACCTGATCACCAAAAGTGCCAGAAAGTACCAGAAAAATCACCTTAGATGACTTTTACTCCTAATATTCCTTGAGTTTTAGCAATCTGCGGTAGTCTAACATCTAGCCTTACCGTATCTTGCGATGCATACTCTGGTCTGCATGCTCCGATATACCAATTCACTGGCATACTGACTCAAGATATTTTTAATCTTATCGAGATTGCCACCCCGTACACTCGTTTGGCAGTGTGAGGAAATCCCCACATGACACTTTTATACTGTTTGAGCAATTGACTGACCGGGTACTATCCCACCAGGAAACCCTGTCCGATGGTTCAGCCCGATCGTTTTCGCCAATTCAGGAGCTTTCTGTGCCCACACTATTTAATTCTGTGTCTTTGCTGGCAAAACCGCTTAGATTACTGTTTATGTCTACTCCGGTAGGTGCGTTGGGATCAGGTCTGGGGGGAGGGGTGGAGCTAACCCTCAAAAATATTGCCCAGGAGCTAATACAGCGAGGTCATACGGTGCAGATCGTCGCGCCGGAAAGATCTGTGATGCCTGAACTATCAATCATCCCTATCCCTGGAACGGTTCAAACCACAGCCCAAACTCAGGGACGGGATGCACCGATTACCCTGCCCAATCAGTCAGTTTTGGGAAATATGTGGGATCATGCCCGTCGATATCAGCAGGACTATGATGTGCTGATTAATTTTGCCTACGATTGGCTACCCTTTTACCTGACTCCATTTTTCACCCGCCCGATCGCCCATCTGGTCAGTATGGGATCGTTAACGGATGCGATGGATAGCATGATTGAGCAAACGCTGGTACGGTTTCCTGGGACTCTGGCGGTTCATAGCCGCGCGCAAGCGGAGACTTTCTCAGGGGGCGATCGCTTTCGCTGTGTCAAGAATGGGCTGGATTTGTCCCTGTATCAATTCTGTCCAGAGCCAGAGAATGTTTTGGGTTGGGTGGGGCGAATTGCGCCAGAGAAAGGAATTGAAGACGCGATCGGGGCGGCTCGTCGAGCTGGACGATTGTTAAAGATCTGGGGAGCAATGCCGGATCCGGACTACTGGCAGCAGGTTTGCGATCGGTATCCAGGGGGCGGATTTTGCTATGAGGGCTTTCTGGACACGCAGGCGTTGCAGGCGGAATTGGGCAAATGTCAGGGATTAATAATGACTCCGAAGTGGGTGGAAGCGTTTGGTAATGTGGCGATCGAAGCATTGGCCTGCGGGGTTCCGGTGATCGCCTATGAACGAGGTGGTCCATCGGAAATTGTTCAAGACGGCAAAACGGGATGGCTGGTGGAACCGGATCGGGTGGATGGGTTGGTCGCAGCGATTCATCAGTTGGACTTGATCGATCGTTATACCTGCCGTCAACAAGCTGAAGCGGAGTATTCGATGCAGGCAATGGGCGATCGGATGGAGGCGTGGTTGGCAGAGATATTGATGAAACACGGGTAGTGTTTAGTGAACTGCTCTTACTCGGACGGATGAGGCGTTAGATGGATGGGTGCAGTGAGTTTTGCTGCCAGGAGGCTGGATTGGTGGCAATGTATTGGCGAATGTTGTGTAATGTGGTTTCGTTGCGGATAATGTGCTAGTAGTAGTTGCGCTGCCAGATGGGCGTACCAGGTGTTTTGCGAATCTGGTTGATTTGCTTGGTGGAAACGGTCTTGAATGCCCCAATTAACCGTCCTAATGATTTGATTTGGGTGGGATCGTCTGGTGGTTGTGGGGGGTTCGATGGTTGTGGGGTGGTGTCCAGGGTGGGGGTGGTGTCCAATGGTTGTGGTGCGGTGTCCAGGGTAGGGGCGGTTCGCGAACCGCCCCTACGGGGTGTGTCGGTGATGACCAAAATTCCGTGAAAATGATTGGGCATGACGATCCATTCGTCCAATTCGATGTAGGAATGTTGAATGGCCAACCATTGCCATGCATTCGCCACCACCTGACCCAATTGATTCAACTGCATTTCTTCATCCACAATTTCCCCAAACCAGCAAAGCCGATCGCACGTACAAATGGTGATGAAATAGGCTCCTGAACTGGAATAATCGTATCCTTTGAGGCGGATCGATCGTCTGTGGTGAAGATTGGGGTTGTATGGCATGGGTGGGGGGTGCGATCGGTTGTGTTCAGGATGCCCAATCCGTTTGTATCATTCCCAATATCGAATTCCCCGCGACGGGTAGGGGCGAAGCGTTTGCATCAATACGGCTGAGATTGACCGAAACGTTAATTGGCAAATGCTTCGCCCGTACGGGATGTGTCGGGAGATCGCTTCGCGCGAAGAAGTGTAAAGCATAAAAGTTAAAAAGTGTAAAGAGTTATGAAGTCCTGGCAGACAGAACAACCCGAAAGCCGATGTCGAACCGATAGAGCGGTAAGAGCCAGATACGAGCCGCAGAACGACAGATCCTGGGGGCGTTGTTCCAAGAACCACCGCGCAGGAGCCGTCGATCGCTCTTCCCACGTCGATCGTTCGTTGGCGGTACTCTCCGGCAGAAAGAAATCTCGCACCAGTTGATTAGTATGGGCAGGTTTGAGCTGCTTCACCACGCAGAAAGGCTTGCTGAGTTTTTCCAAATCCCTGGCTTTGTAGGTTTCGCCAAAGGCTCCTTCGCCCAGTTTCCCTAGAATTTCGTAGCGTCCCCTGAGGGCTTGCCCGGTTAGCATGATGCGATCGATTCTTGCAACCTGCCCCCTAATCTAACCGAAGCAGGATGAAAAGTAAAAAGGGATGCCTGGAGCTGACTCTGGGCGTGAGGGCGATCGAACTTTCTTCAGCTAACTTCGTATACTAAGAAATACATCTATAGCGTCCAACCGCACATCATGATTAACGGCATCAAGCAGCATGGGGTTGTGGGCAAAAATGGCAGGATTGAGATTGAGTCTGAACTGCCAGAAGGAACAACAGTCGAAATCATTGTTCTGGTTGAACCCGCAGCCTCCTCCATGTCTGATGAAACCAATTATCTGCTCTCCACAGAAGCGAATCGGCAACAGTTGTTAGAGGCGATCGAATCTGCCAATGCTCCAGAAAATCTGGTGGTGATGTCGCCAGAGGAGTGGAATGAGAAATATCGCCTTTGAGCGCAAAGCGTTTGAGCAGTTTAACTTTGTTGCTGAAGCTGTTGTACTTCTTCGATCGATAGTCCGGTTCCACGGGCAACAATTTCGATCGATACTCCATCTCGTAGTAAATTCGTAGCAATTTCTCTTTGCTTTCTCGCCTCCCCTCGTGCCTCTGCCTCTTGCTGAATTGAGCGATAGATCACAGATTCCTGCATGATATCCCTCCGCAGTAGCCGATAAATGATGTCTTGCTCTAATCTTATCCTAGCGAGAATTGCTGAAGCGGCTGCCAGATTGGCTTGCATTATGGGGTCTGAAATTTGATTCACCCTTTGAGCCACCTGTCTGAGGGTTGCTTCTGCGTCTGCGTTTTGCCCTAAAACTGCGAAGGGAAGCAGTCCAGGATACTGAAGAAAATTCTCAGCAGGTTGCTCCCATAGACAAACGGCATCGAACTCATGGCGAGTCCGTTCTAGCGTGAAGTGGTTTTTCCGAATCAGGGCTGATTCAGTGGGCTGAAGGTACACAACGACCTGGCGCATAGTTGTGTCGGGATAGCGTCTGTACACCCGCACTCGATAATCCAACATGCGGAATGGGATATCCCGTTTCGGACGAGTTTGGAATTCCAGGTGTAAAACGGACTCATCCGACTTCAGCAGAATCAAGGCATCAGCTCGAATCGGGTCGAGGGAGAGTTCGGAAGGTTTGAGTTCTGTAAGGAGAATTGGCTTTCCCAGGAGCCAACGGGCAAAATCGGCAGAGAAGTTTTCAGCAAGAAAGCGGCAGGTGTCATCGTACATGGAGACATTGTATGACTTTGGTGCGGTGTCCAGGGTAGGGGCGATAACTCCTTCGGAGAAGATCAGGGTTGTATAGCATGGGGGAGAGCCAAAGTGTTGAGCGATCGCTGCATAACGCTTTTACGCGCTCCAGGTAGTTTGGGGCGACTAAATTTAACCTGTCCAAAGTGCAAATACCGCTGGCTCTGGACTCCAAAATAATCATTTCAGCTTGTTTCTATGGGCAGTCAAATAGAAAAGCTTAGTGGAATAGAAAACTCAGTGCCGCATCCCGATCGAGCAGTGGGCTGTTCTCCGCTTCATCCATCGCTCGACTTAAACAGTAGTCCTCAATCCTTTCGACAATCTCTTCAGTAGACAGATCCTCTTGAGGAAATAGCTGTTTCCATAGCTCGATCGGAATCACCACCGCTTTGGGTTGACCGGCTTTATCCGTTAAGTATTCCACTTCAAACTGGGGTTGCATGGAGCTAAAGTTGAACTGAATGGGCCGATCGTAGCTCAAGCGATCGCCTTACCACAACGGTGCCGCAACACTCATCACTACTTCTTGTCGCTTGGGGGAGGGATTTTATTTTGTGCTTCTGCTTCCTTCACGGCAAGCTCAACCACAAATGCCGCTAAATTGGCAGTGGGTCTACCCTCCGCCTCCGCCCATCGCTCCAAGGCATAAAACACAGAGTCCGGTAATGTCAAATTAACTCGTTTGCTCACGATCGCGTGTGCTTGGTTTCCGCCTCCATCGTACATTTCCGTGCCTCAAAGTAAGCAAAAGTGCTTTATTGGTAACATATTAGTGCTTTTTTAGTGTTATATTGAAAATACGCGAAAACCAAAAGCCAGCCCTCCCAAGTTTCTCAGGCTCCGGGGGACTGGCTCTGGTTCCACATTTTTATGGAGACAATTTAATTATGACCTATCGAGAACGCCTGAATCACTGGGCGGTGATTCGTCTGCTGCCCAATTGTCAACGGGTGGTGGTCGATCGCTTTCGCAGTCGATCGGATGCGGAGGGTCACGCTCAGGCGATGCGGCGATTAGTGACCGATGGAGAGTTTATTGTGGTGTTTGATCCGGTTGGGTCTGATGTGGAAGCAGGCGATCGAAATTCCTGATTTGTCCGGTTAGAGGGCCATTTGAATGGCATTTATTTAAGAATAACGTCAACCCAATTCGGTTAAATTTCTACCTTTTTCCGGGCTTTTTAGTGAAGATATGGTGATTGCGAGTCTATTCCTGCTCTTTCCCAAAAAATGTCCGTAATTGGGCGACAAATTTAGATAAGAGAAGTAGACCATCAATAAACTTTACACATGAATATTTCCTCACACCGGACACGCCGCCAGGTTCTTCAACTTCTCACGGGGACTGCCGGTAGCCTTGCGCTAAACGCCTGCGTTCGTGCTCCTCGCATTGCTGCCACCTCAGCAGCATCCGACCTTGCTACTTTCTCTTTTGGATTTCCGCTATGGACGGGTAATTTGCCGTTTTTTGTCGCAAAAGAAAAGGGGTTTTTTGAAGAAGTCGGGTTGTCCGTCAATGCCAGGGATTTTGATGCAATCGCAGAAGCCTTTCCGGCATTTAATGCAAATCAATTCCAGGGTATTGCCCCAGCAAGCTCAGAGGTGGTTTCGCTATTTGCAGAAGGTTCACCCGGACGGTTAGTAACCGTTATGGGAATTTCTGTAGGGGCAGATGTCATTATGGCCCGAAACAGCGTTGCCAGTGTTGCTGATTTTAAGGGTAAGCAAATTGCAGTCCAAAAAGGCGGAATTGGACATTTTTTTGTGCTGCAAGCTCTGGCAGAAGCTGGTTTGTCTGAAACGGATGTGACAATTCTCAATATTGATCCGATTACAGCAGCAAAAGCCTATGAAGTCGGAAATGTAGAAATTGCCTACTCCTATCCTCCGTTTTCTAGCGGAGCGATCGCAGCTCAACCGGATGGACGCATTATATATGACTCATCGACCAGCACCCTGGTGTTAGCAGATACCTATTTTGTCAGCACAGGTGCGATAGAGAACGAGCCACAAACTATAGAGGCATTTTTAACCGGAATTTTTAAAGGGGTGGAATTCTACAACACCAATCCCGATGAAGCGATCGCCATCACTGCCAGGCAGTTGAGAATGCGTCCCCAGGAGGTACGAGAGCAACTCGAAGTGATTCGCTTTCCGACGTTGCAAATGAATATGGATATGTTAACTAACCCTCAGAGCGATCGTTATTTGCTAGATACATTAACGGTTTTTGCCAACTTTTTAGAAGAACAAAAGCTGATTGATGCCATTCCAAATTTACCTGAGCTGGTTGAACCCAGATTTGTGCAAGCTCTGAGTGACAGGGCTTGATTTTTCCTCAGGATATATAGACTCCATAGCTGGCAGGGTCTTGGCATTGCCAGGGCCCTATCGCCAGATGGAAGGACATCGATTAAATTCTCGTTATGACACAACCGATCGAATTTGGCGGGCAAGGTATCGCTGAAATAGCCAGATTGGCATTTCCAGGTGGCTCAGGGTCCAGGAGAATAGAAGTCCGAATTTAATCCTCGTTGCATCGCAGTGCAAACTTCCATATCTTCTAGATGAAATCGCTGTAATCCTTCGATCGTTTGTTTTAGCTTCTGTTCATAGTCATCTAACTGTTTGCTTTCTGGCGTGACAAGTAGTGTCGTATGCAAAGTCATTTTGCCTGGAGCTTGAGGTATCAGGAAATACCAATAAACCTGATCCGGCCCAATAAACAGGAGAAAATCGGGATTGCCCAGATAAACAGCGTATTCGTAATGATCTTCCGGCTTCAAGGTGTGGGGTGGATAGAAAGTTTCGATCGACTGACCGGACTTAATCTGTTCCACCAGATGGTTTGCCAGAGGTAGATGACACACCCCATAATTGAGCGTTTCAGCTTCCGTCCAGGTGCCTGCGGCGGGCATCAGTGGCTCAAAGGTTTTGTGATGAGCGCCCATGTGGTGGTACGGTTCCATAAAGTTTTCCACCAGGAGCTTCCAGTTGAAGTCACACTCCCACCGCAAATTGGCTACCATTTCCATTTCTGCCAGGTTCCAGCGTTCCACATGGGGCAGTAGCCCAGCATAATGGTGGCTCACTGGCTCCAGGGAAGGGTTGAAGGTAATGAAAATAAATCCTTCCCAAATTTCCGTCCGAAACCGATGGAGACAGATCTCCTTGGCGTTGAACCCTTCATTTTGCTGCATGTGGGGCGCACCCAAAAGCTGCCCGTCCAGGCCATAGCTCCAGTGGTGATAGGGACAAAGAAAACTTCGACGATTGCCTTCAGGCGGATGTCCATACTCGGCGGGCATCATATCCATCGCCCGATGCACACACACCCGCGAAAGGACATTCACATTGCCATCCTGCCCGCGAACTACCGTCATCGGTTCGTTGAACAGATCAAAATTCATGTAATCGCCTGGCCGGGGAATCTGTGAGATATGCCCAACGCAAAGCCACTGCTGCTTGAAAATATGTTCAACTTCCCAATTGTAAAAGTCGGGATCGGTATAAGCCGTTGCCGGAAGGGCGATCGCCTGTTCAAACGGACGCTCTGCCACAGCCAGAATGCTTTGCTGAATCTGGCGCAATCGATCGCGGTCAATGGAGTCCAGGGTAGGGGTGGGCATAGAAATTCAGTTGATTTTTCCAAACGACGACGCAAGATTCTGAGTAAGGACGAACCAACATTCGCCCTCACCCTATAACCGATCGACCTTCAAGCGATCGGATTGCAAATGGGCTATGAGTAAAGATTTTCTAGAAAAGATGTATCGGTCACTGCCTCAGTTGATACGGTTTTTTCAATCAAATTTTGACCCAACCAGATCTCTTGAGCCGCCGGAAAGACCTCGAAGTATTGTCCCGCTTCTCCATTCAAGCCAAAGTAGGAAACATTTTCGTCATAGTCGGAAAACTTTGTGCCCTTCAACATTTCAGCTAACTCTTGCTCATCTACACCTAAACCCCGCGCCATGATTGCATTCGACGGTTCGGGATTTTCTTCCCAGTATGCCACCGCATCAAACCAGGCCTTCAGCACTCCTTTGACCGCCTCTGGGTTCGACTGGGCATAGTCCGAGTTCACCGTCAGCAGATCCAGCAGCAGCCCCAATTGTTCGCGGCTGGTCAGCAAAATCTTGCCATTCTCTTTTTCAGCAACGCTCTGGCTCACATACGGTTCCCAGGTGACGGCTGCATCTGCCTGATTGCCCGCAAAGGTGACGGCTGCATCGCCTGCCGTTGGGACATATCTAATCTGGACATCGTCTGGAGTGAGTCCTTCGCGTTCCAAAAGATAGAGCAAAAAGAAGTGAGATGGCGATCCCTGTTCAACGGCGATCGACTTACCACGCAAATCGGCAATACCAGAAACATCCTGCGTCGTAATGATGCCATCTGCCCCATAGGAGTCGTTCAGCTTCATGATGCAGGTAGCAGGAATACCCTGGGCTGCCTCAATGGCGAACATATCTAAAGTAGAAATCGAGAATTGAACGGTTTGATTGGCCAAGGCCGTCCGACGAGAGGCAGAGTCTTCAATGGTCAAAATCTCGGCATTCAGTCCGTATTGCTCAAAAAATCCCTGCTCTTTGGCAATGAAAAAAGGGCCGTAACCGACCCAGGTGAGAATAGCAATTTTAATATCTTCTAATGACCCAGCTTGCCCAGACGATGAGCTTGTGGTTTGCCGATTGGTACAGGCAGCGATCGTGAAGGCTGCCCCTGCGGTCGTGGTGTACTTAAGAAACTTCCGACGCTTCACTGGACAATCCCTCCCAGGTAGGATGCAAACTCTCACATATAACTACCACAGCGGAGCAGGATTTTCAACGCGAGCACGTTTTGGGGATGCCTTTTGCCCAGTAGTTCTGCTAGTTCTGCTAGTTCTACGATATTGTTCTAATTCTGAGGATGTTTGATCCGGTTGGTCTGATGCGGGAAAAGGCGATCGAATTTTTTTAGCCAACTTCGTATACTTAGGGTTATGGATTAAATCCCCTGTGCAGTAGTTTTGCCGTGTGGACTGGGTTGTTCTGTTTTTTGAACTGATTGGGTTAGATGCCCACCCCACCGGATATGTCAGATGCCCGCCCTGATGTGTTGCCTGGTCGAACGAGTCAATCCCTTGTTTATACTTTACCAACCGCATAACTCAGCCGCATGACCATTGAACCAGATTTTCAACCTGCTGCGCTAAAACCTTCCCCGCTTAAAACGTTAGTTGTAGAAGATGATCCGGTTATGCGGATGGGATTGGTTGATTTTTTTGAGAGCCACCCGTCGATACAGGTGATTGGACAAGCAACGAATGGGTATGCTGCCTGCGATCGGGCCCTTCAGCTTCGTCCAGATCTGGTGATTATGGATATTGGGCTACCCGAATTAGATGGGATTGCTGCGACAAAGGAAATCAAGTCAAAGCTGCCGGAGGTGCGGGTGATGATGCTCACTTCCCATACCGCAGAGCATGAAATGGTGGCGGCTCTTTCTAGCGGTGCCGATGCCTATTGCGTGAAGGGAACTAGCCTAGAGCGGTTAATGCTGGCGATTCAGTGTGTGCAGGAAGGTGCGATTTATCTAGATCCTCGGATTGGACGGCAAATTTTGAAAAGCTTGAATCCGCGTTTACCTTCAGAACCGATCGCCCCCCTATCCCAACGAGAGCTAGAGGTGCTCAAGTTGTTGGTTGAGGGGAAAAGTAATCCAGAAATTGCCGCAGCGTTATATCTCAGCGTGGGCACGGTGAAAACCCATATTCGCAGCATTATGAACAAACTGGCAGTAGACGATCGGGTTCAGGCGGCAGTGGTCGCTTTGCGATCGGGGCTGGTATGAGCGACAAGAGGAACAGTAAACCAGAAGGTTGAACCCATCCCTACTTCACTGCTTACATGAATCTGTCCACCGTGGGCTGCAATAATTTGGCGGCAAAGATACAACCCCATACCCAACCCAGGAGAATGGCGAGTTTGAGGATTCCGCCAGTAAAGTTCAAACAAATGACGACATTGTTCCGGGGGAATTCCAGATCCATTATCTTGGACGCTACAGCGCACCATCCATTTCTCTGCAATTGCCGAATGGTTTGGCTTATTCTGTTTGGGGCGATGCGGTTTTAATTTGAGTCCTTTTCGGGATGCAGTACAGATCACGTCAGCATTCAAAACCAGGTGAATTTTGCCTGGATTATGTTTCACAGCATTGGAAATCAGGTTGCTGAAGACGCGGGCAAGTTGGGTGCGATCGGCATCAACGGCAGGCAGGTTATCGCTGATGTGGTTAGTAATGGTTGCCTGATGTTCCTTCAGGAATTCTTCTAAATCAAATAGGACATCCTCTACAAGGGGGGCAAGCGGTAAGGGTGCAGGCTGAAGGATCAGGTCTTGCGTTTCGTTGCGATGGATTTCTAACAGAGATTGAACTAACTGAAGCTGGCGAGCATTCCCTGCTAATAACTGTTCTAACTTTGGCGCAGATACCATCACATTATTATCTGCATCTCGATCGCGTCTTAAGAGATTTTGCAAGACGATCGATGTGCCAATGAGTGGATTTTGTAAATCATGGGTGACGGCATGGAGAAACATTTGCAAATGTTTGCGCGATTCAAACTCCGATCGTTGTAATCGTTCATACAACGCGACTGCAAGGCAGCAAATTAGACAAGTCCAAAAGATGTTGAAAATGTTTAAGCCAACTGAAGCAACGGTGAGGGTTTCATCAAAATTACCAGGCTCTATTCCAGCCAAAATTAGAAATAACCCTGCACAAAAATAGAACCCCATTGACATCACTTGAGACAGCAGATGCAGCCGCCAATGCACGGGCACTAAAACCGCTTGCATGAAGAAAATGTATTCCCAGGCGGGACGCGCTATCGCACTCCAACCTAAAAAAACAATTTGAGGAACCAGGGTCATTGACCAGGAAATTGCCAGAAATAACAAAGCAGGAAAACGACGACTCCATCTCGTTCGTTGCAAGACTGGGCAAAGGGAAAGAAACCCCATTGCTACCCAGTGAACTTGTACAATTCGCCGAGAGTACGTTTGCCATTCCTCAATCATCTCTGGAGAGAAGGGGGACTGCTCTGGAAAGGTTGGGGGTTCGGGGTAGTGGTGAACAAAGACCACTAAAAGTAGGACTGCTGTTAAAAACAACGGCAGACTAATCCACATGTAGAGCCGCGATCGCTTGATCAGAAATTGATGTCGCCAAATGAGATAATCGATCGACTCACCAGACGGACGAACCAGCCACTTGAACCAAGCCCAGCATTTGCCAGCAAGCTGCTTAATCAAGGCTTTCTCCTTTACATTTTCGCGGGTTGAGGGAAAGACGATCGCTTCGAGAAAAACTCAGATTCTTTAAATTATCCTGCGATAAAAATCCTCCACATCTACCGACTGGCCAGAACGATCGACCGATTAGGAAACAGCCGATCGTCCAGCACACTAGACCGATGCAAAGATCAGTAAACCACCCCTAGAGTAGAGCCAAGCAAATTTTATGCCATCCATTCTCTACTCAAACCAGGTCATGGATTTATGGTTGTTACTGTTAAGCATCCCGATGAATACATTGTTCCGGTCGGAAAATTTAGCGGTGTTGGGCTAATTCAATCTGCACCGAAAGGTACCCAAGAATTTCAGCCTGCTGCAACAGGGACGCTCCTTCCTACGGGTCGTCATGTACTCACCGCAGCCCATGTTTTCTCATCAGATGGATTGAGCGACAATCGGAATGAAGATTTTGCTGTCACCTTTACCTTACCGAATAGAAAAGTCACCATTCCGGTGAGCAAAACGATTCATTATCCAGGAGCCATCTTTAACGGGCCCGACATTGGAATTTTACAATTGGCTCAAGAAGCTCCGCGTGGGGTGAAGCGGTATGAGCTTTATCGCAAAGATGATGAAGTGGGCAAAGTTTTCCTCAAGGTTGGTTATGGTGACACAGGAACCGGAGAGACGGGAGCCACTAGTTTTGACGGTCAAAAACGGGCGGGCTTCAACCGCTTTGAGTCCACTGGGGAACTGTTTGCGGATGCCTCCATTCCGGTTCCATTTGTCCCAAATATTGAAGAATTTGGTCAGACTCGACTATTTTTTGACTTTGATAACGGCAAGCCAGAAAATGATGCCTTTGGGGTTCACTTTGGTCTTAATGATTTGGGTTTGGGCGATCGAGAAATCAACACTGCTCCGGGCGACTCAGGCAGTCCGGCTTTCATTGATGGCAAGATTGCTGGAGTCACAGAATCAGGGTTTAGCGATCACTTACTTTTTCCCAGTGGGCAAACCACTGATGTAACGGTTGCCGATAATTTAACCGATTTCCTCAGTATTGTGTTCTCCGAGCCGCTTGAGCAAATAATTAATGCCAATCCGAAAGATGTGACTGTCAGACCTGAATTGGCTGGAGGAGTGAGTGGCTATCCTTTGTTGTCTTCCCTGTCCACTGATTCCAGCTTTGGTGAGTTTTCAGTTGAAGCTCGTGTGTCATCGGTTGCCAACTGGATTGATGAGGCCCTCAAATTTGAGCAGGCTAACCCAATTCGGGGTACATCTGGCGATGACACGCTGCGGGGAACCAGGGGAAATGACCTCTTGCTGGGTAGAGGGGGAAACGATGTTTTAGTGGGTCGGGCTGGCGATGATGTGCTGCTTGGGGGACGGGGGCGTAATCGGTTGCAGGGTGGTTCAGGGCGCAATTCTTTCTGGCTCGATCGTCGGGGGTTTTCGGTGATTCGAGATTTCACGAAAGGCAACGATGTCATTGTATTCAAAAATTTTGTTATGGCAGACACAATGCTCATTCAAAGAGGACGCAACACTGTGATCCAGGTGGGCGATCGGATTGTGGCTCGGCTGAATGGCATCGAATCCGGCTCTTTAACCGTTGATTCCAGCAATGTTTTGCTGTCCTAGCGGCGTACAGAAACTTGTTGTGTCCAATCCTGTTTAATCTTCAACCCTTGCAGCACTTATTGAGGTGAGCAACGTGAACGATCGTCTGTCTATTAACCTCCCAAAATGGTGGAAACGCAGCCAACCAAGCTTACTTGTGCTTGGATTACTTCTGATCAGTCAAACCAGACTTGTTGCCCAGGAAAATAGCAGTGCCGCCGCCGATCGGTTTTATGAAGCAAGCATGCAACTGCTGGAAGAGAACACTGCGGAATCACGCCGACAGGCCTTCGAGAATCTTGAGCAAGCAAGGCAGCTTTTTGAAGCCGCAGATCATCAGGGTGGAGTGGCAAATACCCTCCTTAACTTAGGCAAAGTTTTTTATCTCTCTGGCGATTGGGAACAGTCGATCGTCTACCTCAATCAAGCTTTACCGTTATTTCAGGCATTGGGCGATCGCCAGGGAGAAGCTAGCACGTTCAACGGCATGGGAGTAACATCCTTTGATGCAGGAGAAATAGAACAAGCCCTGGATTATTTTCATCAGGCGTTGTCATTGCGAAGAGCGCTGGGCGATCGGGAAGGGGAAGCCACAGTGCTCAATAATATCGGCGGGATCTACTCTGCCTTAGAACAGTGGGAACAGGCGCAGGACACCTTCTACCAGTCATTGCAAACCAGTCGGGATACGGACGATCGGGCAGGAGAGGCAACCGCGCTCTACAATTTGGGCGTTCTTGCCGACCAGCAAAACCAGCCAGAGCAAGCATTGTCCTACTACCATCAAGCTTTACCCCTGAAGCAGGAAACTGGCGATCGATCGGGGCAGGCGTATACGCTCCTCAATATTGGGGCAACCCATTACCAGCTAGAACACTTTGAGCAGGCATTGGCTTATCTTCATCAAGCCTTACCGCTGTTTCGGGAGATTGGCGATTTACAAGGGGAAGCGATCACGCTGAATAATATTGACCTCATTCTCCAAGCAATACAGGAAGTTGCCATTCATTCTGGAGGCTTCTGATGTCTGATCTAAAAAGCTGGAAATTTATCACACTGATGGTTTCCACTCTTCTCATGAGCCTATCACTGGCGGTTTTGTCCAATCATTGGGCAATTATTGCTGCTGTTATTGGGGTAATCCTCACGCTCTGGTCGATCGGTTTGTATGGCGGATTGCCTTTCCTCAGGCAAAGCCCAAATAAAATGGTTTTGTTTTTTGTCCATGCCATTGGGTTATGGCTGGTGCTGGGCGGCATTAGTCTAATTTTGACTCAACGAGACTGGGGGCTGGGGGGTATTGGTGTTTTTTGTGGTGTCAATGTACTGTTTGGCGTGACGCAAGAATAAGCCCTGTCTCCAGAGTTGGGGAATTTAGGGAGTGAGTGCAGTACTGCTAGATCCTGCACCGATCGCGAGATTAAGTCAGCAAAATTACAGCAAAATACGCAGCAACAAAAGGACAACAAAATGAAGCGAAAGTGGTATTTGTTGGGTCAATCGATTCCCGTCTGGAATCAGGCTGAGTGTTGTACTCGCAAGATGAAGTTTAAGACGCTACGAACGTCTTATCTGTTGGGTCAATGGCTTGGTATCACGTCCATTCACTGGCTGTTCGCCCTCGGATGGCTTCTCATAAACGAGCCCCCTTCGCGCTGGACGATCGATGAAGTGGTACTGATCTTGCTGAGTGCCCTATCCAGCCTGATTCTTTGCTTTTGGACGATTTACCTATTGGGCGGATATTTCCGTCCCGTGGCTCGGTATGTGATCCGGTTTCGGTTGCCCCTGTTTCAGGTGATTTATGCCTTAGGACGAGCACTTACGGTGCTGGTTGTGCTGATGGGTGCTGCGAAGCTACTGCCCGGCGTTTTGCCAGACGGGGAGTTTTTCCGCTCATCCGATCGTGAGTTTTTTTGGATCATCACCCTACTGGCGATCGCCCAGGGATTGCAATACTTTTTCTATAAATTTACCTCTGGCAGCCCGTCTCGCCACAAGGGATTGTTTGATCAAATCGAAAAAGGTCAACCGATCGATTGGCGGTATCCAATGGGCGGTGAGATTGGGATGGAGCTGCGACGATTACGCAGACTGGCCAAAAATCCCGACGGCATCGTCCCCGATCGATTTGAGGCATGAAACCCAATTCACGTATGGATAGCTTGCTTCATTATGTCGAGGTTTGAAGGATCTGGATAAATGGTGCAATCGTTTTACTCCTTGGACTGGGTGGGCAAGATGCCCACCCCACAAGAGGTTCAGCTTGCGTGGACTGGGCGGGCAAGGCTTCGGCTTGAGCTTAGTCGAAACGCTGCCCACCCCACAAGAATTTTAGTGATGCAATCCCAGTCCTCAGCGTTCTAGATTTCAGCAACCGATCGTTCAACCAATCGGCGGGCCAGGGTTTGGATGCCAGTGTGCTCGTAGTATTTGACGTAAATATCCAGGAATGCGCCGACGTAATCAGCTTTGTCCTTGGAAATATCGACAAACTTCTGCAAGCTATCCAACACCCGATCCGGAGTGAGCTGATTGCTGGAAACAAAGTTGGTCATCCAGCCCTTCGTGGACTCAAAGCTATCAATGATGAAACCGTGCTTGCTGGAGGCATTGTTGCCTGGAATCAGATCATTCACCCCTTTAAAGGTCTGGTTTTTCTCCAGATCCGACGGGGAGGTTTGCCGCATTACAGACAGAGCCTTATCGACAAAATCGGGCCCCAGCGGAATCAACCCATCAAAGCAGGTCAGGGCCGCCATCCGCATTAAGGATTCCCCCGCATAGTCCCCCAGGGCCGCCAGAAAATCACCAATACTGTCGCCGGGAATCCCATTAATTTGGCAAAAGGCTACCAGTTCCACCACCAACTTGACGCACAAATCGATGCTTTGCAGCTTTTCGGGTTTAGGGGTCAAGTGCTTGAGAATGCCCAGGAAAGAGATATCCTGGCCGACACGACCTGCCAGGGCCGCTGTACCCAGCATTCCAGAAGCAGAATCCACCGTTTGATAGAGCCATAAGGCCCGTTGATAGCCCTCGGACTTGTCGTTAAACAGCGTCACGGCCCGTTCACCAATTTGCTGAATCAGGGCTTCATCGGTTTCACCCGTCACGGTGCGAATGGTGTTGTCAAAGCCGGTTAAATTCTGCCACTGTCCGGGAATGACAAAATCGAGGGACTTGAGAGCCCGTACGGTAATGCCACCCGTTGGTAGTTGGTCAACCAACTCGTAGATTGGTTTGCTCACAACAAACTCCTTAAATCTATGTGAGGGTCATGCGTTGAGATAAAAAATTGAGAATCAAATGTAAGACTTGGATTTTAGAACTGTGAAGCTCGAAGGGTAAAGCTCAGAGAATGAAGCGATCGAGCCTGGATATATACAAACGACACCTGGCGAACGACACTGAACCATCTAAAATCCTGAAGCATTGCAGCCCTTAAGACAGTTCTGATAAACCCGCCAGATCAAACTTCTCAATCCAGGCGGCGCGGTCTTCCTTGGTAAAGGATGAATCTCGGGAAAGCACTTTGACCTGATAGCGATCGTTCACCAAAATTGCTGTAGCCGTTTGCCCTTGCTCAACCGCAGGATAGCCCGCGATCGTCATTGCGCTATTTTGAAACTTATAAGCAGCCGGAGTATCCAGTACATCATTAATTGCTAGCATGGCAACATTTTTGCCATCCTGGTTGACTTTGTATTCAGCAAATCCGTTCTTTTCCTGATAGGGCACAATGTTATACCCAGCAACCGATCGCGGGAAATACTTGTTGAAGTCACCACCACGAGCAGCCTGATCGGAAACGGCGGCAGGAGCATTGCGCCCAGAGGTTTCCTCTTGGATCTGAGTATACCGCGATGGTTCTTGCGCACTACAAGCCGACACGAACAGCACCAGGCTAAGCAGGATAGCAGCCAGTGCCCTGCGCCAACGGGGGGAAAGCATAACGTATCACTCCTGAGTGAAAGACAGAACCTCATCATTCTCGCGCACATCCTGTCCTATCGGAATACACTGCTAGGAATAGATTGCAGGAAGCTGCTTTACTCCTGGATTTCCGTTGGGCTAATGTTAACTATTAATTCAATTTGCGCCTACAGGCTACTGTTTTTTGGTAAATATTCACCTGAGATTGCAAATTGATACATTACTGAAAGACCTTTAAGGAGAAAACCTTGTTTACCCTATCTTTACTGGCTGTTGTCCCCCAGACCCTGGCTTGGAATCCCTCGGTTGCCCTGGTTATGCTGATTTGCAATATTCTTGCGATTGCGTTTGCCCGGTATACCGTTCAGCGTCAAAATGATGGGCCCTCGGCTCCTGCGTTACCCTTCCTCGGCGAAACCAGCCTGGGATTTTTAATTGGCGCAATTTGCTTTGGCCACATCCTTGGTACAGGCGCAATCTTAGGATTGTCAAACCTGGGAGTTCTCTAGGTTGGGCGAGTCTTCGTTGAATGGTGTCTTGTGGCATCACGATTCAACTGCGATCGTGTTCCTGAAGTTAAGATTCAATCTGCGTGACAGAGCGATGGGGGAGTGCCTGATTTAACTTCCAGACATTGCTTCATCGTTCTGTGACTGGCGGTTGGTTCTACGACTCACTGTTCGGTCTATCACTAACGGTTACTGGTGTTTGCCACTCTTGCACTAACGCTTCAACCTGCTGCGGATTCACCAGCGTATTGGCGCACAAAATTCCAGAGGCTGCAACGGCAGGGACACCAATTCCTGGCATGGTACTATCTCCGACCCGATACAGTCCGGCGATCGGTGTATGGCAACTGGGAAACATCCCCTTTCCGGCAGGAATCGCTGGCCCATAGGTTCCCTGGTGTCGTCGCAGGTAGTAGGCATGGGTCAGGGGTGTGCCAATTAGTTCTAAAGCCGTGCGCGATCGAATATCGGGAATGATCTTTTCCAGGGCACGATACAGCGGCTCTGCCCGTTCTCGTTTGCGATCTTCATAGGTTTCATCCCGCTTCCAGCCTTCGTAGGGTTCCAATGTGTAGGCGTGGACGACATGATGTCCTTCTGGGGCTAAACTGGCATCCCAGACGGTAGGAATTGAAATCATGCAGGTATTCCCAGGTACGGTAATCTCCTGATTCGCATCGTGAACTACGACATGATGTCCCGTTAATCCTTCTAAACCATCCGATCGAATTCCGAGATGCAGGTGCATGAAGCTATCCACCACAGGCATTGAGAGGGCATTTTTACGGTAAAAAGCGGGGGTGTCAGATGGATCGAGTAAATCATTGCAGGTGTTCCAAACCGTAGCGTTGGAAATTACGGTATTTGCCCTGAGGATTTCACCGCGCTGTAACCGTACCCCGACTACCCGACGGTTTTCCACCAAAATCTTCTCCACATGGGCATTCAGCCGTAGCTCTCCCCCCCATCGTTCTAAGCCTCGGACTAAAGCCTGGACGATTGCGCCACTGCCCCCCACAGGATAATCAATCACTGAGTTCGATCGCTCTCCTAGCATAAAGGCCATCTCTGGAGCCGCAGTGCCTTTGGCCTTCAGCCCCGATAGCAAAAAGCATTCTAGATCAATCAATCGACGCACCCAGGGATCGCGCACAAACACATTCATCACGTCGCCCGCTGAAGCTTGAAGCACGGCAATCTGGGGAATCAGCTTTAGCATGGAAAAGGGGTAGCGGGTCAGCAACAGGGAAATGGCGTTGAGATCCGATCGCAGGGTCAGGGCTGGGATGTCACGCAAGATTTCGTAGAGCCGCATCAAATCCCGTTCAAACTTCTGGTATTCCTGTGCTCCCTGGGGGGTGATTTTAGCGATTTCCTCCCGGTAGCGATCGGCGTTCCCATACACGGGAAAAGTTCCCTCTGGAAAGTGGTAATGTCCTAAGGGATCATAGGGGACGGCGGCAACCGATTCCTCCAACACATCCAGCACTTGCCGTAGCGGGTTGAGAGACTGGCGATCGCTTAATCCAGCAAAGAAAGGGGCCGGAGTCAAAGTGAAAGCCCTGCCGCGAAAAACTGTGGGCTGCTCCACCGGGAATGGCGTGGCTCTCACAAACGATCACCCGTTTACCATAGCGGGATAATAAGGCTCCAGCCGTCAATCCACCAATGCCGCTACCAATGACGATAATATCTGCCCGATCGGTCTGTTGCGCCTGCATCCGTTTGCCCCTGCTTGAGTACCCCAAATTCAGCATAATAGAATGGCTGGGCGATCTGGGGAGCCATCAGGGAGGGATTCTACACCTGGAGGATGGAATGGAAATCGGATTAGAGACACTGAATCAACTCGTTTCGTGGTTAGCGGGAGAGTTTGAGAATCAGGCGCAAGCGCTGGATCAACCTGCCTGGTTTGTCCATTTGCGGTTATGGCATCGTCCTCTACCGTTTTTGATTGACGGATATCCCGCCCTATTTGCCGAACAAGCCAATGCCCTTTACCTGGACAAGCCCTATCGTCAACGGGTCGTAACCTTTCGTCCGACTGACCCACCCGATCGCCTACAAGCCCAATACTATGCCTGCAAACAGCCCGATCGCTGGCAGGGAGCCGGAGCCAATCCCGATCGCCTGCAATCCCTGACCCTGGAGGATCTGGAGCTTTTGCCTGGCTGTCGGTTAACAGTGATGCGGCAAGATGACTGGTTCAAGGCAGACCCCGTGCCCGATACCCAATGCTGCTTTCAGTATCAGGGGGAAACCCGGCAGGTGATCCTGGGGTTTGAGGTGAGTGCAGACACCTTCCTGAGCTACGATCGCGGCGTTGATCCAAAGACGGAGCAAGCACTGTGGGGCGCAATCATGGGAGCCTATCGGTTTCAGAAACGGCAGAATTTTGGGGTGGAGTTGGTGTAAATTTGCCCTTAGTGCGAATTATGGCAACGATATGGAAACCCAACCGCAAGGGCAGCTAATGATTATTGGAGGAGCCGAGGAAACCACCGGCGAATGTCGGATTCTGCGGGAGTTTGTCCGACGATCGGGGGGCATCAAGGCGCGAATTGTGGTGATTACGGCAGCCTCCAGCATTCCCGTTGAAGTGGGGTACGAGTATGTTGAGATTTTTGAGCGGTTAGGCGCAACCCAGGTGCAGGTGATCGACACTCGCTCCCAGGAGGACGGCAACACCCTGGAACTGCTGCGGGTTGTGGCTCAAGCGACGGGGATTTTCTTTACGGGAGGCGATCAGGCTCGGATCATTCGCTCCATCAAAGACACGATTCTGGAGGATGCCCTACACAAACGCTATGGGGAAGGTGCGGTGATTGCTGGAACCAGTGCAGGGGCAGCCGTGATGCCTGACACGATGATTATCGAAGGGGATTCAGATACCAATCCGCGTATGGATGCAGTGGCGATGGGACCGGGGTTAGGATTTTTGTCGCGTGTGGTGATTGATCAACACTTTGCCCAGCGGGGACGACTGGGACGCTTGCTCTCGGCGATGCTACAAAAGCCGAACGTGTTGGGATTTGGCATTGATGAGAACACGGCTATCATTGTCAATGGCGATCGGGTAGAGGTGATCGGCGAAGGGGCCGTGACCGTTGTGGATGAGTCGGGCATTACCTACAACAACCTCGATCGCGTCTTGCAGGATGAACCCGTGGCAGTTTACGGCGTGAAGCTACATATTTTGCCAGATGGGCACTGGTTTGATTTAGCCAGTCGGCAGCCGATGGGGGAGGTTGTAGGGAGTAGGGAGTAGGGAGTAGGGAGTAGGGGCGCATTGCCATGCGCCCATGCAAGGAGTGAGGTTGAGCAAATCGTGATTCGCCCGTACAGGGGGATGAGTTGATGACCATTTGCCCAGGGTGTGAATTGCGAGCCTAATATTTCTCCACTAGTAGACTCACCCCCAGCCCCCCTGCAATGCCCATTGTGGCTAAACCCAAACGCGCCGAACTCTCCCGGCGTACCAGTTCCGTGAATAACCTTGTCACCAGGATTGCCCCCGATGCTCCGTAGGGATGCCCCAGGGCGATCGCACCTCCTCCGACATTGACCTTTGATTCGGGAATGGATAACCCATCGAGACAGGCGAGAACCTGGGCAGCAAAGGCTTCGTTGAATTCGACTAAATCAATCTGGTCAATCGATAATTCGGGGTGGCGGTTTAGCAACTTTTGCGTAGAGGCGATGGGGGCAATGCCCAATAGATTGGGATCAACCCCGGCTGAAGCCGTATCAACCACCCGCAATCCCTGAGTCAAGCCAAGCTGGTGAAAGAGACGATCGGAGATCATCAGCACCGCAGCCGCTCCATCGTTAATCGGGCAGGTGTTGCCCACGGTAACGGTTCCCCCTTCCCGAAAGGCGGGCGGCAGTTTGGCTAATCGCTCCAGGGTTAAATTTGAACGGGGACATTCATCGGTGTCAATGGAACTGGCTCCAGGCAGCCCGATCGGCACAATCTCCGACTGAAACCGTCCCGATTGGATAGAATCGATCGCCTTTTGGTGACTGCGGAGGGCGTACTGATCCTGACGATCGCGGCTAATATCGTACTTTTGCGCCACATTTTCGGCAGCGATTCCCATATCTGGATCACCAATGCCATCGGGAGAAAACTGGGCTCGATTCACAAATTGCGGCAGATCGTACAGGGATTTGGGCTTTTCCACCCGCCAGGGAGCTGTACTGACACTTTCCACCCCACCCGCAATCACCGCCTCCACCGCCCCCGATTGAATCAGCCGGGCCGCCAGACTAATTGCCTCCAGTCCTGAGCCACACTGGCGATCGATCGTCAGTCCAGGCACCGTGACCGGAAATCCAGCCGTCAACGCGGCCAACCGGGCCAAATTCCCTCCCCCTCCCACCGCATTGCCTAAAATTACCTCCTCTACCTGAGCTGCCGCCAGTCCACTATCGATCAGTAAAGCTTGCAAGACTGGAACCATGAGCTTTGCAGCGGTCAAACTCCTCAGCGATCGTCCAGCCCGACCAATGGGCGATCGGCGAGCGGCAATGATCAGAGGAATGGGGAGTGGGGAAGTGGGGGGGGGTAACCTGCCCGTATCCATAGCGAAATCAAGTTACTCCTGCTCAAAGTAGAGAGAGGAAACGATCGGTCCCTATCCAGTTGGGTACGATCGTCTCCTCTCCTTCAGCCCCTTAGAACCTATCCGCAAGTCCCATCAGGGTTTTGGATGCCAAAAACTTGAGTGAGTTTTCGGGTAGGCATTGGGGGCAAGATGTTTATCCTGTTGATTTACAGCGTCAACGACTGCGGATCGGTTTCGATGAGTTTGGCCAGATCCTTCAAGAAAGCAGCGGACTGTGCACCATAGATGATCCGATGATCGCAAGTAATATTCACCTGCATCTGGGATTTTACGCCCATCATGCCATCGGGAGTGGCCACCACCTGCGGACGGGATGCGCCGACTGCCAAAATCGCACCCTGTCCAGGAGGGAGGATGGCATCAAACCGATCAACCCCAAACATCCCCAGGTTGGAAATCGTGAAGCCGCCAGAACTATATTCATCCGGCTGAAGCTGCTTGGCGCGTGCCCGATCGACCAGATCCTTCCAGGCGCGAGATAGGGAGTAAATGTCCACCTGATCCGCATTTTGCAGAACGGGCGTAATCAATCCCCCATCCGGCATCGCCACCGCCACCGAAACGTTAATCGCCGATCGATAGTTAATCCCCTGCTCGGTGTAGTAGGCGTTGACCACAGGATGCTTTTGCAGCGTTACCGCCACCGCTTTGGCCAACAGAGCCGTCATCGTCACGCCCTTGGACTTAATTTGCTTGTACAGCTTATCCAGATTGTCCGTCGTGATGGTATAACCCACCCGGAAGGTCGGCACCTCCAGGCTCACCATCATGTTACGCACGACTGCCTGCTGTAAGGTATTCAGTGCTACAACCTGACCGGGTTGGGCGGCGGAGCTGCGGGGGCTGGGGGGCGTGCTGCAACAGCGGGAGTGAGAGCCGGAGCCGCAGGCGTTGGGGCCGGAGTGGGAACTGGAGCCGGGGGAGCCGAGGGGGGTTTACCCGCCGCCGATTCTACATCCTCTGCCACAATCCGACCGTAGGGGCCGCTGCCCTTGAGGGTACTCAGGTCTACTTTGAGTTCTTTAGCCAGCTTCCGGGCCGGGGAGAGGCGATCGTCCGGCCATTGCTCCGGGCAGAACTGGATTCCTCAGCGACGGCAGTGGCAGTGGATGGGGCAGGCGATCCCGCTTCACCCGATGCGGCTGCGGTCGATTCAGAGGAACTAGAGGAACCAGAGGAACCAGAAGAACCAGAAGCCGCTTTTTGTTTAGCCTCTTCAATTTCCGCCTCCGTTTCCGCCACCCAGGCGATCGTCATGCCAACGGCGGCCATTTCCCCAGCCGGAACCACGATCGAAGCCAGATAGCCTTCATAGAAGGATTCCACATCCATATCGGCTTTGTCAGACTCCACGATCACCACCGTTTCGCCTTTCTCAACCTTGTCTCCCGCTTCCTTCACCCATGAAACGATTTTGCCTTCGGTCATGGTGGAACTGAGGGCGGGCATAAAGATCTCGTTAATCATCGCTACAGATCTCCCCGAATCTCTTCAACAACGCCATCCCGCAGCAGAATTTCCACCTGCATTTTGCGGATCAAATTGTCTCCGGTTTCGACCCGGAAGAAGCCTTCAATTTGTCCCTGGTTGACCTCTTGATCCATTTCCAGCAACTGAACCTGCTGAAGCTGTTGCAGAATTTGATTCTTCTTTTCCAGCAGTTCACTCTTCTTCTGGTTCACCTGAACCTGAATATTCGTCATTTGCTGGGACACGATCGGGTTATCAGGGGATCCGGCTTGCTTTTGCAAATCCGCCACCATTCGCTGGCCCTGGGATTCAACCTGCTGAATCTGACCATCGAACTGATTAATTTGATTTTGTAGCTGTTGTTGTACTTCCTCTTTCCAGCGAGGCGTGACAATAACTTTTACGTTGACCGCTCGTTTGAGGAGCAAATTTGATTTGGAGACTTCCATGAGCGAGGGCAGGAGAATAATATGAAGTTAAAAAACTAACCAAACATCTTGTCGATCATATCGTGATAGCGATCCATCGCAACGGCTCGACGGACTTTTAGCGTCTGAGTTAGCATCCCATTTTCCATCGAAAAGGGTTCCAGGAGCAAACGGAACGGCCCAATTCGCTCGTCAGGACGATAGCCGGGTCGGTTTTTCACCTCCCGGTTTAATTCTTGACGGAATAGATCTTGCACTACTTTACTATCCAGGGTGATCGTTTCCTTTCCGGAGGAAGTTGGTTCTTGATCAGGCTGTTGTAACTGCAAATTTTGCTCCTCTGCCCATCCCTTCAATGCATCCAAGTTCGGGACGATCAATGCCCCCAAGGATCGCTGATCCTGTCCCACCAGCATGATCTGATCGATATAGGGACTGCGAATACAGGCATTTTCGATCGGTTGCGGTTCAATGTTTTCACCACTGGTCAGGACGATCGTATCCTTAGCCCGTCCGGTAATTACCAGATCATCCGCTGCCGTTACCATGCCCAAATCGCCCGAATCAAACCAGCCTTCTGGATCGATCGCCTTGGCGGTGGCTTCCGGGTTCTTGTAGTAGCCCTGCATCACCTGGGGCCGCGAATCAGCACCAGTCCCCTTTCCCCCACAGTCAGCGGTTGACGGCTTTCCGGATCAACAATCCGAATTTCTGTGTCCGGCATGGGTTGTCCGTCTGCGCCGCGTACATTCCGCCAGGGACGACGCACGTTGGTAATGGGAGAGGTTTCCGTTAAGCCGTACCCTCCCAGAATGTCAATCCCGACAATTTCAAAGAAATCCTCCAGGTGATCGGCGATCGATCCACCGCCGCTGACCACAAACTTAATGTTGCCGCCAGTTCCAGCCCGCACTTTGCTGTAGACAATCTTGTCCCCTAAGGCATGGAGGGGTGCTAAGGCGGTGACTTGAGCCGTTGCCCAGGCCCGTCGTGCTGGAGAAGGCTTAGGATTCTTCAGATCTAATCCCTGAACAATCCGCCGGGCTTCGATGTACTCCTGGCTCACCTCCAGAAAATAGTTGACCAATCTCCGCTTGCTGGCAGGCTGATCGCGGAATTGTTTCTGAATCCCTTCGTAAATGGATTCCCACAGGCGCGGCACCCCCACCATGTAGTGAGGCTTGAAGTTCTTAATATCTTGCTTGACGTGGCGAATGTTGGTGTAAATCTGAGTACAGCCGTGGGCAAAAATGAAATATTCAAAGGTGCGTTCGTAGCAGTGCCAGATCGGCAAAATGCTCAGGACCCGTTCATTCGGCTGCGGTTTGACCACCGCTGGACAGCCAAGGATCTGGGAAATTAAGTTGCCGTGGCTCAACATGACTCCCTTGGGCGTTCCCGAGGTGCCAGAGGTATACATCAAAGTCGCCAACGTGTCTTGCGTCTGCTGGTTAGGCTGGAGGGAATGCTGGGCCCCCAATTCCAGAATTTGCGAAAAATTCAGCACCTTGAACGATTCATCTTCCATTGTCTCATCCGACAGCAGCACCACAAACTGAAGTGGCACATCGTTCAAGCCATGCCGGATTTTCTGAAGTAGCTCTCGATCCTCTACCACCAGAGCGATCGAACCGCTATGGCGCAGAATATACAGCAGTTCTTCCACATCTGCCTGGGAACCCCGCACCACATTCACTGCCCCCGATCGCATAATCCCCTGATCGGCGACCAACCAGCGGGGGCTATTGTCGGAAAACAAGGCGACCCGTTGCGGATGGGGATCGGCATAGTCCGGCTGAATGCCTAAAGCCTGCAACCCTGAGGCAAATTGCAGCATCTGCTGGTGCAGTTCGGCGTAGGTCAGCTTGGTTTCTGGCTGGCTATGGGGATCATGGACAGCGGTAATCTGGGCAAACCGTTGAGCAACGATCGTCCAAACATCTGGCAAGGACTGAGCGCGGCTATACTCAGGATCGGGTTGATAACCCGGAACCGTAGGAACGGAGGGGCGATTCGGTGATGGGGATACAGCAGAACCCGATGGTGTGGACGGTGTCATGGAATTTTCCTCCTAACGAACGGCGGGACTCCCTCTTTATGCACTAGTGTGGCATCCGAGGGCAGTTTTGAAATTGAAAAAACTTGAAGCGATTTGGCGATCGCTATATTCCTACCCTAGGCTTCTGCACATTAAAATAGACAATTGGTTGGACGGAAACCTATCTGTCCTGCAATTCCCCGGAGGTTATTGATATGCCGAAAGCAGTTTGGAACGGTGTTGTATTAGCGGAAAGCAATCAGTGTGAAGTTGTTGAAGGAAACTACTATTTTCCCCCAGACTCGATTCAGTCTCAATACTTCAAACCCAGTGAAACCCATACCACTTGCCCCTGGAAAGGCATCGCCAGCTACTACACGATCGAAGTTGATGGCAAGGCAAACACTGATGCGGCCTGGTACTATCCCCAGGCTAAAGATGCTGCCAAAAACATTGAGGGATATGTGGCATTTTGGCGGGGAGTGAAGGTAGAAGCCTGACTCTGGGTACGATAGCTCTGAATCCCAGCTCTCAAGTTACTTCAAATTGAGAGTACGCTAGGATCAAGGATTGTAGCCTATCGATTCTGGGTGGATGAATTTGTTCGTTACAAACATTCAACCCAAAATTGGGAAAAACTATCCTGAGCGGCATTCATTTGCCGGGTCATTACTTGAGTCATCTGATACAATTCTGCTGTTTTCTCTGTGAGCGTAATGCAAGCCAACAGTCCCCCTGCCCCGTCAACGCCAGCAATTTTAAGTACCTTACCCGATCCACAAGTTTCAGATAAAGTTTGCCCTCGAAGAACACGGCAACAAATTGATCTGTTACTGCTGGCGATCGAAGCCCTTGATCTGGGTGGCTCAGAAGCCTTGCTGGTGGCAGCGAGAGACCTGGAATTGCAAGAGTTAGTGAAAAACCGGGTTGCCCTGTGGAGACTGCGAACCACCAATCCCCTGCGGCGCAATAGCCAGCGTCGTTCCATGAGTCTATCGGAGGCAAAGGCACTGGTGGTCATCACCTGTCACTTATCCCGGCGGCTGACGGTTGTGATTCGCCAACTCCTGCTGTCCTACGATCAACTCCTGGAAAAGCAGCTTTCCCCAGAACATAACCTGCGGCTGGCAAGATATCTGGAGCGGTTTCGGGCCCACTTTCGCTCCCGGATGAATCCCAAACGGGCAGCCGTCATGGCCTACACCGATGAAAGGCTGAATCAACTGGCTATGGATCTATTGGGACAGTTGTTATTCTGTACAGGAACCTTCGGAGTGCAACGGCTCTGGAGCAGCTTGTTTGATGGAGAGGTGGCATGACGATTCAACGCCAGTACAGTCTGCCCAACTGCAAATTTGTGATTGAAGGGTTACCCAACGATCATCCGGTGGATGGCGCAACCGCCCGCCCTCAGTTGTCGATGCTGACCTATGTGGAATGCCATCTAACGGGGGTGGAAAAGCCGTTAACCGGAGGGCGATCGTTTCTAGAAAGCCTGGTGAAAGCCGTCAGTGAGTATGCCCAGGATCACTTGAGTGGAATTCCCCATGCGGCTCGGCGCGATCGGCGGGATGCAGAGTATGTCCAGCTTTACCGCATTGACAAAAATTTGCATCGGCTCTCGTTGCAACCTCCCGTCACCGATGACAGCAAGGCGGGAGACTTTCCCCCTCCAATGGAAATCGACCTGACTACGGTGCAACTGTTTGACCTGGTGGAGGCAGTCGATCAACTCTATGCCGATGCCCAAACCCTGCCAGAGCTATCCCTGAACCTGAAGCCGTTGCCAAAGCGGTATGTTATCTCTCAGGAACCCATCACGAAACGGGCTGTCCCCGCAGCTCTAGGGATTTCCAGCCTGGCGGTTGCTGCCGCCGCCATGTTTTTCTTACCCACTCCAGAAATTCGTCGGACCGAAACGAACCCCGAGCCAACCACGGAGGAAACGACCCCCAACGCTACCGATCTGGATGACCCAGCGGCTCCCCCGGATACAGAAGTGGTTGATCCGCCGCCCAATTCGCCTAACTCGCCCAATTCTCCTGACGCTAATGGAGCAGGCACCAGTTCGGAACCAGGGGATTTAGATGCGATCGCTGCCACTGCTGCCAATATTTCTGATCCTGCCGAGCTAGATGCCCTGACTGCGACATTGCAAAATAATTTGTACGCCGCCTGGGCTGAAAAACCTGATCCGTCCTTCGATCAAACCCTGGAGTACCGGGTTGGAGTGGATCAAGCGGGGCAAATTGTCGGGTATCGGTTTGTGAATGAACCCGCCCTCACCTATCTGAACGAGATTCCCTTATCCGACGTGCAATTTCCCACCTCTGAAGCGGGGGGGACAGTCACGCCCGAATCCCTGGCCCAATTTCTGGTCGTCTTCCGTCCTGATGAAATCATCGAAGTCAGTCCCTGGTACGGTCTGCCGCCAGATTCAACGCCAGCCCCTCAGGAATCGCCTGGGGCAGAGCCTTAGAGTGAGGAGTAGGGGCGATTCGCGAATCGCCCCTACAGGAGTGAGGCGTAGGGTGGGCAGTGCCCACCTACAGAGATTTCAGCACCAGGGAGCGTGGATTAATCCCCCTGTGTAGCTAGACCACTTTTTGACTGGGCAGGCAAGACTTCGGCTTTAGTTCAGTCGAAACGCTGCCCACCCCACAAGAGTTGCCTACCCCCACAGGAATTTCAGGCAATTAGATTTGCATTCCTAAAGGTACTTATTGAGTAACAAGCCCAACTTCTCCTTCGTTGCCGCAGGAGCTTTATCCAACGGTGTGATGATGGCAAACTTCAGGGCTGAATGGGCATCAGAGGCAGGAGGCGTTTGGCTGAGGCGACGCACGGTTTCCTGAATCACGCGCTGGGCATTGACTGCGTTCTTTTGCAGGTTGCTAATCACCATTTCGACCGTCACACTATCATGGTCGGGATGCCAGCAATCATAATCCGTGGATAGGGCCAGGGTGGCGTAGGCGATCTCAGCTTCTCTGGCCAGCTTGGCTTCCGGTAGGTTCGTCATGCCAATAATGCTGGCTCCCCAACTGCGGTACAGATTGGATTCTGCCTTAGTGGAAAAAGCGGGCCCTTCCATACAAACATAGGTGCCACCGCGATGCAGGGTGACATCCGGCAGGTTTAAACTCTCGATCGCATCGGCCAATACTCCTGCCAGGTTATGGCAGACCGGATCGCCAAATGCAATATGGGCCACAATCCCTTCGCCAAAGAAAGTAGAAATCCGGCCTTTAGTGCGATCGATGAACTGATCGGGAACCACCATATCCAGGGGTTTGACTTCTTCCTTCAGGGAACCGACCGCAGAAGCTGAGATCAGGTACTCCACGCCCAGACTCTTCATGGCGTAAATATTGGCTCGAAAGGGCAGTTCTGAAGGCATCAGGGTGTGGTTGCGTCCGTGCCGCGCCAGAAAAGCCACCCGCGTTCCCTCCAGCGTTCCCAGGATCAACGCATCCGATGGAGCGCCAAAGGGAGTATCCACCTGCACCTCTTCCACCTCTTTGAGGGCATCCATTTTGTATAGCCCGCTACCGCCGATAATCCCAATCTTGACCGGATCTGCCATAGTTACCTTACCTGTGCTGCAATGCGTGGATCTTGTAATGCGTGGATATTCTATCAGCCTTATGGTTCTTGCCGATCAGTCAGTCCCGATCGTCACGCAACATCAATCGCGGGTCGGAGCGACTCCAGAAGATTCCCGAATCATTAACTCAGTGGGCAGCACTCTAGAGGAATGGGCAGGCACGTTTTTGAGGAGTAGTTCAGCCGCGATCGTCCCCTTTTCGATCAACGGTTGGTGCACGGTGGTCAGGCGAGGTTGAACCTGGGCAGCCAGGGGAATATCATCAAACCCCACAATCGACAGATCGGCGGGAATGCTTAACCCTAACTGCCTGGCAGCGCGCAGTGCTCCCAGGGCCAGACGATCGCTCATGGCGAGAATTCCCGTGGGGCGAGGGGTATGGCTCAAAATACGCAGGGTCGCCTGAAATGCACTCTCCTCACTGTTCCCAGCACATTCTTCGATGAGCACTGCCTCTGGATCCAGCCCAGCCTCGCAAATCGCATCCATATAACCCTGCCAGCGTTGTTGGGTGATTGGAAAGCTTGCCGTTTGAATCCGCTGCCGATCGACCCGTCCAGAGGGAACCGTGTCTTGAAACTCTAACGAAATGATCGCAAGCCGCTGATGATTGAGTTTTAATAGATGCGTTGCAGCCGTATAAGCTGCGTGGCGATCGTCGATGGCAACGGAGGGAAACCCTTTCACCGTCGGCTGATCCACCACCACCACAGGTAATTGTCGCTTCAATACCTGGGTAAATGCATCACTTTGATTCGGCAAGCAGTAAACAATAAATCCATCTACGGCAGCCTGTTGAACGGTTTGCTGCACGGAGCGATCTTCTAAAACAGGCACAATGAGCAAACTTGCCTGGGCCGTTTCACAAATTTTGGCCACCCCCTGTAAGAATGCGATCGCAGTTGGATCAGCAAAGGCATAGGAGAGAGAATCATGAAAGACTAAGCCGATTGCCCCCGTCCGTCCAGTTCGCAGCATTCGTCCCATCGGGTTTGGTGCAAGATACCCCATTTGCTGGGCAATACTCAAAATTTTGTGGCGCAATTCTGGTGAAAGCTGATCGGGACGATTAAAGGCATTGGAGACAGTGGTTCGAGAAACGCCCGTTGCCTTAGCAATATCCTTCAACGTAATAGATTCTGGGGGATGATCGTGCGTCATGCTCCTGAATGGCAGTGAAAGAGGCTCAGGACAGGTGCTGCCTTTCCAAGTTTATCCGCTCGCTCCTAATTCACTCTAATGGGGGAAAGGATTATCTTGATCGATCAAGATACGAATGTTAACATAGGGGCAACTGAATCGATTCAGAGCCAGATACCTCCATTCAGGTTACGGCATCCCTAAACTAAACGGTTCCCAGGCTAGCTACCAGCTACACCGTTTTTATTCTCTAGTTCATCTCGCACAGCTTCACTTGAAAAACTTGGGAGGTTCCCAATGAAATCGCATCAAACGTACCAACAGTGGCAGAACTACAAGGAACTGGAGCAAATTGCCGTTCCTACTCCACCGCCTCAAAATCGCCCGTTTCCAGTCCTGGCATTTCTGCATCGCGCTTGGGGGCAAACCAAATCAATCCTTGTGTTCCATCCTGAGCCGCTCGTTCGAGAAACGGTCGATCGCGCAGGTAATACCATCTGGCGAGTCTATGTTCCTGAGCAAGACACTTCAGTGCAGTTTGATTCCCCTGAAGCGGTGCAGTTCTGGTTAGAAGAACGATATCGGCGATCGAGCGATCGGTTATCTGCCCAGTACTGGTAAGGAGTCGCCAGGCAAACTAAACCTTTTGTGGGGCTAAACCTCTTGTGGGTTCAAAACTCTTGTAGGGTGGGCATCTTGCCCGCCCAGTCAGCAATGTAAAACGATCGCACCAAACAACAAAACAAAAAGGTGGGCATTGCCCACCCTATGGTCATCTAGCGTACTTCCTTCACCAACTTATCCCAGCCCAAATCCTTGAGGGAATTATTCCGGCGCAGGGGACGGGTTACGAGTTCCAAAATATCGCGGGCGTTCGTAAACCCGTGAATTTGGGCAAACGTAAATTCGACCGACCACTTGGTATTAATGCCGCGCGCCTCTAGGGGATTTGCATGGGCCATGCCAGTAATCACCAGATCCGGTTCCAGTTTGTAGATCCGTTGAACTTGATTGTAATTGTCGGGTTTCTCCACAATCCGGGGAGTGGGAACCCCCATTTCCTGACAGGTTTTCTCCAGGAGGGCTAACTCGGCTGCCTGATAGCGTTTGTCCATGTAGGGAATGCCAATTTCTGGCACCGTCATGCCGCACCGCACCAGGAAGCGAGCCAGGGAAATTTCTAGCAAATTGTCGCCCATGAAGAAGACCGACTTGCCGCGAATCAGTTGGACATACTCTTCCAGTCCTTCCCAGATTTGCGCTTCCCGCTCCTCCAATCCCTGCGGTGCAATGCCGAAGACCGAGCAAATTTTTTCAATCCAGGCGCGAGTGCCATCGGGCCCGATCGGGAAGGGTGCGCCGATCAGCTTGCATTTCCGTCGTCGCATCAAGGTCGTGGCTGTCCGCGACAGGAAGGGATTCACCCCTGCCACGTAGTAGCCCTCTTCCAGAACGGGTAACTCTGTGAATCGTTTAGCAGGCAACCAGCCGGATACTTTAATTCCCTGCTTCTTCAGTTCCAGGGTCAGGTTCGTTACCACGGGATCAGGCAGGGAACCGAACAGGACGAGGGGAGGATGATCCACATACTCCGACTCTTCCGCCACCACATCCTCTTTCTTGCGCCCAAAATTCAGGAGTTTTTGAATGCCGCCTCGCTCATCCTTTTCCGTTTCGCTCACTGGAGCTTTACTGGGACAGCGTTGAGCCATCGCCGCCAGCACCGTATCTTCGCCCTGGGTAAAGGCATAGTCCAACCCATTGGCCCGTGCCACCACGATCGGAATCCCAATTTCTGACTCTAACTTCGGAGCCAGCCCTTCCAGATCCATCTTGATGATTTCAGTGGTGCAAGTCCCAATCCAGACAATCACCGAGGGATTGCGATCGCGCTTAATCTGGACACAGAGCCGCTTCAGTTCCTCATAGTCATTGAGCTGGGCCGAGATATCCCCCTCTTCCAGCTCCGCCATCGCATAGCGGGGTTCTGCAAAAATCATCACGCCCATTGCATTCTGCAAGAAATAGCCGCAGGTTTTTGTCCCAATCACCAGAAAAAAGCTATCTTCAATCTTCTGGTACAGCCAGGCCACACAGCTAATCGGACAAAAGGTATGGTAATTCCCAGTTTCACACTCAAAGTCCAGGGCTTGGGGCTGAGTATTGGCAAGGGTCATGGTATAGGTTCCTCTCAAATGTGCGTATTGAGCAATGGGTATTAATGGGTGTTAACGATCGGAGTGAGGGGTGCGTTCCTCCCGATCAATGTCGTTCGTCTCTTCCACCTCTCGTTTAGGGAGTTCTCCTGCCGACAGTTCGACTGAATCCATTACCGGACGCACCACCGAAAACCGTTGTTCAAATACAGATGGAGATGAAGTAATCGACTGAACCGGGCGATCGGCAAGGGTGTCATCCGGATTGGGAGCTGGCTTCGGTTTGGGATTGACCAGGGGAGCTTTAACCGCAGGAGCAATGGGGGGTGTAGTAGTCGGTTTAGCAGTCGGTTTAGCGATCGGGGGAGCAGGCTGAGGTTTGGCAGGGAAGGACTGCGATCGATTGGGCTGGCGCGTTGGTTCGGGAGATTGTTTTGCTGGATCGGAAGCTTTTTGCTTTTGAGTAGGTTGAGCTGGATTGCTTTGAGGTTGCTCCATTGGGGGCTGTTCCGTCTGGGACTGCTCCGCCTGGGGCTGTTCCGGCTGGGCTGAATGAACGACCGTTTCAGGCAAAGCCTCAAAAGGATTAGCTTCAGATTCGGGTTCAGGTTCTCGTCCCGTCATCCGTTGCACTGCCACCTCAACCGTATTACCTTGCGGCAGCATTCTCACGGAGTGGGTATGACCGTTGGCGACAAGTTGTTCTGCTGCCTCAAAGGATTCCAATTCATCATCGGGATTAAAGTTCAGCCCCAACGCGATCACAATCCGATCGGGATTGCTACTGAGATCCACAATCAGGGGGAGCAGTTGCACCAGTTGGGGTTCCAGAGTCGATAACGTTCCGAGGATAAAGCTGGACGAGGGACGACGCTCGCCTTCGCAGGTTACCCACACCCCAAGATGAGTCAGCCAACTGCGATTGTCCCGATAGTACGTTAACCACTGCGCCTTTAGCGATTTGCGAAGATGCTCGATGTTCACGGCACACCTGTGAAGAGTTGTGAGTTAGTTAAAGTAATTTGCGCGTTGCACAGATATAACTCATAACCCAAAACTCACCCCTTATCACGACGAAATCCAACATCTCAAGCGAATCTTCCAGTTTCATCTTCTGAGTGCCCATCCAAATCACTTGAGTGTTTGAAATCCAAACTCCCTGACAGGGTTTTCAGATAGGGTCTAAAGGCGATCGGGCTAGACGGCAGGGGATACTAGATCTAAACCATCATCAGATCCAGTTCTTCCTCGGCGGTGGGCTGAGGCTTCACGGGATTGAGATAGAAGTCGGATAGGAGGCTGAACAGATCGCGATCGGGCGTATCCTGGGGAACAACGCCTTCGGGACGAGACAAGATCTGATCGGCAATGTTCAGGTAGTAATCGCAGACATAGCTGAGGGACGGATCGCTTTCCGCCATTTCAAACAGCGTTTTGCCCTTAACGCGAGACACCCGAATGTCTTCGATCAGGGGCAAGACCTCCAGAACGGGCATCGGCACGGACTCCACGTATTTATCGATCAAGTCCCGCTTCGAGGTACGGTTGCCGATTAATCCTGCCAGCCGCAGGGGATGGGTGCGAGCTTTTTCCCGCACTGAGGCAGCAATCCGGTTAGCGGCGAACAGGGCATCAAACCCGTTATCCGTCACGATCATGCAGTAGTCCGCATAGTTCAGGGGAGCTGCAAAGCCACCGCAAACCACATCACCCAACACATCAAACAAAATCACATCGTATTCATCGAAGGCATTTAGCTCCTTCAACAGCTTGACGGTTTCCCCTACGACATAACCGCCGCAGCCTGCTCCAGCGGGAGGGCCACCGGCCTCAACGCAATGCACACCGCCATAGCCCTTGTAGATCACATCTTCGGGCCAGATATCTTCGTAGTGAAAGTTTTTTTCTTGTAGGGTGTCAATAATGGTGGGAATTAAAAATCCGGTCAGGGTAAAGGTGCTGTCGTGCTTGGGGTCACAACCAATTTGCAACACCTTTTTTCCCCGTCGAGCCAGGGCGACCGAAATATTACAGCTTGTCGTGGATTTGCCGATTCCGCCTTTTCCGTAGACTGCTAGTTTCACGTTGAGTGTCTCCTAATCTCTTTCTCTCTAGCGGAGTTCTCTATAAAAGAGTTCTCTACAAACGGGGTGGGTCGCACCGCAACACGGGAACGACCCTTAGCCTTAACCTCAAGCCTCGCTTGGTGAATGTCTGCATTATTGACGAATTCTGGGAACAGTGAAAGGGGGACGATCGCCCGGTTGGGTTGTAAATCGACGAAAATAGAAGCATAGAAGACAAAATTCAATAAAATTGAACCTCATTGTTTCTGAAGTATTTATGGGAATTTATAAAACCATTTGTATTTTTCTATTTGGTAAATCAGAACAAAAGCAAAACGTTTTTAGAGCCAGGTGAATCCGATCGTCCCAAACCCAAAAATTGGAAATCATCAAATTCAGCCACTTTCGGGTCTGCAACCATGCTATTCAAGCAAAACTAATTCGGGTCAGCTCATACTGCTGTTTCCTTTAATTCTTAGCCCGATCGCCATTTTAAGGTTAAGCAAAATTCTGCTGGGACTGAAGTATCTACCCCTAATTGCTTCAATCTCAACTCGTTTCCAAGGCAGAACCCCAGACCACTGCTCCTCCACCCTTTCTCCGGTGGAAGCGATCGAATTTTTTCAAACACATTGTTAATTTTTGAGACGTTGATCGGTGATTCAGGGCAAACTACCACCGAACACCATCTGGCAACCCCTCAATCCTTGAGAAATACTATAAATCGTGACGCATTGCTCATGTTGGGGTACTCGGCTTCTGAGTAAGAATGCGATTTCGCCACATTTTCGAATGACGCAAGCTATCATTAGTTCGCTAGTTCCACCCTTTGAGTGTTCAGAGACAGTTTGGTTACATGGTGACAGAAACGGTTCAAAGTGGGCGATCGTCCTCCGTTCATCTAATCCCGCTTTTCAGATTGAACCGGAGACGCTCGTTCTTGTCCCAGAAGTGGGTTGCTCGAACATTGCAGTTCAGTTTGAGCAGTTACGAAAGCTGTCTAGACAATGGGGTACACTTCAAACTGTTTAGAAGCACTCTTTGACAAGAGCTAGTTGATGACTCCATCACAGAGAGTACGATCGCCCTCTGGCAAATCAGCATTGTTGTGTAGATAACCCGCAATCCACTCACAGCCGAGCCGCAACACATTCTCAGAATTAACGGTGGCGTTGAGATTCCAGATAATTGCAGTACCATCCGCACTGGCAGAGATCACCTGCTGACCATCTGCACTAAACGCGACTTTATTGATCGCCCCAGAGTGTCCGTTTAAGGTTCCTACGATCGCCCCATCGGGTTGCCACAGTTTCACGGTTCGATCGCCGGATGCAGAAGCAATCAGAGTGCGACTCGAACTGCCATCGTAATGGGCATGGTCTGTATAAGCCACACTTAAAAGCGGTGCTTCGTGTTGGGCAAAAGTGGTTAACAACGTGCCATCCGATCGCCAGAGCTTGGCTGTGGTATCGACAGAACCCGAAACGAGGTGCCTTCCATCTGGACTTAACACAACCGTCCGCACCATGCCTTGATGCCCGTCGAAGGCTTGTCGCAGTTCCCCATCCAGGCTCCACAATTTAGCCTGATTATCATTGCATCCAGTGGCGATCGTTTGACTGTCGGGACTAAAGACAACTGCACCCACGATCGAAGCGCAGGCTGACACCGTTCTCATCAGGGTTCCATCTTGATTCCAGATTGTGAATTTGCCACCATTAAAGTCACCCGCCGCGAGGTAAGCCCCATTGGGGCTAAAGGCAACCGTTCGTTTGGGAATCAGGTTAGCCGTTGTGCCTCGCAATCGGTTGAGTAACGCGCCATTCCGATCCCAAAGCTTAACCGTTCCATCCCAACTCGCCGTCGCAAACGCTTGACTATCCGCACTAAAGGCAATGTCTTGAATTTTAGAGTCGTGGGCATCGATCGAATGCAGCAACACTCCCTTTTGCTCCCACAGGTAGAGGTTGCCGCTACTGGTGCCCGTCACAATGCGATTTCCATCGGGGCTAACCGCTAATCCACTCACTTCTGCGGGGTGGCGGAGGAGGGTTAAAAATGGCATTCCTCCAGGCTTCCAGAACCGCACTGTTTTGTCTAAACTGGCTGAAAGAATCGTTTGACCATCGGGACTAAACGCCACGCCTCGAATCTCGCCATTGTGCCCCTGAAAGGTGGTCAGGGGTGCTCCATCGGATCGCCATAGTTTCGTCGCTCCATTCGCATCCACCGAAGCAAAGGTTCGACCATCGGGGCTAAAGGCAAGAGTGGTAAAGCCGCTATCGCTTTCTAGCGTTCTGATCAATTTGCCATCGGGTTGCCATAGTTTAATGGTGCCATCCTGCTCTGCTGACGCGATTAAGTCACCTTGAGCGCGATAAACCACACTGGTGACACCCGTGCGGTGCCCACTCAGCGTTCTCAGGAGCGTGCCAAATTCTGGAGAAGATGGGCGATCGACTCGCCAGATTCTCACCTGGTTATCGTAGGCACCCGTCACCAGCGATCGACCATCGGCACTGAAATCGATACCGAATACAAGCCCTTGATGGGGCAGGGTTTTCAACAAGGTGCCATCCCGCTGCCACAGCTTCACGGTCTGATCGGGACTGGCAGAGGCAATCAGTGATCCATCGGGACTGAAAATCGCCCGCCATACCCCCAGTGAATGCCCTTCGATCGTCTTTAATAACTTTCCATTTAAATCCCAGAGCTTGATGTTTCCATCGGCTCCAGATGACATGACGGTCGAACTGTCAGGGCTAAAGGCAACACTCCAGGCAAGATTGCCATGTCCCTGCATGGTAGCCACAGGGGAACCGTCGGCTTGCCAAAGTTGCACGCTGCCATCAAGACTGGCTGTGGCAATATAAGCTCCATTAGGACTGACCGCAACACTGTTCACGCCATTCTCAAACCCCGATATCCGATTCGATTCGATCGCCCCATAAACCGCTTGCTGCAAGGTTAATTCGACTTGCTGATGCAGTGCCTCTGGCTCAGAGGATTGTCGTTCAGACTGAACCGCAGGGATTGAGCTAGATTCACGCTGTCGATCCGCTGCTTGATTGTCCTGTTTCAAAGCTTGCAATCCAATCTGGGCTTTGATGGCTTGCACCAGCGCGTCTAATCGTCGTCCTGAGGCAAAGAATGCTTCTGAAGAGGAGGCGATCGCTTGAACTTCACTGATGCGTAGCTGCTGTTCTCGCTGTAGTGCCTGACGATACTGGACAAAGAGAGCCAACCCTAACCCCGCAGAAATCAGCAGAGCCACACTAACCAGCGACAAAATCAAGTTCTGTAGTCGCAGGTTGCGCTGTTCCAGCTTGCTTCGGGTTTCCTGTTGCTGCAATTCCTGACTGGCTGCCAAAAAGCGATAGTCGAGATCGCTCAAGCTCTTGCCCGTTGACCAGTCCAATGCACTCTTCAAGGCTCGTCCTCGCAACAATCGAGACTGATCTTCCTGGTTAGACGCAACCCAGGCACTCAACCCTTCTGAGTAGGGACGCAGGGCGGCAAGCTGTTGCTCAGTCCAGGTCAAATTAAAAATCTTTTCGTAAATCGGGCACCGAACTTGCAGGAATCCCTGTTCCTGAACCACCAAGCCAGACAGGAGCAGTTCAATCTGTTCACGGCTATCATCTGCTTTAATTCCATTGGTTATTAAACGTTGCTCCTCGCAGGTTAGCGTCTGAGGGAACAGCAAAACCTGCTGATAGATGCTCAACATCCTGGCAGCCCGTTGATCGTTGCGCTCAATCCGATCGCGAATCGTGCGGAGATGTTCAGGATTGTCTTGAGCTTTCCAATTATGAATAATGCGAGATTGCACCAATTGGTCTACCAGATCAGCACTATCAACTGGTTCTTTGTGCTGCTCCGCTAAACGATGATTGTGCTGGCTCTCGACGATTAACCGACACAGCTTTTGCGTTAGAAACGGTTGCCCGTTTGTCCAATCCAAAACCCGATCGAGGGCAGCCTGCGGATCGTCAACCACGCCTACCAATCCTTTCACCAGTGGCTCAATCTCATTGGGCTGGAAGCCGTGTAGCTCGATCGCCTGACCGATATTAAAGGGAGTCCGATGGCGATCTTGCATCAAGTCAGTGGGAGTCGCAACGCCGAACAAGGCAAAGTTTAGACGCTGGTAAGCTGAATGATTCGATCGCTGGATATAGCAAGACCGGATGAACGCAAAAAAGTCATTCACCGGAAAACTTAAACCAAGAATGCTATCAATCTCATCAATAAAAATAACTAACTGTTTATCAGGAAAAGCAGGCAGCATCACCTCTTCAATAAATACACTTAGCTGTTGAATGGGAGACAAATCCTCAACCTGCTGTTTCCAGGTTTTGAGATTCATTTCCAACTCAAAACTACGCCATAGCTCCAGAATAATTCCCCTGTACCACTGCTCCAGCGAAACCGTTTCGCTACCGATTCGGGTCATGTCGAGAAAAGCAGTCCAGATTCCCTGCTGGGTTAAAAGACGACGGGTGCGAAACAACAAGGAAGACTTCCCCATTTGGCGCGAATTAAACACATAGCAGAACCTTCCTGCCATCAATGCCTCAAACAATTCAGCATCCGCTCGACGCACTACATAAGTAGGCGCATCCACTGATAAACTGCCACCGACATGGTATTGGTAAGGGGTCATTCAATCATCTGAGGATTATGAGCAGCAAAAAACTGTTGATAGAGTTTGCACAGGGGTTGAGCATGGCAACTATCATCAAATTGAATCAGCCCCAGGCTTTCTAACTTGTGGGCGATCGCCAGTTCCAAACCCACGCCTGTTTCTGCCTGCACAACTTGCTGAAATGCTTCGGCTAATTCTGCTTCGTCTTGCAACTTGACCAGGCAGTGATTGAGATGACTGGCATAGATGCCAACAGGGGTAGACGCTTTTTGTAACAGATCCTCCAGGGTAGATTGACCACTCCAGAGATGATAGAGTGCCAACTGAATTAAGTAAGGATGACCACCAACCCACTCCATTAAGGGTGGCGCAACGTCTCTGGAAAGACCATAAGCCTGCGCCAGAACCTGAACATCTTCTATGGTTAGGAGTGGTAAATCGATCGGCAGTCCGACATTAAACGGAGATTGATTCAGGTTCAGGGGCACGTATACTTCAGTAGAATAGCTGAGAATAAACCGGAGTTTATGGAGCGGTGTATCGCTCTTTGCTTCCTCATACCAGGAGCGTAATAACGGTAAGAATTCACGAGAAATTTCAGAATACTCAAAGACACGGTTAATTTCATTAAATAGCAACACAATCGGAACACGGGTTTTCTTGAGTAAAACCTGTTGTAGATAAACCGTACTACTGACCTTGCTGCCTACTTCGGTATCCCAGTAATCATCCAACGCAGGAGAAAGATCAAGCTGATAACTCAGAATGGTGCAGAGCCAGCGAAGAAAGCGATCGATACCGGAAAACACCGCCTCGTCTGCTCGTTTCAGGTCAATCTGGAGGATGCGGTAGCCCAGCGATGTCGCGTGATCAAGCAACCGCAGCGTAAACGAACTTTTTCCCATTTTTCGGGCAGCTTTGACCCGGATCAAGCCACCCGATTGGCTAATCTCAGCCCGTGCCCGTGCTTGCAATACGGGTTGTTCAATGTAGTAAGGAGAATCCAAAGGAACAGGCCCACCCGGAAAATCAGGGGGTTGCTTTTGCTTGCAGTCGATCGCGCTTGGTTCATGGCTCAGACCTGCTAACTTCACCAGATTGTCCGGCTGAGTTGCCGAGCAATAATCTTGAGGCTCAAGCTCCATTGCCAATGACTGAAAAAGGGTTTTGAGCGATCGCTCATCCACCCCGGTTTGTTGCTCAACAATTTTTTTAATCGTCGTTGAGTGTAATCCTTGCGGATCAGCTAATTGAGTTTGTCGAGCCAGGACGGGTAGCGTAAATTTGTAGCCCTTCTGAGCCTCTAATTGTGACAATTGAAACTGTAGCTTGTGTCTACCAGCCTCGCTCAGGATATACCCACGATGCCGCTTGGATTTGAGTTGTCGCGCTTTCATGAGTCCGCCAAGACCTCACAGAATGGGGGCAATCAGACCGTCCAAAGACAAAGAATTAAGGAAACCGCATCAAGCTTGTATCAGCCTATTGATCGGTTCTTGCAATAACAGGTAAGCACAATCACTAGATATTCGCAACAATCAGAACCTCCGGATATCAAGGTATCCGCCAAGATCGATTGCATAACTAGCCGAACAACAGGCTACTGCCCCACGCCAGATTTTTGCTAACTACAGCTAAACGCATCCTCACAAGGAGAAGCTTACGAACACGACACTCCCTTTGATCGGCTCCATACGAACCGTAATACTGGGGTTTCGAGAATTTCTTTGTTAAGAAAAAAGCGATCAGCCTTACGACAAGAGTAAATCTAATTCAGGAGTCCTGCTCATCTTCTTATCTTCTTTTAATACAACAGCGTTTATGCCAGTTTGACCAGGTATTCCTTCAAAGGTTGCCCAGACGTTGGTGTTATCAACAAAGCTGACACCGCCAATAGCTCCAAAGCATGAGCTGAAAATTAGTCAAGTTAAAAATTGTCGTTATATAGCTGTAGTCACAGTAGTTAGGACAAATTTAGAGGTAAAAGCCCCGCAGCGCGGGGCTTTTACCTTCCTAATCTCAGTGCGTAGCACTATACTTTCAACGTGATCTCGGTAGTGTCTCTCAAAGAAATCGCCTGAGCAAAAAGCTTGAATTTGGACATGGAGATCTCAATTTTCAGAGCTTAAAGATCCCTCAGAATTGTCTAACCAATTGGGTTCACTTCAATCTGGCTCCACTGCTGGTTGCGGAGCAGCATTGTCTGTTCCTGGGGCCAGGCATAGAAGTCCGTTTCGTAGAGATTAAGGGCAGACCGGGGATGATCGATCGCCTCTGAGCCTTCAGGCTTGTGCATTAGCTTGCTCCAACCGCTGTTTTTATTGTAAAACCGAGATATGGAAAAAGTTCTAATCATTACAGGGGGAAGTCGTGGCATTGGTGCGGCCACTGCTTGCCTCGCAGCCGAACAAGGTTATGCCGTTTGTATCAGCTATCTGCGCAATCAATCAGCCGCCAACCAAATTGTTCAAACAATCATGCAGATCGGAGGTAAAGCGATCGCAGTGGCAGCCGATGTGGCTTCCGAACAGGATGTTATTGATCTGTTTCAGACCGTCGATCAACAATTCGGCAAAGTGACTGCCCTGGTGAATAATGCTGGTATTTTAGAACGACAAATGCGAGTCGAGGAAATGGATGCCGATCGGTTAAATCGCATCTTTACCACCAACATTACCGGAAGTTTTCTTTGTGCGCGAGAAGCGATCAAACGAATGTCTACCAGACGGGGCGGAGCAGGAGGCGCGATCGTCAATGTTTCCTCCGTTGCAGCCCGTTTAGGTGCTCCAGGCGAGTATGTAGACTATGCCGCATCTAAAGGTGCGATCGATACCCTGACCATTGGATTAGCCAGGGAAGTGGCGGATGAGGGAATTCGGGTGAATGCCGTTCGTCCTGGTTTTATCTACACCGATATTCATGCCAGTGGCGGTGAACCCGATCGAGTAGAGCGAGTTAAAGCCTTTGTGCCCATGCAGCGAGGCGGACAAGCCATTGAGGTCGCACGGGCAATTTTGTGGCTCCTATCGGCAGAAGCGTCCTACACGACGGGGGCATTGATTGATGTGGCAGGGGGGAAGTGATGTCCATGTTAGATTTTGGATTTTGGATTTTGGATTTTGGATTTTGGCTGAACGAATTTCGGATGAATGAATTTAACCCTATCCCCCTTTAACTTTCAGGCTGAGTATCGGTGCCTGACCCAATCGATCGCGGCACAATCAGTTCAATCACCGAATCCGTTAAAGCTCTGGTCAGTTGAGTTGGGGTTAGCGATCGCACCAGGCGAATTGGCATGGTTTCCTGACTGATGCGTTGGGCGTAGGCTGGATTCAGGTAAAACTGATAGCTGTTGTCAGCAGCTACGTAGTTGCCCATGAAGGCCAGACTGAGGCTGCGGAGGTAGGTGTGGGCCAGGGCGGGGTCTGGGCCAATCACCTGAGGTGGCAGGGGGAGGACTTCGCCCGAATCGATCGCCTCTGGGTTGGGAATGTCGATCGCCGAAAAATGGGTGCCGCCCTCCAGGATAGCCAGATAGCGGTTGGGCGTGCGGAGCCAGGTGAACGGACGAATTTGTTCCAGCAAAGCCGGAGCGACGGTATCTGAACTGCTGCTGACGATCAGGACGGGAACCTGGATCGCAGCATAATCCTCCTGCCCCAATAAACTGCTGCCGATCGGATTAATTGCCACCACCGCCTGAACCCGTTCATCTTTCAAGGGAGGACTCGATCGCGGTAAATCCAGGGCCCGGCATTGTAGCAGCAGAGAGAGATTAAAGGAATTTCCCGTACATTCTGCTTCGAGTTGATCAAAGTTGAGATCTGCCCCCGCCAGCACCAGAGCCGTATAGCCTCCCATCGACTGACCAATTACACCCACTCGCTGCACATCCAGTCGTCCCTGGAAGTCCGGATCGCGCTCAGAGAGAGTTTCTAGATGATCCAGTAAATAGGTGATATCCAAAGGGCGATCGATAAATTCCGCTGGGGATGTCACCTGGCTGGCGGTTCCTGAAATCAAAGCCTGCATTTGCGTCGCATTACTACCGGGATGCTCCGGCACGGCTACCGCAAATCCGTAGGAAGCCAGATGGGCTGCCAGATAGGCATAGGTGGTGCGATCGGAACCCAGCCCGTGGGAAATCACAATGAGGGGAGCTGCCGGATCGTCTGGTTCCAGGCGTGGTAAATAGAGATCAACAGGAAACGATCGGCTACGGGTGGAATCCGTTAAATCGAACGAATACACTTCCCAGGGAGTGTCACCTGCGACCCGCAAATCGGGTAAGGAATCAAACGGAATCCAGCGACCAAATTCCGCTTCCAGGGTAGACTGTTCCTGAATCAAAGCCATTGCATCCTGGGTTTGGGTGACTAAATCCTCCAACTGGCCCATCAGTTGAAGCGATCGGTTCAAATCTACCCGCAGTCCAGTCAGAGGAAATTCTCTCAGAACGTTAATCATCGTCAACCCGTTTTCCGGTTCGGCCGCCGCCGCAATCAAGGCCGATCGAATTGCATAAAACCCTGGCAGATTCGCCTGCGTCCGGATCACCTCACTCAATCGCCGCAGCAGAATTTCTCCCTGTTCCGTGTAAAGAAACTGAGCCACGGCCGTTGGGGTGAGATCCACCTGCGAGGACAACATCTGGCGAAAATCCTCACGCTGCTGCGGAGACAGATGGCGGACGATTCCCCGCAAATCACTGGGTGTTTCCCCCGTTCGCGCATAAACCTCCAGCGACTCCACCGCAATCGATCGCTCTATTGCTCCATAGGTCAGGGTGACGGTTTGTGCTGCTTGAACAGAACTTGCATTCAGAGCCAGGGGAAGACTCAATCCCGCCAGAATCCACCAGGGCGATCGGCTGAGTCTGGAAAAAATACCAAATCCCTTACCTCTGGACTGACTCCTGGCAGAGTTCGATGCAGAGTCCGATTTGGCAACAGCTCTCTGAGAAGTTACTAAACCCAGGCGATTCATAATCAGGATCTCCCTGAATGGATGGGTCAGGTCATGGGGCTAAACGTTGTACTTTTAGTCCTACTGTAACAGGTCGTAAAAAAACGTCATGTTATCCCTGTTCTGAGGATGCAATCAGATCTTGCAGTTCCGCTTCCGACAACTGGGTGATTCCTAACTCTTCAGCCTTCTTCAGTTTTGATCCGGCATCTTCGCCCACCACAACATAATTCGTTTTAGAACTGACGGAACCCGTCACCTTGCCGCCTGCGGTTTGAATCAGGGACTTGGCTTCATCCCGCGTCAGGGTGGGCAGGGTTCCCGTCACCACAAAGGTTTTGCCTGCCAGGGGCTTGGGAGTCGAAATGGCCTCGTTGGGATCCACCTCACGGGCAAGCTGTAACCCTGCTTTCCGCAACCGATCGATCAAGTGCTGGTTGGCTGGAACCCGGAACCACTGATGCACCGATTGGGCAATTTCAGAACCAATGCCATAAACCGAAGCGATCGCCTCAATGTCTGCGGCCGCCAGCTTTTCCACCGAGGGAAACGATTCCGTCAACACCTGAGCATTCACACTCCCCACATGGCGAATCCCCAGCCCGTACAGCACCCGCGCCCAGGGTTGTTGCTGCGACTGCTCGATCGCCTGCACCAGCTTTTCCGCCGATTTCTGCCCCATGCGGTCGATCGTCACCAACTGCTCCACCGTCAGATCGTACAGATCCGCCACTGTTTGAATTAAACCGCGATCGACAAACTGCTGTACCCACTTTTCGCCCAATCCATTAATATCCAGGGCATCCCGCCCCGCCCAGTGAATCACCGATCGCCGCAAAATCGCCGGACAGGAAGCATTGACGCAGCGAATCACCGCTTCCCCTTCCTCCCGCACCAGGGGCTGTTCACACTCTGGGCAGTGGGTCGGCATCTGAAACGGTTCCGTACCCTCCGGACGCAGTTCAGGCAGCACCCGCACCACTTCGGGAATAATCTCTCCCGCCTTGCGGACAATCACCGTATCTCCGACGCGAATATCCAGTTCCGCAATCCGATCGGCATTGTGCAGGGTGGCTTTTGATACCGTCGTTCCCGCCAACTGAACTGGCCGCAGTTCTGCTAATGGCGTGACGGCTCCCGTCCGGCCCACATTCACCCCAATCCGCTCCACCACGGTAGGCGCTTCCTCCGGTGGATACTTCAGCGCGATCGCCCAGCGGGGAAACTTCTGGGTAAAGCCAAGCTGCTCCTGCAAGGTCAGGGAATTTAGCTTCACCACCACTCCATCGGTCATATAAGGCAACGACTGCCGTTCCGTAGACCAGCGATCGTAGTAGTCCTGCACCGCCTCCAGAGAGTCGCAGATCTGGCGATGGGGGTTAACTTTGAAGCCGAGTTGGGTCAGGAGTTCAAGGCAGTTCCATTGGGAGGAGGGGAGTGGGGAGTGGGGAGTGGGGAGATTCGAGGAGGGAGATTCGAGGAGGGTGAGTTGTTGGTCGGGGGGTTGAGGATTGGGATCAGAGGGGTGGTCGAGGATGTGGAGGGTGTAGGCGAAAAAGTCGAGTTTCCGTTTGGCTACGATGCGGGAGTCAAGCTGGCGGAGGGTTCCGGCGGCAGCGTTGCGAGGATTGGCGAAGAGGGGTTCACCTGCGGCTTCCCGCTCCTGGTTGATTTGCTGAAAGACTTCCAGGCTGAGGAAGGCTTCACCCCGAACTTCGACGATGGCAGGCGGATTGTCCATCTGGAGCCGCAGGGGGATCGATCGAATGGTTTTAATGTTCTGAGTAATCTCCTCTCCAGTTACCCCATCCCCCCGTGTCGCCCCTCGCACCAATCGTCCATGCTCGTAGGTGAGGGCCAGGGCATTACCGTCAATTTTTAGTTCACAGACGTATTCAACCAGGGGTTCTGAGGATTCAGACTTGGCCCTGCGATCGCGCCCCTGCCAATACCGCTGCCACCGCTCCTGCCAACTGGCGAACTCTGCCATATCAAAGGCGTTCTCCAGGCTGTAGAGGGGAACGTTGTGCTTGACAGAGGAAAATCGAGTGGCGGCCTTTTCCCCGACTCTTTGAGTGGGACTATCGGGGGTAATCAACTCAGGATGGGCTTGCTCCAGGTCTTGCAGTTCCCGATAAAGCTGGTCATAGACGGCATCAGGGAGAGTCGGTGCGTCCAGAACATAATATTCGTAGCTGGCCTGCTGAAGCTGCTGGCGGAGGGTTTCAATGCGTTGTGCGGCAGTCGATGCGTCCATTCAGGCTTCAATTTGCGGGTTGACGAGTTTGATCACTGGATGCTTGGGAATGCGAATTTAATATATCCCGCTTCTGTCGCATTGGCGATAGTAAAATTCAGATGTCTTGCTGCATTTAGGTTTCGCCCTTTTGCCGTTTGATTTACCAATATAGACTTGATCTACCAATATAGAAAAGTCATGCTACGTCAGCATAACGACTAAATACTGCAAAAATTGGCTTTCCATTTTCAGCAATGGATTGCTAGCCACTACATATTTCCGGAAGGTTGTTTTGCGTCAGCCGCAAACTGATGTTGAAAAGTCGCATAGAGGCTCGGAGAGTGATTGAACAGCACCAAACTCTGAAGCTGAGTCTTGAAGACAGTAATGCTTTTGTGGAAGCAATTCTCAATCCGCTGCAACCTAATGAAGCTTTAAAGCCGACTGCTTTGCAATACAAAAAATAATCTCAAGTTAGTGGTTCTCATGAATGGTGCTCCAAATTAACCTGCTTGATAACCGAACGCACATTCGTTTGAACTTTTGCTAATGATTCAATTGCTTGGGATGAATCTTGCTGCACTGCCTTGAGTAAATCTTGAGGGAGTGGGAGATGAGCAGGGTGGGGTAGATAGTATGAACATCACAAGTGTTTCCCGCAACTCGGATCAATACTACCTACCCCCAAGCTCTGTGTTCTTACCGCCACACTAATTTCATTGTGCCGGATCTTGGAGAAAAAGGGTTCCGTATTTTTACTAGTCCAGCCCGATCGATCGCGTAGAAGCACTGATTTTTCCCGGTGATCACCATAAAGTTTTCCGTAGGACAACGAGAAACGGTAGGGAACTTGTCAAGCGATCCAGGTTTCCAGGTAAAGTAAGGTCTTACGGCTGAATCTTGATCCAAAACTTAACAAAGTTTGCAGCAACCCATCTGCGATCGGATTTGGGAAGCAGGGTCTAGGAGCGGCTGAGTCACACGGATGGGGCTGATCAATTGCGCCTCTGTTTCCTCTGTTTAAAGTAGGGATGCTGATGTACAGAACGATTAATACTGCACTGGCTCAATTCCAGAAAAAACCGTTGCTTGCCTGGGGGTTTGCTGTCCTCTGGGTGCTGCTGATTACCGGGATTGTGGCGTGGTTGCAATTGGGGGGCGTGGGACTCATCGATGAAACTGAACCGCTGTTTGCTGAAGCAGCCCGGCAAATGACTGTCACTGGGGATTGGATTACGCCTTACTTTAATGGCGAAACCCGCTTCGACAAGCCGCCTCTGGTGTACTGGCTAATGGCGATCGCCTACAAAACGGTTGGGGTTAACGAGTGGTCGGTGCGCTTCCCTTCGGCCCTGGCTATCACTGGACTGATGGCGATCGGCTTCTACACCCTTTACCGCTTTGGTTTTCCTCGTCCCCTTAACCCTCAAACCCTGGATAACATCAATCCAGAAGGGCGAATTGCTATTCGCCCCTACCCGACTCTCGTTTGGTCTGCCCTCATTGGTTCTGCTGCGATCGCCCTTAATCCGCAAACCTTTCTCTGGGCGCGAACGGGGGTTTCTGATATGTTGCTCAATGGCTGTATGGGGATTGCCCTGCTCGCCTTTTTCTGTGGCTATGCTCAACTCGATCGCCCCAAGCTCCAATCTCGCTGGTATCTGACTTTCTACATCTTCAGTGCCTTAGCTGTTCTAACCAAGGGGCCGGTGGGAATTGTTCTGCCTGGATTGATCCTGATCGCCTTCTCGCTGTATATGGGAAATCTGCGGGTGCTGCTGCGGGAAATGCGGTTGATTCGGGGGGGATTAGTCTTCTTGCTGATCACGCTGCCCTGGTACATCCTGGTGACGGTCTTTAATGGGCAGGACTATATTGATTCCTTCTTTGGGTACCACAATGTGGAGCGGTTTACTAGCGTTGTCAATAACCACTCAGCTCCCTGGTACTTCTACTTTCTGGTGGTGCCGATCGCCTTTTTGCCCTGGTCAGCTCATTTGCCTGTAGCAATGGCGCGATTACGATTTTGGCGAGTGCAGGATTGGCGACAGCAGCCCCGTTCCCGTCAGCTTGGACTGTTTGCCCTGATCTGGTTTGCGGTGATCTTTGGATTCTTTACGATCGCCGTCACCAAGCTGCCCAGCTACACGATTCCCCTCTTGCCTGCGGCGGGCATTCTGGTGGGGCTGTTCTGGAGTGATCAACTGACTCAACCCCGTACCAGCAAAGCTGCCTGGATCAGTCATGGGGTGAATATCCTGCTGTTTGTTGTCCTGGTGGTTGCTACCTGGTATAGTCCCAACTGGCTGGGAGATGACCCGGAAATGCCGAATCTAGCCGATCGGATCCGGCAGTCGAATGTGATGATTAGCAGTGCGATCGTCTGGGGCATTGCAGCGATCGGGGGACTGATTTTACTCTTACGTCGTCAGGGCAACTGGCTGTGGAGTGTGAATCTGATTGGGCTGGCAGCGTTTATTCTGGTGGGCTTACTGCCTGCGGGGATTGTTGTAGATGCGGAGCGGCATCTGCCCCTGCGCCAACTTTCTGAAACGATCGTGGAGATTCAGCAGCCCAATGAGCCGATCGTGATGGTGGGATTCAGTAAGCCCAGCATTGTGTTTTACACGCAGCGACCCGTGATCTTTTTACCCGAAATCAGTCAGGTGCAGCGGGATTTGCGGCGGATTGCCGATCGCCCGGATACGGCAGACTCAATCCTGATCCTGGGGCGGGATGTCAAACTGCGAGAAGCGGAGTTACCCGAAGACAGCTATCAACCGATCGCTCAGCAGAGTGTCTATCAACTGGTGCGGATGCCGTCAGAGGTTGCCCAGACTTTGGGAGATGGTGGTTCAACCAGCGGTTCAACCAGCGGTTCAACCCTGATTGACTGGCAAAACTCCTAAAACCCTGATTCTTCCCTAGGTTGGGTAAAGCCGTTCCGGCATACCAGAAAAGCGATAGCGTAACCCAACAAAACATAGGCTGGTGTTGGGTTTCACGTTGTTCAACCCAACCTACGGGAAAAGATTTGTCTACAGTTGAACCCCTAGCCTGAAGGGTTGGGGCTAGTAGACCTTGGCGTGAGTTTAGCTACCGTAGAGCAGGCATCCTGCCCGCGCAGGCTAGAAGCCTGCCCTACAGATGGTCGGCATATTCAAGCCGCAGTGTACTAGACAAAATAATTGCTGACGTTTAAAACTGGAGTTTAGACTAATCACAGCAGAAATAGCCCAACCCCCTTATCTGGATTGAGCGAGACTGAAGATTGGGAAAAATTTAGTGGTTAAGCGGTCTTGTTCGCCACCTTCTTGGGTCTGGTGAAGCGCTTTTTGACCGTTGGATAGCGAATACGGCGGGAACGGGGTTGCCCTGGAGTCCACCCCGGTGACTTTCCGCGTGGTTTGGGCGGGGGGCAGGTGTGCCAATCAACGCTAAAACAGAGGCAAAGGCATTTGCGGTTCGTCCCGGAGATAGCTTAGCAGATGACTTTTGCCAGGGCAGGGGGGAGTCCTGGACGTGGCAACGAGCCAACCACAACTGCCAGGTGAGCAAGGGCATCAGATCGCTCCAGCGTTCGGATTGTTCGGGCGTTGCCAACTGGGGTAACGTCCAGTGCAATCGTTGCTTAGCGAAGCGATACCAGTGGTCAATGGCAAAGCGACGGAAATACTGTTGCCACACCGTCTCTAAGTCGGGTGGTGCTTGTCCCACCCAAATTAGCCACAAAGGTTTGGCGGGGTGGAGGGCAGAGTCATGGAGGCGTTGCAGTTGAATTAACCAGATCGTCTGGTTGGCAACGCGTCGCAGTCGCATTGATGACCACATCCGCACGTGTAATCGTCCCCACCGGGACTCTTCTACCTGGAGTTCGGCATCAGATGACCACCAGGTGGTGGCATCGTTAAGTTTGAACTTCTCCCCATACTGCCGAGGACGACCCGTTCCGCTATAAACAGGCGGTGGTCCATACAGTACTCGATTGGAACGCAACCGAATCAACTTGTCACAAGCAATATCCGCCGTACCATTGAGGAATGGGGCACAGCCATATTCGGCATCCCACAAAGATAAGGGACGAACCTGGAACTGCTCACACACCTGACGCAATTGCACTATTGCCTTGCTAATGGGGCTCTCTGCGCTAGTGATGCGTTCATGCAGCAACGGTAATGCCCAACTGCCCTGCTCCTCTGGAATCCACGCAATCGTACTATATCCTTGTCCCAACGTCACCGGTTTGGCTCCACTCATCGGAGTTGCTTGATGTTCATACGTCCGTTCTCGCAGGGTTTGTGCCTGTAACCTTGACCATGCCGTGTGGTCTCCCGCTAAGACAACCCGTTCGTCCTGGGGCATTTGCTCCAGGTACAACCCCATCCACTCCAGTCGAGGCGGGTTGCTATCCTGTAGGGCTTCATACAAACTCGGCCATTGGCGTCGAAAGACAGGGGCAACCGACAGTTCGGCAAAGGAGTACACACTGCGGCTCACTAGCACGGCATCCATCAGGTCGAAGAGAGCATCCTTGCCGTTGCCAATCAGCATGTAGGATTTATGTCGAAACGCCCTCAAGCGGTCAAAATTAGTCATGGTCAATCATTATTGATGCAACATGACCATTAAGCAGCCAAACCGTCGGGTTTGGCTGCTTTTCTTTCCCAATTAGTCTAAACTCCAGTTAAAACGCCCGCAGTGGTATCCTGGTTCGACCTTTGCAGTCCGGTGACATTGATCAGCATGTCTCGATTGGCAGCAAATCCCCGATCGTTGTCGTTGACGGCCAGGAAGGTCTGCTTCCGCCATTGAAAGACGACTGCTTCATTTGCCTTTAGCTCCTGGTTGCCTTTGCGCTTCTGGTTCTTATCCTCAAATGCTGCCTGCATACCTGCGCGTAAACTGCCGCCCTTGACTTTCCCCGCATTAAATAGTCCAGTGGGACGATCGCTTGTGGCAGGATTGTTGTCAAAGTCCAACTGAATCCGATCGCCCTCCATCACGTTAAAGTCCAGAATCCGATCGGGAGTTTGGAGCCGAGAATGGGCAAAGGCGGCCCGTTGGGAGCTTCCCGCATAGATGAAGCGATCGGCTCCTCCTCCCGCGGTGAGCGTATCAGCCCCCAGCCCCCCTGTAATTGAATCATTCGCATTACTGCCCGTCAGGACATCGTTGCCTGGAGTGCCTGCGATCGTGGTTCCGAGGGCGGGAGTGGTGCTGGCTTGAGGGGGAACCACTGAAGTTGGGGAAGCTGGAGTCTGGGAGGCTGAAGACCCTGTGCCAAACTCAACGGCTCCCACATCAGTCAAGCCATCCGTGCGGGCAAAGCCTCGTTGATCAACGGTAGGCGCACCAGATTTCACACCTTTATTGATAGCAGGACTGCCCGCCAGCAGGGCATGGGTTAACATCCCACCGCCGTTATCCTGCAATGCTCCTAACCTTGGATCCAGGAGGGTAATTCCAGGGGTGGCATTTTTGCCGTCCTTTTCTGGCGGAAATTGGATGTTGCCGCCGTTGTCCGTGAATGTGCCATTGGTGTGTTGTTGAATGCCCCAGGGGTTGCCACCGTTGGCTGCTGTGTTTTTGGACAAAATCGTGTTTTGCAGTGAGACTTTAGCCCCTCCAGAGGCACTGATGCCACCGCCAACCCAACCCGCCTGATTATTGGCGATCGTGGTATTGATTACCCTGGCATCACTGTAGAGCGCCATTGCTCCCCCCACCGGATAATAGTCTCTGCCGACCACCTTACCTGGAACCGTTCCAGGTGCTTTATTACCCGAAAAAGTGCTGTTGAGAATCGTTGCAGGGGCACCCATCACCCAGAGACCACCCCCCTGGCTGGATGCAGTGTTGTTAACAAAGGAACTTCGGGCGATCGTCAAACCCTTGTTTGGGGCATTGCTCATGACCACTAACCCGCCCCCATTGCCCCCATTACCCTGGGCAGAGCCTGCACCGTGTTGTCTTTAAAGGTAGTGGATTGGAGATTGACGCTGTCCTGGGGCCCCGTATAGAGATAGGCTGCACCCCCTTCTGCTTTACCCTGGTTGCCCTCAAACACAGTGTTGGTGATGCGAATGGTTCCAGATGGCTCATTGGAACTGCTGGCGCGATCGGTATACAGTGCTCCTCCATAGCCCCGCAGGGTCGGATTGCCTTTGCCCGTGTCGTACCGAGCCGCCAGCGTATTGTTGTTGATAAAGCGAGAATTTTCGATCGTCAGTTTGCCATTTAAGCTGTTGATGGCACCGCCGTTAATGCCCGTGTTATTGGTAAAGCTGCTGTTGCGAACGGTGAAATTGCCAGGACTGACGAAGGCGATCGCCCCTGCCCCGCGTTCGTTGTTTCCCGCAGTTGCTTTGTTGCCGTTGAATTGGGAGTGATTGACGGTGAGCTGATTTTCCCAGGCACTATAGATTGCCCCACCGCCCTGGTCGGCCACATTGTTTTGAAACTTGACTTTTTCGACCGTGATTTTGGCTTTATGCTCTCCCTGAATAGCTCCCCCTGTTCCAGACGTATAGCCATTAATCAGGGACAAGTTCTTGAAGGTAACTGTGGTGGGAAAATCCTGATTGGATTTGACTGCAAAGATGCGCGACTTGCTGTTGCCGCTAATGCTCAATCCGGGTGCAGCTGCGCCATCGATCGTGATGTTTTTTCCAGCCGCAATTTCAAGCTGGCCGCTGGTCAGGGTAATGGTTTTGTTGGCCAGACTTGACGCGAACTGAATCGTACTTCCGGCAGTGGCAGATGCGATCGCCGCCCGCAAAGAACCTGCCCCACTGTCCGCAGTGGTGGTGACAATAATATTCGCCATAGAGAATCGAAAAATCCTTTAATGGGTTGCGCGAATGGGTGCCCAAACTTGAAGAGGGACACTCATTATCGGTTAATTGAATACTGGTGATCTGATATGGGGTGGCGTGCTACAGGATTCACTGTTTCACCTGTGATTACAAGCAATCGATCTCGACTCGAAACAATGATTTTCTGGTAGCTGAACCCTGTTCTAACTAGAATGCCCAACTGGGGCAAAAAATTGATGAGAGGCGAAACTTTTTCCTCTCGATCAATTCGATCAACAAAACTTGTCGATCAATAAAACTTGGAGATGCCTGAATCACAGTAAGAGATCGATCGCCTCTGTTAATGTGATGAGAGTAACGCAAGGTTAGTGATGATGATCACGTCAGAAATGGATCGGGTCGGCGTTGGTTTTACGCTCTCGATTGAAAAAGATCTGGCTCTCCCGAATGATGGAAACCGTAGCGCAGGCATCTTGCCTGCCAGTGGGAATATCTAGTTGACTGACACAACTCTTGAAACGCCGATCCTCTTGTCGATTGGGTTGTAGCTTGCTTCTGCGGAACAGTACAACGTGTGAAACCCAATACCAGCCTACGCTCTGTTGGATTACGCTACCGCTTTTCTGGTATGCCGGAACGGCTTTACCCAACCTACGGGAGAATCGGGGTTTCAAAAGTTTTGTCAATTCGCAAGATTTAGATCATCCCAAATGCTTCAGTCATCCTAAATGATCCAGACATCGCTGCATTTCCTTTTGCATGGTTTGGCGATCGGCGGAGTAGCGTCGTCCGTGTCCGGGTAACACCCACTCAAACGAATAATCTGCTAACCGATGCATGGATTGAACTAACGCTTCCCAGGAATACCAGCAAACATCACGAAAGGCATAAAGCTGATGACGAGACTCTGACCAGGCGAGATGATCTCCTGTAAATAAAAACTTACTGTTGTACAGTAAAACTGTATGCCCTTTTGTATGACCTGGAACGGGAATAATCAGTAAATCAGAGGCAAGCTGGATCGGTTCCTGACCGGATAAGGGAATTTCAATCTCCTGAGTACTGTGATCTACATCATCCTCATGTAGAATCCGATCGCAATGGAAATGCTGCCGAAACTTTGCATGATCTGCGATATCATCACGATGGGTCAAATACATATACCGCACACCACCCAATGCCTCTAACCGCTTCACCAAAGGCGGCGTAAAGCGAGGCGAATCCACCAGCACATTCCCATCCGATCGCTGAATCAAGTAACTCGCAGCCCCATAGGAACTTTCAGCATGATAGCCGCAGTGGTAAACATTCTCAGCGATCGGAATTGGAAAGCTGGATTGCACCTGCCTCACATCCGCTGGTTTTTCAACGGTGCCAATGGATGCCGTCGGACAGGCTAACAATGCCTGCATGGCGCGTAATCGTTCCTGGGCATCGATCGGTTGATGATGAACTGCGGACTGGCTGCCGGTGCGACTGAACACTTCTGGAGCCATCCAACGGCAAGTATCACAGTCAATGCAGGTTGAATCAACGTAAAAATCCCCGCTCACGTTTGCAGAGCGTCGTCGGTTGAGGTGAGCCATTGGCATTCCTCCAGTCGGAACTTTGAGCGATACATCTATTGTGACGTTTGCCAAAGGGATTGCCCACAAGAGTTTCAGGTTATTTAATCCATGATCCTAAGCCAATAATCCGAGCCGTTTGCCGTTGTCTCGTGCTAACCGAATCCAATTCTGGCGACGAGTTCGATCGACTCCAAACTGGTTGCAGAATCGGGTAATGACCTGGGTGTGCAGGGCAATCGCCTTGCCGCGAAACCGAACAAATTCTGGATCACCCATCGATCGACGGACTAAAACAACGAGTGGTGCAAACATTGGCTTCTCCTGGGTACTGTGTGCTGATCTTGAATGCTGATCCTGATGCCGTGCTCTTGATGCTGTGCGCTGAGCTGGCGTACTGATTGGCTTACTGAGCTGGCGTATCACTATGGCATGACTTGCCTTGTAAACGGGGAGGCGAGCGGGTTTTTCCCCTGGACGCTCCCTGTCGCGCCTTTTGTAACCTTATGTGAATAAATATAACAATACTGTTACAATAGCGCAACATTTGTTGCGAGAAATCTGAAATGGCAGTAATGAGTTCCGGTTATTTATAGAGAGTTCATCACAGCACTCAACCACAATTAGAAAAACCTGATAACCTAATGCTGATAGATTAAGTATCCGTACCGAAAACTCGATCGAGTTTTTGGCATCCAAAATCCCCAGTGGTGCTTGGATGGGGTCTGAGCGGTTAGGACAGCAATGTCGATCGCGCTGGATATCCATTAGCCCTTGAGAATTTGGTTCGGCAGAGGTTGGAAATGGCGTTTTGGGAATTTCTGCTACAAAAAGAAGGCGATCGTTCCTGGTTGCCCCTGGAGTCTCCGCAGGTGGAGGTTCTGGAAGGGAAATACCGGGTGGTAGCGCGATCGAGTCGAACAGATACATCCGTGGAGATTCGGATTATTCACGATGCCACTGCTGAACTCCCGCCTGTCCGCCGGACGCAGAAACGACATGGCAAAACCAACCGCGAAGGGTTGATCGTGGTCATGCCGTTTACTCGCCTGCTACCAGGAACATGGCAACTCCGCTGTATGAGCGATGTGATGTCAGACCTGATGGGATCAGGGTGGGAATACGCGCTGCACCTGCACGTTCTGCCGATCGAGCCAGATATTCACGATGAGTGGGATTCGGATTGGGGTGAGGGTGTCACTGCCGCTGAAGGTGTTGGGTTCGATCCAGCTTCGGAGCTGTCTGCCCTACCGCAACCTGAACCGATCGCTGCCACAGAATCTCCGTCTGAAGCACCCATGTTCGCTGAGTTGCTCCAGAGTGACTCCACCCCAACTGAAGCTAATGGTGAAACCCTATCTGAAGAGTTCGCTGGGTCACTCACGAATAACACAAATAAAAGGTCGGAAACCCATTCCCCCTCAAGAACTTCGACTCAAGCGCAGCCTGATGGGCCAGATCATGCATCAGATCATGGATTAGATCATATATCTCCTGATGCGCCTCCAATTACGAGTGCGGGAGAAGCGTCTAATCTGTTGCCCCTTGTGCCTCGCTCCACAGACGATCGCCCTTCCTCTCTCCAGGAAACCGCAGCCCAGCCTGCCCAGGAAGTTGTTGATTCATTCCGGGAGTTGGAAAATTCGACGGAGGCAAGCGCACCCCAGCCAGTTGATCGGGCAATTGATCGTGAAAGCCGTTCTCCAGAACATTCTCTGGGTCTAGCTCGATCGCATCCAAACACTCTGCCCTTGCGGTTAGACCTGGGGCAGGAAACCTACGTGGCTCAGCGCGGACAAGCCGTTACTCTGACGGGGCAAGTGGCAAGCATTGATGAGTTGCTGACCTACGAGCTATTACCTGTGGAGTCGCTGGAAATTCGACTGTATGACCCCCGCACCTCTCGTATTCTGGTAGAAAAACGACAGCCCTTAACTGCGCGGCGGCTTCCCTTCCCATTTACCTGCCGTATTACTCTCCCCGAACATTACCAAACCTATCTGGTATTGGGGGAATTGGTGCTCTATGGAGCAGCTGATGGCGATGTGCCGCCGCCCGTTCTGGCAATCCAATCCTTCAACGTCACGACCGATCTGCACGAACTGATTGAAGCGATCGCCAATGATTACATCGTCACAGAGGATGCCGAGCTAGACCTCCCCCTTCCTCCCGAAGCAGCTCCAACCTCAGCCGAACGGGATCATCGTTCCAATGTTTCCTTTCCCACGCCCTCCCAGGCAATAGCACCAGAGATTTCCTTCAAAGCCTCATCCCAACAGCCCCTCCCCCCTCAACTTCACCCATCGTCACCGGAGCCATTCGATCGCCCCAATCGACCGCTGGAACTCCCCAGCTTTAATCAGGTGACGGCCGATGATCAGGAAGGAGAACCGTCGGATGCAGATGCACTTGACCTAAACCGTTTTGATTCTGAATCTTTAGATCCGTTAGACTCAGATTTGGACGACCCGATCGCTGCCAGTGCTACGGAATCTGGTGTGGCGGACTGGGGGGATAAAGTGGATCCGCTGGGGCAGGCAGCCGCCAATGCGCCCGGTTCCAATGCAACCGCCCACTCGCCCCTAGAGGCTGACCTCGATCGTCCGTCTAATCTGCCAGAATCTGAAGCATCAGGTCGAACTGGAACCGCTCGCCTGGTTCATCCTCCAGCCATGACGATTGAAACCTTTAAAGATGAGCCGATTCCAGATTGGGATACCAATTATTGGCAGTCTGAGCCAACCACCGCCACAGAGAAATCTGTTGCTGCAACCGCTGACTCTGCTGAACCCGATTCTCCCGAACAGGCTGCTTTCCGGGCTTTAAATCTTCAGGATCGATTTTGGGAGCGTTTACAGTCCCTTGTGGTTGATCGGGAACTCTCTCACTGGTTGGAAGTCCTGCAAGCAGAAGAAGTAGGGGAAATGGACGAGTCCGATTCATCCATTGCTGTAGAGGAGGGGAGCACCTTTCCGTTAGGCAAACTAAAACGTCGTCCGATTGGCAGAGATGCTCAGTTGGCAGCTCAAGAAGTTTTGGCAGAAGATGAGCTGGAGCTAGGTTCAACTCCTGCTGCTGCATCGATCGACTCTCACCAACCGGCAATGACGCTGGTGCTGCCGATCGATGAACCGGTTCCCGTTCCTGAGCTGAACGCTCCATCAGGAGAATTGACTGCCGGACAAACTTTAACGGTGACTGTCAAGCTACCTGACTCGCAGCCGCAGATTTTCGTCAAACTGTGGTTAAGTGAACGCCAGAGCCGCTCTATTTTGGATGCTCCCCGCTGGTTAACCGAATTTCTGCCCGATGGCTTTGGGGATTTGCTGACCCGAACGGAGTTGACCGTGCCCCACGGCTGCGTCGAGATTCAAGTTGAAGCGATCGCTGTTGAGATGGCGACTCAGCGTGAGAGCGATAAGGTAACGCTGGTGCGTAAAGTGATTCCTGCCAATTGGTCATCCTACTCATTTGATGAATTGGATGTTTAATTGAATTCCTCAATTCTAGGGCGTGTTTCTATCTTGACGGGCTAAAAATCGCTCGATGCGTTTGGCAATGTTTAGGATCAGGAATGCTAGCCCGACGCTGAAAATGCACATGAACCATAATCCACAGGCTGCGGCAACTCCCAAAGCAGTCGAAACCCAGATGGCGGCGGCGGTGGTCAGTCCGCGTACCCGCACCCGACTTGGTTTCGATCGCGTCACTTGAAAAATCTCACCTGCTCCTAGAAAGCCAATCCCGGTGGCAATCCCCTGGATAATTCGGCTGATGGTATCGGCAGTGTCTTGGACGAGTCCGGTCTGGATCGCAGTCATGACAAATATTGCAGACCCTAAGCTGACTAACATATGGGTTCGTAGTCCAGCGGGTTTTTCATCCACTTCCCGCTCTAACCCAATCACCCCTCCACAAAAAACAGCTAAACCCAGCCGGAGCATCATCTCCCACCAGGGCACAGGATATAACAGTTCAATTCCAGTCATCGTTTCCAGTCAATCGTTTCGTGAACTTCAGTTTTGTTTAACTCCAGTCTTCCCGTTGAGATGTGCGAGTGCGATAGACCTGAGCCGTTTGGTGAATTTGACGAGTTTTTTCAAACAATTCTTCTTCAGTCAACCCCCATTTTTTCAGAATACTCTCTAAATCGGTTTGGATATCCCTTGCGCCCGGAAAGCCCCGATAGCGAATGTTTAGCCGTGCCAGTTCTGCCAGGTTGTAGTCTGTTGGCTGCTCGTTGAGTAAAGTGTTTAGAATCTGGCGATCGTCGGTGTAGAGGGGATGTTGTTGGTCTTTGGGGGTGGAGTCGGGCATGGTCAGAGTCAAGGTATCAGGGTCACAGACAAAGGGTAAAGGAAAACCAGAGCCAGCGATCACTAGGGAGCACCAGCAATTCACTGCGCCCATGTTGCCGCTCTATTGTAGGTGGAGATGAACCGGGGGGAGAGGGAATTACGTAAACGCTTGTTAAGAATACTAACGATCAAATTCGCGGCTCTGTCAGTTTGGGAAGAGTTTGCTATAGTTTCGCCACATTACGCCAGACACTTCAGTTCGTGTTCCAGTCTGGATTGTCTTTTGGGGCGTTTCTACCCGATCGCTTCTAAAACTTTGTTCTACTCAGATCAAGACAGGTAAAGCAATGACGACAGAGCAACTCGAACCGTTCAGACAGATGGCCCGTTCCATCCGGTTTGCGCCCCACATTCCCAACCCGTCTGCCTACCAAAAGTTGACGGAGCCTGCCCGCTTGCCATCAATTCATCCTACGCCTCAACCGATCGCAAAACCAGTTCCGCCCCCGGAGCTACCCATTGATTTATCTGACCATATCGAAAAATTGGTGCGTGCTGCGGTCAGTCGTCCGACGGTGCTGCCTCTGGTGTATGGGGTGCAGGAGAATATTGGCGATCGCATTAGTCGGCTGCGAGACCAGGAACCCCCCTCGCCCAATCCAGAGATTTTCTTACCAAAGCTTCCTGCTCCGGCGATCGCGGCAGTGCCCCCGGTTAAAGCCGAGCCAGCCCAGATTGAGCCAGCCCAGATTGAGCCAGCCCAGATTGAGCCAGTCCAACCGATCGCGCCTGAGCCTGAGGTGATTGAGCCTGAGGTGATTGAGCCTGAAGTCGTTGAGGTGGCAGCAAAAGCGATCGAGGAATCGGCGAATCCCTCTGCTCAGACTTCATCTCAGACTTCATCGCCTGAACCCGTGGCAGAGTGGTTGGAAACGATGGCGAGTTATATGGAGCAAGTCACGCAAGAGTTAGCCCATCAAGAGGTCGAAGCCCAGGCGCAAGCAACTCAAGCGTTGACCTCTCAAGCGTCCTCTCAACCCGCTGCGGCTGTAACTCCCGTTGCCTCCACTGCCCCCGTTGCTCCAGCTAAAACGACCTGTCCCCGATGTGGTTCAGATCAGATTCGCAAAAATGGACGGCGATCGGGCAAACAAAAGTATGCCTGTAAAGCCTGTGGGCATCAATTCACGGATGTGTCTGTCCCAGAGCCAACGCCTTCCCCAACCCAATCAAAAACCCGATCAAAAACTCGATCGACTGCCCCAGCAAAATCTAAACCCAAAACCCCTGAAACATTTGTTGGCAGCAGTAAGCCCACCAAAAAGATGAACAAAAAATCAGGTACGGCAGCGAAGAAACAAAGCCGAGGGTTTGGAACAAAGGTAAAGGATTGAATGAACGCACAATCAAACTTACCCGCAACATGGGTGGGTTTGGTTCCCGTCAACTGCCTCCTTGAGCTTGCTGCAACCAGGCATACCAATCCGCCAATCCATCACCCGTCAGCGCTGAAATCTGAAAGATTTGCATCCTGGGATTCACCTGGCGGGCATAGGCTAAGCAGCGATCGACATCAAACGGCACATAGGGCAGCAGATCCGTTTTGGTGAGAATCATCACCTGGCTGGCTCGGAACATATGGGGATACTTAATCGGCTTGTCCTCCCCTTCTGTCACCGACAGAATTACGACCTTCGCCTGTTCGCCCAGATTGAACAACGCCGGACAAACCAGATTTCCCACATTTTCAATCATCAAGAGCGAATTTGGAGGCGGATTCAGGGTTTGCAAACCGCGTTCTATCATTGCTGCTTCCAGATGGCAGCCCGTCCCCGTATTAACCTGCACCACCGGACATCCGGTTGCTTGAATGCGTTGGGCATCGTTGGCGGTTTCCTGATCGCCCTCAATTACCGCGATCGCCATCTGATTTTGTAAATCAGTGATAGTGCGCGTTAACAGAGTTGTTTTTCCAGCACCGGGGGAACTGACCAGATTCAGGGCCAAAATATGACGCTGCTTCAGCCAGTCTCGATTGTGAGCCGCAATCCGATCATTCTTCGCCAAAAGTTTGTGTTCTAGCTCGATCGTGCTGCCATGCAGAGCGGCGTGTAGTTGGGTGACGGAATCAGAGGGCTGATCGGGATCGGGATCGGGATGATGATCAGAATGCGAGTGCTGATGGGGCTGATCGGGATGAGCATGGGATAGTTCTGCATGAGTCGCCGCAGAATGATCATGCCTGTGGGTGATCACAGAGCCATCTGGAAGCGTGTGAATATGGTCGTGCAAAGGTGCTTCGGCAGGTGCGATCGCTTCCATCACACCCGTTTGCAGATTGGTAAGGATGGGGTGGCTATCATCGGAGCAGCCGCAGGTTACACACATACATCCTCCATTTCCAGTTGTTTAATTAAAAGTTCTTCACCCTGGATAATTTGCAACTCCTGGCAGCCGCAATCGCACACACCAAAGGGCAACTCCAGAGGAATCTCCCGTCCGCATCGTTGGCAACGGCCCAATCCCGGTATCTCAATGATGTCTAACTGTGCGCCTTCTAATACCGTTCCCTGACAGCACACATCAAAACAGAAGCGAATCGCATCGGGCAGAATAGCGGTGAGTTGACCGACTTCCAGCGTCACCCGTTTGACTGGCATACCGTGGGCATATTCCGCTGCGATCGCCACAATATTTTGCGTAATTCCCAGTTCGTGCATCATCACCTCTCAACAAATACGGGGTAATTGATCGCCAACGAGCATATCAACGACTCGTTCAGTGCCAAAGGTGGTTCTTAGCAAAACGATTTCAGCGGGGGCGGCGATCACCTCACCGATAATGCGGCTCTGGTGTCCAGCAGGATGGGATTGCATTGCCGCTAGCACCCGATCAGCCTGCGATCGCGGCACAACCACAACCAGTTTTCCCTCGTTTGCCAGATACAGGGGGTCGAGTCCTAAAAGCTCACAGACTCCGTTCACTTCCTGCTGCACCGGCAAGTTCGCTGCGTGAATCCGAATTCCCACCTGGGAACTGGTCGCAAACTCGTTGAGAACGGTGGCTAAACCGCCGCGCGTGGCATCGCGCATGGCACGCACCTCTGGGCAAATATTGACAATGGCATCAACCAGTCCATTCAAGGGTTGGCAGTCACTCTCAATGCTGGTAGACAACGCCAGTTCACCCCGCGCCAGCAGAATTGTGGCCCCATGATTGCCCAACGTGCCATTCACCAGCACAACATCTCCGGGTTGAAGCTGCTGCGCCGAGGGAGAGACATCTGAGCGAATCACGCCAATTCCCGCTGTGTTGATAAACAATTGATCGGTTGCGCCCCGCGGCACCACTTTGGTGTCTCCCGTGACGATTTGTACGCCAGCCGCGATCGCCGCCCGTTTCATCGAGTGAACCACCTGCCGCAGCGTATCTACCGGCAACCCTTCTTCCAAAATGACGCTACAGGTCAGATAAAGAGGCGTTGCACCGCTGACCGCTAAATCATTAACGGTGCCGTTAATCGCCAGACTGCCGATATCCCCTCCCGGAAAAAATAGCGGATCAATCACATAGGAATCGGTGGTGAAGGCGAGGCGATCGCCCAGTTGCATTAAATCTGCCAACTGGAATCGCGCCTGATCTTCCAGGGAATTCAGGGCAGGGTTATCAAAAGTATCAATAAAAATATCCTGGATCAAATCACGCATGGCCTTGCCACCACTGCCGTGAGCCAAAGTAATTTCGCGATCGCGCAGCTTTGAACGCCGCGAAGAGGGTGAACTGGGGTTGGGCGATCGAGCCTGATTGAAGGGTTGAGACATCACATTCATTGCTCACTAGACCATTGCTCACTAGACCATTGCTCACTAGACCATTGCTCACTAGACAGTAGATGCCATAGAAATCCGACCATACTTGTAGTACGCTGCACAGGCTCCCTCCGAAGACACCATGCAGGCTCCAATCGGGTGTTCTGGGGTGCAGGCAGTGCCAAACACTTTGCAATCCCACGGTTTTTTCACCCCCTTGAGAATGTCTCCACAGGCGCAGACTTTGTGGTCGGCAACCTGACGATGGGGCAGGGTAAATTTGGCTTCTGCGTCAAACTGGGCGTATTCTGGCCGCATCTTCAAACCAGAGTTGGCAATTTCTCCTAAGCCTCGCCACTCAAAGCGATCGCGCATTTGAAATACTCGTTGCATGGCATCCAGAGCCACCGCATTGCCCTGGGGCTGCACACATCGCGTGTATTGATTTTCAACCTCACACCGTCCCTCGGCTAACTGTTGCAGCACCATCCAGATCGATTGCAGCAGATCTAACGGCTCAAATCCCGATACAACCAGCGGTTTGTGATAGCGCTGAGCAATTACCTGATAGGGTTCTGTCCCGATCACTATGCTGACATGCCCCGGCCCCACAAAGCCATCCAGTTGCAGATCAGGGTTGCTGAGTAAGGATTCCAGGGCAGGCACCACCAGAACGTGATTGCAGAACAGGCTAAAGTTTTCCACGGCTTCTGCTTCCGCCTGTAGCACTGTTAAAGCCGTACTGGGTGCAGTTGTTTCAAACCCAATCGCAAAAAAGACAACCTGACGATCGCGATTGGCTTTAGCCAGCTCCAGGGCATCCAGGGGCGAATAGACCAGGCGAATATCTGCACCCTTGGCTTTGGACTGCAACAGGCTGTACTGAGAACCGGGCACGCGCATCGTATCGCCAAAGGTAGTGAAGATGACGTTGGGATGATTAGCAATGGCGATCGCATCATCCAGTCGGCCTTTAGGCATGATGCAAACCGGGCAGCCTGGGCCATGAATCATTTCAATAGCAGGTGATAGCAGCTCCTCCAGTCCATACTTAAAAATGGCGTGCGTATGCCCACCGCACACTTCCATGATTTTGATCGGACGGGTTTTCTCGGCGGCTAAAGGTTCTCCTAAGCGTTTAATTTCCTGCAAAATTCCCTGTACTTTTTGAGGATCACGATATTCCTGAACATATTTCATTCGGATTCCCCTTTTTAACTCGCAGCGAAACGGACGGGAGGATTCAACAACGGCTTAATGTCAACCACTGGCAGCCATCTCTTGCTGAACGGCGGCTAACTCTTCTAACAGGCGTAGGGTTTCTGCGGCTTCTGCGGCATCAATCCGACTCATGGCAAAGCCAACATGCACCAGAACCCAATCTCCCACACAGGCTTCCACCGGATGCTCATCATCCACAATGCAAGCAATATTCACCTGCCGTTTGACACCCCCCACATCGACGATCGCTAACTGGTTCTCAACGTTCGTCAGTTCAACAATTTGACCGGGAATGCCTAAGCACATGGGAATCACCTCAAAGTCAGGAGCGAGAGCTCAGAAGCATGGAACGACCGCGTAGGGAACGGGCCGCTGCGATCGCCGCCTGACCCAGCGACAGCCCCCCATCGTTGGGCGGAACGCGGTGATGGGTGAGGACGGTGAACTGCAGGGCGGTGAGCTGGTGTTGCACCGCACAAGCCAAAATCTTGTTTTGAAATACGCCGCCGGTTAGGGCGACTTGGGTGAAGGTGTGGTGTTGATGGAGCTGTTGGACGAGTTGGGCGATCGCGCTGGCTAGCCCTAGATGAAATCGAGCTGAAATCAATCCAATTGGAACCACCTGTTGCAGGTCGTTTAGGAGTGCCAGCCACATCGGTTGGGCATTTAACTCCAGGATCGTTCCGTCTGCCTGGGGGATCTCGTGCCAGTAGAAGGGATAGGGTGACGTTTGCGCCAGATCCAGATCCGGGGGTTGAATGCAAGCCTCCAGTTGAATCGCCGCCTGCCCTTCATAGCTGACTTTTTCAGGACTCACACCAACCGCAGCAGCAACCGCATCAAACAAACGTCCAGCAGAGGAGGCTAGGGGGGCATTCAATCCTTTTTGCAGGAGTTGATCGAGCAGCGATCGCGGCTGTTTTTCCAGAAATTGCACACAGGGTAAATCACCATACTGGGTATATAGATCGTCCCAGGTCAAGGCCGCCATGAGATGCGCATAGGTATTGCGCCAGGGCTGATAAATCGCTTGTGTTCCACCCAGCATGGCGATCGGCTGGAAGCGGGCCAATCGCTGAAACTGGCGATAATCCGCCAACAAAAACTCACCACCCCAGATGGTGCCATCCTCACCCATCCCCAGCCCATCCAAAGCAATGCCGAGGACAGGGGCATTTTCTAGCGGCAGATCATGGTCTGCCATACAGGCGGCAACATGGGCATGATGATGCTGAATGGAGTGCAGCGGTAAGGATTGCTGCTCGGCCAGTTCCCGTCCTAATTTCGTAGATAGATATTCGGGATGGTGATCAATGGCGATCGCCTGCGGTTGCAGTTGAAACAAATCGAGATAGAGTTTCAGCGTTTCTTGATAGACCACAAAGGCTGCTGCCTGTTCTAAGTCGCCCAAATGTTGCGATAGAATGGCTCGTCCCCGCTCCATCAAGCAAAACGTGTTTTTGAGTTCGCTGCCCATCGCCAGAATCGCAGGAGCCTCAGCAAACCCAGCGGGTAAATGAATGGGGGCGGGAGCATATCCCCTCGCCCGTCGCAAAATTTGCGTCTGCCCCTCTACCACCCGCACCACCGAATCATCGACTCGATTGACAATATCGCGGTTATGCAGGAGCAGAAAATCAGCGATCGCCCCTAGTTTTTCTCTGGACTCATCGTTGGCAATACATTGCGGTTCATCACTCAAGTTGCCACTGGTCAGCACGATCGGACGGTTCATTCGCCGCAGCATCAGATGGTGCAACGGCGTGTAGGGGAGCATGAAGCCAAGGGTGGAGAGTCCAGGTGTGAGGGAGGGAGAGAGTGGGGAGTGGGGAGTGGGGAGTGAGGCTTCCCTGTTCTCCTGGCTTTGGACTCCTGGCTTCGGACTCCTGGCTTCGGACTCCTGCCTTCGCTCCAACAGCACGATCGGGGCCGCAGGGCTTTGCAGCAGTGCTCGTTCTGGCGCGTTGATGGCGCAATATTGCTCAATGACGCTGAGATCGCGGCCATCAGGGCCAGGGGCTTGTCGTAGCGGTGTTTGCGCTGGCGGAGAGTCTGGACAGCGGTTTCGTTAGTGGCATCGCAGGCCAGATGAATGCCGCCAATACCTTTGATCGCCACGATTTCACCCCGTTGTAAGAGGGTGCAAGCGGCATCTACATCGTTCATCATGGAAATGTCGGATACGATCGCCCGATCATTGGCCCGTTCTAACCAGGCATGGGGGCCGCACTTGGGACAGGCCACGGGCTGGGCATGGAAACGGCGATCGCTCACGTCCTCATATGCCTGGGCACAGTCTGGACATAGGGAAAAATGCGCCATGCTGGTATGGTGGCGATCGTAGGGAATGGTGCGGATGATGCTCAGCCGAGGGCCACAGTGGGTGCAGTTGGTGAAGGGATAGCGATACCAGCGACTAGAGGGATCGAGCGTATCACTGACACAGTCGGGACAGGTGGCCGCATCGGGAGCGATATCCGTCTGAACGGCACTGGACAGGCTGGGGACGATGTGAAAGCCGTGATAAACAGCCGATTCAACCAGGGGAGAACGGGCGATCGCGTCAATGCGGGCGAGGGGGGGGCATTCTTGCTGAAGCTGCTGCACAAACTGATCCAGAGCGGCTCTGGTGCCAATGGCTCGAATCAGTACCCCTTCGCCATCGTTAAGGACTTCGCCCCTCAACCCCCAGGTTATGGCCAGACGATACACGGTTGGCCGAAACCCGACCCCCTGAACCGTTCCCCGCACCCGGATCGTTTCAGCGATTTCTTCAGAAGAATCCTCTAGCGAGGGAGATATGTGATTGAGGCGGATGGTCATTGCCACCTCCACAGCAAGATGCGCTTAGTGTCAGAATCGGCGATCGCCATCGTATTGCCACAGGCAGGAAGATTGTAGGATCAGCCCCCACTCTTCCCTGTAGGCAGTCCGTCAAGGCGATTCTCACCTTTGCTTTGAAAATCAGCTTGGCCGATCACGGCATCGACAGCAGCATCTTGAAGCGATCGCAACTCAGACCGATAGTTCCATCCTAACAGACGCGAATTGGCTATACCGGCGACAATACGCTATTTCTCCGCATTTCCCCCCTTCCCTTCCCTCTTCCTACTTCCCCCTTCCCTCTTCCCACAACGCCTTATTCATCCAAAACGACTGCGTTTCGTACCCCATCTTTTGGTAAAGATCAATCGCTGCTTGATTCTGACAAAAAACCTGTAAACCAATCTGTCGATCGCCTCTGTCGATCGCCCATTCCTCCGCCTGGTGCAGTAAGGCCGAACCAATGCCCTGCCGTCGGTGATGGGGATGAACATACAGCAGCAAAATATAGGCATGGCGATCACCCCGGATTTGATCCATTACATTCCCTAACCAGAGACAACCCACCGGAGTACGGGTTTCGGATGATTCTACCCACCAGAGTGGTGTATCCGGAGAGAGGTAGCGATCGACTGTTTCCGCCAGATGGGAATAGCGATTGTAGGGATACAGTTCCCGATAGGTACGCTGCATGAACTGAAGCAGCAAAGCCCGATCAAGTCCTGAACCCGATCGCAGAATGTAGCCAGGAACAGAAAAATCAATCACATTAATCTGGCTCTTGCTGAGGTACGCCTAAAGATGAGTGCCTTCGATCGGCTCATCGGGAAAACCATTCACCAAAACCTCCAGAGAGGGAGCCGCACCGATCGGCTCAGAACCAGACGGAATCTCCGCCTGGGGAGCAGGTTCTACCTCCTCGATCGGAGCTGGCATCGCCATATCAGACGGCAGAAAAATCCGGGCACTCACTGCAAGCAGAGCCACCAGAAAAACCAGAACAATCAAAAACGGCGCAATGTACTGACGAAAAAAAGCCATAGTGGATTCAGACTCAACGCAGGAAACCGCTCAAGAACAGAGCATTAGACAGCCTCAAGTTTTGTAAAGCTGTTCTTCTATCCTACTATTCATCTCCCTTTAACCGCCGGTATACCTCTGCCAACGCCGATCGATCGCCAACATTACCAGGAAACAGGACAACAGGGAGATTGGGGAATTGGGGATGACGATCGGGGGTACGGACGATCGAGACTCCGGGGAGAATTTGCCCCAGCAGGCGCGCGGATTGGAGGGCTAACCCAGTACTCAGGACATCGTTGGAAGTAATGCCGCCTTTGCTGATCAAAAACCCAATCTCCGGTGGTAAACCCTGTACCACATCCATCAGCAGGGTAGAGACGGCCACCCCAAAATCAAGGCGGGTTTGAATATCCTTAAAGGTGAGTTCCTGGCGGCTGGTATAGATGACGGGGGTTTTACCCTGGGCGTGGGCCGTGTGAGCCCGATCGAGGGTTTGTTGTAATAGTTCCTGCCGTTGCGCTGGGGACTCCTCCAGCAAATGTACCACATCCACTTCGATCGCCTCAATGCCGTTTTCCTTCAGCAATTCTGTCAGCTGTTCTGTGGTTTTTTTGACGTGGGAACCAACAATCACAGCTCCGGGCTTGCCCTTACGGGTGTAGGTTGCCATTGCTTCTGGGGCAACGGGTTGAGGGGGCAGTTTTGCTAAGGCCGTCAGGAGACTCGCCGCACTGCGGAACAGAAATCGTTTCCCTTGAGCAGCAGCAGCCAGGACATCCGAGGCAAACTGATCCATATCTGCCTGGGTTTCGGCATCAACGGCAACACACTGATTATCCTGCAACTGCATCAGGCGATCGAGGGTTCCGGCTCGAATCTGATCCAGCAAAAACCGTTCTACGGCATTGGAATGGATTCGTCCCTTTGTCTTTTCTTCGACATAATCGGGCAAATAGCTGTAGGAATAGCCAAATACCGAGTCCTTGGCAAATTCTGTTTCATGGACTGGCACAGGTACACCGTCCACCACCAGATAATGCACACTGTCACGGGTAAAGCGTCCCCCCTCAAAAAAAGCAGGAGTCAGAAAATGGGCATCAAAGTCACCCAACTCCTCAGCAATGGCATCGGTTTCGATCGGGTAATGACCTCTCAAAGTCGAGTCCGATCGACTGACGATCAGGAAATCCTGAATCTGTTCAGCGGCGATCGCCTGTTTCAAGTTCTGGCAAACTTCTCGCGTCGTGTTCAGGGCTTTGTCTGGTGTTAAAGCCCGCGTATTGGTCAGAACAAAGAAAATCGGAGACTCATCGGCCAATCCTAACCGCAGGGTTTCAACATCCCACTGCATTAACAGCAGGCAGCTATGCACCGTTTGCGAGCCGGTGGGGTCGTCGTCTAAAACAATAATCTTGGGGTTAGAAGTCATGGTGGCTAGAGAATGGGAATTGAGGGGCTATGGTGCTGTTCAGCATTGTAAGCAACCTTTGCCCCCTAGGAGCAGACAGATCTGTTCTACGACTGAACGACGACGACAGTTCCAGGGGCTAGAGTATACTGAATTCAAATCTTTGCTCTATGGGAGTTGACCCATGCCGTCCCCTTTCCCTGGCATGAACCCCTACCTGGAATTACCTGCTTTGTGGCACGAGTTTCATAACCGCTTGATTGTGGCAATTTCGGATGCACTCACTCCCTATCTGCAACCCAAGTATTACGTCGCAGTCGAAACCCGTACCTATCTGGATGACGACAATCCTGAATTGCTAGTGGGAATCCCTGATGCGATCGTGCTGACTGCTTCACCCACTCTTGTCGCGCAACCGACAACGACCGCCACACAAACGCGCCCGAAACAAATCCAGCTCCCCCTACCCATTGAAGTGAAAGAACGTTATTTAGAAGTGCGGGAGGTGGGTACGCATCAGGTGATTACGGTGATTGAGGTGCTGTCGCCTAAAAATAAGCGCAAGGGCGAAGGACGATCTGCCTATGAGAAGAAGCGGCAGCGCGTGTTGGGCAGTTCCTCTCATCTGGTTGAAATCGATTTACTGCGAGAAAATCCACCTATGCCGATGATTGGGGTAGAGGATACGGGTGACTATCGCATCGTGGTGAGTCGAGCCAGTCATCGTCCCATGGCAGATCTATATGAATTCCAGATGAGAGAGCCAATCCCCAGCTTTTTGTTACCCCTCAAACCCGACGATCCAGAATTAATTGTCGATTTACAAACTATTCTGCTGGGCGTTTACGATCGCGGTAGCTATGACTTCCGCATTAATTATCACCAACCTGTCCCCCCTCCCAAATCCGAAGTCGATCAGCAGTGGGTAGATGAGTTACTGGCTCCGATTTGAGGTGCATGATGGCCCGTTCCGTCCAGGAAAAATGCCGACTTCAGAATCTGGTATTGGAGAGGATATCGATATTAAGTTCATCGGAATCCGTGCGTGCATTTGCCGACTTTGGAGCTATCATCACTAGGTTAGTTGAGCGCGAGAGGTTGCACACGCATGGGGCGACTGGACAATCAACCCGAAAATGGTGAATTTGAAGATTCTAGAGCAACAACTGAGAATCTCTTACAAACAATGGCCAACGACTTGCGGAGCTTGCAGCAGGATGTGGTGTCGCAACTGCATCAAGATGTGCAACGGCTTCAGGCAGAAAAGTCGCGGTTGATCAGCGATATTGAAAAGCTGCAAAATCAACGCCAAATCATCCAGTCGCAGCATGAGATGGATCTGTCTCGCCAGCAGATTGCCCAACAACAAGCCTGGGCCAAACAACTTGCCCTGGCCCTGGCCAATCATCTTCATACCGCCCTGGCCAACGGTTGAGTCAATCCGTCAGTCCGCAGCAGCTTCAGCAGACGGTCGATGTCTCCCAGCTTTCCCTGACTCAGGTTGATCCAGAACAGACGCAGCGACTCCTGGCTTCGATCGATGAAACGGTAAATCGCGCCTTTACCTCTCTGAATCACGATTTGAGCAGTTACCAGAGTGCCCTGTCGCAGCAAATCAATCGAATGCACGATCTGGGCCAGCAGGGTGAAGCAATTCTGGAAGTGCTGGTCGGTCGGATTAGCCAGCAGCTTCAGTCGGATGTGGTCAGAAATCGCATTCCCACCGATCGCATTCCTGCCGATCGCATTCCCACCGATCGCATTCCTGCCGATCGCATTCCCACCGATCGCATTCCTGCCGATCGCTCCTTTCAGGCTCCCCCCCATCCCCATCCCCGCTGTCCACTTATCCCCCTCTTCCCTCCGGCTATGCGACTGCAACGCCTCCTCCAGTAGAAAGCCCGACTGGGACTCCCCCCGATGCCATTCCTTTTCCTGCGGCCATCCCTCCAGGGTCAAACGCTGGCTCGAACGTGCTGTCTGGGGTTCCTCTGGTCAATGCGGCTGATTTGGGGATGTCTCCTGCTGCGCCAGGTTCTACCCTGGCGAGTCCTGGAACGACCCATCCAACTTCGACCAGCCCCCCTGCCGCCCCTGCCGCTCTGAGCGATCCCTCTGTTCTCCCCCCCGATCGGCGGCTCGCAAAAATAACCCCTTCCGCTCTGGCGTAATCTTCATGCTGTTCTCAGCGGCTATGCTGGCTCTGCATTACGTGATTGTGCAGATTATTGGCACAGAGGGTCGGCTGTTTGGGAATGAAGCCCTGCCGGTTGGCGGATTTATTAGCCTGGCGACGTTTAGCAGTGCACTACTGGTACTGTGGGTACGCATGGTGGCGATCGTACCCTTGTTAGCCTGGTTGGCGGGCTTGCTGTATCAACCCGTTTGGCGAGATGTCAAACTGATTTTTATCTCAAAGGATCGACGAACCCTCTGGAGCCTGATCGGTAGCGGCATTTTTCTGATGCTGTCCCAGGTGTTTCTCTACATTGCGATCGGTGAAATTGGCCCGGCTGTGGCTGCTACCCTGACCTCAATTTATCCCCTGGCAACGATTCCCCTCACCTGGATGCTGTTCGGCGATCGTCCCACTCGCTTGAAAGTGATTGCAATTGCGGCGATCGGTGTGGGGGCAGGACTGGCCCTGTTTGCAGCACAGACCAGCTTATCCAATGAAGGTATTGTGGCGGGTGTGCTCTCCAGCATTACCTTTGCGCTGTATCTGGTATCCATGCTGATCATTAATCGCCGGAAGCTAAACCCTGTCCCAATTAGCCTGATTCAAAACTCAACGATTTTTGTCTTGAGCAGTGTCTTCCTGATTGCGCTCGGTTCGCGGGCCACTCCCTCCAACTGGCCAGGCTTAGTGATAGGCGGCTTAGTTTTGGGTGGACTCACGATCGTCAGCTACTTCTTGAACGATGTGGGATCGCGCCTGCTGGGGCCCGCCCGGGCCACCCTGATTACTGCTAGCGTTCCAACACTAACGGCATTACTGGCATTTCTGATCCTTCCCATCCCTCAAAACTCCCTCAGCATCGGGCAAATTGCCGGAATTCTGATTCTGACCCTAGGTAGCGCAATGATCAGCTTTGAGCGGGTGATTCAGCAGATCAAGGCAGCAAGACAACGGGGAGTCAGAAGTGAAGAATAAACAGGGGCGCACAGCTGTGCGCCCTTACCATTCCAGATCCCCAGGCTACCGTGTACACAGATCTTGGCTGGGAGGCTCAAACCCTGATAGATCCCCCTAAATCCTCCTTAAAAAAGGGGACTTCTAATCCGGTTCCCTCCTTTTTAAGGAGGGTTAGGGAGGATCAAACCCAGTCGTGGCTAGAGCAGATGACTTGTGTGTACACCGTAGGATCCCCAGGGGGGAATGGCGTTTGCCCCTACAAGGTGCTATCAAGTCACCTCTCGCCCTCAATCACCTCCCATAGTCCTGAATTGCCTTTACCCCCAACGGCTGCGACTGGAGCGATCGAATGGCAGAGGCTGTTGCCTTGGCTCCTGCGATCGTGGTGACGATGGGGATCTTATAGGCGAGGGCAGCACGGCGGATGGAGCGATCGTCGATCTGGGCAGCGGCTCCCAGCGGCGTGTTAATGATCAGTTGAATCTGTTCATTTTTGATCCAGTCCAGCACATTGGGTCGTCCTTCGTGGAGTTTCAGCACCCGTTCTACCGAAACACCGTGTTCCTGGAGGACTTTGCGTGTTCCTTCAGTGGCGACGATTTTCAACCCCAGTTCCACCAGGTCTTTAACGATAGGAACCGCCGCCGCCTTGTCCCGATCGTTCATGGATACAAACACCATCCCTTCCAGAGGCAGGATTTGGGATGCAGCCAGTTCAGCCTTGGCAAAGGACTTCCCAAAGTCGGTATCAATCCCCATGACCTCTCCCGTCGATCGCATTTCAGGGCCCAGAATGATGTCTGTGCCGGGAAACTTGGAGAAGGGCAGAACGGCTTCCTTCACCGCAATGTGTTGGGGAATGATTTCCTGACTGTAGTTCAATGATTCCAGGGTTTTCCCCGACATCACCCGCACCGCCATTTTGCCAGGGGCACACCGATCGCCTTCGAGACAAAGGGCACTGTCCGGGAGGCGCGGGGATTCGCTTCCAGAATATAAACATCCTCACCCTGCACTGCGTACTGAATATTCATCAAGCCGATGACCTTCAGGGCTTGGGTCAGCTTAATCGTCCAGGAGCGAATGGTTTCCAGTACGGTCGGCGATAGGGAAATGGTGGGAATGGAGCAAGCCGAATCTCCGGAGTGAATCCCTGCCTGCTCAATGTGTTCCATAATTCCGCCCACGACAACGTGCCCCGTCTGATCGGCGATCGCATCTACATCGACTTCGATCGCATCTTCCAGGTACTTATCGATCAGGATCGGGTGATCGGGTTCCACCTGCACCGCATAGGTCATGTACCGTTCCAGATCAGCATCTGAGTAAACAATCTCCATGGCCCGCCCCCCCAACACATAGCTGGGACGCACCACCACAGGATAGTTAATCCGTTGAGCCACCCGCAGGGATTCATCATAGCTGCGGGCGATGCCGTTGGGCGGCTGACGAATCTCCAGATCGCGCAGGATTTTTTCAAACCGTTCCCGGTCTTCTGCGGTGTCAATTGAATCAGGGGAAGTGCCCCAAATTTTCGTGGGCACATCGGGATTCTGTGCCAGGTAGTTTTGCAGAGGCACCGCGAGCTTCAGGGGGGTTTGACCGCCAAATTGGATAATCACCCCTTCTGGCTGTTCTGTTTCGACAATGTTCAGGACATCTTCCTTCGTTAACGGCTCAAAGTACAGCCGATCGCTGGTGTCATAGTCAGTGGAAACCGTTTCCGGGTTGGAGTTCACCATGATGGTTTCAAAGCCATCCCCCCGCAGGGCAAAGGAGGCATGACAGCAGCAATAGTCAAACTCAATTCCCTGCCCAATCCGGTTGGGGCCGCCACCCAGGATCATCACCTTGCGGCGATCGGAAGGTGCCACTTCAGATTCCACAGCAACTGTTTCCTGTTCCCCTTGCAGGGAAATGGTTTCTGATTCGTAGGTGGAATAGTAGTAGGGGGTGAGGGCTTCAAACTCTGCCGCGCAGGTATCAACGGTTTTGTAGACCGGAATTACCCCCAGTTCCTTGCGATAGGCTCGCACCTCATCTTCGCTGGTCTTGGTAGCATAGGCAATCTGTCGATCGCTAAACCCCTGCTGCTTGATGGCGTACATTTGCTCCCGCGTCAGGCTCTTGAGGGGAGTTTTCTTCAAAAATTTCTCAGTGTCTAGTAACCCAGCTAACTTGTCCAAAAACCAGGGGTCGATCGCCGTTAGCTCAAAAATCTCCTCAACCGTCATGCCCATTTGCATCGCGTGGCGAATCGTGAAAATTCGCTCTGGATTGGCCGTCCGCAGTCCCGCCCGAATTTGCTCCAGGCTGGGTAATTTCTCCTGCCGATCGCAGCCCCATCCCGCCCGACCCGTTTCCAGAGAGCGCAACGCCTTCTGGAAGGATTCCTGGAACGTCCGCCCGATGGCCATGGCCTCGCCCACGGACTTCATCTGCGTCGTCAGGAACGGTTGAGATCCGGGGAATTTCTCAAAGGCAAAGCGAGGAATTTTGGTGACTACGTAATCGATCGTCGGTTCAAAGCTGGCGGGAGTTTTCTTAGTAATGTCATTGGGAATTTCGTCCAGCGTATAACCCACCGCCAGTTTTGCCGCCATCTTGGCGATTGGGAATCCGGTAGCCTTAGAAGCCAGGGCAGAACTACGAGAGACGCGGGGGTTCATCTCAATCACAATCATTTCCCCGGTGTCTGGATTCACCGCAAACTGAATGTTCGATCCTCCCGTTTCGACCCCAATTTCCCGAATAATTTTAATCGAGGCATCCCGGAGCCGCTGATATTCTTTATCGGTGAGGGTTTGGCCGGCGCAACGGTAATCGAATCCCCCGTGTGAATTCCCATCGGATCCAGGTTTTCGATCGAGCAGATAATCACCACGTTATCCGCCAGATCCCGCATCACCTCTAGTTCATATTCCTTCCAGCCCAGCAGGGATTTTTCAATCAAAATCTGCGACACGGGGCTGGCATCCAGTCCTGATTGGGAAATTTCCTCAAATTCTTCCTGGTTGTAGGCAATGCCACCGCCCGTGCCGCCCATCGTGAAGGCAGGACGAATAATCAGCGGGTAAGTGCCAATCTCATGGGCGATCGTCTTCGCTTCAGCCATTGTAGTCGCTAACCCAGACGGGCACACCCCCACCCCGATCCGCGCCATCGCTTCTTTGAACAGCTTGCGATCCTCCGCCATTTCGATCGCAGGTAGCTTGGCCCCAATCAGTTCCACGTTGTATTTGTCCAACGTGCCATTCTTCGCCAGATCAACTGCCAGGTTCAAAGCAGTTTGTCCTCCCATCGTTGGGAGCAGGGCATCCGGGCGTTCCACTTCAATAATCTTTGCAACCAGTTCCGGGGTCAGGGGTTCAATGTAGGTGCGATCGGCTGTCTCCGGGTCAGTCATGATGGTTGCAGGGTTGGAGTTGACCAGCACCACTTCATAGCCTTCCTCTCGCAGAGCTTTACAGGCTTGGGTTCCAGAATAGTCAAACTCGCAGGCTTGCCCAATCACGATGGGCCCGGAGCCAATCAAAAGGATTTTGTGAAGGTCAGTACGACGAGGCATAGGGGTATGGTTGAAGACAGTGGTTTAAATCCAGAATATTGTAGAGGCATTTTGCCGATCGTTCTGACTTTCCTGATTCATGTTTTAAGGAAGTTCTCTGGGAAGATAGATGGTTTTGGTTATCCTTGCAGCCGAGTTAGCAGTTCTACCCCCACAAGAACACTCATCACCATCAGCGGAAAGCCAATTCCAATTAAGCCTGCCCAACTGGTTAAAACAGACAGCAGTTGTACCAGACGCAGCCTGATCTGGCTTTCTTGCTCAAGGGCATAAATCATCAGTTGAGTGCCGCTAGCCATAAAAAACGCACCGCCAATTCCCAAGGGTAAACTGAGCAAAAACCAGTCATCCGTTGGAATAGGAGATGCGGAAACGATCGCTGGAATTAAGCCAAACCCAATGATTTCCAGAGCCAGCCAGATTCCCAAACAAGTCATTAGATCCCTTCTAGCCAGCTCATCCATAGGGAGTTGAAGTGATACAGCACCAACCAGGTTATGCGGCACAACCGGAGTCAATAAGAATATCTACCGATCGAAACAACAAAAGCTTCCTTGATTTATTCTAAAACCTTACAGATTGTAACCTTGGCACTTCATGCTTAACTCAATTTAATTCTAAAGGCGGTTTTAGTAAACTTTGATGTCCTATAAGGTCGGTAGTATCTTTAACTTTGTTAGCCTACTCGGTAGGTTCAGAGTTTTTAGCTCTTGTAATAATGATATTCCCAATGGGTTCTACGGACGAAATACTGTAGAGCTTCGCTGTTCAGTATCCTGTTTTTTCAACGACTCAATTTTCAACGAATCAATTATGCAACATTACTGCTACAACTGGATTCAGGATTGGTGTGAAGAAAACGGTTGGTCTGATCCCTTTTTGCGGGAGCGCAGAGAATACTGGGCCTTTCCGCCGAATGCAGTCATGCCGCTTCCCATCCCCTCCCGGGCGTTGCGGCTGATTAAGTCTCAGAGAGGACTCAGCCCTGATGAGCGGAAATGGTGCTTGGGAGCGATTGGGTTTACCGCGATCGCAACCCTATCCAGCTATTTGTTCCAGTCTCCGATGCCGATCGTGGCAGCCTTTGCCTTTTGCGCCATGATTGTGGCTCAGATGGAAATCGAAGATTAAATCATCATTAAACAATCAAAAAATCCAAGATTGTCAAAATGAAGAAAACCAAAAAACCGGACCTGGAATAGTGCCACGTCCGGCTAGTTTCATTGGTTCTAAGAGACTTTTAACGCAGAAAAATCAGCTTTTCAGCCCTACTTCTTTACGCCCTATCCTACTACTTCATCTTCACCTGACGCGCCATTTCCTTGAACATATCCAGGCTGGGGCCAGGGCGACGACGGGGGGTGTTGTTGGGAAGTAGATGTTCAGTGGCAAAGTTCTTTGTCTGAGGTGCAGATTGAGCAATGGAGGCCGTCACCGTTTCTTTTACGGGTTCTGCTTCCACTGCTTTCGTTTCAGATTTCTTAACCTTCGTTTTCTTTGCCTTTGCTTTTTTCGGCTCTGCACCCGCTTCAGACGCTTCAGGCGCAGATTTGGGAACCGTTTCAACCACAACTGCTTCAACAGAGTCAGGGGTTTCAGCATCGGTCAGTTGTGCGGCTGCAACATCCTGAGCTGCTTGAGACTCTGGCTCCACTGGTTCTGGTGCTGCTTTCGTTTCTGATGCCGCTGGCTGGGGCGCAGGTTTTGACCCATTGGGGGATTCAGGTTCTGCTTCCAGAAAATATTCGCTTTTTTTACCCAGTCCTAAAAACTTTAATACCATTGTTGCGATCGCTCCTAACGTCTTCTCTCCAGCAAGATCCAACACAGCCTCATAGACAACAACCCGTCCAGAAGGCCTTAATTGATGCTATAGATACGAGACTATCACGAGATGGGGGCGGGAAAGAAAGGAGAAATGTTGAGATGAATTCCCCAACAAAAATTCTCCTTACAGGCTGCCAAACCCTTTCTTCTTCTTGTCTTTTTTCTTTTTCTTTCCAGGAGATGGGGTATTGTATCCGCGCCATCCCGGAGGAGGCGCACCAGGCGCACCCCCCACTGGATCGCCGCCACCAAACATACCGCCCATGCCGCCGCCCATGCCCGGCATTCCCATTCCAGGAAATCGTCCCTGCCCCATTTGCTGCATCAGCGATCGCATTTTCTGGAAATCTTTGACCAGCTTGCTGACATCATCCAGCCCGTAACCTGACCCTTTGGCAATTCGTCTGCGGCGACTGGGGGAACCAGAAAGCAGTTCTGGATCGCGTCGTTCTTCGGGGGTCATGGAGTTAATCATTGCCTCCACCCGCTTCAACTGCTCTTCGCCCTTTTGCAGTTGGTCATCGGAAATTTTGCCGCCCATGCCAGGAATCAGTTTGACCAGCCCTGACAGGGAACCCATGTTCTTCATCAGGCGGGTTTGCTTCAGGAAGTCAGTAAAGTCAAACTTGGCGGTGAGAATTTTCTCCTGAAGTTTTTCCGCTTCTTCAAGATCCACTTCCTCCTGAGCCTTCTCCACCAGGGTCAGCACATCCCCCATCCCCAAAATTCGGGAGGCCATGCGATCGGGATAGAAGGGCTGTAAGGCTTCAACCTTTTCACCCACCCCAATAAATTTGATTGGCTGTCCAGAAATCCGCCGGACGGAGAGGGCCGCCCCGCCTCGCGTGTCCCCGTCCATTTTGGTCAAAATTGCGCCAGTGATCCCAATCTGCTCGTGGAAGGTGCGCGTCAGGTTAGCGGCTTCCTGTCCCGTCATGGCATCCACCACCAGCAGGACTTCGTGGGGCTGTACGGCATCTTTGATCTGGGCCAACTCCGCCATCATCGATTCATCAATCTGCAATCGACCAGCGGTATCGATAATAACCGTATCAACGCCGTCCGCCTTCGCTTTTTCTACCCCCTGCCGGGCAATCTCCACCGGGTTGGCATCACTTCCCAGTTCAAATACGGGAACGTTAATCTGCTTACCGAGGGTAATTAGCTGATCGATCGCCGCCGGACGGTACACATCCGTAGCAACCAGCAAACAGTTCCGCTCTTGCTTACGGAGATGCAGGGCCAGTTTCGCAGTGGCAGTGGTTTTACCTGTTCCCTGGAGTCCCGCCATCAGGACGATCGTGGGGGCAGGCTCGACATGGGCCATCGGCACATTGGTTTCCCCCATCACCGTCACCAGCTCATCGTGGACAATCTTGATGAACTGCTGGCCCGGATTTACCCCGGAAATCACCTGTTCTCCCTGGGCCTTTTTCTGGACTTCTGCCACAAAGTCCTTCACCACCTGGAGGTTGGCATCTGCCTCCAACAGGGCACGACGGACTTCTCGCAATGCCTCCTGAATATTCGACTCCGAAATTTTGTCCTGTCCCCGGAGCTTCTTCCAGGCAGATTCCATGCGATCGGCAAGGGCTTCAAACATAACGCTGTATCTCTAGCGGCACGGCATATATTAAAACTTCCTTACCATTTTAGAGATTCACGTCCCGGATGTTGCAAGGGTTTGTGGAATGAAGGGGGGAAAACCGGAATTTGAGAGTGAGGAGTGAGGGAGTGAGGAGGAAGGTAGGGGCAAACTGTAATTCGCCCGTAAAAGGAGGGAGGAGTGGGTGAGTGGGGAAGGGAGGGAGGGATAGAGGAAAGAGTAGGAAAGGGGGAGATTAATTGCAGGCAAGATGCCTGCGCTACGGGTTATGGACTGGGCGGGCAAGATGCCCACCCCACAAGAGATTGGGTAAAGCTGAATGGATTAGGCAGGTAAGATGCCCACCCCACAAGAGTTCAGCCACACCCTTACCTTGCTTTACCCCATTCCCTACTCCCCACGCCCCACGCCCCACTCCCTATTCCCTCCTCACTCCTCACCCCTCCCTCCTCACTTCCTAAAACCGATAGGCTCCACCCACCTGCACACTGACTGCTGTATCAGAGCTATTGCGGTAAGCGTCAAAGCCCACCTTGACATCGCTGTATAGAACTACATTGCGCTGTACGGCCGTCTCTGCACCCAGGGTGACGAAGGGGGCATTCTGATTTCCTAAGGGTGAAGCAGTGTTTTCATTTCCGAGGACAAAAGAGTAACCGCCACCCACATAGAGATTCGTGTTGGGAGCAATACCAATGTCATAGGAAAGAATGGGCATCAGGGCACTATTGTCACCGTTAAACAGGTAGGCTGCACGCAGAGAAACGGGCAATTCTTGAATGTCCAAACGTCCTTGAACATTACCACCTAAAATCTGATCGTCATCGGAGTTAGTTGGGCTAACAGATACCCCTGCACCGACATAGCTTCCAGTCATTCCCCTTGCGGTTTGAGCTGAAGCCAATTCAGCTGAAGATAGAATAGGTAGAACTGTTAATGCAGAGAAAAGAGAAACCGTTGCGATCGACTTCAGAGCGAATTTCATGAGATACCTTCCTTGGTGTGAGGCTTTGATTTGCAGTAGATTTGACATTTTACCCATCAAATTAGCTAGCAAGAAAAAACTAATTCTTACTAATTAGATTTAATTCAATTTGCTAGCTGATTGTCGTAGATGACCGAAACTTCAGGTTTAAGATGCATTTCTTTGAGGGGGCAATGCAGGCGAATTACCTAAAGTGTTTTGAGTTGTCATTCGTTTGCTGCTCATATTCCTGTTATAGATTTTGAAGGGGTGACTTTGTGTTAGACAATGTTCTGTTTTTCAACTGTCACACAATCAAAATAAAGGAATAATCAGTTAATAATTTCTCTCCAAAAGATGCCAGATTATTTTCAACAAAAAATTGAAAATATCTCAGTATTTAGACACTGAAAATACTCAAAAAGTTCCCAGAAAAATTCTCTTTCTTTAGAACTATTGCGATCGACTTTCCAGCAACGGCTCAATCTCCCCCTTCAGCCAGACGGGAGAACTGGATAAATTCAGCCCTGAAGCTTGTCTGACTTGTGCAAGATGCTGCACTATAGCAAATGTTGATAAATGTTAAAGAATCGCCATCGCGCCTTAAAGTTCCTAATCAGGCGATAGGGAAAATTAAGAAGCATAGGGGAATTTATGCCAATTCACACACCAGACTGGGTTAAACACGCTATTTTCTACCAAATCTTTCCCGATCGCTTTGCCAGGGGAACACAGCCGCTGATGCCAAAGCTGGACTCGGTTCCTCTAGAAGCATGGGATGCTCCTCCCACTTCCCAGGGTTACAAAGGAGGTAATCTTTGGGGAGTGATTGACAAGCTGGATTACCTGCAAGATTTGGGCGTAACAGCCATTTACTTCACGCCCATTTTTCAGTCTGCCTCTAACCATCGCTACCACACCCACGATTACTACCAGGTTGATCCGCTACTGGGGGGTAATGAAGCCCTCTATCGCTTGCTGGAGGCAGCCCACTGGCGCGGCATGAAGGTGGTGCTGGATGGGGTTTTCAATCATGCCAGTCGAGGCTTCTTTTTCTTTAACGACATTTTAGAGAACGGGCCCCACTCTCCCTGGCTTGACTGGTTCACGATCGAAGGCTGGCCCCTCTCTGCCTATGATGGTGAACGGATAGCGAACTATAAGTCCTGGACAAACAACCGGGCATTACCAGAGTTCAATCACGAGAACCCAGCAGTGCGGGAATACATCATGCGCATTGCCGAACACTGGATTCGTCAGGGGATCGACGGTTGGCGGCTAGATGTGCCAGAGTGCATCAAAGCATCCGGTTTTTGGCAGGAATTCCGCGATCGGGTCAAGGCAATTAACCCGGAAGCCTACATCGTCGGCGAGATTTGGCGAGATGCAAGGCAATGGTTAGACGGCACCCAGTTCGATGGGGTGATGAACTACTGGTTTGCTGGAACGACGATTGCCTATACCGCAGGCGATCGAGTGGTGCGAGAAGAAGTTCAGGATAGAGATTATGATCCTTATCCGGCAATGGATGCTGACACCTATGCTGAAAAGATCCAGCTTCTGCTCCATCGCTATGCCTGGGATATTCAACTGACTCAGCTCAACTTGCTCTCCAGCCATGACACGGCTCGCTTACTCACGCTAGCAGGGGGAGACATTAACTCAGTGAAGTTGGCTAACTTGCTGTTGATGACCTTTCCTGGCGCACCGAGCATCTACTACGGGGATGAAGTCGGGTTGGCAGGAGGACTCGATCCAGACTGTCGCCGCAGCTTCCCCGAAAAAGCGCAATGGAATGCTGAGATTCTGGACTGTCATCGCAGCCTGATCTCCCTGCGCCATGCCCACATTGCCCTCCGCATTGGGGAATACCGCCTCCTGGGAGCTGAAGGACTGGTATACGTCTTCGCCCGACTCTGGGAAGGAGATGTGCTCATCATTGCCGTCAACTCTGATGATGTGACTGCCCGGATTGATCTGGAAACGATCGGAACTCGCCTCCATGCCCAACCCACGCAGATTCTGTACAGTACCGATCCGGATGCCTCCCAGAAAACTGCCATCCTCTGGACAGACGACAATCTGTTTCTCGCGCTGCCGCCTCGGACGGGGATTGTGTTGGGGTGAGGGAGTAGGGGGGTAGGGGAGTAGGGGAGTAGGGGAGTAGGGGGGTAGGGGAGTAGGGGAGTAGGGGAGTAGGGGGGTAGGGGAGTAGGGGGGTAGGGGAGCGGGGACGCTGTGAATGCAGGGTTTTAATGGGGCTGTTGTCTTGCTGATTTCCGCTCGTGGGGTGGGAGTTTGTCTGCCCAGTCAATGGCTATCGATATAACCAAATTTGCTTTTGAAACTCCATCTCGCCCACATTCACTGCCCCCCTACTCCCCCCCCCACTCACCTACTCACCCACTCACCTACTCACCCGCCTCGCCTCCCCCCTCCAACTCAACAATCTCCTGAAATAGCTGCTCAAATTCCTCAGCAGCTTCCACCGATGCTTTGCCGAGCAATTCCCATACCGTAGCAGCCTGCCCAAAGGTGTCGGCGATCGCCTGTCGTTGATGAATCACGGTATCCAGTACCGGGACTCCAATATTAGCGAGGAGGAGCATGGCTTCATCCTTCAGGCGAGTTCCCTTGACGGCCCTGGATAAGAACACGGCAGCCTGAGGTTTGCCCTCGCGTTGGGCTTGCGCTTGACGGATGAGACGAATGGCATCCGAAGCCGATCGCAGATCGACACCCGTGGGTTGACAGGGAATGACGGCTAGATCAGTGCAATACAAAATGGCTTTAGTGGCATCAGATAGCCCCGCCGGGCCATCAACCACCACATAGCTATACTTGCTGGCTAACTCAGGAATGCAATCGAGCAGTGCTTCTGAAGTTTGCGCCACTTTACAGGGAATCTGATCTTCCAGGGAGTCAACCCAGATCGAGCTAGACCGTTGAGCATCTGCATCCACCAGCACGACCTGATTTCTGCCCTGAAGCAGCCAATAGGCAAAATGAACGGCAGTGGTGGACTTAGCACATCCCCCCTTCTGATTGACAAAGGCAATGACTGTCATGCGTTTGGAACTACCTCACTGCACTCAACGATCTAGCAAATCAGGTCAGCAACACTCAGGTTAGGACGATCTCGCCCTGCTCCTGCTCGATAATCGAAATCAAAAATTGGGAACCAGCAGCTATGGAAGGGTTGGGTCTACAACCCAATCACCAAAATAAGATTCTAAAAAATCTTAGTGGACAATGGGCGATCGAGTTTGTTTGCTTCCATAATCTGAGAAATTTATTGCAGTACGCTAGATTTGTTTTAGGGTGGTTTGCCCTTGCGGGTCAATCATCCTTAGCAGATTACCATCTGTCCAGCCAGAAGTTCCTCCTGCAACAGGAATTAGTGAATTTCTCTGCATTCCCCTACAATCGTGATTGGAAGCGAAATTTAAACCCTATGGATGTCAAGCTGATTTTACTGGCTTTCACCCCCATCTTTATCCTCGCCTGTTTGTTCTTTGGGACACGAAACGGGTTTTACGACACGGATAACTATCACGGTAATGGCTCTGCTCATTAGGGCAAGTCATGGAGCAGTTGCAATGTTTACCCTACGGCGTAGGTCATGCCGATGAGGGTATCTGTTTATTAGTGCAGTTAGGGCCGCATCGCGTTTTGTTAGATTGCGGTCTGGCTAGTGTGGCTCCGTTAGTGGCTGAACGGCAGTCTGCTCCCCCCGTTGATCTGGTTCTGTGCACCCATGCCCATCCCGATCATGCACGAGGACTGCTGGCACTCCATCAGACCTACCCCAAGCTGCCGATCTATGCCAGTGAGGTGACTACCCATCTGCTGTCGCTCAACTGGACAGAAGTGGCAAATGCCCAGTCCCAGTTACAGTCCCAGTTGCAGTCCCAGCCCATTCCAAACTTTTGCCATGCTCTACCCTGGCGTACCCCAGTTGAATTTTTCGATGGGTTGAGTGCGGAACTTTATCCCGCCGGCCACCTGCCTGGAGCGGCGGCCTTTTTGCTGACCTACACCAGTGAGCAGCGGTCGTACAGCGTATTTTACACTGGCGATTTTTTGCTCTCAAATTCGCGTCTGGTCGATGGGTTGCCCCTGGAAGAACTAAGGGGACTCAAGCCGGATGTTTTGATTGTAGAGGGCAGTTACGGTACAGCGCGGTATCCCCACCGACGGCAGCAGGAGAACCAACTGGCAGAACGATTGCATCGAGCGATCGCTGAAAACCAGTCGATTGTGCTACCCACTCCAACCCTGGGAATGGGGCAGGAATTGTTAATGCTGTTGCGGAGCCATCATCACTTTACCGGGCGCGAGGTGGATATTTGGGTCGATGGAAATGTGGCTCTAGGATGCGATCGCTACCTGGAGATGTTGTCCCACTTTCCCAGCACAGTTCAAAATTTTGCCCGGCATCAACCGCTGTTTTGGGATGAGCGGATTCGTCCTAGAGTGCGATCGCTCCTCAATTTATCTGCCTCAGATCGCAGTAAAGCCTTTGCGCAGGGACAGACTCCCTGCATTGTGATTACGGATAAAGAATCAGATTTGGGGCAATACTGCTCTCCCAACACGGGGGAATGGCTCCTGCTGATTCCGTCCCAGCCTGGGCGCATGGGTTCTGTGGAAGCGGCGATCGAGCATACTCTGGGAACTTCTCCAAAGTTACGCTCTCAAATTCAGTCGGGGCAGATTGCCGTTGAAACCTACCTGCTGGGTGATCATTGTGATGGCACAGGCACCACCCAACTGATTCATAACCTCCGCCCGCAGCACATTGTGTTTGTTCACGGTTCTCCTACCTATCTCACTGATCTGGCTAGCCTGGAAGAACTGCAAAACCGCTATCATCTCCATACTCCCTCCGCCGGAGTCCAGGTTGATTTACCGATCGGAGAGACATTTTTGCAGCCCGCCGCTCCCGAATCGAACTATGAGGGCGAGCTGACGGAAGAAGAGATGTCCATCAGCATTACGCTACCCGATGCCATTACCCGTGATCCACGCTGGCAGAATTTTGCTGATACTGGACTGGTGGAAGCCCGCTGGCAAGGGGAAGAGTTAGTCCTTCGAGGATTAACCCAGCGAGAATTGCTGGCTCAACATGCTGAATCGGCTTCACCCGTCGCCCTGGAAAGCTGTGAATACTGCCGTCATTGCCGGGGTCAACGCTGCTGGAATCAGGCTTCTCCGTTATTTGGTTTTAAAGTCACTCCTGAAGGCTACTGCCCTGCCTTTGAACCCGCCCCGATCGTGCGTGAAGAATTCCCATCGGAAGACAATCCCCTCTAACTTTTCGTAGTCCGCTTGGGGGAACGTTTTGTGGAGGAACGTTTGGGGGAACGCTGTTTAGCGCGGCTCGTGGTGCGCTGTTGTCCCCAACCCAATCCTTTCCCAGCGATAACCAGGTAGCCGATTGCTAAAAATAGGCTATTGAGCGTCACTCGTGCCCTGGATTTTCTCAGGTCAGTCGTTAGGGTATTCACCTGTTCTTGCTGCTGTGCCTGGATGCGCTCCGCTCCTTCCTGACGAGCTTCTGCAATTTTTTGCTCCAGCGCGTTTGGATCATTTCGCACTTCCGCCAGGGTTTCCTGGATTTGCTGGACAAAGTTCTGCTGGACATCAGTTGATTCGCCCAACTCACCCGATGATGCCTGGAGCTGCTGTTCTACCTGGGCCAATAGCTCCTGGTTGGACAAAACCGCCGTTAGCTGATCGCGCTGCTGTTCCAATTCCACATTCAATCGTTCTTCAGCGATCGCCGCTTCCTGGTTAATGCGTCGAGTTTCGGCTGCGCTAGCGAGTTGGTTGCTTCTGAAATAAATGGGAGCCAGCAGCAAAAACAGGACCCCCAGCACACTCGCCGCAGTCAACGTGCCTGAGAGCCAGCCTTGGGAAAGGTGAGAGCGGTTAGACTCAGATTGTTCAATCCAGAGGCTAAATAGGATGAGTGCCAGACCGATGAGGGGAATGGTTCCTCGCCCAACCCACTCACTGATTAAGTTGGATAGCCATGCACTGTTCAGAAAGTTAGGTGGAATGGTCAAAGCCACATAGTCGATTAGTACCCCCAAAAGCAAGAGGAGACCTGCCACCCTGAGGATGAGGACAGCAAAGGTTGTGGCAAAGGGTTGGTCTGGTTTCATAGGACGCTCTAAAGTCAGCACTAAAATGTAGTTTAGTTTACGGTTATCCGATCGACCGCTCAAAACTGGATGACCCAAGTTTAGATGCCCCAAACTTCGGACAAAACTAGGGTTCCCACAATCTTTCTGTCCTCTGTCATTTACTGGGTCATTTACTGGGTCATTTACTGGGTTTGGCGCAGGCTCTTTTCTCGATGTGGTTTTTCCTGCATGCTTTAACCCATTATGATGTTCTACCCCATTGGATTTATAACCATTACCGCTTCACAGGCGGCAAAATTTTCGCACCCGATCGTGTTCTGGATCTTGCCAGGAGTAGGCAAAGTGGCTGATGGTATTGATTTGGGGAGTTGCCTGGTAAATCGCCCGCATCTGATTTTCCAGGGGGGGGTGGCCGCCGTTGGTTTGCCCCCAGGTTCCGGCCAACACTGGCATCACCTGCGTTCCATCGGGAGCCATGCTCAACACGCGCCGTACCTGCTCGACAATACAGCTTGAATCGGGGCACAGGGCATAGGACATTGGATGCCACTCCATACTGCTGGGAAACCGATCCCACGGTTGCAGTCGGGAATCATATCCCCCCGTTCCCACCCGCTGATTGGCTTCTGGGAAGAAGACCGCTCCTGCTGGCAGTCCGCGTTGCTGGACTGGATAGATCGCCACCTGGAGAAAGTCCAGGACTCCCTGCACGGCATGGGCAACGCTGAGGAGCCAGAGTTCTGACTGCAATCGTTCCACGCTGGCAGCACTGTTGGGATCACGACCCTGCCAGAGGGGGACTCCTTCATTCGGGTAAAGGGAATTGACCGCAGACAGATCCGCAGCCGTAATCCGTCCCTGGCTCACATAGCGATAAATCAGATCTCTCCCCTTCTGGTTCATCGCCCGATCGAGCAGTGCTTGCTGGGCGGATGGCCCGTAAATCCAGAGGTTCTGAACCTGGCTGGCAACGGACTCACCACCCTGGCCCCAGGGATAGCGAATGTAGTCAAATAGCACTCCGTCGGGCTGGCGGCGCAAAATTGCCTGCACCAGGGTGTGATAATCTCGCTTGGCTTGAGTACTGTAAGGATCGACAAAAACCTCGTTAGCGTGGATCGTTCCAGCCCCCCCCGATGCCAGGGCCGTCAGGGTATTTTCGCCTCTGCCGTTGCGGGCCAGGGTTTGTTCAGCTTCAGGGCGCAGGCTGTAGGAATAGCCAAAGTTAAGGGTGAATAACCAGGCATAAACCTTGATGCCCCGCTCTCGGCCCTTGTCGATCGCCGCCTGGAGTAAGTCAATGTTTTCCCGCCCTTCCCCTCGAACGATCGAAGCCCAAACGGTGGGATTATCGGAAGCCGGTAACAGCACTTGCCCATCGTAGAAAGCTTCAACATAGACCATGTTATAGCCCCGACTGATGACGCGATCGAACAACTCATCTAACGCGCCAGGATTAGCATCGCAGGGATAAAGCCGGAGCCAGAGGGCTTGATTTTGGGGCCAGGTGCGAGCACGGCATTGCCGTAATTGTTCAGCCTGTTGAGCCACCACTGTTTTATAAGCCTGTTGAGCTTCTGCATCACCACTCTGGGCCGCCTGGCGTAGCGTATCGGTTTGGCTCACTGCTTCTGCGTTCAACTGACAATAGGCAGCAAGCTGGCTTTGGGCACGGCTGATCTGACTAAATCCCAGGGGAATGATCAGGAGACTGACCAGGAGGGCAATCAGGAAGCGACGACAAAACCGCTGATACCGTTGCTGAAGTATGAAAATCCAAAAACGCGCCATGAATCGCTTCACCACCCATTCGCCACAACCAAAAACATCCGTGCAGTCCGGGATCAGATGCGACTCGGGTTAGATGGAATCGGAGCAACCTGATCGCAATCGCATCGATCATTGCATCAATGTCGTCGGATCAATATAGCTTATTTTTCAAACAGTACTCCAGAATCAATAAAACCACTTAACGAGAGGTTATTTCGGACACCAGGGTGAAACTTCATAAAAGCCTGAGCTAGTTAAAAGATTAGGCAAACCTCCGCGAATCTACTACCTCCTGATTAGCCTCCCCGCATAGGATAGTCAGTAATGATGACTATTCATCTCTAGCGATTCACTCGATTGGAGCTTCGCAAACCGTGATTACTACACCCAATTTTCTTGCCTCCTCCACCGATCGTTCACCCATGCTGGCTCATTCTCCTAATCTCAAAACTGAATTTGGTGGGGATAAAACCCATCCCTCTGTTACTAGCAAGGCAAAACGCCTGATTGATCTGGTTGGTTCCCTGGTTGGATTAGCTATTACAGCAGTACTCTTCATTCCGATCGCCATCAGTATACAAATCGATAATCCTGGCCCAATTTTTTATAGCCAGGCGCGTTGCGGTTTAAACGGTCAAACGTTCCGCATCTGGAAGTTTCGATCGATGGTGACGAATGCCGAGCAATTGAAGCATCTGGTTACAAACGAAGCCAAAGGCAACATCTTCAAAAACCGTAAAGACCCCCGCATCACCCGGGTGGGACGCTTCTTGCGCCGCACCAGCTTAGATGAGTTGCCGCAATTTTGGAATGTCTTCAAGGGCGAAATGAGCCTGGTTGGAACTCGTCCGCCGACGCTAGATGAAGTCAGCCAGTACGAGCAGCATCACTTCCAACGATTGCGCGTTAAGCCTGGAATCACGGGTGAATGGCAGGCCAACGGGCGCTCAAAAGTTGAAGACTTTGAAGAAATTGTCCAGATGGACATCGCTTACCAAAAGAAATGGTCTGTCATGTACGATCTGCATCTGATTATTAAGACCATTCAATCTGTCCTGGTTAAAGACGGAGCGTACTAAAGATTGAGGTTTGAAAGTTACAGGGTGTAATGACACGGCTAGAGTGAGTCTCTGCGACTAGAAACCCCCCTTGACAAACACGGATGTCGAGGGGGATTTTTCTGTGTGCGGATATTGGGACTGGAAGATTAATCTGCCTGAGTCTAGCGAACTACCACCAGCGCAATTGCAGGTAGCCGCGATCGGCCTGACTCAGTTCTTCCTCCGTCAGCCAATCCACGGGCTTGTAGGTGCCAAAAACGTAGTCCCACCAGTCAACGCCCAGCCCAAAGTTATGATTCCACATCCCATACTTGTGATGAACATAGTGAACGGGCATCTTCATCCAAAAGCAGCGGGTAGGGTTTTCATGCTGAAGTTGATGGGCATAGGCGGAAAAAGCCGCGTAGATCAGGCCCCCAAGAACCAACCCAACCCCATTTGCCACGAGAAGAAGAACGGCACTGCCATTAAGATCAGACTGCCCTTAACGTAAGCTAAGAATTCCCAGATCACGCCCTGTCCTTCATTGCGGCGATGATGATCCCGATGTCGTTCACCAATTTTGGCTGAAACATGCATGAGCCGATGCATCCAGTACTCGACAAAACTGGCAAGAATGAAGGCAGCAATAAAACTGACGATCGCAACCCACATAGATGAATTTCTCCTATCACACCGCTTTGTTTAGACTTTAAACTTTCGACTTTGAGTTTTCGCTTAAAGTTTCTGACTCAGACTGAGTCTTTTCTTCAGACTAGCGTGTCCTTGCCCAATTGCATACTTGCAGGAGGCTGGATCCAGAATGTCGCATTACTGGCAGGCAAGACTTCGGTGTGAGCTCAGTCGAACGCTGCCTGCGCTACGGCAGTTGATTAATTTGCCCAAATCGGATGCTCCCGACCGTTACCCCCTAGGCAAAAGGAGCAGAAACCATCTGAATAGAGTTCCTGCTCCCCGTCAATGACTGGCTAAGTTATTAATCTTTCCGATCTCTGCGGTCTTTAGGGATCTGCAACATGGCATCCCAATCTTTGAAGAAATCCGCTGTAAGGGCCCACTGCTGTGCGCTCCCTACCGGGTACGTTCTTTTGCCGCATACCCCTTACTTCCGCCGCCGCTTCGGAAACGGAATTCCAGCAGTCTGATGGAAGTCTTGCTGCACCTTATGGGTTAAACGCCGAGAGACTTGCCGCACGATCTGGTTCAGTAACCGATCGCCTGTTGTCTGAACAAGTTGCTTGGGTAATGCCTGGATAAAACGGGGGAAGTGAATCATGACTTCCAGGTTTAATTCCCACTCAACGTGAGTAATTCGATCGGGGAGTCCAGAAGCGTTGGCATCTATCTCTACAAGCTCCAGAGCCGCCCGGAAGTCCACATCATACCCCTGAGGGTGATAGCCCGGAACCGGGACAGTTTGAATGCGATAAACTCCCTGCTCCTGGGGTAATAGATCTAACCCCACCTTGGGTTCCACTTCATACCCGAAGGAGCCAAATCGCCCGATTGTGACTCCATATCCTGTTTCACCGATCGGCTCAGTAGACATCGGCTGGGCACAGCGGGGAAACCAGGTGCGGTGAGCATCCAGATAGTCGGCCACTGTTTTAGCATTAGCATACATTTCCATGCAGCTCGTAAAATGCCCGTGAAAACAGGAGGGTTCACCAACGGGATGATCATGAGCGGGATGGGTTGAATCTTCATGCATTAGAGATTTGCCATCAATCAAGCTGGACGTTGCCCCCAAGACCATAGGCTCAACATCGGTGTGGCATTCAGCGGAATTTGCCTGCATAGTATACGTTCCTGCGATCGTTTGTTTCCTATCAACCCCAACCCAAAAGCTTCAAGCCCGCACTCAGTGCCTATCCGCAAACTCACTAGAGTTTTAGGAATCCAAAACCCCCGACGGAATTTTCGGATAGATCCTCATAGGACGACAGTGGTTAGCCTCAGGGTTGGCTTTAAGTGACGACTCAAACCAGGGGACGACACGAATGGGGTAAATCAGGGGCAATTTAACCCCAAAAAAGACACGACAACACTAAGTACATCAGAATTTCACAGAGTTAGAGACTCCTTCATCTGATATTTACAAACTATCTGCGACTGAACCCAAGACTCAGTCTAACAGCCGAACCCACTTAGGGTCATCTCTAACTTTGCTCCAGCATATCTTCCTGCCCAAAGGTATAGCCATGATCGATCTACGGAGAGAACAGCAAATGTCAGGCAAAAAGCGAGAATTATACTGAGACTTTGAGCAACTGTCCGCAATATTCCGATCGAATTGGTAGGAGATTAGCGTGCGATCTAGTCCTTTGGGTAGGTTTCTGGAGGTAATGATGCTAACAGAAACTGCTTTGGAGTCGCTGAATGACTTGATATCCATAGCCGCAGGCAACATTCAGGTTCACAGCAAGATTCGATCAAATTTGGCTGACAAAGTGCTTTTTTCATCAATTCCAACGCTCTCCTCGGATACACTCAAAGTGACGAAATTTTTGAATTTAATCAGAAAGTTATGAAAGCATTTGTTGCAGGTGCTACCGGACAAACGGGACGACGAATCGTGCAGGAGCTGGTGCAGCGTCAAATTCCCGTGCGAGCACTGGTGCGGGATTTAGAAAAAGCTCAACAGATTTTGCCGGAGGGCATTGAATTAGTGGTCGGCGATGTGCTGAAGCCGGATAGTTTGCGAGAGGTGATGGCCGACAGCACGGTTGTCCTCTCGGCGACGGGAGCAGCTCCCAGCTTTGACCCCACGGGCCCCTATAAGGTCGATTATCTGGGAACCAAAAATTTGATCGATGTGGCGAAGGAGAAAAACATTGAGCAATTTGTCATGGTATCTTCGCTCTGTGTCTCTCGGTTTTTCCATCCCCTCAACCTGTTTTGGCTGATTTTGGTGTGGAAAAAGCAGGCAGAGGAATACCTGCAAAAAAGTGGTTTAGCTTACACGATCGTCCGGCCAGGCGGCTTGAAAAACGAAGACAATACCGATGCGATCGTCATGCAGGGAGCCGATCGGTTATTTGATGGCAGCATTCCCCGCACCAAGGTAGCTCAGGTGTGCGTCGAATCCCTCCTACAGTCCCAGGCGAAAAACAAAATTGTTGAGGTGGTCGCCAAGCCAGATGCCCCATCTCAACCTCTGGATGCCCTATTTACCAGCGTAGCCTGACTGAAGGCAGGGAATGGTTCGTAGGGGCGCACAGCAGTGCGCCCAAATCACATAAGTGGTTAAAGGTTCTGCTGGACGTATCGGAGAATGCCAGCTGCGATCGCCTCTGCCATCTGAGTCCGGAAGGCTGGATCAGACAAACGGCGGGCATCTTCTTCTCCGGTGACAAAACCCACTTCTACGAGCACCGCAGGCATGGAAGTGTGCCGCAGTACATAGAACCGGGCAAAGCGAACTTGTCGATTGCGCACTCCTGTCATTTGCAGAACCGTGTCGTGAATCACCTGGGCCAGGCGTTCCCCAGCACTGGAGTAGTAGTAGGTTTCTAAGCCATTGACATCGGGGCGACTGAGGCTGATGGCGTTTGCATGAATGCTGACAAATAGATTGGATCTGGCTCGATTCGCCAGTTGCACTCGCGGGGATAGATCCACTTCCCGATCGTCCTGACGGGTCATGATCACCTGCACACCTTGCTCTTCCAGTCGGGAAGCAACCTGCCTGCTAATATCCAGCACTATGTCCGATTCACGCAATCCCCCAATTCCGACGGCCCCCGGATCGCGGCCACCATGACCTGGATCGATCGTAATGGTGACTCGGTTGTTGGAAACATCAGGTAAGGGCGGCAGGGGAGCCGGAAGCGGGGCCGCCGATCGGGCATGGGGACGGGAATTGTGCTATCGGGCACGGGCAACGGTGGCGCAGAAACAGTCGTTGTACCAGCCGTTAGCGATCGGGGAGACTGGACATCTGCCAGTAACCGGCTTTCCCTGGGAATCAGGACAATGCCGCCAAAGCCACTCACATCCACTTGCCAGCGTTCCACATTGGGCGCAAAGTGCAGAATCACATTGGCCGTTGGTGGGTTCCCCTCCCGAACGTCTGCCTGCACCAGTTCAATCCGCTCAATACCGTATTCACTCAACTCCAGTTCTCGACGCACCACTTCAGGCGCAAATGCGGCATTTTCAATTTCTATCGTCAACCGTCGTCGCCGTCGATTGTAGTTCTGATCAATCTCAGGGGTATCTCCACGAGTGCGGATGAATAGCCCATCGCGGGTAAGGCGAAGGTCTTCGATTTGAGTCGCGGCTTCAATCGGGGAAAAAGTGGGTAAGTCTTCAGGGGCAGACACTTCCACTTCAGCGCGATCGGCCGTTTGGGAGTCGGATATTTCTGCGATCGCGGGCTCACCTGGCTGGGGCTCCGGCAGATCAACCGTCCATTGGCTCGCGGTAGTGCCCCGTACCCGCACCTGCTCTGGATCAAGGGTGTATCCAGGAGTCAGCTCAATCACGATTCGAGTCGTGGCATCGTCATACTGCCCGACCCGCACCGCCCGAATGCCGCCGCCTACCGCCTGTTCCACCTGAGGACGACCAAACGCTGTACCTGGTAAATCAACCACCAGGCGAGTTGGATTAGCAATGAGCTGCACCCTGGGCTGTATGCCCTCATCTGTGGTGATAGTGAGGCGATTCTCACCCGGGCTGAACCGCCACCGCACCAACCGGGCTGCTTCAACCGGAGATGTCAGACACAAAACGCCGATCGCACCCAGAATACTGGGCATTAGCCAGTGAAATCTCACAATACAGTCTCTCCTCTAGCTCTATTGGTCAGTTCAGGATGACCATCACCAACCCCGCAGGACTTGCCACATCCAGGCGTGGTCAATGAACCACTTTCACTTCTTCACAAAGGTATGGGTTTTGAGATACAAAAAAGCCGCCTTGTGTTCCTCATGCTGCCCAAGGGTAAAGCAAGTGGCTGGAAATGCTTGCTCATCAATCGCATACTTACAACGAATTTGATGAGCCATTCGCGTCTCATCCTCATGCAATAGAGTCTCACCCATCGATCATTTCAGATGGACAGCCTAGATTCACAGTTCTAGAACTTGAAGCCATCTGAGCATCCTCACACACCAAGATATTCTACAGTTCATTCTGCAATTCATGCCCATAATCGATGACGATGGAGATGAGTGCTAGACACTGAATCAGTAAAATAAATAGAACTCCAGTCTGTGAGTTTACCAGAATTATTGCTCTTTTTTTGAAGTTCAAAAACTCTTTATAGACATTTCTGAATTCAGCCGCTGCATCCCTGACGAAAAGCCCCCCGGTGCAAGACCGGGAGGCAAGAATCAGGGTGCATCTACCACTTATTCTTTCCAGCGTTCGATCGGTTTTCAGGACAGTTTGGAAAGAACAATTGAGAAAGATTGACTGGGAAGTTTAAGTCATTTTTATTCCTCCACATGGTAGGTTTCTCTCCACTGTATTCATTCTTTTGATTCCAAAACTCGATCGCTTTTTGGGTTGTGAAGGGCTGGAGCGATCGCCTGTTTGTCCATCAACTGTGCTGGCTTCAGGAATCACCTCAACGTAAACTTTAGTTTGATGGACTCAGATTCAGTCAATTCAAGTCGGATTCCACAGGTCGGCGATCGCCCATGTATTTGGTTGTGTCAGGCTGAATTTTTCCAACTCCAACTTCAAGTCATCAGGTGAGTTTCCCCCTGTAGAAACCTTATGACCATAACCTGGGGCAAGAAAATCATCAGCACGGTTGATTTAACATCAACTATCGCGGAGTGTGGATGGTTCGTAATGCCAAATCACTATCTGCCGCAAAGATATACAACTTGATGTCTTGTGCCACATAGGCAGGTTCATAGTCGCTTAAATCCAGTCCGACGCGCCTCAATGCATCGTCCTTTGTCACCAGAAGCAGCCGTTGGGAATCCGCCAATTGCCCAAGCTGGAGCCGGAGTTCATAGGGATACTCGAATCGCTGGATGGTATCTATCTGACCATAGAAATTGATACTGGGGTCGCTGACTCCCAGAGAAGACGGCAACGTTGGGGCACAGGTAGCGCAGGTTTCCGCATGGAGGGCGATCGCAATGGGTAAAAACCGTCCCCCCAACACCTGCTGATCCAGAAGGGGCATGACTGGATTAACCAGCGTTAAGGCTGTTACACCAAACGTTACCAAACCCATGCTCCAGGCCCACAATACTTTTCTCCGCAATGCACTCAACCCAATCACGATCGCCGCTCCCAGGTACAGGAGAACCCACAGGGCGATCGTTCCAGTTTGGGCAATCTGATCGACCACAGGTTCATTGGAGATGAGTTGGGGAACCAGGGCAAAAGCAATGGCAGTCAGCAAATAGACCGAACTAATGCCAAACAAATTCAGCTTCAACCAGCGATCGGGCGTAATAATTTGAGCTTCCCACTGTTGCGCACAAAGGATTGCCAGAGCCGGAAAACCCGGATAAACGTACCAGGGCAGCTTGGTGGCAGCAACACTCATAAATAGCATCACTGAGAGAAACCAGATCAGCAGAAACAGGGGCAGGTGTTCCTGACGGGATTTGCGCCGCCAATCGTTGAAGTGAACCGATCGCCAGACCAGTTGCAGCCCCTTAACCGGCCCAAGGGCAATCCAGGGAAAAAAGCCAACCAGAACGATCGGAATGTAATAGTACCAGGGGCCAGCCTGATTTTGGTTAACCTCGACAAACCGGGTGACATTATTGAGAATAAAAAAGTTGTAGGCAAACTCCTGCCCATTTGCCAGCAACACCAGGGCATACCAGGGTAAGGTTAATCCAGCAAAAATGAATAGCCCCCCCTTCCAGGGAATTTCTGCCAATAGCTCCTGCCAGCGTCCAACCCAGACCCCAAACAGGATCAGAGCCAACCCACTTAACACAACTCCCAGGGGCCCCTTCGACATCACCGCCAATGCCGTCAACCCGAAATAAGCCAGATAAGCCCACCTGCGTCCCGTGCTATAGCCCACATACCAGCAATACAACCCTGCGGTCATAAAAAAGACCAGCAGCATATCGTGTTGTCCAACTCGCCCCAACGTAAAGGTTGCAACGTTGGCAGCCAGCATCGTCGCAGCCAGAAACGCCGTGCGGGGAGTGGTGAATCGGGCTGTAAACAGCCAGGTGGATAGGACTAAACCCGTTGCGGCCAGGGCAGAAGGAAATCGCACAGCCCACTCCCCTAACCCGAAGACTGGGAAACCCAGGCGAATCAGCCAGTGGAGCAGAATCGGTTTATCGAAATAAATCTCACCATCGTAGAAAGGCGTAATCCAATCGTTGCGAACCCAAATTTGTCGGGCGATCTCTGCCTGCCGGGCTTCCGTGTGGTTAAACAGACTGTAGGCATCCAATTGCCAAAAAAACAGGGATAGACAAAGCAGCACCAGCAAAAGAACGGAAACCGGATGCTTAAACGATTTGGCAGATATTTGACCGATCAGCATTGGCGAGCAAACGATAGCGACTGCACAACTGATTGAATCCACCCCCTAGGACTCTGGATCTGGCGGTTGTTCCAGGTCTGAATTGTCCGACGCAGACTCATCGGAATCCGACGGCCGGATCTTGGGCAATTCCAGGCAGTACCCCGCTCCATAGACGGTTTTAATATAGCGAGGATGACGCGGATCGGGTTCTAGCTTTGTTCTAAGATGACGGACGTGAACGCGAATCGTTTCAATATCATCATTGGGATCGTATCCCCAAACTTCCTTCAAGATCTCGCTGGGGGATACTGTCTGTCCGTGTCGTTGGAGTAAACAGTGGAGCAACTCAAATTCCAGGTGGGTCAGCTTGACGGTTTGATCAAACCAGATGGCCTCCAGCCGCTCTGGAACCAGGGTGAGCGGGCCAAAGTTGAGGATTTCAGCGTGTTTTGCCGCCTGGGGAATGCGATCGGTTCGACGCAGCAGGGCCCGCACCCGCGCCAGCATTTCTTCAATTTCAAAGGGCTTGGTCAGATAATCATCCGCTCCAGCATTAAACCCTTCCACCTTATCCTGGGTTTGCCCCAGGGCCGTCAGCATCAGCACCGGAATATCGGCTGTCCGTTCATCGCGCCGCAGGCGTTGGCATACCGTAAAGCCATCTACTTTGGGCAACATCAGGTCAAGCATGATCAAGTCCGGCATCAGTTGGAGAGCTAATGCCTGACCTTTAATACCATCTGCAGCTTGACTAACATCATAGCCAGCCATCTCCAGGTTGACCGCGACCAACTCTGAGATGGCAGGATCATCATCGATAACAAGTATACGAGGCATCTCTTAATTTGTGATGGATAGCGGCTATTGGATGGGAACCCATACCAGGGAAATAAAGATTCCTGTACAGATTATAAGCAGGATTCTAAATTCTTTCTGAGTATGTCAAATCTATCAATTTATGTACGAGTTTTAATTTTTCCCTTCCTAGAGAGTCTACTACCGATCGCCCAAATAGCGTTACCAATCCTGTCACTCCTGAGGCAAAGCATATAAGCCTGGCTAATATGAAAGTTTTCTTATTGAAACTTTACAAAATCCTCAGTTAGCAGGCAATAATAGTAAAGGATAGGAATAAATACGCAGATAAGAGATATCAGGAGGGTCTATGGTTGCGCTTGCAGAACGCCCCCAGAGCCGTTTAACACTTCAAACTGCCGAAATTGCTGAGGACACCACTGCCATCCGATCGCTGGACTGGGATCGGGATCGGTTCGATATTGAGTTTGAACTGCAAAACGGCACGACCTACAACTCTTTTTTGATCCGGGGCGAAAAGACGGCACTGATAGACACCTCCCACGAGAAGTTCCGCCAGATTTATTTAGATGCAGTCACTGGATTAATTGATCCCACAACGATCGATTACCTGATCGTCAGCCATACTGAACCCGACCACAGTGGTTTAATCCGGGATATGCTGCAACTGGCTCCTCAGATGACGGTGGTTGGCTCTAAGGTGGCTCTGCAATTTTTGGATGATTTTGTCCATCAGCCCTACGAGCGGAAGCTGGTGAAAAGTGGCGAACGGCTGGATCTGGGCAATGGTCACGAATTGGAGTTTGTCTCGGCTCCCAACCTGCACTGGCCCGACACCATCCTCACCTTTGACCACAAAACAGGCATCCTCTTCACCTGCGATGTGTTTGGGATGCATTACTGCGACGATCGCCCCTACGATGAGGATCTGGAACTGCTCAACGCAGACTATAAGCTGTACTACGACTGCCTTATGGGCCCCAATGCTCGATCGGTTCTGGCAGCCCTGAAGCGGATGGGTGACTTGCCAGAGATCCAGATGATCGCCACGGGCCACGGGCCGCTACTGCGCTACAACATTTCTGAATTGGTCGATCGTTACCGCACCTGGAGCAAGGAACAAACCAAGGGGCAAACGACGGTGGTGGTGTTCTATGCCTCAGATTATGGCTATGGCGATGAACTGTCCCACGCGATCGCCCAGGGGATCATGAAAACTGAGGTGGCCGTTGAACTGATTGACTTGAAGTACGCCGATCCCCAGGAAGTCACAGAAATGGTCAATCTCGCCTCTGGAATCATCATCGGGATGCCCCCGCAATCGGGTCAATTTGCCACGACTAGCCGTGCTGGAATCAGCACCATTCTAGCCGCAGCCAATGCCAAGCAAGCCTTTGGTTTGTTTGAGTCTGGCGGTGGAGATGATGAGTCGGTATATCCCCTGCGGAACCAGTTTCAGGAAATTGGCGTGCGGGAAGCATTCCCCCCGATCTTAATTAAAGAAACGCCGAACGAGGGTATCTACCAGTGGTGTGAAGAAGCTGGAACCGATATGGGACAATGGCTGACCCGCGATCGGGCGGTGAAGCAAATGAAGGCAATGGATAATGACCTGGATAAGGCTCTGGGTCGCCTCAGCGGTGGACTATATATTATTACTGCGAAGAAAGGGGATATTTCTAGCGCGATGTTAGCCTCCTGGGTGTCTCAGGCCAGCACCGACCCCCCTGGTATCAGCATTGCGGTTGCCAAAGACCGGGCGATCGAATCCTTTATGCATGTGGGCGATCGGTTTGTCCTGAATGTGCTGGAGGAGGGCAATTACCAGTCCTTGATGAAGCACTTCCTGAAGCGATTTGCCCCTGGAGCCGATCGATTTGCCGGAATTAAAACCTATCCTGCAACCAACGGTTCTCCCATCCTGGCGGAGGCTTTGGCCTATGTGGAATGCGAGGTGGTTAGCCGGATGGAGTGTAGCGATCACTGGATTGTCTACAGCAAGGTGGATGCGGGTCGAGTCTCGAAGCTAGAGGGATTGACGGCAGTGCATCATCGTAAGGTGGGAAATCATTATTAGTGAGGAGTGAGGAGTGAGGAGTGAGGAGTGAGGAGTGAGGAGTGGGGTAGGGGCGAATTGCGTTCGCCCGTACAGTGAGGAGGGCTTGCGGAAGGTGAGTGTGAGCCTGTCGGAGTGAGAGGGAATGTTAGGTTGGAGCGTGTTTTGGCTTGATGGCTGGACGCTCTTTGACTCTTTACCTTTGACTGCGAAAGGACGATCGCCTTGGACAAACCCCACAGAAAGCTAGCGGTTTGGCAGCGTAGTATTGCCCTCACGACCCAGATCTACGACTTAACGGGTGAGTTCCCTCCTGAAGAGCGATATGGTCTTTCTTCTCAGATGCGTCGTGCTGCTGTTTCAATTCCTAGTAATCTGGCAGAAGGTGCAGCGAAGGAAACTAGAGAATTCGCCCGGTTTATTTTGATTGCGATCAGCTCTGTTAGTGAATTAGACACTCAACTAGAAATTGCCCTCCGGTTAGGATATCTCTCCAGTTCTCTGCACCAAACCCTCGACGATGAAATCACCCAAATCGATCGAATGCTAATCGCCCTCCGAAAATCCATCCTCAAAAGGCTTTAACCCAACCCAACCATCCCAATCTGCCCCTATTATTACTACCGCTTATGACTCTCCCTTCTACTCCTCACTCCTCACCCCTCACTCCTCACTCTCCTCACCCCCCCCGCGATGTTCAGGTTGCTGAAATCGGAGCCAACACGCTGGTGCTGCGATCGCGTACCTGGGATCGGTTGAAGTTTGAGGTGGAATATGCCCGACAGAAGGGAACGACGGCGAATTCCTATCTGATTCAGGCGGATAAAACGGCACTGCTGGATCCACCGGGGGAATCGTTTACTGAGGCATTCATTGAGGAGTTAGCCCATCACGTTTATCTGCAAAAGATTGACTATGTGATTTTGGGTCATGCCAATCCCAACCGTTTCGCTACCCTGAAGGAAATGCTGGGGGTAGAGGTGGCATCCCAGATTACCTTTGTCTGTGCCAGGGCGGCAGAGGTGGCGTTGCGATCGGCTTTTCCCAATCGAGATCTGCGAATCATTCTGGCGAATAGTGAAGAAACGATCGACCTGGGACAGGGCCACGTTCTCCACTTTATTCCTACGCCCACGCCGCGCCATCCGGCTAGTCTCTGTACCTACGATGAGGCGACGCGGATTTTATATACCGATAAGCTATTTGGGGCACATCTTTGCGAAGATCGGATTTTCGATGAAGACTGGCGTTCCCTGGATGACGATCGCCGCTACTATTTTGACTGTCTCCACGCGACTCAGGCCAAACAGGTGGAAGCCGCGCTGGATAAGTTGGCTCCTTTCTCAGCGAAGGCAAAGATTTATGCGGTCGGTCATGGACCACTGGTGCGCTACAGCGTCAGTCGTTTTACCTTTGACTACCGGGGCTGGTGTGAACGGCAGCAGGCGCAGGACTTGAATGTGGTGATGCTGTACACCTCCGCCTATGGCAACACCGCAACAATGGGACGAGCGATTAGTAAAGGACTGATTGACTCCGGGGCAGCGGTGCAGTCGATTAACTGTGAATTCGCCAGCCCAGAGGAAATCACTCAGGCGATCGAAAACTGTGATGGGTTTGTAATTGGGACTCCCACTCTGGCGGGTCATGCTCCGACGCAGATTCAAACCGCACTGGGTCTTACCCTTTCAACGGCGGCAAAAACAAAGCTGGCGGGGGTATTCGGTTCCTACGGTTGGAGCGGTGAGGCGATCGACGTGGTGCATAACAAGCTTCAGGATGCGGGCTATCAGTTTGGGTTTGAGCCGATACGGGTTAAGTTCAAGCCAGATGAGGAAACGTTGCAGGACTGCGAGACCGCCGGAACGGAATTTGTCCAGGCTCTCAAGAAATCCCGGAAGGTGCGGGCGGCTCGTCAACCGGTCGTCGAAACCCAGTCCGATCGCACGGATCAGGCATTGGGACGGATCACGGGTTCCCTTAGCGTGATTACCAACCGAGAAGGAGAAACCGATCAGGCCTGGTTAACCTCCTGGGTGTCTCAGGCAACCTTCAATCCACCTGGGCTGACCATCGCCATTGCCAAGACCTATAGTGAAACCCTGCCCAATCCAGACACTCCATTTGTCCTGAATATCCTCAAGGAAGGCAGCAACTTGAAGCGGTATTTCCTCAAGCCTGCCAGTGCGGGAGACGAGCGGTTTACAAATCTGGAGACTCATCCTGCGAATAATGGCTGTCTGGTTCTGGATGAAGCTTTAGCCTACCTGGAATGTACGGTGAAAAACCGGATGGAATGCGGCGATCACTGGTTACTCTATGCCACGGTTGAAAATGGTAAGGTGCTGGAACCCGTTGGCGTGACGGCGGTACAGCATCGTAAGTCGGGAACGCAGTATTAGGGATTGGGATTCAGGTAGGGGTGCGATCGGTCGGCTGAGTTGAATGGGCGGGCAAGATGCCCACCCCACAAGAGGTTCAAGGACTGGGCAGGTAAGATGCCTACCCCACAAGAGAAATCTGCTCTGCAAGAAAGACATAGGGCGGGCAAGATGCCCACCCCACAAGAGTTTGAGCTGATTGATTCTCTTGCTAAATTGAATTAGCCCAGTCCTCTGCCCAGGATAAGTTTCGCTGTACCTCTTCCATTCGATTGGCTTCAGAGTAGAGGCGGAGAACGGGTTCAGTGCCGCTAAACCGGATCAGGAGCCAGCTTTCGTTAGCCAGTTGGAACTTATAGCCATCGATCGCCAGGCAATCCGTTACGGTTTGGCCTGCAATGGTTTGGGGGGGGTGATTCGCCAATTGATCCAGCAGGCGGGCTCGAACTTCCATGCTAGCCAGGGGCAGGTCAATCCGATCGTAGGCGGAGGTGTAGCCTGTTTTTTGTTGAAGTTGCTGATAGCGATCGCTGAGATCCATGCCCGACTGAACGATGGACTCCAGGACATACAGAGCCGACAGGAGCGCGTCCCGTTCGGGAATGTGATTTCCGTAGCCAATTCCACCCGATTCCTCACCGCCCAACAGCACCTTTGCCTCCAGCATCCGATCGGCAATGTACTTGTACCCGATCGGCGTTTGATGCACGGACAGGTTATACATCGCTGCTACCTTGGGAATCAGATTAGAGCCGCTGATGGTTTTAACCACCTCGCCCTCATAGCCGCGCTGGGTTGAGAGATGTTCAATCAAAATCGGAATCAGGACTTGCGAGCTGAGGAAGTTGCCAGAGCCATCGATCGCTGCCACCCGATCGCTATCACCATCGAACACTAAGCCCACTGCCAGCCCAGAGCCAGCCGTTGCCCGATGGGCTTTGATTTTCTCCATCAACGTCGTCAAGTAGCGGGGCAGGGGTTCAGGGGCACCGCCTTCAAACAGGGGATCCCGATCGCCATGCAGTTCGTGAACAGAAATTCCCAGCAGTTGCTCTAGTCCCGTTGCCGCTGCTCCATGCATCACATCCGCAAACACCGTCAGCGTGCCCTGGGCGATCGCCTCCCGAATTTGGGCAATATTCACCTTCGCCTGCAACGCTTCACAGTAGCTCGTCCAGGGATTGAAGGTCGTGATCGTTCCCGGTGTCGCGCCAGCAGGAGTTTCCGGTCGCTCCAGTAACGCCTCAATTTGCTTTGTCACCTCCGGCGGCACCGATCCCCCAAAGGCTCCCTTCACTTTAAATCCAGAGTAGATCCCCGGATTATGGCTGGCCGTAATCACCATCGCGCCCAGGGCATTGTGCTGTTTGGCGGCCCAACTGAAGGCCGGTGTAGGAGCGTAGGATTCCGACAGCAACACATCAAATCCAGCCGCCTGCACCACTTCAGCCGTCGTTCGGGCAAATTCTTCAGACAGGAAGCGGCGATCGAATCCTACCACGATCGTCTTGCTGCCATTACTGCCGTAGGTTTGGGCAGGGCCGGGCTGCGGCCGGAGCTACCTGCATCACTCGCTCAAAGGTGAAATCAGCCGCAATCACTCCCCGCCAGCCGTCTGTACCGAAGGTGATGGGTTTTTTAACCAGGGAGGATGGGGAAAGATGTGTTGCCATAGGGGGAGTCAGTTGTAGATCTTCTGGTTTGCGGTGTATGGGGGGTTGCAAAGGCTAAAGCGAAACCCGATCGACGGTGGTGAGAGGCTGGCAGTACCAAGCCCATACAGATGAAATAGAATTTTTAGTCCTGATTTTGCGGACAGACAAGATGCCTGCGCTACGGATTATATTCCCTCAGCACTTTATATCTTCCTCCTCCCTACTGTGAAAATCCTTGCTCGATCAATATTTCTAAACTTTAACCAATTCCTATCACAGATGTATCTCCTGTAAAGAAATGGCGAAGTTCCCGGAAAGGAATCGCGCGTGAGGCGATAATGGATTTCACGCAGAGGGGTTCAACGCCTGCACCTGATCTCGCCCCTGACGCTTGGCTTCATACAAAGCCCGATCGGCGCGCTGGAGAACATCCCAGGCGGATTGGTCATTCATGACATCTTGTTGGGCTACACCAAAGCTGGCAGTCACCTCAACCAAACCAATTTTAGTTTGTACGGGCGTACTGCGGACAACGTGACGGAGGCGATTGGCAACATCAGTGGCCTGGCTAAGAGCGGTTTCCGTCAGAATTACCACAAATTCTTCGCCCCCATAGCGATAGGCAGGTGTCCCCCAGCGGAGTTGACTTTGCAGGCGTTGGGCCAGGTTTTGCAATACTTCATCGCCAATCAAATGTCCGTGGGCATCGTTGACCAGCTTAAAGTAATCAATATCGCAGACGATCACGCTGAAGATGGGCTGAATCGTCCAAACCGCTTTAGTGCTGAGTTGTTCCAGTTCTCGTTCCAGCGATCGCCGGTTCATTAATTGCGTCAATTCATCCCGCAGCGCTTCCTGTTTCAGGGTGCTGTTTTGGCGAAGCAAGACTTCTTTTTTAAGCCAGAGGCTCTGGTAATGCTGGGCGTTAGTCAGGGCAATGGCGGCCTGATCGGCAACCTGCCGAACCGTTTGCAGTTCATCCAGCAAATAGACGCGATCGCGCTGATAGGACAGGAGGGCCACTGTTCCAAAAAATTCCTCTTGAATAAACAAGGGCACCAGCAACACAGACAATATTCCCATTGCCGCTAACCAGTTCTGGAGGGGATCGGGATCCGGTTCACTGGAGCCAATTTGGAGATAAGAAGCTCCCCCATGCTTAAACAGATCCACCACATTCTGCCAGTCTCCCTGGTTAACCTGCCGATCATTGAGGGGAACCAGTTGACGCTCTGGGTGATCCCAAACTGCCAGAATATTCACAGGTTGCTGGCTGAGGTTGACCAGAATCGATCGATCGCACTGTAGTCCATAGCCCAGTTCTGCCACAATTCGCCCGACAATTTCATCCGGGTTCAGCGTTGAATTGAGCAGGTGCGAAATCCGACCAATTAAAGCGGCTTGCTGCCGAGACTGTTCCAATCGCTGCCGCCAGTAGAGGGCACTGTACGCCAACCCAATTTGGCTGCAAATCACCTCGACGGATTCGATTTCTTCGAGAGTCCAGCCATGAATGGGCGAATTTGAAAAAGGCAAAAACGGACTATGGGGCAGTGCCTGTCCTGGAGACTGGGCTGCGAGATTGGCGATCGGTACTTTGACTAGCGATCGGCTGAGTTGTAGAACAAACTGGAGAGAATTGGCCACTGATGCCATCCCCTTCGGTTCTGCTGCCGGTGAAGTCCCCCGACTGGTCACAGGAACCACCAGATCGCCGTTATCCAACTGCTTCAGATGGGGTGAATTTTGCTGATCCAGCAACCAGGCGGGTAAAGAGCGTGGACGAAACAAGTGCACCGTCGGATGCGTGAATTCCCCCTCATTGTGAGCAGTATGGCAAATTGGGCATGAGGCGAAACCCAGATTTGCAGCACATTTCTGCACAGCTTGAGGAGTCCCATAAACCCGTAGCGCATCTGCGGATCCTTGCTCCATCCCGATCCAGAGCAAACACTCCACATCGAAGGTGGCGGCCATTTTTTCCACCACCTGACACAATAAGCTTTCAACGGAGTCTAAATTGAGAACAGCAGTTTTGATCCAGGGGTAGATCTGCTTCCAGCTTGATTTCATAATTCTCTGGAATCACCAGGTGGATAGATTCATTCAGCACAGATTCAGCTTTTCAAAGTTAGCCCGAAACCTGCATGCAAACCGTTTTTGATCGCTCAGATTCAGTGTCGATCGGCAATCCTGATCAGGATTGATGACGCAATTCAGCGATCGGCGCTTGATTAACAATTTGGGTAGTTTGACCCTCCATGCAGATGAACTGAAGCGCGTTTAAGATTTAGAAATTTGTCTAAAGATTCGTGTATTTGGATCAACTCAACACCTGGCGTTACCTCATCAAATTATTTATAGTATTCCTCGATTTGCAGCAATGCCATCATGACGACAGAAATCCTTACGCCTTGACCCTACTCCCACTGTTCTAGCTCCGTAGACCAGTACTGGACGATCGTATTCACCTGGTTCCGCCGGGCCTCAAAAGTCGCTGCAATCCAAATAAAAATTAACCCTAAAACAATCCCTACTGCCCATAGTAGAAAGGAATAGTAACTAATAAATAACCAGAGCCATCGTAAGATTCGCAGCACAAAGGTGATCGTGCCAATGTACAAGTAGGCCCTGACCCGCAGCAATAGCCCAGCAAACACGAATCCTATACTCAGGGCAAGAGTCATGATTCCAATCAGGATCGCGGTTTCACCCACATCCACTTCTGCCTGATATAGAGCCGTCAAGCTAACAAGGGCCGTGGCGATCGATCGCAAAAAGTGTCGTTGCTCCCTGGCAGACTGGGTTTGGAGGGCAGGATCAATTTGAGCCACGTAGAGAATGGAACCGCCCATGACCAGACTGAGCCACAAAAAATTTAACCATCCCTGCTCGCTAACCACCCGTAAAACGGCCCAGTTCAGCAACCCCACCCCCAGATAGCTGAGACGAATGCGCCCCGATTCTTTGGCGTACCAGGCATAAAACGCGGCAGTGATGAGCAAGCTTTGAACGGCAACACTCAGGCTGGTTAATCCAACCATCAAGATCGGAAAAATAGCGGCTGCATTACGCCAGGGTTGCTCTGCCCACCCCCATGGTCGCCAGGGTAAGGCATACATTCCCACGGCAATCGTAGCGGCGATCGCACCTGCCCACGCCAACAGCAGGGAACGATCGGGGCTGGCTTCGTACAGACCATAGGCGATCGTAAACAGTGCTTCAACAATCCCTGCATAGGCTCACTGGATGGAGGAATGGGGATGACGACCGAGGGAGAGGGCATAGGCAGTGAGGGACAGGGCAATGCCGATCAGCAAAACCGTGCTGAATGGACTGAGGGAAGTGGTGAGGGCGAACAGGGACAAGAGACTACCAACAACCCAGTGAAGATGGGCGATCGCCTTCAGTTGGGGCGGAGTCAAGCGGAGGTAGGGCAGAAGCCAGGGAGACAACAGCCGATACAACCAGGCAATCAGGGCAGCCAGTCCGGCCAGCAGCGCAATCCCATCTCCAGGTCTACCCCCTTCAACCTGAAGCAGTTGATAGATCAGCAGCTCATAGGCGGCGATCGAGACTCCCACCAGCGACAGAACGGTGAGCAGCCGAAATCTCCCTTGACGACGGCCCACCCCAATCCCTACCAGAGCTGCCGCAAGGGTGTAAAGTCCAGTGAATGCGGTGAACGTTGTATGGGCAGCCAGCAGTCCGAGGGTTGCATAGATGAGCGGGATCAGATGCCAGCTTTTTCGATAGGTCTGACCCGTTCGAGCCACCCACCCATCGGCCACGAGTTGGGCCAGCAACCCTAAACCCAGATTACCGATCGCCCAATCCGTCAACGTCCCCCCCAGCCGCACCACCAGCATCACCAGCAGCGACTCGATCGCTCCCCCTAACCCACAAAACCCTAACTCTGTGGGCTGTTGCCAGAGTCGATAGGTCATGGCTCCCACAGTGAGTCCGGCTCCAATCAGGGCAGCCGTTGGGAGTTCCTGCAAGCTAAATTCGGTCAGGCTGAGGAGTGGCATGATCAGCAACAACAGTCCACCCAGCAGCGTAGCCCAACCATCGATCGCCGTTGCATACAGGGTTCTCATGGGAGTAGGCTGGCGGGTCAACCCGTCCCGAATCAGCCACAATCCCCACAAGGTTAAAGACGCAATCATGATCATTGCAGCAATGGTTAACTGCTCAGACCCCAATCGCCAAACGATCGCCCCTTCCAACGCCAGGGCAAATCCAACCGTCAGCACCACCGCCACTAAATGACGTAATGTACTGGCATTCACCAGCATCACCCCAACGGCGATCGTCAGGCTGATGATCCAGCTATCCAGCGTTCCGATTAAGCCCAGGTGCAGTCCCAGTGCTCCTATGCTGAACCAGGCAGCCAGGGAGGGCAGCCAAAATCGCTGCAGCCGCGATAGTCCCGTCAGCAAGACCGGAACGCTCAGCCAAATCAGATTCTGGTAACTTTCGATCGCAGAAACCACTCCGATGTAGGTCGGTAGCAACAGGGTATAGCTCAACCCCGCCAGCCCCAACCCCAGATGCCAGGCACTGCGTCGCCACCAGGAATCCTCCAAGGTAAGACACCAGAGCCATTCGATCGCCATCAGAACCAGGAGCGTTCTCGCCCAGGCGATCGGACTCAAAGCGGGGAACCCCCAGTCTATTCCTGACAGGACAGCCGCTAGGGCAGTTCCATGGGCCAGGTAAATGAGCATCGCCGGAACGATCGCCCGCTTGCGAATGACCCCCCCCAGGGTCAGGGCAGAAAGGAGGAGATTCAGCGATCGAACGCCCGGATTCAGCAGACTGATCAGGGTCATACTTCCCCCCCAAACCAGGGCAAACCACTCCGTCTGACGAGTTAGGGTGGATGGCGTGAGGCGAAGGCACAGCCAGAGATAAGGAAAAAATGCCAGTCCCAGCAGGACAAACGGTTGGGCCGTATCGCCTAAGAGCTGGGTTGCCGTGGTCAGGATGGCAGTTTGAACCCCCATCGGCAGGATGCGCCACAGTAATCCGTAGGTTTGCAATCCCACCAGCAGTAGGGCCGTCAGTGTACTCCCCCGCTCAGTTCGCTGAAGGCGATCGAACAAGAGCCAGAGTCCTAAACCACTGACGGCAAAGGCTTGCAAAGGTGGGCTTTCTCCGACGGATACCAGCCAACCTAACCCCAATAATCCCACGCCAGCAAACCCCCACAACGATCGATCGCGTCTCGCTCCAGCTACCGCATCCACTGAGGAACTTGGTCGCCTTACCCAGCAAAACACCCAGCCACACAAGCCCAATGCCAGCCCCAGTTGAGCGATCGGTACTTGCGAGAGCAAAGTCGCCCGGCCGATGAGCAGCAGTGTAGCCGCCGCAAGAATCGTGGCAGCAGGGGCGATCGGAGCCTGGATTGCCATCAGGACAGCAGTACTGACGGTTCCGATGTAGGTTGCCACCAGGGGGAATGATGAGAAGCTCCACCCCCAGTGCAGCCAGCACAAAACCAGGTAATTGAGGGTCACGAGTTTGAGCGCATGACGTGGAATCAGGGCGAGGGGAGAGCGCAACAGAAAAATGGTTAAACCAGACAAAATCAATCCGGCGATCAGAGCAACAGTCCCACCGGGGAGCGTTTGCCAGAGATTCAACCCATCTATCATCCAGAAGTTAATCGGAATGATCAGCAACGTGGTGATTTGCAGCATGCGAGCGGTTAACCGCAGGGTTTCCCGCCGCCCCGTCCAGATGCCTGCCCCAAAAAATGCCAGCGTATAGGTCAACAAAATTCCGTACTGACCGATCGGCGGAAAGTTTTGCCACTGGCTGGCAGCTAATACCCCCGAAGACACAACGACAAGAAACACCCCCAAAAACAGCAGCCAGATCACGCTAATTTCTGCCATGAACGCCTGAAACCATCGCTCCAGACGATCGGCGGCAAGGGGCGATCGTCGAGATGAGCGAACCCGCGCCCGATCGCTGAAATCTGGCTCCTCTGAGTCTTCCTCGCGCACCGCCGCCAGGGCTGGGGAGGATACAGACGGCTGCGAGAGGGGAGATTCTGCCTCCCCTGGAATGCCTTCTGATTCCGGCACTGCACAGGTCAAATGCTCCTGGCACAGTTGCCGCACTTGCGCATCCGATAGTAAGCCTAACTGCAACCATGCCTCCAGCCCTGTGAGGAATTCAGCCTGCTCTGCCTGCCGAGGGGACAGATGAATCGTAATCGGGCGATCGGGTTGGGCAGTCATCCACTGAGTTTGGAGTGCAATAGGGATTCGTCCAGCTTAAGGAAAAAGAGAACATTCGAGAAGCGTTGAGGTCAGTTTTGCCAGTGTCCTGAGGGGAGAAAATTTACAATTCCTGCACCCTGATCCCCATCTGCGTATATAATCCGTTGCCATAGTTCCTTCCCACTCCCATGACAAAGCGGATCTTCATCACCGGAGCCAGTGGTTGCATTGGTCAGTACATTAGCGAGGTCTTGATTCAACAAACCTCCCACGACCTGTTTCTCATGGTCAGAGATCCGGCGAAGTTACAGATTGATTACAACGCCCGCCCCGGAATCACGGTAATTCCAGGGGATATGCGGGATATTGAGCAATTTGGGCGATTGTTAAAGACGATCGACTGTGCAGTGCTAACGGCAACAGCCTGGGGCGGAGAAGATGTGTTTGATGTCAATGTAATCAAGACCATTCGGCTGATGAATTTGCTCGATCCAGTGGTCTGTGAGCAGGTCATTTACTTTTCTACCGCCAGCATTCTCGATCGACATAACCTTCCCCTACCGGAAGCGGGGGAAATTGGCACTGACTATATTAAGTCCAAATACACCTGCCATCTGCATCTGGCTAAATTGGCGATCGCCCCTAAAGTCACGACCCTGTTTCCCACCCTGGTCTTTGGTGGAGATGGGAAAAAACCTTACTCCCACCTGACATCGGGGATTCGGGAAGTCTTGAAATGGGCAGACCTGATTCGTTTCTTGCGCGCGGATGCCAGCTTCCATTTTCTCCATGCTCAGGATATTGCTCAAGTCGTCGCCTATTTCATCGACAACCCGCCCCTGGAGGACGATCCCCACGAGTTTGTTTTGGGAAATCGGGGCCTCACGGTGAACCAAACGGTTGAAGAAATTTGTGCCTATCTCAACAAAAAAATCTACTTTCGGATTCCCCTGACACCGCAACTTGCCAATCTTTTCATTAACCTGTTTCGGATTCAGATGGCTCCCTGGGATCGGTTCTGCATGAACTATCGCCATTTCACCTACCTCAATCCCATCAGTCCAGGGAGTTTTGGACTGCCGGCCTATTGCCCTACCCTGCGGGATTTGCTGAAAATTAGTGGGATTCCCCCTCAGCAGTAAACACTCTAAACAGCAACGATCGAACTATATCGAACGATATCGAACTATGACGATTCGCCCCTTCCACCTCGCCTTTCCCGTCCAGGATCTACCTACCACCCGCGAATTTTACGAAACGATCCTGGGCTGCACCGTAGGCAGAACTGCCGATCGCTGGATTGACTTTAATCTGTTTGGGCATCAAATTACAGCCCATCTCTGTCCTGATGCGGTTTGTCCCGCCGCAACCAATCCCGTAGATGGTAAAAAAGTTCCGGTGCAGCATTGGGGCGTGATCCTGGAAATGGAGCAATGGCAGCAACTCGCCGATCGCCTCCAACAGCATCAGGTGGAGTTTGTGATTGAGCCGTACCTGCGCTTTCAGGGGAAAGTGGGGGAACAAGCAACAATGTTTCTGCTCGATCCCAGTGGTAATGCGCTGGAATTCAAAGCCTTTCGATCGGATGATGCCATTTTTGCCCCTCAAGGGTGAGGGTTTTGTCCGCAGGTGGGCATCCGTGCTGCTAAGGAATTGGGATTAAATAACCAGCAAAGTGTTTTACTTTGCTGACTGGGCGGGCAAGATGCCCACCCCACGGGAATTTCAGCTTGTTTAATTCGTATTCCTTAAACCAAACCTCATCCGTTCTCTGAACTCAGCAACTTTGACGGTTTCAATGGATTTATCCGCTGCCACACCTGTGTTTTTTAATACAATCTAATTCGAGAATTCATAACGCTAAACTGAGTTTTTATAAGTTTCTTTTCGTTCTTTTTTAACTTCGATAACTCTACCCACAGAAATGGGGATTCTTGGAATTAATGGAAGAAGTGATGATCTAAGATCGTTTGTATTCCTATCCATAACCTTCCCGCTGTGGGGGATCTCTTCTCTGTATGGGTGTTGATGAACTGGTAAAAAAATATGCTTCCGGTGAAAGAAATTTTTCTGGAATCAACCTGGCGGGTGCAGACCTGCGCGGCATCGATCTGAGTGGTGCAAATTTGTCTGGCGCGTTCCTCCCCTACGCCATGCTCAATCGCAGCATTCTAACGGGTGCCTGCTTGCAGGGAGCATTTCTCTATGGTGCAAAAATTAAATTTGCTCGATTGGATGGGGCTGCTCTCAACCAATGCGATCTAACTAAAGCAAACTTAATGGGTTCCCATCTAGTTAAAACCGATCTGACCGATAGTAAGTTCAGCGGAGCCGTACTCAAAGGAGCAAACTTGAGACAGGCAACGTTGCGAGGGGCGAATCTGTGTGGAGCAAATTTGGTTGGCGTGAATTTGCATGCAACGAACCTGGAAAGTGCCGATCTGAGCTGGGCCAATCTCACGGAGGCCAAATTGAGTGGGGCATACTTGAGGGGCGCTTGTTTGGCCCACATCAAGCTGTGTCGCGCCTTTGTCAATGGAGTAGATTTGAGCGGTGCAGATCTGGATGGGGTCGATTTGTACTGGGCCAGGCTGAACGGTGTGAATTTGAATCAGGCAAATCTGGCCTCGGCCAACCTGACCCATGCCCAACTGAAAATGGCTTCCCTGATCCAAACCAATCTACGAGCCGCCAACCTCACCGAAGCTTCGTTGGTTCGGGCTGACTTGAGCGAAGCCCATCTGACTCGCAGCGTATTGGTTCAGGCTGATCTGACAGGGGCAAATTTAGCGGGGGCAAATTTAAATGGCGCAAACCTGACTGCCGCCGACTTGAGGGATGCAAACTTGCGGAATGCCTACCTATGGATGGCGCAACTGGATGGCGCGATCGTCGATCGAACCAATCTCAAGGGAGCACAGATGCAGGGAGCCAGTCTCAACAGCGTTAGTTTGCATAAATCCCTGCACGACCATGCCACCCGTCTGCCCATGAAAATGACCCATTCTTCTCTACAAATGCACGGCTAGGGGGAATTTATCCCGGATTGGGGAGGGCATTCAATCCGTATCCGATTCCTGGTTCAGGTGATCGCTCCATTCCCTCAAATCTATTTTTGTTAAGCTTCCGTTCGGTTTTAGTCGTGCATCCTGATAGCTCCATTGCTCGATATCAGTTTGGTACTGCAAGGGGGCAAGCAAGGTTCCCTGACACAGTTTTTCTGTAATTTCAGATTGGTAATTCTCCTGTGCCAATTTCTGACTGAGTTGATCCATCACCCAGTCGGGAATGCGCGATCGCTCTCCGGGATAAATGAAGCCGAACAATACCAGATGGGCAAATAGCACTCGCCAATGCTCCCCAAAGTGAGCTACAAGCCGTGACCAGTCCATGCGATCGCCATAGGCTAGAATCAAGTGAGCCACATCTGCCCCATCAAACCGATCGCGGGCCATAATATACGCTTTTGACCAGATCATTTCTTCGGGCGCACAGAGCTGTACAGGAATATCCAGTACTTTGTCCTGTACGGCGTGTTCAAACCAAACATCGTTGACTGGCAGACAACCGTGGGCAGAGTTGAAGATAACATCCACAAAATTGTCACCGCAATGAGCCTTAGCTAACCAGTGCGGCACAGTGATCTCTGTGTCATAGCCTGCCTGAGCAAAGACATCCAGAACTGGCTGAACATACTCAGGACGGGTGAAAATATCTAAGTCTTTGGTATGACGGGCAATTCCGGTGTACCGCTCAAAGGCATAGGCACCCCCGATCAAAAACGGCATCTGCGCTCGACTCAAAATGCCCAACGCCTGACAGTAAAACTCGCGGGTTTGCGGATCAAGTTGGGCTTGAGAAAATGACATAAGTTCTTGGGGTGCTTTTGCGATGAGTGCTTTTGCAATAAGTTTTTGCAATGAGTTTTTGCAATGGGTTTTTGAAGCGTCAGTAATTCTCTATGGTGGGCGATCGCTACTCCCGATGACCTCGCTCCAAAGAACGAATTTCAGCTATCTCAATTCAGATTTTCGATCGGATCGGAAAAATGCACCCAGGGGGACATGAAAGCCTGTTTTGAATTGCTCATAATAGCCAGAGAACGGACTGAGGGAAAGACAATATGCCACCCGCTAAAGACGTTACCCGCATTGCAGCCGTCGCTGATATTCACTGCACTACCACCTCCCAGGGCGAGTTGCAACCTCTATTTGCTCAAGCCAGTGAACAGGCGGATGTCCTATTGCTTTGTGGTGATTTGACAGACTATGGATTGGCGGAAGAAGCAGAAGTCCTGGTGAACGAATTAGCCGTCATGGACATTCCAACTCTAGCTGTTCTGGGCAATCACGATTATGAATCCGGTGAGCCAGACGACATGCGGAAAATTTTGACGGACGCTGGAGTCAAGCTGCTGGACGGTGAAGCCTGCGAGGTTGCTGGCGTTGGTTTTGCTGGCGTGAAAGGATTTGCTGGCGGGTTTGGTTCCCACATGCTGCAAGCCTGGGGCGAGGTATCCATCAAGCAATTCGTGCATGAAGCAGTAGAAGAAGCCCTCAAGCTAGAATCTGCGCTGGCCAAGTTGAATACTCCCCAACGGGTGGCCGTACTGCACTACGCTCCCATTCAAGAAACGGTAGAGGGAGAACCCTGCGACATTCTGCCATTCCTGGGTTCTAGCCGCCTGGAGGAACCTTTAAACCGCTTTTCCGTGGCGTTGGCACTTCACGGTCATGCCCATCACGGGCAGGTCGAGGGGCGAACCAGTCGCAACATTCCAGTTTACAACGTGGCGATGCCGCTATTGAAGAAATATTTTCCTGACCAACCTCCGTTCCGACTGCTGGACATTCCTTTAACCGATTCCTGATCAATCGACTACTTGTTCAACGTTCCAATATTCTTTAAGCGATCGCCCAAGCAACTCATTACCTGGTATTGGAAATCACTTATCTGTGAGTGAAAATTTTATGACTTTTGCCCGATGATTATACTCAGTTACTCTACCTAAGATGAGAGAGCCGTAAGGCTGCGGTGATGCAAGCCAAAGCAGTGATAACGGTTCTGAATCAGGCCGTAACCCCCGGTGAGTTTGCCGATGTCAAAGCCAACTTCTCAGAAGACTACAACGAATTGTTTGTCACCCCAGGAAAGTAACGGCTTAGTTGTAGCTTGCGTTTATGGATGGTTGGGTTTTGCTCCTCCACCTGACCATTCAAAAGTTCATCGCAGGGTGGGCAATGCCCATCCTAATTGGCAGTCTGAATTTCCGATCGAAGAGAGCAACGGGAGGCATTATGAATGGAAAGCGAACGCCCTATCATGATGAACTGAGTTTATCCGATGCGGCTGAAGAATGGGGCAAAAAAGCGGTGCAATCAGGGCTAATTCCTAGCTTTGTCGTGCGTCACTTTGCAGATAGTAGTCAATTCTATATTCCCGATGAACACCACGAGCCGCTGACTCCAGAACAAGCCTATATGCAGCTCAGAAAATTGATTGAGCAATCCGACAAATAAGGCGAGGCCTAACTACCATTGCACCAAAAACGAATCAATCGTAATCAAAAACCTTGCATCATCAAATTCAGCTTTTCTTTCATCAATTAGGAGTAGGATATGCCAGAAGCGATCGAATTCAAGTTATTTGCACCCCATAACAAAGCTGCTACATTAATGGGATCGTTCTCTGACTGGAAGGAAATTCCAATGGAGAAGGATGAAAAAGGTTATTTTCGCACCGCTGTTAAATTGGCAGATGGAATCCATCAGTACAAGTTCCGGGTACAGTCTAAAAGCTGGAGCCATGAACCAGATGAATGGGTTTATATCAACGATCCCTACCTCACAGAAATTGATCCAGCCACTGGAAATGGAGTGGTACGCATTAAGGATAGAGAACGGATTATTGACACCTACGTCTGGCAACATGACGACACACCATTGCCCGGCGATCACGAATTAATTATCTACGAACTATTAGTTTCTGATTTTCTCCACAGTAATGAAGCGAACCAGCGAGGCCGTTACACCAATATCATTGAAAAGTTAGATTACCTGAGTGAGTTGGGCATCAACGCGATCGAACTTCTGCCCGTCAACGAAGCACCGGGAGAATATAACTGGGGCTACACACCCAGCTATTTTTTTGCCCCTCAACCCAACTACGGTTCAACCAATGAACTAAAGCAGCTTATTGATGAATGCCACGCCAGAGGCATTCGCGTGATTTTAGATCAGCTTTATAACCACTCTTCGGAAGAAAGCCCCCTCCTACACATCGATCGAGATTACTGGTATCACCATGACCACCAGCATTCCGACGGAGATTCCGACACCTATTGGGGCCTGAATTCAACTACGAACACGAAGACGAGTCCCTTGGCATTCGTCCAGCCTGGGAATTGATGGGTGATGTGATTCGATTCTGGATTCGGGAATACCATATTGATGGCATTCGCTATGATGCCTTAAACCAGTTAGATAATTTTGACTTCCTCGGTTGGGTGACTCAGGAAGCAAAACAGGTTGCCGGAGTAAAGCCGTTCTACAACATCGGAGAACATATTCCTGAAAAAACCGATATCGTCACCCCCAACGGCCCGATGGATGGCTGCTGGCACGACCACTTTTACCACACCCTGCAACCCCATCTGTGCGGAGAAACCTTTGATCTGGATCAGCTTAAAGAGGCACTTGATCCAACCCAGCAGGGCTATCCAAGCGGATCAACCAAAACCGTCAATTACCTCTGCAATCACGATCAGAGGCGTTTAATTTTGGACTTAGGCGATCGCCAGATTCTGGATGATGCAGCCTTCCGCCGCGCCAAATTAGGGGCAGTGTTACTCATGACCGCAGTGGGGGTTCCCCTAATCTGGATGGGCGAGGAGTTTGGAGATTCCACCCCCATTCACCCAGATGAGCATGATCAGCAGCTAAACTGGGCCCTGTTGCAGCACGATCGCAATCGCGGTTTATTGGAATACTACAAGGGGTTGATTGCCCTGCGAAAGCAAAACTTAGCCCTGCAAACCTCCAATATTGAATTCTTCTATGAAAATTCAGAGGATAAGGTTTTCGCCTACGGACGCTGGAATGATGGAGGCTCGCGGGTAGTTGTAGTTGCTAATTTTTCACATCAGTATCTGGAAAACTATCAGATTTCCAATTTTCCCGAAAATGGAACCTGGCATGAGTGGACCAAGGATTATTCGATCGAATCCCAAGATCATCAACTCACGCTCAGTTTGGGTGGCTACGAAGCTCAGGTCTTTGTCTGGTAGCCTGGTAGAGTCCCGGTTATCTGACCCCCCATCCCAATGTCCTCAAACGCAGTCTGGACTCCTCAACCGACTCAGGACGGTTCTTTTACCTTCTTCTCAGACGAATTTGGTGAAACCTTCCACAGCACCCAGGGAGCCAAAGCGGAAGCCTTCGACAAGTTTGCTCAAGCAACTGATCTGGCCCAACTCGCTACCCGCAACCAGCTATGCCTGCTCGATGTTTGCTACGGGTTGGGCTATAACACGGCCGCTGCCCTGGAAACCATCTGGGCAATTCATCCCCACTGCACGATCGACCTCTATGCCCTGGAACTGGATGCGTCTGTCCCCCAGGCTGCGATCGAGCCGCCCCTGATTACCGTCTGGTCATCAGAAGTCCAGTCCATCCTCAAGCAGATTGCCCTGACCCACCACTGCGCCACCTCCAGGCTGAGGGCAACTCTTTTGATCGGGGATGCACGGCAAACGGTGCAACAACTTCATTCCCGCTCAGTTCAGGTTGATGCTATTTTCTTCGATCCTTTTTCCCCCCGTCGCTGTCCTCAACTATGGACGGTCGAATTCTTCACCCAGATCGCCCAATGCCTTTCTCCTACGGGTAAGCTAGCCACCTACTCTCGATCGGCTTCTGTCCGAGCAGCCATGCAGGAGGCAGGCTTACAAATTGGCTCCATTCCTTTAGGAGAACCCCACGAACCCCACGAATGGTCTCAGGGGACGATCGCTGCCTTTGCGGGACAAACCCTTCCCCCCCTCTCTCCAATGGAGCAAGAACACCTGCAAACCCGTGCAGCAATCCCCTACCGCGATCCCAGCCTCAGTGATTTTGCCGATACCATTCTGGAACGACATCAGCAGGAGCAGCAATGCTCTCAACGGGAATCGACTTCGAGCTGGCGACGACGCTGGGGAATTAAATAATTCTAAAAGTCAATAATACTATGGCGATCGAAAGTCCTTTGCTATGATTGCATTAGCCCAATGGGGCTGTAGCTCAGCAGGATAGAGCAACCGCCTCCTAAGCGGTAGGTCGCGCGTTCGAATCGCGCCAGTCCCGTCCCCGATTTCCCCCATAGGCAAGGTGTTCCGATGGAAACATTCAACTGGTCAACCCTTGTGCTGGTACTCGGCATCTCATTAGCAGTGACGATCGCCGTCTTTGTCTTTTTGGTCATCCGCGATCAAGCGCATCGGTAAATGAAACTGCCATGTTGATCCGCGCGGGAAGCTACTGGAGCTGTGAGGGCGAACGAGCTTTAGAAGATATTGTCGCTGACTATCTCCAGTCCTTGCTGTCCCTCAACCTGCTCCACCGTCAGTACCTCTACCAGGAGGAGATTTGCGATCTGGTTGCCACAAATGTCGATCGCCAGCTTGTCATTATTGAACTGAAGAATAGTGAAGACCGCTACATTGTCCAGCAGTTAACCCGCTACGCAGTCTGGATCGATTCTATTCCTGTGGCTTCCTCTATTGAGCGATCGGCATAAAAAAGCGATCGGACGGCATCGGATTTGGACAGACTGGACAATGGTGCTGTCCTGGGCGCATGTGCCCTCTGGGTTAGGACGAGCCAGACCAATGAAAGAATGGCAACAGATTCCACTCGAAAAACATCCTCGTAAGACTCTGGAAGGTGGCAAAAGTACGTGGCGGAACGGGTTTAGCCCTCATGTTGCCCTTCACTACGGCTGTACAGAGCAAACGGTATCTCTTCAAGCGATCGTTGATGACCAGGGCGATCGATCGGTTGGTAATGACCTGCGATCGTCCCTCTCGGTTTGTGAAGCGGTTGAAAGTGGCGTTGAGTCAAGTAGCGTAGGAAAGCAGTGCTAGGGGGTAATCACACGATGAGTATACAGACATTCACATAGCAAATTGAACACCTGCTATGGACAGGGGCACTGCAAGGGGAGGACGTTCTTAAGCTCTATCACCTATTAAAGGTATATGGATAGGGGGAGATCGGGGCTGAGGCGTTGCAGGAGGCGATCGATCGGCTTGATCCAGACAAAATAGAGCAGTGGATCATTGACCAGATCCCTCCCCAGTTTGAATGACCAGCATTCCTCTGAGCCTCCCTCCTATGGACATTGCCTCAAGCCAGGTCATCTTGGGTAGACAAGCAAACGGATAATTACTGAACTCTTCATCGATGATTCACATTGCATTTACCCCAGTTTGACGCTCCATTTGTCAAAGTAGATTTAAGACGAATTAAACTGCTGCTGAAACTGCAAAACTGGCAGCGAGAGAAGCATTTCAGGAAAGATGCAGGGGTCTGACTGCAAGGATTGTGTTTAAGCAAATGAACGATCGCCAGTATAGAAATAGAGGCTCCTGGATTGGTCTGGGAGCAATGGTGCTGTGTGCCGTAGGAGGACAAAGCCCAGCCGCCTTAGCCCAGGTGGGATTGCCTCCAGTAGAAATTGCTCAACAGCGTACCTCAACCCTGGAATCTGCCTGGACAGATGGAACTGGCTTTACCTCATACGTCTGGTCACGGGCAAGCGATGGGGGCAGCCTCTACAGCAGCAGCATTTACACCGTCGTCAGTGGCAATACGCTGAGTATCTACAACACTTACATGAGTGAACCACTGGGGCAGTTTGCCCGATGCGGCGGGTTAGGGTGTGATCTCGGACGTGGGGAATTGGTTGCTACGATCGAGTTTGCTTTCCAAGCAAATGGTTCTTTTGTGGTGCAAAGTGCTTCACCCAGAGCCAGTTTCTTGCAGGATGCCCAGTGCCGGATCACTGGAGAGTTTAGGAAATCGCTGGAGTGTAGTGCTCCACATGGTCCCAGCGTCCAAAATCTACCCAGCACATTCACCTTTATTCCAGGAACCTAAACAAAAGCTAGGTTTCTCAAAGCTTCGACCGTGGAGGAACCCACCATGAAACTTATCCCACTCACTCTACTCATCGCCTTGGCAGTTCAAATTATTCCTGTTGGCGCAGCAGAACTGATACACAATCCAACGGAAATCTCGGTTCAGCGTTTCATTCAAGGACAATCACCCACTCTGGTACTCGCTGATCGTGTCAACGTTCGGATGCTGCCCACGATCATGGGAACGGGTGGAGTTGTCTTTGCTCGACTATTTCGTAATGACCAAGTGTATGTCTTGAGTTGTGAAGGCTTTGCAGAAAACCACTATTGGGTCAGGGTCTACATCCCAGAACTCAAGGAGATTGGCTATGTGTCCGCAGAGTTCTTGCAAAACAACTTTAATCACATTTGCGATCGGACTCGCAGATTTTAGAACCATCCATTAACAAAAAAAAGAAACTATTGTGAAACCATTAGCAGTACACACTACGCATACATAAAGGCATATAAATTCATGAATCATTTCTCTCCCGCAGCATTAGTGAGTTTCACTGGAATACTGCTAACTGCTCATCAGGCGATCGCTCAAGTAGATAACCTCAATCAATTCATCTACGGCTGTGGCACAGGTTGTAGGGTTACGGTGGAGCGAATTGGAACAGTCAGGAGTATGACCTACGACCGCTACGAAATCCGGTCATCCGCCTTTTATCGGCAGATCACAGGAGGTGGTTACGGCAACAGTAATATTCAGGAGGTAGTTTATTACTTTGCTTCTTGTTCAACCCAGGAACTAGCCTTTAGTCCGGTTGACACCATGCCTACCGCTCCAAGCGCATGGGTACAGCTCACTGGAACAAGCCAAGACTACACAACAGTGGCAGGGGGATTAGGATACTATTTTGACGCTCTTTGCCAAGATGTTCTCCCTTCCACCTTTTAGAACAAGGCTTTAAAAGTTCGTGTTGGGCACTAGTAGATTGTCAGCCTTGATTTGAAGGGTAAATGGATTGATAATTTGAGCTATCTCCAATCAGTCAAACCATTATGGCGCGAAAAAAATACATCGTTTCTCTAACTGCTGAAGAACGAAAAGAGTTGGAGCAACTCACTACAACTGGCAAAGTTGCTGCTTACAAAATGAACCATGCACGGATTTTGCTCAAAGCCGACACCAACCAAGAAGATGGAGGATGGACGGATCAAGCAATTAGCCAAGCACTCGACATCAGTGTAGCGACGATTGAACGGGTGCGGCAACGCTTTGTTGAAACAGGTCTAGAGAGTGCCTTGAGTCGGCAAGTGCAGCAACAACGCAAACCGCGCCGCCTCGATGGATCCCAAGAAGCACATCTGATTGCGATGACCTGTAGTGAGCCTCCCGAAGGACAAGCCCGTTGGAGTCTGCGCTTGTTAGCTGAGCGAATGGTGGAATTAGAGGTGGTCGAAAGCATCTGCCATGAAACCGTTCGACAAACGCTGAAAAAAACGACCTCAAGCCCTGGTTGAAAGAATGCTGGGTGATTCCTCCCGAGTCCAATGCGACGTTTGTCTACTACATGGAAGATATCTTAAGTGTCTACACCCGCTCTTACGACTCACGCTATCCCGTAGTTTGTTTTGACGAAACCAGCAAACAGTTAGTCAAGGAAACCCAAGTCCCTTTACCGATTGAACCGGGTCAACCGCCGCGCTATGACTACGAGTATGAACGAAACGGGGTCAACAATCTGTTCATGTTCGTTGAGCCCTTAGCGGGTTGGAGACATGTCCAAGTCACAGACCGGCGCACCAAGCACGATTATGCCCAGCAAATGAAATACTTGGTCGACGAGCGTTATCCGGATGCGGAGTGGGTCACGGTTGTCCAAGACCAACTCAACACTCATGACCCTTCGGCATTGTATGCCACCTTTGAACCCCAAGAAGCCAAGCGGATCCTCGATAAGTTGGAATTTCATTACACCCCGGTTCACGGCAGTTGGCTCAATATGGCTGAAACTGAACTCAGTGTTTTAGCCCGCCAATGTCTAGATCGCCGCATTCCAGATCAACCGTCATTGCAACAAGAAACACTAGCGTGGGAGCAGCGCAGGAATGCTCAACTGCGAACCATCGATTGGCAATTTACCACGGAAGATGCACGGGTTAAACTCAAACGACTTTACCCTTCATTTCAACCTTGACAGACCACTAGGTTGTCTTTCTCAAACCACACCTCCGGGTGGAGTGAGTGCAGCATGGCACTCGATTGCATTGCAGAAGAGTTGTTGGGTAATAAGCTCAAAAATCCTTTCCGCACTCTTCCAGGGCAAAGTGTCCGGCATTGAGGAAGGTGTCGAGAGTTAAACGCCAATTTAGGAATGCAGTTGCGACTTAAACGTCAACTGCTGAAGTTCCTTTTGATTCCAGGTGCCTAACCTGGCTGCAGCTTCGTAGGTGCTTTGCAAGAACTCTAACAACATCTGATCCGGTGATTCTGCCTCGCGAACCGCATCATAGGGCAAAACAAATTCGCCTAACTCTTTATTGTAAAATGCAGCATCGGGACGAACCTCAGCCTGCTTAAACCCATCGGGTTCTGGGTACGCATAGGAATAAAACGCTGGATACGACAATCCGGCTCCGGGCCAAAATCCGGCACTACTGACTTCCTGGGAATAGGCTTCCTGCGCCACTGCATCCGGTAGATTTGGCACCCCTCCCGGATGCTCAGGAGCCGATCGCCCCGAAAAGCGAGTCACGGCTAAATCAAAACTCCCCCAGAAAAAATGAACCGGACTAACCTTGCCGGAAAAATGGGAGCGAAATTCTCGAAAGACGCGATCGGACTGTAGCAACACTCGCCAGCATCGATTGGCATAATCCGCATCATAAGCAGCATGGGTTTCATCCTGCTCAAATCGAATCGGATCAGGGACTTCATTCGGTTTGGTGTTAATGGTGATGTGAAGATCCAATTCTCTCAGAGTTTCCATCACAGTCTGATAAAAATCAGCAACAGAGCGAGGGTATAGTGCGATCGCTCGTCTTGCCCCTTCGCTGGTTTGAATCAGCAGCTCATGATCAATGAAATCAAAGTCGATTTGAAAGATGCGGCTACCATAGGGAATCGTAGAAGTAGTCAGTCCCCGAACGGTTAAATAGAGGGGAGTATGCCAGGAATGATTAATCCACGGAGTTTGGGCCAATCGGATTTTGCCGATGATTTGAGTCCACATGTGCAAGGTGGCATAGGTCTCTTGCCATGCGTCCAGGGGTAAACTGGGCCAAATATCCGTTAGGGCAGGCTGATTTGACATCATGGTTTCCTCGCGAGTCAAAAAGGGGCGCGTGATCAATAGTTCTTCTGCTGTTCATCCACAAAACACCACAGCCATTCTTCTCCCAATTCGGCTGAACTGATTACCGCATGTCCACTTTCTTCGTAATGGCGGCGGGCGTGTTGATTTTTAGACGAGTCGCAGCACAACATTTTGCCGCAGGTTTGACAAATTCTTAAATGTACCCAGCGATCGCCAACCCGAAGGCATTCCTCACAGCGAAATACCGGGTAATTGGCTTTTGAAATCATAGTCTCTAGCGTCAGTTCGTTCAGGTGTTGACAAGACATAGAGAATTCCTGTGAATGTGCAAGATATGGACTTGATTAAATGGGATACAGCCATTTGCGAAAGAGTTGAGTGAGGCGCGGCATAATCACGTAGGTCAGCAGGGCAACCGTTAGACCTGTCACCAACAACGTTCTGAGCAATACTGGAAGCCCAACCAGGAGCGGTACTAGCAAACGATTGAGAATAGATATCGTAAAAAACACTCCCAGCCAGGTCACGATCGCCATTTTGTAGCGCGGGGGTGGAGCCTTCATGGGTTTGTTGGGCAGCGTAAACCAGGTTTCCAGACCCGTCAGAGTTTGAATGGTTTCAGGCTTTTCAATCAAGGGTTGTAACCGCTCCAGCCATTCTTGCCGCACGCTGGATTCCAGCCAGGTTTTGAGGTTGTTGTAATGATTAAATTTGACAATTGCCACATATTCAGGATGAGCGTGATCACCGGGACGGATCACGCTGACCCCTAAATGTCCCTTAAATTGGTGGGCAGCCATCGCAATGCCGTGCAACCACTCCTTATACCCTTGCTCACGCCCAGGTCGAATGAAGTGAGAAATGATGGCGGTTACCTGGTGAGTTTCTTCATCTGTACCTACTACCAATGGATCTAGCATTACACCTGACCTCAAACACTCTAGCTACAAGCAGCGATGATTGTTAATGAGCGATCGCAGCTTTTAGGGCAGACTGAGCATTGGCGATCGCCAGATTACGGGCTTCATCCCCCATATTCAAGCTATCGGCATAGACAAACTCAATATCCGTTATCCCAATAAACCCAAAAATGAGTTTTAGATAGGGTGTTTGTAGATCATAGGCGTGTGTCGGGCTACCTTCGGGATAGGCTCCGCCTTGCGCCATAATGATCGTCATCTTCCTGTTATGAACCAGCCCCTTATAACCTGTTTCATCTACAGAAAATGTACGACCTACACGCACAATTTGGTCGAGATAGGCTTTGAAATTGGCAGGAATGCTGAAGTTATACATAGGGATACTGAAAACATAGCGATCGGCTGCTAAGAACTCATCGATCAACTCATCGGAAATCTGAATTGCAGCAGCTAACTCAGGGGTATGTTGATCGGATGGAGTAAATGCAGCAGCGATCCAGTCTTCGCTTACAAAAGGGACAGGATAATGCCCAATATCGCGGTAAGTGATGATGTCATTGGGATGAGCCACTTTCCACTCGTTAATGAACTCTTTGGAGAGCGTGCGGGAGATCGAGCGATCGCCCCGTGGACTCGCATCAAGATGAAGAATGTGGGTCATAGGATTTAGCTCAGATTATGAATAAAAGAATGTAGCGGAGACGAATGAGCAACCGACGGTTAGCACGAAATCAACGGTTAAAACAGCCAACCTTTTTTGCCAATCCAATCGTGTTGTTGATCAGCAGTTGGCGATCGATGGAGGCAACGCCAAAAGTCATTTGCGGTTGCTGCTTGAGCGTGCGTCAATCCAGTTGCACCTTGAATACTCACGCCTTCAAATATGGAACCGTGCAATTTACTTGCTCGATTCATTTGCATGACTGTTTGCATAAATTCAATATAGGTGGTCGTCTTCAAGCTGTCGCCTATAGCAAGTTAAATTTTTTACAGTGCAAATTGATAGATTAACCATGCTATCGCAAAGTAGAAGGCTGGCTCTAACTTAAGTTAGAATCCGAATTTGATCGAAGGCTACTGAGTTGAGCCATTACAAATCAAGATATAAAGATCTACACAAGAAGCTTTATATTCTGGAGTTTGGCAAGCGATATACTTTCAGTAGATCGAAAACGAATCCATTTTGGTGTCATTTCCTGCGATCGATCCCCCTAAACCCCCCTTAAAAAGGGGGACTTGAAGCACTTTCGGCTTGGTTCCCCCCTTTTCTCAAGGGGGGCTAGGGGGGATCTCAACAGAATTTGTGATCTACTGACTTTGGGAAATGGATGACAGTCCTTCATTAGGGGAGCATTCAATGATTACCCTGCCTGGAATTACTATCCACAGCAAAATCTACGAAAGCTTAGCTTCTTTGGTGTATCGGGGTATCAGAGAGCAAGATAATTGTGCCGTGATTGCCAAAGTTCTTAAGCAGGATTATCCCTCTCCTCAGGAATTAACTCGCTATCGGCAGGAGTATGAAATCACTCGTTTTCTCAACATTGAAGGCGTAGTCAAGGCATACAGCCAACAAGACTACCAGCGCACGCTGGTTCTTCTTTTGGAAGACTTTGGTGGAGAGTCTTTAGAATACTGGATGCGGCAGCAACCGGATTTCTCTCCTATGCCCTTACCTACTTTCCTGAGGCTGGCGATCGCCATTACTGATACTCTGGGCAAAATCCATGCGGCTCATATCATCCATAAAGATATTAATCCTGGCAACATTGTCTTTAATCCGAACACTGGCGTTGTCAAAATCATTGATTTCGGCATTGCTACTTGCTTCAGTCGCACCAATCCCACCTTCAAAAGTCTCCATCTTCTAGAGGGAACCCCCGCCTATTTGTCGCCAGAGCAAACCGGGCGAATGAACCGGATGCTTGACTATCGCACCGACTTTTATTCACTGGGTGCAACCTTCTACGAACTGTTGACGGGACAATTGCCGTTTCCCACCAGTGATCTCCTGGAACTAGTTCACTGTCATATTGCTAAACCACCGACTCCCCCGCATGAATTTAGGGGTATAGGGTGTGGGGTGTGGGGTGTGGGGACGGATGGTTCATCATCTACCACGCATACAATCCCTAAAGCAGTTTCCGACATTGTGATGAAACTGATGGCAAAAAATGCAGAGGATCGCTATCAAAGTGCGTGGGGCATCAAAGCAGATTTAGAACGCTGTGCCCAACAACTGGCGGAAATGGGTCAGATTAACACTATATCGTTGGGACTGCAAGATGTTTCCGAGCAGTTCCGCATTCCTCAAAAACTGTATGGGCGAGAAGCGGAGAGTGCAGCATTATGGGTGGCGTTTGATAGAGTGACGGCAACGGATTTTGTAGCGGATAGAGCGGATGACGAATCTGTACATCACGCTATTCAATCATCCGCTTCATCTGTTTCCCATTCGTTGCCAATAATGATGCTGGTCTCCGGTTACGCTGGTATCGGCAAAACAGCATTGGTACAGGAACTCTTTAAACCGATCACTGCAAAGCACGGCTATTTTATCTGGGGTAAATTTGACCAATTCCAGCGCAATATTCCCTACAGCGCGATCGTCGATGCTCTGCAAAAGTTGGTGCAGCAACTCTTGGGAGAACCCAATGAACAGGTAGAAGTATGGCGATCGCGTTTACTCACTGCTTTAGGAAACAACGGGCAAATTATCATAGATATAATTCCCGAAGTTGAGTTAATCATTGGCAAGCAGTCGCCCATACCCGAAGTTGGAGCAACTGAGGCACAGAATCGCTTCAATCGCACGTTTCAAAGATTTGTGCGGGCGTTTTGTGCAAAAGAGCATCCCCTAGTCATTTTCTTAGACGATCTACAGTGGATCGATTCTGCGACGCTGAAGTTAATCGAACTCATCTTACTTGATGAGCAAATCCAGTATCTGTTTTTGATCGGAGCCTACCGAGATAACAAACTGACCCCAACCCATCCGTTGGTCTTAACACTAGAGAGCCTGCGAAACCAGGGAGCAGTACTTCAGGAAATCACTCTGACCCCCTTAACGCTGGAACCGTTGACTCAACTGATAGCTGAGACATTACATCGCAATCCTGATACCGTTCGTTCCTTAGCCCAAGTCGTGTTGCGTAAAACCGAGGGCAACCCTTTCTTTGTGGGTGAATTTCTGAAGCTGCTGCATAGCGAAAACCTGTTGACTTTTGATGCCCAACAGTTGAGTTGGAAATGGGATCTAGCTGAGATTGAAGCTCAAAACATCACTGAAAATGTGGTGGAGTTGCTGCTGCATCAATTGCAGAAATTGCCAGAAGCAACACAGCAAGTTCTCTCCATCGCTGCTTGTGTTGGGTCTGAGTTTGATTTAGAAGCGTTGGCGTTTAACGCAGAGCGCAACTCCGAAGGAATCGTTTGTGAAAAATCACCGAAAGCAATTTTCCAAGACTTACTAGCAGCAATACAAGCGGGATTAATTCAACCTCTATCTGACTTGGACGAAGACTTGTTGGTTCAAGAGTATAAGTTTCTGCACGATCGCGTTCAGCAAGCGGCTTATGCTTTGATTGATGAATCGCAGAAACAGGTTGTTCATCTTCAAATCGGTCGCAATTTGCTCGAAAAAACTTCACCAGAGCAACGATCCGATCGGTTGTTTGAAATCATCGATCATCTCAATCAAGGACTTAAGCTAGTCACTGCTCAGTCAGAACGAACTGAAATTGCCAGATTGAATTTAATGGCAGGTCAGAAAGCAAAGGCAGCAACGGCTTATGAAGCAGCTTTTAAGTATTTCACTACAGGGCTTAAACTCCTCAATATAGAGAGTTGGCAGAGTGAGTATGATCTCATTTTAGCGCTGTACTCAGAAGCAGCAGAAGCAGCGTATCTCCAGGGTCGCTTTGATGAGATGGAACAGTTGGTAGAAGTGGTACTCGATCGCGCTGAGACAGTGGTTGATAAAGTGCAAGTTTACGATAGCAGAATTCAAAGATATTTGTCACAGGGTAACTTGAAAGAAGCACTTAAAATTGGATTGGAAGTGTTAAAACTCCTGGAAGTAAACTTACTAGAAAATCCAAGTCAGTTAGATGTTCAAAAAGAATTGGAGTCAACAGCTGCACTATTAACTGGACGAGAAATCGAAGACTTGATTAATTTACCAAAGATGACCGCACCGGAACCGCTGGCATCAATGTATATCCTAGCGAATATCATAGGTGCTGCATATACGGTGTCATCAGAACTGATGCTGCTGATTGCTTGCAAAATGGTGAATTTATCAATCAACTACGGCAATGCTACTTGGTCACCGCAGAGTTATGCTGCCTACGGATTTGTTTTATGTGGAGTTGTTCAAGACATTGAACTCGGCTATAAATTTGGTCAATTGGCTCTAAGCTTGGTAGAACGATTGGATACCCAAAAAGGTAAGGCTAAAGCATTACAGATATTTAGTGAAAATGTCATGCACTGGAAGGTACATCTTAGGAAAGTAATCCCAGTTCTGGTTGATGCTTATCAAAGCGGAGTGGAAACCGGAGACTTTGAATTCGCTGGCTATGCTTTATATGGCACATGTTATCGCTCGTTTTTTGTTGGTGAGGAACTCACCCAATTGGACAAAAAAACGGCAATCTACAGCAAAGCGAGCGGACAAATCAGACGAGAAAATCCCTCGACTTGGATTGCAATAGTGTGGCAGGCTATTCTTAATTTGTTAGATAGGTCTGAGAATCCCAGTCGCTTAGTTGGTCGGGTGTGTAATGAAGAGCAAGTATTACCACATGCCCTTGCAGTTAAAGATGGAATTGCAATTCAAATGCTCTATCTGCACAAAGTTATACTGTGTTATCTATTTGAAGAATATTATCAAGCTGCACAGACTGCTATTTTGGCAAGGAAACATTTTGAAGAACTGACAGCAATAAAGTTTTTACCTATATTCTACTTCTACCATTCTCTAGCGCTTTTGAGCTTATTGCTCGATGCTTCAAACTCTGAAAAAGTATCTTGGCTAAACTGTGTTAATACCAACCAAGAAAAGATGCAGAAATGGGCAGAACACGCCCCAATGAATTATCTCCATAAATTTTATTTAGTCGAAGCAGAGAAAGCGCGAGTCTCAGGGCAATTCTTCGAGGCTGAGGAGTTTTATGAACGAGCGATCGCAGGTGCTGCTGAACATGAGTTTATCCAAGAAGAAGCACTCGCGTATGAATTAGCGGCAAAATATTATCTGGCGCGAGGTCGAGAAAAAATTGCTCAGACCTACATGAAAGAGGCGCACTATTGCTATGATCGCTGGGGCGCAATCGCTAAAGTTAAAGATCTAGAAAACCGCTATCCACAGTTCTTTTCTCAGTCGTCTAGAGCCGCTTCTGCATCAATTCCTATTACTGCTGAAACTATCACTAGTCCCTTCCATACCGCTTTCGATTTAGCAGCAGTGATGAAAGCTTCACAGGCAATTTCTCGTGAAATTGAACTGAAGCAACTGCTGCGGTCACTGATGCAAACTTTAATTGAGAATGCTGGCGCACAAACCGGATATCTGATTTTAGAAAACTCAGGAGAATGGTTGATTGAAGCAGCTTGTGAACTCAATACCGATGAGAATGCTTGTGCGACTCAGGTGTTACAGTCTATTCCAATTGGCGATCGCTTGCCAGAGTCACTTATTCAATATGTGATTCGGACGCTGAAGCCTGTCACCTTAAATGATGCGACTCGTGGAGGTGCTTTTATTAATGAGCCATACATTCAACAGAACCAGCCTCAATCTATTTTCTGTTTGCCGCTGCTGAATCAAGCCAAGCTGGTCGGTGTATTGTATTTAGAAAATCGGTTAGCAACTGGAGTATTTACACCAGAGCGATCGCAGGTTTTGCAGCTATTATCGACTCAAGCAGCGATCGCCATCGAAAATGCCAACCTTTACGCAGAACTGCGAGCTAAGGAAAGCAAGATTACCCAGTTCCTCGAAGCGATTCCGGTGGGAATTGCGATCGTGGATGCGGCGGGTCGCCCTTACTATACCAACCAATGCGGCAATCAACTCACAGGCAAAGAAACTGATACTTCCCTAGCACCGGAGCAGATCTCAGAGGCTTATCAGCTTTATGTAGCGGGAACGGATCAAATCTATCCAGCGGAGAGCTTGCCTATTGTGCGGGCATTAAGGGGCGAACGCATCAGGACTGAAGATATAGAAATTCGTCGTGATCATGTCACAGTTCTAATTGAGGCACGGGGAACACCCGTTTTTGATCAACAGGGCAATATTACTCATGCGATCGCTACCTTTCAAGACATTACAGAACGCAAACAAGCCGAGAAACTTCTAGCCGACTACAACTGCACTTTAGAGCAACAGGTCGCAGAACAAACTGCTGCGTTACGACAAAGTGAAGCGAATTATCGCAACCTCCTACAAACAGCGAATTCAGTCATCATTCGCTATGATCCGCAAGGACGAATTCACTACATCAACGATTATGGGGTAAAACTCCTGGGCTATGAAGAGCATCAGATTTTAGGGCGAACCTTATTTGAAACCATCATTCCAGACATCGAAACCTCTGGACGCGATGTGAGACCCATGATCCATGATTTACTTCGTAATCCTCAATCGTACCCGCAAGGCGAGGGTGAAAACCTGTGTCGAGATGGTCGGCGAGTTTGGATGGTCTGGTCAAATCAAGCCATCTTCAATGACCAGGGAGAGGTCGTTGAAATCTTATCGGTGGGCAACGACACCACCCAGCGTAGGCAAGCAGAAGAGGCGTTACAACACAGTGAAGCCAAGTTCCGCAATATCTTTGAAAACTCGCAGGTTGGTATCTTCCGAAACCGCCTCTCGGACGGATTAATTCTCAACGCCAATCAACGCCTTGCCGATCTGTTGGGCTTTGATTCACCAGAGGAGATCATTGGGCTGGAACACAGCATCGACTATTTTGTAAACCCTAACGATCGCCAACAAGCCCATGAGCTGCTGAAGCGTGATGGGGAACTGCGCGGCTATGAATTTCAGATGCGAAAACGAGATGGGACAGTGTTTTGGGTACTTTCCTCTTGTTATTTGAACGCAGACGATGACTACATCGAAGGGGTGATTGCGGATATTAGCGATCGCAAGCAAGCAGAAGCAGCCCTACAAGTCTCAGAGTCAAAGCTACGAACTCTAATTGAGGCAATTCCCGATCCATTGTTTGTATTCTCTGCTGAAGGGCGATTCCTTGAAATAATGGTACTGGAACCAGATCTGCTATGGCACCCCTTTGAGGAGATGATTGGTAAAACTATGCATCAACTCGGAAGGGAAGAAGCTGATGAGTTTCTAGGTTATATTCAGCAGGTGCTGAGAACCCAACAAATCCTCACAGTCGAGTACAGTGCGTTTCTAAATGGACGAGAAGCCTGGTTTTCGGCTCGCATTGCCCCAATCAACCACGATCAGGTGATTTGGCTGTCGCGAGATATTACGCCGCAAAAGCAAGCAGAAGCAGCCTCAATTTTAGAGGAGCGCAACCGCATGGCACGCGAAATTCACGATACACTCGCTCAGGCGTTTACAGGTATTCTGGCTCAGGTAGGAGCCGCAAAACAGGTGCTAACGGATGATGTAGAGGCAGCTCAGGCACACCTAGACCTGATCAGAGAATTGGCACGAACTGGACTGACTGAAGCGCGGCGATCGGTCGTGGCGCTCCGTCCTCAGCTCTTGGAGGAAGGCAGTTTACAGAACGCTCTCCATCATCTCGTAACTCAAATCAGAGCGGCTGCAAACGATACCACCTTGTATTATGAGGTCAAGGGGACAGCCTATGCTCTATCAACTGAAGTAGAGAGTAATCTCCTGCGGATTGGGCAGGAAGCCTTAACCAATGTGATCAAACACGCCAACGCTGACGAAATTCGAGTGGAGTTAATCTACGAGCATGATCAGTTTTTGTTGCGCGTGAAAGACAACGGGCAGGGTTTTGGGGTTGGAAGTATCCCGTCCTCTGAGGGATTTGGCTTACTCGGCATGAGTGAACGGACAGAGCGCATCGGCGCACAACTCACGATTAGGAGTCAACCTGGGCAGGGAACGGAGATTGTGGTTGTTGTTGGGGTGTAGGGTGTGGGGTGTGAGGGTGTGAGGGTGTGGGGTGTGGGGTGTGGGGTGTGAGGGTGTAGGAGGTGGGGTGTGGGTAGGTTGGAGAGTTATCGGGATTTGGAGGTTTGGAGAGTATCAATGCGATTGGCAAAGGCAGTTTATCAAGCGACAGAAGTGATGCCTAAGCATGAAATTTATGGATTGACTTCGCAAATTTGTAGAGCCTGTGTTTCCGTGCCTGCCAATATTGCTGAGGGGTATGGGAGAAATCATCGTAAGGAGTATCTTCAGTTTCTCGGTATTGCGAATGGAAGCCTCAAAGAACTAGAAACCTTGCTTCTTCTTACCAATAGTTTGAATTACATTAATGACATTACCGAATTAATGAGTCTGTGTGAAAGTACAGGACGATTACTCTACCGCCTTCGTCAAAGTCTTCAAAGAGGAACAGATAACCATTGACTACTCCACACCCCCACACCCTCACACCCCATGTCCCCCACACCCCGCACCCCACACCCCACACCCCCAATTCAAGTTCTCATTGCAGACGATCACGCCATCTTTCGGCAAGGATTAGCCACGATTATTAACCGTGATCCAGAGATGCAGGTGATTGCCCAAGCTGAAAATGGGGAACAGGCGATCGCGCTATTTGAGGAACACCAGCCGGATGTCACGCTGATGGATCTGCGAATGCCGGAAGTGGAAGGAGTTGCCGCCATCGGTGCAATTTGTGCGATGGCTAAATCTGCTCGAATTATCGTACTGACCACCTATGATAGCGACGAAGATATCTATCGGGGATTGCAGGCAGGCGCAAAAGGGTACCTGCTGAAAGAAACTGAACCGGACGAGCTTTTGAATGCGATCCGCACCGTGCATCGGGGGCAGCAGTATATCCCGCCTGATGTAGGCGCAAAGTTGGCCCAGCGCCTCAGCAATCCAGAACTGAGTGAACGAGAACTAGAAGTACTCCGTTCCCTGGCCCAGGGGATGAGTAATGCCGATATTGCGGCTGCTTTGAGTATCGGTGAAGGCACGGTTAAATCCCATGTCAATCGGATTTTGAATAAGTTGGATGTCAGCGATCGCACCCAGGCGGTGATTGTTGCCGTTAAACGCGGCATCGTCAGTTTATAGGCTACGGATTGTTGCGATAGCCGTTTCCAACCAATCTAAATAAGCCTGTTCCCGTTGTTTCACTAAGTCCAAAACCAGTCGATGCAGTTTGTGTTCACGCGATGCAGTCGGATCACTCAAAGATAGAGCCTCGATTTCCTCACACTGGGCTAGCTTTTCTTGCCGTGCTTCCAGTTCCCGCTCCAGCAGACACACGATCGCCTCGTCAGGCAACTGAGCCGCCAAATAGAGCTGCACCAGCAACGGCTCTCGCAACACGGGCAACGGATGATGCGTCTGAAGCCAGTGGGTCAACTCGGCTTCACCTGCTTCGGTAATTTGGTAAACCTTGCGATTGGGGCGATCGTGCTGAATCTCAACAGTACAGGTAATCCACCCCTGGGACTCCAGCTTGTCCAAAGTCCGATAAATCTGCGCCTGATCGGCTGGCCACAGATGGGAAATGCAGTCGTCAAAGCACTCGGTTTTGAGGTCGTAGCCGGTTCGCTCCTGTTGCTGAAGCAGACCTAGAATCACATGGGCAAGAGACATAGGCGGTTTACCGAACGAATAGATAGGACAAGCCCTACCCATAGATTTTATATACTTCTATGCTATTATATGATTAATCACATATAGGACAAGTCTTACAAATTGTTTGCCTGGAGGCAACTGTATGACCACTCAAACTCAAACGCTCCGAACCGTTGCTGGAATCATTAATAGTGTAGAAACGCTTGAAGGAGCAGGCTTCCTGGTGCGTCGTCCCTTTCCCAAGAGTAGTTTTTCCGAGTTTGACCCCTTTCTCCTCCTCGATGAATTGGGGCCTGTGAATCTAAAGCCCGGTCAAGCAAAGGGCGCGCCGGATCATCCCCATCGTGGCTTTGAAACCGTCAGCTACGTCCTGGATGGACGGCTGGAGCACAGGGATTCAGTCGGTCATGCCGGACTGCTCAATCCCGGTGATGTGCAGTGGATGACCGCTGGGGCAGGCGTAGTGCATTCCGAAATGCCAGAAGCTGAGTTTACCCGCACGGGTGGGCGACTGCACGGCATTCAACTGTGGGTCAACTTGCCGCAGCGGGACAAAATGATTGCTCCTCGTTATCAGGAAATTCCATCAGCGCAGATTCCGGTGGCTCAGACCAAAGATGGGTCTGTAACGGTGCGAGTGATTGCGGGAGAAGCGTTGGGGGCAAAAGCGGTGATTGAAACCCGCACTCCGATTATCTACCTGCACTTCACGCTACAACCGGGCGCAAGCATGGTTCAACCGGTACCAAAAGAGTACAACGCCTTTGCCTATGTCCTCGATGGGTCTGGTTTGTTTGGCACTGAGCAGGAACGGGGTGAGGATGGGCAAATGGTGATTTTTGCACCGGATGGTGAGGAAGTGGCGATCGCCAATCCTGCGGATGCTACCCAACCCCTTGATCTACTGCTGATTGCCGGAGTGCCGCTGAATGAACCTGTGGTGCGCTATGGGCCCTTTGTGATGAACACTGAAGCCGAAATAATGCAAGCAATCGACGATTACCGAAATGGAAGGATGGGACATATTCATGCCTAACACACTTCAAAACCGCATTACCCAACATCAACTGCTGACCGATATCCGCATCAAGTTATTGCATTTGCATAAACTGTTGTTGGAGACAGAGCGTATTCGTTACGAACAAGTGCGCGGACGGGTTTCTAAAGGTGAATTGCTGCAACTGGTGATCAATCACGATCAGTTTGCCTGGTTGCATCGCCTTTCAGAATTGATTGTGCAAATTGATGAGTTAATCCACTCGGATGAGCCTGTCACCTCTGAAGCGATCGCTGCTCTCATTGCTGATGTTCAGATTCTACTCACACCGGATGAAGTTGGAAATGACTTTGCTGTGAAGTATGATATGGCACTTCAGCGTAACCCCGATGTGGTGTTAGCTCATGCTGATGTGGTCACACTGCTAGCGACTAGAGCTTAACTATAAATTAAGCAATTCGTCCAGGTTAAGTTTAATCTGGACGAATTTTTTTATGCATTATATTTACCGAGTTGTAAGCATACGCGGTATGTTCAGGTTTTTGTTAATTTCCCCGACTCTAACTTAAGTTATAACCCGCCCTCTACTCTGCGATGACATAGTTGCTCTATCAATTTGTACGATAAAAAATTCAACCCGCTATAGGCGACGGCTTGCAGGCGATCGCCTATAGTGAACGTGTAGTAAACAGTTAGGCAGGCAATAGATTGAGTAAATAAATTTCAATGTTCCATGCTTGATGTAGATTCAAAAAGATGAACGATGATCGTAGCCGCAGTTCCTTACTTGTACCTCCTTCAGCCCAAGATTGGATTCAAGGTGTGCCAAGTGCCAAGGTCGTGCTGGTGATGTATGGAGACTATCAATGCTCTAGAAGCGGGGAGGTTTACAAGATCATTAAGCTGATCAAGCGAGAGCTTGACGCTGCTTTTGGAGAGGATTATTTATCCTTTATCTTCCGCCATTTCCCACAACCACAGATTCATCCTCATGCTCAACGGGCCGCCCAGGCAGCCCTTGCCGCCGCCGCCCAGGGACAGTTTTGGCTAATGAGCGATACGTTATTTTCCCACCAGCAAAACCTGGAGAATGGTTATCTAGTCGAATACGCCAACGATTTAGGGCTTGATATTCCTCAGTTTCTCAAAGACTTACCTAAACAGGTAAATGTCGATCGCATCAATGAAGATATCAAAAGTGGCATAGACAGTGGAGTAACGACTGCTCCAGCCCTATTTATTAATGGAAATCGATACACCGGACACTGGAATACGACAGAGTTGATGGCAGCCATTATTGCTGCAAGTAATTAAGTTTAATCAGACGAGAATTCAATGCGGTACTTATAGGAGTTTGCAATGCCTTACGTTACTGTTGGTCAAGAAAATTCTGCAACCATTGATCTTTACTATGAAGATCTGGGGACAGGTCAACCTGTTGTTCTCATTCACGGTTTTCCCCTCAACGGACATTCCTGGGAAAAGCAGGTCTTAGTGCTGCTGAATGCGGGGTATCGAGTCATTACCTACGATCGCCGGGGATTTGGGGCTTCCAGCCAGCCCTCTGTCGGCTATGACTACGATACCTTCGCCGCCGATCTCAACGCTCTCGTGACTAAGCTTGACTTGCAAAATGCCGTGTTGGTCGGCTTCTCAATGGGAACCGGCGAAGTCACGCGCTATCTTGGCAAGTATGGCTCAGAGCGGGTACAGAAAGCGGTGCTGATGGCTCCCGTGCCGCCCTTTTTGCTGAAGACCGATGATAATCCTGAAGGGGTCGATCAAAGCGTTTTTGATGGCATCATGAAAGCGATCGTGGAAGATCGCCCAGCTTACTTTTCTGAATTCTTCAAAGCGTTTTTCAATGTGGATGTGTTGCTGGGTAACCGGATCAGCAATGAAGCGATTCAAGCCAGTTGGAATGTGGCAGCAGGGGCTTCTGCCAAAGGAACTTTGGATTGCGTACCATCCTGGCTCACCGATTTCCGCGACGATCTGCCCCGCATTGATGTCCCAACCCTGATTATTCATGGCGATGCCGATCGGATTTTGCCGCTTGAGTCCACCGCGGCAAGACTGCCACAGATGATTAAAAACAGTCAACTGGTTGTTATTCCTGGCGGGCCGCACGCCATCAACTGGACTCACGCTGATCAGATCAATCCTGTGTTACTGGACTTTCTTCAGCAGAAATAGTCAGTAATCTGCCGCATTTCTGACTGGTGAAAAAAATTGTGAATTCAACCTGTCCACGGTTCCGATCCTGGTGGCTGGCTCACGGTCTTTGTCACCTACTTCCTCGTTCCGGGTTTGCTATGGACAGTAGTCTCGTTGCTTGACGGAACCACTGAACTCGCTATCGGCGTCCACTTTGCGAACAACATCGGCGGCATACTCCTGATCAACATCACTGGAAGTGCCGTTACCACACCGGCTCTGTTCACAATCAGCGAGTACCACGCGACCTACGGGGCGCTATCAGTGCTGGTTGCAATACCCGTGTTTCTGGCGATCGCCTACAAGGTGTTCCAACGCGATAAGGTATCCGAACCCGTTTCCTAAAGCCATTTGAAGGGTCGTCGGTAATCTCGTTACTTTAATCACTTACAAGGAACAATCACCATGTCAACTGTTGAAAACAAAGTTATTGCGATTACGGGAGCCAGTAGCGGTATTGGTGAAGCAACAGCTAGATTGCTGGCTCATCAGGGTTTACGGGTTATATTAGGAGCGCGGCGCACCGATCGACTGGAAGCGATCGCTGCCGAAATTCGCTCTCAGGGTGGCGAAGCAGAATACCGTACCCTTGATGTCACCAACCTCGAAGACATGCAAGCCTTTGTTGAATTTGCCCAAGCTAAATTTGGTCGTCTTGATGTTGTGGTGAACAATGCAGGCGTGATGCCACTCTCCAGGCTAGAGGTGCTGAAGATCGATGAATGGAACCGCATGATTGATGTGAACATTCGCGGTGTGCTTCACGGCATTGCTGCTGCGCTACCTCTCTTTAAGGAGCAACGATCAGGACAGTTTGTCAATCTCTCCTCGATCGGCGGGCACAACGTCTATCCAACCGCAGCCGTGTACTGCGCCACTAAGTTTGCAGTTTGGGCAATTTCCGAGGGACTGCGGCAGGAATCGACCGACATCCGGGTTACGGTGATTTCGCCTGGAGTGACGGAAACTGAACTTGCCAGCACGATCACAGATGCTGAAGCAGCGGAATGGGTGGGGGGATTTCGTGAGGCAGTGATTCCAGCAGATGCGATCGCCCGTGCAATTGCCTTTGCGATCGCGCAACCCGCAGAGGTAGATGTGAATGAAATCATTGTTCGACCGATTGGACAAATGAGCTAATAGGACGGGTCATCTGGAGAGTAAACCAATGGCAATTCTGAAACAATTCGGGATTTTATTTGTATTGGGCAGTGTGGGAATTGTGATGTTCACGATCGCGTCTATTCCTTTAATCGAGCAACAGTTAGCGAAACTGTCTCCAGAAGCACTGGAAAAAGTGCCTCCATTGGGAATTCTAATGCTTCTGCAAGGACTACAGTATTCAATTCTACTGGCAATCAGCATTCTGATCGGAATTGGTTGTGCCTACCGCGTTGGATTACACTCCCATTTGATTGATCATTGGGTGTTTCATACTACTAAGTTTCCATCTTTTGCCGTTGAGATGAAATGGAGTTTGGGTGTGGGTGCAGCAGTGGCGATCGCTCTCCTGTTGCTCGATCGGTTAATGCGACCTGCCCTACCTGAAGCGCTACAGGCAGCCAATAATACAGAACCAGGCTGGTTGAATTTGCTCACAGCAATGTCCTATGGCGGCATCACTGAAGAAATTTTGATGCGCTGGGGTTTAATGTCGCTGCTTGTTTGGATCGCGTGGAAAGGGCTAAAACAAGGCGTTACGTTGCCCAGTCAAGGGATTTACCAGGGTGCGATCGTTCTAGCCGCGTTGGTATTTGGACTACTACACCTGCCAGCGACTGCCGCGATCGTTCCCCTCACGACCGTTGTGATTATTCGAGCGTTGTTACTGAATGGGATTGCGGGGACTGCGTTTGGCTGGCTCTTTTGGCAATATTCGCTAGAAGCTGCAATGTTAGCTCATATGAGCGTTCATGCTTTTACCTTTGTTCTTAACAGTTTACTGGCAAGGCTGGCTTAAGTTTTGGGATAGATCTCGTAGGGCTATCACTGCCCATAAAGCTTTACCGTGAAAGATTTTAGAAAGAAAGGTTTTGAAGTGGTGGGCGATGCTCACTACTTGAGTTGAGGCTCAACTCTACAGTTTTAAGGTGGTAAATCAAATGATTCAATGCAAAGATTTTGCGCCTCGGATTACGGAACGGGGCCCTTTCGGCGAGCCTTCCGAGTATGAATCCTTCTCTGAGGTTGTGAGTGCGGTCAATCAGTGGATCGAAAGTACAACGATCCAGGTGATCAATGTTGAAACCGTTGTTTTACCCGATCGCATCGAAGGCACAAGCGATGATGTCTACGGATTGACGACCAATAATGCGTTCCACCCAGTAACGATCAGTCAGGGTCTTGCAATCAATTACTTTCAATGTGTGCGTGTCTGGTACAGAGAATAAGCTTTATCAGACGGAGGAAGAATGAAACGAATTACCTTACTCATTGTAATTGCATGGCAAGTGAATTCTGAACATTAATGTCTAAATCAAAACAAGGAACAACATGAATCAGCCCAAGTTTTTTGTCACCCCTGGTTATGGGGAATATATGCTGAATAACTTGCATTACTCGCAAGCGGTAAAAATTGGCGATCGCGTAGAAATATCTGGACAAGGCGGCTGGGATGACAACCTGAAAATTTCCGAATCGCTTGCGGATGAAATTGCCCAAGCGTTTCGGAATGTAGAGCGAACCCTGGCAACTGCCGGTGCGAGTTGGGAGCATGTTATCCACGTCAATTCTTATCATGTCGGCGGGTTGCCTCCAGAAGTTAACGAGGTGATAGTCAGGCTATTTCGTCACTATATGCCCAATCATGCCCCCATTTGGACACAGGTAGGAGTCGCGGCGCTTGGACTGCCAACGATGCGGATTGAGATCCGCGTTACTGCAATTGTTCCGTGAGTTTTGCGTCAGTAACAGCAGAGACTGCTCCGTCAAAGCATCCACTTAAACAAAGAAGAGATTCAGATGTCAGAGAAAAATCAAGCAATTTTAGAAGAAGCAAATGTGGCGATCACACAGTCACACGGACAAAAGCCGCCTAAGATCCTTACCTTTCGGCATCAGACTTGCGATTGGCTTCGAGACGCAACTCCGAAGGAACCGCAGCATACCTCAATCAGAAATTCATCATGCAATATCTTTCACAGGAGTTAATCCTGCTTGCACTCAATCCCCAAACTGGGAAAACTCGCTTCTCTTGGTACTCTGCGCTCGAATATGGCTTAGTCGGTTCTTTATTACTAGAATTAGTCCTGCGAGGCAAACTTGAGATCGACAACGACAATCGTGTGATCGGTGCGAACGCAGGCAACACAGGCGATGAATTCTTAGATCGACACCTCAATGAGGTTCTGGCATCATCTCGTCCTCGAACTGCAAGGTTCTGGGTGACTCGCTGGAGACGAAGATACAGATGGTTTCAGCCGATCGTGTTGCAGAACTTAGTTGATTTAGGGGTTTTGCAACAACAAGAGCAACGCATTCTTGGTCTATTCCCAACGCAGCGATATTTTCTCACCGATGAATCCATTCAACGCGAGATTGTCCAGCAAGTTCGTGCAGCCGTGTTAACAGGCATTGGACTGAATTCTCGCATGGCAGCATTGATTAGTTTGATGCAAGCCTCTCACCTGACCGATGCGGTGTTCAGACCTGAAGAACGTCCTGAAGCGCGATCGCGAATTGAAGCGATCGCAGAAGGGGAGTTGGTCGGCAAAGCAGTTTCAAAGGCAATTTTCACCATTCAAGCAGCTACGCTTTTGGGCGCAGTCAATGTCAGATGAAATTGTTAGATTGCAGAATAAGGTGGGCACTGCGCACAAAACCTGACTGGAAAATCGCTAGTGATTGATGGTGGATACACAGCGAACTGAAAACCATCAAGCTAGTCGTTTTTGGACAATTGCAACGCGTCGAATATTTGTTTCAAAATCTTCTGCTGTTTAGAGCAGAGGAATACTCAAAATCTAATCACGAGGTTCAAATGATCCTAGTAACGGGCGCAACTGGAAATAATGGGCTGGAGATACTTAAGCGTCTCGCCTCGCAAAACGTTCAAGCTCGCGCGATGGTACGCAATCGCGATCGCGCCAGGGCAATTGCAGATCTGGGCATCGAAATGGTCGAGGCTGATTTCGATCTCCCTGAAACACTGCCCTCTGTCCTAGCAGGGGTCGATCGAGCCTTCCTCGTCACCAACTCAACAGAATACGCCGAAGCACAACAACTTGCGTTTGTCGAAGCAGCGAAACAAACCGGTGTCAAGCATATCGTTAAACTGTCGCAGTTCGCCGCCAACGCTGACTCACCCGTGCGTTTTTTGCGCTACCATGCGGCTGTCGAATCAGCTATCCAATCAACCCAGATGGCGTATACGTTTCTGCGCCCCAATCTGTTTATGCAGGGCTTGTTAAACTTCCGATCGTTGATCGTTGAGCAAAACACCTTTTACGCTGCGATCGGTGATGCGAGGGTGAGCGTAGTCGATGTCCGCGATATTGCTGACGTTGCTGTCGCTGCTCTGACCGAAGCTGGGCATGAAGGAAAGATTTACGATCTTACGGGTTCGCAGGCGCTAACCCATACCGAGATGGCAGAATATCTCTCTGCTGCCCTGAAGCGTCAGATCGCGTTTGTCGATATCCCACCCAAACAGATGCGGGAAGCCATGGTTGGCTTTGGGATGCCAGTTTGGCAAGCCGATGGACTGATTGAAGATTACGCCCATTATCGACGCAATGAGGCAGCAGCGATCGCTTCAGGGATAGAGGATGCGACTGGCAAAGCACCGCGTCAGTTTAAGGACTTTGCTCACGATTATGCAACGGCATTTAGCTGACTTCCAAATTGAATGATCGATAAGTATAGCTCTAGTTGTTCACAACCCTGGTTCGATAATATGATTCGAGTGCCCAAAAAAGACTGGTTCTACTCATGTTGTTTGTTTCTTTTCAGTGTTTTACTGACTGTTGGTTGCACAGGTATTCACTTCGGGAGTAGAGAAGTCACCTCAAATCGTCCAACAACCCCGTCAAGCGAGATTACAACAACCACGACCGAGCGCACAGACGCATTACGCGATCTCATTGGGCAAATCTCTCAAGCGGCTCAAGGGCGGGTTGGGGTGACAGCTACAGTGCTGGAATCTGGAGAATCAGTGTCTCTGAATGGGAATCAGCGCTTTCCAATGCAAAGCGTTTACAAGTTGCCGATCGCAATGGCGGTTCTGAATCAAGTCGATCAAGGAAATCTCAAGCTAGACCAGAAGATTCGGATCGAGGCAAGCGATATTGTCCAGGGAAGTCAAGTACTAGATGAGAATTCGCAAGGGAAGGAATTCAGTCTGTCTGAACTCTTACAATACATGGTTTCTCAAAGTGACAACACCGCCTGTGATGTACTGCTACGGCTCATCGGTGAAGCGCAACGTGTCACGGAATATTTAAGCAGCCTTAGTATAAACGACATCGTTGTAACGAACACAGAGAAGGAGTTAGCGCAAGATCCAGCCGTGCAGTATCGCAACTCTGCAACACCCGATGCAGCAGTAGTTTTATTACGCACATTGCATGAAGGACGAGGGCTTTCAAAATCTAGTCAAGGGCTACTGTTGCAATGGATGACAGAGACTCAGACAGGTCTAAAGCGTATCAAAGGACTGTTACCAGAGGGAACGGTCGTGGCACACAAAACGGGTACTTCGTCTACTGTGAATGGAGTAACGGCGGCAACCAATGATGTAGGACTCGTAACGCTTCCAAGTGGGCAACATTTGGCGATCGCCGTGTTTGTTTCAGATTCTCAAGCACCTGATGTAATCCGAGAGGAGGTCATCGCAAAGGTGGCGAGGGCAGCATGGGATGAATGGAGCAGATGAAGTTTCTTTCGTACTCAGGGGACTGGCGGTCCTGGGCTGAATTCAGACCACCGAGAACTTCTCAATACATGGGTGTGACCGACATTCAGTTCATTCATGCCAAAAGTATCCACTTGAACGAAGGAGAGATTCAGATGTCAGCGAACAATAAAGCAATCTTAGAAGCGGCAAACGCAGCGATCGCCAATGGCAACTATGAAGGATTCTTGTCGTTCTGCGCCGACGACACAGAATGGACATTTGTAGGCGACAGTACCCTGAAAGGAAAAGCAGCCGTTCGCCAATGGATGGCAACGACCTACATAGAACCGCCAACGTTTAGGGTCGCTCACTTCATCGCTGAGGGTGATTTTGTCACGGCACTTGGCGACATCACCATGAAGGATGAAGATGGGAATGAGGCTGATTACTCGTACTGCGACATCTGGTGCTTTCGTGACGGCAAGATTGTCGAATTAAGGGCTTTCGTCATCAAAAGAATAAAATATTCCTCCTCAACGTCTTCAACGCCTACTCACAACCTCTCAGTTCGTGAATTGGAAGTTTTGAAACTCATGGCGGAAGGTCAAAGTAATTCTGAAATTGCAGCTCATCTATATCTGAGCCACAACACGATAAAAACTTATGTACGGGCTATCTTCAACAAACTTGGAGTTGACCATCGTGTACAGGCTGCCGTAGTTGCTTTACTTCAAGGGCTGATTTAGGAGGTTCAATGATGACTTCTGAAGAAGCACTGGAAGTTGTAGAGCGAATTTTACCACCAGGAACACTAACTTCTGTCAAAGTATTGGTGTTTCAACACTCTTGGAACGGTAAAGAATATAGGGCGATCGCCAAAGAAGCAGGTTATAATGAGTGCTACATTCGAGAGGCAGGTGCCCAACTGTGGCGATCGCTTTCAGAAGCTTTGCAAGAACCTGTCAAGAAGAAAAACTTCCGCTCATTGCTAAAACAGAAATTTAGCAATCGAACAGTGATGTGACTGGGTGATAAGGTTGATGCAATGTTCGTGTTTACTTTCATAAGGTATCGAAGTGTAACCGCACGAATATGTTCAGGTGTCCATTACCTGACTTGTATACCAACCACTGTGAGCGATCGCAACTACCGTATCATGTTTGAAACCGATGAAAACGGCATTGTAACTCGATTGCGATCGGGTAAACTTCTAGAAGTGACTTGGTATGAAGGCTGCTTTTAAGCGTGAACTGTTCACGTAAACTTACCTTCAATCACAAAGGATAGTGAATGGCGGAGTGTGCTGGTGTGATTCAATTCCTGTTTATGACGCAACTCATCAATCAATATCGACGAGGACACCTCAACCCCAGATCCGCCGGTGCGATATAAATCCGATGGAATAGAAGTACTTACAGCACTTTCGAGGTATATGAGGTACACTTAAAAGGAGATTAGAGGTATCAAGAATCCCGATGAAAGCCTACTCCGTTGATTTGAGAGAAAAAATAGTTAATGCTTATGAGAGAGGCGATACTTCAATTAGAAAAGTAGCCACTCAGTTTGGCGTTGCGAAAAGCTATGTCCAAAAGCTGCTCCTCCTTAAGAAAACTCAGGGACACTTGGCACCCAAGAAGCAAGGTGGAACAATGAAGGGACAGTTAGATGAGTACGGTAGCGAATTAACTGCAATGGTACAAAGCCATCCTGACGCAACTTTAGCAGAATATTGCGAGTATTTTGGAGAGCAATACAACGTTTGGGTCTGTCGCAGTGTCATGTGCTGTGCCTTGCAAAAACAACAACTCACGCGAAAAAAAAGACCTTACGCAGCACTCAAGCGAACACAGAGCGGGTGCAAAAGCTGAGAGTAGAGTATTGGGAGAAGGTCAAACCCATCGAGGTAGAGAACCTGGTGTTTCTAGACGAGATGGGAGTTCTACTCGGGTTGACCCGTACCCATGCTAGAAGCAATCGAGGCGATAGAGCGTATGACTTTAAGCCCTACTATCGAGGTGAAAAGGTGAGTGTGATTGGGGGCATCAGTTGCAAGCAGGTGTTGGCTCTCATGACACTAGATGGTTCAGTCAATGGCGATGCCTTCAAAGTTTTTATCGAGCATTTCCTGCTGCCGCAGTTATGGGAGGGTGCAGTAGTGGTGATGGATAATTTGCCTGCTCATAAAGTTGAAGCAATCGAGCCTTTAATTGAATCAGTAGGTGCCAGTGTTTTGTATTTGTCGCCCTATTCTCCTGAATTTAATCCCATTGAGCATTGGTGGTCACAATTGAAAGCATTCCTGAGACTATTTTCTCCAACTACTGCATCTGGTGTGGATGGTTTAATCGGAATAGCACTTGAGTTAATGAATCCTGAACACCTCAAAAATTGGTTTACACATTGCTGCTACTGTACCTCATAAACCCCGAATCCGCTGTATCTACCCCATCAGATTTCAAATCATCTAACGTAGCTTCTCTTAGAGAATTGCCACACTGATTACATATCCTTCGCAAGCTGACTCGCGATCTCTTGGGCTACCGTGCCATTTTTCCAGTATTTTACATGGGACTTTAAAATCCACCCTGTCTCAACAGGAATATCTAAAAGTTTGCATTCGTCATTGAGAGGATTTTTACGGAACAACTGAGCAACCGGGTAGGCGATCGCATCATCACTATCCCAGAAATTGTACCAAGTGCGTCCCTTATCACGGACTGGGTTATATATAACCATATGGCGATTAATGCTAGTATTAGAGAGAGGAGCCAAGGGGTTTAGAGGTCTATCGTTCCTTCAGATATCCTGACTGAAGTATTGCGAATTCTCAGCAAATTCAAGCTCAAACTCCTTATGCTGAAGTCATATCGACTACGGTTTGATGCTGAATTTCAGTAACTTTGAATTGTCGTGTCAGTTTTCCGATCTATGGATACGATTTGAAGGAGCAACCCAGCCTACTCAAGTTTGACTACCTGAATACTTAGGAGATGAAGATATGCAGCTCATGCCAATCGATATCGGAATTGAGGAAAACGATCGCCGTGAGATTGCTCAAGGTCTTTCCAAATTACTGGCGGATACATACACCCTGTATTTGAAAACTCACAACTTTCACTGGAACGTCACAGGACCCATGTTTCAGACGCTGCATCTCATGTTTGAACAGCAGTATAACGAGTTAGCTTTGGCGGTAGATCTAATCGCTGAACGCATCAGGGCCTTAGGTTTTCCGGCTCCAGGAACCTATAAAGAGTTTGCGAATCTTTCTTCAATTCGTGAAGAAGAAGGAGTGCCCAGTGCTGAAGACATGATCCGCAAATTGGTGGAGGGTCAGGAAGCTGTTGTCCGCACAGCCCGATCGATCTTTCCTGCGGTGGAGCGATCCCACGATGAACCCACCGCAGACTTGCTCACCCAACGGATGCAGGTGCATGAGAAAACAGCATGGATGCTAAGAAGCTTACTGGCAAAGTGATCCTAACAACATAAACGGATTGACAAGGTAAACGGATTAGCAGATAGATGGCGGCAGGTTTCCAGGTATTTCAATGATCCTGCTGTCTTTGTTCACGGTGTTGAGAGTTGCTTGTAGTAAGAGACAACAACAAGAACACGACAACAATGAATGTAAAAATTTGCTTCATTCAACCTTCCTCCTAGTGAAGGTGATGGGAAATTGCTGAGATTACCTTTCTCAGGCTTCAAGCCGTCTTACGTCCACTCATTTCGTTGGGCTGCATCCGATAGATCGCACGGATATTTGCACGCCCCCAGGCATCAATCCAGGTTCTACTCATAGCGGGGGAAAGGGTTGGATTATGCTCTTGAACAAGTTTCATCACCCGATCGATATCTTGCGGTTCTACAAGACGCTCAACGCGACCCGTTGCAATCACGCTACGCCAGTGTTGCAGATCATGCACATCTTCAACCTGTAAGCAGACTTCTGGATTTGCATCCATGCACTGGGTTTTCAGACCTTCGGTCGTAAATAGGTAGATATCTGAGTCTGTCGGATAATATTTCATAGGCACGACGTAGGGATGCCCTTCACAGGCACAACCGAGATGCCCATATTCCACCTGTTGCAAAAGGTCTTTTATTTCTTGTGAACTCATTTCATAGAGGTCTAGCATCAGAACCTCCTTGTTAATGTGGTACTTCTGTCTGGGTGTTCTCCAGCATTTGCTTAATTAAAATAGTCAGAATAGCACTGGCCACTTCAACCACCTCAGCCGACCAGATCCAAACCTCATTTGCAGACCCACTGACTAAGATTGCTTGCCCATCATGCTCATCCAAATGAATTTCATTGAGTTCAGGGGGCTGGGTTCCCTGCATCTTCATTGTAGTGAGCCGACGGTAGCCGCCTGCCACAGAATTGGGCATCAGAAGTTTGAATCTTCCAGCCTCTACAATACCTAAGTATTGATGTTTCAGATTCATCTCCTTATTCCTCCCTTATTAAATAAAGACAAGGTAAAGTGTCAGGAATTGAAATGATATTTAGGTTTGACCCAGGGCGCGATTGAGAAGCTTAAATCCTCCTAGAACATCAGCAGACAGACCCACAAACAAAACGATTAAAGCAAGCGTGTAGTTTACATTCCAAAGTAAGTAGGCTAGACCAAACAACAGTGGAAACAAAAGAATCATGCCCAGGAATATGAAGAGGGGTTGTAAAGCTTTCATCTTAAATACCTCCTTGAATAGGGGTATCGCTTGAGAAAGGAAACGAACTCTCACCTTGATCCTAAGTCAGTTGATCGAAGGCAATGAAATTAGTTCATAACAATTGATATGGTTAGGCTAACCATTAATGTAGAATTAATAAGTTGGGTTGGAAGACCATCACTAAACCAAACATGAGCATGAACGTGCCTCCTAACAGTTTAAGTCTTCTGCCTTGAGTTTCTGTAAATCGAGAGGACTGAAATGAATAGATAAAATTCAATAAGATCAACTACAAAGGCACAACATAAACTATGGCATAAAGTGCTGTCCAGGTCAGGTTTGGAGATCGCGATGCACCTCAATAAAATGTACGTCTACCTCTTCGTTGTACTGCTCAATGCTTTCCATCAACGGCATATGGCGAGCGCAATGAGGACAGGTTTCGCTGTGGAAAAAGTAGACATCCAGAACGGCTTCTCCAACTTGTGCCCCTGATGGGAAGACGGTGATAGCAACAAGACAGGTGAGAACCAGAATGAGAATTTGTTTTTGCAGGTGCCGAAGGATCATTTGTTCTAGACCGTATTAACCCCTGCTGTGACTAATTCTGCCATCAGTTCAGAAACAGGCATGATGCGATCGGCTCGTCCAGCATTGCTGCCTGAAAACACCAACTCTTATTGGCACTGTCGATCGCCGTCTTTGTCTTTCTGGTCATCCGCGATCGGATTCGTTAGCGTATGCTGCCATCAAGTACTCGCTCAACTCAAGTTCAATAGATTTGGCAACACAACTGTTGTGGTTTTTAGCATCTGTGCTGGAAACATTGCTGCTGAAGGCTTGCTTGAAATCGTCTACATGACACTGACTCGGCTCAGGTGTTTGTTCAGCGATGAACGCTTTGGAGGTTGTGGAAAGTTGCCAGCCCAGAGGAAGATTGATCTGCATTTGCGGATCGACTTTTTGGAGCACCAGCGTTCTGAAATTCAACTGAAAGGGATCAGTGACACCGTCGTTCAGGGTGTAGGAAGATAACTCGATCGCACTGAGGCTACGGGCAACGCGGGCACCAAACAGGGTACGAACAGGCGACAACACCTCATTTAACCCAGACGATTTGGGTGGCTCAATAGAACTATCCTGCTGATCCACGATTGCCAGATACACCAGCTTAAAGGATTCCCCGTACCCATCTAGCTTCTGCAAAGTTCGACCGATATCGATGGTGGTTGGAATCCCCGAATTATCAAAATATCCCCCATCCGCCAAGCGTGATTTACTGCCATCATTGCTGCGTTGATACCAACCCACTGGAGTCACAAAAGGAAACCGGGCACTCAATCCAGCCGCCGTACTCAACTTTAAATCTAGGCTTCGTTCATCCAGCACAATATTTTCCTGAGTTGGCAACTCAATTTTAAAAGGACTAATGACCAGACGTTTGCCATTCTCCACAACGGTCGTATTGAGCACCAGGGCAGGCGCGATTCCTTCGGGTTGCCAATGCTGATAAAACGATCGCTTAAAGGGATTTTCCCGCTCTTCCTGTCCAGGTAAACGATTCCAGGCATTTTCAAAAGCAACTTCCAAACCACTGGCTCGATCCCATTCATCAATCGGGAAAGGAATAAACCGCTGAATCAGATCAGGAAACAAACCCAGGGTGAGTAAGGGAGAGAGTAAATCTTGATCAAAAATCCTGCTGACGGCTGTGGTGAGAGGTTGATTGATACTCTGACTTTCCTTGATCAAACTGGTAAAGGTGGAGGCTCCCAAGCTACCACCTGAAACACCACTGATGGCAAAAACATGCTGGGGAAAATTGGGCATTGATTCAGTTAATTTTGTCAGGGCAGTGGCTGCATGGTAAGCCGCATAAATCCCGCCCCCCTGAGCAGAAACCAGATAAACCGGATAGGGTTTTCCTGCGTATTGATCGCGATCGGGTCGGCTGGCTAACCAGGACTCAAAACTGTCTTCCAACGCGGGAAGGGGCAGATCCTGCGGTTTTGTGCTGTGTCTAAACTGATGGTTATCATTCCAGTTTAAGAAACTGAAAAAAATCGCAAAACTCACCAGAAAAGCTAAGGCTGGAATATTGTTTTCAAGTGCCCAATTATAAATGATCGAGAAAATAACAACGAGAATTGTAAAGGCGATCGCTACGACACCAATTGCCCCAACTGCACCAGGAACGGCAGTAGGAGGCAGAGTAAACCCAAAAATTGCAGACCCCAACAGGCAAGGAATAAACCATCTCGTGATTTTCCGGCTTAGGTTTGCTTCCCTTTCTGAATACCAGGAATAGAGAATCAGGTTAATGAGCGGTGATAAAACAAAGATAGCGATGGTTCCCAGCGAGAACTTTGAATCCGTGGCAGCAATCACCAGGGGCAAAGAAAAAGCACCAAAGATCAGGTAGGCAATGTTGGCAAGTCCAATTTCAACCTCTGGGCTAAAGAGACCTTTCCCTTGCGATTTAGCACCTAAAGCACGGTCTTCATTCAATACAGCAGTCCGACCAATAAATAGAATTAGGGCGAAAATCAAAGCACCCAGACTGCCGATCATCCAGGTGATCAGGAAAGCCTGAGAGGCTTCATCAATCGTTTGCTTCCAGGCTGAAAAAATACCTAAACTTAATCCAAGTAATGGAATAATTCCTAAAAATCTGGTGCCCCACTGGGCCAGGGCGTTTTTATATTGATTATCTTTAGGCGTAAATTGTTCTAATACTAAAAAACGAGCCGTGTACCAGACAAACAGGGTTAATACAAACACGAAGATTGTCGCTACGATCGCTTGATATAGGTTGTAATCTAAAGCAATGGCTCGATAAATTTCTATCGTTTGCCCTGCCTGGGTGAAAACTAAAAATGCAGCTAAGACGATCGCCGTCTGCACCCTTGAGCGGATGAGAAACTGCACAGGTGGCTCAATGTAGTTTTCTATCCATTTAGACAATTCAACAGTCAAATCACTTAAAGACCATGTTTTCATCTTTTTGCCTTAATGAAGGATGGAGGAATGGGGAACACGATCGCCTTTGAAAGTTTACCCTCATCCCCTAGCCCCTTCTCCCCAGGGAGAAGGGGATCGGAAGTCCCTCTCCCAAAGGGAGAGGGATTTAGGGTGAGGGCTACAAAAGTGACATGCTCCCGGAATAGGGGACACGATCGCTTTCCCATCCCTCAGTCAATACCTAAATCGCTATTTAAGTCAATACTGACTTGTCCATTTGAGACTACCAGAATGAACCTTCGCTTGAGATTCCCCTTGAGGGTACTCTTGCAGGAACCCGCCGGGTTTCTGTCCGAACTGGGTGATCAAAGTAAAGGGAACCTCGAAAAATTGTTTCAGGAGCGTCTTAAATTGAGACTACTATGAGATCATAACATTAGGTTAGAACGGAGCAGGGAACAATGAGCCAAACTGGAGTTTGGGAGTGGGAAAAACGTCAGAGCAAATTGAACCAGAAAAAAGATTTACTGATGAGGCTCGATCAAATTATTCCCTGGCAGGAGTTCCGCCCGACTCTAGAGAAAATTCATAATAAACCTCGCAAGAGCAACGCGGGTCGTAAAGCAATGGATGTCGTCGTCATGTTTAAGTTGTTGGTGCTGCAACAGTTGTACAACATTAGCGACGAAGAATTAGAGTATCAGGTGAGCGACCGACTATCGTTCATGCAATTCATGGGCTTTGGCTTAGCCGATGAAGTTCCCGATGCCACAACGGTATGGCTGTTTCGCAAACAACTGAGTGAACAAGGATTGATTGAAGCAGTGTTTGAGCAGTTTGATGGCTATCTCGTTGAGCAAGGCTATGCAGCTAAAGGTGGACAAATCGTCGATGCGACGCTGATTCCCGTCCCCAAACAACACAACAGCGACAAAGAAAACGAGCAGATCAAGCAGGGCAAGACCCCCCAACAGTGGCAAGATCAACCGCATCGCCGCGCTCAAAAAGACACCGATGCGCGCTGGACGAAAAGGGGGATAAGAGTTACTTCGGCTATAAAGACCACATTGGCATCGATGCAGCGTACGGTTTGATTCGTCGTTATGCGGTTACAGATGCCTCAGTGCATGACTCTCAAGTGTTAGGAGCATTACTCGATGAAGACAACCAGAGTGATGAAATTTGGGCAGACAGTGCTTATCGCAGTGCTGCCATTGAGGAGACTTTAGAACTAATGGGCTTTGAGAGCCAAATTCATGAACGGGCTTATCGCAATCGTCCCCTCAGTGAGGCGCAAAAGCAATCCAATCGTGACAAATCCAAAACTCGTGCCAGAGTCGAGCATGTGTTTGGTCGGTGGACGATGCAGATGGGAGGCAAGCTCATCCGTTCGATTGGTCTAGTGAGAGCGAAGGCAACGCTAGGGTTGAAAAACTTGACCTACAACTTTGTACGCTACACGTTTTTACAGACTCAATGTCCTTGCTGAGGCAGAAAATTGAAGCGTAGGGGTGCATTGGAGTGTTCTGTTGGCTGCATGGAATGAAGAATTGATTGCATGACTATCAGCACAACGTTGTTCTTTGTCTCATTTGAGACCCAATCTTACCTCAAAATGAATTAATCGAGGTTCCCTAAAAAATGATCGCAAACCACCCCGATCGTGTTTCATATCGGGGCAGTGGGTGCGAGTGATTATGTTCCAGTTATTTAAGTTTGAGAAGTGAAGCCACGTCTGGTTCCTGGAAGCTGGGTTCGTCTGCCCAGAGATCATTTTTAGCACTGACTCAGCTTGCAGCACTGAGCTATCCAGGCTTCATCTAGCTATTGAGATTACGGCGGAAAGCATCTTCAAATTGCGGAGTCAGGGCATTCAGCCGTTCCTCTCTGGCATCCTGGAACCGAGGGCTAAGCGCATTTAATCTTTGGTCGCGGGATTCCTGGAATCGAGGATTCAGAGCGTTCAGGCGTTGATCACGGGACTCCTGAAAACGGGGGCTAAGGGAATTCAGATTTTCCTTGTGGGCTTCCTCAAATCGATCGTTCAACTTATTGATAATGCCATCACGGGACTCTTGAAATCGCTCGTTCAAAGCTAGAGCCGGAGTCGTGAGGGTTAGAATCGGTAAGGCAGATAACGTGACGACAGCCAAACGGTACAGTGTGCCTTGCATGGTTTGTTGCTCCTTGAATGGGTATACTCGGTGATGAATCAGATTTTGAGTGGGTTTGATTCATTTCCTTCGATACTTACCAGGATGCAACGATCGCCTGAACGCTTCCTGACTAAAAACTGAGAATAGATTATCGGTTTGCTGAGAAAGCTGAGAGCGCGGGCTGTTTCTCTGCCAGTACAGGAATTACCTTCTCGCCAAAGGTTTCAATGAACTGTTCCTGTTCGCGGTTAACGTTATGCAGGAGCAATTCATCAAACCCCAGTTCAATGTCCTTTTGTAGCCATTCAATATGCTGCTGCACATTCGAGGAAATTCGGATATGTTGATCCAACTGGTCAGGCATAACATATTGCGCTGCCGTATCGAACTGCTGAGGCGTACGGAGGTCGGACAACAAATGACTTTCAAAGACATTCGTGCGCCACTGCTCATGGGCCCCTTGACGCGCCAGATCATCTGTCCGATCGTAGGAGAGCTGCACCTTCAGGAGCATTGGTTTCCCTTCACCGCCACCCCGTCGGAAGGCATCTACCACTTCTTTGAGAGCCTCTGGGGGACGTGAAGTCGTAATCAGTCCATCTGCCCATCCACCCAACCATTCAGCCGTCTTGGCGGTAATGGCCGCTCCAATGATTAGGGGAGCTTTTGGGGGGCGCGTATAGAGGGTTGCATCTTCCACCCGCACTAATCCGTGATGGGTGACGGTTTCTCCTCGCCAGAGGGCCCGCATCACATCAACACATTCCTTCAAACGAGCATTGCGATCGGCTTTGTGGGGCCACTTGTCGCCTGTAATGGCTTCATTCAGTGCCTGCCCACTGCCTACAGTGATCCAAAACCGATCGGGAAACATTTCCGCCAGCGTTGCCGCAGCCTGAGCCACGATCGCCGGATGATAGCGTTGACCGGGGGCACAGACAATTCGGTAAGACAGGGAAGGAGTCGCCTGCATTGCTGCACCGAGCCAGGCCCAGGAAAACCCGCTTTGAGCCTGCGTTTCACTCCAGGGATGAAAGTGATCGGAGGAAAGGGCATGGGTGAATCCAGCCCGTTCTGCGAGTTGGACGTACTTGAGCAGTTCGCTGGGCTTGAATTGTTCGTGGGAGGAGTGGTAGCCAATCTTTACCATAGGTCGGGAGTGGGGAATAGGGAGTAGGGAGTGGGGGATCGGAAGGTGAGGGAGCATCCCATTGATGCAAAGAGTTCGATTTCCGTAGCGCAGGCATCTTGCCTGCCAGTGAACGATTCGTCATCCAAATGCAAAAGTGGGATACATCCGAGGGAGCGGGTTACCTTGCTGCTTGAGGAGTAGACATCTTGCCTGCCCAGACAGAAGGAACTCTTGAGGGGTCGGCATCTTGTCTACCCAGTCCACTACTGATTAACGCGGAACCAGCGATAACCGAACGCTTCCAGGGGGATTGTTTTGGTGTGACCATTAATCGGTTCGTAGGAACGATCGCTGAATAGATCGGTTAGATGTTCATTGGTTTCCGATTTGAGTGTGACGGAGCAGGGTTTGTTAGCTAAATTGTGCATGAGCAGGACAGCTCGATCGCCCCAGTCAAAGCGATGGGCAAATACAGCGGGTTCATCGGTTTGGAGGACTGTATATTGACCAGCCCCTAACTCTGGACATTGGCGACGGGTACGAATCAGACGTTCCATCCAGTTCAGGAGCGAGTTGGGGTCGCGTTGCTGAACAGTCACGTTTATCTTGTGATAACCATACTTATCATCATCAATCACCGGATGAGGTAGCTTCTCTGCTGGAGCCGAGGAGAAGCCGCCATTGGGAGAATCTGACCACTGCATCGGAGTCCGAACGCTGTCTCTTCCCTCCAGGGATAAATCATCTCCCATGCCAATTTCCTCACCGTATCGCAACAGGGGCGCACCCGGTAGGCAAAAGGAGAGACTGTAAATCATTTCGAGCTGCCGACGATCGCCGCCTACCATTGGGGGCAACCGTCTTCGTACCCCACGCCCATAGATTTGCATATTCTCCTCAGGTGCAAATGCCCGGAAAATTTCTTCCCGTTGCTCATCTTCAATACAATCCAAGGTGAGTTCATCATGATGGCGCACAAAGTTGAGCCACTGACAGTTGTAGGGAATCTCTGGTAAGAGTTTAAGAACTTCCAGTAATGGTTCCTGATCCTGTCGGGCAAAGGCGATAAACTTGTACTGGTTCAATAAAAAGTTGAACAGCAAATGCATTCGATCGCCATTCCCAAAATAGGGTGAAAGCTCATCCGCAGAGACATTCGCTTCAGCCAACAGGACTGCATCCGTCCGACGAGAAGCCATAAATTCCTGCATCTCGGTCATAAAATGCTTCAACTCCTCCAGATCGGCATCTACGCCGATCGGCTCTAGCAAATAGGGAGCTGCATCAATCCGAAATCCAGAAACCCCCAATTCCAGCCAGAAACCCATGATTTTGAGGATTTCTTCGCGGACTTCTGGATTCGCAGAATTCAAGTCCGGCTGTTCCCGATAAAACCGATGCAGGTAATATGCTCCCGCCTTTTCGTCATAGTGCCACATATTACTTTCCACATCGGGAAAGATAGTTTTGACCTCTTCATCTGGAGGAGCTTCGTCAGCCCAAATATAATAATCTCTGTACTTAGAATCCTTATTCGATCGCGCTTCCTGAAACCAGGGATGCTGCTCGGAGGTATGGTTGACCACTAAGTCGATTAAAACCCGAATCCCGCGTTCATGGGCGGCATGCATGAATTCCACAAAATCACCCAGCGTTCCCAGACGCGGATCAACGTTGTAGTAATCCATCACATCATATCCATTATCCCGGTTGGGCGATGGGTAAAATGGCAACAGCCAGAGGCAGTTAACTCCTAGCGCAGTTAAATAATCTAGACAGTGGGTTAACCCCCGGAAATCTCCGATTCCATCCCCGTTGGAATCCATAAACGTTTCCACATCCAGGGAATAAAATACAGCGTTTTTATACCAAAGTTCTCGCATGAATATTGCCTCTAACCGTTATCAGCATGGCGCAGGAGGGGGCGATCGAGTATAGATGGGTTACCCTCATCCAAACCTTGCCACGATACGGTTATTTCTGCGTCTATCCAATGGTGGTAGATAGACTCACTCTTTAGGCGGATCACTGAGTAGAGCAGTCCCGCTCAACGGGATGGCTTTGGCTCCAGTTTGATGCTAATGGTCGTCCAAGGGGCTGTTTTAAGCTGATGTCGCATGGACTGCTCATCCTTAGCCATTTCCTGGAGTAGTCGTCCTTCGATCGCCAACTGAACCTGCTCGGTTTGAAAACACCAGGGATCAACAGTAATTTGAGTTGCGCCAGTATGGATATCAGTATGGATGGGGGTTAATGTGAGATCAGTTTCACTCGTGAATGTAGGAACCTGCTCGATCGTTTTAGGCTGATTTAATCCCATGCAGAGCAGGAGTGAAAAGCTATCCCAAATGGCGACCAACTTTTGGTTAAGGGCGATCGTTTCAGGATTTGCATAGTTTTGATAATATGTATCTTTTTGTAATGTAGCAATTAATTCAGTTTGGAAATCGCGCTCCTGCTGGAGGAATCGCTGCACGATCGGCCGTAGTTTGGGGGATTGCTGCCAGCGGGTATGGTGTTCATATAGGCTCGTCCCGTGTAAGGACACCAGAAGAGACACATACCGACCATAGGGCATCGCTAAACGGCTGGCGGACGACCACAGGGCAATATGGGATTCGGTTTCCATTTCTATAAAGCTGTGGGGGTGTCCCGTTTCAGGATTGAAGGTAGGCATCGCTTCCCACTGAAGCCAGCCAATGTCGTGCTGCTCTGCTCCCAGGCAAACCGCTTCCCAGGGTGCAAACGTGCCAAAGCGATCGTTTCCCCAGGATCGGGCAAGCTGACCGGAAACCCAGGCATGGGCGGGTTGGGTAATACATACAAGTCCCTGGGGGGTGTGTCGGTACATCATGGCGTGGCTAGGTTGAGCAAAATTTGTAGCAAGCTCTACTTTCTAGCTTACGCAATCCTGATCGTGAGGATAGGTTTCTTAACGTTTAGGTAAAGAAGGATCTGGATACACTGGGATTGATCAGGCATATCCTGTATGTCGCCACATAGATTGGGTGGACTGGACGGGCAAGATGCCCATCCCACAAGAGTTTAATGAGAACTTGTAGTGGAACTGCTGGAGGTAGAATGACTACTGCTGTGGGAACTGCTGGTGGAAACGTGAACCGTTACGGTTTGGTAGGCACTGCTGCTGGAGTCGTCTTGGGAATCTGAGTTGGGGTGATCGTCTGAGGTGATGATAATGCTTTTGGCATGGGCGATTGTTTTGCCATCAGGCGATCGAATCTCTTTTTGAATCACTTTTTTACGAAACATCGTTTTCTACTTCAGATTCAGAAATTCTGTTTGATAAAAATGCCTTTAGGGGGTTTGAACTTGGCTGTTGGGCAAATATTACTGGTTATGAATGAAATAATTCAATTCACGGGAAAGCCACTCTTTGAAGAGACGATCGATAATTTCCTGTCGAACCGCAGGAGTTAATTCTGCTGAGATAAATTCTTCAACTAGAAACAGGTCATATCCATGTTCATTTTTCATGGGCCCAATCAGCGTCCCCAATCCACTTCCAAAAATCGCTGCGGCCAGTTCGGGCTTCAAGCCCCAACGATAGAAACGTCCTTCATAGCCACACTGCAATCGACGTTGCTCATCAATGTCGTATAAGTGCGCTGCTTCATAAAAGCTGATTTCGTTTTCTTCGATTTGATAAAATAACTCCTGAGAGAGTTGCTCGTAAGGAACGGTAATTCGATATAGCGAAACCTGCTCAAAATCCAATCGATGTTCAGCAAAGTATTGTTCTACTTCACCTGCAAATAGAGTTTCTGATAACTTTTGTGCCAGTAACCTTTGATGGATGCCGGACTCCCATTCTTCTGGAGTAATCAACTGATCTTCTAACCAGGCAAAAGTAGCAGCAGCACTTTCCAACTGCATCTTGTAACGCTGACGATCGGCATCGGCTTGAATCTCATCTGAGGACACAACGATATTATGCTCCTGGGCAGCTTCGGAAATAATTTGTTGCCATATAATCCTTTGGGAAATCTCCCTGACCTGAACTTCCTGCTTCAAGAAGTCAACAATTCGTTCAGGTGAAATTGGTAAATTTGCGAAATTAACCATTGTCTTTGAACACGTCATCAGCCCTAACTCTTAAAATCTCTCAGCTTCGTTCTTTGACTCATATATTTATAGATTAAGTTCTCACGTCTAAAGAATAAAGGGAGTTGACAATAAAGCTCAAAGGCGAGTGGCACTAACGCAAGCAACTGCAAATCAATGAAAGTTTTTATTTCCCGCAGGTTAGGTTACTTTACCCAGCTTGATTCAGTACCATTCAGCTTACAGAATGCTGTAAAAATACTATGGAAACGTACACAAAACCCAACTCAAAAAAAGGTTTAACAGTCGATCAGGATTTTTAAGCTCTAAGGCTAAAGATTTCATACTGACGATAGTGAACGCTCGTTAGTTTTACTAGGACAACCAGTATGTTAATGCCGTTATTTTACCAGAATTTGTCTGAGATTTAAACCTTAAATCGTTAATTTATCAACAAAATTTCTACTTTTAAATAGCAGCATCAGAAAGTTTCTTAACTCACATTCTGTAGCTTTCCCAGTTCCCCGCCCTCGAATGAATTCGCGGCTAATCGCTGAAGTCCGTTTAAACGGACTAAAACTCCTAACAAAGAAGGCTTTCAACCCATTTCAATGGGTTTGAGTCATTAGCCCGCAATTCATTGCAGGGTGGGTGAGATAATCCGGTGAAAGATCTGAGTTAACTGACTTTTACTGAATAAGAAATTAGCCACAGGTTATTTTGACCTGTGGCTAATCTAATACTAGCTTGCTTAATCAGCTTGCGTGATTCAGAGCTTAGTTGGCGTAGCTTAGAACGGTTCCACCCTGGTACGAGAGAGAACCATAACGGTCAGACACAGCAGCTTGCTCAACTACAACTTCAGTTCCAGAGCCATACTTACCGTCCGCAAGCAGATCGAAAGTCAGTTCGTTGAAAGCACCTTTCGCATCAATTCGTTGCTTGACATCGACATCTACTTCAACATCAAGCCGCTTTTTGAAATCAAAGTCAGCACCGCGACCACGTCCACCGGAAATATTCTCTTCAACTTCATTCAAGTAAGACAGATCAGAAATAATCATTGAACCTTCTCCAAAGTTTGGTTTCAGCAACAGGTATTTTCCTGTTATCTATAAGATAAACTATCTAAAAATATGGTGTTGCCATTCTGGCAGTTTTACTAATATTGTTCTGGTTAAACACTGAATTCGATCGCTGAAAATCAGTTGATAAAAAGCTTGTATGGATTTTCAAAAGTATGGCATTTACTGATCGATTGAGCTGGAATATGTCCAATCCAGTTTTGTATCTGTATGAGAAAACATTCACCGGCAGGCAAGATGCCTGCGCTACGGGAAAAACTGTTTGAAAGACAAAAAAGCTGTAGCGTTAACACTACAGCCCTGTTGCAGGTGAAAAGGTTAAGATGTCACTTGATCGCAGTCCCTAAAGACCCGATCGCTTCATCGGTTCTCGGAATTCTGAGGGTTCAATAATTACGAGAAACGTCAAAATCCACTGCATAATCTACAGAAAAGGAATACGTTTGCCCTGTCCTGGCAGTTGCTACAGAACTAGATCGGGCAAGGCTATAGTCTATGACTCTGTATGATGAAACTTTAGCTGAAGACTTTGTTCTTACCCTTGTACGATCGCCTTCAGCCGCTGCACGAGCATCTGCTGCTGCAAATCCATGAGAAGCAACTGCATCTGCTTCGGCGTAGGTAGAAGCACCGCCTTCAATGCAGTTTGATTGGCGTACAACCTGGAAATATTCGAGGTCAGTAACTAACATTACTATTCCCTGCTAACGAGTTGTCAATTGATGATGGTCAGTTTAAGCAATCCTGATTCGAGCCATTAACTCAATATTCAATCTCGTGCATATGCAGAGGTCGAGGTTGAAGACGAACTGTGGGAACGGGTGGGTCTGGAAAAGACACGCACGCTAGCATTAACGGAGGTGCTGGTGAAGGATCTGCCCGATGCAAGGGCTTCAAATTCAGAACTAGCGTATCCTATGGTTGCTGTTGAACTTGAGGATGCATATGCAAATGCACCACCTTCGATCCATTCAGATTGTTTCACTGAACTTAGATGTTCTAAATCACTGATTCTCATTAATTTCTCTCCGCTTAATTCGGATTATTTCAGAATAAAATGGAAAAGCTTTTCCTTGCTTTTACACCGATTCCGCTGTAGTTAAGATAACTGCAACAAGGGAATAAATGCTGCCAATATGGCGAGAAATCGATCGAATTTTGTCTTTTGGTTCGGAAAAGCTAACCATTTTTACATCAGGCTGCTAAGGCTAGTGAATACGAAGTTAAACTGACTCGTATCCGTTGCTCCCGTTAAGGACACCCTTCTAGAAGTTTGACCATTCTCTTCGGCATAGCTGGCGGTTAACAAACCAGAGATTTCATCCTCTGTAAAAGCAGAGGTGATGGGCACCCCACTCGCCAAAGTTTCGTTAAGTAGCTGCTGCTGATTGAGATTGAGAGCAATCCGTCGATCGGCTAACCTCAATGAAAGCGATCGAGGGGACATGCCACCTGCAACAGAATGAGATTCAGAAAGAATTTCTAACTGATCTAGATCAGAAATTAGCATGTTGATTTTCTCCTGAGTGATTCAGCTAGCTTAAACAATCAAAGTACTAAAGGTATGCCAGTTTGGCATTTTAATGAACTCATTCAGGACAAATTAAATCCGCTCAAAATCGAGAAGGAGGGGTAATCGCTATCATCTTGCCGATCGCCTGTGCTCTAGATCGATTGCCGCGATTATTTGCATTAGACACAGTGATTTCTTGGGTGATTAATCCATCTGCATAGCCATCCACATCTGCAAACGCATCACTATCAGAACCTGTTCCCGTCGCAGAAGCTCGACCTTGTGAAATTGAAAGAGCACCATTAAGCGGTAGCAAAAGGCTGTGCGATCGAGTAGTCGTTGAGGCAGATGCAGTGTCACCTGAAGCGAAGGCAGTTGCAAAGATGGCTGAAGTCGCTCTACCCCCTGAAATGTTGGACTGTTCAGTACTGGATTCAGAAACAGATTCTAGATGCTCAAGATCAAAAATACTCAACATAGCGTTCAAATCTCCTGCTTAAGTTTGAATTAATTGATTGGCTAATTGCTTCCCCAGCTAAACCATGAGAAGACTGGAATCATTCGATCGCCTCCTCGTACTTTACAAGGTTGATCTTCTAGCGTTTCTAAATGGTTCAAGTCAGCAATCCGGCTAGATGATCTGCGATCGGATGATTCTGAATAAGTATCAAAGTGTTGATCTTCACGTTTTTGCTTTTTACGGGTTGAACCATGCTCTTTCATGAGGCGATTATAGGTGCGATAAGGGATATAGTGAAGGGGATTATATCCAGCAAAGCGCAAAATTAAAACACATGCCCAGGAATATTTGCCTGCTAGAATTGCATCTACAACTTGATTAAATTGCTCAGTTGTCATTGCCTTGTCCAACTTGGAAGGTTGACGTGAATACACAGCAATTACCTCTGATAAAACAACAAATTTTTAAAGCAGCAGCTTTTACTAAATCGATTACGGATCGATTACTGAATCAACCACTAGATCGATTACTAAACCGATCGAAACTATTCTTAAAGATTGATTCCAGATTCCTGGAGTCTCTTCATCGGTTCCAGGATGACATCCATAATGCGTCTTCTGCGAGTTACAATTTCCGCACTGGCCGTTTGACCCGCCCGAAATTCGATCGCTTCACCTGCATCTCCCCCGTTCACTGCATGCTGATCCAGGGCGACCTCTATTTGATAAACCGCTCCCATTTGCTCATGCATTCTGGCATCGGGAGAAATGGACTCAACACGGCCCGAAATGACTCCGAAGTCTTGATAGGGGAAAGCATCAAATTTCACCTGCACCGGCATGCCTTCCTGAACAAAACCCGCTTCCCGACTGGGCAGCATAGCAGACAACACGAGAGGAACCCCATCAGGCGCGATTTCAGCGATCGTTTGTCCGGGTTGAGCCACTTCACCCGTGTTGCGAATGTTCAAAGTGGAAACAATGCCACTGACCGGAGCGTGAATGTGCATTTGTGACAGTTGAGTTTGGGCTGCCTGCAACAGGCTTTCAGTTTCTGTGATGTTGGACTGAATCTGCGCCAGCTCTACTTCCAATTGCTGCAATCGCTGCTGGGTTTCTAATTCGCTGCGTTGTCCTTCCGCCTGCCGCCGCATCAATTCTGCCTGAAGTCGATCGCCTTCTTCAACCGATTGCTGTAATTCACCCCGACTTTGCACATTAATTCGCTGATGCTCCCGAAGGGCTTGCTCCACTTCAAACAACTGTTCCTGGGCAATTACACCTTCTGCCACCAGAGGTTGTAACCGCTCCAGACGAGCCTCATAGGCTGCCATTTCTCCTGCTCGTTGGGAGAGGGTTTGATGATTGGTGCTAATCACAGTTTGGGCTTGAGCGATCGCGGCCTCTTGTGCTCGTACCTCGGCTGCGGTAATCGCTCTGCGGGTATCCAATTCTGAACGAATGCGATCGACCAATCCCTGCGTTTGGAGCATCTGAAACTGATAGGAAACCAGGCTTTGCTGTAATCGATTCACCTCAGTTTCTGCCAGACGATCATCCAACGTTGCAATCACCTGTCCTGCTTCCACATACTGTCCTTCCTCCACCGCTAGCCGGATCACTTCGCCCTGAGCCACCGGCTGCACCTGATAAACCTCTCCTTCCGGTACAAGACTCCCTTGAGCCTGGCTCACCTCTTGAACCTGACCAAACCAGGCCCATGCCCCAAAGGCACCGCAGAAAGCAATACCTGCCAGCATCACCCGCAGGGGTAAGGTAGATGGAGGCTGATCTAGCACGTTCTGGAGAGCTGGACTCCAACCCGGAAAGTGTTCCGATGATTGAGTGCTTCGTTTCGCAGGCTGAGCATCGACAGGTTGAGCATCAGCATGGGGACGAGAGGGGCGATCGACTGGAGCAACACTCCCTCCCTGAATCAGGGATGCTTCTAAATCGGAAAGGGAATTCAGCGTTGAATTCGATGTTGAATTCGATTCAGATGAATGGAACTGAGCGTCTGAAATAATTACATCAAAAATAATTACACCAGACGAGTTATGAGAACAATTATGAGAACGATTAAAAGCTGATTTAGCTTCATCAGGTCGTTGTGTGGGAGCGAATCTTAGTTGCATAGGAACAGTCACCAGTAAACGTTCATCCAAAGACACGAAGCCAGCAATTTGATCTAGACGGACAGAAGATCCAGGCAATCCAAAGATCTAAGCGCTTGAGGAAAATTGCAGGTCATATCAGCAGGGGGCTTGGCTGGTACGGTTATAGACATAGATCCTAAAGAGCGGGGTAGATGCAACATCAATAGTTAGATGATGCTTGAACAGATAGCAAACGGTCAGATAGTTCTTGAATTCAGATAGCCCTTTGAATTCAATCAATCAACTTAAATCAATCAACTCAAAGGTTCTTTTTTACCAACTTAATAGAGTATTTCCAATTTTTTGTTTGAAAAGACCGAGAATTGTACAGATATAACCTCCGTCCGTTCAATGAGGACGTTGGGTAAGAATCTCTAAAATAAAGCCAGGTACACCTCCGTCCATATTAATTTCCATCGCTCCATTGACTCTGCCAGATTGGCAATTTTTTGACTGCTTTATCAACTTTTTGGTAACAAAACTCAAAGAACAATGAATTAATCCAATTCATCAATCTAAATTCAAAATAAACTGAATTTGTTTTGGATTTCCTCATTTTCAATAAAAACGTAAAACCCCCTTCCTTGTGTGCAGTATTTTGCATCTTTATGAAAACTTTATCAAATATCTAAATCAAGTTAAACAGGGAATTCTGGTTTTACCTTTGTGGTCTATCTTGCTGAAGAAAAGCTGTCTGAGCTATATACATCAAGGCGATCGGCATACAAGGAGTAGCGGAATCTAGAACGACTGGCATCGGTCAGCATCAAATTGACCAGCGTTTATCTGAATGAAAACTCTATAGAATTTGGGACATATGCCTTATAAAGATCTATCTATTGGTGGCTTTCAAAACATGGTTTTCCCGTCCTGGAAACTGTTTGTTTCTATAGCTACTCCGATATTTTTTCAAGCTTGCCTATTTGGATAGATTCTGAATTGTTGTTTTTATTGGCTCAGGATAGAACGTACCACCAATAATCACCCATTACCCATTACCCATCACCTATTACCTATTACCTGTTTATTACCCATGACTCACTACCTCCCCATCTCTCTTGCTCTCATCCTCCTAAAGGTTGAGCTGCTGTTGAGCCAGGTAGTAATAGAGTCCTTTTTGCTCCATTAACGTTTGATGATTCCCCTGTTCAACCAAAATTCCTCGATCGATGACTAAAATAGAATCTGCATTGCGAACGGTAGAAAGGCGATGGGCAATCACAAAGGTAGTTCGATCGCGGCTAATCTGAGCTAAGTTGTGCTGAAAGCGTCGTTCAGATTCGGTGTCCAGGGAACTCGTCGCTTCATCCAAAACTAGAATGCGGGGACTACCCAATAGGGCGCGGGCGATGGCGACTCGCTGCCGTTGTCCACCTGACAGGGAAGAACCATGCTCCCCAACCTTTGTGTTGTATCCCAGGGGCATTGCCTGAACGAATGCATGGGCTTCGGCCAGCTTGGCCGCTTCGATCACTTCTTCCAGGGTAAAATCTGGACGATACAGCGTAATGTTTTCAGTAATGGTTCCAGAAAACAGAAAACACTCCTGGGGCACCACGCCAAGCTGCGATCGCAGGGATTGGGGAGAAACATGACGAATATCATGCCCATCCACTAAAATACGCCCCTGAGTCGGATGGTAGAGTCCCTCAATTAGTTTTACCAGGGTACTTTTACCTGAGCCACTGCGACCCACAATGGCGATCGTTTGTCCCGGTTCTACCTTAAAGGAGATGTTTTGTAGGGTGTTCTGCTCAACGTCATCGCCATAGCGGAAGGTGACATCTTCAAATTCCACCCGACCGACGATCGCGGGTAGGGATAAGCGGTTTTCCTGGGCGGTTTCTTCGGGCTTGGCTTCAAAGACATCATTTAGCCGTTCAACAGAAATTAGAACTTCCTGAAGGTTGTCCCACAAATCGACCAGGGCAACTACCGGGCTGATGACGTAGCCGACCATCATGTTAAAAGCCACAAACTGCCCAATGGTGAGCTGTTCTTGAATCACCAATGTTGCCCCGTACCAGAGCAGCAGCGTACCGCCGATCGAGTTAATTAAGCCACTGGCAGATTGCAGTCCAATGGCAAATTTCTGCCCCTTAAACTGCATATTTAACTGGCGCGTCAGGTGATCTTCCCACCGCCAGCGCAGTTCATGTTCAGCCGCCGCCGATTTAACCGTCGCAATTCCCGTCAGCATTTCCACCAGCACTGAATTTTGATCGGCAACTTCTTTGAAAATCTGCCGCGAAATCCGTCGCAGGAAGGGAGTCGCCGCCAGGGTCAAAATCACGATCGGCGGAATCAGCAATAGCACCAGCAGGGTTAATTGCCAGTTGTAGTAGAGCATTAGCCCCAGGTACACAAATCCAGTCACGAAGCTCAACCAGGCCAACACAACTTGCTGAATCAAAAACCGCTGAATTTTCTGGTTTTCCTGGACTCGCGTAATGATGTCTCCCACCCGACGCGATTCAAAAAACTTTAAGGGCAATTTCAGAGTGTGGTTGATGAAACTGCTAATCAGGGTTAAATCCAGCCGATTTGAAAAGTAACTTAAAAGGTACTGGCGAACCGCACCCAGCCCAATATTCCACAGTCCAAATAGCAGTAACCCCAACGCAAATATATTCAGGGTATCCAGGCTGCGCTGCACGACAACGCGATCGAGAATAATCTGCGTGAATAGCGGTGTCACCAACCCAAACATCTGAATCAGAATCGAGAACACCAAAATCTGCCAGATGATCGATCGGTAGGGTAGCAAAGCTCCCATGTAGCGAGTCAGGGACGTTTGTTTGACTTCCGTGTTTTGTAGCCGCGTGGTTGGGTCAAGCAATAGCGCGTAGCCCGTCCAGTGGGATTGAAACTCTTCCCTTGAAAGGGATTGTCGTCCCAGAGCAGGATCGCTGATCATCACCCGTTGAGGACTCACTTTGTAAACCACCACATAGTGGGTTCCATCCCAATGGGCAATCCAGGGGTTCGTCTGTTCGGCCATGCGATTCAAACTGGCCCGGACTGGACGGGCCTGATACCCCAGCAATTCAGCCGCTTTTGCCAAACTTTTGAGGGATGCCCCCATCCGGCCAACATTCGCATGTTCCCGCAGAATGTGTAGTGGAATCTGTTTCCCCCAATAGCGGGTAATCATGGCCAAACAGGCCGCCCCACAGTCGGACGAGCTTTGCTGCTCTATCCAGGGATAGCGGCTAAAGGCATCCAGCAGGTGACGACGAACGGGTTTGGGAAAAACGATCGGATTCGATTCAGCTTCCGTTAAAGAGCGGTTGGAGGGTTCTGAAACGAGCTGAAGCGGCTTAGCCTGAGTCTTGCTGGGGGGAGAAACGGGTTGATAGATGATTTGTCCTCGCGATCGGGGTCGAGCAACGGGATTCTGTCCATTCAGCGATGCTGTGTCCGCGTTTGACGATTGCTCCCCATCATCCGAGGGGAGCAGGGATTGCACCATTTCCCAGCGTTTAGCCGCCAGCTTGTAGACCCGCAACTCCGTTTCAGATGTCCAATTCGTCAACAGTTCCTCTGGATACCCCCAGTCATCTCCAATGGCGATCGAACGAGACTCATGCTGGAGGGTGCCCTGCCGCAGCCAGAAATGGTCGGTTTGACCAGAAATATCAGAGTTGTTATCGGAGTTGTTGTTTGTACCTGCTGGATTGGGTGCGATCGTAGCTTCCACCAGGTCAGGAATGAAGTATTGCAGTTGATGGCTGGAAAGGACTTTCCAGGCAGTGCAGGATTTGAAAAAAATCAGTCGCTCCCGCAGTTGGGCCTGATGGGTCAAATGCGATCGCAGGGCGGGTAGTTTTTCGAGTAAGGCGGTCAGGCGCTCGATTGAAAAGTGGGCAACCTGGACTGGGCTGGCTGCAACAGCACGATAGGGTAGGGAGGCTGGATTCAGGATCTCATCTGCTCCAAAGGTATCTCCTACTTCAAGCAATGCCGCTGTTACATCTCGATCCTGTTCCTGATCTCGACACAGCAACCGGACTCTGCCCTGACAAACCAAATAAAAATCAGGCTGAATATGTTTATATTGAACGGAACTTTCTGCTTCCGCCGTCAATAATTCATTATCAGAAGCAAGATCTGGGCTACTGAGGGAAATCTCATCTCCCAGCCGAAAGCTCCGGACATCCAGTTGAGCCAGGTCAAGGGAGTCTTCTCCGGCTCTAATCTGAGCTGTTGTGAGCAGTTCCAGAAATGCATTTTGAATAATGATTTCACTGTTTGTACTGGAGTCTGGCAGACTCTGGAGAGTACCAATATTGACGTTCATCGAACTTGCCTCTTGGGGGTAGTGGCGGAAAATCTGCAACCAACCGACAAGCGGGCTATGGGGAATTACTCTTCCTGCGCGATAAAAACCCTGGCTCTGAATGAAAAGAGCTTAATGGCTACCGCAGAAGCATTTTTAAGTTAACTATGAACCCCTTGCGGCAGATTTGGGAGCAGCAAAAATTCTCCTCATTGCGAGCTGAGTTCACATTGCTGTCTGCTTGTGGTCAGTTTGGGAACTGATCAGGTTTGCAGTTTATAAGTTTTGCAATTTCAAGTTTTGCAGTGTCAATTTCGATCTTTTCGCACTTAAAGCGAACTTACGTTTGCTGCAATTTAGCACGTTGAACAATCTCAATCAACGGAGGATTTATAAAGTGTTCAACAAATTTCCTTTCCAGGAAGACGACATCAAGATCATGAAATCATGATGTGCAGCATCAACCTATCACAGCTTCCTTTAAATCGCGAGTGTTGATCATCACAAACCACTGATCTGCACCTTTGGTAGATATATTCCACCTATGTGATCGACAACACAATTCAGCACAGATGAACACAAATGAGTAAATTTTGCGTATACCTTTAGCCAGGGTTTGTGCATTTCTCTGAAACTTAAACATGCATCCAACCAATACGCGAAGTTCATTTAAAGCAGCTAATAAAGCAGCCAGCATTTCACCAGGGTATATCCCAGCCTTTGCATGAAAAATCGCTCACTGACAGGCTTTCAGAGAGGCACTTAATCAAAATAAATCATATTAACTAGCTCCTTGTATTGTGTGATTAATACAGCGAGCGCACAAGCTTTCGGTACAGGCTTTCAGCAACACAGGATAGAAGCAAGTTTTTACCGCTTCAATCGATCGGTTCACTGACTAAACTACAAATCGTCAATTCCGGGACTCTGCCTTTCAGATTATGTAACTATTTAGAAATAGTCAAGCCCACTTAACCTTCTTTGGTATTGAACTTAACAATTTTCGCCGGGGAATGCAAATTTAATCATCTGGGATTCTTGTGGGGTGGGCAGCGTTTCGACTGAGCTTTCGACGGCTCGAGTGAGCCTCGCCGAACTCCTGAACTCAAGCCGAAGGGCTCAAGCTGAAGTCTTGCCTGCCCAGTCAGCAAAGCAACTCGTTGGATGGATAATTCAATTCACGATCCTAAGATGCTCGGCTGCTGATCGCTGTCATAACGTCTGCATCCACAACTGGCAACGTAAACCAAAATGTCGTGCCTTCCCCAACCTGGCTTTCAACGCCGATCGCCCCCCCATGTGCTTCAATCACTTGCCGACACAAATACAGCCCTAATCCTAATCCAACCGACTTTGGCTTTTGACTGCCTCGAAAGTAAGGATCAAACAGTTTGTCTCGCTGTTCCGAGGAAATGCCAATACCGTTGTCTGCCACAATGCAATGAATGAATTGCTCGTCCTGCTTTGCTCCTAGAGTTAGAGAAAGTCCAGGGGGATTATGCTTCAGAGCGTTGGCCACCAGGTTTTGGTAGACGCGAGTTAACTGTAAGGGATCGCCTTCGATCGGCGGCAGGTCAGCCGGAATTTGGTTAATCAGGGTTGCATTGTCCCGTTCCAGAATGGGTTGGAGGTCAGTCAGGGCACCTTCGACTAGATCGTGGAGCTGGAGCGGTTGGGGGTGAATCACAATTCCCCAGGTTTCAGCAGCATGGCTGTCAATTAGAGAATTAATCAGTTCAAGCTGCCGTGTGTTGCCTTCAATCATGCGCTCCAGAATGCGGCGCGGTAGTTTTAATTCATCTCCCGGTTGATTGCTCAAACTATTTAAGACGATCGACGTGCCAATGACGGGATTTCTTAGATCGTGCGAGACAGCATGAAGAAATAAATTGAGTTGTTTTCGCAGTTCTGCTTCCAGGGTTTGTAACTGTTCATTTTTCTGTTCCAATCCCCGCGAATATTCCTCCAACTGCTGATGAGATTGCCGCAGTTCATCCCGCATATGGTTAAAGGCATGGGCTAATACCCCCAACTCTCCCGATCGCTGCACAATCACTTTTTGATTCCAATCTCCTTCCGCCATGCCCTCGGCAGCCTGGCTCAGTTGCATAATCGGCTTGGTGATCCAGCGAGCGGTGATAATTCCGCCCAGAATGGCTAACCCCAGGGCAATACCGCACAGCAGAATCGTCAGGCGCGTGTTGGCGTGAATTTGCTCCATAAAGTCAGCTTCAGGAATCACCACCACCACGAGCCAGTCAATGCCGCGATCGTCGGCATAGGGCATAATCTGAAGGAACTGCCGATCGCCTTCTGCGGTGGTAAATTGCAGGGCCGCTGTGTTCAGTCCATCAAAGCTGCCAAACTCATCCATCAAATACTGAGCGGTCGCCCGAATCAATGGATCGGCGCTGTTCACCGCCATCAACCGTTCCGCCTCATCCACTCCGATCGACTGAAAGGGTAGCTCGTTGGTCGAACTGGCGATCAAGTTACCATCTCGCTCCACGATGAAGGTTTCACCCGTTTTGCCAATTTGCAGTGAATTTAAAAAATCACGGATTTCTAGCAAGGACAGATCTGAACCTGTAACTCCGATCGCATTGCCTGATTCATCATGAATGGGTTGATTGGCGGAAATAATCAGGCGTTGAGGTGTAATAGTAGCAAAGGGTTCTGTCCAGTTGGGGCGACCCTGAATCAAGGTGTTCCGATACCAGCCGCGCTGCCGATGGTCATAATCCGGCGTGGCGGTACTCTGGCTTTGATTGCCCTGGGCATCGATCGTCCACTGCAAAATGCCGCCCTCTTCCGGGTTCCAGATGTTGATCGTGACCGCTTGATGATCAAAGGTAATCGCTTCCACATAATCAGGGGCATTGGTGGCGATCACAATTGCCGTCAACTGCTCTAACTGTCTAATTTGTTGGGCTAAGTAAGCATCGAGTTCGCTCAGGTCAGAAACATCCACAATCCCCTGTTCGATCGCATCGGCATTGAGTTGGTTAATCTGGTGGGGTAAGGCGAGGTAGCTGGTTAACTTTTCTTCAATGCGACTGGCAATCTCCCGCCTCAGATCATCAGCCACCTGATTGACCGCCCTTTGCCCATTCCGCAGAGACAAATACCCCGTCAACCCAACCGCAATCACAATTTGCAACACAAACGGCACAATCAGGACGGCTCGCAGGGGAACCCGACCAGAAACTTTAGTCAGTAGGTGACGCGGCAGGGGCATGGGTTAAGGGTCAAATGGAGGGATGACGGTCAAAATCAGTACCACAACTTTATTAATACATCGTCTGATAAGCAAATTTCTGAATCGATTGATGCCCTTAACAATTAGATTCGTCGATAAGGGGTTCAGAGAATGTTTGAACTGGATCTTGCTGTTTCCCAATTTCCCATTTCCCATTTCCCCACGCAAACTGAAAAAACATCCAAGCCAAAGCGGGTGAGTAAGCTGTATGCTCATCGGGTAGCCCGATCGGGCTGGGAGTATGTCACGGTTGCAAGTCTGACCCTCATCCCCCAACCTTCTCCCTGTGGGAGAAGGGGAGCCGGATCGAAGTCCCTCGCCCTTTGGGAGAGGGATTTAGGGTGAGGGTGACAAAAGTGACATGCTCCCGATCGGATTGCTGGTAAGAGACAGCGTTCTTTATTCAGGTTAAGACAGGATAGAAATTAATTGGAGGGAGGGTTTGAGTCGGCAAGCGACGGAAGCAGTTAAATTTTGGCGTGATCCAGGGCTAGACAACACGGAGATGCTCCATGCCAGGTATATCACCCACGCCTTTTCGCGCCATACCCATGACGGCTATGCGATCGGGGTGATTGAGTCGGGGGTAGAGGCGTTTACCTATCGGGGGGCAACCTATCAGGCTCCAGCCGGAAGTGTCGTGATCATTCATCCGGGCGAAGTCCATACAGGGTACGCAGGCATTCCGGAAGGGTGGGCCTACCGCATGCTCTATCCGGATGCTTCCCTGATTCAACGGGCTGCCGCAGAGGTCAATCCAGCGGCCCATCACCTGCCGTTTTTTCCCCAACCCGTGATTCAGGATCGGTGGTTGGCGGAACAACTGCGGCGAATGCATCAGGCGATCGAAGCTTCAGATCTGTCCCTGGAGCGAGAATCCCGGTTCCTCTGGACGCTGGCCCAGCTCATCGTTCGCCATGCCGACGATCGTCCCATTATCCCACCAATCAGTCAGGAACACGCCGCAGTGCAGACTGCCAGAGACTATATTGAACGGCACTATGCTGAAGCAATCTCCCTGAATCAGCTGGCCCAGATCACTCACCTCAAGCCATTACGTCTCCTGCGCGTCTTTCAGCGAGAAGTCGGACTCCCGCCCCACGCTTTTCTGGTGCAAGTGCGGCTGACCCATGCCAAACGGCTACTGAGATTGGGAGAACCGATCGCTCAGGTTGCCATTGATACAGGCTTCACTGACCAGAGCCATCTGAATCGTCACTTTAAGCGATTGACGGGGATAACACCGGGACAGTATGCGGCAGGATGGTTACGGGAGCGGAAAAGCTGATTTTCAGTCGGGCAAAAAATCCGATCGCATGATCTGATCAGGCGTATAGGGACAGGACTCAGGAAAAATCACCTCCCCCAGTTGCGTCTCACGAATAGCCAGGGCCAGACCCAATTCATAGGTCGCCAGAAATACCTCGTCCAGGTAAGGCTTCAGGCTGGGGCTGTCTTCCAGAAGCAGCTTGATTTGAATTCGTTGTTCACGAATCGTTCCCAGCTAGCTATTACTGCGGTGTTCAGGTTGAAACTGCCACTTCAACAGATGCCCCAGCAATAGACCCAAACGATTTCGCAACTCCTGACGTTCTTTTCGACCCAACGCTTCCACTTCTTCAATTAAGTTGACCGCATCCAACTGCTCCCACTGCTGGGACTTGAGTAAGCCAACTTGCTTCTGCGTCCAGGCATAAAAATCAGTTTCGTAGAGAGAAAAAGCAGTCATAGGGCGAAGGGCAGCATTATTAATCCAGATTGATCCAGGTTGAGATCCAGTCTTCTACCTATTATCTCCTGAGAACCGCCGATCGCTGCCGTTGTCGGCCGCCATAGCCATGTCTGCATCATCAAATTTTTCCTGGTCGTACCAGTACACCGTGCGGATGGGATAGGGAATGTTGATATTGGCGCGATCGCAGGCTTGCTTCAGGGCAATCACCATGCGGTTTTTGACGTGGAGCACCTCCGCCTGGGTCGGTTCTGTCCAGTATCGTACTTTCAAATTAATTGAACTATCCCCAAACTCCTCAAATTCCACCACGGGAGGGGGATTGTCAAACACTCCATCCACGCTCATTGCAGCTTCTTGCAAGACTTCAACCGCCAGGGGGAGCGGCGTATTATAGTCCACGCCCAGGGGTAAATCTGTACGACGGCAGCGCATGGCCGTTCTCACCTGAATCTCGCTGGTGAAAATAATGGCATTGGGTACGACCAGTCGTTCTCCCAGATAGGTGCGAATTTGGGTGGAGCGAATCGCAATTTCTTCGACCGTTCCCTCGCACTCACCCACCCGAATTTGATCACCAATCTGAAACGGTTCCTGGAGCAAGAGCAAAATGCCCGCCAGGAAGTTTTTGAAAATATCCTGAAATGCAAAACCGATCGCCACTGACCCCAAGCCCAGGAAGCCAATTAAATCTCCAAGTCGCAGATCGGGAAACGCGATGACGCAAGCAACCAGAACCCCCACGACCCAGGCGGCTACGTAACTCGTCTGCACCGCCAGCGATCGCAGCGATGGACTGTTGATGGTACGTCCCACGGCCAGGGCCACCACGCGCCGTACCCATCCCGCCACATAGCTGGTCAGGAACAGCACAATCAGGGCAATAATCGCAGCGATGACCACGCCGACACTTTGCCCCAGTAATGTGCCAATGCTCGTTTGAATACTTTGAATCAGTGTTTCCATTGAATGACTTAGAACGACTTAGAACGACTTAGGAATGCGAATTAAATAAACTGAGTTCTTGTGGGGTGGGCATCTTGCCCGCCCAGTCAACGAAGTAGAACAATTTACAGGTTATTGGATTCACGATCCTTAGGATGGCTCAGGTATGAACGATCCAGGAACCCTCTCAATATAAACCCCCAAAAAAGGGAACTCCTGAAAAAATGTACAAGACTGACCGTAGCAGTTTTTTTTAAACTGAAAACACCCCTTACGAGAGATTTCCTGACATTAATAGAAAATCCCAGCATCATCCTTGGGGTATAAATCCGCCTGATCCTATGCCATTTATGAATTCCAGTCACCCCCTCTCCGCTTCGCCCCGTTCTGAGTTTTTATCGGGTTGTCGAGGCATCTTCCCCTTAGTGGTGGGTGCCATTCCCTTCGGCATTATCTACGGCACGCTGGCTGCGGCAAGTGGTTTATCATTTGTCGGCACGCTGGCTATGTCGGCTGCGGTATTTGCGGGTTCTTCCCAATTTATTGCGATCGGCTTACTCGCCTCTGGTACCGCCGTGCCCTTGATTATTCTGACCACTTTTTTCGTCAACCTGCGCCATTTACTCTACTCAGTCAGTATCGTTCCCCATGTCCATCATTTATCTCAGTTCTGGAAACTGCTGCTCGGATTCTGGCTAACGGATGAGGCATTTGTAGTTGCAATCGATCGATACAATCAGACTGACTCTTCTCCTGACAAGCACTGGTATCAGATGGGTGCATCAATCTTGATGTATTTGAACTGGTTACTATGCACGTTTATTGGTTTGACGATCGGCCATCGTATGACCAATGCAGCAGAATGGGGACTTGATTTTGCGATGGCTGCCACGTTTATTGGCATGATCATTCCCTACCTCAAAAATCAACCCATGATCTTATCAGTCCTAGCAGCAGGAATTATGGCACTGTTGACCCATCACTTTCCCCATCAACTCGGACTGATCTTATCTACCCTGACTGGAATCTTAGTCGGAACATTATCTGAACGTTTTATCACACGAACGTAACGCTATACCTGATATGGGCGAATAGCAATTCGCCCCTACCCTACTCCCTACTCCCTACTCTTCAATGAACGAATTTCTCCTGATCTCCGGCATGGCTTTAGTCACCTTCCTGATCCGTTATCCGATCATCGGCATGAGTGGACGCATCAAGCTTTCGCCCCAATTTCTGCAAGTTCTCAGCTATGTTCCTCCTGCTGTACTCACCGCGATCGTGGTTCCGGCTGTTTTGATCCCAAGTGGCGATCAAATTTTAGTGGATTACACTAATGCTCGGTTGATTGGCGCGATCGCAGCGATTCTGGTTGGCTTCTGGCGCAAAAATCTGCTATTGACGATCGGAGTGGGCATGGCTGCATTCTTTGTCTGGCAATGGGTACTAACCTGGCTGTAGTGTTCCTATCCCACCATCTCCTCTGGACGCACCAGGCGATCGAATTCTTCCCCGGTCAGCAATCCCAACTCAATGCAGGCTGCTCGTAAGGTGGTGTTTTCGGTATAGGCTTTTTTGGCCACCTTTGCGGCGTTGTCATAACCAATGTGGGGATTCAGGGCTGTCACCAGCATCAGGGAGTGGGTCAGAAAGTGCTGAATCTGCGACTGGTTGGGCTGAATTCCGACTACAAGATAATCAGTAAAGCTAGAACAGGCATCTGCCAATAGCCGGATAGAGTTCAGCAAGTTGAAAATCATCATCGGCTTGAACACATTTAGCTCAAAGTTGCCCTGGCTTCCCGCAAACCCGATCGCGGCATCATTCCCCATCACCTGCACACATACCATCGTCATTGCCTCACACTGGGTAGGATTCACCTTGCCGGGCATGATGGAAGACCCAGGCTCATTGGCTGGCAGGATTAACTCACCCAATCCGCAGCGTGGGCCAGACCCCAACCAGCGAATATCATTGGCAATTTTCATTAATGAAGCAGCTAGGGTTTTTAGACTGCCGCTCGTTTGGACGATCGCATCGTGTCCTGCCAGTGCCGCAAACTTGTTGGGAGCCGAGACAAAGGGTAAGCCAGTTAAAGTAGCAATTTCCTGGGCAACCCGATCGGCAAATTCAGGATGGGTATTTAATCCAGTTCCCACAGCCGTACCGCCGATCGCCAGTTCGTACAGGTCAGGTAAAGTGGACTGAATCCGGTCTAGATCTTTTTCCAGTTGAGAAACATAGCCGGAAAACTCCTGCCCCAGCGTCAGGGGAACGGCATCCATCAGGTGGGTTCGACCAATTTTGATCATCGACTGAAACTCAGTTGTTTTGTCCGCCAACGCATCCCGAAGCTTCGTGAGCATGGGTAAGAGTCGATTGGTGATTTGCTCCACTGCGGCAAGGTGCATCGCTGTGGGGAACGTATCATTAGACGACTGAGACATATTGACGTGATCATTGGGATGGACGGGGGTTTTACTGCCCAGCGTTCCCCCTGCCAATTCGATCGCCCGATTGGCAATCACCTCATTGGCGTTCATATTGGTCTGCGTCCCGCTTCCCGTCTGCCAGATTCGCAGGGGAAAGTGATCATCCAACGTCCCGGCAATCACCTCATCCGCCGCTTGCAGGATCAAAGCCGCTTTTTCTTCCGGTAACTTCCCCAAATCTCGATTCACCGAAGCCGCTGCCCGTTTCAAAATGCCGATCGCCCGGATCATTTCCCTGGGCATGGTGTCCTGCCCAATGGCAAAGTACTGCAACGATCGCTGGGTTTGCGCCCCCCAGTAGCGATCGGCTGGCACTTCGATGGTTCCCATGCTGTCTGACTCAATGCGCGTGTTTGAACCCCCCGTCTGCATGCCTTTGCTCCTACCTGACCTGAATGGTGATTGAACGGATATAACTGGGCAGGCAAGATGCTTACCCCACAAGAATTATGGCTGGGCGGGCAAGATGTCTACCCCAGAAAAATGATAAAGATTAAGTTCTCCTATCCCGTCAGTTGGTTCAAAAATGGACTGACGATCAGTGATCCTACGATGCCGACTAACCCGCCGCTAACATGACCTAGTAATGCCAGCGGAACGATCCAGCGAAAGTAGCCTGCCTCGGTCGTTGATCCTAAAATCGATCGCTCGGCGATCGCCTGGGCAATTCCACCAAACCCACCAACGATGAACACTTGAATAATCAAGCTCAATCCAAAGGATAGGCCTAAACTCTGTAAAAAGTCACCAAAGCCCGCCATAATCAGCCCCAGCAGCAACACACCCGTTACGACTACACCCACCAGCGTACCGATGAAATTCGCCCGCAGCGATCGTCCCATACGGGGAATATGCGGATTCAAGGAAAAATAGTGAGCAGCTCCCTGCCCGATGCCGTAGATTCCACCTAACACCATTAAGATCAAAATGGGCAACAGCAGGTAGAACAGAGACTCAAACCCAATACCGACCCCACCTTGAACCGTAGCCAGGATCAAAATGGGCAGAATCACGAAAAGAATCAGTCCGGCAAACATTCCTGCCAGTAGTCCAGCAAAAAACCAGCGTTGCCAAAATCTAGAACGATCAAATTCTCTAGTCATAGGACTCGGTTCAGGGCATCGACCACCCCTCTACTTATGCAAACCAACCTTATCTAGAGTAAAACCAGATGCGACCGCTGGCACATTCTAAAACTGGCGCATTCTCAAAAGGGTTGTTACATTACAGACAGCACCCGTCTCCATGAGGGCAAATAGCCGATCGGGACAGTAAATTTGGGACAACAAATCAGAACCATACTATCGATGCAAATTGATGCAAATTGGTTTGATGCAAATTGGTGCAAGCCAGGGCAACAAAAAAGCTGGCCAATTTAAGCCAGCTCGCAGTTGATAAAATTTTCGTCGTTTCTCAGTTGGAAGAAATCCCCAGGCTGCGCGTTCCCAAATCGCCAGCATGGTTCAGGTGGTTATCAAAGTCAACCACACTGTAATGAGTTCTAATTCCAGAAAGCCATTGTAACAACATACACAAACATTTTTTCATAAATCTTCATTTTTTCCCTCGATCGATGGCTGATTTTCCTCGCATCCGATCGAATTTTGCCCATTCAGGCACTTCTTTCACAAACAACTCGTCTTTGAAGTAGCATCAACCTCTGGGATTATTCAGTGTTCCAGGGTGCTTGAAAACGAGTATCGTTGATTGACTTGAATGGCTCGAATGGCTCGAAAAACCTCAAAATTGCTCATAATAGCCGAGTTGAGAGGCGATCGACCGTCGAGGACGCAGTAAAGACCGATTTGAAGCAATATCAGCATAGAGGTTCCGTGTATGTCATTCAAACTGCAAACGTTGAAGCGCGTGGGCTGGTTAGCGGGAATGTCTGCCTTAATTGCCAGTGGCAGCATCGTTCTGAACAGTGGGCGATCGGTTCAAGCGCAGGTGAATAATCCAGATGCCATTCCCACTACGGCTCCCCCCAGCGATGCCCGATTTACCTGTGAAATCGAAAATGGTCGCTATACCGTCATGTATCGACCCATTAGCCAACCGGGAGAGGCCTATGCCTGGGCAACCCCAACGCAGCTTGGAGGCGGTTGGACAGAAGACCGTCGCTGTAACGAAATTAGTCGTCGCTTGGAGTTTTATCGTCCCGATGGTTTGCTAGAACTGCGAACCAGCGTCGAAAATGGGCTGAATATCCTCTGCGTGACAACGGAAGCGGTGCCGGGCTGTCGGATTGTGCTGACGGTTCCCCCCGGACAAGATCCCATCGCCACCCGCGATCGTGTCTTTGGTAACTTAGTCACGGCTGACAGTGGGCAACAAACCCAGGGAGTGACCACCTTCCGGGGCAATGGTGGACGCGATATCTTAGGTCAGATTGGCGATGCGGTCGGCGTAGATTTATCCTCTCTCGTGGGCGGTCGTCGCAACAGCCCCAACCCCAGTCCTAGCAGTGCATCTCCTGCCAATATCAACCTGCGCCCATTCCTGGATCCAGCCGATGGGGGCACAGGTGAGCGGTTGTGGTAGTCCGCCCCTCAGGAATCCAAATTGAATAACCTGAAATTCTTGTGGGTAGGCATCTTGCCCGCCCAGTCAAACAGGTAGGATGATTGACAGGTTATTTAATTTATGATTCTCAATATATTGCTCATCCTTTACAAAGTGATGATCCCCGTATAAATCTTGTAAATTTCCCCATCCTGCCTCTTGGAATGGGGATTTTATGTGTTTAGATTTGCTAAACGTGATACTATCCGTTTTGCCGCTTCGCAAGCTGGTAGGAGTTTCGCAAGCCTCTTCTTCAGACTTAATACGTCCATGCACCCACAACACTTTCTTCGGCGCACAAAAATCGTTGCCACGATCGGCCCTGCTACCAGCAGTCCAGATGTCCTGCGATCGCTCATTGAGGCTGGAGCAACGACCCTCCGCCTGAATTTCTCGCATGGCACCTACGATGACCATCAGCGCAACATTCGCACGATTCGTCAGGTTTCCTTTGAGCTAAATCAACCCGTCGGGATTCTGCAAGACCTCCAGGGGCCAAAAATTCGCCTGGGTAAATTTGAAAACGGCTCCATTACCTTAAAGAAGGGCGATCCCTACATTCTGACCAGCCATCCGATGGTGGGAACGCAGGAAATGAGTTCCGTCACCTACGCAACCCTGGCGGAAGAAGTGCCAGAAGGCGCGACCATCCTGCTGGATGATGGTCGGGTTGAAATGTTTGTGGAAAAAGTTGATCTCGACAAAAAAGCCCTCTTCTGCCGCGTGGTGGTGGATGGAGTCTTGTCCAACAACAAGGGGGTCAACTTTCCAGGGGTTTACCTCTCCATTCGGGCCCTGACGGATAAGGACAAGCAGGACTTAATGTTCGGCTTAGATCAGGGCGTAGACTGGGTTGCCCTTAGCTTTGTCCGTAATCCCCAGGATGTTCTGGAAATTAAGGAACTGATCTCCAGTGCCGGGAAAGATGTGCCTGTGATCGCCAAGATTGAGAAACACGAGGCGATCGAGCAAATGGAGGCAGTCCTGTCCATCTGCGATGGCGTGATGGTGGCTCGGGGTGATCTGGGGGTAGAACTGCCCGCAGAAGATGTGCCTATGCTGCAAAAGCGGCTGATTCGTACCGCCAATCGACTGGGCATTCCGGTGATTACGGCGACGCAAATGCTCGATAGTATGGTGAACAATCCCCGCGCTACCCGGGCTGAAATTTCCGACGTGGCGAACGCGATTCTGGATGGAACCGATGCGGTGATGCTGTCCAACGAAACGGCGGTGGGTAAATATCCGGTGCAGGCCGTCGAAACCATGTCGCGGATTGCCTGCCGGATTGAGCAGGAAATGTCCCTCAACCGTAATCTGGAAGATGTGCCGGGGCGAACGATCCCCAATGCCATCAGCCAGGCCGTTGGGCAAATTGCTGAACAACTGCAAGCGGCTGCCATCATGACCCTGACCAAAACCGGGGCAACGGCTCGTAATGTTTCCAAGTTTCGTCCCCGCAAGCCAATTCTGGCCGTGACTCCCCACGTGGATGTGGCTCGACAGTTGCAGCTCGTTTGGGGAGTCAAACCACTGTTGGTGCTGGATTTACCCTCCACCGGGCAAACCTTCCAGGCAGCAATCAATGTAGCCCAGGAAAAAGAATTACTCTATCAGGGGGATCTGGTCGTGATGACGGCTGGAACCCTTCAGGGGGTGTCTGGCTCCACGGATTTGATCAAAGTGGATGTCGTGACGGCCGTTTTGGGACGAGGCATCGGCATTGGGCAAGGTTCCGTCAGCGGTCGGGCCAGGGTCGCCCACAACAGCATCGATCTGGGCACGTTCAATCACGGTGAAATTCTGGTGGTGTCGAAAACAAATGCCAATCATGTCGAAGCGATCCGCAAGGCCTCTGGAATTGTCACTGAGGAGGAAAGCCTGACCAGTCATGCAGCGGTCATCGGTTTGCGCCTGGGGGTTCCGGTGATTGTTGGGGTCAAAAATGCCACGGAACTGATTCGGGACGGGGCAATCCTGACGCTGGATGTCCATCGCGGCCTGGTGTATTCTGGAATGCTCAACACGGTTCAAGCCGATCCTTCACTGGTGATCTGACACTGGGCGATCGAACTGGTGATCTGACACTGGGCGATCGAGTGACATAGACCCTAACCGTTCCCAGTCATGGCCTATGACAACCTCTGCAAATTCCTCTCTGAGAAGTACCCCGATCGCTTTGCGGCCTGGCTCCTGGGTGAAACTCCAGACTCCGTTCGTGTGCTCAAAACCGAGTTAAGCATTGAACCGATTCGGGCAGATTCCGTCACCTTTTTAGCAACCCGCGATCGGATTTTGCATCTGGAGTTTCAGGTCAAATTAACCACAGAACCACCCCTCTCCCTGCGCATGTTGGATTATTGGGTGCGGCTCTATCGCCGTTATCGATCGCCCATTACTCAGGTGGTGATCTTGCTGAAACCCCCCAGCGACGATCGCCAGATTGAAACCTGCTTTCAGGTGGAACGAACTCGCCACGAATACCAAGTGATGCGACTGTGGGAAGAATCGCCGGAGGGATTGCTACAAGAACCAGCCCTAATGCCGTTGGCTTGTCTGGCAGCAGCCGATCGCCCAGAACAGTTACTTCGTCGCGTCGTTCAAGAGGTCAGTAAGATAGAAGCAGAGGAACTGCGGCAGGAAGTGTATGCCTGTACGCAGGTCTTAGCAGGATTAAAGTTTAGCCAACAGCAGATTCAGCAAATCTTCAGGAGTCGATCGATGCGGGAATCGATAGTTTATCAGGAAATTTTGCAGGAAGGGCGGGAAGAAGGGCGACAACAAGGCGAGGTTGCAATCATTCTGCGGTTGCTGAACCGTCGGGTAGGAGAAATTCCGGTGGAGGTGCAGGAGCAAATTCGGCATCTAGGAATTCCTCAGCTCGAAGCGTTGGGGGAAGCATTGCTGGATTTTGCCACGATCGAGGACTTGCTGCGTTGGTTGGAGGCTCTTTAAACTCGTTAAGGTCATGGTTTAATCTCGCTCCGGATTAGCGATCGCCCAGTCTATCAGACTCCAGAAAGGGCGATCGGTTGACGCGGAAAGAATGACTGAACCGAGGTTCTACAATGAAGGAAAGAACGGGCCTTTGAACGATTCACCCGTTCAGGTTTGGTAAAAATTTTCTAGAAGGCTTAATTTACTGGTCTGGATATGAAAGCATATGAATTTCCGGCTCAAATTACGGCAGATGGAAACGTTAAACTGCCTGAACAAGTCCGTTCTCACCTGGGTGAGCAGCAAACCGTAAAGATTATTCTGTTGATCAATGAACCAGATGATGATTGCACCGCACCATCGGCACAGTCAAAGGGGAAGGGATACCCCCCTAATTTTTTTGAAGAAACATTTGGTTGTTTTAAGGATGAACCATTGACCGTTGAGGATGAAGGCAACTACGAGGAACGGGAAGTCCTGTTGTGAAGTACTTGCTGGATACAAATGTCTGTATACGGTATTTGAACGGTCGATCGGTGGCAGTTCAAAACCGCATTCGCAGCACTAATGCTGAGGACATTGCTGTTTGCTCAGTCGTGAAAGCAGATATTTTATGGTGCACTGAAGAGCCGCAATCCGTCCGAAGCTCTCGCCAAGCAGCAGCGATTTTTACGAGTATTTATTTCTCTTCCCTTTGATGATGCCGCAGCCGTTCTTGCAGGGGAAATTCGCGCTCAATTGTCTTCTACTGGAACGCCGATCGGCCCGCATGATGTGTTGATTGCATCAATTGCTCAAGCCCATCAGCTAACTTTAGTGACACACAATACGAATGAATTTAACCATAGTAGGCTTACGTTTGGAGGATTGGGAAGGAACAGGGTGAACGCGATCGCCCAATCCGTCCAGACTCCAGAAAGGGCGATCGGTTCCGGGTGCAGGTCAAGCAATCCTAAAAAATCTTGGGTAAAGAGATTGACGGAACCCTCAGAATTCACTACGCTATTCGATTAAGGCGATGAAATCCCCTGGTGTGGTAAAAAACGTCGCCTGGCTCTCAGGAATCTGGCGTGACCGAGCGGTGAGAGAAACACCACTCAGCCACTAACCCGACAGACAAGCTGACAACGAGTCTGTACAGGCTGGGGTCTATTTTAGCTGAGGTTCGTCCAAGGCTAGGAGCGATTCTGGTTTGGTGGGGAAAACTGGGTTCCTGAGTTTCTTCCCTCCAATACTCAAAGGAATTCTTTTCATGACAGGCGAAAACTGCATATTCAACTCTGGCAGCGAATCCGACTCGTTGCCCCATCAGGAGTTGCCCAATCGGGAATCGATCAAGCTGATTGCGATCGGTTCCCCGGAAGGCGTGAACGAAATCATCCACCACCTGCACGTCCTCAACTTCCGCGATGCCACCACCTGGAGTCGCTTCCTGCCCACTCCCAACCCCAACGAGGTGATGAAAATCAACACCCACTATCGTCGCAGAAGCAGCTAAAACTCCTGTAGATCAACTATTTACTCTTGTGGGGTAGGCATCTTGCCTGCACCGTATAAAGGTCTGGTGGAATCAGACATTGGAACTCACCCCTGCCCCTCCCCAAAGGGGATTTTATGGACATTCTCCTGGTTAAGGGTCTCCAGAGTTTCCCCGCCTGGGAGGGGTTAGGGGTGGGTTCTCAGTTTCCCTTCCTGGGAGGGGTTAGGGGTGGGTTAGCTTCACCCTATTACACAAGTGATACCGATTCAAATCGTTTGCACGGTAGATAGATTGCCTGTAGGGGCGCACAGCAGTGCGTCCTTGCGTAGGATGTGCAATGTCTGCCAATCAAATTGGTATGAGATGCTCCCGCATAGAACTGACCAAACCACAAAGTTCTACCTTTTGAAGTTGGCTTAAATCAGGAAACCGATTTACCCTGGAAGATGTTAAGTTTCGTAAATTTGAATCACCTTTAACAGCTTCTCTCTATTCATGCAGACCCCAACTCAACTCAACCAGACTTCTTCCACCTCCCTCTCCTACAGCCTGGACGAATGGCGCAAAGGATATCGATCGCTCCAGGATGAGCATGAGTATTGGATTGACGAAATCGAAGGACAAATTCCGGCTGAATTGCAGGGAACCCTATTTCGCAATGGGCCAGGATTGTTGGATGTCAATGGCCAGCGAATTCATCATCCTTTTGACGGAGATGGCATGATCTGTGCCTTTACCTTCCAGGATGGGCGGGCCCATTTCCGCAATCGTTTTGTCCAAACTCAGGGGTACTTAGAGGAGCAGGAAGCTGGCAAGATTCTGTATCGGGGAGTGTTTGGCACTCAGAAGCTAGGGGGCTGGCTGGCGAATCTATTGGACTTTCGCCTCAAAAATATTGCCAATACCAACGTAATTTATTGGGGCGACAAACTTCTGGCCCTCTGGGAAGCCGCAGAACCCCATCGCCTTGATCCCAGTACGCTGGAAACCCTGGGGTTAGACGATCTGGATGGTGTGTTGCAACCCGGTTCCGCCTTTGCAGCCCATCCGCGAGTCGATCCGAACTGTGCTCTCGATGATGGCAATGCCTGCCTGGTGAATTTTGCCATCAAACCCGGTTTATCCACCACCATTACAATCTATGAGCTGGATGTATCAGGGAAAGTTGTCCGGCAGCATTCCCATGCAGTTCCAGGGTTTGGCTTCATGCACGACTTTGCCATCACCCCCAACTACTGCATCTTCTTCCAGGCTCCCGTTTCCTTCAATCCCCTGCCCTACCTGTTGGGACTGAAAGGGGCTGGACAAAGCCTGAACGTTCAAACCGATCGCCCCTCCCAGGCAATCATCATTCCCCGACATGGCGATGCTCCAGTTCAGACGATTCCAGTCGAAGCAGGTTTCATCTTTCACCATGCCAACGCTTTTGAGCAGGACGGTAAGCTCTGCGTCGATTCAATCTGCTACGCCGAGTTACCCGCCGTCGGCCCCAATGAAGACTACCTGACCGTGAAGTTCGATCGCCTGGCTCCGGGTCAATTGTGGCGATTTGAATTTGACCTGACCACTCAACAGGTTCATCCCCAGTTAGTTGAGCCGCGCTGCTGTGAGTTTCCCGTCGTCCATCCCGATCGCGTCGGTCGTCCTAACCGCTATACCTACATGGGAGCTGCCCATGCGCCTACGGGGAATGCTCCGCTGCAAGCGATTTTGAAGCTGGACTGGCAAACGGACGATCGACTGCTGTGGAGTGCTGCACCCCACGGTTTTGTCAGCGAACCGATTTTTGTCCCTCGTCCGGATAGCACGGCGGAAGATGAGGGCTGGTTGCTGACCCTGGTATTCGATGGCCAGCAGGAGCGATCGAAATTAGTGATCCTAAACGCCTCTGATCTGCAAGAGGTAGCCCAGCTCAAACTCAAGCATCACATTCCCTACGGACTGCACGGTAACTTCACCTCCCATTCATTCAAGGTTTAGACCGCGATGACTTCCCCCAGCCAAAAAACAGACAGTAGAACGCTGCACTGATCCCAAGCTGATAGATCAAACTACTCCGTGGATCTCCGGGTTCTACTGTCCATACGGCAGGGGAGGGCAGCACCGAATCAGCCGAGTTAACTAGCAGAGCTGCAAACAAATTATTGGCGGCATGGCTTCCCATGGCTAGTTCCAGGCGATCGTCTTTCAGGGTAATCGCAGCAAAAAACACGCCCCACACCCAGTAGCTCAACCCCACCCAGATAAAGCCCCGCTGAATTTCAGGATTGCCCATATGAGGCAGCACAAACAAAAAGCTGGTGACTCCCATCAAAAACAGCGGATGACGGTTGATTAACCCCAACCCCTGCATCAGATACCCCCGAAAAAACAGTTCTTCAGCCATGGTTTGAATGGGGGTCAGAATCAGGGCAAAGGGCAGAAACAACAGCCACTGCAAGGGTTCCCAGGAAAACTGGTAGGTTTCAGGCGTGAGCCACAGAAAGGCCATTTGAGAACCCGCCAACATTAAAAACCAGGCCCCAAAACCGGCCCAAAATCGCTTAAACCGGAACACCCTCTCTGCGCTGATCAGCGTTAGCACTGGGCGATGATGTATCCATGCGACCGTCAACACCGTTCCCAAGGCAAAAAAGATAAAAGGGAAATTGACAAACACATAGGCGGCCAGCGGCTGAGGAATCCGGTCTAAGGTGGACTGAGATAAGGCGATCGACAATCCATACAGCAACAGCAGCAGCACCAGAATGCTCAATACCTGAAAGCAAAACTGGGCAATAAAAATTCCAATCACATATCGCCACCACTGATTTTTACCCTGTCGCGCCACATCCAGGTAACTGCGGTGCATATCGCCTCCCTCGACTCACGGTTCTCTCTAAACTTCCGCCTTCCAACCAACTATTCCCGACTGTTCCCTCCATTTCTCCTCCAGTCCGCTGTTCACTAAATGACCATAAAATCCCCTCCTGGGAGGGGCAGGGGTGGGTTCCCTCCTGGGAGGGGCAGGGGTGGGTTCTGCTTCAGCCTGCTCCAAAAGTAGGATACTCCCTTCAAATTTCTCCCTTTGTGAATATTCACCTACCAATATTTCTTGATGTAAATTACCTCCAGGAGTGACCCCCTGCTCCCCTCGATTCCCGGATCCTGGGGAACTTTCGTTTGCTGCCCTTCAGGGTAGAAAGGGATAGTGGAACGTAGAACCTGTCGAATTTGCGTCAGTCCTGCCAGATCAGACGAATCAAACGAATCAAACTAATTGATCAAGGAGATGGATAGTGTCCACCCGGTTTAATTCTGCCCCCAGCCAGATGACGCGATACGAACTTCAGCAGCTTGTCCAGTCACAGCTTTATACACTGTTGACCCAGGAAAATCTGGACGGTGCGAAAGCTCTACTAGAACCTGTGGAACCCGTGGACATTGCAGAGGCGATCGAAGGACTCCCGGCCCAGATGCAAGCGATCGCCTTTCGGTTGCTCTCCAAGGAAGAAGCCCTACAGGTTTACGAACATTTCCGGTGGAGCACTCAGCAAGCCCTGGTGGAAAAGTTCAAACGGCAGGATGTGATCGATATTTTTGGCAAAATGTCGCCAGACGATCGGGTGCGCCTGCTGGATGAACTCCCGGCAACGGTGGTGCGGCGGTTGATTGAAGCAATTAGTCCAGAGGAACGGGAAGCGACGGCAATGCTGTTGGGCTATCCACCGGAAACGGCAGGGCGGCTGATGACTCCTCGCTATGTGGCCTTGCAGCAGACGAACACAGTGGCAGAAACCCTGGAGCAAATCCGCGACTTTGCTGAGGTGAGTGAAACCATCTACTACCTATACGTGATTGATGCAGAACGGCATCTGGTGGGAATTTTGTCCCTGCGGGAGTTGGTCAGTGCGCGTCCCCATGAAACGATCGCAGAAATCATGAAGCCCAAGGTGATCTCCGTCGTCACTGAAACCGATCAGGAAGAGGTGGCCCGGATTATGCAACGTTACGACTTTGTGGCTTTGCCCGTGGTGGACAAAGAGCAGCGTTTGGTGGGAATTATCACCGTGGATGATGCCCTAGATGTCTTGCAGGCAGAAACGACGGAGGATATCTACACCCTGGGCGGACTGCAATCGGGAAAGGAAAACTATTTCAACCTGAACCTGTTTACCGTGGCGCGGCGGCGGGTTGTCTGGCTATTGGTGCTGCTGGTGGCCAATACCTTTACAGGAACGATTATGCAAACCCAGGAGGAAGTGCTGGAGGCGGTCGTGGCCCTGGCCTTCTTTGTGCCGCTGTTGATTGACACAGGCGGCAATGTTGGCGCGCAATCTTCGACGGTGGTAATCCGGGGACTGAGTACAGAAGAAATTCCCCAGAAAGCAACCCTGCGAGTCATTGGCCGAGAACTGATTGCAGGAGCCTTTTTAGGGGGAATGCTGGCGGCGATTACCATTGCCTGGGCCTATTGGCTACAGGACGATCTGCAAGTTGCCATTGTGGTGGGGATTAGCCTTTTTGCGATTTCGCTCCTGGCTTCTCTGGCTGGATCCGGTTTACCTTTTCTGTTTCGCTGGTTAAAGCGCGACCCGGCTCTAATGTCTGCTCCCTTTATTACTACGATCGTCGATGTCTTGGGCGTATCCATTTACTTCATGGTGGCCCGCGCCATTCTGCAAATCTAGATAAGCTGGAGGGGATAGGGACTTCGGGAGAGACATCATGACTCAGAACCAAACTGCCGACTTGCGGATTCTGTCCTTGATTCCCAGCGCAACGGAAATTGTGGATTGTCTGGGGCTGGTTGAACGCCTGGTTGGACGATCCCATGAATGTGATTATCCTGTTTCGGTGCAGTCGCTCCCAGTTTGTACTGCCCCTAAGTTCAATCCAGAGGGAACCAGTGCTGAAATTCACGATCGCGTCACCGAGCTACTGCAAACCGCGTTGAGCGTTTATCAAATTCAGACCGATGTGCTGGAACAACTGCGACCGACCCACATTTTGACGCAGGCCCAGTGCGAAGTCTGCGCCGTCAGTCTGTCTGATGTGGAACAGGCGGTTGATCAGCTCACCCAGACGCACCCCAAAATTATTTCCCTTCAGCCCAACACCCTGGCCGAGGTTTGGCAGGATATTCGCCGGGTCGGGCAGACCCTTGGGGTGGCAACGGATGAACCGATCGCCCGATTACAGCAGCGCGTGGAGTGCTGCACCCAGATCACGGAGAAAATTCCCGTAGCCGATCGCCCCACGGTTGCCTGTATTGAATGGGCAGATCCCCTGATGGCGGCAGGAAACTGGATTCCAGAGTTAGTCCAACGGGCTGGAGGCAAATCTTTGTTTGGCACGATCGGCCAGCATTCTCCCTGGTTGCAGTGGGAAGAGTTGGTAGCGGTAGATCCAGAGCTGATCATCCTGATGCCCTGTGGGTTTGGCCTCGATCGAACTCAAGAAGATCTAGAATTACTGGCGCAACAGCCGCAATGGTCGAGCCTGTCAGCCGTCAAAACCGGACAGGTTTATATTACCGATGGCAATCATTACTTCAACCGTCCGGGGCCGCGATTGGTGGATTCCTTAGAAATCCTGGCGGAAATTTTCCACCCCGATCGATTTCACTATGGATATCAGGGGCAGGGATGGCAGAAACTTCAATCATTAAGGGATAAATAAAACAGTAGAGCCAAAAAAAATAGACCAAAATTAAAGGTGGCTCAGTTTACTTTTATCTGAAGCCATATTGAAACTGCTTAACGTAATCGGCTATGTCAGTTGTACAGCCCGTTTTAGTGATTCTTACCCCCCAGACAACGGTGCAGGATGCGATCGTTCAACTGGATCAATCCCAGTCTAGCTTTGCCCTCGTGGTTGATCAGCAGCGTTGGGTGGGAATGTTCACAGCGCACCATCTAATCCATACGATCGCCAAGGGTCTGTCTTTGACGGAAACAACCCTTGCCGCAGTCATGTCTCCCCCGGCGATCGAATTACCCGAATCGGCCCCTTCCCCCCCACCCAGTTCTCAACTGAACGCCAAGACAGCCTATCTTCCCTTCCTGCCCGATTCCGCCCGTCTGTCCTTAAAACGGGTTCTGCATTGCGTGGAACAATCGAACCAACTGCTGTGGGAGGTTTTCCCGAATTTGCTGATTCGGATAAGGCGAGATGGCACCTATCTGGATTTCGTTCCCGCCAGGTCTTTTAAAAGTTTTACCCCCGCGCCGGATTTGCCTGGCAAAACGATTTTTGAAGTCATGCCGTCTGACTTTGTGCAGGAGCGAATGCACTATGTGGAACGGGCATTGCAAACCCAGCAAACCCAAACTTACGAATATCAATTGGAATTTGATGGTGAATTGCACTATCAGGAAGCCCAAATTACAGTGAGTGGTGAGGATGAAGTTTTAATTATTGTTCGAGACATCACGGAGCGGAAACAGCTTGAGTTAGCCCTGAGAGCGTCTGAGTCAAGATTAAGTGACGTTCTCAATAGTGCCAATCCCTCGATCGTGAGTGTGCGAGTGTTTGCCAATCGCACCTGGGAATACAATTACTATTCGCCGGGTTGCGAACTCGTGTTTGGCTACACCGCCGAGGAAATGATGACGGGTATCTGGTGGTCGCGTGTTCATGCAGACGATCAAACATCGGTGATTCTGCCTCTGTTTGATGACATTTTTGCAGAGCGATCGGTGGAAGTCGAATACCGATTTTGGCACAAGGATGGCAGCCTGCGCTGGATTGCTTCCCAGGGTTCTTCCCACTATGAGAAAACACAAAACTGTTGGATCTTGACCGCAGTTGATACAGATATTACCCAACGTAAGCAAGTAGAAATTGCCCTCCAGGAAAGTGAAGAACGGTTTCGAGAAATTGCGGAAACGGTCAGCCAGGTCTTTATAATTCGCTGTGCTAAAACCGGAACATTCCTTTATGTTAGTCCGGCCTATGAACAAATCTGGCAGCGGACTTGCGAAAGTCTGTATGCTGATCCCACCTCCTGGATGGAATCCATTCACCCAGACGATCGCCCCCTCCTGACTCAATCGCTCACTCAGCAATTTCAGGGACAACCCGTCGTCCGAGAATATCGCCTGCTGCGATCGGATGGATCAATTCGCTGGATCAGAGCCAGTTTAGACCCTATTTATGCTCCAGACGGTGAACTACTGCGGTTTATCGGCATTTCTGAAGACATCACCGATCGCAAACGAGCTGAAGAAGAACTGCGCGTCAGCCAGCAGCATCTCTCCCTGGCTCTTGAAACGGCAAAAGCAGGCACCTGGGAATTCTCCCTGGCAGATGGTGCTGTCGCATGGTCAGATCAGTGTTTTCAACTCTTAGGCTATGACAAAAACCAGGTGGCTCCCAGCTATGAGAACTGGTTACGCGCCATTCATCCTGACGATCTGGAGAAAGTGCAGCAGGAAGTGGAACGATCGCTCAGCAAAGAGTGTTATTTTCAATTTGACTTTCGCATCGTGCATCAGGATGGCTCTGTGCGCTGGTTAACTGAGCGGGGACAAAGTCTCTGCGATCAAGAAGGAAAAGTCACTGGGGCGATCGGAATTCTATTAGACATTACTGAACGAAAACGCATTGAAGAAGAGTTACGCGAGAGTCAACGCTTCATTCAAAGCATCACCGATGCCAGCCCGAACCTGTTCTACCTGTACGATATTCATCAGAGTCGTAATGTGTACGTCAATCGCCGCATTGAGCAGGTTTTAGGATATACCGCTGAGGAGGTTCAAGCCATTCAGTCCAGGCTGATTGAAACCCTGATGCACCCCGATGATAGTGCTAGGTTTGGTCAAAACATTCCGTATATCATGGCAATGGCAGACGGTGAGGTGTTTGAGTTTGAATATCGGATGCTTGGGAAGAATGGGGAATGGCGATGGCTACGCAGTCTGGATACCGTGTTTGAACGTACTCCGGATGGTCAACCCAAACTGCTACTGGGAACGGCGATCGATGTTACTGAACGCAAGCAAGCAGCCGAAGCACTGGAACATAGTGAGAGAAAGTATCGTGATTTAGTAGAACTTGCTAGTTCCATCATTTTAAGATTTGATACGTCTGGACGAATTACATTCCTGAATGAATACGGACAACAATTCTTCGGATACAGTGAACCAGAAATTATTAACCGTAATCTTGTAGGTACGATCGTACCGAAAATAGAATCGACAGGTCGAAATTTGCGACTGCTGATTGCAAAGTTATGCCAGGATCCGATCAACTATCCTCTGTCAGAAAACGAGAACATTCGGTGCAATGGAGAACGGGTCTGGGTACAGTGGTCAGATAAGCCCATTTATAACGATCGCGGCGAGCTGGTCGAGATTCTATCCGTAGGGGTAGACATCACGGAGCGTAAACGAGCGCAGGAACAACTGGCCCGGCCAAGGAAGCGGCTGAAGCTGCCAGCCGAACTAAAAGTGGATTTTTGTCGATGATGAGCCATGAACTGCGAACCCCGCTGACCAGCATCCTGGGATTTGCTGAAGTCATTGCGAAGGAAGCGTCCCTGAGTGACGACCATCAGGAGTATCTCAATATCATTCGCTATAGCGGCACCCATCTGCTCAACCTGATTAACTCTGTTTTGGAAATGTCCAAAATTGAAGCGGGGGAACTCCACTGCCATTCAACCCCCTTTGATTTGCATCAAATTCTCAAAAACATGGAGGCGTTATTCAGGCTCAAAGCCAAGTCTAAAGGGCTGGAGTTGATCATCGACTGGGCGATCGACTTACCGCAATACATCCACACCGATCAAGATAAACTACACCAGGTTTTGATTAATCTGTTGGATAACGCCATCAAATTTACCCCAGGGGGATGGGTTGCCCTGCGGGCCCGTTGCAGCCGCGATGAAACCGGGGTTGATTCCTTGCTTCAGATTGAAGTTGAAGATACGGGCATGGGAATTGCTGCCCACGAAATCGATTGTCTGTTTGATGCCTTTGCCCAAACGGAATCAGGGCGATCGCTGCATCAGGGCACGGGCCTGGGGCTGGCCATCAGTCGGCAGTTTGTGCAGGTGATGGGAGGAGATATTATGGTTCAAAGCCAGGTGGGGCAAGGCTCATGCTTCACTGTCATCCTGCCGTTCAATCTTGCATCTCCCCATTTTCATTCAACCCATCTCCATCCGCTTGACCCTGCCCATCAGAATGAACCACTTCATGAACCACTTCAATCCAGGGCCATTCAGCCTCCAGCATCTTCGCTTTCCGCTGCACCAAGTAGTGCTTTACAGTCCCTCATAGACCTGGACTCACCGACCTCATCTATAGCGTTGGACGCGCCCCAAACCTTGCCTGAGGAATGGCGAGCAGATTTTCATCAGGCGACCCTTCGCCTCAATTCCAGCCAATGCCTGACTCTAATCGAGCAACTTCCTCCCAGCCACTCCCTGCTCGCCCAAACTCTAACTCAGTGGGTCGATCGATTTCAGTTTGAAGAAATCGTTGCCTGGCTGACTGGGAAGCATGCAGACTGACCCACAGCGTATATCGTGAACCAGTGGTGGTCATGATTACGTCTACTCCCGCATCAACAAAACGGGTAGATAGATCAAATGCCTGCTGGCGATCGTGGCGATCGAAACAGCGAAACTGGCCAAACAATCGCATGCGAAACTGCATTCCCTGCTGAACCTGACCATCATGCCAAAACTTGAACGGTGAAATCAGTGCCTCATCAATCAACAGCACCTCTATTTCTCTATCTACCAATGAAGCCAAGATATTCACATCCTCCGGGACTCTTTTTACACCGGACAGTCAAAAAGAAACAGACGAATCCAAAATGATTTGCTACTCTATTGCCTGTTATTTGTTATTTGTTACTTTACTTAAAATAAGCAGAAAAGGTGGAAAAGTTGAGTATTGAAAACCGAAATCGGTCTCACAACCTCACTGGGTTGATAGAAACTGGGGCAAACAACGAGACCAAACAACCCTAACCAAATAGACCGAATTCAATCTCAGTGAATTTACGGTTTAATCCCTGAGCCAAAATATACTAGATATGGTAATTAATACTTAAGGTTGACCGATTGCTGGGTTCAAACAAGAACATTCCTCTACTTTTGCACTTTTACTCTGTACTATTAAGTACGCTACTTTTCTAAACTCCCTAAGGTAGATTTCCGAGCGGTACTTTCAACGTAGGGATACTGGATTGGTTAAGGTGTTTGATTTTCCAATACTTCCCCAATAGTCAGGTGGTTTATGGACTGTATATCCATGTTCAAGCATTTGAGCATAGAAGTCATTGAACGCCTAATGTTAGTACAGGCTTTTCTGGGGCGAATATTTTTAGTACAAATATTCCAAATCAGCTGTTGCTTATTGCTGTTTCCAGGTTGGCCAGAAGAGTTTGCCCATCGATCTGAGGTTTGATGCGCGTGCTTGTTCTGCCTCTCCTAAATTTTGCTAAATATTTTCCAGACTGCTTTCCTGTTTTCCTCGGCCTACCTCCCTGTAGCCAGCCGTGTAGAGAGTCTCGCTACTGTGAACAAAGTCGTATTTGTTTCAGTCCACTCCTTAGATCCTTGGTGTTGCCCTTGGAGGTGAAACACCTCTCCCTGTATATATTTTTATGAGAATTCTGTTAGTAGAAGATGATGAGAGCATCGTAGAGCTGTTGACGGCTGTTCTGGTGGGGCAAAACTATGTAGTTGATGTGGCAACGGATGGGGAATCGGGATGGGAACTGGTAGAAGCTTTTCCCTATGATTTGATCCTGCTGGATATCATGCTGCCCCGGCTGGATGGCATTAGCTTTTGTCGGCGGTTACGAGAACGTAATAATCCCGTACTGGTGATGCTGCTAACAGTGCGCGATACCACCACCGATAAGTTGATGGGTTTAGACGGTGGAGCCGATGATTATGTGATCAAGCCGTTCAACAGTCAGGAACTCATTGCGCGCGTTCGGGCCTTGCTGCGTCGAGGCAGTACGGTACTATCTTCAGTGCTGGAGTATGGCGGTTTACAGCTTGATCCCAACACACGCAATGTCGCCTACAACGGCGCATCACTCCAATTCAGCCGGAAAGAGTATCTCCTGCTGGAACTCTTCTTGCGGAGTCCCCATCGAGTATTCAGTCGGCGGGCGATCGTCGAGCATCTCTGGTCGTTTGATGAGGAAGCTCCCGTCGAAGATACAGTCAAGTCCCACATTAAGAATATTCGCAAAGAACTGCGGCGTGTTGGAGCAGGGGATTTGCTAGAAACCCTGTACGGTCAGGGATATCGACTGAATCCATCCTTTTTAGAAAAGAGCAATCCTGCCCCTGCCCCAGCGAACGTGCCCCCCGATCGCCTGGATGCCACGGTTGCCCAAATTTGGGAACGCAAAAAAGGAGCCTGTCTGGAACGGCTGACGGTGCTGGACAAAGCGGTACAGGCTCTCAAAACCCGGAGTCTGGATGCCACGCTGCATCAGAAGGCGATCGAAAATGCCCATAAGCTAGCAGGAGGGCTGGGCACCTTTGGGCTGGATGAAGGCTCGCACCTGGCCCGGCAAATTGAAACGCTGTTAGAGTCGTACCTGCCTCAGGTGGAGTCCAGTGCAGCCCAGCATCGGCAATCGATCAACAAACCGCTGGAACAGTTAGTATCCGATCTGCGGCAGGTGATTCAGCAGCAACCCAATCAGCGTGTGGAAACCTCGGCAGAAGTGCAGGCTGCTCCAACCCTTTCTGCCCAACCCCAACCCATTCTGCTGGTCATCGATCGAGATCCAGCTCTCAGCCGCGAGTTGGAACTTGAAGCCGCTTCCTGGAATATTCAAGTGATCCATATTGCCGATCTGGCCCAGCTCCGCACGCAGCTTCAACACACTGAACCAAATCTCATTTTGCTCGATCTGGATTTTCTGAAAGACCCTGCCAGCCGATCGCCCCTGATGGCGGATCTCCAGGATTTTGCGCCCTCAACCCCGATCGTTGTCCTGTCCAGGGAAGAGGACTATGGCGATCGATTAATGGCAGTCCAGATCAACGCCAAGCTGTTTTTATCTAAAACCACACCACTGCCCCAGATTCTCCAGTCGATTACGCAAATCTGGCAAGAACTCCATTGGGGAACGGCCAAGGTGCTGGTCGTAGGGCAGGTAAAGACCACACGGCAGATGCGAACCTCCCTATCCCCCAGTCTGCAAATTACTGAACTCAATGATTTCACTCAAATTTGGGAAACCATCAGGGCGGTTCATCCTGACCTGTTGCTGCTGGAAATGCAGGTTCCCGACGTTAACGGACTCCAACTCTGTCAGGCGATCCGACAAGATCCGTACTGGAACTGGCTCCCGGTGGTTGTCCTGATTCAAGCAGTCATACCTGGAATCCTCCATGACATTTTTGCAGCCGGAGCTGACGATTATGTTACTGCCACCACCCCCCTGGAATCCGTTGTAGTGCAGGTGACGAACCGGATTCGCCGCAGTCGGCTCCTCAGAAGTGCCTCCCAGGTGGATGCTTTGACGGATCTCTCCAATCGGCAACAGTCCATTCAGGGGTTAAATCAACTGCTGCGGATTGCCCAACGTTCCCAGCAGCCCGTTTGCTTTGCAGTGCTGGATCTGGATCACTTCAAGCGGGTGAATGATCAATACGGTCATATGCAGGGCGATCGAGTGTTGCGCCAGTTTGGGCAGTTTTTGAAACAGAAATTTCGGGCGGGGGATGTGGTGGCCCGGTGGGGAGGAGAAGAGTTTGTCGTGGGCATGTACGGCATTACCTGGGGCGATGGCACAGAGCGATTAGCCGAAATCCTGGAGGAGTGGCGATCGACTCCCCTGACATCGAACCAGGAAACAGTCCTGACCACGAGCTTCAGTGCGGGGGTGTCCCAGTACCCCCAGGATGGCATTACCGTTCAAATGCTGTATCGTGCAGCGGACACGGCACTTTACCGGGCGAAGGTGGCTGGGAGAGATCGCATTTTCTCGACGCGCTGGCAACCCTCCCTGGAAGCCTCAACAGTGGATGTCGCGTTGATTTACCCTGAAGATGAAGACAATTTTGCTCAAACCCTGATGCGGGCCCTGGACACCAGAGGCTACCACACTTGCTGGTTCAAGCAGGGCAAAGATGCCATCAAACGTTTTCGAGCCAGACGTTCTCCCTTTCAGGCATCCGCGATTTTACTATCAGATAACCTCACCGATTTATCCTGGCGAGACCTCGTTAAACGGTTGGGAACAAAGCAGCGACACCAGATGCGAATTATTTTGCTGCTCAGTCAATCGGATACGGTTGAAAAAAATCAGGCTGACTTATTATTTGATTATCTACTGGTACCCTGTCCTACTTCTGTGGTCATGCAGCGTTTGCGGCAGCCCTGCCCGGGAATCCTATTGAATCTCTTGGGGGACGTTCTCGCCCCCTGGGGTGGAATCACAGTCGGGGTTGCCCCCGGATTCATACCTTTGATTATGGGTTGAGTCCTTATTTATTTATTTTTTATTTATTGCATAAGTCATGATGCCGAAGCACATCCTGGTCATTGACGATGACGCAGATATTTGTGAAGTCGCTAAAGTCAGTCTAGAATCACAACCTGAAATGGCGGTGACGGTTGCAGGTTCAGGCCGGGAAGGATTGGCGATCGCCGCTCTGAAACAACCCGATGCGATTTTGCTGGATATGATGTTGCCCGATATGAGTGGCATCATGGTCTTTCAAATGCTCCGTGCGGATCCCAAAACCCAGCGAATTCCCATAGTTTTCCTGACGGCCAAAGTGAAGCCAGACGATCGCCGCTGGTTCGGTGAAGTAGGAGCAGAGTTTATTGCCAAGCCCTTTAAGCCCCAGCAACTCGCCGGACAGCTGCTTGCCGCATTAAACTGGCAAAATTCCTAAACTCAAAGTGAATGGGATGCATAGCATGAGCGGGATGAAACAAGCCTCAAATCAGGTCATCACAGGTAACATTTTAATCGTTGATGATACCCCTGCCAACTTACGATTGCTCTCAGCCATGTTACGCCATGAAGGGCACGAGGTACGCATGGCCATTACTGGAACGGCTGCCCTCAGGACGATTCAGGTTGAACTACCAGACTTAATTCTGCTGGATATTAATATGCCTCAGATCAATGGCTATGAGATTTGTGAACAACTCAAGGCCAATGAGCAAACCTGCGAGATTCCCGTCATTTTTTTAAGTGCATTTGATGGCGTGATCGACAAAGTCAAGGCGTTTCAGGCAGGGGGGGCAGACTATGTCTCTAAGCCTTTCCAGGTGGAAGAAGTGCTGATTCGGGTTCGGCATCAGTTGGAGTTACAGCACATGAAGCGAAATTTGCAGGCAGCAGAAGCCCGCGCGTTGCAGGCACTGGATCGGGAAAAAGAGCTAAGTCGCCTGAAATCCGAGTTTATTTCGATTCTCTCCCATGATTTTCGTACTCCCCTGACCCATATTCGCGGCTTCGCAGACTTACTGCGATACACCAATGATCAAGATCAAAATCTTTCAGCCGTGACTCAGGATCGATACTTCAACAAAATCGATGCAGCGATCGAACATCTCCTGAACTTGCTGGATAAGATTCTGTTTGTGAGTAACCACGATCCAGACGCTATCTTCTGCCAACCTGTGCCAACCGACCTGAAGCTTTTTTGTCAGAACCTGATCGAAACCCTGCAACCCAGTTTGACTCACCATACGATCCGACTGATTTGCCAGAGTGAAGCCCCTGAGTCTGTGGTGGATCCCGTACTCCTGCAACAGATTCTCACCAACTTACTCTCAAATGCGGTGAAGTATTCCCCCACTACCAGAGAAATTGACCTGGTGCTGGATTGGCAGGAAGACTGGATCCAATTTCAGGTACACGATCGGGGAATTGGTATTCCAGCGAGCAACCTGCCCCATGTGTTTGATATGTTCTATCGTTGCCACAACGTGGGAGATATTCAGGGCAGAGGGTTAGGGCTAGCCGCAGCGAAAAAGTGCGTTGAGATTCACCAGGGAGAAATTTTTGTGGACAGTGAACCTGGGTCTGGAACCACTTTTACCGTCAGACTCCCTCAATCTCTACCTGCTGCTGCTTCCCAGCCTCCAGTTGACTGATCGGTAGGGCTATTTCGTCAAGGATGAAGCAAAATTCGATGCAGCAAGTTGCTTTGATCTGTACGGTATTGATCAAACTAAGCTAATACTTTACCTTTCTTAACCTTTACCCGAGATTTGCACAGTTTGTTTTTATCCTAGCTATAGAAAGCGTATTATCAATACCCAAAGCATACTGCTCCAATGCAAAACTAATTTTGATGGAGTTTTGTTTGGGCTTTGTAGGATTTCCAGGGTGCATCGTTGGTTCTGATGCGTATTTATCCATTTGCTGGTTAACTGACACTGTGTTTGAAACGATACCTTTTGCTGATAAAGGATAGTCCTGCTTCTACCCTGCGAAAATCAAGTTAAGTCTGCTCTCCTAAGGAACGCGGATCAAATGAAATCGAAAATTTAATCTCCAGAAGGGGCGCACTGCTGTGCGCCCGTACAGAAAAAATCGGAGTTATTTAATTTGCGTTCCTAAGGAACTGGATCACCTGACAGAGCGCAATCTGGTGTTGGATCTCTCCGTTGGGTTCCATGAACATCTTGGAGCGTTCCATTCCAGCAGTCAGTTGCTTCAAAGAAAAACTTTGCCAGTTAATTCAGCCTATTGGATCTAATTGGCTCTAGCTGGCTCTAGCTGACTCTATTGGATACACCTCAGCTTCTGTTCATTTCCAGTGTTAATCTCCAGGTTGTGCATTGCCGCATAGGGTGCAGTTCATACTTCCAACTGCAAATCGCTATTTCGTTAAGTATGGTCTTGAACAACTCACAGCCTACCAATCCCCATCGGCTCAATCCGGATCGATCGCCCAGTCGAACACTACAGTCCCTTCATCTGAGCCAGGAGTTTGAAAAACTCGCCCTGTTCATTGCTCAGACCTGGAAAGAGGAGCATCCAGACGCACGACCTGATTCTCTAGAGGATTTTGAAGCCTGCGTGCAATATGTCACAACGGAACTGGCAATTGCAGGCAGAGCGGTGGGTGGCGTTACTGGACTGTCTCTTCTCTGTGGAGAGGCTTCTAAGGCAGCGCGATCGGTTTGTTGGCGCGTCCTGGCTTCAGAATAAATTTATTATCGCTGTTTAGTAATTTATACGGTTCATTACTCATACCGTTTGTAGTTTATAGAGTTCGTTGCTTGTGCAGAGTGGGATTGCAAAGCTCGTGACAATCCAGTTCATCATTTGTATGTTTTATCGTTCGTTAATCAAGTTTTTAAATTATCTGTCCTTCGTATAGCTTTTAGTTCATGCGGTTTGTCCATCAGATAGTTGTCATTGGTGCAATTTGTGTTTGAGTCGTTTTGTCAGGTATCAGGTATGACTTCCGAAAATAACCGAGATCGGGTTCAGCACTGCTCTCTTGATCCAGCCTATTCCTTGCGGTGGGCCGCTTTATCTACCCTTTTCCTGCCCCTTACCGCCGAGGCTTCCTCCGCCCAACCGTTCCATCCTCCAGCATTGGACACTCATCAACCTTCGGTTCAGTCGGCTCAAACCTCTCCTCAAACGATCGCAGACCATTTTATCCAACCCGTTCTCGAGGTTGAGCCGATCGCCCAACCCTTTTTTACTAGTGCGTCTACGGGTTTTTCTCCTGTCAATCAACCTGTTACGCTGGCCACCGCTGGCACAAACGAATCAGATAACCACTTTCAGTTTCTCTCGGTTTTAGCCTTGCTGTCCTTAGGTTCTGCCGCTGTGGCGATGTCGTGGATGCGATCTCGTCGCATGGCTGAACCCCTGCGCGAATTATCAATTATTGCTGAAAAGGTAGCATCTGGAACGCTGGATATGGTTACGTTACCTGAAACAAATACTACCGATATTAATACGATCGTGCAGTCCATTAATACCCTCAGCAGACAAAATAAAAGATTGCAAAACGAACAGGACATTATTACTCAATACACTCAATTAATTGCAGAAGTGACCAGTGCTCGCATTGTTGATGAGCAGGATGTCAAAATCGTCTTTAAAAAAGCATTAGAACAGGTGCGTCATATCCTTGGAGTCGATCGTGTTGTAGTTTATCGCTTCAAACCAGACTGGAGTGGATACATCGCCAACGAAGCGGTTGCAGCCGGACTACCTCGTACGTTGAATGAAGCGATCCAGGATCCCTGTATTCCTGAGGATTTACTAGAAGCCTACAGGCACAATCGCGTCTGGTTCACCTCAGATGTGATGAATGCCGGATTGCATCCCAAGCATCGGGAACTGATGGAACGCCTGAAAATTAAGGCCAATCTGGTCGTTCCCATCTTGAATGAAGGCCAGTTGTTTGGTCTGCTGATTGCCCATGACTGCACCCAAACCCATTCCTGGGAAACAACAGAAATTAATATCCTTAAGCAGTTGGCAATTCAATTAGGAGCCATTCTCGATCGCCTCTCCCTACTCCAGTCCAGGGAAAAGGAAACCAGACAATCGCAGGTGCTCAAGGATATCACCCTGGAAATGGCGCAGGCAGATACACTAGAGTCTGTCTTTGCTAAACTGCCCGTTACAAAAATCCGACTCGCCCTGGGAGCCGATCGGGTGATAATTTATCAATTTGATGCTGAGTGGAAAGGGACGATCGTTGCTGAATCTGTCGCAGCAGCCTATCCCAAAGCCCTGGGTGCTACCATTTATGACCCCTGCTTCGCTGAAAACTACGTAGACAAATATCGGGCTGGACGAGTGCAAGCTACGTCTAACATCTACGCTGCTGGACTGACGGAATGTCACCTCAGACAACTTGAACCCTTTAACGTGCAGGCAAATTTAGTTGCCCCCATTAAGCAGGGAAGTCGGCTCCTGGGATTGCTGATTGCCCATCAATGTTCTGGAGTCCGGGAATGGGAAGCTCAGGAAATTTCCTTTTTCTCGCAGGCGGCAGCGCAGGTGGGGCTTGCCCTGGAACGGGCTGATCTGATGGAACAACGGAAATTAGCCGTTCAGCAGGCCAAACTTTTGGCGGAGGAGCAGCGAGCGCAGCGGGAAAGCTTGCAAAACCAACTGATCGCCCTTTTGGATGATGTAGAAGGGGCCGCACGGGGGGATTTAACTGTACGTGCAGAAGTCACCAGCACCGATCTGGGTACCGTTGCAGACTTTTTCAATTCCATTGTTGAAAGCTTGCAGCAGATTGTTGTGAATGTAAAAGCTTCTGTTTTCAAGGTCAGCAATTCCATCAGCGATAACCGGGAGTCCATTCGTCAACTGTCGGATACTGCACTGATGCAGGCTGAGGAAATTCACCTAACGCTGGATTCAATTCAGCAGGTCATTACCTCGATCGATTCAGTTGCCAAAAGTGCCCAGACCGCTTCAGAGGTGGCAGAACAAGCCTCCAAGACTTCAGAAGTGGGCAAAACAGCCGTCGATCGGGCGGTGCAGAACATCTTGAGTCAGCGAGATGTGATTGGTGAAACGGCGAAAAAGGTGAAACGGTTGGGCGAATCGTCGCAGGAAATTTCCAAGGCGGTATCGCTGATTGAGCAAATTGCCCTTCAGACGAACCTGCTGTCTATCAATGCTGGGATTGAAGCGGCCCGGGCGGGGGAAGAGGGACAGGGATTTGCATCCGTCGCAGAGGAGATCGGCAAACTGGCAGCACAATCAGCGGCAGCAACACGAGAAATTGAAGACATGATTCGATCGATTCAGCTTGAAACCAGCGAAGTTGTGGCCGCCATGGAGCGCAGCACCCACAAAGTTGTGGAGGGAACCCATTTAGTTGAAGATGCCAAGCGCAGCCTGAATCAAATTTCAGCGGTTTCCCATCATATTGATGAACTGCTTCGATCGATCACTGAAGCCACCATTTCTCAAACCCAAACGTCCCAAACGGTGACCAACCGGATTCAGGGTATTGCCCAGGTGACAGAGCAAAACGCGAACGCTTCGCGGAAGGTAGCGGCTTCCCTGCAACACGCCATTGATGTGGCCCGGGAACTTGAAGTCTCCGTGGGTATGTTTCACGTTGATTGAGATGGGCTCAAGGTGCTCGATCGACCGCTCCCAGTTCCAGTAGGGTTGCCCGTTGGACATCCGATAGTCCTCTTGCTCCGGTAATATCCATATCCGTGCAGAGTCGATCGGTCTTCAGCGTTCTTTGCCATGCCCCTGTGGCCACCTGCCAGAGTTTGATTTCTCCATCCCGGTCGCTGCTGGCGATCGTTTGTCCATCCGGGCTAAAGGTGACTGCATGCACCCCCCGTTGGTGCGATCGGTTGCCCAGGTTCACGTCGGCTAGGATCTGGTACTCCCAGGTCGCCAAATCCCACAATCGCACTATGCCAGCCTCATTACCGCAGGCCAGCAGGGAACCATCGGGGCTAAAGGCGATCGATTTAATTCCGCAGGCATTGTCTCCATCGTCGGAGTCCGTTTGCAGGATTTGAATATCTTCTCCCCGCTGGACATCCCAAATTTTGATCACAGCAGCATCACTGCCACTCGCTAGCAGGGTTCCGTCTGGACTAAAGACCACCGATCGAATCCGATGCTGATGCTTATCCAGGGAACGCAACCATTCCCCTGTATGAGCATTCCATACCATCACCACCTGATCATCTCCACCACTGGCCAACAGAGGAATGTCAGGATTGGGGCTAAAAGCGATCGAGCGAATCCAATGTTTGTGTCCGCGCAGCGTTCGAGGGGCGATGGTGGGTCGATCGATGTCCCACAGGTGAATGCATTGATCATCTCCGGCGATCGCCAGGATTTTGCCCGTCCAGTTGAACGCAACGGTGCGGATCCAGTGAGTGGTATAGGAAAAGGTCTGGAGGCAATGACCCGATCGCAGATCCCAAAGTTTCACGGTGCAATCATCACTGCCGCTGGCCAGAACAGGTAGATGGTTGGGGCCGTATTGTCCCAATGCCAGGGTAGTAATTCGTCCGGTATGTCCTACCAGTTGGGTGGGTGGATTGGATTGATTAATGTCCCAAATTTGAATCCGATGATCATCACATCCACTGATCAAAAGATTGGGAGCAGTAAATTTTAAGGCTTGAATGCCATTGGTAAAGCCTTGCAACTTTTTCACTGGAACATTAACTGAACCAGAGCGACTGAGATTCCACAATTTCAAGATCTGGTTATCATGACCGCTAATTAGAATTCGGCTGTTGGGCTTGAAGGCAAGGGATTGAACCCGTCCCATTCGCTTAGGAGAATCTCCCCCCAGCCGCAGGGTCGATTTTTGTTGTCGATCGCGGATCCAAATCGTGCAATCGTCTCCGCCACTGACCAGGAGCTTGCCATCGGGACTAAAGATCACCGCCCGAACGCGATCGGTATGTTCGGTATATTTCTGTTCCGGCTTTAGTTCGGATTCGGATACAAATTCCGGCTCAGAAATTTGCCCCGTCGTGAGGTGATCAAGCTTCCAAAGTAACACCGTCCGATCATCACTACCGCTGGCTAACCATTGACTATCCGGACTGAAGGATAGCGATCGGACTCGATCCGTGTGACCTTCCAATCGCTGAATACTTCTGCGTTGAGCCACATCCCAGAGAATAATCGTCTGATCATCTCCACTACTGGCCAGAAGTTTTCCATTGGGGCTGAAGGCCACCGTTCGCACCCGATCCAGATGGGAATCATTCGTCAGGGTAAAAGGCTGATCATCCAGTGAGACACTCCATAACTGTACGGAATAATCATCACTGCCGATCGCAAACAAACGACCATCCGGGCTAAACTGCGCAGTTCGAACCCAGTCCTTGCTGGATAAGGTGCGTAGGCATTGCCCGGTATGGACATCCCAGAGCTTTACAGTTCGATCGTTACTGCCGCTCACCAACATCTGGCTTTTGGGATCAAAGGCCACCGTACGCACCCAGCTATCGTGCCCCTGCCAACTGCGATATTTCACCACCAGTTTAGAGTGGGGAACAAACTTCCAGACGTGGATTTTTCCCTCCATATCTCCCACCGCAAACCACTGCGCTTTGGCATCACAGCAAACCGATAGGATGTCTGCGATCGGTTCTGTAAATACAGCAGTGCTCAACTCTGCATTGCGACAATTGACTCGGCGCAGACTGGTGTTTTGCAAGCAAGCCTGCCGCAAATCGAGATTGGCAAAGTTATAGCCCTCCAGAGCACTGAACCCTCGATCAGGGGTTGCCTGCTTGAGCCGACGTAGCAGGTTGATCACATTTCCAGCAGCATATCCAATCTTGAGCGCAGGAACCGCCTGAAGTCGTTGCAGCACAAATTTTAGTTGTTGTTCCACTGCCTCCTGACTACCGTAATCCGTCAGTAATCGATCGAGCATGGGCTGGATAATGGCTAAAATTTGCCGTTCGATCGCATCGTCTTCGGCTCTGGCTTGGATCAGGGCATATTGATTGAGTTCTGGTTCCTGATCGGCAGCAATGACCAGATCGATGTTGTTGAGATTATCCAGCAGTTGTTCAATTAGCTTTTCAATCAGAAACTCCCGAATCACGGGTTGTAGGGTGAATCCGGGTGGCTCTACTTCAATCAGCGATCGATCCTTCAGGGACTTCAAAAGCCCCAAGAACTTGCGTCGGACTTCCGGGGAAAGGATAGCATTCTGCAATTCCACATAGGACACAGGGGCATAGCTCAACGCAAGCCAGTTGAGAATCGTCCGCTCATCTTTGGGGAGGCGATTAATCTGCTCCTCAATCAAATCGTAGATGCTATCAAAAATAGTCTTACTGTGAATGGTTTTACCCTGGTAAGGAAACTGATTATGTTCAGAACTGACCGCTGCATTTCTACTCTGGCAGAGAAACGCGATGACATCTCCGTTAAACAGCTCATAAACAGCGGTGCTGGCCAACTTAATTGCCAGAGGATTACCACCGTAATGTTCAATCAGCTGATTCCAGGCTTGAATATGTTCCAGAACTGAAATGCTTTCGGAGTCCGCCGATTCGATCGCCGAACCAGGGAATCTTTCCTCGGCTGAATCGGCTGCTTCAAAGATCTGAAACCCTTTTACATCTACGATCTTCTGCGCATCCTCGACGCTCAAGCCTGATAATTTCCGGGATTTGACAAACAGCTTTACGCCCTCCATCAGAGCGACCTCATTCAGCTTTTCCCGTCCCACCAGCAGCAGGCAACTTTGATGGGCTTCTTCCCCAATATATTTAATCAGTTCGCCGTACTGTTCATACCCTTGGCGATACCGCCCAGCACTGCGTTGGGGAGACAAAATTGCCTCAACATCATCGAGTACCAGCAAACAGGGATACTGCCGCAGATAGTCCATCAATTCTGCAATACTGGCTTCGCTGTCTTCATTCAGTTTGGCGGTTTTTCCCGATAAAACATCGATTAAGTCGGCCAGCAGTGCGGTCAGGGTGGGAGCCTGTTTCAGCGATCGCCAGATGACAAATTTAAATTTAGACTTGACGCGCTCTACAAGCTTGACAGCTAAGGAAGTCTTACCTATTCCAGCGACTCCCAGCAGGGAGACGATGCGGCATCGATGATCAGAATCCGCGATCCACTGTTCTAATTTATTGAGTTCCTGATCGCGCCCAAAAAACAAATCGACATTTACTGCTTCTCCTAAATCGTAGCGTGGTTGGTTTGGAGCCTCGGAGGGAGCAGAATATCGATCGGGTGATGCAACGATTGTTTGGCTAACGGGAGGTTTTAAAGCACTGATCAAAGGAGTGTCTGAGTGTTTTTTTGACACTATCCGTTGAACCACATCACGGAAGTTTTTCTTATTGACTTCCAGATGAAAAACTCCACTTAACAGCTTCCAAAGTTTGGGGCCAACATCCCGTTTTAAATAATTAATACTGTACTCATGGGATTGCTCAGCGATCGTTTCGTAGGTTGCATCATTCCAAGCTCCAGTAAGAACGAATTGCTCTGCTTTGGTTAAGGGTCGCCCTTCTCGATCCAAGACAGCCTGGTTCAGGACGACATACACATCTTCAAACTTCATAACGGTTTAACTAACCTGATGTGTGCGGTGGTTCAGCATACCCTGAACTGTACAGACCCATCAATGCGAGACTCACCTCACACAAGTGAGACAAGCCTCTAAACAAGAACCTGAGACCTAATCCTATCGTAGTTGCGGCTCGAACACAACTTTGGGGTAGGGGGTCAGACCATACCTAAACTTCACATAAGTGAAGGAAGTTCAAACCAACCCTGGAACGGTCAAATTTTCCGGCGTTTTGGCTTAAAATCACTCCTTTAGTCCATCCTAAAATAATCGTTTTCTCAAACCTTATTCCTACAGACAGAAACATCGATCGCTTTACATACTGTATGCATTTCCCCCGACTTTTCTACCTGGGAAATGCCACCAAAATAAACAGAAAAAATACAACGATTAAGGCCAATGTTTGGTAGAAAAATTGTCGATCTTCCAGCCGTTTCGCTTCAGTCAGAATTTCTGCCTTTGTGTTCGACCAGGGTTCCGTTTGCGGCAGGGAATTCGCCCGTGCAATGGCTCGATCGAAATTACCTTGCTCTAAAGCCTGTTCCGCATCTGCCACGATCGCCTCCAGGGTCTGACGACGATTTTCCACGGCATCCTGAATCCTCTGGGACTGCTTGCGCCAGTAGGGATGGGTAATAGACTGCAAAGACTGGTCTGCGGCATCTAGTTCATCGGCACTAAACTGGGCTTGAGCCATGTCAAATAACTGACTTTGCGCACTCCATTCGCTTTGCATGCGCAGAATTCTGGACTGTACGGTTAAGTAGAGGGGATTGCTATCATCGATCGCTCTGGCAACGTGGATAGCATCATCGATTCTGCCTTCTCGATAGTAGTCCTCCATGAATGTCATCATGCGTTGAGTCGCCCGTCGGATAAATTGACTGACAGGTTCTTGGAGGGCGGGACTGGTGATTTCCTGGGCCAGGGAAATTCCCATGGCAAACTGACCCTGCACAAAGGCCAACTGATCAGCCTGCTTCAGTTTCTCTTGATCCCGCTGTTCCTCACAGCTCTGTTGGATTAATAGGCTGATTCGATGCTCCGGGAGTTGCTGAGTTGTTTCAATACAGCGATCGAATTCCCCCTGCTGGCGGTAGCGGCTTGCCTGGTTCAAGATTCTAGTTTCAGCCTGCTGTCGTTTAGCCATCCAAATCTGGTAAGACTGGAGCAGCAGGAGTCCGCTACCGGCTCCCAGAGAAGCGGTGATGCTTAAGGTGGACAGGTAGATAATCAGCTTTCTCCATCTCGATCGGGCTGGTGGTAAAGCCGTTTGCTGGTCGGCCCTGGCAAAAGGAGGTTGCTTGAGGTTGGAATGGGCAGAAGACTGAGTAAACTGGGTCGATCGCTCGGTTTCTGGTGTATGGGGAGAGTGATTGGTCATAATCCACCTGAACTGGTTAAACCATAACTTAATCAAATAATACCATACCTTTTTGGAAAGGAATGATCGATTGTGTCTCAGGGAAAAGACCCATTATTTGCTTTGGATAAATTCTATTTTCTTTCAGGAATACGAATTTAGTAATGAATTTAATAATCTAGAATTCTTGCAGAGCAGGCATCTTGACCACCCAGCCAGCATCGGCACTCCAGAAATTGCGTATCGTTGGGCTGTCTATCCTGCCTGCCCGATCGGGTTGCTGTACCGATGTTCCAGGTAGATGCCGTTCTGCAATCGAGTATGCTTCAGCATCAAATAACATAACTTCCGCCATACCTTCTACTGACCTGGTCAGAATTCCTGGCTGACAATTTGACCTACTCCAGGTTAGTAATGGGCCCGCGCACCAGAATCACCGTTCGATTACTTTGGGTGGCGATCGCCTCAGGAATATTGCCTTTAATCACCTGTTGCAGCAGCCCTTCCCGACTTGCTCCCAACATAATCACATCGCAGTGTTCATTCCAGGCCAGGCGAATAATTTCATCGGCAATGGAACCGCCCCAAATCGGTCTGTCCAGCACTGGGCACTTCAGTTGTAGAGACAAGTCCTGCACGATTTGTTGAAGCGGCTGGATTTCGGACATAGATGGTTTATGCTCGAAGACCTGACACACGCGCACATCGGCATAGTCACCCAGTTTCACAAAGGCGGGTAAAAGTTTCATCGCTTCCAGCACATTGGGGCCCCCTGCCACAGGAACTAACCAGTGGTTAAAGCGGACGGGTTCATGGAATTTCACTAGCATGACTTCACAAGCCGCCTGGCGAACAATCGTGTCTACGGTACTGCCAAAGACCCTGCCAGGAGTCGTGCTTCTGCCTTCCCAGCCCATAAATACCATGTCAATATGGCGTTCTTTAATGGTTTCCAGCATGGCCTGTGCCGGTTCGTGGGCAACTCGAATTTGCGTATGAATCGGAGCCTGAATTTCCTGAGCCAGTTTTTCCGCCTGTTGTAGCAGTCGATGGCTGATGCTGGTCCGAACAGCCGTTTCGGCAGGGGCTTTGCTCCGAGGAACGGTGATGACATGCAGACATTCCAGTTCGTAGTTCCGCTCGCGGGCAATGGAGCCAGCCAGGCGGAGGAGGGAGGGGGCAGTGCGGGGATTGCTGAGGGGAACGAGCAGTCGTCCAGTTCCGGTAGCTGGCGATCGAGTCTGGTAGATCACATAGGAGGGTTCCGGCTGAGGCCCAAAGCCTTTCTCACCGCTCAGTTGATCCACTTCCACCCGAATGATGTCTGCACGGGTGATGATGCCAACGAGCTTGGCTCCTTCGGTGACGGGCAATCGACTGAGCTTAAACCGATCGAGCAAATACAGGACATGGCTGAGCTGATCCTTTGGCGCAACCGTAACGGGCTGGGGAGTCATCACATCAGACAGGATAATATCCCCAATTTCCGCTGGACGACGGGCGCGATCGGAAATATCGCTTTGAGTCACGATGCCGACCAGCCTGCCATCATCCACAACTGGAAAACCGCGATGGTGCGATCGGGAAAAGGCTTGCTTTGCTTCATCCAGCGTCATCTGGCTGGAGAGGGTTTCCACTCGTCGCTGCATCAGGTCAGCGGCGGTCAATTCAGTTAAGGCTGTCCCCGGCGTGCTTCCTTCATCCAGGTGAATGCCATTCATTGCCAGGAGGCGATTGTAGAGAGAACCGGAGGCAAATCGATCGCTGAGTAAGTAGGCAATCACTGAGCCAATCATTAAGGGCAAGACCAGGTTAAAATCCGTCGTCATTTCAAACACAATCACGATCGCGGTAATGGGGCCCCGGGCCACAGCACTAAAAAACGCACCCATCCCTGCGAGTGCGTAAGTCGTCGGTGAGCTAACGCCAGCCGGAAATCCCAACGGCAGCCCCACCCAGAGTTCTAGCGCACCGGCCAGATGCCCAACCAGACTGCCCAGCGCAGCTCCTAATAATAAAGAAGGGGCAAACAAACCGCCTGGCGTTCCGGCTCCATAGGCAACCAGCGTCAGAACAAACTTGACGGTAAAGGCTAACAAAATCAAATGCCACTGAGTATCGCCAATGATGAAGGTTTCTCGGAGTCCGGCACTATCTCGAAACTCCGGAGGCAATAGGGTCATCACTAAGCCAGTAATGAGTCCTGCTAACCCCACTTTCCACGGCAGCCCCAGTTTCAACACCCGCCGATTGAAGGCCAGCCCGACAAAAATTCCGCGACTGAATAACGCTCCCAACAATCCCGCCAGTAGTCCCAAGATCAGCACAAACGGTACATCCTGCAAGGAAAATTCCGCCCGCGATGCCATCAAGTCCAGAGTCAGGCTAAGGCCCTGCCCCCCCAGCAAACGCGACACGACTGCCCCGACAAACGATGCCAGAATTGCGGTTCCTAAGGTCAGTCCTGAGAAGTCCTGCAAAAATTCTTCTACGACAAACAACACGCCAGCGATCGGTGCATTAAATCCCGCCGCTAAGCCGGCCGCCGCTCCCGCCGCGATCAATTGACGACGATATTCCGGGGAGGTGGGCAGCCAGTGGCTCAGTTGGGCCGCGAGGGCAGCTCCAATTTGTACCGTCGGGCCCTGCCGTCCCAGATTTAGACCCGAACCGATCGTTATAATTACGCTGATCATTTTGACGGCAGCCACCCGCCAGTTCAGGGGAATTGCCACTCCAGCCAGAACCGCTTTGACTTGAGGAATACCGCTTCCTGCCGCTTCAGGAGCCAGACGTTCTGTGAGCCAACCTGCGAGTATCCCACCCGTTAACCCAATCAAGGGCAGCGCGAGCCAGACCGGATACTGATGGGACAGATGCACTCGCCATCCCCCCAACCACCCAATGCCCTGCTTCAGGAACACAGCGGCTAAACCGGAAACCAACCCGATAAAGCAAGCTTCAAAAATCGTGACGTTTTTAGAGCCGAGCCGTAAATGTCGAAATTGACGAGGAACAGAGAAATGCCACATTCTAGCCAGGATTGCGCTTTCACATTCATATTGCCCGATCGAGGCACGAAATGGTGTGAGCTGGTTATGCAAAATCTCTGAGATGCCAGGCCCTTATCCCTTCGGGGGGATGTGAAAGGATTAGAAATATAGGAACTTGGAAGGAAAGATGCGGAGGGTTACGCTTCCGTTTGTTATTTTGCACGTTAGGTGAACAAGTAAAGATGTTTTTACAAACCAAAGATCACGGCATCCTCGTTGAAGTCATGGATACGACGGAGCTGATTGATCCACTCAAATCAACCATTTCTGGAAGAATTCAGGCAGGGCAAGAGGAACAGGATCCTGAAGAATTTGCCAAGGGTGATCTGGTTTTCCCCTCTGGTGAAACGCTGCCCCAATGTTGGCTCGATGCAGATTATCAGTCTCGCAACTGAGGTGCAGTAAAATCAGGTCAACAAGCTGATCAGGGCAATGGCTCCGATCGCAATCACCGCAAACGTGAGTCGCTTATTGGTGGCGCGCAGGTGGGCAATTTGGCTGGCAAGGGGTTGGAGGTCGGTTGCAACTGATTGTTGAAGTTCATGTTTCGCTTGTTCCAGCCTGGTTTCATCAGTTTCCAATGCTCGATGAATGGCTTGTAATTGCTCCTGGATAGCATCTATTCCTGCAAGGGACTCGATCTTTGCCATCAGGGGCCCAAGGTGAGTAATGACTTCCTGGGCTTGCTGAGTAGAGCGTTCCAGGAAAACTTGGCGAACTTGGAGTTGGTCTGCGGTTTCGGATAGATATTCCTGTGTGGTGGCCATCGCTGCCTGACCCTGACGCAATTCCTCTAATAAGTCCTGTGCTCCTTCATAGTCCTGGACAGTGGCTAAAAGTTGTTCCAGCCGTTGGTGGGCATTCTGAATGGTTGCCTCCAGGCTGGCTATAGCTTCTAAAGTTTGTAAATCGTTTGCTGTTTCCGAGGAATGGGTCATCACTCATTTTCCTTACTTCACAACTGGAGCCGATCGCACAATCCCTGATTCCGCAATGTTAGCAAGGGTGCGGGGCGAGTTAACAGTTGTCGAGCTGATTGACTGACAAAAGTTGTGTGCCCTCACCCCCAACCCCTCTCCCAAAGGGCGAGGGAGCTATTCACTTTTCCAGTTCCCTCTCCCGAGGGGAGAGGGCTAGGGTGAGGGCTTTTAGCTATGAGAGGCTAATCAACCTTTTGCTCCTGAAAAGCCTGTATCTTTGCTGCCAACGATGCAACCGTTTCCCCTGCAAACAGTTCCTCTCGCGTTTTGAGATAATCTCCTCCCTCCGCAAACCACATCGAAATCACCAGAGCTACCTTCGAGGGAGGCAAATGCTGCTGTAATACCTGCATTGCCTCTGCAACAACCTCTTGCTGCCTGGGAAGCTGAATGCTCATTCGTTCTCTCCTGTTATCTCTAAAACAAAACTCACCGGATTCACTACCTTCAGTTGCCCTGAATACCGTCGCACCAGACGATCGTCACAGGTCAAGAAGTAATCACAGCCAGAAGCCTCCGCACATGCCACATGCAACGCATCGATCGCCCCCAAGCCCTGACCCTCTAGCAAAGTTGCTCGCTGAGTAATCCCTTCATCGATTGCTTGAAACTGGCTTGCAAGCTGAAGACACTGCTCAACCCACTGTCGTCTGGGCTGTGACAATTTCTGCTATTTTCATAGGCGATCGCGGCTGAATTGACCAGTTCCACCTCCCCTGCTTCCACAAGCTGGAGAACCGTTCGCAATGCCTGAGTTTCCAGTGCAATGCGGGGTTGCGTCTGGTCATCAAACGGTCGGTTTAACACACTGGTATCCAAACAAATCCTCACTTTACGATTCCTCTAATCTCCTCACCTCCATCCGATCGAACTCCGGCACCTGTACAGGCAACGGCACATCCTTGTAAGAAGCCGAAACAATCACCTGCCCCTTCCCCGAGAGCATATGGACTATATGCGATCGATTGTCAGATGTAGCGATCGCATCTCATTTTTAACGATGACAAACAAAGTGCTATTCGATTACAAGAATCGGGATGACTGGATTCGAACCAGCGGCCCCTTCGTCCCGAACGAAGTGCGCTACCAAGCTGCGCTACATCCCGTAAAGGCAATCGCATCACTGCTTAGATCTCTTTCTAGATTATCTTCTAGAGCAAGTTGCCATCTAGAATTTTTGTCTAGAAAAGGTAATCTGTTGATGCAAACACCTACATCAGTTTAGCAGATCAAACAAAGGATAAATCTTAAAAACTGGAGTGGAAGCGCAGACTTTGCTCACGCTTAGAACTGGATTCCGGTCTTTAACTGCCATAATAGTCTTGATACCATGCAACAAATCGATTCATTCCCTCTTCGATCGGCGTATCGGGTTTGAAGCCGACATCCTGCATCAGGTCATCCACATCAGCATAGGTCATGGGCACATCACCGGGCTGCATCGGCAAAAAGTTTTTCTGAGCAGATTTACCCAGGAGTTGTTCAATGATTTCAATGAACTGAAGCAGTTCGACGGGTTGATGATTACCGATGTTGTAGAGTTTGTAGGGAACTGGGGCGATCGCATCTCCCAGAGCTTCTGTTTGGGGAAGATGATATAGCACCCGCACAACGCCCTCAATCACATCGTCCACGTAGGTAAAATCTCGCTTCATCTTGCCGAAGTTGTAAACATCGATCGGTTTGCCTGCTTCGATCGCCTTGACGAACTTGAAATAGGCCATATCGGCGGCCCAGGGCCCATAGACCGTGAAAAACCGAAGTCCTGTGATGGGTAAGCGATAGAGGTGACTGTAGGTATGGGCTATAAGTTCGTTTGCTTTTTTGCTGGCGGCATACAGCGAAATTGGGTGATCGACATTGTCGGTAGTGGCGAAAGGGACTTTAGGATTTACGCCGTAAACTGAACTAGAAGAGGCGAAGACGAGGTGTTTGGGTGGCGTTTGACGACAGCCTTCCAATAAATTGACAAACCCTGTGATGTTGCTGTCTACGTAGGCATGGGGGTTAATCAGGGAATAGCGCACTCCTGCCTGTGCAGCCAGGTTCACTACATAGTCAAACTGCTGAGATTGAAACAGTTGGGTCATTCCCTGGCGATCGCTCAAGTCCAGAAATTCAAAGCTAAAGCCAGGAAGGGCGTTCAGTTGGGCGAGCCGAGCCTGCTTCAGGTTGACATCGTAGTAATCGCTCAGGTTATCAATGCCGTAGACTTCTAATCCGTCGGCTAGAAGGCGATTTGCCAGGTGATAACCGATAAATCCAGCCACTCCAGTCACAAGTACCCGCATGATAGGCTCTCTCAAACGTTAAGGGAAAGGGTCGTTTGTTTAAATTACACAAGATTCTAACAACAAGCTTTCCCAAAAATGCTGGCGACGGCTCAGAATTTTTCATGCATGCCATCGCCCCGTTTGAGAGGAGCAACAATCTTCCCTGCAACCTTCCCTGCAACAGGGATAGACTCCATAGTGGGTGTATCCCAATTCTGCCCTTGCTTGAAAACTATTTCACTGGCAGGCAAGATGCTGCCCGAAGCCATCGCAATCCCTGGAGCAATCCCCGGAGCGCGGAGCTGTAGCGCAGTCTTCTGACCTGCCAGGAATACGTACTGATGCTCTATAAGGTCATCGATCGCACATAAATCCGCATAATTTCTCCGGGTTCTTTGGTGATGGCTTGCTGAATTTGGGAGAAGGGTAACGGACGGGACCAATCCTCAACTCGGCAAAAATCGCACTGATACAGACGAGCAATGGTCAATTCTACATCATTGGGTTGCCCGATCATCAGAATTTTCACGGAGCGACTCGCAGAGGAAAACAGCCGATCGCCCAGGGAAATTCGATCGATAAAATCTTGAGCCATATTCAGTTAATCTCCTTGTATTCCAGGGTTTGAAGAAACCCTAGAGACTAGCCCTCAGCTTTTTCAGACCATGCAAGCCGAGAGCATTGGGTGTTATCATCACCCTAGCCCGGACTAGCGCTATTAGTCTGTGGTAGGAGGTTGAGCGTATGCTTTGGTGGGCGACGCTTGACCTCCGTTAGAGAATTTCGTCTCTAGGTCGTCCAACTGTCCCCCAGGTTTGCGCAACCCAAAAGACAGCTATAGCTGAAGAGCGTAGCATCAATCGATCGGGCAAATCAAGTCAAAAATGTTACAGTTTGGCTTGCAATGTAGAAAAAGGTGAAAACGGATACCAGAGTTAGCGGTTGCGGTACAGGGGCATTGGGTGAGTCTAGAGAATATTGATAAGTTTGTTTAATTATAGTGTTCTATTTACCCTGTTTATAGTAATAGCACTACTCTGGACATTCCCAGAAATCCATCACCATAATAGAAAGCTATCACCCTGTACAAAAATCGGTGTATTCTATTTTGTTTCCCTGAAGTGCTGCCAAAAAACTGATTTTTGATTCGTACGCTCTGGTAGATGATGCAGCAATCGACAGGTTCAGAACAGTTCGGATTCGTAAAACAAGTGGAATAATCTTTTTGTTCCCAGGTGCTTCACTACGGTGTGTCTATCTCGGTTATTTTGAGTTCTCTACTTATTGCAGATAGACGGTTAAGGAATACGAGAATTTAATTATCTGGAATTTTTTTAGGGTGGGTAGCGTTTCGACTGATTGCCTCAAGCCCAACTTAGGAGCAATAAGCTGGTAGGGCTATAATGTACGTCGTTGATCGAATCTATTGAAATTCGATCGGTGTTTGCATGGCATTCTCATCTTTTGAACATCCTGTTACATAACCATCGATTTTTAAGTCTTTAGGAGTCTTGCATGAAGTTAAGCGTAATTCTTCCCTGCTTTAACGGGGCGAAAACCATTGACGTGCAATTAAATGCCCTGGCCAGTCAACAGTGGTCTGGTGAATGGGAAGTGATTGTGGTTAACAATGGTTCAACGGATCATTCGATGGAGATTGTGGAACGCTACCGCGATCGCCTCCCTAATCTGCAAATTGTTGATGCCTACGAACCAGGGAAACCTCGCTTAGGTGTAGCCCATTCCGATAATGTTGGAGTTAAAGCCGCCACGGGAGATGCTTTTTGCTTTTGTGAATCAGATGACGAAGTATGCCCCGACTGGCTGGAAAAAATGGCAGATGCCCTATCTTGCTACGAATTTGTAGCTGGGCCCCTGGAATACACTCGACTTAATGAACCCTGGCTAGTTGCAGCGATTAATAACGGTCGCTGGAAACAATCAGAAAGACTCATGGATGATTTTACTGGCACTCCTCCCTATCTCCCCTTTGCATTTGGCTGCAACCTGGGAATGCGGCGATCGGTCTACGAAAAAGTTGGCGAATTTGATACATCCCTCTACGCAGCCTGGGATACAGATTATTGTTGGAAAGTGCAACTCGCCGGAATTCAGCTTCATTTTATTCCAGGACTTGTGGTGCATTATCGATTGCGGCATGAGCTAAAAGCCATATATCGGCAAGCTAGAAGTTGGGGTAAAGATTGGGCCCCCTGGCAACTCGTTACCGAGGTGAACCGTTTGGGTTCAATTATCTGCTTCAGGAAATTTGGGCCATTATTTTCAGTTTGGTTACTGTGGGGCCCAGGCTATATTTGATGCGGCTCTTTAATATTGGTCGAGGAAAAGGCGGATTTTCCCTATGGTGGTGGGGAATTGGCTACCAGTTGGGTTTTGTTGAAGGCATACTGGAGCAGGAATTTCCAAGGGTCGCAACCCGGTTCAAAAAACCCTGATTCTTCCCGATCGATTGGCATGAGAGGGGCAACAAGTTAAGCGATCGGCAAGGAAAACCGAAAGGTACTGCCTTGACCCAGAATACTTTCCGCCTCGATCGTGCCTCCCTGAAGTTCCACCAATCGCCGACAGATCGCTAACCCAACCCCTGTACCGCCCGAATTCCGATTCCGCGATCGATCGGCCCGCCAGAACCGCTCAAAGACGTGGGGCAGATCGGCTTCAGCAATGCCCTGTCCTGTATCGATCACTGCCACCCAGAGGCGAGCGTCTTCCTGGTGTACCTGTACCGTAATCGATCCAGCCGGGGTATAGCGCAGGGCATTGCCAATCAGGTTCACTAAAATCTGCTCGACCCGCTCTGGATCAGCCAGGACGGCTGAGGTGCCCGTGGGGTAATCCAGCGATATTTGGGGACTGTTTTCGGCCACAAGCTGATCGGAAAATTTCTGCACCACCGACAGCAGCAGGGGATACAAATCAAACGATCGCACATCAATGGGTAAATAACCAGCCTCCATTTTGGATAGCTCTTGCAGATTATTGACCAATCGCTGCATCCGCGAGACTTCGTTGGACAGACGCAAATAGATGTCGCTGGAAGGGTCGATCGTACCGTCTGCCAGTCCTTCCAGATAGCCCTTTAAGACCGTAAGGGGTGTGCGCAACTCGTGGGACAAATCCCCCACCAACTCTCGCCGTCGCTGTTCCACATCCTCCAGTCCGGCCGCCATCCGATTAAAGCTCGTCGCCAGTTGGTCTACTTCCGGAATTTCGCTGGTGGGAACCCGTTCGCCCAGATCACCCGCTGCAAACTTTTTGGTAATCTCCTCCATCTGAATCAACGGCTTGACAATCCGCTTGGTCACCAGATAGCTCAACCCCCCCGCTGCCGATGCCCCCACGACGACAGACCAGAAGGCCCCCTGGCTCCAGGCATCTTCAAAACTTTGCAACAACTGGGTTCGCACCTGCCGAACGCTGACTCCGCCCACTTCAATCTGGCGCAGATACACCACGAAGAATCGGGGAGAGGAAATTTTACCGATCGCCAGTAGGGTCAACAAGCCCACAATCATCACAATGACGTGGGACAAAAATAGCCGCTCCCGCAAACCCATTTTGGACATAGCGTTCCCCTACGGTTTCATTCACCATGTTAGAAGGTTTCGTTTTATCCTTCCTGTGATCAAATAACAAACCAGAACTTCAATTCGATCGGTGAATGAAATGCGTCAGCCTGAGATCGAGTAGCTGAAATCTCGTAGGTGGGCATTCCCTACCAGAAATCTCGTAGTGGATATTGCCCACCCACTTTAACTAGTACACTGCGGCTTGAATAGGCCTACCATCTGTAGGGCAGGCTTCTAGCCTGCGCGGGCAGGATGCCCGCTCTACGGTAGCTAAACTCACGCCAAGGTCTACTAGGCCCATCTTAACTAGATGTAAGGGCAACGGGTGCAGTTTTTGTTTCCTGGACTGCTTCCCGAGTTTGAAATTCTGCCAGTTGGGCTTCCACCTGATCGCGGACAATCTGCCGATATTCCATAAAGTGTTCGGCATGGGCGCAGACGGTGATGTAATGATCCCAAACGCCGGGATTGTGTTTGATGATGCTAAACAAATTGCGCCAGAACTTCCAGCGAGTACTGCGCTTCACCCCCTGCCGCCAGATCACGATCGCCAACGCCCGCAACTCAACCAGGCTGGGCATCGTAAAGGGAGCCTTACCGGGGAGGGGAGTCATGGGTAAAAAGTGGCGATAGACGCGATCGAGGAAGCGATGGGGATCGTACAGGGTGCAGAAGGCGTGGACATATTCCCTGGCAATGTCTTCTACTGGGCGCGTCGGCACAAAATTCATCAACGCCATCTGATTGCCATCGGTTTTGCTGCCCAGTAACCGCCCTTCTTTTCCAGCCGCTCCCAGAGGGCCGTGTGGGGTAAGGCTTGCAGAATACCAAACACCGCCGTGGGAATTGCCGTTTGCTCCACAAATTCAATAATCCGATCGCCTGCTCCCTGTTTTTCTCCATCAAAGCCAATGATGAATCCGGCCATCACCCGCAGTCCGGCCTTGTTGATCATCTGCACTGATTCCACCAGGGAATTTCGCGTGTTCTGGAACTTTTTCGTTAAAGCCAGGCTTTCAGCATCGGGGGTTTCAATGCCCAAAAAGACCGCATTGAAGTTACATTCCGTCATCAGTTGCATCAGTTCTGGATCTTGAGCCAGATCCACCGAAGCTTCTGTATTAAAGGTGAAGGGATACTGGTGATCTGCCATCCAGCCCTTCAACTCCTTCAGCAACAGTTTGACATTGCGCTTATTGCCAATGAAGTTATCATCCACCATGAACACGGCCCGTCGCCAGCCCAGTTCGTACAGCCGATCGAGTTCCGCAATTAACTGCTCAGGCGTTTTCGTCCGGGGTTTGCGACCGTACAGCACAATAATGTCGCAGAACTCACACTGAAACGGACAACCGCGAGAAAACTGCACCGACATGGAATCGTAGGCATCCAGCTCCAGCAAATCATACCGGGGTACAGGACTGACCGTGACATCCGGCTTTTCCCCATCTGCCCGGAACGTTCCCTGCAATGCTCCCCGTTCGATCGCCTCCACAAACCGAGGTAAGGTAATTTCCCCCTCATCCAGAATCAAATAATCTGCCCCTGCCTCCAGGGCATCTTCCGGCACCGAAGTTGGGTAGGGCCCACCCACTGCCACCCGTTTGCCTCGCCGCTTGCCTTCTCGGATCAGAGCCAGCATGTCCTGCTTCTGAACAATCATCGCCGACAGAATCACCACATCGGCCCACGCCCACTCTGCCTCCGTTACCTCCCGCACGTTATGATCTACCAGCTTAAATTCCCAGGTTTGGGGCAAGATGGCCGCAACGGTAATCAACCCCAGAGGCGGCAGTAAAACTTTGCGATCGACCAACTCCAGAATTTTCTCAAACGACCAGAACGTTTTAGGAAATCGAGGATAGAGCAAAAGTACCCGCATACACCACACCTAATATAGGAGAAACAAACGCGAAAGGTTAAGCAAAAAGATGAGAACCAACAAAAATGCACAGTCCTCTTAGCTTAATCCTGCGATCGGGATTTTGTCTCTTCCCAGGTGGACAGAATATTCGATGGTTCAGCGAAACAAATTTGATGCAGCCTATCAATTCCTCCTCACCCCTCACTCCTCAACTTCACCACATCCGCCCCACAATTCTCCCTGGCCACGCGGATGATCAACCCCGCCGAAGCGAGACTGGCGATCATGGAACTGCCGCCATAGCTAAATAGGGGGAAGGGCAAACCCGTGGTCGGCAATGCTCCGGTTGCCACCCCGATATTGAGGAGGGACTGTCCCACCATTAAGATCATCACGCCGATCGCCACCAGTTGATGCACCCGGTTTTTCGTCTTAATGGCCACCCGCAGCGCGATCGTGCCGTAGGTTGCCAGCAGAGCCATCAATAAAATGCAGCCGACGAATCCAAATTCTTCAGCGAAAACGGCAAAAATGAAGTCTGTATATTGAATCGGCAAGTAGAACAGCTTTTGTTGGGAAAGTCCAAAGCCGGTTCCCAGAAACCCGCCAGAACCGATCGCCAACAGGCTTTGAATCAGCTGATAGCCGTCCTGCCGCGGATCGGCCCAGGGATTGAGGAAGGAGATCAACCGTCGGCGCTGATAGGTTTTAATGCTGACGCTAACCACCGCTGCCATTACCCCCGTTCCCGCAGCAGTGAACAGGTAGGAAAAGGGTAATCCTGCCGCCACGGCGATCGACCAGAGCATCATGCCGCATAAAGCTGCCGTACTGAGGTTGGGCTGAAGCAGGATTGCCACCAGGGTCAGGACAAAAATCCCAATCCAGGAGAGGCGCGTTGTCCAGGTCAAATTTTCCCAGCGGCCAAAAATCCGGGCACTTTGCAGCACTAAAAAGGGTTTGATCAGTTCCGAAGGCTGAATGCCGATCGGGCCAATCACCAGCCAGCGGGTGGCTCCGTTTACCGTTGTTCCCATGCCGGGTAGCAACGTCATGATCACCAACCCCAGAATAATCAGCGTGATCCAGTTCGCTAACCCCAAAACGTAGCGCAGCGGGGAGTGAACGAGTAAATTAAAGCCAATTAATCCTAAGCAAATCCAGAGGATCTGAATCTTAAAGTAGTGTAATCCGTCTCCCAGACTGGCTTCAGCGATCGCATAGGAAGCAGAGAACAAAACCGCCAACCCCACAAACAACCACAAAAATGTGATCCAGTGTAGTAAGCGCGCTTCCAGGGCCCAGTCCTGAGTGGAAAGATTAAAAAACTTGAAAACGTTACGGACAGCCACGTGATTCCCGTATCAAGATTGCCCCATAACAGTAGCGCAAGTCGATTCAATTGAAGCGGTCAGTTTCAAAAATCCTCAAACTAAGAGGTTTACCAGGTTTAAGGATTCAACCGTGCAATATCCCCACTGCACTGTCCGAATCTCTAAACCTCGTAAACCTCATCTGAATATTCAGTTCACAAACGGATTGGTTTCGTCTATGCCAGACCTGCGTTCGTACCAGGCTTGCCCGTCGCCAGCTCAACCTTAACGATCGTGCCGCCCATTTTCTGAATCCGTTGCTGCTCCTTGAACCAGTTTTCGTAAGGAACCAGCTTAGTAAAGTAAGTATTTTGAAGCTCTCGCTGAGTGCGAATCCGGGTTTGGCTGGGCACGCAGGCTGTGACTTTGAACATTCTCATAGGTCGATCGCCCTCCTGTGTAACTGGAAAGTTCTTGTTGAATTGGGGTTTAACTAAAATTCGGGTAATGAATCGCCGTACAAATCGACTGCGTACAGATCCACTTACGGTAAGTCTGGGAGTCTAGAGTCAATCTTAGATCGTCATAGCCAACTGTATAAAGCCGCCACCAACCATCTAACACTCACTCTGGACTTCCCAGACCTGTAAAATCATGAGCTTTGAGCTTGAGCAACTTGGTCTGATTCAACTCAGTCCTCAGCACTCAGTCCTCAGCACTCAGTACACGGGTTAGCTCAAGCCAGAGGAAATATAGTCGAGGTAAACACCCATTTCCTTACCAGCATCTGCGCCTACCAGGCTAGCGGTGACTTCTTTCATCGCCTGAATTGCTTGCACCGTAGCAGAGATGGGCACACCCAGGGAGTTGTAGGTTTCCTTCAAACCGTTGAGAACGCGCTCATCCAGAATGGAAGGATCGCCAGCCAGCATAGCGTAGGTGCCGTAGCGGAGGTAGTAGTCGAGGTCGCGGATGCAGGCAGCATAGCGACGAGTCGTGTACATGTTTCCACCCGGACGAGTGATGTCAGAGTAGAGCAGGGACTTTGCAACTGCTTCTTTCACGATTTGAGAAGCGTTGGCACTGATAGTCGTTGCAGCCCGAACCCGCAGTTCACCGCTGGAGAAATAGCTCTTCAGCTTTTCCAGAGCAGCAACATCCAGGTATTTGCCCTGAACGTCAGCAGAGTTGATAACAGAAGTAATTGCGTCTTGCATGATTTCGTTTCCTTAAGTCTCGTGATTGTCTATCAGGCTAGGAGGTTATAGAAGTTCTGAATTCTTTGTCCCAAGGTTTGAGTGAAGCGAGTGGTTTAAACTCAGCACTCAGTCCTCAGCACTCAGTCCTCAATTAGCTCATTGCACCGATGACATAGTCGAAGTAAGAACCTGCTTCAGCAGCGTCTTCGCCAGACATCAGCGACACTGCCACGTTCTTCATGGCACGAACACCTTCTGCCACAGCATCAATTGGGGTGCCCAGAGACTTGTACATCTCACGTACGCCAACGATACCGATCTCTTCGATAGGAGTCACATCGCCGGATACCACACCGTAGGTGATCAGACGCAGGTAGTAATCGAGGTCACGCAGGCAAGTTGCAGTCATTTCTTCACCGTAGGCATTACCACCGGGAGAAACAACGTCAGGACGCTTCTGGAAGAGCTGATCACCAGCTTGCTTGACGATCCGCTCACGAGAATCAGTCAAGACTTGAGCAATCCGCAGACGACGCTCACCCGAAGTGACGAAGCTACGAATTTGATCCAATTCGCCAGGGCTCAAGTAGCGAGCCTCAGCATCAGCATTCACGATTGATTTCGTGACAACACTCATTGATGGATTCCTCCGAAAAGCAAAATATAACCAGAGATGATTAAACTGGCGTTCACCACTGAATGACCAAGCCTGAGAGGAGGCCGCAGTCTGCTGGTCTGATTGCCATTTTCAGCCAACTCCTGGTTTCAGCCAACTTTGACCTTTACAAACAATCTGGCAACACGATAATGGCTACCAGCTCTGCTTGGACGGTCTTAAACTCAGTCATCTTCCGCAAATATTTTCCGGCATTGAGTTCACACTCTTAGGCGATCCGCAATATTTTGTAATATTTTCCTCATTCAGGCAGATGCTCGATCGCTGGATTAGTTCCAGCAAAACCGGAGATTAGGGATGCTAAATCAGCGGGCGATCCCTTGGGTTTAAAGAGTTTGAGCACTCTGGTAAATGATTGAAGCGAGTCGATGCAGGTGAAGTATGATAAGGGTTCGAGTGCTTATTATTGAACGGATGGCTCAAAACGCAACGAAGTTTTAAGCCTATAAGACTCCTGGGGGAGCTGGTAAGACGCAGGAGGGGTTGGAGCGGTCTTAGTAACTTTCAATCTCATTTTCAAGGTGTTTTAGGTATGAATCACTCTAAATCTAAATCTAAGGCGGATTTGTCACCGGTTACATCTCGTTCAGAGCGACCTCATGTCCATTGGACAAAAACCCTAACTCAAGTAGCAGGACGGGGTGGGATGGTTGCCCTGCTTTTACTGGCGGCTGCCTGCGGCACGGGCACTCAAACCACAACGGAAACTCCGGCGGAGACGGGAACTGAAACCGCCAGTCGTGCAACCGGTGACGCGCTCAAATTGGGTTCGTTGTTGCCGATCACTGGAGATCTAGCCCAGTTCGGCACCACCATGCAAGACACAGCTCAGCTATTGATTGAAACCGCAAATGCCTGCGATGGCGTATTGGGACAATCGGTGCAGCTTGTTCCAGAAGATGATCAGACCGATCCAGCGGCTGGAGCGTCTGGGATGACGAAGCTGGCTGAAGTGGATCAAGTGGCAGGGGTGATTGGAGCGGCGGGAAGTGCGGTGTCCAGTGCCGCCGTTGATATTGCAGTCCGAAATCAAGTGGTGCAGATTTCTCCTTCTAGCACCAGTCCAGAGTTCACCGAGCGGGCGAAGGAAGGCGACTTTAATGGTTTTTGGTTCCGGACGGCTCCACCCGATACCTTTCAGGGAGATGCCCTGGCTCAACTGGCCAACGATCGCGGATTTGAGAATGTTGCGGTGATGGCCATCAACAACGACTACGGTAATGGGCTGGTTCAAGCCTTTACGACGGCCTTCACTGAAAATGGTGGCACTGTCACCAACGAAGCGAACCCGACACTCTATGCTGAAAATGCAACCACGTTTGATTCAGAGTTGAGTGCAGCTTTCAGCGGTAATCCAGATGCTGTGGTGTTGGTGGCTTACCCAGAAACGGGAAGTTTGATTCTGCGATCGGCCTACGAACAGGGTTTGCTGGATGGGGATACGCAAATCATCTTGACGGATGGGATGAAGACGGATGAACTGGGGGAATTGGTGGGGCAGTCGCCTGATGGAGAATACATTGTGGCAGGGGTAATTGGCACTGCTCCGAGTGCGGGTGGCCCCGGACTGGATGCCTTCAAGCAAGTCTATACCTCCCGCTTTAACCGCGATCCCAACGTGTTTGATCCCAATACATGGGATGCGGCAGCAGTCTTGCTATTGGCTGCAGAGGCCGCTCAGAACGGCACCGGCTCTGCGTTGAGAGATCAAATTCGTGAAGTGGCCAATCCTCCAGGACAGGAGGTCACGGATATTTGTGAAGCACTGGCTCTGGTGCGGGATGGACAAACCATTAACTATGAGGGGGCCAGCGGCAGCGTAGACTTCAATGATGAAGGGGATGTCGTGGGAGCCTACGATATTTGGACGATTACGGATGAAGGTCGTCTGGAAGTGGAATCAACGATCGAAGTGGGTGTCGATTAACCACCCGTTCGTTTAGCCAACTGTTCAGGCAACTGTTCAGGCAACTGTTCAGTCGATTGTTCAGACAAAGTCGATCACAAACGTAAAATCGCAAATGTAAAAAGGGGCAAAGCAATTTGCCCCTTAAATCTAATTCTCAAACCAGATTTTTCGATCGAGTTATACTGCATCCTCATCCCGACCATGTACTTCAGCCGGAGGACAGGTGGCTTCAACTGCAGTAAACGGTTCCAGAATTCTATAGGTATGGCTGGCTCCCTCTGGAACGACCCAGGAACTTCCCGGTTCGAGTAAAACCTTTTGTCCCTCCAGGTGGAGTTCAGCCCGCCCCTGAATCACATAGCCGATCGTTTCATAATCTCGCTGCGATTCTGGTTTGGGTTCACCGGGTTGTTCATTTTCCCATAGCCGCATTGAAACCTTAATACCGGAAGCCAAATATTTCTGTCCCATTTTTCCGGTTGGGGAAGTTTGGGAATTGACATTGATCACGCTTGTGTCTGACATATGGATTTCCTCAACTGAGAGTGTACTGCATCTGGCTTTGGCATCCAAAACCCCTGACGGATTTTCGGATATGGTTTTAATACCGGAAGACCGCTGCTAAAGGTGCCTGTTCCGGTACTTTGTCTGCTTCAACGGCGTAGACTGTTCCCCCGTCAGCAACGTTTGCAGGGCAGCCTCATTCAGCAGATCGTCATCACCGGGTTCTGCCTCTGCGTGAAGATCTAACTGATTGGCTTGGGGATCAAAATTGCCCCACTTCTGGGTATCAACTGAAACAAACAATTGATCAATCCGTCCGTAGTAAGCCGCTACGATCGTTTCCTTCAAATCCGTTGAAGTTTGGCCGGTGCCTGCGAGTTCGTGATAATGCTCGATCGCCGCCTGTCTGGATTGGGTGTAGTAAGGTTCTACCTGAGACCAGGCAGGTTCCAGCAAGTCTTCTGGCTTGATCACGCCAATATTCTCGATCGGAATAATTTCTGCCATCAAGTTGGCATAGGTGTTTGCTTCCTGATAAATGGGGAGAAGGTATTCCACACCTGCCAGTAGCAGCGGTGCCTTTTCGTCGTGCAAGTATTTCTGTAAGCCGCGATCGACAATATGGAAAAACTGAAGCAAGTCTTCCTGAGGGTTATCCTGATCTGGACTGCCCTGCCCGTGGAAGCTACCGGAATATCGGAAGGAGTTGCCTGTACTTCCTCTAGGACTACTCAAACGAAACTGACCTTCTTTCGCCGTTTCGTCGTACATTAATGCATCCTCCATGTTGGTCGGTATATCTTCCAACTCAATCTCATGGATGCTATGGCGAGTGCCCTCAAAGAAGCGAATTTGCTTTTGGCTCAGGGCTAAAAGATAAAATGTGCCATCCCCTGTTAGCAACGGCATCAGGGGTTTGAAGTGAAACCGATCCCCTGCAATAACCAACTCTTCGAACGACAGGGGCAAACAGTAATAACGGAAAAAGTTTTCTGAAACAAAAATTGCTAATCCTGAATTTTGATGTTGCCAAAAATCATTTTTATCCAGTGCTAAAGCAGGCTGTAGTAATTCTTTCACATCGGACTGCCGCAACCCATGCTGCTCCTGCAACAAAGATTCTGCCTGTCGGATGAGGTTCTTAAACCGAATTGGATTTTGCTGCACTTCAGAACCTGCTTGATAGGTCGGCATGTACAGCGAGATACAAGGCGATTTAGCTTGTTCCACCAAATTTTTGAGTTCTTCGATCGGCAATGTGCTCATAGCTTTACTGCAAAACGATAACGGCAAATTTATTGAAAAAGTGCAAGGTATGGTTTCATTCTAAGAAGTTATCCCGTCCGATTTCCTCCTCCTACAGTCAGGACAATCGAAAATTAAATTGAATTGCATGGATTGAGTTCCAAGACATTCGCTGATCGTGTTGAAATGCTAACAATCCTTGTGTTTTAAGGTATACCTTTTCCCGTAATGCTTGAATTCGCATCTTCCATCCCTGGCAGGAAGAGAAACGATCGCCAGTCCTTTAGACTGAATCATTACAGCTTCATCCTGTTTTTTCTCCATTAACTTCCATCTTCCTTTAGTTGCACATTGGTTAACAGAATGTGCAAGCTTGTCTGCTGTCTATTCCTAACTACGGGTGACCCAATGGCTAAATCATCGAATAAATCATCCAAATCTAAATCGTCCAAATCTAAAGCTTCTCCAGCTTCAACCCAGGATCAATCCAAAGAGCAAGCTACGATTCGTTATGCAGTAGTGGGTTTGGGTTGGTTCGCTCAAGAGGCAGCCCTCCCGGCCTTTGCCCATGCTGAAAATTCAGAACTTGTTGCCCTGGTTTCAGATGATGCGGAAAAGCGAAAACAGCTTGGTAAAACCTATGATATCGAGCAGACCTATTCCTATGAGGAATACGAAGATTGTTTGACCAGGGGTGATATTGATGCCGTTTATATTGCCTTACCCAATCATTTACACTGTGAATTTACGGTGAAAGCTGCGAATCAGGGTATTCATGTGTTGTGTGAAAAGCCAATGGCGATCACGGAAGAGGAGTGTGAAACCATGATCAAAGCAGCAAATGATAACGGTATTAAACTAATGATTGCCTATCGTTTACACCTGGAAGAGGCAAATCTTCAGGCGATCGAAACGGTGCGATCGGGACAAATTGGCGAACCTCGGATCTTCAATTCTGTATTTACACAGCAAGTGAAGGAAGGAAATATTCGCCTGCGGAAGGAAGTGGGAGGAGGCACCCTTGATGATATTGGGATCTATTGCATCAATGCCGCTCGCTATCTCTTTCAGGATGAACCGATCGAATTATTTGCGATGAGTGCCAACAACGGAGAGCCGCGCTTCGCTGAAGTAGAAGAAATGACCAGTGTCATTCTTCGCTTTCCTGAAGAACGGCTTGCTACTTTTACCTGTAGCTTTGGGGCCGCGCCAACCTCGACGTATCAAATCCTTGGCACAAAGGGCGATTTGAAGGTTGAGCCTGCCTATACCTGGCAAGGTTCCCTGACCCATACCCTAACGGTAGAGGGTGAATCGGAAGAACAGACCTTTGAGTCTGGGGATCAGCTAGCAGCAGAATTTACCTACTTCTCAAACTGCATTCTGAAGGATGAAGATCCAGAACCTTCTGGCACTGAAGGCTTAAACGATGTTCGGATTATTCGCGCTTTGTATGAGTCGATCGAAACTGGCAAACCTGTGGCGATCGGACAGTTAGAGTCAAAACCCCATCCCGATGCCACACAAAAGGTTAAACGCCCTCCCACCACCGACAAGCCTGACTTGGTTCACGCAGCTCCCCCTCCAGGGAAATCTTAATTCCGTTTCCTTTCTGTGGCACTTCCACGCCTTAGACTCCTGGATACTGTGACGGTGTTCAGGGGTTTTGCTTTGTTCCAGGCGGGTGGGTTAGCCCTGGTGAAAAGGCATTGGGAGCAGAATAATGATGCGATAGGATTAATGGGATTGAGGTTTGAGGAGTGAAGTTGCACCGATGGCAGGCAAATTGACAACACATGTATTAGACACCGCTCAGGGTTGTCCCGCTGCAAATATGACCATTGAATTATGGTCTGTTCAAGCTCAAACAGGTGAAAAAACGTTGCTGAAAACCATTCATACGAATGCAGATGGCCGCACCGATGTTCCTGTATTGTCTGAAGCAGAAATGCAGGTGGGAGTGTATGAACTGGTCTTTAGCGTAGGTGCATACTTTATTCAGCAAGCGGTCAAAACCGATGAGCCAGCCTTTCTCGATCGCATTCCCCTGCAGTTTGGGATTGCAGATACCCAGGCGCATTACCATGTTCCTCTGCTTGTTTCCCCCTGGGCTTACAGCACCTATCGTGGCAGCTAAAGCTTTAACCACCCTGTTGGATACCATCCTCTGTACGGTTACGTCTTGAGTTGGGACGAAACCGATCGTATAAAAAACCGATAAAAAACCCGATAGTTTCCTACCGGGCGAACAAACTGCTTAGGTATATCAGGTATATCTCAAGATATATAGCTCCTGGCTTTCTTCCATCCTCCGTTAGGGTGATCTCACAGCAATTCACGTAAAAAAATCAATTCAGCCAAACCTATCTATCAGGCACAAAAAAAGCTATGAAGAATAAATGGTGCCTCAGAGCTAAACTCGACCCTGGCAATATTGTCTTGGATCAGTTCCATAGAGTGTTGAGGAAAGAACTCATGGGTTGTTTGCCGTCCTTGGACATACTGCACTGTTCCGGCCCACTGTTCTGCGATCGGCTCATTTTCACGGTTTAACAGGGTTAATTTGACTCGTTGAGTAGCCGTTACGACCGCTCCCACCCATTTTCGTAACTGCTCAAACTGAACTGCAATGTTCGAGCAACCCACTTCTGGGACAAGAACGATCGTCTCCGGTTCAATCTGAAAAGCGGGATTAGATGGACGGAGGGCGATCGCCCCTTCAAAGCGAATTCCCCACCGTTGATACTGATCCTGAACAGATTCAAACACTTTTAAATCAGTAAAGTCCAATTGCAGGGGATCCGTAACTGGAAGACACGAAAAAGGCTGGTAAACAAACTTCTCATACTGAGTTTCATACAGGGGCAGGGTTTGGGGGGGAGTCCACATCTCAAAACACACTCAAATATAGAAAAAAATGTATTAACAACGATATGAGCCAGCATCCTGTCTGAGGATCACTGGTTCCCATAACCTCAGTGAGGTCTTGGTTCTCTCTATAAAGCGATACACAGTAGGTGCAGACTGTTCCGCAGGATTCTAGGGAGAATGTGTCAGTCAGGAAATTGGTTGGGCAAACGTTTTACTCCCAAACCTTTGATTTGGTTTGCAGTCCCGTCCTTTTGCTGGAAGCAGGGGGAGTAACGTACCCAAGTGAGATTTAATTTTTAAGTGCCGACAATCCAGAGGGAACCTCGATTAATTCATTTTGAGGTAAGATTGGGTCTCAAATGAGACAAAGAACAACGTTGTGCTGATAGTCATGCAATCAATTCTTCATTCCATGCAGCCAACAGAACACTCCAATGCACCCCTACGCTTCAATTTTCTGCCTCAGCAAGGACATTGAGTCTGTAAAAACGTGTAGCGTACAAAGTTGTAGGTCAAGTTTTTCAACCCTAGCGTTGCCTTCGCTCTCACTAGACCAATCGAACGGATGAGCTTGCCTCCCATCTGCATCGTCCACCGACCAAACACATGCTCGACTCTGGCACGAGTTTTGGATTTGTCACGATTGGATTGCTTTTGCGCCTCACTGAGGGGACGATTGCGATAAGCCCGTTCATGAATTTGGCTCTCAAAGCCCATTAGTTCTAAAGTCTCCTCAATGGCAGCACTGCGATAAGCACTGTCTGCCCAAATTTCATCACTCTGGTTGTCTTCATCGAGTAATGCTCCTAACACTTGAGAGTCATGCACTGAGGCATCTGTAACCGCATAACGACGAATCAAACCGTACGCTGCATCGATGCCAATGTGGTCTTTATAGCCGAAGTAACTCTTATCCCCCTTTTCGTCCAGCGCGCATCGGTGTCTTTTTGAGCGCGGCGATGCGGTTGATCTTGCCACTGTTGGGGGGTCTTGCCCTGCTTGATCTGCTCGTTTTCTTTGTCGCTGTTGTGTTGTTTGGGGACGGGAATCAGCGTCGCATCGACGATTTGTCCACCTTTAGCTGCATAGCCTTGCTCAACGAGATAGCCATCAAACTGCTCAAACACTGCTTCAATCAATCCTTGTTCACTCAGTTGTTTGCGAAACAGCCATACCGTTGTGGCATCGGGAACTTCATCGGCTAAGCCAAAGCCCATGAATTGCATGAACGATAGTCGGTCGCTCACCTGATACTCTAATTCTTCGTCGCTAATGTTGTACAACTGTTGCAGCACCAACAACTTAAACATGACGACGACATCCATTGCTTTACGACCCGCGTTGCTCTTGCGAGGTTTATTATGAATTTTCTCTAGAGTCGGGCGGAACTCCTGCCAGGGAATAATTTGATCGAGCCTCATCAGTAAATCTTTTTTCTGGTTCAATTTGCTCTGACGTTTTTCCCACTCCCAAACTCCAGTTTGGCTCATTGTTCCCTGCTCCGTTCTAACCTAATGTTATGATCTCATAGTAGTCTCAATTTAAGACGCTCCTGAAACAATTTTTCGAGGTTCCCCAGAGCAATTAGAGTCCACTTAGTTTGAATCTTTTATTAGAGTCTTTTATTAGAGTCCTGTCTGTTTCCGAGTACCAACGTTTTTCAAGTGGTAAAACGGTATAGCCTCTCTCTTCTAAAAAATCTGCCAAGGTTGCAGCTTGCGGAAATTCTACGTTGAAACTGTCAGCAAGCTTCTGGAGTAGAGGAGTAGCTAAATGATTTGAGAATTTTCCCCGCAGGCAACGCTCATACCAATCCAGTAGATTTGATTCTCTGACGATGCCTCTAACTCGCTGTCCCCAACTGATTTGTTCGGCGATCGTTTCAATGACTTGAGCATCGGTATCTTGACAAACGATTACAATGTGGTCACTCTCGATTTGATCAACAATTTGATTTGCTAATTTACTGTTTAAAGTAAGATGCTTTACCTGCACGGCACATCCGAAATTAGCTCACATATCTAAGCCTCGATCGGCAGCATTGGTCACTCCAACTCTGTAGAGGTGAGCAGGCTGCTCCCAGCTCAAGGTATTCTTGTCTATTCCTAAAAGTAAGCCTGTTAAGTCACTAAATTCTCTAAGTATCTTAGACTTACAATCTATTGTGCAGAGAGTGTATGAGCGAGGGCGGTAGTACTATCTAGCGATTGACTATATCCAACCTGCTCTACCGCCGCTATCAGAGTCAGATGCGATCTGGGTTACTACGATCCTGCAAGATGCTTTCCAGCAGAAGGGATGAATTAGCAAAAATCCTTATCTTTTGCCTAACTTCTCAGCCCAGTCGCTTAACTTCAAACTTTAACCGATCGCATATGGCACTATTGGATTAAATCAACTGAATCATCCAGGTGCTGATTGATGATTCAAAGCAACTTTCCACTGCGATTTCTCTAGTCATTCCTAACATTATCTCTAGTTGTGCAACCTGTACAACTAGCAGTGCAAGCTATGGACGACTCAATTCCATTACCCTGTATTAATTTGATCAAGTTAACATTGTTCTCACTCATGTTGTCTTTAGGGATAACGCTGCGGTTAGAACAAGTTCTCTTGCTATGGCAAAGACCCGGACTGCTCAATCGTTCGATCTTGGCGATCGTCGTTGTTGTACCGATGCTGGTGGTCATGATGGTCATGGGTTTTCGGCTATCGCCGGAAGTTAAAGTAGGGCTGATCTTAGTCGCGATTACTCCGGGTACGTTGACCTTTCATTTACCCTGCTTCAACCGATCGCATCCCTATGCGCTTGCATTGCAGGCAACGGTTTCTCTGTTGGCAGTGCTTACCGTGCCACTGACGATCGCCATTTTGCAAGAATTCTTTCCGCCTGAGGCGCAGATTCCACCAATTACCGTAGTTCAACAACTGGCGATCGCCCAATTCTTACCGCTGATGCTCGGCATAACGTTGCGATACTGCTGGTCAGCCTTAGCAGACAACTTAGAAACACCAATGACTCAGACAGCAAACGTATTATTTTTCATCCTAATGATCTGGTTCTTAGCACAACAGTTAGACGCAATTTTGCAAATTGGTATTTTTCCTCTCCTTGTGATTGGGTTGTTAGTTTTAATTTCACTCTGGGTCGGGCATTTTCTGGGAGGCAGGGAAGCGTCTACTCGCACGACGTTGGCTGCCACAACTGCGACCCACAGTGCGGCACTGGCGTTGTTCATTGCTGCGTTAAATCTACCTCACCTGTCTGTGTCACCTGCTATCACAATTTATGTACTGGAGTCGGGTGCGCTGACGATCGGTTATTTAACCTGGAATATGGCGTTACAAGTACCATAAAGCATTGTTTCTCTATTGTTAATTCCTGGTCGAAAAAATCTATGACTCAATCTATTTTGCCCACAAAATTGATTCCTACCAGCGTGCCGGGTCGTCCGCCAGCTAAAGACATGATCTGGATTTCGGGTGGTAAGTTTTTAATGGGATCAGATCATCACTACCCGGAGGAAGCCCCCGCTCATCGGGTTGCAGTCGATGGCTTCTGGATGGATAAATTTCTGGTAACCAATGCCCAGTTTCAAAAGTTTGTCAAAGCCACAGGTTATGTCACCTTTGCCGAACGTCCTGCCAATCCTGATCATTATCCCGGTGCGAAGCCAGAACTGCTGCAACCGTCCTCCACTGTCTTTGTTAAACCCGATCGCCCCGTCAGCAAAGACAATCATTACAACTGGTGGAGCTACGTGCCCGGTGCCAACTGGCGACATCCCGAAGGTAAAGGCAGTTCGATTAAAGGACGGGAACAGCATCCGGTGGTGCATCTGGCTTACGAAGATGTGGAAGCCTACGCCAGGTGGATTGGCAAAGAGCTTCCCACCGAAGCAGAGTGGGAGTTTGCGGCGCGAGGAGGGCTGGAGGGGGCGGACTTTGCCTGGGGGGATGACTTTTACCCAAAGGGGAAACAAATGGCAAACACCTGGCAGGGTGAGTTTCCGTTTGAAAACCTGTGTACCGATGGCTACGATCGCACCTCTCCCATCGGCGTATTCCCCGCCAACGGCTACGGACTCTACGACATGATTGGCAACGTTTGGGAATGGACAACGGATTGGTATCAGGAACATCGGCAGATTAAAAAAAGCCCTTGCTGCACAACGACTAATCCCCGTGGCGGAGAGCCGGAAAACAGCTATGACTCCCAAATGCCGGAGAGCAAAATTCCCCGCAAGGTGATTAAAGGTGGTTCGTTTTTGTGTGCGCCCAGCTACTGTCAGCGGTATCGTCCCGCCGCGCGGATGGCACAGCCGATCGATACCAGTACGTGCCATTTAGGCTTTCGTTTAATTGTTCGACGAGCGTGATTTCAACCGTGATTTAAACGGGTTGAATACGCTATTTACACATTCATCTGAGGAAATGCAATGTCTCAAAGCAATGGTTTTCAACGTCAAATTCTGCCGATTCCAGATCAGCCGTACATCGGCTTAACCACCTACGATGCCAAACATCCAGACACACACTATCCCCCGATTCGGGATATCCGTCCACCCGCTGGTGCGCCCAATGTTCTGATTGTCCTGCTGGATGATGTGGGCTTTGGAGCGTCGAGTGTGTTTGGGGGTTCCTGCCACACGCCAACCTTCGAGAAACTGGCAGCATCAGGGCTGAAATACACCCGCTTCCACACCACCGCTCTGTGTGCTCCCACCCGGCAGGCATTGCTCACCGGACGCAATCATCACTCGGTTGGCATGGGAATGATCACTGAAAGCGCGACAGCGGCTCCGGGCTACAGTTCCGTTCGTCCCAACAACAAAGCCCCTTTGGCACTCACCTTAAAGCTGAATGGCTACTCAACTGCACAGCTTGGCAAGTGCCATGAAGTTCCGGTTTGGCAAACGTCGCCGATGGGGCCGTTTGATGCCTGGCCCACAGGTGGCGGTGGGTTTGAGTACTTCTATGGCTTTATTGGCGGTGAGAATAATCAGTGGGACCCGGCTCTGTATGAAGGCACCACCCCGATCGAGCCACCTAAAACGCCAGAGGAGGGCTATCACCTCACCGAAGATTTGGCAGATCGGGCGATCGCCTGGATCAATCAGCAACGAGCCCTGGTGCCAGACAAGCCCTTCTTCATGTACTTTGCCCCTGGTGCCACCCACGCGCCTCACCATGCTCCCCAGGAGTGGATCGACAAGTACAAAGGCAAATTTGCCCACGGCTGGGACAGACAGCGCGAGATCACCTTTGCCAAGCAGAAAGAACTGGGTGTGATTGCAGCCGATGCTGACCTCACGCCCCGCCATGACGAGATTCCCGCCTGGGATGACATGGACCCGCAACTCAAACCCGTGTTGGAACGGCAGATGGAGGTCTATGCCGCGTTCCTGGAGCACACCGATTATCAGGTGGGGCGAATCGTCCAGTCGTTGGAGGATTTGGAGCTGCTGGAAGACACCCTGATTTACGTGATTATTGGCGACAACGGTGCGTCGGCGGAAGGGACGCTTCAGGGTGCATTCAACGAAATAACCTGCTTTAACAGTATGGGAGATCTGGAAACGCCAGAGTTTATGCTGTCAAAGCTGGATGAGTTTGGTGGGACTGAATCCTATAACCACTACGCTGTAGGCTGGGCCTGGGCAATGGATACGCCCTACCAGTGGACAAAGCAGGTGGCTTCCCACTGGGGCGGCACTCGCAACGGCACGATCGTTCACTATCCCAGGGCCATTCAGGAAAAGGGAGGGCTTCGCCATCAGTTTTGCCATGTGATTGATGTCGCGCCAACGGTGCTAGAGATGGCTGGCATTCCTGAGCCAACGATGGTGAACGGCGTGCTGCAAAGCCCCTATGAGGGCACCAGCATGGTTTACAGCTTTAACGATGCGGATGCGCCTGAACGTCACGATGTCCAGTACTTCGAGATGGTGGGCAATCGGGGCATTTACTACAAGGGATGGAGTGCGGTCACCAAACACCGAATCCCCTGGGAATTGACTGGTGCCGTTGCCCCGCTTGACGACGATGTGTGGGAGCTATACGACGGCAGCAAAGACTGGACCCAGTGCCACGACCTCTCTCAGCAAATGCCGGAGAAATTGCAAGAATTGCAGCGCCAGTTCCTGATTGAAGCCGCGAAATACAATGTGCTGCCGCTGGATGACCGGGGTGCGGAACGAGTCAATCCAGAAATCGCAGGTCGTCCCATGCTCATTCGCGGTAACTCGCAATTGCTGTTCGGCGGCATGGGCAGGCTGTCTGAAAACAGCGTGGTCAATGTCAAGAACAAGTCGTTTTCTGTCACCGCCGAAATCGTTGCGGCTGAAGAACAAACCGAGGGCGTAATTATTGCCCAGGGTGGTAAATTTGGGGGCTGGAGCGTATACGCCAAAGATGGCAAAGCCAAGTTTGTTTACAACGTTCTGGGCATTCATCATTACACGATCGAAGCCGATCGCCCCCTTCCATCCGGCAAACATCAGGTGCGCGTCGAGTTTGCCTACGATGGCGGTGGTCTTGGCAAGGGTGGCAACGCAACTCTCTTCTACGACGGAGAAAAGGTCGGTGCCTGTCGGGTTGAGCAAACCCACGGGATTATTTTTTCAGCCGATGAAACCACCGATGTCGGTCGTGAAACGGGGACTCAGGTCAGCCCTGACTACACCGCCAAGAGCAGTCACTTCAACGGCAAGATCAACTGGGTTCAAATCGATTTGGGCGAGGATGACCATAACCACATGATCACTCCAGAGCAACGCCTGAAAGTTGCAATGGCACGCCAATAAACATTTCACCAGGAGAAAAGAATAATGCCACTGAACGAATACAAAGCGGGAGCTAGCTTTCCAGGCGTGGTCGGACGCACAACGGATGTATCTACCCCCGCATGGCCCGAACCCAAACGATCGAAGGATGGTGCGCCCAATGTACTGTTTATCGTGCTGGACGACGTAGGCTTTGGTCAGCTTGGCTGCTATGGTAGCCCGATCAATACCCCCAATATCGATGCCCTTGCCGCCGATGGTCTGCGCTACAACAATATGCACACGACCGCACTTTGCTCCCCCTCCCGTTCCTGCATCCTCACGGGACGAAATCATCACTCGAACGGGTTAGCTTGCATTACCGAAGGGTCAACCGGCTATCCCGGATATAACGGTTACATTCCCTTTGAGAATGGGTTTCTCTCAGAAATTCTGCTTCAGCAGGGGTACAACACCTACGCGATCGGCAAATGGCACCTGACCCCAGCCGAACAATCCAGCGCGGCGGGTCCCTACGATCGCTGGCCATTGGGACGGGGCTTCGAGCGATACTACGGCTTTTTAGGCGGCGATAGCCATCAGTACTATCCTGAACTGGTGCGGGACAATACCCAGGTTGAACCAGAGACAACGCCAGAGGAAGGCTATCACCTCACCCCAGACCTGGTGGAAAAAGCAAAGGCGATGATTGCCGATGCAAAACAGGTCGCGCCGAATAAGCCGTTCTTCATGTACTTCTGCACGGGTGCCATGCACGCGCCGCACCACGTTCCCAAAGAATGGGCAGATAAGTACAAAGGTCAGTTTGATGATGGCTGGGATGCCTACCGGGAAAAGGTGTTTGCCCGCCAGAAGGAGTTGGGCATCATTCCTCAAAATACCGTCTTGTCTCGCCATGACCCCGATGTACCGGATTGGAATGCTCTGTCAGCAGACGAGCGCAAACTTTATGCTCGCATGATGGAGGTGTTTGCAGGCTTTTTAGAACACACGGATCACTACATCGGGGAGTTGATTCAATTCCTCAAGGAACTGGGCGAGTATGAAAACACGCTGATCATGCTGATTTCAGATAATGGGGCCAGTGCCGAGGGTGGTCCTACCGGCTCGATCAATGAAGTCAAGTTTTTCAACAATGTGCCTGAGAACCCCGCTCAAAACCTGGCGGCGATCGACGACATTGGCGGCCCCAAATACTTTAACCACTACCCCTGGGGTTGGACTCATGCCGGCAATACGCCCTTCCGACGTTGGAAGCGAGAGACCTACCGGGGTGGCATCAGCGATCCGCTTATTATCACCTGGCCCGCTGGGATCGAGGCAAAAGGGGAGCTTCGCCCTCAGTACGCCCATGCGATCGATCTGGTGCCTACGGTATTAGAAGCGCTGGGCATCGAGCCACCCACCACGATCAAAGGGGTCACTCAATCGCCCATTCAAGGCATCAGTCTAGCCCATGCGTTCAACGACTCCCATGCCCCTAGCAAACACCTTACCCAATACTTTGAAATGCTGGGACACCGATCGATCTACCACAATGGTTGGCGAGCCGTGTGCCCCTGGCCGGGTACATCATTTGCGGAGGCGAATCATCCTCTGGGCGCACCGATCTCCTATGAGCAACTGATTCAGCTAGATGCTCAGGGTTGGGAGTTGTACAACGTAGACGAGGACTTTTCTGAAACCAACAATCTCGCAGCGCAGGAGCGCGAAAGACTGATTGCCATGATTGGCATGTGGTATGTAGAGGCGGGTAAATACAATGTGATGCCCATCGACGGTCGGGTAACGACACGAGGTCTGGAAGAACGCCCTCAGATTGCCGCCGATCGCCAACAGTACACCTTCTACCCTGGTGCTCAGGTTGTTCCGCCCAACGCATCCCCCAGAGTCGTGAACCGTGCCCATTCGGTTTCAGTGGAGGCTACGATTCCAGAGGCAGGGGCGGAAGGGGTTCTCTTCAGCATGGGGGGCAACGATGGCGGCTTCTCCTTCTACGTGCAAAATGGACTGTTGATCTACGGCTACAACTACGTCGCAGACACCTACTACCGAGTCAAAGCAACTCAGCCTTTACCCAGTGGTCATCACATTTTTAGCGTGCAATTTGAGCCGACAGGGCCAGCAGATATTCCCAACGGCAAGGGCACACCCGCCAAGGTGACGCTGCTGGTGGATGGGCAGCCAGTCGGTGAAGAGCACCTGCCTGTCACCACTCCGATCGCCCTTGGATGGTCAGCCGGGGTTGCGGTCGGTTCCGATCCGGGCTCTCCGACGATGCCCGACTACCAGCCCCCGTTTAAGTTCACGGGGAAGGTGCATAAAGCCCTGGTGGATGTGACTGGAGAATCGGTGGAAGACCACGCGGATCAGATGCGAATTTATTTAGCGCGGCAGTAACTACAACTGAACTCGTCATAACACTGCGATATCGCTGAGATTGCTTCCTGAATGAACACGCGATCGATCACTAACCAGCGTAGCGAGTTCCTACGATCGCTGCTCTCGTACACCTTGCCGAAATTCCTTGGCTGCCGCTAGCGGATTGGGATTACGCACACCGGCAGCCAGCAAATTCATATCTAAATCAGGGAGGATTTCACTGTGGCTGATTGCTTCATAACCAAAGGTCTGAGCGAACTGAGCAGGGGCTTCTTCACGCAGGTGATACATCGAAAACTGATTGTTTTGCCAGAACCATACTTCACGCACTCCCAACCGTCGATAGAGTTCCAACCGATTGATGCCGCCGCTGGTCACGACGACTTCGATTGCCAGATCGGGAAACTCTTTGTCAGTGCCAATGCAGTAGCTTTCATCGGGTTCTGTACCTGCCTGTTGCTCCTCTTTGCGAAGGGTCGTGGAGCCTGTGGGGAAGTATTCAGTATCGGTTTCCAGGAAATAGATTTCGAGGAATGTTCCGATCTGAGTTTTTCCACTTTCATGCCGACGACTGGGAGACACAATTTCCAACACTCCATCTAAATAGCTCACCCGATAGTGAGAGGTATCTTCCAGATCAGCCAGCAAGGCTTCATACTGCGCCCAACTGACATTGCTGATCGATCGCCGTTCTTCTGGGTCATCAATTTGCAGCCGTTGCGTTAAATCATTAAGGAGTACCATATGCCCTCGCGTCCTGCACTGAATTTATTGTAGAGCGATCGCAGCCTGCCACAGGATTGCACCTCGCACCGATCACTTGACCATTTGCAGCATAAAGGTGAAGAAATGCAAGTACAACAGCCTGTAACACTTGCCGAAGCCCGATCGATCGCTAAAGAAGCCTATATCTACGGTTTCCCACTGGTCGATAATTACCGCATTCAATATTCATACTTCGTCGATCGCGACGGTTTGGAGTTCAAGGCACCCTGGAACACCATCTTCAACAATGCGCGGGTATACACACCGAACGATAAGGCGATCCAGACTCCTAATTCGGATACGCCCTATTCCTATGTGGGTGCCGATCTACGCGCAGAGCCGATCGTGCTGACTGTGCCTGCGATCGAGGCAGGGCGTTACTACTCGCTGCAATTCATTGACATGTACACATACAATTTTGCCTATGTCGGCAGTCGTGCAACGGGCAATAATGGCGGTCGCTTTCTGCTGGCGGGTCCGGGCTGGCAGGGCGAGAAACCGGAAGGTATTCAGTCAGTCATTCGCTCTGAAACAGAATTTGTTTTTGTCCTCTACCGGACGCAGCTTTTCAATCCAGAGGATATTGAAAACGTTAAGCAGATCCAGACGGGCTATCAGGTTCAGAGGCTTTCTGAGTTTCTGGGTGCGCCTGGTCCCGGAGCCGCATCCGCGATCGATTTCCTGAAGCCACTCCCTGCCGATCAGCAGCGCACCTCGCTTGATTTTTTCAACATCCTGAATTTTGTTCTCCAGTTCTGCCCCACCCATCCCTCTGAGCAGGAGTTGATGGCGCGTTTTGCAACGATCGGTATTGGTGTGGATGAACCGTTTGATGTTAATTCGCTCTCACCCGAACTCCAGCAAGCATTAGAGGACGGCATCGCTGATGCTTGGGCGGCGTTTGGCGAGAACAAGAAGGCAAATGTTGATACAGGCAAGCTCACGGCTGCCGATGGCTTTGGCACCCGCGAATTTTTGCAGAACAATTACCTCTTCCGCATGACATCCGCTGCCCTGGGAATTTACGGCAACTCAAAAGAGGAAGCACTCTACCCCTCATATTACCTGGACTCTGAGGGACAGAGACTCAACGGTGCCCATCGCTACAGAGTGCGGTTTGAGCCGGATCAGCTTCCCCCTGCCCATGCCTTCTGGTCGATCACGATCTATGAACTGCCCGCGAGTTTGCTGGTTGCCAACCCGATCGATCGCTATCTGATCAATTCCCCGATGCTGCCCCAACTGAAACGAGATGACGATCAGGGAATCACGCTTTACATCCAAAACGACTCTCCCGGAACGGATAAGGAATCAAATTGGTTGCCTGCACCGACGGGTCCATTTTGGGTCACGGTGCGCCTGTATTGGCCCAAAGAAGAAGCACTCAACGGCCCATGGAAACTACCGCCCATGCAGCGGGTAAAGGAGGAAAAATGATGAATACACCAGATCAAAAAGTATCCGGCACGATCGTCACGCCAGAGAACTACTGCCGTGCTGAAACCGATCGGGCTTTTGCAAGTGGTCTCGCAGCAGCGGGTGGTGTAAACCGCTGGCTCCACTTCCGCAACCTGACACCTCTCGACCAGCAAAACGTAGTGCGGATGAACAAAGACACGCTGTACTCTACGGCATTGGTTGACACATCCAAAGGGGCAACCCTCACGGTGCCCCAAATGCCGAAAGGTCGATATTTCTCTGTGCTGATGGTGGACAACGACCACTATGCACCTGGCGTGATTTATGAGTCGGGCACCCATCAACTGCCCCAGGATACAAAGTATCTCTGTCTCATTGTCCGCATTCATTTGCACCACCCCGATGATCCATCGGACATTGCCCTGGTGAACAGCCTGCAAGACCAGTTTGTGATCACGGCGGCGAGCGCAGATCCCTTCCCAGAGCCAAAGTGGGATACAAAGTCGCTTGACGCACTCAAAGAACAATTCAACGCAGAATTTGCTAAGTACGACAGATTTCCTGATGACTGGATGGGGCCGCGGGGAACGGTCAACGAGCAGACACGCCAGTTCGCTTGTGCTGGAGGATGGGGACTGTTTCCTAACAAAGATGCGGTTTACATCAACTACAACGGCAAGCTACCCGCCGATCGCTGCCATAGGGCGACTTACACCGTGCCTGAAAATGCTGGCTTCTGGTCGATTACGGTCTATGGTGCTGATGGCTATATGAAGAGCACTAACAACCTGCTGAATCAGTTCAACGCGACGTTCAACAATGGCGGTACTTTTACAGTCCACTTCGGTTCTAAAGAAGCCTGCGGTGACGTTCCAAATCGTCTGGATGTGACCGAGGGCTGGAATTTCCTGATGCGCGTCTATCGTCCTGGTGAGTCAGTGCTGAATGGCAGCTACACCCTACCGGATGCCGTACCCGTTGAGAAATGATAGCTTTCGCCAGAAAGGCTAACCAATCTCACAAAGCAGATTAATTCAGGTCACTTTCCGAAGTAAGAGTCATGATGAGTTCAAATTCTGTTGCAGCGGCGATCGCTCCCCTCCCTTCCTGGAACGAGGGAGCAACCAGGGATGCCATTCTGGATTTTGTGCAGCGAGTCACGACCGAAGGAAGTCCCGATTACGTACCCCCCTCTGAACGAATTGCCACCTTTGATAACGATGGTACGCTCTGGTGTGAACAGCCGAACTTTGTTCAGGGATTTTTCCTACTCGATCGCGTTAAAACGATCGCCGCCGCACAACCAGAGCTGGCAGCACAACAGCCCTTCAAAGCCGTCCTGGAAAATGACAAAACCACCCTTGCCACCTTTGGCAAACAAGAGCTGGTAACGCTGGTCTTTGCCACCCATACGGGTATGGCAATCGAGGAATTTCGGGCGATCGCCCAATCCTGGTTTGATTCAGCAATGCACCCTCGCTTTCAACGTTTATTTCGAGAATGCGTTTACCAATCACAACGAGAACTGCTGGAGTATTTGCGATCGAATGGCTTTAAGACGTTTATTGTCACGGGGGGTGGCAATGGAGTGGTACGAACCGTGGCTGAATCGATCTATGGTATTCCGCCAGAACAGGTGATTGGCAGTAGCGGCAAAACAAAACTGGAATGGCAAGATGGCAAGCCTGTTTTGGTAAAACAACCTGAACTGAACAGTTTTGACGATCGAGCTGAAAAAGTAGTGAATATCGAGTTGCACATTGGTCGCCGTCCGCTTCTGGCCTTTGGTAATTCCGATGGGGATCTGGCAATGCTGCAATACACAGCAGCAGGAACGGGGGCACGGCTGGCACTGTTGCTGCACCACGATGACGCAGAACGCGAATATGCCTACGATCGGGATTTTCACCTCAGTCCCCTGCGAGAAGCATTAGAAGAAGTTCCGAAGCTAAACGGTGGGCATATCGTCAGTATGAAACGGGATTTCAAGCAGGTGTTTCCATGACTACGCCAATTTTCTTGCCAAGGATCATGGATTAAATAACCTGTGCAGTAATTCTGCCTCATTGACTGGGCGGGCAAGATGCCCACCCCACAAGAATTTCAGATGATTAAATTCGCATTCCTAAGAAATTTGCTGGGTAATTTACTGGGCAATCTGTTGAGCAAACCAGGCAGCCGCACTCGTATTTGTGCCCTCACCTAATCGTTGTAGCGTTTCTTCCATCAATGCGATCGGCAATCCTGCCAGCGATCGTGATTCCTCACAAATTTTATATTCTCCATTCTCCTGTAACAGAAATGCAAATACCCGCTGCCCGCGCACATCTACCACCCAATATTCAGGAATGCCCAGCGAGGCATAGAGATGCTTTTGTTCATCCAAATCATTTGTCAGTGTAGTGTCTGAAATTTCTCCCACCAGATCAGGCACACGGGATTGGGTCAAGTCAATTCGGCGCGGCTCTCCGGGTTGCCACTGGGGATAATCTGCACCAAGGTATAGCACCAGGTCAGGAGCGCACGCCTGGGTTTCGGGCTTCTCCAACAGGCATCGCCCCAGAGAGGTGAAGAGTTGTTCTGGATGTTGAGCCGCCCAGAAACCAAACATCATTGTTAGTAAATCGCTTACACCCGCATGATTAATTCCTTCTCCGCCCATCGCTACCCACAGCCGTCCTTGATTAAACGCCAATTTTACCCGCTCTTGTGTAGGGTCATCACGCAAAGCAACGTACTCTTGCCAGGTTGCCTGCCGCCAATGGATCAGGTCATAGCTGAGGGGCGGTAAACCCGTTTTCACTTGGGAGGGAAAGGTTGCAGTCATGTTTCTAACCGAACGCTTGTACTCCATTATACCAATCGATCGCAACCCAGAAAGTAGGCGGCTGCCTAGAATTTTTCAAATCAGGTGCAATGAGTATGTTTATAAAAGACTTATTTCAATTCACAAATATGTCTCGTCTAGCGATTTTCTGGCGATCGTTTTATAATTCAGTGTTGTGCGGCAATTTTTGTCGATCCAAGTTAGCGCGACGAGGAATTAGTGTACTCGCTGTTTTCCTTTTAACGTGTTCCCTGCACCTACCTTTCCCCAATCTAGCCACTGCTCAAATCGATGCCGTTGCATGTTCGATCGCTACTGATACCCAGCAATGCTATGCTTCAGAAGGTTTGACCTCCTCCCCGATCGCTCAAGCTCCTGACCCCACTGCCCCTATCCCCCCTGCCTCTGAACCCGTTATTTTACCCAAGCAACGCATTGCCGATCGCATTGCCCGTACGCCAATCGATGCCCCACTGGGGATATTTAATCTATTTATCGTTTTCTTTGTCACCCTGGGACCGCTCAAAGTCATTCCATCTTTTGTGCAATTGACTCAAAAGGCAGACCCTTTATTGCGCCGACAGTTAGCCTTTCGTAGTGCGGCTCTGGCAACGATCGTCATTTTGGTAGTGGCACTGATCGGGCAAAACATGGTGCGCGTTTGGCAGATTCGTCTACCTGCATTACTGATTGCGGGGGGAATTCTCCTATTTCTGGTCGCACTCAACATGGTGATGATCCAGTACCAGCGGCTCCCGCTGCCTGAAGAGTCCTCTCCCCCTTCTCTCGATCTGGTTGTTGCGCCCCTCACCTTTCCCACCATTCTGCCGCCCTTTGGCATTGCGATCGCCCTGGTGTTGATGTTGATCTCCCAGGAAATTGGCTTTAATTCGCTGGTGGTTTTGGGCGTGTTGGTGCTGGTGATGCTGCTAAATCTCGTGGGTATGCTGGCAGCCCGACCGATTTTGACATTCCTCAGACCCATCACCCTGCGAATCTTTGGTTTTGTGCTGGGGGTGTTGCAGTTGGCGTTAGGGATTGAATGGATCATTACTGGATTAGAAATTGAAGCATTAGTATTTCGTCGTTTATTCGGCTTTTGATGAATTGAAGAAGACTATCCCCTCCATTAATTAACAATCACTTGCGACACCCATGCAAAACTTTGAGCAAAACGCAACTTCTACTGACAAACTGCTGATGGTGTTTGGCAGTGTAGCGGGAGGAACTGTATCGTTGCTGGTGATTAGAGCCTTACCTCCCGTGCCGGCTGCGATCGTCTGTAGTTTGGTGGCGGCTTGTTTAGCTGTCGCCTGTACTCTACTCACCAAGCCGTCGCTCTGGTGGACGGCAGTAGGGGCGATCGCGGGTGTCATCATTGGTACGAGTGCTGTGCTGTCAGAATCCCAGGCGGATGCTCCTCCTGAATTTCAAGTTCGCTTGCTGATGCTAGGATTGCAGGGTGTGGCAGGTTTCATTGCTGGAATGCTATTGGGTCGAAAATTACATAATCCCCATGTTCCTCCCCTGAGAATGTTTCTCTTTAGGGTAAGCGCATTAACTACTGGAATTTTCGCGGTCAATGTCACAGCAGAATTTATTGTCGCTGGACTGGAAGAAGCCCGCTCCTATTCCAGTCGGCTCAGCACTTCAACCACCATTTTTATCACAACTCTTGTAATACCAGGAATCATTGGATATTTGTTAACCGAGCGCAGAAGCAACGTTGAAAGACATTAAATCTAGAGACTTGATTAGGCGTAATTATGAACTACAGGGAGATCACGAATGGCTGAGATTCTACAGACTCTTTCAAATCTATTTACGCTGACGTTTGTCGTCACCAGTATGTTCAGCATGGGTTTGACTTTGACCGTTCCACAAATTCTTAATTCCCTTCGCAATCAACGACTCGTGATTCTGGCATTATTGGTCAATTTTGGGGTAGTGCCGATCGCAGCCGTGATACTGTCACGAGTCATTCCGCTTTCGCTTGAGCATCAAATTGGATTAATTTTGCTGGCAGCGGCAGCAGGTGCCCCCTTCTTGCCCAAATTGGCTCAAATTGCCAAAGGTAATGTGCCGTTTAGCGTTGGTTTAATGACTCTCCTGGTCATCACGACGGTGATTTATCTGCCGCTTGTGCTGCCCCTACTCCTCCCTGGCGTTGAAGTCAATGCATTCAGCATTGCGATTACCCTCATTCTGGAAATTTTAGTGCCACTAGTCATTGGCTTGTTGATCAATGCGCGGTATCAGGACACCGCAGTAGCCATTCTTCATCCCTTCACCCAAATTTCGAATGTGAGTTTGGCATTACTGCTGGTGCTGATGCTTGGATTGAACTTAGGTAATGTTTTAGGGCTGTTTGGCAGTGGCGCAATTTTTGCGATCGCGCTGTTGGTTGTAATTGCTACAGCCGTTGGCTACTTTCTGGGTGGTTCCGGGAGTGATGCTAGAAAAGTTTTGGCTCTAGGCACAGGTCAACGTAATATGGCGGCTGCTTTTACCGTTGCCACTGGAAACTTTAGCGATCGACCGGATGTGCTGGTTTTTTTAGCAGCGGCAGGGCTGGTTGGGATGATGATTGTGATGCCCGTTGCGGCTGAGTTTGGTAAACGTGCCAGGAGAGAAAGAGAGAAAGTGCAGGCTCTTTAATTGCAGGCTCTTAATTTCAGCAGCTTAGTTTGGAGAAGACAATGGAATGGTTTGAATCTCTTGAAGATGTACTAATTGGGATAGCAACCCTGGGCGAATTTCTGCTGGAATCGCTCTCGGTGGGTTGTGTTTTGCTTGGGGTATTTAAAGCGATTCAATTTGCGATTAAGATCAGCCGCCGTCATGTTGACTTTCCATTTATTCAACTACGAATTAGTTTTGGTATCTGGTTGGCATTAGCTCTGGAATTCCAATTAGGAGCAGATATTTTAGCCACCACGATCGCCCCTTCCCAACAAGCTTTGATTCAACTGGGAGTCATTGCCCTGATTCGCACCTTTCTAAACTACTTCTTAAACAAAGAGCTGGAAAACCTGATGGAACTACAAGAACAAGCAAAGGAAAAACGATTATCTGAACGCCCGATCGAAGCTTAGATAGAGATAGAAGTTAGAAATTTCTATAGCGTTCACAAATTGTTTGTGAGCAAGGGGGTAGGGACAACGCCCCCACGCCAGGGTTTTACCCCTGCACCCCGTTCAAATCCTACGGAGGATAGCTATATCAGTTTTTATTGAATTTTATTGGGAGCATCCTATTTATGCGAATTGATCGATTTCCGTAGCGCAGGCATCTTGCCTGCCAGTGAACTATCCATCATGCAAATGCAAAAGTGGGATACACCCAATTTTCTTTCTTGGAAAAACACATTCAAGTGACAATTACAAACCTTAAAGTGGGTGAGGGAAATGTTAAATCATACCGTTTGGAGTAATGGACGGAGTAACGGTTGGAGTAGCGAATGGAGTAAATGGCTACTGACACTGCCCATGTTGATGCCGATCGTCTTTGCCCTATCAATACTGGTAGAAGCTCCAGCCAGTGCCGCAGAGGGAAGCAGCAGTGAGTTACCTGAATTTCAGAACCACGAACTTGATTCTGATCAACTCCTAGAGGGATTTGGACATGATTTCCTGAGCAACTTTGTACAGCTAACTGAACTTGAGAGTAACGCGATCGACTCCACAACGCAAACTCATTTAGATGACGGTAATATAACAATTATCGAAACCGAAGTGTTGATCTCCCCACCTCTATCCGTTGCTGAATTAAGCACGTCAGATACAGTCGCTGACGTACCATCGATCGACCATTCAGTTACAGATCAACAGACGGATGAATCGTTCCAGCCCCTTGAAGAAAATCCATCTGTTGTCGATCGCCTTGACCTGAATCTGTCAGACACTCAGGAAATTGGGACAGAACTGGATGCAATGGGACAAGTCACTTCAGTCACCCAACTCTCGGATGTACAACCCACTGATTGGGCCTATCAGGCATTGCAATCGCTGGTGGAGCGATACGGTTGCATTGTGGGTTATCCCGATAGCACCTATCGTGGACAAAGTGCCTTGACTCGTTATGAATTTGCCGCAGGTCTGAATGCCTGTCTCGATCGCATCAGTGAATTGCTCGCAGCCAGCACCGCCGACCTGGCAACCCAGGAAGATTTGGCAACCCTACAGCGTCTGCAAGCAGAATTTGCAGCGGAGTTAGCCACCATACGAGCCAGAGTCGATGGGCTGGAATTTCGTGTAGCGGAATTAGAGGAGAACCAATTCTCCACCACCACCCGATTGGGAGGAACCGCTATTTTTGCGGTGGCAGATGTCTTTGGCGAGAGCGGTAGTGAGAACGTGACGGTCGGGCAATATCGCGTCAGTCTCGACTTTCTAACCAGCTTCACCGGACGAGATTTGCTACTGACCAGCTTTTGGGCAGGGAATGTTCCCGCGTTAGGAGTCGGGTTCAATCTTCCTGGAACTAGAGCGGGGGGAATTGAGATTCCCAGTGCCGAAGGAACCTTGTCATCCCAGTTCGGGGCAAATACGAACAACAACATCTTGCTCATCACCCTCGCCTACACTTTTCCCATTGGAGAACAGTTGCTCGTTACCGTTGCGCCCGGTGGCTTTTTGCCTCTCTATGCCGTTGCACCCACCCTTAACCCCTACTTGGATGACAATGATGGCGGCACAGGGGCAATCTCGGTGTTTGGTGAACGTAATGCCATCTACAGCTTGGGGTCAGGCGGTGGTCTGGGCTTGAATTACTTTCTGAGTGAGCAACTCAGGCTGTCAGCCGGTTATTTGGCAGACGGATTGACCCTGAGCGATCCCAGAGATGGCAGAGGGCTGTTCAATGGCGGCTATTCGGCGATCGGACAAATCACCTGGACTCCGGCTCAAGAATTCAGCATTGCAGCCACCTATATCAACGCTTATTTCCCAGGTGGACGCTATGGCTTCAACTACAACTCGTTTGCAGTCACCGGGACAGCCGTTGCCAATACCTTAGCGGGTCAAACTCGCCTCTCTGCCCAGCGTTTATTTGACGTTGATCCAGTCATTACCAACTCCTACGGCGTGCAGGCAACCTTTCAACCCAGTCCAGGGTTTGCCATTAGCGGCTGGTTTGGTGCAACCTATGCTCGTTTGATCGAACAAGGCGATGGACAGATTCTCAACTATGCCCTGACGTTTGCCTTCCCAGATTTAGGGCAGGAAGGCAACCTGTTGGGATTGGTGGTTGGGGCAGAGCCTTACTTAACCCGGTTTGAAGGCGGCAGTCCAGATGAGTTCGAGACAGACATTCCCTTCCACATCGAAGCCTTTTACCGCCACCAAATTAACAGCAATATTTCCATCACGCCTGGAGTGATTTGGCTAACGGCTCCTAACCAGGACAATGCCAACGGTAATGATTTTATTGCCACCGTACGGACAACCTTCAAGTTCTAGGGACACCCGCCCTACCTCCTTCGAGGTTTTGTGGAGGGATTCGCCTTGGGAGTATGTCACGTTTGCAAGTCTGACCCTCATCCCCCAACCCCTTCTCCCACAGGGAGAAGGGGAGCCGGATTGAAGTCCCTCGCCCTTTGGGAGAGGGATTTAGGGTGAGGGCGACAAAAGTGACATGCTCCCTTCGCCTTCATAGGTCAAGAGTCCACTGCATCATCCGATCGCCGCACGCGCCAGAGGGCTTGATCTTCCCCGGTGGGAACCAGCTCAAACTCGAAGCCGGAGACTGTTTGCAGCGATCGCCGCCACTCACTGGTACTTCGGGGATGAAACAAAAACACAGATGAGAATCCCTCTGGAATCTCTAGCACATTCATGTCAATTCCCGTTGGAGCATCCAGACGACAGGTATAGCAGCGTGGTCGCAGGAACAAGTTTACATCTCGATCGAGGGAATAGCTAAGGGACAGTAAATCAGCTGTGGCCGTATCGCTAATCAGCAGGGAATTTGCCTCCTGATTGACGATCGGTGCGACTTCAAAATTAATATCATTCAACCATTTAATAGAAGAACTGGGAGCCTGAACCGTGACCATACAGGAGATCAGCCCGCCCACCATCACCACCGCCAGAATCGATCGCCACAGGAACACCTGACTGGCTTTAGCTTGCGATCCTGGATTCACTGCCTTCAGCGTTAGCAAATAGGCAACAGCAAGTTGAATTCCCAGCAACGTTGGCGTGAGGTAGCGGGGAAAAGCCGATCGATGGCCCCCCAGCAATACATCAGGCACCATCAGCGTCAGGGCTGGAACTGCCGTCAGCAAAACCACCAGGGACCAGACCGACTGTTGAGTCCGTCGCCAGAGGCAATAGAAGGCAACACCAATCAGAGCAATCATGCCTGCCTGAAGGGCGCGATCGACGATCGTTTCTCCCCGGTTGTAGAACAGTTCTCCTAAGATATTGGCCCAACTGCTAACCAACCCCAGCAACGGCCGTTGGTGCGTTGTCCATTCCGTTACCGCCTGAGCCTGTTCTAGATTCGTCGCCACAATCCAGGCCCAGGGCAAGAAGATGACTGTCCCCACCAGCGAAGCCAGCAAGTATCGCCTCAAGGTTGAGTTGAATCGGCATCGTGTGATCACCAGCACGTAAATGCCGTGGGCGATCGCCGTTAATGCAGCAAACAAAAAGGTGTAGAAGCTGAGGGTCAACGTCAGGGCATAGATCCCCCAACTGACCACCGTATTCCGCCGGATTGCCCGTAGCAAAGCCGCCGTGGCGATCGCCGTCATCGCTGCCCAGAGGCTATACTGTCGGGCTTCCTGAGCATAGAGGATGTGGAAGGGAGAGACTGCCACCAAAGCCATCGCCATCCAGCCGGACGTGTGCCCCCAAAGGGCATCCTTTGTGCCGAATAATTCCCTACAGAGCCAGTACAGCCCTGGAAACAGAAGCAGGCTTAACAGGGCAGATAAACTCCGCATCGCCGTCACCGAACTGCCGATCGTTCGCATCCAGAGATGGGCCAGAGAATAGTACAGGGGAGGATGATGGGTATCTTCGATCGCCAGACTGTGTAAGGTATCGCCTAACCTCCGCTGTAGATTGGGCTGTTGAAACTGCTGAAGTTCGGCTGCGGTCACCACTGAAGAGTCAGCAAAATGCTGCACCACTTCCACCTCGGTGTAACCCGCTGCCCGCAATGAAGTAAAGGCTTCATCATACCAGTAGATTTTTTGGTCTAAGTGATCAAACCGCAGGCAAGTTCCCAGTCCCAGGACTAAGCCCAAAATAAAAATAATCAGGCGCATGAAATAACTTCTAACTCCCTCTTTATTGTTCCCAAAGTGGTAGATGCACACACTGGAAAACAGGGAAGCGCAAGAAGCAAATTAGGCAAACAATCGATCGCGTCCGTGCGGTTCGTCCAGATCTAGGATTGGCCCCTTCGGCACAATCCGGGTTGGATTTACCTTTGGATGGCTTTTGTAATAGTGCAATTTAATATGCTCTAAACTGCAAGTTTCCTTCACACCCGGATGCTGGTAGATATCCCGAAGATAGCCCCACAGATTGGGGTAGTCAACGATTCGTCGTAGATTGCACTTGAAATGTACATAATAAACCGAATCAAACCGCAACAGCGTTGTGAACATACAAATATCCGCTTCCGTCAGCCGATCGCCGCATAAATACCGCTGCTGTCCCAGGACAGTTTCCCAATGGTCAAGGGCTGCAAACAGGTCAGTTACTCCCTCCTCATAGGCAGATTGAGTCGTAGCAAAACCCGCCCGGTACACGCCATTATTCACGGGTTGATAAATCGCATCAATCGTTTGCTCGATTGCCTCCTGCAACTCCGCTGGATACAGATCAACTTCATTGGCAACCCCCGTGAATTCCGTATCCAACATCCGAATAATTTCGCGGGACTCATTGTTAACGATCGTGCCCGTCTGCTTATCCCACAGCACCGGAACCGTTACCCGACCGCTGTACTCTGGGTCTGCCTTGAGATAAACCTGCCAGAGGTACTCTGTGTGGTTGACGAAATCGGGAATGCTCCCTGGCGCATTGGAAAATTCCCAGCTATTTTGGTCAATCACCGGATCCACCACTGAGACGGAAATCGCATCCGTCAATCCCTTCAATTGGCGCATGATTAAGGTGCGATGTGCCCAGGGACACGCCAGAGACACATAGAGATGATAGCGATCGGCTTCTGCCGGAAAACCGCTGGAACCATCCGCCGTGATCCAATTGCGGAACGTCGTAGAAGGACGGACAAACTTTCCCTGGTTATCCTCCTGTTCCCGTTCTGGAACCCACTTGCCATCGATTAACACACCCAATCCCATCGTTCTCTCCTTGTGGTAATCTATCCCGTTTGGATTAAAGCAGTTCTACAGCAGAAATTCACCTACTTTCGGGAATACCCTTGCCCAGTGGTGGATTTCTATTTGTAGCAATATTTTGTTTCAAACCAACCTTTCCCTAGCATGGTATCAACCTTCAACGATCGCGCTTGTCGTCCAGAGTTCCGTTTGCTAGAGTCCGATGTCCGATCGGTTCTGGAACAAAGAGAAATCCTGCCGGGCATGGAAACCCAAATTCAACGCTGGACAACCCAGAACCTATCAGAATCGGATCAACGCCTGCTGGATCTGTTGCAAGATGCGATCGACTCAGGCTATGTGCGCCGGATCAGAAATTTTAAAAACTGAACCTTAAAGACCTGAACTCCAAAGACCTGAATTTAAAGAACTGATGTTGAATCGGCTTTCTAGCCAGACGATTCCTGATTTCAATGTTAAAAATTCTATAGATTCAGTAGATCGCAAACCCAGTTTAGATCCCCCCTAGCCCCCTTTAAAAAGGGGGAACCGAGCCGAAAAAGGTTTGAAGTCCCCCTTTTTAAGGGGGATTTAGGGGGATCAACAGCAGGCGTTGCCGTGAATGCAATCCATTTTCGATCTACTGAGATTGGGTTGAGCTAGCCTGACCCGCCACCTCTATTTTGACGTACCCATACGGACTACCCATGCTAGACCTGCTGCGCTCTGTGGTAGGAGTTCGCTGGACGCGCTTCTCCTGGGGAATTTACAACGGCTTGACCAATCCTGGACTCATCACCCTCACCCTGCTGGTGGTCATGGGAATCCTCCTGCTCCTGGTCAGTTCTTCCCCCCTCAGACAGCGTGTGGTGAAGGGGGGATCATTCTACTGGCAGGCTACTGGTTCACCATTTCACCCCTATTTTCGATCCCTGCGACCTGGTTACTGGTGCAGTTGGTGCCTCAGGACACCGGGCAGGCTGCGGATACTGTTGTTGTCCTTTCCCGTGGCCGCAACATCGAGGGCGATCGCTACAATACGGCAATTTCCATGTTCAACAGCGGTCGAGTCCGCCAACTTTTTGTGACGGGTCGCCACCAGAGCATTCAGGTCTTTGCAAAGCTCGAACAACAGGATTTACCCACCCAGGCACTTTCAGGCACAGCCTGCGCTCGCACGACTAAATCAGAAGCCTACTCCGCCGCCGGGATTTTGGGGCCTCAAGGCATCAATCAAATTATTTTGATCACCGATCCACCCCATATGTTGCGATCTTGGCTCACCTTCAAAAGCCTTGGGTTTTCTGTCATCCCCCACATCGAACCTCTACCAGATGCTGTGGGACAAAGCCAACGATCGTTCCTTGCCGTTCGAGAATATTTGGGACTCCTCAGCTACGCCGCCCTGGGACGGTTCAACCCCCGATCGCCCAACACCCTGCTCCAACCCACCAGGGACATCACCACCCCCTATCCCTCTGAGCAATGCCTGATTACCGTCGATCGAATCCAGCAATGGGCATCCCAAACCAAAAGACAACAGGCAGAAGGATAACCCCCAACTTACCCACCCACCCACTCCCCACTCCCCACTCCTCACTCCTCACTCCCAAATGAATGATTTTCTACAAAACACAAACGCATTTAGTCCTAAAGTGAGATATTCCATCCTTCAGGAGGCGTTACATATCTAAACATTAATAGGTTGCTCCCTTTCCCACGCTGCCTTCCACCAGCTTCACTTTTGTCTTTTCTTCCTCCCACCTCCCCGTTTTGTCCAGATTCCCGGTACATTAAGGAAATCTTCCCAATACACTTTTTCAGCGTTGAAGTTCGAGGTAAGCCAGATTGGACGACACTTACCAGGTTTATGTAAATCGAGTGGCCCGTATGACCTTGCCTGAGACGTTTCAATCTCAGGTGCAGTTCATCCAGCCCTCGCCAAAGTTTCAGCCCCTTGCCAGCGGAGGGATTGAACCTGCGCCGTTTCCGGGCTATACCGTCATCAGTCCGCCCTGCGTCGATGATGGCAAAAATGCGGAGTTCTATGAACATCTGCAAACCTATCAAAGCGAAATCTTAGAGCGATTAGAGCCAGGCTTGTTGGTTCCTTTGCCTGTGGATAGCTTCCACTTCACCCTGGCCGATCTGGTTTGGGCCAGTGCCTATCACCATGCCTGTGAAGATACGCCAGAGTTTGAGCAACGGCTTCAGACCTGTGTAGCTCAGGTGTTTCAAAAGAGTGAGGCAATGGTTCAGGCAGATCAGCCGATCTACTGGCAGGTGATTGGGTTATTTCTACGAACTCGCGCCTTAGGAGTCTGCCTGGTTCCCAGAGATGAAGAGTCCTATAACCGGGTGCTGCTGATGCGGCGAATGCTCTATCAATCTCCAGAGTTGATTGCGCTGGGGGTGGAGCAGCAATATAACTTTACGGCTCACATTACCCTGGGATATTTCGGTGAACCCGCAGGGGCAGCAAACCACGATCGCCTGGCGCAAGACCTGATTGCCCTGAATGACCACTGGCTAGAAACCCACGCACCCCAGGAAATGTGGGTACATCGGGCTGAACTGCGCAAGTTTGATGACATGACTCGCTACTACCGAGAGTCAGGTTGGGCAACACTGGAGTTTTAAGTGGCTGGATCATCACCCGGATCACGCTCTGGATCAAATAAAACCCATCAATCCTGCAAGGCGGCTGCCCTGAACCATCCCATCCTGGAGCAAAGCTTTGCGGTGATTGATCGGGAAATTGGAACGCACTCACTGACGGACGCGGAATATGCGATCGTCCGGCGAATCATTCACAGTACTGCCGATTTTGAGTTCAAAGATCTCGTTCAGTTCAGTTCAGGGGCGATCGAAGGAGCGATCGAGGGGATGCGGCGATCGGTGCCGATCGTGGTGGATGTCAGTATGGTCAAACAGGGGATTGCCACCCTGGTGAGTAAAACCTTTGGCAATCCCATCATTTGTGCAGTGGAGCAAGCCGAGGTCGCTCTGCCAGGTAAAACCCGTACCGAAACGGGAATGCTCTCCTGCTGGCAGCGTTATCCCCAGGCAATCTACGTGATTGGTAATGCTCCCACGGCCCTATTAGCGTTATGTGAGGATTGGCGATCGCAGGCAGCCTATCCACCTGTGGCGATCGCAGCTCCCGTGGGCTTTATCTCGGTGCTGGAATCTAAAGCTGCCCTGGCCCAGCTTCCAGTGCCTCAAATTCGGGTGGAAGGACGGAAGGGAGGCTCTCCGGTAGCCGCTGCGATCGTCAATGCATTGCTGCTGTTGGCGTGGGATGAAGTCTAGGAAGAAGGAACCAATCGCCGTCGCAAGGACTCTGCTCGCCGCTTGGCTGTGGCGTTTTTGGGTTCAATTTTTAAAGTTTCTTCATAGGCTTCCAACGCTTGCGCCGTGAGCTGCTTTTTCTCGTAGGCAAACCCCAGGTTGTTGAGGGCAGTGGGGTAAGCTGGCTTGCGATCTAATGCTTCTTTGTATTGCTTAATTGCCAGATCAAACTGTTCTTGGGCCGTGTAGGTATACCCCAAAGCGTTGTAAATCAGTGCCGCGTTTTCGTCGTCTTTTAGATCTTTGGACTTCAAAGCTTTTTGAAATTGAGCAATGGCCTGAGCATAGAGCCGCTTGTCTAGCAGAATGCTGCCGAGTTCGTAATATTCCTGAGCCGTGCCTTTTTCCTTACTCAGCTTGCTCTGCAACCGTGACAGAGTGCTTTCAGTGCGACGAGTCCTCAAAATTTGCCGAAACAAAAACCAGCTTGCAATGGCCAGCAGCGTCACCAAGATACTGAGATAGACAACAGGAAGTAAACGATCATCCATAACCCTTAGTACACAGCAAACGATTTCCTTTTTCAGCCTACACTACAATTGGAGTTGCAATGGAGAAAGACTCATCCGCAATCGGGCTGGGCGATCGATTGTTTCATTTCAGCGTTTGTTTAAGGAATTTGGCTCTAACAGACCGTATAAATTGAGTAAAGGGTATTATAGCTGCTAATACTTCAATCAGAGCTTACTGATCTGAGGCGAGTCAATGGTTGACAAGATGCATTATCAGCTAGGTGCAGGGTTAGCCGGATGCAATGATGGTGAATCACCAAATTGAGTATTCCCCTATCCTGCTGGTTGGGATTGCAGCATTTAGTAGCTAGTGCCCCGCGCTGAAGTATTTTGTCGGTTCAATTTACCTTTGCACAACTCACAATTTACCTTCACCCCAAGCGATTGATTGTTCAGATTTAATAAGTTTTATAGATGGACATTTATTGCACTCGTCCAAATTGCCCAGATCCGGTTAATGCCATCCCTGATTTAGATGACGGCACCTTCTTCAGGACAGTACAGCAACGTTATTGTGCTGCTTGCACCATGCCGCTCGTTTTGGATGGACGGTATTTGCCACTCGAACGCCTGGGGGGTGGAGCTTTTGGCACAACTTTTCTAGGATTAGATTTGCGATCGGCCAAGCAGCGTCATTGTGTGATCAAGCAATTGCAATTGCGTAATCATCTTGCTCCCAATCAGGTGGAAGGGGTAAAACGGGCATTCCGTCGAGAAGCAGAAATTTTAGAAGTTTTAGGGGACAATCATCATCAAATTCCGACCCTGTTTGCTTACTTCGGCTTAACGGCTCCTGGCTTTACAGGTTCGCGTGCTTCTGATCCCCATCAAGGAGAACCAGAGGAATATATTTATCTGGTGCAAGAGTATGTGCAGGGGCGAGATTTAGATAAAGAATTACGGCAAAATGGCAGGTTTTCCGAAGCGGACGTGTTGGAGATCATGCAGCAGGTGTTACCTGTGTTGCAGTTTATTCACGATCGCGGAGCCATTCACCGGGATATTAAGCCCAGTAATATGATGCGGGATCAAAATGGGCGTATTTATCTGATCGATTTTGGGGCCGTGAAACAGGTGACAACGGGAGTCCCCCTTAAAAGTAATTCCCTGGTGTTCGGCACCCTTGGCTTCGCACCCCCAGAGCAGATCGCAGGCAAACAGGTTTATCCCTCCACTGATCTCTATTCCCTGGCCGTAACAGCCCTATGTTTGCTTACTGGGCAATCCCCCGAAGCCTTGCTCGATGCCAATGGGGATTCCTGGAATTGGCACCCCTATACGCGAGTCAGCGATCGACTGGAACAGTTGCTGGATAAGATGCTGGAGTTTGTTCCAGGGCGACGGTTTCAGTCGGCTAAGGAGGTATTGGCAGCAATTACAGCCCGCTCCGCTGCTCAAGGCTTAAATCAGCCTCGCCCCAATGCCGACGACAAAACGCTACTGGCATCGCCCTACGAAGTGGACTTTTCCCAAGATGGGATAGAAACGCAGTTTCCACCTCACCGTGCTGCACCAGCTCATGCTGAGACCCTGGTGACTCCACCCTCCTATCCACCCCAGCCGCCCCAGCCCCTCCAGAATATTCCGGGACACAATCTATCCTCCCATCCAGCCCCAGCCCCAGTACCACCTAACCTGCATCCAGCTCTGCATCCGGTTTTTGTGAAGCGATGTAGAGAGGAACTGGCCTACTACATTGGCCCGATCGCAGGTTTAGTGGTTGAGGAAGCCATTGCTGAACATACCCTGGTTAGCTTACAGCAATTTGTAGAAATTCTGGCGCAGGAAATTCCTGATCCCCAGGCTGGATTAGAGTTCAGACGGAAATTGCTCTCGTGAGTCCAGGAAAATGCAAATTGGGATGCACCCCCAAGCAGTCCATCCCCAATCATCCTTGATTCCATTCCTCAACCGCCGTGCGTGTTGCGGTTCAGTCGCTTCAGGGCAATTTCCAGACTCAACTGCATTCGCTTAAAGGCGCGGGCCAAATTCCCGATTTCATCGTTAGAAAGCTGCTCAAACTCTAAGTCGGTATGTCCAGTGCTGACTTCTTCGGCAACGCGAGTCATGCGCTTCAAGGGACGAATCACCTGACGATTGAGAATTGCATTCACCAGCAGAATCACTGCCACAAAAATGCCCGAAACGATGCCCAGAATTAGCAAGATCGACTGATTGGCTTTATTAATCACACGACTGGCCGGCACAGAGACCATTCTGGCTCCCACAATCTCATTCAGTTGCCAACCAAATCCATTCGCTGCCCCATACCGTTCAATCTGGCTTCTGGGTGCTCGATCGGGTGTACTGTGACACGTTAAACAGGTTTCGCTGGGCACGATCAACGGACGAGCAATATAAAATACCTTGCCGCTGGGAACGGAACGAAAACCGCTGACTTCTCGGAGGCTAGTATTGTCCCGAAATCGCTCGACAATTTGAGTTTCAAATCCATCGGCTTTGTCCCGCAGGTTGGTGGGATTGAGAGTTGCTTCTTTGTAGAAGAAATCGCGGTATTCCGGATGACCGCGCAGGAGGTCAAACACCTCGCGGGCTGAGTAAGCTGGAATGGTTTGCGGCAGGAATACTTCTTCGAGGCGATCGGCTAATTCCGGGTTGATTTGGGTACTGGTGTACTCGCGCACCGATCCCATTGCTTCCATCAAAATTAACCCGGTGGCGGCCACATCATTCCGGGCATTTTGCCTGAGAACGCTGGAGAGAACTAAGCCACTGAGGGTTAAACCTGCTACAAGAATTATTGTTAGCAGAATTGTAAATTTTCGTCTTAGACTAAAGTTTTTTAACATCATCACACGGCTAGACTAAAACTAAATTGTTTCGGAGTTGAAATTAAGAATTAAAACGGCTTCGCATTTATTCATATTTCTTGCCTTCTGCTACGACTTCAGATATTCAGGTTGCATCCTTGATTTTGCATACAACGCCTGAGACTTGCCGATCAGGCGATCGAGGCGGTTGAATGACAATTTTGTAAACAATTGGGTATAGCGATTGCTTACCGCTACAACTTCGCAATGCTCAATTCCGTTACGCTTTAAGTTTGTTCATGGCTGCAATGGGGCGGCATAATGAGCTGGCATATCTGAGTGCTGGTCTAAATCTGGTCTAAATCTGGCACATCTAAAATGGCTTAGTATCAATGATCTGGCGTAGATGAGCTGGCGATGATCCAGCGGAACTCGTACGCTGGAGTTCAACACAATCGTCAAACGCAGTTTCCGGGTCAAAAAATATTAAAAAAGTTAAGGGATTCAGATTTTTCCAGGCGGTACATTGTAGCTATAACGTGACTCAATCTTAGCCCCTTTTCACTTGAAGAAAATTCTTCTTAAGACAATCTTTGAATCCGACCCAATGAGTTGACAGCTTGCCCCCCTTCCTTTGCCATATCTTTGTGATATCACTATGTTTGTTCATCGAATTTTGTTCGCTAAACTACTATTAGTAGGGCTGCTAGGCGTTGGTTGTAATCCAACACCGGACGCGCAAGGCTTTAACGAGTTAACGATCGGAGTCGTTAGCTACGATGAAGGAGAAATCTCCCTGGAACGGTACGAACCCCTTCAGCAATATTTAGCCGAACAAACACGATCGCTCGTCCAACTGGAACCGGCTTACAACGAAATTCAAGCCCTGGAGCAAATTGAACGGCGGCAATGGGATATTGTGTTTGCACCACCAGGGCTAGCCTCGATCGCCATCGATCAAAATCTTTACATCCCGCTATTCGCCCTAGAGGAAATCGATAGTGCTCGCCGGTCTTTAATGATCGTTCGGGCTGAAAGTCCGGCAGAAACGCTGGTGGACTTAAATAACAAAGTCATCGCCTTAGGAGAACCGGGATCAGCAGCAGGTTACTATCTCCCGATCTATGACCTTTATGGGTTAGTTTTTCAGGAAATCCAGTTTGCCCCCACGCCTCGGACGGCACTGCAATGGCTGAGTGAGGGAACAGTGGATGCCAGCGCGTTGTCGATGGGAGATTTTGAACAACATCGCCGCGATTTTCCTGAAACTGAGTTCCGGATTCTCCATACCAGCCGCTGGATTCCACCGGGTCTAGTGCTGCTTGGGCCGACCGTCGAGCGGAATCTCCAAGCGGAAATTGAACGCACCTTACTGGATGCTCCCGCCGATATTGCGTCAGATGCAGGATATGTACCCACCGCAGAGGTGCCAAACTACGCCCAATTCAATGAGTTAGTTCAAAAGGTGTTTCCGCTCAGAGAACAGGTACGGCAAACGCCAGCGGTTCTACTCTACGAGGAAGAAGCAGGAGGCTGACTCACCCACCCCGGATAGCACTATTTCGTAGAGGATGAAGAAAAATTTGATGCAGCGATTTGAGCCAACCATAGTGCAGGCATCATCGCCTTCTGGAAAGCCTGGGCGATCGCAAAACTCAGAAACGCAAAAATACCAGGGCCAATTTTCTCTCTTCGCCATATAATCACAGTGAGCAAACAGCTCGGTTAAACTTGTGCCTTTTGCTACCATTCGCACTACCCAAAATCGCAAAACTTTAAAGAGAGTGAATTAAGTCAATAGAGCCGTTGCGCCAGACAGTTCTGTTTACTTAGTAGGATGCGGAATGCTGCGATCGGTGCCATTGTTAGGGCTATCTCAAGTGTCACTACGGGTGTCCCTGTTGATGTGCGCTTCGTGAACAACCGTGCTATGCTCCGCTTTGAGTGTGATGTATGGAGTGAAAACGTTATGGTACTATCATCTGTGCCTTCTGAGAAGACTCGGCTCTCCTCCTCTCAGGTTCCTGCCGCGACCGAAAGTTCAAGTCCTGCAACCGTCAGCCAAGCAACCCATGCGATGATCGATCGCCCCGCTATCGATCGCCCCGATGTTGATCACCCCATTCCAGAGCTAGAAACAGCTCCGTGGGGTTGGGTAAAGCTGCCAAAAACTCGCTTATTTGGTACCGATGGCATCCGGGGACGAGTGGGGGATTTGTTGACGGCTCCGCTGGCTATGCAGGTCGGCTTTTGGGCGGGGCAAGTGCTGCGATCGCATTCGACTGAACCTGGGGCGATCGTGGTCGGGCAAGACTCTCGCAACTCTAGCGATATGCTAGCAATGGCTTTGTCGGCAGGGCTGACGGCCGCTGGATTAGAGGTCTGGAATGTGGGACTCTGTCCAACCCCTGCGGTGGCCCATTTAACCAGCAGTACCCACGCCCTGGGTGGTGTGATGATTTCCGCCAGCCACAACCCGCCAGAGGATAACGGGATTAAATTCTTTGGGGCAAATGGAGCCAAGCTGGATGCTAACCTGCAAGCCGAAATTGAAGCCGCTTTACGCGGGACACTCCACGCCAATCCGGTTAATCTACTCCATCGCTCCTGGGGGAAACACTACAGCCGCCCCGAATTAATTCATCACTATCAAGCATCGGTTCAGGCCCCCTCCTGAGTCGGTTAAACCTGGAAGGGCTAAGGATTGTCTTAGATTTAGCCTGGGGAGCCGCTGCGAAGCTGGCCCCGATGATCTTCAGTCAGATGGGAGCTGAAGTCATCTGTCTGCACGATCAACCCGATGGCGATCGCATCAATGTTAACTGTGGTTCCACCCATCCTGAATTACTGCAAGCGACGGTACAGCAGTCAGGAGCCGATTTGGGCTTTGCCTTTGATGGAGATGCCGATCGGGTGATTGCGGTAGATGCCCAGGGACGAATCGTGGATGGAGACTATATTCTTTATCTGTGGGGAAATGCGCTTCAGCAGGCGAACCAACTGCCAGAAAATCTGATTATTTCGACAGTGATGGCGAATCTGGGCTTTGAGCGGGCCTGGCAGGCGCAGGGAGGAACCCTGGTACGAACGGCTGTCGGTGATCAGTACGTTCATGCCGAAATGCAGCGACGGGGAGCCAAGCTAGGGGGAGAGCAGTCGGGGCATATCCTCTGTCCTCACTATGGCGTTTCAGGCGATGGGTTGCTGACCGCCCTGCACCTTTCAGCCCTGGTGAAGCAGTCGGGAACCAGCCTGACAGAAATGGTGAACCAGAGTTTCCAATCCTACCCCCAGATTTTGCGGAATGTGCGAGTGGAAGACCGCGATCGACGGCTCAACTGGCAGCAGAACGACCTTCTGCAATCGGCCATTACCCAGGCAGAAGCGGCAATGGGCGATCAGGGGCGAATTCTGGTACGGGCCTCTGGGACGGAACCCGTGATTCGGGTCATGGTGGAGGCGGCAAATGCGGAACTGACTCAGCACTGGACAGAAAATCTGGTGTTGGCAGTCCAAGCCTATGCAGCACAATGATTTTAGGAGTTTTGAGGGAGGGCATCAGGGGATGGGGGCACGCGCCATCCCTTGCCTTCTGTCAGCGATCGGTTACAATAGCATGTCGTGATTTGATCCCCAACCGGACGCTCTGTGATCCCCGATTTGCTCTTCACGCATAAATGCCCATGAATCAGGTCAACAACGCGCTGACACTGTTCTTCAGTTTGCTGGTTGAGGCCATGCCCTTCCTGCTGCTGGGAGTGCTGTTTTCCAGTATCCTTTTGCTGTTTGTCGATGAGCGCAAGCTGGTGGCAGCAGTGCCTCGAAATCCCCTGATTTCAGCCTTTGCAGGGAGTTTGATTGGCTGTTTTTTTCCAGTCTGCGAATGTGGCAACGTACCTGTAGCACGACGGTTAATGGTGCAGGGTGCGCCTCCCGCAATGGCGATCGGGTTTCTGTTGGCCGCCCCAACGGTGAATCCCATCGTGTTTTGGGCCACCTGGACAGCCTTTCGAGATCAGCCGGAGGTCGTTTTCCTCCGCATTGGCTTTTCGCTATTGATTGCTTCGATCGTGGGCTGGGTTTTCAGCACCCAGGCTGATTTGCGTCCCCTCATGCAGCCTACTGTGGCTCGGGCCATGCCAGCTCCTAGGGAGGAGTCCCAGGTCTGCCCCGTGACGAATGGAGATTCAGGTTCCGCCTTATTGCAATCCGGCACATTTCTATTGGGTGAATCGGGTTCACCTTTGCGCTTAGATGGCAATCCAACTCAGATGGCCACCCTTGCTGCCAATCCCGTCCTGTCGCGTCCCATGCCGGAACGGTTGCAGATGATGCTGGATAACATTGTGCAGGAGTTGCGGGAACTGGGCGGAATTTTGATTATTGGCACGGCGATCGCCTCCTTAATTCAGGTTGCTGTCCCCCGTGAAATGATTTTGGGTCTGGGGCAAAATACCGTGACATCGATTCTGGCAATGATGGCCCTGGCCTGCATTGTCTCCATCTGCTCCACCGTCGATTCCTTCTTCGCCCTCTCATTTGCCTCCACTTTCACCACTGGCTCCCTGCTGGCCTTCCTGGTCTTCGGGCCCATGATTGACCTGAAAAATATTGCCCTTCTCCTATCGGTGTTTCGGGGCCGGGCGATCGTCTATTTGTTTGTCTTGGCGGGTCAACTGACTTTCCTGCTGACGCTAATCGTCAATTTGTACATTAGTTAATCAGCAAAGCTGAAGTTGACCGTATGATTGCTGGTGGGCATTGTCCCGTTGATTTCCCACTCACCACTCCTTACTCCTACTCCTAAGTTCCCTATGACCGTTCGCGCAAAACCCACTACTCCCCGTCGAAAACGTCGATCGTCTGGCAAAAAGCTCAGTCTGTGGTTGCCCTTACTGGATACAGTGACCATGCTGGCGTGGGGAGCGTTGCTGCTGAGGTTCTGGATCACCGGAAGGATTAATGTGCTGCTGCACCCAGGTTATGTCTGGCTGGCTTATTCGGCCGGCTTTTTCCTGGTGGGGGTGGCGGTGTTCAAGGCAATTCAGTTGCCCTCACGCTTTAGACGGTTCCGAACCCCCTCTGGGGATCTAATTTCACCCCAGCATTTTTCGCTGTTTCCACCCGGATGGAGTAGTGCCTTACTGCTGATTGTGGCTCTGTTTGGCTTGCAATTTACGCCTCGACCGTTCGCCAGTCAGGTTGCCCTCGATCGTGGGGTGACCGATTCGCTCACCATGACCCGATCGCAGCCCCAATCCTTCCGGTCTTCCAGCAGTCCATCGGAGCGATCGTTGGTGGAATGGGTGCGAACGCTAAACGTTTACCCAGAACCGGATGCCTATGCCGGACAACCCGCCAATGTGGAAGGGTTTGTGATCCATTCCAATGAAATCCCTGAAAATTACTTTGTGATTTCCCGGTTTGTCATCACCTGTTGTGCAGCGGATGCCTACCCAGTGGGGATTCCTGTGAAATTACCGGAGGGCGATCGATCGGCTTATCCTCCGGATATGTGGTTACGGGTGGAGGGGGAAATGATGACGGAAACCTTGAATGGTAGGCGACAGTTGGTGATTCAGGCAAAGTCACTGGAGGAAATTCCAGAGCCAGATACACCGTACGATTACTAGGATGTGGTTTAAACCTTTTGGTTATTACATCGATCGCCCATAGTTCTCCACATGGCCCGGAATTGGTACATCTAAGGTCAGCCTGGGATCAGGAATGGGGGACAGAGCCATGAATTTCAGCGGGAGTTCCCCTGCCCAAACAGGTAGGGCATAATCCGCTTCATCATCGATTGGTGGGCCCGATCGAATTTTGGCAGAGGCTTCCGTCAGGGGCAAAGACAGCACCAGTGTTCCAGCCACTTCCTGCGGCGTTGGTTGTCTTACCTCGTCCCACCGTCCGGGAATGATATGTTCCGTAAAGGCTTTGAGTGCCTCCCCTTTTTCCGCTTCACTTTCAACCCAGGTTGCTGTCCCAAACACCACCACCGATCGATAGTTCATGGAATGGTGAAAAGCCGATCGCGCCAAAACTAAACCATCTAGCAGCGTCACCGTTACACAAACTTCAATTCCCTTTTTCAGGGTACGCAACATCCGGCTGGCCGGCGAACCATGAATGTATAGTCGATCTCCTATTCTGCCATAGGCCGTCGGGATCACAAACGGTTGCCCATTCGCCTCAAATCCCACATGGCAAATCAATCCTTCATCTAAAATCTGGTAAATTACCTGGCGATCGTATTCTCCTCGCTGGGGGAGTCGCTTGATCTGCGATCGATCTGTAGGTGTTAGTTTCTCTGGGTTTAACCTATTCTGCTCGGTGGTCATTTTACTCTCTATTCTCCTGTTCTATTCTGTTTAACTGATCTTGGTTATTTACTTCCTACTTCCCTTTAGGGGTGATTCACGAATTGTCCTTGCCTCTTCTTGATTCTGGATGGGCGATTCACGAATCGCCTCTACCGTGCCCCATGTTCCAACTCCAACTGCATCACATTACTTTCCTTGAACCCTAACCGCTCGTATACTGGTTGTCCTAACGGAGATGCATTGAGAATGGCGCGTGTACAGTGAATTGATTTGAGATAGTCGATCGCTGTAGCGGTCAGTTGGGTTGCAATCCCCTGTCTGCGGTAGGCGGGCTCCACGTAAACGCCCCAAATGTAGCCGTATTGTCGATAGCTGGGCTGGAGAATGTTGGGGTATAGTCCGGCATAGAGCTGGCATCCGACGGAACCCACAACCCGTCGATCGCTCCCTTCTTCAACCTCAGCCACAAAGGCCCGGTAGTTCAAGTTCTGACGTGCCTGGATCATGAACTGGCAGATCACAGTACGCCAATCGGGATCGATCGCGTCGGGTGGAATCTCCAGATCCAGCCACATTTGATAAAAGTGTTCCGCCAGCAAAAGATCTTCCTCCAAATCAGCAATCCTGACCTGGACAAGGCTTTGGGTCATCATTGATAAATCCCTCATCAATTCACTCATGGGCAATAATTCCTAGCCTATGGATTCAATTGGACTTCTACAAGAGCCAATTTTGTACAATAACACCAGTCCACTTTCCTCCCGATTCCCCAAATGGCAGGCAAGATGCTGCGCTACAGTCTGGCTCTCCTATTGGCAGGTAAGATGCCTGCGCTACAGTCCGGCTGCCGTACAGGTGATTGACGAATTGCCCCTACCATTCTCCATGCCCCCCAATGGATTTTCCCCTCTCCCTCAACCCCCACTCCCCCATCCCCCTCCACCAGCAGCTTTACGAGGAACTAAGACGATCGATCCTGACAGGACGACTTTTGCCGCAACACCGTCTACCCTCCAGTCGATCGTTGGCGAAGTTATTGGGGATTTCTCGGACGACAGTGACACAGAGTTACGATCGGCTACTGAGCGAGGGGTATCTGGAAACGATACAAGGCTCAGGCACCTACGTCTGTTCGCAACTGCCGGATGAACTACTGCACTCTGCCCCTGTCCAGCCAGGCGATCGCCCATCCCAGTCCCCGATCCGACTCTCATCCTACGGCGACTACTTAGCTCAGACTTCGTTTCAGCTACAACCAGAGCCAGACCAGCCCATCTGCTTTCGTTATGGCAGACCCGCCTTCGATCGCTTTCCCCTGCCCGTCTGGCGCAGGCTACTTTCCCGCCATAGTCGATCGCTGGACTGGATGGACTATGCCACGGATATGCAAGGCTATCGTCCCCTGCGGGAAGCCATTGCCCAGTACGTCGGGCGGGCTCGGGCTGTGCAATGTACTCCAGAGCAAGTGGTCATTACCAACGGCACCCAGCAAGCCCTGGATTTGATGATGCGGCTATTGATCACCCCCGGAGATACGATCGCCATTGAAGATCCAGGCTACCTCAGTGCGCAGCGAATTTTCCTCAGTCATGGAGCGAAATTACTACCCATCCCCGTCGATGAAGCTGGATTGCAAGTCGAAACATTAACGAAGCCCATCGCTTACCCCGTTCGGTTGGTTTATATCACGCCCTCCCATCAGTTCCCCACTGGAGCAACCCTATCTTTACCGCGTCGGCTAGAGCTACTGGCATGGGCAGAGCAACAGCAGTCCATGATCTTAGAAGACGATTATGATAGCGAATATCGTTACGGCGATCGTCCGATTCCCGCCTTACAGGGTTTGAGTCAGAGTTATGCCGTGATCTATATTGGCACCTTCTCTAAGGTACTGTTTCCTTCGCTGCGAATTGGCTATCTGGTGCTCCCTCATTCTCTTGTATCGATTACAGCTCAAGCAAAATGGTTAAGCGATCGACATTTACCATTACTCGATCAACGAGTACTAACCGACTTTATTCTCGAAGGACATTTGGAAAGCCATATTCGGAAAATGCGATCGTTTTATGATCAAAACCGCCAGGCTTTAGTGCAAGCATTGCGAATCCACTTTGGTGAACAGATCACCATTCTGGGAGACAAAGCAGGGATGCATCTCATGGTGCGCTTACAAACTCACTGGAGTGATGCAGAACTGGTGCAACGGGCCGAACAAGTTGGAGTCGGCATCATGTTAGCCCAACCCCATTACCTGACTCCCGCCGATCGGCATGAGTTGATTTTTGGCTACAGTGAGCTAGAAACCGCCCAAATTCAAATCGGCATTGCCCGACTGGCTCAGGCACTCTATCCAAACTTTTAATTGTCTAATTGTCTAATTGTCTAATTGGCTGCCTCTCCTGCGATCGTCCCACGGGCAGGTGCTCCCCTGCGATTGTCCCACGGGCAGGCAAGATGCCTGCGCTACAGAAACATTCTTCCCCTCCTCACTCCTCACTCCTCACTCAATAGATAGATTTTTCCGCAAGAAGTCCCCGGCTATCCTGGTTTTAGTGTAGAGATAGGGCATAGGGAGTTGTCGGGGTGGGGATGGCATTAGGTTTAGGCAGGATCCCCCTATTGATTTTTTGAAGTGCATAGGGGATGGATGAATGAAGTTCAGTCAGTGGTTAGGGTTGATTGCGTTTGTGATTAGCCTTTATATTATTTGGCAAATTCGGCAACTGCTACTGCTACTCTTTACGGGCGTGATTCTGGCAACTGCTCTGAATCAGCTAGTTTGGCGATTTCAACGACGAAGGCTTTCGCGAACCGCAGCGGTGTGCCTGAGTATTGGCATTGTGGTAGCTGTGCTGTTTGTGGTCATTGCCCTGATTGTTCCACCGTTCATTGATCAGTTTCAGCAGCTTGTATTGCTTCTGCCTGTAGGATTGGAGCAGTTGGAAGGCTGGTTAAGCTGGTTGCAAAATACCTTTCTGGGACAGTTTATCCCTGAAAATTTTGAACTCGATCGACTGATCCGCCAAATTCAACCCGTTAGCACTCAGCTATTCAACCGTTCACTCACTTTTTTCTCGACTACCGTTAGCGTTGCCATAGAAGTCGTTTTAATTGTGGCGATCGCTCTGATGCTCTTAATTAATCCTCATCCCTATCGGTCGGGATTCATTCGCATATTCCCGTCTTTTTACCGCAAGCGAGTGGATGGCATTCTTTCCCGATGTCATGAATCGTTGGGGCAATGGACGATCGGCACCTTGATTGAAATGGTCTTCATTGCCGTGATGAGCGGAGTTGGATTGTGGGCCCTTCGAGTTCCTTTAGTTTTAGCCCATGCGGTGTTGGCAGGCTTACTCAACCTGATTCCCAACATCGGCCCTACCCTGAGTGCAGTCTTGCCAATTACGATCGCCTTACTGGATGCCCCTTGGAAAGCGATCGCGGTCTTGATTCTTTATATTGTGATTCAAAATATTGAGAGTTATTGGCTGACACCAACTATCATGGCGAAGCAGGTTTCCCTCTTACCTGCCCTCACATTAACCGCCCAGGTGTTTTTTGCCAGCGTATTTGGGCCACTCGGTCTACTGATGGCGTTACCTCTGGCGGTTGTGGTCAAAATTTGGGTGGAAGAAGTTTTGTTTAAGGATGTCATGGATCGTTGGCAGCATCCCAGCAAAAGCCAGGTTCAGGATTAGAGTTGGCAATAATTAAAGGTTCTTAACCTTGCCCTAATTCCTGAGAACGCAAATAGGCAGTCCGGACAGCTTCTATCAAAGCAGAGCGAAACCCAGATTTTTCTAGATGGGCAATGCCTGCGATCGTCGTCCCTCCTGGGCTGGTGACCCGATCCTTCAGTTCCGCCGGATGGAGTCCTGTGGAGTGTAATAATTCCGCCGTTCCGCGCACCGTTTGTAAAGCTAATGTTGTGGCGATCGATCTGGGTAATCCTGCGGCCACTCCTCCATCGATCAACGCTTCAATCATGACCGCAATAAATCCTGGGCCTGATCCCGAAAGTCCGGTAACGGCATCCATCAGCGACTCAGGTACTTCAACCACTTCTCCAACCGCCTGGAAAATTTGTTGGGCGATCTGAAGATGTTCCGATCGAGCAGATTGACCGAGGGTAATAGCTGTCATTCCAACTCCGACGGTAGCGGGCGTATTGGGCATGGCTCGAACCACGGGCTGATGGGGGAAAGCCGCCTCCAAACGCTGAAGCGGAACGCCTGCCAGAATTGAAATGACTACTTGCTTCGGATCATTTTTGACATCCTGGGAAGTTTCGTAACGCAGAACTGAAACGACCGCATCAAAGACCTGGGGTTTAATAGCCAGCAACAAAACTTCTGATTCCGCTGCAACGGTTTGATTCTCGCTCACCACCGACACACCATATTGCTGTGCCAGCAAATCCCGTCGTTGCGCCGTGGGATCACTCACCATAATTTCAGCGGGCGCATAGATCTGTTGAGCAATCAGGCGGGATAGCAAGGCTTCCCCCATCATTCCGCCCCCAATCACACCCAGTCGTACAGTCAACGATCGTCTTCCTCTTGATAATGTTTCAGGATCCACTGCAATGAATAACAGCAACCCTGCAAACATAAACGAATTTTTATCTGAGTGCGGATCACCTCATCCAAAAAATCGTTTACTTGAAACAGGATTGCTGTCAGGCGTGACTAAACTGAGTTCATGCCATTCTGACTTGTTCAGAAGTCCAGGCTGGAGTCGGCGTGGCACGTGGGGTGCGAACTGGGGGCTGCTGCATGATGGGCTCAGTGCCATTCTGTTGCGTGCTGACCTGAACACAGTTCGGCGTGAAGAGGAAGATGCTTTCCCCAATCCGCTCTTGATGACCGTCGATCGCATAGGTGCCACCAGCTACAAAGTCTACTGCTCTTTGAGCTTGATCTGGATCCATAATCGTCAGGTTCAACACCACTGATTTACGTTCCCGCAATGCGCGAATGGCTTGAGGCATTTCCTCGAATGTACGAGGCTCCATGACAACCACTTCAGACATTCCGTTCACTGCACCGGGCATTCCAATCACATTATTCACAGCTCCGACTCCAGATGATGATGATGATGAGGACGATGATGGGGACGACGAAAATGATTCAGTTGAGAGGGTAGGGCGATCGCGTAATCGACGACGACGCGGTTCTTCCTCTTGAACGATCGGGGGTTGGGGATGCTCCTCCTGATACAAGTTTTGGTAGTCTTCTCCGTCTACTTCGGCATATTCGTATTCATATTCCATTGGATCATTCAGTCCAACAAAATCCTTCAGCTTGGAAAAGATAGTATTCACAGTTCACGCTCCGTCACAACTAGGGTTATCTTGAAACACCTAAGGCCAGCCTAGTAAAAAATACTCTTTGACCAGCAGGCACCAAACATAGAGAAGAAAATTGTAAAGCGTTCTGGAAAATTAAACCTTAAATTTGCAAAACTTCCAGTTTAAACGCCCTTGGAGAACATCAGAAAGCTCTGGCTGTTGGCTTGAACCCAAAGATACCACTAATTTCAGCACCCTACTTAGCCCCAACCAATCCGATTTCGAGTGAACAGTATACATCAACTTTTCAGAGCAAACCGCTCGATTAAAAATTAAATCAATGACGTGAAACTGTCACTTTCTTACCCACGAACAAAAGCAACTAGCTGTTGAGAAATGTTACCCAAAACTGCTGATGTAACATTGCCCACTGAGCATCCACCGATCAACCATTTCGACTGATCAGAGCCAAACCGTAAGGGGCTTCCATTGATTTGGGTCAGCACTGTTCAATATAGGGTATTCAGCTTCGAGATAAAAGGAATTAAACCTGAATAAAACCTTAAAATCACTCGCCAGACAAGACAAGCTGACCATCGCAACTAGGCGATCGCACAACAGCGCAGACATACGCGAACCCCTGACTCGGAGAGCTTTGAAGCTCTGATACTATGCTTTTACCTTTCTATAGACTACGCCATATGTAGCGTTTCAATTATTTTGCGATTAACGCATATAGAGTATATCCTAGAACGGAAAAATTGCAACCCTATTAAAATATCGACATGTTTATCTCAAGAATTGGCTCAGAACCACTGGCTCAGAACACGTGGATATATAGAGTAGCGGATTATAAACTGCTGAAGTCTGGGAAATCCAGTATCTTAAAAAAATTGTTACAAGTTTGGGTCTGGTGCGCCTACAACGCTGCAAGCCTCTCAATGCTCAAGTCTTCAACAGATACGATACGCTTAACTAATGGGCTGAAGATGATCAGGATAGAAGAGAATGGCTGAGTCCTTGCTGCGATGCTTGTGTTCGCCCTGATCCCCACCTTACAGCTTCCAGCGTTTAGCCTTAGTTCAAACCTCCCATGACCCAAGCGATCGATTTCCTCAGCCACCTCAACCCTTCCCAGCGTCAAGCCGTAGAACATTACTGTGGGCCCCTTCTGGTCATTGCAGGAGCGGGATCGGGTAAGACGCGGGCATTAACCTATCGAATTGCCAATCTGGTGTTGACCCACAGGGTTGATCCCGAAAATATCCTGGCGGTCACGTTTACCAACAAAGCGGCCAGGGAGATGAAGGAGCGGATCGAGAAACTATTTGCCGAACAGCAAGCCTGGGTAAAGCACGGTAAGGCATGGGCGGATCTGGCTCCGGTGGAACAAACGCGGCTGCGATCGAGTGTTTATAAGAACATTACAAAGGAACTGTGGATTGGTACGTTCCATGCCCTCTGCGCTCGAATTTTACGGTTTGATATTGAGAAGTATCAGAGTCCGCAAGGGAATCAGTGGACGAAAAATTTCTCGATCGTGGATGAATCAGATGCCCAAAGTCTGGTCAAAGATATTGTCGTGAATCAGCTTAACCTGGATGACAAAAAGTTTGAGCCGCGATCGATTCGTTACGCCATCAGCAATGCCAAAAACCAGGGCTTGTCACCAGAAGAGGTGGAACGGGAGCAGCCCAACTATCGAGGGCGGGTGATCGCCAATGTCTATGCTGAATATCAAAAAGGCTTGGCCAGCAATAATGCCCTGGACTTTGATGATCTGATCCTGATCCCGGTGCAGCTTTTCCGTCAGAATGAACAGGTTTTAGCCTACTGGCACAAACGCTTTCGCCACATTCTAGTGGATGAATATCAGGATACTAATCGAACCCAATATGACTTGATTCGGTTACTGGTTACGAACGGAGTTGATACGCTGCAATTCAATGATTGGAATTATCGATCGATTTTTGTTGTGGGTGATGCCGACCAGTCGATCTATTCCTTTAGAGCCGCCGATTTTACCATTCTGATGAACTTCCAGCAGGACTTTGGTGATGGCTTGCCGGACGACGATACGCGCACCATGGTGAAGCTGGAAGAGAATTATCGATCGACCGCTAATATTCTGCAAGCGGCCAATGAACTGATCGAAAACAACACGGAACGGATCGATAAGATCCTCCGGGCCACACGGGGGGAAGGAGAAACGATCTATTGCCATCGGGCGGATGATGAAACCGATGAAGCCTATTTTGTGGTGCATCAGATCCGCCAACTGGAACTGACTGATCCCAAGCTCAACTACGGCAGTTTTGCCATTCTCTACCGCACCAATGCCCAATCCCGCGCCTTTGAGGAAGCTCTGGTCAAGTACGCCGTTCCCTATAACGTGGTGGGCGGTTTGCGGTTTTACGATCGCAAAGAGGTAAAAGACGTACTGGCCTACCTGCGGGCCCTGGCGAACCCGGATGACACCATTAGCCTGAAGCGGATTATCAACACCCCCCGACGCGGCATCGGCAAAGCGACGATCGATCGCCTGGAAAGTGCGGCAAAGGAACTCAACATTCCTCTCTGGCAAATCCTCAGCGACGAAACCTCGGTGAAAACCCTGGCAGGGCGATCGTCCAAGTCGGTGCTATCCTTTGCGGCGATGCTGCAATCCTGGCAGGAACGGGTGGAGGCGATGCCTGCCTCACAGATTGTCCAGGGAATTCTGGATGATTCGGGTTATGTAGCGGATCTGCGGCAACAGGGAACGGATGAAGCCCTCGATCGCCTGCAAAATGTCCAGGAGCTTTACAATGCGGTGCTGCAATTTGAGGAGGAAAACGAGGAGTCCAATTTGCTGATGTTTTTGGCAAATGCATCTCTCGCCTCTGATCTGGATAATTTAGATGAACAACAGCAGGCGAAAGTCTCGCTGATGACCCTCCACTCTTCTAAAGGTCTGGAATTCCCGATCGTCTTTTTGGTGGGACTAGAGCAGGGCTTGTTCCCCAACTATCGATCGCTGGAAGATCCGAAGGCGATCGAGGAGGAGCGGCGGCTCTGCTATGTGGGGATCACTCGCGCTCAGGAGCGGTTGTTCCTCAGCTATGCCCGCGAACGTCGGCTCTATGGCTCCCGCGAACCAGCCAGCCCGTCCCTGTTTCTGGGGGAACTCCCGAAGGATCTGCTCCTGGGTAGTGTGGTGAATGCTATTCCAAAACGGATGACCACTCCAGTTCGGGAAATTCGCCAGCAGGCAGAAGATGCACCGGGAACCCATGCGGATGATTGGTCAGTGGGCGATCGAATTATGCACAAGGCGTTTGGGGAAGGCAAGGTGACGCATATTTTTGGGGCGGGCAATAAGATTTGTCTGGCGATCAAGTTTCCGGGGCTGGGGCAGAAAATTATCGATCCAAAAATTACGTCGTTGCAGCGAGTGGATTAGGATGGGGTTGGCATAGGGGAGCAAGCCATGAAAACTCCAAATATCAACATTTTCACAGAAAAGTTTACTTACTTTGCCAGCACTGGCACATCTCCAAAAGACCCAAACGACGGATTCAAGCATAGATAGCGTTTATCTTCCAAAATCGTTTTGTTGAATGGCGAGATCCTGCTACCAGTTTCGCAATGCCCGACTCTTAGGCTGAGGATAGGTCAGGGGTAGAACAACTTTGAATACCGTTCCAAAGCCGACCTTGCTATCAACAAATATTTGACCTTGATGTAAATCTAAACACGTTTTGACCACCGAAAGCCCTAGCCCTGTACCCTCAATTTCTTGGGCGTTTTTCCCTCGATAGAATGGTTCATAAATGTTCATTTGATCGCTGATGTGAATCCCAATTCCTTGATCTTTTACTAGAAAGACAACTTCCTGATTAGTGCTGAAAACCGAGAAAGTAATAGTACTTTCTAAAGGAGAGTATTTAATTGCATTGTAGAGAAGATTACTCAAGATAGGGGATACTAACGTAGGATCTAAATAAACTTCATCATAATCCAGTTGTTGCGCGCTAAGAACGATTTTTGATGTTTTGACAGCGCTGTTCTGCACCTCATTGATCAAACTATGGCAAAACATTGGCAAGTTAACTTGCTCTGGTTTAAATTCTAACTTCCCTGCTTCCGCTCTCGATAGAGTCAAAAGGTCAGCCAAAAGATAATTCATTTTTATGGCCGAGGACTGAATTCGGTGAAGATTTTTTGCTTTTTTTTCAGGGGCCAGGAGTAGTCACTTTCTTCTAATAATTGAGCAGAAAGCAGAATCGTACTTAGAGGAGTACGAAACTCATGGGAAGCCAATGAAAAAAGGCGCAATTTTAGCTCCCCAATTTCTCGTTCTCGATCCATTGAAGCCATCAACATTGCAAGGTAAACAAATGGACTTCCTGTCAAAAGAAGCCCGATTGCCAATAATGCCTCTGCTCCCCAAACTGGCTCAGTTGCCGTGAAGGTACGTGAAGGTAGCAGAGTCAACGACCAGGATTGTCCAATAAAATTCAAGGAATGCGTACAGGCTTGAAGAGACGCGCAGGGCGAAATCTCATTTTGTATTCCCTGCTGAAATATTTCTGCTGTAATGGGTAGAAAGCGTTTATGCCTAGCATCATAACGTCCACCGTATTGAAAGGCTTGTTCAAGATCTTGTAAATAAATATAGAAATCGATTTCGTAGTTGAAGTTTTTGAGAAGCTCTTCAACTATTTCAGATATATGAAATATCCCAAATACATATTCATGTGAATTAGCATGATCTTTCTTATTTACTCCTAATCCATGCTCATCAATTGGCATAATAACAGCTAAATTCAACGGATGTTGAGATATACCTTCCATTTGTAAGCAAGGGGTTAAGAAAGGTTTGCCCGCTTCCTTCGCCTGTTCTAAGATGTTTTGACAATTGGAATCCTGAACAAACTTAACCTCTGTCTTTGCCAACTGTTTTTCCTGCGCGACTAGATAGTTTCTTGCAAAGAGTTCTTTTTCGTCTGTATAGTTTGAAAACCATCCCAGGGCTAAGATTCCTTTACGCGATGAAATCAATTGCTCAGTAAAAAACAAGGCTTCGTCTTCATTGAATCGATTTGAGGATCGATAAAAATTTCGCAGCGTCAGAAGTTGTTGAGTATACTCTTCCACTCCTTCCTGCAAAAGGATACTCAGTCCACTCCCTCGTCGTTGAAATTGTTGCTGTTTTGTTTCCTTCTCCCATTGCCCCACACTGATGGAAGCAATTGTTGATAACCCAATGCCTACACATAGGGTAAGGAAAACTGGAATATAGCGGGAAAATAAGGATAGACAGCGCATACAGTGTATAAACTAGCCTGACGCTTGCACCATGACTAGACAGGTTCGGATCGCCAATTTATCAAGCTTTCACACAAACTATCCGTGATCAGTTCGTCAAAAAAAGTATTGATAGCTACAATTTTTTTGGACGTTTTGCGAGATGCTCTGCGTATCGCTGTCAGTAACCTCACCAATTAAATCGTATTGTGTTGGGTAGTGTCGGTCATGAAAATTCTCTTAGTCGAGGACGATATTAAGTTAGCAGAGGCATTGGCAGAGGCATTGACTGATCAAAGCTATGTTGTGGATGTAGCCAGAGATGGAGAAAAAGGGTGGCTGCATTTTCAAACGACGACGTATGATCTAATTCTCTTAGACTTAACGCTACCGAAGTTAGACGGAATTAGCTTATGTCGGAAGTTGCGAATGCAGGGACATCAAGTTCCACTACTGATGCTAACTGCACGGGATACTCAATCTGACAAGGTGGATGGTTTGGATGCTGGGGCGGATGATTATGTTGTAAAACCCTTCGATTTGAAGGAATTACTTGCCAGAATCCGGGCATTACTTCGTCGGGGACAGGGAGTTTCGGAAAGCGTTTTGAAATGGCAGGGGGTGTGCCTTGATCCCAATACCTATGAAGTAACTTATTATGGCGATCCTCTACGACTTACGCCAAAGGAGTTTAGCTTACTACGGCTTTTCCTGGGAAGTGGAAAACGAGTTCTCAGCCGTTCTGCTATTGTGGATCATCTTTGGTCTTTCAACGAATCTCCAGATGAAAACACTGTTAAGGCTCATATCAAGAGCTTACGCCAAAAGCTGAGAATGGCAGGCGCGCCCAGTAATTTTATTGAAACCATTCATGGCATTGGATACCGGCTGAAGCAAGGTTGAACTCTATTTTTGCCATTGTAAAAACTCGATCGCAACAAAACTCTTCAAACGCATTACAAGCTTGCCCTGGAAAATGCTGTCCTCCTGCGCAGTTACGGGATTCCAGTAGCAGCAGTTTGTGGATAAATATAAATACGATCGCACTCGGCTACGATCGCACTTGGCGCAGTGTATTCCAATAGAAATATGAATTTTAATAGGAATAGAAAACGCGATCGGCTTCAAAAGAAGGTGCAAAAATTTAGATACATTGAGCCTGGATTTTGTAGCAACTGGCACAGATTTTATTGAACCCCCCAAAAAATTAACTTCACCTCTTTTTCACCATTTCTTTCCCATATTTTTCACTTCATTGACCTATCCTGAAGTCCATCCATATCTGACTCATCTTCGTTGTTGAAGTGAGCTACTCTCTACGTTAGATAATTTTAACGTTCTGGATATTTGACCTGAATGGGCTGGAAATTCCGAGGAGTTGAGGAGAAGATCGATGAGTTCCTTGAGACATTGGTTTGCAGAAGATACAGCATCGAGTGACGAATACTATTCTCGACCGGTTCCACTACATAAACGGCTGGGGTTCAAAGATCCAGCGCTCATTTGGACAGGATTTGCGATCGCCTACATTTGCGCGGTCATTGGCGGAACAATTCAGACGGGACTGGGAATGCCCAACGCTATCTATGCCATTTTGTTGGGTAACTTTACATTATTTATTTATTCGTCCTTGCTGGCTTACATCTCCGGTAAGTGGGGATTGAACTTTCCCTTGATGGTTAAAGCTGTCTTTGGTGCCAAAGGGGCGATCGTGCCAACACTGATCCTGGCATTTCTGGTAACGGGTTGGTATGCCTTTCAAACCTGGTTAACAGCAGATATTTTGCGAGCCGCTTTCGATTTACAGCAAACCGCAGGTCTTGTGGCAATCACAATTCTAATCGGTATCGTTTATGCTATGCCTACAGTCTTTGGCGTTAAATCGATGTCGAAATATATGCAAATCGCGCTACCGGGAATGATCATCTTCGCGTTGTACTATTTATTCGTGAAGGTGGTTCCGGCTGGTTCTGATATTCTTTCGCGTCCTGGCTCAGGTGAAATGGCATTTATGACAGGAGTTGCCCTCACCTGGAGTACGTTTGTCGTTAGCGGAACGATGACGGGGGATATTGTGCGCTATACCCGAAGTGGAACACAAGCGGTTGGAGTGACAGCGGTTGCTTTTCTGCTGGCGAATAGTGTCTTCATGCTGCTGGGCGCATTTATTTCTGCGGCAATTAACAATCCAGAAGTCGAGTATTTCTTTGATTCCTCTTCAATCTTTGTTGTGCTTCCGCTGGTCATTGTTGCTTTCCTGAGTAATGGCTCAACCTGCGATGCCTGCCTGTATAACGCAACGATGGGTTTTACCAATTCTTTTCGCAACCTTACGTGGCGATCGGCGGCTGTTTTTGGCATGACGATCGGACTGATTGCGGCAGCGACAGGATTAATTGGTAATATTGTGAACTTTCTAATTCTTTTGGGGTTGTTGGTTCCACCGATCGGCGGTGCCATTATTGCAGATTATTACTTCATTAAACAGGGACGCTATTTCGAGCCAGATGAAGGGTTGCCCTTTAATTGGGCTGCGATCGTTTCGGTCATTGCTGGTGTCATTTCTGGGTATTACGTCAATGTAGCTTATCCCAACTTCTTGTTTGGTGTGGCAGGAATCGCTGTCACATTCGCAGCCTATTTAATTCTCTATTCATGGTTTGGTTCCGGTTCTAATCGTCAGCAAGCGGTTAAATCTGAACGAGATCAGGAGACGAGGGCAGCGACGGTTGAACGCTAAAAGTCGGTTAAACAATTATTTTGATTAAAGGAGGAGAACTGTGTCTGCGAATGACATTTGCCGTCTGGATGCAGTTACATTGTCACGCTTGATTCAAAGCAAAGCGCTTTCGCCTGTTGAAGTTACGGAAGCGGCTTTGGCGCGGATGAGCCAGCTAGAACCGGCACTCCATGCATTTTGTACTCCAACACCGGATTTAGCCATCGCCACTGCTAAACAGATCGAGGCAGATATTATGGCGGGCCATGCAGTGGGGCCACTGGCTGGGGTTCCCATCGGCATCAAAGATTTGGTTTGTACTGCCGGAATCCACACGGTTTCAGGCTCGGCGGCTTACATTGATTTTGTCCCAGAGGAAGACGATGTGGTGGTTGAGCGGTTGAAGGCAGCAGGTGCGGTGATTCTGGGCAAGACGAATGTGCCAGAGTTTGGTTATAGCGGTGTAGCGCACAACCCGGTATTTGAAACAACGCGCAATCCCTGGAATCCAGAATTAACATCGGGAGGTTCCAGTGGCGGTTCAGGAGCCGCTGTCGCTACTGGAATGGTGCCGTTTGCGATCGGCAGTGATGGCGGTGGGTCAATCCGCATTCCGAGCAGCTTTTGCGGGTTATATGGCATGAAAGCTTCAATGGGAAGAGTTCCCCTATATCCCGGTTGTCGAGATGAGCGATATCCAGGAGTTTCAAGTTGGGAATCTTTAGAACATATTGGCCCTATGAGTCGCACTGTTGCTGATAGCGCGCTCATGCTTTCTGTCATTGCAGGATCAGACGATCGCGATCGTCACAGTTTGCCCACTGCCGATTTTGATTGGATGAAGGTGTTAGAGGGAGACATTAAGGGGCTGAAAGTTGCCTATAGTCCCGATTGGGGGTATGCAGCCGTTGATCCGCAAGTTCGACAAATTGTGGGTAATGCGGTGAAAGTGTTTGAGCAGGCATTGGGTTGCATTGTCGAGGAAGCGAATCCAGGATGGGAGAATCCCTACGATACGTTTTGGGCACTTGTTGCGTTGGATTCTGACCTGGTGGGAATGCGAAAAATGGCAGAGCAATTGGGAGATAAAATGTCTCCCCATCTGGTTGAATTCCTTAACAGACAATGGACAGCAGAAGATTTTACCAACGCCGTATTAGCTCGAAAAGCCCTCAATAACAAAATGTGGAAATTCATGCGTCAGTATGACCTGCTACTGACCCCAACCCTGGCTGTTCCTCCATTTGAAATTGGAATTCAGGGACCAGAAGTCATTGATGGTCGGCAGGTCGAACCGTTTGAGTGGTTAGCTTTTACCTTTCCCATCAACATGACTGGGCAGCCTGCGGCAACCATACCAGTTGGATGGACTGATGACGGTTTACCCATTGGGCTACAAATCATTGGACGGCACTTAGATGATCCCTTAGTTCTCAAGGCTTCTGCGGTATTTGAGCGTGCTGCTCCTTGGGGCGATCGCCACCCAACTTTGCTTGATCAGTTGAGGTTGTAGTATCCTCAGTTACCAACGCAAGGAGAAAGTTTTCTCCTTACTCTCACATGGAAACAAATTCAATATCGATCACTCTGAGGAGGTTTGAAGTAATTAATCCTAGATAAGTTTTTTATGCCAAAAAAATGCTGTGTTTTTCAGAAACCGTGTTCTCGTAGCTAATTTTTGATGCGATCGAGTATTTGTAAAAGATCAATATAACCGATCGATTTTACTCTTAATCTCACCTTGAGAAGTATATAAGGGACAAATTCTTGTCGTCACTTCATAAATTTAACTCAGAACAAAAGTTAATCTTTTTAGATGATTTAATGTAGCTAGAATTACCAAAAAAATGAATACTTGAGTTCTATGATTCAGTAGACAAAAGTGAATGCGAAATTCAAACAAGTTTTTGGTTTTTATTAGAGGAGATCGAACGTGGTAACGACGTTTCGCTTATCAGCTCCAACCACATTTAAGCTCATAGAGGCGACGATCGCAGAGATCACGAAAGCCTTTGATTTTGGAGCGTTGACGGCTGAACAACTGGTGCAACTTTACCTCAACCGGATCGAAACTTACGATCAAAAGGGCCCAGCACTGAACTCCATGATTAGTGTGAACCCAAATGCCCTTGAGATTGCGCGAGAACTGGATGCAGCACGCCAAGCAGGTACTATAAAAGGTCCCTTGCATGGAATTCCGATCGTTCTAAAAGACAACTTTGATACGTTCGATATGCCAACAACGGCTGGCTCGATCGTCCTTAAGGATTCCATTCCGCCCAAGGATGCTCCTTCTACGGCACTATTGCGGGAGGACGGAGCCATCATCTTGGGTAAAGCAAACATGCGTGAGTTTGCTGGTAGAGGTGGATTAGGCATTTACACTGAGTTTGGTGGAGAAACTCGCAATCCTTACAATTTCAACCGCAATGCTTCTGGCTCTAGCGGAGGCACAGGTGCGGCAGTCGCGGCTAACTTTGCGGTGCTGGGAACGGGAAGTGATACAGGTGGCTCGATTCGGGGACCTTCCTCCTTCAACGGTATCGTGGGTATCCGCCCAACACGCGGTTTGATTCCGTTGGAGGGCATTATTCCTTTCGCGCTTTCCCGCGATGGGATTGGACCAATGGCGCGAACGGTAACAGATGCGGTTATAGCTCTGGGACCCATGGTTGAGTATGTCCCAGATGATCCGATTTTTCAGACGTTAATTCCGGCTCCCCCGGTTCAACCCGATAAGTTCTTCGATGACTACACGCAATTTTTGCAGACAGGTGCTTTGGATGGGGCTACTATAGGGGTTGGTCTACCTTGGTTTGGGGGTGATCCAGAAGTCGATCGTCTAATTAATGAATCGATTCAGTTAATGGAAGAACTGGGCGCAACGATCATTGAATTGGAACTGTCCAATGAGTTGCTGACCACGATGATCAATGCATCACGATCGATTGGATTAGCGGAGTTTCCTCCTCAACTGGCTGAGTACCTGGCGACCCTTGATGAGGGCTATCCTAAGACGCTGGAAGATATCATTGCGATCGCAGAATCACCAGAGTTTGCGGATTTAGTTCCACCTGCTAGATTACAAGGCTTGAAGAATATTCAAGCGTATGGTGGGTTGAGCAATCCAGAATATATTGATGTGGTTGAAAACGTCATTCCAGCACTCCGAGAAACTTTCTTTGAGATCTATGAAAGCAATGGACTGGATGCGATCGTTTTCCCCACCACTCGAACTCTGGCTTCACCCTTCCAAGGTGTCACCGATCCATCGTTTGTCGAAATCCTTCCGGCTGCTCCCATTCGTGGTGTAGAGATTGCCAGTCTTCTGGGCTTCTCCGATATTACTGTGCCAGCAGGATTCAGCGAGGATGGCTTGCCAATTACCATCTCGTTCACAGGTGTCCCCTATAGTGAGCCGACTCTGATTGGTTTAGCTTACTCTTTAGAACAGGAAACCCAGCTACGGGAAGCACCCCCGCTGTTACCTGCTCTGGAAGGTGAAGAATTTGAGTATGTGACTGAGGTGCTAGTTCAGGGCACTGAAGCCGATGACGTAATTATTGCCGGAGAACTTACCGACTTTGATGGCAACGCTGATACTGTTGTTGCCGATGCAGGGGATGACCTGATTGACACCACTGCTGCCATCTCTGGTGGCAACCTGATCTATGCAGGGGATGGCGATGACACCATCTTTGTGGGGCTCAATGACAGAGCCTATGGCGAAGCAGGGGATGATTTGCTGGATGCTTCCCAAGGTCGAGGGGGCAACTTGCTCTCTGGTGGGCTGGGCAACGATACGCTCTTTGCAGGCAGTAACGATACCCTCTTTGGCGACCAGGGGGATGACCAGTTGTTTGTGGGTGCTGGAGGCGACAACTTGCTAACGGGGGGTGCTGGGGCTGACCAATTCTGGATTGCCAATGGTGAGCTTCCCGCAGCGCCGAATGAAAGTGGAGTCGATGTGATCGGGTTTGCAGATTTGGGGCTGAGCTTTGAGGAGCTTTCCTTTACTCAGATTGAAGAAGATACGCTGATCAGTGTGGGGGATACGCCCGTTGCCACCTTCCTGGATACTGAAGCAACTGCCTTTGCCGCGACTGATTTTGTCTTTACCTAAAGTCAGTAGATCACAACCCTTGTTTAGATCCCCCCTAGCCCCCCTTGAAAAGGGGGAACCGTTCGCGGAGCGTGTGCGCAGCACAAACCGAAGAGGGGTTGAAGTCCCTCTTTTTAAGGGGGATTTAGGGGGATCAACCCCAGGGTTCACTGTGAAACGAACCTATTTTAGATCTACTGAAAGTACAAGTTTGCTTTTCTGCGATCGTTTAACTATTTCTCTTGTGTTTCTTAAACGATCGCAGAAGTAATTCACAGAGTATCTCTCAGTCAGGAAAATTTGTATCACCTATTCAGGTCATAGCCTTTCCTGAGGGCTTCTTTGTCCCACTAAAAAGTACTGAGCTGATTTCAGCTCTTGCGTTCATCTACCAGGAGATTTCATTCAATGACAACGAAACTTTCTTTACTCGAACTCAGCATCTCAGAAGCCCTGACCGCAATGGAGGCGGGAGAACTCTCAGCAGTTGACCTGACTCAATACTACCTCGATCGAATTTCCATCTACGATGACGAACTGACCGGAACCTATCTCAATTCGGTTGTGTCTCTCACTCCCGATGCCCTTGAGCAAGCCGAGCAGTTAGACAAGCTGCGCACCGAAGGTAAAATTTTAGGACCCCTTCATGGCATTCCTGTCCTGGTCAAAGATTCTTATAACGTAGCAGGGCTGGCAACGAGCGGCGGCGTTAGAGGCTTCCAAGATTTTGTTGCAGCGAATGACGCATTTGTGGTTGCCAAAATGCGAGAGGCAGGGGCAATCATCCTTGGTCAAACGAATATGGACAGTTTTGCCAGTGGTGTCCGGGGATTCAGCAACTTGTTTGGTGAAACTCGCAATCCCTACAATCTGAACAAAGAAACCGGAGGATCGAGTTCGGGAACGGGGGCTGCGATCGCGGCAAACTTTGCAATGGCAGGCATGGGAGGAGAAACGGGTGGGTCGATCGTGATTCCCAGTGCCGCCGGCTCCCTCGTCGGCATTAAACCAAGTCGAGGACTTGTTTCAGTTGCTGGAACCATTCCCCTAGCCCCATTCCGGGATGTAATTGGCCCCCTAACCCGCAGCGTCACCGACACAGCCCTTATGATGGATGTTTTGGTGCAAGATAATCCAGATGATCTGTGGTTTCCCTATCGTCCTGAAGGATTTGACGATCGCCCAGCGTCGTATGCGTCGTCTGAAGTTTTGAGCGATACGGCACTAGAAGGAAAGTTGCTTGCCGTCCCTAAAATCTACATTGGTAAAGATCAAGAATTGGGTGAAGGGTTTGAGCTTGACCCTGAGATTGCAACACTGTTTGCAGCAGCGATACAGACCTTGGAAGAACAAGGAGCAACCGTCATTGAAGTAGACACAGCCCCCTACCTTTCCAAGTGGATTAACCGAGATGAGGAATGGGAGTATGGCTGGCCCGAAGATGAGTTTCCTGATTGGAATAGGGAAAATGCAGCTTTCTATCTAGAGGAATTCATCAAGAACCTCGACAACCCAGAGTTTAGCTCTTTGGTAGATGTGAAAAGTGCCATTACAGGAGAATTCTCTGACACGGCTCTGGTTCAAACGCTGAAAGCCCTTGAAGAAGGGACACCGCGATCGTTTGAAGATGAAGCCCTGCAAACTGTTTTGAACGCATTAGAACAATGGCGTGTCAATGATTTTGAACCGTTCGTCGCAGAGCTTGGAATTGATGCATTTGTGTTTCCCACCTTACGTGCAGCAATCCCAGATGAGTCGGGTCGAACGGGACCGGTTCCCTTTAATCGCAATGCGGATGCTGAGTCAAATGTGATGGGGTTGCCTATCGTGACTGTGCCGATGGGCTATACCCAGGGCAATGCTCCTGCTTCCCTCAGCTTCATGGGAGGCTACTATGGTGAAGCAGACATTTTGGGCTATGCTTACGATTTTGAACAAGCAACAAAGCATCGTGTAGCGCCAAATACAGTCCCCGATCTCAAGTCTGTTGATGAGTTGCTGTTTGGCGGAACAGGTTCTGATAGAGATACCGGAAAGACCTTTGTGTTAGAAACAGGTCCAGGTAGAAAGGTGATCGCAGACTACAAGGTTGAACTCGATCAGATTGAACTGAGTGAAGGAATCAAGTTTGATGATTTAACGATTACTTCCATTGGGCAGAATACTCGAATTCAGCTAGACAAAGATGTGTTAGCGGTGCTGAGAGGCATTGATGCGTCCTTAATCACAGCCGCTGAATTTGTGTAGTGCGGAAACGTTGCCCGATCGCAGTTCAGTTTTGTTAAAGACCGTCAGCGAGTTCCTCTGGAATTTTAATCAAGCGAGCCTTGAATCTCGCCTTAATTCCAGGCACAGAGAAATGTATGTTCCATGCTCATCCTTTAATTCTGAGGATGAGCTTTTTGATTTGATTCATTTAATCTGTAAATTGACTGTAATTTGTAAAGAGGAAGACAGTATTGAAATGGTAAGAAACAATATATTTTTCTTTGCAGATCTGATAGATAAGGTCTGGGATGAGAGGAGTAGAAGAGGAGTAAGATTAATGTTTCAGAAATTTTCCATTTTGCATATTCGGTTGTTCTGCTTGTTGCTCATTTCGCCATTTGCTTTCGTAATCTGTGATGTTGCAAAAGCAAATCACAACCCTGACTCAGAGTATCGCATACTGGAAACCTATCCTGAAGATAGACCTAACATTGCCCACGTCAACGTCGGTGGAACAATTACCTCCAGAGCACCGACAGCATTATCTTATTTTGATTATGGTGAGCATGGTCAGTTTACCCCTCAGGAAATCATTGGCTTAGTTCCAGAAATTGATAACATCGCTGCAATTCAGGTATTCAATGAAGAACCCATTGCCCAAACAGATATGCCGCTAGCAGCAGCAACCGTCATGCAAGCTGTTGCTGATCCAGAAATTGATGGCGTTGTCGTCACAAGTGGTACCTGGGCACTGGAAGAGCTAGCCTATTTTCTCCATTTGACGGTTGATACTGAAAAGCCCGTTGTGGTTGTTGGGTCACAACGCCCTCCCAACACCTACAGTTCGGATGCAGCAAGCAACTACTTCAATGCTGTACGTCTCGCTGCTGATCCACAATCTGCCAGCATGGGAGTGTTAGTCCTTCTGAATGAAGAAATCAATTCAGCGCGGGAAGTCACGAAGGGGGCAATTTATCGACTGCAAACTTTTGAATCCCGAGAGTTTGGGCCTTTAGGCAGCACCGATCCAGATCGGATTTCTTTTTACCGTGCGCCTATGCGCAGACATACTTATAGGTCTGAGTTTGATGTAACAGGATATACATCTCTGGGTGAGCTGCCGAGGGTGGATATCATTTACGGTTGCAGAGGTTGTGATGATGCACTGGTGAGAGCGGCTGTAGAAGCTGGAAGTCAGGGTATTATTGTGGCAGCGATGGGAGATGGCTGGCTGCCTGAAATTGAAGATGCGCTGAGGGAAGCGGCTGAAGCAGGAGTGGTGGTGGTGCGGAGTAGCCGTGCAGGCGAAAACCGAGTCATGCCCTGGCACCGCTATGAGGGCTTGTTTGTTTCAGGAGATAACCTCCTGCCTCAAAAAGCTCGGATACTCCTGATGCTGGCACTACTGGAAACTAATGATGTCAGCGAAATTCAACGCATGTTCAATGAATATTAAATGATTTCCCTCGCTAAATCAGTGTTGGAGGAAACAGCAGGATTATCGCCCCAAGCGTTGGCGCATCTGCTCCCGCAAGCTGAGTGCATCCTGATGATCTGGCTGAAGCTGTAACGCTCGATCGACTGACTGTGCTGCCTCATCAAACCGTCGCAGGTTCCACAAAACGGCCCCCCGATTGTTCCAGGCTTCCGCCAGGGTGGGATCGAGTTCCGTCGCTTTGTTCAGCGCAGCCAAAGACTCTTCTGGGCGACTGAGATAAAACAAAGCTGTTCCCTTATTGCTCCAGGCTTCCGCAAAATCTGGTTTGAGGGCAATAGCCTGCTCATAGAACGGTAGAGCCGCAGCAGGATTATTTTGCAGATCCAGGGCATATCCCTTACTCCACAACGCCTCTGGATAATCGGGTTTCACTGCCAGGGCCGCATCACAAGCCACGATCGCCTCATCCAGTCGATTCAAACGGTTCAGGCTGTAGCACCGGCCCCACTGAGCTTCCGGGTTACTATTATCCAGGGCAATGGCGCGATCGTACTGTTCTAGGGCCTGGAGAAATTGCCGGGCTTCTCGCAGATCGTTGGCTTGAGTTAGCAGGGCAGCCATCTGGGCCGCAGGATCAGGAGAGGGGGAAGCAGGGGGAGCTTGGGGATCGGGAGTGCTGGAATCGGTGACTGCCGCTTCTGGAGGGGGTGGTGCGATGGGAGCTGGTCTGAATAGAGCAATCAGTAAGCCGATCGCTGCAATTCCTGTCATGGGAATCAGCAAATAACGCCAGGCAGTTCGTTCCAGACGATCGGAGGTTAAACCCGAAGCCGTTTGAGGTCTGGGGGCAGGAATCACCGCTTGAGTTGCAACCTGACTGGCAGCAGTCGCTTCAGTAGTTACTTTCGCCTGAGGTACTTCCGCCGGAATCGGTGGTTCTGAGATATCCGACTCCACCGCAGTCTCAACAGCCGTTGCATCAGGAATCTCTAGTTCCTCTAGCGGAGGCGCACTAGATTCAGCCCCCGATTGCCAAATGGCCGTCGTTGAAATGGCGGATGCGGAGGTGGGGGCAACCTGGCTGAAGGGATCAGTCGCGGCGATCGTCTGATTGACGGCCAACTGATTGACCACCAATGGATGATTGGCTTCCAACGGATCTGCATTCGGTGGCGACTTATGACGCAGGGGCGGGCGATCGGGGGTATCACAAACAGGGTTCGAGGGTAGTACCGCAGCGGCACTGGGCTGAACCGGAAGCTGCTTGAGTTGGCTCAGAGCCTCGATCGCCGTAGGATAGCGGGCCCGAAAGTCATAGCGCACCATCGTTTCCAGAAATTCCACCAGTTCAGCACTGGCCTGGGGAGCCAGATGTCGCCACATCACTTCCCCTGTGTGGGGATCTTCCTGGAGGTGTCGGGGCGAAACACCTGTTAGAGCCTGAATCGCAATCTTGCCCACCGCATACAAATCGCTGCTAAACCGGGGACTTCCCGCCACCTGCTCATTCGGCATATAGCCCTGAGTGCCGATCGAAATCGTGCGAGTTGGCCCAGAGTTGGGATCAGCTAATTGAATACTGGCTTGCTTCACCGCTCCGAAATCAATCAGCACAATCCGATTGTCATGCCGTCGGCGAATCAAATTCTGGGGCTTAATGTCCCGGTGAATCACACCCTGCTGATGGACAAACGTCAGCACATGCAAAAGATCGTAGAGGAATGCAACCACCTGTTCCTCCGGCCAGGGCTGATCCTTCACCAACTCCCGATCGAGGGGTTGCCCTTCAATCAGTTCTTGGGCCAGATAAAATTCTTCATTGTGTTCAAAGTGAGCCAACAAACGCGGAATTTGATCATGTTCTCCCAGCAGGTACAGCACATTGGCTTCCGTATCAAATAGCCGTTTCGCTGTTTTTAGCCCACCCATACTGCTGACCTGGGGCTTCAAGCGTTTAATCACGCAGCGAGGATGCCCTGGCAAATGGCAGTCTTCAGCTAGAAAGGTTTCGCCAAAGCCGCCAGCCCCCAGTTGCTCAATCAGCTTGTATCGTCCTCCCAACAGTTCAGTTGAGGAGGATTGTAGGAAGCGCAAGAAATTCACAGTTTGCCCACCTTTGCCCACTTTGGAATGCTGCTGCTGAAGTTGTGGCGTTGCTGAAACCAGCTTGATCGTTTAACTAACTCGCTCATTGACATTCCAACTGAGGGAAGTCACCCGATCGCGCCACCCCATCCTTTAGACGTAAAAAAAAGGTGATGGTTCCGGGGGTTGAGAATCACTCCGTAGTGGGAGCATGTCACGTTTGCAAGTCTAACCCTCATCCCCTAACCTCTTCTCCCAAGCAGGGCGAAGGGGAACCGGATCGAAGTCCCTCGCCCTTTGGGAGAGGGATTTAGGGTGAGGGCGACAAAAGTGACATGCTCCCCTCCGTAGTGCAGGCATCTTGCCTGCCATTGAACACTGTCCACCAACAATAGGATTGTGAATGAAATAAGCTGTCCACTATTCTGCTTTTTTAACTGGGCGGGCAAGATGCCCACCCCACAAGAGGTTCATCCTACAAGAGGTTCATCCTACAAGAACCTTAGATGATTCAAGCTAGCCCCTTTCAGCCAGATCCCTCAAACCAGCAAATTAAACCGTTGAAGCTGTTCTTCGATCGCCTGGGGGAGGGTTTTGTGTAGATCGGTTTTGTTGCGGAAGGTGAGGCGGCTGGTGCTGGGTAGATCGAAGGGAAATTGTCCTGATACGTCCGATCGCTCTAGATGGGTCAGCAGTAGTTGTTCCGGTCGTTTACATTGCAGGGCATAGCCCACTTCTACACAAACCTTAGGGCTGGGGATCAGTTGAGGGGGGTTGCCGTCAATTTGCAGGATCGGCGTACCGTCAGCAATGAACAGCAAGCATTTTTTGATTTTACGCATCAGCCCACTGTTGAGGCGGACGGGGCCTTCTGCGAGCCGGTGGGATTCTTCCAGGGTGATGGGAAAGCGCGATCGTTTGTTAAATTTTTCTAGAAAGCTTTGAATTTCATCTCGCAATAGATCGCTGGATTGGGGATGATCGGTTTGATAGCAAAGAAAAATAGTAGGATCTAGATGGGCCATGACATCCTGTTTTGTGAAATAGATTTCATGGCTGATTAAATCAATATTGGAAATGGCATAACCCCCACTGCCTTCGATGTAGAATTCGACCGTTTCCCCTTCTAAGTATCGCTGAAACCAGGCAGAGTTTTTAACATCTTCACTATCTTCTAAAAAATCAGCCCGCAAGGCTGACTTAAGCAAGCTATTTTTGCTGAGGCGCAGGTCGTGAGGACGTTTTTCTAACTCTCGAATTGGTTCATACTCGTCAATGTACCAAGCTTTCAGTGCAATGATGGCCATGGGTTGAGTTTATCCTGTCTCGTAGGGCTGACCTGGGTAGCTTGTTAGACAGCTTTCAAAACTCATTTAAAAGCAGCAACAGCACCCAAGGTCTGAAACATTTGAGCGATTTCCTCTCTTTCTTTATTCTATCTGGAGTTACTCGGATTGAATCACTGATTATTCATTAACTCAACCCTCTGCATTGCTCCCCTTCAACTACTGGAGGAAATATCAATGTTTCGGATGGATGCTGTTACGGTTGAACGAGACAGATTCAGATGAAACAGCTCTTTTACCTCTCTTTTGAATGTACACTTGGCTGTTAAATCTGCCAGGGAAGCTTATCAGCTTCAATTCCTAATATACAGCTTTTGAGGAATCAGAAAAGTGGATGAAACTAAAGTTTACTATTACTGAATGAACCACTCATCAGAATGTTTTCATTCCATTTAATCTTCAGGGTTTCCGAGTCATGTCCAGGTGGGGGACATAGGGCTTGCAAACCTCCAGGCGCGAGATCAAGGCTGCGACCTGTGCGCCCGTTTGCCAGTGGGGCAGGTGTCCCTTGGGTGCTTCCAGAGAGAAGCAGAGTCGATCGTCGGAAAACCATTGCTCTTTCGATCGCCATCCCACCCGACTGCCAAACCGCTGCCAGGGGCTATTCACCCGCCACTTGCCCCGTCCCCTGGAAAACTGTTCCAGGGTGGGATAGAGGGCATCACTGGTGCCACCCACACTTTTCCAAACATCTTGCTGGACGCTGAAGCCGAATAATCCGTCGCTGTGGTGCAGCCAGAGGTAATCCATCAAGTACAAATCGCGGCAAGGAAACTGGCGGATTTCGTCGGGAGAGAGCTGTCCCGATTCCCGATCGAAGGCTTTGAGCATCAGGCGATGGGTTTCTCGATCGGCTACCTGCCAGGATTGGGCAATTAACAGATCTTGTAAATGCTTGTAATCAATCCCCACCTCAGAACCACTGGGGGAACCGACGGCAAACCCGGTAAACATTTGAATCCGTGTCTCTGGGCTAATATCAGGCTGAAATTCTGAACCCTGGGGTAGTTTTATGACTCGATCGGGGGTTAAAGGAGCCAGATCAGCCAGAACTTCCAGGGCCGTTTGATAGCGTTCTCGGAAGTCGTAGCGCACCATTTTGTCCAGCAAATCCCCTAAGCGAGGGCTGACCTCGGCTCGATCGCGCCAGACAATCTCGCTGGTGTAGGCATCTTCGGGCAAACTTTTGGGATGCAATCCGGTTAGGGCTTGAATCCCCATCATTCCCAAGGCATACAGATCACTACAGAAGCGGGGTTTGCCTGCCATTTGTTCGCTGGGCATATATCCGGGGGAGCCGATCGCAATGGTGCGGGTGCTGTGGCCGTGGGTCTGGATCTGGGTGGAGAGTTGTTTGACTGCGCCGAAGTCAATTAAAACAATTTTGCTGTCCCTGCGTCGTCGAATCAGGTTAGAGGGTTTCAGATCGCGGTGAATTACGTGATGGTGATGCAGATATACCAATACTTCCAATACTTCCTGGAGGAGGGCGATCGTCTGTTCCTCAGTGAGGCGATTGCCTGGGGTGAGGGTTGCGGTTAAGTTCTCCCCTTCAATGAATTCCTGAACCAGATAAAATTCTTGATTTTCCTCAAAATGCGCCAGGAGTCGCGGAATTTGCGGAAAATCACTTAGCTTGTATAGAACCTGGGCCTCTGTTTCAAACAACCGATGGGCGGTGACTAAACTTTCCTCATCGCTCAAACGAGGTTTGAGGTGTTTCACCACACATTGAGGCCGTCCCGGCAGGTGATTATCCTGCGCCAGATAGGTTTGCCCAAAACCACCACCTCCCAAATAGGAGACGATTTGATATCGCCCCCCCAGCTTCATGTCGCCATTGGGTAAGTTGAGCATCGGCGTTCGTCATCCCTAACGTGGTGAGGCGTTAACCATGAGTATAAGGCGAAATGCACTGCCTCCTATTGGTTCAATACAGCCTGATCCTGCCCCAGTCAGGGGAGATCGCACTTCACCCGATCGGTTCATCCGATTAGCCAAATTCCTCGATCGCGCTATTTGCAGAATCGATCGAACTGTAACCTTTTTGACTTGATTTGCTCGTTTGATTAATGCTACTCTCTTCAGCTATAGCTGTCTTTTGGGTTGCACAGACCTGGGGGATAGCTGGATGACCTGGAGACGAAATTCTCTAACGGAGGTCAAGCGTGCCTCACAAGCTAAACGCTCAACCTCCTGACCCAGACTACGAACGCTAGTCCAGGCTAGGGTGTATGATACCACCCGATGCCTGTCGCTTGCCCTGTCTGAACGAGGGCTAGTCTCTGGGGTTTCTTCAAACCCTGGAATAAGGAGATTTACAAACCATGTCCGACAAACTATTCGGTCTGCCTCCCGCAGGCGATCGGCTGATTTCCCCTGCCCGGCGATCGGTCAAAATCCTGATGATCGGTCAACCCAATGATGTGGAAATCACGATCGCGCGTCTGTATCAGTGTGACTTCTGCCGCGTCGAAGATTGGTCACGTCCCCTACCCTTCTCCCAGATCCAACAGGCTACCACCAAAGAACCGGGAGAGATTATGAGGATTTATGTGCGATCGATGACGCTCTAAGCCAGGGCGCACAGCGGTGCAGCCCCTACCATTCTTGCTACGGGGTGTTAGACGGAATTTAGGCAGGGGAGTCAGCATAAACAGTAGTTATGCCGCTGAGTCCTTGGTGGGGGCGCAGCCGAAAGCTTATCTGTCAGTATTCAAAATTAGGTGGGAAGTGCTTTCCAGGTTAATAGAGGCAACAGCCATCTAAAATAGATAAAACAGAGCGGCTGAGAAAAACTGATGACTTTACAAGAGCTACAAAATCAGGCATTGCAGTTGCCGATTGGCGATCGCTGGCGTTTAGTACAGTCATTGTTAAGTTCAATCCAACAGGAAACACTGATACTGAGTCCACTAAAGACAAAGGTGGATTCTTTGGCTGAGCTTAATCCCTGGACTCAAAGCCTAATTGGAGTCGTTCAGTTAGGCACAGAAGAACCTACAGAATCCTATGTGGATTATCTGGAGGAAAAGTACAGTTGAGGCGGGTATTGTTTGACAGTGATGTTTTGCTTGATGTTCTAGCTCAACGACAACCGTTTGTTGTTGCTTCCGCTTGGGCTGCACCAACCACACTTCAGTTTTCATTCCTAGCATTGTCATTGGTGAGCAGTGTTATGGAGCCAGAAAGTCAGGGCGAGTTGCAGCAAACTTAGCAAGAGTTGATTAGTTGCTGGCAGCACAACATTGGTGTGTGACGCTGAAACCGCACAGCAATACGGTGAGGTCAAAAACAAGTTAAGGCTCAAGGGCCGTCCATTATCTGAAAACGATTATCTGAAAACGATGTCTGGATTGTAGCCCTTGCACTACAGCATGATTTGATTCTGGTAACATGCGATGCTCATTCTCAAGAAGTGGAGATTCTGAAAACAGTAGCGTGGTGAGTAAAGCCGCCGCTGCTGATTTGAGTCGTTAACTGTCTCTTCTGATAGAAGAGTGAGAGGCGTTAGCCCCAGATTGGGAAGGGGCGCACAGCGGTGCGCCCTTACAGCCGATTTTCTCAAAAGTTGGGATGCCATTTGATTGCAGATCCCCTAGCAATTGCACTCTACGATCTATATCCCATTCTCGATTACTCCACCGCCCAACAACCGATCGCCGTCATACCAGACGGCCGCCTGTCCGGGGGTAACACTGAATTGTGGTTCATCAAACACAACTTTGACCCGATCGCCTTCCAAGGGAATCACCGTACAGGGAATTGGTTGAGAACGATAGCGAATCTGAACTTCAGCCCGGATGGGGCTGGTGGGAACAGCCATCGACACCCAGTTCACCCGATGGGCCGTCAGTTCAGGATGCTGGGCTGCCGTTCGATCGCCCACAATCACCTGATTTCGTCCAGCATCAATCCCAATCACGTACAGAGGCCGATCAGCTGCAATGCCAATCCCCCGTCGCTGCCCGATGGTGTAATGGTGAATGCCATCATGCTGCCCCAGGACTTTCCCGGATGGATCCACAATATCCCCCTGCTTAGGAGCCAGGTACTGATCTAGAAACGATCGCATAGAGCCGTGGGCTTCAATCAGGCAAAGATCCTGACTTTCTGGTTTTTCTGCTGTGTGAAGTCCAAATTCGGCCGCTAAACGACGGGTTTCTGCCTTAACCTGGTTGCCCAGAGGAAACAGGGTATGGGCCAAAATTTCCTGGCTCAGGTCATAGAGAAAGTAGGTTTGATCCTTACTGGGATCAACGGCTCGATGCAGTTCGTAGCGTCCTGTGTCGGAATTAAACACAATACGGGCGTAGTGACCTGTGGCAATGCGATCGACCCCCAACTCCGTCCGGGCATACTCCAGCATCGGGCAAACTTCACGGCCTTGTTGCACTGCGAACAGGGGAGCGGCGTAATCCCTGCCTCGTAACCGCTCACCAGATAGTCCACAATATTTTTCGTAAAGACTTCGCGCGTATCCACAATGTGATGGGGAATGTCCAGATCCTCGCAAAGTCTTGCCGCATCCAGCATTCCTTCTGAACAACACTGTCCCTTGCCTTTCATTAACCACAGGGTAATTCCCACCACGTCATACCCCTGACGATGCAGGGTCGCGGCTGCCACTGAGCTATCGACACCACCTGAAAGTCCAACAACAACTTTGTCCATGAACGGAAACGCTTGCAATAGAAGATAAAAGTCTGACTCGGAACTCAGTCCTCAACTCAGTCCTTAGAATTCCGGCAGCTAAAAATGAGCGCGATCGAACATCGCTCTCTCTAGGCTAACACTCTCCTTTGGTTTATTTGAATTCCTTCATCGGTTGCCCCAGCCATCGCCACAGATATAGCGGTTTAAATAAAAAATTTGCGCCATAAACGCAATCCGTAGATACAATGAATTATTATTTGATTTTTAATTCCTGTGTTAAACTAACAGCCAATTTCAGTGCTACTCCTATCGGTCAACCCTATGAAAGTCTCTTCGGCAATCCCGCGATTAGTGGCCGGGCTAATCGGCAGTGGACTACTGATTACTCCCCAACTGGCCTCCGCCAACGTTCCAGCATCGGCAAATGAATTAGAGGGCGATCGGCTCTTAGCTCAACAGATCGTCGATGGCTTACCCCCTCCTCCTCCCCTCGACAATGCTCCAGGCGGATTCCCCAGCCATCCCACCAGTGGCAATCCAGGGGCATCGCAGTACCTGGTGATTGTGAATGGAGATAGTCCCCTCCTGCTTTCCCAGGTGCAGATGGTAGCTGCCAATGCCTCGCTCCAGGACTATAACGGGCAGCGATTTATTCAGGCAGGACTGTTTAATGACCCAGCCATGGCCCAGCAGCAGGTTTCAGCCCTTGCCGCCCAGGGAATTGGTGCAGAAATTGTCACAGTCAATGCAGCCACAACCAGCGGACAAGTTGCCCAGCAAAACCCTTTACCGGGACTCCCGCCTCCCGATATTCTGCCAGTCGCTCCAGTGCCCAGGGAAGTGGAATTTGGTCAGCCGCCCAGCCCAAACCAGTTGAGTAATCCAGTTCCGCCATCTGAAGTGGAAGCGACGGCTCCTATCCGGAATTCGCGGCATTACTATGTGGTAATTCCAGGCAGTTCCAATGACATTGAAGCGATTACGAATCAGGTCGCCCGGTTAGGAGAAGGGTTTGATGTTGCCCAGATGGTGCAGACAGCCGAATCCCGCCGTGGAACGCACGTTCGTGTGGGGCCCTTCGCCGATCGCAGTGCTGCGAATCGCTGGAGTCGCTATTTTCGGGACTTTGGCATGGATGCCAGAGTTTACTTCAGCCGATAGTTCCTGAGCTTGAGAACAAAATACAAGTGCCAATAAAGCTGGATTCACCGGATTCAACCCGATTCTCAGCGATTCTCAGCGATCGTTCAGCAACATCTCAGCGGAACCTGGGGTTTTGGTGACATGATGGTGGGCATAACGAGCAGTAGGAATATAGAGGAAGTTGTTGACTCAGACAGAACGCCTGATTGTTTTTACGCGCTATCCCCAACCCGGTAAAGCCAAAACTCGCCTGATTCCAGCTTTGGGTGCGGTTGGTGCCGCTGCTTTGCAACGTCAGATGACGGAACACACCCTGCGGCAGGTTGCTGAATGGGTCGATCGCTCAGTTCAATCGAACCCCCTGCAATCAGTAGAGATCTGGTTTGCTGGGACGGATGCACCTGACCTCGATCGCCAGCGAATGCAGGATTGGCTGGGCAGCCAGTGGGCGTATCGATCGCAGCCTTCTGGGGATTTAGGGGAACGCATGGCGCAGGCGTTTCGATCGGCTTTTGCAGCCGGAATGGAACGGGTTGTCATTATTGGCACAGACTGTCCTGGAATCGATGCCAATCTGTTAGCGCAGGCATTTCAGTTACTTCAAGAGCATGATGTCGTGCTGGGCCCTGCTACCGATGGCGGGTATTACCTGATTGGCTTGAGTCGCTTTACCACTGATTTATTCACCGGGATTGCCTGGAGTACCGCAGAAGTTTTGCATCAAACCGTAGCGATCGCCACCCAGAAAGGACTGGACATTGCTGCTCTCAATCCGCTGACAGATATCGATCGCCCTGAAGACTTACCAGTATGGGAGGCGGTTTGTCATCCATCTCCCGTTCTGTCCGTCATCATTCCCGTCCTGAACGAAGCTAACACAATTCAAACGGTTCTACGAAACCTGAGGCTGAATGCGGTTGGTCAGTCCGAGTCCATCGAAGTCATTGTGGTGGATGGAGGCAGTCAGGATGACACTATCCCCTTAGCGCAGGCATCCGGGGCAACGGTCATTTCCGGCGAAACTGGCCGAGCCAATCAAATGAATGCTGGAGCCGCGATCGCCACAGGTCGGGTTTTGCTTTTCCTCCATGCAGATACTTACCTGCCGCCAGGCTTTGTTTCCCTGATTCAGCAAACACTCAACCAACCCCAGGTTGTAGCCGGAGCCTTTGAGTTGCGGATTGACGGCAGCGAACCTGGACTACGCTGGGTGGAACGGGGGGTAAATTGGCGATCGAAACACTGCCAACTGCCCTATGGCGATCAGGCAATTTTTCTCACCGCAAACACCTTCCATCAGCTTGGCGAATTCCCCATCCTGCCGATTATGGAGGACTTCATTTTTATCCGTCGCCTACAAAAGCTGGGCAAAATTGCGATCGTCCCTGCCCCCGTCACCACCTCAGCCCGCCGCTGGCAAAAACTCGGCATCCTCCAAACGACCCTGATCAATCAGCTTGCGATCGTCGCCTACTTTTCAGGTATCTCCCCAGAACGGATTGCAAGGTGGTACAGGAGGAGCGAAAAGTGAAGAACGAAGAACGAAGAATGAAGCAATAAATAAGTAAAAGAAGTAGATGCAGTAGATCGAAAATGAATTCGCATTTATGGTAACACCTGCGTTCGTTCGCTCCCCACTCCCCACTCCCTACTCTCCACTTCTCCGCGCCGCGATCGCCAAGTTGAGATAATCCCCAATCGAAATCGCCTGGCTAAACTCTTGTTCCGTCCACCGATCGGCTTTGTCCAATCGCATTACCAGAATACATCCCCACAAGCTGGCGTTCACCAAAATCGGTAACACCATCCACGTCCCCACAACCTGGGTCATAACGTTGGACACAAAAGCATGATTGGCCTGACCTGAACCATGAATTTGAGTGGGTTCAAGGCGATCGAGCATTTGGGGAAGGAACATATCCTTTTCTGGAGATGGGATACGGGCGGCACACTGGGGATTGGGATGCTGGCAGTAATCATAAATGGTATGCCAGCGAGTTTGTTCAAGATGGTATTGATAGATGTGAACACAGTCTGCCTGAAGTAAACCAGCCAGGTGTTCGGATACTATCGAATAGAGAGTGGGAAGCGGGCAGCGATTCGCCAGGGCGTAGGTCAGATTCGGAATCACCGATCGAACCGGAGAGGTAGAGCTGGGCTGAGGCGCAGGTGAGGGATGGGACGTGAAGATAAACAGCAAAGTTTGACGTACTGTATCCACATGAACCCTGCACTGAGAAGTACGACAGGAGAGAGATTTAAGTAAAACATTAGCAGTTGCTGATATGGGTCGAAAATCAGAATCGATCGATGAGGGAGTTTCAAACGAAAAGCCCTCTTCAAACTCAACAATCGAACGGAGATTGATTCCTCTCAGCTCTTCAGGATGATATCCCCATAGGGAAACAATAGAATCCGTTGTAGAAATAATCTCACCCGAAAAAGTAGTTTCGATTAGAACATCAGAAATACAGCCTAGGATGCTACGCCAGCGTAACTCTGAATAAACTAATGCTGCTTGAGCCGACTTTAGCTCGGAAATATCAGTAACAAATTCAATGATATAAGCCAGTCCATCGCTTTCTATCACTGGGGAGAAGGAAGAGCGAAACCATTTTTCCTGGCGATCGATGTATACGCGATACTCAACTTCGCCATTTTTTCGCGTTTGTTCAACCTGCTTAATCATCGATTTAAGCTCAACCCGATCTTCAGGATGAATATATTTCAAATAATCCTGGCAGGAACGATAAAACGGCTCAGTTTCCAGCCCGTAAAGGACTGCCAGTTGTTTTGACCAATGTACTTTATGGTTCCGAAAATCCCAATATGCAATCCCAATCCCGATTTGTTCGATCGTGTGCAGCATTGATTTTGCAGTGCAAGAGCTGAAATTGGTTACAGGAAAGCAGAACGGGTCATGCTTTGAAGGGGGCTGCAAAGTCATGGACATGGATATTTACCTTAAAACCTATCATTTGTCAAGCTTGATTTGGCAGCGACTACAAAGATAGCCATGCCGCAAGACACGCTACGTCAGTAGAGCTGTCGGTAACGACGCTCAATGAACCGCACTCCTCACTGAATCACCACGCGACACTATAAAACAATTAGTCTAAATCTGTCGCTTAACACATACCACTTAATCAAGTTAAAACTTCTTGGTAATGCACAATTTTGCAGAGAAATAATTCCTCTCGGTTAGAGGTTGCACCCGCCCTAATCATACTACCAACGAAATCTTTAACAAGAGATCTCGATCACTTCATAATTATTGGACGCATTCTAGCTTGGCGCGAGATGAATCACTGCATAGAAAGTTTGAGCAGAGATTTCGATCGCTTCATTGATAAAGCGAAGTTTTAGAAAAATCCACGCCAAATAGAACCTTGAGAACGATGAGTGGATCATCCTTAGGCAGGCTCATTTCCACAAACACTTTATGGGCAAGCTTCAATTGAGCAGAACTGTATTGCCTCTGATTTTGCGCTTGAGTTACAGCTAAACTCAAATCGTGAAACCACTTCATCAATACAGGCAGGGAACTTTCAAGGGAAATGGCAGATTGCTCCAATGAGAAACTTAAAATCTTTCGATTGAAATTTGCATTAATCAGGACAAAATCCGTGTCTACCTGCACAATTTTCCATTTTGACTGGGGTGTCGCCTTCTCACTCCATGTGACCCACAGTCGCATCCGCTCCAAAATTTGAGATGCAACCGCTTGATCAGCTAAAAAGCAGGTAATGGAAGCAGGAGTAGGCAGTTCAAGAATTTGGCGTGGCGGATTTGCAGTGGGTTTGGGAGTCCGATTTTTATCATCGGAGGGAGAAATTGTTGCGGGTTGTGAAGCGTGACGATCTGTCGCTAAATTGCGTTTTTGCTCAGGGTTAGAGTCTTGATCGCGGTTCTGATCGCGGTTCGGCTCAATCAGAGGAACATTGGAAGCATCCGGCAGTACCATGCTTGAAACATCCCAGCGGTAGCGATCGAGCATCCCGCCTTCGTACATACAAAAAGGGAACGGATAGGACTCCTCAGCAATGGGCTGATAGGTACGTGGATCAAGATATTCTAAACGGAGATAGATTTCTGGCGTATCGTTTTGTTGCTTGGTAAAGGTATAGTCTGGTGGGGGTGGTTCCAGACAAATCAAGCGCACTACCTGCACTGCGGCCGGATTTTTAGAGTCTTTTAGTTGAAAGACATTGCATGGAGGTTGAAACAAAATACGCCCTTCGGCATCTGGCTCGTAGGCAAGGGTGCAACCTTGAGGCACATAAAATAGTGTACCGATGTAGCGATCGAGCTTAGGTTTACGCCGCCTGATATAGACGTAGTACTGGGTTGGTTCGCTGAGTCCTCGATCTTGATAGCTATAGTCTTTTTTCAGCAGGAGGCGAGTTTGCCGATCCTTCGATCGCGTGATTTGCTCCTGTCGTCCTGCCAATTCCTGTTGCCCAGCCTTCAGGAGCATTTGAAGCTGCTCAGTCTCCACCTGAGTCATTAAAGCTTGGATTAAATTGATCTTTGCTTCATTGTCAAGACGAGTTGCCTGAAGCAGCAGATCTTCAGGAGTGCCACAGGTATCCGAGGTGGATACTTTTTCGGTAGAATGCTCGATCGGGGGGAATGGATTCATTGCCATTTCAATACAATGCCCAAGGGTCGCTTGAGCAGTCCTCTGGTCAGCAACAGGGGCAGAAGTTCTGCGATCCATAGGAATACAAGAATTATGGGGATACTAAGCGATATAAGTACAAACAGTACCAATACTGAACTTAATTATTACAACTGATGTAATCCTCAGCTCCGTAGATACAAAGCTGCGTAGATACAAGATTAGAAGCACAAAGACATCCAAACACCCGATGGCAAAACTCAACGAACCCAAGTCTGTCAGTCAAGTTACGGTTATTGTAGCCCAATGCTTCCGGGATGAATAAATCTGAATGGGAAGATTATGCAAAGTCGGAGGATAGGTTGGTCAAGAATTTACAAAGATGCTTGGAATTCGGCGATCGATAATCAAGTTCCCTGATCTGACTCGGGCGATTCTGCGTGGGGTCATGCGGAAAGTACTATCCCCCCATCCTTCACACCAAAATTGAAAAATTGCCGGTTCAAAATTTGAAATCCTTTTACAAAGCTTCATATGTCTGTTATCTTAGGGCAGGGTTAACTGGAACGGGTGCATCCAAGGTGTTCTAATTAGTCTTTGATCGTTATAATTGCTATATTGTTCCCGATTCATTCTCGCTAAGGTTTCCGATTTGTTCCCGGTTACTACCTGAATCGTCAGAATAAGCAGGTAGATACAAGGTTTGCAAGTTGGTTAGAGTGAGTGCACGCGGCTAGACGTAGCATCCCGCGATCGCGGTTTGAGTCACGGTTCAGTGGGTTCAATGGAACTTGCAGACCGTAGAGCTTGCAGAGAAATAAATTGCCAAAAAAATCAAGCAAGAAAATCAAGCAAGAAAATCAAGCAAGAAAATAGGTTCAGCGCAGCCTTCGTTCAGCGCAATCAGAGGTGATCTGCCCAAAATTAAGTTTGGTATTGGTGTACGCACGGTTGCACTAAGGATGAAGTGTAATGATTGGGCAACTATTGACTGGGCGATATCTCATTCTGAAAACATTAGGGGCGGGTGGATTTAGTGAAACCTATTTAGCCCGCGACAAGTACTTACCTCATCACCCGCTTTGTGTTGTGAAGTGTCTGAAGGTTTCTTCCAACAGCACAATCTCACTGGAAGCGGCACAGCAATTGTTTGAAGCAGAAGCACGAATTTTGGATCAGCTGGGTCAAAGCCATGCTCAAATTCCCAAATTGTTTGCTTTTTGCCGTGAGCAAGATCAAATTTATCAGGTGCAAGAATACATTGAGGGCGACAATTTGGGAGATTGGGTCGCCCAAGACCGTCGCTTGCCTGCGGATGCTGCGATCGACCTCTTGTCACAGGTTCTACCCGTTTTGGACTATGTCCATTCTCGGCGGGTGATTCATTGCGACATAAAACCCAGCAACCTGATCCAACAGCATCAAGATGGCAAGATAGTGTTGATTGACTTTGGGGCAGCTTGCCTGGGGAAAGAATCTAGTTCCGTTGACAAGCAGGAAAACCTGTTGGCGATCGGTACGCCCGGATATATGCCGGAGGAGCAGGAGGCGGGAAAAGCTCAATTTAATAGCGATATTTACGCGCTGGGAGTGTCCATTATTCACTTGCTAACCGGGATTCATCCCCAACGACTGCAGCGGGATCCAATTACAGGCGAGTTGGATTGGCAGGGCTTTCTGAGCGGGTCTTCCCTGGAGCCAAAGCTGCTGGAAATTCTTGATCGGATGGTGCGAACCCATGCCCGCGATCGATATCAGCGAGCGGTTGATGTGTTGTCCGATTTGTTTTTATTAACTGGAGTGCATCCACCAACGAAAAACTCTGCGATCGGCTGGCGACGATCGATACAGAAAATTGTGAAACCTGCGGTAGCGGCTGTGCTGCTGGTGGGCATGGTAGGAGGTGGATATTTATATCAGCATCGATATCAGACATCTGCTTTTCTGGCGCAATTTCAAGGTTCTGCCTCATCCCGTCAAGCCTTGACCTGGCTGCGAGATGTACCCATTGAATCAACTCTCGATCGAATGTTAATTACGCCAGATAGTGAGGTTTTAGTAACGGCTGAAGCCAATCATGTGCTGCATTTATGGTCACTGCCAGACGGTGAACTACTCAATGCATTGCACGGGCATACAGATGCAGTCACCACTCTGGAAATGAGTCGGGATGGCAAGTTGCTGGTCAGCGGTAGTGACGATCGAACGGTGCGGTTGTGGGATGTGGAAACCGGAACGTTGTTGCGAACCTTCGAGGGACATGATCAAGGAATTACTGCGGTCGGAATTAGTCCTGATGGGCAGACGATCGCTAGTAGTAGTAAAGACAGTGCTTTGCATTTATGGGATCTGCAAACTGGAGCACTCCTACAGACCTTGACGGTTTCAACGGGAACGGTAACTGCAATTACATTCGGTGCAGCGAATCGACTATTTAGTGCCAGCAGCGATTACCAAATTCAGGATTGGGATCTCCAAACAGGAACCCTCCAGCGTACCTTCACTGGTCACACGGCTCCTATCACAGGATTACGAATGTCAGAGGACAATACGCTATTTAGCTTTGGTGCAGATCGAACGCTGGTATGGGACATTGAGCGGGAAACGTTGGTGCGAGTGTTCTCAGAAGATTCGGCAAATCCCATGACGACGTTACTGGACGACCAATATGTCGTGACGGTGCATGACAATGGCAGCGTTCGTCGATGGACGCGAGAAGCCGGACGATTGGTGAAAACGGTTTCTGGTGGATTTGAGCAAAGTTTGGATGCGGTTCTCAGTGCAGATCATCGCTATTTAGTCAGTTGGAGTCCAACTCGACGATTGCAGGTGTGGCAAATGAGTGAGGAGTGAGGAGGATTTGCAGCGCATGGACATGAGCCTGTAGGAGTGACAAGCATCTTGCCTGCCAATACCACAGTCCAGGATTGAACGGGGAAAAGGGGAAATGAAGAGAGAAGCTCAGTTCATCTTCCATCGTTTTTTCTCCATCTCACAAGGTTATTAGACAACACAAGGTAAATGAACTGTCATGTTGAACAAGGTTTCTGAAAAGACAATGCATCATGTCCGTTGGGCATTGACCCTCGGATGGTTTTTGTTAATTGTTTCGTTGGTGTACGACCCAATCACTCCACTATTTACGCACCCGGATAATCTAGCTAGCCCCTTTCGGATTAGACCTGAAATTTATCTTGACCCCGATCGATGCACCAAAATTCGGGATGTTTGCATGATGGAACAACCGTTTGCAATGGGGGCATTAATCTGGTGGGCAATGATTGTTCCAGCGGGAATTTTTATCATATTGGTGTTCGGCCATGAATTCTGGCGGCGGATTTGTCCGCTGTCTTTCCTCTCACAAATTCCCCGCGCCCTAGGGATTCAACGTCAGCGTAAAGTAGTCGATCCCGTGACGGGTGAGGTGCGATCGGAGGTAGTGACGATCGGTGAAAATTCCTGGTTAGGTCGAAATCACCTATACGTTCAGTCGGGATTGTTTTTCCTGGGTTTGGGAGCACGAATTTTATTTGTCAACTCCGATCGCATTGCCTTAGCCAGTTTTTTGGTAGGAGCAATTCTCTGCGCCATTCTGGTAGGTTATCTATACGCTGGAAAAAGCTGGTGTCATTATTTTTGTCCAATGGCTCCAGTGCAGTTGATTTACACCGGGCCGCGATCGCTGATGGGCAGTCAGGCGCACCAGGAAAAGAAACCTGCTATTTCCCAGTCCATGTGCCGTATCGTTGATCCACAAACGGGGCAGGAACAGAGTGCTTGCGTTAGTTGTAAAATGCCCTGCTTTGATATCGATGCCGAAAAGAACTATTGGACTGAACTCACTAAACCGGGACGACGACTGGTGCAGTATGGTTATTTAGGCATGGTGATTGCGTTCTATCTGTACTATTTCCTCTACGCCGGAAACTGGGATTACTACTTCACTGGAGCCTGGACACGAGAAGAAGATCAATTGGCGAAAGTCTTTGATGCGGGCTTTCATATCTATGGAAATACTATTCCGATTCCTAAAGCGATCGCCGTATTCATTACCTTTGCTGTGTTAGCAGGCATTACCTATTCCCTGGGTCACATTACAGAACGGCTGTATCGGCTCTATACCGGCTGGAAAGGACAAGCGGTGTCTGCCCAACGGGCCCAGCACGTGGCCTTTACGTTATTCACAACGGCCTCCTTCTGGACATTCTTCTCCTACGGGGCACGTCCCTGGCTCAACAAAATGCCACCCTATGTCGTGTTGACCTTTAATGCAGCAGTGATTGTGGTGGGTTCCATGTGGTTGTTCCGCACCTTTGGCCGAGAGCGATCGCAGTATGAACGGGAAAGTGTTGCATCCAGTCTGCGTAAACAACTGCAAAAACTTCAGCTTGATCCAGCACTCCTGGAAGGGCGATCGCTGGATGACTTGTCCTCCGATGAAGTGTATACCTTAGTTAAGGTATTGCCTGGATTCTCTCAAAAGCTGCGCCTACAAGCCTATACCGGAGTGGTGCAAGACTTTTTAGAACAGAAAGTGGTTCAAGTTTCCAGCAGTTTTGATTTCTTTAAGCGGCTGCGGCAAGACCTCCAGGTCAAAGATGCCGATCACTTCGCCACGATGGAAACGATCGCCGCCACCCATCCGGAAATCCTGGTTGCCGCATCCCCATCTCCCCAACTTCACAATGCTGAAACCATCGCCCGAACGATCGCCAAACGTTTGCGGAAAGATAAAGCCAGCAAACAGCCCTCTTCAACCAACCATAAACGATAGTCCTGATAGGAACTGTACTGTCCACCCTTCATGGCATTGATGCAGATTGTCTGTCCTGAAGTTTTAACTCCGTAACCATCTAGTAACAGGGAACGTTAAACGATATGTTGAAACTAAAGTCCGTTAACTTTGAGCAACAGCAATTCCAAATTCATCAGCTCAGTCAATCTCGATCGGGGCAAATGGAATGGATGATTGGACGCAATTCCACCTGCGATTTAATCCTGACCAATCCAGAAGTTAGCCGTGTGCATGGGCAAATTATTTACAGCGATGAAACCTACCATTTTATTGATGTGGGAAGTACAGCCGGTTCCCTATTAAACGGTGAAGTAGTTCCAGCTAATCAAAAGCAAGCTCTCCATGCCGGAGATTTACTGCAATTAGGAGAAACCTTTTTGTATGTTGAAGAACTATCGCCCCCCGAACCGATTTCGCTGATTTCCCAATCTGATTCGATCGCTGAAACCCCGCTTCCAGTCAACCAGTGGACAGCCGGAGATCTGACGGTAAGATGCTGTCGAATTATTGAGGAAACGCCCGATGTGAAGACATTCTGTTTTGCCGCAGAACCTGCAATATTGTTTAACTATAAACCGGGTCAGTTTGTGAATTTAGAAGTGGAAATTGACGGTAAGCCAGTGATTCGTTCCTATTCCATTTCCAGTTCGCCCAGCCGTCCCTGGCATATCAGACTTACGGTTAAAAGGGTTTACAGTCCAGCAGATGATCCAGATGCCCCTCCCGGATTAGTCTCCAACTGGTTACATGATCACTTAAAGGTGGGCGATCGCATCAAATTGATTGGTGGTGTCTGCGGTCACTTTACCTGCTTACCTGACTTACCTGCCAAACTGCTACTCATTTCTGCGGGCAGCGGCATTACACCCATGATGTCCATGTCGCGTTGGGTGCAGGATACCCTGGCAAAGAGCGATATTGTTTTTCTTCACAGTGCCCGGACTCCAGAGGACATTATCTTTCGCCGCGAATTGGAAACCATGGCCACCCAAATGTCGAATTTTCATCTGGCCGTGACCCTGACTCAACCTGCAAACCATCCCTGGATGGGATTGACTGGGCGGATTTCTAAATCAATGCTGAATTTAGTTGTGCCAGACCTGCACGATCGGGCCGTGTTCGTTTGCGGGCAGGCAGGATTTATGCACAACATCAAGGCAACCCTGGAAACCATGAACTTTCCTATGCAAAATTATCAAGAAGAAAGTTTTGGCGGTCGAAAGAAATCGATCGTGTCAGCTCAACCGACTGTTTCTGCCAACGTTGAACCACCCACAACGCTGCTATGGGAACCGTCGCCCAGCTTGATTCAGGGTAGCCATGCTCATAATCATGCAAATCACAATCATGCAAGTCACAATGGCAATGGTCAACACGCAAGCCATAAACCCCATCTAGAAGCAACCTCGGCTGGCATTGCTACGGCAGATCCTGCGGTGTGTTTCGCTAAATCGGGACAGGAAGTAGCGGCAGATGGCACAACCTCAATTTTAGAACTGGCAGAACAGGAGGGGATTGAAATTCGTAATGCTTGCCGGGTAGGAGCCTGCGGAGCCTGTAAAGTCCATGCCCGTGAAGGAAAAGTTCACTACGATAGCCAACCAGCTGCGCTAACGGAAAAGGATCGAGAAGCGGGTTATGTCCTCGCCTGCGTCGCCTATCCAGTCGATCGCCTGGTGGTGGATGCCTGAGGAATGCGAATTTAATAATCTAGAGTTCTTGTGGGGTGGGCATCTTGCCCGCCCAGTCAGCGAAGTAAAACGTTGCACAGGTTATTTAATCCATGATCCTGAGTTTGGGTGCTCAGGGGCGCGGTGATTAGGGGCGCACGGCCGTGCGTCCTTACAGACGATCCATCTACCCTGCCAACGATTTGAGTTCGGTATTAGAAACTTGAAGGCAATCGGTTTTAGTTTGGGAAGGATAAACTTGGAAAGGCAAACGCAGGGTTAAAACTGCAACGCCTGGAAACCTGAGTCCAAACCTTATACTGAGTCACGATCTGCCCTATGGAATCAACTCCCCAATTGGTTGCTGCCCCGGAAACGACCTCGGCCCAAGTTCGGCAAACCCGTCAGCAGTTCGTTAACCCAGAAGACTATCTTTCCTATGAACTAGGCAAAGCTGTCCGGGAACTGCCCCCGTTTTATACTCGTCTCGTTGCCGCAACCCTGAGCGCGATCGTCTTTGGCACCATTGGCTGGGCCCACTTCAGTCAGGTGGATGAGGTGGCCGTGACCCAGGGAGAATTGATTCCCTCTACCCAAATTCGGCAATTCGGGCCCTGGAAGGAGGCGTAATTGGCGAAATCCGAGTCAAGGAAGGGGATTATGTGCAGCAGGGGGATGTCTTGATCGTGCAAGATCCGCAACTGCCCCAGGCAGAAGTCGATCGACTGGAAGCCTCGGCGGAATTGATTCGTCAGGATATTGCGCGGCTGGAGGCGGAACGAACGGGGCAATCCTTCACCGGCAATGCATCCAAAGATCAACTGCTGGAAGCTCGTCTGCGGGAACATGATACCCGGCGATCGGCGGCTGAGGCAGATGCTCGACGCTATCAAGCTGGCATTAGTGAAGCCCAGGCGCGGCTAGCCCGTTTGCGAGAAAACTTAGTCAATGCGCGATCGACCTTAGTGACGGCTCAGGAGCGAGAACGTACGCTGTTTACCCTTGTGGATCAGGAAGGGGCAGTACCCCGGTTCGACTACCTGGAAGCAAAGGATCGGTTGACCCAGGCGGAAGATCAAGTCAGTTCCCTGGAGCAGGAAATTGCGGCCCAGCAGCAAGCGGTTCAGCAGGCAGAGCAAGCCTACCAAGCCTCTCAACGTATGGTCGATCGGGTGGGGGCTGAACGCCAGAGCGATATTCTGTCTCAACTCAGCCAGCGGCAGGAGGAACTCGCCAACCTGGAAGGGCAGTTGAACCAGGCCAGAATTCGCACCGATGGCCAAACAATCACCGCTCCGGTTGCCGGACGGATCTATAACCTGCAAACTAGCATGGCAGAGCGATCGGTGGCTCCAGGCGAAGAATTAATGTCAATCCTGCCGGAAGGCCAGGACTTGATGCTGGAAGTCAAGATTCTTAACCGTGATATTGGTTTTGTCCAGGAAGGAATGCCCGTTAAAGTCAAAATCGCCACGTTCCCCTTCCAGGAATTTGGCACCATTAGCGGAGAAGTGGCCCACATTAGCCCCAATGCGATCGTCGATCGAGACCTGGGAATGGTTTTCACGGCTAGAGTCCAGATCGATCGCACCACTGTTTATGTGCCGACTCAAAATCGTGAAGTTGAACTGGTGCCTGGGATGACTGCCTCCGCTGAAGTTGTAACCCGGCAGCGATCGGTTTTAACTTTCTTATTAGAGCCAATTACTCGCCGGTTCAGCGAAGCCTTCTCCACCCGCTAATCCGCTGCTCCAGTCCTCCCAGATCACCCAAAAATCGTCTAAGATCATCCACATCAAACCCGTGGAGCAAACTATGAAGTGGTGGCGCAACCTGAAGCGGAATTCCCTGGCTCGGTTTGGAGCGATCGTTTTGATCGTTTTCTATACTGTCGCCATTTTTGCGGACTTTGTTGCCCCTTACAATCCTGATTCCTTTCAGCCTAACGGTTCCCTGCTGCCACCCACTCAAATTCACTGGCAAACGGAAGCAGGGCAGTTGATCGGCCCCACGTTTACCCCACCACTCAGGGCCCGGTGGATATTGACACGGGCGATCGATCCCTGGAGGTCGATCGAACTCAGCCTTCTCCCCTGCGCTTATTTGTTCAGGGCGAAGAGTACAACTTCCTGCGGATAGAAATGCCGCTGCCCACCCGGTTTTCCCTGACCAATCCCAACGTGCAGGATGTGGTGCTGTTTCCTGGGTTTCCCGCTAACCTGCGCTTGTTTGGTGCGGTTGGGGAAGGGCGGATTAATCTCCTGGGAACCGATGAAGCAGGACGGGATCAGTTCAGTCGGTTGATATTTGGTAGCCGCATTAGCCTGAGTATTGGACTGATTGGGATCTTAATTTCCTTCCCTCTGGGAATGCTCGTGGGCGGACTGTCTGGGTACTTTGGCGGGATTACGGATGCAATTTTGATGCGCTTTGTGGAAGTGCTAATGACGATTCCCGGAATTTACCTGCTGGTAGCCCTGGCGGGGGTGCTGCCACCGCAGTTGACGGATGCTCAACGGTTTTTATTGATTACGCTGATCACCTCCTTTGTTGGTTGGGCGGGGTTGGCGCGGGTGATTCGTGGGCAGGTGTTGTCCATTAAAGAGCGAGAGTTTGTTCAGGCAGCCAGGGCAATGGGCGGGCGATCGGTTTACATTGTGCTGCGCCATGTTCTGCCCCAAACGGCAACCTATCTGATTATTTCGGCAACGCTCGCCATTCCCAGCTTTATTGTGGCGGAAGCCACCCTCAGCTTCATTGGACTGGGAATTCAACAGGATCCATCCTGGGGCAATATGCTATCTCGCGCCACGAACGCCTCCATTTTGGTTCTTCAACCCTGGTTGGTGCTGGCTCCTGCCTCCCTGATTGTCCTGACTCTCCTCGCCTTCAATCTTCTGGGAGACGGTCTGCGAGATGCCCTGGATCCGCGCAACTTACAGCGGTAGTTCCTGGATGATTCATGATGATTTATGGATGATCGCGCATCTTCTTTGGCTGGCTCTGCCGAATTCGCAGCCTGTCACACCGGGCTTTGTCCATAAACGGGTAATGCCTCTGACCAGTGGGGGCGCATTGACCTTTGCCATTCCAGGTAAGCCAGATCCAGCACGCTAGCAACCGTGTGACCCAGCCCGCCTTCCGCCTGAACTAGATGATAGGGCGACTCCCATTCCTCCAGCATTGTGAGCCACTCTGCCTGAGCCAGTACAGTATCTGGATGTTTGTTGATCAAAATCGGATCGGGAGGGGCTAATTTCGACCGATGTTCTGGGGCGATCGTCGCCTCAATTGGTATTTCTAGAGTTTGCGAATTTTGCCGCTGAATCGAATAAATTGCAGTGTGAAATTCTCCCCGCTGGGCCGGCATTTGTACCGCAATATCTGGTACCGCAAGCTCTGGGGTAGGGAAAGCATTAGAGGCAAGGTGGCTTGAGGAGGTATTCCAGGCAACAGCCGCCAGGGTTGAAATCGCAAACAGCGGAATCTCTAACTGCTGGGCCAACGTCCGGGCTGCCACAACCCCTAAACGAGTTCCAGTAAACCCCCCTGGCCCTCGCACCACTGCAATAAATGCCAGCTCATTCCAGGTGTGAGGGGCAATAAATTCTGCCAGGTAAGCGTGGAACCGGGTTGAAAGATCTCGCCCCAAATTTTCCCATACCTGGACACGAGAACTGCTTACTCCCGTGCCGATCGCCAACCCCAGATCCGGACTGGCGGTATGAATAGCCAGGGCAACTTTCTGGTCAGTTCCAGGCTGATCATCTGTTGTTTGCGGATGCTTCATTACCAACTTTTACCTTTCCCTCAGCGTTCGATCGGCAGATTAATTAGAACCAACCCGACAAAATCATACGAAAATCCAGCCTCAATGAATTGTATGGGCGCACAACAGTGCGCCCCCTACCGGCTCAATGAATGGCCAGGACGCACTGCTATCCACCCCCTACCGGGTCGTTGTTTTTCCGCATACCCTTAACTGTAGCGCAGGCATCTTGCCTGCCAGTGTAAGTAGAAAAAATAAAACGGACTACCCATTTGAAGTTGCTCTGGAGCGAGCAGTGCCGACAGCACATCGGTGACTCGCGCAACCAGAACAGGTTCAGGATAGTCCGTGCAAACAGTTAAATAACGTGAATTCGATCGCCCTGCCCTGCAAGAGCAGAACTGTCAGTGTGAAGAGGAGCAGTTAGTCGTCCAGCGATTTTATCTGGTCAGTTGCTTGAACGCACATCAAGCGAGAAGGATTATCGGATTGGAAACATGGGGATAAATGTCTATGTTGTGGGTCGCAATCAGATGACAGGTGACGGGATAGTATTATCAGCCGAAGCGGTAGAAACGTAATTTCTCAAATGGTACTTACCCTGCTCTCAATTTACGTTGTTCTCAAACAATGCCCCTAACCCTGATGGAAACCCTGATGGTTAATGATGGTCAATGGGCAATCAGGCTATGTCCAACATCCGTTTCCAGCATCCTTCCCAAAAGCAGTTTGTTTAACTCAAGAAAGCAGTTTTCATCCGGGCCCAAACGAGTAGACGCAGTTAGCAGTAACGGATTGACAGCAATTTAATCGCGCTTCAATCAGCAATAGTTCAGTGGTGAACGGGCTTTTGAAAACTGTGAAGCAAGCTCATCTATTCTTCAGTAGTCAGACAAACTGCAAACACAAGCGGAGATGGCTCATCTCCAAGCTGCACCTCTAGGAAATAAGTGTGATTCGGTTCCAGGTTGGATAGTTCCACAGTCAAATTGCCCGACTCAGCAGACTGAATCACCGATCGCGCCGTCGCATTTTGAAAGCATACCTGCCCTTGACAGGGAAGCATGGCCTGAATCCGAACGTGCCCCCCCTGCGGTTGGTATTCGACCTCTAGCTTCAGCACCCCCCAATCCGTCAGCCAATCTCGCTGAACGTGAGTCTGACCCGGTGAAAGCCGGAGGGTCATTGTATTCAAAATCTCCTGAGCCGCCAACAAGGATAGAGCCATTTGCTGGGCAGGAGTGGCGACATCGTAATGGCTGGGAAAGGCCGCAGTTGAGGCGGTAGAAGCTTGCAGAGTCGATCGCCCCGATCGAGGAGGAGCAGAAAGCACAAGTCCTGCCAACTGATTCAAGGCTTGGTTCTGCCCCGGAAACAGAGACTCTACGACCCGTACCAACTTGGCTCCCTCTTGCAGGGAAGTGGCAACTAGTTCACGACACTGTTCAAATAACTGAGCCAGCACCCGCTCCGGTAAAGGGACGGGCAAATTTAACGAATGAATGTGACTCATCCAAATCTGAGCCGGAATCAAATCAGAGTCAGATACGTCTACATACTCAGAGTCATAGTCAAATGCTCCAGTCTCCCAGGGAAAACGGGGAGGATTCCGTTCGATCTCAGCGCGGAGCCGACGCTTCAACAAGGCTTGAAAACGGTCTTGCACAGCAGGTATTTCTCCGAATTCTAATGACGAGATTTGCCTAAATGGGAATGAACTCGATTCACTGGCAGGGGTGATGCTATTAGCCCCGTTAGAATCGAGAGAGTCAAGTATGGACTGTGAATGGAATACCCCGGACTCGTTTGTCCTAGCCTCATGGCTAGATTCGTTCCCTGATGGCGATGAAGTAGCCGGGTCTAGTTCATGCAATAGCCAAGCAAACAACTGCTTTATGGCTTCTGCGTCATTATTCATGGATAGATGCCCCTGCTCCGGATATATAAATGTTGCGAATTTTTCAAGTCCGCTAAAGTAAACTTGACAGTTACTTTATATTCTATTCATCGGCTGATTTACTCGATCCGGACAATACGTTATTTCGGATCTCCCAAGCTTGCTCCAACAGTTTTGACCATTGCTTTTGAAGCTGGGTTGGTGTCAGACCGATCGTTTGGGCGATCGATGCATCCGCCATCCCACTTTTCTTCAGGCGCAACAGTTCCTGCTGGTTAGTTGATAACCGGGTTTGGAGAATTTGCCACTGCTGAGGTGTCAAACCAAAATTACGTTCTAAATCAGCTTCTAGCCACTGATGCACAAGTTCCCAATGGTGAGAGAGTGAAAAACGAATTAAGTGATACTTAAATCGCTGTTGGAGATAGTCTCGTTGCCGAGCCGTTAAACCCAGGATAGCTTCAATTTCGCTCGCTGGCAGATCTTGTAAGCGTAATGCGAAGTAATTTGCGCAATCCTGCTGTTGTCGCTCCTCTAAATAGCTCATTAGCTCCGAAATCACCGTATTCCGCAGGGCATCTTCTGGCACTTCAGGTTCCATCGCCATCATTTGCTCTCGCACCTGAGGCATGGGCACTGCGCTGCGGTTCTCTGACTCACCAGAGGATCCTTCCGCGGCTTGTTCAATATCCACCATTGTTTCAGGGGGCTGCTGCTGCGAGAAGGTTTGGGCCCGCAAGATAATCAGCTGTTGACTGCGTCGCCCCGGGAGAGGAATTCGCCGTTTGCCATACCGTTCGGTAAAAGCCATATATTCAGCAAGTTCCAGCAAACCTCTGGGACGAAAATCAGCAGGCAGATGGTTTTCTCGACGAAAAGCGTTCAGCGATTCAATGTAGAAACCCTGCAAGAAGTCTTCAATTAACGTTAGACGCGCCTGATAGCTGGACTGTACCTGAGGCGGTGTGATGTAACGGTAAACGACTGCACTGAGAGTACTGTGCAGTTCGACTCGACCTCGATGGGAACCCAACTGATAATATTTGAGGCACTGCTTCAGGCGATGACGCGCTAAAGTAGTAGACCATGTTTCCACTTCGCCAGACGCTTGAATACGTTTGCTCTCTGTACAGATGCGGTTGACTTCTTCAACAATTCGAGTTGCAGCATTCCGACAATTCTGTTCAGATGCGCGAGTGGCTTGCTTGAGTTCACTAAATACCAGTTGAAAAATCGCCTCCACGCCTTGGTATCGTCCCCCTGATGGAATTTCGTCGCCTAATACGCTAACACAATCAATTTGGCTTACCATTTGTCACTCAATCCTCAAGGACGGTCTAATCTAGACTGAGGGGACAAATTATATCTGCACCCCATCTGTACCCCAACAGATCAACATTGCGAAGCAACACGTCATGAAGCCATGAATGTAGATCAACAAATTCAATTTCTGATCGAGCAAGCTCCCCAGTACGGGGCCAATCCTGATGATATTTCAACGATCGCACCTGCTCTAACAGCCATTGCAAAACGGCTAAAGCACCCTCAATATTTTGTTTTGCAAACCCTTGAGCAAAATTGGTTGATGACCACCCTATCGCATCGCACCCAATCCAACATGACTAAAAACGTAGTCTATGCGTTTCCCACGCTCAAGGATGCAGCGGCAAGCCCCCAGGCTCCTAGTAATGACCCTCAAGTTGTGGCTTTGCCTTTACCAGTCATTCAGATCTTATTCCAAATGCTAGCAATGAAGCCAGTCGATAGCATAGTTTTTTTTGAAACTCCCGGAAATTTAAAATCTGGAACGGAAGTCACACGGCAAAGCTTACAGGACACAATCCGCTCTGTGGTTCAGAAGCAGCGTCAGAAGCCTGATTTACCACCGGATATTGCATAAATTTATGATGAAGAAAACTCTGTACAAAAATTAAGTACTAATACTTAATTTTGGGTGTTGCGATCGTTTTCCTTTACGTCAGACTCTTCGGAGATTGATGAATTCACTGAGTAAAGTTTGTGGCTTGCCCCTCGGTAAACTCAGTAGATTCCCTGGAGAACGATCGCTCAGACAAATTCGAGCACCCAATCGCATCCGCCTCCAGGATGCCTTGGTGGTGGGTAGCTCAAGCCATCATGGATAGCCAATGCAGAATGACTGAAGCCAAAATTTAGGATTAGATGCCTCAGTAAAGGCGGCTCAGGACATAATCAGCCAGTTCAATCAATGCTTGACGCGATTCAGAGGGAGGAACATGGGTCAGATGTTGCACCGCCGATCGAGCATGGTGGGCTGCCAGTTCCCGCGATCGGGGAATGCCCTGACTGGATTCAACAATGGCAATGGCCTGATCCAGATCTTCATCCTGAGCAAATTCTCGCTCGATCAGGGTCTCCAAGTAAGGCTTTTCTTCCAATGCATAAAGCACTGGTGCCGTCAAGTTACCGCTTTTCAGGTCTGAAACAGCAGGCTTCCCCAGGGAATCACTGGAGCCGGTGAAGTCTAAAATGTCGTCTACAATTTGGAAGGCGAGTCCAATATGGCGACCATAGCTGTATAGATCAGAGGCCATTTCTGGTGACACTCCACTCAGTAGTCCGGCTGCTTTGGAGCTATTAGCAATCAGTGAAGCCGTTTTGTAGTAACTTTTTTCCAGGTAGGCTTCGATCGACAGACTGGTGTCAAACCGATTGAGTCCCTGCAAAATTTCTCCTTCCGCCAGATCCATAATCACCTGAGAAAGGAGTTTCACGACCGCCAGATTGTCAAGATTTGCCAAATACCAGGATGACTGGGCAAACAGAAAGTCTCCAGCCAGTACTGCCACCCGATTGCCAAAACTGCTGTGAACGGTGGGCACACCCCGGCGCAGTTCGGCTTCATCAATAACATCATCATGGACTAAGCTGGCCGTGTGAATCATTTCAGTGATTTCTGCGAGCCGTCGGTGCTTTGCAGTGATTTCCTGAGTGGGCATGGTTGCCCTGGAGAGGAGGAGGACGATCGCAGGTCTGAGACGTTTTCCGCCTGCCCCAAACAGATGCTCTGCTGCTGCGTAGAGGATTGGGTGACGTACACCCACTAGCTGTTTAAGATTCTCAGTGAGTAGACGCAGATCTGCTTCGATCGGGGAAAAGAGCGAGGTAGCTGAGGTCATGGATAGACTGACTCTTGCGCTAAGTTACGAAATTTTACATAATCTTACACTTATTCTAAGCTAAGGCCTCGGTATCGGGCGTATGTCCTTCATCAGTTTTCCGGAATTCCCCTTTTTTCTGTGATCTTGCTTCTTGGGCCTGGCTCCTGCTTAAGAACTGGTTGTACTGTAGAGGCTGAACCACAGAGGAAGAGTACAGTAGCTCGCTTCATAAAAACTGATATCGAAGTAAATCAATATAAGCAAAACCAATCACTTGTACTCTCCGACACATTGCTGCATTCACGGATGGATCCAGAGGTTTTGCCTGAGTCCGCAAAAATCAGGTGGAATAACGTATCAAGGAATACAAACTCCCCTCATTACTACGGTTTTCTGAGATTAATTGTAAAGTCTTTCAAAAAAGCCCCAAAAAAATTGCGTTTCACTAATACATAAAGGAATCGTTGTGTTAGTCTATATATAAGGATTTCAAAACTACATAGATTCAGCGCGGGTGAGGCAAGTTTGGTCTTAAGGTGCTGATGCGTCGTTAAGAAATTTTAATTGTGCAGTTCATGCATTGATGTAGTTCCTACACTAATGCGTTTTGTGCTGTGCGAGGGATTTCTTTAGCTGAACAAGCTTTCGGTAGTCATCGAGGCCTAGGGGAAGTAATCCATGCATTCGTCTGGATGATTTTCCTGTTTGTTCAGTGTCCGCATCTTAAGTGCAGGTGCCGCTAGGAGCTTCTGTTATCAGGTATACCCTTACCTGTTCTAGTTTTCGATGCTATTCACACTGTGCGTACGTACTTCGTGAGTTTTGTACTCCGATATCTCCTGCTAAGTAAACCCCCTCTATATTGAGTTTGCGCTATGGCTTATGATCCCATCCCCTTCATCATTCCTGTCTTGGCTACCGGCTACGTATTGGCTGTCTATTTACTCCTGAGATTGGCTCAACGATCGTCTGATGCTTAACCATTTGAGCGATTGTTTGGGGTGATTGGGCGAACTTCTCGAATCCAGGTATTCGGATTTGGATCTTTGGATCTGGTGATTCTGAATCTTTGGATCCTGAATCTTTGGATTTGGCTATATAGATCTGGATCTTTGATCTCCATAGCCTGATTATGAGTCTGATCGTAGCGAAGTCTCACATCGTCCTGATAAGTTCGATGAATCACTCCGCTTTAAATATCTTTGCATCTAATGCAGCATCTCATCCGTTGGATAGTTGCGGAATTGGTTAGCTTGCAATCCGGCGGCATTTTAGGTTTGTTGGTATTATCCAACCCTAAGTGCCGCTTTTTATTACCTGTTGCATTGCTTAACACAATGTTTCGCTGGATACAGCATTTTGGCTTATGAGATGCATTGGCGCGCAAAGTCTCTAACATTGACCTGCTCTACCAAAGGCATACAGCCTAACCACTGCACCGACAGCCGCGCAAAGTTAGTTGAGCATCCACTGACATAGAACTGAGTGGGAAGGGCGGTACGAGTGTTTCGCAGTCCCAGCAGTTCTAATTCCTGTAAGGCGGCATTCACCACATAGACAGCCGGATCAACTAATCGCACCGATCGCGGCACAATCGATCGGATCACTGGGGCCAGGTGAGGGTAATGGGTGCAGCCGTAGATCAGCGTATCAATCTGCTGTTCCAGTAAAGGAGCCAGATATTCCCGCGCCACCTGATAGGTATATGGATCGTGAATCCGATTGTTTTCAATTAACGGCACGAATTCGGGACAGCCAATTTGCCACACGGGTACCGATGGCTCGATTTCCTGGATCGCCTGACGATAGGCATTGCTATTCGCAGTGGCAGGCGTAGCCAGAACACCAATCCGCCGACCCTGCTGAACCGCAGCTCTGGCTCCGGGCAGGATCACCCCTAATACTGGAATGTCCACTTCAGAACGGATGGTTTCCAGTGCCAGGGCAGAACTGGTGTTGCAGGCCATGATCACCATCTTTACGCCCTGATGCATCATCCAAAATAGGATTTCCCGGACATACTGCAAAATTTCAGACTGCGATCGAATGCCGTAGGGCAGATGGGCCGTATCGCCGAAATAAAGAATCGATTCATTAGGAAGCTGTCGGTAGAGTTCCCTGAGAACAGTCAGTCCGCCAACGCCGCTGTCAAAGATGCCAATTTGGGCCCGTTGTCGATCGGAGGATGCGATCGGAGGTAGACGAAAGTCAGGAGTTTGGAGGGAACGGTTGACCTGCTCCGCCTCTGCCCTGTCACTAGCAGAAATGGCGTTGGACTGAGCGGGTTCAGGCGATGAATAATTCGGTACTGGAGTTTGCATCAACTGAAGCTTGCATCAAGATTTACGTCAGAGATTGAGCAATTATAGGCTCTTGTGTCTCGCTCACAAACACACCAAAGGACAGTGTGAACGATCGCCCACTGGCTAAGTCTATTTACCTGGAGGTTTTCTACAGGGAGACTCAGTCAAGGGCTGCAATTAGGGTATGCACTATTGCTGGGGGTGAACATGGAAAAAGTGTGAATTTTTCTCTACCCGTAGAGCATATCCATGAGCGATGAGTCTAGCACAAACTTTTTGGCATGCAACAGGGTTTAGGAATTGTGATGTTAGGGAGGGGAGTGGGGAGTGGGGAGGGGCGATTCGCGAATCGCCCGTACAGGAGCGGGGAGTGGGGGAATCGGCAGGAGTTTCCCCGGTCATTACTCTGTTTTGGGTAGGGATTCTACAGTTTCTACATCCTCAGACTCTTCCCGGAAAACGAGGCGCAGCAGGGGAGGCGCAATAAAGGTGGTGACGATGACCATGACGATAATGGCAGCATCTAGAGATTCAGAAAGGACTCCTGTGGCAGACCCCACTCCAGCAAAGACTAATCCCACTTCGCCTCGCGGCACCATGCCCACGCCGATCGCCAGTCGGTTAATTCCAGGTTGCCCAAATACCCCCAGCCCTGTAACGACCTTACCGAGAATGGCAATCACGACTAAAAACGTGGCAATGATTAACCCTTCACGATTGGCTGGATTAAAAGGATTGAGTACGCTAATATCGGTCTTTGCACCCACGACGACGAAGAAAATCGGAACAAGCATATCTGCGATCGGAATCACCTGTTCTTCGATTTCAGTGCGTTTTTCCGTTTCGGCCAGCACCAGTCCAGCCGCGAAGGCTCCCAAAATGGCCTCTAGTTGAATTGCTGCCCCAATGTAAGCCAGCACAAAGGCAAAGATTAAAGCAGGTAAGATAATTTGTCCCCTCGTTTTGAGGCGATCGACTAGGGCGACAAAGTAAGGATTGAACAACCGTCCCAGCAAAATTGCGCCAATTAAAAAGATCGTGGCACTCACGATCAAATAGATAATATTAGAGATTTGAATTTCTCCCGTCTTGGCCAGGCTGGCGACCACTGCCAGAACAATAATGCCCAGCACATCATCCAAAACGGCTGCCCCAATAATAATTTGCCCTTCCCTGGAGGTCAGGCGTTGAATTTCTGCCAACACCTTGGCGGTAATGCCAATACTGGTTGCCGTCAAAGCAGCCCCGGCAAAAATCGCTGGAACCGCAGGCACCCCAAACAGGGCAATCAGTCCAGCGGTACCCAGGGTAAACGGGACAACGACTCCAATCACCGCCACAACTGCTGCCTGTGGCCCAACTCGAATCAATTCTTTTAAGTCTGACTCTAAGCCAATTTCAAATAGGAGAATGATCACGCCCACTTCTGATAGAACAGTGATCACTTCACCGATCGACTCCGCCACTTGTGCCGTTAATTCCGGTGTTAAACCATCCGTTGCCTGGAGAAAGGTCAGCAGGATGGAGGTCGATTCCTCTCCTTCTCCAGGAAAAATCAGCAGATTGAGAACAGAGACACCGATCAGCACCCCTGCCAGCAACTCTCCTAGAACCGGCGGAAGGTTAATTCGCGCGCAGAGTTCTCCAATCAGCTTGGAGGACAGGTAGATCACAATTAAGCTCACTAGCACCCCTGCCAGCACCATTGGGCCTAATTCAGCTTCTGCGGTTTCTGCCAGCAAAAGCGGCGGAGAAATAAATGACAGCATAGGGATCATTGAATTCCAAGTTGTCCAGATGGTTAGATCAACCATGAATGCGTGTATTCTTGGCAAAACTCATCCTGTCTAATGTACAGGTTTCTTCATAGGATGAGGAGTAGCCTATAGGATAATTTTGAGGATTTTGAGAGAAAAACTAGATAAACACTCGATGCTCAAGGGAGGGCATTTGACGACGAACCTGGTCAATTCGGGTGGGTTCAATGGCGGCGATCGCCACGCCAGGCTGCTCTCCAGCATCTGCTAGAATGATGCCCCACGGATCAATAATCAGAGCGTGCCCATGGGACTGGCGAATACCGTAGTGTTTTCCAGTTTGAGCAGGGGCAATGACGTAGCAGGTATTTTCGATCGCCCGTGCTTGCAGTAACACCTGCCAGTGATCTTTGCCCGTATAGGCCGTAAAGGCGGCGGGAACCGTGAGCACCTCTGCCCCCATTTGGGAGAGATGGCGATACAGTTCAGGAAAGCGGACATCGTAGCAGACCGATAGTCCTAAGTTGCCATATTCCTTGGAAGGATAAACGGGGGGAAGGTTCAGTCCGGCCAGCACCGTTTGGGATTCTTTATAGGTGTTGCCATCAGGCAGATTCACATCAAACAAATGCACTTTTTCATATCGCACCAGTTCTTTACCAGCAGGATCAATCAGCAATGCCGTGTTGTAAACCTGTCCGCTTTTGGTTGGAACGGGAAAGCCACCTCCCAGTAGCGTAATTTGATAGCGTTGCGCCATCGTTTTGAGGAACTTTTCGCTGGCCTGGGCAATCTGTTCAGCCTGGGACAACTTATCTGCCTCAGTTCCCAAAAAAGAGAAGTTTTCGGGCAAGCATACCAACTCTGCACCCCGCTTCACTGCCAGATCAATCAGGTCTTCGGCTTGAGCCAGGTTCTTCGCTAAATCTGGCTGACTGTTCATTTGGACGGCGGCAGCAAGGTAGGACTTCATAGGACTTCGGATCAGCATTAATGAAATGAATGGGGCCCATAGCAGGCTCACCCTGCTCCCAGAACCTTACCCATGCGGGAGACGCGATCGAGCAACAGGCTGGTTATTTCAGGGAACGGGCTATGACAGAGAAGACTGGACTGCTACGGAGAAGGTCTATTCTCAGTTTAGTTTCTTTTGAAAACCAAAAGCCAGTTCTTGAGGAACTTCATTGCATGAGTCAGTCTTTGGCACCGACCCGGATTTTATGAAGTCTCAGTGAATTCCTGGGCTACTAGAGTTGCGAAATTGCAGAGAGTAATATTTAATTTGGGCAATGCGCGACCCTGCTCCATTCATTTCCCTGTTAATTTCTCTATGGATTTGACAGAGCTGAGATTAGGATAGCGGTTAAGCAGTTCTTCTGTTGAGCGATCGCCCTCTACGCTCAACGGCTTCTGTCGTTCGTTGCGTTGGCGTAGCAAAATGCCAGATCTGGACTCTTTCCATGCGGCTTCCCAGACTTCTCTCCCCCTTGAGCAGACTGCCCTCTCTGATCAATTGTTAGCTGAATGCAACTACGACCTGAAGGAAGTTTCAGCCTTGATGGAGCCACTGCGAAATGCTCCTCAGCGATGTCAGCAGACGGGACGGTACATTCAAGCGATCGCAACGCAATGCACAGGATTTATCGCAACGAACCTGGGGGGGCAAGCGCAGTTGGCGGAGGTAACGCCAATGTCTTCAACTTGGCTGGTGGGGCGCAGTGAGGGGTGTACAATTCAGCTTCAGCACCGTACCATTTCTCGTCGTCATGCGGTCATCGGACGTTATTCCTTCGGATTCTATATTGCCGATCTGGGCAGTTTGAATGGAACCTGGGTGAATCAGCATCGCCTGGAACCAGCTCGCCGGATTGTTTTAGAAGATGGAGATTTGATTCAGTTTGGCATGATCAAGGTAGAATTTTTCCTGGCTAAACCAGAGTTTGCTTTGCTCCATGCCGATGAAACAGCGGTGTGCTAACGGTTCGCACCGTTAACCCTTTCCCCGCCGATCGCGCTGGCGTTTAAAAATCCAGAGGATTAAAGTTAGAACAAGGCCCAGCAGAACGAGTTTGGTGATCGGAGCAAGATACTGTTCTACTCGATCGTAGTTTTCCCCCAGCATGAAGCCTGCAAAGGTTAGCAGCATCACCCAACCCAGTGTGCCCAGCGTCGAATACAGAACAAACTGCGGCAGGGGCATATGGCTTAATCCAGCGGGCAGGGAAATCAGCGTCCGGACTCCGGGAACCAGCCGACAGAAAAACACCGCCTTTTTACCATGACGCTGAAACCACCGCTTCGATTGGTCAAGATCCTTGGAGGAGAGGGTGAGCCATCGACCATGCCGATCGAGCCAGGCTTTGATGCGTTCTTCCCCGACAATTTTGCCCAAATAGTACCAGGGAAAGGCTCCCACGATGGTGCCAATCACTCCAGCGGCGATCGTCGGAACGAAGGATAGCTCACCCTGAGACACGGTGAACCCCGCCAGGGGCATCACCAGTTCAGACGGAATCGGAGGAAACAGATTTTCCAGAAACATCAAGAGGGCAATGCCCAGATACCCCAACGTTTCGATCGTGCGAGTAATCCACTCTGCCATAGAATTCCGCCACAGGATTGAAGTCTGCCACAGGATAAGGAGTTGCCCTACTGCCCAAAGTTAAACAGCGATGCTTTGAGAAAGCCAATTGCAGTGCGAACAGCAGTATACCCAAATAGCAAAACAGAGCTAGTCAGAATTGCGCCCAAAACGCACAGCACCAAACCCGCCAAACTAATCGCTCCATCATCATCAATTAAGCCAAACCCAACCACAAAAATGCCGATCGCCGGTAGGGTATTGGTCAGCGGAACGGGAATCATCATTGATATGGACATCAGGGCGATCGCCAGACCAATCACCACCCGACCGGGCAAGCTGGTGCAAACAGGAGTCAGTCGGGGTCGAGAAAGGGCTTCAATGCGCCGCAGCCAGGGTAAACCGGCTTTCAAAAAGCCCTGCACCTGCTGAATGGGAATAGAATGGCGGCGAAATCGGGCTGGGAACCAGGGAACTTTCGACCCCAGAATGAGCTGAACTGCCAGGAGAAATAGCAGAACCCCAAACGGAACGGCATAACCAGGGGCGGGGACGGGTAGCGCAGAAGGTAGGGCAAGGAGGACAAACAGAAAGCCAAAAACTCGCTCTCCCGCCAGCGTCAAAATATCCTCCAGGGTGACTCGGGCCGGAGGATTTTCATCAAAAAAGAAGCGTTGTAGTTCGGTCGAAAGTCGGGCCACGATCGTTCTCTACTTAATAGGGAGGGTGCCAAGGCAAGGATCTGTGAATGGGTTGCAGACCTATGGAAGAGGGGCGTTGTCTGGAACGCCCCAATTTAATCATCACACCCTGATTCGGCTGCCAATTAATGATCGCTTTACCAAAAACGACAGCCTGGTGAAGTGAGTAACTTTGGAGGATGTTCTAAAAGTCCTGCGGTTGGTAGCAAAACGGCTCAGATCCCCCTAAATCCCCCTTAATAAGGGGGACTTTGAGTTCGGTTCCCCCTTTTCAAGAGAGGCTAGGGGGGATCAACGGGCAAAGATACAACAGGCTACTCCTCAAACATCCTGTTATACCGATATCGTCCAACGGGTTAGGTTCCCGCTGTCCAGGAGTTCATGTACTCCAACTGCGCCGGAGTCAGATTGTCGATCGCAATTCCCATGGCCTGAAGCTTCAAGCGCGCAATTTCTTGATCCAGTTCAGTCGGAATGGCATACATCCCCGGTTCCAGCTTGCCTTTGTTTTGCACCAGGTACTCACAGGCGAGGGCCTGATTGGCAAAGCTCATGTCCATCACTGCGCTGGGGTGGCCTTCCGCTGCCGCCAAGTTCACCAGACGACCTTCACCCAGGACGACAACTGACTTACCATTGTTTAGACGGTATTCTTCCGTGAAGTTACGAACTTGCTTCACTTCCGTTGCCATGCCCTTGAGGGCTTTCAGATCAATCTCAATATCAAAGTGACCAGAGTTGCAGACGATCGCCCCGTCCTTCATCACTTCAAAATGCTCACCCCGGATCACGTGCTTGTTGCCCGTTACCGTCACGAACAGATCGCCCAGCGGAGCCGCCAGATCCATCGGCATCACCCGGAATCCATCCATCGTCGCTTCGATCGCCCGGACTGGATCCACTTCCGTCACAATCACATTACCGCCCATGCCCCGGGCCGCAGAGCCGTTCCCTTACCGCACCAGCCATAGCCAGCCACAACGATCGTTTTACCCGCCAGTAGAATATTCGTGGCGCGGATAATACCATCTAATGTTGATTGACCTGTACCGTAGCGGTTATCAAAGAAGTGCTTCGTATCCGCATCGTTCACGTTCATGGCGGGGAAGGTGAGAACCCCATCGTTGAGCATGGCCTTGAGGCGAACGATTCCCGTCGTGGTTTCTTCCGTGGTACCAATCAGGTCAGGCAGTTGATGCTTGCGTTCCTGAATCAGCGTTGCGACTACGTCACTGCCGTCATCAATAATGATATTCGGGCGATGATCCAGGGCAATATTCACATGACGATGGTAGGTGTCATTGTCTTCCCCTTTCTGAGCGAAAACTGAAATCCCGTAATCCATTACCAAGCTGGCTGCCACATCATCCTGTGTAGAGAGGGGATTGCTGGCAATCAACAGGGCATCTGCCCCAGCATTTTTGAGGGCGATCGCCAAATGTGCGGTTTCAGTGGTGACGTGGCAGCAGGCAACGAGACGAATACCCGCTAACGGTTTTTCTTGAGCAAACCGCTCTTGAATTTGCCGAAGAACGGGCATTTCGCGTCCTGCCCACTCAATGCGCTGCTTCCCCAAGGGGGCGAGGGAAAGGTCTTTAACATCGTGTTTGACTTGTGTTGCTACCATGTAGAGTCCGCAATAATTTGTAACTTTGGAAACTGCTTTAACCTAGCTTATCTGATGAGCTACCGATCAGCTATCCGTAGAGCGGAAATATACGGATTCATTACTTAACTTAGTCAGACTATATCTCTACAAACCGATCGACCTGTAAAACAAAGCCTGGTAAAACTCCTTCCCCCGAAAGCTGAGTGGGCAACGCTCGCACTTCTTTTTCCTGCCCCTGACGATAAATTTCTACCTGCTGATCTTGCGGATTCAACATCCATCCAAGACGCACTCCACCATTGATATATTCCTGCATTTTTTCTTGAAGCAAGGATAGACTGTCGGTTCGAGAGCGCAATTCAATCACAAAGTCCGGGGCGATCGGCGGGAATTTTTGGCGTTGCTCTGGAGGTAGGGCTTGCCAACGTTCCAGTTTTACCCAGGCGGCATCGGGCGAACGGCTTCCACCATTGGGCAGTTTAAACATGGTAGAGGAACTAAAAACTTTTCCTAGTTGAGTTTGCCGATTCCAGAGTCCCAGGTCAATTCCAAGCTCCATTTCTCGATTGCCGCTCTCACCACCGATTGGAGACATGACAATCAACACTCCTGTAGCACTGCGTTCAATGTTGAGATCAGGGTTGCTGATGCAAAGCTGATAGAACTGCTCATCGGATAGATGAACCTGATTGAGATCCAACTTGAGTGGGAGCGTTAGAGTAGCCATTGTCTTACTTTAGCTTGATGGTCTTACTTTGCTTGATGCTGCTAATCTTTGGATGCAATTCCGTCTCAACTCATTAATAAAGTAATCAGTACAGGGACAGTGCTGGGACTACTGATTGGGGACGATCGCCTAATTCGGGTTATCCTCCACCCCCCAATCCTCATCCCAAATTTCAACTTCGTCTTCATCGTCGTCGTCATCCTCAAGTCCATAAATTGCCTCAATGCTGGGCATCACGGGTTCCTCGATCGAATCATCCTCCTCTTCAGCAAAATCAAGGGAATCCGGTGCATTGAAAGAAGATGCAGGGTCAGGTTCTGGGGCAGGACTAAAGGATTCTGGGTCAGGACGATAGGGAGGGACAATCACCCGATAATCGGCATCGTAGACTTGATCGGGTTTGGCAGCAGGGCGACGAGCAGGGGAACGATCGTCAGGGAAAGGCTCTCTGGAGGAATCATCCCGATCATCATCCAGGGAGTCGTAGGAGCGATCGTCTGAATCACTGACTGCATCTGGCCAATCCTCGTTTGGACTGGGGGATGGCTGACTGGGGCGACGATAGCCATAGGAATAGACCGAGCCTTCCTGCCGACGGGTTTCAGGAGTTTGGGGGGATTCAAAGTCGGTGCGGGGTGGCGTGGGGCGAACTGGACGATCGGGGCGATCGGTTAACTCGAAGTCGGTATCCCGGCGATCGGTATCCCGGCGATCGGTATCCCGGCGATCAAACCTGCGATCGGTATCCCGGCGGGCCTCAAATTCTTCTCGATCGTCTCCCTCATCGGCATAGCCTTCCCAGTTTGCCCAATCCTCATCCTCCCGATCTCGAATTTCAGTTCGGGGTTCAAAAGATGGGTTGCGCGGGACTGGTTCACCCGGAGCTGATTCAAAGGTTTGAGTGCTCGTCCTTCTATCATCGCTCCAATTCTCCCATTCATCCCTGCCTTGGCGATCGGCTTCCCAATCATCATCCAGGCGGCTATGGGTTGACCCTGCTGCACCAGAAGGTTTGCCAACGGGTTGAGGATCTCGATCCGTCCAGGCAGTCCAGGGGCGAGATGAACCTCCGGCAACACGACGCGGATTGGCACGGCTAGAGTAACGGCCAGTTGAGGGACGGGACAGGTTGAACAAAAGCGACAGGAGTAATGTCGTCAATGCTCCAGCTCCGATCGCCCCTACGACCCACACCCCCAGCGGCAGGGCCAGGGTTCTGATCCCTAAAATCGTTAAGGCGATCGTCGGTGACAGGTTCGATAAAACCAGAATCACCAAAACCACAAGTATAAATAGAAATAACGTTAATCTAGCCATAATCCAGCCATGATCTGAGCTTCCCTCTATGTCATCATGCTATCGCGTGTTGTGGAAGCCCATGAGGTGAGGGGTGAGGACTCCGGGAGAATTAAAGCATTCAACTTGTACAATCAGTCCATCATACACAGGGTAGAAGATGGACAGACACGGCAGTGGGTGAAGGGTCAAAGAGTCGCTTCAATTTAGCCTGTTCACTCCAATTTCCTATCTCAATGACGGTGATTTGCAATACCATCTAAGCTTCTGCAACGGCAGACAATGGTTTTCGCAGGAATTTACAAAGAAAACGTAAAGGGATCTACAGCTAATGAATGTGTTTTCACGGGCGCAATCAATCGATCGATCGCAGGCAGGAGAGGATTATCCCCTCAGTGCGGTTCCGCCCGAAGCGCGGCGATCAATCTGGTCACTCGCTCCCATTTTGATGGGATTTACGCTGTACTCTGGCACATTATTTGCAGGTGGATTAGTTGGTCCACAATTTCGTTTCTTCCCCGATCTAGTGGGGTTGATTCTGGTTGGCAACTTAATCTTGGGACTGTATGCCGCAGGGTTAGCTTATATTGCTGCTAAAACCGGGTTAACGACGGTGTTAATGGCTCGGTTTAGCTTTGGCAGTGTGGGGTCGCGCTGGGTTGATTTTATTTTGGGCTTTACACAGATTGGCTGGTATGCGTGGGGCTCTGCGCTGATTGCCGATTTGCTGAATAAACTGGCCGGGGTTCCTACATCCTGGAACTGGCTGACGATTCTATTTTTTACCTATTTCTTTTGCAGTACAGCCTACATTGGCTATCGGGCCATGGATTGGTTAAGCCGCCTTGCCGTTCCAGCCATGCTGATTTTAATGGTCTGGAGTTTGTCGATCGCTACCGGAGAAGTGGGTGGATTGGAAGGACTCCAGTCCATTACCCCTGCCGGGGAGATGAGCATTGGGGCAGCCCTGACCATCATTGTTGGTACGTTCATCTCCGGTGGAACCCAGTCAACCAACTGGAGCCGCTTTGCCGATTCGACTAAGACTGCCTGGACGAGCACACTGGCCGCCTTCTTTTTTGCCAACGGATTTTTGATTTTTACGGGAGCTTTCTGCGCCCTGGTCTATTCGGGCGTTGCTGATATTGCTGATAGCTCCGATATTGTGCAGGTTATGGCCTATCAAGGTCTGTTGCTGGGGGGCTTAATTCTGCTGTTCTTGAATATGTGGACGACTCAGGACAACACCATCTACGCCTTCTCGGTGGCTGGTTCTCATATGTTCCGCACCAACAAGCGCACCTGGTTTGTCTTGGGTGGTGCAACCATCGCCCTGATCCTGTCCTTGAGCGGTATCTACGAAAACCTGGTCAGCTACCTGATCTTGCTGGGCACCTTTATTCCCCCCGTGGGCGGTATCATCATGGCTGATTTCTGGCTGCACCGTCGCGGCGGTTTTCCATCCCTCGACCAACGCCAACCTGCATTTAACTGGGCTGGAATTATTGCCTATGTATTAGCCTCTGCGATCGCCTATTTCTCATCTCAGGCTGGATTTGGCATTGCCCCCATCAACGGCATCATTGCCGCTGTGATTCTGTATTTTGTTCTGTCGAAGGCAATTCCGCAGGGAAGATAGCACTTTCGCCTCACTTCCCACTTCTGGTACGGGCGGATTGCGATTCGCCCCAACCCCCCTTCCTCCCCCTCCATCTTTATAACTTCTTTATTTTCTTTTCATAGTCTGGAAGACATAGCCATTTGAGATACTGCTTTCCCTGGAGTGGGGAAAGTTGGCTTTGATTGGTCTGCGCCATGAATGGTTTTTGTAGACACGAAACGAGTGGTAATATCCCGAAGCGTGAACTATGTCTTTTACACAGTGGCAATCTTGGCAAATGCTGAACAGCTTGTATCAAACGGTTCAGGAAATCCTGTCAGAAGCGTCTTCCTACGAGCAAGCATCAACAATTTGGGTTGGTAGCAGTGGTTCAACCTGGATTGCAGATATTACGATTCATGAGACGGAGACGGATGTAACTCTCCGGGTTCAGATGCCTGAAACTTTGGTTGATCTGAAAGTTAAAGTTTCACCAGAAACAGCGGTGATTCAAGGTAAACCGATCGCCTGTGATGTTGAGGGTTATTTCAGTGCCAGTTCTATCCAAAACTTGATTCCGTTGCCGATCGCGGTTCATCCAGAATCGGTTCAAGTCAAGCTGCAAGATAACGTGCTGATGCTGGTTTTACCTAAATCGGGCAGAATCCAGCGACAGACGATCGCGGTTCAAGTCACATCAGACGATCGGTGTCTGGAGCAGTCCAATGTTCTAAATGCTGAATGCTGCTAGTCCGGCCGGTAATCCGGTTGGGCATTGCTTCAACTACTTTTTAACTAATTAGTACCCCGCCGAACCTTTCAAAACTTTTATTCTGAAGCCCTGTCCAGTTCTCGGAGTGGGTTCCAGTCCTGCCAATGCATAGGTTGAATCATGGATATGGTCATTGCCGCGATGGAGACATCCACTAAACAAATCTTGATCATTGAAGATGAAGACCACATTCGAGAAGTGGTACAGACTTGTTTGCAAGAATTGGGAGGTTGGAAGGTTGCCGAAGCTGCATCAGGGGTAGAGGGGTTGATGCGGATTACGGAACAGTTACCTGACGCAATCCTACTTGACTTGATGATGCCTGAAATGGATGGCTTTGAGTTTTTAGAACGCTTGAATGGTCAATTTGAGGGTTCGATTCCAGTTGTCCTATTAACTGCCAAGCCAAACGTTAAGCAAAGTCAATTGGTTCAGCTCGGTGTGATCAAAACGATCGCCAAACCGTTTAACCCCCTATCCCTTCCCCACCAAATTGCTGAGGCTCTGGGCTGGGAAATTGAGATCAGGGATTAAAAAACTAGGGACTAATCTGGCCCACTGTCCCAACTTCATCTATACCTATAGCGTTCACAAATTGTTTGTGAACAAGGGGGTAGGGGCAACGCCCCCACGCCAGGGTTTTACCCCTGCACCCCGTTCAAATCCTACGGAGGATAGCTATATACCTATATCTATATCTATATCTATATCTATGGCTTGCGGGCAGATTTGAGGGCATACTCACGAAATCGATTGAGGTCTGCCTGAATCGTTGACTCGACAATGCGACCCAGGAAGAGATTGTCCATTAGCTTGCCCAAAATCCCAGGAATTGCATAGGCAACCGTCAGTTTGACAATGCTATGTTCGCCGCGATCGTAGAATCGAATCGCACCCCGGTTGGGTAGTCCATCCACGGATTCCCACTGAATAATTTGGTGCGTCACCAGTTTGGTAATGCGGGAGAGCCAGCTAAACTCAAAGCCACCCGATGCCAACTTCCATCGAGATAAGTCTGGATTATCCTCCAGCACCTTCACAGAATCAATCCACTTCATCCAGCGTGGCATCTGCTCCAGGTCAGACCACAAACTCCACACCAGTTCGATCGGTGTTTCAACTTCAACTTGTACGGTGTGCTCGAGCCAGTCAGTCATAGGAGTGGGGAGTGGGGAGTGGGGAATAGGGAGGGGGGAATGGATGAATCTTTGGAGATCAGAGTTTAGAATGACCCAACTCGACGGGATGTAATCCAGGCTGTGTGATTCATCATCCTAGTACCTGAACAGCCCTGACCCCTGCACTTGATATCCGATCGGTTCCAGAATGGCCGCTGCCGCCTGCTTGCCGGAAATCGTGGCTCCTTCCATGCTATCGATGTAGTCCTGTGCTGTGTAACTACCCGCCAGGAAGAAATTGGGAATGGGGGTTTTTTGGGGAGGGCGGTAAGGTTCCATCCCCGGATTTTCGCGGTAGAGGGACTGAGCCAACTTGACGACGTTGAACCAGGTCATGGTTAAATCGCGGGAAGATGGGAAGAGATCGTGAATTTGCTTGAGGGCGTGTTGAGCGATCTCCTCATTGCTCATCCGAATGAATGGATCACCAGGAGTGAGGACGACCTGCATTAACGATCCTTGCCCTTCCCGGTAATAGTTTCTGGGGCTAGACAGAGCCAGATCTGTGAAACAGGAGAAATCGGCATCGGCACTATAGAGTAAATTGTCAATTCCCGCCGCCTGATTGAGCTGCTTTCGCCGTTCTGCATCCTCCATTTCGGTAACCCAGCCATCAAAGCGGAGCTGCACCGTTACCACTGGAACGGCTTCTAGCTTGTAAATATTGTCAAATTCCGACCATTTGCGCCATTCCGCAGGTAATAGTCGTTGAATTCCAGGCACATCGCAGGCTGCGAGATAGACATCGGCTGTAACCGTTTCCTCTGTTTCTCCATTGGCAACGACCAGCCCTGTCACGGTAGTCTGTCCCTTTTGCTCACTCTGCTCAAACAGAATTCTACGGGTTTGTCGGCGTGTGTGGATTTGAACGCCTCGCTCCTGGAGGTAACGCAGGATGGGCTTGTGCAAATACTCATCGGGTGAACCCGCCAGCAAGTTGAGCCGGGAGGCTTCTGTCTTGGCCGCAAACATCATGAAGATGGTCAGCATACAGCGGGCAGAAATTTCTTCAGTATTAATGAACCCCAGAGCCAGAGCGATCGGATCCCACATTCGCTTCAGGCTGTTTTGCGATCCCCCATGACTGCGGAACCAATCAGCAAAGCTGATCCGATCGAGCGATCGAATCCACTTCATTGCAGCGTTGTAGTTCACCAATCCAGGGACGATCGGGCTAGTGCCAAGAGCCAGCGCGTTTTGCAGCTTGTCCAGGGGAGTCAACTGTCCGGTGGTAAAGAAAGCCTTGAGTCCATGAAACGGTGCGCCGAGCAGGAAGCGAAAGTCCAGCTTGCCAACGTCGCCCCCCCGATTGATGAAGGTATGGACGTGCTCTTTCGGCAGCAGGTTCTCAAACGCTCCCACTTTCTGCATCAGAGCAAACAGGTTGTAGTAGTTGTTGAAGAAAACGTGCAGCCCCATTTCAATGTGATTGCCGTTGGCATCGACCCAGCTTCCAACCTTGCCACCGACAAACGATCGCGCTTCAAAGATTTCCACTTCCTGTCCGGCATCTGCCAATTCAATCGCAGCAGCTAACCCCGCCAATCCAGCACCAACGATCGCAACTCGCATTCAACACCATTCCTGAACGATTCTTTACATAGTGTAAAGGAATGGGGCAGGAGTTTAACGGTTTCAAAGGGTTTATACCGATATTTTTTAAGGAAGCTCGCCTCTGCTTTAGGGAATTCCGTACCTACCAATGGGCAGATTAATCAAATCTTAAAACTTCTGCTACAGAACTTTAGACGAGACGAAAAGGAGATTGGTAGACTAAAGGTAATTAAACAGCAATATATTCTTGCAAGTCTTTACACATTTTGTTCGTGCCTGGATTTGGCTCACTACCTTTGCCCATTGCCTTCGCCCATTTACGGAGCAGATTTAACGTACACGGAGAGCGTTTAAGCATTCATGTTAACTGAAGTTCATATTGTCCCATTGGCGTTTCAGACCCTAGCCTCGTTCTTGCCATCCCTGCCGCTGGACAGCCTTTTGTCTACGCAAGGCATCATGGTGGCCCTCCTGATTGCCTATGCAGGAGCCATGTGGATGTTTTTGACCAGTGCTCCTAAGGTCTACACCGTGATGGTGACGGATCTGGAATTAGCCCGGCAGTTCTACGAGGGTTTGCTGGATTTGCCAGTGGCGGATGTACCGCTCCACTACTACTACAACTATGAACAAACGCTGGGAGCTGTTGGCGTTGATCCGCTCTATGCTTCAACTGCAAACCTGACGCGCTCCGGTTCGACCTACAACAATTCTGATGGGCTGTGGTATCAGTTGAGAAAAAATACGCAGCTCCACGTGATTTCCGGCGCTAGCATGGGTGCGAAAAACCGTCAGCGGCATGTCTGCTTTGACCATGACTGCCTGGAGCAATTGCTGCTGCGGGTGCAATCCTACGGCGTGAAGTACAAGATCCGTCGAGATAATCCGCTCAACTTCTTGGTGAAAGATCTGGATGGGCGAGTCATTGAGATGGCCGAGATCTCAAATTAGGCAGGCAAATTTAATAACCTGAGATTCTTGTGGGGTGGGCAGCGTTTCGACTGAGCTTAAGCCGAAGTCTGGCCCGCCCAGTTAAAGCAGCAGAAAAGAGAACAGGTTATTGAACCCATGCTCCTTGACGAGTTTTTTCTTCCACTCAGTCAGGCAAACCTGAATCATCAAAACCGCATTCATTACGCCCGCTCTTCATTGCTTCTGCGATCGAGTGGGCGTTACTTCGTTTGGATGCCTGGGCATACTGATGGAGTGTGTTAAAGAATGTAACTCTATCAGAAGTAATATATGAGCTTGGGGGCTATCCAGATTTCAGTTCGTAACTCGATCGGAACGCGGCTATTTTTGTATGTCCTCTGTGGGGCATTGCTTGGGCTAAGTAGTATGTCCTACCTGTTCTACCAGGTTTTGGAGAGTCAGGTCAGAGCTGAAATGGTCAGCCATTTGGAGACGCAAGCCGCCCTGGTGGAGGGGCAGCTTTCCCGCGTAGAACAATTGCTGTCTGATTCAGTCACAACGATCGAAGTCTTGCATGAGGCGAAGACGATTGATGCAGATTCCTACCGGGAGACAATGTTTGAACTGTATCAAAACCGACCGCCGATCGCACTGGGCGCAGGGGCTGCACAGGCTCCCTTTCAACTCGCACCCGATCGTTCCCTGTACTATCCCTACTTTTTTCTAGATCAACATACTCCTGATCAGGTTGGGCAACCTTTACCTGCCCCCCATTCCGACACGCGCTTTGTCGATATTGCTCAGCTGGAGGACTATACTCAGAAACCGTACTACCACACTCCGGTGGAAACGCAATCGGCTGTTTGGCTGGAACCCTATGCCTGGAATGACATTACAATGACCAGTCTTGTGGCTCCCATGTATGGCAAGTCATCCTCTAGCGACGACAACCCACTACTGGGATTTATGGGAGTGGATATTAGTGTCACTGCCCTGAGTCAGCAAATGAGTTTATCCCTGTTTAAGGACAGTGGTTACCTGACCATCATCAGTGATCAGGGAAATTTGCTAGCCTATCCTCCTGATCCCCAACAGGCAAAAAGTCTGGCGACCTATCAAGATATTCCCCAACTAAATGCCGTTTCGCCCCACATCAGCACTGATCCATCGGGACTGATTCAAAGCAATGGAATGTACTGGGCCTATCAACGGGTGCAAGGAACGCACTGGCTCATGCTAGAAGTTGTACCGCAGTGGGTGATTCTTCAACCGGTGCTGCTGATTGCGTTCGGTGCATCAATTGGTGCAGGTGGCATTCTGGCAGTGGTAGTCAGTTTCTTTATCCGACGGCTGAATCAGCGGCTGCGACCAATTTTAGATCAGTGCGATGCTTTGATTGAAACGGACATCGATCGCATCGAACGGTTGAATTTGCAGAACATAGACCCAACTGTGGTGGAATCTCAGCTGGCCCTCAGCGTCCAGAATAAAGATGAGCTGGACATCTTAGAGTTGCTGATTCAGCATATGGCAGAGCAGTTGCAAACCTCCTTTGAAGAGTTGGAACAGCGCGTTGCAGACCGAACCGAAGCCCTATCAACCACCCTCACGCAACTGAAACAGTCCCAGCTACAGCTTGTCCAAAATGAAAAAATGTCGAGCCTGGGGCAGTTGGTGGCGGGGGTGGCGCACGAAATTAATAATCCCGTTAACTTCATTCACGGTAACGTTTCCCACGTAGACACCTACGCTCGGGATCTGCTGAATCTGGTGCATCTCTATGACAAACATTTCCCTGAGCCACCGCCAGCTATTCAGGCAGAAATTGAAGCGATCGACCTGAAGTTTCTGGAGGCTGACCTGGAAAAAGCACTTCAGTCCATGCTCATAGGCACTGACCGAATTCGGGAGATTGTGCAATCGTTGCGAAACTTTTCCCGACTAGATGAATCGGAAGTCAAAGATGTTGATATCCATGAGGGCATCGACAGCACCATTACCATTTTGCAGAACCGACTCAAGGCAAAAGGCGATCGCCCGTCCATTCAAATCATCAAAGAGTACGGCATATTGCCCCTGGTGGAATGCTATGCTGGGCAACTGAATCAGGTGTTTATGAATCTGCTCAGTAATGCCATTGATGCTCTGGAAGAGCGCGATCGATTGCGATCGATCGAGGAAATCAAGGCAGAACCCAGTACGATTCGCATTTGGTCGGGTAAGGTGAGAAACCGCATTGCTATCCACATTTCAGATAATGGAACTGGCATGAGTGAAGCCGTGCGATCGCAAATTTTTGATCCCTTCTTCACCACCAAACCAGTGGGCAAAGGCACGGGAATGGGCCTGTCCATCAGCTACCAGATTGTTACAGACCGACATAATGGACGGCTCTGGTGCGAATCCACTCCGGGCAAGGGAACAAAATTCATCATTGAAATTCCGACCCGACAAAGTGCCGTTCCTTTAGTCGGAGAGGAGTACATTGCCGGGGTCGCGTTTTGACGAGACGCGAAGCCTCACAGCCCTCACCTGGCTTTTCCAAAAGTTCAAAAGTGGTGACAGGTTATTCGGCACTGTCCGCGTTGTCTTCTCCAGCTTCAGCACTGGCCGGTGTTTGGGTAGTCGCTTCTGGTGTTGCTTCTTGCTGTACCCGATAGCTATTGACAATCGCCTGCGCATCTTCCAGATAATCCGTGTAGGATGCATTAATCCCAGACAGCGTCAGGATGTAAATCGTGTCACCCCGTTGCTCAATAAAGCTTTCCGCATCCAGAACATTTTCCCCTGGATCTTTTCCTACCCAATCAATCCGGACACTACCATCTGGCTGCACCGCAGTTTGCTGCCAGTCAACTTCCGTCAAGTTTAAATTCGCCCGATACGCCTGTTTCAAAAACTCTTCCAATTGCTCATTGGTGTAGGTTTCCCCCTGAGCCGACCCAAACACCACTTCTCCTCGAAACGCTTCATCCTCAGAGTAAAAGATTAGCCCAGATTCCGTTGGTTGATATTGATATCCTTCTGGAAAAGAAATTTCAAACGCTCCATTCGGCTGACGATACGTAGCGTTCAGCGTGGATGGAGTCTGGTTCTCCGGCAGTGCATTAATGGCGGTTGGGAAACGCGGGCTAGCAGCAATCGGTGCAGGAATCTCAGCACTTGTAGTTTCTTCACTTCTGGCACAAGCGGACAGGGTCAGGGTAGACGCTACCAGCAAGAAGATCAGACGCAGTACGGGTTTCATCATGGTGGATGCTTAGAAACGAGCGGTTGATGCAGGTTGGGTAGAGAGAGAGGAGAGAGGAGAGAGGAGAGAGGAGAGAGGAGAGAATCAGTAAAGCCCATAGAACTTGTAAAATTGACTCCTTTAAGCGAACTTAAGGATCGTGAATTGAAAACCTGTCGATCGTTCTGCCTTTTTGACTGGGCGGGCAAGATGCCCACCCCACAAGAACTTCAGATGATTCAATTGGACTTCCTCAGTTCACTAAAATTCCCTCATTCATCTCCAATCCGCTCACTAACCCTTTACCTTATTCCCTTATAGCCGATCGAAATCAGGAGGACTGAAGATTCAGTGCTATTCGCGCAGCACAGGCAAAGCCTGTAGGACTGATTAGCTAGCTAATTGATCCAGGTAATCCGTAGCGCAGGCATCTTGCCTACCGCCCACCCCCTCACTTCTTAACTCCTCACTCCTGACTCCTCACTCCTCACTCCTCACTCTTCAACTCCTCACTCTTCTCCTCCCGCTTCAACAACGGAAACGCGATCGCATCCCGAATACTGGCACAGTCGCACAGCAGCATTACCAGGCGATCGATTCCCATGCCCATGCCGCCAGTGGGGGGCATGCCGTATTCCAGCGCGGTGAGGAAGTCTTCATCGACGCTGTTCGCTTCCAGATCCCCGGCAGCTTTGCGAGCAGCTTGAACTTCTAGCCGTTCCCGCTGATCGATCGGATCGGTTAACTCAGAGAAACTGTTGGCGGTTTCCCGGCCAACGATGAATAGTTCAAATCGCTCCACCAGCCCGGGTTTGCTGCGGTGGGGTTTGGCGAGGGGAGAAATTTCGACTGGATAGTCCAGAATGAAGGTGGGCTGAATCAGGGTGGGTTCCACCTTTTGCTCAAAGGCTTCATTCAATAGCTTGCCGATCGACTCGCAGTCCTCCACGTCCTTCAGTCCAGCAGCTTTCGCGGCCGATTTTGCCTCTGCCAGCGTTTTGAATTGGGTAAAGTCCAGCCCAGTCTGTTCCTGAATCACATCGTGCATCGTGACCCGTCGCCAGGGGGGAGTCAGATTCACCGTCTGTCCCTGATAGGATATTTCCAACGTCCCGATCACCTGCTCAGCCGCGTAGGTGATCAGATGCTCCGTCAGGGTCATCATGTCGTGGTAGTCGGCATAGGCCTGATAAATTTCGATCGTCGTAAATTCAGGGTTGTGCCGGGTAGAAACGCCTTCATTCCGGAAAATCCGTCCCAGTTCAAACACCTTCTCAAACCCGCCGACAATCAGCCGCTTCAGGTGCAACTCTGTGGCAATCCGCAGGTAAAGCTCCATCTCCAGCGTGTTGTGATAGGTGATGAAGGGTCGAGCTTCCGCGCCTCCCGCTTCCGATTGCAGGACAGGGGTTTCAATTTCGATAAAGCCCTGTTGATCCAGGTAGCGGCGAATGGCTGCCGTGATCAACGCCCGCTTACGGAAGGTACTCCGCACCTCTGGATTGACGATCAAATCCACATAGCGTTGGCGGTAGCGTTTTTCAATATCCGTCAACCCGTGCCATTTATCAGGGAGGGGCAGCAGGGATTTGGTCAAAATGCTGTAGTGACTGACATTGACCGAGAGTTCCCCTTTGTCCGTACGGCGGATCGTGCCCTTTACCCCCAGAAAATCCCCTACATCAGTCAACTGTTTCAGGTGGCTAAAGGCTTCCCCATCCTCCGTCATGCTTTCCCCAATTTTTTTCTTATCCAGGTAAAGCTGAATCGTCCCGGTTTCATCCTGTAGCGTGAAGAAAGCTAGCTTACCAAACACCCGCCGCGCCAGAATTCGACCGGCGATCGACACTTCCACCTCCACTTCTTCTCCATTCGGGAGGTCAGCATATTTCTCCTGGAGATCGGCGGCTCGATGGGAGATATCCCACCGATAGGCATAGGGAATCATGCCCAACTCCTTCAGTTGAGCTACTTTTTCAAGGCGAGTCGCGCGGAGATCGTCAGAAGACATGGCTGGGAGAGGTAATGGGTAATGAGTAATCGGGAATCGGGAATCGGGAATCGATAATTGGGAAAAGGCAAAAATATTGTCGGGTGGGTAGGGCCACCGCTTCAGTGCAGCATTCCCTTAATCTTGCTGATGGGCAAACTGATAAGCTCCGATCGCGGACAGGACAATGGCGATTGTCAATAAAATTGGAAAGCTGTACCAGGGAAACTCAGAGAGGGGCTGGAAAACGGCTGCCCTGAGACCAATGCTGGTGTAGGTAAGCGGCAGGAGATACACAATTGCTTTCAGGGCGATCGGCAGGGTAGCGGGGTCAAAGAAAGTTGCTCCCAGAAAGGACATGGGCACAATCAAAAAGTTATTGATCAAGCCAACCCCTTCCAGGGACTTCACGTTTAAACCGGCAATTACCCCTAACCCAGAGAACACAGCACAGTTCAGGACTAGCAGGAGTAGGAACAAAGGATGGAGGAAATTCAAGTTTTGCGTGAAAATCAGGGCGACTAGCAGGACAGAACCCGATGTCATCATGCCACGCACCACACCCGCCAGCATTTTACCCAGAAATAAAGATAGGGGATGAACGGGTAACAGGAGGATTTCCTCAAAGGTCTTGGAATAGAGTCGCTCACCGCAGATAGAAAAGGTTGTGCCGCCGAAGCTGATGGTCATGGAGGACAGGGCCACCATACCCGGCAGGATGAATTGGAGATAGTTATCTCCGAGGGGAGGAGCAATCTGCATGGCACTGCCCAGTCCTAAGCCAAACCCGATGATATAGATCAGGGGGGAAACCAGACCAGAGGCAATAACCTGCGGGAGCCGCACCCGAAGATCCAGCCAGTCGCCCCAAAATACGGTCAAACTATCGGCCAGGATGCCGCGGAGAAACGAGCCTTTAAATGATTGTCCCAACTGAAGGGAGGACTGAGAAGCCACAGGGGTTACACCGTCTAAACTAGAGTGACTAGATGAAGTAAGTTAAGAAATTTTTCCTTCTCCCTATTTTGGCACTTCTTGTAACCTTGAGCAGCAGCAGCAGAATTTGAAGTCAGCAGAATGGACAAAGCTGGAACCAGAATGGGGGGATGAAACGCGCTATGATCGGTTGATCGGGGAAACCGATCGTGGTTCTTAGCTCTGATAAAATCATCTTGTGACTTGGATCACTATCAAAACAACGGATACTCGATGGGAAGCAGAGTTTATGCAGCAAATGCTTATCGCTCATGAAATTCCAGTTCGAGTCGTTGCCCAAGGGGCAGCTATTCACTTTGGCTGTGATTCCCCCCTTGCGGTTCAGGTTCCTCCTCAGGATCAATGGACGGCGTTGCTCCTATTGAGTCCGATCGAAGAAAACCTTTAGCAGCAAAGTTTGAATCAGATGTGCAACTTCAACTCAATTTGCCATTTTTATCCCACTTTGATGGTACTGAACGCCTTAAAGGCTGGGAGTTCCAAAAGCCGTTAAATTAATCCACTCCAACATCAGCAGAGCACGATCGATCGCCTGAAGAATGGGCTTTTCTTTGTGTCTGACTATTTATTATGTTTCGCATTCGCTTTACATCTTTCCTTTTCACGATTCCTTAAAACTAATTCCCGGTTCACGATATGTCTTTATTTGACTGGTTTGCCAATCGCCGAAAAACCGAACCCATTAGCAAAGAACGGCAGGAGCGCGAAATTGCCGATGGGCTATGGACGAAGTGTCCCGAATGCGGTGTGCTGACCTACACGAAAGATTTACGCGCCAACCAGATGGTTTGCCTGGAATGCGGTCATCATCTGCGCGTCTATGCCGATGAACGGATTCAGCAGTTGATTGATGCGGGAACCTGGAAACCGTTGGATGAAGACCTGCGTCCAGTGGATCCCCTGAAATTCCGCGATCGCAAGTCCTACAGCGATCGGGTACGGGAGATCCATGAGCGAACCGGCTTAACCGATGCGGTACAAACCGGGTTAGGACAGTTGGATGGCTCTCCAGTTGCGCTAGGGGTGATGGACTTTCGGTTTATGGGCGGCAGTATGGGATCCGTGGTGGGGGAAAAGCTGACCCGGATGATTGAGCAGGGAACGCGGGAACGAATTGCCGTGGTGATTGTCTGTGCATCGGGTGGAGCCAGAATGCAGGAAGGAATGCTCAGTCTGATGCAGATGGCCAAAATTTCAGGTGCGCTGGAACGCCATCGAGAGGAAAGACTGCTCTACGTTCCAGTGTTGAGCCATCCAACGACGGGGGGAGTCACCGCCAGTTTTGCCATGCTGGGAGATATTATTCTGGCGGAACCGAAAGCGACGATCGGCTTTGCCGGGCGGCGGGTGGTAGAACAAACCCTGCGCGAAAAGCTGCCAGATGATTTCCAAACTTCTGAATACCTGCTCTCCCACGGTTTTGTGGATGCAATTGTGCCTCGAACGCAGCTCAAGAAGACGCTGGCGCAGTTAATTCGCCTACATCAGCCCTATCCGGCGATCGACCATTCTTCCCCTTCAGACTCCCATCATCATGTCGATTCTGCCCCGTTTATGCGGGTTCCTGATGCGCTGCCCCTGGAATCCCTGCGCCCGGATTAGGTGAATCCTGGGGTGGTGGGCATAAATCCTGGGGTGGTGGGCATGACTCTTGGAGTGGTGGGCAGTGCCCACCCTACGTTTACTACGTTTAATATCCGGACGGCTACATCCGAACCGCAACGACCTCAATTTCGACCAGCCAGCCAGGGTTAACTAAACCTGCCACCTGCATGGTCGATCGCGCGGGTAAGTTGGGCTGTTCTTCTGTGCCAAAAAACTGGGTGTAGCCCTCCATAAAGCCCGCAAAGTCCATCACTCCTCCCATCTCCGGATCACCTACCAGAAAAGCCTGCATCTTGACGACATCACTCATGGTCAGTCCGAGGCTGGTCAGAATCCCGTCGATTCGTTCCAGTACCGTCACCGTCTGCATCTGCGTATCCCCAAAGGCTTCGATTGAATTGGGATCGGCATCGGGATTGATTACCGGGGGCACCTGACCACTCACATAAACCAATGTTCCGGTCGTGGGAATCTCAACTGCCTGGGCGATCGGGAAAGTAGAGTTGGGGATGGGATGGCGGATAATCTCCTGAGCGATCGATCGATTGGGTGTCGCTAGGATAAAGGCAATAGACAGGCTGAACGCAATTAGACCCATCCAGACAATTCGTTTCATATTTTTCCAGCCTCTCAGCATTCTCAGCATTCAATCCACTCCTCAAAAATCCTATTCCTTCTCAGCATAGGGAGGAGGCTGAAAAATATTTGCTAGAAAAAATACCGTCTACGATTGAATAGTTTCCCAGGTCGTACCCAGCCAGCCTTCCAGAGCTTGTTTCTGTGCAGGAGATGGATCTTTGACGGGAACCAGTTGATAGGACGTGGGACGGGGTTCAGTCAGAGTGACGCGATAGGTGCGCAGTTCATCTTGATGAAATACCGAAACGTGAATGGTTTCACCCGCTGCATAGCACTTCAGCCGATCGCTCAGATCACTGGCTTTAACCCGCAACGAATCAATGGCCAGCAGTTCATCATCGGGATCCAGCCCAGCCCGCCGGGCCGGAGAGTTGGCTTCTACAAACTTCACCACCTCTCGACCATTTTCCGATCGCACCGTCATGCCCAGGAAGGGCTCTAAATCCTCAGTGTCCGGCTGAACCTGTAGGCCAAACGGTTCCAGGTAGCGATCGAAGGGCAACTCTTCCGTTGTATCCAGATAGCGATGGAAAAAGTCGCTCAGGTCTTCCTCCGCCACCGATTCAATCACCGTCTGTAATTCCTCTGGGGTAAAGCCAATTTCCGGCTGACCAAACTGTTGCCAGAGCTGACGCAGTACATCGTCCAGCGATCGCTGGTTGTTGAACTTAGCGCGAATCCGCAGATCCAGCAGCAGCGACACCATCTCTCCTTTGAGGTAGTAGGAAATCTGAGAGTTGTCACTGTTGGAATCCCGCCGATAGAGCTTAATCCAGGCATCAAAGCTGGACTCACTCAGGGGTTGCACCTGCCGACCGGGAGTTGTGAGATAACGGGAAATTTCCTTACTTAAAGATTTCAGGAACACCCTGGCATCATAGATTCCCGCCCTCAGGGGAAAAGTGATGTCGTAGTAGCTGGTTGCCCCTTCACTAAACCAGAGGGAAGGAGTATAGTTCTCCCCTTCGTAGTCAAACACTTCCAGCCCCTTCGGACGAATCCGCTTCACATTCCACAGGTGAAAGAACTCATGGGCCACCAACTGCATGAAGCGATGGTAGCGATCGTCCGTCTGAAACCCAAAGCGGGAATAGATCAACGAACAGGAATTTTTATGCTCCAGTCCGCCAAACCCCTGAGCCGCAATATGCAGCAGAAACATATAGCGATCGTAGGGCAGTCCCCCAAACAACGCTGCTTCCGTTTCAATAATCTTTTTAATGTCAACAACTGTTTGTTCGGGATCAATGTTGCCTGAGCCCCACAGGACAAACTGATGAGTTTTGCCCAACGCCTCAAACTCATAGGTTCGGTGATACCCCACCTCAAACGGACTGTCCACCAGCGTATCGTAGTCTGCCGCCAGGAAGGTATGCTTCTGATGGGGTATAGCCGGGAGCGTTGTGGCAATCGGCCAATCGACTCGGGGCGGAACGATCGTCACTTGAATTGGGCAATGCTGAAATTCGGGAATGTAGAAGAACAGAGCTGCACCGTTAAAGTAGCCGTGGGTAATATCCAGGTGATTGGTGCGAACCGTTAGCTCATTGGCATAGATGCGGTATTGAACCGTGATCTCGCTTACCCCCACCGTTTCCACTTGCCAATGGTTCTTACTCTGCTTCCGCCACGCCAGGGATTGCCCTCCCCCTCCCATCGCCTGAAAATCCTGGAGATGCCGGGCATACTCTCGCACCAGATAGGAACCAGGAGTCCAGACGGGCATTTTTAAATCCAGCCGATCCGATCGCCAGCCTTTGAGATGCAACGTCACCTCAAACAGGTGAGTTTCTGGCTGGGACATTGCCACCTGATAGTGAATCTCCAGATCGGTACGGGGAGACAACGATGGACGCATTTGAGTCGCTTCTGTCATGGGCCAAGGGGAAATATCAGCGAAATGTGGCTTAAAGAAATTATTCTAGCTAAATCTAGTGCCCAGGGGCACACAGTAAGGATCACGGATTAAATAGCCTGTAAAGCGGTTTACGTTGCTGACTGGGCGGGCAAGACTTCGGCTTGAGCCCTTCGGCTTGAGCTCAGATCGAAAGCTCAGTCGAAACGCTGCCCACCCCACAAGAATTCCAGATGATTCTCGCATTCCTAAGGATGCGCAGCAAGAATGCACAGGAGTCTGTCCCTACAGGATGCCATTTCAGGATGCCATTTCAGGATGCCATTTGCAGATTCCTAAATTCTGCCAGCCAGGTGAGCAAGCTGTTTCAAGTTCAGGAGATAAACCACCTGTTGATGCGGAACGACTTTGATCCAGCCCTTGCTATTCAGCTTTTCCATGATCTTGGTTGTCTCTTCAAGGGTGATGTCACTCACATCAGCCAGATCCTTGAAGGGAATGTCGAAGATCTGAGTGCCGTACTCCGAGGGGGTTCCGTAATTTTCCCCCAGAGATACGAGCGTGTTGGCAAGCTTGATGGCTGGAGGTTGATGCCGCAACTGCGATCGATAATTGGCGTGGCGAAGACGTTTGACCATGAGTTGCAGCATGCGGTGGTGCAACTGCGAGTCTTTGAACAGCGTTTGAATAAATCTTTGAGCAGAAATACTGAGCAGCTTAACTGGGGATAGGGCAACCACATCGGTGGAGCGGGGAGATTCATCTAAAATCGCCATCTCGCCAAAGAAATCCCCACGACCCAAAATTGCCAGCGTCACGACATCAGCCCCAACGTGGCGACGCACTTTCACCCAGCCCGACTCTACAAAGTAGACCGCATTTCCCCAGGCATCTTCCATCAACACTGCCCGCTCTGCTGGATACTCATGCTCCACGGTGATAGACAAAAGCCACTCGATCGTCTCTGGGCTAGCGGCATTAAAGAGCGGAAATAACTCACTAAAAACAGCAGTCTGCATGAAAGGTATGGGTAGGAATCAACACACTCCCGCCAGCAGCGACTTTCTAGCAAAATTAGAGAGCCTTACTGGAACCGCCAACTGCGTAGGTAAACGGCAGAGCAAACAGGAACTGTTCACACTATAGTACCCAGAAAGCTAAAAAAGCCTACATCTGAAGTCAGGCTTCGCCGAGTTTCGGGGCTGTTTTTGGATCGGGACTGCACACTCAACAGTGCAAGATATTCTAAGGATATCATGCGATCACAGGAATTCTATGTTTGCTGTTCAGCTCAGTTAACCGCAGCAATTAACCGCAGCAATTAACCGCAACGAGCAAAGTTACAGGGTGGATTTTTCTGCTCACTCCAGGGCAGGGAATGAGTAGTCGATAGATGTACAACGGTTTTGAGAAGGGTTGTTTCGGGAGTAATGACTTGGGCCGGTGAGGTGGAGTGAGAAGGGATGAGCACTCCAGAGGATAGAGCGGTGATTAGGAAAATGATCATCAGACTAGAGATAGATGCAATAAAAACCAAAGCTATCATCTGTGATTTTTCTGTTCCTTTACTCCGAGAAAATACGTAATTGCTCGCGGCGATTGATGCTGAATCCGCAGAATTACTGAAATAACGGGGGGCTATTCTTCTCAAATTTAAGTCGAATTCAAGGCTATATCAGTCAACGTCTACCGTTAGTGAGATTTCAGAAAGTCCTTCAACCCATAGGATGATGGCGTGGAGCATGGGAACTTGCAATTCTCATGCCAATTGCAGCGATCGTTTCTGGTGCAGACTGTCGCTGTGAAGCTTTGCTATTGAACCCCTTTGAACCCTGTGGTTTGGTTTTCCGTTTAGTTGCCCTGTCCGTTCTGATATTCCTTGAGAGGAAGCTATGAGAAGCTTGTTAATGCGCAGTCCAGTGGCGATCGCCGCCTTCTGGCTCGGAATCTATTTATTTATTACGCTAGTTCCGCTGGCAGTTTTACTCCTTTACCCCCCCGCTGCGGACGATCGAGGGTTCTGGACTGAATTTTCAGTCGCCCTGGGCTTTATTGGTCTGGCGATGATGGCGTTGCAGTTTGCCTTAACGGCCAGAATTAATCGAATTGAGTCATCCTATGGGATCGATATTATTCTGCAATTTCACCGCTATATCTCCCTTGTGGCGTTTGGGTTAATCCTGATTCATCCAATTATTCTGTTTATTGATCAACCCGAAACTCTACAGCTTTTAAACGTGTTTGAGGCCCCGTGGCGGGCTCAGGCAGCCGTTGCCGGAACGATCGCCCTGATTGTTCTGGTGATCACCTCCATCTTTCGGAAACAGCTTCAGATTCCCTACGAACCCTGGCGGCTGTTACATGGATTATTGGCGATGGCGGCCATGGTTTTGGGACTGGTTCATGCGATCGGGGTCAGCTATTACCTGTCGTTGTTCTGGAAGATTATTCTGTGGAGCGGGATTGTGCTTACGGCCCTCTTGCTGATGGGATACGTGCGTCTGATTAAGCCGTTGATGATGACCCGCAAACCTTACCTGGTGGAAGATGTGGTGTCCCAACGGGGGGATGTCTGGTCTTTGGTGCTGCGTCCCCGCGGGCACAACGGCATCACCTTCGATCCGGGGCAGTTTGCCTGGATTACGCTGGATATTTCCCCCTTCCGGATGCGCGAACATCCCTTCTCCATGTCCTCTAGCGGCGATCATGCCGAGCGGTTGGAATTTAGCATCAAGGCTCTGGGGGATTTCACCAAACGAATTAAAGATGTGAAGCCCGGAACCAAAGCATTTTTGGATGGGCCCTACGGCGTGTTCACCACCGATCGCTATTGGGATTCGGCTGGATTTGTTTTGATTGCGGGCGGTATTGGCATTACCCCGATGATGAGTATGCTACGAACCGCTGTAGAACGAAAGGACGATCGCCCCTTCCTGCTGATCTATTCCAATCGCACCTGGGATGATGTCACGTTTCGGGAAGAGTTGGAGGAAATCAAAGACAAGCTCGACCTCAAGGTGGTTCACGTCCTGCGTGAACCGGATGATGATTGGGACGGTGAGGAAGGCTATGTCGATCGAGACTTGCTGGAACGCTATGTTCCGATTCACCGGGGCAGTCGGCAATACTTTATCTGCGCGGCTCCCGTCATGATGGATCAGGTGGAACGGGCCCTGCACGACCTGGATGTGCCAATCACAAACATTCATATGGAACACTTTAATCTGGTTTAATCCAGCCCGCGTGGAGGGTTTGGTAGGGGAGTGTCCCAGGTGTCACTTTGGCAGGCAGGATGCCTGCGCTACGGAGATTGATGGCGATCGATCCTCAGCAATTGACTTTAAATTTCACGGTTTTGGATGAATGGATAGAGTTTGAATGGAGATTGATTTCTATGCGCTACAGCATCATGCTTCAATTAGTGACAATCATTACGATTATCTTGGTTTCCGCTGCAGGATGGTTTGCCTGGTTACAAAATCGGCAACCGGGAACGGGGGCACTGGAATCGAGTGTGAACCGGGAGATGCAGCGAGAAACCGAGGAAACGCGATCGAAAATAACTTAAAGTATGCTGCGCCCAAAGCCTGCCGAACCGTCGTTTAACCGCTGGTATAACCGAATTATTGCCCTGATTGCCCTGCTCAATTTGGGGTTAGTCTTCTTCGACATTAGCTATATTCCCCTGCGGGATGTTTATCTGCAGTTTATTCCCGGACTGACACGGCTGTATGACCCTGTGAAGGGAATTAGCCCTCATCCATCCACAGAGTACTACCTGAACCGAGTGGATAACTTAGAGGCGCGCATCCGAGTGGCAGGGCTGGATGCTCCAGAAACAGAGGAACTGCTAAGCGATCTCCGTCGGATCAGCCAGCGGATTGTTGCCAATAATCCCTTTGAAGCGGCGGGTAAAAGTGGCTACCTAACGCAAATTAATCAAACGATTAACCAGCGAGTTGGAGCGACACCGGCTGAGAGCGGCTATGCCCTGTTCTGGAGTCAGGAGCATCTTGCCCAGGCTGGCTGGCAGAATGAGCTGGAGTTTTTTAATACTGAACTGCGGCCCTTGTTTGCCGCTAATTACTACCGTGAGCTAGAACCTTTTGGACGGTTTGTCGATCGCTTCTGGATCATTGACCTGCCCTTCATCATCATCCTGGGACTAGATTTCCTGGGACGGACTTACCTGATCAGCCGTCGTCGCCCAGACTTGAACTGGATTGAGGCGATCCTCCGCCGCTGGCATGACTTGCTCTTCTTTATTCCCTTTTGGCGCTGGTTACGCATCTTACCCGTTACGCTGCGGCTTTACCAGGCTAGATTACTCAACCTGCAGCCTGTGATTGCCCAAATCAACCATGACTTTGCCGTTGGCTTTGCCCAGGAACTCATCGAAATTATTGGTGTCCAGGTGATTGAGCAAATGCAGTCCTCTGTCCGGCGAGGAGATGTGACACGTTGGATCCTGGAACCTGATTCCCGTCGTCCCTACGTTCAGGTCAATAACACAAACGAAATTCAAGCCATCACCAACCGTTTAATCAACGTTAGTGTCTACGATGTGTTTCCCCAGGTACAGCCCGATGTCGAAGCATTAATTCACCATACGTTGAACCAAACCCTGAATCAACTGCCTGCCTATCAACAGTTGCAGCGTCTTCCTGGGATAAACCGCATACCGCTTCAGTTGACTGAACGCCTGGCCAGAGATTTGTCTCAGGCGATCTACGGCAATCTGGTAAACACGCTGGAAGATCCGGTCGGGGCAGAACTGTCAGCCCAGTTGGGCAAAAATTTCCAGGTTGCGCTGAGAGATGAGTTTCAAAAGAGCCATAATTTAGAGCAATTACAAGACTGGTTAGTAGATCTTTTAGAAGAGATCAAGATTAACTACGTCAAGCAAATTGCCGAGGGAGACATTGAAGCGGCAGTCGAACGCACGGAGAAATTACGCCGCATGAGCCAGCAGGAGTTACCGGGAAGATAAAACGGGTTCAGGAGCCAGTCGTTCCAGGATTTGCCGGAGTACCATTGCAGTCCAGTCAACATCGGCTTCCGTGGTTTGCCGTCCCAGGGTCATCCGAATTCCGGATTTTGCAGCCCGATCGCCATAGCCCATTGCCTGCAACACGGGACTGGGAACCAGCTTGCCGCTATTACAGGCAGACCCGGAACTGATGCCAATGCCCGCTAAATTCATTTGCCGCACGATCGTCTTACCGCTGAGGCGATCGCCATCCGCATTGTCTAGGTAAAAGCTGACATGATGGGGTAAACGGTGCAGTCGATCGCCCGTGGGAATTAGCCCAGGTACCCCCGCCAACTGATCAAACAATCGATCGCGCAGTTGCATCAGTCGCAGCGTTTCAGTTTCCAGTTCTGCGATCGCCAGTTCTGCCGCCAGCCCAAATCCAGCCAGAGTTGGCACTGCCTGAGTTCCCGATCGCAGCCGAAATTCCTGCCCTCCTCCTCCCAGTAAAGGCTCCAGTTCAACGCCAGGACGAACGTACAAGGCTCCTGCCCCCTGTGGCCCGTAGAGTTTGTGGCTGGAAAGGGAAAGCAGATCAACGGGTAATTGCTGCACATTGATGGGCAAGCGTCCAGCCACCTGCACAGCATCGGTATGGAACAAAATTCCCTGACTGTGGGTAATGTGAGCTAACGCTTCGATCGGTTGCAGCGTTCCCACTTCACTCTGGCCATAAATTACCGAGACCAACACTGTATTCGCTTGCAGGGCTGCCTGCAAATCTGCTGGATTCACTCGTCCTTGAGGATTAACCGGAAGCCGTGTCACCTGCCATCCCTGCTGTTCTAACCACCGAACCGGTTCAGAAATGGCAGAATGTTCAACGCTAGAAATGATCAGGTGTTGAGGACGGGTATACTGCCGTGCTACACCCATGATGGCTAAATTATCAGCTTCCGTCCCCCCTGCCGTAAAGACGATCGACTCTGGTTCAGCCTGGATCAGGCTGGCAACCTGCAATCTAGCCCGTTCAAGCACCGTTGCGGCCCGCTGTCCCCACTGGTGCAAGCTGGAGGGATTCCCCCACTGCTCCACCATCATTTGCTGTATCAAAGCAATCACCTCTGAACGGGGAGGTGTAGTGGCACTATAGTCCAAATAAATTTGCATAGTCGTTGAGTTCAGCGTTCCAACCTAATCGAAGCGTCTCCATACTCCAGGATAGGACATTAGCCTCCCACCATTGCTCTGCCAGGCGAATCCCCTGGAAGGACTAACATTCAAGATCAGCCAGCGATTCTCAGGACTGCAAATTCAATTATCTGGAATGCTTGCAGACTGAGTCCAGGATGCAGCAAAGTCTATGGAGTAAAACCTGGAGGCTCCGCTGCCTCGTCGTCATTTTGTCGGGTTACTTCAGTTTGAATCAGCGGCAAATCCGATCGCGACGCTGGAGAACGCAGAATATTGGAATGTTCCTGCATCTCCTGGAGGGCAGCCTCACCCATGCGGATTTGGATATTCGGCCCCATCGAGCTAAGCGAATTACGGCTCCATCCTGAACAATTTCCTGAGCAATGCGTTTGCCATCCAGGTAGGTGCCATTGGTGCCAAGGTTCACCACCTCCCAGTTCGTTCCCGATCGACGTAACTCTACGTGATGGCGAGACACAACTGCGCTGTAGAGAACAACCTGATTATCCGTCGATCGACCAATACGGATAACGGATTCATTGGGAAACGTCCAAACTTGAATCGGGATTTGTTTAACTGGATGCAGGAGAGTCAGAGTAATCACGCAGGGGAACGCCGTCTAAACCACAAAGCCTCAATGAAAACGAAACTAAGACCGTTATCATCTTATATACACACCTTAGAGAAAACGATCTAATTTTGAAGCCGCTCTAATTCTACAAGCATATCAGAGCGGCAATTGACCGTTACGATTGGAATTCTTCAACTAGAAGCCAGAATAATTTCTCAACCAACCTCCTGGCCACTCTCATGATTCTCTGATTCCCTTTGCCGGGATTGAAGTGGGTCTGTTGCAGTTGTCCGTCTTTCCAGATTTCCCGCTCGACTCCATTTTTGTAGTAGTCGTATAGCTCCTTAATGTGAGGATTATCAAGGTTCGGATTCCGCTTGATATTCATCTCACACCACCGCCATAGGGCTACCCTTACATGGGATGGGCCACCTGGTTTCCATTTGAGTTGACCATCTCCTGACTTGTAAAGGACTCGACCCATCCCCATAGACAGCTTAAATCGGGCTAACGATCGATTGCGGTTTGTCTTGACGGTTCTCCCGTCTCGATTACGACGTTTCTTCTGCTTGATCACGGCTCCATCTTTGTCTAAGAACCGCTCAAATGGATAAATAACCATCAGGGCCGCGGCGGTACGGTTGCCAATCCCCAAGCGACTGAACGCATTCAGGTAAGGAGCATATTTAGCCTTCTGGGTTTCTGATGCGATCGACTGTTCGATCAGGTATTCTTGTCTTTCTAACGAGCAAACTTGCGCCGCTAGGGACTGGCTGAATTGCCCTATCCCAGTCCCAATAGAGCGGTCATATTCCTTCTGCCACTTCTTAGACCATTTTTCGTTGGCAATGGCTAACCATAATCCAGGCGGTTGAGGACTCAGCCATTTCCGCACTACGGCTCTATGGGACACTTCCGGGAACTCGTGGGAGAGTTGCTGTCTCAGGCGGTTGATAGCAACGGTTTTGATTTTGGTGAGGTTCTCCAGTTCTTGGAAGAGTTCAAACAGTCGCTCTTTCTCCGGATCAATGAAGGCGTTAGGGCGGTTGAGTCGTTCCAGTCCGTAGCAGGCCAGAGCAACAGCATCAGGCAAATCATCCTTGTTGTTGATGTCGTGGCTCTCTCGGTAGGCCGCTGCTGCTTTGTGTTTTACCCATCGCACCTCACGGCCTGAATTTTCTAGATGGTATGCCCAAATTTTTGAATAGTGCTTACCTGTTGGCTCAAGGATGGCAACCTGGAAATCTAGGCTGAGTAGATTTTCAATTCCTTCATGGTCAGAGCAAAATTCTCGCCCATAGTAATTTTCAGCAAACTCTTTCAAGTTTTCAGGAAGTTCTGACAATACACACACAGAAACTTTACCCCTGGAAACATCAATTCCAGCGATTCTCATAGTTACTCCACAATGGTCAATATTCTCTCAAGTCCCCTTAAAGGAGACCAACACACCTTGAAACTCTTAGCAGAGTAAAATTAGAGCAAAGACTGAGACCGCTATATAAGTAAGTCCCTCTCTGACTGAGACCAAAATTCGTCTCAAGTCCCAGAGAGACCAATATCCTATGAAGTCCCAGCCTTAGCACGGGAAAGTTTTGGACGCTTCCCGCGACGGGTAGGGAGTACAGACAGTTCTGCCAACCTCGCAAATTCACACTTACTCCCCTTTACCGCTGGCTTGACCCGTTTCGCCTCATGCGTCAGGTGAGGACTCGTCAGGCGGGTGGTTCAGGAAGGCGATCGCCCCCCGTACGATGGCAGTTCGATCGCCCTCTTCTAGCTCACGCTCTGTTTGAGTGATGATGAGTACGGGTTCTCTGCCATGAACGAAGCGAATATGCCGGATGTAGAGATCAGGAAATCCGTACGCCCCAGGAAAAATGTTTTCCCGTAGCATCATCTGGTTTACACGGTTCTCGCATCGCTGATATCCATGTTTTTCAGGTTTGGATAGATCCCAGTACCCAATCATAATCATGGCTGTGAACCCTCCTCTCCCCCGCCTTCCTGCAACATTTGAGCCATCATTTCTTGCAGGGCTTCAGGCGGCATCTTGGATAGGCGGTTCATCCCTTCCGTCAGGATGGATTGAAACAGCCCGTCTACAGGTTTCTTGGTAGCTTTGCTCAACCGTTCGATCGCCACTTCCAGGGCGAACATATGATGCCCTAGTGCGGTAATCAGTTTTGGATCGTGTTCAGTCATGGGTTCCCCCGGTAAGTGATGTCATGATGTCATTGAAAAGTGCTTGGGCCTCATCTTCCAGCCCTGGTGAACTGTACTCTGTTTCCAGGTAAAGGATGAGGTCTTTTAGTTTTGCCGTCAGTTCGCCGGGTTGAGTAAAGCTACCCTGCATCAGCACGTATAGCACTTCTACCAGTTCCCTGGCGGCGGTTCGTTCCCACGTTCGGCATAGGGGAACGTTACTCATGCTCTGGACTCCACACCACTCGAATTGTGATCTGCGGCCCAACAAATTTTCGGTATTTGATTGCATCCTGTTCAGCATCTCCCCGGCAGCTATAAGACCCAAACTCCCTGCTATGCAAGGTTGGGAAGGTTCCGAAAATTTTCCACGGTTTGTCCATATGCTCCATAACTCCTGAAGAATGGGGAACCCATCTATAGCCCCTGATGGGTTCCCCGGTGATCCGTGCTTTCCGCTTGGGGACGTGGGGATTCTCACCCCTCAGCTTTACCAGCCGCCCCCCTGGTGGCTCCGCCGTCGTTCCTGTGGCATCACTCAGATCACAACTGCTGATCTGTTTCTAACGGGCTTCCCCCGTTGCCAGGTCAGGAAGCCGATCGCCCTGGTTTAGCCTCTAGCCGAGTAGGGCGATCGGAGTGTTTAGGCAGAATTGAGGGATTGCCCCTGTTGGCAAGGTAGGTAGTGTTTCAATCCCTCATCTTTATCTTATATAGGATGTCAACCTGAATCGCAAGCTTCCTATATATAATATTTATGCAAATCCTATATAAAATAAGGGGAAAGAGATGGTATCCAACAATGCCGAAAGCGAAGCATTCAGAGCACGGACAGGAGAAGAAGATAATTTCCATGAGCGTTCCAGAGGATGCAGTGAAGGGACTAGACGAATGGGCGAAGGAGTTGAATATCTCTCGCTCGGAGTTAGTCACTCGGATCGGACTCGGCAAAATCCCTTTGAATCTCTCCTTGGAATCACAGCACTTGGGGGAATCTTCGGCCAGTTGATGCAAGACCTTGATGATCAACTGGCTGAGTACACTGACATCAGGGAGAGGGCATCTAGACGCATTGAACACTGCGATCGAAAGTTGGAGAGTATCAAACAGAGAAAGCAGCAATTGATAGACTTTTTGGCTGTACTCCAGCAAGCGCGGGAATTTAATCGTCAGGAGAATTCTGAGGATTAACCATCAAACAATAACCCCTCATCCGATCGATCGCAGATGAGGGGTTTTGTTGTGGGAACCCTGATGGGTAGCGTATCCCACAATTAATTTACCCATGAGTGTTGATCTTGTTGCTGCGGCCATCGTGCTGCTGTTGTTGTGCTTACCACTTCCGCTCATCCTGCTCCTGATTAACGAGATGAGTAAGCAGAGATGTAAACCACAGATGCATCCAGTCCGGTCTACTCATCCCTCCTATCCCTCCTATCCTGCTAATCCCCCTCTCAACTTCACCGCCCCTCATCCGCTAAAGTCCCAGCTCCTGTCGATGGTGGGTGGGCATCATCCCACCGCCGATCGCCTTCTGACCCAAGTGGTCAGAGATAACCCGGGCCGCCCCCTGGACTGGTACTACGACCGAGTAATACAGGATCTCATCCGCGATCGGCGGTAGGCATTTTTTAGGCTTGACCCGCCAGGGCGGGGCCCTATCCCGTTAGCCGTAGCCTCCACTATATGTGTTGCTGTGCCCGATAGAATCCGATCGCCCTGGTTTGCTAACAATAATAGAAACCACGCCCCAATCCTTTACCTGCAAGGCTTAGACCCTGTTTTCAGCCCAAAAAATAGACCCGCTTCACTAACACAAACTAATCCCCCATAGTTTCTATTAGAAATTCATCATGGACTCATGCCTGCACCGTACGGTTGTGACTTGTCCCACCGGGTATCTATGTCTAAGCTGTAAGCAAGTTTGGACTCAGCTATCTCTAATTGAGACAATATCGCCCCCTATGCCTTCCCCCACTCTCTCCCCCATTCCGCAAAATTCCGCTAGCCCTACTCCTGTCCCTGCTAGCGGAAAAACTCCCAGCGTTCCGCGCCAACTTTCCCTTGATTCCGCTAGCATAGATCAGCCAGTCGCTAGCGGAAACTACGCCCATACTGTGCGGGTCTACTCCTCTAAAGGGAAGCTCTACTTTAGGTACACCGCTAACGTGGGCCATGACGTAATTTTTGACATACACATCCCCGGTGGCAACGTGCGGAACCCGATCGCAAAGTATCGGGCGGCTCAAGTTCGTACCTGGATTGCCCACGGCTTGCCACCTGAACTGATTTCAGAGAATATTCAGAACTGGCGGGCAAAATAAGGGTAGTCCATCCTCCTCAACCGCTATGGATTCCACCCTTCCCGCTTCATTTGATGCCGATTTGTCCGATCGCCTGCGTGCTCTGGTGAAAGTCTCTCAGGAGATTGGAGCCTTGCAGCAGGGCGGTATCCCTTGCCGCTGTTGTAATGCCAGGGCTGAAAAGCTGATTGAGTTGGGAAGTCAGCAGCGGGAACTATTCGCGGCGATCGTGTTGCTACTCCCCAGCTCCTCCCCACCTAATCCCCGTTAGGTAGCCAGTTGTTCTCTAAAGATCCGCGATCGGTCTACCAACACCACCGGGTGAGGCATCCCGTGAACATGAAGCACGGCATATTGAAACCTCACATCCGCGATTGGGCGTTGGCGCGGTGTCCGTCGGCTCTTACCAAAGATGAATTCATTGGGCGGTACGGTAGGATAGGCGGCGGCGGCGGATTCGTTCTCACTCACATTGAGCTTTTTCCAGTCTGGACTATGGTTTTGAATGTCCAGCACCTGCTCAATGACCCGCCGCCCTTCTGCCTTCGTCCGACACAAGATCCGCAACGCATAACCCCGTTCTCGATCGGTGTACACACATTGCACTTTTCCCTTTTTCCAGACAAATCCACTCCCTGATGAGAACAGGGTCTTAATCTTGTTGGCATAGTTCCGGGCTAACGCCTCATTCAGGTTCCCGCTGGTGTTGTTCATCAGCCTAAAACTGATCTCCCCAGTGCAAGGGGCGTAACCTCGATCGACATCCCCCGCGTCTTCCTGGAAGTACAGTTGTATTTGTGGCTTAAACTTCCTGGCCTCCTGAAAGCTGGGGACTGGAATGCCATAGATCGCCGGGTGGAAGTCCTGCGCTTTCTTCAGCAGCACATAGAACAGCCACAGTCGCATTTCCATCATGCCTGAGTTGTCATTGTCCAGAATGGTGCAAGCCACCCTCAGGGATGCCCGTGGGGTATTCAGAACAGGTTCCCAATCATCCGGCCCCACATCCCTAAACTCATACCTCACCCGCCGATTGTGCATCATGCGAAAAATCGACTGAAGATGCTCATAGGGGTCAAATCCATCTGGCAGCATTAGACCCCTTCCCCTTCTGCTGTGGGCAGTGCCACCCCTTGACTCTGGTAAGCCAGGATCAGAGATTCCAGAGCTAACTGAGCATTATCAACCGCCTGCTGACGGATCAGCCCGTGAGCCTTAGCCGCCCCCCCAAACTCTGGGATATCGGCGATCCAGATAGTCCGTTCAGTCTCCAGATTTCCCGCCCACGTTACCACAACTGAATATTGATATGGATGACTCACTGGTTTAACCTCCTATCTCTAGACCCTGCGAGTGGCATTTTCAACCGCCCGTTTCTGGTAGACCAGACACGGGGCACTATCTGGCCCAATCAGCACGATCGCCCTGGTTCGGAGTGGATGCATATAGGCTTTATAGTCCCCCAACGCTGGCGGCGAGTAGGCAATGTAGCCCTTAGCCAGCAGTTGGGCCCGCAACATTCCGATCGTCGTAGTGCCATCATAAATATCGCCTAGAGCCATCTATTCTGTCTCCGTTGGTGGTGTTTCATCTGATTCAGCAATTCGCGGAGCAAGCGGCGGGATCGACTCTCTTCTTCCCGCGTCGTGTTGATCTTGCACCTCTCTCTCTTTATCCTGAATTAGATTCTTCAGCTCTTCGCTTTGTCGTCCTATCTCATCTACCATCTCGGTAATATTAAGGACTTCACCCGCAACAATTTCAACTGTCTCTACAGCTTCCTGAACTTGTTGCAATCGTTGGAAAAACCTATTCTGTCTAAAATTCAGGTTTGGATTCATCCAGTTGTATGCACGTTCAACCACAACGCCGTATTTTTTCGCTGCATTCCCAATCCATGCAACGTAGTTACCAACCACCTCCAGGGCTTCTAAAACGCTGTACATAATGGACTGTACCGCGTTTACAATGTTGGCAGCGGCTTGATAAATGCGATTGTATCGATTCCACTGATAGCGGAACTCTTCCACATTTTCCGCCCCAAACACCGAACTAAAAAACTCATTAAACTGATTGCCTATCCAATTTCCTGTATCAATATCATTCCCCTCATCATCTTTCAAACTAAATCCGAAAATCTGGAACACCATATCAAAAGAACTAAACAACGTTTGGGCGATACCGTTGCTCAACATATAGGCGTTATGGATCGTTGTCCATAACGTGAGTAAGTTGATGATGCGATCGATATGAAACCACTGCCAGAATTTTTTCAGATACCCACTAATCCCGCCCTCAACTTGCGGCCCTAATTTGGTGTTGATCTGACTCAACATAGATTGCATGGCGGCCAGTTGCACAGTTTGAATGGAGTTTAAAACGCTGTTGGTGAGATCCACCTTCCCGCTAATCCCTAACCCGTCATAGGAACAGGTTGGACTGGTGGGTGAAGTTCCTAATCCCACTCTTCCGCCCCCTGGCGTGGCTTGTCCCCCATTTAACCGAGAGATCGGGGACGCTGCGACTAATCCCCCCAGAGCTAATCCCGGTAGCCACCAGGGGAGAGATCCACCGCCCCCGCCCCCTGGTGAACCGGGCGGTTCTGGCTGTGGTGGTGGTGGATTTTCTACAGGCGGGGCGATCGGAGCATTGCCAGGAATGTTGGTGAGTGGCTGAGATTGGGGATTAGGGGCAGGAGCGGCGATCAGCTGCGGAGTGTAGGGCGATTGCTGAGGATTGGGGGAACTAGGAGAAGTGATCGGGCGGGTTTGTGGGTAATTAGCAGGTTGGGCGTTAGGCTGACCTGGTGCAATCTCTCTGGGGTTCGCCACTACAGGCGATCGGGATGGGTTGGGGGGCAAGCCTACGATCGGGCGTGGGTTCCCCCCGGTGTCCGGTTGCAGGTCAGCACGTCGAACGGATATGGAGCGGATAACCCTATATCGCAACGTGTCAGCCGATGAAAAGACCGTTACCTGAACTCCGTTAGCGATAGCAAAGATACTTGATGCTGTACTGGGAACTTGCTCTTTCTCTGGTGTCCAAATGCGAGAGATGGGCCCGGTGTATGGCCCTCTCCAGTTTGTGTCATCCCCACTGCTGAAGGGCTGATCGTTGCTCATGTTAAAGCGATCAGAAAACACTCTGATTTGATAAGGCACTCCCGGCATTTGCCCCCCATAGAAAGGCGGCTGTTCATCGCCCCCATAGGGGATACCATCGGGCGTTCGGTTGGTGCAATCTCGCCCATTCAAGCTACAAGAGAGAGCCGGTGCAAGATCTCGCACGGGAATCAGCATACTGAGTTTACCTGTAGGCGATCGTAACCAGGGCGATCGGTTTGGCTCTAACTCATCTGCTTGGTGTATGTATGCTCACAAAATGATTTTCTGTAGAGAATATCCTATGCTGCTTTGGATAGAACTGAGATAAACACGCAGGTTTTCAGATTAAGAGTAAGAATTTTAAATAACCTGAGGGATTACACCTGTAGTAAATTGGCAGTGCTAAACCCTGTCGTCATTGGGTAGCCTCGATCGCCGAAGAATCACATCTTCAGGGGTGAGCAGAATGAATAAGATAGTTTCGGCTACACTCGACGCTCAGAGGCACTCAACACCCCAAATCGCTCCTCCCCGTGGGTTAAGCGAAGCCGAACTGGAGCCAACAATCTGTTGAACGAGTTCTGCTGCTGATTAAACACCCCTTCTTAAGAAATTTGGAACAAGAATGTTACCTTATCACCCTTGCCCAGAGCTACCCGATCGCCAGGGCGCAGTCGATGACGATTTCCTACCGGAAGCGGCATATTGTTGATATAGGTGCCATTCGCGCTACTGACATCCTCAATGTAGTACAGATCGCCTTCTACCCGAATATCCGCATGAACCCGTGAGACAATTTCAGAATTTGGGAAGCCCGAAACATCAATGTCAGGAGGAATGCGATCGTTGGGTTTGCCAATGTGAATCACCGTTAAGTTCGCAGGCAACTCTACCATCGTGTTCGTTTGAACATGCAGCAGCCGGGCAGTTTGGGTCTGCAAGATGGTATGAGATGGAGCCGATCGAGATGGAACCTGAGCGACCGTCGGTGGAGAAACGTAGCCAGGAGGTGGGGTAGTGGGATGGGAGGATTCGGTCGGTTCAGCAGGCGGTGAAGAAGGAGACATCGTTTCTTGATGGGGAGAACTGTTCATTTCCTCATTGGGAAAGTTTGCATCTGGAAAATTGGATTGAGAGGCATTGACTTCCATTGCTTCCATAGGATCAGGCATCTCCGCAACGATGGGATCAGGTTGAACAAGAGGATCAGGGGGGGGAGATCGGGAATATTAAAATCCGGCGGCGGCATTTCCGTAGATGGGGCAACGGGAGTGGCGATCGTTGGCGAAAGAGGTGCTTTCACCTCAGAAAATTCATCAGGAATGGCCCCCGGTGCTGCTACAGTCGGTGGGATGGGAGTTCTGTCAATATCAGGAAGGGGGCGAGTTGGAGGGGCAGCGGCAGGAGCGGCGATCGTCGGCGGTAGAGGAGAAGGATGGGAATGTCCGCCCGTTGTATTTTGCAGATTAAACCCACACTGGCCACAAAAGCTGGCATCGGACTGAACAGTAGCATTGCAGTTCGGACAATGGGTTGTACTGGGCAGCGGCGCATAGCAATGCTCGCAATGGGCTGCTTCATCTGGATTTTGGTGATTGCAATGGGGACAAACAATCATTCAACTCTCCCTGCCATCATAACTACTCAACAAACTGCTCAAATTTTCGACATGGCTGAGCACAAGTCGCCAATAATAACCTCTACACACCAGCAGCCCCACTTTCCTAAATTTTCCGTTTAACTGCTCTTTTCAATTCATCTTAATGTCAGGAAACCCTGATGTTGCATTTAGCGATCCCATCGAAGCACGGTGGAATTTAACTGTCTGAACGTAAAATTGGCTCGCCAAACTGCTATAGCAAGAGGTTTACCTTACCGCAGAAGCAAGCTCAATCTACCGTCCGATGACTTTGCTACATTCAAATTTTGCCTGTGTTCAAGCAACCTCAATAAAAACGATCGCCACGCAAATGCTATTTGCCCAAATATTCTGGACACCCAACCTTCAACGCGAATTTCGTTCAGCTTTACCGCAGGAAACTGCTGATCAACCAGAGGAGGACAAATGTAACTAGCGCCGCTACCGTCTCAGTGAAGTTAGGAATTTGCGTAAATTGTGCAGCCAACAACCCACCAATCTGTAACCCCAGGACTACGCCAACGATCAAACCTGCCAGGGTTAGCAAAAAAGCTCGCCCCAGCTTGCGTTCCTTACGGGTAATAAAGTAGAGGCTCAAACCAACCCCCAGTGCCAGCGTCACCGCAGGACTGATGAAAAAGCTGAGCACTCCGGCTCCGGCAAAGAAGCCTGCTGGTAGCAAAATATCTTTACGCTCTGGTGTATCAACGAATTGCTGCAACCAATCGGGCGTTTGCTGAGTTGAGGGGGGGGAATAGTCTGGAGGCGGTTCAGCCCGTCGCTCGGCAAAGCGAATCCGATCGGGGACTTTGATCTTGCCTTCTTGCCGCATCCGCAACCGTTCCATCAGAATCGCATCGTAGGACGATTCGATCGCCTCTACTTCCTTGCGATCCTCACTATGCTCTTCAACTAAGCGATTGCGAGCCTCCTGAATTTCATCAAACGATGCTTCTTCACTGACCCCAAGCCTCTCATAGGGACTTTTGTCGCTCATCTACAACCTCCAGAAGACTCCCTCTATATAATCGATTATGATTGGCATAAGGCGATAATTCACACAGGCAATACGGGGCTGGATTCCACTGGCTCTATCCTAAACTGTCTGATGCCGCTGTTAGTCACCAATGTAATCATCTATCCATCTCTTGCAAACAAAATCAACAAAAGGTTACTTTCGATCGCATCACTCCTACTTTTCCCCATCCTAGACCAGGGTTGTTCAGATTGCGAATCAGATCTATCGTTTGGGGATAACAATTGACTGCCAATTTACTGCCAATAGTTTCCGTAATGCTCCAATATGCTGAGTATATAGTTATTGTGAATCCATTCATGACAAGGCTAGTTGCTGGTTTGCAATTTTTAGATCCCATTGTTTTAGAAGATGAACTTCAACTCTGCCTTTTCCCATCCACGCCCAATCGTTGACGCTAAGGTTACGGCTATGGCTCAAGCCAAAATACTCGTAGTTGATGATGACCCCGCTATCCGCACACTCATCTATCGCTTTCTCTCAAAACAAAGTTATCAGGTGGAATCGGCTGAGGACGGTAAGACTGCTCTAGCCCTATTTGAGCAATTCAATCCAGATCTGGTCATCCTGGATGTTAATTTGCCGGATGCAACCGGATACAACCTCTGCCAGGAGATGCAAGGACGTACTGGGGTCTTTGTTTTAATGTTGACCAGCCGCAGTGATGAGGCAGACAAAATTAGAGGATTTTCCCAGGGTGCAGATGACTATCTCACCAAGCCGTTTAGCTTAGGAGAGTTGGAAGTACGAGTCGGAGCTATCCTGAAGCGCCAGCGTCCGGTGACCACGGCTGAACAACAGTGCTTGAGCTTTAATGGCTTAGTCATTGATCCAGTGCGCCGGGAGGTTATGCTCAACAGCGAAATGGTTCCTCTGACAGCCCTCGAATTTGACCTGCTGCATTTTCTGGCCAGCCATCCTGGTCGAGTCTGGCGACGAGCAGAACTGATTCAAAAAGTCTGGGACTATGAATACGTCGGTGATCAGCGGGTCGTTGATGTGCATATTGGGCAAATTCGCAAAAAGATCGAAATTGATACCTCTCAACCTGCATTAATTCAAACCGTGCGTGGGGTTGGCTACAAGTTTGAAGCTCCGTCCCAGTCTGAGGCAGAATCCCTTTAGGGGGTTGGCGATCATCGCTGGGAAGGGGGGCAGGTTCCCAACCTGTGCGGGCAAGATCCCACTCTACGGTGGCTCAATCCAAACCCACTTGTCGGCTGCCCATGATTAAAGTGGAACCATTAAAGCGGGGATGCCTGTAGCAAGCATCCCCTCCCGTGAGGCTTCAATCAGAATTTTGCGAAGGAATAGACTCTCTTCCTTGCTATGCCGCCCAGTTTTGAGCGACAACCTCAGCCAGATCAACCACCCGTTGGCTATAGCCCCACTCGTTGTCATACCAGGCAACGACTTTTACCATGTCGCCACCCATCACCATCGTCAGGCTGGCATCGATAATTGAGGAAGCATCTGTTCCACGGTGGTCACAGGATACCAGGGGTAGATCGCTGTAGTCTAAAATTCCCTTCAGCGGCCCTTCAGCAGCCTGCTTCATTACTTCGTTTACCTGTTCCACGATCGTGGGTTTTTCCACCTGAACCACCAGGTCAACGATGGAAACGTTGGGGGTCGGAACCCGAAGGGCGATTCCATTCAGCTTACCTTGCAATTCCGGAAGCACCAGCGCGACCGCTTTTGCCGCTCCAGTCGTCGTGGGTACGATGTTGAGTGCAGCGGCCCGGCCCGACGGAGATCACGGTGGCTAGCATCCAGAAGCCTCTGGTCGCCGGTGTAGCTATGGGTGGTGGTCATGGTGCCTTTGACAATGCCAAAGCTCTCATGGAGTACCTTAGCGACGGGTGCCAGACAGTTGGTGGTACAACTGGCATTACTCACCACATTGTGTTTGCCGTGGGCATAGTCTTGGTGGTTGACTCCGACCACATAGGTGCCAATGTTGCCGCCTTTGCCAGGGGCCGTAATCAGAACTTTTTTTGCGCCTGCCTCTATGTGCTTTGATGCCCCCTCGTCGGTGACAAACACGCCCGTTGCCTCAATAATCAAGTCAATATCCCAGGCTCCCCAGGGCAAGTTAAGCGGGTTGCGATCGGACACACACTTAATCGTTTTGCCGTTTACCGTGATGGTGTTGTCATCAGCACTAATATCAGCATTTAGTTTGCCCAACATGGAGTCATATCTCAGCAAGTGGGCATTGGTTCTGGGGTCAGAGGTATCATTAATCGCAACAACTTCCAGTTGGCTATTTTCTCGACCAAGCCAGCACCGTAGAAAGTTACGTCCGATGCGTCCAAATCCATTGATCGCTACTCTAATCACTGCGTCTTGCCCTCTGTAGATAAAGAGATCATTAAAAAAGTAGTGAGACAGATCATACACTCTTACGAGTCGGACACTCAAGAGAACATAGGATTGGAATTCAGGATTGGGGATCAAGTGCGGCAGCCTGAAGATGGCAGGCAGGGGGCAGCCAGGGATCTGAACAAAATTGGGAATTTTCTGGTTCCTGAGGAGCGTGGATTAAATAACCTGTTCACTGTTCTGCTTTTTTGACTGGGCGGGCAAGATGCCCACCCCACAAGAGTTCCAGGCTATTAAATTTGCATGTCTGAGTCTCTGGTTCACTCGGTGTGTGGCTCCAATTCGCCTAAGCCTGAACTGTCTGATCCAGGTAGAGCGCGTGGGTTGAAATGTAGGTTCTGACGGGTTCGGGCACCAGATAGCGAATAGAGCGACGATCGCGGCAGTAGCGTCGAATCAGTCCCGAAGAAATTTCGATGAGGGGCATCGGTAGGAGATACCAGGTTAGCTCAATAGACCGTTGTTTTAACGTTTGGGCAACCTGTTCGCAGTTCAGGGCGGATCGCCGAATGGATGAAGCAGTCGATGCCAGAGCGGTCTCACCCGAACAAGCTGCTGGTGGGGGATCTGATCCGTCAAGGGCGAAACGGGGAGCCACAAGCCAGTCACAGTGGGCAACGAGATCCTGATGGCGATACCAGTGGGGGAGGGACTGAAAGGCATCGACTCCGATCAGCCAGTACCAGCGACTTTGGGGGTAATGGATTTGCAGAGCCATCAATGTATCGATCGCGTAGGTACGATTGGCAGGACTCGATCGGTGGGCTAAATAAAATTCGATATCCGAACAAATGAAGTGAGAATGGGAGGCGATCGCCTGTTGAACCATGTTGAATCGATGCTCAAAGCCAATTAATTCCTCAGTAGATTTATGGGGCGGCTGGTAGGTGGGTACCCAAATCACTTGATCCAGGGAAAACTGAGTCAATGCTGTTTCTGCCATTAGTAAATGACCGTAGTGAACTGGATTAAATGACCCGCCAAAAATGGCCAGTTTTTGCATATTTTGCATCTTGCCAAACGATTTAGCGATTCAATGCCCGGTAAGGTAGTGGATTAAGGGCAAAATGAAGTAATTTCTGAAACCTGAGCCAAAAAGCTGAGCCGATCGCTGAAGTGGCTACGTTCGAGTTCAATTCTGAGTCTGTTCTGAGATGATGAATTTTAGATAAAGTGACCTGTTGATTAGATGCGATCCGAAAAATATTAAGCAGGAATGCACAAATTTGCTTAGAAAGATATGTCGCAAAAAAAGTAATTCTTGCTATGATATCGCGTGTTATTGGTGTGGTGTGGTGTGTAAGGAGCTGTAATGCTGAATTCTGTAGATTTCGGCGGGAGACCCTTCCATTTCATTGGTATCGGTGGAATTGGAATGTCTGCCCTCGCCTACGTTTTAACCCAGCGCGAGCTTCCGGTTTCGGGTTCTGATCTTAGCCTTAATCATATTACGCAACGCCTGCAAGAGCTTGGGGCACACATCTTCTGGAGTCAGAACGCCTCAAACTTGGACGGGCACGAGGGGGGACAATTACCTCAGGTCATTTGTTCTACGGCGATTAATCCAGCGAATGCAGAATATCAGGCGGCCTTAACCCTGGGTTGCCCGATCTTCCATCGTTCGGATTTACTCTCAGCGTTGATGGGCGAGTATCAAGGAATTGCGATCGCCGGAACCCACGGAAAGACCACAACGAGCAGCATGGTTGGGTATTTGCTGCTGGAAGCGGGACTAGACCCGACGATCGTTGTGGGGGGAGAAGTGAACGCCTGGGGTGGTAATGCTCATGTGGGGAAAGGCCCACACTTTGTGGCCGAAGCGGACGAGTCGGATGGATCGCTGGTGAAGCTGGCCCCATACATTGGCGTTGTAACGAACATTGAGCTAGACCATCCCGATCACTACGCTGATTTAGATCAGGTCATTGATATTTTCCAAACTTTTGCAGGGCAATGCCGAACCCTGGTGGGCTGTATTGATTGTGCCAATGTCCGGAGTGCACTGAAGCCGACAATCACCTATAGCTTAAATCCTGACCTTGGGGCAGATTACACCGTCGATCAGGTAGTGTATCAATCTAGTGGAACCCTGGCGCAAGTTTGGGAACGCGGTGCCCGACTGGGACAATTAAAGCTCCAGGTTTTGGGTGAACATAACCTCAGCAATGCATTGGCGACGATCGCCATTGGGCGGCAGTTGGGGCTGGAATTTGAGCAAATTGCTTCAATTCTAGAAAGCTTTGAAGGGGCACGGCGGCGGTTTGAGCGACGAGGAGAGTACAACGACATTCTCTTCATTGACGACTACGCCCACCATCCCAGTGAAATTCAAGTCACTCTGGCGGCAGCTCGCCTTCGGGCTCAGGCAGTCGATCGGCAGCGACGAGTCGTTGCAGTGTTTCAACCCCATCGGTATAGCCGCACCCAAGTATTCCTTGAAGATTTTGCCCAGTCTTTTGGAAACGCTGATCTCGTTATTACAACAGACATTTACAGCGCGGGTGAGCCGAATGCAGGGCAAATGACCGGGCAAGATGTGGCTGAAGCCATCGGTGCCTACCATCCGCAGGTGATTTATCAACCCACCCTTCAGGCGGTTACGGCCTATTTGATGGAAGTTCTTCTTCCAGGTGATCTGGTGCTTTTCCTGGGTGCAGGTAACCTTAACCGAGTGATTCCAGACCTGGCAGCCCACTACCAACGAATTGAGCAGACCAAATCTGAAGCCTATTGCAGCCCAGCGTGATGGCTTTGGTTGCCTCTAGCGGTGGCGGCTTGCTCTACCGTTCCGGATTCATCAGCCCTTCGCGCATTGCACTTCCCTATCATGACGCTCTCTCAAGACTTTCCAACTAATACTCGTGTGAGTACTGATTCATTCCCTGTCAATCCAGCAAAATCCTCCTGGTTTGTACCCCTCGGTCGTTCACCTGAACCGATTCCAGTTCCTGGTCGCAATTGCACCATTAGACCGGATGTTTCCCTATCCAGCATGACTTCGTTTCGGGTAGGCGGCCCAGCAGAGTTGTATGTTGCACCGCGCCAAGTTGAAGATCTGCTGGCTAGTCTGGAATGGGCCGAAACTCGCGGATTACCGATCACGCTACTGGGGGCTGGAAGTAACCTCCTGGTCAGCGATCGTGGTTTGCCGGGTTTAGTGATCTCAACGCGCCACCTGCGCCGGATTGAATTTGATGCTGAAACTGGCCGGGTAACTGCCGGAGCCGGAGAACCTCTACCCCGATTAGCCTGGCAAGCCGCAGAACGAGGCTGGACAGGACTGGAATGGGCCGTTGGGATTCCAGGGACGATCGGCGGAGCGGTGGTAATGAATGCTGGAGCACACACAAGCTGCATGGCAGATCTACTGGTCAATACGCAGGTCTTTACCCTGGATGGTAGTGTCGATCGCCTGACCCCCGCAGACTTGAACTACAGCTACCGCACGTCTGCCCTACAAATTTCTAGCCAATCTCCCCCCCATCAAGTTCGATTAGTTGCACAGGCAACTCTGCAACTCCAGCCCGGAGCCGATCCTGCCAAAGTGTTGGAAACCACTACTGCCCATCTCAATAACCGTCGCACGACTCAGCCTTACCATTTACCCAACTGTGGTAGTGTTTTCCGTAACCCAACTCCCTACAAAGCAGGATGGCTAATTGAGCAAACTGGGCTAAAGGGTTATCAGATCGGTGGCGCACAGGTGGCGCAGCGACACGCCAATTTTATTTTGAACTGTGGTGGCGCAACCGCGACCGATATCTTTCACCTGATTCAGCATATCCAGGAAACCGTTGAGCAGCATTGGTCCTTACTACTGGAACCAGAAGTGAAGATGCTAGGGGAGTTTCAGATGGCATAAAACCCATTCGTTTGAAATAGGGTATAAAGTGAGGAGGCTACACTGTTTCCTGAGTGATCTTGCAAGACCGCAAAAAGTCTTGTAAATATGGGAATCTTTGGTTTATTGCCGTTTAGAGCTAAGTACGACAGAGAATAGAGTTATGGCAGAGAAACAAGGCTTTGGCTTCGGTTTGGGCAAAATGAAGGAACTCACCGAAGCATTGAAGAAAGCACAACAGGTTCAAGAAGGAGCCAAGCGACTCCAGGAAGAGCTGGAGGGGATGGAAATTGAAGGGGAAGCAGGTGGTGGACTGGTTAAGGTCGTTTTGAGCGGAAACCAGGAACCTCGTCGAGTTGAGATTGCTCCAGAGGCTTTGAATGAAGGGGCCGAAGTTCTGTCGGACTTAGTAACGGCTGCGATGAAGGAAGCATACAACCTTTCGACGGCAACCATGCGCGAAAAAATGGAAGACTTGACTGGTGGTTTGAACTTGCCTGGTCTGTAAGCCGGTCTTGTCCGCCCAGTTGGATGCGGATTGGATGACGGGTTGGATGACGAGCCCAGCTCAATCGGCTCCCTTGCAGTTCCTGTATATCTATGAATGTCGGTGGGGTGGGCAGTTTGTCCACCCATATTCTAGTTTCGATCCATTATCTTGACTGCAGGATGACCAGACTACTCACCTGGCAACTTTAGGATGGCTAGCAGTGGCGAACAAGAGGGCGAACAAGAAAACAAACTCGCTGTTGCGACTGGAGCTGTTGCTACCAAAATCATTCAAAAGAATCCGGCTGATTCATAGAGCCGTCGCAGGATTGAAAGCAGTTTTTGGTGATAGGTCGGATCGGCAGACCACCGCAGGCTCAGTTGCTGAAGGGTAGGAGCAATGCCGCGTCGAACATAGGCAAAGCGAGGATCGACGATCGCCTGCACCAGGGGTTGATGGCTGGCATAGGCTTTGAGGTGTTGGATATGGGCCCGCACGCCCATGCGAGGGCTGGAAAAACTCGCGCCTTGATCGCTGCCGATCGCCCCCAGTCCACCAAAATTATTTTGCTCGGGTGGGTTGGATCCTCCAAACCGGAGGAAATGAGTTTCCAGGCAAAGTTGGGCAAACGCAATATCATAGTTCACACCTTCCAGGTTTGCCTCTTCTCGATAGAGCTTGGGCAAATCCGTCAGGTGAGATCCCTCAGCACGGTTACTCTTCAGAAACATGATCATTTGCACCTCCGAAGTCACTCCCTGCCCCATGATCCGGTCAAACTGGCTGGGATGGAGGGAGAGCGCAGAGCGCAGAGCTAACTGATAGTTCAACCCTTCCTGCTTGGGACGGACTGAAATATTAAACTCCCTTAGATCGATCGCCCGGATCAGAACTCTGCCACCGTACTGAATCCGCCGCAGGGAATGATAGCAGGTCAGATCCATACCTGGCTGATCCATCAATCCCAACTGATCGATTAAGTCAATTGGAATGTAAGCATTACCATCCACCAGAACTCCCCGATCGTCATAGGCAGCTCCATTCACGACTAGATCGATGGGGCTATAGCCAACCTCGCCCCCTGATTCAGCCAGGGATTTCGGCAGAAAAGGAGCCACCGATCGACTCCAGTTTGCCAAACCTTCAGCAATTCCAAAGGCGACTTCTTGACGCTGGGCTTGCAACATCTGGCGATCCTCTGGGTGAGTTATTGAACCCAGCTCAAACTGCAAGGCCGGGATCATCGCCTGACGGCAAAAGCTTGCCTGGCCCAGGTCTGCGTAAATATCAGACTTTACGCCACGGCTGGACAATTGGGGAACTCGACGCAAATAAGTCTGCAAAAGCTGTTCTGCCTGGGACTTACGTATTTCATTATTAGCAATGTAAAAGACAGATGCCCCGCGAGTGTTCGTTTCATACAGGGGAGCGACTTGTATCTCCAGGGCTACATCCCCCGGACGGGCACGATGATTGAGCCAGTCCATCATCTGGGATGAGCCCAGAGCATCTGGAACCGCCACTGCTTCATAATTGCGCGATCGCAGGTTCTGGACAACCAAGTCTCGCACTCCAATCATTTCCTTCCCTGCTGTCGTCGTCAGCCCCACGCTGTTAAGATCCTGTTGCTGAGGCAGATCCGATTGTCCAGCCGATACAAAAATACGTCCCATCTGCTCCCTCGTCCTTTACTCCACTCAAAGATAAACAGGTCACTCCCAAAGGGTCGATCGCACCTTGAATCGATTCAAAACTGCGGACTTGTTTCACAAAAATTAATAGTTGATCCTATAAATGTGATACATTTGAACTAAGTTCAAGGTTGTGCGGGTATCCTGATCAATTTTTTATTACTCTTTTTATTACTCTACATATAGCGGTTAGCTTCGGAAACTTAGGCTAATATAACGCTATCTGAGCGAAATGGATGGGTGGATTTAGTAGGGTTGATTGCAATCCGTTGATTCAAATCATCCGTTCCAGCGGTTGATGACACGGCCCGCTCCTTGCCGCTACGGGCTGGGTTGTCATCTTGCGAGCACTCCGGCTCGCCCTTTTCGGATTCCCCATCTATAAGCCAACCTGAAGTTCCAATCCAAACTTGTATGAACATTCCTCGCCTGCATCCCGATACGATCGATGACGTAAAGCACCGCGTTGATATTGTCGATGTGGTGTCAGAACACGTCGTTTTGCGGAAGCAGGGTAAAGACTTTGTGGGATTATGTCCCTTCCACGATGACAAGTCCCCCAGTTTTAGCGTCAGTCCCAGTAAGCAGTTTTACTACTGTTTTAGCTGTGGGGCAGGGGGCAATAGCATTAAATTTTTGATGGAGTTGGGCAAGCGATCGTTTTCTGATGTAGTGCTGGATCTGGCACGACGGTATCAGGTTCCGGTGAAAACCCTGGAACCGGCTCAGCGACAGGAACTACAACGCCAGATTTCCCTGCGGGAACAGCTATATGAAGTCCTGGCTTTGACTGGACGGTTTTATGAACATGCCTTGCGCCAATCTCAGGGGGAAGCAGCGTTAGCCTATCTGAAATCACGCCAGTTGAGGGACGATACGCTCCAACAGTTTCAACTGGGTTACGCTCCAGCCGGTTGGCAGACTCTCTACGGCTATTTGGTAGAGCAAAAACGCTATCCGGTTGAATTAGTCGAGCAGGCGGGGTTAATTATTCCGCGCCAGGGCGAGCGGGGCTATTATGATCGATTCCGCGATCGGCTGATGATTCCAATTCACGACTTGCAGGGACGGGTGATTGGCTTTGGGGGACGGGCTTTGGGAGATGAACAGCCCAAATATTTGAATTCTCCAGAAACTGAACTATTTGATAAGGGCAAGACCCTCTATGGCATGGATAAGGCGCGAACAGCGATCGCCAAGCAGGATCAGGCCATCGTCGTAGAAGGCTATTTTGATGTAATTGCCCTACACGCCGCCGGAATTACCAATACAGTCGCCTCCTTAGGCACGGCTTTAAGTCTGGCTCAGGTTCGACAAATTCTGCGATACACCGAATCTAAACAGGTGATCCTCAATTTTGATGCCGATGCCGCTGGAACCAAAGCCGCAGAACGGGCGATCGGGGAAGTGGCGGATCTGGCTTATCAGGGAGAGGTGCAGTTACGCATTCTCAATATTCCTGATGGTAAAGATCCCGATGAGTTTCTCAGAATCCATCCCCCCGCAGCCTATCAGCAGCTCATTGAACAAGCTCCCCTCTGGCTGGACTGGCAAATTCAACAGGTGTTGAATCAAACTGATCTAAGTCAGGCGGATCAATTTCAGCAATCTACTCAGGAAATTGCTAAACTGCTCGGAAATCTGCCCAACGCGACCCTGAGAACCCACTATATCCATCAGTGCGCTGAACGCCTGAGCCAGAATAATGCTCGCCTGGCGGTGCAGCTAGAATCCGATCTACGCACTCAAGTCCGAGGGCAACGTTGGCACGGTCGATCGCAGAAATGGCAACGTCCGGGCGATCGAACCCTTCTGGAAGAGTCTGAAGCGAATTTGCTGCGTCTCTATCTCCATATGCCCACTTACCGCAGCCTGATTAAAGAATCCCTGGAGGAGCGCGACCTGGATTTTAGTCTGGGTCATCACCGCTTCCTGTGGCAACAAGTGATGCAGCTTGAAGAACTCAGCTTATCACAGCAAAATTCTTTACCGCTCAATTCCCCGGATCGGAGCTTCAACCATGCTTCCTCCCTCCCCACTGCCCTGGCTGCTCCGTCGCCAGTTCCCCTCCCCGACCTCATCTCCCTGCTCCAGGATTGCTGTACAGACCATCCAGAGCAGGCTACTTTGGTCTATCCTTTATTTCAGCTAAATGAAAAAACGAAACGGGATATCGTCCGCGCCCCCCTGGTGATCAGAGCTTCGATCGCCAGTATGGAGCGGGTGATGTGCGAAAAGCGGCGGCGACACTTCCTGGAACTCTGGAAACAGACCGACTACGTGAATGCGCCAGATCTGTGTCAGTATTATCAGCAGCAAATCTACGCCGAAAATCAGCGCATTGAAGAATTGGATCAGCAGCAGCGACAGGTGACCTTTGATGATCTGGCTCAAATCCCCTGGGTTGGAGAGTTCTACGATGCCCTGTGTGGGGCCCAGGAATAATGCCTCCGGAAGGGGTTGAGCCTTTATGAATTGGATGGGCGGGCAAAATGTCCACCTGACCTGACTGAAATGAGCACCTGGAGGAGCACTGCTTTCCTAATCGTCTGCCTCTAACTCGGTGGGAATTCCCAAAATTGGGCAGGACAAGTCCGGTGTGAGCTGCTCAAGCAGGGCGTGATTCGGGGAACTACAGCCCACAAATAGTAGGTCGGCATTCACTGCTTCTACCACTTTGCGTAATTCAGAGGTGACTGAACCAAAGCGGAGATGGGCCTCTAGCGATCCACGCCATTCGTCCGCCAGACACCGCGCCTGCCACAGGATGCGATCGGCATATTCCAAAGAACTGCTGAGATCAGCATTCATTAAATGGGATTGTTCAAGCTGTTCTGGTTCAGAACGAGTCAGAAGGGCTGTCCGCGATCGTTGCTGAGTCTCATTGGCTGGGTTTGGGGTAGGCAAAGCTGAAAACTGGGTGCGTAGCTCATTCAGGCTACCCGCAGCAACGCAGGAGAAGTTTAAGGCACTACAGCTATCCAGAACGTACACCACATGAACCGTTACGGGTTGCTGGAGAGCTATACGAGTCTGGTGGGCCATCCAGAACACAAAATCGAGGGCAGTTTGGCTGTTGGGCGATCCGCTGTAGCCAACGACAAAATTGGCAGATTGATTCCGTAGCTCCACCAGAGGCTTTGAAGCATCTGAGCCAGGATATAACAGCATTTGGTTACTTAAATTAGTTTGACCGAGAGCGTTTTGTAAACGCAAAAGCATTGCTTGGATGTTCATAGCTTTGGTGTGTGAGCGAACGAGATGGATAGGCAACAGCAAACCAATCACGCAGAAAAATAGTCAGGACAAGTTTAGGTGTTTCGACGCACTCTCATCTCTAGAATAACTACTGAAAATGAAGATGTCTTTCAGGAAGAATACCAACCTCCAACGGTATATAGCATCACTCCCCGGATTGAATATATCTGTGAAACCTGGGTCAGTTTAACTCATGGTGAAGTTTGAGATCGGCTCAACCTAAGCTCCACAATGTAAACTGGCTCTGGAGAAGAGCGTTTACCCAACGAAAACCAAAGCCTTTGCTGAGGACAACTTAATTGTGAAGATTAGTATCGAAAACAACGAAGATGATTTTCAGGAATGCAGCAGCTTTGGCGATTCAGATCACGGTCTTAACAAGCTGTGTCCGAGGTTAAGAACGAACAGAAGCAGAATCCTACTGAGTGAAACGATCGAACTAAACTGTGAAAGCGGTTTCACTATGAATAAGACCATACCTCTACAATACAACTCCTCAAGGTTGGGCATTTTATTGTGATCAGGGGTGACAACAATAAATTCTCAAGGTAGAGACAAATTTTTGAATGACAACCTACTTTTCCTATTTTAATCCGATTTCACGGTTAGAGGCAAAGCTTCACGCTCCAGTATATGACAAGGCTGATTGGAACGATTCACTTATATCAATTTCTGAAACGGAAATGGCGAAGGGCACACAGCAATGCGCCCCCGACGGATACATATTTTTTCCCATACCCTGTGTGCTCCAGCGGATATGCATTTTTTCCCATACCCCTGATGAGCGTTTTGTAAATGTCCTCTCTCACCAATCAGGATTTAACTAAAATGCCGATCGAGGAAATTCAGGGCATGGTTCCGCAATTCATAGTACTCCGGCAATTCTCGGATTTCCTGAATATTGCGCGGGTGGGGAAAGGGAACCTCCAGGATTTCCCCAATTGTTGCGGCTGGGCCATTCGTCATTAACACAATGCGATCGGACATATAGATGGCTTCATCCACGTCATGGGTTACCATCATCACCGACTGCCGATGGCTTTCCCAGATGTTCAACACCTGCCGTTGTAGTTTGCCGCGAGTCAGGGCATCCAACGCGCCGAAGGGTTCATCCATCAGTAGCATGGTGGGCCGAATTGCCAAGGCGCGGGCAATGCCAACTCGCTGTTTCATCCCACCGGAAAGTTCATCAGGATACTTATTGGCAGCAGCAGCTAAATTCACCATCTCAATGTGTTCATTGACAATTCGCTTCCGTTCGGCAGGCGAAATGCGGGGTAAAGCCTCATCCACCGCCAGACGAATGTTATCCCGTGCCGTGAGCCAGGGTAGCAGGGAGTATTGCTGAAACACCATCATGCGATCGACCCCTGGTTTGCGAATTTCTTTCCCTTGAAGCCGTACCATTCCAGAGGTTGCTCGTTCTAGTCCAGCGACGATTTTGAGTAACGTAGACTTACCACAGCCAGAATGGCCAATGATCGAAACATATTCATCATCACGAATCGTTAAGTTAATGTCCTTGAGAACAACAAAATGATCTCCATCGGGCGTGCGATAGGTTTTGCCCAGGTTTTCAACGACGAGAAACTCGCTCTGGGCAGGAGAATTGCTGTAACTACCGCTGGTGGAGTAAGAGGTTTCAGGTTTCATGGTTTAATGCCTCCGGTTAAGACAGGAAAATACGAGTGGGTGCGTTCGCCCGAATTTCAAAGCTGTTGAGATAGCCAACGGGGTCACTGGGGTCGAATGCTTTTTGATCAACGAACAATTCAGCCGGTTCTACCTTGTAATCTTCAGCCGGACATTCAATCCCCATTTCCGCTGCAATTTCGCGGTATAAGTCAGTCCGCCAGGCTCGTCTGGCTCGTGCTTCTGCATCGGATGGAAACTCAGCCTGTCCCCAACGGGCCGCTTGCGTCATTAACCACAAGGCTTGGGACTGCCACAGGAAGGTGGAATGATCTTTGGGAACCTGGGAAATATCAGATGGCACATCGAAAAATAGGGTGGTATCTGGCGACTCCACAATGCGATCGCGTTTGTCAAATCCACCATAGTTGTATTTACCCACTAGAGCTGGTTTAGTGAAATCCGCTTTTGCCCCGGTAAAGGCGCGGGCGGAGATAATCTCTGCCACTTCTGCTCGATTCGCCGGATCACTACAGTACTGGCAGGCTTCAATCATGGCTTTCACCAGCGATCGATAGGTCTTGGGGTTTTCTTCAATGAAGGATTCCATCACGCCCAGGACGCGATCGGGATGGCCCTGCCAGATTTCCTTACCCTGAGCAAAGGTAAATCCAACCCCTTCATTGCCTGCGATCGCCCTTGTGTTCCAGGGTTCGGCCACCATGTATCCTTCCATTGCCCCGATGCGGACATTTGTGACCATCTGGGGGGGGGAATAATGATGATCCGAAACTCCTCCAGGGGATTCACGCCCACTGCTGCCGACAGGTAACGAACAAAGTATTCGTAAATCGCAGAACTGAGTACAACCGCCCAAATTCGCCGTTCCGCTGGCAAGTGATCAAAATGGCGACGAAATGCCTGCCCAAATTCGTCTAGGTTGCCGTTATACTCTCGCAATGGGCGCAAACCGGTATTCCACATCGACTGGTTCATCGTCATCGCATTTCCATGACGGTGAATGGTCATTGCTGCACACATTTCGGCTCTCCGTGCGCCTTCTGCTCCCAATCGTGCATTCGTGACTGTTCCCGATACGACTGGTGATGCATCCAATCGTCCAAAGATGACCCCATCCCGTGAAGCTCCCCATCCCGATTCACGGCTCAAGGTGACATTCAAGCCGTATTTATGAAAGAACCCCTTAGTATAGGCAATGGCAAAGGGGGCACAGTCATTGACGGGCACAAATCCAACCCGCAGATTGGGCTTCTCTAACGTTCCAGGATCAACCACTCGTTCCGGTTGAGTCTGAGTGATCGCTGAAAAGGGACTCTGTGCCTGGGGAGCCGAGCTGCAAGCTGCAATTGCCGTTGTGGCCGCCAGTCCACCTAAACCATAGAGAAACGATCGTCGCTTTAAAGAACTCATGTTCAACTCTCCCAAATGCTTCTACTGTTCGCGGCATGGGTAAACAGCCCGGCATGACGACGAATGCCGATTCGCCTGAATCATGCTGCTGCTCCAAAACCCCAAAATGTTGTTCGATCGCTGGTTCTCAGGTCGTTGTGGGGGGGCGATGGGTAATCCACACCTGGAGCCGTCCCAGCAAATAGTCCAACACCAGTCCGGTTAAACCAATGACTAAAATGGCCAGGAACACTGAGTTCAGGTTAAGGCGGTTCCATTCATCCCAGACAAAGAAACCAATGCCAATTCCACCCGTCAACATTTCGACTGCCACAATCACCAACCAGGCAATTCCCAGGCTAATCCGCAATCCAGTAAAAACATAGGGCAGGCTGGCAGGCCAGATGATTTTCACCATTTGTCGCCACTTGGGCATTTCCAGCACCTGAGCCACATCCAGGTAGTCCTTTGGCACACTGGCAACCCCAACTGCCGTATTAATCATCGTCGGCCAGAGGGAGGTAATGAAAATCACAAAGATGGCGGATGGATTGGCCAGGTTAAAGGTTGCTAAAGCCACAGGCAACCAGGCAACGGGGGATACTGGTCTAAAGATTTGAATCAGGGGGTTGATGGCCAGCATGGCCCGTCTGGATGTACCAATCCAAAACCCGACGGGAATGGCGACGATCGACCCCAACACAAAGCCCAGAAACACTCGTCGCAAGCTGGCTAATAAGAGCCAACCGATCCCCAGATCGCCAGGGCCGCGACGGTAGAAAGGATTAAGAATATAATCCATATTTGCCATCAACGCATCCCACGGAGTTGGCAACAATGTAGTGAAGAAAGTTGCTACAATCCACCAGAGCAAGAGGACTCCAGCAAAACCGATGAACGGAAACAGAATAAAATCTTGAACAATTACCGGGCGAATGGATCTTCTCCAGGTTGCTTGAGCAGCCAGGACGATCACCTGAATATTAAATTGCAGCAGCATTGAATCCTCCTGAGAGTGCGAGGTTCTAGACACGGACGCAGTACAATCCCCGTGAAAACCCACGGATTGCAAAAAAAGCGTCCCTCGTACAGACTGAGGACACTGAAGGGATCAGGCAATTGTAAAATGCTGATACTTCAGTCTCCCCTCAATGCCGACGGAGTTAGCTGACGGGCTAGGACTGAGAGGTGTCCTCCATTCAAAAAGCTAAGTGTTTCGCACTTTTGGCTCTTTCAACGGTTCGCCCCAAAAGGTGGTTCCTCCGCTCCCGGTTTATCTCAGCGATAAGACCGCAGGATTAGGCTGACCTACTTAATTTAGGTTCTCCTAAAGCTAGCATTCTCAAATTCGATTCGTCAATCTTTCTTTAGAGAGAGGCAAGATAAATGCTTTAGAGAGAGGCAAGATATATGGACTGGGCGGGCAAGATGCTCACTTCCCAAAAATGATGCCTGCACAAACATGGTTCTGATCAGCAATTGTTGTCGTTGATGCAATGCTCGTTATGTCGGGTTCTCCCACCTTTGAGCGTTGCACGATCGCCAATAGCCTCTACAATTTGGGTTAACCAGGCATTTTTCAGAACCGACTGCCACGACAGGAGGCAACTGTGGATTTTAGACAAATCGTAAATTTCAGAATGGTCAAGCAGGAAGCCAGTTTGCTGCATAAATCGCTCAAGCCAATTCTGGAATTAGACGATCGCATAGCAGATTTGCTTCTGGTGGATCTCACCGGGTCATGCAGATTTGCGGCAAAGCTAGCGGTGAGATTACGTCTGCGGAATTGCTGGCTTATTTAATGACCTATGCCTTAATTAAAGACGACAAAGACAAGCTAAATATCGCTTTAAACAGTTGGGAGTTTTCTGATGCAGAACGAATCAAAGCCGAAAAACTCACGGTGGAAATCCTGCTCGATTTAACTAAAGGGCAGCCCGATCCACCCCAGCTTGTTATTCCTTCTTTGCTAAACAAGCTGGATGAGGAAAAAGGCACAAAGTATCTAGAGCAAACCGTCCACGCTATCTACAAATTTGCGCAGGTAGTGGTCAAAGCCGATGGGGATGTGTCTATGCAAGAAATGGAAGCCCTATCGCAAGTCTGGCAACTGTTGCACCAATACCGGGCGATCGATAACTACAAAAGTGGATTGCAAACCGCAGCTTCCAACGTTAGAACTGTTTCTCCGCCCTCTCCCCAACCTGCTGCTCCCACTTCAGCTGCGCCTGCAACTCCCCCCCCTCCTCAGGCGGACGCTCCCCCTCCCCCCAAAACTGAAGATGAGCTTGCCAATATTCTGGCCCAGGCAATGGCTGAACTCAATGACCTGGTGGGGTTGGACAATATCAAGGAAGAGGTAAAAACGCTGGCCAATTTTCTGAAAGTGCAGAAGATCCGCGAAGATCGAGGGTTGGCTAAAACATCGGTTTCCCTCCATGCGGTATTCTGCGGCCCACCTGGAACAGGAAAAACGACGATCGGTCGCTTAATGGCCCGGATTTACCAGGGCTTAGGATTTCTGCAAAAAGGCCATTTAGTCGAAACCGATCGGGCGGGAATGGTGGCAGGCTACATTGGTCAAACCGCGAAGCGGGTTGATGAAGTGGTGGACTCTGCCCTGGATGGTGTCCTGTTTGTAGATGAAGCCTATGCCCTGGTGCCCAGAGGCGATGGAGGAGGACGCGATTTTGGACAGGAAGCGGTGGATGTGCTGCTGAAACGGATGGAGGATAACCGCGATCGGGTGGTGGTGATCGTTGCGGGATACACCGATGAGATGACGACATTTGTGGAATCTAATCCGGGCTTAAAGTCCCGCTTTAATCGCTACTTTTACTTTGAAGATTACAAACCAGAGGAACTGCTGGCGATTTTTGAAAAGATGGCTGAGAAGGGACATTTTCACCTGACCGATGCCACTCGCAGAACGCTGCTCCGGGTATTTGAAGAGCTATACGTCCGCCGCGATCGCACCTTTGGGAATGCCAGAGTGGCGCGCAATCTATTTGAAAAGAGTATCGAACGACAAGCCAATCGTTTAGCTGTTTTATCGTCTTTATCTGACGAAGTTCTGACGACATTACTACCTGAAGACATTCCCGTGGATGCCCTCAGTACCCTGGCGGGTAATGTAGACTGGCAAAAGCTAACTGCATCTTCAGAGAATCCAATAGTTTCACCGGAAGAACCCTCTGAAGAACCGGAATCCGCACCAGAAACAGAATCTGAATAGAATTAGATTAAGAGCAGATGGAGCAAGTGAGTAATCATTAGGCTTAATCATTTCTGGTTTGAGCTGAAGGGAAAATATCTCGATCGAGCGATCGACTCCAAGTCGAGATTTGCTACCGTATGGGTCAGAAGTTTCGCTTCAGCCAAAGTTCGCTCCACCAAACCCATGAAACCATTTGATTACTCCCTGGATTTTAAGACGATCGACTTTCGACAGCATCAGGAGCTTTATTGCATTGGTCGAGGGGAGCAGGGGGTGTTGCTGGTTGAACCTTACAAGAGCGAGATTTTGCCCCACTGGAGATTTAAAACACCCGATGTTGCCCAGAAGTCTGCGGATAAAATCTATGCGCTGTTCCTGGAGTACAAACAGCAAGGGGATTTCGTTGGGATGGATATGGCGCGGAAGTTTCTACAAATGGGATATACTCGCTCCCGCCGCTATGCGAATCACAAATCGGGGCGCAAGTATGCAAAGGATTCTAAAACCGTTCTTCCTCAGGATGTCGATCCGGTCAAAGCTCAATCGGCCGAAATTTTTTATCAAAAGTGGCAGCTTGCCAAAACTGACCCAGAATACCAGGAATTAAGCGATCGCCATCGTCAGCAATATGGGTAAACTCAATCAGCCATAGCACCATGTTTTACAGTCCCATAAGGGGTATGCGGAAAAATAGCGCCCCCTACCGGGTATATTGCTATGCACCCTTAGAACCTTGACCCGGAAGTATCCCCAAATACCTGAAAATTTGGTTTTATAGCCATAGGCTTATCAACAACGGCCCCATCTCCCTCTAAGATAGACCGTATTCAGATAGAGTCGGACACATTGTGAGTACTGAAGAATATCTGAAACGGATTTTACTGACTGCGGGCGTAGTTGGGGTACTGATTACGCTGGTTACATTTATCTGGGTCGTTGCCGATGTTCTGCTATTGGTATTTCTGGGAATTTTGCTGGCGATCGCCCTGCGTACCCTGGCCTACCCGATCGCTCGTCGAACTCGAATCCCCCCTCGCGGAGCCTTGCTGATTGTGCTGTTTACCATCCTGGTGCTGATGGTTGGGGGTGGGTGGTTATTCGTTCCAGAACTATTACGCCAGACGGATCAGCTATTTGAGCAAATCAATGCAGCCCTCAATTACGTAGAAGCGTTTATTAATCAAGACTGGGGGGAAGGCCTGGCGGGACGAGTGTTTGAGGGTGAACAAACCCTACCTGACTTCAACCTGTTAACCGGATTGCCCGGCACCTTTGCTGATACATTAGGGATCCTGGCCAATGTATTGTTCATTGTATTCATCGGCATCTTTATCGCGTTTGATCCAGGGCTATACCGCACAGGCATTATCAGCTTAATTCCTCCCACAGGTCGGCAGCGGGCCCACGAAGTAATAGACAGCCTGATTGATGGCATGCAGGCATGGCTACTGGGCCGAGTGATCTCCATGATCGTCATCGGGATTGTCGTTGGGGTGGGACTATCTCTGTTAGGTATACCGCTCGCTCCAGCTTTAGGGGTTCTGACTGGATTGTTGGAGTTTATTCCGATCGTGGGCCCTGTATTCTCTGCCTTTCCAGCAATTTTGATTGCCTTCACCCAAGATATAATGCAAGCCGTCTATGTAGCCATCTTCTTTCTGGTAGCCCAACAGTTGGAAGGAAATGTGCTCACCCCGATCGTCCAGCAAAAAACCGTTTCTTTGCCACCCGCTCTAACCCTCACCGCTGTTCTGGTCATGGGATTTTTGTTCGGCCCCTTGGGAGTCCTGGTCGCTACGCCATTAGCGGCTGCAATACTGATCCTTGTGAAGATGCTTTACATTGAGGATGTTTTGGGCAAGAAAAAATGATGACGATTCAGAGATTAGAAATCTAGTGATCCAGTTAGTGATCCAGAGAACGCAGATCCAGAGAACGATCGCCATCCCCTTCTTGCTGAACGGGTGCATCCTGACGGTTTTGATGAGAGCGTCTGAGTCGATCGCGGATGGAGTTGAGCTGAGTCTGGTTACTGACGGGTGAGCGGGGTTTAGGAAGCTCAGTATTCGGCCAGAGGGGGAGATCCGCACAGGGACATTCGGGAGGTTGTAATCCCAAATTCATCATTGGCACCGGCATATCACACCGGGCACAGGGAGAAATGTCCCAACGGGATGAGAGTAGCTCATCGATCGTTTGCACTGTGCCTTCCAGGTAGCAGTCCTTGGAGCTGTTTTTGGTGATGTATTGCCAGCAATCTTCAAACTCAGCACTGTATCGATCGCCCTGAATCACCGGCTGGGGCAAGATTGCCTTTTCACCGTTACGAACAATCAATCGCTTGCCGAGTTGAAACCAGTAGGCAAGATACTGCTTAACTTGATCTGGAGATGCCATAGTGCCTATCGCTAATTTTGCTCCACTTAGACAATGCTTAGACAATGCAAAGAATTACTTTACCTTGCTTCACATAGTAGAATACTGCATCCAATTCAACGCTGCATCGATCGATAGTACAGTCGTTATCTCTATCCTAACGATTAGAGTGAAGGCTCACTCCATTGAATTCCGTAACAAAGATTAAGGTTGGTCGATCAGGGCAAGGGAGTTCCCATTTGACTCAGATTGAGCACGTGTCCGCCTGTAACCAGGTAAACCGGATGGGCAATGCGGCCAATTTGGCGAGTCAGCCTTCCCAGTCGATCGCGGAATAAGCGTCCAAGCGGATAGGCGGGCACCACCCCCCAACCCGTTTCCTCAGCAACCAGGATGACCCGGCTGGGCGTTGCGATCAGGGCGGTCAGTAAATCCTGGAGGGTTTGCTCCCAGAGGGAATCATCCTGCTCCAGCAGGTTGGCGAGCCAGGTTCCCAGGGAATCAATCAACAAACAGTCGGAGGCAGTGGCAGCTTGAAGCGGAGTCAGCAGATCAACCGGAGCGGCGATCGTTTGCCAGTCAGGGGGACGACGACGTTGGTGTTGAGCAATCCGAGCCTGCCATTCAGCATCATCGGGATTCACCTGAGCCGTTGCCACATAGGTGACAGTATGGTTCGATTGGAGGGCTAACCGTTCTGCCCATTCACTTTTACCCGATCGAGCGGGTCCCGTTACTAAAATTGGACTCCGATGGGACGATTCAGTCATATCAGGGAAGCAATAAAGAAAAGCGGCAAAAACCATTGCCAGGAAATGAGAATCAAATCGACTGAGAATTCTTGGGGAATGGGCATCCTATCCGCCCGATGAACAGCTTGAGCAGCAAATTTCACTAAAGCATCAAAGAAGCCGTTCCATTTTAAGAATGACCGCTAGAATAACTACACCAAACTAAAGAATAATGGCGAGCCCCCTCTCCTGAGGAACTGTCCCCAATATTCCATCTATGCGATCTACCCGATCGCCCAAATTGCAAAAAAATTATTAAAATCTAGTAGCGAAAAATTTCGGGTTGGGAAATGTCTATGAAACCTGGACTAAAACGGATTGAAGCAACGCTGGATCAACTAGAGGTTCCACCAGAGGTTCCACCTGCACCAGGGCGGCTGGCAAATCCAGTCCATGCAGATGCTGCCACTGTTGTCGATGGGGGGCAAGGGCCGTCCCCCGTGGTGCCTTCCAAGTCTCGGACGAAATCTCCGGCGATCGAACCCTTTCCTTTACCCAAGGGAACGATTGAGCCGATCGCTTCAGAAACGAGTCCCGTTTTGCCCTCTGACCCACCGCAACCTGTTTCAGCCCAGGATTCACCGAGCATTCCCATCCTACCTCGCCCCCAAGCTCCCAGTTTCAGCAGCCATCGCCATGCGGCTAACCCTAATTTGGCGGTCGGCCTGCTTCAAGAAATCGAATCTCTGGTGCGAGTCTGGCAGGTTGATCTAGAGGAAACGGTGCAGCAAATCCATGCTCTTTATCAAGAAGGGCCGATCGTGGAGGGTTGGTTAGAATCCCAATCTTCAGGTCACATTACGCCGCCTGTGGATATGTCCTTACTGCGCCATGCAGATGTGGATTACTTGATGGCATTTATTGAGCAACTGTGTCAGGGTGGGTATCCGCTCAGTAGCGAGGCAGCCCGCACCGACTATCGCCTCTGTGGCTTGGATCCTGATGGTCAGGTCTGGTCGCGTCCCTGTCCGCCGGATCAGGTGGCTTACGTCAGTTTGGCGATCGCCCGCTACCAAAAACTCCGGACTTTATTGGCGAAGAAAGAAAACCTGGAAAACCGTCTAACGGGGCTAGTTCAAACCCTGACGATGGTACATGGCCAAATTCGAGAAGGATAGAAAATTCGAGTAGGGGCGCACTGCTGTGCGTCCTCATTACACACATTCGAGTAACCGATCGGCGAATTTCCTGGTAGGGGCGCACTGCTGTGCGTCCTCATTACACACCGGGGGCAAACTGTGCGTCCTCATTACACACTAGGGGCGCACTGCTGTGCGCCCTTACAGTCAATTGTTCTAACATGGACATCTAACACTGTCTATATCATTTCCTATCCCTGATTGAAAGGAGATTGTGAAAAAGCGAGTTACCCTGATTTTTCCCAAACGATCGGTGCATATGCCAGTCACTTATCGATTGGCCAAGGATTTTAACGTCGCAGCGAATATCATTCGGGCCCAGGTGACTCCTAACCAGGTGGGAACCCTGGTGGTGGAGCTATCGGGAGATATTGATCAGTTAGATGCCGCGTTGGACTGGATGCGATCGCAGGATATTGGCATTTCCCAGGCGAGTCGAGAAATTGTGATTGATGAAGACCTCTGCGTTCACTGTGGGCTGTGTACTGGAGTCTGTCCGACGGAAGCCCTGACCCTGGATCCTAAAACCTTTCGCCTCAACTTCACCCGATCGCGCTGTGTGGTCTGTGAGCAATGTATTCCCACCTGTCCAGTTCAGGCGATTTCGACTAATCTTTGATTGATATGATCACCATCTACAGCGACGATCACCGCTACCAGAATGCTCAGGCAGAATTGATTGACGGCAAACTGCTGCCCCCCTATGAAAATCCGCGCCGGGCAGATGCCATCCTCAGCCATTTGCAACAGTCTCACCTGGGAGCCATTGAACCACCGAAGTCCTTTGGGCTGGATCCAATTCTGCGAGTTCACGATGCTGGATTTGTTAACTTTTTGCAAACTGCCTGGGCGGAATGGTCGGCGCAGCAGGGAAATCACGATGCACTGCCGCTGACCTGGGCGACTCGCACCATGCGCCACGATCGCATCCCAGAAACGATTGAGGGCAAACTCAGCTACTACTCTTTTGATGCTGGAACGCCGATCAGTTCTGGAACCTGGCAGGCTGCCACCACTGCGGTCAACGTAGCTTTGACGGCTCAGGAACGCATTACTCAAGGCGCACCCTCCGCCTTTGCCCTCTGTCGTCCGCCTGGACACCATGCCGCCCGCGACTTTTTGGGAGGCTACTGCTTTTTGAACAATGCTGCCATTGCGGCCCAGGCTTTCTGCGATCAGGGAGCCGATCGAGTTGTGGTGCTGGATGTGGACTACCACCACGGCAACGGCACTCAAGCCATTTTCTACGATCGCCCCGATGTCTTTTTTATCTCAATCCATGCCCATCCCAGCCAGTCCTATCCCTATTTTCTGGGCTTTGAGGATGAGATCGGGCAGGGTAAGGGAGAGGGCTTCAATCGCAACTATCCCCTCCGCATCGGTACAGATTGGTTAACCTATCAACCTGTCCTGGCTGAGGCCCTCCAGCAAATCCAGCAGTATCACCCAGATGCTCTAGTGGTTTCCCTCGGCGTAGACACCTTTGAAAAAGATCCCATTTCTGAATTCCGCCTGACCTCCAGGGATTATGCTCGCATGGCAGCGGCGATCGCCCAACTGAATTACCCAACGCTGATTGTGATGGAAGGGGGATATGCGATCGATGAAATTGGGCAAAATGTCGTGAGCTTTCTGCGGGGATTTGAGGGATTGTCGTGATTTCCAGCCTGCCTGGCCCTTAAAGATTGCTAAGAGTGCTGCAAAACAGACAAAACTCCCAGCAGAGAGTGTGCCAATCTAGGTAAGCTTAATAACTACAGACGTTTCAGGCGCGCAATGAACTATGACGTTTTGTGAATACAGACCAGGGCTGGAAGGAATCCCTGCGACCCAATCGAGTATTAGCTTTGTGGATGGTCAGAACGGTATCCTGGAGTATCGGGGTATTAATGTTGAAGAACTGGCTCAACAGAGCACATTCCTGGAAACCTCGTACCTCCTGATTTGGGGCGGATTGCCGACGCAGGAAGAACTGGATGAATTTGAACATGAAATTCGGTTTCATCGCCGGTTGAAGTACCGAATTCGAGACATGATGAAGTGCTTCCCGGAGAGTGGCCATCCAATGGATGCACTACAGGCTTGCGCTGCGGCTCTGGGCTTGTTTTATTCCCGGCGAGCGTTGGACAATCCCGTTTACATTCGGGATGCGGTGGTGCGGCTTTTAGCCAAAATTCCCACGATGGTTGCAGCGTTCCAACTGATGCGAAAGGGAAATGACCCAATTCAGCCCCGTGATGACCTGGACTATGCAGGCAACTTCCTCTATATGCTGACCGAGCGGGAACCGGATCCTCTAGCCGCCCGGATTTTTGACATCTGTTTACTCCTCCACGCGGAACATACGATCAACGCCTCGACCTTCTCCGCAATGGTGACAGCCTCCACCCTGACCGATCCCTATGGGGTGATTGCCTCGGCGGTGGGAACCCTGGCGGGACCGCTGCACGGCGGAGCCAACGAAGAAGTCATTTTCATGCTGGAGGAAATTGGCTCTGCGGACAATGTGGAGGCCTATTTAGACAACTGCCTGCGCCAAAAGACCAAAATCATGGGCTTTGGCCACCGGGTTTATAAAGTTAAAGACCCCCGCGCCATCATTCTGCAACAGTTGGCAGAGCAGCTCTTTGAAAAGTTTGGGCGAGATGAATACTACGATATTGCCCTGGCAATGGAGCAGGCGGTTTCGGAACGACTGGGACACAAGGGAATTTATCCCAACGTTGATTTTTACTCTGGACTGGTGTATCGCAAATTGGGCATTCCTACCGATTTGTTCACCCCAGTATTTGCCATTGCTCGAACGGCGGGTTGGTTAGCCCACTGGAAGGAGCAGCTAGGGGAAAATCGCATCTTCCGACCGACCCAAATCTATACTGGGCCACGGAATGCTCCCTATGTTCCCGTGGAGAAACGTCAGTCCGTGCAGGATCAGGCGTTAATTGGGTTGGTGACCGGGTAAGGGGGTTTTTAGGGATATGCGGCAAAATAACGTACCCGGTAGGGGCGCATAGCGGTGCGCCCTTACAATCGATCCAACCCATTAATGAACCGATGGGCTATAAGCGACTCGCGTTGAGGGCAGCTCCGAGCAAGCCAACATTTTGATTCAAGATCAGTCGGACGGGGATGCGTTCCATCAGGGGACGCATTCGACCCTTATCCGTCAGAGCTTCGATGAAAATGCCGGATTTCATTAACGGGAGATTTTTAGCGGCAACCCCTCCTGCAATATACAGCCCGCCAAAGGGTAAAAGCTTGAGGGCAAGATTACCCGCTTCAGCACCGTACAGACTGACAAAGAGTTCCATGGTTTCTTTAGACAACCGATCGCGCCCTTCAGCAGCCGCAACGGCAATCACGGCAGCGGGGTCTACGGTCTTTTCCCCTTTCCCGGCTTCCCGTTCCCAGGTGCGAATGGCTTCTCCCACCTCAGGAGTTTCGCTAACGTAGTCTCGATCGCGCAAAAACTGGTAGATGGCAGCAATGCCCATGCCCGATACGACCCGCTCCACCGAGATCCGGTTGACATTCAGCTTGTCGCGCAGATACTTCAAAAGCTGAAATTCCAGCTCATTGCGAGGAGAGAAGTCCGTATGTCCGCCTTCTGAAGGGTAAACGCGATACCGTCCCTGATGTTGGATTAAAAAACCCTGTCCTAGCCCCGTTCCCGCCCCAATCACGGCGATCGGTGCATCCTCTCGGGGTTCTCCCTCCTGGAGGGTATCAATATCTTCAGCCTCTAATCCTGTAATGCCATAGCCTACGGCGGCAAAGTCGTTAATCAGTTGGACTTTTTTAAGATCTAACTCCTGCCGAATCCGAGCGCCATCTAACATCCAGGATAGATTGGTCAGATTGCAGGTATTGTTGACGACCGGGCCAGCGATGGAGAAACAAGCCTTCTGCGGTTTGGGGGGGGTGCCGATCGCTTCGGCGGTTTCAGTTAAAAAGGTCCGCACCATCGGAACCAAATCTGTGAATTCTGCACTCACATAGCGAGATTCATACAGCGGCTTGAGTTTTGGCCCAGATTGGGTCTCATGAAGCTCTGCTAATCGGAGAATGGTCTTGGTGCCGCCTGTATCTCCTGCCAATAATTGTGTCATGGTTCTAAGAACACATCCCGTCAACGAACTGCTTTCTACATAGTCTGGGGCAAGTGCTGCCACAAACCCAGCTTCTTTCTATTTTGCAAACAATCTTGACAAATGTTGATCAAGTCCGTGTAAAAAGGTGGCAGGGTTAATGAAGAGATGAGAAGAGAGGAACGGTGCTCACTCCGGCACAAACCTGCCACAACATTCCCCAAAAGAGACCATAATTTAGTATGCGCTGAGATTGATCCTCTCCTGGTCTTTCACACCCTATCCCCTGTCACCTATCCCCTGTCACCTGTTCTCCACAACCCGTGTCCCATCCCTCACCGATTGCATCTTTAAAACACGGCTTGATCGTTTCCTGTCAAGCTCCGATCGACTCTCCCCTCCATGAACCTGCTGTCATTGCGGCCATGGCTCAGGCTGCTGTGAATCAAGGAGCCGTCGGCGTTCGTATTGATACTCCTGCCCATGTCCAGGCTGTACGGCAACGAGTGAATGTGCCAATTATTGGACTCTGGAAACAGCAAATCCCCGGTTACGACGTTTACATTACCCCTCAGTTTGACCATGCTGCCAAAATCGCTGCGGCTGGTGCAGATATCATTGCGATCGATGCGACCTTACGGGAACGTCCCAACGGTGAAACGGTAAAGTCACTGATTGACCGGATTCACGCTGACTTGGGTAAGCTCGTGATGGCCGATGTGGATACGCTCAAAGCAGCAATCCATGCAGCTCAAGCAGGAGCCGATGTAGTGGGTACAACGCTTTACGGCTACACAGAGCAGACTCGTCACCTTTCTCCTCCTGGATTTGACCTGCTCACCCAAATGGTGCAGGCCTTGAACGTTCCCTGCCTTTGTGAGGGCGGGATTGCCTCACCCCCTATGGCCGACCAAGCCTTGACGCTGGGAGCCTATGCCGTTGTGGTGGGGACTGCCATCACTGGAATTGATGCTCAGGTTGCCACTTACTGCACTGCATTACAGCATCAGTAGATCGAAAGATCGAAAATCAATTGCATTCACGGCAACGCCTGCTTTTGATCCCCCTAAATCCCCCTTTTTAAGGCTACGGTGTACACACAAGTCATCTGCTCTAGCCACGACTGGGTTTGATCCTCCCTAACCCTCCTTAAAAAGGAGGGAACCGGATTAGAAGTCCCCCTTTTTAAGGGGGATTTAGGGGGATCTATCAGGGTTTGAGCCTCTCAGTCAAGATCTGTGTACACGGTAGCTTTTTAAGGGGAACTTCAAACCTTCTTGGCTCGGTTTCCCCTTTTTTAAGGGGGCTAGGGGGGATCTAAACAGGGTTTGCGGTCTACTGAAATTACTTCACGCTACCCAAATTACTTCAAGGGATTCAGAGCTGTCTGAAGTAAAAATTCTCCGATTTGAGGGAACTATAACAATACGAGGGAATTCCTTGTTCTACGGAACCTGGAAGCACATTAGCTTTTGGCATGGCACCCCGGAGCACCGATCGTCTTTGCAACCCCATTCTACGCTCCCTCGCATAAGCCCATAAACCATCAATTGTATTGATTGTTGCTAATGATCATTTTTGTTGACATCACCTTGCTGCTCCTTTGTTCGATTTAATTTACCTGTATTTGGATATGGCTTGCCCCTTAATCAAAGTGCTTCTCGTTGATGATGATGAGGATGATTATGTCCTCACACGAGATTTGTTTGCTGAAATCCAGGGAGAAACGTTTGGGATTGACTGGGTTGCAACCTATGAGAAGGCACTCGATCTAATCCTTCAGGATCAGTATGATGTGTATTTGGTGGATTATCGGCTGGGGCAGCGGAGCGGGTTAGAGTTGCTGCAAGACGCGATCGCCCATCACTGTAATGCCCCCTTTATTTTGTTGACGGGACTGGGAGATCACGAAATTGATATGGCTGCCATGCGCGCTGGAGCTGCGGATTATTTGCTGAAGCGGGAAATGACGGCTGCGGTGTTAGAACGGACGATTCGCTATGCAGTAGAACACGCCCATACCCTCAAAACCTTACGGCTAGCCCTGCAAGAAAAACAGCAATTAGCCCTTGCCATCAGCAATATCAGTACTGGAGTGGTCGTTACGGATCCTTCGCGGCCAGGGAATCCAGTGGTTTTTGTCAATGCTGCCTTTGCAGAACTCACTGGATACACCGCAGAGGAAACAATGGGTCGAAATTGTCGTTTTCTCCAGGGGCCCGATACTGATCCAACCGCCATTCAGCAGATCCGAGACGCAATTCGCCAGCTCAAACCGATCGTTTGTCCAATTTTGAACTATCGCAAAGATGGCACACCGTTCTGGAATGAAGTGTCCATCAATCCAGTTTTTGACGAAAGCGGGAAGCTAATCAACTTTATCGGACTCCAAAACGATGTTACGAGCCGAAAGCGGGCTGAAGCGGCCCTGCGAGAAAGCGAAGAACGCTATGCATTAGCAGTTCAGGGAGCAAATGATGGCATCTGGGATTGGAATTTGAAAACGGGAGAGGTGTACTTCTCACCGCGCTGGAAGTCTATGCTGGGCTATCGGGAACATGAAATTGGTGATGGTATTGAGGAATGCCTCGATCGCATTCATCCTGAAGATGCCCATTGGGTCAAGCGGACGTTAAAGGAGCATTTAGAAGGATTAACGTCCCACTTTGAGCAGGAATATCGGATGCAGCATCGAGATGGTGGATATCGGTGGATCCTGTGCCGGGGGCTGGCGGTTCAGGATCAAGACGGTAAAACGACGCGGATGGCGGGTTCTCAAACGGATTTGACTGCCTGGAAGCAAGCGGAGGAAAAGCTGGTTCACGATGCCCTGCATGATACGCTGACGGGACTCCCCAATCGGGTGTTGTTGATGGAACGCCTCCGCCACGCCATTCAACTGTTCCAGCGGAGTAGTAGCCTGTTTGCTGTGCTGTTTATTGATCTCGATCGCTTCAAGATGATCAACGACAGCCTGGGGCATATGTTGGGTGACCATCTGCTGATTTCCATCGCCGATCGACTCTCCCACTGTCTGCGTCCAGCGGACACGATCGCCCGTCTGGGGGGAGATGAATTTGTGATTTTGCTGGAGGATGTGCGGGATGAAACAGCGGTCACTCTGGTAGCAGAACGGATTCAGCAAGAGCTTTCCGTCCCGTTTGACCTGGAGGGGCATGAGGTATTTACAGCCGCCAGCATTGGCATTACCTTTGGGTCAAATCACTATACTCATCCCGAAGAACTGTTGCGAGATGCAGATACGGCCATGTACCGGGCAAAGGAGCAGGGTCGTGGACGCTACGAAATCTTTGATTCCAGGATGCACACTTACGCAGTTGCATTGCTGCAAACGGAAACCGATCTGCGGCGAGCTTTAGAACGGCAAGAGCTACAGTTACACTACCAACCGATCGTCTCTTTGCGGACTCAGCAGGTGGTCAGTTTTGAAACCCTGTTGCGCTGGAAGCATCCTAAAAGGGGCATGATTTCACCTGCGGAATTTATCCCGATCGCTGAGGATACGGGGTTAATTATTCCGATTGGTCGTTGGGTGTTGCAAGAAGCCTGTCAACAGATGCGAGAATGGCAGCAGCAGTTTCCCGATCAAGATCTGTCTGTTACCGTCAATCTTTCCAGTAAACAATTCACGCCTTACCTGACGGAGGAAATTAGCCAAATTTTATCCAAAGCTGAGCTGAGTAGCCATTGTGTGAAGCTGGAAATTACTGAAAGTGTTTTAATGGAGAATGCTGAGTTAGCCATTACGACGCTGTCCAAACTTCAGGAATTGGGCATTCATTTAGCGATCGATGACTTTGGCACAGGGTATTCATCCTTAAGTTATCTGCATCGGTTTCCGATTGATACTTTGAAAATCGATCGATCATTTATCAGTAAAATTGATTCCGACGGTGAACAACTGGCGATCGTCCGTACCATTATTACCCTTGCCTGGAACCTGGGGATGGATGTGGTGGCCGAAGGCGTGGAAACCCCCAAGCAACTGGCTCAAATTCGGGCCCTCCACTGTGATTACGCCCAGGGCTACTTCTTTTGTAAACCCGTCGAGGCGGAAGCCGCAACCCAGTTAATTCATGGATTGTTAGGTAAAAAAGTAGATGGTTGGTGATCATCTGTGTATTGAATTGGTAGAGCATATTCCGCTGGGTCTGATGATCTGGCATCTGAGGGATATGGACGATGCCGGGACGTTTCGCCTGATTGCCACTAACCAACTGGCGCGACAAATCCTGGGATTGCCAGAGCGTTTGGCTCCCTTAACGATCGCAGACAATACAGACGATCCAGACAATACAAACGATCCAGACAATACAAACGATCCAGACAATACAAACGATCCAGACGATCCAGAGGCAATAGAAGCGCTTGATCCCTTCCCAGCCTTCCTGAAAATTGAACCGCCAGATGGGTATGCAGAGGTAATTCGATCGGGCAGCAGCAAAGATTTGGGCGAAATCCGCTACCGGGATGAACACCTGGCTGAAAAAGTTTTTTTGGTCAAAGCCTTCCCCGTACCTCACCAGCGCGTCGGAGTTATCTTTGAAGACATTAGCGATCGCAAGCAGACTGAAGATGCCCTGCACCTGCTGGAACGAAAACTTTTGTTTCACCTCAAGCAAACTCCGCTGGCCATCATTGAGTGGAATCTGAATTTCGAGGTAATGGAATGGAATCCAGGGGCAGAAAAGATTTTTTTGTACGATCGCCGTGAAGTTCTGGGAGAACCGATCACAGCCCTGATTGTTCCTCCTCAACTAAAGCCGGATTTTCAAAAAGTCTGGCACACTTTGATTGAATTAAAAACCAGCATTACGAGCATCAGCCAGAACATTACAGCGGATGGTCGCTTACTGGTTTGTGAATGGCACAGTACTTCCCTGGTGGATGCCGATGGGAACGTGATTGGGGTATTCTCGATCGTGCAGGATATTACCGATCGCCAGAAAAAGGATACAGCTTTGCTGTCCTCTGCGATCCGCTACCGTCGGCTGTTTGAAGCGGCTCAGGATGGGGTGCTGATTATCAATGCCAAAACCGGACAAATTACTGAAGCCAACCCGTTTTTACTCAACCTTTTGGGCTACTCTCAGGCGGAGTTGTTGGGCAAAAAACTTTGGGAGATAGTGATTCCCGATCAGGTGGAAACCGCTCAGACCATGATGCAGCGACTTCAAGTAGAAAGCTCTTTGTCTGAGGATATGTCCCTTTGCACGAAAACTGGACAATATTTGGAGGTGGAGTTTGTCAGCAGTGCCTACATTGCCGGTGAACAGCAGGTGATTCAGTGCAATATTCGAGACATGACCCAACGGAAGCGATCGGAAGCAGAACTGAGACAGTTTGCCAAACGGTTGGAGCAAAGCAATCGGGAGCTAGAGGATTTTGCCTCGATCGCATCCCACGATCTCCAGGAACCGTTGCGCAAAATTCAGTCCTTCGGCGATCGGCTTCACAGCAAATATGCCGATGTGCTTGATGAAGAGGGGCAGGACTATGTGCAGCGAATGCAGAATGCTGCTCACCGGATGCAAACTTTAATTAATGACTTGCTCTCCTTTTCGCGGGTCACCACCAACGCCAATCCCTTTGTTCCGGTGAATTTAACGGACATTGTTCAGGAGGTGTTGAGCGATCTGGAAGTGCCCATTCAGCAAGCAAACGCTCAGGTTGTTGTGGCAGATCTACCGACGATCGAGGCCGATCCAACCCAAATGCGCCAACTGTTCCAAAATCTGATTAGTAATGCTATCAAATTTCATCGGCCAAACGTTTCACCTTGGGTTGAGCTTAAGTCTTCCTTGATTTTGGATTCATCTTCATTTAGCCCTTTGACTCGAACTCATTCCTCCGACTTTCGTGGTTATTATCAAATTCAGGTCAGTGATAATGGCATTGGGTTTGATGAGAAATATCTCGATCGGATCTTTACAATGTTCCATCGCTTGCATGGTTCCAGTGAATATCAGGGAACCGGCATGGGTTTAGCCATTTGCCGCAAAATTGTCGAACAACATGGTGGCAGTATTTCGGCCCATAGTGTTTTAGATCGGGGAGCAGTTTTTACCGTCATGTTGCCTGTTGGGGGGATGCCATAGCCTCAATTCCCTGGCATTCAGGCAGTAGACTGTTCCTGGTGATACATTGTCCGTCCGATCGCTGTGGCTAATTCAGGTTGACCTGCCTCAATTAAAGCCCGATCGCGGATGCGGCAAGCATCACAGACTCCACAGGGTTCCGCTTCTCCCTGGTAACAAGACCAGGTCAGGGCAATGGGAACGCCCAAACGGACTGCGCGATGAACGATATCTACCTTGGAATCCATCACAAGCGGTGCGACAAGATGAGGGGCATTTCCCGCCAATCCAGCCCTGGAGGAAAGGGATGCCAGATGCTGAATGGCTTCCAGGTATTCTGGGCGGCAGTCTGGATAGCCAGAATAATCGATCGCATTAATCCCCAGGTAAATCGCCTCTGCGGCTTTGGCTTCTGCCAGGGAAAGGGCGATCGAGATGAACACCGTATTGCGTCCAGGCACATAGGTAACGGGAATTACCCCAGCCTGCACTCCATCGGTAGGAATGGCATCGGTTGCACTTGTGAGCGCGGATCCTCCCCACTGGGCCAGATTCACCTCCACGACAAAATGCTCCTTGACCTTGAGATGCTCCACTATTTGTTGGGCTGCCAGCAGTTCTCGATCGTGCCGTTGACCATAGCGAAACGACAGGGCAATCAGTTCATAGCCATCCTCGATCGCCTGGGCTGCTACCGTTGCTGAGTCCAAACCACCTGATAACAAAACTACTGCTTTAGGACGATCCATCCAGCCTTCCTCCTATCGAATACGGGTGAATTTGTGAGTCTGTAGGCTGATCCGCCACTGAGGATGATGCAGAACATACTCAAAAATCAAGTGATAGCTTTCCGGCGTATCCCACTCCGGTTGGAGAAACTGAAGGGCATGGGCAGGCAGTTCAGCCCGATGGGATTCAGCCCATTCCAGATCAGATGGCTCGACAATGACCACTTTCAGTTCACTCACTTGAGCATAGATACTGGCATGGGGCAACTTCGATCGCTTGGGAGAAAACGTCACCCAATCAAACTGACCGCTGAAGGGATGGGTTCCCGATGTTTCCAGGTGAACCTGCAACCCTGCGGATTTCAATCCTCCTGTCAGGTCAGTCAAATCATGCATCAGGGGTTCACCCCCTGTAATCACGACGATCGCTGGAGCAACCGCCTTTGCCTCCGCCACCAGATCCGCCACAGTCCGCTGAGAATGCCGCGCCATATTCCAGGAATGCTTCGTATCACACCAGGGACAGCCCACATCGCATCCGGCCAGGCGAATAAAGAAAGCACTGGTTCCCGTCCAGGTTCCCTCTCCCTGAACTGAGTGAAACGTTTCTACGACCGGGAGCGGAGATGGATTCTCTGGAATAGACTCTGGGATAGGTTCTGGGATAGGTTCTGGGATAGATTTAACCTGCAAATGTTTCATGTCGTTCCTCCGCTCAAGTTCCCTCACCAATCTACAACTAACTTCCTCCTCTCCTATCGATACCCTGCCGCCTGAAGCGCAAACAGCCGCGCATAATCACCACCCGATCGAATCAGTTCTTCGTGGGTTCCCTGTTCGACAATTTCGCCATTCACCATCACCATAATTTGATCAGCCATTCGCACTGTAGAAAAGCGGTGAGAAATCAAAATCGCCATCTGATGCTGGGTTACGGCCCGAAGCTGGTTAAAAATTTCGACTTCCGCCTCCGCATCCACCGCAGAAGTTGGTTCATCCAAAACCAAAATATCGGCTCTCGATCGCATAAAGGCCCGCGATAGGGCGATTTTCTGCCATTGTCCGCCCGAAAGTTCCCGTCCATTCTTAAACCAGCGTCCTAACCGCGTATGAAACCCTTCCGGCATTTCTTCAACAAACGATCGGGCCGTTCCCTTTTCCGTGGCTAGCCACCAGCGCGGTTCCTCATGGAGATAATCCACATCGCCAATGCCAACGTTTTCGCCCACCGTGAATTGATAGCGGACAAAGTTCTGGAAAATTACGCCGATCCGCCGCTGCAACACCTCCAGATCCCATTCTTGCAGATTGCGCCCATCCAGTAAAATTCGTCCTGAATCCGGAGAGTACAGGCGGGTCAGGAGCTTAATCAAAGTGGTTTTACCAGAACCGTTTTTGCCAACGATCGCCAGCTTTTCACCCGGCCGCAGATGAAAGGAAACCTGCTTGAGAGCGGGTGTGGTACTGCCAGGATAGGTGAAAGTGACATTCTCAAATCGAATTCCATCGTCTGGCTGATGACCATAGGTTGCATAACCTGAGGATTCTGGTACATCTTCCTCCAGGAACTCGTAAAGATTAGAAAGATACAGACTGTCCTCATACATTCCACCCACTGATGTGAGCAGCCCTGAGAACGTAGTTTGTCCCTGCCGAAATACGACTAAATACATGGTTAGCTCCCCCAGAGAAATCCGGCCTGCGATCGCCTCCAGAATAATCCAAACATAGGTGGCGTAGAAGGTAGCGGTACTGAGCAGGCTGAGTCCATAGCTCCATAAACTTCGCTGGACGGTTAGATCCCGATCTTCGTGGTAGATTCGGTTAAAAATGGTGCGATAGCGATCGAGCAGCATTTCACCAAGCTGGTAAAGCTTCACTTCCATCGCAAAATCTTCCCTGGCTAATAGGGTTTCCAGATAATGCTGTTCGCGGGTTTCGGGGCCCGTCTGCGAAATAGCCGAAAGGCAACCTGGGCAAAACGGGTTTCAGCAATGAATGCAGGAATTGCGGCCACCATCAGCAACAGCACGGCCCACAGGGAAAATTGCAGCAACAGGCTACCATAGGTGACGAGAGACAGTGTATCTTTGACCAGCCCAAAGGTGCGTCCAACCAAACTCAGAGGACGAGTCGAGGCTTCCCGACGGGCACGGGTCATCTTGTCGTAAAATTCCGAGTCTTCAAAGTGGGACAGATCCAGCGTTAAAGCCTTTTCCAGAATTAACTCATTCACCTTTTGCCCCAGCAGCACCCGCAACAGAGATTGACACAGCGCAATCCCCTGCTGACTCCCCGATAACAATGCAACGACGATCGCTTCCATGCCCAGGTATTGCAGCGCGAGCCATCGATCGGAGGCGGTAGCGGTTTGTTCCGCCAGTACCACGGCATCAATAATCAGCTTCCCCAGGTAGGCGACCAGTGCGGGTAATAGTCCTGCCACCAGGGTGAGAAGGGCAAGTCCAATGGTCAGGCGGCGATCGGTTGTCCAAACCAATTGAACAGCTTGACGACAATATTGAAAGAGGGAAAGGGATTTTTTGACTCCTTGAAACCGTGAGGAGAGAGGCGATCGGGAATGTACAGTCTTCATCCTTCCACGATAACTTTTTAGCGATGTCTCTCGCTGCAAACAGTCATTTTATGCCAATGGCTCATTTCCGTAGCGCAGGCATCCTGCTTGCCAGTAAGCGATCGGTCATACAACGGCAAAATGAGATACATCCCCGGAGTATGCTAAGTTTAATGCTGTTTATAATCCCAACGACGGTCTAAGACTCCCTATGAGCAACACGCCTGAATGGACGACGGAAGCGGAAGCCCGACTCAAGGAAATTCCTTTTTTTGTCCGTCCGGCTGCCCGCAAGAAGATTGAGAAATTCGCTCAGGAAATGGGAGCGACTCAAATTACTGTAGAGGTTTATGAACAGGCGAAACAGAAGTTTGGCTCCTGAGAATGGCTGGAAGAAGTCTTCAGGATTTCGACCTTGATGACAATGCTCAACAGAGCCTAGCTCACTGCAAACTCAGTGAACTTTCGCATCGATTCAGGGTGAAAGCCTAATACAATATCTTGCTTCGCAACCCCTAAGTTCACCAAATCATCCGCCACCTTTTCCTCGGTTCCATTCCACTGAATCCATACCTTCTCTCCGCGAAGATCCAGATGCATTACCGGCCAAACACCCGCTGCTTATTCTCCCATCCCACATAGATCAGTTGGTAATGGTCATGCTCTCGATCGAATACGGTTTGTAGCTCCACCTCTCCTCGTTGCGAGGATCGACGACCAGCATAGTCTATCAGTAATTGCTGTACTAGGTTTCGGTACTGCTCTGTTTTTGCCATCGTACGATCTCTCCTGTTTCAATGTTATAAATCAAGAGGCTAATTCGACTCCGCTGAATCACCGATTGAATGAACGGTCGAGTAAAGAACTCATCATAAATGCTAGCTGGTACCGCCAGATATAGCACTCGTTCCGGCTCCCGATCGGATAGAGCATAACGGTAGTTCGTAAACTGACCGATCGCTGTGTGAAACTCTGATACAACCGATTGTCCAAGGAAACTTTTAATCTCAATCGCAATTTTTTGGTTCTCCTTCTCAGCTGCAATTAACTTCTCTGCGCCCAGATCAATAAACAAGTCAGTCAGGCTATCGACCCGGATTGTTAATGGATCATCGGTGATTACCCACCCATCCCTCTCCAGAGCCGCTTTCACAACATCATGGAATACATCTTTTGCTGCCATGTCCCGCATTCGTTACTTAGGACGTTGAACTCCCTTCAATTGTTATACTATCTTCCACTGCAACGCTGGTTTGCCATCGGCTCAAGGCTTCTTCTGAGGAAATAACTCTGTAGAGAAAATAGCTCTGTATCCGTTGTCCTGATGGCACGTGATCGAACTTGGGTTACTAATAACCAAACAGGGCAGGCAAGATGCCCGCCCCACAAGAGAGAGATTGGAATTACTGGTTAGACTGTTTGAGCGATCTCATAGGGTTTGGTTAACCGATCGAGTTGTTTGGTTAGCAGGCTGAGGAACAGACCCACATCAGTGACTACGCCGACGGATTCAACGGAACCGCGATCGCTGAGTTTGGTGACGACTGCGGGGTTAATGTCCACGCAAACCAGTTTTACCCCAGCGGGAGTCATATTGCCGACTCCGATCGAATGCAGCATGGAGGAGAGCATCAGGATCATATCGGCTCCCTGAATCAGGCGAGCATAATCCTGTTGGGCTTCAATCAGATTCATTTTAGTGTCAGGCAGCGGCCCATCATCGCGGATGGAACCTGCCAGAGAGAACGGGACATTGTGCTTCACGCATTCATAGAACACGCCGCTCCCTAAAGCTCCTTGTTCTACAGCTTGAGCAATGCTGCCATACCGTCGGATAGTATTAATCGCCTTCAGGTGATGACGGTGCCCCCCGCGAACGGAAACCCCCCGCTTCATATCGACCCCCAGGGAAGTGCCCATCATGGATTGCTCAATGTCGTGCACCGCGATCGCATTTCCTCCCAGGAGGGCCTGCACATAACCTTCCCGGATCAGGTGAGCCAGGTGTTCTCCACCGCCCGTATGAATCACAACCGGTCCCGCGACGACGGCGACCTTACCGCCCTGATCTCGAATGCGACGGAACTCCCAGGCGATTTGTTCTACCACCAGTTCTACCCGGCGTTCGCTGGACACTCCAGCACCCATGAAGCTGAACTCTTTATCATTGCTGGTGCGCTGCTCGCGGGATTCTGCCTTGCGAACGGTGCGAATCCCTTCTACGCCGACGATCACGCGATCGCCTTTCTGCAAGTCGCGGAGCAGTTTACACTCAGCGATCGCCCCTTCAGGAGTTTGAGACACCACGATCGCCCCATCCATCCGCTGATTCTGGACTCGCACCCACTCACAGTTAACGCGCACTTCCGTGGGATAAATGGTTGTGACGTAGAAATCATCCGGAGCCACACCATCCAATTCCACGGTTTCCAGGGGATTATCACACACTTCCTGGGGTCTGGCGGATGCGCCCAGGTCGATGAGCTGCGACATGATTTTTTCCATCACGTCATGGGAAGGGGCCGTGACCCGAACTTCTGCGGTGGAGGTACTTTGACGCTGTTCACCCAGGTTAAAGTTCAAGACCTGGAAGGTGCCGCCGCCTTCCACGATCAGGTCTAACGCCCGGTTGATCAGTCCGGAATCCAGCAAGTGGCCTTCTAACTGGATAGTGCGACTTTCAACGGTGGCAACGGCATGGTGAACTGGCTGCAACGGTTCGGTGGTTCGCAACGTCAGACACTTCGCAGCTCCGCCGGCCTTGAGAAACTCGGTGAGCGGGGTTTCAATCACCCGGAAGTTGGCCTCTGCCAGTCGCGCCTTCAGGTTATCGCTGGCTTTGTTCATGATGATGAGGCGATCGATATTTACCGCATTGCAGGCAAAATTATCGGCATCGGGTTCTTCAACGGCAATCCGCTTTTCGGGCGGAACCCGCATCTCGATCAGGCGATTGGAATAGGAGTCAAAGGCAGGTGGATAGTAAAGCAGGTAGCCGTCTGTCAGAGGACAGAAGCAGGTATCGAGATGGTAGAATCGCTCATCCATTAGCCGCAGCGACAGGACTTCAATATCCAGCCATTTGGCCAGGTAGGGGTGGGAATCTAGCTCAGAACGGAAGCCATAGCCCGCCCACAGCCAGCGACCTTCCCGATCGAGCAAGGCATCTCCTGCCCCTTCAAAGGGTAAATCCTTGGGGAGTAGATGTACCTTAAACCCTTGTTCCTCAAACCACTGCTGGAAGAAGGGTTCTTCCCCCTGCCGTTCTTTGTGGTAGAAGCGGCTGAGAACCACCGTATTTTCCAGCACCAGTCCGGCGTTGGCGGTGAACACCATATCGGGAACCCCTTTTTGAGGTTCCACTAAATCCACCGTTGCGTGGTCTTTAATGACGTGATACAGCTTGTCCCACTGTTCTACGGCCCGATCGCGGGAGGATTTGTGAACGTTTCCCTCCATCCAGGGATTAATCACATAATCCACATCGTAGAATTTGGGAGAGCACATGAGAAAGCGAATGGAAGAAGCACTCATACAGGAACCTAGATGAATTAATGTTGAGTTGAATGGGTTGAAGCAGTCAAAGTGAATTACGGTACCGTTTGCCCAGCAACCAGGCAGCCAAACCAAAGATTAAAAAGTACAATTGACACCCAATTCTGTAGCCTGCGCCACGATTTTGCAGCAGGCATTGCTTAACAAGCAGACAATTCCCTATCTTATTACGCGATCGAGGGGGCAGCGTGGGAAGTCATGAAGTGACAACATTTGGGAAATGATAGAAATAGCCTAACGAATTACAGCCTAACAAAATAGGGAGGTGCAACGCATCACACCCCCCTTCAGCGATCGGATTTAGTTCGATCGGGCTTTAAACCGCCGCCGTCGGCATTCCCAGAATCTCCTCAATCTTCGGCATTTCCTCCAGGGGAATCACCCGTCCCTCATCCTCAAAGCCAGGAATCTGGTCAAAGTTGAGGTAGCGGTACAGATCCGCCGCAAAGGGATCGAGCTTCTGAGTAATAATCTCCAGATATTCCTCCACCGTGGGAATCCGTCCCAACAGGGCGCAGACCGCTGCCAGTTCCGCCGAACCCAGGTAAACCTGAGCATCTTTCCCCATGCGGTTGTTGAAGTTGCGAGTGGAAGTGGAGAAGACCGTCACCCCATCTGCCACTCGCGCCTGATTGCCCATGCAGAGCGAGCATCCCGGCATTTCGGTTCTGGCTCCGGCTGCTGCAAAGATGCCGTAGTAGCCCTCTTCTCGTAGCTGCTTTTCATCCATGCGGGTCGGCGGACAGATCCAGAGTTTGGCTTTGGCGGCTCCGGCTCCTTCCAGCACCTTGGCGGCGGCGCGATAGTGTCCAATGTTGGTCATGCAGGAACCGATGAACACTTCATGGATCGGATCGCCAGCACATTCCGACATCAGCTTGATGTTGTCTGGATCATTGGGAGCCGCCACCAGAGGCTCTTTGATCTGATCCAGATCCACCTCAATCACATCGGCATACTCAGCATTTTCATCAGCCGCCATGACTTCTGGGTTCGCCAACCACTGCTCCATCTTCGCCACCCGCCGCAGAATGGTTCGAGCATCGCCATAGCCCCGCGCCACCATGTTCTTCAACAGGGCAACGTTCGATCGCAAATATTCGGCGATCGTGTCTGGATTCAGCTTGATCGTACAGCCAGCACAGGAACGTTCTGCCGTAGCATCGGTGAGTTCAAAGGCTTGCTCCAGCTTCAGATCGGGCAGTCCCTCCATTTCCATAATCCGCCCAGAGAAGAGATTCTGCTTGTTCTGCTTTGCCACCGTCAGCTTACCCTGCTGAATGGCGACATAGGGAATGGCATTCACCACATCCCGCAAGGTGACTCCCGGTTGCAAACTGCCCTTAAAGCGCACCAGCACCGACTCTGGCATATCCAATGGCATCACCCCCAACGCTGCCGCAAAGGCAACCAAGCCTGATCCAGCCGGGAAGGAAATGCCCAACGGGAACCGCGTATGGGAATCACCCCCAGTCCCCACCGTATCCGGCAACAGTATTCGGTTCAGCCAGGAGTGGATAATGCCATCGCCCGGACGAAGGGACACACCACCCCGCGAGTTGATAAAGTCCGGTAAATCTCGATGGGTTTTGATGTCTACAGGTTTGGGATAGGCGGCGGTGTGGCAGAAGCTTTGCATCACCAAATCTGCCCCGAAGCCCAGGCAGGCTAATTCCGTCAATTCATCGCGGGTCATGGGGCCCGTCGTGTCCTGTGATCCCACTGTAGTCATCATCGGTTCACAGTAGGTTCCCGGTCGCACCCCCGGCAGACCGCAGGCTTTACCCACCATCTTCTGGGCCAGGGTGAAGCCTTTACCCGAATCCGCAGGCAGTTGGGGACGGGTAAAGACGGGGCTGGGTTCCAGTCCTAACGCGGCACGGGTCTTATCAGTGAGGGTACGCCCAATCAGGAGGGGAATCCGTCCCCCTGCCCGCACTTCGTCCAGAATTGTATCCGGCTTGAGGGTGAAGGTGGAAATCACTTCTCCAGCTTCGTTGGTAATTTCACCTTTGTAGGGATGGATCGTAACTATATCCCCCGTTGCCATTTTTTCGACATCACATTCGATCGGCAGTCCCCCCGAATCTTCAACTGTGTTAAAGAAAATCGGGGCAATCTTACCGCCCAGGACATAGCCTCCGGTGCGCTTATTCGGCACGAACGGAATATCATCCCCCACGTGCCACAGGACTGAATTGGTGGCCGACTTCCGGGACGATCCGGTTCCGACCACATCCCCCACATAGGCAACGGGATAGCCCTTCTGTTTCAGCTCGGCGATCGTCTGTAACCCGTCTGGCATCCGGCTTTCCAGCATGACCAGGGCATGGAGGGGAATATCAGGACGAGTGGTGGCGTGGGGGGCAGGCGACAGGTCATCGGTATTCGTCTCACCGGGAACTTTGAACACGGTCACGGTGATGGCTTCCGGCAGTTTCGGACGACTGGTAAACCATTCGGCGTTTGCCCAGGCATCAATGACTTGTTTAGCGTAGGAATTTCCCGATTCCGCTAGTTCCAAAACATCATGAAACGCATCGTAAACCAACAGGGTTTTGCTCAGGGCAGTTGCCGCCGTGCTTGCCAATGCCTCGTCGGATTGCAGCAAATCCACCAGGGATTGCACATTGTATCCCCCCATCATCGTGCCCAGTAGCTCAACGGCGTACTGCGGGGAAATCAGCGGACTGGTGAGTTCCTTTTTGGCGATCGCCGTTAAAAAGCCTGCCTTGACATAGGCTGCCGGGTCTACGCCTGGAGGGATGCGATCGACCAGCATTTTGAGTAAAGCGTCTTCCTCACCCGCAGGCGGATTCTTTAATAATTCACATAAATCAGAGGCTTGTTCAGCCGATAACGGTAGAGGCGGAATTCCTAGAGCCGCCCGCTCTGCAACGTGTTTACGATACGATTCCAGCATTCATTCTCCTCTCAGGCAGCAAAACTCTGCGGCAACTCCTGAGGTTTGCCACATCTACTCTATAAATACATTTACATTGCAACGGTAGCTTGTTGCACACTTCTTGTCATCGGGAGGGTTTGCATCATTGCTGATGGAAGGTTTTGGTTTGAGGACTGGGCGGGCAGGATGCCCACCCCACAAGAAGTTGGTGAAGAAGGTTGGTGGACTGGGCGGGCAGGATGCCCACCCCACAAGAGAGCAGCAAAGGGGACTGGTAGGGGCGCGGTTGTGCGTCCTAACCTAGAGGGTCATCGATCGCACGTAGATCCGCATGATTTCGCCGGGTTCTTTGCTGGTGGCCTGTTGGATTTGGGAGAAGGGTAGGGGGCGTGACCAGTCTTCCACTCGACAGAAGTTGCACTGATACAGACGGGCGATCGTGATTTCTACATCATTCGGTTGACCAATCATCAGAAGTTTTACCGATCGCCGGGCAGGGGAAATCAGCCGATCGCCACTAGGGGGCTGATCGAACAGTTTGTCGGACATGATTTGTGAATCTCCTTGTGTTCCAGGGTTTGAAGAAACCCTAGAGACTAGCCCTCGTTCAGACAGGGCAAGCGGCAGACATCGGGTGTTATCATACACCCTAGCCTGGACTAGCGCACATAGTCTGGGTCAGGAGGTTGGGCGTTTTGCTTTGGACGGCGACGCTTGACCTCCGCTAGAGAATTCGCCTCTAGGTAGAGTCACTATCTCGCAGGTCAGGACAACCCAAAAGACAGCTATAGCTGATGAGCGTACCATCAATCGATCAAGCAAATCAAGTCACAATTGTTACTATTGCGATCGATGCCAGACAGACGATCGCGTGGGGGTACTCCAGCAAGTGGCAGAGGCGATCGAAGCGATGGGCGATCGGAATCAGCAAAGTGGGTCTTGAGAGTAATGCTCTAGAGGAATCGCTGGCTGTTAAGCTACGATAAACAGTAAATGGATTGCAAAATTGTGCTTTAGTTGAAGTTCTTATGCAAATTACGATCGACCTACCTGAACCCTTAGCGCGACAGCTAACGGATTATTTAAGGGCACATCCTCAGGAAACGGTAGTGAGCCTAGTGCAAGAGGCTTTAGAGATTAAGCGATCGCCGAAAGATAGCTCGAAGCTGTTGGAACTAGCTGGAATTGTGGCAGAAGCTCCTCGTAATGCTCGTGACCATGCCGAGGATGACCTTCGTTGAGACAGATAGTACTGGATGCGGGACCACTGATTGGGTTGTTTTATGTAAAGGATATTGATCACACTCAGTGTGTTGCTGGATTCTCACAACTGAGCCAGACTAAAACAATGCTGCTGACTCCGGTACCAATCATCTATGAGGTATATAAGTGGCTGCTTCATAACACAACCCCGATCGCAGCTCAACGCGCTTTGAAAGGCATGGAAGAAAGCCTGATAGCATTGCCCATTGATGCGGCCGAGTTTCAATCTTTATGCCAGAAGATTCAGTCACTTCCTGCATGGCAAGGGACGCTAGAAGATTTGACAGTTGTGACAATAGCTCTACAGCATCAATGTCCTGTCTGGACATTAAACTACCGCGATCTCGCATCTTTTGACACTCTAAATTTCTGGAATCCTGAATAGGTACAGCACATTCTGATGAATGGGTGAAGTCATGTTAAGGATTGGTACGTTTGAACTTCAGCTTGATCGCTCCGCGATTGCTGAGAGAACCGCCATTGCCCATAATGCTGACCTGTCCCTGAGCGTTAATTTCGACGGACAGTTCGACTTCATCCAGTTGCAGATCGCTCTGTTGATTGGCCTGATCAAAGACATCGCTGACGACTTGTAAGAGTCCCTTCATCTGGGTTTTGAGGGTAACAGCATCCAGGGGAACTCGCTGACGGACGATCGTTTTTACCTGTTCTGTGACTCGTGGTGGGCCAAATCCACCTCCGGTGTCGCTGCCGTTCCGCTCTCCCCGGACGACTTCGGTGGTTTCGGTGGTTTCCACTTCGGTCATGAGCCATAGCTGTGCTGCTTCGTCTGTCATTTCTGATTCTCCGCACTTTTTCCTTTATTTTCGCTGAGTTGGAAGCGAATGACATCCCCAGTATTGAGAATTGGGCAACCGTTCAGCAGAGCTTACCAGGCTACCCAATTTAGGTTGATTTTCGGATGCCGTTACCCGCATCACCGGAGTAAGTCTGGACTCTTCTTCGACTCGCCGAATGAATTCCCATCCACTCGTTCTGGTACAGAAGAGCGCGCGCAGAACCGCAAACAACACGAAACCCAATATTGTTGTTCCTGTTGTCCGGGTTGTTCCTGTTGCGATTGGCAGATCGGCAGTTCCTGGGATTGTTGTTCCACGAACCACCACGCAGCAGCCGGAAGTGCCTACCCCGTTCTTTGCCTGCTTTAAACAGGACACAAGGGTTATTATGCTGGAAACTAAAGTCTCTGGAGAATAAGTTGTTTTAACTGCCAGGTATCTCCTTGATCCAGGTGAGCAAACCAACTTTGTAGGGATTGGTTCAGGTGAGTTTAGGCAATTTTGCCAACCTGATATTCTGATTGGAGTCGATGTAATCTTCGTCTGGCTCGTCGTAAGTTTTCTGTGCGGACACGAATTCGATCGGGGAGAATGCGAAATCCTAGAAAGGTTGCTCCATGATGGGTTTCAAACTGTTGGCTTTTTATAGGGTGAATCTTGAGCCGCAGGGTTGCCAGGTAGGATTCGATCTGGGGACGAGCATCGGATAGAAAATCCCTGTCATCGCTGAAGAGCGCGAAATCATCTACATACCTAAGATACCGTTGAGCGTTCAGGGTTTCTTTGACAAAGTGACCAAACCCGTTGAGATAAACGTTGGCAAAAAACTGGCTGGTCAGGTTGCCGATCGGGAGTCCTCGCCGTCGAGCCAAGGGGGAGATCAGGTTGTCACCAGGAAAGTGATGAATGATGGGTTCCTGTTCATTGCTGCCGTCGATGATGGTGTCCATTAGCCAAAGCGTATCAGGGCATTTAATCTTGCGTCGGATCAGGCTTTTGAGGATTTCGTGATCCAGGCTGGGAAAGTATTTTCGGACATCGCATTGCAACACATAGCGGCTATTACGGGCAAAACGGGTGAAGCGTTGGAGGGCCCGATGGGTGCCAAAACCAACCCGATTGGCGTAGGAATCGGCGATGAAGGTGCGTTCAAAGAGGGGGACAATGACATTGCAGAGGGCATGGTGAACCACCCGATCTCGATAGGGTGCGGCAGAGATCAGACGCGGCTTCGGTTCGTAGATTTGAAAAGTGCGGTAGGTTCCAGGTTGGTAAGTCTGATTCTTTAAGTCTGCTTGAAGGTGTTGAAGTTCCTGTTCCAGGTTATAGTTGAAGGCAAGCACATTTTCTCGAAACCGTTTTCCCTTCTGGGCTTTGCGGGCTGATAACAGCAAATTTTCAAAATCAATGACCTGCTCCCAGAGATTTCCATAGCGTTTCATGCTGTAACTCGCTTGCGCTGTTGCTTAATCCAACCGCCCAGATCTGTGCCAATACCGTTGAGCAATTGTCCGGCATATTCGTAACGATTTGTGGCGATCAGTTCAAAATCAAGCAGCAGGCGGGTTTGATGGCGGAGAATGTCAAGCTGGCTATTGAGAACCTGAAGTTGAGGCAGCTTATCTGGAGCATATCTTGCCTGGATCAGTCCTTCCAGTAGCTCATATAAATTGCTTGTGATTCTGTCACCCAAGAGGAATTTGTGATCACGCGGCAGGCGGTTGAGGATTGGTACGTACCACTTGATCAGGTCGTAGGTTTTTTGAATGATGGGTAGATCGTCCATTGTGAAAAAATTTTGATCGCTCTTCGCGCGAAAGAGAGAAGAGAGTAAAGAATAGAGGGTAAAGGGCAAAAGCGCAAGAGGGCAGAGGGCTAAAGAGTCCACGCAGAACCACAAACAACACGAAACCCACAAGAGTTGAGCCGGCGATTCGGGTAGCGCCTGCCACGCTCGGCAGATCGGCAATTCCAGAGATGGTCGTTCCACGAACCACCGCGTAGCAACCGGAGACTTAAATCTTCATCAATCCAGGCACTTCCATCGATCGGAGCACCACTGTAATTTTTGTGCCAATGCTCCAAACACCACTCCCAGATATTGCCGTGCATATCGTAAAGTCCAAAGGCGTTCGGTGGAAAGTTCCCGACCTCTGTAGTTTGCTCCCGAAATTCTCCCTTCGGGTCAACACCATAGGAGCCAGGGTATGTTTTTCTCTTATAGTCCCAAAAGAATCTACGATAGTTTGCCAGATCAGTAGTGATCGTCTCGCCAAAATGAAATGGAGTGGTCGTTCCAGCCCGACAGGCATACTCCCACTCGGCTTCACTGGGCAGCCGATACTCCCGTCCTGTTTTCTGGGATAGTCGGGTACAAAACTCGATCGCATCCTCCCAGGACACGCACTCAACCGGACGATTATCTCCCTGGAAGTGAGCTGGATCAGGCTCGAGGTCACGCTCAACTTTCGGGAAACTTGCAACCGTCTTCCATTGCGCCTGCGTTACCGCATACTTACCCATCAAAAACGGCTTAACCGTAACGGAATGTTGAGGTCGCTCATCATCAACCCCTTCCCCATCCGGTGAACCCATCTGGAACGATCCGCCTGGAATCGACACCATCTCCAACTGCACCCCATTCCCCAACTCCTCCGCCCAATACTCCGCCTCACCTGGACGACGGTTCACCTCCCGCCCCTGGGCATCCACCGTCACCATTTCAAACTTAAAGGTGGGAATGGCTGGTTTGGCTGGCTCAGGAGGAGGAGGAGAAGGGGTTGCATCCCGTTGCCCAGTTTGAGGAACAGAAATCGGTTTCTCTGGTTCAGCAGGTACGACTGGCGTAGCCGAAACCCGTGCCAATCGCTCAATTCCCTCGATCGCATCATAATCTGCCCCCGAAATCGCCAAAACCCGAATCCACAACTGTTTGGCTAACTTGAACTCTCTGTTTAGCTCCGCCCGTTGGGCATCCAACTTCAACGTATTAATATCACTAAGATTCGCTTTCCGGGGCAGCAAAATCAGATGATACTTTGTTGGCGGTTCCACCACTCCATAGGGGGTTTGCTGAACCCGCTTGTACCGTTGCGTCACCTCTGGAACCATCTGCCGCAGGCGTTGATAAAGCCGTTCCACCGTCGCGCAATTCCCTTCCCCCTCAATTTGCAAACTCTGCAACAGGGCATGGGTAAACGCTCCCTGCTGAAGCTCATCAATCTCATAGGACGACTCCCACGGACTACAGGCAAACAGCGTAATCACCCCTTGCTGCTTTTCCCGCCCAAAGCCATCACTATCCCTTCGTCCCGCCCCACTCCGACAGGCATCAATCAACATCACCACATTATCCGCCCCACTCCGACGCAGGCGATCGGTGATATAGCTCAACGGAATCCAGGTGCTTTTCTCCACCTCATCTCCCGGATCCGCATCGATCGGCATCAAGTAGTCCCGGTCTTCATGTCGTTTGCCATGTCCCGCAAAAAAGAACCACAAATTATCCCCTGGCTTCAAAAACGGTTCCTCAAACCGAATGCGAAAAAATCGCCGCAGGGTAGCGTAGGTCGGATAGGAATTCAGGGGCGGGCCATAGTCCTGGGCAATGGCAGGTGAGTCATCCGTGAAGTGATAGGGAGTCTGGATCTGGAGTTCCTGCTGCAAAAACGCCTGCACCGCGTCCGCATCCCGTTGGGCATAGGTGAGCCGTTGCAGATTGTGATACCCATTAATGCCGATCGTAATTGCCCAATTTTGTCCCATCAGCGCTGCACAGAGAAGCTATTGCCACAATTTAACCCACCTTGCAGCCTCACGAGTTACGCCTAATGTGAATTAGACAGAGCAGTTTAAGACTGTTGGAAGGTTAACACATGGATGCCAAACTGCTGTTTGAGCAATAACCGCAGGGTATGGCTTGCCAGTTTAGCTGCAATGTGGACACAAAAGCCCTCTACGGTCTTGTTGAGCAAGCGTTCGGGGTTACGTCCAGTGTTTTGAATTTCATGAAACACCCCTTCAATGCGCTGACGCACTTTGGAGATGAAGCGATTGAGGGATGGGGGATGCTGCTGTTTCTGATTTTTGCGCAAGACAGTCCAAATCTGATTGCCGGTGCGCTGCTGCACTTGGAGTTGCCAGTCCTGGTCGATAAACCCCTTGTCACCGTAGATGGTGCACCCTCGGGCGACCGCTAAGAGCGACTCAATGGCAACCCGCTCATCGGTGTTGGCTGGGACTAAATCATAGGCAATCGGAATCCCGTTCCAGGTACTGAGTAAGGCGAGTTTGTAGCCGAAGTAATACATCTGGCGCGACGCACAATAGCCAGGGGTTGCATTGCCAGAAAAATCACTGCGTGTCTTGTCCCGCTTGAGTCCCAGTACGGGAATCGGTTTGGTGTCCACCAGCAGATGCGTTTGCTGGGTCGCTCCTAATGCCACGACCCAACTGCGTCGCAGTGATTCCAGCATCCCATCTAATTGGCGTAAGCGCCGATTGAATTGACTCTGATCCAACAACTGTGGAAACCAGCAGAGATAGTTGGCACGCATAAAGCCGAGAAACTGGGTTTCACCCGGAAAGGGCAGATAGTCCATCAGCAGTGCTAAGGTCAGCATTTCGCTATCACTCAATTGCGCTTGTACTCCTGGTCGGGGGCAGTCTAACGGTGCAATCTGCTGGCGATACCAATCGTCTACCAGAACAAAAATGGTGGTCATCAGGCTGGGAAAGTCTATGCTAGTCATGGGAGAGGTGAGCTTCAAAGGTGGTACTTCGATTCTCAACCTCTCCCACCTTTTTGTCCAATTCACATTAGACGTGAGTTAATTTTTAGGATGCTGGGCCAACACTTTTTTCAGATAATGTCCCGTAAACGATCGCCCATTCTCCGCCACCGCTTCCGGGGTTCCCACCGCGACAATTTCCCCACCGCGATCGCCCCCCTCTGGACCCAGATCGATCACCCAGTCGGCACAGCGAATCACATCCAGATTATGTTCAATCACCAGAATTGTGTTGCCCATATCCGTCAAGCGTTGCAGCACATCCAGCAATTTATGGACATCGTAAAAGGAGAGTCCAGTGGTGGGTTCATCGATCAGGTAAAGGGTTTTGCCCGTGGCACGGCGGGAGAGTTCCGAGGCTAACTTCAACCGTTGAGCTTCTCCCCCCGACAGAGTTGGAGCCGTTTGTCCCAGCCGCACATAGCCCAGCCCCACATCCACCATCGTTTTTAGTCGAGAAGCCGCCTTGGGAATATTCTCGAAAAACTCCAGGGCTTCCTCAGCGGTCATGTTCAACACATCGGAAATCGACTTGCCCTTGTACTTCACCTGCAACGTTTCGCGGTTATAGCGGGCTCCCTTACAGACTTCGCACTGAACATAGACATCCGGCAGGAAGTTCATCTCAATCACGTTTACCCCCTGTCCGCCGCAGGCTTCGCACCGTCCGCCTTTCACGTTAAAGGAGAATTGTCCCGGCTTATAGCCCCTGGCCTTCGCTTCGATCGTTTCAGAAAACAGATCCCGAATCACATCAAACACCCCCGTATAGGTGGCAGGGTTCGATCGCGGCGTGCGTCCGATCGGAGATTGGTCAATCACAATCACCTTATCCAGGGCTGATAAACCTTTGAGTTTAGCCATCTCCTTGGGCTGGGGAACTTTGTGCCCAAAGTGATGTTGCAAGGCCGGATAGAGCAATTCGTTGACCAGGGTAGACTTACCCGAACCCGATACCCCCGTAACGCAGACCAGCTTGCCCAGGGGAATTTCCACATCAATGTGCTGGAGATTATTGCGGTGAGCATCATGCAGCAGCAGCGATCGCCCGTTGCCCTCTCGCCGTTCCGTGGGAGTCGGAATCACCCGTCGTCCCGAAAGGTAGGCTCCCGTCAGGGAATTCTCTGCCGCCAGCAGATTCTCCAGGGAACCCTGAGCCACGATCTGCCCGCCATGAATTCCGGCTCCGGGGCCAATATCCACCAGATGATCGGCAGCTCGGATCGTGTCCTCATCATGCTCCACCACGATCAGGGTATTGCCCAGATTGCGGAGTTTGGTCAGCGTATTGAGCAGGCGATCGTTGTCCCGCTGGTGCAGACCAATGCTGGGTTCATCCAACACATACAGTACGCCCGTCAGTCCGGCTCCAATCTGAGTGGCCAGCCGAATCCGCTGGGCCTCTCCGCCTGAAAGGGTCATAGCCGTGCGATCGAGGGTGAGATAATCCAACCCCACATCCAGCAAAAATTGCAGCCGCGCCTTAATTTCCTTCAGTACCAGTTCCCCAATCTGCGCCTGTCGGGAGGACAGTTCCATCGCATTGACCCGATCCAGACAGTCCCGAATCGAAACGTTAGTCAGTTCCTTGATGGCAAACTGTCCGACCCGCACCGCCAGGGCTTCCGGCTTCAGGCGATCGCCGCCGCAGACCTCGCAAGCCTGATCCACCAAATACTGCTCCAGCTTTTGCTTATACAGATCCGATGAGGCTTCCTTGTACTGCCGTTCCAGCATGGGCAACACGCCTTCGTAGCGCCGGTGATAGCCTTTTTTATCGTGGTAGCGAGAATCCGCCTCAATGTAAATCTTCTCCTCAGAACCGTGCAGAATCACCTGCTGTTGATCCGGAGTGAGCTGCTCCCAGGGGGTTTGAATCTCGAAGCCAAAGGACTGCCCCAGGCTGTACAGCAGAGAAAAGTAGTAGGTATTGTCTTTATCCGACCAGGGGGCGATCGCTGCATAGACGGGCAGCTTCGGATCAGGGACGACCAGTTCCGCTGAGAAAGTCCGCAGGCTGCCCAGTCCGTGACAGTGGGGGCAGGCTCCGTAGGGTGAGTTGAAGGAGAACAGCCGGGGGGACAACTCCTCCATCACAGCTCCGTGTTCCGGGCAGGCAAAATTTTCTGAAAAGACGAGTTCCAGCCGATTCTGATCGTCTTCGGATTGGCCGTAACGACCTGCGGGTTCCGCCGCCATCGAAGGTAAAACCGCCAGTTGTAGATCCGGATTCAGCGACACCACATTGTCGGTTTCGGGCAGGGTGGCATCAATGAATGCAATCCCCTCCGATCGCTTCAAGCAGGTGCTGAGGGAATCCACCAATCGCTCCTGAATCCCGTCCTTCTTCACCAGGCGATCGACCACAATTTCAATATTGTGAAACTGATTTTTTTCCAGCTCAATATTGTCCGACAGTTCCCGCACTTCCTTATCAATCCGCACCCGAACAAATCCTTCCGCCGCCAGCCCGGACAGCAGCTTCTTGTGGGTTCCTTTCTTGCCCCGCACCACCGGAGCCAGAATTTGAAACCGGGTTCGATCGGGGAGTTGCATAATCCGATCGACCATTTGATCCACCGTTTGCGGCACAATGGAGCGACCGCAGTGGGGACAGTGGGGTTCCCCGGCCCGCCCGTAGAGCAGACGCAGATAGTCGTAAATCTCCGTCACCGTACCCACCGTCGATCGCGGGTTGTGGGAGGTGGATTTCTGATCAATGGAAATAGCCGGACTTAAGCCCTCGATCGCATCCACATCGGGCTTGTCTACCTGCCCCAAAAATTGCCGTGCATAGGCACTGAGGGACTCCACGTACCGCCGTTGCCCTTCCGCAAAGATCGTGTCAAACGCCAGGGAGGATTTCCCAGAACCCGATACGCCGGTAAACACGATCAACTGATCGCGGGGCAGGAGCAGATCCAGATTCTTCAGGTTATGTTGCCGTGCCCCTCGGATGTGAATACAGTTTTGAGCAGGAGAAGATTGCAGGGCGGCTTGCGCATTCGTCGCCTTCAAAGCCTGGGAAGCCTGCCGCGATCGACCATTCCGCTTTGCCGAACCATTCCGGGTTGTGGAGCTATTGGAGCCTGGCTCTTGAGCATCTAACTCCTGAGCATCTAACTCCTGAGCGTTAGACGGTTGAACATCTAATGCTGGAGCATTTACTGGCTGGGCACTTGGCCCAACCGTTTCCTCACTCCCCTTCACCGAGGATTTCGAGCTTTTCTTTGAGTTTCTGGTACTTTTAGAACCCTTAGAACTCTTAGCCTTCGAGGCCTTAGTATCTTCAAAGTCTCGCTGGGACATGGGCGATCGGGGGGCTAGGGGTGCAGTGATAGCAGCAGACAGGCTGGTCAGAACAGGCTCAACATTGCCAGGCTAATGCGTTACAGGGTTCAGTTCCCCTGGATTGTTCCAACCGTTTCATCCGTTGCTACGGAAATGGTTCTTAACAATTCTATCGTTAACCTTCCAAAACTTGGATTGCCAAGCTCCGTCAACCCCTTATGTTACCCTGATTCGATCCTTTAGTACATCCGTTTTGAGCCGATTCCCCAGCCAATGGGTTGCACTTCCACCCGGATCGATCGCCCCTACGGGATTTCTTCCCCTTCCAGAGTGTCGATCGCTTCCTCAACGGGCGTTGCCGCTGGTGAAGCCTCGGTTGAGGGTGTTCGCACGTCTACCGCTTCGATGGTCTGGGACGGCGGGGTTTGGTGAGTCAGGCGCAGTTGCGAGGCTTGCTCCTGCCAGATTGCAATTTGCTGATGGGCTTCGGTATGGAGGGGACGACCCCAACCAATCCGCCGCGCTTCCCGAATAGCGGCTTCCAGCGACTCTAAATCACCTCGACTGGCCAGGGTTCTAGCTCGATCGAGGTAAGGCCAATCTTCGATCGCCTCAATCTGTTTGCGCCAGGTGGTAATAGCGGCTTGGGCTTCATCATAGCGGGGGGTGCCAAAGAGAACCTGCCGAGCTTCAGAAATGGCTGCCTGAAGTCCTGCCACATCGCCTGCACTGGCTAATTCCCGCGCCCTGGCTAACCGGGCCGTGGCTTCCTGTTCCCGTTCCCGCTGGCGTTGGGTTAGATAGTCTCCCACAGGATTGGTCGATTGTTCAGGAGTCCGTCGAGCCGTTGGGCTGGGCTGGATTTTATTCGCGTCCTGGGTGGCTTGCAGGACATTCATCAGTTCCTGATGTTTGGTGGTTGCCCAGTACTGATTCTCGATCGCCAACAATTCCCTGGCAATATTCATCGCCCTCGACCAGTTTCGCCAGCCAATTTCCGTTTGAGTTTGATCATAGATGCGTTCTGCCCTTGACCAAATCCGCTGCCAGCGATCGATGCGCTCGGTTGCCATGGGCCGCGTTCTCACTTTCGTTGGAATCCGTTCTGCGATCCGAATTGCCCGCTGCAAATTACCTGCCTGGAACTCTGCTTCGCCTCTCCCTAGAATCGTTTCCGTCCAGGTTCTCATCCAGCGATCGCCCTCTTCCCGGAAGGGATCATTGGCAGCAATTTCATTAACCATGAGAATGGCTCGACGTAGATCATCGGTGGTTTGGCGGTTGGCGATTTGTTGGGCACAGTAAAGCTGTACCGAAGTCGTCGCTTTTGCCTCAGCAGCAGCACGGCATCCGGGCATATCGGGGAGAGCCAGTAAATGATTCACTGCCCAATATGCTGCCCCGCCGGACACCAGTAGAGTCGGTATAGCCCAAAGCCACCAGCCTGAAAATGGCAATCGGGATACTGATACAGTTCGATCGATCGATGCCTCTAACGTTGAACCGGACATCAGGTGATGCTTTGGTAGATGAGAAAAGGGAGCCATAAAATTGGGGGCAGAATTGGAACAGAAGATGCAGGCGCAGGAAACAGATCTGAAAGACACAGCAGAAAGCCTTCACGGAGGCAGATTGAAGTGATTGGATCAATCCCGCCCGTCCTACTGATGCAGTGATGCTATACTCTGCATTCCTTCTGCTAGAATATCGGGCTAACTTCTTAGAAACAAGTTCTTTTGGTTACGAAATTGTAGTTTTTCTCCGAGTTTTCTCTGAACATTCAGCATGAGGGATGACCCAAGCAGAGGCAGGTATATCTCAGAGCTTGAAATGCAAAATCACAGTTTCAAGGGCACAGCGATCAGGTGTATCGCAGTTTTGTAGTTGGACGACAATCGTTCACTGGCACGTTCACTGGCAGGCAAGACTTCGGCGTGAGCCCTCGACGCGAACTAAGGTCGAACGCTCAATTGAAACGCTGCCTGCGCTACGGCAATCGAGCCATTTGCTGAAATTTCGTCTTAAAACTAAATTAATGGAGCGATCGAATTCAGAAAGATGAGCCAGGTTGCTTGAGAAACTCGATCTCTTCGGGGGTGCTGGGGCGAGCGAGAATCGAATTGCGATGGGGAAAGCGGCCAAATCGGTTGATCACTTCGTAGTGGCGCAGGGCATAGTCAAAAACATCGTTTAGGGCAGGATCGATCGCTGCCAAATTGCGAAAGCATTCTACAGACTGCAACTGATCGGATCGATCCTCACTATGCTCCAACGGTAAATACATGAAAATCCGCTGGACTGGCTCCAGGGACTGATCAAATCCCTGGGCGATCGCAGATTTTGCAATGGCGAGGGCTTTAGCATCAGTGGCAAATGCCTGGGGGTGCTGACGAAATAGATTGCGCGGAAATTGATCCAGCACAATCAGGAGAGCCAAACAGGAGTCGGGGGCTTCCTGCCAATGATCCAACTCTCCATGCGCCGCTTGCTGATACAGCGATTGAAAGCGATCGGCAATTTCCTGGTCAAACTGGCTTTTCTTGCCAAACCAGAGCTGCCGCCGTGCAGCATAATCCGTTGCCTCTGTCGCCGGATCGCCAAACCAAAACCGTAAAACCGCTTCCACTGGAGATGCCGTGCCTTCTAATGCCACATTCACCCCCTACTGACGATTGGTTAATTGAGCGCGTTATTCTTCCAGCTCAGAAGCCTCAAAGGGCATTGGTTCAACGGTTCCGGGCTGAATGGGTTGCTCCAGGGCACGACGCTGCTGCTCCCGAAAATCAGCGGCTTCGTTACTGATGTTGCGCTGCTGATCTTGCTGAAACTCGTACGGACTGCGAATGGATCCACGCTGTAATTCGTGCATTAAATCAAACATATTGGGCATATCATCAGGCTGATTCACCCCCCGATCGCTGCTGCCCAGTCCAGGATTCGGTGGCGTTTGGGCGATCGCAGGTTGAATGGCAGACAGTACACCGCATCCCAGGATACCGAGGGCGATCGGGGCTGCACGGAAAAAGTTGGGTTGACGCATCATTCTTTTCATAGGTCTTGCTGTAAAAGGCTAAAACAAAGAAATCAGGAAGTGTGCGATGGGCGAACTGATGATCAAGACGCACTGGAAGCAGTTTTGCTCCCTTCTGAAACAGAGATGAAACTTGACTCCCAAGTTTAAGGCACAACCCCAAAATCGAACCTTAAACTTCAAGAATTTTTGAACCCCTTAAGCAAACGATCGCCGCAGCAGGGGACGAATGCTCATCAGTCCAATGGTGCTAAACCCAACGAGAATCAGCAAGGCGGTGGACATCGTAATTTCCGCGAAGGGAGCCTGCATCACCACATCATTAAAACCCCAGTTGCTGTGAGTGTAGATATATCGAATCGGTTCGATCGCATAGCTCAAGGGATTCAAACTGGCGACAAACTGTAACCAGGTCGGCATAAAGGAAAGGGGAGCCAGAGCCGTACTGGCGAACAGGAGGGGCAAGTTGGTGACAAAAATCACCGCAATCAGTTCAATATGTCCTGGCAATGCAAAGGCCAGTCCCAGGCTCAATGCCGTTACGCCTAATACCAGCAAAAGGACGATCGCCGTTACGACTGCTAATCCTCCCGCCGAGGGTAAGCCCGCCCCCAGGAAGGCACTCATGCCAATAATCACTGCTGACTGCACCAGGCTCATGGTGGCAATAAAGATTGCCGAGGCAATCACAATGGAAAACCGAGAAGCCAGTGGAGCGACCAGCAAGCGATTGAGAAAACCAAACTCTCGATCGAACATGACTGGGAGTCCTGCGTTCAGTGCTCCACCAAAGGCCGTGAACACAATTACCCCAGCCGCCAAAAACTGACCGTAGTTCTGGCTATCGCCAAACAAACCCTGCGGTACGTTCTGGAACAACGCCCCAAACAACACCAACCACATCACGGGCTGAATAATGCCAGCAATTAGAGTTGAAGGGCGACGCTGAAGCTGAATAAATAGACGGCGAGTCAGGGCAACCACTTCCTGCCGAAACGCTGCCAGTCCCGATGAAGGAGGGGTTTCGATCGCTCCCTCGGTCTGGAGTTTCTCAAAATTTGTTGGAGACGGTGTAACAGTTTGACTCATCGTTCGTGTCCTCTCTCACTGGAGCATTCGCTGCCCCAATCAAACGTTGTAATGGCTCTATTTCAAAACTTCAGAATCACTGTTTTTAGCCTAACGCATTCTGTAGAGGGTGAGAAACCGGGCGTAGGAGGAGAGTTGCTTCTAATCGTACTCATCATCCCCGTAATATTCCATGTCAACCTGACGGGCAGGACGGGTGCGGATGCGTGCGGGTAAAAGGGCTTGGGAAGGCGTGGTTGCATAGGATGAAGGGGCAAACGGATGCACAATATGAACCGTGCGGGTGCGACGACGGCGAGTCGAGAATAGGACAACGATGACAATGGCAAACAAAACCAGTCCTCCTCCTGCCACCACCACCAGGACGACCACCCCAATGGCTCCCGTAACGATGGCATAGAGACTGGAGTGATCGGATGAGTTGTTGCTGTGGTAGTCGGCAGGGGCCGGAAGCTGAGTTTGCATTGGCTGATCAGAAATGCGATCGATAATTCGCTGCTGCTCCTGCATCCGGGAGATCAAAATCTCTGTGTTTCTCTCCTGTCTTTCTAACTGGCTTTTTAAATCGTCCGTCTGTCGCTGTTGGCGTTCTAGTTGATTTCGCAGTTCGTCTGCCCGTTCCTGCTGCCGTCGGATTTGATCCGTTAAGTCTCTGGACAGGTTACGCTGCTGATCAAGTTCGGTTTCCAAACGAAAACTGCGTCCATCCTCCTGGGAACCTGGGGGAGAGGGTGGAACGGGTATTGGAGTTTGAGTGATCGCAGGGGACTGTGGTGTTGGCGGTACTCCCGTCGAATTGCCCACAACATCGTTGCGCATGACGAAGAGGACTGCAACACCTGTTACAGCACATCCTGCTAAAAATGCCGCAGTATCACTCATTCGCTATTCACCTTTGCACCACGGCTCAACTGCCAAACGTTTAAGACCCTGATCATCTGACAAAGTTCAGATTTGACTTTACCCAATGATAATCACAATCTAATCCAGCGAACGGTATAGATACAGAAATAATCAGACTTTTTGAAAACAACACGCTATAGATAGAGTCAGTTACAAAAAGTACCGCTAGCTTAAGCCTACTTAGAATCTACCCGAAAACCCGGTTGGGGGTTTGGGATTCCAAAAGCTCTAGGCAGTTTTCGCTAGGTAATTGAGCTGAATTGTCTGCAAGATGACCCGTTAGAGTCCATCCAATCCAGGCCATCCAATCCAGGCCATCCAATTCAAGACATCAAAATCAGGAGTCAAAAGGAAAGAGTCGAGGCATAATATTTGGGTGCCGTAGCCAACACCCGCAATGAAATTCAGCGATCTGCTTCAAGAATTAAACATCCATGAGCACCACAGTCTTTCGATCGCCCCAGACTGTGACCCCGAGATCCTGGAGTTAGCCGCAGTCAAAACTGCTCGAGCAGGAACCCTCAGCTACATTGAGGGAGTTAAGTTTGCCTCTGAAGTCGATCGCACCCAGGCCAGTGTGTTAATCCTGCCCCCAAATCCAACTCTGCAACAAAAAGCCACCGATCGCCACATCGCCTGGATCAGCACTCCCGACCCGAAGCTTTTATTCGCCAGAGCGGTTCCCCTGTTTTATCGTCCGTACCATCCTGCCGCCGGAATTCATCCCACTGCCATTATTCACCCCTCCGTACAGATCGGAAACGAGGTCAGCATTGGAGCCTATGCCGTGATCCATGAGGATGTGGTGCTGGGGGATGGAGCCTGTATCTATCCCCATGTGGTGATTTATCCAGCCGTACGAATTGGCGATCACACCATTCTCCACGCCAATTGCACGATTCACGAACGGACGCAGATCGGAGCAGATTGTGTGATCCATAGTGGAGCAGTGATTGGAGCGGAGGGATTTGGGTTTGTTCCGGCTCCAGAGGGTTGGGTAAAACTAGAGCAATCCGGCATCACCGTTTTAGAAGATCGGGTGGAAGTGGGCTGCAACAGCACGATCGATCGTCCGGCGGTGGGCGAAACCCGGATAGGGTACAACACGAAGCTGGATAATCTGGTGCATGTGGGTCACAACGGGCAAACCGGGGAGAATTGCGTCATGGCTGCTCAAGTGGGACTGGCGGGAGGTGTACAACTTGGCAATTGGGTAATTCTGGGGGGACAGGTGGGCGTAGCGAATCAGGCTCAAATCGGCGATCGCACTCAGGCGGGAGCCAAAGCCGGACTCCACGGCACGATCGAGCCAAACAGCATCATGATGGGTAATCCTGCCAGTCCCTACAAGGTGTTTCTCAAATCATCGGCAATCTACAATCGCCTTCCCGAAATGCACCAAACCCTGCGCAAACTCCAGCAGCAAGTGGAGGCATTACAGGAACAGATTCGAGCGATGGAGGAGGGGTAGGGGCGATTCGCGAATCGCCCTTACAGGAATGGCCCGTGTGGAAGTCTCAGCGGTAAGGAGTGGGAATGAAATTTAGTGAACTCGTCAACCGGATCGATCCGGCAGCAGCAACAAACCTGACAGCAGGATTAGAACATGATCCTGATATTTTAGGAGTCTCAGCGATCGAGGAGCCATTGCCCCAAACCCTCAGCTACATTGAAGGCGCGAAGTTTGCCCATCACATTGCTTCCACCCCTGTCAGTGCCCTGATTTTGCCCAATGATCCTGATTTGCAGTCCCAGGCAACCGATCGCGGACTGGCGTGGGTGGTGTCTTCCCTGCCCCGCAAGCTGTTTGCGCAGGCGATCGCTGAGTTTTATCAGCCGTTTCGACTAGATGCAGAAATCCATCCAACGGCGGTGATTCATCCTTCGGCGCAATTGGGAGATAAAGTGGCGATCGGAGCAAATGTCGTCATCCAGGCAGATGTAGTGCTGGGGGATGGGGTTTGTGTGCATCCGAATGTCGTGATTTATCCGCAGGTGCGCATTGGTGAGGGCACGACGCTTCATGCCAATTGCACGATCCATGAACGGACAGTCATTGGTTCAGGCTGCGTGATTCATAGCGGAGCCGTGATTGGCGCAGAAGGCTTTGGGTTTGTCCCCACGCCAGAGGGCTGGTTCAAGATGCAGCAGTCGGGCTATGTGATTCTGGAAGATCAGGTGGAAATTGGCTGTAATTCCACCGTCGATCGCCCTGCCCTGGGGACAACGGTGATTCGCCGCAATACGAAGATTGATAACCTGGTTCACATCGCCCACGGTTGCCAGGTGGGAGAAAACTGCATCATGGCAGGGCAGGTGGGTTTGGCTGGAGCGGTCAAGGTGGGCAATCAGGTGATCCTGGCGGGTCAGGTGGGAATTGTCGATCATATTGAAATTGGGGATGGGGCGATCGCTTCGGCAAAGGCGGGAGTACATCACAATGTCAAAGCTGGAGAAATTGTAACGGGGGTTCCTGCCATTTCCCACAAGCTGTTTATTAAAGCCACGGCAGTGTTCAATCGGCTCCCGGAAATGTATCAAACTCTGAGACGGTTACAAAAACAGATCGAGTCGGACTAGTTTCTGTCGGACTGGTTTTCTTGTCGGACTGGTTTTCTGAAGATGCAGGTTGCGGCCATGCTCATCTGGCGATCGGTAGCCATCTATCTCCAGACGGAAGCTTTTAAACATATATCTTTGTACGCTTTCAAAGCCTTCATGGCTTAAGATCTGGAAGCATGATGGGAATTTGCCTTCGGAGCAAGTCTCACAATTGTCTTGCAGAATAGTGAATAGACCGTTAGTGAATCGTTCTTGCAAGCTGTTCTCAGGGAATGATTCTAACCATCGCCTGATTCATTGCTCTTTAAAATTGCCCTACTAATTTATCCCCTCATCAGTACGTCATGAAACACTCTGCGACGGATAGCCGCATGGAGCATCCATACTATGAACTGTCTGCTTCAGACGTGGCTCAGTCCCTGGATACCCATCCAGAAAAGGGGTTGACTGCTACAGAAGTCACTCAGCGCATTGAACGTTTTGGTTTTAACGAACTGAAGGCGAAACCTGCAAAACCCGCCTGGCTACGCTTCCTGGCCCAGTTTAATCAGGCCCTGCTCTACATTCTGCTCATTGCTGGATTAATTAAGGCTTTTCTGGGATCGTGGACGAATGCGGCTGTGATCTGGGGCGTAACGGTCATTAATGCCATTATCGGATTTGTCCAGGAATCGAAAGCGGAAGGGGCGATCGCGTCTTTAGCAGCCTCTGTCAGTACGGAAGCAACCGTTGTTCGGGATGGAAAAACCCTACGGATTCCGTCGAAGGAACTGGTTCCGGGGGATTTGGTGCAGTTGGCTTCGGGGGATAAAGTCCCGGCGGATGTGCGCCTGCTGACCGTCCGCAACCTGCAAGTTGACGAATCAGCTTTGACTGGAGAATCGGTTCCCGTTGAGAAGAATTCAGCTCCCCTGGATGCAGGAACCCCTCTGGCTGAACGGATCAACATGGCCTATGCGGGTAGCTTTGTCACCTTTGGTCAGGCTAGCGGCATCGTCGTTGCCACGGCCAGTGCCACTGAAGTCGGGCAGATCTCCCAGTCGATCGAACAGCGAGCGAACCTCAGCACCCCTCTGACCCGGAAGTTTGCCAAGTTTAGCCATACCCTGCTCTACGTGATTTTGACCCTGGCAGCCGTGACCTTTGCCGTGGGTTTGGGACGGGGGCAATCCTGGGCAGAAATGTTTGAGGCAGCCGTGGCCCTGGCGGTGAGTGCGATTCCCGAAGGTTTACCCGCAGTGGTGACGGTAACGCTGGCGATTGGAGTCGATCGCATGGCCAAACGTCACGCCATTATTCGTAAACTGCCTGCCGTTGAAGCATTGGGCGGCGCAACGGTGATTTGTTCAGATAAAACGGGCACCTTGACCGAGAACCAGATGACGGTTCAGGCGATCTATGCCGGTGGAGAACACTATAGCGTCAGTGGGACTGGCTATGACCCGGATGGCGAAATTGGCCATGTGGAGGCAGACACCGGCAGAGACTACCCTCGATCGAACCCTGTTTTGAAAGAATGTTTGATCACAGGTGTCCTGTGTAACGACTCCCATTTAGAGCACAAAGACAATCGCTGGACGGTGGTGGGAGATCCCACTGAGGGGGCCTGATTGCAGTAGGTCGTAAGGTGGGACTGATGCGGGCCGAAGTCGCCCAACAAGCCCCTCGCCTGGACAGCATTCCGTTTGAGTCAGACTTTCAGTACATGGCGACGCTAAATCGGGTGGAAGATCCGGACTTAAGGATTGCCAAGCCAGGCAGTCATGTGATTCTGGTTAAAGGCTCCGTAGAGGCGATCGTCCAGCGGGCTGAACAAATGCTGCTGGCCGATGGCCAGGCAGTGCCCATCAACCCCCAGGAGATTCATCAACAGGCGGAAGCGATCGCCCGGCATGGATTACGGGTTCTCGCCTTTGCCAAAAAGCCGATATCCTCCGGGCAAACGGCGGTGGAGCATTCCGACCTGGAATCGGGACTGATCTTCCTGGGCTTGCAGGGCATGATTGATCCTCCCCGACAGGAGGCAGTCAATGCCGTTCGGGCCTGTCAGTCGGCGGGGGTGCAGGTGAAGATGATCACGGGGGATCACATCACGACGGCAAGTGCGATCGCTGAACGCATCGGGTTAGGTCGGAAAATGCAGCACGTTGTCGCCTTTACAGGTCAGCAGCTTGAACAAATGGACGATCTGAACCTGAAACAAGCCGCTGAGGACGGTTCGGTGTTTGCCAGAGTTGCCCCATCTCAGAAATTGCGGTTAGTCGAAGCCCTGCAATCCAAAGGGGAGATTGTGGCCATGACGGGGGATGGCGTGAATGATGCTCCTGCCCTGAAACAGGCTGATATTGGCATTGCCATGGGTGGAGCCGGAACCGATGTGGCGAAGGAAGCCTCCGATATGTTGCTGACGGATGATAACTTTGCCTCGATCGAAGCGGCGGTAGAGGAAGGGCGTACCGTTTACCAAAACCTGCAAAAGGCGATCGCGTTTCTGCTGCCGGTGAATGGTGGAGAGTCCATGACGATCCTGATTAGTGCCGTACTGGGTCGAGTGTTGCCGATTCTGTCTTTACAAGTGCTGTGGTTAAACATGGTCAACTCGGTGGCGATGACCGTCCCACTGTCCTTTGAGCCAAAGAGCCAGGACGTAATGCAGCGTCCGCCCCGTGATCCTCGCCAGCCGCTCCTGTCGAAGAATTTGCTCAAGCGGATTTTGGCGGTTTCCCTGTTTAACTGGATTTTAATCTTTGGCATCTTTGAGTGGGCCCGGGATAACACAGGGGATGTGGCGGTTGCCCGGACAATGGCGATTCAAGCATTGGTTGCCGGACGGGTGATTTATCTCATGAGTATTAGCCATCTGGGAGGGGCGATCGTCAACAAACTGCGGGGACGGGACGCTTCGATTACTGGGGCAATGGCAGTCGGGTTGGGAATTCTGGTGACGATCGTTTTGCAAATTCTGTTCAGCCAGTGGGGAGTCATGAACGCCCTTTTCCGTACGGCTCCCCTTGACCTGAATCAATGGCTGATGTGCCTCGCGGCTGGAGTACCGATGCTGCCGCTAACTATTTTCGTGAACCGGATTGATCCGCCGAATTAGGATCCTCAGAGAAATGTTTAATCAGTTGTAAGCAGTTCCGCTGTTCAACTTGCTGATAGTTCAGCTCACTGGCAATTCTCTGCATGATTTTGATGCCACGTCCATGTTCCCGATAATCTGCTTCGATCGGACGTTTCGCCAGGTCGGATAGGTCAAATCCTGAGCCATAATCCCACACCTTCAGCTCGATCGTCTGGGAGTAAACGATCACTTCAATGTCGATCGGGGTATCGGGTGCTTTGTGGGCATGGGCGTGGCGAACGGCATTGGTAAACGCCTCTGCCAGGGCTAATTGGCACTCCAACCAATCAGAGTAGGGCACTGGAGGTTGGTTGAACTGCTCGAACCATGCTAAAACTTGAGGCAGTGCCTTCAGGTTGGTATCAACCTGAATTCTTTTTTCGTAGGGTAATTTCAATTGAGCGTTATTCAACACTGAAGTACGGTTCAATTTAATTCACTGATCAGAGACAAACACTAGCAACCCAATAATTTGGGGCAAAATCCCTGGGAGCATCCCATTGGCAAACTGAACGATTTCGTAGCGCAGGCATCCTACCTGCCCGTGAGAGATTGGTCATGCAAATCAAGATTGAATATACCCAAATTCCTGAACTTACTCCAGGTTTCCATCTTGATCATCCCCTGATTTCTCAATTTTTCCTTAAATATTCTCTAAATTATTAACAAAAAAGTTAAAGTTGTCTCGATTTTTGTCTGTTTATGCTTTCTATTGTCGGTTTAAATAATTTACTGACTGATGTACTGACCGCTGTGCTGACCGATAAAAAGGTTCACTGCCTGACTCCTGTATTCACTTACCGATTGACCTTACCGACTGACCTGAATGAAACGCCCGATCGCTGCCAAAATTTTAGTCGTTGATGATGACCCTGCAATTCGATTAGTCGTTAGCAAGGCCCTGCAAAAGCAAGGTTACGAGGTGATTCTGGCAAGCGATGGACAGGAGGGGGTCGATCTGGCACTCCAGCATTGTCCCGACCTGATTATCTGCGATTGGATTATGCCGGGACTGGATGGATTGGAAGTTTGTCGCCGCGTCAAAGCAGCCAAGCAGTTAACGACAACCTTTTTTGTCTTGCTGACTTCGCGGGGGGAGCCAGAAGATCGGGTGATTGGGCTGGATACAGGAGCCGATGATTTTTTAGCCAAGCCTATCAATATCAGCGAGCTGCAAGCCAGGGTGAGGGCCGCCCTGCGGATTCACCAACTCAGCCAGGATCTACAAACTCAAAAACAGCTCCTGGAAGCAGAACTGATGGAGGCTGCCATCTACGTTCGATCGCTCTTACCCTCTCCTATGACTGGGGCGATCGAAATTGATGCCCGGTTTTTGCCCTGCCGTCAGCTTGGAGGCGATTGCTTTGACTACTTCTGGCTTGATCCCGATTATTTAGCCATTTATTTGCTGGATGTATCCGGTCATGGATTGGGCGCGGCCCTGCCCTCCAGTCTGGTATTAAACCTGCTGCGCTCTCGATCGCTGCCCTCGGCCAACTTCTATCAACCCCATGATGTCCTGAGTAGCCTGAACGAAGCCTTTCAGATGGGGAACCAGAATCAGAAATATCTCACCATCTGGTACGGAGTTTACAACTGCTCCAAGCGGCAATTGTCCTACGCCAGTGCTGGTCATCCCCCCGCAATTCTATTAACCTCTGCCTCCAATGGCTCAACCGAAGTGCACCAACTCCGCACTCCCAGCGTTCCCATTGGCATTTTGCCAGAAACCACCTACACCTCCGATCGCCAAACGATTCCAGAGAACAGCATCCTCTATGTGTTCAGCGATGGCATTTATGAAATCGGGCAGGCTACCGGAAGTTCCAGTTGGGGACTGGAGGGATTTATTGATCTGCTGGTGGACTTGAAGACTGAACCCAATTTAAATGTGATGCTCGATCGGGTACAGCGATCGAGCGGTACAACCACCTTTGATGATGATTTGTCTATTCTCAGGATTGAGTTTCGCTAGCGTGCCAGACAGAACCTGTTTTACACCATGACACTACCGCAGCCTGAGAGAATAGCTACTCCTAATTCAGGCTTCCCGATCGGGAACTGGCTCTGCAACCTCCATCCCGGCGATCGCCCCATCCACCGCGCTCCGGGTAAACTTCCGGGCAATTTCCTCCCGCTGATTCACCAGATAGACACTAATCAATGTCAGCATCACCCCGATCCATTGCAGCTCAGTTAATTGTTCACCCAGAAAAAATAGACTAAACAGCAGGGCAAACACAGGGGTCAAAAAAATCAACGCACTCACACTGGTAATATTGCCAGCGGCAGCTAAATAGAAAAAGATGCCGTAGGTGATCGCCGTGCCAAACACCGTTGCATAGCCCAGTCCAGCCCAGTCTCCAGCGTTCAAGTAGGTTATCTGCTGATTTTCCCACAGGAAGGATAGGAGGATGAGGGGTAGTCCACCCAAAATCATATGCCAGCCAGTCGCCACGATCGGATCGGCATGTTGTTTGACATAGCGCACGATTACCGTACCAAAGGACATGGCCAGGGCTGCTAATAGCATCAATAACTCGCCACTATGCAGTAGATTCTGCCAGGAAAATCCGGAAGCCACAGCGGGTTGAGCTGCCATCAGTGGTTCTCCGCTCTCCAGCAGGGTCTGCGTTGCGAAGGGCAAAGAGATGCCAGCGTTTTGAAAAAATCCATAGACCCAGTCCGCCGGGAGTCCGCACAGACAAATCCCAACCATCCCGATCGCCAGTCCCAGCCAGCCCCACACCCCAATGAATTCACTAAACAGCATCCTGGAGAGCAAAGCCACCACCAGCGGTTGAGCATCAATCAGTACAGCACCCAAGCCAGCCCCTGTGTGGACTAAACCAGTGGTCAGAAACCCCTGAAACATGGCCCCATCAATCAAGGCGAATACACTGATCCAGAGCCATGCCTGCCAAGTTTTGGGTTGAGGCAGCTTGAGTAGGGCCGCAACCAGCAGAAGCAGTAAACCCGCCGGGAGCAAGCGAAATGCAGCTAAAAATAGTGGCGTTGTATGGGGCAGGATGAATTTCATCACCACCATTGCCGTTCCCAAAAAGAAGAAAGGAGAAATCAGAAACAGGGGAGACTGAGTAAACTCTTTCTTCTGTGGCAGTAGCTGCATTGTCAATTCCTCTAATTTCTCTCTAATTTCTGTAAATGGATTGGAACCGTTACTGGAAACGCAAGGTTGTGAAAACAAATCGGAAGACAAAGATGGCTGCAAGAATCCAGGTGATGAGGGACACTTCATGGCTTCTGCCTTTCACGAGTTTCAGCACCGGGTACATAATCAACCCCGCCGATAGACCTGCTGCGATCGAGAAGCCCAGCGGAATGAAGAATATGGTTAAGAAAGCAGGAATCGCTTCTGTCAAATCACCCCAGCGAATGTTGATGATACTGGACATCATCAATACACCCACAATCACGAGAGCCGGAGCCGTTGCGAATCCAGGCACCGCTTCAAGAACCGGAATAAACAGCAGGGCAACCAAAAACAAACAGGCTGCAATCACGGCAGTCAGGCCCGTCCGTCCGCCCTCTGCGACACCAGCAGCCGATTCTGCGTAGGTCGTTACAGTCGAAGTCCCAAGCACTGCCCCCGCCGTAGTTGCGATCGCATCTGCGGCTAAAGCCTGATTGGCTCTGGGAAGTTCCCCCTGTTCATCGATATAACCTGCCTGCATTCCCACCCCTGTCAGGGTGCCGATCGTATCGAACATATCCACAAACAGGAACACCAGCAGGGCAGCCAGGAAATCCAGGAGGTTACTACTGTTAATACCAGACAGACCCACAAACGCCTGACCGAATAAATGGGTTGGCAGTGGGGGAACTTGCATCAATCCGGTTGGCGCATTGACAACACCCAAAATCCAGCCGAAGATTGCCGTTCCCGCAATCCCCCAAAGCAAGGCTCCCTTAATGCGGCGCACCACAAAAATAGAAGCCAGGAAAAGCCCAGCCGTTGCCAACAGGGTTGCCGGTTCCCGGAAACTCCCAAAGGTAGTTTTGGTAACTTCATTGGCCACGATGAGTCCCGCCCCACCCACCGCAGGATTACCTGCCAGTCCGATGTAGGCTAGAAACAGTCCAATCCCTACGGTCGTTGCCACCTTAATCGAATCTGGAATGGCAGTAATGAGATGACGACGCACATCGGTCAGGGTCATCAGAATAAAAATCACGCCTTCGCAGAAAACACAGGCCAGGGCGACCCGCCAGTCAATTCCCAACCCCAGCACCACTGAGTAGGCAAAGAAAGCATTGGTGCCCATACCCGGAGCCAGGACAAAGGGATACTTGGCTAACAATCCCATAATCAGCGTGGCGATCGCAGCCGAAATACTGGTTACTACCACCAGTTCCGCAAATAAATCTCGCGGCTCATTCAAGAACACCGCATCAGACATGATTGCCGGATGGACGACCAGCACATAGGCCATGGTCATGAACGTGGTCAGTCCCGCCAGGATTTCGGTTTTGAAGTTAGTTTGATACTTCTCAAAATCAAAGTACCGGGCGATCGTCCCTTGCCAGCCGGTATACGAGATTGCTGGGGCCGTTGCAGCGGTGGAAATTGACTGCTCTCGCTCTAACTCTTCAGTTTCTTGACTCATGGTATTGTTTCCCTAAGGCAGTTCCTAAGACAGATGCGGCATACTTTCTAAGTTGCGGCATCTTGGAACGATCGTCCTTGTGGATAGAAGCCGAGAAACTTAGAAAATATTTGGGTTTGCATCCATCAACGGTACCCACGAGTGCAAGATATTTTTTGTATTAAAAATGACAATTAGAACCCGAAGTATCCCTTAGATGAACTCAACTAAAATCCCGGAATGAAGCAGAATCGGGATTCAAAATAATTCTAAAAAAATAGTTAAAAGGTTGAGTCATCTTGATAGATTCTCTCTAACCAATCTCGCTCTTCTTCGATGGAGGGCAAATATGGATAAAGCCTAATTTTTTGAGCATAGGCAGACTGACCTCGCTCATTCGATCGCAGTGGCGGCTTTTGAACCATGAACAGGGCAAAACTGCGGCAGGCAGTACGCAGCGATCGAATCCAGGCACTCATAAAGCTGGGCTGGAACGATGCGCTGGAGGAGTAAAGTTGTTGTAACCGTTGGCGTAAAGAACGCCGCTTATCGCTATTCATCTCGAAATGCAGAAAAATCTGTCTCCAAAAATACAACTTGACGCTTATTTATAGGGTATCTCGGTCTACAATGCTGCACTTCCCCCATCTGGTTATCTTTCCGGGTTATGTGTCTATTCCCAAAACCAACAAATGCTCACAATGAAGATCAAATCAATGGTTCAGGCGATCACCATACTCACGATCGCCCTACTGCTTGGATGGGCTAGCCCTGCGCCAATGGTGGTGGCAGCCAACCAAAGTAACCAAGATCTGAATCAACCTGCGCTGTTATTTTCGGCTGATTCAAATCATGAAATTAGTATCTACCCTAAACCCGACCTCCATCCGCACCGCATTGGGTATGGCATGAGTGGCGATCGTGTTACGATCCTGGAGCAAACTGGCAGCAATGAAGGTAAAACGTGGAGCTACATTCGTTTAGACAAGCCGCCTTACCAGAAAGGTTGGGTGCGCGAAGATAACATTTCCGTTCAGGTAGACACCCATCAGGAATTCACTCGTTCTCAAGGATCTCCCTCCTTGCCACAGCGCGATTATCGATCGGATAGATTTGATTCTGGAGATCAACAAAGTTCTAATCAGTATCAGCAACAGAAGCAGCAATACCACTATCAATAGTAGCGGTGGTCATTTTCAATCGGCATTAGATGGATGTGGAAGATTAAAATAGTATTCCGAGCATTTTGTTACTTATTCATCACGTTTCTATGCTATTTAAAGTTTAGCTCCCTTGCATTTGCCACTCCTTTAGCGATTCCCGTAACGATTCCTATAATAATTCCTGTAACCATCCCGCCCTCCTTCAACACCCTTTCACAGCCTATCTATGTGAGGCACACGGGTGATGGTGGAACAGGTTCATTGCGGTGGGCGATCGAGCAAGCTAATCAAACTCCAGAGGACGATCGGATTGACCTGAGCCAGGTCAGCGGGATCATCACGCTTCAGCGCAGCTTACCCGTCATCACCAGCAATTTATTCATCACGGGTGATGGAAATGACATCATCAGCGGCAACCATGCCCACCGAGTTTTCTCCGTCAGCCAGGGCGAGGTTGCGATCGGTCATCTCACGATTCGGGATGGTCTGGCTCAGGGGGAACATGGGCAGGATGGAGCGGGTGGATCGGCAGGCATGGGCGGTGGACTGCTGATTGATGAAGGGACGGTCATTTTGGAGGATGTGCATTTCATCCACAATCAAGCGATCGGGGGCAATGGCTCTACCCGTGCCAGTACTCTGCATTCTCAAGTCAATAGCAGCCAGAATAAGTATAAAGTTAACCGCGGCGCGATTCTTGGCATTAACGGAGTCAGCTTAGATCAAGACAGTTCTGCTGGCTCCAGTCCAATTGGCATCACCATTGGCAGTGAGCATAACCGATTTCGAGCAAATCGCGGGGCGATCGCAGGGGTGAATGGCATCGGAGTGGACGGCATTGGGACGATTGCCTTCGCAGGCGGTGGCGGATTCGGGGGCTTCGGCAATGCGGGGAACGGCGGCAACGGGGGGAATGGGGGCGCGCAGGGGGGCAATGGCGGGAATGGCGGAGATGGCGGAGATGGCGGGATCGGAATTTTTGGCAGTTTTGGTCAGTGGGATGGGCAGGGAGATATCGGTGCGATCGCCTTTGGTGGGGGCGGTGGGTTTGGCGGCTTTGGCAATGCTGGGAATGGCGGCAACGGGGGCAACGCGATCGAGTCCATTGCGAACGGGGGCAACGGCGGTAACGGGGGCAACGGTGGGTTTGGCGGCGGCGGTGGGAGTGGTGGAATGGGAGGGGCGGGCGGTATAGCCGGGAGGGCAGGTCAAGCAGGAACGCCGGGAAAGGGCGGTTTTGGGGGCGGTGATGGCGACATTGGCTTGGGGGGTGGGGGGGGTGGGTTTGGCGGCGCAGTGTTTGTGCGATCGGGCCGCTTAATTCTCAGTAATACTGTTTTTGAGGGCAATGAAGCGATGGGTGGAACTGGGGCACACTCCAGTCAGGGCAAGGGAGGAGCGATTTTTGTTTTCCCAGAATCTTTAAGCGAGTCAGCCGGAATTGCCTCGCCGCCCCAGGTGATTTCCCTGGAAAAACAACCCATGTTCAGGGAAAACATGGCATCCGATGCAGGCTGCACAACGATGGATAACGCAAATATCTACGGCATGATTACCGTTCGATGAGAGCGTCGGATAATCTTCATCTTCTGGGGTGCTCCCTAGGGGACAGGTTGAGGTGAGTCAACCCAGCAAAGTCAGGGATCAACTCTACAGCGGCAGTCGGATAGTCAAACTGCGTACCTCAACCCACCCGCGATCGCGCCTACAATCCCAGGCAGCAAATCCTAGGTTGTACCCAGTGTCTGCACTGCCTCATCTTGGGTCTCAAAGATCTCAAAAATTTTGGTCATGTTGGTTAGCTCAAACAACATTTTGACCTGAGCATTCAAACAGCATACATAAAGCTGCTTGCCTGCGGCACGAATGGTTTTCAAGGCAATGACCAGTGCTGCCAGTCCAGAACTGTCCATAAAGGTCACCTCTTCAAGATTAATCACAACGGTTGAGGCTCCCGCATTTATCAACTCGTTGACCTGATCACGGAGTTGGTTTGCTTGCGTGAGATCGAGCACGCCCCTGGGGCGGATGACTTCAAAATTTGGCTGCATGGTGAGTGAGTTCATACGACAACAAGCAAATAGAAGTATCAATGCGTTTCCGCTTTACCCTTCCAAACTGCTTCAGAAAATCATGATGTTTCATTAAAAAAACATTAAACGCAGCTGAACGCCCGATCGGTGTTCATGCTTCCTTAAACATATCCTGACATTTCTTTAGATTGCCCTTTTTTTAGAAAACCCATCGTTATGATTGACGTAGGAATTGAACAAGCCGAGCCACCTTCAGGGTTTAAAAGCTATTTATCTGATTGAACAGTTCTGGTTAAACTACCAGAAGGCAGGTCATGATGACAATCATGGATGTCTTGATATGCTCTTGATCGGCATGAATGTTTTGATGTGCTGCGCCTGCCCGTAAAGCTCATGGTCATCAAGGAATCACGCCTTTGCCTGCCATGATGCTCCGGTTCTCACAACCAGACCAAGCCCCTGGAGTGGTCTAGCATCTGATGGTTGAGTCTCCTGGTGAGAACATAATCGGGTAAAATCCGAGTTCATCCAGGCTACCTCAGTTTTGTAGATGCATTCAAACTCGGTTGAACATTTGGCTCACTCCTAAATCATTCGGTTACGTCCCTTAACGAATGCACAACGAGAAGCAACCATGGCGAGTGGACTCTTTTTTCCCCATCGACGGAAGGCAAACTCTTCCTCCTCTTCTCCGTCTCGTCGAGATGAATTAATCTGGCGATCGGTGTTCTTGCTACTTGGGATCACTGCCATCATGGGAGTTTGTACGTTTCGACTCGTGCAACTACAAATCCTGGAGGGGCAACTCAACCACGAGCGATCGGAACAAAACCGGGTGCGTCCCATTCCGCTGTCGGCCGATCGAGGCAACATTGTCGATCGCAAGGGTCAGTTGATCGCCGCCAACCGCCTTTCCCGAGGGGTGTACCTGTGGCCCCGGCAACAATCCCCGCAGCAATGGCAAACAACCGCCTTCCGATTACAGCAGATTCTAGAGATCCCCGCCGAGGAGATTATCGATCGATTAGCCCAAACGGGTTATGACTCTCCTTTGCCGGTTCGCATTAGTCAGCAAATTACCCCTGAGGCATTTGTTGCTCTGGCAGAATATGCTCCTCAATTACCGGGTGTAGAAGTCTTTGCCGGATCCACTCGGCTCTATCCCCATCGCACCTTAGCAGCCCATGTCATCGGCTACATCGGAGAAGCCTCTGAGGCAGATATGAACGCGAATCCCCTTTACCCCAATGGCATGATTGTGGGACAAATGGGCATTGAACGGCTGGCTAATGAGCTGCTGCAAGGGAAATGGGGACAGCGGTTAGTCGAGGTCGATGCTAAGGGACAGGAGATTCGTCTGCTGGGCATGGAGGCGGCAACCGGGGGGGAAACGGTGGAATTGACCCTGGATCTGGAAATGCAGCGTACGGCCGAGCAAGCCCTGGGCGGACGACGGGGAGCAGTGGCTGCGATCGATGTCAATACTGGAGCGGTATTAGTCCTGGCCAGTTCTCCTAGCTTTGATCCCAGCATCTTTACAGGTCGCGTGTCGGAAGCGCAATGGCAACAACTCCAGCAGGGGGATTATCCTTTTCTGAATCGAGCCTTGCAAGGGTATCCCCCTGGAAGCACCTTTAAGATTGTGACTTCAGCGGCTGGCATAGAATCCGGTCGCTTTTCGCCCCATTCGATTTTGTCTACATCGGCATTTATTACCCTGGGCAATCATCAGTTTTGGGAGCATAGTCGGCAGGGCTATGGGGCGATCGGGTTTCGGGAAGCGTTGGCCTACAGCAGCAATACCTTTTTCTACCAGATTGGACTCTCTATCGGGCCAGAGGAAATTTCCAAATGGGGCCAGCGCATGGGGATCGGCACAACAATACTGGGATTGGAAGGTGAAGGCAGTGGGATCATTCCCACCCCTGATGAGAAGGAGGAGCTGTATGGTGAACCCTGGTATGGCGGGGATACGGTGAGTACATCCATCGGGCAAGGATTGGTACAGGCAACCCCCCTGGAATTAGCGGTGATGGTGGCTTCGATCGCCAATGGTGGGTATCGGGTTCAACCTCACTTAATGACCCAGCAAACGAATACTCCAGAAACTCAACCGGAAGCAACTGGACTCTCCCCGGAAACGATCGCCGCGATTCGATCGGGCTTAGTCGCTGCGGTGCAGCAGGGAACCGCCCAAGGGTTGAACGATGGTTCGATTCCACTCACCGCTGGTAAAACCGGAACATCTGAAGTGGTGGGCCCCCAACCGCACGCCCTCTTCGTCGGGTTTGGCCCGGTGGATGCTCCTCAAATTGCGATCGCCGTCATTGTTGAGAATGGTGGATTTGGCGGGGTAACAGCGATCCCGGTGGCGCATGAGGTGTATAAGGCGTTTTTTGGGGTGAGGAGTGAGGAGTGAGGAGTGAGGAGTGAAGTAGGGGCGAATTGCGTTCGCCCGTCTAAGGAATGGGGAGTGAGGAGTGAAGTAGGGGCGAATTGCGTTCGCCCGTCTAAGGAATAGGGAATGGGGAATAGGGAGTGGGGAGTGAAGTAGGGGCGAATTGCGTTCGCCCGTCTAAGGAATAGGGAGTCAGGAGCCAGGAGCCAGAAGTCAGGAGTCAGAAGTGAGCGGTGTGCGGAAAGAATACCGTATCCGGTAGGGGCGAACTGCTATGCGCCCTGCTTCAGCGAAAGCAAACAGGAGACAGGAGGGTGTTTGTGGGGTGGAGGTTTGATCCCGCAGGTTTGAGAAGGGAGGGGAGTATCCTGTTAATTAGGAGTTACAGGGTAAAAGACCTATGAGTGTTGAAACTATCTCTGATGATCTGACTGTATACCAGGGACAGTTTGGCGAGTTTACAATTACGCCAACCGATCGCCAGGGAGTTGTGATTTACCGGACTGGGTTAATGATTGCAGCCCTCTGCTTTGCCATTGGCAGTACGCTATTGCTGTGGCAGGGAGCGATTCCGTCTGTATTGGTGGCGTTGACGGTACTCTATACCGGGTTTATGGCAGCTCTGGCAGTCAGCTTGTTGACCATTCATATTTACATGGCTCCTCTCCACCGAGCTTTACAGGGCTTCTGGTTAATCGGGGCGATCGCCTCTCTGGTGGTGGCTCACGGTAGCCAGGAACCTTTTGCTTTAACGGTTTACCATTACCCCCTCACGATCCTGGGCATTGGATTTAGCTTTGCAGCACTGACGGGCATTTTCTTTAAGGAAGCTTTCTGTTTCGATCGCCTGGAAACCAAGCTATTAACCCCCCTGGTGCCAACCTTACTCCTGGGACATTTGACAGGCGTTTTACCTGTGGTGGCAGAGCGAGGATTACTGGCAGCCTGGGCAGTTCTGTTTGTGGTCTTTGCTTTACGAAAAGCGTTTCAAGCTATCCCCCCCGATATTGGCGATAAAAGCGTGTTCGCTTACTTAAAACAGCAGGCTGGTGCGAACTGATCATCACGATGGTGAAGAGCAGCATTTTAGGGTGTTTCTGGGGAACACTAGCTGAAGTGTTTCACTGTACTGATTTCTTTGCCATTACTACTGCCATCACTACTGATCATTCGTCATCTCGTCATGGGTCATCCGGGAGGAGCCATTGGTTGAAGAGCGAGCTTATTGGCTGACCTGGGCGCAAATTCCAGGAATTGGCCCGATTCTGATTCGACGCTTGCAAAGCCACTTTGGTACCCTGTCTGCGGCCTGGGTGGCTGAACCTTCAGATTTGAGAACCGTTGAAGGGTTTGGTACGCAAACGATCGACGTGATTTTGCAGGAACGCAGACGGCTTGATCCCGAATCATTCCTTCAGCAACATATGCGATCGAACCCAGATTTCTGGACTCCTGCCGATGCCGATTATCCGCAACTGTTGCTGGAAATTCCAGATCCACCGCCGGTGTTGTACTACAAAGGCAGGATGGAACCCCTGGAAAATCAAGGCATCACTCCGGCGATCGCTATGGTCGGTACTCGTCGTCCGTCTGATTATGGCAGACGCTGGGCCCGCAAGCTCAGTATTGCTTTGGCTCAAGCGGGCTTCACCGTTGTTTCGGGCTTAGCTGAAGGAATCGATACGGAAGCCCATCACAGTTGTTTGGGCGTAGAGGGACGGACGATCGCGGTGTTGGGAACCGGCGTTGATGTGATTTATCCAGCGTTCAATCTGGAATTAGCCAAGCACATTGTTCACCAAGGACTGTTACTGAGTGAATATCCGGCGGGAACACAACCAGAACGGGTCAATTTTCCTCGCCGCAACCGGATTATTGCTGGGTTGGCACGTGCCACTTTAGTCGTGGAAGCTCCAGTCAAATCGGGTTCTCTGATTACGGCTCGCCTGGCCAACGAATATGGTCGAGAGGTTTACGCCCTGCCCGGTTCGTTAGATAATTCTCGGGTCAGAGGCTGTTTAGAATTGCTGAACCAGGGGGCAAGCTTGATTCTGGGAGAGCAGGAATTACTGAAAGCGTTAGGAGAGTTGCCCAGTCTGCAATGGGCTTCCCAACGATCTAATGCCTCCACCCAGCAACTGTCCCTGCTGCCAGAACTGCCGCCTCACCCCCCCATTCAGCTTGAACCCCATCTCCAGACTGTCCTGCAAGCAGTTTCCCTGGATCCGGTAAACCTCGATCGCATTGTGCAACAGGCTGGCCTCGAAACTGGAGCTATTCTCAGTGCGTTGTCCCAGTTGGAACTGATGGGATTTGTGACCCAACTGCCGGGAATGCGCTATCAGCGGGGATGATGGCATTAGAAGTTTTGCTTTGCGTGAACACTAAACTTCCTATAAAAGATCCGAGAAATTACGGGTAAAGATCCAAATAATTTAAAGATTCAATAAATTGATGCCCATTCAGGGGGTAAATCTTGCCGATCAGGACTAACGTACAGTGTAAATATTTATGTTTTTCAGCCAAAGCCAGGATCCGTTTCAATCTGTTGATTTGAGATTTCCTGTGACGATTTAGTGCCAGAGGGGAACTCTAGAACGGGACTCTGAAAATGATTCCAATTTTGCTGAAGAACTGATTTATGAAGTATCAGAGCATTAGAGGCTTATGAGAATTCTAGTCACCGGTGGTGCGGGCTTCATTGGTTCCCACCTCATCGATCGCTTAATGCAGCAAGATCATGATGTGATCTGCCTGGATAACTTTTACACAGGACATAAACGAAATATCCTCAAATGGTTTAATCATCCGAATTTTGAGTTAGTCCGGCATGATGTCACTGAGCCAATTCGCCTGGAGGTGGATCAAATCTACCACCTGGCCTGTCCGGCATCGCCTGTGCATTATCAATACAATCCGGTTAAGACCATCAAAACCAATGTGATGGGGACGTTAAATATGCTGGGTTTGGCCAAGCGGGTGAAGGCAAGATTTTTTCTGGCCTCAACATCCGAAGTCTATGGCGATCCGGAAATTCATCCCCAAACGGAGGACTATCGCGGGAATGTGAACCCGATTGGCATTAGAAGCTGCTACGACGAAGGCAAGCGCGTTGCTGAAACCCTGTCGTTTGATTACCATCGCCAAAACGATGTTGATATCCGCGTGATTCGGATCTTTAATACCTACGGCCCTCGGATGCTGGAAAACGATGGGCGTGTGGTCAGCAATTTCATCGTCCAGGCGTTAAAAGGAGAACCGCTCACCGTTTATGGCGATGGTTCTCAAACCCGTAGCTTTTGCTATGTCTCTGATCTCGTCGAAGGCATGATGCGAATGATGAACGGGGACTATGTCGGCCCAGTGAACTTGGGGAATCCTGATGAGTACACGATTCTCGAACTGGCTCAAGCGGTTCAGCAAATGGTGAATCCTGATGTGGCGATCGACTTTAAGCCTTTACCACAAGATGATCCGCGTCGTCGTAAGCCCGATATTACCAGGGCTAAAACCCACTTAGGCTGGCAACCGACTGTTCCGCTTCAGGATGGATTGAAACGGACGATCGAAGACTTCCGGGAACGGATTGAAGCCGCTGGGGGCAGAACCTCCACCCCAGTACAGCTTTAAGTTTGTTCATCCTCACGCTAATCACACCTTGAATAATTAAGGAATTGTCTCATGCGCGTTTGTGTTATCGGTACTGGATATGTCGGTTTGGTAACGGGTGTTTGCCTGGCTCACATTGGGCACCATGTCATCTGCGTAGACAACAATGAAGAAAAAGTAAAGTTAATGCAGTCCGGACAATCTCCGATTTTTGAGCCGGGTTTGTCGGAACTGATGCAGGAAGCCATCCAGAGCCAGCACATTGAGTTCACGACTGATCTGGGAGCAGGCGTAGCACACGGTGAAATTCTGTTTATTGCAGTGGGTACCCCTCCGCTGCCAACGGGTGAAAGCGATACTCGATACGTTGAGGCAGTGGCTCGCGGCATTGGCGAACACCTCAATGGTGGATACAAGGTGATTGTGAATAAGTCTACTGTGCCGATCGGTTCAGGGGACTGGGTGCGGATGCTGGTGCTGGATGGTGTAGCTGAACAGCAAAAAGCGGCCGTTGGGGCAGGCGGTAGCGCGGTCATGGATCGCTCGGCTGATTTTGATGTGGTCAGTAACCCAGAGTTCCTGCGGGAAGGCTCGGCGGTTTATGACACCTTCAACCCCGATCGCATTGTGCTGGGCAGCAACAATTCCCGGGCGATTAGCTTGATGAAGGAACTGTATGCCCCGATCGTTTCCCGTGAGTTCGCTGAGGATAAGTCCTTGCCGACGGTTCCAGTCCTGGTGACGGACCTGAGTTCGGCTGAAATGATTAAGTATGCCGCTAATGCGTTTCTGGCTACCAAAATCAGCTTCATCAACGAAGTCGCCAACATCTGCGATCGGGTGGGTGCAGATGTGACTCAGGTTGCCAGAGGGATTGGGTTAGACTCGCGGATCGGCAACAAATTCCTGCAAGCGGGTATCGGCTGGGGCGGTTCCTGCTTCCCCAAAGATGTCTCTGCCCTGATCCACACGGCAGATGATTATGGCTACGATGCTCAACTGCTGAAGTCTGCGGTGACCGTGAATCAGCGGCAGCGGGTAATGGCGATCGAAAAACTCCAGCAAGTTCTGAAAATCCTCAAGGGTAAAACCGTGGGATTGTTGGGACTCACCTTTAAGCCGGATACCGACGATATGCGGGATGCTCCTGCCCTGGACATCATTGAGCAACTGCACCGCCTGGGCACGAAGATCAAGGCCTACGATCCCCTGGTGGCTCAAAGTGGTATGCGGCACGGATTGTCCAACGTTCACGTCGAAACAGATCCAGAACGGCTGGCGGATGGCTGTGATGCCCTGGTGCTCGTAACCGACTGGAAGGAATTCCGCACCCTCGACTATTCCAAGATGGCCCAACTGATGGCCAACCCAGTCCTGATCGACGGGCGTAACTTCCTGGATCAGGAAGCCCTGGAGAAAGCCGGATTCCGCTATATGGGAATTGGGCGGTGTGGGTAGGAGTGAGGAGTGAGGAGTGAGGAGTGAGGAGTTCGTAGCGCAGGCATCTTGCCTGCATTAGGACTGCAAACTTAATCACCTGGAATTCTTGTGGGGTGGACAGCGTTTCGACGGCTCGAGTGAGCGTTCGACTGAGCGTTCGACGGCTCACGCCGAAGTCCTCGCCGAACTCTGAGCTCAAGCTGAAGTCTTGCCCACCCAGTCAGCAAAGATTCCCGGACGGGCGATCGCAATCCGCCCCTACCCCCACTCCCGACTCCCCATTCCCTACTCCCCACTCCCATTCCCCCACCCAAACAGGTAAGGTAAGCAATACGCCCCTTATCTGTTTTTTGTATGGAACTTCAGCATTCCCATGATTGGAACCTGTCCCGTGAGGAGGCGATCGCCCTACAACAGTCGCTTCGGGACAAAATTATCACCACTGACCAATTGGGTGAGGTGCGGACAGTGGCGGGGGTGGATGTGGGGTTTGAAGACGGTGGTGATACAACTCGGGCAGCGATCGTTGTCTTAAGCTTTCCAGACTTGCAAATCCAGGAACGGGCGATCGCGCATCGTCCCACTACTTTTCCCTACATTCCGGGCTTACTTTCGTTTCGAGAGGTGCCAGCGGTACTGGATGCATTGGATCAGTTGCAGCATTTGCCGGATTTACTACTGTGTGATGGACAGGGAACGGCTCATCCCAGGCGATTGGGGATTGCCTGTCATGTTGGACTGTTGACGAATTTACCTGCGATCGGGGTGGCGAAGTCGCTGCTGGTGGGTCAGCACGAAACGGTTTCTGATGAGAAGGGAGCCTGGCAACCGCTAAAGCATCAGGGAGAAGTGATTGGAGTGGCTCTGCGAACTCGTTCTAAAACGAAACCATTGTACATCTCACCGGGACACCGCATCAGCCTGGAAACCTCGATCGCCTACGTACTGCAATGCACACCCAAGTACCGTCTGCCGGAAACCACGCGCCAGGCCCACAAGTTGGCATCGGAAACGCCTGCCTCGGAGTTGGAGAATCTAAACGTTGAAAAGAGGGAAGAGAGTCAGTTGCGGTTGTTTTGAGGTGAGGAGTATAGGTTATTCGATCCTTTTTCCCAGGAGCCTGCCAGTTGTTGGATCAAATACCGCAAGCTGATTTAGATCTAAATGCAAGGGCAACCGATCGCCAACCGATGGTCGCATCTCTGGAGGCACTAGTAGATTAAAGACTGGAGCCATTTCACGATTTTCGGTGGGAAGGAGCGATCGCACCAGAATCTCCCGCCCCAGGGGTTCCACCAGGACTACTTCGGTCATCAGATGGCGCAGTAGGGGATCGACTGCAAGGTGAAGATGCTCTGGGCGAATCCCCAGGTTAAATCGTTGCCCAGCCTGGGGGTGCAGTTGCTGCTGTAAGAGATCGGGGCAGGGAAGGGTTTGTCCGGCAACCTGAAAGGCCGAGCCGTTATAAAGAGCAGGAAATACGTTCATCGGCGGATTGCCCAGGAAGGTTGCCACCATCTGGTTTGCGGGGTGAGCGTAGATCGTTTGCGGATCGCCAATTTGCTGAACTTTGCCCTGATCTAGCACCACAATTTGATCCGCCAGGGTCATGGCTTCTACCTGATCATGGGTGACGTAGATGGTTGTAATTCCGACGCGCTGATGCAGTTGTTTCAGTTCGGCTCTGGTTTCATCTCGGAGCTGGGCATCCAGGTTGGAAAGTGGCTCATCCAGTAAAAATGCCTGGGGCTGTCGAGCGATCGCCCGACCCAATGCAACTCGCTGCTGTTGACCACCTGAAAGCTGACGCGGTTTGCGATCGAGCAAATGGTGAATATCAAGGGACTTTGCCACTGTTTCAATCCGAGCTTTGATGGTTTTAGAATCTGCCTGCCGCATCCGTAGCCCAAAGGACAGATTATCCGCCACGGTCATATGGGGATAGAGCGCGTAGTTTTGAAACACCATTGCCACATCCCGCTCCCTTGCAGGAACCGTGTTGACTAATCGATCGCCAATATACAGGCTGCCATCGGTGGCTTTCTCCAACCCGGCGATCGTCCGTAGGATGGTGGATTTGCCGCAGCCGGATGGAACTAACCAGAACCCAGAACTGGCCATCGGGAACTTCAAAGCTGATATTTTCGATCGCGTTGACTGAACCAAATTGTCGCGTAATGCGGTCTAGATAAACTCGTGCCACAGTGAGATTGTAGGTTTTAGGTTTAAGGTTTTAGATTTTAGATTTTAGATTTTAGATTTTGGATTTTGGATTCTAGAGTTTAGATCTTAGATTTTGGGCTGGGAGCCATCAGTCTGTCAGAACGTCTTCCTGCACAACATCAATATATTCCCATTCCAGGTTTGGCATTTGCTCAAAGGCTTGCCGCAAAGAGGCTTGCCAGAGCTGCCGCATCTTCGCTAAATAGGGATCTCCTAACCGCAGCCGCAATTGGTGCTTAATGAAAAAACTGTCGGTTTCATACATGACTAGATCGATCGGCGAACCGACGGAAATGTTTGATTTCATCGTCGAATCGATCGACAGCAGGGCACATTTGGCGGCTTCCTCCAGGGGAGTATCAAACGTTAAAGTGCGATCGAGAATCGGTTTGCCATACTTCGTTTCGCCAATTTGCAGAAAGGGCGTTTCCGGCATGGCCTGAATACAGTTCCCCTGGCTATAAATCATATACAGTCCCGGTTCTTCTCCACGCACCTGTCCCCCCAGCAGCAGCGTCGAGGAATAGTCAATCCCATCTTTTTCCAACCAGGGGCGCTCCTGTTCTTGCACACTCCGCATTTTTTGCCCAATGTAGCGAGCCACTTCGTACAGGGTCGGTAAGGTGTGAATGGTTTCGCTCTCCATCAGCTTTAAGTCCTGCTGCAAGGCGTTGACGATAGCCTGAGTGATCGACAAATTACCTGAGGTTGCCAACAGGAGAACGCGCTGCCCTGGATCAGAAAAATCAAACAGCTTTTGATAGGTTGAAATATAATCCACTCCGGCGTTGGTGCGGGAGTCTGCACCAAGTACCAGCCCATAGCGGGTGATGATGCCAAGGCAGTAGGTCATTGGGTCAAAATAGGAGGAGGGCAGGGGAGGGAAAGTGTAAAAGGATAGATGCTGAAAAACTCAAGAAAAGGAAATCTGAAGTCCATTGTAGGCGGAGCTTTCCTAACCGCAAACAAAAAGACGGGAGCATGTCATGTTTGCAAGTCTAACCCTCATCCCCTAACCCCTTCTCCCCGCTTGGGAGAAGGGGAACCGGATCGAAGTCCCTCGCCCTTTGGGAGAGGGATTTAGGGTGAGGGCGACAAAAGTGACATGCTCCCCAAAAGACAGCCGACTAGAGCAAAAGTGGAGGAAATCAAGTGGAGGAGAACAATATGGCAGCACAGGGAGACACCATCCGGCTAGATCAATTTTTGAAATGGGCTGGAGTTGTACAAACGGGCGGAGAAGCCAAGGTTTTGATTCAGTTTGGCGAAGTGGAGGTGAATGGCGAAACGGAAACCCGACGCGGACGGAAGCTGGTAGAAGGCGATCGCGTCTCGTTTCAGGGACAAGACTTCACCGTAGCCCTCGATCGATCGTCAGAACTGGAGGAATATTAACCAGAGGCCGGACTAAACCGAAAAGGAATTACCACAGCCACAGCTAGAACTGGCATTGGGATTATGGAAGCGGAAACCGCCTCCCATCAAGTCTTCGGTATAGTCCACCCTCAACCCATCTAAGTACTTGAGGCTCTCCGGTGCGATCGCTATTCGTACTGTGTCGCAGTGAGTCACACAATCCTCAGCCGTCGCTACCTCATCCAGTGTCAGGGTGTAGTAAAAATCGCCACACCCCCCTGCCTTAACTCCCAGGCGAACCAATGCCTCCGGGTTAGAATGCTTTGATTTAATCCGGTTGACCTCGGCAATGGCAGCCGAGCTGAGATGAATCATGGTTAATCCCGCGACGTAGAACGTTTCGGATCAAATTTTATAACGATAAGGCCTGCGGTACGGAAAATCTCACGTCCGATTCCGGGATGGGCGATTCACTGTTTTTGCGAGATGGGCGATTCACGAATCGCCCCTACTTCACTGTTTCTTCGGGATGGGCGATTCACGAATCGCCCCTACTTCCTACTCCACTGTGCCAAAGGGTCGAGGTGCGATCGCCAGATCGCCGACGATTGCCTCAAAGAACCGACTGGCCATAATCTGATTTGCCTCATCGGTCAGGCTGGTGGGGCTTTGGAAGGCCTGCCCTTCATAGGTTTCATAGAGATTGTAGAAGTTGAGCAGTCTGGCATTGGCAGAAGCACCTGCGGCCTGTTCAGCGGCACTCACCAGACGAGGGTATCCCGCCTGAATCCGATCGCTGTAGGTACTGGATAACTTGGACAGGATGGCAGATTCCTCTGGAGTCATGGCTTCGGTCGATCGCCCAGTGATTTCGGGCTGTACACCAATCAGCAAACGCTTTTGGGTTGATGAACTCCAGCGCACCATTTGCAGCAGATTGTCTCGGTAACGAGCGACTCGCCGTTCTAGCTCTGCTTCATCGGCGGGCAGGTGCTGCCCCAGGCTGCCTTCCGGGGAAGTCAAGAGATTGAGCGTGATGGCTGACTCATCTTCCGCAACATTGCTTTGCAGCACATAGCGATCGACGGCTCGCACGGTATACAACTGGTTAAACCAATTGCCGATCGAAGCCTGTACCTGCTGAACAGAGCTTTCGCGCTCACCCCGCACCAGGGCATCTAATCCTGGAATGTCGGACGCTGCCTGCTCACTGGACAACAGCAAGTCCTGATAGCTATTGAGGACAATCAGAATGTCAGGATTGTAGTTAGAAACGTGCTGCATCAGCAGGGCTAACTCATTACCAGAGGCATAGCCTGGAACGGCTGCATTGATCACACGATACTGGCGATCGGGAATTCGGGCGGGGAGAGCCAGGGCTTCACCCACCTGATCGGCCCGAAAGGGCAGTGTAGCGGGCTGATAGCGTCCAGGATTGGCCCGCTGATCCGCGACCCGGTCATTCAGCAGTTTTTCGAGATGGCTATCCAGAGTTGCTTCATTGCCAGAATTGAGTTGCCCAAAGGCAGTGGAACCGCCCAGAACAAAAATTCGGACTTCTCCTTCGGCCTTCTGGGGCGAAATGGGCTGCTCCTCTCGAAACCCTTGCTCATTAATCGTCCAGAATGAATTGCTCTGATCAGGCAAAAGCTGATAACCCATTAACGGACTTCGGGCTGCCAGCAGTTCCCCTCGATTATCAACCCCTTCAAAAGGTTGTCGATCAGAACCAAGAAACCGAAGGCGATAGGCATCCACCCGCTCAGTTCCAGCAGCGGCATCACCAGCAAGTTGCTCATTCATGCCAGCCGCATGGGTGACTGCACGGGTGAGCAACTCTAGCCCGATCGGTATTCCAACCAACAACAGCACAACGGGGAGCCAAGAGCGGCGTTTTGCTTTCCGCTTCCATCGGCGACGGCGCGTGTACATGAACGACAATCCTCTTAACAGCAAACTGACAATTTTGGAGCTTGTTTTGGAGTTTGATTCTAACTGAATTGCAGATGACGAATGGGGAATAGATGGCTCACAAGCACCCAGGCTATGGTTCTAGGTTTTTAACTCCAACCTCTCCAAAATTGCCCAGAAATCGGCCACGATACCCTTCCGATTGTTCGGAGTTAGTACGGGAATATGCACAAACAGACACAGTGTATCTGGAGAATAGCATTTTAGATAATTTAGTATGCCATAGTATAGGGCGTTACAAACAAAACGTCCCGCATCATGGCTAATTTCAGTTTGCGTCAATCCTGCGGCTAATCCGTCCAGGTCAATGCTTGTATAAAGCTGCTGAGTTTGACAAACTGCGTTAGATTCCAGGCTCAACTTGTGACGAGATTCTGCCATACCGCAGCACAGAACCAGCCTGGGTTGTAACTGATTAATTTTATGGGTGACGATCGAGTGGGCCACTGGGAAGTTGACGGGCAATTGCCGCAGAAAGTGCAGGGAGGTTGGCGATAATTTGCTTTCGAGATGCGTTTCTCCCTGCGTTTCTCGATGGGCAAGATCAGCCAGCAGATCCTGCAACAGATCATCGGCTGAATTAGACCAGTGATTTGCTTTCCAGGGGGCAAATGAAGTCAGCAGAGTGGTTGAGGGCATACTTCCAGCATCGATCGTGATTTCCGATACTATTTCAGTTCAGTCAGCTTGGGTTAATGTATAGTCGCAGCGTTAGGCCCAACCGCCATTACCTGGATTTATGCCACGAAATATTCTTGACAGGGTGTTGCAGTTTAACTGGGGGCGTGATCCAGAGCGGCTCCTGATCAAATACCGCAAGATGCGATCGGGAAGTTATTCTTTCTACCGAGCCACCTGCCACTTATTCTACGAGGACTGGGTGGCCAATGCCCCGGCGATCGATTTAGCTCCCATGACCTGGATCTGTGGAGATTTACACCTGGAGAATTTTGGCAGCTTTAAGGGAGACGATCGCCAGGTTTATTTTGGTTTGAACGACTTTGATGAAGCGGTGCTGGCCCCTGCACCTGGGAATTGATTCGCTTTCTGGGCAGCATTTTTGTCGCCACCCATACCCTCGGCATTGACGATGATGAAGCTCGCCACCTGTGCGATCGCTACCTCAAAGCCTACACCGAGGCTCTGGAATCGGGCAAATCCAGGACAGTCCACTCGGTCACGGCGGAGGGCATGATCAAAGACCTGCTCAAGAAGTTGGATCAACGGAAACGCCGAGATTTCCTCGATCGCTACACTCGATCGAAGGGCGGTAAACGGCAGATCTCCACCGAATCCAAACGGTTTGTCAGCATTCCCGCCGAACGGCAAGCCCAGATTAAAAGCTTCATGGGTCAATGGGCAGAAACCCAGGACAATCCAGATTTCTTTCAAGTGCTGGATGTGGTAGGTCGATTATCAGGAACCGCCAGTATGGGACTCATGCGCTACCTGATTTTGGTGGAAGGCGGCGGATCACCCGATCGCAACTATTTCCTGGATCTAAAGCAGATGCATCCCTCCTGCCTACAGGCCCATGTGGAGTCCCATCAGCCCGTCTGGGAGAATGAAGCCGTCCGCGTAGAAACGATTCAGCGAAAAGCGCAAGCTGTCCCCCCTGCCCTGCTCCATGCCGTGATATTGGAGGGGCAACCCTTCCTGCTGCGCGAACTCCAACCGACCCAGGACAAACTGAGCCTGAGCGATTGGAATGGTAAGATCGAGCGATTGGAAACAGTGGTGGAAACAATGGGGCAGATTACCGCCTGGAGCCAGCTTCGGAGCAGTGGTCGCCGCAGTTCCGCCACCGCTGATGAACTGATTGCCTTTGCCGAGGATCCGACCTGGCATGATCCCCTTCTGAACTATGCCGCAGCTTACGTAACTCAGGTGGAAGCCGATTATGCAGAATTTTGTATGGATTACGAGAAAATGACCGCAGCCTGATGGACTAATTTCAGAAAAATTGTCTTAAAAATTAAGAAAGATGTTTTCTGCGTAGCAGCCATTTACCATTACATGGGATATGATCACGGTCGAAGCGTCGTTCAGTAGTGGATGAAAAGGTATAAAGCAATGCAATTCCTGACCATCTCTATGAACCGCCTCATGTTTCGTATGGTTTGGAGAGGATCGTGACTATTTACATTGGTAACCTGTCCTTTCAGGCTACTGAAGAGGATTTGCGGGAAGTGTTTGCTGAATACGGTAAAGTTAGCCGAGTCAGTCTTCCTACGGATCGTGAGACGGGCAGAAAGCGTGGCTTTGCGTTTGTCGAAATGGAAGACGAAACCCAGGAGGATCAGGCGATCGCCGAGCTTGACGGAGCCGAATGGCTAGGTCGAGAGATCCGAGTGAACAAGGCAAAACCTCGTGAGAACGGTGGTGGAAACCGTAGAAACGGCAGCTTCTAAAGGTTTAGAAATTTAGATTTGGGTTTTGACTCAGCATTTCAATTTTTTATAAGGATGCTGAGAGGTGGTGGAGCATGGCAATCCTGAATTGCTGTTGAAATTCATTGCCGCAATTTGGAATCCAGCCTCTAAGATCTAAGGCGAAGCTGTATCAGTTTGGAGTCGCTGATGTCTAGGGCGCGTTGGCTAGCTGTTATTGTCGGGATTCTCTTGGCGTTAGGGCTGGTGGCGTGGCTGATTGACGCAGTTTATCGACTCTATGCTGGGGTGTCTCTAGCCTCTCCTCTTCTGGGTAATCTGCTGTTGGCTTTGCTGCTGGTTCTGCTGGCTTTGCTGATTGCAGGGGTGGTGTACTATGGCTTTTTGTTTGGTCGTCCCAAGCGGCAACGACCTCGTCCTAGGGTGCCCGTCCAGCGATCGGCAGCAGCAAAGGATTCCCTGGAGGCTGTTCGGCAGCAGGCCACCCGAATTCAAGATGAGGTCGCTCGTCAGGCCCTACTGGAACGATCGCGGGAGTTGGAATCCACCTTCGCGCGGCGAGAATTTCGTCTGGTGGTGTTTGGCACTGGTTCAGCTGGCAAGACTTCGATCGTGAATGCAGTGCTGGGGCGGATGGTGGGGCAGGTGGGCGCGCCGATGGGAACCACCATCATTGGAGAAACCTATCCGTTTCGGTTTAAGGGACTCGATCGGGAAATCCACATCACTGACACACCGGGGATTCTGGAAGCGGGGATCGTGGGTACTGAACGAGAACAGCTCGCCCGGCAGTTAGCGGCTGAAGCCGATTTGCTTCTGTTTGTCATTGATAATGATCTGCGGCAGTCTGAATGGACGACGTTGCGCTCCCTGGTGCAGATTGGCAAACGTTCGATCGTCGTCTTCAACAAAATTGATCTTTACCCTGAAGCGGACTTGCAGATCTTGCTCGATCGCCTTCAGGATCGTCTGCATCCCCTGATTCCATCAGAGGATCTGGTGGCGGTGGCGGCCAACCCTCAAGCCATCACCCTGGAATCGGGGGAAACGCTGCGACCGGATCCTGAAATCATTCCCCTCCTCCGTCGTATGGTGATGATTCTGCGATCGGAAGGGGAAGACTTAATTGCTGACAATCTTCTGTTTCAGGCGCAACAACTGGGTGAAGCGGCCCGAGAACTGATCGATGCAGAGCGACTGAAGCAGGCGGAAAAAGTGGTCGAGCGGTTTCAGTGGATTGGCGCGGGAGTGGTGTCGGCCATGCCCATTCCAGTCGTCGATATTCTGGCGGCCGCAGCGGTGAATGCCCAGATGGTGGTGGAAATTGGGCGGGTTTATGACTGTGAAATGAATATCGAACGCGGCAAAGAGTTGGCCGTGTCCCTGACTAAAACGCTGATCAGTCTGGGGTTAGTGCGGGGCGCAACAGAGATATTTGCGATCGCCATGCAAACCAATGTGGCAACCTTTGTGATTGGGCGAGCCGTCCATGGAGCAACCGCAGCCTACCTGACTCGCATTGCGGGCAAGAGCTTCATTGAGTATTTCCGGCAGGATCAAAACTGGGGCGATGGTGGCATCACAGAAGTCGTCCAGGAACAATTTCGTCTGAATCAGCGCGATGAGTTCATGAAGGTTTTTGTTAAACAGGCAATCGATCGGGTCGTTCAGCCTTTGCAGGAGCGGGAAGAAGGCGATCGTAGTTCTTGAGGGAATTCAATCAACATCCGCTGCTGGAACTCAGCAAAGTTAACGGTTCTATTTGACGGTTCTATTTGACGGTTCTAACCGATCCGGTCGATCCATCTGGTCGATCCATCTGGTCGATCCATCTGGTCGATCCATCTCAGTAGTTCACAAACCTTGTTTAGATCCCCCCTAGCCCCCCTTAAAAAAGGGGGAACCGTTCGCGGAGCGTGTGCGTAGCACAGACTGAAGAGGAGTTGAAGTCCCCCTTAAAAAGGGGGATTTAGGGGGATCACCCCCAGGGTTCACCGTGAAACGAACCTATTTTAGATCTACTGAATCTGTTCGATCAATCCATTCAATCCATCCGTTTGATTAATCCATCCGACGATCCATCCGGCGATCCGTTCGACGATCCATCCGACGATCCATCCGATCAGTCACTACAAATACCCAAACTCAATCAAAAAACTTGTTGACGGGCGAAAAAAAACTAGTTATAGTACTTATGTACTAAGCAAGTACTGTTGACTGGGTGTGCCCCCAAGGAGCGGTTATGAGAGAGTTGCAGCAAGAAAAAAAGGCGATCGAGTCCCAACTGAAGTCAATTCGGGCAGCAAGTTCGCAACGCCATCGTGCCCCTGTGCTGGAGCCATTCTCTACCAAACCTCCCACCCCTGATCCGGGACGGACAACTCAGATGAACCCAACACACCCAATTTTGAGTGAATCATCTCGATCGGTTCGGACTCAGCCCACCTCATCCAATTCCGTTCATTTCCCTTCCTCGTTCACCGCTGATTCCTGTGCTCCAACCACTCATTCGAGTCTACAGCCTCAAACGAATTCCAGACAGAGTTCTAGGCAAAGTTCTCAAAGTCAATCCTCAGTTCGTCCCTACCCGACTCAAGGAACGCAGAATTTTGCTGAACCCAAACGTTCGGACGGTTTACCTCCACGCCAACAAACCCGTTCCGCGCCAGACCCTCGCCCCGTTCCCGATGAATTAGCTGCAACGGTAAGACGACTACAACAACAGTCGGAGTTTTATGTTCAGCAGTTCAATCGGCTCCAATCTCCCACCCTACAAACTCCCCAGGAAGTTTTGAATCAGGCCTTTCGGATTTTGGATGCCCATGTGCAGCATATTAACCAGCTCTCCGAGATTCAAGAGTCTGCCCTTTTAGAGTTAAAGGCAATGGCGGCAAAGGTGGAGCAGGATTGGGCTGCCCTGGAACGAACCGCTTACTACAAAAATCCGATCGAGTCTGATACAGAACCGCCTGTCGTTTGCGAGTACGAAAAAACTGCCGTTCCCCAGATTGCAAAAAATTCAGATGGAATTTATGTTTTGCAAGCGCGATCGATCGACCTGTTTCAAGCGGAACGAGAAGCAAACTTAACGGCTCAAGCGTTGCGGCATTGGGGCAATCGATCCCAAGATTCTGGAGCCTCTTCTCGCGGAGTTTGGGCCTGGTTCTCCGACCTCTTCATGCCAGCAGAATCAGATCCTCACACTGCCTCTGCATCTGCCCCTCGATCGCCCCAGCCCCCATCTCCTCAAACTGCCCTGCGATCGCCTGTTCCTGGGACTTCCCCACCCTATCATCATTCCCCCAGTCGAGCCAGATCCAGAGCAAGGCGGACTGCCCGGCGATCGGTGTCGCTGCTGGGGTTTGATCTGCGGGAGGGAGCGGCGTTGTTTGTGGGGGCTGTGTTAGGACGAATTGCCCTCAACTTCATCATTTCGGCCTTTCCCTTTTTGTGGACTCCTGCCGTGGCACTGTTAGCGGCTCCCGCCATGATTGCGGTTTATCGCACCAGCCGCACGCCCCGATCGGGAATGTCCTGGATCTATCGTTTATTGATTCTAATGTTGGGTTTATTAATTGGAGGCAGATTATGAGTCCTGTATTACTTGAAATCACTTTACTGTTGATGGTTGGCTGTTATTTCTTTGCTGGATATCAGGAGAAGCACAATGCAACAGACTAGAGAAACTCAATCTCCTATCCTCAGACTACTACCCGTCGGCGGCTTGGCAGCAGTCGTTCTAGGACTGATGATGGATGTAAATCGGAATGGCTTTGTGAATGAATTTGTGCCAACCAGTCGTTCATCTGAAACCTGTCAGGGTGATGTACAACAGAATGTGATTGTTTCCAGAGAACAACTGGCCGCATTCCTGACTATTTCTGAACGGGATTCTAAAGCGCGAGTTCAAAGCGTTCTACAATCTCCCTATTGTTATCTTTCCAATCTGGAAGTTCGAGCTGGCGTTCAGGCGGAGCGGGCCGTTTATCCCCTCGCCTTTGATCCAAAAACCTGGCTGGTTGTCCTGTATGAAGGAGAGGAATATGTGGGTTATCAGTTTCGTTTTTTTAATCAAGAGTAAGTTGAATCTGGAGTAAGTTGAATCTGGAATAAAAGGCTTCCTCATCCTTTAGTACAAAATTACTGTAAAGTAATAGCTAAGTATCCTGGCAAAACTCGATCGATTGCTGGAAATTCAGTTTTAGGCATTCCAAATCTTTCAGAGTTTTAGCCTTGCATCGGGTAAGGATGGAGATCATGCAGATCATGCAGGTGAATTCGGCGAGCAAATGGGTTGGAGGAGTCGCAATGACGTGGGTTATTGCTTCCAGTTGTTCCATGCAATCAACTACCGAACCCATGCGCACGATTCAAATTCAGCAAGCCTGGCAACTGCAACCCGGAGAACAAATCGGTCGGCATCGCATTGTCGCAGGATTAGGTGAAGTCTCAATTCAGGTTAATGGGCGTTCGGTCTACGCACCGTTTGATGGACAGATTGAAACGACGGTGGAGAATTGCCTGTTGTTTTCCAGTCCTGATGTCCCGGCGTATCTCTTTCGTCTGTGCGGACTCAGAAATCCTGCGATCGGAACGGTTGTAGAAGGACAGACGATCGGTTCAGCAGATTATCTTCACTTCGCGGCCCTCCGCCGCCAGCCCGATGGAACCTGGACGATGGTAGAACCAGCCAGAACCCTTCTGGAACGACTACTCCAGTAGATTTCCACAAGCGCCTGTCACTGTAAGGACATGGATTAAATCACCTGTAAAGCGTTTTACGTTGCTGACGGGGCGGGCAAGATGCTCACCCCACAAGAGTTTCAGACTATTCAGTTCGCATTCCTAAATCAATTCCTACAAACTATCTCCTCAAACTGAATGTTCGTTTCAGTTTCGTTCGCCATTTCAGATCTAAAGTTCAAAATCCAAATCTACCCCTGGCTGTCATGAAGTATTCACCTGTTCTGCTGCTGGGTCTCATGCCCCTTGTCTTCGGCAGCACTGCCCATGCCAAAGATGCCCTGGTCTTCGAGGCTGGCCCAGCCTCTCCGATCGTCGTTCCTCTGGACAAATCCCCTACTCCTCCGATTTCAGCCCTGGACGCTGCTCCTGCGAGGGCATACACTGAGCAAGCGAATTCTCCTGAAAAAGATTTGACTCCCTTTGGTGTCGATCGCTTAAATCAGCCACCCAGCGAAGTTTTCGATCGCCCCTCTGCCTCTGAAGCAGATCCGTCTCTGCCTGCCTTGCCGTTATTTGAACTGCCCCCTTTCCAATCTCCATCCTCCGATCTCCCCGCATCCCATCGACCGCAGCCTGTTTTACCCCCCGCCCCTCCGCCCCTTCCTTCTGAGTCCTCTCCCTTCGCTTTCCCAGAGGACTTGCCGGATGAAGCCCTGTTTGAACCCGAACCAGCCAAGCCTGTCATCGGGTTGGATTTCACGCCACCCCCTGCGAAGGTAGAATCTCCCGATTTCTCAACTCCTCCCGCTGCTCCCACAGATCCCTCGGCAAGGGAACTCAAACTCCCCGAACCGGAAACCGAAGCTGAATCGATCGCTCCACCTCCGCCGGATGCTGCTAGATCACCGGATGCTGCTGGATCAAAGGATGTTTCACTGGATGCGTTGTTTGCTGGGGAGGCAGATTCCCTGGTGGCGATCGCCGTGGGCAGTGCAGAGGGAACCCGAACTCCTCATGGGGGTAAGAATCCAGCCTATTATGGTCATACTGATCCGGGAAATGGCGTGTGGAATTTGGGCAGTTTTTCCTATCAGCATGGTGCTGCCACCCCGGAAGAGGCCGATACCAAGCAGCTCGCCCGTCTGCGTTCCCAGGCTGAAACGATTTTGCGGAAGGCGGCGGCCCAAGGTCTGGTATTGTCCCTGGAGGAAAAACTGAATGGAATTGATCTGGCGAATCAGGCTCCTAAGGCAGTGTTGGATAGTGCTGGGTATGTGGAGTGGCTGGCAGAAGCCCACAAACGCGGCATGACGGGGACTGAGGCAATTCTTTGGGCAAGAGTTCAGTCATTCATTGATCCCCGTACCCAAACCTGGGATGCACCGGGATTAGGCAACAGTGAGTCGCGCATCACCCGCGATCAGGAGCGACGAATGCTAGAAATTGCCAAAGCGATTCAGTCCTATCCTGATCACATCGCCCGATCTCCTCAGCAAACGGGAGCCGATCGCAATCAGGTGAGCCATCGTTGGTTGACTGAAGCAGAGGGAATTGCGCGATTATTTGCCCAGCCCTTCACGGCTGCATTAGGGTATGAATCTGACAGACTTTCGTCTAAACCATAGCTTTTTTAAGAGGGCTAGGGGGGATCTAAACAGGGTTTGCGAAGGAGCATGTCACTTTTGTCGCCCTCTCCCTAAATCCCTCTCCCAAAGGGCGAGGGACTTCGATCCGACTCCCTTTCTCCCTGTGGGAGAAGGGGTTGGGGGATGAGGGTCAGACTCGCAAACGTGATATACTCCCGTTTGCGATCTACTGAATTTACATGAATGGGTAGCTCCTGGCGATTTGTTCCAGGGGGCAAATTTTTAGATAAAAAATACTTTACGTGGCATCCACCTCTAGATAGATTAATGGTTTTGAAACTGGGAAAAGTGGCGATCGTTCTGGAATCCTAATTTGTTCTTCCAGGTTGTCATGTATTCTCTTATATTCATCCCTTGTCGGAGGGATTAGCATTCATTTGTGGTTAAGATCGGCTCATTAGTGCGTGAGCTAAGGCCATAGGGAGCATCCAATTGATACAAATTGATCGATTTCCGTAGCGCAGGCATCTTGCCTGCCAATGAACCATAACGTTCTTAGAAGTTTCTAAACAAATTTCATGGAAGAAAAAAACAAATCAGGTGAATGCCCGATATGCACTCGCAGGACATCGCCGTTGTTTTCAGTACCATGTGATTACCGAAAACCATTTAATTCCAGACGCTATGCAATAGATTGGTGTGAAGTGTGTGACTATGGACAGGTCTGGGAAAGACCATCCAGGGCAGAAATCCCAGGTTTTTATCAACTGGAAAACTACTACACTCACAATTCTCAATCAACCAGTCAACTTCAACCGCGAAAAACATTTTTCGATCGATTAAGAGCACATCTATCCTACCGTTTCGATCGGGGCGAACCTTTAACCCCCGATGATGCCCTATCTCTGCTTGAAGGCGATAGCTTGACAATCTGTGAAATTGGTTGCGGCAACGGCGGGAACTTACTGCAGTTCATGAAGCAAGGTTTTTCTGGAGTCGGCGTTGAGCCTGATCCGTGTGCCAGAGATGCGGCTAAGAAATCCGGTATGCTGGTTTTTCAAGGAACGGCTGAGGAACTTCCTGAAGAGGTTTTGGAGCCTAAATTTGATGTAGTTTTGATGTCCCATGTTTTGGAACATTGTCTCGATATTAATGCTGCGGTTTCTAATGCTAAACGTATTTTAAAGCAGGGTGGTATCTTCATCGTTGAAACGCCCAATTGTCATTCCCGTGGTTTCAAAAGTTATCAGGGAGAATGGCCGTGGTCAGACATTCCTCGACATCTTAACTTCTTTACCCCCTCTAGCCTGAATTTAATCCTCACTAAATACGGTTTCAGCGTAGCAAAAACAAAGTACGATGGCTTTTTCAGGCAATTTACCAATACATGGCTAGAGAATGAAGCAGAGATCTGGCAATCCTTTGCCCATTATGACTCAAAGCGAGATTCACCGCCAAACTTCAAGCTGCGCGCCTGGAAATTGCTGCTGAAGTCGGTGTTGTCATCTAAAGCAATGAAATACGATTCCATCCGACTCATTGCGATCAATTCATAGGTCTCGCATCAACAGTGTCCCCCTGATTGTCGATCGCACAGTAGCCCAGTAGAGATAAGGTGAGTTAGAATCCGGATTATTTCAACATGGACTGAAGATTGAAAAAACAGGAGGATCAGTCATGTTGAACCAGGAAATACTGTACCCAACCAGTACTTCGATTCGGAATCTGCCGATTAATCTAAATCCGCAAGATTTAGAATTATTTGACCATGAACTAAAAAGGATCATTCCTGCAACTACATTACTTTACCTAAAAGATATTACCGTTAATCCAGATGGCTTACTGGTGTGTGGCAGCGAAATCTTACCACAGTCATTTCCATCTCCACGATTTATGGATTCCTGGAAAGGAATCAGAGGTAAGTTGAAGCTGTGGTTTAAAAATTTCTTATCCAGTCATCGATCGATCGATCGTGAAGTCTTTTGGGTAACAGATACCTGGAGCCAGGGCTATTTTCATTGGTTGACTGATGCCCTACCTAGATTGTTTATGATTCAGGAAAAACTGGAAAATGCAACTTTATTACTACCCGGTACATATCAAAAGCAGGAATTCATAACGTCTTCTCTAAAACCTTTCTCAATTCAAGCGATCGAATTTGTCCATGAAACTTTTCATTGCAAAGACTTTAAAATTCCTACCCATACAGCACCCACTGGAAACTATAACGAAAGCATTATCAGAGGCTTGAGAAGCCTTTATACTAGCTTTTATCAGCACGAATGCAGTGATCTTAGTTACAGCAAGGTTTATGTTAGTCGAGGTAGAGCGAAAAAAAGGAAAATTGCTAACGAAGCAGAATGTATAGCCGTTCTGGAAGAATACGGCTTCAAAACCATTTACTTTGAAGATTATTCTTTTGAGCAGCAGGTCAAGATTGCTTTAAATGCCCAATACTTGGTTTCAAATCATGGCGCTGGTCTAACCAATATGCTATTTATGAAACCTGGTAGTAGCGTCCTTGAACTGCGTCGAACCAGGGCTGCCCGCCGCAATTGTTACTTTGCTTTGTCCTCCGCTCTGTATTTGAAATATTTTTATCAGCTTTGCAGTTCAGAGAATTTTAATGAGGATACCCATACGGCAAATTTAATCGTGGATTGCCATTTGCTGAGGGAAAACATTGAGCGCATGCTCACCCGTGCCATTGTCTGACCCAATGCCACTGCTAACGATCGCGACGACGATTGCTTTTGCGACTCCTGCCGCGAACGGTTTCAACAATGACAACCATCGATCCCAGGATCACTGCCCCCAGATTTGGAGAGGAAGCGGGACGTTGCCCTGTTCTGGGGGACGCAGGTTCGATCGGATCCCGACGACGGTTAGCCCTATTCTGCGGTGGGGGAGCAGCATCCCGACGACGGCTAGACCCTTGATCTGGTTCAGGTGCCTGTCCTGCCTCCGATTCAGCCACTTCCTTGACATACTCGTTGCGGGGAATTCCCTGTTGCACCCGTCCCTCATCGCTCAGATCCACTGCGATCGGCGCGGGACGAATCCGAGAACCGTACCGACGAGCATAAACCTGGGTAAACTCAGCCCCAAACAGCAAAATTTGTGCGGAATAGAAAACCCAAACCAAAATCACCACCAGTGATCCAGCTGCCCCATAGGCTGAACCAACCGCTGCACTGCCCAGGTAGATGCCGATTAATGTGCGACCGACTGTAAACAGAAAGGCCGTCACTGCTGCGCCGATCCAAACATCTCCCCAGGCAATTTCTACATCAGGTAACACCCGGTATATCAAGGCAAACAGCAGGGTAATGACACCAAAGGAAATGGCAAAGTTGGCCAGTTCCCAGAGCGCAGATAATCCAGGCGCTACGTCAGTCATGTAAGTTCCGATGCCCGCGACTACTGCACTAATCACCAACGACACCAGCAGTAGAAATGCAATGACCAGCACCATCCCAAAGGAGAGAAAGCGCGATCGAATGAAGTAGGCAATGCCGCGTCCGGGTCTGGGGGCAACCTCCCAAATGGTATTCAGGGCATCCTGTAACTGACCAAAAACACCCGATGCACCAATCAGTAGCGTAACGATTCCCAACACAGTAGCAAACACACCGCCTTCAACTTGATCGGCATTGGTGATCATCGTTTCAATGGCGGCAGCCCCCTCCTGTCCCACCAAGCCCTGAATCTGTCCAACAATTTGCCCCCTGGCAGCATCTTCTCCAAAAAAAATTGCCGCAACCGAAATGGCAATGACAAGCAATGGCGCGAGGGAAAAGACGGTGAAGTAGGATAAAGCTGCGGCCAAGCGGGGAACTTTATCTTCCATCCACTCGGAGAAAGTTTCTTTCAGTAATGGGAAAAATGCGGAGACTTTCATGGCTGCAAATTCGGGGTGACTTAATGACGTGGGATAACCAGGAGCTTGCCTGAAGGTATCAAACTCTCTGGGGTTCGTGCGTCTCTCTGTGGAAGGAATATTGCTAGTGTTGTAGATAATCTCCCTAAGAAATGCGAACTGAATAATCTGGAATTCTTGTGGGGTGGGCAGCGTTTCGACTGAGCTCAAGCCGAAGTCTTGCCCGCCCAGTCAGCGAGGTAAAATGTTGCCCAAGTTGTTTGGTCCATTATCCTAAGGATGTAACGTTCTATTGAAGGTTCTATTGATCGTTGAGTGGCACTGAATGAGGGCTGGTGGGCGGTGCCCACCCTACTTTTACTTTGGAGAATTGGTGTCGTTCTGGGTAATGCTCGATCAACTCAAATCATCCGAGTCAAGATAAAGAATAATTCACATCAGTAATCTAATCAGTAATCTAATTATTTAATAGTTCATTCTCAGAATGATTCGCATTTTGAATCTTATAAAATCCCTTATTCTGAGTCAGCCAATTGATCGATTATTCCGATTCAAGATACCAAAGTATGAACGAGTTAGACCCCGGCAGCAATATACCCACCTTTCGTAGTGCAGGTTGCCAGTCTGCGTGGGCAGGATGTCCGCTCTACGGTTGCCAAGGATCATGGATTAAACAACCTGTAAAGCGTTTTACATTGCTGACTGGGCGGGCAAGATTCCCATCCCACAAGAATTCCAGATTATTCAGTTCGCATTCCTAACTTCCCACCCGCTTCTACTGGACTGGACTTACCCTGGCCCGATACAGCAACGTTTCACCCTGCCGATATCCTGTAAACCGCACCCGCACCCGATCGCCTGCCTGGACATGACCAGCCATGAGTTGATGCAGTTGAGGGTCGTAGGGAACTTCCGCTCCTACGGCTGCGATCGATTCAATCCCCCACGCCTGCATCAGTTGTTCGATCGGGCGCATAAAGATCAGAAAGTTTTTCGCCGGAAACTGGGGATTCTGTTGCGCTGCATAAACCAGACTGGGAAACTGAATCAGCCAGGATTCTAAAATTTGCAGGGTAGTTTGCTGAAACGATCGCTGGAGTTCCTCTGCCTGTCGTTCGAGTTGAGCCTGAAGGCGATCGTACTCTTGCCGCAGTGCGTCTGAGTTAGATTCTGAGATAGATTCTGAGTTGGTTTCTAAGTTGGATTCTGAGCTAGATTCTGCGTTGGATGGCGTGTCGGAAACGGTGACTGCCGGACTGGAGGAAACGACGGTTTCGGGGGGGAGTTCTGCGAAAGTCTGAATTAATTCTGCAAGGGAGATCTGCAAAGCTTGACTCAATCGCGCCAACGCTTCCACTCGCATCTGAGCTGCTTTACCCCGTCGTAATTGTTCCACCTGCCATTCGGAAACTTCCGCCGATCGACTCAAGGCCCGAAAACTGGGAATTTCCGCCTGCTGCATTAGCGATCGGAGTATGGCTGTTTTGTGTTGTTTAATAGACAAGCTCTGACCCTAGCTACAAACGCTTACGAAATTCATCTGCCCGCTTCTCCAATAAAACCATAAAAAAGCCATCCATATCCTGCTGATGGGGCAACACCTTGATCCAGTTGCGCGTCGGGGGCGAGTCGTCCGCAGGCGAACCAATAACAGGAGAACCAATAAACTGAGCGGCAGGATGGTCAGAGGGAATCGGTTTGATCTGCCAGTCAGAATGGTCAGTCAAAAATCGATCGACGACGGCCTCATTTTCGGCGGGATGAAGGGTACAGGTGGCATAGACCATTACACCATCAGGTTTAACCCAGGTCGCAGCTTGGTTCAATAGCTCGGTTTGCAGTTGGGCGAGTTCCTGCACCGTTTCAGGGGTTTGTCGCCAACGGGCATCAGCATGGCGATGAAGCGTGCCTAAGCCAGAGCAGGGGGCATCCACCAGAACGCGATCGGCAGTGTTTCTGAACTGCGGTAGATCTCGACTATCTCCGGTGCAGATTTGGATTGAATTCAACTGGAGCCGTTCTGCATTTGCGGTCAGCTTTTTTAATCGAGAGGGATAGCGATCGCAGCCCCACACCGTTCCCTGATCCTGCATTAACTCGGCCAGATGGGTCGTTTTACCGCCCGGAGCGGCACAAGCATCAATCACCACCTCGCCGGGTTGCGGATTGAGCAAATGGCTGACCAACTGGGCACTGCTGTCCTGCACTGTCCACCAACCCTCAGTAAATCCTGGCAGTCGATCGATCGCCCCAACCCCTTTCTCTAATCGTAATGCCTGCGGCAAACCTGCAATCCGCTTGACCTCCACCCCTGCCGCCTGCATCGCCTGTTCCACCTGCGCGATCGAGGTTTTCAGTGGATTGATCCGCAAATCAATCTGAGGCGGTTGATTCAGCCACATACACAACTGCTCGGCATCCTCCCAACCAAACTGCTCCACCCACAGCTCAACCATCCAATCGGGATAGCTCTGTTCGATCGCCAATTGAGTGATGCGACTGGTTGTATCCCACTGGAGGGGAGATTCCCTGGAAGCAATCTGCCGCCCATAGTTTCGCAAGACACCATTCACAAAGCCTGCTAATCCCTTGAACCCATTCTGCTTGGTCAGTTCCACCGTTGTATCCACCGCAGCCGAAGCGGGGATGTGATTTAAATAACGGAGCTGATACAGTCCCAAATGCAGGATTAACCGTAGATCCGGCGGCTGTTGATGGGATTTTTTCTTAGCAAGCCGATCGATCAAAGCATCCAGCGTCCGCTGCCGTCGCACACTGCCATAGACCAACTCCGTTACCAACCGCCGATTGCCTTCCGGTCGAAGACTGTCGATCGCTTCCAGGGACGTTTGCCGCAAGACGCGATCGAGGGCAACATCAGCATAGGCTCCCCGTTGAATCGCGCGGAGGGCGTTGAGGGCAAGTTGGCGAGGGTTGGTCGGTGCGGGCATGGGGAATGGGGAGTAGGGAGTGGGGAGTGGGGAGTGGGGAGGGGAGTGGGGAGGGGAGGAAAATGTGAGCGTGCTGAGTACCAGTTACCGATCCCCAACGACATAGTCTTTGCCCCGTTGCGGTTGTCCCCACATCACCTGCTCCTGCTTATAAATGGCCATGCCCGGTTTTGCGCCCTTGGGTTTGTAGACGAGCTTAGGTTGGGTGTAAACGACTGGAGCCTGATCGCTCTGACGGGCGCGGCTGTAGTAGGCGGCCAGATCGGCGGTAAACTGCAAATCAGCTTCATCGGCAACAGCTCCCGGATCGAGGCGCAACAGGACGTGGCTACCGGGAATTTCCTGGGTGTGGAACCAGAGGTCGTAGTCGGTGGCGAGGCGAAAGGTGAGCTGATCGTTCTGGCGATTGTTGCGACCAATCCAAATTTCAAAGCCGCTGGGACTCTGGTATTTGAGAAAATTAGTGGTGGGGTCAGAATTCGGGTTGCGGTATCGTTGCTCTGGATCTTCCAGATAGCCTTGCTGAATCAGTTCATCCCGGACTTCCGTGAGGGCAGTCAGGTCATCGGCGTTACGGTAATCATCCAACTGCCCGATCGCCACTTCTACCTGCTCCAGATAATCAATTTCTGCCTGCACATCGGCCAGCAATGGCTCCAGGGCGGTGCGCGATCGTTTTAACTTCTGATGCCGTTTGTAAAGGGCCTGGGCATTCTGCACGGCATTTTTTTCGGGATTCAGGGGAATGGTCACGGGTTTTGTAGTGGCAAAATCCGGCAGTTCAATCTGCTTCATCCCTGGCTGCCATTCATGCAGATAGGCCATCAACAAATCCGCCTGTTCCCGGTAGCGATCGGCATCATCCGACTGAGTTAATCGACTGCGAAAATCATTAGCCTTGACGTACAGCTTTTTGAGTAGATTTGTGAGCTTTTGACTGAGTTGATGGCGCAGTTGCCCAAATACTTGCTGATTCAGGCGATCGCTATAGTAACGGTGGAGTAATTGCTGAACGGACTCTTCGGGTTTCACTGCGCCCCAACCCATTACCGTATAGCCCCCCTCCGGCCACCATCCGGGCTGAAATCCTTGGCCTGCTTCCAGAACCCGCAGCCATTCCTGCCAGCGATCGAACAATCTGGCCCAGTCCTCTGCCTTCAAATGATCGGTCGATTGCTCTGGCTCCAGTCCAGCAACCTGAATCATGGATAGAACCAGAGCTGAACTCAGCCCCCGATAGGTTTTGAGCAGGTTACGCTTTAAGGCTCCTGGCACCAGTCCAACTCGCTCTTGCCAGCGTTCCTGGCTTTCCTCCAGGGTTGGACTCGGATCCGTTAAAGCGGGCGGTAGGTCGTAGGGTTGCCCCGTTTGAATAGTACGGACGCTAGACTGTTGGTGACTCACCTGATGGGCAGCAGTGACAACCAGGTTGTTCTGATTCGTCAAAATGGCATTGCTGTACTTGCCCATAATTTCGATATACAAGTGCCACAGCACCGGATCACCAGGACGACGGGCAAATTGAAGATCAGCAACCCTTTCCCAGGGAGCGATCGGCTGAATGGCCACCAGGGCTAATCCCCCCAACTGATGCCGGAGTTGCTGGCTAAAGGTAAAGGTATCTGGGGTGCGCGGGGGAGCCTCTCCCAAACAAAACCGGGCAGCCTGGGGATGCCAGGAGATCGTTAACCAACCACGCTGGGACAACGTTCGCAGGCTGAGGCTAATGGAATGGCGATCGAGTTGGTAAACCTGTTCCAATCGTGCCGGAATCCAGTCTAAGCGCAACTCTGAACAAGCTGCTGTGAAAGTTGTGAAGTCTACGGGTTGCATTGGCTTGTTGGTCAAAATTTTTGTCGATAACATTGAAAATAAGACGTTATTGGCTCCCGCTGGCTGGGTGATTTAGATCACATGATGGATATAAAGCTGGTTAATATCGGTTTTGGCAACATCGTATCTGCCAACCGAGTCATTGCCATTGTCAGCCCGGAGTCCGCTCCGATTAAGCGGATCATTGGCGATGCAAGAGAGCGTGGGCAGCTAGTGGATGCAACCTATGGGCGGCGTACCAGAGCCGTAATCATTACTGATTCGGGTCATGTTGTCCTTTCGGCAATTCAACCTGAAACGGTTGCAAATCGATTCGTTGTTACTAAGGATGGGCATGGAGACTAAAAGAGTGCGATGGTGTAGTACAGGGTGATCAAATTTGACTCTTTCGCGTTGACCGTTCAAAGCTACTCATTCAGGGTTGGCGGGCAGGTTCAAATTTGCCGTGCTGTGATTTGTCCAAGTCGCTTACTTTCTATCCTGAATGTATTTAGCCACAATGGGCAAAACTGAGAAGCCATTCTCCTGGGCTTGCCTTCATTCACCTAACTTCGTCCTTCTCACAGCATCTGCCCTCAATCCATGCACTCTCTCCCCTTTGGCAAGGTATACTAAATCACAATTCGTACTACTGGCACATCTGAGCAGCGATTCAATTGAGCGATCGTTCATCGATCGCAGCCCCAGTCAGGAAAAACTGAGTAAACCCACAACCGATCCAAAGTCATGGCAACAGGCAATCTCATTGTACTCACCGGCCCCAGTGGCGTAGGGAAGGGAACGATTCTTCGATCGCTCCTACAACGCCATCCCGATCTCTATCTTTCCACCTCTGTGACCACTCGCACCCCCCGTCCTGGAGAAGTTCATGGGAAGCATTACTATTTTGTGACTCGTGCCGAATTCGATCGCATGGTGGTGAACAACGAACTGTTGGAATGGGCGGAGTTTGCAGGCAATTGTTATGGAACTCCGCGTCGTCCGGTGGAAGAACAAATCCGGCGAGGTCGATGGGTAGTGTTGGAAATTGAGTTAGAAGGGGCAAGGCAAATTCGGCGCACGTTCCCAGAAGCTCTGCGCATTTTTATCCTGCCTCCCTCCATGCCGGAACTGGAATATCGCCTTCGCAGTCGCGGGCAAGATTCAGAAGAAGCCATCACTCGTCGCCTAAAACGGGCTCAGGCGGAGGTTGATGCGGCAGATGAGTTTGATATTCAGGTGATTAATGATGACCTGGATAAGGCTCTGGAGCGCATTGAAACCGTTTTGTTTGCTCCGGTTGGAGTTTGAGCTTTACTTTGACCTTCAAGCCAACTAGATAAATGGACAGGGGCGATCGGGCGGTCGTCCCTTTTGTTTTGAGGAACCCGACAAAAAAGAGGGGTAATGGACGATCGATTCACTGATCGCCCACTACCCACTACCCACTACCGATTACCCATTACCACCCTACTGCACCGGACTTAAAACCTTCTCCTCCACCGCATTCGGATTGGCTTCAGGGGAGTCGGCTTCAGACGGCGGAACCACCTGCCAGAACTTGGGTAGGTATTCCGTCCACTGCTCCAGAATTTGCTTTGCCCGCTGGCTTTGGGTGCGATCGAAGTGGGTCTGAATCAAGTCTTTCAACTGAGCTTCTCCAGCAGGAGTCACCACCCGTTGGACTTTGACAATTTCCGGGTTGACCTTAGTGGGGAAGCTGCCGTCTTCATCCAGGAAGTAGGCTAAACCGCCCGTCATTCCGGCTCCCACGTTGCGTCCAGCCCGACCCAGCACCACAACCACACCGCCAGTCATGTACTCGCAGCAGTGATCCCCGGCTCCTTCAATCACCGCCTGCCCCTTAGAGTTCCGTACGGCAAACCGTTCACCCGCCTGCCCATTGGCAAACAGGATGCCGCCCGTGGCTCCGTAGAGGCAAGTATTACCAATGATCACGTTTTCCGCTGGGTCGTAGGTCGCTTCCGGGAGGGGCTTGATAATAATCTCGCCACCGTGCATTCCCTTACCGACATAATCATTGGACTCGCCTTCCAGGTTGAGAATCATTCCTGGCAGAATAAAGGCTCCAAAGCTTTGTCCGGCTGATCCCTTCAGGTTGAGGGTAATTTGTCCCTGAAAGCCCGTATTGCCGTACTGCTTGGCGATCGCCCCAGACACCCGCGCCCCCACAGAGCGATCGGTGTTGACCAGCCGATAGGTTTTGCTGAGCGTGCCCTGCTGCTGAATTGCGGTCTGAATTTCCGCATCCGCCAGAATCTCGTCATCCAGCACGGCTCCATTACTATGAACCGCCTCATGGTCAAGCCAACCGCGATCGGTACGGGTATCGGGCAGGTTGATCAGACAATCCAAATTCAGGGATTGAGTCTTGGTGAACTGCACACCTTCCCGCGGTTTCAGCAGATCCGATCGCCCAATGACCTGATTCAGCGACTTATAACCCAGACGCGCCAAAAGGGAGCGCACCTCTTCCGCAATGAAGTAGAAGAAGTTGACCACGTGTTCCGGAGTTCCGGTAAAACGTTGCCGCAGTTTTTCCTGCTGCGTCGCCACCCCGACCGGGCAGTTGTTGGTGTGGCAAATCCGCGCCATAATGCAGCCTTCCGCAATCATGGCGATCGAGCCAAAGCCGAACTCCTCTGCGCCCATCAGAGCCGCCATCACAATATCCCAGCCCGTTTTCAAACCACCATCGGCCCGCAGAATCACCCGATCGCGCAACTCATTCTGCATCAACACCCGATGCACTTCGGTCAGCCCCAATTCCCAGGGCACACCCGCGTGTTTAATCGAGCTGAGGGGAGAAGCCCCCGTCCCGCCATCGTGCCCCGAAATCTGGATAATATCAGCATTGGCCTTGGCAACCCCTGCTGCCACTGTTCCGATGCCCACTTCCGACACCAGCTTCACTGACACCTTAGCGACTGGATTGATCTGGTGCAAATCAAAAATGAGCTGCGCCAAATCTTCGATCGAGTAAATGTCGTGGTGGGGAGGAGGGGAAATCAGCGTCACCCCAGGCTTCGATCGCCGCAGCATGGCAATGTAGGGACTGACCTTCTTACCGGGCAACTGTCCCCCTTCACCGGGTTTCGCCCCCTGAGCAATCTTAATTTCAAGCTGCTTGGCGTTCATCAGGTACTCTGGAGTCACGCCAAACCGCCCAGAGGCAATTTGCTTAATCGCAGAGCTGGCCGTATCTCCATTCCTCAGTCCCTTCAGGTGAGCCAGGGTGGGAGAATTTCCGGCTTCATCCACATCCTCCAGCACCCGGAAGCGCACCGGATCTTCGCCGCCTTCCCCAGAGTTGGACTTACCGCCAATCCGGTTCATGGCAATCGCCAGGGTCTCATGGGCCTCACGGGACAGGCCCCCAGGGACATGCCCCCCGTACAGAACCGCGTCATGATCTCCTCAACGGGTTCCACTTCCTCAATTGGGATGGAGGGGCGATCGCTGTTGAGATCCAGCAAGTCCCGCAGGGCAGTCAGCGGACGCTGTTGCAGATATTGCTGATACAGTTCGTAGTGGTCGTAGCTCTTGTTGGAAACGGCTTTGTGCAAGTACTTCGCCATTTCGGGGCTGTTCATGTGGTACTCGCCCCCTGGCTTGTAGTTAAAGAAGCCAAAGTTCTCCAGTTTTTTGGTGGTCAACTCTGGGAATGCCCGCTGGTGAGTCGAAACAATTTCCTGGGCCAACTCCGCTACGGTCAACCCCCCTAACCGAGAAGCGGTTCCCTGAAAGGCCAGATGCAGCAGATCCGAACCAATGCCGATCGCCTCAAAGATTTGCGCCCCCTGATAGCTGGACAGTAGGGAAATGCCCATCTTGGAGAGAATCTTCAGCAAACCGGCTTCTACTGCCTTGCGGTAGTTGTACTGCGCTCCCTCCAGGCTATTCCTAGTAATTCTGCCCGTTTCCATCAGCTTCTGAGTCTTGGTATCGCCCCACCAGTGGCGCACCGTTTCCCAAACTAAGTAGGGACAAATCGCACTGGCTCCATAGCCCAGCAAACAGGCAAAGTGATGCGTACTCCAGCATTGAGCCGTATCCACCACCAGGGAAGCCTGCATCCGCAAGCCCTGACGAATCAGGTGATGGTGAACTGCTCCTACCGCGACTAAGGGGGGAATGTAGCTGTACTCCTGGCTCAGTTCATTTGGTTCACCCGTTTGGCTTAACCGATGGTCTTCGACCCGCCGTAGGCGATCGCTCAGGATCAAAATCTTCTTGCCTTCCCGCACGGCAGCGGTTGCCTGCTGACAGAGGGTGTTGATCGCGTGTTGCAGTCCGTCGGGACCATCGGCAATTTTAAATAGGGTGGAAAGGCTGGCGGTAGCAAAGTCCGACTGGCGGATATAGTCCAACTCTCCATCGTTGAGTACAGGGGAGTCCAGCTTCAGCAAATGGGCAGACTCCGGCTTGGCATCCAGCAAATTGCCCCGTTCCCCAAGCTGAATCGACAGCGACATCACCAAACTTTCCCGCAGAGGGTCGATCGCCGGATTCGTCACCTGGGCAAAGCGTTGCTTGAAGTAGTCGTACAGCAGTCGGGGCTTGGTGGAGAGCACCGCCAGAGGAATATCATCCCCCATGCAGAAGGTTGGCTCCTTACCCTGAGCCGCCATCTCCTGAATGATCATCTCCACATCTTCCGTGGTGTAGCCAAAAGCAGTTTGCTGCCGAAGCAACACCTCAGGGGCGATCGACTGGCTCTCAGCGAAGGGTTGAGGAGGCAGATTTTGGCGATGGGCTTGCAGCCATTCCCCATAGGGACGCTCGCTGGCAACCCGCTGTTTAATCTCCCAATTTCTCAGTACTTCATGGTTTTCCAGGTCGATCGCAATCATCTGCCCCGGACCCAGTCTGCCTTTTTCAATAATTTCGGCTTCTGGCAGGTCAACGACACCTGCTTCTGAACCCACTACCACCAAACCATCGCGGGTAATGCAGTAACGAGCTGGGCGCAGTCCATTGCGATCGAGGGTTGCCCCTACCAATTTGCCATCGCTGAACGCCAGCAGCGCCGGGCCATCCCAGGGTTCCTGAATGCCGCTGTAGTATTCGTAAAAGTCCACGATTTCAGGGTGATTGACCAGATCAGGCTGATTCTGGTACGCCTCTGGAACCATAATCATCATGGCTTCCAGGGGACGACGACCCGACTGCACCAGCAACTCCATCGCACTGTCCAGGTTGGCTGAATCACTTTTCTCAGGGTCAACGATCGGCTTCAAATCCGCCAGGCTCTCACCCCACAGGGGATGCTCCAAGTCAGCCTCCCGCGCCACCATCCAGTTGATATTGCCCAACAGCGTATTAATCTCACCGTTATGCCCCAGGAAGCGCATCGGCTGGGCCAGGGGCCACTTCGGCATGGTGTTGGTGCTAAAGCGACGGTGATACACCGCAAAGGCAGTGGTATAAACCGGATTGGTTAAGTCTTCGTAGAACGTGCCCAACACCTCCGATCGCACCATACCCTTATAGACGATTGTGCGGTTGGAAAAAGAGCAGATATAAAAGTCTTGCAGTCCAGGAAAGGAAGCCGTCGCCAAAACGGCCTTCTCAATCCGCTTCCGGGTCAGGTACAGCAACCGTTCCAGGGCTTCTCCTTGCTCTGAGGACTGGACAATCACCTGCTCGATCTGGGGCTGATTCTCCTTCGCCTGCCGTCCTAATACAGATGGCTTAACTGGAACCGATCGCCAGCCCAAAACTTGCAGGCTTGCCTCTGCCAGCACCCGCTCCACTGCTTGACGGGCAACTGCGGCATCCGCTTCAGCCTGGGGCAAAAACAGCATCCCTACCCCCATCTGCATCGTTTCTGGAAGCATCGTCCCCTGCTCGGTCAACCAACCCCCGATCAACTCCCAGGGAATTGCCGTCATCAACCCTGCCCCATCACCCGAATCCTGATCGGCACTGCAACCGCCCCGATGTTCCATACAGGTGGCCGCAGCCAACGCCTTCGCAACCAGATCATGGCTGGCCCGTCCATGCAGATCGGCAATCACCCCGACCCCACAGGCATCTCGCTCTTCCACCAACCACCGTTGCCCAGCGTATCCTTGATCCAAATTCCGATGATGCAGCATATTCTGGTTCACGCTTCCACGACTCCCATGCAGTAAATTCAACTCAAATTCAACTCAAAAAAAGATTTGCTTCTATTCCCCAAGATTCCAGTTCAGGAAAATTTGCCCTGGTTTACAGTCTCTAGCTCACAGCCTCTTTCAGCTTTGTCCCTTTCAACCTGCCCCTTGCAAACCCGCCTGCTTTCATCCCCTCTCCCCTCTCCACTTCTCTCATCTTTGCCCCTAACCTCTCCAAATCCTACTGGGCGAGTTGTATTAAAAAATACATTTTGTCCTCTCAACAGCGGTTCTCTATCATTCCAGGCTTCAACCCCTCTACACAAGGCTCTCGGCAGTTTGCAGAGCAGCATTTCAACGGTGAGCAAATAAGAGCGAATAAGGATGATGGCTTGAAGCAGGATAGAGTGAGAATTTTATAGAAACTGACTGGGCTTGGCAATCCCTCAAGGGTTTGGCAGTAAAGGCTTTTTCCTTGATCTTGACAAACCGCCTGATCTTGCTGATCTTGACCAACCGACTCAACGATCGCTCCAGCCTCTTCTATGAGGTGCGCCTGATTGCTCCTACTCCAAACTACGTCCAGGCTGACATGGCCCTTGTGCTGACATGATCCTTACGACAATGCTTGAGTAGTGGCGCGATCGGTAGTCGATTACACCATTCCTGGCGTGTTTTGCTCATCGATTCACATCAATTCTACAAATTTATTATTTCTATACCCATACAATTATGAAGCTAAATTCACACTTCTTGGGTAGCTAGGGCAACCATTTTGTCAGGACTGGTTTGAAACGGACAAGCCAGGGGCGATTGGCAAAACTCCAGGAATTCCTGTAAGTTCTTGATTACGCAATCCTAACCAGAGATTACGCAATTAACAGAATAACAACATTTTGTGAACAATTGACGGTTGATTTGGTTGGGGTGGGGAATGCTGGAAAACAGGCTTGTAGGCTTGTTCAGACGTATCCTGGAGTACTGTGGTTAAGACTCGATCGTATCGTCACCGCTCGCACCGCTATCATCGTAGAACCCCTTATGTTCCCTATAGACCTGCGAGACGGCGTTCCAGCATTCTGTTGCCGTACTTGCTGATGCTGGTGCTCCTGTGTTTATCGCTGAATTGGCAACCCGGACTGGCCCATTCCGTTCAAGCTCAGACCGCCCAACCGCCGTTGTTTCGGATTGTCGCCGCTTTGGGTCGGGCTTTCCGTACAGCTCCCTTGCTATCCGCCGCAGTCCCAAACCAGCAAGGTTCCCAGGTGGTTCTAAATGGTCAATCCTATCCTGTTGCCTGGAGCCGCCTCCAAACGGGGCAGATTGGCGTGGTGGATGCTGGGCTGATCTGGAAGATGGGGATTGATTTGCTCAGCACAGAAAATGCTGCAAGTCAGCCGATCGCCTGGTTTTCTGATGCTCCATCTCAGCCGATCGCCCTTTCCGCCTGGCAAACCGGAAATTATCGCTACCTGGATATCACGGAACTGGCTCAACGCTTCGAGTGGCAAGTCTCCGTCAATGGCAATACTTTAACGATCGCAACCCCTACCGCCAGAGTCAATGGAATTCGCCAAGAGCAGCTTGACTGGGGCGATCGGCTGGTGGTGGAGCTGGATCAGACGGCTCCCTGGCAGGTGAGCGAACAGGCAGGAGAACTGATGGTTACGCTGGATGCTCAGATCAGCCCTGAGTTATCCCAGGCTTTCAGAACGCGCACGACCCGCCAGCTTCAGTCCCTCATTCTGGCTCCGAAGGGCAACCAGACCGTTCTCCGCCTCAAGGTGTCTCAAGATATCCGACCGCGCGTCTGGTCAGTTGCCAACCCTCATCGCCTGCTGATCGATCTGCGTCCGGACTCGTTGGTGGAGCGCAATATTTTATGGGCCCCAGGAGTCCGCTGGCGGCAGCAGTGGGTGAGTTTGGGGAGTGCCCGCTTCCCCGTGGTGCTGCTGGAGGTTGATCCACGGCAGTCGGGGGTTCGCTTAAAGCCAATGGTCAGCAATGCGGAAACGGTGGTGGGTACGGCTCCCCTGGCAACCACTGCGCAACAGTACCATGCCATTGCTGCGATCAATGGTGGCTTTTTTAACCGCAACAATCAGCTTCCCCTGGGTGCGATTCGCTACAATTCCCGCTGGTTTTCTGGCCCCATTTTGAATCGGGGCGCGATCGGCTGGAATGATCAGGGCGAAGTCGCCATTGATCGACTGACACTTCAGGAAACTCTGGTGACGAATCGTGGGGCAAACCTGCCGGTCGTCCATCTCAATAGTGGCTATGTCGGTAAGGGAATTTATCGCCACACGCAGGAGTGGGGAAGAACCTATACGCCGATTTTGAACCATGAGCAAATTGTTACGGTTCGCAACGATCAAGTCGTGCTCCATCAACGAACCCAGGGGGCGGGGCATGGTGCTTATCCCATCCCAGCAGACGGTTATTTACTGGTGATCCGGGATGATCCTGCTGCGGTGAATGCCCTGCCGACGGGCAGCTCCATCCGGCTGGAAACGGCTGCTACTCCGTCTGAATTCAATCAGTTTCCCCATGTTTTAGGGGCAGGCCCCTTGCTGCTTCACAATCAACAAATCGTCCTGGATGCACTGGGAGAACAGTTTGGTGAAGCCTTTAACCAGCAATTTGCCTCTCGCAGCGTGATCGCCACCACATCTCAGGGAACTCTGATGCTGATGACGGTTCATCATCGTGCGGGTGGACGAGGGCCAACGCTCACTGAAACCGCTCAACTGGCCAAGCAATTGGGAGCCGTTCATGCCCTGAATCTGGATGGGGGGAGTTCCACCGCCCTTTATCTGGGTGGACAATTACTCGATCGGATTCCCAGCACCGCAGCCCAGGTACATAACGGAATTGGGGTGATGATTCAATAGGGATGATTTACAAATCACGCCTACTATTAATCTGCCTTGAACCCATCGGTTCCCATGTGAAGAATCCGTGTAGAAATGCCGGTTTCCCCCACAGGAGACTACCGTTCACCCGAAGAATTCTGTTATCTTGGCGAACGACTCTCAATGATGTCTAATTCTGAAACAGCCTGATTCCTGAGCTAATTTTGCCATAGCTAATTTTGCGATCGGGGTGAAGCGTACTACGACATCTTTGTTGTTTGGATATTGGGCTTTTCTGTGTTCCTGTTACAGCGTTGCGTACCTGATCCACTCGCTGGTCGAACCAGCCATCGCAGGCAACACGGCGTTGGTCAGAGTGTTGTTTTCGTGCGTTGTCTTTAAGTACTTGTCTCAAGGAGAGAAATTGTGGCTCAACCAAAAGAAGTAACTCAACCTACAGCTGTGTCCGTTCCCAGTCCGGCTGCCGCCAAGGGAGTTGCTGCGACCGAACTCCGCCCCTGGGGATCGTTCACGATTCTGGAAGAAGGACAGGGTTACAAAATTAAGCGGATTGAGGTCAAACCAGGACACCGTTTGAGCTTACAGATGCACCACCATCGGAGTGAACACTGGATTGTGGTTTCTGGAACGGCAAAGGTGGAATGCGGCGATGAGGAAAAGCTGCTGTTCTGCAACCAATCCACCTACGTTCCAGCCTGCACCAGGCACCGTTTAGAAAATCCTGGCGTGATTCCCTTGGTGTTGATCGAAGTCCAAAACGGTGAGTATCTGGGCGAAGACGACATTATCCGCTACCAAGATGACTACGCCCGGACGGACAAGTAAGTCGTCTTTCTCTAAAACCCATTCTCTGTACTGGCTTATCCCTGTAGCCTGCCGATCGCCTCCCTCTAATGCGATCGGCGGGCTTTATTTTTTCCCTGATCAATTGCAGTTGGAATTTTCCCTCTTACAATGAGACTCAATGTCAATCTGGGGGGATTATCCCTATGGTGCAGCCTGAGATCGCAGCAGATTTCGTTTCCTCGATTCAGGAATTTTTGAATTTTGAACGGATACAGATTTCGTTAAGGCTGCCTGGTTTAGCCGATCAAGTCACAATTCAGCGAGAACCTTCTGGCGTAGTCCATATTGAGGCCCAACGGAATCAGACCTGTTCTTTGCCACTGGGTTCATGCATGCGGTCGATCGCCTCTGGCAAATGGATTTTCAGCAGCCAACGTTTGTTAAAGCGGGGGCGTATCTTATAAAACAAGTCGATCGCCAAACAATCTAACTCCCTGGAAAGAGCACAAGCCTGAACGAGTTTGATAAGGTATATGAAATTAAATTGCCCTAACTGCTCCGATTCTAGTTGCACCCTTGTGGGATTGTCCTGAACTGATCCAACTGAAAGTTTTAGCAAGTAGTTGAATAAATATCGAATATTAAGTGGATCTAGCTGAATGTCGGCTGAATGTCAGTCAACCTAATTTCAGTTAAGACTGCTTTCACTGAAAACATTGTTCGCTAACTCCTGACTAATTTTCGGACAGGTTCTTACAGAGGAATGTTGAAAAAATAGCATTTATGTTGGAGATCACGACTGGATTTCTAGAGGTCGCTGCTGCGGTTACAGCTAAAGTCACTGAATTGTTATATGCTCCAGTTTTTGTTGTCGATCAACGGGGAGTTGTGCTTACCAGCAGTGATCCTGCTTTTGCTGGGCGTTTACTGCATTGGGAGTACGGGGAAAAGAGACTGGAAAAGTTTTTGAGAGTGCCGCTCTGCCATGCGGCTGAAACAGCAGAAATTTTAGTCGGCGAATCCTACAACTGCGAAGTCATTCCCTCGCGGCTGGCTCACGCCCTGGTTGAATTAGTCGTCAACCAGACCGTGACTCAAATTCAGTTTCCCAGTCAGCATAAGATCAAAAACCGTTTGCTCTATGATTTGTTGCATGGACGAATTACCGATGAATCGATCGCCCTGGAACAGGCAGCTCAACTGAGTATGGATTTGTCCCAACCCAGAGCCGTGATTTTAATTGATGCAGCCGATTATGTTTTAGAGAAAGAGAATAATATGGCTGGAATTCCTTTTCCTGAAGGAAAGCCAGACAATCAAATTAAATTAAATCAGCAAAAGGCGGCGATCGAACAGCGACGAACGAAGGTGGTGATTGGTAGTATTGTTAGTTTCTTTCAACTGCCTTCGGATACAATTTGTGTCGATTTAGGTCAGGGGAATATTGGAGTTCTTAAGGCAAGTAACAGTAGGAACTTAGATCCCTGGGCAACCTGTGAAGAGTCTCAAGGGGTGAGTGCCTCCTGGGCCAATCTGACAGCACTTAAACGGGCAGCCAATGCGTTGCTGGTAAGATTACAAAACGATACTAACGCTTCAATTAACATTGGTATTGGTCGCTACCATCCAGGGTTAAAGGGGTTAGCTCGCTCCTATGAAGATGCTCATATTGCCCTTTCTCTGGGAACTCGGCTTCAGGGTGTAAACCGGATTCACTGCCTGGGAGATATGGGAATTGCGGCATTTGTGGGGATTGCCGATGAGGCAACCAAAATTGACCTGGCAAAATATCTGTTAAGTCCCCTCAACCATGAGACAGAGCTTTTGATGACTTTGAATACTTTCTTCTCAGAAGATTGTTGCCCTTCATCAACGGCAAAACGCCTATCAATTCATCGCAATACGTTAAGCTATCGTCTGGATAAAATCGCCTCTCTCACGGGACTGGAACCCCGCAAGTTTGATGATGCAGTTCAAATGCGCCTTTCGCTATTGTTGCGATCGCTGCAAGCTTGATCGAGTGACTGAATTAAAAATAACTTTCTGGATAGATCGGTGAAGGAATTGAATCTATCCTACTTTTTCGTCTGAAATTAAATCATTGAGAGCCATTTTGTAGAGGATGATACAAAGTGGCTTTTTGATGAAATTTCATTCAAAGTGTTCAAGTTTTACTGTTAATTTCATCCTTTTTGCACAGGCTTTTGTGGCTGGTATTACTAATTTGTGCATTTGCCCAATTAGAAACTTTTTACTGCTGGTTTATTCATGCAAATGCATAGTGAATTTGCAATTTTTAACTGTTTAAAATACCAACATGAACGCCACTGCTCAAGCTTCATGTTTTTGATTCATCTAGTGAGTTAGGAATGCGCACGCACCTTGATGTCAACCATCAGCTAACCTCTTTGCCCCATCGAATTCTCCTAGTTCGATCGCTGCCCGGATTGGGTGATTTCCTTTGCTTGGTTCCGGCATTACGGGCTTTGCGACTGGCGTTACCTGAAGCGGACATCAGGCTGATTGGCTTACAGCAAACGGCTGGTTTGGTTCAGCGATTTCAGCACTATTTGAACGGTTGGCTGAGTTTTCCAGGATGTCCCGGCATTCCAGAAGTCCCTTTCTGCGCCCAACGAACGATCGCTTTTCTCACAGAAATTCAGTCCTCTGAAGTCGATCTGGCTCTGCAACTGCATGGTAATGGGACTCACATCAACAGTTTTACAATGTTGTTGGGAGCAAAACACACCGCAGGCTTTTTCCCGCCCTGTCATGCTTGTCCTGATCCAAAGAGCTTTTTCCCTTACCCGGATCAGGAACCGGAGGTGTGGCGACCTCTACGGCTGCTGGAATTTTTAGGTGTACCGTTGCAGGGCGATCGGTTGGAGTTTCCCCTGTCACCCTCGGACTGGCAAGCCTTTCAAAAGGTAGCCTCTGCCTTTGGCTTGCAGGAAGGAAACTATGTTTGCATTCATCCAGGGGCAAGTGTAGTAGGGCGACGATGGGCAGTTCAGCGATTTGCGACGGTAGCAGATCAGTTGGCGAAACAGGGATTACAGATTGTTTTGACTGGGACGCTTTCAGAGCAAGAATTGACCCAGGCAGTGGCTCAGGCAATGCAATTTCCCGCCATTGACCTGGCTGGGAAAACCGGTTTAGGAGCGATCGCAGTCTTACTCAAACGAGCACGATTGTTGATCTGTAATGATACTGGCGTTTCCCATTTAGCTGATGCCTTACAAGTTCCCAGCGTGGTCATCTTTACTCAATCCGATCCCTTGCGTTGGGGGCCCCTCGATCGCCAGCTTCATCGGGTTGTGGGGAGCAGTCTTGGAGACAACGAAAATCCGCTGACACCTTCTCCAGCAATGGTTCTGGCTGAAGCAACAGACTTATTACAACAGGAGATTGCTTATGCGTCCTGAAGTGTGGCAAACCGTTCATCGACTGTTTCTCTACTGCGATCCAGAGTCTGGTCAGTCCATCGCTCCGGTGGTCAGGTTGGTGCGTTGTGCCCTGCCCCACGCTGAAATTACCCTATGGTTGGCCGGGGATGCACCAGCGGAGGTTTGGCGCGTGCCCAACATTTTGATTGCTTCAATGGCTGCCCTTGCCTATCCCAACCTGATTGAAAATCTACAACGAGGGGAATTTGATGCTGCGATTCTGTTCACAGCTCCTGGCCGATCGCCCTATGCCATGGCCTATCTCTGCTTTTTAGCAGGAATTTCCGTTCGGGTCGGGCAGTCTCAGGAGTTTGGCGGAGGAGTGCTGACCCACTGCGTTAAGCCGCCGATCGAACCTGTTTCTGCGGCTGAGTATCAACGTTATCTGCTTCAGGCTCTAGGATTTGCTGTGCCGTCTCTATCCGAAGAGCGGACTGAACCCCCTCAGCGATCGGGGGAAGTTCTGTTGTTCGATCGATCGACCTTAGCGATTTAAACCTTAAGGACTTAAACCTTAGCCATTCAGTAATTTATGCCATTGCGAATTTTGACCTGGCACGTGCATGGAAGTTATCTATATTATTTGACCCAGTCCCCCCATCAGTTCTATTTACCCGTCAAACCGGGTAAACCAGAAGGGTACGGCGGCCGGTTAAAGGGATTTCCCTGGGGAGAAAATGTGCATGAAATCCCAGCGGATGAGGTGTGCAAGCAATCCTTCGACTGTGTGTTGTTTCAGTCTCGCCGCAATTATTTGCAGGATCAGTACGAAATTTTGTCGGAATCCCAGCGACAGTTACCGCGTCTTTACCTGGAGCATGATCCACCCCGGGAGCATCCAACGGACACAAGGCATATTGTAGATGATCCAGACGTTTTACTCGTTCATGTGACGCATTTCAATCGGTTGATGTGGGACAGTGGCGCATCACCAACCTGTGTGATTGAGCATGGGGTGATTGTTCCTGATTCCGTTCGCTATACAGGGACTCTGGCACGGGGTATTGTGATCGCCAATGGGATTCGATCGCGGGGTAGACGATTGGGTTCAGACATCTTTCAACAGGTACAGCGCCAGGTTCCCTTAGATCTGGTGGGTATGGGTGCAGAATCCCTGGGTGGGCTGGGTGAAGTCCCCCATGCCGATTTACCTGCTTTTCAATCTCGCTATCGCTTCTTTTTTCATCCGGTGCGCTACACCAGTTTAGGATTGGCGGTGTGTGAGGCAATGATGGTGGGCTTACCGATTGTAGGATTGGCAACCACCGAACTAACAACCGTGATTGAGAACGGTATATCTGGCTACATTGACACGAATTTAGATAGCTTAGTGGAACGAATGCAGGAGCTGTTACAGGATTCTCAGCAGGCTCAACGTCTGGGGCAAAACGCCAGAGAACAGGCTCGATCGCGGTTTGGTATTCAGCGATTTGTAGATGACTGGAATCAAGCATTCGATCAGGCAATGAGTCGCCAATTAATTACTGCTCCATGATGATTACCCTGAAACATTTAATCCCTTTATTCTTCACCCAGTATTCTCAATCATGTCTAAACGAATTGCCCTAATTAGCGAACACGCCACTCCTCTGGGCATCTTTGGCGGTGTTGATAGTGGCGGACAAAATGTCTATGTCGGTCAGTTAGCCAAGCATCTGGCGGCGATCGGCTATCAGGTGGATGTCTTTACACGTCGGGATAGTGAACATTTACCAGAGGTTGTCAACTGGCAACAGGGGGTACGGGTGATCCATGTGCCAGCCGGTTCCTGTCAGTGCTTACCCAAGGAACAACTGCTGCCCTACATGGGAGAATTCACAGCGTTCATTTTAGATTGGTGTCGAGATCAATCCTATGACCTGATCCATGCCAACTTCTGGATGTCGGCGTTAGTTGCGGCAGATATTAAGCGGGCGATCGGCATTCCGTTTGTCGTGACTTTTCATGCGTTGGGTAGAGTCCGTCGGCTGCATCAGGGAGAGGCGGATCAGTTTCCAGATGAACGGTTTGCCATTGAAGATCGGATTGTGCGGGAGGCGGATCATATCATTGCAGAATGCCCCCAAGACCGGGAAGATTTACTGCGGCTGTACGGGGCAAACCCCGATCGAATCAGTATCATTCCCTGCGGCTTTGATGCCACGGAATTTTGGGCAATCAACAAAATCCATGCCCGATTGACGCTGGGGCTCTCCCCCGATGAGTACCTGGTGCTGCAACTGGGACGCATGGTGCCCCGCAAGGGAGTAGACAACGTGATTCGTGGCTTTTCCCACTTGTTGGAACGCCAGACCATTCCTGCTCGCTTGCTCATTGTTGGAGGCGAATCGGAATCCTCTGATCCCAGGCTAACCCCTGAGATTGGACGGTTGAGTGCGATCGCTCAGGAGTTGGGAGTGGCTTCACGGGTGACGTTTGTGGGACGGAAAGGGCGGGAGGTGTTGAAGTATTACTACAGTGCAGCGGATGTGTTTGTCACAACCCCCTGGTACGAACCATTTGGCATTACTCCGATCGAGGCGATGGCCTGTGGTACACCCGTCATTGGTTCAGAGGTGGGTGGGATTCAATTTACGGTGAAGGATAGCGAAACGGGTTATTTAATTCCGCCCAATGCCCCAGAAGGATTAGCCGATCGCTTGCTGCATTTGTATGAGCAGCCTCAGTTGAGAAGCTTGTTTGGCCGCCAGGCGATGCGGCGGTGTCAGGATCATTTCACCTGGCAGAAAGTCACCAGTGCGGTGGCAGCTCTGTACGAGGATATCCTGTTGGGCAGCGCAGCAATTCCAGGCGGTGAAGCGAATCAATTAGCCATTCTCGATCGCGGCTTTGAGGAGATGATTACAACGGTTCAGCGTTCCCATCGGCTACTTCGTCCCACGATTCAGGCCGCCGCCCAGACCATGAGTACCTGCTTCTCACGGGGAGGCAAGCTACTGATCTGTGGCAATGGGGGCAGTGCAGCCGATGCTCAACACTTTGCCGCCGAGCTGGTGGGACGATTTTGCTGTCCCCATCGCGCCGGTTTACCGGCCCTGGCCCTGACGGCCGATTCCGCCTTTCTCACCGCCTGGGCCAATGATGTTGGCTATGACGATGTGTTTGCCCGTCAGGTTGCCACCTTTGCTCAACCCCAGGATGTGTTGCTGGGCATTAGCACGAGTGGTCAGTCTCAAAACTTGATCCATGCTTTTGCGGCGGCCAAACGGTTGAACCTGAAGACGATCGCCCTGCTGGGTAAGGATGGGGGGGAGTTACGAGCTGAGGCAGATATTGCGATCGTGGTTCCGGCTCTGGAAACCCAGCGGATTCAGGAAGTGCAGTTGTTGGTGATTCATCTACTGTGTGAGTTAGTGGAAGAAAACCTGTTCACGCACCCTTCCGATCGCAGTGAGTTTCCTGTTCCCGATGTATCGCTGAACGAGACGACTTCCCTGGAGAATGTATCCCTTTCCCCAGATGCCGTATCCACTGCGGTATCTAGGCCGGTGTCTAATGCGGTAACTCGTTCATCACGTTCATCGTTCAACTGGGCAAACAAAATGCCCACTCCCCAATAACTCAGGAGTAGGGTGGGCACTGCCCACCACCAGGCTACGGATAAGTTGTCAAAGCTCCTACATGCTCAGTTTATTCCTCAATTCATTGTAGTTTTATGTCCATTGGAGTTAACACCATGCAAATGTTGTCTGGGAAAGTAGCCCTTGTCACGGGGGGTGGTCGCGGTTTAGGTGCTGCGATTTGCGAAACCCTGGCGGAAGCCGGAGTGGTGGCGATCGTGGCAGATATTCAGGCAGAGCTAGCCGAGCAGGTAGCCAGGGATTTATGCGATCGCGGTCTGGAAGCGGTTGCCCTGCCTCTGGATATTACCAACGATGCCCAGGTGGAAACTACGATTCAAAAGATTGTGGATCAGCATGGAAAAATCGATTTCCTGATCAACAATGCCGGAGCCGATGTCACCCTATCCGTCGAGGAATTGTCGATCGCCGATTGGGATAAGGTGATGAGTGTCAACTTACGCGCTCCCTTTGTCCTATCAAAATTGATTTTGCCCCTGATGAAACAGCAGGGCAGTGGACATATTGTCAACATTTCCTCGACTGCATCCAAACGCACCTGGGCGAATGCCTCTGTTTACCATTCCAGTAAGTGGGGATTGATGGGATTAAGCCATAGCCTCCACGTTGAAGGTAGACCCCACGGAGTCAAAGTAACCGCCGTTGTGGCTGGCGGAATGCGAACCCCGTTCCTCCTCGATCGGTTTCCAGATATCGATCCCAATGTCCTCCAGGATCCGAAAAACGTTGCTGACACCGTTCGTTATGTACTGATGCAACCAGCTGAAACAGTAATTCCTGAAGTAATGGTGATTCCAATCCGAGAAACATCATGGCCATAGGAATGCAAATTGAATCATCTGAACTTCTTGTAGGGTGGGCATCTTGCCCGCCCAGTCACCAAAGCAGAATAATTGACCGGTTATCTAATCCACTGAACTTCTTGTGGGGTGGGCATCTTGCCCGCCCAGTCACCAAATAGAGACAATTCACGAATAACCGCCCGTCATGGGGTAGAGGCAATCCACACATCCCCCGCACCGGTGAATATGAAGGAGTAAAGAGTGTACAGCAAGGCCGTATTTCTTGATAAGGACGGAACACTGATCGAGAACGTTCCCTACAACGTTGATCCAGATCAGATTCAACTTTGTGAAGGGGCGATCGCCGGATTAAAGCTGCTCCAGGCTGAGGATTACCGACTGATTGTGATTACGAATCAATCGGGAGTTGCTCGTGGATATTTCCCTGAAACGGCCCTGACTGCGGTGGAGCATCGATTGCAGGAGTTGTTAACCCCTCACCGGATTCAGCTAGATGGCTTTTACTACTGCCCCCACCACCCTGACGGTACGGTTGCGTCCTACGCGATCGATTGTTCATGTCGCAAACCCCAACCCGGTCTGCTGGCTCGAGCGGCCCAGGAGCAGACGATCGATCTGGGGCAGTCCTGGCTGATTGGGGATATCCTCAACGACGTTGAAGCCGGACGAACGGCTGGTTGCCGCACGATTCTGATCGACAACGGCAATGAAACGGAATGGGAATTAACGCCTGCCCGCCTGCCCCACCACCGTGTTAAAAACCTGCACGAAGCTGCCCAGATTATTCTCAATTCTCCTGCCCGACTTCCGGTTCCCCAATCCCTACTTCCCTAACCTCCTATGACTTCCGATCTCCTACACCGAATTGATTCCTGGACATCCCTCACTGTATTAGTGATTGGCGATGCCATCTTAGATAGCTACCTCAATGGCAGCACCGATCGCCTCTGTCGAGAAGCCCCGGCTCCAGTGGTGGCAGTTCACCAACAGTTGGATGTGCCAGGAGGGGCTGCGAATACGGCTACGAATTTAGCCAGTCTGGGCAGCCGAGTCGTCTTCCTGTCCGTACTGGGAGCCGATCGGGAGGGTGAGCGGTTACGGCAAGCGCTGGAGCAACGGGGTGTATCGTCGGCGGGGATGATCAGCAGTGAGCAACGTCAGACCTTAGCCAAGCAGCGGGTTCTGGCAGGGTCGCAAATCTTGGTGCGGTTGGATCAGGGCAGCACGGAGGAGATTTCGCCGGAGTTGGAACAGCAATTGATCGATCGGTTGATGACCCAATTTCCCCAGGCGGATGCAGTGGTGATTTCAGATTACAACTACGGTATTCTTACCCCTCGGCTGCTCCATAAGCTGAAATCCTTGCAGTCCGAGTTTCCCCGTACCCTCGTCATCGATTCTCGCCAGTTATCGATCTATCATCCGGTGGGGGCAACGGCCGTGAAACCCAACTATGATGAAGCAATTCATCTGCTGGGACTGCCGAAACAACCCCGCGATCGCGCCGAACAAATCACCCCCTATGGCGATCGATTGTTGCAGTTAACGGGGGCATCCATTGTGGCCGTGACCTTAGATGTGGAAGGGGCGATCGTGTTTGAGCCGGGCCAACCGCCGATTCGCACCCATGCCCGTCCCGCGCCGCAGAACCAAACCTCTGGAGCGGGGGATACCTTCATCAGTGCTTTAACCCTGGCTCTGGCTTCGGGAGCCTCTACGACGACAGCCTCTTCCCTGGCCAGTACCGCAACGGCGATCGTGGTGCAACAACCTGGAACGACCGCCTGCCGAGCAGAGGAACTGCGCCAGTCCATTATTGATGCCCGGAGTCCTAGTAAGCTGATTCTGGATCAATCCGATCTGGCAACCTACGTTCAGCAGTATCGCGCCGCCGATCGCAGAATTGTGTTTACGAATGGGTGTTTTGATATTCTCCATCCCGGTCATGTCGCGTATTTAACCCAGGCAAAACTTTTGGGAGATGTGTTGATCATTGGAGTCAATTCAGATGAAAGTGTGCGGCAACTCAAGGGGAATGGCGCCGGTCAATCCTTTAAGCGATCGGCTCACGGTCTTATCTGCCTTAAGCTGTGTTGATCATGTGGTTCCCTTTGGCGATCGAACGCCCCATCATTTGATTCGGATTGTGTGTCCGGATACTTACGTGAAGGGGGGAGATTACACGCGAGAAACATTGCCCGAAGCCAGTCTGGTTGAAGAATTAGGCGGAAGGGTGCAAATCCTGCCCTACGTCGATAATCGTTCTACGACCCGATTAATTCACCAAATCCGTACCCTCCACTGTTAAATATGCTCAACTGGAAGACTGCCCGGAAAATTCTTTGTATTCGGCTGGATACGATCGGTGATGTGATCATGACCGCTCCGGCGATGCTGGCCCTCAAACTGGAACAGCCCGATCGCCACATTACGCTAATGACCTCATCCGCTGGAGCCGTTGCCGCTCCGCTATTATCCCTGGATGATCTGATCGTCTATGATGCGCCCTGGTTAAAGGCGACCTCCCCCCGGATCACCAACGCGCCAGAGTTTGCCATGATCGAACAACTCCGTCAGGCTCAGTTTGATGCGGCGATCATCTGTACGGTATACAGCCAGAATCCTTTGCCCTCTGCCTTTTTGTGCTACATGGCAGGTATTCCGCTCCGATTGGCTCACTGTCACGAAAATCCGTATCAACTGCTGACCCACTGGATTCCTGACCCAGAACCCGCGCAACAAATCCGCCATGAGGTACAGCGACAATTGGATCTGGTTGCCAGCGTTGGCTGTGATGTATCTGGAGTTGTAAATGATCCAACTCACGATCGCCAGTTGCTGAAACTTGATCCGATCGCCCTCCAGCGAGTTCGGGATCTGCTCCGGGAAATCGGTGTCAATTTAGAACAACCCTGGATCGTGATTCATCCGGGCGCAACGGCAGCTTCCCGCCGCTATCCACCTGAATCCTTTGCAACGGTAGCTCATCACTTAGTTCAGCAGGATCAGCTTCAGGTGATTTTTACGGGCACTCAATCTGAAACAGAGTTGGTGGAAAGTATTCGTACCCAAATGCAGGCGACATCCTTTTCCCTGGTCGATCGCCTGAATCTGAGTGAGTTGGCGGCTCTCCTGCATCAAGCGCCCCTATTGCTATCAAACAATACTGCGCCCGTCCATCTTGCGTCTGCCGTCGGTACGCCCGTCGTCGATCTCTATGCTCTGACCAATCTACAGCATACGCCCTGGAGCATTCCCCATCGCGTTCTGTTCCATGAGGTTCCCTGTAGGCTTTGCTACAAGAGCATCTGTCCCGAAGGGCATCATCATTGCCTGCGCTTAGTTGAACCTGATACCGTGATTCAAGCCGTCCGTTCCCTGCTCGCACCAACGGATTCTGTCAGCCAAAACTCAAAATCCAACCTCCAAAATCCTGCACTATGTCCGCTGTAATTGATGTCCTGATTCCTACCTTTTGTCGTCCTGCTGCCCTGGCAGTAACCCTTACCAGCCTGGGTCTGCAACGGTATCGAAATTTTCGCGTGATTATCTCAGATCAGTCCGATCGTCCTGACGTTCCCGCTTCCTTAGAGGCAGGCGAGGTTCAGGCCGCTTTGCGGGTGCTGCGATCGCACGGGCAGGAGGTGATCACCCAAACCCATCTCCCCCGACGGGGCATTGGCGAGCAACGGCAGTTCCTGCTCGATCAGGCAACGGCTCCCTATGTGCTGTTCCTGGATGATGATTTGATCCTGGAACCCTGGGTCATGGATAGCTTGCTCTCTACGATGCAGGTAGAAAACTGTGGCTTTGTCGGCTCTGCTATGATCGGACTCAGTTTTCTCCAGGATATTCGTCCCCACCAGCAGGCGATCGAGTTTTGGGAGGGAGCAGTGGAGCCGGAAACTGTGCAGTCGGGCACTCCCCAATGGGAACGCTATCAGCTTCATAATGCGGCTAATCTCTACCACGTCCAGCAAAACCTGAACCTGACCCCCGCCACACGACGCACCTATCGGGTCGCCTGGATCGCGGGCTGTGTGCTGTATGACACGGCAAAGCTCCGCAGCGTCGGCGGGTTTGAATTTTGGCGAGAACTTCCCCCGAATCACTGTGGAGAAGATGTTTTGGCACAATTGCGAGTCATGGCCCAGTACGGCGGCTGTGGCATCATTCCATCGGGAGCCTATCACCAGGAATTGCCCACCACGATCGTCGATCGGGAAATTGATGCACCCCAGGTTTTGAGCGTATAGGGGCGGTTACTCCTGTGGAGTCGCAGCACGAACGCGAATTCCCCGCACGAAAACCAGGAGGAAAAACCGTAGCGCAGGCATCTTGCCTGCCAGCAAAAGAAACCAGGAAATAGAAGCTGGGAAAAACCGTAGCGCAGGCATCTTGCCTGCCAGCAAAACAGAAGGGGACGGGAATGGAACACCGTGAAGCAATCAGACAGATTTTATTTATCGAATTACTGGGCGGCATTGGAGATCTGGTGATCGCCCTGCCCGCAATCCACGCCTTAAAACGATCGCATCCCCAGGCGGAATTAACGGTTCTGACCTTTGCGCCAGGGGGAGAACTGCTGGAGTCCGATCCTCTGATCGATCGGGTGGTGTATGCTGCCAGCGGTCAGGCACGGCAGGCAGTGGAGGAGACTTTAGCACAGTTGGATCGATCGAATATTTTAACCCATACTTTAATTGTGTCGGATACCAATTACGACGGAATTGCCGACTTAATTCAATGCAGTTCTGCCCAGCAAGTCATCACCAATCTATGGCGATCGCCTCCACCTAATGAACGAGTCAGCGATCGATTTTTACAAATTTTACGAACTGAAGCAGTAATCTCCGAGTCCATTCCTCCATCCCTCAACCCGCAAATTACTGTCACACCATCCGAACGGGCGATCGTTCGTTCCAAACTAGGGGCACTTTACCAACCCGTGATTGTCCTGTGTCCCGATACGGGGATGGCAATTAAACGCTGGTCAACCCAACATTTCATCACCGTAGGACAAGGACTACAGCAGGAATTTAGCGGATCGATCGTTGTGATTGAAGGAACTGAACCAGAGGAAGCCGAACAGATTGCCGCGGCGATCGGGCGATCGTCAGTTGTTTGGCCACGAGGAACCCTACGGATGCTTACAGCCATGATTGCAGAAGCGAATCTGGTCATCGCTCCAGACACCGGCATTGCCCACATCGCAGCCGCCCTCAACATCCCCACCCTCACCCTATTTGGCCCAACCTGGCACGAACGCTATGGCCAACCCTCCCCCCACATCAACCTCCAGGGCGATCCCCACTGCCCCGATCGTCTTGTCCACAACTTCACTGAACAACGCTGCTGGTACAGCGGGGAATGTCCCTATGACTGGGACACCTGCCTCGAAGCCATCTCCCCCAACACCGTCCTGGAATCCGCCAAAACCCTCCTCCACTCCCCACCGTACGGGCGATTCCCGTTCGCACAGCAACTCCGCAGGAGTAATCGCCCCTACCCCTCCCCTGTACGGGCGATTCGCAAATCGCCCCTACCCCTCCCCACTCCCTACTCCTCACTCCCTACTCCTCACTCCCCACTCCTCACTCCTCACTCCTCACTCCTCCCCCCTCCCCACCCTCGCCTTCTCCTCCTGCGCCTGGACAACATCGGCGATGTCTTGATGACCAGTCCGGCCCTGCGAACCCTGCGCGAAAACCTGCCCGAAGCCCACATCACCCTCATGGCAAGTCCGGCTGGGGCCCTGGCTGCGCCACTCCTTCCCTGGATAGACGAGGTTCTGCCCTGGCGTGTCCTCTGGCAAGACATTGGACAGCGGAGTTTTAGCCCTGAGCAGGACTGGAAGCTGATTGAAACCCTCAAGGCTAGCTCATTTGATGCCGCGATTTTGTTCACTAGCTTCAGCCAGAGTCCCCATCCCGCAGCCCTGATCTGTGCCCTGGCAGGTATTCCGATTCGGATTGCAGAATCGAAGGAAGTAGATATGGGAACCCTGACCCATGCCGTCCCCCCTGCCTCGGATGCCCTCCATCAGGTCGATCGCAACCTCCGCCTCCTGGAATTCCTCGGTCTAACTATCTCCGATCGCCGCCTCACCCTGGACATCCCACCCGACTGTCGAAAATCCGCCCTACAACTGCTACAACAGCATGCGCCCTCCCGGTTCCATCCTGCGCCATTTCCCTTCCTCCTGTTCAATCCCTGGACGAGTTGCCCATCACGGAATTATGACCCCGATCGCTTTGTCACCGCCGTTCGCCAGTTGAGTAACATCACTCAGTATCCGGTGGTGGTTACAGGAGTAGAAAAAGACCGCGCTCGATCGCAGTCAATCCTAAAGAAATTAGGCGATCGAGCGATTGATTTGATGGGGGCAACAACGCTTCCAGAATTGGTGGCATTAGTTGCGGCTGCCCGGTTAGTGCTGTCGAATAATACGTCCACCATGCATATTGCGGATGCGGTGGGAACACCCAGCGTGATTCTGTTTGCCGGAACCGAGATGGAATGTCAGTGGCAACCTCGCAACAGTCCTTCCCGACTTTTGCGTCGTCCTACCCTTTGTAGTCCCTGCTATGCCTTGACTTGTCCCTATGAGTTGCAATGTTTAGACATAGAACCGGAACAAGTTGTGGCAGCCGGATTGGAGCTTTTAGAGATGGAAAATGTCCAAAATTTCTCCAGGCAAATGACATTAGATTTGAGATAGCCCCATGAATCCCATCGCCTTTATCGCTGGCTCTTACCAACCCAATCAATGCGGTGTGGCTCACTACACGGCTCATCTGCGGGAACAGTTGGCGAATCGCGGTATGCCTTCTCTGGTGCTGACTACCCATTCGATCGCGCAATCTAACCAGAATGCCACTGTACAAGGTGCAGTGAACGGTTGGCATCTCAGGGATTTGATTCCCCTGGTTCGCGCCATTCACCGAAGTCATGCTTCACTATTACACATCCAACACGCCGCTGGAACCTATGGCTTCGATCGGGCTTTGTTTCTGCTGCCGTTGCTGCTCCGACAAACGGGCTGGCAGGCTCCGATCGTCACAACCGTTCATGAATACGGCTGGTGGGAATGGCAACCCAAAGGGATTCCGCCTCAGTGGATGGAATGGCTGAAGGTTTTCGGGCAGAAACGAGGCTGGTGGGATCGGGAGGATGGATTTTTGCTGACCCAAAGTCATGCCCTGATTACCACCACCCATGAGATTGAACAAACCATTTTCGATCGCCTGCCCCATTTGAAATCCCAGGTGTACCGGATTCCGATCGCTGCGAATGTAGAAGTCCAGAATTGCGATCGACTCCAGGCGCGAAAAACGATTCGGCATCAGTTGGGATGGTCAGAAGATGCCGTGATCATTGCCTTTTTTGGCTTCCTCCATCCCGTTAAAGGTTTAGAAACGCTGCTCCCTGCTTTTGAACAGGTCTGCTCCCACCATCCCCAGGCGCGATTACTCCTGATCGGTGGCGTGGAAACCCTGGCTCTACCCGGAGAACAGGCGACTCGATACTGGAAGCAACTGGGATCTCGAATTACGGAACTGGGTTTAAGTTCTGTCGTCCACAGGACAGGATATTTGGATGCAAAGGATGTTTCAATCCATCTGACCGCCTCGGATCTGGGAGTCTTACCCTTCAATCATGGCGTAACCCTCAAAAGCGGTTCCTTGCTCACCCTCCTGGCTCACGCTTTACCGACGATCGCCACCCAATCCACCCCACCTGCCCCCCAGTTGGATGACACGATCGGGCAATGGATTCCCCCTCGCCAGGTCGATTCCCTCGCTTCAGCCCTGCTGAAAGTACTAACTGATTCTGCCCGCCGCCAAACCCTCGCCTCAGCCGGGTTGCACTTCAGCCAGCAATTCACCTGGGACAGCATTGTTGAAGCCCATTTAGCCGTTTACCAATCCGTTGGGTACGCTCGACCATGAACTTTGATCCCTCGAATCATCCCTCAAATCACCCCCTGCACGTTGTCGTCTATACGGATTCAGCCGGAATTGGTGGTGCAGAAATTAGTCTGGGTCATTTGGTGGCAACCGTACCCAGGGAAATCCAGATTACGGTTGTGGGGGTATCAACTTTAGTGGTAAATGCCATTGCCGATCGACGGACTCAAACCCATCGTGTTGTATTACCCGATCGAGGGATTAATTCTTTTCTCCAGCATCTCCTCACCTTTAACCAACTCCATCCTGATATCATTCACTTCAATCTCTGTACTCCCTGGGCCGGGGCGATCGGCTTGTTTGCAGCCCTACTTTTACCCCAGGTGCGGATTGTTCGGGTCGATCAGTTACCCCTGCGCACCACGGATGCAATCACCCTGGGGCGAACTCGGTGTCTATCCCTGCGGGTTGATGCCCATGTTGCAGTGGGAGAAGCCAGTGCGCGACGGATGGAAGACTTCTATGCGCTGGGACGAAATAGCGTGATTTCCATCCCGAACGGTGTTCCTCCACTGGAAATGGGTCAGGTTACTGCATCTACTACTCCTCCCAAAGGCATCACCGTGGGCAGCATTGGGCGTTTGGATGCCATGAAAGGGTTTGACGTTCTTATCCAGGCTCTGGCTCAGGTTGAGGGGGTACTGGCGGTGATTTTGGGTGAAGGGGATCAGCGCCCAGCTCTGGAGGAACTGGCCAAGCAGTTAGGGGTGGTCGATCGCATCAAGTTCCTGGGTTGGGTTGATCAGCCTCAAGTTTATTTACCCAATTTTGATGGTGTCGTCATCCCTTCTCGCTCAGAAGGCTTTCCCCTGGTGATGGTCGAGGCCATGCTGGCTGCTCGCCCCATCATCGCCACGCGGGTAGGAAGTATGCCTGAAGCGGTGGTTGATCAACAAACGGGGCTTCTTGTCGAAAAAAACGATGTGGCTGGTCTGGCAAAAGCCCTGCAAACCCTCAGGGATGATCGTGAACTCCGAATTCATTTGGGTCAGCAAGCCTACCAGTTGGCGATCGCTCAGTTCACTGCAAAAGCAATGACTGAAAAATACATCACGCTCTGGAATCAGGTTCTAGCTGCCCCCAGAACTCCTCGTTTTTGGGTGCCTCGTCCTCAGGATTAAACCCTTAACAGCAGACTAATCATCCGGCGTTCCACACAGCGATAACTCCTTTTCAGGTTCCGAATTCGCGGCTTCATCTGCCTGCTGCTCTGAAGACTGCTCGGATTCTAAACTAAAGGAATTTTTCGGCTCCGGTCTGCTTCGCTTTCTGACCATGGGAGAATTGAGCCGTGTCCGTGAGGAAGAACGGGGTTTGAGATAAAGCCAGCCGCCGAAAAAGACGATCGCCAGTAAAAGCTGAATAATGTTAATCGCGGTCAGGCTTCCACTGGAGAAAATAGCAATGCTGCGATCGATAATGCCAACAATCCAGGCAGAGGTTCCGAAGAGCCAAATTCTGTCTTTGAGAGTGAGTTGTTGTACAGGGTTGGAGGAAGGAATTGGAGGCATGAGGTTCACCTGATCGATGCAGACTGGTTAATGGAGATGAGTACTATTCAATCGCTTTGGGTTTTGCTGGTTCTATCGCATTCTGGGTTGCACCATAGAGATCAACAAACCGTTTGAAGAGCCACATGGATGGATGCCCTGCGGATTGGCTTGACCTAAAGGAGTGAAGCAGATTGCGGTTGGCTAACCTTTGCAAATAGGGCAGGTCTTCAAACAGCGTCAGGCAGGCAGCGAAATGGAGTACAGGCTGCAACAAAAATTTAGGCCACTCCAAATCACTGTAAATATCAACCAGGAATTCATGATTGGCTCCAACCAGCGGGAGAACGTTGAAGATCACAATGATTCGCTTGCCCTGATACACCGGAACATTCAGCTCAACCATATAGGGAGTGTGGAGAATCAGATTAACATCCACAACTGGCTGTCGCCAGATGCGTAAAACATTCATTGGAGAATCTAAAACGGTCTGGAAGCGAATGGTTCCGCCGATCGCAGTGGGTTTGACATCGCTAATCCCAATGACCCTCAAGTTGCCCAGACTAAAGTTATGAACATTCTCTAAATGCTTCAGGTTTAACAGGTGGTAGATCTGACAAAGATAGGGAAAAGGCAGAATGTATCGCTGGCTGATTTTATGCTGCTTTTGTAGCTCATTCATCCTGGCCTGAGCAGTGGAGAGATAAGCTTCATCCTGGGGTGAAAGGGTTTCTTCTCGATACATCTGCAACTGTTGATTCCCATCGCTAACCCAATCTTCCTCAGGCCTGAGGCATAGCCAACCCAGCAGTAAGAGAGAGGGAATCAGGAGTTGCAGAAATTCTGAGGCTGAGACGTATCCATCGGTGTAAATCGTGATAGCTCGATCGGCAGCACCAAACAACAAGAAAAGGATTCCTACAATCCAAATGTTATTCCTAACCCCATTGACAGATGGAGCTAAAAAAGGTGAGTATGAGGGTGAGGTAGCTTTCATCATTTCAATTTCCTTGTGGATTGGACTTGTGGATTGGATGAATTACATGGGATAAGTTGGGTAAGTGAAACCAATTAGCGCAAACTTAGTCAGAACGAATCTAGAGGAAATGATGAAGGCATGCTAGATTGGGTGATGAAGAATACGATTCAGTCCGATAGAGAATCCAATAAAGAAACTGTAGAAAAGATACGGTGAATCAAGGAAGTAGTTCTAGGTCAAGCAACTCCAGGAAAACGCCAGGGAAAGCAAATCGAACTACAAAGAATATAGACGATTTACAGGAAACGATCGCTCTAATTTTCAGACTTTAAGTTGCATCTAAACTCGATCGGAACGCTGATTGTTAACAACTTTAACAACCGTTACATTAGTTGCGCTCTATCAGAAGTTAAGTTTGTCTGGGTGTGAAACCTCAATGAAGGAGGATTTTTGCGTAGTTTTGAGTAAAATCCTCCATTTGGTAGAGAGGTTTCTGGAGATGACACGCTAACCCGTGATGCTCTGATCGCTTCAGGTTTCTATCGGTTACTAACCAGCAAAGTTTCATGTGCTTTAGCACTGGGAATCAGTTCCCAACCTGCCTTCATCAGCTTTTGATAAGTTGCCCAACCTTTGGAACCTTTGGGAATTGGATAATCAGGAACTGAATACTGAGGAAATGCAAGATAAGGTTGCCAGGGTTGATTCGGTGCAAGTCGCAAATGGAGTATTTTATTACCGTTCGAACCAAACGTGGAAAGCCAGCTCATTTGTCCAGTCATCTTTAAACTCCTTCAAGTCATACAAATTGGGTGGGTTTATACAAACTCGCCTAACAAATTCGTATTAGCTGATTACTACTCACAGCAACCGCTTCCTATCACGTTGTATCAACGTAGCTTTTAGAATTTAAGGCTGCTATACGTACAGTTTTATCAAAAAAAAAGTTGACCTACTTCTATCAAGAGGTATGATTTTAGTTTGCAATTAGTAAATAAATTACAAAACTCTACACATTGATCCCCGTATCGATCGCGTGCAAACAGACAAAATTTATAGAGTGAAAGTTAAAAACAAAGAGGGTTGTAAGACTACATATAAGTGTCAATCAATAAAGTGTTCATTAAGTGAAGTCACTTTACCGTAACTACTGACATTCAACGATCAATTCGCTACAATTTCAGGTCAATGTTAATCAATGATGTATTCTTGATGTCATCCCTTCATCCCCATGATGACAAAAGTGTGGCTTAAGAAAGATGCTTCATGATAAAAAACTTCATAACATGGTTGCCAACTACGTTGAATCGAAATGATCCATACGAAATTAAACGATTATGGCTACTTTTGTTGACAAGATTGAGCGATCGAACGAGCGTCCATCCGATCCACGAAATCAGGAGGTGGTTAATCCTGCAAGCGATCCGCAGAATGGAAATCTTGCCACTCCTATCAATGCGTCCGGCTTCACCAAGGCTTTCATCAATAACCTGCCAGCCTATCGCAAAGGATTGTCTCCTCTCCGGCGGGGATTAGAAGTTGGTCTGGCGCATGGTTACTGGTTGGTTGGCCCATTCGTCACCTTTAACCCATTGCGTTACACCGATGTAGGGCCCATAGCAGGTTTATTTTCAGCGATCGGTACTATTTTGATTGCAACCCTTGCGATCTCGTTATATGCCGTCAGTAATCCACCCCAACCTGTTGCCACTATTACAACTCCCAATCCGCCCCAGGCGTTCCGTAACGAGGAGGGATGGAATGAGTATGGCACAGGCTTCTTCCTGGGTGGCATTGGTGGCGCGATCGTAGCTTATACGCTTCTCGTGAATGTTGGATTGTTCCAGGAATTTCTGAGCATCCTGTAAATTTCGGTGCTTTTGGCTCGAAACCAGGCAATCTAACAACGGGTAGAGATGTGGCTTCAGCGTCTCTACTTTTGCTGCATCAAGAAAAATACTTTCGGAATCACATAGTTCCTGACTCAAGCTCCATTACCACTCCCTCTCAAATGCAACTTAAACCGATCGATCAACAGGTTGTCATCATTGTAGGAGCCTCTAGCGGCATTGGTCGTGAAACAGCCCTACGCTTTGCTCAACAGGGTGCAAAGGTGGTGGTTTCCGCCCGCAGTGAATCTGGATTGCAGAGCTTAATCGAAGAAATCCACCAGTCCGGTGGTGAAGCTACCGCAATCACAGCCGATGTGTCGCACTTTGAACAGGTGCAGGCGATCGCAGACAAAACGATCGCTACCTATGGACGGATGGATACCTGGGTGCATGCCTCTGCCGCAACGGTATTTTCTCTGTTTGATCAGATGACTCCAAAGGAATTTAAGCGGGTCATCGATGTCAGCTTAATGGGGCAGGTCTACGGTGCAATGGCAGCACTTCCTCACCTGAAGCAGGAAGGGCGGGGGGCATTGATTCATGTCTCTTCAATGGAAGGTAGACGGGCTTTACCCTTTCAAAGTGCTTACTCCGCTGCAAAACACGGAATGGAAGGTTTTTTGGAATCTCTGCGGGTCGAGTTAGCCCATGAAAAATGGCCCATTAGCGTGACCAGTATTAAACCAGCGGTGATCAATACGCCGTTCTACGATAAGGGTCGCACCAAGTTAGGGGTGAAACCCACTGGTATTCCGCCCTATTACCAGCCCGGTTTAGTTGCAGATGCAATCCTTTACACCGCAGAACATCCAACCCGCGATTTTATTGTGGGTGATGTGGGTCGAATTTTAGATGTCGCACAACGACTGTCTCCGGGACTGGTGGATTCCTTGCTGCTCCTGGCAGGTTTTCCCCTCCAAAAGACGGAGCAACTGAAGTCCGAAGATGCGCCCAATAATCTGTATGAGCCAGTTCCTGAACATGACAAAGTCACGGGTGAGTTTGATCATTTAGTGGTTCCCAGCCTGACGGATTGGTTCGATCGCCATCCGGTTGCCAAAAATAGTCTAATTGCAGGTTCTGTGATCGGTGTGGCGGCTTTAGCGTGGCTGGCTACTCCGCTGTTTCAAGATACCAGGGTTTAGGATCATGGATTAAATAACCTGCAATGTTTTTCTTTGTTGACTGGGCGGGCAAGACTTCGGCTTGAGCTCAGTCGAAACGCTGCCCACCCCACAAGAATTTTAGATGATTAACGGGGCAATACAGTCACACCACAATTAAGGACAATACATCATGGAAGAACGAATTAAAAACAAAAACATTACTCCTGAACAAAACGAATCGCTAACCGATCAAGAGCGATGGGCTTCCCTGCTGGGGGGAGGAGCTTTAGTGTTAATGGGATTGCGGCAACGTTCCCTCAGAGGTGCTCTAATGGCGATCGCAGGCGGTAGTCTGGCCTATCACGGAGCTTCCAGTCAAAAAAGTTTGCAGGAAAAGGTGGGGGATGCGGTTGGGGTGAACCAGAGCATCAAGGTGGAAAAGTCCACGACTATCTTAAATAAAACGCCGGAGGAGCTATATCAAATCTGGCGTAATTTTGAAAATCTGCCTACCTTCATGAAGCACCTCCAGTCTGTTACGGTGCTGGACGAACGGCGATCGCACTGGGTTGCGAAGGCTCCGGCTGATACAACTGTGGAATGGGATGCTGAAATCATTAGTGATCAGGAAAATTGGTTGATTGCCTGGGCTTCTGTAGAAGGTGCGGATGTAACGAATTCTGGGGTGGTGCGATTCCAACCTGCTCCCGTAGGACGTGGAACGGAAGTCAAAGTTGTACTGGAATATGAACCCCCAGCGGGCGTAATTGGAGCAACGCTGGCGAAACTCTTTGGGGAAGAACCGGAACAGCAGATCGGGGATGATTTGCGTCGGTTTAAACAGCTCATGGAGGCAGGGGAGATTGCCACTGTAGAGGGTCAGCCATCGGGACGGCAATAGTTCAGGTTTTTCCCATTGAAGACTTTCGCCCACGGAGATTTACATTCCATTGGCACTGAATTAAGACTGAATTAAGACGGGTGGGTAAGGCTCACCCTACTAGTAAATCTCGGCAGCAATACGCCCATCTTTCGTAGTGCAGGCTTCCAGCCTGCGCGGGGCAAGATGCCCGCTCTACGGTTGCTCAATTCACGCTCGCTTCTACTAGAAACTTTTTCTGGTTTGGAATCATGGCTTCTACGGTACTGATCACAGGTGCATCTCAAGGCATCGGCAAATCAACCGCCTTACTCTTTGCCCGTCAAGGCTACAATATTGTATTGGCTGCCCGTAACGCTGATCACCTGAATCAGGTTGGTCAGGAAATCACCGATTTGGGCGGGTCTGCTCTGGCCATTCCCACCGATGTCAGACAGTTTGAACAGGTGAATCATCTGGTGGAATCGGCTCTGGATCAGTACGGCTCGATCGACGTATTGATTAACAATGCCGGAATCTACATCTCTGGGCCAGTTGCCCAATTTTCTCTGGAGGATTGGCATCAGGCGATCGATACGAATCTTTGGGGTTATATTCACACCATTCACGCTTTAATCCCCCATTGGGTGACGCGAGGCAGGGGCACGATTGTCAATGTCGGTTCGATCGGCGGTAAGGTTGCCATTCCCTATTTAACGCCTTACACTACCAGTAAGTTTGCTGTAACTGGACTCACTGAAGCCCTCCGGACGGAACTGGAACCCAAAGGAATTCATGTTTGCGGTGTTTATCCAAACTTGATCAAAAGCAGCTTCCTGGAACGAGCCATTTTTCGAGGGATAAATGAACAGGATGTCCACGATCGCCGCCAGCAGGTGAAGCAGATTCTAGCCGTTCCGACGATCGAAGAACCTGATGATGTGGCCCGATCCATCTGGAGAGCGGTGAAAAACCAGGAGGATGAAGTGCTGGTGGGTTCCGCGAAACTCTCTGCCACAACCCATTCCTTTTTTCCTGGTCTAATGCAGTGGGTGTTAAAGCACATTTTCAAGAATAAAGACTAAGGAGAGCAAAAAACTGGTATAACCCAGAAAGTAGTGCCACTACGCCGCAATTGTTGCGAAAAGTAACAGAAAAATCTGATTTGACAGGCTGTCTTTTGACGCAGGTTGCTTCTTTGTTGAAGATGGAACTACCGAGGAGATTCCTTGGATTTCATTCTCAGAGTGAAGGGTGGCACTAAACTGTACCCTTCTTTTTCAATCGAAACGACGTACTGATTGAGTTATTGTGTCTAGCAGTGTATAAAGTGTGGAGTTATGAATCACACTAACCGCATCATTCACTGTTGGGGATCAAACTCTATCATTTAACGCTTTCAGGTGGTACGTCACATGAACAATGGGTACGTTCTTTCTCGCAAACTGCTGCCGATCGCCCAACCCTGGCGATCGTTATTAAAATTTTTGAGTTTATTTAGCCTATGTTTTGCCCTAACGGTGGGCTGTGGGGGCAACTCACAATCCACATCTCCCGTCACAACTAACAGTGCGGTCGCAGATAGTAATCGCGTTTCCATTGGCACCACCCTCAGAGCGGAAACCCTTGACCCTGCGGATGCCTACGAGATCTTTCCTGGCATTTTACTCTACAACATGGGCGATCGGCTGTATACCTACACACCCGGAACCGCTGAACTGGAACCGCAGCTTGCCACTGCCATGCCAGAGATCAGCGATGATGGTTTGACCTACACCATTCCCCTGCGAGAGGGAGTCACCTTCCATGACGGCACTCCGTTCAACGCAGAAGCCATGGCCTTCTCCATCCAGCGATTTATGGAAAATGGCGGGCGGCCTTCCTTCCTGCTGTCCGATCAAATTGAGTCGGTGGAAGCCACCGGGGAATACGAACTCACCATCACCCTGCAACAACCGTTTGCGGCATTTACCTCGATTCTGGCCTTTTGGGGGGTCACGCCTGTTTCTCCAGCAGCTTACGAAATCGGTGAAGGTTCCTTTAGTCCCAATACCTTTGTGGGGACAGGCCCCTACAAGCTGGCATCCTTCGGTACCGACTCCATCAGCCTGGATGTTAACGAAGACTATTGGGGAGATGCACCCGCCAACGAAGGCGTAGACATTCAAATCATCAGTAGCCCAGCTAACCTGTTTAACACCTTCCGAACCGGCGGATTGGATATTGCCTATCAAACCCTTGATCCCGATCAAATCCGGACGCTAGTGGATGGAGCGCAGGACAATGACTGGCAGGTGATTGAAGCTGGAACTAACACCGTGAATTATCTGGTGCTGAACCAGAGGAGCGAACCGTTCGATGATGTCCGTGTCCGTCAGGCGATCGCGGCTTTAGTCAATCGCAACCTGCTCCTCGATCGCGTGTTTCAGGGACAAGCTGAACCCCTCTACAGCCTGCTGCCCAATACCTTTCCGGTCTATAAGCCCGTGTTTCAGGAAGAATTTGGCGACGGCAACACCGAAAAAGCCGGGGAACTGTTAGCTGAAGCAGGTTTTTCCGAGGCCAATCCCCTGACGCTGGAAATCTGGCACTCCTCCACCTCCACTGTCCGCGGACTGGTCGCCTCCACCCTCAAAGCCTCGATCGAACAGCAACTTCCCGGCATTGTCAATGTAGACATCCAAACCGCTGAATCGGCCACCCTTTTCGGGAATTTAGGCGATGGTGTCTATCCCTCCGTCCTGCTCGACTGGTATCCCGACTTCTACGATGAAGACACCTTTGTTTATCCTTTCCTCGCCTGCGATGAAGGTTCAGAAACCACAGGATGTGAGTCCGGTCAAACCCAGGAAGGTGGCTCCTTCTACTACCGCGATCGGGTCAAGGAGTTGGTGGCAGAACAGCGTCTGGAAACCGATGAAACCAACCGCGATAACCTGATTATTGAACTCCAGGAACTAGCTGCTGAAGATGCCCCCTACGTTCCCCTCTGGCAAAACAAAGATTACGTCTTTGCGCGATCGGGCGTTGAAGGGGTAGAAGTACAACCAACCCAGCAGGTATTGTTCTGGCAGATTCAGAAATAGGAGTAACCCACCCCTACCCCTCCCAGGAGGGGAAATACTGGGAACCCCTTGCTCAGCTCAGGGGAAATACTGGGAACCCCTTGCTCAGCTCAAAAGGAGATACTTCTATTACTCCCCTCTTGGGAGGGGCTGGGGGTGGGTTCTACCTTTTGGGAAAGTCCGGGGGTGAATGCCCCTTTCGGTAGGGGCTAGGGGTGGGTTCCCCTCTCGGAATTGGACTGTTGGATACCCGAACTCAAAGTCCCTCTTATTAAGGGGGATTTGGGGGGATCTAAAGCTTTGCCACCCACAGCAGGACTCTTAAAACATCCTCGCCCTCACTAATAACCTACTCCTGTTCGATCGCCCCCCACCATAAGCACACTCCCCACTCCCCACTCCTCATTCCCCACTCCTCACTCCTCACTCCTCACTCCCCCATGTCCCGATCCTCCGCCCTCCGCTACTACGTCCTCTCCCGACTGCTCCTGGCTCCCTTGATGATCTGGACGATCACCTCGATCATCTTTCTGCTGCTGCGAATTACCCCTGGAGATCCGATCGATGCTTTGTTAGGACCCGCGCGCCAGAAGCCGCCAAACAAGCCCTGCGAGAACGATTAGGGTTAGATGCACCTTTGGGTGTGCAGTACCTTCGCTATATGGGGGATTTGCTGCACTTTGACCTGGGAACCTCGATCGCCACTCAGGGACAAACCGTCTGGCAAATTATTCAAAACTTTTTCCCGGCCACCGTGGAGCTAACGCTGTTTAGCATGATTGTGGCTGTAGTAGTGGGCGTAGGTGTAGGGGTTCTCTCAGCTTCCAAACCCAATACAGGCTTTGATGTCGGCGGACGGCTGTTTGGCATCATCACCTATGCTGTGCCGATGTACTGGTTTGGCATGATCTTGCAGCTAATCTTTGCCGTCCAACTGCGCTGGTTTCCCATCTCAGGACGGTTCCCCATTACCCTGCCTCGTCCCAATGGCCCAACCGGGTTGTATCTCCTGGATAGCCTGCTTCACGCTAATTTATCCCAATTCTTTGCCACCCTCTACTACCTCACCCTGCCCAGCCTGACCTTAGGATTGTTAATTAGTGGCGTGTTTGAGCGCATGGTGCGGGTCAACCTGAAGCAAACCCTCAAGGCAGATTACGTCGAAGCCGCCAGAGCCAGGGGCATTCCCGAACGGCGAATTGTTCTCGCCCACGCCCTCAAAAATGCCTTAATTCCTGTGATTACGGTTTTAGGACTCACCTTTGCAGCCCTGCTCGGCGGAGCCATCCTCACCGAAGTCACCTTCTCCTGGCCCGGACTGGCGAACCGTCTTTACCAGGCGATCTCCCAGCGAGATTACCCCGTTGTTCAGGGAATCATGGTCTTCCTATCGGTGATTGTAGCCGTCGCCAGCATCCTGATCGACATCCTCAACGCCTACGTCGATCCCCGCATCCGCTACTAAGAAAGCAAATTCAATCACCCAAAATTCTTGTGGGGTGGGCATCTTGCCCGCCCAGTCAAAGCAGCAGAAATGCGAACAGGTTATTTCACAATCCCAATTGCCCAGCCATCTAATCCCAGGCAGTCCAGGTTTGCCGTCGATTCTGCCGCACTTCTTCCTCCACAGGTTCCTCCGCGATCGTACTGGAAGGAGCGATCCAGATCACCTGACGTTGATTGGGATGCATTCGGGCACTTTGTTCTTGCATGACGCTCATGGCCTGCTGCGGATCAAAGTTGCGATTGAACTCTGCCCGGAGATGATTGACGCGCGTTTCCACTTCAGCAACTTCTGCCTGTAATTGCTCTAACTGCGCTTGCTGAGTCAGGTTGTAGGGCAGCAACCGCGCCAGGGCAGAAACTGCAATAATTCCCAGGAGCAGATTCACCCCCAGTCGAGCGGACAGTTCCAGGGCGATCGTTTGATGAACGGTACGATGAGCCGTGCGGTGAACCGGTCGATGAGTTGTGCGGTGCGTTTGAGCGGCAGAGCGTCGGGGAACACGCTGAGGCGATCGACTCATGGGGGTGGCCGCCTGACGAGGGGGAGGGGTGGGAGGATGAGAGGGTTGAAGCGCGTTCATATCAATCAAAACCCGATGCTGATGTAAGGGTGAAACTGAGGCCAGACAGGAACCACGAACGTTAGACGTTACCTGAAGCATACCCGATCCCAGCAAACAATTCGCCAAATGAGTTGATTAGCTCATCCTTTGAAGACATTTTATGCTAAGGAGTTTACTTCAGCGGTAGAGAAGAAGAAACAGCCCAAGGATAGACCCTTTACTCAAACCTGACAAGACCCCAGGAAAAATCTCAAAATCTCTAGGTTCCTCTGCCACCGATCAATCCAACCTCCAATAAAAAATCCAGGGCTGCGGGTGCAGAATCAGGAAAATTTCCCATGATCCCAGGCATTGCGCTAAACAGGGTTGCTTAGACACCTAGCCTCTGGTACACAGCCCCAGATTCATGATCAACAAGAAGTTTGAGTCCTACTTGTATAGCTCAGTGGACAGCCGGAAGGCCAGCACTGCCGGAATCAGAGCAATGACAAGTGCGACATAGATTTGCGTATTCGATAAAGCCGTGGCTAAAAGCATCGCTGGAAAACTCCTATTGTCATCATGATGATTTGTAAGTGATGTGGCCCACGATCGCTGCCGGATAGCCAACGGACGATCGGTGCTTGAGGAATCCAACCCATCTTCTTTTGAGTAGAATTTGGACAGGTTCCCTCATGAAGCAGACACACACCAACGTTCATTAATGTCGGTTAAATTACTCCCTTCTGGAATCTTTTGTCACATCATGTAACAGAAGGAAAAATAAATTGTCTTACTTTTTTCGTGGATTTTCAGGCTGAACGGTCTGATTTTGACTTATAGGAAAACTATCATTGGAAAGCTCTAAACCGATTCGGATTCAGTTTGAACGACAACTGAGGCGCGTTCAGCGAGATGTTTTACGGATGGGGGCCTGGTTGAGAACTCTTGCTGGTTAGCCCGCAAAGCTCTGTTTGAGCAAGATTTAGAAGCTGCCGAACTCATTCGCCCTCAGGATAAGCAGATCGATCAGCTTTATCGGCAAATTGAACTAGATTGCGTTAGGCTAATTACTCTACAAACCCCGGTGACTCAGGATTTACGGTTGCTCAGTGCCATCATGCAAATGATTCGGGATTTAGAGCGAATCGGAGACTACGCCGAGGATTTGGCTGAAATTGCCGTGAAGCTGTTTCCCTATCCCGTCAATCCCTGCATGGACAGAATCCAGATCATGTTCGATCGCTGTCGAGCAATGCTGGCAATGGGTCTGGCTTCACTTTCAGACATGGATGCCGAGTCCGGGCTGGAGATTAAGCTGAAGGATGATGCCGTGGATTCAGACTATGAATCGCTCTACAACTTGCTGGCTCGCCAAACCGATGTTCAGGGGTCGATCGAGCCTTATGTGCTGCTGGTTCTGGTCATTCGCCATATTGAACGCATGGCGGATCATTCCACTAACATCGGTAAGCGGGTAGCGTATATCGTGACGGGTCAGCGGTAAGAAAGTACCGTCTTCCCCCGATCGGGTCTTTTTTTAAAAACCTCCTGAATAGATGTTTGCACGGGGAAATTATTAACTAAAATAATTGGAGTGCAGAAACTTAGGTGGTTTTTGCATCCCCTTCAGACATCGTTCGCTAACTCGGTGTTCTTGTCATAATCTCTGACTGCCTGGTTGTCTGGGGGAATAGTCTGCCCGCTTCGAGCTTAGTCCTTCGAGCTAAGTCTTCCAAGCTGAGTCTATTCCGTACAGGCAATTGCGAAAAGAGAGCGTCTTCGGGGATTTCCACTGAGAAACACTTGTTCCGGCACTGTCGAAGCAGGTAAAGCTGCTGGTTTCGCTAGATGTAGACTTTACAAGCTGACGGAGTGAAGGGCTGATTGGGCTGGTTCCGAATGGTTGACAGTCTTTTACAGCGTCAGGTACAGAGTCGGAGCATTACGCCAACCCATTTGAGGATTGATCGCTACATGGACTTTTCGATCGCTGAATTATTAGCAAATTTCACAGACGATAAACTGGTTGCGCCTAAGGCGTTAGAAAAAAAGCTGAGTTGTACCGATGAGGCTGGACTACGTAAGTTGCAGATTGTCCTGGATGCCCTGGAACGGGTTGGCGTTCTGGCCAAAGAACGAGGCAAATATCGGCGCGTACACGAAGATGATGTGGTGGAAGGAAAGCTGCGATGCTCCAGTAAGGGGTTTTGCTTTGCGATTCAAGACATTGAAGGTTCGGAGGATATCTACATCCGCGAAAGTCACCTGAATACAGCGTGGAATGGCGATCGCGTGTTGGTACGGGTCACGAAGGAAGGAACACGGCGGCGTAGCCCCGAAGGGGAAGTACGGCTGATTTTAGATCGGGCGAATTCCTCAGTGTTGGCACGGGTGAAGCAAGCGGAGGAAGGGAGCTACCGAGCGATGCCCTTAGACGATCGCCTCCTATTTGAGGTGGATCTGAAGCCAAACGGCGCGAGTTTGCCCGATGCGGTGGATCAGCTGGTTCACGTTGAAATTTTGCGCTACCCCCTGGGACAGTATCCTCCTCTGGGGCGGGTGGCGCAGATTTTGGGCAGCGATGCCGAAGCAGCTTCTGAGTTTGACATTGTTTGCTGCAAGCATGATTTACCGCGAGACTTCCCTGAAGAAGTGCTGGCTGCGGCTAAGAAGCTGCCCGTTAAGTTGCGTAAGGCCGATCTCAAGGGACGGCTCGATCTGCGGAAACTGCTGACTGTGACGATCGATGGACCTGCCACGGCCACTGGCCCCGCCATTGATGATGCGTTGACCTTAGAGAAAACCAAGTCTGGTCACTGGCGCGTTGGCATTCACATTGCCGATGTGTCCTACTACGTCTCCCCCGATTCTCCCCTGGACATTGAAGCGCGGCGGCGTGGTACTTCGATCTATCTGGGCGACACGGTGATTCGGATGCTGCCAGAGCAGGTACACCGCAGTTGCTCTCTGGTAGAAGATGCCGATCGTCTGTGTGTCTCTGTGCTGGTGACGCTGGATGAAAATGGCGAGGTAGTAGAGTACGAAATTCAGCCGACGGTGATTCAGGTGGATTATCGGCTGGACTATCAGCAGGTGCAGGCGATCGTCCAACGCCACGAAGAAGCGGTTGCCGATCCCCAAGTTCCCCTGGCATACCCCCTCCCCTCCCTGGAAGACCTGGAGGACTTTCAGCCCACCTTTGATATGCTGGATCGACTCTTTGTGCTGAGTCAGACAGTACGAGAACAGCGGCTGCAACGGGGCGCGTTTGACCTGAACCTTTCCGAGCGGCTCTTCCCAACGGAGGCCAATCCTGAACTGAGCAATTTCCTCTCCACCAAGTTTCAGTACGACGATGAGGGAGCCCTGGGAGCGATGGTGGTATCTTCCTACCTGCCCGCCCGATCGATCGTGACGGAGTTCATGTTGCTGGCCAATCAGCTCGTGGCAGAACATTTGATTGAGCTACAGGTTCCAGGCGTTTATCGAGTGCATCGTACGCCAGATCCGGGGGATGTACAGGAGTTGCTGAAGCTGGTCAGCAATATGGGCATTGATGCTTATCTGGAACAGGAAGATGCCGTCCATTCCCGCGACTATCAGCGATTGGTTTCTCAGTTTGCCGAGTCCAAGACAGAAAAAGTGCTGACCTATTTACTGTTGGCTACCTTTAAGCCAGCAATTTACAGCACCATGCCCGGCTCCCATTTTGGGTTAGCCCTGGAAGATGCCTATACCCACTTCACCTCTCCACTTCGCCGCTATCCTGATCTGCTGGTACATCGGGTGCTTCACGCCATTTTCAACGAAGGGCGCGATCGTCGGACGACTCGGTCTAAGGAGCGGGTCAACCTCCGCAGTAGTTCCTGTCATGGGCAGATTAATTGGAACGTGTTGCCCACCGATCTCCATGCTGAACTGGAGGATGATATTGCGGCTCTGGTCGTCCATCTGACTGAACAGGAAAAGCTATCTCAGGATGCTGAATCAGACATTGAAGGGCTGAAAAAAGCCGAGTTTATGCAGCAGCATACGGGCAAGGTCTTTCATGGGTTGATTACGGGCGTACAGTCCTACGGCTTCTTTGTGGAAATTGAAGAACTGCTGGTGGAAGGGCTGGTGCATGTCAGTTCCCTCAAGGATGACTGGTATGAGTATCGATCGCGGCAGCAGAAGCTAGTGGGGCGGAAAAACCGCAAGCAGTACAAACTGGGCGATCGGGTAGAAGTCCAGGTGAAGAGCGTAGACTACTACCGTCAGCAAATTGACCTGGTGGCTGTGGGTGGCGGTAGCGAAGCCCTGGAGGAAGATGAACTGGAGGATACCCTGCCGATGGATGACCTCAATGAAGATCTGGGCGAAGATCTCAATGATGAGCCGGAAGAGGACGGGTACGATGAAGAGGATTAGGATTTAAGTCCATCTTTATGGATCGATCGATCCACTCCTCACTCCTCACTCCTCACTCCTCACTCCAAAAAACGTGACTTCTCCCTCTTCCCCCCGTCCCCTGATCCTTGGCGTTTCTGGCGCATCTGGACTGATTTACGCCGTGCGGATGCTCAAATTTTTGCTAGAAGCGGATTATGCGATCGATCTGGTTGCCTCCAAATCCACCTATATGGTGTGGCAGGCAGAGCAAAACATCCGAATGCCCGTGGAAGGAGAACAGCAGGAACAGTTTTGGCGACAGCAGGCGGGGGTGGAAACGGGCGGGAAACTCCGCTGTCATCCCTGGGGCGATGTGGGGGCAACGGTTGCCAGTGGATCATTTCGGACGCTGGGTATGGTCGTGATTCCATGCAGTATGAGTACGGTGGCGAAACTGGCGGCTGGGCTGAGTTCTGACCTGCTGGAGCGAGCAGCGGATGTGCAACTTAAGGAAGGACGCAAACTCGTACTGGTTCCCCGCGAAACGCCTTTCAGCTTGATTCATCTGCGTAATCTAACTGCCCTGGCGGAAGCTGGAGCCCGAATTGTTCCTGCCATTCCCGCCTGGTATCACCATCCCCAGACGATCGAAGATCTGGTGGATTTTGTGGTTGCGCGGGTTTTAGATCAGTTTGACATTGACTGTATTCCCCTCAAACGCTGGGAAGGTCATCTGGAGAAAACATCAGATTCAGAAGTATAAAATTAGGCTAATTCCCTGGGAACTCGATCGTCCTTTCCCAAGTCAAAAAAGGTAGCTTACGGAATGATGCGGAGTCTAATTGAGCGATTTTCATGAATTTGGGCGTTAAATCGTCCATCGCCCCCCAGTGTCATTACTGAGACAGCATCGCCTTGAACCTTACCTTTTACTGCGTCTAGAGAGGATACTATGTCTAGTTTTCGTCCCCTGCGGTCTGGGACTGCGGTATTTAGTGCCTTGACAATGTTAGCGGGTGCAGCCACACCGATCGTTGTTTTTCAACAAGCTCCTGCCTATGCACAAGTTACTTTCTCAGATCTCTCTTCCGATTATTGGGCAAGAGGTTTCATTCAAGAACTCGCTAATCGGGGTGTAATCAGTGGTTTCCCCGATGGGACATTTCGCCCCAATGATCCCGTAACGCGGGCCCAGTTTGCAGCGATGGTGCGTCAGGCATTCCCCCGATCGGCAACCCGTGGGCCAGCAAGATTTAATGATGTACCTGCTAACTACTGGGCGGCTGAAGCCATTCAAGCAGCTTATACGACAGGTTTCTTGTCAGGATATCCCGATAATTTCTTCCGTCCAGATCAAAATATTCCTCGTGCGCAGGTACTGGTTTCCTTAGCAAATGGCTTAGGATATGGCACTGCTGGCGCACCGGGCACTACGCTACAGGTTTACCGGGATGCCAATGGTATTCCTGATTGGGCCAGAAGCAGTATTGCTGCTGCGACGGAACGGCAGATCGTGGTGAACTATCCCGATGTCAGTACCCTGAATCCCAATCGTCCTGCGACACGGGCTGAAGTGGCGGCCTTTATCTATCAGGCGCTCGTCAGTGCGGGGCAGGTTGCTGCAATCCAGTCTCCCTACATTGTTGGTAGCCAGGTTTCGGTGCCTCCCCAGGCGGTGCAGATTCCAGCCGGAGTGACGATTCCGGTGCAGTATACCCAGGCAGAGCGGATCTATGTTTCGGCGGAAGAGCCAGAACCCGTTCCGGTAACGCTGACGGTTGCCCGCAATATCGTCTCCCAAACAAACCAGGTTTTGATTCCAGAAAATAGCCGGATTGAGGGTGAAATTCGGATCGTGTCTGGGGGTGCTCGCTTCTATGCCCGTGAGGTAATTTTGCCGGATAACACTCGTCGTCCCATTAACGCAACCTCCAGAATTGTCCGCACGACCCAGGAAATCAACCGCAGAACCAATGTGGGTGTGATTTTGGCGGGAGCGGCTTTAGGGGCAGGGGCCGCCGCCGGAGTAGCCGCAGTGACCGGCGATCGCGCCATTGCCACGGAGGAAGTTCTGGGTGGGGCTGGCTTAGGAGCCTTAGCTGGATTGTTCCTGGGACGCAGCCGGGTGACGTTGATTGCGATCGACCCAGCAGTGGATCTGGATCTGACGCTAGAAGAACCGTATGTCGTTCGGTAATCTATCGGCAATCTATCACCAGACGATCGCGCTTTTGGACGGGACTATCCTTGCCACGCTATACCGCCTTGACGGAGCACTTCCCATCCTTGTCCAGTCCATTTAACCACCGTTGAGGGAACCCCCGAACTTGTTTTGGGGGTTTTATTGTTGGGTTGTAAGGATGATTCTGGTTCTAATTCCTCTTCTAATCTCTCTAGTTCCTGAGGGTGCAGGGTCAATACCTCTGGGAAGTGCTGGTTAATTTCCGAGAGGGTTTCCAGGGGCGGTTCCCCCGATCGATTCACGCTAGTAGTGGCAAGGGGTTGGGTGAGGGAAAGGAGATGGCGGGCGATCGGATGATTGGGAACGCGAATTCCAATGGTTGTGGGATCAGTCGGATTCATGGCGGGCGGAAGGCGATCGCTGGCGGGTAATACCAGGGTTAAGGCTCCGGGCCAGTATTGCTCGGCGACTTGCTGCCACAGGGCAAGTTCCGCTTCACTGCCTTTGACATAGGGCCATAAATCGGTGCTATCTCCCCCCATTAAAATTAGCGGTTTGGTTTGACTGCGTTGTTTGGCCGCAAAAATCAGGGCAGCGCGATCGGGGCGCACGGCAAGGGCTGGGACCGTGTCAGTTGGAAAGCTGATCAGGTGAGTTCCCGATCGGGCAGCGTGGAGGAGTTGGGTCAGGGGTACGAGGGGCATGGGAGTCGGGAGTGGGGAGTTTGAACACCTGAGATGGGATCAGATTATTACTTTGGTCGTAATGTTGGCAATCACTAAATTTTGTCCAGCAATCGCGCAGACTCATGATTTTAGGGTTGTTCCAGTTGGGCAGATTGGATTTCTGTGCACAGTGATTCTCCAACAAAGCCCGATCGCAAGCTATTATCGACTCGGTAGAACTTAATTTTTGTTTAAGCTCTGAGATTTCACGTTACAATCCTCAATAATTCCTGATATAGCAATGCTGAGAATTATCACTGACTTCGATGGCCCGATCATGGATGTGTCTGAACGATACTATCGGGTTTACCACTTTTGCCTGGATCAAGTACAGGAGCCAGGGCAAGCCATTCACCGTTTGACGAAGGCAGAATTTTGGCAGATGAAGCGGGCACAGGTTCCGGAACAGGAGATCGGCAGACGGTCTGGTCTAAACGATGAACAGTCCCTGGACTTTGCTCGATTGCGCCGACGCACCGTCCACACTTTGCCCTATCTGGCTTACGATACCCCTTTGCCAGGGGCAATTGATGCGCTGGAACGCTTGACCGAGTTGAGGGTTGAGTTGGTCACGATGACCATGCGCCGCACTCGGGAACTTAATGCGGCCCTTAATCAGTACAGCCTGGGACGATTTTTTCAAGCCGATCGCCGCTACTGCCTCAGCAATGATTACCCCAAAACCAATGATGTGGATGACAAAACCTGGTTAATGGGTCAAGCGATGGCAGAACTCCCCCCTGCCGCCAAGACGTTCATGATTGGGGATACTGAGGCGGATATTCTGGCCGCTAAGGCTCACAACATTCCCATGATTTCAGTGCTGTCGGGAATTCGGAACCGCGATCGACTTCAGCGGCATCAACCTGATTGGGTTGTGGCAAACCTCAGTGAAGCGGTAGAAATTGTGATGGAACAGTTTGCTCTTGTCAAAACTTCATGACCTCTACGCCCTCAACCTTACCTTTACCCCCCGGTGATTTTGGCTTGCCGTTGATCGGTGAAACGCTAGATTTCTTTGGTGATGCCAACTTTGCCACTAAGCGGTTTCAGAAGCATGGCTCAATTTTCAAGACGCGCCTGCTGGGGAAGCCAACCATTTTTATTCAGGGTGCGGATGCCAATCGGTTTATTTTGACCGGTGAAAATCAAACCTTTGTGGTCAGTTGGCCACCCAGTACACGGGCATTGCTGGGCAAACGATCGCTGGCATTGCAGGTGGGAGACATTCATCAAAATCGGCGGAAACTCTTAGCCCAGGCGTTCATGCCAAGAGCCTTGGCGGGCTACATTGCCACGATGGAGGAGATTACGCACCGCTATTTGCAACGGTGGGAAACTCAGGGGCAGCTCACCTGGTATCCAGAACTGCGAAACTATACGCTGGATGTGGCTTGTAAGCTGTTGGTGGGACTGGATCACGGTTCCCAAACGCCGCTCGGACAGCAGTTTGAGGTTTGGTGTAAAGGGTTATTTTCAATTCCCTTGCCGCTGCCCTGGACTCGGTTTGGGCAGGCAAAACAGTGCCGCGATCGACTCTTACAAACGATTGAGCAAATCATTCGAGAAAGGCAGCAACGATCGGATCCGGGGACGGACACATTGGGATTACTGGTGCAGGCGACCGATGAGGCGGGCAATCATTTCAGTGCAGAGGAACTGAAGGATCAGGTATTGCTGCTTCTGTTTGCGGGACATGAAACCCTGACCTCTGCGGTGGCTTCCTTTTGCCTGTTGACCGCCCAATATCCAGAAGTTCTGGACAAAATCCGTCAGGAACAGCAGCAGTTTCCTGCCGATCGCCCCCTGTCGTTGGAAAGTTTGCGGGAAATGACTTACCTGGATCAGGTTCTCAAGGAAGTGTTGCGGCTGGTTCCTCCTGTGGGAGGTGGATTTCGTACGGTCGTTCAGGATTGCGAGTATCAGGGCTATCAAATTCCCAGGGGATGGAGTGTGCTGTATCAGATTGGTACGACCCATAAAGATGACTTGCTCTATCCTGATCCCGATCGCTTTGATCCTGATCGATTCAGTCCCGATCGGATTCAATCACAGACGGTGGATCAACAAAAGTATGGGTATCTACCATTTGGGGGTGGCATTCGGGAATGTTTAGGTAAGGAGTTTGCTCGCCTGGAAATGAAGATTTTCGCAGCCCAACTGGTTCGTTATGCGGATTGGCAACTATTACCGGATCAAAGCCTGGAGATGGTGACGATTCCGACACCGCATCCCAAAGATGAGTTACGGGTTCGGTTTGAGAAGCGCGGGATGCCGAATGGAAATGGGTGATGCCGGGAGATCGGTGAACCAATCATCATTCAATGTTGAGCCAAGACAGTAGCGATGGGATGGCTCCTGTTAGAGATTTGCTACAGTGAACGATATCTGGCAGCTTTGAAGATAGAACAATGGTCAGACAACTCCCCCATTCCCGATCCAGTCCTGCGAGTCCTCTGCCTCCCCTTGAAAGTGGCGATCGCCTCACTCGCCCTGAGTTTGAGCGACGCTATGCAGCAGCCCTTCGTATCAAAAAAGCGGAACTGATCGAAGGAATCGTTTACGTGGCATCTCCTCTGCGTTTTACTCCCCATGCCGAACCCCACAGCCGCTTATATATTGTCTGGCAGGCGTTTGAGAATCGGCTGGACTGGTTTCAGTTGGTGGAGGGGGAGTATCGATCGCTATATCCTGATGCTGATGGGATGATTCGCAGTCAGAGGTTTCCGGGGCTATGGTTAGCGGTGGAGGCACTGTTAAGTAATCAGATGACGCGGGTATTGTCTGGATTACAGGAAGGAATAAATTCTCCGGATCATGCAGCGTTTCTCACGAAATTGGGTTAGCAAGGCTAGGCGCGAAGGTTGTTAAGCTATGAGTGGTGGGCAATGCCCTACTACTACAGGATTTGAACTTTATGCAGGTGACTGACCTGATACTGCTTCACGGCTTCTAGTGAGGTTTCATCTCCTGAACTCCACATGGTTGTGACCTGACCACAAGCTTCAATTCTGGCTTCGTAGACCCCCGATCGCTCACCATCGGGCGAGGTAAAGTGAATCTCAACGTCTGCCCAGTTTGGTGCATCTGCATTGGATGGATCGATCGCTAATGTTTCTCCCCATTTCAAATCACTCAACCAGTCCCAACCTTCTTGCAGCCAAATTTCCCGTTCCGCAATTTGCTCAAATTGATTCAGCACACACCAGCCTTGATAAAACGAACGCATCCGATCAATTTCTCCCTTACGGTGTACCAGTAAATCCAGTTGGTTTGATTCTAAATGACCCCAACAGCGTCCTTCTGGCATATCTAGCAGTGTAGGGGCAAACTGATGCTGCCCAAAGTGGCTTACCCGCCAAACGCGCAGACGATTGCACGCATAATGTTGGCGAAGTTGCCGATAAATGGGATAACCAAAGCGAGCACAGGCAACATCCACATTCCCGTGGGTACAGATCAGTAAATCGCGGACGTGATCGGTATCCTGACGATAGGGTGCAAAGGTGGGAAGGAGCTGCGGCTGGAGGAACAGAGCCGTCACCAGGGATGCAACGGCATCAGTGGGCACGAGGTATTCCCGTTTCTCTAATTGGGCAAAGGGGGTAGGAGGACGACGGAAATGTAAGACGCGGGTACGTCCCGGTTGGGAATAGTCTCGATCAGGGGCGATTGCCAGGGGTCTAAACCGAAAATTAAGCTCCCATACGGGTGCAAGTGCAGCGTGAACATCCGGTGGGACTGGATTCGGTTCCATCCAAATCGTCTTGTCCCAGGGTAAGGGCATTTCTAGAATCAGCCATTGATCGTAGGTATCCGCTGTGCCGATCGGATCTTCCCCGTTGGTTTTCGACACGACGGAACAAAAACGACAATTGCTAGCTGTAATCGTTGACATGGTTGCCTCTTAAGCCTGAAAAATCAACGCTGAGTGTGAAACTATGCCAGAGAAGATGATCGCTCCTGACTACGGTTCTTGCTCATCTATTACTTCCTCTTTCAGCAAGGATTGAAACAAATCATCGATGACTAAGTTAGCAGCGATCGGTCCAGGCCCAATCCAGTAGTAGGGCACCTCGTACACGCGATTGGTTTGGACGGCATTTAGCTGTTGCCAGAGCGGATCTTGCTTCAGTTGCGTCACTGCCGCGTTGATTTCCTGATCATCTTCTCCAGGCAAAGCAGAATTCCACAGAAAGATCACATCCGCATCAATGTCCTGCATCCGTTCCCGCGATAGCCGTTCTGAAAAGCCAGAGTGGCGTTGGCTGGGGGGACGCTGTAATCCGGCATCACGGACGATCGTTCCGGCAAAGGTCTGATCGAGATAAACCGTAATACGGCCATCGGCTGGAACTGTAATTACTGACACTTCAAGGGTTTGCAGGCGATTGCCCATCTTCGCTTTAAATTCTGCTAAACGTGCTTCGTAGTCCGCCATGAATTGATCATGGGCATCGGATTGACCGAGGGCTTCACTCACCAGCGCAAAGACGGTTTTCCAGTCGGCACTGCTTTCAAAGGGAGCCAGGACGGTTGGTGCAATTTGAGAGGCTTGAGGATAAATCGCCTGGTGATAGGTGTTTCCTAGAATTAAATCTGGGCGCAAGGACAGGGTTTTTTCTAAGTTCGGTTCACCCGTAATGCCGATATTCTCAACTCCTGTTAAGTCGGATTGTAAGTGCGTCCAATCGGTGTTGATTGTTCCAATGGGGGTCACTCCGATCGCCAGCGCAGACTCTAAAGATGTGCTATCGAGGGTGACAATGCGCTGAGGGTTGGCAGGTATTTCAGTAGTTCCTACTGCATGGGAAATGACTCGAACCTCGGTTTGAGATGCAGTTTCATTCCTACTCGAAGCAGAATTACGACTGGAAATGCCATTGCAAGCGGAAGCGAAAGCAGCCGAAACAACGATCAGCAAAATCCACAGCAGAATCCGTTGTATTTGCCGCAGTTTGAACCCAGAAAAAACACCGTTATTGTTCAATCTCATCATCGTTTTAGAATTCAACCGAGACAGAACCAATGACCGTTAGAGGGGCACCTACTGCAATACTGGTTCTACCAAATTCAACGCCAGTGTAGTAATCCACACCGAACAGGTTTTGCACGTTGACGGCTGCTCTCCAATTATCGCGTCTGTAATAGAGGGCAGCATCGGTTCGGAGAAAGCTGGGAAGTTCGTAGCTGTTATCTAAATCACCTGCTCGATCGCCCACAAAAAACAGACCCAGTCCAAATCCCAATCCTTGCAAATCACCCTGCTGAATTTCATAGGTTGTCCAAAGGCTGGCACTGTGATAGGGCACATTGGGTAAACTCACCCCTTCTTCAATGAAGTTATCTTCGGTGACTTCGGCATCAATATAGGCATAGGAGGCAATCAGATTCCACCCTGGTAGAATTCTGCCAATCACATCCAACTCAATACCCTGGCTGCGCTGTTCACCCACTGCGATCGAAAAATCTGGATTCTCTGGATCAGTTGTTGCTACATTGCTTTTCGTCAGGTGAAACGCGGCTAAATTGGCAGTTAATCGCCCATCCAACACTTCACCCCGAATCCCCACTTCATACTGGGTGCCCCGTTCCGGTTCCAGCAACGTTCCATCCACTTGCTCTCCGGAGTTGGGAGAAAAGGAGCGGCTGTAGCTGGCATAGAGGGATAGAGGCTCGATCGGTCGGTAGACCAGTCCCACACGCGGGCTAAAGGCTTCGTCGGATTGACTAGAACGATCGCCACCGCTCAGCCGATTAATGTTCAATTGATCTACAAAGTCGAAACGTCCGCCAATCAGGAAATGTAGATTATCCAAAATATCAATTTGATCTTGGATATAGAGTCCCCAAGACTCAGTTCGCCGTTGGGAATCGCGGAATCGCACTTCGGTAATATCGCGGTCTTCCACCCGTCCATAGACCGGATCAAAAATGTTAATCGGAGCAGCCACAAAATCTTTCGGAGACTGGTTAAATCCATCATCAATTTGACGACTCCAATCTACTCCAAATAGCAGCGTATGCTCAACCGATCCCGTATTAAAATTACCGACAATATTCGTTTGCAATTCATACACTTCCCGCAGGTCATCATTAGAAGAATAGAAGCGCGTCAGTTCTCCAGTTTCTTCATTCAGTGTATCGGGATCAATGCGATTGTCGAAGGTATCTGCCCGTTGAAAGCGAAAGGCATTGCGAACCGTCCAATCCTCATTAAAGTCATGCTCAAAGCGATAGCCCGCACTCCAGGCTTCTGTACGCCGGAAGTCATCTGGTTCACCCAAAATGCGCTCAACGGGAATATCTGCCACGCCATCTCCAATCGCAACAACACCGCGATCGAAGGGACGTTCATCGCGTAGGTAATCAAACTCCAGGTTCAGCCTTGTGCGATCGCTCAACTCGATCGCCAGGACAGGAGCCACAAAAATGCGATCGATGTCTTGATCAAAGTCACGGAAACCGTCTGAATGTTCATAGGCGAGATTTAAGCGATAGAACACATCTAGTTCGGGAGACACCGGGCCGGATAGATCAATTTCGGGACGGATGAAACCAAAACTGCCCGCTTGCAACTCAAAGGAATAGAAGGGTTCCGCCAACGGCTGTTCTGTGATGATGTTGATCACCCCACCGGGTTCCAGCGTTCCAAATAGTACCGATGCGGGCCCTTTTAAGACTTCAATTCGTTCGATATTTGCCGTGTCTCGAAACAGGTTGCGGCTATCGCGGAAGCCATCGCGGAAGGTGTTGAACTGACGAAATCCCCGAATAATAAATTCATCCCGTGATCCGCCAAAGGAGTCTCCAGACTGCACACCACTCACGTTCCGGGTGGCATCCTGCAAGCGAATCACTCGCTGATCCTCTAGCACCTGTTGGGGAATCACCTGGATGGATTGGGGAATCTCTCGCAAGGGCGTATCAGTTCGGGTGGCGGTGGTTGCATTACTGGGGGCATATCCATCCTCCTGTTCCCCTGTCACGATGACCTGAATGGCATCTTCGTCTGTTGCCACGGCCTCCGTTCCCGGTGTGATGCTGAACACCAGCCCTGGGCGGGATGAATTCAATACAGACTCTGGCGGCGCATCCACTCCCGTGATCGCCACTCTGACTCGATTATTGGGCAGGTTTGTGACAGCAACTAAGGCAATGCCTGCGATCGGATTTGCCTGCTGAAACTCCTCTCCCTCTGGTAGAGCCAGAACCGCATTAGAAATCTCAGCAATGAATGCATTTCCCACGATCGAAGTGGCTGGAATACCCAGATCTCCGGTTGTTTCCAGCCTGATCTCGATTCCAGTTGCGACAGACTCAACCCGCACTCCCGTAATTTGCACCGCTGTTTGTGCGATCGATGAATCCTGAATTTGCGACATCCATGCTTCTACCGTCGTTGCAGGCTGCTCTAGCTCATCCAGGGTAGAAATGGCTGATACGATTTCATCGGCTTCATTCCCCACTTCTTGCGCCCATGCAGACTGAACAATGACTAAAGAAACAATCCCCCCTACCCATCCCCATCGGCGCAGTTGTTTTACCATGACTCCACACACCAAGCAAACTATCTAAATGCAAAAGATATGCAAGAAGCATACGGTGAGAGATGTCCCCTCGCAAAGGGATTTTTAGCTACGGGGCGGATTATTTTTAGCACTCGCTGGATTTTTCAGGAACCAAAGGTATCATCCGATGCAGGGTTGCCCGACCTTGATAGGTTTTGGGACTGACTCCAAACTTCTGCTTAAATGCCTTAGCAAAATACCCAGAATGCATGTAGCCGATCGCCCGCGCCACTTGCTGCACACTCATTTGTCCTTCAAGCAACAGCAGCCGAGCTTGCTCCAGGCGATAATCCCGCAAATAGCCAAATACCGTAGTGCCGAAAACCTGACGAAACCCTTGTTTGAGTTTAAAGTCATTGAGTCCCACCTGACGGGCCAGGCTCAAAATTGATGGGGGATGATTCAGTTGAGCCACCAAGATTGCTCTGGCGTGGTGCAGGCGATCGATGTCATCTTGCTTTAGTAACGGTTCAGACCGAGAAAGAACATCGGCTTCTGCAAACTGAGCAAACTGGAGTGCAGCCAGTTCCAACACTTTCCCCTCCAGATACATTTGCTTAATTGCACCCTGGTAAGGACATTGCAACACTTGATGAAGAATCACCTGCATATCTGGGGTAATTTTTCCTTGCCGATAGAACGAAGACGGAGACTTGCCATTGGTGATAGCTTGCAGTTCTTGAGGTAGACCCAAAGATGCTGCAAATTGTCGAATTACATCTAGCTTCAGCCCAAAGCGAATTCTAACCACCTGTTCTTCAGCAAACCATTGATCAATCTCAACGCCATCCTGAATGCATTCCAGATAGTGCCCACCGGGTACTTCCAAGTTTTCATCCGTCAGTCCTATATGCTGACTTTTGATCGTTCCTGAAAGGAAGAAACTTGATGCAGCCCCCAACTTGCAGAATCTGCTCTATAAATTACATCTTCCTGCGCTTGATTGGATTCGATCGTCAACCATAAATCCCGCAGGTTCATTTCTTGAAACCATCCCTGATCCAGGACATTGCACCAGGTCGATTTTGTTTCAAATGCTTCCGGATGACAAACGGTTTCCCTTCTAGAGGGATCCGACTGCAAACGGTCGTTATAATCCTGTTCTGAAAGCACTAACGGCATGGCGATCGCATCTCACTCCAACCCATCTGGGGAGGTCTACAAATTATTGCTATCAATTCTCAATTAATTTGAACCTTGAGTCAAGCAGGGACGATATCTTCGGTAAGCTGCGCTAACGCATGGCTCCTGGTAAGGTTTTCAAGGGCAGTTTGAGCGATTGCCCTGATCCCTTGCCGGAGTTTTTCTGAGCCCTATCTGGAGTTTTAGCGAAAGAAGCGATCGAGTGGACAGCCAAAACCAGGTAAAAGGGGTGAACTGATTTCATCACTGGCAAACAGAGTCGCTGCAAGTTGGAGGGTGGCTTGTTGCCGTCGATACACCTGAACTTGCTGCAACTGGCGATCGACGATCCAGTACTCCCGCACTCCCTGAGTCGCGTAGAGCTTGAGTTTGACCTCTCGATCGCGCCGCTCATTCTCCTCACCAGGAGACAGGACTTCCACAATCAATTCGGGTGCCCCTGTCAGATGTTCGGCTTCATCCAGCAGCATTGCCAACCGTTCCTTGCTGACCCACACCACATCGGGAATTACGTTATCCGCATCTGAAAAGATAATTCCGGGCGTTGTTGTTGCTTCTCCCAGTCCTGTTTCATCAGACCAACGGTTTAACTCAGCGCAGATATTGTCGGCAATCTTCTGATGGCTCCAACGGGGTGCTCTGGTCATAAATAGTTCACCGTCAATAATTTCGTAGCGAGTGCCGTTATCAGGCAGCAGATCCAGGTCTGCGCTCGTCCAGCGGACTCGATCGGTGGCGGACTGGCTCATAAAGGTACTCCTTCTCAAGCAATAGCCTTATTTTAAACAGATGCTTACTCCGTTACCGCTGTGGAACGATGGGGCAAGACACCCTAGAAGGTTGATCTCCAACTTCATCCTGCCCTACGCCATTTCGCTCAAACCTGATCCGGGTTGATGCCCAACTCTCGCAGTTTCTCCGCCAGGCGATCGGCCCGTTGACGTTCGGATTCTGCCCGTTGACGTTCGGATTCTGCTTGTTCTGCCCCCGTCGGAATCACCTGTCCTGACTCGTCGCACCAACGCAACCATAGCCGAGGTACGTCGTCCTCAAATGCACCTTGCCACAGCGTCAATCCTAATCCCACCGTTTCCAGCCACACGGACTGCTCGACGACATCAATTCCCTCTGGTGGAGTCAATTCATCATATTGTCCAGCGGTGAGCGTCCAGACGCGCAATAATGCCCCGTTCATCTCCGTTTCATCCTGGATCTGCCGCAGGGGGTCAAACACGACGTAGTACGGCACCCCAATCTGGGCGTAAATCTCTTTTTTGCAAGACGGTTTGCCCTTTTGCTGCGATTTTTGGCTGAGGGATAACTCATCCCCTTCTTGATTGGAGACAATTTCGAGGCAAATATCAGGAACTTTGCCAAATTCCCAGACAAAATAGGAACGATTGCGCCGCTGGGATAAATCTTCAGCTCGCTGTACTCCCAGGCTCAGAAGCACATCAGGTACGATCGGATCACCTTTTAGCTTATAAAACAGCCCCACATTGGCAGCCGCCAGAAAGGGCAATGGCAGTACTTTGGAGCTATGGAGCGGCTCTACCAGTAACCGTTGCTGCACTTCCGATTGAAAGTTGTCCACAGGTGTATCGTCTTCAATGGTCAGGTGGCTGATGTCAAGCTCAGTGACAATCTCATCGAAGGATTCGTCTGTGTTGAGAAGTTCTTGAGTCATGACCTACTGTGAAATCTGGACAGGACTACTATTCCTTTAAACTATTATCCTCTAATACTCTGGAATCTGCGCGAAGTGGGTATACGATCGCCACTAACACACTACTCCACGGATAAATCACGCAAGTAATAGAAGCGATCGCGGTTCAAACCACCTGCTCGCATCCGTCCTAAATAACCTGCCAGGGGTGAGGAAAGTTCGATCAATAACTCATAAACTGCTTGTCTATCAAGCTGTATGCTTGGATCGTTTATTTGAAATGCGCTTCTGTAGGCACCATAGATTTCTGCGACTTCTGATTGTTCGCTGTTTGCGTGAGTTAGCTTTTTGACGATCTGAACAAGTTGCGATCGAACCTTTAGATCTTGCAAAATCTCATCGATATAGTGATTGAGCTTAGTATCTGCATCTTCTCCAAAGGGAGCTTCCCGTAAACAGGGTTCTAGAGCTAATAAATCGATCGATCCTTCGTATTTTGCCTTAAGTTCAAGAAGTCTTTGCAGTGTTTCAGGACGAATTACATTCATTTTGTTTCCAATTGCGACTTTATTAGCTGGGTTGGTTAGTATTCCAGCAGCAAATATCACCTTAACTGAATTGTCATACTCTTCAGGAAAATGGGTTTGCCCCAAGTAGGTCAGTTGAGAGCAAACATCAGTTGGTACATGTTGATTTTTGCTAGCTTTACATTCCCCGACTAATGGATAAGGTTCTCTACAACAAACATCTATTCCACCAGCACCACCTGTCGCTTCTGGGTCAAGACTTGCTTTTGGGTTTTGGTGAGAATTGCTAAAACCTAATTTGATTAAACTTCTACGAACTAGTTTCTCGAATTCGTTGCCATCACTTGAGTTACCAACTTCAGAAATTTGCTTGATCCAAGTTAAATCGAGATCAGATTGATGGTTGCTTTCACTACTCACTCGCCAACCCAGCAAAGCTCTAACTTCTTGTCTGATTTCTTGAGCAGAAGGGTTGTCAGCAGCCAATGGGGCAACCGTTCCTTCTAATTTTCTTAATTCAAAAGAAAGCGGCTTTTCTCCTTTCTCCAGTTGTTGCTGACGCTGTGCGAAAACAGTTTCATCTAGAATAGGAAAAGTCTCAGTAACTTTGATAGAAGTTGGGGGGCTATTCTCTAAAGCAAGACTCGACAAGCTGACAAACTTCCCATGTTTTTCAGAGGTGATAGAGCTGGCGGAAACTGAGATGGGATCAGCTAACCTATAGACTTGTAAGTAAGACAAAAAGATGTGTTGTCTCTGTTCTAGGGTTTCTTGCAGAACTGCTTTCGTCCAAACAGTAGAAAAAGCCAACACTTCTAATTGCTTTACATCGTGAATCATTGTACTTAACTCACATCTTGCCCACACTTCGATTTGAACGGTTGAAGCATTTAAAGCAGCTAAAGCTGCCTGGGCAGATTTGTGAGAGTAGGAATGATATTGCTGTTCAATAGGCAAAGAGCTAATTAATAGCTCACAAGGATATAGAGCAAATGTCCATCCTCGCTGTACGGCCACTTTTGAAATAGCGACAATATTCTGCCCTTCAACTAGCGCAGCAATATCAGGGGCAGGTAGACATAATGCCCGATCGATCGAGATCAACTCATCCATTGACGGTTAGTTCTGATAGATTTTCCATGTCTGCCGTCTGTAGTTCGTCAGAGTCCGTTTCTGAGTCATCGCTTTCAACTAAAGCTTCTGGTTCACTTTCAATTGAGGGAACTTGATAGGAAGGATCACTCAGAATTTCCTGCAAAAGAGGATTATGACTGCCTAAAAGTTTTTCAGCCCCCTTTTGAGCAATGAAATCAAAGATCTGTTTCTCTGTCAAGTTGTAGTCCACTTCTCGCTTCTCGTAGACAGCGTTAATAGCAATTAGAGGTTTGATCTCTTCCTCTTTCAGATCCACAAACTCTCCGCCTTTACTACACAGAGGCTCAATGTATGTTTTCTTGATAAAAGAGCTGATGGATTTATTTTTCGATCGAACTAAACAGCCTCTAGTTAAACCAAAATTGTTCTCTTCGTCAAGTAATTGCCTTAGCCCTGCACCTAAAGCTCTGCCACCATCATGCTGCAAGACCGCAACACCAATACAAACATCTTTTTCATCCTCTTTGCCAAGAATCTTGAAATTGAGATATTTATCTTTGCCTCCTCGTTTTTTGACTCCAGTGCTAACACTCTCAACACTGACCCGCTCTACTGTTTGATCAACAAGTGTCTGGAAGCCAAAGAAAAGCGCATTAGCAATTACGGAATTGTTATCCAGACGTGTTCCTAGCTCTCCATCTATTTCATTGTTAAAAGCCAGTTCAACTTCATCAAAATTGGATTCAGCTTCACTGGGGGTTTCCTCACTCTCAGTGATTCCTTGATGAGGTAGATGGCGATTTCCAATGTCTACTTCAGGCGGCTTGCAATTTTCCCTGCACCAGACAAGAACCCGTCTTGCTGTTAGCCGTTCTCGACCCAGTTCTTTCAATTGGTGCTCATCAAATGGATAAAGTGCATGCGGGGGAATCAGGTGCTTTTCTGCGTAAAATTCTTGAAGAAAGCGAGCAACTAATTCGATGACATTGTCGCCATTCATATATTGCAGGTCGTATGGTTCACCAATTGCTGTCATTCTACTCCATACACCAGCAGGCATCTGCTTAACCTTCTCGTTCCAGATCCCTGGCATCATAACGCTGAGAATTACGCCGCGATGCAGGTTCTCAAACAACTCCTTGACTAAGCCCGCTATCACTTGAGCTTTGTGTAGACCTCCATCATTACATTCAGGAACATCCAGCTCATCAAAGCAAATCACCAACTCGTTGTATTCGCTGATCAAAGCCAAGACTTGTAAAACGGTGTCAAAGGATTGAGATTGAGTTGGCAAACTCAATTCATTGGCTTTGTATTGAGCCAGTTCTTTGCCGCCTAACCAGTTTGATGCGTAGGAGGCTTGATCATCGCATAAAGTCCAAAAGATGGCTCGGACAACATCCGGATTCTTGACGCTTCTAGCTTTGCGGAATGCTTTAGTTAATTGATTGATCCATTTTTTAGCTTGATCTTCATCAGCATCCTCAAACTTCTTGATGAGTCTTTCAGCCGGAAGGAATTGAGCTTGCAGATTCGCAGCTTTAATCGCGTCGTTCGCCATCATCGTTGCAAGTTCCTGCCACTGCGTCATTCCCTGTCTGCCAATATTGCTTAAGCCATCAGCTAAAAGGGATTGAAAGCCTTGTTTGGCTCGATTGAGATCATCAAATTGATTGGCATAAACAAATAAAGCACCCCCTTGAGCCTGAAGGCGATGGCGAATACGGCTAATGATATGGGTCTTTCCGGTTCCGTCTTGAGCGGTGATCAAGATAGAAGTTGTTGAATAACGACCCGAACGAATCTTTCCTAATGCCTGAAAAACAGCATCAGAAGCATGGGCATTGAGGGATTCAACATCAGGAAATCCCTTTCCCCACACGTGGCTAGCTTTAAGGATAGGAGCTTGAGCAAAAGGATTATGCTCTTTTAGAGCAGCATGAATTTCCTCAAGGGGAGAGGGTGATACAGGGGCAGAAGTCATGGTGAAATTGTGTGAAGGAGCGACTAGGTTGATAAATGTTTAGGGCAGAAGGTGTGTAGGGTTTTACAACTGCTTTGCGTAGTAGCGTACCCCACCCAGTTTGGTTTCAATGGAATCTTCAGCTTTATCAGGGGTGAGACTGGGCATCTCCCCACCAATCAGTTGCAAAATATCGTTTGCTTGCAGTTCCAGCATCCAATCATTGAACTGGGAACGAGAAACCCGATCGCCAATTTCTCTACGAATCCGATAAATTGGAACCAGGTTATCGAAGTTATAGTCTCGATTGAGCCGATCGTATACTCCTAGCGCAACCGATTTAAAGGCTTCGTAAGATGCGATCGTATCTCCCAGTGCTTTCCCATTTGTATCAGCCTTGCTGTTGATACTGGTTGTACCCATTTCACGTATCCATTTCAGCAATGCATTCGCTGTTTTTGCCCCAACCTGAGACGAAAAGGTAAAATCAACATTCTTCAGACTTTGGTTCAGCAGGTCTACTCCTGCTGGAGAAAGAGAAACTGTAGATTTGGTGACAGCGATCGCGTTATCTTTCTCTAATTGATCTAGAAAAACCTTGTAATCCGCACTTTTCTTGCCCTTCTGAACAACTCGCCTTGTTAACTCGCCTCGTTTAACTTCTGCTCCTACTCCTCCTAATTCCCATAGCGTGAGAAGGATACGAGTTGTATTTTGTAATGCGGTCAAATTGACTTGTGTTTTCGTGGCTGGCATACTGAATTATCCTGATTATCCTGGACTGGCTGGAGGAAAAGGAGTGCAATGAAGTCGCTCTTATAGATTCAGAGTACCCAAACATTTCTGTGTGATCACTCCAAAAGTAATCTTTGAAACAGAGTTCTTACAGAGCCTACATGAGAACTTTATAAAGATATGTAAATATACGTAGCGGCGATTGGTTAGCCCTCGCCTCTTTCAGGATTAGATTGGCTTGCACTGTATGCCCAGATCTCAAATTTGGCTTGAGAGGATACTCTGACTTTCAGCGATCCGTAATGGTTCTGGCAAAACCCTGCAAATTCCTCCATGACGAGATAAAATGCTTCATCTGTTCTGGAAAGTGGCGATTCTCCTTCGGAGACACGGTGTGAACGCCTGACTCGTCCAGAATTTGAACAGCGATGCTGGCAGGTGATATGGCAACGGTGCTGGCGGTGGTGCAAGAAGGGTTGCAGACTTTTGACCATGCCGCATTTGTACAGCTGTAGGATGGGTTGCAAGTTACAATTGAGTCACATTAAACAACAGGTCAGGCTGATGATTCCCCTCATGTTGGAGATGGAGACGGCAGATATTCACCTGAGCGATGAGCAATTTTATCGGCTCTGTCAGGTCAACCGAGATTTGCGACTGGAGCGCACCGCTGAAGGAAAACTGATCATCATGCCGCCAACCGGATGGGAGACTGGAAACCGTAACTCTAAATTGAACCAGCGTTTAGGTAACTGGGCAGACAAGGATGGAAGAGGTTTAGTTTTTGACTCTTCTACCGGATTTATCTTGCCTAATGGTGCAACGCGATCCTCCTGCGGAGGCGCGGTGCGAACGCCCGATGCTGCCTGGGTCAAACGAGAGCGTTTAGAAGCACTCCGCCCCAATCCCGAGCGATTTTTGCCGCTCTGCCCCGACTTTGCGGTTGAGTTGCGTTCTGCCAGCGACGACCTAAACACGGTACGAGCCAAAATGCAGGAATATTTGGAGAATGGAATGCAGTTGGGCTGGCTGCTTGATCCCTATAATCAGCAGGTTGAAATTTATCGAACGGGTCAATCGGTTGAAGTGTTGAACTCACCAACGGAACTATCTGGCGAGACGGTGTTGCCTGGGTTTGTACTGCAACTGGACGGAATTTTGTCGTAGAACATAGCAAAATTATTGCCATCGCTGCGTGGCAAATGTTTTAGAATTTACCCCAAACGCTGGCCTGATCAAACCAGCGATCGCTTCTTTTCTTCAAGATTCAGGCAACGGTGGAACTCTGACTAATAGGTGCGATCGCAGTTCCCCCGGCATCTTCGGCGGCTTCACATAACCATCAGCACTGTTGATATAAAGCTCACTGAACTGTTGCAATTCAGAAACGCTTTGAGAATGGCTGAGATCAACAAAATGATAGGTGTATTTTCCGGGACAGGCAAAAGTGACGGAACAGGGACGATCGCATGTCCAGAGGCAGCCCACCTTTTGAATTGTTAACTGGTTATTCTCAAATTCATTCTGTTGAGATACTTGTAATTGGTTGAATAACAGAACGCCTTCCGTCACCGTGTCATCCGTGACATCATCGTGGGCGATCGACGCACTGCAAGAGGTGCAAATAAACAGCGTGTGTTTTGTCATAATTCAGGAGTTTCTACCAGGTATTTAAACAAGTCATCGAGAACTGCGTTGGCTGCGATCGGTCCACTGCCAATCCAGTATCCTGGAACTTCGTAAACTCGGTTTTGCTGCACAGCTTTTAGAGTAGACCAGAGTGGATCAGCTTTTAGTCTTGCTTTTTCCGCTTGAGCTTGTTCGGCGGTTTCATCCTGGCTATCATACGCCCACAGGAAAATCACATCTCCATCTGCATCCTGGATCTTCTCTCGGCTGACGGTGTACTGAATCGAATTCCCAAATAAGGTGTTCGCTGCTGCTGCTGTGAAATTCTGAGCAGGAGGACGAGACAAGCCTGCATCAGCTACAACTGTGCCGCAAAAGGAATCTTTGAGATAAAGATTCACATGGGTTGGATACACCCGCACGATCGACACTTCCGTTTCAGCAGCACGATTCCCCATGCGTTGCTGAAATTCCTCCAACCGGGCGTAGTAGTCATTCATCACCTGTTCTGCTTCTGCGGTTTTACCCAGTACTGCGGCATAGTGCATGAAAACTTCTTTCCACTGTCCGCTATGTTCAAAGGGAATCAAAACCGTTGGAGCGATGCCCGATAGGATATTGTAATCAGCACTGACATAATCACCGCCCAAGATCAGATCCGGTTTGAGTGACCAAAATCTTTTCAATGCTTGGTGCATTGTTCCCACCAACATCTTCAATCCCTTCCAGTTTGTCTCTGAGATGAATCTCCTGGATACCCAAATTATCACTACCGATCGGTCTAACTCCTAAACTGAGGGCATCATCCAATCCTCCCAGCACCACGATTCGTTGAGGATTGTTGGGCACACAGGTTTCCCCTCTAGCGTGCTGAACAATATGGCACTCTGCATCAAGATTCGCACGACTGTTGATGTTTGGCGTACAGGCATTGCTAATGATGATTACAAAGAGAAAGGTGAGCAATCCCAGAAAGATCGATCGCCAATTCTTGATTCGTAAATTGATGCAGGAGAGTTGCTGAGTCATTCTGTAATCATTCGTCCAGTTTTACTTAAGAAGGTGGGCAGTGCCCACCCTACAAAGGGGTAACTGCTCTAAAATTCAACGGCTAGAGAACCGATGATCGTAAAGGGCGCGCCGGGTTCGATCGCCACTCTGCCAAAGTTGTTCGATCGGAAGTACTGCACATCAAACAGGTTTTGAATATTGATGGCAGCCCGCCAGTTGTTTCGGCGGTAAAACACAGCAGCATCAGTACGGAGATAGCTGGGTAAATCAAAAGTATCTGCAAAATCTCCCGCCCGTTCGTCAATGTAGAAAAGCCCTAATCCAAAACCGAGTCCTTGTAAGTTACCGTCTTGAATTTCATAGGTTGACCAGAGGCTGGCGGTGTTGCGCGGCACGTTTTGAACTCGGCTGCCGTCCGGTAGATCATTACTTTCAGTCACTTCTGCGTCAATGAAGCCGTAGGATGCAATCAGGTTCCAACCTGGAAGGATTTCTCCTGCTACGTTCAGATCAATCCCTCGGCTGCGCTGTTCTCCAATGCCAATACTGAAGTCTGGATTGTTGGGATCAGTGGTAGCCACATTGGACTTGGTGATGTCATAGAAAGCCAGCGATGCCGCCAAACGATTATTTAACTCAGCCCGTAGCCCCACCTCGTACTGAGTGCCTCGCTCTGGATCAAGAAAATCACCGCTTACGTCTGTGCCAAAGTTCGGCTGGAACGATCGGGCATAGTTGGCATACAGCGAAATCGGTTCGATCGGTTGATAGACAATGCCAACGGTCGGAGTAAAGGCAGTCAAATCCTGTTCCGAGGTGGTTCCTGAAAGGATATCGCGGTTGTTTTGTGAAACCGCATCAAAGCGTCCACTCAGAACCAGAATCAGGTTATCAAGAAGCTGAATTTGGTCTTGTACCAAAACGCCCAATGCATCGGTGCGGTTATTGTTATTGCGAACTTCATTGGTGAGGTCAGTCAGCCTGGGGCGATCGATTACATCATAAACAGGATTGAAGATATCGATATCCGGGGTTAAGCCTGCGGGTAGCCGCCTTTGGGTGCCGACAGAGGTTTCTCGTCGGAGATCAAACCCCAGCAAAAGATTGTGTTCAACGGAACCCGTTAAGAAGTTACCGAGCAAATCAGTCTGTAGAGAATAGGTTTCGTAGATATCATCATTTGAGCGAAAATTGCGAGATAAGATCCCAGTTTCTTCATCTAAAGCCAGCGGTTCCGCCCGAAAATCAAGGGCTTCACTAGATGACAACCGAAACTGATTGCGAATTCGCCAACTGTCGCTCAATTCATGTTCTAAACGATATCCAGCCGTCACCGATTGGATTTCTCGAACATCATTTGGCTCACCCAGAAAACGGGTAATGGGAATATCGATAATATCTCGTCCGATCGCCAAAAAGCCGCGATCGAAGGGGCGTTCATCCTGTAGATAGGTAAAGTCAAGATTCAGCGTTGTAGCATCGCCAATCCGAAATGCCAGAGAAGGAGCCAGAAAAATTCGGCTGACATCTTGATCAAAATCCCGGAAGCCATCGGAGTATTCATAGGCAACATTGAGCCGATATAGGATGGTGCGATCGTCGTTGAGCGGCCCCGTTAAATCGATCGTGGGGCGAACAAAGCGATAGTTTCCGGCTCGTAACTCAATCTCGTAAAATGGCTCATCTAAGGGCTGCTTTGTCACCAGGTTAATCACACCGCTTGGTTCAGTATTACCAAACAGCACCGCAGCAGGGCCGCGCAGCACTTCAATGCGCTCAATATTGGCGGTTTCTGAAAAGCCTGATCCGAAGGTCGATCGAAATCCATCCACGAAGACATCATCAATGAAAAATCCGCGAATGTTCAGCTGATCGGCGGTTCCACCAAAGCCACCATCCTGTACTACGCCGCTTGTGTTTTGGATGGCATCCGTCACGCGGGTAATTGCTTGATCTTGTAAAACTTGTTCGGGAATCACCTGAATCGTTCGCGGGGTATCTCTTAAGGGCGTATCGGTGCGCGTTGCGGAAGTCGCATCCGTGGGGGCATAGCCTTCATCCTGTTCCCCTGTGACAATGACTTGAATCGCCTCATCCTCGGTAGCGACTGCCTCCGTTCCGGGCGTAACTGCCAGTATCAATCCCTGGGCCGTGAGATTGAGTTGGGCGATCGGCAGGGCATCGACTCCAGTAATGGCAATTCGGACGCGATTACCGGGCAGGGCAGTGACGGAAACCAAGGCAATCCCCTCAACAGGATTTGCTTGTTGAAACTCATCTCCCTCCGGCAAAGACAGCACTGCATTCGGAAGATCAGCGATGACGGCATTCCCGACAACAGAGGTAGATGGTTCTGCCAATTGCCCCGTACTTTCCAGGGTGAGATTCAGCCCGGTTTCCGTAGCATTCACCCGTACCCCTGTCACCTGCACCAACGCCTGAGCAATGTCAGCCCGCCATTCCTCAAGGGTGGTTGCCGTTGGCTCAACATCCCTGAGATGAGGCACTTCAGAAGGGGTCACTCCCGCTTCTGGTTCAGTCTCTCTCCCGGATGCCTGTCCCTCTGCCCAGGCTGGAGTCGTTGCCAGACATAGAACGAACGCCCACAAAATCGATCGCTGCATTTGATTCACACCACACACCACAATTGATACAACATGAGTAAGAATTATTCCCAATAAAATACCGAGAAATGGTGGCGCATGGGCGATCGGCTTGACCACTGGACGGAATGGTTTGAACGCTAGGCGGAATTTTTGAGTTTTGTTAAATACTCTCTGGGGGTAACACCAAACTTTTTGCGAAAGGCCGCCGCAAAGTAACTGCGGTTAGAAAAACCGATCGTCCTGGCCACTTCGGTCACATTCAATCGCCGTTCCTCCAGGAGTTGACGAGCTTGCTCTAAGCGGTAGTCGTGCAACAGCCCAAAGGCCGTTTGACCAAATACTTGCCGAAAGCCCCGCTTCAGGGTGCAGTCATTCAGCCCAACCTGATGGGCCAAGTCCATTAAAGAGGGTGGATTGTCTAACCGCTGCAACAAAATTTCCCTGGCATGGTGAATGCGATCGACATCATCGGGTTTCAGCAAATGAGTACGCGAATGATTCATGTTTCGGCTGGCTTGCCGTTCAACTTCTTGCTCAATTAACAACGCCATCAGTTCCCAAACTTTACTTTCCAAATACATTCGTTTGGTTAAACCTTGAAATGGACAATTCAGGATTTGCTGCACAGCAGTTTGCATAGCCCCCGTCATGCTCCCCGTCCAAATACGGTAAACCTCCGAGGTAGGTTTAACTAAATCATGCAGAGCTGGTGAAATTTCATCAAAGCTGTCCTGCCAGGAAGCCAGAAATCGTTCTGGTTTAATGTGAACAGTTACCTCAATTTGCTTGGTGGCACGATATTGGGTACGCTCTACTGGAGCCATGCCGCTCCCCCAAAGAGAATATTGCCCTGCATGAACTGAATAAACTGCATCCCTTACCTCTCCTGAAAGGAGAAAGCTATACTCAATCGGGTGTTCGCGTTCTGGCAGTTTGATAGTCATATCATCATGGAGCCGATACCGAGATATCATCAGATCCACCCCTTCACGCAGCTCAATTTGTCGTACAAGTCCACGCCCTAACTGGGACGGATATTGCCAAGTTACATCACACTTATCCGTGCAGACAGGCGGTTCAACCTCTGCGGTTTCCTCAAATAGATTCCAGTAGGCGCGATGCGATAGGGTGGTAGGCATAGGAATTTGGAGGAGTACACAACAAAAAGCAACTACTAGCTGAGAAATATTCTCAAAATTGTTGCATAATTATGTCCTTATTACCACTGCCCCGTTCACCCTGCCCCATGCCCTGTTTGTTGCTCCCGCTTTCCCTATAGCTAAACCACCCATTTTTGCAGGAACCCATTTTTGCAGGAACCCATTTTTGCAGGAACCCATTTTTGCAGAAAATGGATAGCGTACTGCCAGGTGAATAGCCTATAAGTCAACTCATCCCGGCTTTACATATTTTTCACCTCGGGTAGAGGGAAGATTCAGCAATTTAGCGTAAATTCTGCTGAATGGGAACATATTTTGGCTTCTAGAAGGGGTTTCTGACGCTTAAACCGAACTTTTGCGAAATTAGCCAATTTGTTTAAATTTACAATACATCGATTATGAAGGTAGGAGCGGAACCATCGGATGTCACCTTGTGTTTTTTTAAGGTTTCATAAAGTATCTTCGTTCTCTATTGCAGTTAATTTGTCACGAGATATACTTTCTTCAGATGGAGCTTGTATCCATGTGGAGGTAATCTACTAAACATAAAAAACGCGAAAGGGGAAAACTCAAAAAGATAAACAATACCGGAGCTTAACGTTCTTATCTTCTGGAGGTTGCGGCTGTTTCTGAATCAGCTAACCAGTATAAAAACCATTTGGACAAATACTGCCAGTGATCTCACTAACAGTTACAAACCGGATGAAAATGAGATTAGTGTTTTTTTTATTATTCAAACAAACAATAGATTAAGTCTGTTATCTAGCGGTGATTTATCGATTGCGATCGTTAGCAGACTGGTACAGTTTCATTCAACGATTCACAAATTTTTAGCTCTAGAGTGCCGATAGGAACGGCCGTATTTACTTTAATTTCATTACATAAAAATTGCATCAAATCAGATCTTAAGATCAGATGCCAGCCAGCTAAACTTGAGTTTGAGTCAAATCTCAATGTCTGAGTCCACTGAGTTGATAGGTTCCACGAATCTGCACCGAATCAACTGTCGTTCGATCGAACTGTAGAAGCAGTCAACAGCATTCTAAAAACCGGAGGATTACCCTTCCGGATAGTTCCGAATCGCTTGATTTGAGTTTAATTCACGTCCTTTATCCTAGATCCTAAGCCAGGTTGTTCGCTTTTAGTAATCCTGTACTTCAATGCTCCTATGAGCTTGAAGACAAAGCTTGATGTGAAACAATGAGCAACTTTTTACTTCAGCTCTACAATCTGAAGCCAAACCAGGGTGCCGTTCTGTTCATTTCTATTCAATTTGTCTTAAAGCCTAAAAATGCAATTCTCTTCAATCAAAGAACAGGGATTGTCTGCAGAACCAGGACAATCCAAAATAGCAAAACCTCAACTAGAAGCAACGAAATCTCCAACAGAACTTGGATTCTGGCGCACGGCACGTACCAATAGCAAACTCCGACGACATAGCCCACCCATCCAGGCGGTTCCGCGAGACCAACCCCTCCCACTCTCCCACAACCAACAACGCCTCTGGAACCTGGAGCAACTGCATCCCGCTCGCTCTGTCCAAAACCTCCTCCACACCTTCCATCTCTCTGGAACCCTCAATCATGCCGCACTCCAGGAGAGCTTGCAGACCATCATCCAGAGACACGAAATTCTTCGCACTCGCTTTGCAACCCCAGACGGACTCGATGGTCAAGTCGTACAGTCGATTGAACCTACAGTTGCCCTGAACCTGCCCATCATCGACCTCCAACCTCTTCCTCCTGAGCAGCAACGTCTGGCGCTCCAGCAACTGTCCCTGGCTCAAGCCGACCAACCCTTCGACCTCTCCCACTGCCCCCTCTGGCGGTTTCAACTGCTGCAACTGAGTCCCACGGAACATGTCCTGATTCGCACCATCCACCACATCATCTTTGATGGCTGGTCTCACACCGTCTTCCTGCGCGAGTTGGGTCTGCTCTATGGAGCACTGGCAGCAGGAGCAGCCTCCCCTTTACTGGAACTGCCTGTGCAGTATGCTGACTTTGCCCACACCGAACGCGAGTGGCTCAAGGATGAAAACTTGTCCCTGCGGTTGGACTACTGGCAGCAGCAGTTGAGCGGGGCAGTGGCAGCAGTGGAGTTGCCCATTGACCACCCTCGGAGTGGAATGACGAGCTATGAGGGGGCGTGTCAGTCCTTTGTCCTTTCGCCTGAAGTGAGCCAGGGGTTGAAGGCTTTGAGCTATCAGGCGGGCGTGTCATTGTTTGTGACGCTGTTTTCGGCGTTTAACCTGCTGCTCCATTGCTACAGTCAGCAGAGAGACTTGCTGGTTTGTACCCCTGTTGCTGGACGACATCGGGCTGAGACGAAGGGGATGATCGGGTACTTCAACAATCTGCTGGTACTGCGGACGCTCTTGTCGAGTCAGATGAGCGTTCGCGAGGTGTTGCAGCAGGTGAGCCAGGTGAGTTTGCAAGCCTATGAGTACCAGGATCTGCCGTTGCAGCGGGTAGCGGAGTTAGCCAACCTGGCCAGAGTACCGTTGACCCGAGCGATGTTTGTGTTGCAAAACACCCCGAACCCATCGCTGGAGTTGGGTGAGTTGCAGGTGCGCTCTGAGTTTGTCATGCGGGCGATCGCAGACTTTGAGATCAGTTTGTCGATGCAGGAGCAGTCGGGGCAGTTGGAGGGAGCACTGCAATACAAGACCGCTCTATTCAACTCCCAAACCATTGCCCAGTTCATTGAGCGGTTCCAGTTTATTTTGAATCAGCTAGTGAATAATCCCGATGTACGGCTATCAGAGTTGCCTCAGTTTGCGGGTTTCAACCCGGCGATCGCCCTTTCTGGAGCAAATTTCGCTGATCCCATCGCCGATCTTGCTCCTCGTACTCCCATCGAACAGCAACTGACGCAAATTTGGCAGGACTTACTGGAACTCCAATCCATCAGCATTAAGGCTAATTTCTTTGAATTGGGGGGATATTCCCTGCTGGCAGTACGCCTCTTCCAGCAGATTGAGGCGGTATTGGGTAAGACTTTGCCCCTCAGTACTCTAGTTTCAGCTCCGACCATCGAACAACTTGCAGCAGTCCTGGAGGGCACTCAGTCCCAGGCATCCGGGTCAGTGGTTCTACTTCAGGCTGGAACAGCAGAGCCGCCCCTGTTTCTTCTGCATGATGGAGATGGTGAAATCCTGCTCTATCGCAACTTAGCGCATCACCTGCCAGGGCGAACGGTTTACGGCATTCAGCCTTGCAGCACCCCAGAGCAGCCCATTCTCCATAGCCGAATTCGTGATATGGCAGATGCCTATATTGAACAAATTCAGGCAGTTCAACCCCAAGGGCCCTACTTGTTGGGAGGGCTGTGTGCTGGAGGGATTCTAGCCTTTGAAGTTGCCAGACAACTTCAGCAGCAGGGACAGACAGTGGCAATGGTAGCCATCATTGATGCGGCTGATGTCAAAGCGGCAAAGCGGACAGGACGGGTGGCCGGAGAGCGGTTGAGCAGTTTCTCCAAATCCTTCATGGCAGGGGAGCAAATGAGTGCGCATCAACGAGCTTTATTTGTTGTGAATAAAGTTCGACAAAAGGTAACGAATTTAATTGCCTACGAAGTAACCAGCAAGGTGCAAATCCTTCACAAACAAATGCGGTTGCAACTATTTCGCTACTATCTAGATCAAGGGTTGCCATTACCTCGCTTGCTTCAGCAAATTCCCGTTCGTGAAGTCTTCATGTTTGCAGAGCAGGACTATTCCCCTGAAAGTTGCTATGACGGGGAATTGCTTCTGTTCCGCGCCACTCAAAAAGTTTTGGATGCAGCAACCGCTGGGGTTGATGATGAACCCTATATCAATATTTACAGTGATCCCTTACTAGGATGGGAACCGCGATCGACTTGTCCTGTCCGGGTATTTGATGTTCCCGGTGGGCACTCCAGTATGCTGCAAGAACCTTATGTAGCGGTGATGGCAGAACAGATGCAGTTCTATCTTGATTTAGCACTGAGTCAAAAGAGCCAATCGGATCAATTCGTTGCCTGAGGATACGGTGAATGACCGATGGAGGTTGGGTGGATGAAACCCAACGGTTCTAGGAGTATTGTGTTTCATCACCTTAACTCAATCTCCAAAATTTGATGGTTTGAAGAATACTCACTCTTCTTATTTGGTACCCAATAATCAAGCTGCCCATCAGAATTACACATTAAGAAATAGCTTATGTCTAGCCTTCCCTCACCTCTCCCAATGTTGCTGGTCGTCATTGTGAACTATCGAACAGCAGATTTAGTCATTGACTGTTTGCGATCGCTGGTGCAAGAAGTGCAGTCCGTACCCGCCCTTCAGGTTAAAATCGTGGACAATGATTCCCAGGATGGTTCCGTTGCCAAACTACAGGCTGCGATCGCATCGGAAGGTTGGGCCAGTTGGGCCACTCTGATTCCCTCAGAACATAACGGCGGATACGCCTATGGAAATAATCTGGCCATTCGACCTGCCCTGGATGCCGCAACTCCGCCTGATTACGTCCTGTTGCTCAATCCAGATACGCAGGTACGCCCCGGAGCCCTGAAAACCTTACTGGACTATATGGAGCAACAGCCTCAGATCGGTATTGCAGGCAGTGGGATTGAGCAACCGGATGGCAGCCTATGGTCGATCGCCTTTCGGTTTCCATCCATTCTAAGTGAACTGGACTTAGGGTTACGATTGGGCTTTGTTTCCAAGCTGTTGTCCCGCTGGAGCATTGCTCAAACAATGGGATCAGTTCCCCAGGAAATTGACTGGGTTCCGGGGGCATGCATGATGATTCGTCGCCAGGTGTTCGAGGCGATCGGTTTAATGGATGAGGGCTACTTCCTCTATTACGAAGAGACAGATTTTTGTCTGCAAGCGAAACGTGCCGGTTGGCCCTGCTGGTATGTGCCCCAGAGCCGCATCATGCATATTTCTGGACAAAGTACCGGAGTCACCGGCAATCATGGTGCTCCTAAACGATTGCCCCAGTATGTGTTTGATTCGAGACGACGATATTTCGTTAAAAATCACGGTTGGCTCTATGCCATGTTGGCCGATCTGCCTGGTTATCTGGCTTCGTAGTGTGGCAAATTCGACGCACCATTCAACGCAAACCGCAATCTCAACCCCCACAAATCTTTACCGATTTTGTGCGGAATAGTGTCCTATTTCGAGCTGCAAATTGAAAGGTTGTATCCATTCGAGAATATTGGTTTTCTAAATCCGCTTAGTCAACTGATAGCAGTCATACGGTATTCATACAGTATTTGTACAGTATTCATCAGCATTTGTTTCTAGATCCCTGCACCGTTCGGTGTGTAGCGGATGGTACAGGGATCTAGAAGCGTTCACTTCTACTGATTCCCTAATCTTTTACTTGATTTTTGGAGGATTTTATCATGCAAGCATCTCAAGCTCAAGCTATCGAAACTGCAATTCGCCAATACATTACTGAAAGTATTCTGTTTAGTAAAACTTATCCCTATTCAGATGATGCTTCACTTCTGGAGAATGGTGTGATTGATTCCATGAATGTGATGGAACTTGTGCTGTTCTTAGAAGAAAACTTGGGAATTCAAGTTGAAGATCATGAAATCATTCCAGAAAATTTTGATTCTGTGAGCAAATTGGCTGATTTCGTCAAAGCCAAACAAGCGATCGCAGCCTAACGACTTAAATTTTACGACTCAAATTAAGGAGTCTTGCCATGTTAGTTCATGAATTTCTGGAGCGCAGTGCCGATCGCCTTCCAGATAAAATTGCGCTGGTTAGTGATGGTCAACGCCTCTCCTATGCTCAGGTGGAAGCCCAGGCCAATCGACTCGCCAATGCCCTGAGGGCAGAAGGGGTACAGCGGGGCGATCGGGTGGCCTTTTTCTTGCCAAATAGCTTAGAGTTGGCGATCGGGATTTTTGCCGCTTTGAAAGCGGGAGCTGTATTTGTACCCATTAATCACACAACCAAGCTCGACAAGTGTGCTTATATCCTGAACAATTGTCAGGCCCGCGTACTGATCACCCTCGGGCGGCAGGCACGGCTCGTTGAGCAACTTTTGCCGATCGTACTTTCGCTGAAAACGGTCATCCTCACCTCACCGGGCGAGGTTAATTCGTTTAATTATCTGGGCTATGACGCAATTCAGGCGGACTATTCAGAGCAGCGTCCCTCCAAAGTCAATATTGATCTGGACTTGGCCTGCTTAATTTATACCTCTGGCAGTACGGGCGATCCGAAAGGAGTGATGTCCGATCATAGCAACGTTGTGTTTGCGGCAAACTCCATTACGGAATATCTGGGCAATGTTGAATCTGACATTGTCCTGGGGGTACTGCCGTTATCGTTCGACTATGGGCTATATCAATTGCTCATGGTCTTCAAATTTGGTGGCACCTTAGTCTTGGAAAAGGGATTTACCTTCCCTGCTGCCATTTTGAAACGGATAACGGAGGAAAAGGTGACTGGCTTTCCAGCCGTTCCCACCATTTTTACAGTGCTCTTGCAGCTCGATTTAAGTCCCTATGACCTGTCCAGCCTGCGCTATATCACCAATACTGCTGCGGCTCTGCCTCCCTCTCACATTGCAGAACTCCGCGCTAAGTTTCCCACCGTCACGCTGTTCTCCATGTATGGCTTGACGGAAACCAAGCGAACCCTGTATTTACCTCCAGATCAACTGGAGCATCGTCCGGGCTCCGTGGGGTTACCTATTCCAGGCACAGAAGCCTGGGTCGAGGATGAGTCGGGCAATCGGCTGCCGCCGGGTGCAGTTGGTGAACTGGTAGTGCGAGGGCGGCATGTAATGCGGGGGTACTGGCAAGATCCAGTCCGTACAGCCCTTCGGTTCCGCCTGAATACAATAGGCGATCGCCTTTGCTATACGGGGGATCTGTTCCGTATGGATGAAGACGGCTACTTCTACTTTGTGGCACGTCAAGATGACATGATCAAGAGCCGGGGAGAAAAGGTGGCTCCCAAGGAAGTGGAGAATGCGCTCTATGGACTGAATGGGGTCAAGGAAGCCGCTGTGATTGGTGTGGCGGATCCGGTATTCGGTCAGGCGGTCAAAGCCTTTGTCGTCACAGACCATCCAGATCTCACAGAGTCGGAGGTGTTGCTGTATTGCCGCACCCATTTGGAAGATTTCATGGTTCCCAAATACGTTGAGTTTTGTAGTGAACTCCCGAAAACTTCCACCGGAAAAATCAAAAAAACCGATTTGAAATAATGCCCGATCGGATCCTATTGAGGAGAGTATATGTGTGGTATAGTTGGCGTTTTGAATTTACGGGAGCCGCAGCCCGTTCCGGAAGGAATCCTGCGACAGATGTTGAGTATGATCCGTCATCGTGGCCCCGATGAGTTTGGCATTTATTGTGATGAATGGGCAAACTTGGGCAACGCCCGTCTCAGCATCATTGATTTGGGCGGCGGACAGCAACCCATCTGCAATGAAGATGGCACGTTATGGATTGTATTCAACGGCGAGATTTTTAACTACATTGAACTGCGTCCAGACTTAGAAGCCAAAGGACATCGCTTTAAGACCGATTGCGATACAGAAGTCATCCTCCACTTGTATGAGGAATACGGGCCAGATTGCCTGAAGTATTTAAACGGTCAATTTGCGATCGCCATTTGGGATACTCGCCAGCGCAGTTTGTTTCTAGCCCGCGATCGAATGGGGGTACGTCCCTTGTTCTACACCGTGCGCAACGGTCAACTGATTTTCGGTTCGGAAATCAAAACCCTGCTGGCCCATCCCAATGTCATAGCGGAAATCGATCGTGATGCCCTGGCCCAGGTATTTACCTTTTGGAGTGCGTTAGTTCCCCACACCATTTTCAAAGAGGTCTATAGTCTGCCTCCAGCGCATTACTTGCTCATCCGAGAAGGAAACCTGAAGCTAAATCCTTATTGGGAGCTAGATTTCACCGTCGAATCTTCCAACCGTACCCCGCAGGATTATCTGGATGAGTTCGAGCAATTGCTGATTGATGCCACATTGATTCGCTTACGGGCTGATGTACCAGTTGGGGCCTATTTGAGCGGCGGCTTGGATTCGTCCACCACCACTGCCCTGATTCGCAAATACACGCAAAATCCTCTGGATACTTTTTCGATCGCCTTTTCGGATCCCGATTTTGATGAAAGCGAATTTCAACGGCGCATGGCGGGTATTCTGGGAACTGATCACCAGGTGGTTTATTGTACCCAACCTGAGATCGGTCAAGTGTTTCCTGAAGTGATCTGGCATACAGAAATTCCAACCCTGCGAACGGCTCCGGCTCCTATGTACTTGCTCTCCAAGCTGGTGCATGATCACGATTTAAAGGTGGTGATTACTGGAGAAGGAGCCGATGAGTTCCTGGGCGGGTACGATATCTTTAAAGAGATGGTGATTCGACGCTTCTGGGCTAAGCAACCGGATTCTCAAATTCGTCCATTGTTGCTGCGGAAGTTGTATCCAGAGATTGCTCGTTTGGGTGGTTCCAGTGAAACATTCCTGACGGCATTCTTTAAGAAAAATCTATCTAATACTGATTCACCTTTCTATTCCCATCTGTTACGCTGGTCAAATACAGGACGTTTACAACGACTCCTGCTTCACCAACCTGAATCCTCTCTAGAGCGGCGGATCAGCGATCTCGTGCCTCTACCTCAACAGTTTGAAAGCTGGTCAGCCTTAGGACAAGCACAATATCTAGAGATTGTTACTTTCTTATCCCCCTATTTGCTCTCCTCCCAGAGCGATCGGGTCGCAATGGCTAATTCAGTAGAAGGACGATTCCCCTTCCTCGACTACCGGGTTGTGGAATTCTGCAACCGTCTGCCTACTCAGATGAAATTGCGGGGGCTGAACGAGAAATGGTTACTGCGTCAGCTTGCCAGTAAACTGCTACCTCCTGATATTTGGCAACGGCGTAAGCGTCCCTATCGTGCTCCCATTCACCGCAGTTTCTTTAATGCAGATTCGCCCAGCTATGTTGCTGATTTACTGTCTGACTCAGCCCTTCAAGATTCTGCCCTGTTTAATCCCCTGGCGGTTGCCCAACTGGTTCGCAAAGCCCAGAGTGGTGCCCAACTGAGTGAGGTAGACGATATGGCGATCGCTGGAGTCATCTCGGCTCAATTGGTTCATCACTTATTTGTGCGAGAATTCTCATCGCGTCAATCTCACTTAACGGACAGCGATCGGGTCAAAGTCGTAAACGGCAGCGTGAATTCTGAAGTAGCAGCTTGATGAATTAATTTCTACTCTCAAATAAGCCACGACTGGAATCACAAAACGATAGTGCCATAATTCGCAGACGGTACAGTTCACAAACAATACAATCCATAAACAATACAATTCACAGAAACAATGACGCAAACCACAAAAACTCCGCTTAAATTTGGTCGGCATTCCCTTGACTTGAATGTTGAAGCTGAAGTCGATCGCCTGGTTAAGGGCTTACAGGATAGTGTACTTCACCAATTAAACCGTCGAGGCGCAGTCTTGGGCATTAGCGGTGGGATTGATTCCTCAGTGGTGCTGGCTCTATGTGTTCGCGCCTTTGGGGCAGAAAGGGTGACGGCTCTACTGCTCCCAGAAGGAGAATCCAGTCCTGATAGCGCGACGCTGGCTCACATGCTCGCTAACCATTACGGCGTACAAACACTGACTGAAGATATTTCGGGCGCACTGGAAGGCTTTGGCTGCTATCAGCGGCGCAACGAGGCGATCCAAAAGCTCTTTCCTGATTTTGGTTCTGGCTGGGGCGCGAAAATTACCCTGCCGGGGAACTTGTTAGAGCAGGAAATGTTAAATGTGTTTTACCTGACCGTCACTGATCCAAACGGACAGGAATTCACCAAACGTTTACCACCCCGCGAATATTCTCAAATCGTTGCTGCATCTAACTTAAAGCAGCGAGCGCGAATGTCCATGCTCTACTATCATGCAGAGCTACGGAACTACGCGGTCATTGGCACACCCAATAAGAATGAACATCTGCTCGGCTTCTTCGTCAAACATGGGGATGGCGGGATTGATGTTAGCCCGATCGGGCATTTGTTTAAAACTCAAGTTTATCAACTCGCTCGCTATCTAGATGTACCCGAAGAAATTCAAAAGCGTCCTCCCACTTCCGATACCTATCCGGGGGGAAGCACTCAGGAGGAATTTTTCTTCCGCTTGCCCTTTGATATCCTGGATACGATTTGGCTGGGACATGACCAGGGCATTCCCAATCAGGAAATTGCTGAGGGGTTGGGTTTAACGGTTGAGCAGGTTGAACGGGTCGTGAACGACATTATCCGTAAGCAGCGAACCACGACCTATCTGAGAATGCCAACTATTACCTTCCATTCAACCTAGGTCAATTTAGTCTCGCTATCATTTGCAAGAAGCAGTTTTGCGAACAGTCATTTCGATCGCGCTCTGGTACGACGTTTCCCCCCAGTTTTACCAGAGCCGCTGCTTCATGCCTCCCAGCTTAAAGTCAAGATTTGCTATGCAACAAAACGGTATAGAACTTACATCGCTTCAGTTTTAAACCTGAGACTAAATTACGGTGCATTATTAGGGTGCATTTAGGTTTATTTTGATTCATTTTGTTGCATGAACGCCTGAAAACTTAACCCGCTTTAATTCAAAATACAAAAATGCAATCCGCTTCACCCATAGAACCTCAAAAATCTTTCGCACAAAGACAGGCAAGAACACCAGAACCTCCAACAGAACTTGGATTCTGGCGCACGGCACGTACCAATAGCAAACTCCGACGACATAGCCCACCCATCCAGGCGGTTCCGCGAGACCAACCCCTCCCACTCTCCCACAACCAACAACGCCTCTGGAACCTGGAGCAACTGCATCCCGCTCGCTCTGTCCAAAACCTCCTCCACACCTTCCATCTCTCTGGAACCCTCAATCATGCCGCACTCCAGGAGAGCTTGCAGACCATCATCCAGAGACACGAAATTCTTCGCACTCGCTTTGCAACCCCAGACGGACTCGATGGTCAAGTCGTACAGTCGATTGAACCTACAGTTGCCCTGAACCTGCCCATCATCGACCTCCAACCTCTTCCTCCTGAGCAGCAACGTCTGGCGCTCCAGCAACTGTCCCTGGCTCAAGCCGACCAACCCTTCGACCTCTCCCACTGCCCCCTCTGGCGGTTTCAACTGCTGCAACTGAGTCCCACGGAACATGTCCTGATTCGCACCATCCACCACATCATCTTTGATGGCTGGTCTCACACCGTCTTCCTGCGCGAGTTAGGTCTGCTCTACGGAGCACTGGCAGCAGGAGCAGCCTCCCCTTTACTGGAACTGCCTGTGCAGTATGCTGACTTTGCCCACACCGAACGCGAGTGGCTCAAGGATGAAAACTTGTCCCTGCGGTTGGACTACTGGCAGCAGCAGTTGAGCGGGGCAGTGGCAGCAGTGGAGTTGCCCATTGACCACCCTCGGAGTGGAATGACGAGCTATGAGGGGGCGTGTCAGTCCTTTGTCCTTTCGCCTGAAGTGAGCCAGGGGTTGAAGGCTTTGAGCTATCAGGCGGGCGTGTCATTGTTTGTGACGCTGTTTTCGGCGTTTAACCTGCTGCTCCATTGCTACAGTCAGCAGAGAGACTTGCTGGTTTGTACCCCTGTTGCTGGACGACATCGGGCTGAGACGAAGGGGATGATCGGGTACTTCAACAATCTGCTGGTACTGCGGACGCTCTTGTCGAGTCAGATGAGCGTTCGCGAGGTGTTGCAGCAGGTGAGCCAGGTGAGTTTGCAAGCCTATGAGTACCAGGATCTGCCGTTGCAGCGGGTGGCGGAGTTAGCCAACCTGGCGAGAGTGCCGTTGACCCGAGCGATGTTTGTGTTGCAAAACACCCCGAACCCATCGCTGGAATTGGGTGAGTTGCAGGTGCGCTCTGAGTTTGTCATTCGGGCGATCGCAGACTTTGAGATCAGTTTGTCGATGCAGGAGCAGTCGGGGCAGTTGGAGGGAGCACTGCAATACAAGACCGCTCTATTCAACTCCCAAACCATTGCCGATTTATTACAACATTTTGAACAACTGTTAAAGCAGTTGATTAATCATCCAGAGCAACGCCTTGCAGAATTACCAAAATTCAGAAATTCGACCGATTCCATCCACTATTCTGAACAGAAAAACGATACTGTGGGAAGACCTGCTTATGTGTCTCCACGGAATGAGCTAGAGCAGCAGTTAGCTCAAATTTGGGAAGAAGTTTTAGGAGTGAGCCCGATCGGCATTCATGACAACTTCTTTGAATTAGGTGGACAGTCTTTATCGGCTGTAAAAATGTGGGTTCAGATTGAAGAACGCCTGAACAAAAAACTTCCCATTTCAGCCTTACTACAATCTCAAACGGTGGAGGGCATTGCTAATCTACTTCATACTCATGCCGAGGAAACGGTAGAAGATTTAGTCCCTTTACGGAGCAGTGGTACTAAACCTCCTCTATTCTGTATTTATGGTATCTGGCTTTATCGAGAATTAGTCGAGCAACTCGATCCCGATCAGCCCGTCTATGGGGTGTATATTCAGGAGGAAGTTGATATCCTCAAATCGAATAATGCGGCTCAGCAAAGCTCTGTTTTGTCCAGCGTTTCCAGCATTGCTAATCGGTATTTACAAGCAATTCGTAAGCTTCAGCCTCATGGGCCCTACTATTTAGCAGGCGAATCGTTCGGGGGTACAGTTGCGCTGGAAATCGCTCAGCAGTTGCAAGATGCAGGAGAAGCAGTTGCTTTGGTGGCTTTACTTGATTCCATGATGCCTGCTACTCTTTCCCATCTCACCTTAGCAAACCGATTAAAATTACATGGGCAACTGTTACTTAAACAAGGCCTACCCTATATTTTGAAGGCGGCCCAGCAAAGGATGCAGAAATTGCGGCAATCAGTCTCTGTTCGCTTTTTCCAGGTCTACCAAAAATTAAATTCGTCTGTTCACTCTAATTTGCAGCAAACCACTCTAAACGACATTCGCCAGGATGTTCGTGCTCGTGCCCTTCAAGCGTATTCTCCTCAGCCCTATTCGGGTAAAGTCCTGTTGTTTCGGGCAATGGAACGGGATCCCTTTGAAATCGATCTAAATCACGACCTGGGGTGGGGGCAATTCATTGAAGATTTGCAGGTCTTTGATGTTCCAGGAGATCATTTGGGAATTCTCCAAAAACCCCATGTTCAAATAATGGCTGATATTCTGCAAGCTCACATTGATGCAACCTGTAATGCTCCCTGTGAATCTACTAGAAAAAACCAACACTACTTGCGAGAAATCTCTGGCTTTGAGGATACGAAAATGTGTTCCTAGTGTTTAGGGGGATGCGGCAAAATAACATACCCGTTACGGGCGCACTGCTGTGTGCCCTTACAGCCGATTTTTTCAAAAATTGGGATCTATTTGATTGTAGATCCCTTAGTCATATTTATAGGCGGGTAAAGACGCTTTGCACAAACGGGATGCTCCCTTGTAAAACGCTAGTCAATCCAGGACTCCTCATAGTTGCGGTTGTCCTGTCCCTTTGATTGAACACCAGCTAACGGGTTCCACTTCAAACCCATTTGTATTAAAGATAACTTGAAGCCTGCCCCATACCCATCCGCAGAGGTTGCTCGATCGCACTGTAGGCAGGGATTCCAGCCGAATAGCTCCAGACGGCTCTGCTGACTAACCTATAGTGTGAGGAAAAGTGGGTCAAGACTCTTTAAAATTTGGGGCAGCATTGCTCTCGCCACGCCAGCAGAAAGTCCTGTTTGGCGGTTTGGGGTGCAATTGCGATCCAGTGAGGAACCCTGGAAGACATTTCCAGATGGAACCGGGTAGCGGGGGCGATTCACGAGATTGCTGGATTGATTGAAAAGCTTTCGTCGGTCAACCAGGTCTACTCAGATCTTGCACCGGGTTATCCCACCCACCCTGCAATAAATTGCGGGCTAATGGCTCAAACCCATTGAAATGGGTTGAAAGCATCCTCTATTAAGGGTTTTAGTCTGTTTAAACGGACTTCAGCAATTAGCCCCGAATTATTCGAGGGCAGGGAATTGGTAAAGCTGCAAGATTTGAGTCTACTGACTTCTTTGAACCCAGCTTCAATCCTGGCTGATTCTGAGATGCGATCGCCCCTGGTTTTATTCCAACAAACGTGCTGGCAGCCCATTCATACGCTGATTAATCGCTGAAAACCCATTAGGAGAAACTCAAACATGATTGAAACCCAAGAGCGCAAAGAAATTCGCTCTAGCACGCCAAAACCACCCAAACGCTGGAACCAACTGAAGTGGTATGGCCCTGGCTTGATGTGGATGATCTCCTCCGTGGGTTCTGGATCGGTTTTGTTTACGCCGAGGGTCGGGTCACGCTACGGCTATGAATACCTCTGGGCATTGTTTATCGTCATCTTTTTTATGTGGATGATGATCCGGGAGGTGGGTCGCTATACCGTTGTGTCGGGTAAGACGATCTTGGAGGGCTATCGGGATTTACCAGGGCCCAAAAACTGGGCGATCTGGCTCATTTTCCTGCCGCAACTGATTGCTGCTGTGGTGACGATCGCCGGAGTTGCAGCCCTGGCGGGCAGTACGCTGATGCTGGGTTTTCCGGGGAATCAAGCCATCTATGCGGTCGCGCTGATTGTCCTGTCGGCTGCTCTGGTGATATCGGGGCAGTACAGCAAAGTCGAGCAAGCTACTTCCGTCATGGCAGGAGTTCTGATTGTTGCGGTTTTAGTTGCCGCCCTTCAGGTTTTTCCTGATCCAGGAGAATTTGCAACGGGGCTGGTTCCGGGAATTGGCGCAGATTTTGATATTGAGTTTCTGTTGCCCTGGCTCGGCTTTATCCTGGCTGGTGCGGCGGGCATTATGTGGTTTTCCTACTGGGTGGCTGCCCGAGAATTTGGTGGAGCTGTGGGAGAACCGTCGGAGGGAGAAGCGTCAGACAGTGGATCGTCAAACAGTGGATCATCAAACAGTGGATTGTCAAACAATGGATCGCAAAATCATACCTCATCGCACAATGGTCACTCCTCCAACTACGACGACGATGAAGATTTTCAGCAGCGACTTCGGGATCGCCTGAAGCAATGGATGCAGGTGATGAGTACCACTGCGGCGATCGGGGTCATCGGAGGTGGCTTAGTGATTGTTGCCTTTTTGGTGCTGGGGGCAGAACTGTTGCGTCCAGAAGGAATTATTCCCGAAGGAATTGCCGTAGCGGAGGATTTGACCCGATTACTCTCGGAGGTTTGGGGAGAGTTTGGGTATTGGCTACTGATTATTAGCGTTTCGATCGCCCTGGGTGGAACCATTATCGCCAACCAGGACGGCTGGCCCCGCATGTTTGCCGATGCCACACTGATTCTGGCAGGCGATCGGTTGCAGGAGGGAGACGGTGAAAACGGCAATGGCAGAAGGCGACCGCGTTCGAGTGGGCGATCGGGATGGCAGCGGTGGTTATCTAATCGCAAGCATCTCAAGGATGTGTATGTAGTGGTCACTGTAGCGGTTTTACCCTTGATCGTCTTTTTTCTGGTACGCGATCCCGTAGATATCCTGGAAGTAGGTGGAATTGTCGCTGCTATCCATACGCCCGTTGTGGTGGGTTTAACGCTGTACTTGAACAAAACGAAGCTCCCAAAATCATTACAACCGGGTTGGTTTGCATTCTCAGTTATGGTGCTATCGGGAATATTTTTTACGGTGGTCGCAATTCTCTACTTCATGATTGAGCTATTTGGCATGGAGCTTTAAAACGATCCAGAACCAGAAGAGTCAGACTCTTTCGCCGAAAACAGTAACGAAATAGTAACCAGGCATCGATTGTGAGCCAACAACAGCAACAGCAACAGCAACGAGAACAGCAGGAACAACAGCAACAGGGTCTTGTCCGGGAAATGGGCCTGTTCAATGCCCTGGCGATCGGCTTGGGTACGATGCTGGGAGCCGGAATTTTTGTGTTATCCGGCACAGCTGCTCAAGAGGCAGGGCCTGCTGCGGCCGTCTCCTTTGCGATCGCGGGCTTAATTTGCCTGCCCATTTCCATGACCGTGTCTGAGTTGGTGACGGCCATGCCCCAGGAAGGGGGGAGCTATTATTTGATTTCTCGGACGCTGGGTGCGCTCGCTGCTACGATAGTTGGCCCTGCGAACTGGTTAGGATTGATGTTTGCCACTGGCTTTTATCTGATTGGCTTTGCGGAATATGTGACCGACTTTGTTGCCATTCCCACCTGGACCAGTGAGGTCGGCGCAGGACTTCTGTTTATCTTCCTCAACTATCGGGGGGCAAAGCTGAGTGGAATGGCTCAAACGGTCATTGTAGCCATCCTGGTGGTAATTCTGGTGAGCTTTGCTGGGTTTGGCTTCTTTAATATTGAACCAGAACTGCACGAACCCTTCGCCCCCTTTGGTTGGGGGGCTGCCTTTGGAACCGTCGGTTTAATTATTGTTTCCTTTACTGGCTTTGAAAAAGTTTCTACGGTGGCAGAGGAAATCAAAAAACCGGGACGCAATCTGCCCTGGGCTATTATTGGCTCAGTCGTGTTCGCAACCATCATTTATGCAGCTGTTGTGTATGTCATGACTGGCGTAATCTCCTATGAAGCTCTGGAAAACGACTTTGATCCGCCTCTGATCGAAGCAGCCGAGCAGTTTGCGGGAAATATTGGCGGCGTTGTGATTGGCATTGGTGCCTTACTGGCGACCGCTTCTTCAGCCAATGCGGCGATTCTGGCCTCCTCGCGGATCAATTTTGCGATGGGACGCGATCGGGTTCTACCAGGCTGGTTTGGCGAAATTCATCCCCGTCATATGACTCCTACCCACGCGATTTTGTTCACTGGGGGATTGGCCATTTTACTGGCCCTCAGTGACCAGGCTCCCACCCTGGCAGAGATTTCTAGTGCGTTGTTCATGATCTCCTATGCGTTACTGACGGCAGGACTGATTGTGGCGCGGCGCTCTGCCCCTGAGTGGTATCAGCCCGCGTTCCGGGTGCCGCTCTATCCCTGGTTGCCCCTCCTGGGAGGCATTGCGGCAGTCGTCGTGATTGGTACGCTCGATCGCTTTTCCCAACTCTCTGGGTTGGGACTTGCTGCTGTGAGCTTGCTCTGGTACTACTTCTGGGCCAGAAAGCGCACCACCATTTCTGGAGAATTGCGAGGTTGGCTGCGACGAGAACATCCCATCCGCTCTACCCTCAACCGGGTGGACATCGTCCAAGGCAATCAATTTAATGACATTCTGGTGGCGATCGGCGATGCCGAAACGGGTAAACGGTTGATCAATCTGGCAACTGCTTTGGCGCAGGGACGACGGGAGACAAAAATCACTGCACTGAAAATTGTCAAGGTGCCCTATAACCTTCCCCTTTCAGAAGGGCAAAAACGATTAGACCAGACCATGCGCCATCAATACACCCTGGAAGAATCGATTCAAGCGGCAAACGGTAGAGGCGTTGAAATTCAAACTCAAATCCAGGGTGCCCGCGAGGTGTCTTCGGCAATTGTAGAAATCACTCGACACCAACCGACAACCCACTTGGTATTGTTAGGTTGGCCCGGTTCTGACGCACAGCAGGGAATGAAAAACCGGATTGATAGAGCGGTACTCAATAATGCTTCCTGTGATGTGGCAGTATTACGCAATCGACAACTCGATCGCATTCAGCGGATTTTAGTGGCGATCGAGGATAGCCCCCATGCACGAACGGGATTACACCTGGCTCATTACCTGCAAAGCGGAACGGAGGCTGAGGTTGTTGCACTCCATATTGCGGAGAACCAGAAAGTAAAGATTGATGCAGTGGAGAATAGGATTCAAACCTTGGTGGAACAGGAATTTGCCGAAACCAGCGATCGCGTTTCAGTCCAGGTGGTTCAGGCAGATTCCGTGGTGAAAGGCATTGTCACCGAAGCTAAACAGGACTATGACCTGGTGATTATGGGAGCTTCTAAACGATGGTTTTTGCAACGTTGGTTGTTTAGCGGTAATTCCGATCAGGTTGCGGAAAAAGCTCCCTGCTCTGTGCTTTTGGTCAGACAACATGAACCCCGTTCGCTCTTGTTGCTAGAACGAACGATCGCTCATTTGCGGGGAGTATAAACCTATATTCCTTATTGAGGTGCTTCAAATTCAATGTTTTCGTAGAGATCAGCAATTTGAACCTGACACTCAAAGGTATTAAAAGACAGCGTAACCGCAGGATCGTTATACTCCGAAAGGAGCCACTGATGCGCCGCCGTTTTAACGTAGTGTTCAACATGAATTCGGTACTGATCAATGAGGAGATACTCCTGAAAGTTTTCGATCGTCCGGTATGCGACAAACTTTTCACCTCGATCGTAATCTTGCGTTGATTTAGATAGGACTTCGGCAATAAAGCAAGGGTTCACGATCGTATCCGTTCGTCCGGTTTGAAGCTGTATTGGCTTTTCTACCACTACCACATCAGGGTAAGTGTAGAGGTTCCGCTCTGGAATCCAGAGCCGCTGATCCACATGAAATGCCTCGTATGGTTTTCGCCTCAGAGAAAGGCTGAGTGCAATATATAGATTTCCACTAATCCGATTATGGGCTGGTGTCCCTCCTGTCATCGGGAAAACTTCTCCACTGCGGTATTCGTTACGAGATTCAGATTTCAGTTCCAGCTCAAAGTATTCTTCAACGGTGTAGTTTTTCGCTTCAAGTTGAGCAATCACAATGCGTTAACTCCCATCCTTCAGATTTCTGTTAACTCTCTAATTATCTCACCAAAATCTATATCGTGCTGTATCTCTCTCAAGCAGCAATAAATTGCCTGCTGAATGCTCAAATATTAGCCTTCCTACGGATAGACATTCTCCATTTAGAGGGAACCATCCGCTTCCTCTATCCTGATAGCTTATAAAGAGACAGCCTATCTTATTGCCCGGACTGGATAACTAACGATGCCCTGGACTTACGATGACTACCCAAATTCCCTGAAGAATCTGACCGCAGAAGTGCGGCGAAAGGCGATCGACATTGCCAATGCCCTCTTAGATGATGGCTATGAAGAGGGACGATCGATCGCCATTGCGACGGCTCAGGCAGAGAAATGGGCAAAACGACGGAATAAGCAAATTGCCAAGAAAAATACGGGAGGCTCTACGGGACAGGCAGTAGCTCCTAAATCGGAAAAGGGAGATGGTGAGCCGATCCATGTAGTTTATGATGCGAAGCGAGAGGGCTGGAACGCGACCCAGAATCAAAAACGCATCGCCCAGGGTACATCAAAGGAAGATGTGATCAATAAGGCGCAGGAAAAAGCTAAAGCGCAAAAAACAGAGCTGTATATTCACGATGAACAGGATCAGGTGGTTGAGTCAGCCGATTATGCCTGATATTGCTGCCCGAAATGTTACTGCTCGATGCTTTTATACGGAGATCAGATCGAAATCAGGATGCTTTGATCCAAATTTCTCACAAATGGTTGAGTAGAGAAAAAAGAGTAGCAACGGAAACTACTTCTCTAATGATTTAGATTGAGAACAGTAATCAGAACAACCGATCGCCTGGGAGGTCAGAACATCAGAAGGGCGGACGGCACACTGGAGATAGAAATTCTTGGAAAAGTAACGACAGCTTTTACAGGGAATTTGCACCAAATCGGTGGGAGCCGTTAGCTTTGTTCTGGCACTTTTCAAAATATTTTTAACGCCCAAAGCGGAAACTATCCAGGCCAGTAGCACACTTGCATAGATGAAAATTAGGATTCCACTGAAGATACCTGTTTCATCTAACGGCTCCCCCGGTCGCGCTCCCTCTCGCCTGAGCGGAAGTTCCCCGATTTCGACCATTTCTACCGGCATTCTCTGAAGGGAACCTTGCTCCTGAAATTGTTCTTGGGCGTTAATAGTGTCCATGTTGATCGGCTAGGTTTTCATTACTGAGAAAATAAGTTATTGAGAGAACGTGTCCCTGTCTTTTGCCCAATAGTCAGAACAGCCGATCGCCTCTTTCTTCATCGCCTTAGAAGGATGAACTGCACATTTCAAGAAAAAGTTATGGTATGCGAATCGGCAGTTACGACAGGGGATGGACTGATGACAGACATGCGGCTTGATGGAATAGCGTTTTTTCTGAATCAGAAATCTCCTGAGAAAAGGGCAGTCCAGACGACTAAAATCATGCCTAAAGAGAAGCCTTCCCACCGGTTAGTGGATGGATGCGTATCGGTTAATGCAACGGGTTCTGAAGCAGCTTGATGGGTAGTCGTTTCTACATATCTCCTTGAGGATTCATGGTTGAATAAATTGCTCTCATTCATATCTCTAATTGACACACTTGAAAATTAAAATCTTTAAATTGAAGCCAAAAACTTGAAAACCGAGTTTTGCAAGTTTGTTTTTCCTAGCTGGTTGATTGAAAAATCTTTGCGATCGCAACAAAATTTTTGACTACAGTTGCGACTCCAACTGAATCTTAAGTACAGCACTCAGTTGTTCCTGGGAGCATCCCGTTTATGCAAATTGATCGATTTCCGTAGCGCAGGCATCTTGCCTGCCAGTGAACTATCCATCATGCAAATGCAAAAGTGGGACACACCCGTTGTTCCTTAGGTGCTTTATGCACTGGTTCTAAATCTATTAAGACATTTTATAGGTATTCCATCGTCCTTAAATAGATATAGTTCCAGTTAAGTAAGATCGTTACACTCGTTACAGCCCGATCGGTGAGTTGACAAACTTATCTGCCTCATCTGCTTGCGAAGGCGAACTAGATCGCGTCAGAAAGCTGCCGTGGGCCGGCACAAGAACTAAGATAAGTAAAGCAACCTCTACAGTTTCCGCCCTACTCCCATGAATATCCTGACAAACCTGCTTCCCAAAACTGAGACCCCACGCGCCAAACGCAAGCGGCGGGGGGTGGAAATTAAATCTCAGTCAGAAATTGAGACGATGCGGCAGGCGAGTCGGATTGTGGCAACCGTACTGCAGGAGATTTCAGAGCGAGTCGAACCTGGCATGACTACGGCTGATCTAGATCATTATGCCGAGCAGCGGATTCGTGAAATGGGAGCTACTCCCAGTTTCAAGGGATATTACGGGTTTCCGGCTTCCATCTGTGCCTGTATCAACGATGAAGTGGTACATGGCATTCCCAACCGTAAAAAGGTAATCCAGCGGGGTGATGTCCTGAAGGTGGATACTGGAGCCTATTACCAGGGATTTCATGGCGATTCTTGCATTACGATCGCTGTAGGAGAAGTCAAACCTGAAGCAGCCAGGTTGATCCAGATTGCCGAAGAAACTCTGTATCAGGGCATTGCCCAGGTAAAGCCAGGAAATCATTTGATGGACATCGCTGGAGCCATTCAGGACTATGCAGAGGCGAACGGCTTTAAGGTGGTCGAAGATTTTACCGGCCATGGTGTGGGGCGCAATCTCCACGAAGAACCCTCAGTATTCAACGTACGAACCCATGAAATGCCAAATGTCAAGTTGAAGGCAGGCATGACCCTGGCGATCGAACCGATTCTCAATGCAGGTTCCAAACACACCCGCACCCTGGCCGATCGCTGGACGGTGGTAACAGTTGATCGCTCCCTTTCTGCCCAGTTCGAGCATACGGTTTTAGTCACAGAAGCGGGATATGAAATCCTGACCGATCGAGCAGGGGTGTAGTGGTAATGGGGGAAGTGAAAACGGCTGCTGCTTGAACCGTTCACGATTGAACCATTCACGAACTGAAACCCGGAAGAGACAGCCTGGCAACAGGTTACTCCTCCCGGGTCGGTGGATGGTAGCCATTTTCAAAGGCATAACGGATCAACTGTGAGCGGCTTTCCAACTGGAGCTTGCTGAGGATGTTACTGAGGTGAGTCTGAACCGTGCGGGGACTGACAAACAGGCGATCGCCAATCTGCTTGTTCGTGTAGCCCTGAACGACTTCCCAGAACACTTTTTCTTCTGCTGGGGTCAATGGTAGTGGTTCAGGATCACTCGTGACCGGCGAGGGAGGAGGGGTTGTGTCGATAGCCTGCTGCATCAGCCGCACGATTTCTGAGTGGATCCGGCGCGATCGTTCTAGCTGAGCTTCAATCTTAGCCAGCAGTTCCTTCGGCTCAAAGGGTTTAACGATGTAATCATCCGCGCCCATTTGATGGCCTAAAATCCGAGTGTCCAGTTCCTTACGTCCCGATAGAAAGATAAAAGGAACCAGTTGCCCCGATCGAGTGGCGCGGAGGCGGCGACAGAATTCCATCCCATCCATTCCCGGCATCATCACATCAGAAACCACTACATCTGGTGGGTTTTGCTCAAAAATTGCCAGAGCTTCCGCTCCTGATGCAGCATCCTGGACAGAATAGCCTCGCTTCTGGAGATAGCGGATTAAAGCAGTTTTTAACGTGATATCGTCATCAACAATCAAAATCCTTTTCATCCGAGTCTTACCTGAATCCTAAACATTTCCCCTGAGACCTCTCCCTAGCAAGCCTGAGAGCAATTTCCGGGCAGGAACTACTCCACTGTTACACCTAAAAAGTGAAAAACTCGCGGACTTTCTTCGCTTTTGCTCACTAAAATTACTTTCTCAATGGCGAAATCCGCTAATCTAACGGAAAATCTAATTGCTCAACACCCCATTCTGCTCAACAATACAATTGCTTGACGATACTGCTTTGCAGTACAGTTGCTCAACCATCATAACGGCTCAAAATATTAGGAGTTGCCGCAGGCTATGTACGACAAAATCACACCACCCGCCACTGGTTCACAAATTACCTTCAAGAACGGCGAGCCAGTTGTTCCCAACGATCCTATTATTCCCTTTATTCGAGGTGATGGAACAGGCGTTGATATTTGGCCCGCTGCTCAACGGGTCTTTGATGCGGCAGTTGCCAAAGCCTATGGCGGCACCCGAAAGCTTGTCTGGTTTAAGGTGTATGCCGGAGATGAAGCCTGCGAAGTCTATGGGACATACCAGTACCTGCCAGAGGATACCCTGAACGCCATTCGCCAATATGGGGTGGCCATTAAGGGCCCGTTGACAACTCCCGTGGGCGGGGGAATTCGATCGCTCAACGTTGCCCTCCGCCAAATTTTTGACCTGTATGCCTGCATTCGCCCCTGCAAATACTACGCGGGCACGCCTTCTCCCCACAAAACCCCTGAAAAGCTAGATGTAATTGTCTATCGGGAAAATACAGAGGATATTTATCTGGGCATTGAGTGGAAGCAGGGCACTGAAATCGCCGATCGCCTGATTAAAATCCTCAACGAAGATTTGATTCCGGCCACGCCCGAACACGGCAAGAAGCAAATTCCCCTGGATGCTGGAATTGGGATTAAACCCATCAGCAAAACAGGTTCCCAGCGGTTGGTACGCCGCGCCATGCAGCACGCCCTGCGATTGCCCAAGGAAAAACAAATGGTGACGCTGGTTCATAAGGGCAACATCATGAAGTACACCGAGGGAGCCTTCCGCGACTGGGGCTACGAGCTGGCCGTCAGCGAGTTTCGGGAGCAGTGCATCACGGAGCGGGAGTCGTGGATCTTGGGCAATAAGGAAGCCAACCCGGATCTGAGTATTGAAGACAATGCCCGGCAGCTTGAGCCAGGTTATGATTCTCTGACGATCGAAAAGAAAGAAAAAATTACTCAAGAAGTTAAGGCCGTTCTGGAGAGCATTGGGGAGACTCACGGCAACGGACAGTGGAAACAGAAGGTGATGGTGAACGATCGCATTGCCGATAGCATTTTCCAGCAGATCCAGACGCGCCCCGATGAATACTCCATTCTGGCCACCATGAACCTGAATGGAGATTACCTGTCTGACGCAGCAGCGGCGATCGTGGGTGGATTGGGGATGGGCCCCGGAGCCAACATTGGCGATCAATGCGCCATTTTTGAGGCAACCCACGGGACTGCCCCCAAACACGCCGGACTCGATCGGATTAATCCGGGTTCGGTGATTCTCTCTGGGGTAATGATGCTGGAGTATATGGGCTGGCAGGAAGCGGCAGATCTGATCAAACAGGGGATCGGAGCCGCCATTTCCAACCGTGAGGTGACCTACGATCTGGCTCGACTGATGGAACCGCCAGTTAATCCTCCCTTGAAGTGTTCAGAGTTTGCTGCGGCGATTATCAAGCATTTTGAGGAGTGAGGAGTGAGGGGTGAGGAGTGAGGGGGTGAAGCGGTGGCGAGATGGGTGAATCCTGGTTGGCGATCGTTCTGCCTGATGGAGTGAGCGGGCAAGTTTTTGCTGGGACATCCCATTGATGCAGAGGGATCGATTGCCGTAGCGCAGGCATCTTGCCTGCCAGTAAACGATCGGTCATTCAACTACAAAACTGGGAGACACCCGTTTTTGCCGCCCGCCTCCCCCAAACCCATAGATTATTTACGGTTACTGAATAATCCAATTGCTCCTGAGTATCCTGGTGGAAGAAACCCGGACTCAGGAGTTCATGTATGACCGCAAGCGCAACGTCCGATCGCAGTTTTTCTGACATTGCTACTCATTGGGCAAAGGACTGCATTTTGGCACTGGCCCAGCGCAATATTGTGAATGGCTATCCCGACGGGACGTTTCGCCCAAATCTCAGCTTGACTCGGGCCGAGTTTGCCGCGTTGATGTATGCAGCGTTTCCGAATGCCCCAGCCCAGCGTCCTCCAGTCAGCTTTCCAGATGTGCCCTCTAGCCACTGGGCCTTTCAGGCAATTCAATGGGGCTACACGCGGGGATTTTTTTCGGGGTTTCCTGAGGGGACGTTCCAGCCCAATCGACCGATTTCTCGGCTGCAAGCGGTTCTGGTGTTAGTGAGTACACAATCGGTGGATAATGCAGCCAACCCAGATGAACAACTCCGGCTGTTTTTTACCGATGCGGGCCAGATTCCAGACTGGGCCCGGCGGGCAGTGTCCGATGCGATCGTGGCCAATATCATCGTGAATCATCCAGAGGTGCGGCAACTGCGTCCGAATCAAAACGCAACGAGGGGTGAGGCTTCTGCTTTACTTTGCCGAACTTTACGAATTCCTGATGTCGTTCCAGCCCAGTACGCAACCTGGAATTGGGGGATTTATGACCTGAAGGGAGAAGTGAAGGCGACCTTTCCCAGCTGGAAAGGCAGTGCCCGTTTGATGCGCGATATTCAGGTTCTTTTAGTGCCGTTTCGTCTGTATCCGGGCAATCGGATCAATGGGGATTATAACTGGGAAACCGAACGGGCAATGACTGAGTTTTCCAACTTCTACGGGTTGCCCAATATGCAGACGGGGATATTGGATGAACCGTTTGCCTGGTCGTTGCTGAATGCGGATCCGGTGGAATTCATCATGGCGAATGCGCGAGATCGACAGCAGATTTACAGTGAATTTTTGCAGCAGGAAGCTGGATTTGATGCCAGTAAACTCGCATTTCTCGATCGCGGCATTCAAAACTCCCCCTATCGCAATGATGTTGCGGCTTACCCCAATCGCCTCACCCAGAGACCCGATGGGACAAACTTAGAATCCCTGGGAACGCAGGTGACGCTGGTGGGCAGCAATACCGTCGTTCGATTCAGTCCCTATCCGGCCCTGGGTCTGCGTCCCCAGATCGATGGGGGATTGGGTTTTCTCCACAGCGATATTCAGCAGGCCTGTATTTGCGTGGGCAGTATTGTCGATGGCAGAATGCAGGCACACTGGCTGGGGCGGGATGCCACCAGAGGAATTCAGCATTGGAGTACCACGAAAATCATTCCCCTTCTCAACGTGGTGAGCCGTGCCAATGCAGTACAGCCTGCGGCGAGGGTGCGGGATTGTTTGGTGCGTTCGGCGGGCAGTGCGAGTGGTTATGGGTTCTATAATCTGGCAGTGGATCTGGTTAACTATGGGAATGCGATCGGCAGTTCCAATGCGATCGCGGCCATGTTTAAACAGTTTTCAACGCCAGCAGAACTGGATGGTTGGCTGAAGCAGACAACTGGCAATTTCAACATCGAATTTCGGGGCCGCTATGGGGAAGCCCCCTTTATCCAGTCGCCGAACCTGTATCATCAGCCGTCGCGGAGTATCCTCTTAAATTCCAGTTCTCCCAGCCACACGGGGAATAATTTCATCTCTGCCTATGACCTGACTCGAATCATTACGATTCTGGGCTGGCATCACCATCTCGCTCCGGGAGCCAGATTTCCTTCCGCGCAGTGGGATAGTTTGGAAACGGTGGTGCGCGCGATGGGGGTCGATACAGCTCGATATATTGATGTGGCCCTCGATCGGTTGGGACTCAACACCGTGATTGAATCTCCGGTGATTATTTCTAAACTGGGCTTTGGGCGAAGCGGCGTTCGCAACCGCACTGAAATTTCCTATGTGGCCCTGGTGCAATTTACCGATACCCGTCCCCGTCGCCAGGGAAAACCTGCCATTCAATACACGATCGCGCTGACCCTGCTGGGAGCCAGGGGGTTGAATGATGGCAACGAAGAAGCCCGCCAACTGGATGCCCGGATTGCGGCCGAGGTGACGGAAATTATCCGGCGAATTGTCAGTCGAGAGCTAGCCTGATGCAGCTAGAAATATTCTCGGTGGCATGGCCGATCGCTGCGATTTCTGAGCCACCAAGTTGTTCGATCGAAATGGTGAATTAACATTCAGATGTCTTTTCAGATTGAAATGGACCAGTGATCTTACCGTTATGGTTTTGGGCACTGATGAGATAGCGAATAGATTATCCCGATCCCATCTCTTTAGCGATGGTTGGGTGACAAAGAAACATTCGGTTTGATCATTGGGCTACGGGTTGTCTTGCTTCTGAATAATTTCCCGGTAGATGTGTTCCAGGCGGGCTGGTTGACGGGCGATCGAATCCAGGGGAATTCCATCAAAGTAAGTAATAATATCCCGCAGTTCCAGATGTTTGGGGAGCCAGAAGGCCAGTTCATGACCATACCGCCGCATGGGAAAGCCTAGGGCAGTGGCTCGTTGGATGACTTGTTCCTCTTCAGGGGTTTGAACCACCAGAATTTCTGACGCTGGAATCAGTTGGCGCAGTTCATCCAGGCTGCCTTCTGCTGCAATCTGCCCCTGTTTGAGAATGCCGATACGATGGCACAGTCGCTCTGCTTCATCAAGGAAATGGGTGGACAACAGAATCGTCATGCCCTGCTGTTGGAGTTTGCGAATTAAATCCCAGATCTCGTAGCGGGCTTCCAGATCTAACCCTGTGGTCGGTTCATCCAAAATCAACAGTTTGGGCTGATGGATCAAAGTAATGGCCATACTCAGCCGCCGCTGCATCCCACCACTGAGAATCTCAGCCGGACTTTTGGCGCGATCGGCCAAACCCACTGCTCCTAAGCATTGCTCAACCCGCTGTTTCCGCTCTGCTCTGGACAGTCCGTAAATTTGGGCGAAAAAATTGAGATTTTCCTCGCAGGTGAGACTTTTATAGAGCAGGTTTTCTTGAGGAACCACGCCAATTAATAGCTTGGTAGATTCTGAGATCGGCTGATCCTTAATCAGGATGCGCCCACTATCCGCCACCAGCAGATGACAAAGGATATTGATGGTAGTGGTTTTTCCGGCTCCATTTGACCCCAGGAGTCCATAAATTTCCCCAGCCCGGATATGTAGATTTAAGTTGTTTAAAATCACCCGTTGACCGTAGGCTTTTCGCAATTCCTCAATCTGTAGCACTCCCCTACAATCTCCTTTCGACGTGCAGCATCCGGCAGTAGGCACCACCACCCTCCTGTAATCATGACTACAGCAAGCACCACAAGAAACCAGAAATGGGAAGAGATCCGGCTCAATCCTTCTCCTTCAGCCGCAACCTTAAACAGAGCCTCGTTCATGTGGTAGATCGGGTTGAATTGGGCTACCTCTAACAGCCTATCGGGAAGGAAGGCGGTCGGGATAAACGTACCGCCTAGAATTAGCAGTGGCACACCAAAGGCTGCCACCAGGGCATTAACATCTTCGGTGCGGCGAGCAAATTGAGTGCCTAAAATGAAGCCGACCCCCACATAAGTCAGAATACTTAACAAAATGATGATTCCCCCCAGCAGCAGCGACCCCTGATATTCTGCTCCTGCCAGGACGGCGATCGTGCCAATTAACAGCGTCTGACCCAGGCCGATCGCACTGTGGGCCACAAAAATTCCCAGAAAGTAGGAGATGCCACTCAGGGGCGAAATGAACAATCGCTTCAGGGTTTGCTGTTCTCGTTCTGCCACCACCGTGGCCACACTGCCCCCCAAACAGCTAAAAAACAATGCCGCCCCGACAAGCGTGGTTGGAGCAACTTGCTCAAACGCTCTGGCATAGGTCAGGTTTTCCCGTTCCGCCAGAATAATGCCGTTGAGCAACAGAATTAACACTGGGAAGATACACCAGAACAGCAGGCTTCGCTGTCGTCGCCCCAGTTCAATCAAGATCCGTTGTGCAACGGCAAAGGTTTCTCGCCAGTACTTCATTCACTTCACCCGATCAAAACCAAATCAATCTAGCTTTGTCATCGTTGCACAAGTTATGCCGCGATCGATGTCTCTGGTCAATTCCCGGTTAAAGTCTCACAACAGCTTTACCCAAGATTCAATTGACTCAGCCCAAATACCTTCAATCGCAGGGTTGGCAGATCTGCATTTTCCTGGCTGCGAGTCCTCCAATTTATTCAAGAAACATTGCTGAGTGTTGCCAAGTATTAATCTGTAAAACGGTGAGAAAGTCCTGAAAACCCCCTTGTTCGCTTGCTTGTAGCAGTTTTCATTCCGCCTTTGAAAAATGGTTAGAAGTTAAATCTTCTTGCAGTCCTGGCGCAACTGCCTGGGCCTTAGACTTCAATGAAGAGGTGGTTACTGCTTGAGCGTGTCACTCCAAATGAACTGGTACTCCCAACTCAGTCAACTCATTCTCAGCTTCTACCGCGAAGATCAACCCCTACGGCAGAAGGTGGAAGTTTTACAAGACTGCAAAGTGTCTCGTCGCTGGGGAACCCTACGGATTAACTGTAAGGATCCACAAGCTGTAGAAACCGTACTGGAAGCGATCGACCTGATTAGAGAGCCGATCGCCCAATTACGCCTTGCCCATCAAATTAAGATCTTGCTTCAGGGAAACGTTGTCACGACCTTGCCGATTCAAACCTCTAAGCCTAAGACGCAGAATATGCCGAAGCCTCCGATTTGGTAGCCTATTTGGTAGCCGTTACCTCCGCTGAAGTCACAGCTTCCAGAGAGGGGGCAGCCTGTCCTGTGGCCGCATTCAGCCAACCGCCGATCAGGGCATCCAGAGAAAACAACCCAGCACCATTCACCAGGAAAAACAGGAAGCAGGCCGCATAGAGCATGGAGAGTTCCAGGTAGGGAATACTCAGGCCCGCAACCAGAACATGGTGATACATGGCCACCAGCATGGTGCTGAACAATCCTGCCGCTGCCGGTCGGGTCAAAAAGCCCAACGCCAATAGGGGCGCACCAATTAGCTCAGTGTAGGCTGCAAGGTAGCTAAAGAAGATGGGGAAGGGTAAGCCAATGACCTCAACGTAGGCCTGGGCAAAGCTTTCAATGTTGGCTAACTTATCGAGTCCGTTATGAATCATGACTACGCCTGCCACCACGCGCAGGACAGTCCAAGCTGCTTGTGACCAGTAGTTTGGAACCAGATTGGGTCTCAAAACAGCCGTAGCGAGAGAGGTAAACTGTTGAGCCGTATTCATTTTGTGCGCTGGAATAAAGATTGAGGATTATGTTACGAAGTATAACAAATATTAATTAATGTAACCAGAAACGGCAAGATTTCCAGGCGATTTTTCCTCGCTCGCCTGCTCAACCCCGTGTCTGGTGGTTATTTTCAGGGGTTTGTGTAACGTTAAAGGTGGAAGTACTTACAATGAGCAGTTACTCTCATGCTGTGCTGCGAACTCTGCGATCGAGAGATGCCGAAATTGACCGCACACCACCTGATCCCCCGTCAGAAGACGAAGCGGAAAAACCTACCCCCTTCTGCTACAGTTCAGATTTGTTCGGCTTGCCATCGCCAAATTCACAAACTCTATGACAATGCCTACCTCGCCCGATAGTTGAACACCCTGGAGCGACTCCAGCATGACCCGCAAATGCAGCGATTTTTAACCTGGGTGCGTCGGCAAACTCCAGACAAGAGAATTCGCATCAAAGGTTAACTTCGACAAATTTCCTGGAGCGTTCCCACAAAATCAGGATAGGAAATAGCCGCAGCTTCGGCTCGTTGGATTGTTGTGGTTCCCTGGGCCATCAGAGCAGCGATCGCCAGGCTCATGGCAATCCGGTGATCGGTAAAACTGTCTACCGCAGTCCCAGTTAAAGGCGTTCCCCCCGTAATCTCCAATCCATCCGGTAATTCCGTCACCTTGGCCCCCATCTGGGTCAGTTGCGTCGCCATTACCGCCAGTCGATCGCTTTCCTTAACCCGCAATTCTGCTGCATCTTTGATGACGGTCGTTCCTGCTGCGACGGTGGCTGCCACTGCCAGAATGGGAATTTCATCAATCAAACGCGGAACCAAATCTCCAGCGATCGTGCAGGCTTGCAGCGCACTGTGGCGGACGTGCAAATCGGCAACGGGTTCTCCAGCCGCATCCCGCTGATTTTCCAGGGTAATCTCTGCCCCCATCGCTGCTAATGCTTCCAGAATCCCCGTCCGGGTAGGATTCACTCCCACATTCTCAATCACCAGATCTGAACCAGGGACGATCGCACCCGCCACTAACCAGAAGGCCGCAGAACTAATATCCCCAGGCACAATCACGGTTTGCCCCCGCAGCGTTGCCCCCCCCGTCACAGTCGCACTGTGAGTCTCTGGATCAACCGTAATCTCTGCCCCAAAGGCGCGCAGCATCCGTTCACTGTGATCGCGGGAAAGGGAGGGTTCCGTAACCGTGGTTTGCCCCTCCGTCAATAAACCTGCCAGCAGAATACAGGACTTGACCTGAGCAGAAGCGATCGGTGAGTGGTAATGAATCGGCTGGAGGCGTTGTCCCCGTACCGCAATCGGTGCTAATCCCCCGGCTCGATGCCAGATCTGCGCTCCCATTTGCTGCAACGGCTGAATCACGCGCTTCATCGGACGCGATCGAATCGAAGCATCACCCGTCACCGTGAAAAACCGATCGGGTTGGGAAGCCAGCAGTCCTAACATCAGGCGCGTCGTCGTCCCAGAATTGCCCGTGTTCAATACATCCACTGGCTCCTGGAGATTGCCCAGACCAATCCCCTGCACCGTGACGCGATCGGTGTTGAGGGCTGAAATAGTGGCACCCATTGCCTGAAAGCACTCGGCCGTACTGCGGGGATCTTCCCCCAACAGCAAGCCCTGGATTTCAGTTTCTCCCTGGGCGATCGACCCCAGCATCAAGGCTCGGTGGGAAATCGATTTATCTCCTGGCACTCGAATTCGCCCTTGCAGAGCAACACCGGAGGCGGGAGGGGCGATCGTCAGGGAATGATGGGTTTCCGTAGGATTTAGGAGGATAGTTGCTGTTGGCATCGGGGTAGACTGGCATAGGACGAGACGAAGGGTGGTAGCCATCCTATCATTTCGCTCCTCTTCCTCGACCATTTTCCCTCCCATGTTGACCCAACATCGCAAACCGATTAGCCTTTCGCTGATGTCCTACGACCTCCCCCTCTGGTCAGTGGTAGAGACGGATGCAACGCTTTATCAAAAAGATTCGGAACGGTTTCATGTGCTGCTGACGGAACCCCTGATTCAGGACTCCCTGCCGTTGCTCCCATCTCAAGTGATGTCGCCCTCCGTTCCCGCAACCCCACGGCTGCTGTGGTTGGAGATTTCGCCCTACCGCGTCACCATGACCATGCAGGGCAATGGAAAATTCAGCTATCGCCACTTCTGGGAGCAGGGGGTCTACGGAGTCAGTCGATATTGGCTACAAACGGAGTCCTTCACCGGAAGCCATCAAATGCGGTTACGCAACTTCACCCGTAGGCTCACCCTGGACGGTCAGCCCTTTCCAGAACATTTGCGCATTGAATATGAGCTATGGGCCCAGCAGTTGCGGATTGGTCACTATGTCATGAATTTAGAAATTTTGCATTAATTCGCAAACTCCTGCTTCACAAGGCTTCACAATAAGAGATAGGCTAGAGAACCGATCGACTGTGATTGGGTTTAGTCTGATCTAGACCTAATCTAGCCCTAATTAGATCCCGCAGATCCTCTGTTTAGATTTAGATTCAGGCTGGATCCGGCCCTATTGCTGGTAGCGAATTCCGCAAGCTCATCAAGAAGCTCATCAAGGCAAGCTCATTATGACAGAGTCCACAACCCCGTCCTCACCAGAGGAGAATCTAACCTCCGATCGCAGTGCCAAAACCCGGCAGCTTTTGGGGATGAAAGGAGCACAACCCGGAGAAACCAATCTCTGGAAAATCCGCCTTCAGCTCATGAAGCCAATTACCTGGATTCCTCTAATCTGGGGAGTGGTGTGCGGTGCCGCATCCTCTGGGAACTATACCTGGACGATCGAAAATGTGCTGATTGCGGCGGCCTGTATGCTGCTGTCGGGGCCTCTCCTGGCGGGCTACACCCAAACCATTAACGATTTTTACGATCGAGAGCTGGATGCAATCAACGAACCCTACCGCCCCATTCCCTCTGGTGCAATTTCCATTCCCCAGGTGATCACGCAGATCGTTGTGCTGCTGGGAGCCGGAATTGCCCTGGCCTATGGTCTAGATCGGTGGGCGGGTCATGAATTCCCCACCATTACTGCCCTGGCGATCGGCGGTTCGTTTCTGTCCTACATCTATTCCGCCCCTCCCCTGAAGCTGAAGAAAAATGGTTGGTTGGGCAACTACGCGCTGGGGGCAAGCTACATTGCCCTACCCTGGTGGGCAGGTCATGCCCTGTTTGGCGATCTCAACTGGACGATCGTGGTTTTGACCCTGTTCTACAGCCTGGCCGGACTGGGCATTGCAGTGGTGAATGACTTTAAGAGTGTGGAAGGCGATCGCCAGCTTGGTCTGAAGTCCTTACCCGTGATGTTTGGGGTGACGACGGCCGCCTGGATTTGCGTCCTGATGATTGATATCTTCCAGTCGGGAGTGGCCGCCTATCTAATCAGCATTCACCAGAACTTGTATGCAGTGCTATTAATTTTGCTGATCATTCCCCAGATCACATTCCAGGATATGTACTTCCTGCGTGCTCCCCTGGAGAATGACGTGAAATATCAGGCGAGTGCTCAACCGTTTCTGGTGCTGGGAATGCTGGTAACCGCTCTGGCTCTGGGCCATGCAGGTGTTTAAGCGATCGTTTAGATGAATCGTAAATTGCACGGTTTACTGACTTTCGCTTGTGCTTTGCATGAAAAAGCACTACTTTTAGATGAAGTTAAATTGAAGGTGGGTTAAGTATAATTTGAGCCATCTCGTTTAACCTTGTGGAATCGAACGTATCCTGGTGCAGGTTCGTAAACTCCTGAACAGGAAGCTGCGACCATCCAGCAAGGGTTGGCACTGGTTGAAGCACCTGGTTGAAGCACAGACAGGGATCTCGCCTGTGGTGGTTTGTGAGGACTCAAGTGACAGATTTTCTGACTAGACTCAAAACATTGTCCAATCGCAGTGAAAAGCTGAACTCGGATGCCTCTTCCGCATCGAACCCATCGAGTCAGCCGGCTAATCAACCGACTAATCAGCCGACTAAGATCAAAACCGCGAACGCTCGCAGTCGAAACCAAAGTCGGGGTAGGGGCAAATCCCCCAAGGTCTTGCGTCAAGTGCAACACTCGCTGGTGAAGTGGACTGCACCGGTACGGCAACGATTCCCTGCCGATCCAGGCTCGAATCCGCCTCCAGGGGGGAATCGTCCCCTTTATCAACGTTGGTGGGCCTGGGGACTGGTTGGCATTGGTTTTGGTGTGACCGGGGCAGCCGTTGCTGGACAATCGGCCCTGCGGGCGATCGATCAGAATTTGCCCAATACCACCGACGTTTTGACCTACAACCAGAGCGGAACCCTGACCATCAAATCGGCAGATGGTGAAATTTTGCAGCAGATGGGCCCGGCGACCCGCGAAAATATTAGCTTGCAGGATATGCCCGATCGCCTCGTGCAAGCCTTCATCGCCTCAGAAGATGAAGATTTCTATGAGCACAACGGGGTTAACTACCAGGCGATTCTCCGGGCAACCCTGAAGAACATCCGAGCAGGGGAAGTGCTGCAAGGGGGCAGTACCATCACTCAGCAGTTGGCTCGGGTTGTGTTTCTGGATCAAGATCGCACCCTGGCACGGAAGCTCCGGGAAGCTCTATTGGCTCAGAAAATGGAGCGGGAACTGACCAAGGATCAGATTTTGGAACGGTACTTGAACCTGGTGTATTTGGGGTCAAATGCCTACGGTGTTGCGGATGCGGCCTGGATTTACTTCAGCAAGCCGGTCGATGAACTCACTCTCAGTGAGTCCGCCATGATTGCTGGCACAGCCCCCGCGCCCAGCGTTTATTCCCCCCTGATCAACCCAGACCTGGCAACCCAACGCCGCAACATTGTGTTGCAGCGAATGTTAGTGGCGGGCTTCATTACGCTTGAGGAGCGGGATGCAGCGATGGCGGAACCTCTGGCACTCCAGCCGAGTGACCCCCGGAATATGTTTAGTGAGGTGCCCTACTTCACCTCCTACGTGCAACAGCAACTTCCTTCAGTTGTCTCGCCAGAGCAGATTGAAATCGGGGGGTTGACTGTTGAAACGACCCTGAACCTGGAATGGCAACGGCAGGCGCAGGATACCGTCGCCTATGCCATCCGTAACTATGGGCCAGGTCAAGGATTTGAACAGGCGGCCCTGGTGGCGATCGATCCACGGACGGGGGAGATTAAGGCCCTGGTGGGTGGAGATGACTTTGAGGAAAGCCAGTTTAACCGGGCCACTCAAGCACAGCGTCAACCCGGTTCTACCTTCAAAACCTTTGTCTATGCAGTGGCCGTGGCCGGAGGGTTATCGCCCTACAACAGCTATCTGGATGCAAAGCTGGTGGTGGATGGCTACGAGCCGCAAAATTACGGCAGACGATTTCGAGGCAGTGTTTCGATGCGGGATGCATTGATATCCTCGATCAACGTCGTAGCAGTGAAGGCTTTGATTGAGGTCGGGTTTGAACCAGTGGTGGAACTGGCTCACCGCATGGGAATTCGCTCCGATTTACTCCCCGCCTACTCCCTGGCATTGGGCAGTTCGGAGGTGAACCTGCTGGAATTGACCAGTGCCTATGGAACGTTAGCCAATGAAGGAAATTACATTGAACCCCACGGCATCACCCGCGTGTTCGATCGCTTCGGCAACCTGATCTATGAGGCAGATTTTGTCGCGGAACGGGCCCTGGATGCTGAGACGGCATCGATCATGACCTGGATGCTGGAGGGTGTCGTGAACAACGGTACGGGCTGGGACGCTCGCTTGCCCGATCGCTCCGTGGCTGGAAAAACGGGAACCTCTGAAGAACGTCGAGATCTGTGGTTTGTGGGTTACATTCCCCAGCTTGCGGTGGGTGTTTGGTTAGGGAATGATGACAGTACTCCTACTTACGGAGCCAGCAGTACGGCGGCGTTAACCTGGTACGACTTTGTGCGAACGATCCGCGAAGAAATTCCAGTGGAGGAGTTTCCTGATATTCCTTACTCGTTTGATGGTCGGGAACCCACGATCGAGCTGGATCCAGTCAAACCTGGACGCATCTATGAAGCCTCCTCGCCCCACGAGGGCAGCAGCGATACCGCCTCCGGCGACAGTTGGGGAGGCGGTGGATCAAGCTATTCGGGCTATGGTTCCTCAGAGCCGTCCTATTCCTCAGGTTCGCGGTCGAATTCCGGCTACTCAGGCGGTGGAGGCGGAACAGACTATTACTCTGAACCAGAGGAGAGTTACGTTGCTCCTGTGGAAGAAGCGGCTCCTGCTGAGAATATTGCTGCTCCAGCCATTGAGTCGGCTCCAGTGGAAGAGGCTGCTCCCCCTCCTCCCATGATTGACGAGCCACCTCCCCCGGCAAATGATCCCATTCCATCCTTCCTCTTACCTGAGCCAGCTCCAGAGGCTTCTATTGCCCCCCTTCTGCCTCCCCCACAGTAGTTTTTTCCCTAACCAGAGTTCAAGTTGGGGCAAAACCTGGGATACTGTTGGTTAAATCTATTGGTTAAACCTATTGGATCAATGGATTGACTCAACTATTTTCGATTTCGCTACGGAGTAAAGGATGATGGTATTAATGGAGGCGGCTGCCAAGACTTCGGAGTTTCCATTAGCATTTACCCTGGTCTATGCTGTTGGCTTTGTTGCAGCTGTAGTGATTGGCTCGATCGCCTGGTATAACTCCAAGCGCCCTCCAGGTTGGGAAGACAAATCCCGTCCCGATATCGTGCCAGAGGTGGATAACAAGGAAGAGTGAGGTTTAAGGGATTCTGAAATCCCTTAGATTTGCTTGAAAAAATCTCCGATCAGGTAAAGTGAGCCGCACAGGACGATCGTTCCTAAACTGGGCTGACGATCCGATCGCAACGTCATCGCAGTCTTTAACCCTGTCATCACATCGGGTTCCTGGTGGCAGGCTTGCAGGTCAGGACAGAGGGTATGGGCGATGTCCGCTAATTGCTGCGGGTCGGCAGAAAGGTGGTCGGGAACTGGAACCAATACTAAAGCATCCCCAGGGCGCAACAGTTCGTTGAAGATCGCCTTGGGTTCCTTCGTCGTGAGCAAACCCATCACCCAACAGACGGGACGAACCACCCGATCGCTATGGTCAATGTAATGCCGCAGTAGCTTTGCCCCTGCCGGATTGTGGGCCCCATCAATTAAAATGGGTTCTCCCTGCCACTCTAACCACTGCATTCGCCCTCGCCAGGCGGTTTTGTCCATGCCCTGGATCAGATGCTCCTCGGTAATCTGCCATCCCTGCTGCTGAAGGATTTGCAGGGCCGCGATCGCCACCGCAGAGTTGGTGAGCTGGTGCAGTCCGGGAAGGGGGAGAGGGTAGCGGAGGCGGGAGGCAGGAGCTGCGGCAGGTTGTGAGGTAGGTAAGCCTGCGGTGTGAGTGCTCCGTTGCCCAGGCATGGGGGGAGGGGAAAGTTGATTGAAAGTGGAGGTGAATTCGGCCCAGCCGTTGCCCAGGTCGGCGGCCGGTTCGACCCAGAGCGTAGGACAGTTGAAGTGGGTGAGTCGCTGAGATAAAGCGGTAGTGGCTTCTGGCGGTTGGGGGGCAATGACCGCAGGACAGTGGGGCTTGAGGATGCCTGCTTTTTCCCCAGCAATATGAGTCAGGGTGGGGCCCAGTTTTTGGCAGTGTTCCAGGCTGAGGGAGGTAATGACGCTGACCAGGGGACGATCGCACACATTGGTGGCATCTAAGCGACCGCCTAACCCCACTTCAATCACCGCAATATCGACCTGCTGTTGGGCAAAGTAAAGCCAGGCGGCGGCAGTAATCACTTCAAACTGGGTGGGTGAAGATGTGTCAGGATCAATCGCAGCAATCACGGTTTGGAGAACCCGGAGCAGTTCGATCGCCGTAATGTCCTTCTGGTTAATGCAAATCCGCTCACACCAGGTCACCAGATGAGGCGAGGTATACCGCCCCACCCGATACCCTGCCTCTGTGAGTACCGATGATAGATACGCACAGACTGACCCTTTGCCATTACTGCCTGCCACATGGACGATCGGCACTTGTTCCTGGGGATTGCCCAACGCTGCCAGGAGCCTTTGGATCCGCTCCAGCCCTAACTCCACGCCAAAGTGAGTGAAGCGATCGAGGAGGACATCGATTTGGGTTAACGCCGACTGTTGAAGTGGATCGGCAGCTTTAGAGGAATGGGAATGGGTTTCAGCCGTACTCATCAAACCAGCGAATCGATTGCTTCAGCATCTTAGCACTGGACTGCTACGGAGAAACCCTTAGGCTCAATACCGCTCCCGTCCTTTTTGGCGTAGTGATTGATGGATTTTTTTCCATTTCGCTTTCTCTTCAAGCTGCAACCGGACATCCTGTTTCCGGGACAGGTAGTTAAGTTCACGATCGAGCTTCTGGTAGCTGAACAGGCGGGACGGATCGAGCCTTCCCTGTTCGATCGCCATCTGCACTGCACATCCCGGTTCTCGATCGTGCTGGCAATCTCGGAAGCGGCAGGTTTCAGCCAGGGATTCAATATCTGCAAAGGTTTCCTGCAAACTGTCTTCCCCTGCCCAGACCTGAATCTCCCGCATACCCGGTGTGTCAATGATCAGACCACCCGAGGGCAGGCGTAACAGTTCCCGATGCGTCGTCGTATGCTTGCCCTTGCTGTCCGCCTGACGCACCGATCGCACGGTTTGCCGAGATTGCCCCAGCAGTTGGTTGGTCAGGGTCGATTTGCCGACACCGGAAGATCCCAGCAGGGCGATCGTTTTTCCGGGTTGCAGATAAGGAGACAGGGCTTCCAATCCCGTCTGCTGGGTTGCACTTAAGGGAATGATCGGAATTCCTGGCGCGATCGACTCCACCGCCGCGATCGACCGTTCCAGGTTCTTGCATAAGTCCGCTTTATTTAACAGAATCACCGGATTCACCCCACTCTCCCAAGCCAGCAGCAAATATCGCTCAATCCGGCGCACACTGAAATCATGATCCAGCGCTGAGATGAGAAAGACAGTATCAATATTGGCTGCGATCGGTTGGGGAGCCGTTGGGCTGCCTGCGACTTTGCGCGAGAAGAGGCTTTGTCTGGGCAAGATGTGATGAATCGTGGCCCGTTGCTCGGTTTCCCGCAAGCGAATCACGACCCAATCTCCCACGATCGGCAAGTCTTCTGGTGAGGCTGCCTGATGCCGCAGTTTGCCGCTCAGAGTCGCAACGCATTCACCCGTTTCAGTATAAAGATGGTACTGATCTGGATGGACGATCGCCACCCGACTAACGGTATAGCCTGGTGCAGCAAACCGTGAAAAATGTTGAGCGAATCGATCGCTCCAACCCAATTGTGATAAATTCATTGATTTCCTCAATGTGACTCGTGAGTGAGATTCACAGAGGAACGGAAAACTTTGACCTGAAAAGGTGTACGAACCGGGGTTCGTCAGTTCCTCTGCTACTGATTGAGATGGGGAGTTGCCGTAGCCAAAACAAGAACCGACTGAACCATATACTCAACCTCCGAATTCATACTACATTTGTAATACAAGAAATTTTGTCTGTCAAGCTGCCTTTGTTTCCCCAAGGATCGTGGATTAAATCACCTGGGCAACCAGGTTACTTCGTTGATTGGGCGGGCAAGATGCCCACCCCACAAGAATGTCAGGTCATTTCTCCCGACTCCCGACTCCCGACTCCCCACTCCCGCCAAATTGTCTACACTTTGTTAAGGATTGGATGCAGTCGTTTAGGGAAAACCTATGGCAGTTCGGAAAGACACTATCTTTGAACAGTTTTTGGCTCCCATCTTCAGCAATTTTTTGATGGATCGGGAAGCGTTACTCCGATATCGCAACAGTAAGGATTGGGAGGTGGAGGGCGATCGCTTTCGTCAGCCCGATCTGGCGTATCCCGCATACTACAGCTCCCAGCATTTCCACGGTATTGAGCAGGGTTATCTTTGTGCCGATGCAGCCGTCACCTATGATCCAGTGACAAAGTATGTGCTGCCACCCAATGAGGAATGGATTCGCCAGGGATTGATCGATCGCATCCGCTGTCAGCCGCGACGGATTCTGGATCTGGGCTGTGGTACGGGTTCTACGACGTTGCTGTTGAAAAAAGCCTTTCCTCAGGCTGAAGTGATTGGACTGGATCTGTCGCCCTATATGCTGGTAGTGGCGGATGAAAAGGCGAAAAAAGCGGGTTTAGCGATTGAGTTTCGCCAGGGCAATGCGGAACAGACGGGATTTCCCGATGCCAGTTTTGATCTGGTAACGGCTTCTCTGCTGTTCCACGAGACACCGCCTGAAGTGTCCTGCACAATTCTCCAGGAATGTTTTCGCTTGTTGCAAGCCGGTGGGGAAGTGCTGATTTTGGATGGCAACCAATCTAGCCTGCGGTGGGCGGACTGGCTCACGGAAATCTTTGAGGAGCCTTACATTAAAGCCTATGCGGCTGGAAGTGTGGATGCCTGGATGGGTGCAGCCGGATTTGGGGATGTCCGGACGGAAGAAGTCTGGTTGCTGAATCAGGTGACGCGCGGTGTTAAGCCAATCCCCTATCAGTCGGTTCAATTCGAGCCGCCTGAGATGAATCAGACGATCGAGCAGGAGTGGGCAATGGGTTGACGGTGCACTGATGTAAAAACACTTTGGCCGATCGAGCAGATTGCCACGCAGCCCAGAATGCACCAATGAAAAAGGCTTCTGAGTATAGCGTGATGGTTTCTTCAATCACCTTCAGCGTCCAGCGCAGGTTGGTGTTGGTGGCGGTTGGGAAAAGGGAAGCCAGGAAAGGAATTTCGCGCCTGTTCCCCAGGGTGTCAACCAATACCATAACGAACAACAGCACAAACCCGATGACCATGTGCCGCAACATTCTGCGATCGCGCCGAATCTCTGCCCAGTAAAGCCAAACCAGTCCCACCCCCACCAAGCCATACAGGAGCATAATCAAATCATTAATCCGAACGGTGAGGAAGTTGCGTTTCAGATTAAATGCGGTAAAGATGGCTCCCTGCATTAACGTTTCGTGGACTTCAAACCCTTCATCAATTGCCAAAAAAGCAAACCCGATCGCCACAATCAACCAGAAAGTAGAAGGCGATCGCCAATTTTTGAAACTGAACTTTCCGGCTCGAACGTAAAACGTAATCCAGGCAATCACCGAGGCGACTAATAGTTGGAGAAAGGAGAGACGAGTGATGATGCCATTTTCGTGAAAATGCCTGACGATCGGGCGGGATAGATGTAATGCATCTCCGATCGCAAAAGTAACCACTGCTGTATCGATCGAAAGGAAAAGCAATGTAACGAAGTTTGGCACAGCGAAACGTTTTAACATCACCCCTCGTAAAATTAAGCTTCGGTTAATCTTACATTAAAAGGGATGGAAACTTGATTAGAAAATTTTCATGCTGACTCAGAAAACTTTTACAGTTGTTGAACCATAGCGGGTAAGCCAGACTGTATGGCGCAGGATTAGAATTGGAGGTCAAAAGTTCCTGGATGTGTCCGACGATCGCCTAATTACGGATACTGCCATCGGGCATGATGGTGTTGTAAAAGACGGCTCCCGTTAGATCAGCTCCGGTTAGATTTGCCCCCGTTAAATTCGCCTCACTCAAATCCGCCCTTTGTAAATTTGCACCGCCCAAATCTGCGTCAGTCAAATTGGCTCCGCGTAAGGTCGATCGCCGCAAATCAGTTCCGGTCAAGCGGGCTGCGCTCAAATTAGCAAAGGCTAAATTTGACTCGCTTAAGTTGGTAAAAATTAACTGTGCCTGGCTGAGGTTAGCAAAGGACAAATCGGCAGTAGCGATACTGGCATTACTCAAGTTTGCATTCTGAAAATTAGTCAGAAACAAATCCGCAGAGTTCAAGAAAGCTTCTTGCAAATTGGCATTGCTCACATTGGTCAGAAAAAGATTGGCATGGAAAAAGCTGGCTTTAGACAATTCTGCACCGCTCAAGTCGGCAAAGCTCAGATCAGCTTGATCAAAAGCCGTATTCAATAACTGACTTCCACTTAAATTTGCCCGGTTCAGACTGGTCTCGCTCAAGTTTGCCTGGCTCAGATCCATCTGACTCAACTCAAAATCCCTCAAGTCTGCCTGCTTGAAGGTTGCACCCTGTAAAGAAAGCGTTGGATTATCTTCAAGGATGAGATTGGAATCAATTAAAAACTGAAGTAGCCGCTCTCGAAATAAGCCATTGAGTTGATTCAAAGTGGCAACGGTTTGTTGGTTGGCCGCAATTCGGAGTGGATGCGTTTGCTCCAGCTCCTTTAAATTTTCCTCAACTACGAGCGCGTGCAGCAAGTTTTGATAATTATCCAGAATGGTTTGCTGAGAATCCTGGGAAAATTCGATCGGCCGAATTGATTCGGGTGCAGTCGTAGATGCCGCAGGAGCCGATGCTGCTTGTTCCTCCAAAGCGACACCGTCCGTCTCCCCTGCCGCAGAAACAGCATTGGTCGAGCCATCCTCCCTATCCTGCCGAGCCGACTCAGAACGCTGAAACCGAGAATCTGTAGAGATACTCTCGTTGAGAAAATTAACAATTTCCTGAAGCTGAACGACTCCGATTGCCGCTACCACCAGGCCCAACCAACTCCAGATGGCTTTCTTCGAGTAGGAGGGTTCAATACTGGGCGAGTAGGCTTGTTTTTTCCTAGACATTTTGCGTAGTCACTGACTGGGACGGTTGGGTAGGGAGGCGGGGGTAAGGGCAAAGGAAAGCGTACCTGGGCAGAAACCTTTTGACGGGTTCAAATGCTGCTTAGGAATGCAAATCTAATAACCTGAAATTCTTGGGAGGTGGGCAACTTGCCCGTCCGGTCAAAGAAGCAGAACGGTGCATAGGTTATTTAATCCACGATCCTTAGGGTCAACTTAAAGTTGCAACGGTGATTTTTACTAATAAATACAGTGAATCTTGGTGATTCTCAGGAAAAAGATTCTGTAAAGCAAATACGTCCCGATACAGATCATTGCGGGAGCATCCCATTCTAATCCCATCCCAATTTCCAATTTCCGCTCCCTCTAGATTCACCACTACCAGTAGCGTAACCTTTCCAATTAAGAGAGAATAATCAAAGAGCGTCACTGTTCCCAATTATCTTGCATTTCCCCATCGATTACCCCCGCGCTGTTGGAGAAAGCCATGCGTTGCATCCAGAGGTTTAGAACTCGAACGATCGCCCTAATCGGCATCAACCTGACTTTGTGGGTTGCGGCCGGATTAGTGCTGCCCCGGTTACTTCAAGAACCGTCCAGACGGGCATCCTCCGGACAGCAGCCTGGCTTCGAGACCGCTTTTCAGTCTGTGGCTGGGTTGAATCAGATGGATGGCGATCGATCAAGTTCCGAGACAAACCTGAAGTATGGAATTTCCCAGGCACTCTACGATGCCTGGCGGTATGAAAATCAACAGCCTTACCAATCCATTGCAGCGATCGATCGAGATGAAGTCCGCGCCATCTATCAACACTACTGGCAACGGGGTAACTGTAATCAATACGCAGCTCCTCTGGATATTGCTTGCCTGGATAGCGTTCTGAGCTTTGGCATAGAGTATACCAGAGGCTTTTTGACGGATCTCCCGGTCGATCCCCAGTCCGCAGCATTAGAAGTGGCTCGGCGGCGGGAGTCCTTCCGCTATCAGGTGGCAGGAGGACGCTACACCGATATGAGGGGAGGGCAACACCTGCTAACAGAGGGTGTCCGGCGCGATCGGGCCTTGGCGGAACTGGCAGAATCCTACCCTGCCGATCGACAAACTGAGTTGAGTCGGGATCTGCGTCGCTGGTTGGGTGGGGGTGAGTCGGCTGCACCGTCTGGAGAACAATCAGGAGATAGCTCGACTCCAGCGATCGATCGTCCCAATCTGCGCACTTCCCCATCAGACTCCCCCCGGACACCCGACGAAATTTATGCTCAGGCAAAGCCCTTTACCGTTGAAGTCTGGATTGAATCTAGCGGGATTCCGGCTCCGGCGGCCGGCATCGTGTTAACGGCAGATGGTTTAATTCTGACGAATCAGCATGTAGTGAACCAATCTGACTTCAAGTTTGTCCGGCTGGCCGATGGCCGAGATGTGACAGGCACGATCGTCAATGCGGATCCGAGTCTAGACTTAGCGCTGATTCAGCTAGAAGGCGTAAAGGGGCTACCCGTTGCCGAATTTGCCCCCGCTTCAACCCATGTCAACCTGGGCGATACGGTCTACGCGATCGGCTCTCCTTCGGGAAACCACTGGCAGATGACGACTGCTCAGATCATTCAGGTGCAAAGCGATTGCGGGCTGGCAAATGTGCGCTGTCTCCGCACCCCTGAAGGGTTCTTGAAACCAGGCAATAGCGGGGGGCCTTTGTTGGACTCGTTCGGGCAGGTGATCGGCGTGAACCGGGCGATTCAGCAGCGGACGGGGGAAGGGGTAAGTATTCCAGTGGAGGTGATTCAGCAGTATGTAGAGGGGCGTGGAGCGTAAAGGGAAAAGCTGAGGACTGCGAATTGAATCACCTGAACTGCTTGTGGGGTGGGCATCTTGCCCGCCCAGTCAGCAACGTAAAACGCTGCACAGGTTATTCACAGCGGTTTGCACTTGGGTAGACCACCCGAAATCTGTAAGGGCAGTTCGCGAACTGCCCCTACGGTGGCTTGCTCATCTGGTAGTTGTGTAATTCACGATCCTGATTCCGCCGCCGGAGCACCGATCGCCGCTTTGGGATAGGGAATCCGCTGGTGGTTGAACTGTTGCCACACTTTCACAAAAATCTCAGCAATGCCCCCCATTTCAGCGCGAGTTAAACCCGAATCGATCAACTGTTCATCTTGCCAGCGGGCGCGTAGAATCCGGTTCACCATCGCCAGAGCTTCTTCCGGGGTCGCATCTTTGAGCGATCGCAGGGCTGCCTCGCAGGAATCGGCCAGCATCACAATACCCGTCTCCCTGGATTGGGGAATGGGGCCGTCATAGCGAAAATCCGCATCATTCACAAAAATAGTGGGATCCGCTTTGGCGCGTTGCTGGGCCTGATGGTGGAAGTACGAGATCATCATCGTGCCCTGGTGTTCGGGAATAAAGGCTTGAATCGCCTTGGGTAATCGGCACTTTCGAGCCATCACCACACCTTCTGTAACGTGCTTTTTGATAATGGCTGCACTGAGCCAGGGATCCCCGATCAGATCATGCTTATTGGGGCCGCCCATCTGATTTTCGATGAAGCCCAGGGGGTCGTGCATCTTACCAATATCGTGGTAAAGCGTTCCAGCCCTGACCAGTTCTACATTACAGCCCAGTTCCCGGGCCGCTGCCTCTGCCAGGGTAGCTACAAACAGAGTGTGTTGAAAGGTGCCTGGCGCGTTAGAAGCCAACCGTTTGAGCAGGGGACGATTGGGATTAGAGAGTTCCGCCAACCGAACGGGGGTAATCAGGTCAAACAAATTTTCTAAGTAAGGACTGACCCCCAGGGCAATAATGCTCCAAACCACGCCCAACAGGCTTTGTAGGGCAGCCCCAGTCAGGACAATGTACCAGACGGGAGAACTGGCAGCACTCAGCATCAAGCTCAGCACGGCATAAACCACACCCTGAGTGATTCCCACTACCCCCCCCAGGATGGCTAATTCTTCGCGTGAGCGGAGCCGCCCTGCCATCGTTGCCCCAATCAATCCCCCCACTGAACTGGCTACTAGATGCGTCCCAACTAACTCCATCCCCACAGGCAGCACCAGACTCAGTAAACCAACGACGGTTACACCCAGGACGGAGCCATAGAAACTGCCAACGAGCAACCCTAAAGCCGACAGCCCGATCGCAGGGGTTCCCAGTGCCGCAACGCCAGAAACGCTTAAGGTCAACACCAACACCAGAATATGATCGCGTCGCCGCAATCCAGGATGAAATTGATGTTCAACGATTAGAAACACGCCGACACAACCACTAATTAACGCTCCAAACCCCAGCAAGCCGACCCAATTGGTCTGCCGACGGCTCAAACCAAAATAATCTAAAAGCACAAAATCTGACTGCGTGATAGGTTCTCCTGCCCGGATGATGACCTCTCCCTGCTGAATTTCCACCATCACATCTTCTACAGCTTGGGCGGCCTGTTCTGCCCTTACCTTGGTTTGTTCGGGATCTTGAATCAGGTTGGGACGAATGACGGCAAGCAAAATTTGGGTGGCCAGGTCAGCAGTGATGCTGGGAATATCCCCGCGTAACTGCAACTCGATCGCCGATCGCAGTATCGGTTCTGGCAAACCAGGGGCAACCCCTTGAGCCAGGATGCGCTGGAGAGTCGTTTGTACCTCATTGCGAGTAGCTGCCCATTGTTCGTCCGTCAGTTCCAACAGCGCAAAGTTATACAGACGACTGGCTTCCCCACCCCCCCGACCTGAGAGGGATTCAACCGTAAGGGCATATCGCTGGCGAGCGCGATTGATGACATCCTTCAAGGCCTGAAAGTCTTCCGAAGAGGCATTCCGACGATAGGCTCGCAATTCAAGAACGGCAACTTGTTGGGCCGTTTCAGAAGCATGGCTGCCCTGTCCCCGAGTTGCCCCCCGATCGCCTGCCGGAGCCGCATCCCCATTAGAGGCAGTAGAGCCTGAGTTCAGATAGGCAGAACTGTTGCCCTCAACCGCAGCCAGAACTTGCTGCCACTCACTTTCTTGCGCCTTTCGGAGATACTGCTGCGATCGGGTAGATAGCACCGAAGTTTCGACAAAGGGAAAAGTTCCTGCCTCCTGGCGTAACTCATTGCCGCGATCGAGGAGTCGCTGGAGAGAATGATAAATTTCTTGATTGACGGTTTGATCAATCATCAAAATCGGGATCGATGCAGTCCGCGCCGCTTTCCGATTGGCTTCCGTTGTCCGCGTGTCAATCACCGTAGCCGTTTCTGGGGCGCGAACCGTTTGAGGGGCCGTGACTCCAACACTGAGCTGAGGCTCGTTGTACAAACGGTAGCCGATGGTGCTGGTGAGGGAAAGCACCGCAATCAGGAAAAAAATTGGTGAATGGCGATCGAGATGACGAGGTTTCCGACGCGACCCATTGGGGCGAAAATCCAACGCTTGAGTCCGCACAACATTCGTGCAACGCTTGACGTGACTGACGGTCCGCTTCACTAACCGATCAAGCGAAGATTGTTGTAGAGAGTGCCCTGAATAGGATTCTCGTTGCCACTGAGCTAACTGCCGGGTCAACACTCGAAAAGGATTCATTAGCGACACCAGAGGGTTATACCAATAACGTTAACCGCAGGAAAGCTCAGTCCATCGAACTGAACTTGTGAGATACATACTATAGCCTCGTAACACGGGTCAGTTAGCTTAGTTCTAGCAGCTATCCGACTGAAACGAGCACAGGTATCGATAAAAGTAACAGTATAAGAACCGCGTCATCGGCAAAATCCATCGAAAGACTCAGACTCTTTCGGCGCGCGCCCATCCCTCTATTTAAACATTGCTCCTCTCAGTTGTGCCTTCCGGAAAAACTTTGAAATCGTAGTATGGTAATATCCAGCTTTGTGGTAAGTGGACAGGACTCAACCCGCCAGTCCACCAGGCAAAACCCTGATCCAGGTGATTGCGTCCCCAATCTCAGACGGTGCACACCCAGGTCTTCTATTGCTTCCTAATGGCGATTTGATCCCCCTAACCCCTTAACAAATGGGGAAACAGATCGGAAGTCCCATTCTTTTGCAGGGAGATTTAGGGAGATCAGAATCAGCCATACCAGAAGGCTTTCAAGCACTCCCTAGCCATCAATCCGGGAAGCAAACACAATCAAATTGTCTCGGTACTGGCTCTGCCTGTGATTAAAAGGGCCACCACAGGTAATCAACCGTAGGGTAGGGTGCTCCGTTTTGCCGTAGACATCATCTCTGGGGAACGCATTCTTGTTGACCTGACGAGTATGCTCCACCTCAAACTTCACAACCTGACCCGCAGCATCTAATACCTGCACTTCATCGCCAGGTTGCAAATCCCGTAGTCGATAAAAAATAGCCGGGCCAGTATGTGAATCAAAATGTCCTACAATAACTGCTGCTCCCTGCGCTCCCGGCCGGGCTCCGCCAATCCACCATCCCGTTTCTGCAAAATTCTGGGGAACCTGCAACGTACCATCAGAATTCAGCCCCAGATCAATCACAGTGGCATCGACTTGAATGGCGGGAATATAAATCCGGCGCGGCTCAACCCCCTGAGGCAGGGGAGCCTCAGGAGGGACAACTTCAGGAACGGCTTCCAAAACCTGAGCCACTGACGGTTCTGGAGTGACGATCGACTCACCCTGACTGTCCTCACCGCCGATTTGAGCCAGGACAGCCGCTTCACTTTGACTGTCCTCACTGTTAACTTGAGCCAGGACAGCCGCCTCTTGTTGCAACGTCAACTCTAGATGGTATGCAGAACCCGTTGCAATTCCGCCCAAAAATCCGCTTAAAAACGAGAGAACGAGTAACGCAGGGCTTGAGTGCTTAAATTGCGTCTTCAATCCCATTATTGAGCTACATTTTTACGGGAATAACGATAACCCAAGACTCCTGCGCCGACGAGGAGCACGCCACCGACAACCGCGATCGGCAATGGGAAATCAACCTCATTCTGAGACGCTCCACCTGCACCTGCATCAACGCCGTTCACTGGAGCTTCACCGTTTTCACCGTTCTCACCATTCTCACCGTTTTCCTGGGCTGCAACTGGCTCAAGCATGACGGTGTTAACCACCAAAGCTGGCATCAACAGTAAAAAAGCAGTTGCCGCTAAAGAACTGAGGGTTTGTTGGGTCAGACGAGCGAGTTTCATCGCAATCTCCTTTATGGTCTTTCCTAAATGTAAATACTCTGACTATAAATAAAAATCCCTTAATTCGTCATAGAAATCAAATAAACTTTTGTTTAGCTGAATGCAGTGGGGTTTACCCCTCACCCGCTATGATTGACCCAAAGCAACTGATCATCGCTGCATCACTGGCCAAAAGCGAGTTGGGGACGATCGCCGCCGTCTGTTCAGGATCGGACAGTACTCTGGCGGGTGATCCAGTACAATCTGATAAGCCCTCCTAAGTCGATAGGGAAAGAGTATATTAATCTGGGCTGACTTGAGGATGAACTAGAATTGTTGTTGGGTACTCATTGGCACTCAGGAGTCTCGACATTTTTTTGAAAACTCTGCGGACGGATTTCAGGTATGTCAACCCACCGGACTGTTCTGGTAATTGCTGATTCTGACCAAGGCGATCACAACTACAAGCATCAATTACCGCAAGACGGGGAATTTTCATACCGGGTTCTGTGTGAGCAAGATTGCACCAAGATTCTGGCCCTCGCCCAATCCCGCCAGGTTGATGGCATCCTGTTGCCCGTTCATTCTCTCAATGCAGCCCGTTTTGATGTACTCAAACAACTGAAAGGAATGGGGGATCGCTGCCCGCCGATCGTGGTGATTGGAGGGGAGGATGCAGAGATAGCGGTACAGGCTTTCAAGCATGGGGCGACCGATTACCTGATCCAAGAGCGAATGACCCCGGAGGATCTGCATTCAACCCTGTTCAGTGCGATCGAACAGTTGGAACAGCAGTTAAGCCAGGCAAACGCATCCCTGCAATCTAGCCTGCAACGCTGCCAGGATCTGGCTGAAGCAATGCCATCTATCGTTTGGACGGCTGATGCGGCTGGGGCTGTCAATTACTGGAATCAACGCTGGTATGAATACACGGGTTTGAGTCAGGCAGAGTCGCTGGGAGTGGCGGGAGTCAGTACGGTTCACCCTGAGGAGCGCGATCGAACTCTGGAGCAATGGAACCAGGCAATTGCCTGTGGACAGCCCTTTGAGATTGAATACCGAATTCGCCGTTGGGATGGAGTCTACCACTGGTTCATCTGCCGGGCGGTGCCAACACGGGATCAACAAAATCAACTCACGGGTTGGATTGGGACGATGACGAACATCGACGAAATCAAACACAGCGAAGCCCTTTTGCGCCAGAGTGAAGAACGCTTTCGCCAGATGGCAGATCATGCCCCCGTCGTGATCTGGGTCACGGATCCGACGGGGTACTGTACCTATCTCAGCCAAAGCTGGTACGAGTTCACGGGGCAAACGGAAGCAACAGGACTAGGTTTTGGTTGGTTAAAAACCATCCATCCAGAGGATTATGAACGGGTTAGAGAGAATTTCTTGACGGCCAACAAGCAGCACGAAGCCTTTCGGTTGGAGTACCGTCTGCGGCGCAGAGACGGTGAATATCGTTGGGCGATCGATGCGGCCAGCCCCTGGTTTGGAGAAGACGGAGCCTTTAAAGGCTACATCGGCTCAGTGGTAGACATTCACGATCGCAAACAAGCCGAGGAAGCTTTGCGGCGATCGGAAACCCGCTATCGCACCCTGTTTGAGTCAATGAATGAGGGGTTTTGCGTGGTTGAAATGCTGTTCGATCAACACAACTGCCCCTACGATTATCGGTTTCTGGAAATCAATCCAGCCTTTGAGCACCAAACGGGACTCTACCGGGCAGAAGGTAAAACCGCCCGGCAACTTCTGCCCAATCTGGAACAACATTGGTTTGAACTGTACGGTAACGTGGCCCTCAGCGGTGAACCTATCCGCTTTGAACATCGGTCTGATGCAATGAATCGCTGGTTTGAGGTGTCTGCCTTTCACCTGGGATCGCCGGAAAGCCGAAAAGTAGCCATCCTGTTCAAAGACATCAGTAAACGGAAGCAAGCTGAACACGAACGCCAGGAGAGCCAGACCCGGTTCCGGACGTTAGCAGATAACATTTCCCAGTTTGCCTGGATGGCGGATGAAACAGGATATATTTTTTGGTACAACCAGCGCTGGTTTGATTACACTGGCACATCCCTGGAACAGATGCAGGGCTGGGGCTGGCAGCAGGTTCATCATCCAGATCATCTAGAGCGGGTACTCAAAAAGTTTCGGCAACATCTGGAAGCGGGTGAAGCCTGGGAAGATATTTTTCCCTTACGGGGCAAAGAGGGCCAGTATCGCTGGTTTCTCTCCCGCGCTATTCCCATTCAAGGTGAGCAGGGTAGGGTGTTGCGCTGGTTTGGCACGAACACGGATATTACCGAACTGCGCCAAACTGAAATGGCTCTACAGCAAGCTACGGATCGATTGAACATTGCGCTCAAGAGTGCTCCCCTGACGCTGTTTAACCAGGATCTCGATCTCCGCTATACCTGGATTTACAACCCCACCAACCATTATTCAACGGCAGAGGTGATGGGTCGGCGAGATGAAGATTTTACTACTCCCGAGTCTGCCGCGCGCCTTAATCAGCTGAAGCGAGAGGTACTGAAGACTGGATCAGGCTTGAGGCAAGAGGTGAAGCTGACTTATCAGGATGGAAATGTTGCCTACTATGATTTAGTCATTGATCCCCTGCGCGACAGCCAAAATGCGATCGTGGGCGTGACCTGTGCTGCGGTGGATATCAGTGAAAAGGCAAAGCTGGAAGCCGATCGCAAACAAGTAGCGGAGTCCCTGCGCCAGAGTGAAGACCGACTGCGGATGGCGATCGAGTCTGCCCAGTTGGGCACCTGGGACTGGAACCTCAAAACGAACCAACTGGCGTGGGATGACGGTTGTAAGGCAATGTTTGGTGTTCCCTCCCAGGTTGAAATCAGCATTGAGGAATTTTTCAGGAGGCTACATCCGGAAGACCGCGATCGCCTGGAACAGGTGGTGCAATGGTCTTGTAACCCGGCTAGCGGCGGCAAATATGAGGTAGAGTATCGCATCATTGATACTCAGGCGGGCAGCGAACGCTGGATTGCCGCTAAAGGACAGGTTTATTTTGATGCCAATGAACATCCGCAACGCTTCATTGGTACAGTGCTGGACATCACTGAGCAGAAACAGGTGGAAGCCGAACGAGAGCGGTTGTTTCAGCGAGAGCAAGCGGCGCGAGAAGAAGCTGAACGGGCCAATCGCATCAAAGATGAATTTTTGGCGATTCTCTCCCACGAGTTGCGATCGCCCCTGAACCCGATTCTGGGTTGGACGAAGTTATTGCAGTCCCGTCAGTTTGATGCAGAAACCACGGCTCAGGCCCTGGCTACGATTGAGCGAAATGCTAAATTGCAAACGCAACTGATTGATGACCTGCTGGATGTTGCCAAAATTTTGCGCGGCAAACTCAGCCTGCATGTAACCCCAGTGAATCTGACCGCAGTGATTGAAGCTGCAATTGATACCGTCAGAACGGCAGCCGAAGCAAAATCAATCTCACTGCATCTGGAATTACCTGACGTTGGACAGGTTTCCGGGGATACGGCCCGTCTGCAACAAATCGTCTGGAATTTATTATCTAACGCGATTAAATTTACCCCGGAAGGGGGGCGGGTTGAAGTTAAGGTGGAACAGGTAGAACATCAGGTGCAAGTGATCGTCAGTGATACTGGGAAAGGGATTAGCGCCGCCTTTTTGCCTCACATCTTTGAGTCATTTCGGCAGGAAGATGTTTCCACCACACGCAAACACGGAGGGTTGGGGCTAGGATTGGCGATCGTCCGTCAGTTGGTGGAAGCCCACGGAGGCACAATTCTGGCAGAAAGTCCGGGGGAAGGGTTGGGAGCCGAATTTACCGTGCAATTGCCTTTGCTAAATACGGAAGCCGTCGCAATTCAGCCCAGCCGACAGCAACCTTTGTCTGAACTCAATCTTGCGGGAGTGCGAGTCCTGGCGGTCGATGATGAACCCGATGCCCGCGAATTACTCACGACATTGTTAACGGAGTATGGAGCCAACGTCCTGACTGTTGCTTCGGCAGCGGAGGCCCTCTCAATTTTGCAGTCCTTCCGGCCGCACGTATTGATCAGCGACATTGGTATGCCCAGCGTAGACGGTTATGCCCTGATCCAAAAGGTGCGGTCTTTACCCCCGGATCAGGGTGGCCAGACTCCAGCCATTGCCCTGACGGCCTATGTTCGGGAAGCCGATTATCAGCGGGCCCTCACCAGCGGTTATCAACAGCATGTCACCAAGCCCCTTGAGATTGATCAACTCGTCCAGGCAGTAGCTAGACTGGCTCAAGGGCAATTCAACGACAATCTCCCTACTCCGACAGACTCATCTGACCTCGATAGCCTGTAACAATCCGGCTGCCGTCCTTGAGAATATGAATTTCGATCTGATCACTAGCCCAGGTCAACCGATCGGCCAGGGCTGGATTAAAAATATGCACCCGCTGATTACTGGAAGACACCAGAGAGTCAGGCTGATTAATCGCCAACGATTCCACGTAAGCCCCATCGATCAATAAATCAAGCTGTTCCAGTAATTCTTCCGCCCCCGCCGGCGCATAGGGCGATCGCAGCTTCTCCAGGGTGAACCCCGTAAACGACATGACGTTTAACCCAGCCGCCTTCACCAGCCGCGCTAGTTCTGCCAGGGCAGGCGCTTGCCAGAACGGTTCCCCCCCTGAAAAAGTAACGCCTTCATTGCGAGGATTGCTCAGAATTTTTTGAGCCAGGGTATCAACGGAGATCAATTGGTTAATTTCAAACGACCAGGACTCTGGGTTGAAGCAGTCTGGACATTCGCGTAAGCAGCCCTGCACCCAAACGACCGCTCGACACCCTGGCCCGTTCACCTCTGACTCATCGACATAGCCCATGATATTGAGATAGCCTGCCGGAATTTCAATTAACTCCAGGTAAGGATTATGTTTTACTTCTGTCATATATTCTCCTTGAGTCAGGGTTCGTTGGATTAAAACTGTGATCAAGAATGAAATTGATAGGGATAGTGAACTGGAACCGGAACAATGCTTTGAATGCGATCAGCGAATGATCTGAGAACCTCAACGTTAACAGGTTTAAGACATCGCGCCAGATAGGGTAACGCATCGGGTGGATGATTGCTGCGCGCTTCAAGCGGATGATTCAATGGCTTGGGGCGAGTGGGGGTATTCAGTTGAATCTCATCGGGTTGCAGGGCATGCATCAGGGCAGTATAGAGAATCTGATCTCGATCGCTCCAGGGAGAGAGGAGCATGGTTTGAATGGCCAACTTGCCGGGATAGGATTGGCGAAACCGCTGTAAGCCAGACCAAAACTGAGTCAGATCGCTATCGGTACAGGGGCGATTCAGTCGGCGAAATTGTCCCTCCACAACAGCATCTACTTTAACCGCCACTCGATCGGCGATCGTCAATTCCGCTCGCACCAGCGGATCCGTGAGTAAACTGCCATTGGTTAATACGCCAATGGGTTTCCGGGTCACCGACTTCAGCATGGACAGAATATCACCCAAATTCAGCGCCAGAGTGGGTTCACCACTGCCACTGAGGGTAATGATGTCCACCTCCCACGGGGCAAAGGGTTGTAAATCTTGCTGAATTTGCTCAGTAGAAACAAAAACCTGACGATCGACACTCTGACATTCAATGGCACCCAGTTGGCAGTACACGCAGTTAAACGAACAGGTGGAGACTGACCCGATCGGATCAACCCCCAACGATCGCCCAAATCGCCAGGACTGAACCGGCCCATACACTGAAGAAAAGGTTGATGTTTCCATTGGCTCTATGAATCAGCCCTTCACTCAAACGTGTCGGAACGAAACTACCCCAATTGTATTCCCAAAGTATGGAGAACAAAAACTTTCAGCCCAGGATAGCGGTAAGCTTAAGCATTTCTTAAAACCGATAATTTCGATCGCGCACCCACAAACTAATCGGCACGGCATTTCCCCCCCGATCAACTTTGACATCCACCACAAAGGCTTCCCGCTCTTCCCACTGCACCTGATTAATATCGGCATTTATTTCTTCCCGACGGCTTTCTGGCATATAGTAGGTTTCCAGCCCATAGGTAATGCTCCAACCGTCGTACTGTCCCTGCATCGCCACCTGATTGGGTGTCAGATCAGTGGGGCGATCGCCGCTGATCCGAACGGGTGTCCACGGTTGAGGCGGAGTGGCATTGGCCTGTGCGGGGGGTTCCAGCACGACATAGAAGCTCAGGGGCTGTTCCTGGTATTGGTTGAACCAATCCCCCCCCGGAAGCGATCGCAAGGTTTCTACATTGGAGACATCATAGCTCAGGGTTTGATAGTAGCCCCGCAGAATGTCGTAGGGATCAACCGGAGCCGTTTGCAGGGTGATAGACCGTCCAGCCACATAAGTGTAGGCATCCCTGGCGGGAACCGCAATAATTAACACCACTTGAACCAGCAGGGGAATCCAGAGTCGCCAGGGGGGTAATGGCTGGCGGGAAGAGGGAGTTGGGAGCCGAGTGTCTGGGGTCGGGAGTTCAATGGGCGGTTGAGTGGGTTGAGAAGGCAGTTGGGGATCTTGAGCAGTCATGGGGTTCCCTCCGAGGCTTGGGGTAAGGAAGAATGTTTTCTGGGGCGAATATTGCGCTCAAACCAGAGTCCGGCGATGATTACACCGACTCCGCACAGAATAAAGACGATCGATTTCAGCAGCAAACCCGTGTTGTATTCCAGCATTCGGCTCATGATGCTGACAACGAGTAAGACCATCCCCCCCCCAAAAAGTAGAACGGCTGGTGAGGGCTAATCCATCTCGAATTAAGGCGATCGCCAAACCAAACAGCATGATATTGAAGCCGAGGGGCGCAACACCAGGAAGCCCGTTGCCTTCCAGGTGAGTTGTGAACAGGGCAGCCGTGATAACCAAAACAACAGCAATCACACCTGTATTCACGGCTTTCTCCTGAAACCATCCCGATCGACGGGGATGTTGTGCGGTTTTTAGCCAACCGATCGCTGCCACCAGACTCAGGACGATCGCATCTAAAAGGGGCACAGTGATCCATTCGTAGGACTGCCCGTTATTTGTCCCATTCGTGTTCCAGAACCAGTGAAAAGAGAAAAAGTAAAACAAAAGGCTGAGGAACCAGAGAGAGAGGGATCGGGCGATGGGCTGGAAGGGGTCGATCGGTCGGGAGGGGTGAGGTGTAGAGCGGCGCTGGGTTGTGGGCTTACGGAAGGTGAAGATATGACGATGGTAAACCCAGAGGAGGGCGGGGGGAAGGACAAAGGCGATCGCGGCAATCCAACCAGGCATTAGGGGATTACCGTAGCCCCATCCCGTCAGAGGACGCAGGTTAAAGACGATTGCCACTGAAATCAGAATTGCACTTAACCCAAACAGGACGCGAGAGCGACACCAATAGGACAGTGGAATAAATAGCACACTCACTGCCAGGGGCATATGCTGAATGAACCCCTGCCACGGACTGGTGCTGAATGCGCTTGACCAGACGATCCAACCTGCAAAATATCCCCATCCCATCAGCAGGAGGGACATAATGCCCAGGGAGGTGAGCCGCAGGCTACAGGCCATTGCCAACACGCCGAGGCTCCAGACCAGCAGCAGTTCATAGAAATTCCCGCTCTGATGAAACATTTGGGAAAGGAGCGCCAGGTTCGCGCCCAGGATCAATGCTCCCAGCAGCAATAAACCATGCCCCAACTTCTGTAATCCGGGTTTATGGGCGGGTCGTCGCCACAGGAAAAATCCGGTGACATTAACGCTAATAAATAAGCTGAGTAGTAAAATAACGCGGAACGATCGCGTCCAGTCTTGCCAGTTGGCTGCAACAAAGGTGATGATGCCAAGCCCCAGCAATATGCCCCCCAGCCCCATCAAAATTGCCACAAACCGATTGCTGGCATCGCGTTCCAATGCATCTAACTGGTAGCGATCGACCAAGGTTTGATAAAACTCACTGGTAATTAGCCCTTCAGTCCACCACTGTTCAGATTCGTGGCGCAACTGGCGGCGAAAGGTTTCTGTAACCATTGTGGTGTGATATGAAGCGAAATGGGTATTTCCAAGATACTCAGGCGATGGGCGATCGGTTGCAATTTAGGGACAATCCTTAATGTGTCTGCAAGCTGCATCGTTCTCCCAATCGACCAGTCCGGTTCCCTCCAGTAAATTTGTACAACAGAACACTTGACTGAGGCGATCGATCTGGTAATGTTTTAACTTATGGCTACAGGGTGCGCACTTGCAGTAGCCTGGCTCCCAAAACCTGGCGAGGTATGAAGTAGATCCTACCTACAACATACCTCTAACCCCACAGACGACCGTAGCTGTCCGTCGGGCTTGGATTAGTTTAACGCTTTTGTTGAACAATCTCCTATCCCTGGCTTTGCAATGGTCGAAAGCTGGGGGAAAACCAGGTTTTTGGGTTTCTTCCATTCATTAAAACTACAACCCGACAAGGAGAATTCCCATGACAGGTGATTTTAACCTGTTCGATCATCCTGCATTCGGAGATGAAAATGATCCGAGTGCTGGACGAGAGCGCGTTCGTATCATCATCTTTGGCTCGAAAGAAGTGGTTCGCGCCACCATTCATGCTCTCTATCTGAAAAACTTCCGTCGCATTGAAAGCTGGAGTCCCCTCTTACCGACTCCCGATCCCGCCATCTTCATGTCCATCAGCACAGAGTATCGCATTATGCGCTAAAAACTGCGAATTGAGTCATCTGAAATTCTTGTGAGGTGGGCATCTTGCCCGCCCAGTCATCTGAAATTCTTGTGGGGTGGGCATCTTGCCCGCCCAGTCCACAAAGCAGAATCATTGCACCGATGATTGAATCCATGACCCTAAGAAAATGACCGATCGCGGCTGAACGAATCAGGGAACCCGGCTTGAATCAGGGAAACTTCTGCTGCCGTCAGTCCATACAACTGGTTCACCCATGCATCAATTTGCCGATCGACCCGCTCAATTTCCTGATGAATCCACTGCCGCTGATCGGAATGAACCAGTGCGGATTGGGTGTATAAGGCTTGAATCGTATCAACCGCATGCACCAGGCGATCGTGCTGTTCTACCTCTATTGGAGAATTAAAATCGATCGTGCGAATGGGAAGCTGTTGGACAAACGTTTTAGCGATATTGACCGTGAGCCGCGATCGATTAGTGAATTTCTGACTGTAATAGTAGTTGAGGAGCTTTGAATTCAGGAGGGCTAACAGGTAGCGAATATTGTAGGGGCAATGCTCCTGCATGAGTAAATTATTCACTGAAGCAAACGTATAGTAATGATTTGTATCCAAGGCTGCAATCAACGGAAACCGTCCGCCCCCAATTCGCCGTAACACCAGTTTCTCACTCGCAGCCCAGACATATTCTGGTCGAGGCCGATGTAATTGTTGGCGATCGAACAGGATATATTTCTCTCTAAAAGTAATGGTATAGCGAGTAATGTCCTTGCCCTCCAGCAGCTTTTTGTGGCGATCGGGCTGAGGACCACTGGTAACTTGATTTCGTTGGCAAACAATGCCTTCAATAATGTCTTTTGTTAGTTTTGATAGAGGCGACGAGCATTCTTCTAGGCGATGAAATAATGCTTCCTGCGCTTGATCGACAAAAATACTAAAAACATATCCTGGGTTGGCTACAAACGATCGCTTATCCAGCAGCCTCGGTGCAGACGATCGAATACCGTCAAAGCACTGCACCGCCGTATGCTCTGGATTCTTACCTAAAATCAACATCGCAGTGGATGCAGTCACTCCGGCAAAAACTTCACTGCCTAAGTCAACGATCCGCTGAATCTCGCAGTGTTCCAGGATGTATTGACGGGCAACATCATACACCGTGGTTCTGAGCAGGGTATTGGGGACGATGATGCCTGCTGTGCCTTGCTGGTTTGTTAATTGAATAAACCGAATTAAAAATAAAACAAATAAATTAATCTTCCCCGTTTGTTTAGTCTTGCCCTGCTGCAAGGAATGCAAATCCCCCAGGTACTGCCGTTGATAGTACTGCTTCACCCGATCGCCAAACTTCACATTTCGGGTGAACACCCAGGGCGGATTCCCAATCACCCCATCAAATCCCCCCGATCGCATGACTTCAGGAAAAGCCTGCTCCCAATCAAAGACGTTAATCTCACCCAGATTCTCGTCCGCCTTCTCATAGAAATCTGAGCCAATCAAGGCATTCCCGCAACAGATATTTTGATCCAGGAGAGCGGGATCAACGGGAACCGATCCTACGTCCCGCTCCCTTTTCTCTTCAGTTATCCCTTCCAGGAGTTGCAACAGCAGAGATTGCCTGGTGATTTCGATCGCCTGTGGATCCAGATCAACCCCATAAATATGCTGGAGTAAAATCTGCTTTCGGGTTTCAAACGTCAGCCGCCATTCGCCATTGCTCCGATAAAGCTGATGATGATAGCGATCGATCGCCGCTACATAGTGGGTTTGATACCAGTTCAACAGAAATTGGTATACCCCCAGCAAAAAGGCTCCAGAACCGCAGGCGGGGTCAAGTACCCGTAGAGTGACCCAATCCCCCTGAAGAGCATCACGCCCCTGCTGAGACTTCATCAGCCGATCGCCCACTGTATGCTGCACCATATAATCCACTACGGATCGCGGCGTGTAGTAAGCTCCGCCCGCTTTTTGGGCAGCCGATCGTCCTTTCGCCAGAAATTGCTCATAGACCTGTCCCAAACGCTCGATCGGCAGCTTTTCCCCTTCCTCCCTCAAGATCCTCCCTCGATCGGCACTCTGGCTCTGCAAAACGTCTTCCAGGCTCAATTTAGAACTGAGGTGGGGATCGAGGATCGGCTGAACTCGTTCAGCTAAGTGGTGCCAGGGCTGAATACCCCGTTCCTCGCAGAGCCTCAGGAGCAGCAGAGCATTCATAGCCGCCTGGGCGATCGCATCCAGGTCAGTCTGAGCTAATTCCGGGTACTGTCGGCGGAAGTAGGCGAGAAGCTGATTGCGCCAGGTGTGAATTTCTTTGTTTAGTCTCACCATGCTGAAGTTGCTACCAAAAAAAGAGGGTAGAAAGATCCACCCTCAATAGCTTGATGTACAAATAAAGCCGTTTATCAGTTATGACTTGACCTTCAATCCCAGGAGATCGCTCTAGGGATCGTAGGTACGCTTGCCAGTGAACTTGACCGCAGCAGGCTCTGGGTTGCTGCCAATGTTGCGATCGATGGTGTTCACCTGCCCGCGACCCTGGTTAACCTTTTCGGGGAATACACCATCCGCAGGGTGCAGATATTGGATCTCGCCGTTGGGGTAAATCCGGTAGATCTTGTAATCCTCGATTTTGGGTTTGAACTTCGTCCGCAGTTGAGCACCCATAATGATGCAATGCTCTTTGCGGGCAAGGTACAACAGGTTTTCGCCCTGCCGCATGATGGCTGCACCACCCGTCGGCATTTCAAACACCTGTTCCTTTGAACTAGTCCAGGTAATCGCGTATTTTTCTTCTTCGTCGGCCTTGCTCAGTAGCCCGCCGGTGCTGCCACCGAACAGAGGAGTTTGTCCAGTAAGAGTGTCTGTCATGCAGTTTTATTCTCTGAACATTTTTCAGGAATCCTATCATCGAGTCATGCCACAAATCTCGACTTTGTGAGGATCTGTAACAGTTCTTAGCGGAGCCATAAAGCTTTGTAGAGCAAACGGGCAAACGCATACAGACAACCGAATTTCAACTCCTCAACCGATCCCCGTAATCATTTGTAACGGAGGCACCACGGAAGGGAGCATCCCATTAATACAAATGGATCGATTGAAAAAGCTAAACGGGAGCACAAATGATGTACCCCCGATCGCAAATCAACGATTTGAAAAAGCCACACAAAAGCCACAAATGTGGGTGAGACGGCGCGAAGAACCGCTTACCGGAACCGACGCTTGCGCCGAGCCATCACCGCCTTACGCTTGCGCTTCTCTAATGGCGTTTCAAAGTGGCGATGGCTCTTAACGTCTGCCAGAATACCAGCTTTAGAAACCTGCCGCTTAAAGCGACGTAGTGCAGATTCGATTCCCTCGTTCTCACCTAAGACCACTTGGGTCATGCGTTCACTCTCCTTTTACTGGGTTGCGATATAACTTGCAAAATAATCACTAACACAAAACTGTTGCCAAACATTTTAAAAATTTTACCCACTATCGACAACGTGCGACCACTCTTCTCAAAAAAGTTGTCTTTCGGTTACTTTTCGAGAGCATTGGTGGGGATGCGGCAAAATAACATACCCGTTAGGGGCGCACTGCTGTGCGTCCTGACAGCCGATTTTTCAAAAATTGGGATGCCATTTGATTGCAGATCCCTTATCGCAAGAAGGATAGGTTAATGGAGCCAAAGTTCGTGGTTAGTGCCAGGTTTAGATTTTCCAGAGCCTGAATCAGCCATAGTACCGTATCTTTGGTGTGCGCTTCATAGTGATTGAACAAAATTGAAAACCGCCGCTCCAGGTACGGTTTCACTTTTCGACAAAATAGGACAATTCTCAACAAAACCCCCGTGGTAGCGATCGCCCCCAGGTTCGTGGTCAGGTCAATAAAGACAAAATGGTTAGGATGGTGAGGCTGATCAGCAACCAGGAAGTTCAGCAGTTGGCTGCAAGTCCGCACAATCAAAAAATCATTTACGCGCTGAGATCCTTGATCGGGTAGAATCGCGTTCAGATGGCGATAGAGCTGGTGATTGAACTGACGCTTGCCGTAGGCGGGATCGATCGGGGCAGTGATGTATTCGTACAGATCATCTTTGAAGGCAGCAAAGGAAGTGCGCTGATGGGTATGGGTCAGAAAGGACTGGGCCAGGTCTTTATGAGTTCGAGAACCATCCACCCTGCCGATGTAGTGCTTGATCGCCTGTCCCAATTCCCGATCGCTCAACAGGGTTGGATTGGACACCGGACGAATGAAAGTCTGCCTATCCGGAACGGCTTTTCGTGCCATTTGAGCCTGCCTGATTTGATAGGTGACATATTGGGACAGGTGAATTTCAAACTGATGCTGTAGGGTTGCCTGAACCTGACGCACGGTAGATTGCTGCTCCTGGGCACTGTCTTCATTCAGCAGGCAGTACTCGTACAGGTAGGGATACCGGCGAATTAAGGTTCCCAACGGGCGATTGCCGATGTTGACCGCTTCAGCTTCGGTTAGAACCTGGGCGAGTCGTCGGAGCGTTAAAAATTGCTCGGTGGTAGTGAATTCCTGAACTAACTGGCGCAACCGCCGAGTCGATCGCAGTTGGGTGGCAAGGGAATGACGAGTTGTGAACGGAGACTCAAAAACATGAACTAGTTCAGGAATCGCCCCGTGAGACTGAGGACGGGACTGCCATCGGTTGATCAGGATATGGCAACAGCGATTGAGAATGTAGCGAAAATCATCGATCGCCGGATCAGCAGCAACGATCGTTTTCAAAGCCTGGGAAACCTCTGGGTCAGGATAACCTGCCCCATCAATAAAGAGAGTGCGGAACCGCTCAATCATGGCACTGGGCGATTCAAGCTCTATCCAATAGAGCAGGTGATCGTACAACGTTTGCTCTGCTGAGGTAATGGGTCGGTTATAGCGACTCATCGTTTCCTGATTCCTTCTACGCTCTCTTTATCATTCCCAAATTGCCCAAACCGAAATCGTCTTTAATTTCGATAATTTCGATTGGCTGAACCAAAGGATTTACTATGTATTATATAATACCCAAGTAGATCGATAAGAAATTGTGATCTTAATCACTGCCAATCTTAATCTGAGCTATGGTGAAGGACTTTGTTGATTCCCTAAATCTAATCAGGGTGACAGCTCTTGGGAATGCAAATTAAATAATTTGAAATTCTTATGGAGTGGGCATCTTGCCCGCTCAGTCAAACAGGTGAAATGATCGATAGATGATTTGATTTGCAATCCTTAGAGCTTGATTTCAGGTTTTGAGAACAACCAACGATCGCTGAATCAAAATTCAGTTACAGTCATTCTGCTGAATCCACTGCTCAGGTTTGTTACGGCTACACCGTTTATTTATATCGGTATTTACTGATTTACGAAGTCAGAAACCAACTTCAGAAACCAACTTGAAAGAAGGAAATTATTCCCAGCCTCAGCCAGGAGGGAACCCACCTCCAGCCCCTTCCAGGCTACCGTGTACACAGATCTTGACTGAGAGGCTCAAACCCTGATAGATCCCCCTAAATCCCCCTTAAAAAGGACTTCTAATCCGGTTCCCTCCTTTTTAAGGAGGGTTAGGGAGGATCAAACCCAGTCGTGGCTAGAGCAGATGACTTGTGGGTACACCGTAGACCCTTCCAGGAGGGAATGCCTACCCCCAGGATCCTCTGAGGAGGAGATTGCCCACTTCAGAGCATCCGAGGAGGGGAATTGGGACGGATTGCTGTGGCAGGAAAGGTTTGCTAAAGGGGATGCGGCAAAATAACATACCCGTCAGGGGATGGGGGAATCCTCACCCTATGGCAAAAGTTGGGATGCGCTCGGAGTGAGTGGTGACTTGATCCGAGAAACCGCCTTATTAGATCTTTACAGCTTAATGAAGTGGGAGCTTACAGCTAAGCAACATCTAGTATCGAAACATTGCAAAATAAGTTGATAATTTTACACTACCAGATGCATCGTTACCGAGTGTTGGATTAATAAACCTTGGTTATATTTTTGCTAAGAACTTTCAAAGTAAAGCTTATTGCATTCCTGGTATATTTTGATTGAACCCATCTAACGGGGCAAAGATAAAGTAATGTTGAAGGTTGATAGTTCAACTGCCCTGCTCATACCGACTCAAATTTTCTGATTCAATTTTCAGTACAAGTCGATGTCTGAGATGGTTAGCCCCGCAAATCCTTGAGATTTGGGGGTGGGGTTTTTCACGTTCGGATCGAAGTGATTCACAGGAAGGGAAAATATGTCTTACTCGCAAACCAAAACTCAGTCCAAGGCTGGGTACGAGGCAGGGGTTAAGGATTACCGCCTCACCTACTACACGCCGGACTACACTCCCAAGGATACCGACATCCTGGCAGCGTTCCGGGTAACTCCTCAGCCAGGCGTTCCCTATGAAGAAGCTGGGGCTGCTGTTGCCGCAGAATCCTCCACTGGAACCTGGACCACTGTGTGGACTGACCTGTTGACTGACCTCGATCGCTACAAAGGTCGTTGCTATGACATCGAGCCAGTTCCCGGTGAAGATAATCAGTTTATTGCTTACATCGCTTATCCGCTGGATCTGTTCGAGGAAGGCTCTGTCACCAACATGTTGACCTCCATTGTGGGGAACGTGTTCGGTTTCAAAGCGTTAAAAGCTCTGCGTCTGGAAGACCTGCGGATTCCGGTTGCTTACTTGAAAACCTTCCAGGGCCCCCTCACGGTATTCAGGTTGAGCGCGACAAGATCAACAAGTATGGTCGTCCGCTCCTCGGCTGTACGATTAAGCCGAAACTCGGTTTGTCTGCGAAGAACTACGGTCGTGCGGTCTACGAGTGTCTGCGCGGCGGTTTGGACTTCACCAAAGACGACGAGAACATCAACTCCCAGCCCTTCCAGCGTTGGCGCGATCGCTTCACCTTCGTTGCAGAAGCCATCCACAAAGCTCAGGCTGAAACGGGTGAAATCAAAGGTCACTACCTCAACGTGACTGCCTCCACCTGCGAAGAAATGCTCAAGCGGGCTGAGTACGCCAAAGAGTTGGGCATGCCCATCATTATGCATGACTTCTTGACCGCAGGTTTCACCGCCAACACCACCCTCTCCAAGTGGTGCCGCGACAATGGTGTGCTGTTGCACATTCACCGCGCCATGCACGCTGTGATCGACCGTCAGAAGAACCACGGGATGCACTTCCGCGTTTTGGCGAAGTGTCTGCGGATGTCTGGTGGTGACCACATTCACACGGGAACGGTTGTGGGTAAGCTGGAAGGCGACCAGGCTGTTACCCTCGGTTTCGTAGATTTGCTGCGGGAAAACTACGTTGAGCAAGATCGTTCTAAGGGAATTTACTTCACCCAGGATTGGGCTTCCATGCCGGGTGTAATGGCGGTTGCTTCCGGTGGTATCCACGTTTGGCACATGCCTGCGCTGGTGGAAATCTTCGGTGATGACTCTGTCCTTCAGTTCGGTGGTGGTACGCTGGGTCACCCCTGGGGTAACGCGCCGGGTGCAACGGCAAACCGTGTGGCACTGGAAGCTTGCGTTCAAGCTCGGAACGAAGGTCGTAACCTGATGCGTGAAGGTGGCGACATCATTCGTGAAGCGTGCCGTTGGAGTCCTGAACTGCAAGCTGCTTGCGAACTGTGGAAGGAAATCAAGTTTGAATTTGAGGCGGTTGATACCGTCTGATGAAATGGGATGAAGGCGGAAGGCGGAGGGATGAAGTGTAATTTTCCTGACTTCCTTCCGCATCTCAACCGGATAGAAGAGAATATCTTCCATCCCCGTTCTCCTATCCTTCATCCTCTTTCCTATGGATCTCCGGCAAATTGCCAAAGATACGACCAAGACGCTGATTAGCTACCTCACCTATCAGGCGGTTCGCACCGTAATTGGTCAACTGCGGGAAACTGACCCACCCCGATCGTTCTGGCTGCACCAGTTTTCTTCCAGGGAACGCATTCAGGATGGCGAGGTCTATGTTCAAACCTTGTTTAAAGAACAGCCGGATCTGGCCTTTCGGATTCTGACGGTTCGAGAACATCTGGCGGAAGAGATTGCAGATTATTTACCAGAAATGCTGCGATCGACGATGCAACAGTCCAATATTGAACAGCGTCGCCAGCAGTTGGAACGGATGACCCAGATCGGTCAGGATGTTTCAGACTCCTACCCTGAAGAGTCACTCAGTACAGAATCGCCTGATTCGGAAATGGACGGTAGCTAGCAGGTGTTGATCAGTCGGATAGTAGATCGAACTTTCTTGTTCAAGTTGTTAACTTTACCCCGAACAGTCTAATCATGAAGACTCTACGCAAAGAGCGTCGTTACGAAACTTTTTCCTATCTGCCTGCCCTCAGCGATGCGCAAATTGCTCGGCAGATTCAGTACACGATCGATCAGGGCTATTTCCCCTGTATTGAGTTCAACGAAGATTCTGCGGCTGAAACTTGCTACTGGACGATGTGGAAGTTGCCTTTGTTCAATGCCAGATCTCCCCAGGAGGTTCTAAACGAAGTGCAGCAGTGCCGCTCTGAATTCCCCGATTGCTACATCCGCGTGGTGGCATTCGACAACATCAAGCAGTGCCAGGTAATGAGCTTTATCGTGCATAAGCCGGGTGCAGGTGGCTATCGCTACTAATTTTGGATTTTAGATTTTGGATTTTAGATTTTGATTTTTTGAGGGGATTGGGCGATCGGCTGCTCTGAATTACGGATTTATCTTGAATCTGAGATTCTGAATAGCCTTGACTCAAACCAGCTCTTGAATTCAAAGTCTGGAATAACGAGTTTGAGTCCTTCGGGTGATCCGAACGAACCCTATTGCAAATTGGGAGGTAAAATCTGCCTCCCTTTTTTGCTTTCTGATCTGCTTTTTAAGCATCGTTGCTGCTTGCCGCAAATTATAAGCCCCTCAACGAAGCCGATCGCAGAGGGGCGGTATTCATAGAGTTTCAGTTAACGCTTTGCTATATCGAGATCTACAACTGGACTGAGACTGATTTCGGATCAGGACAGATTCAGTTCGAGGCGATCGATACCGAAGCTCTATACCGGAGTTGAAGACGGCTGCGGATTTGCCTCTGAAGTCAGTAAGGTTTCGACAAAAGCGTACAGTTCCGTCTCCGATCGCCCATCAACCTGCTGGTCTTTTAAGGCGGTCAACCCCTGCGCCAGTTCAACGGCGCGTTTTTTGTAGGTATTATTCGCGGTCAGAATATCCAGAAAAACCTCTTGTTCTATCTGTGAGCGATTTGCATCTTCTGCGATCGGAGTGACAAAGGTACTGGCATCTGCTTCAAACTTGAGTAAAAAGATCAACGCATTGCTGATCTGCTGAAGCTGCTGCTGAAGTTGCCGTGTGTCCAATTCCAGGCGATCGAAACCGATGTGACCGTCAATCCGCAACTCTACAATGGGCTGGGCGGTGGGCGCGATGGTGCCGTCAGTCACTGCCTGCTGTACCATTGCCAGGGCAGCGGACTCAACCTCTTCTAAACTTTCTTGCCCCTGAGTCGTCATGCGTAAGCGGACAACCGAGCGTTGCTGATACTGGGATTTTAAGTTCGCCTGAACGCCAGAATCGTTCAACTCAACCAGATAAGCACCACGCTGATAGCTAGATTCCTCAATCGAGTTGGCCTCCAGGGATCCCGGATTAAAAATCCAGTCTTCCACCGCATAGTTTTTGTGGATGTGTCCCAGGGCCAGGTAAGTCACCCCTGCCTGCTTGAGGGGCAGTAGATCAGCATAGCGCAATGCACCCTGATAACGGGCAATCTGTCCTTCTAGCCCGTGGTGAAACATTAAAACTGTATGCTTTGGCCCGGCGGGGAGGGACTGAATCGCCGCCGCAATTTGCTCGATCGCCTTAGGAGCTGAAGCCCCGTACCAGACTGAACCCAGCACCCGCACCCCACAGTCCAGATCAACATAGCCGCCGCGTCGTGTCCGTGCATCCCAGGCAGCGTAAAAGGGCTGTCCCTGAGACACATTCCCCGGTTCGAGCAGCATCAGTAAGCCCCAATCGGCTAAATATTGCAACCAACTCGTTTTAGTACCATAGGGACGGTTATCGTGATTACCCTCGATCGCCAGTACGGGAATTCCCGCCTCCTGGAGCTTTTTCAAACAAATTTGAGCCTGATTCAGCGTAGCGGGCTGAATCGTACGATGTTCAAACAAATCTCCAGCGATCACAACAAAATCCACTTGTTGATCGATGGCGTAGGTTTGAATCACATCCTTCAAAGCATGGAAAAAATCCTGAGTTCGCTGTTTGTTGTCGTAGCGATCGAAGCCCAGGTGAATGTCAGCAATATGTAAAAACCGAGCCATAGGTTTAAGGTGCGCGACTGATTAGCCATTCTAGCTCTGCCCTCCCTCAGAGTCTAGCGACTAGTCGTAGAAAGTGTATCCCCGATTTGAGCAGACATCCACCCGGTAATCTTCTACGACCTGACCATCGGAGAAGACCGCTAGAATGTCGTAGTGGCAAGAGTTGGCTGATTCATTTTCAAACGCAATCCGAATGCCAGCCCCCGTCACTAAAACGTCTTCACCTAAAATGTCCTCCTCCCAGGTATCTCGGGTGGATTCAGAAACATAAAGTCGGGTAATCGTGGCTTCGCTGTTGTTATAAACCCAAAAGTCTGCTTTGTCTGCAAGGGCACGAACGGCCATGACAGGCACACTCAGAACGCTGACAGCTGAAGCAATGAGGGTTGTGCGAATGAGTTGATGAATCATGCTTCTGATGCAAAGATGATCTGGTAATCTTCTGATGATCTAAGGATCAATCCTAAGGATCAATCGTCCTGAGAGTATGCCGCAAATCAGGAATTTCTAGCATAAAAATTCTGTGTTTTTTCTGTGAAATCTTGATTAAGCATTTTACGATCGCACTGCCCTCTCCCGCAGCCAGTATGAAAGGACACTTTCACAGAATATTGAGAGGCTTGCTATAACGTTGAGTAGGGGAGCATTCTAATCTGTGCAAATTGATTCACTTCCGTAGCCCAGGCAGCGTTCGACTGATCTCACGCCAAAGTCTTGCCTGCCGATGAGATCGTTGGCGTGCAAATGCAAAATTGGGATATACCCTTATAGGGCCCGACTGCCCGCCGATCGCTTTTAGACGATCGCTTGTTATATTTATTGTCTTTATTGTCCTTCTTCCGATTTTGTCAGGGTCGGCCATGTATTTAGTTATGGATCAATGCCCATCCCCATATTCCGCAGAGATCAGGGATATCCCATCTGGCGAGAAGGTGGATTGGGTTTTCGTGTTGTTCGCTATTGCAAGGGTTGGCTAAATATGCAACCATCCATTCCTCCTGGAACGGTTCTACAAAATCGCTATCGCCTGCTCAAAGTTCTGGGGCAGGGTGGTTTTGGGCGTACTTACCTGGCAGAAGATTTGGGGCGGTTTAACGAGTTGTGTGCCCTGAAGGAATTTAGTCCGGCAGGAACCAGCGACTATGCTCTCAACAAATCAAAGGAACTGTTTCAGCGGGAAGCAACTATTCTTTATCAGATTCAGCATCCGCAGATCCCTCAATTTCGGGCCACCTTTGAGGAAGATCAGCGGCTGTTTCTGGTTCAGGATTATGTAGAGGGCAAAACCTATCGCACCCTGCAAAGCGATCGCAAGGTTGAAAAACGCGCCTTTTCGGAAGCTGAAGTTCTACAACTGATCCAGCAACTCCTGCCCGTGCTCGATCATCTCCACAGCAAAGGCATCATCCATCGAGATATTGCCCCGGATAACATCATCCTGCGCCAACAGGATAACTTGCCTGTATTGATTGATTTTGGCGTAGTTAAGGAAATTGCCACTCGGTTGCATACTGAAACTGCCACTCAAGCCACAACCGTAGGCAAAATGGGTTATGCTCCCAGTGAGCAAATTCAAACGGGGCGAGCCTATCCGAGTAGCGATTTGTATGCTCTGGCAGTAACGGCGATCGTCTTGCTAACGGGAAAGGAACCTCAGGAATTATATGATGACCAAAACCTGACGTGGCAGTGGCAGCGTTGGGTATCGGTGAGTCCGGGATTGGCTCAAATTTTGAACCGAATGTTGAGCTATCGCCCGGGCGATCGCTATCCATCTGCGCGTGAGGTGATGCAGGCTATCCACGCCCTGACCCACCCACCCACCTCCTCTTCCCCCCAGCCTACCCCCAGGGCAGTCCCCCCCCCGTCCTCCAAATCTGCCGTCCGTCCCCCCACTCGTACCCCATCGCGTGTTCCAACCGTTGCGGTCGGTCGTCGTCCTAATCCAGCCACTTACCCGGTTACGCGCACCGCTGCCCCAGACTATCGATCGACTTCCAGCGTTTCCTCCCAGGATGGCTCCGTCTGGGAAAACCCATTTGCCTTAATTTTGACGACGATTGGGCTGGCAACCCTTTCCGGTATTGCAGCCTGGGCGATCGTTAGCGCAATCTTGAATACGGCCCAAACACCCGTCGCCTCTCCTGATCCGTCCCCCATTGTTTCTCCCGAACCCGACTCTTCTCCAGAGCCAGCGCCCAACCCACCGGGAGCGAGTGAGGTGAACCAACGCATGAATCTTCAGCCCACTGGAGAGGTGCTTCCGGTAGAGGGCACAATTCGTCAGGATCAAACCCACAATTATCTCTTTTCTGCTGAAGCTGGCCAGGTGCTAGCGGTGGCGCGGGCTGACGGAAACGTAGTTTTAACGGTGATTCGTCCAGATGGCAGACCTGTCAACGAAGAGGCAAATCGCTTTCGAGGCGGATGGCAGGGAGAATTGCCCCTGTCAGGACAGTATGCGATCGAGGTTCGGCCTCGCCGTCGGGAAAATAGCTACTACCGCTTCAATGTCGCGCTTCAAGCCCTGGTTGAACCCTCTCCGGAACCCAGCCCAGAGCCAGAACCAGAACCGGAACCCTCTCCGGAACCTAGCCCAGAGCCAGAACCCAGCCCAGAGCCGGAACCGCCCCCCTCTCCAGAGGCTGACCCTGATGTGGTGATTGACTCCCGGACTTTGGAAGTACCCCTGGGAGTGCCGCTGGAGTTCTCGGATGAGTCGAGCGATCGAGTGGTGCGGCGGTATCTAGTTGAGGTTCAGCCCGGACAGCAACTCTATGCTCAGGTGTTACGGGGTTCGGTGGTGATGGACATTCGCTATCCGGATGGGCGAGTAGTGGAAGCAGGCAACGGGACGCAAAGCTGGCAGGGACAAGCTTTTGAAAGTGGAGCCTATCAAATTGACGTGATTGCTGAACAACCGGCCCGGTTCATTTTGCGGGTTGGCGTGAATGAACTCCTGCCGTAGGGAGCGATTTTAGCGGCTTGCTCCATGCTCTCTGCCTGAGTGACCTGAAGCTGCTTCCGCAGTTGCAGTTGGAAGCAGTTGCAATTGGAAGCAGTTGCAATTGGGAGATCTCATTAATGTCAATGGGTCAATTTCCGATAGCACAGGTATCTGGACTGCCAGGGAGTGAGTTCTCATGCAGATGCGACTTGGGTTACATCCGTTGCTATCCACCTCAGGAACCAGATAGTACAGAATCCCGTCTGCAAAGATTATCTTAACCACTACCGTTTACATTTCTCCCAACCTATGACAGAGGATGCGTTGCGTTCAATCCCCTAGAATTCGGGTAGAGAAACTATACACAATTACATACTCAGGAGGTTCTATGAATTTGCGCAAAAACGCCAGAATGCTGGGAATGATTTGCGGAGGACTCGCCTTGGGTGCTCCCGCCGGACTGTTTGCTTCGTCCGCTTCGGCATTTCCGCTTAATCCATGTCCAGCTATTTATTATGAAGAGCCTTTTAATACCACCCATGCGGTTCCTCAGGGTTGTCCACCGAATGCTGCAACCCAGCGGCTCCTTCAACAACAGGGACAACAAGTGCCTCGACCTGCTACCCCTGCCCCTGGAACCCCATCGCCTGGAGCCACTTTTCCTGGAACCTCTGAAGTCACTCCGCCCCTGCCTGAAGCAGTGCGTCCTGCGATCGCCTCGGTGACTCCTACTGCGGGACAGATTAGCCTTCAGTTAGTCAATGAGACGGGAACTACGGTGACGTATCAGGCGATCGGTTTGACGGAACAGCGAGTATTGCGAGCAGGTGAAGCCGTTACGTTAAGAGGTTTGCAGGTTCCTTTAACCGTAACGATGGTGCGGAATGACGGTGGATTCATTCGGGCAATGCCGATGGCTGCTGCTGAGGCTGGAACCCTTTCTGTTTCTCTCAACCGAACTGCAACTCTGGGTGAAAACCAGCGGACTCTGAACGTACAACCCAATGGTCAGGTCTTCGCCTATTAGTAGAGGGTTGGAATTGATGAAATATCTTCACAGGGTGGGGTCGCAATGCCCACCCATCTCCGTTCAGCATTCTTCATGACAGGCTGTACGCTCTACAGGTTTGCATCCTATAACTGAGAAGTGGCAGTAACCACCTGTTGGGACACGAAGGGTAAGATGCGTTCATTGTGACTGTGGGCTGCTCCTTCCGTGAAAACGACCAGTAGATAAGGACGACAATCTGGTAGTTCTACATAGGCCACATCATGGCGAACCTGGCTCATCAGTCCTGCCTTAGACCAGAGTTGGGCCGATCGCGGTAGTCCTTCTCCTAGAAATCCTACGACCTGATTTTCGGGATCTGCCGCTAAGTCGGCTGGATCTAAGCTGCGCTGCATCAGAGCCATCATCTGCTGCGATCGCTCTGAGGAGACTGCTACCCCACCAATGATGCTGTGCATTAACCGGGCGACGGCGTTCGTTGTCAGCTTGTTGCGATTTTCCAACTGCGGCCCCAGAAACGATCGCTCCCGGCCATAGGCTCCATCACACCAGGTTTTTTGATTGATGTTGACTCCTTCCAACTCCATCCAGCCCAGGGATTGAAAGTAGCGATTGACAATATTGCGCTGATACTTCCAGGTTTCAAACGGCCCACCGGATAGATCCGGGCCGCTGGTCGTTCCCGTCAGCACATCTACCACCAGGCTGGTCGCATCGTTGCTGGAATCGACAATCATATCGCGCACCGCTCGATCGAGTTCCTCTGAGGGCGCGATCATGCCCTGATTCAACCACTCATGTACCGCGACTAGATAAAACAACTTGACGACACTGGCCGGATAAATCCGCTCAACGCCTCGATAGGTGAACCCCCGCACGGGATACTTCCAAAATTCTGCTGCGGTTAAGGCTCCCCCGGTGTTGACCGGAACTGGCTCATCGTAAACGATCCAGGTGAGGGCAATCTGAGTTTGGGTTAATCCTGGGAATTCGGCCCAGGTCGCTTCCAGGATCCGATCGCCCCAGTTATCGAGTTGTTCGTCGCGGTGGAAGAAGGGCATGGGGAGTGCTGAGGACTGAGGACTGAGGGGGAGGGAGTAGCGCAGGCATCTTGCCTGCCAGTCAGAGTGAGGGAGTGGGGAGTGAGGGAGTAGGGAGTGGGGAGTGAGGAGTGGGATGAACTTGGGGAAAATGGGTTGGGTTGAGGGTTACTCCTGGCTGGAACGACGGAATTCCTGGGGGGTTTGGGTCATGGGATGGGTGGGATTCCAGATGCCTGCGCCGGTGAGACGGGCCTTTTCCTGGGCGTGGGTGAGCCGCTGTTCGTATTTTGTATTGGGAGCAGACGATCGCGCCAGGGCGTATCCTTCTTCAACCAGCACTTCGTTCAATAACCTGTCCTCTCGCCACAGGTAAGCCAACCTCAATTGAGAGCCATTGGAATCACGAGTCGGTTGAATATCGGACTCTAACAGAACGGTGCGATCATCTCCAATCAATTCAATCAATCGTTCCGTCGCTCGCGTACTCCAGGGTTCCTGACTTCCAGTGGGAGCATCAATACCCAGGAGACGGACTCGTTCAGCCCTGGGATTCTGTCCAGCTCTGTCTAATACCTCAAGGGTTTGTCCACTAATGACCTGGGTAACGCTGACCTGTTGCCCCTGGGGTAAAGTTGCTTGACAGCCCATCAGCATCAGCATGTAGCCAATCACACTCCAACCCATCAAACGTTTGCCAATCCGCTGTATTCGATTGCAGTCACCCATAAACCACCGAAGATAGATTCTTCTTCAGTTTTCCCAGGTTATCCCTGATTGGATTCACGGGCGTTTACTCTTCATCCAATGGCAGACCCCGACGCACTTTGCCTTTACCAAAGTGCTGCCCAAACTGAAGTTCGTATACTTCGTCTTCATCCTGGGTTTCCACTTCCAGATCCGATCGCGGGTAGCAAACGCACAGAAGCGCATAGCCCTGTTCCCGTAAGTTGGGCGATAAACCGACAGCTTCTGGCTGGTACACTTCCCCAGAGAGAACGCGAACGGCGCAGGCAGTACAGGCTCCATTGCGGCAGGAGAAAGGGAGATCAACCCCCTGTGATTCCGCCGACATCAGGACGTAGCGATCGTCTGGAACTTGAACGGTATGCTGAGTTGATTTTTGGCGATAGTGAATTTGAACAGTATGCATTTGAGTCATGATTTGATTAAACGAGACTGATTCAGCAGGATTGGTGGGCGATCGAGTCAATTCTATAGATGGCAGTGTAGATGGCAGTAAAGTTTAGGATGCTGACCTATGCTGCCCCATCCAACGCCTATGATAAGGGGGCAGGGTGGCGTTTTAACGAAAATTCTTGCAATTGTTTCCAGAATGACATGAACTCTGCTAAGATAACGTACTTGTGGCTGACACTTAATTTCAACAGCTTTGACAGCTAGAATTGAGGTCAAGCCCAACTAATTTGGAGAGGTGGCCGAGTGGTTGAAGGCGCAGCACTGGAAATGCTGTTTAGGCTAACCGTCTAACGAGGGTTCGAATCCCTCCCTCTCCGTTCTAAAATCCAGGTCAGTAAACCCTTTGAACGTGGGAAGACCCCCGGTCAAGTTCTGTAGATCAAGACCTATACTGGATTTACTTGCCTGGTGAGGTGGCTGATTGACTGACATGATTGACTAACAAAAGTTGTGTACCCTCACCCCCAACCCCTCGCCCTTTGGGAGAGGGGAGCGATTTACTTTTCTAGTTCCCTCTCCCCTCGGGAGAGGGCTAGGGTGAGGGCTTTCAGGGTCTTGACTGAGAAGTTTTGTTCGTCAACCAGGGTACAGTGGTCAGATCAGCAAGTTCAACTCTCAGGCAAGAGAAATGGGTTTGCGAGGAACAAACTACCTATGAGTTCTCCAATATTGACTCAGTTAGCAATTCCGAGTGCCGAACAGCGTCTGGTTCTGGAGGGAGTCAGTTGGCAGCAGTATGAAACGATGCTGGCAACCCTCGGTGATGACTTTCCCAATCTGCGGCTCAGCTACCTGGAAGGCACGCTAGAGATTATGACCACCTCTCCGGAACATGAGGAACTGAAAACGATAATTAGAATGCTCGTGGAGGCTTACTTTCAGGAAACCCGCACTCGATTTCACGGTATTGGTTCTGCGACTTTTCGTAGAGCGATGAAGCAGCGGGGACTGGAACCGGATGAATGCTACTGTCTGGGACAGAAGAAGGAATTTCCCGACATTGCGATCGAAATTGTCCTCAGCAGTGGATTAGTGAACAAGCTCGATATTTACCAGGGCTTGGGCGTTACGGAAGTCTGGCAGTGGCAGAATGGACAGTTTCAGATTTATCATTTGCGCTCAACGGGTTATGAAGTGATTGCCAGCAGCGAACTGCTGCCCAATTTAGATTTTTCGCTGTTGACCCGCTATGTCAAACCTGCCGACCAGTTTGATGCAGTGATGGAGTTCCGCGATCGGCTGCAGTCTTTAACATAGACATAAGTCGCTAAGGATGATGGATTCCATAACCTGCACAATGCTCTACCTGACTGACTGGGCGGGCAAGGTGCCCACCCCACAAGAATTTCAGGTTATTAAATTATTTCCTAACCCAAACCGCTAACGCCAGTCGCTACCCGTTCAGGAGCCAATGCTATGACGATCGCCACTCAAAAACTTATGTTTGAAGAGTATCTTGCCTACGATGATGGTACAGATACCCGTTACGAATTAGTAGATGGAGAACTGGTGCCGATGGGTTTGGGAACTGGCAGGCATGGTAGCATTGCCGAATTTCTTAATGATCAGTTTCGTGACCAGATTAGACATCAAGCACTCCCCTGGACTTCCAAGCAAATGCTCGTTGGTATTCGTTCTCCGCGTGGTCGCAGTTGGGATACTTCCCGCATTCCCGATGTCGCTGTTTTATCCGCTGCTCAATGGGAAGCGATGAGCGATCGAGAAGCCATCATTAATTTCAATGAGCCGCCACCGATTTTGGTGGTTGAAGTGGTTAGTCCCTCCAGTAAAACCGATGATTATCGCTCAAAACGCTCTGAATACGGGCTGCTAGAAATCTCCGAATATTGGATCGTTGATCCTCTGGAAGCAAAAATTACGCTCTGCATGCTGGAACATCGGTTTTATGATTCCACAGAATTTCGAGGCGATGACTTGATCCAATCCCCCACCTTCCCAGATCTCAACCTCACAGCCGCTCAAGTTCTGGCAGGCAGGCTGTAGGGTCACTCTCCAGGTTTGAGTCCTTGATTGGGATGATTCCTTTGATGCTCCCTTTAAAGGAAGCCACTATCTTGATGTTTGTGGAAGGGCCAGTGGTATGATCAGCTTCAAGCTAGGGGTGCCTGAGCAAATTCCAGGCTGAGATTACACCCTCGGAACCTGAGACTGGGTAATACCAGCGCAGGGAAGCGTTGATTCGAGAACTGATTCGAGATCGAGCCATCCGCACTCTAGCCAAACGACACCCATCGAGTGGAGGAGATTCATCATGTCAATTGGGGCGATCGCCCTGTTGGTGACGCTGGTCACGGCAGGCGTATTTGCGTTGCTGGGATTATTACACGCCAGTAAACACACAACTAATTTGGAAGACTATATGGTGAGCCGCAATCAGTTCGGCTCCTGGATGGCCTTTGCTACGATCGTCGCTTCAGCGATGGGCGCATGGATTTTGTTTAGTCCCCCGGAAGTGGGGGCCACCAGTGGATTAGTCGGCATCATTGGCTATTGCATTGGACAGGCAACCCCAGCGGCCGTATTTGCTGGTGTGGCACCAGAATTCGTCAACTAATGCCCAATGGTCATTCGCTGAATGAGTACGTTTTATATCGGTTTGGTAATGCCATGTATATGCTGACCCTTGGCATTGTGGTGTTCTATATGTTTATCTATTTGGCGGCTGAACTGACTGCCATTTCTAAAGCAGTGCAGATTATGGCTGATGTTCCCCTGGGATGGACAGCTCTGGTCGTGATTGCGGCTGTTTTTGTGTACACTACCTACGGCGGCTTGGGCACCACGATCTTTACCGATGCGATTCAGTTTGTCGTGATTGTGCCATTACTCTTGCTCTGCTTAATTGTGGCGGTAATCGGTTTAGGTGGATTCAGCACTGCCCTACAACCGCTTCAGCAGTCTGCCCCTGAACTCCTCTCTTTTAGCAATGTTCCTGGCATCAAGTTTGGCGCAACTCTGGTGATTGCGGTCTTAGCTGCTGAAATGTTTAATCAGGGCAACTGGCAACGGATTTATGCCTGCCGCACCGATCGCATTGTCAAACGATCGTTTTTGTTCTCCTTTCTGGCAATCCTGCCGATGCTATTTATTGCCGGATTCCTGGGAATTCTCGCCATGAATTTCGGCTTTAATGACGATCGCGCTTTCTTTTCTTTAATTCAACAATTAAACCTGCCCACCTGGTTTATTGTCACTGTACTGATCCTGGCGTTGGCTCTGGTGATGAGCAGTCTGGATACGCTCCTCAACGGCATTACCAGCGTTTTCACCCTGGATTTGATCCGCCTGTTTCCCCAAATGCGATCGAACGGAATTCTACGACTCTCGCGGATTCTGGCGGTGGTGATTGGTTCCATTTCCGTCCTGATTGCTGCCCAGGGCTACAACGTTCTCTACCTCTTCCTGCTGGCGGATCTGGTTTGTGCCGGAGCCATTTTTCCCATCCTGTACGGACTCTATTCCCGTCGGCTTACGGGAACGGTTGCCTTCTGGAGTGCGGCGGTCGGCATTGCTGCTGGGGCTCTATTCTTCCCCAGACCCGACTTTAGCCCCTGGTTCCCCATTCCCCTGGGGGGAGACTTACTGGTGAGCTTTACCGTTCCCCTGCTGGTTTCAATGGCGATCGTCTTTGGCTGGAATTTCTATGCAGCCAACACTGACCAGATCAAACTCTTTGACTTCAACCAACTCCGCACCCAGATTCATGCCTATACGGATGAAGGCGCAAGGGTGAAGGCGGAGGGCGGAAGGTAGAAGAATAACGAGCATTGCTGAATGATGAGTACTGAAGTTAAAACCTGATTCATGCCAAAAGACCACTAAAATCAGAAATACAGCAGTTGAAATTCTATGACTCAGGCAAAACAGCAATTTCAAAGCTTTGAGGAATACCTGTCCTATGAGGATGGGACAGATCGGCTGTATGAATTGTTTAATGGGGAGTTGGTGGAAGTGCCGCCAGAGTCGGGGGAAAATGCCAGCATTGCGGGTTTTCTGTTTGTCCATTTTGCGCTGATGCTGGGACACTTGCGCGTGAGGGGACACGGGTTAGAGCTTGAGGTGCGGGGAGAACCGAAGAATCGCTATCCTGATTTAACGATTTTGCGATCGCAGGAGCAGGTGGAGCAGTTACGGCAGCGCAATACGGTGCGGTTGTCTATGGCTCCGCCGTTGCTGGTGGTGGAGGTGGTGAGTCCAGGAGAGATTCAGCGAGAACGAGATTATATTGCCAAACGGCTTCAGTATCAGGATCGGGGAATTCCAGAATATTGGATTGTTGACCCGCAGGCGGAAACGGTGCTGGTGTTGCAGTGGCAGGCAGGGGTATACAGGGAATTAAGCAGGGTGCAGGGAAATGAGCCGATCGACTCTCCGATGTTGGGGCAGGTGGATCTAACCGCAACCCAAATTTTTGCAGCAAGGGGAACCTGAGTACCATCCCATCGGAGGCACTAATCTGGAACTCTTGTGGGACTAAGCTAGAACTCTTGTGGGGTGGGCATCTTGCACGCCCAGTCAACGCAGCATCATTCTCCGGTTACACATTTCTCCACCATTTTCAAACCAGGATGCCTGCGCTTTCCTTCCCTGGCAGGCAGGATGCCTGCGCTACTCCCCACTCCCCACTCCCCACTCCCTTAATCTGACTGGCAGACAAGACTTCGGCGTGAGCTCAGTCGAACGATGCCTGCGCTACTCCCTACTCCTCACTCCTTACTCCTCTCTTTCCATCCTTCATCCTTTAGAATGGTGTAGTCATCTCTGTTATCAGCTACAGGAGTTCCGTTGGTGGAGTCCCGTTATAACCCCGCAGAAATTGAGGAAAAGTGGCAGCAAACCTGGGTGGAGCAAGGCGTTGACCTGACTCCAGACGATACCAGTAAACCTAAGTTCTATGCCCTGTCGATGTTTCCCTATCCGTCCGGGAGTCTCCACATGGGGCACGTGCGGAATTACACCATTACAGATGTGATCGCCAGAGTGCGGCGGATGCAGGGGTTTCGCGTGCTGCACCCGATGGGCTGGGATGCCTTTGGCTTGCCTGCGGAAAATGCAGCGATCGATCGCGGGGTTCATCCAGCCAAGTGGACGTACCAGAATATTGATCAGATGCGGGGACAACTGAAGCGGTTGGGGTTGTCCTACGACTGGGAGCGGGAAGTGGCCACCTGCTCACCGGATTACTATCACTGGACGCAGTGGATTTTCCTGGAGTTCTTTAAGGCGGGTTTGGCCTATCAGCGGGAAGCGGCGGTGAATTGGGATCCGATCGATCAAACCGTACTGGCCAATGAGCAGGTGGACAGTGAAGGGCGATCGTGGCGATCGGGCGCTAAGGTGGAACGACGCTTGCTGCGGCAATGGTTCCTGAAGATTACCGACTATGCTGAACAGTTGCTGAATGACCTGAATCAATTGGACGGCTGGCCAGAGCGCGTCAAGGTGATGCAGGAAAACTGGATCGGCAAGTCCACCGGGGCGGAAGTGGTCTTCAAAACGGAAACGGGCGATGAGATTATGGTCTTTACGACGCGCCCAGATACGCTGTGGGGAGCTACCTTCATGGTGCTGTCGCCGGAGCATCCCCTGGTGGAAAAATTGACCACGAAACAGCAATCTAAAAAAGTTAAGGACTATCAAGCCGCCGCATCCGAGAAAAGTGAAATCGATCGCACCGCCGAGGATCGGGAAAAAACCGGAGTTTGGACGGGCAGCTATGCAATTAATCCAGTGAACGATGCCAAGATTCCGATCTGGATTGCGGATTACGTGCTGATGGGCTACGGCACAGGCGCAATTATGGCGGTTCCAGCCCACGATCAGCGGGACTTTGAATTTGCCAGGACATTTGATTTGCCGATCCAGGTGGTGGTGCAACCGGCCGATCAAACCCTGGATGGGGACACCATGACGGAAGCCTTCCCCAATGATGGCGTGATGGTGAATTCGGGGCCGTTGGATGGGATCGCAGCCGGAAAGGGAACTGGACAAAGTGTGGCAGCGGCGATCGACTGGCTGGAGGCGCAGGGCCACGGCAAGCGCATGGTGAATTACCGGTTGCGGGATTGGTTAATTTCCCGGCAGCGGTACTGGGGGGTGCCAATTCCCGTGATCCATTGTCCGAACTGCGGGATTGTGCCGGTGCCAGAATCCGATTTGCCCGTATGTTTGCCCGAAGAAATTGAACTGAGTGGGCGCGGCCCATCCCCCTTAGCCAAGCTGGATTCCTGGGTGAATGTGGACTGTCCTGCCTGCGGTACGCCTGCCAAACGGGAAACCGATACGATGGACACCTTTATTGATTCGTCCTGGTATTTTCTCCGGTTTACTGATGCCCGTAATCCCAAACAGGTCTTTGATCCGGCTAAGGCAAACGATTGGATGCCGGTGGATCAGTATGTGGGGGGCGTGGAACACGCAATTCTGCACCTGCTCTACTCCCGTTTCTTTGTCAAAGTTCTGCGCGATCGAGGCTGGTTGAATTTTGATGAGCCGTTCAGCCGGCTTCTGACCCAGGGCATGGTGCAGGGCTTGACCTACATGAACCCCAATAAGGGGGGCAAGGACAAGTGGATTCCCTCCCATTTGGTGACCGATCCCAACGATCCCCGCGATCCTGAAACGGGTGAACCCCTGGAGCGGATCTATGCCACCATGTCGAAATCGAAAGGCAATGGCGTAACTCCGGAGGAAGTGATTAGTAAATACGGGGTTGATACTGCTCGGATGTTTATTCTGTTCAAAGCTCCGCCCGAGAAGGATCTGGAATGGGATGATGCGGATGTGGAAGGTCAATTCCGCTTCCTGAATCGGGTGTGGCGGCTGGTGACGGAATTCTCTGACTCCCAGGCGGCTCAATCTTCGGCAAAAGCGAAGGTGGCTCAGGCAAAGCTGTCGAAGCCAGAGAAGGTATTGCGCTATGCCATTCACGATGCGATTCAGCAAATCACGGAGGACATTGAAGGGGATTACCAGTTCAACACGGCTGTTTCCGAGTTGATGAAGCTGAGTAATGCCCTAACTGATGCGCCCTGTAAGGATTCCCCGGTCTACGCTGAAGGCATTGAAACCCTGCTGAAACTATTGGCTCCCTTCGCACCCCACCTGTCCGAGGAATTGTGGCATAGTTTGGGTCATGCTGATTCGGTGCATCAACAGCCCTGGTGTCTGGCCGATCCAGAAGCCCTGGTGGTGGATGAGATCTCGCTGGTGATTCAGATCATGGGTAAGACACGGGGAACAATTCAGGTTCCGGCTCAGTCTTCTCGTCAGGAACTAGAGCAGTATGCGCGGGAATCTGACCTGGCCCAGCGTTACATTGCTGGAAAAGCAATCAAGAAGGTGATTGTGGTTCCCGGCAAGTTGGTGAACTTTGTGATTGAGGGATAGCGGAGACGTAAAATGAAATCCCGCAATACTAGACATGCTCTATTATTTGGCGCGATGCTGACTGCCACAACGGCTTGCGTGTCGCTTCAGAATGGCAAATTGTATCCTCCGATTAGCTCAACCGAGCCGATCGTCTCAAATCCTGGGCAGTCCAATGGCTCCAGTCCTCATGGCGGCAGGGCCCGCTCCAGCCGCAAAATTGTCACCGTCAATCTAGAAGGACAGGCAACCCAGATGGAGCTGCAACTGTTTCAGCAGGATGCACTGCCGTTTACGACCTACTATCCGGTGTCCGGATTTACCCCAGAGGTGGCTCAATCGGAATCTCATCAATCCACGATCGCACAATTTTACTTCAGCCCGACTGGAACCAAAGATGACGAAGCGTATGTCAAGGTTTTCTTCCCCCATCGCTCGGTGAGTCTGGAAGCGATCCAGGACTTAGTATTAGGTGAGCAGGGGCTACTGGTGAACAATCAGTGGGAATTGGTCGATCGCACCAACATCGTCAGCTATCCCTGGGCAACGGAAAAGCTGATTTACCAGCATAGGGATCAAAATTCAGAGATGTCGGTCGGTTCGATCTATATCGGGCAAGAGGGGGATTACACCTTCTATGTCGTCACCCATTATCCGATCGAGTATGGTGATGGGTTTGAACCGCGATCGAGCATTGTTTTAGAAAATCTCCAATTTGCAGATTGAGGCGAAGGAAAGCATTTCAGAAAACGCTTTAAATGAACGTTCGTTACCCACTGCACTACGCCAGGTCAGGGAAATCTGCTAGGGTTTTAAGACATTATCCATTCATAAACCCATTCATAAGCTGAGAGACGAATGAGCGTAGCGTCATTAAACGGCAGAGATCTATTGAGCATGGCGGATCTAAGTGCCGATGAAATTCAGGGCTTGCTGACGTTAGCGGCCGACATGAAGGCTGGCAAGGTAGCTCCCCAGTGTAAGAGTGTCAAAGTATTAGGATTACTCTTCACCAAGGCATCAACTCGCACCCGCGTTAGCTTCTCTGTAGCGATGTACCAACTGGGTGGACAGGTGCTTGATCTGAATGTGAGCGTGACTCAGGTGGGACGGGGTGAACCCACCATCGACACTGCCCGTGTCCTCGATCGCTACGTAGATGTATTGGCGATTCGCACCTTTGAGCAGGCTGAACTGGATACCTTTGCCAGTTACGCTGAAATTCCTGTGATCAATGCCCTCACCGATTTGGAACATCCCTGTCAGGTCTTGGCAGATCTGCAAACCGTTCAGGAAGAGTTTGGCAGCCTGAAGGGACGCACCCTCACCTACATTGGCGATGGTAATAATATGGCTAATTCCCTGCTGCTCGGCTGTGCCCTGACCGGAATGAATGTCCGAATTGCTGCTCCGGCAGGCTATGAACCGGATGCTGGAGTTGTGGCGAAAGCGAAAACCATTGCAGGCGATTGCACTGAGGTGCAAGTCTTGACCGATCCAGAAGCCGCCGCTAAAGATGCCCACATTCTCTATACCGACGTTTGGGCCAGCATGGGCCAGGAGCAGGAAGCCGCCGATCGCATGAAAGTATTTCAGCCCTATCAAATTAATGATCACATCCTGGGTTTAGCGGATTCAGAGGCGATCGTCCTCCACTGTCTCCCGGCCCATCGGGGTGAAGAAATTACCGATAGCGTTATGGAAGGGCCACAATCCCGGATCTGGGATGAGGCGGAGAATCGAATGCACGCTCAGAAGGCTCTGTTAGCCAGTGTCTTAGGACTGGGAGGATAGGGCTTGGGGAATAGGGCGATCGGCTAATTGTTGCAAATTATGGGAATACTAGTCTCCAGTCGTTTCTTAAATTTATGATGGGAGGTCTGTGGTGGACTGGATTAGGATGGACTTAAACCTGCTATCCACTGCCCCTGCTGCCCCCGATCGCCATAAGTTAATTATTGGAGGTCTATATGGACTTTATTTATGCCCTGGTGATTCTTGTCCTGGGCGGAACCGGCCTCGCTGGCTCAGTTCGTGTCATTAATCAAGGAAATGAGGCGTTGATTGAACGGTTGGGCAGCTACAATCGCAAGCTGGAACCTGGACTGAGATTTACTGTCCCCTTTGTCGAACGGATTGCCTTTCAAGCCACCATTCGGGAACGGGTGCTGGATGTACCGCCCCAGCAGTGCATTACCCGTGATAATGTTTCCATCTCGGTTGATGCGGTCGTATACTGGCGGATTGTTGACCTGGAAAAGTCCTACTACAAAGTCGAAAATCTCCAGGCGGCGATGGTTAACCTGGTTCTAACCCAGATCCGCGCTGAAATGGGCAAGCTAGAACTGGATCAGACCTTTACGGCTCGCTCTGAAATTAATGAAGTCTTGCTGCGGGAACTGGACATTTCCACCGATCCCTGGGGCGTTAAAGTGACGCGGGTTGAGCTGCGGGACATCGTGCCCTCCAAAGCAGTTCAGGAATCAATGGAGCTACAAATGTCCGCAGAACGGCGGAAGCGAGCTTCGATTCTCACCTCAGAAGGCGATCGAGATTCTGCTGTGAACAGTGCCAGAGGGAAAGCCGATGCCCAGGTGCTGGAGGCAGAAGCCATGCAAAAGGCAGTGATTTTACAAGCAAAGGCGGAGCAGGAAGCGATAGTACTTCGAGCCCAGGCTGCCCGCCATGCCCAGGTCTTGAAGGCCCAGGCCACCGCAGAAGCGCTGCAAGTGATTGCCAAAACCCTGAAGGAAGACCCCAATGCCCGGGAAGCCCTTCAGTTCCTCATGGCCCAGCAGTACATCGACATGGGAACCACAATCGGCACCAGCTCCAGCAGTAAGGTGATGTTCATGGATCCCCGCAGCATTCCGGCCACGGTAGAAGGGATTCGATCGATCATCAGCGACGAAGCCGAACAGTCCTAAACCCTGGAGAACATGATTAACCCAAAATCTTTAAATCCTTGTAAGGCAAGCACCTTGCCCCTTGTGGGCTAGACTGACCCTTTATGGATGAACTTCTTGTGGGGTGGGCAGCGTTTCGACTGAGCTCAAACCGAAGTCTTGCCCGCCCAGTCAACCAGGCTGAACGATCGCACAGATGATATCAACTTCAGAATGACGTTTACAGATTCGGTAGGGGGGGCGCGAAACGCCCCTAAGCAGCATTCAACGGTGTGGTTAGAGCAGATCCTTCGATCCATCTCTGTACTGCGTCCCAATTCAGCACATCCTCTAACAGTGCAGCATACCCAGCACTATTGGGGTGTAAGCCATCAGAGGAAAGGCGAGGTTGCCACCAGTCCTGCCCCCGTGCCAGCCACAGGTCAAAAATATCCAGATAGGGAATCTGTCGCTGTTGGCAAGCCAAACGGGTCGCTTCTTTGTAGCGGTACTGATCGTCGTGGTTGTAATACAGACAGCCAGAAAAGGGCATTTGAACCGGATCAACCGGAGTCATGCCCACAAACAACACTCGACAGAGTTGCTGAGCCCGATCGAGCAGAATTTGCAGATTAGTTTGAAAATCTTCAAAGTCGGTGAAGTTGCGACCATTAGGGCGACTGAGCCTCGCAGAATCGTTCACACCCACCGAGAGAATAATGCCATCGGGAACCCGGTGTCGTAGCTCTCCCCGATGGCGAAACTCATGCTCCAGACGATGGGAAACCTGCTCTACCTTATCGCCCCGTACTCCCAGGTTATATAAGACGTGGCCCTGCTGCTCTGGCGACATCCACCGACGACGTAATCGTTCTACCCATCCACCTCCTTCGGGATCGCCAAATCCATAAATCAGGCTGTCGCCCAATGCCAGGAGCCTTAAGGGGTGAGGGGGTATAACCGTCGATCGGGACTCACCGGAGGAAAATCGCGGTTCAGAGCCAGTAGCCAGTGTTTGCATATCAATCCGTAGAATCTAGGACGATCGGTATCTAACCTGTTCCAGCCAACATACCTGCTCCAGCCAACATTAAAGTTGCGCTCGGCCAGGTTCACTGACAGCATCAGACCTGGTTAGGGTTGCTGATTGCATCAGATTCAGTTCAGATCAGACGCATTTGGTCAGACGGGTTCAGATCAGATGTGTGATGACATCAAATCGGACTGTAGCACTCTCCGGGGTAGCTTTGCAATTCTTAGTAATCGTTACGAAACGAGACAAAAATCTCAGGTTTGTAAATGCGAATTAACTACCCCGCAAGAATACAGACTCAAAGCAAGGCCTTTCCGACTTTATAGCCGATCGCCTGCCAGGGTTGCTAGTTTCTGCTGATAAAGTTGCACAATCTTAGCGACAACTTCATCAATCGTCAGGTCATCAGTTTGAATTTCGATCGCATCTTCAGCCTGCCGCAGGGGGGAGATGGGCCGAGTTGTGTCCAGGTAATCCCGCTCCTGAATCGAACGCTCCAACTCGGGTAGGGCGATCGGAGGCTGTCCTTGGTTGCGTAAATCCTGCTGCCGTCGTCTGGCCCGTTCTGCCACTGACGCGGTTAAGAAAATCTTGACCTCCGCATCCGGAAAAACATGGGTACCGATATCCCGCCCATCCATCACAATGCCCCCCTTCCGTCCGTAAGCTTGCTGTTGTTTCACCAACTCTTTACGAACCGTTGCCTGGGCCGCAATTTTAGACACCTGGGCGGTAACGGCATGGCTGCGGATCGCCTGAGTCACTTCGTGTCCATTGATCCGGACATGGGGAGTGGGGAGTGGGTTCTGGGGCCGTTCTCCGGGATCAGAAGTTCCAATATCTGAAGCCAGGATAATCTCGCATTGGCTGACTAACTCTGCAATTTCTGCCTCATCCTCTACGGAAATTCCCGATTCCAGGACAAGCCAGGTGACTGCCCGATACATCGCTCCCGTATCCAGGTACAGCAAACCCAATGCCTGGGCCACTCGCCGAGCCACAGTGGATTTACCTGCTCCGGCGGGCCATCGATCGCCAGGATTGGTTTACGGGCGTTCAGCAGGATGTTGTCAATGAGTCGCGTGGAACCAATATGTGCGGCAACAGCCAGGAGTCCGGTATCTTCGATCTGCTCTAAAGGGGACATAGTCTCAGGGTGTACAAGTTCAATGTATTGAGGTTGAATCGCTGGCACAGTAGAAAGTTCAGATTTCACCGCATCGATTAGCTCTTCGCGGAGAGTCGCACCCTGCTGAAAGGCTTGTTCTGCTTGCTTGAGGCTGCGGTATAGCACCGTTGCCTGCGATCGTTCTTCGGGAGAAAGGTACTGGTTGCGTGAACTCATGGCCAGCCCATCCGGCTCCCGGACGATCGGACAAACAATGATTTCCACCGGTACATTCAAATCCATTACCATTTGCTTCAAGATTGCCAGTTGTTGAGCGTCTTTTTGACCAAAGTAAGCGCGATCGGGCTGCACCACAGCGAATAATTTCATGACCACTGTTGTAACACCTGGAAAGTGTCCTGGGCGAAATCGACCGCACAATTCCGCCATCATACTGGCTGGCGGCAGGACTTGCGTAATTTTTTCTGGAGCTGGAGGGAGGTCGGTGCCGTAGAGTTCGGCGGTCGTTGGGGCAAAAATTGCATCGACTTGAGCGGCTTCACAGAGGGCGCGATCGGCTGCCAACGTCCGGGGATATTTTTGAAAATCTTCATTGGGGCCAAACTGCAAGGGATTGACAAAAATACTGACCACTACCCAATCATTTTCTTGCCTGGCTCTATGAATCAAGCTTAAATGACCAGCATGGAGAGAACCCATCGTTGGCACTAACCCCACGCTCACCATCTGAGCTGAATCAGACTGTTCCAGGCGCGATCGATTCAGCCTGAGATAGCAGCGCAACCCAGCCCCCGTCGTAAATAGGCGCACCGAACCTTCCCCCAAATTTGACACAAGCCTCCGTTGATAGTGTACAAAATCCCCAAATTCCCTGCTTTGGTATCCCGTTGTCCCGTTGTCCCGTTGTCCAGTAAGGGCGCACTGCTGTGTGCCCCTACGAGGTACGTTATTTTTCCGGATACCCGCATACCCGCATACCCGCATACCCCTTTTCTCCTCACCTCCTCATCTCCTCACCCCTTTGCCACCCGCAGTTCATCCAACTGGAGGACGTTAGAAAACTGGCTCATACGCCACCCTAGGTATATCGGGTTACTGCCCTGAAAACGATGGCTCACCCGTTCATATGTACTCCCGTCACGCTTACTGTGGCGAATCCGAAAACCAGCAGGATGCAGGATGTAGGAAATATTATGCAGTTTGGCATTTCCACCCATGTTGCGAATGATGCACCCAGAAAGACCGTGAACCGAATTCAACTCTGGCGATTTTTGCTTGTGAATGGCTTGATTGCCCTTGCCTATTTTCTAACCGCGAGAGCATCCCTGTCCATCTTGCAACTGGGAGCATTAGCTTCCCCGGTTTGGCCACCTGCTGGAATTGCCTTTGCTGCATTGTTGTGGCAGGGACGCTGGGCAGGAATTGGAGTCGCTTTGGGAGTATTGAGCTTAAACGCTGCGTTGGGAGTGCCCTGGCTGCTGTCAGCCGGATCAACTCTGGGTAGTGCACTGCAAGTTGTAATTGGAGTTACGCTGCTTCAGCGATTCGGATTTTGTTTATCAATGGATCGGTTGCGGGATGTCCTGGGTTTTGTGGGTCTGGCAGTTTTTGTCACGCCGATGATCAATGCCACGATCGGGACAGCGACGTATTCCTGGGTAGCGAACCTGAGCTGGATGCAGAGTATTCAGAACTGGTGGACGATATGGTTGGGGGACGGTATGGGCATTTTGATCCTGACACCCTCGCTGCTGGCACTTCAGCATTGGGCGAATCAATATCAATTTAAGTTTGCAGGTTTGGATTCTCGATGGGTTAAATCAGGGTACGCATCGGGTCTGAGTGCAGATTATTGCAGTGGTTTCATCACAGGAACCGATCGCCCGTCTGCGTTAGAAAAATGGATCTGGCTCTCTTCCTTCATCGCCGTGAGCTGGATTGTGTTCCATTCCCAGCCTGGCAGGCGATCGCCATGTATCCCCTGGAGTATTTGCCGATTCCGTTCATTATTTGGGCGGCTCTGCGGTTTGGGCAAGTCCGAACCATTCTCAGCAGCTTTATTCTTTCCGTGATTGCCATCAGCGGCACGATTCTGGAGCGTGGCCCCTTTGTGGCGAAAGCAGTTGATTCAAGCCAGGTTGTGTTGCTGTTGCAGGCGTTCATTGGGGTGATTACGATTACCGCTCTCATTCTGGCGGCCGTCATGGCGACTCGACAGTCCGTCGAAGCCCAATTGCGTCTGACCGCAGCCCGCAACCATTTGCTAAGTGAAATGGCCATGCGGATCCGACAGTCGCTCGATCTGGAAGACATTTTGCAGACGACGGTGGAAGAAGTGCGGCAATTTCTCCATGCCGATCGCGTTTTCTTTAGCTGCTTTGATCGAGAGGGGCAGGGTAGCGTGGTGGCAGAGTCGATTGTGCCGGGCTGGGCTTCCACGATCGGCTGGACGACGGATACTCAGGCTTATCAAGAATTGCAGGCAATGTTCACCCAAGACGCAATCTGCGTAGCAACTGATACGGCTCAATCCGCTATTTCTCCCTTCCTGAAGCAATACCACGATCGTTTTCAAGTAAAAGCTGGCATTGCCGTTCCCATTGTTCTGAACACTAGCGATTGTCCGGCTCTCAACCGCCTGATGGAGCAGAATCCCGAAGTCCATTCTGACGGGGGAAATCCTCACCTGTTTGGTGTGCTGGTGGTGAATCAATGTACCATGACGCGCCAATGGCAACCCCTGGAAGTGGAGCTATTGGAACAGTTGGGAACTCAGGTGACGATCGCCATTCAGCAGGGGCAACTCTATAAGCGAGTCCAGAATCTCAATGCCAATTTAGAAAATCAGGTCACTGAAAGAACCCTGCAACTGCAAGAAAATATGGCGGAATTGCAGGAGTTAAACCGCCTGCGGGATGTGTTGATCCATGCCATTGCCCATGACCTGCGCACTACCGTCATGGGGAGTTTGATGGTGCTGAAAAACCTGCAAAATCAGCCCGGTGACAGCATTGCCATGTCGCGCGGTTTGCTGGAACGCATGACCCAATCTGGAGAAATTCAACTCTGTAAGCTCAACTCCCTGCTGGAAGCCTACAAAAATAAAACGGAAGGGATCACGGTTGAAGCCAGCAAACTGGATCTGCTGCCCTTTGTCGAAAGTATTGCCACTGATCTCAAACCGCTGTTTGAGCTAAATGAAGCCCATTTTGTGAACAAACTCCCTGAAGCGTTACCCCCGGTATCTGGCGATCGCCCGCAACTGGAACGGGTTTTCCGCCACCTGCTGGTGAATGCCGTGAAGCATAATCCGCCGGGAGTTACGGTTACGTTAAAGGCAGTGATAGAAGGAGACAGCCTGCGGTGCATCGTGGAAGATGATGGGAAAGGAATCAGTCCCAGCCAGTGCGATCGGCTGTTTGAATTGCGGATGGGGACGACGGAAGAACGGCAATTGACTGGATTAAGTTTGGGGTTATATCTTTGCCAGCAAATTGTCGCGGCTCATGGAGGTGAGATTGGCGTAGACAGTACGCTCGGCATGGGTTCACAATTCTGGTTTACCCTACCGTTGGCATCCCCCGCTTTGTGATAGGTTGCTTTGTGGTAGTTCGCAGCCTCGCATCCTCATCATTGACCTATGACCCGTTTCTCCCTTTCCACCGATCGCCTGACTGAACCCACCTCCATTGCCCTGGTGCAAGCCATTCAGCAGCAAGCGATTTCGACTTCCCTCAGTCCAGACCCGATCGCCACGGCCTTTGTGCGGCAGGGATCGGCTCAGCTTCAAAATCAGAGCCAGAATCTTCCCATTCTGTTCCTCCACGGCTTCGACAGTTCCATGCTGGAATTTCGACGGCTTATGCCTCTCCTGGCTGACCACACAGAAACCTGGGCGATCGACCTGCTGGGATTTGGCTTCACCGAACGAGTGCCCCAACTTCTCCTCGATCCAGCAGCTATCAAAACCCATCTTTACGCCACCTGGGAACATCTGATCGGACAACCTGTGGTGCTGGTGGGAGCATCGATGGGGGGAGCGGCGGCGATCGATTTTGCCCTGACCTATCCGGAAGCGGTCAGTCAATTGATTTTAATCGACAGTGCTGGATTTACCGTCGGGCCGTCTGTGGGTAAATTTCTGATTCCGCCCCTGGGCTACCTGGCCACGGCCTTTTTGCGCAATCCCAAAGTGCGTCAAAGCATTAGCCTCAAGGCCTACCATGATCCCAGCTTGGCCTCCCTGGATGCTCAGTACTGTGCGGCCCTTCACCTGGAGCAACCGGGCTGGCAGCAAGCACTGATTAACTTTACCCGCAGTGGGGGCTATACCTCGTTTCGAGACAAACTGGCCCATCTTCAGTCCCCAACCCTGATTCTCTGGGGGCAAAACGATCGAATTTTAGGCACCGCCGATGCCGAGAAATTCCAACAGGCCATTCCCCAGAGTGAGCTGATCTGGATTGAGAACTGTGGCCATGTGCCCCACTTAGAGAAACCTCAGACAACCGCAGATTACATTCTGAGCTTTATTCGCCAACAATCCCTGGTGGGCGATCGGGTTTAGGCAATCTTCTGCAAAGCCCGGTTTTTTGATGGGGTTATTGTACTTTTGCGCAATTCATAAGGTAGGCTGGATCAGAGAAATGGTGAAGTCCCATCTTCCTGAACGGTGGGCAGTGCCCACCCTACCAGTGGGGTTGCTGGATACTGGTGAACAGGCGTTTTGCCTATTCAGTCCGGGGCGTTGATGTGGGCGTAGGTCGAACGAGTTGGTGTATGGGTTGGCAAAATGGGTTGGCAAAGGGTTAATTTACTGAAAGGAATGGGTGTGTTCAAACGATCGCTCCAACGGTCGATCGCCCTTTTTCTATTGGGATTGGGAATGTGTTGGTCGATCGCCGCCTGTAGTGCGCCGGAAGCAGGAGATGGGCCGCGCAGTGTGGAGCTAACCCTGGTGTCCTATGCGGTGACGCGATCGGCTTACGAAAACATCATTCCCCAGTTTGCCGCTAAGTGGAAGGCGGAGCATAACCAGGATGTATTTTTTAACTACAGCTATGGGGCTTCGGGGTCGCAGTCTCGTGCTGTGGTGGATGGCTTACCGGCAGATATTGTCTCCCTGGCGTTGGAGCTGGATGTGCAGCGGATTGAGGAGACTGGTTTGATTGAACCCGGATGGCAGCAGGAAGCCCCCTACAATTCCGTTGCCCAGCGATCGGTGGTGGCCTTGGTGACCCGTGAAAACATGGCGCAACCCGTTACGAGTTGGGCCGATTTGACGCGGGAAGATGTGCAAATCGTCACGGCAAATCCTAAAACTTCCGGCGGAGCGAGGTGGAATTTCCTGGCACTGTGGGGTGCCATTACTGAGACTGGAGGAACTGAGGAGCAGGCATTGGATTTCACCAAGGAAGTCTTTCGCCATGCCCCGGCCCTCACCCGGGATGCCCGCGAATCCAGTGATGCTTTCTTCACTCAGGGTCAGGGCAATGTGTTGATCAACTACGAAAATGAGATGATTCTGGCTCGCCGAAATGGCATTGATTTAGAGTTTATCGTTCCTACGGATGTCAATATTTCCATCGACTGTCCCGCTGCTGTCGTGGATGCCAACGTCGATCGCCACGGCACCCGTGAAGTAGCAGAAGCTTTCTTACAATACCTGTTCACCCCCGAAGCCCAACGGGAATTTGCCAGTGCCGGTTTTCGTTCGGTTGATCCGCAGGTGGAACAGGAATTCGCCGATCAGTACCCCAAAGTCGATCGCCTGTTCACGATCGAGGATCTGGGCGGATGGAATGCAGCACAGGCGAAATTCTTTGCCGATCAAGGTATTTTTGATCAGATTCAGGCAGAAATAGGGCGATCGTGATTTGGGATTTTAGATTTTGGATTTTGGATTCTATTTCTCAGGGATATGATTGGGCGGGCAAGATGCCCACCCCCCAAGAGATGCAAATCTCGATGAATGAATGGCGATTTGTCCCTGCCCCATTCCTTCGGGCGCATGGCGATTTGTCTCTGCCCCATTCTTCGGGCGCATGGCGATTTGTCTCTTTCCCATTCCTTCGGGCGCATGGCTATTTGTCCCTACCCATTCTTCGGGCGCATAGCAATGCGCCCCTACCCATTCCCCATTCCCTACTGCCCATGACTCCAACCCAACCCGTTCGTCAAACCCGATCGTCTAAATTCAAATTGCCCTCCTGGCCCTGGCGGGTCACCTGGATTTACTTAACGGTGATGCTGTTTTTGCCGATTATTGCCCTGGCCCTGCGAGCCAGTCAGCTCAGTGCAACGGAGATCTGGAGTATTGCCACTAGCCCGATCGCCCTTTCTGCCTACAATGTAACGTTTGTAACGGCGACTTTGGCAGCGGGGATGAATGGGGTGGCTGGGATGATCATTGCCTGGGTGCTGGTTCGCTACGACTTTCCCTTGAAGCGGTTTCTGGATGCGATTTTGGATCTGCCCTTTGCCCTGCCAACGGCTGTTGCGGGTTTGACGATCGCCACGGTGTACAGTGAAACGGGCTGGATTGGTTCGTTGTTTGCCCCGTTTGGGGTGAGAATTGCCTTCACGCGGTTGGGGGTGTTTGTGGCGATGTTGTTTATTTCCCTGCCGTTTGTGGTGCGGACGGTGCAGCCCGTGTTGCAGGAAACGGAAGTGGATGTGGAGGAAGCGGCCTGGTCGTTGGGTGCATCCCAGTTTCAAACCTTCTGGCGGGTGGTGCTGCCGCCGTTGCTGCCTGCGGTTCTGACTGGGGTGGCACTGGGGTTTGCGCGGGCAGTGGGGGAGTATGGCTCGATCGTGATTGTGGCTTCTAATATTCCCTTTCGAGACTTGATTGCTCCGGTACTGGTGTTTCAGCGGTTGGAGCAATATGACTACGCTGGGGCAACGGTGATTGGTTCGGTCATGCTCCTGGTGTCGTTGTTGATGTTGTTGGCGATTAATTTACTGCAAGCGTGGGGACGACGATATGGCTCTTAGCACTCCTCCAATTCCAGCCTCTACACCCGCAGGACGGCTGAAGAAAGTGAAAGCCCGTCCCTGGATGAAGTCGGTTCTGATCGGGTTTACGGTGCTGTACATGAGTTTGGTACTGCTGATTCCGGCAGTCAATGTGTTTGTGCAGGCGTTTCAGGGTGGGTTAGGCGGATTTCTCAGCACCTTTACCGATCGAACGTTTCTTCAGGCGGTGCGGCTCACTTTAATCCTGGCTGCAATCACCGTCCCGATTAACACCGTATTTGGACTCTGTGCTGCCTGGGCGATCGCGCGTCACAAATTTCCGGGTCGGACGTTGCTGCTTAGCCTGATTGACCTCCCCTTCTCCGTTTCGCCCGTGGTGGCTGGACTGATGCTGGTCTTGCTCTATGGTCGCAATGGCTGGTTTGGGCCGTTGCTTCAGGCGATGGATATTCGGGTGATTTTTGCGTTACCGGGGATGGTGCTGGCGACGGCCTTTGTGTCTCTGCCCTTTGTTGCCAGGGAAGTGATTCCGGTATTAGAGGAAATGGGGCCGGAGCAGGAGGAAGCGGCTAAAACGCTCGGAGCAAACGACTGGCAAACTTTCTGGCAGGTAACGTTACCCACCATTCGCTGGGGCTTGCTCTATGGGGTGATTCTGACCAATGCGCGGGCGATGGGTGAGTTTGGAGCGGTGATGGTGGTGTCAGGCAGTATTGCGGGGAGAACTCAAACGCTCCCGCTATTTGTCGAGGAAGCCTATAAGCAGTACCATACTCAGTCTGCCTATACGGCTGCTGTTTTGCTGGCTTGTTTAGCCGTCATTACCCTGGTATTGAAGGAAGTTTTGGAACGAAAAACGGGCATCAAGAAAGACAGCAAGAAAGACAGCAAGTAGCGATCGTTTTGGATGGAATCAGCAGGCAGGATGCCCACCCCACAGACCCGCCTTCTCCATCCCAATGCCAAAAGCGTTACATTAGTTCATGACCCTCTCATGGACTGCCTCGATCGCCCCCATTGATGAATCGCACCGTCGTCTGGTTTCGTCGAGATTTGCGGATTACGGATCACGCACCGCTGTATCGGGCTGCCCTGCGGGGAGCGGTGATTCCGGTATTTATCTTCGATCGGGCCCTGCTGCATCATCCAGAGACGGCTTCGGCGCGAGTTGCCTTCATGCTGGACTGTCTGGCAGCCCTCGATCGGGCGTTGCAGTCGCGGGGTGGACGGCTGATTTTGCGATCGGGCGATCCGGTGGAGGTGTTGCCGGAGTTGGTGCAGGAAACCGAAGCCGAGGGGATTTATGCCTATCTCGACTATGAGCGGATTTATGGACGAGTCCGGGATGCGCGGTTAAATCGAGCTTTAGCAGAACGGCAGATAAAAATTCGCTGGTTTGAACCGACGGCAGGGACAGGGGAGCTTTTGCCCTATCCCGACTACCGCAGCTTTTGGTTCAACGAAATGCAGTCCCCGTTGATTCCCTCTCCCCAGCAAATCCATGTTCCGCCCGACCTGCCCAGTCAACTATTGCCGACGCTGACTGAACTGGGTTTAATCGCCGATCGCAAGGCCATTCCAACGGGGGGTGCAGAGGCAGCGCGGCAGTGTTTGGCGGAGTTTCTGACTGAAAAAGTCGATCGCTACTACTGGCAACTGTCCTATCCGATCGCGGAGGCCACCACTGGGCTAAGTCCCTACATTAAGTTCGGCGCGATTTCCGTGCGAGAATGCGTTCACATCGCTCAGAATCAAGAATTACCCACCGCCAAAGCAGAACTCAGTCGAAAACAGTTAATTTCCCGGTTGCGCTGGGGCAGTGGTTTTGCTCAACGGTTTCGTTACCTGCCGCAGCTAGAATTACGATCGCTGTACTCAGTGTTTGATGAAGAGGGCTGGGACTTTGATGAAGCGCTTTATCAAGCCTGGCAGACCGGGCAAACCGGATTTCCGATCGTGGATGCAGCGGCCCGATGCTTGCAAGCAACTGGCGGCTGGAAGCAGCTTAACTTTCGGACTCGGGCTCTCTATGCGAGCTTTCTCAGCAATTTACTCGGCATGGACTGGCGGTACGGGGCGTTGCACTTCATGCGTCACCTGATTGATGGCGATTGTCCGATCGATCACTACCAGTGGGCCATGCAGGCGGGAGTCACCCATTGTGTGGATAAAACCTGGACGCGGATTTACAACCCGGAGCAGGTCGCAGTCGATCGCTGTGATCCCGATGGTTTATTCATCAAACAATGGGTTCCCGAAGTTGCCCATTTACCGCCCGAACAACTGGGTTCTCCCCCACCCCTGAAGGACTATTCTTCCCCCATTCTGACCTACCGCACCGCCCGCCAGCGTCGCGTTCAGCAATTAGAGCACCAGCGTCAGCCATTCCTCCACCAGGAAAACATTCTGCCCTATTTAGCCCGAATTCCCGATGAGTTAACCCCTTTTGGGGCCGATCGCTTTCAGAGCGAAGTCGGCTGGGCAACGGTTTCGCAGCCTGATTTGTTTCCGCCTCCGCTGGATCTGGATGGACTGGAGGGTGAACCAGCCAAAAACCTGCGATCGTGGTTTGTGGCCCATGTGAATATCCCCCCTCGCAAGGGGAATACCCAGAAATCTACCCGTTCCCGCTCCTCTAAGCGGCAGAAATCCGAGTCGCCTTTTATCCAGTTGGATCTGCTGAACCCTTAGGAATGCCAATTGAACCATCTGAAATTCTTGTGGGGTGGGCATCTTGCCCGCCCAGTCCACAAAGCAGAATGATTGACAGGTTATGAATTCACAATCCTCAGGAATCCAATAGAGTACAACCCTAACGCCAGGTTGCAGTTAGCTGGTCTGTCCAGAAATGGCTTCGTAGCAGTGACCTTCCCCCGCATGACCCAACTCGACGAGCGAAGATTCCAGTCGGGCAAAATCCTCAACCGGGAGAGCCGCTTGCAGGGTATCTAGATCGGCTTCAATCCGACCATCGGTTGCCAGAGCGGCCAGGGGTTCAAACCCAAAGGCTGAAACGTTCAGTGCATCATCGGGCGATCGAGAGCCTTCCCCAAAGAGATGATCAAAGTGAAAGGTCGCTTCCACATCAGCCGTTTCGCCTGCTTCCAGAAAGCCCTTGCGCTCATCCCCAACAAAATCACCGCAGGAGTAGGCAAATTCTCGATCGATGTTCAAGACAAAATCAACGGTTTCCCCATCTCGTTCCCCCGTGCCGATAATCACCATGGAATAGCCTTCAGCAGGGCCATCGGGAGCCGGAGCCATCCGCCAGGAAATTGCGTTGTAGTGCCCGGGTTGGGCGTTACTTACCTCACCGACCCGCACCGTTGGATCATCCTCATCCCCCGTTACCAGATCAACGGTGGTAGGTTCCCAACTGACCTCTACTTCGGCATCCTGGATTGCTTCCTGCGAGGTGTAGTCGTAGGGCGGATCCATCTGATAGGCACTTATGTCCGAAAGATGAACGTAAATATGGTCAAAGGTGAGATCCCATCCATCGGCTGAGGTAAAGCCGACCTGAGGCCGTTCTTCTCCGTTGGCGTAGGCTTGTAAATCACCAGTGTCAGCTGTTTCTGCGGTTTCTGTTACTTCAGTCTGGGCAACATCCGGCTCCGTCGTATCCGTTGTTGCAGTGTCCTGAGTGGGGCCACAGCCGATGAGTAGAGCAGGCATGGCAATGGCCAAACTTGCTTGAAAAATTTGCTTTTTCATTCGTCTTAACTTTAAAACGACAACAAGGCTCCCAAACCCTAACTTTTACTGGGTTCCGTTTCACCTGGGAGGTTAAAGCCATAGGTTAGTAAACCGCGTTTCTCCCAGAGATTCAATGCTCTTGGGGGGGATAGGGCGATCGAGGGTTCAATATCTGGCAAGGGTTCTATGTTGTGCAAAAGTTCTGTGCCCCGCAAGGGTTCTTGCCGTACAAAGGTTCTGGGTTGGGCAATCCTTTGACTGGCAGGCAAGATGCCTACGCTACGGGAAACGACGATCGCCTTTAAGAGGGAACCAGGGGACGTTCCTGTCCAACTCGATACTGCACCAGGTCGATCGCTAGTTGCAGAGCCGCTTTGAAGCTCGTAGCATCAGCAATCCCCTGTCCGGCAATATCGAAGGCCGTGCCATGATCCGGGGAGGTGCGGACAAAGGGCAAACCGATCGTGGTATTCACTGCGCGATCGAACGCCATCAGCTTCACTGGAATTAATCCCTGATCGTGGTATAGCGCCAGGTAAGCATCATGGGCCGGTGGATGGTTTGCTGTACCGTACCAGGCTTGCCCCGGACGAACCCACAGCGTATCGGGAGGAGTCAATCCATCTAACTGAGCCTGGGGAAACAGTTGGCGCACCGCCTCCAACCAGGGCAGCAGCCAGTCTACTTCTTCGCGGCCCAGTTGCCCCAGTTCACCGCTATGGGGGTTTAATCCAGCAATCGCAATTCGCGGTTCAGTAATCCCAAAGTCTTGCCGCAAAGAGTCCAGCAACAATTCCAGCTTATTCTGCATTAATTCAGGGGTCAGAGCGTCTGCAACCTGCCGCAGGGGAATATGGGTCGTCGCCAACAGGGTTCGCAGCATCCATCCTGTGTAGGGTGATTGCGCCACAAACAACATCCCAAATCGCTCTACACCCGCCTTCTGCGCCAGTAACTCCGTTTGCCCCGGATACTCATGCCCAGCCGCTTTCCAGGAAGACTTGGCGATCGGAGCCGTGATAATGCCCTGAAATTGACCTGCCAGCGTTCCGTCGATCGCAGTTTCCAGGTAACGAAAACTCGCTTCCCCACTGGCAGCATTCCCTCGCCCCACCTGAATCATGGATAAATCGATGGGAATATCCAGCACATTCAGATGGGCAGGATGAACCAACGATAAATCCTGGTCACTGAGATGCTGATAGGTTTGCTCCAGAACCGATCGGCTACCTACGACCGTGAAATCACAGACTGCCATCAAGGCAGGATCCGCAAGAGCCTTCAAGATAACTTCTGCACCAATGCCTGCTGGATCACCCACGGTGATCGCTAGCTGCGAACGAAATCCAGTTTGAGTTGTTGTCATTTGCGATGAGGAGAAGACCAAACTGCTTTAAGATTTATACAGACTCGTTGAGTTTATTTGGTTTGCTTGTATTGGTTTGTCTTGTACTGATTAACGTTTGTAGAGGATCGCGTAATGGGTGGAGAAATTTTTAGTACAGCCGTTTTATCCTTTGTGCTCGTCCTGATTGGATTGGGAGTGGGATTTGTGATGTTAAAAGTTCAAGGCGGCGAAGAGTAAACTAAAGCCCTTGCTGGCTGATCTAATCTTCCGGTTCATCTAAATGTTCAGCCACTTCTCGATACAAGTTGAGAACGTGGCTGTCTTTTAGGTAGTAGAACACATTTCGCCCCTGCTTGCGATAGCTCACGAGCCGTAATGCCCGCAAAGCCCGAAGCTGGTGAGACACGGCAGATTCGCTCATTCTGACGACAGCAGCCAGATCGCATACACACAATTCTTGTTTGGCCAGCGCAGACAAGATCCGCAGGCGGTTTGCATCTCCTAAGAGGCTAAAGAACTCCGCCATCCGTTGTGCTTTGTTAACGCTCAGAATTTCCCCGTGAAGCTGCCTCACACTGTTAATGTCAACCGGATGCTGTACTTCGCAATTAGGCGATTGTTCGCTGCGTTTATGGTTGGGTAAAGGGGCAGAAGTCATAGGAAATCAAACATAGCGACAACAAAAAGGGTAATGGGAAGCGTCCAGCGATCGAATATTCGTTGCGAAAATCGGAGCGCAGCCATTCCCAGAGTAACAATTTTTTATGTAACTATTCCTGGAAGGGTCGAAGAACAGCCCCATTTCTGGTATATCTTAATAAAGTTAATAAATTGTTACGGAATCCCTCATGACAATACTCGTAGTTGGAGCCACTGGGACGTTAGGAAGGCAGATTGCTCGTCGCGCTCTGGACGAGGGATACCGTGTGCGATGTCTGGTGCGGAGTTCGCGTAAGGCAGCTTTTTTGAAGGAGTGGGGAGCCGAGTTGGTGCTGGGCGATCTTTGCGAACCTGACACATTACCGCCTGCCCTCAAGGGAGTCACGGCAGTGATCGATGCTGCAACAACCCGTCCAACCGATTCCCTGAGTATTAAACAGGTGGATTGGGAAGGAAAGGTGTCTCTAATTCAGGCCGCAAAGGCGGCTGGTGTCGATCGCTATATCTTCATCTCAATTTTGGATGCAGAACAATATCCCAAAGTTCCCCTGATGGAAATCAAGCGGTGTACCGAGCTGTTTCTGATGGAATCTGGGCTAAATTACACCATCCTCAGACCGTGCGGCTTTATGCAGGGGCTAATCGGGCAGTACGCAATTCCGATTCTGGAGAAGCAGGCCGTCTGGGTCATGGGGGAAAGTTCGCCGATCGCCTACATGGATACCCAGGACATTGCGAAGTTTGCCATTCAAGCACTCAAGGTTCCTGAAACGGTGAATCGATCGTTTCCTGTGGTGGGCTCCCGGGCGTGGAGTGCTCAGGAAATTATTCGGCTCTGTCAACGTCTGTCTGGGCAGGATGCAAAAATGACCCGCATGCCGACGGGCTTGCTGCGATCGGTGGAAAAGATTGCCCGCTTCTTCCAGTGGGGCTGGAATTTGGCCGATCGGTTGGCCTTTAGTGAAGTAGTGGCATCGGGTCGGCCGCTCACAGCGTCTATGGATGAAACCTATGCGGTGTTTGGTCTGGATCCCAACGACACCACCACCCTGGAGGAATACCTGCAAGAGTACTTTGGGCGAATTATGAAGAAACTGAAGGAGCTAGAGTACGAGCGGGAAAAGGCCAAGAAGAAAGCCAAAAAGCGCAGTTTGTTTAAATAGTTGAATAAGCTGTACTCAAAATTGCTCAGAAACCGGCTTAAGACTCGGAGGGTTCAGTCTTGTCATTTGAGAAATTTCAGCCGTTGAGTCCGATTTCTCCAGACTGTTACCCTACCGTTTTTATAGATTTTGGCAATGAAGGGGGGCTAATTACCTTGAGTACGCTTCTCCAACTTTTCCAGAACATTCACAAACAAGTCTGCCATTTGCTGACGGGTGAGGTTTTGCCCAGCACTCACAGGTTTACCAAACTGGATGGAGGGGTCAAGGAGAATGATCCTGTCGCTTCCGGGTTGAGGCACTAACTCAATCACAGGAAAAAAGCGGCTCGCAATCCCTTCGGCGTTCCAGTCAACATGGGTAAGCAAGCGTTTCAAGGTTTCCCGCATGGCAAGCTGACCCGATCGAGTTAAGCCAGGAACGCAAAGTACCAATCGGGATACGCAGATACCGAGCGGCATCTGTCACTGGATACGCCGGGGTATTATAGATACCGCCATCCTACTTCACCATTGGGTGCTTGCTCTTAAAGATTTTTTAAGCGGGCACGCGGAATCGAACCGCGATCATTAGCTTGGAAGGCTAAGGTTTTACCACTAAACTATGCCCGCATCACTGATACGACCGTTCAACTGAGCTATCCACTCAATCGAATCAAGCCTTACCTAGAATAGCATAGCTTTACCCTAAAGCCAAAATTTTTTTCTCGCACTTTCTAAAAACCTGCACTTTCTAAAAACCAGTGGCTTGCCAACGTTCAACCAATGCATCAGAGCCTGGATAGGGATACTCCAACCGTCTGACCCATTGAATCTCGATCGACAAACCACTCACTGCGAAAGGGCTATACTTCTCTCTGCAAAGCCGATTCAACTCGTCGAAACTCTTGCTCTAACCGCACTTTAAGCTTTTCAGGAACAGGGCGGTTGGGATAGGAGGTGTAGTGTCCTGCCAGGGAATTCAGTGCCGTTCGCATGGTAGTGAACGAACTGAGCTTCAGGAGCGAGCCATCACGGCGATACCGCGAGATGAAGTCGTTGATTTGCTGTTTGGCTTCTGACTGGGCAAAGGCCTTATCAGGCGAGTCATCTGGAAGTTCGATCGCGCCTCTAAGGGTTTCGATCAGGGTCAAAGTGTCTTGACGGTAATTTCCAGTTAAACCAGCTTCAGTTGTGGCAGAGCATCCTGTCAAACCCACCACTACCACTAGCACCAGGGCAAATACCCGTGACAAAATCTTTTTCATATAACCTCAGCAAGGGAGCGTGACCAGAGTTTCCATTGATCCCAGCATGATTTGCTGTCGGGGATCAAGGATTTATTGCAAATTGTATCGTGTTCGGGGGACAGGCAGGGTAGGAAGATTTTGGGGAGTGGGGAGTGGGGAGTGGGGAGTGAGGAGTGGGGAGTGGGGAGTGAGGAGTGGGGAATGGGGAGTGAGGAATGGGGAGTCGGGAGTCAGGGGTGTTAATCGGGTTCGGGTTCTGCCTCTATGGGAGACTGCCAGCGATCGATCGCCTGAATCAGCACTATTAAAAGCCCCAGCATTCCCGCAGAATAGAGATCGCCGCCCCAGCCATCGTGGAGCCAGTGGAAGGCTTGATCCATTTCCGTGCCGTGGAAGAAGGTGAGGAGCGTGTTGCGAAGAATGTTGGCAGTGATGCTGATGATGAGAATTCCGGCAAGGAAAATATTGGTTTTCGATCGATTTTGCCAAACGCCCGTCCAGTAGAGCAGCATCAGACCAACATAAAAGCTGGTGAACAGCATTTTCAACCCAGCACAGTAGGGCGCAACTTCTACAATGCGATCGTTGACAAACAAATAGATCTGTTCAACTCGCACTTCCATCCCCAATTGCAGCAAGATAAATCCAGCCATGCCCGCGATGAATTGCTGAAGGGGCAGGGTGTAGGGAGCCAGCAGGTAGGGAATTGAGTTGGGTGCAGCCAGGAAAACCAGCAGCAGGGGGAAAGCCTCGAGGCGGAGTCCGGGTAATCCTTTGAACCAGAGGCAGAGTCCAGTCAGGATCACAGGCAGGGATAAATTAATTAAGTCGGGCAGGTTGCCCCGGTACAGCAACAGTCCCACCAGCACCAGCAGGAGTCCGGCGATCGACTCTATCGGGGAAACTTGGTGGGATAACTGCTGCCAGCGTTCACGGTTCAGCCAGCTCAGGTAAACTGCGAAGGGTAAGCCAATCAGCCCATGACTAAAATATTCATGTTCAATGCTAATGCTTTTGTTCAGCCAACCCTCGCTCCAGTGCAGCAACAATGGCGTATAGAGGAGCATCAATAATCCCAGGATGATCCAATAAGGCAGATGGCGATCGGATAGGAAGAACCGTTTGGGAAGGATGTGCATAGATCAAAGAATAGAGGACAGCAGGACGATGACCCGATTCATCCAGGAAAAGTGCAGCATTCAACCCTGACTGAGAGCGGACGGGAAAATGTCCCTCGTTTAAGGCGAACCGCAGCAGGATTGACCCACACTTCATCTTTGTCAAAGCCCTATCTACAGAATTCCCAGGGGAAGCCGATCGGTCGCAAAGCAGGCTGGGTTAATCATTCTGCCTTGCTGGCTGGGCGGGCAAGATGCCCACCCCACAAGAGGTTGGGGCAACAAGAGTCTCACCTCACAGGTGTTGCTTACGCTGCATCGATCGCGGGGGGATAAGCTTGTCCAATGGAGGATTTCACTATGGTTTGAATGGCAAAAACGACTCGCGTGATCTGTTCTTCGGTAATGCCGGGATACATGGGTAGAGACAGGATTTCTTCGCACAGGGCTTCAGCATAGGGAAAGTCGCCTGGCTGATAGCCGAGATGCTGAAACGCGGGTTGTAAGTGGCAGGGAATGGGGTAGTGAATGCCGGTATGAATTCCCATATCTGCTAAACCGGACTGTAAGCGCAGCCGATCGCACCCACAAAAGTCGCTCACGCGAATCACATAAAGATGATAAACGTGCCCTGACCCACAATGATTTTCGATCGGGAAAATGCCGTATTCCGCCAGGGGTTCCAACCAACGATCGTAGAGTTGGGCAGCACGATTGCGATCGGCGTTCCAACCTGCTAAATGGGGTAATTTTGTCTTTAAGATGGCAGCCTGTAAGGTGTCTAAGCGGCTATTGGTGCCGTAATCGGTATGGAAATATTTGCGGGTTGCGCCATAGTTGCGGAGCGATCGAACGGTTTGAGCCACAATTTCTTCGCTGGTGACAACCATGCCGCCATCGCCAAACGCGCCTAAGTTCTTGCTGGGATAGAAGCTAAAGGCCGCAGCCGTACCGATCGATCCGGCTTTATAACCCTCTCGTTCCGCCAGGTGCGCTTGAGCCGCATCTTCAAAAATCAGCAGGTTATAGGTTTCCGCTAACTCCAGTAAGTGGGACGGAGAAACCATTTGTCCGTATAAGTGGACGGGAACAATGGCGCGAGTATAGGGGGTAATCGCTCGTTCGGCAGCCGCTAAATCAATTAAGGCGGTTTGAGGATCGCAGTCCACTAATACAGGAGTTGCCCCAGTGCGGAGAACCCCAATCAAGGTTGCGACAAACGTATTGGCAGGCAAAATCACCTGATCGCCTTGACCAATCCCGCAGGCTTGTAACCCCAGGGCGATCGCATCGGTGCCACAGGCCACTCCCACTCCCTGAGATACACCGCAGGCTTTAGCAAAGAGTGACTCAAACTCAGCCACCTCTCGCCCCAGAACATAGTCACCGCGTTGGACAACGGTTTGAATCGCTTGCTCTAATTCCGCTTGAATCGGTTGATGCTGTGCCGCCATATCTACAAACGGAACAGGATTGGAATGGATCATATCTGAATTTGTCATAGGAAAAAGGCCCTCAAATTAAGGTGGGGATGGGGGCGGGGGCGGAGGAAGTCGATCGGGAGGATAAGGCAAAAAATTGCGAGAAGGTGATGATCGCTGATACTGGATCACCAATTACCAATCACCAATTACCAATCACCAATTACCAATTACCGATTACCAATTACCGATTACCAATCACCAATTACCAATTACCGATTACCGATTGCAAAAGCAGATCTAACTTCTCCAATGGCTCAGCAATCCGTAACTTGAAGGGGCTATTTTAGTATGGGCGATCGACTCTAAACTTTTGCATGGGTGATCAATAAAGAGTTTGTAAAACAAATGCTGACTGACTGAGTTTTTCAAGAAAGCATCCCATTGATGCAAATTGTCCAACTTCCGTGAACTCGCTTTGGTTCAGCCCTCGCCTATTCCCGACTCTGCAACTCTAAAACCAACTTCTCGATGTCTTCGATTAAAAACACAGTAATCTGACCGCTGTAGGCAGTGTCGGCTTCAATTTGAGCGATTTCCAACCAGTAGGCAAACCGTTCACCTCGACGGACTTCCCCCTGGAGGGATTCGAGGAGAGGGCTACGCCGATTTTGGGCCGCGTTGAAATGTTCAGGGGTGGGGTAGCGGTAGACGACCCTGGCCCGCTGATAATCTTCAAACACATCGGCATCGTAAATCACCTGGAGGGAGTTTTCCAGGCGCGATCGGCTGACTCCGTTAATGCGATCGAAAAACAGCATTTGCTCCATCCGAATCAAGCCACTTCTGTCCGGTTCGGCTCGACCGGGGGAAACGGTCAGGGCTTCAAACACAAAGCGCCGGGCCGGAGTATCCGATTTTCGTACCAGAAGGGTTTCACCACTGGCGGGTTGCAGCGTGGGATGGGCTTGAATCCAGGCAGCAACTTCTTCAATGGTTTGTCCAGGCAGCGCAGAGGCAGATTGTCCCGGGCAAAGCAATCCGACTCCTAATACGATACTGGCCCAAAACTTGAGTTTATTCATCACTCACCCACCGATCGTCTTACTGAGTGTGCCCATCCCAGGTCAAATCGGTTACAAGTGTGACACGAATCAACTGAGATGCAATTTTTCCTATGACTAAATAATAAAGCAGAACTCCCCGTTCCCCAAGTCGGGATTTGAGGGTAGGGATTTTGTCCTGCCAAATTTTTCTGTTTTTTCTGTTTTTTCTGTTAGTGAGTGTGCTTTGGTAATCCTGGAATCAAATAATCAATCAAGGTTGAAGCATCCACGCCGATTTCCGATCGTTCCTTTGCCGCCAGAATTGCCGCCTGGGAATGCCACCATGCTGCGCTGACAACCATTGCTTCGGGGTGCAGTTCTTCCATCATCCCTTGAGCCAGCAAGCCCCCCGTTAGCCCCGTCAAAACATCACCACTCCCGCCCCGCGCCAGGGCCGGGTACTTTCAGGGTTCAGCCAGGTCTTCCCTTCAGGGCTGGCAATGATGGTTCTGGCTCCCTTCAGCAATACGATCGCGCCACTGTGCTTGGCTGCCCTCTGAACCATTGTGATTCGATCGTCTATTTCCGCTAAGTCAGGAAATAATCGCTTGAATTCACCCTGGTGGGGTGTGAGAACCGTAGGAGCCTGGCGTTTTTGTAGGGTTGGAATGGTGTTTGACTGAGCAAGAATATTCAGTCCATCGGCATCCAATAGTAGGGGACGATCGCTGGCCAGAATTTGCTTGATTACTGCCGTTGCGCCCTGAGTTAAGCCACACCCAGCCGCAATTACGGTGTATTTACTCAGATCCACGTCCGCTGGTAATTGGGCGATCGCTCCTTTTTCATCTTCTGGACAACCGATCACTAAGGCATCCGGCAATTGACCAATCAGCAACAGCCGCAGGGATTCGGGAACTGCGATCGACAACATTCCTACACCGCTCGATCGGGCAGAAAGTCCAGCTAACAGGGCTGCTCCCATGTAGGCACGGGAACCACAGATTAACAGTAAGTGCCCTTGCTTGTATTTGTGAGTGCTGGGAGAACGGGATAGCGGCAAGGTTTGGAGCGCAAATTCTGGCGTAATCCGCTGGAGGGCAGGCATTTCTCCAAGAACGGCATTGATATCTGCCAGGGGCAAGCCAAAGTCAATTAATTCCGAGCGCCCCAGGTAGGATAAGGCCTGCTCCTGGAGAAATGCTTTCTTCCACAGACCCAGACACAGGGTATGGGTGGCACAGATTGCAGTTCCTAATACGGCTCCTGTATCGGTATGGATCCCAGAGGGTAAATCAATGCTGATGACTGGTATTGACCCCTGATTGAGGCGATCGACCATTGCCGCCATTTCTCCTTCCAGGGGTCGAGTCAAGCCAAAGCCAAATAGTCCGTCAATCAACAGATTGCAGTCTTCCAGCGCATCAATTTTATCGACAAACGGAATGGAGAGGCTGGCGGCATACTGGGCATGGCTCTCCGTCAAAGTTTTGGCTTTATGCAATGGCTGATGAATCTTGACCGCATAACCCTGGAAATGAAGTTCTCGCGCCACCACCAACGCATCTCCGCCGTTATGTCCTGGGCCAACCAGAATTCCCACACGAGGAGCTTGCGATCGAGGATATAGAGCTTGAATTCGTTGGGTCAATAACCCTGCCACCTTCTCCATCAACGCAGCCACGGGCATTCCCGCCTCAAAAACCTGTTCCTCAATGCGGCCCATTTGCTCTGCGGTCACGACAAATCGTTGGAGCCATTGCGATCGAGTTTGGACGTTGACAAGAGGGGACAGATGAACTTGGGACATCATTGCTGAATTTGCCTGATTAAACTGCTGGTTGGTATTCTTCCTCCCATTTTCCTGATTAATTTTGGGTTCGCATCGGGGAAAAGGATGAGTTAAGGATTAGGATTCCCGGATTGGAAATTTACTCCTCCCCAATTTCCTCACCCTCAACGGTTGCCGGTTGCTCTCCATCCCTGGGAGACACGACAACATCTACCGTGTAGAGTGGGGGACGGTCTTCGATCAGGCGATTATTCAAACCAGCAGCGATCAAGCCAAACTGCATTTCGTAGTTGCCTGGACGGTTGGGGAAGGTGATGCGACCGATCGCTGTCGTTTGCTCACCCGGCTGAGTCACTCCGGAAAGACCGAGGGTTCTTCCTAGCACACCGCGCACTTCTCCGCTGCCCTGTTCGATAAAACGAACTCTGAGTTTGGTTTCTCCAAGACCTGACATTCCCGTTTGATAGCCATACCAGTTGAATGCCCCAGTATTGGTCAGGGTGGCTTTAAACAGTCGGCGTTGGCGGCTCCGAATTTCAATGGGTTCGTCAATGTCACCAAATGGACGATTACCGATCGCCATTTCCAGGTCTTCTAGATTTCCTGACAAATTCTCAACATAGGCATCTCGATCTTGAATGGGATTGTGGATGCGAGCCAGCAAATTTCTGGTATGACGTTCAATGCGGCTATCTCGAACATGCCAGATGCGGCTTTGATCGGTTCCTAGGGGAATTGGGGACATCCCCCAGTCGGTGTTGCTGAATACGCCGATCGCCTGGATCAGGGTGGAAACCAGCAGGCTGACCAGGAAGGTGACAAAAACGGCTTTGGTGACGGGATTGGGGCGTTCAATCAAGCGGCGGGTGATGGTTGCCAGGGGGTAAGCCACCAGAAAGCTGACGACTGGGATCGTATCGGTCAGAAACCGACTGCCATAGGAACCGCTTCCCCCCATCCAGGAACCATAAAAGCAGAAATGAATGAATAGACCCAGACTAGCTAGGGTCATTCCCCACAGCAGTAATTCATCGGGGTGCGATCGCCGTTTAAAGACCTGATAGGCTCCCGGCAATGCAAAGAGGAGGACGGGTGAATAAACAAAAAATCCCTCACTGGGGCTGATCGTCATGCCAAAAAAGGCTTCCAAAAAATGGCCCAGTTCAAAGCGGTAGGGGGACGGGCGAATTTCCAACTGGGAAACATACCCTCCCGTAATCATGTTGTCGATGCCAAAAAAGTACGCATTCCAGGCAAAGCTAATTAAAGCGGTCGGCAGCCCCAGCAGAAAGAAAATGGATTCCTTACGAAAGATGAAAAGGGTATAGAAAAAGGCAGCGGCTGAGAAGATGCCACTGGTAATCCGTACGCCGGGTAACAAACCACAAAATATTCCCGCTAAAAATAACAGAATTCTGCGATGTTTGCCAACGGTTCGATTCGCCTTCAACAAACACAAAATGATAATAATAACAACGAGGTTAGAAACAGTATGCTGGCGTAAATCTTGAGAATTTAACGCCCAACTGGCCGTCGCAAAGGCAAAGGTAAAGGTGGCGATCGAGGAGACTATCCCACTAAATTTCAGCCGAACACTGAGGTAAAACAAAACGGTAGCCAGAGCTGTCAATATGGCTCCAGCCAATTTACTAAAGCCAGTGCGATACCTGGAAAATTCCTGGCTGGTGACATCTAGCAGATCGCCAGGCACACCCGATGCCAGAGTATCTACCAAGCTGACCAGCTTGAGGTACAGGTAAAACCCAACATAAAGCGGGAAGGAAAGCAGGGAGGTGCCGATCGGATAGCGGGAAGTCAATTGACCATTAATTCCCTCTGCAAAGTAATAAGGGCGAGTCCCGCCAAACAAATAGCTATCCCGAAAATTATCAAAGGTCAGCGTCTGGTTTTCTAACCAATTAAAAGCCAGCAGCGTATGGGGCACATTATCATTTGAGCCAAGAAAAAAGTGTCCATTGGCTAAATAAACCAGAAGACAGGTGATGAAGATCAGCACACAGGCAGTGCGATCGGGCTGTTTTACCAGCCGATTTTGTAGGTAGCGAACATTTAGCTTCATGCACTCCTCACTCTGTCACCTGTTAATGAATCAGCGATAGATAATTAGACTCAGATCTTGCACCGGGTTATCCCACCTGCCCTGCAATGAATTGCGGGCTAATGGCCCAAACCCATTGAAATGGGTTGAAAGCCTTCTTTATTAAGGGTTTTAGTCCGTTTAAACGGACTTCAGTGATTAGCCCCGAATTCATTCGAGGGCGGGGGATTGGGAAAGCTGCAAGATGTGAATAGATAAATCGCAGCGATCATACCATACCGGATTTAGAGCTATACCCGACTCCATGCCGGTTCCCTTGCTTTGCGTGCAGCCCGAACAACTTCCATCTAAAATAGCCGCTATGCAAATTAACATTCAGACGTTCACGGTTCACAAACAGGTTCCCCTGACGATTAGCCGGGGCACTTCATCCCATTCCACTAATTTGTGGCTGCGGCTGGAACAGGATGGGATTGAAGGCTGGGGGGAAGCCTCCCCCTTTTCCGTGGGGGGTACGCCCCAAACCACTGAGGATTTGCTGGCCCAACTCCAGCCCCTCGCCCCAAAGTTATCTGATCTGACTCCCTTCGATCGCCAGGCCATCGATCGCCGCTTGCAGGATGTTCCCCTACTCTCTGCGGTTCATACAGCGTTGGATCTGGCTTTGCATGACTGGATGGGAAAACGAGTGGGTCTACCCTTATGGCAACTGTGGGGACTCGATCGCCAGCAGATTGGCCGACTTCTGTGACGATCGGCATTAGTTCCCCGGAAGCGGCCCAACGGCGAATGCAGCAATGGTTGGACGTGACAACCGTAAAAGCAGTCAAGGTGAAGTTGGGCAGTCCAGCGGGAATTGCGGCAGATCAGGCGATGCTCCGGGCGGTGCAAGAAGTTGCGCCGAACGATGCCAAGTTTAGCGTTGATGCCAATGGGGGTTGGTCGCTGGCGGATGCAATCACCATGAGCCACTGGTTGGCGGAACAGGGAATGACCTACATTGAGCAACCCCTGCCCCAGGGACAGGAGGCGGATTTGCCCACCCTCTATCGTCAATCTCCCTTACCGCTGTTTGTGGATGAAAGCTGCTTTACCAGTCAGGATATTCCTCAGCTCGCCGATCGGGTGCATGGTATCAATATCAAGTTAATGAAATCCGGTGGACTCACGGAGGCATTGCGGATGATCCATACGGCCCAGGCCTGCGGGCTGCAAATTATGTTTGGCTGTTACTCGGATACGGCCCTATCCAACACGGCTGCTGCCCAGCTTGCCCCCTTCGCCCACCATCTGGATCTCGATAGCCACCTGAACCTCAAGGATGATCCGTTTACAGGGGCAACAATGCAGGCGGGATGCTTGATGCCCAATGCATTGCCGGGTCTGGGCGTTGAATTACGCCAGGAATCGTGAAGCTTCAAGTCGTGAAACTGGATAACCGCCGCTAGGCAAGAAGGAACCGATCGCTTATTCTTTACTTTAAAATCTGCCTGCTGCAACCTTTCTTTAAATTCTTGCCCATGTTTTTGCAAAATGTCCTCAAACAATCTGCCCTGAAGCCTGCCCTGAAGGAACCGGAACTGCGGTGGGTAATTAAAGTGGCGGTGCTGTTTTGGGTCATCTGCTGCGGATTGGCACTATATCGGTTCTATAACTTTTTTCCCACCTTCGTGTCCTTTGACCAGGGCATTTTTAATCAGGTGTTCTGGAACAGCCTGCATGGGCGATGGTTTGAAAGTTCGCTGTCTTCCACGGAATCGATCGCGGTGCGCCAGGGAGAGGTGGCGGAGGTGTTCTATCACCGGCTGGGACAGCATTTTACGCCCGCTTTGATGCTGTGGCTACCCTTCTATGCCCTATTTCCCTCTCCCGCAGGACTCTCGATCCTTCAGGTGACGTTGGTGACCGCAGCCGGATTTGTCCTCTACGCCCTGGCCCGACACTATCATCCTCCTCGCCTCTCCGCCTGGATTACGGTCAGCTACTTTGCGGCGATCGCAGTGATCAGTCCTACGCTGGCGAATTTCCATGACATTTGCCAAATTCCGCTCTATATCTTTGCCCTGCTGCTGGCGTTGGAGAAGCGGAAATGGGGGTGGGTGGGGCTATTTGCGATTTTGACTCTGGTTGTCCGGGAAGATAGTGGCGTGGTGCTGTTTGGCATTGGCTTTTATTTTCTCATCAGCCGTCGCTTTCCCTGGTTGGGCTTGGGCTTGTGTGGCTTGAGTCTGGGCTACATGCTGGCATTGACGAATTTGATCATGCCGCTGTTTTCAGATGATGTGTCGCAGCGGTTCATGATTGAGGAATTTGGGCATTTTGTCGAGGGGGAAGAAGCCTCAACGCTGGATGTGATCTGGGGCATTTTGACCAATCCAGTCCAGTTGCTTGTCTCAATCTTTACGCCCTTTGGCAAAACCGTTCGCTACCTGTTGGGGCAGTGGGTTCCCCTGGCGTTTATTCCCATGATTTCAGGGAGTGCCTGGGCGCTGGTATGCTTTCCGTTACTGAAAATTTTGATTCGCCAGCAGGATTTTGTGGCCCTCTCCCTCCACTTGCGCTATGCCCTGACGCTGGTGCCGGCCCTGTTCTACGGCACGATTCTCTGGTGGGCCGCCCATCCTCACCGCTTCGATCGCCCCTTTCGCCGGATCTGGACAATTTGCCTGATTCTGTCCCTGTTCTTCACGGTGACAGCCAATCCCAATCGTGCTCTATCCTGGGCCATTCCTGACTCGTTTCAGCCCTGGGTTTATGTCTCTCCGCCACGCCAGTGGCAGCACAGCCAGGCCATTCGATCGCTCCTGGCTCAGGTTCCGGACAACGCCAGTATTACCGCCACCGATCACATTGTTGCCCATGTATCGAACCGCCGGGAGGTGTTGCGCTTTCCGCGGATTCGCCTGATTAACGATGAAGGGGAAGATGTGCGGGTGGAGTATGCCATCGCCGACCTGTGGTATCTCCAGCAGCATGAGGCAGCCTTTGCGGACTATCGGGAAAGCTTACGACGCGGCATTGCCGATGTAACCCGCATGAGCGATCGACGCTACGGCATTGTGGGATTTAATGATGGGGTCGTTCTGCTTCAGCTCCAAGCAGAGTCTGATCCAGCCGCACTGGCTGAATGGACTGCGTTTCGGCAGGAAGTGGAGCAGCAGTTGGAAGTGAGGAGTGAGGGGTGAGGAGTGAGGAGTAGGAAGTCAGAAGTCAGGAGTCAGGAGTCAGCAATCAAGAGTTAAGAGTTAGAAGACAATCACAATCGATCGAACGTTTTTAACTCCCGACTTTTTGTAAGGGCGAATCGCAATTCGCCCCTACCCGTTCATCAAACCTATCGACGACGAGCTTCTTTACTTTCCCGATCGCGTCTGCGTCGATCGCGCCATTCGACTGCGGTTAAGTAGGCAACTCCCCCTGAAACTGCAACTAACAGCCCCAGAGCGAGCATTGCCAGGATGCTCAAGAAGGTGCTTTCCATAGCGGGATTGAGTGCTCAGTGCTAAGAAATGGGAAAAAATCAGAGATTCCTAGAAGCCGTTGCGGGCCCATACGACCAGGGAAATGGAGAAGGTGAAAACCACTAAAAGTCCGACCCAGCCAAGCGTCAAAATATCCATAGGTTGTTGCTAAAACGTGATGATTCAATCGCTACAAAACTAATGATAGAGCAAAAGGGGGAGGAGAACGGTCGATTAGAGGCGCATTATAGGAGAGAAAGGAAGGTCTGACCATGCAGCAATCAGAGTCGGAAAATGCGTCAACTATTTGTTCAAGTGCCTCAGGGATACGGAAAAACGGTTCTGAAAATTGCTAAATCCTGCGACGGGATTAATTTAGCTCAGTTGGAAGGGACAGATGCCGAGGATGCGATCGATCTGGTATTGATCCATGTTTCTAATGGCAAGGTTGAGTCGCTCCTGGCTGAACTGGAGGACTTGCCCAACTTGCACGTTTCGTTTTTGCCGACGGGAATCATGGCACTTTATCCGCCTGCTGATTCTGCCCCTCACCAGGTCAAAAATGTGGAGGAACGCAGCCCGATCGAGGTATTTCTGTCGGGATTGCAGAGCGTTGGCTCCTGGAAAGGCTTTTTGGGGTATGCAGCATTGGCTGGGGTGGTCGTCTGGATTGGACTGTTTACCAATACACAATACCTTTTAGTAGCGGCCATGCTAATTGCTCCCTTTGCCGGGCCAGCCATGAATGTGGCGATCGCAACAGCGCGAGGGGATTATCGGCATCTCTGGCGAAGTTTGCTGCGCTACGGAGCCGCACTGTTGTTGACAACTCTGGTGGCGGCGGGACTGAGCCTGATTTTGCAGCAGGAGATTCCCACCAGCTTGATGATTGAGCAGAGCCAGATTTCTGCGGTTGCAGTCCTGTTACCCTTAGCCGCCGGAGCCGCCGGAGCGATTAATTTAGTCCAATCCGATCGCAGCAGTCTGGTATCCGGGGCAGCAACGGGAATGTTGGTAGCAGCTTCGTTGGCTCCTCCAGCCGGAATTATTGGCATGGCAGGGGCGATCGGCCGCTGGGATATGGTGGTAAATGGCGTGTTTCTGCTGCTGCTGCAACTGTTTGGCATTAATGTCGCTGCCACATTGCTGTTTCGCCTGTTTGGATTGACCTCGCAGGGAACCCGCTACCAACGGGGTAAGCCAGGGGTATTTAAGCTTGCCCTTACCCTCAGTACGATCGCCCTTGCGGGAATGCTGGTCTGGCAGTTTTCCCATTCTCCCGATCTTCAGCGATCAAGTCAGGCTCAACGGGCCAATGCAGAAGTGCAGAATGTGATCGAGGAGGTTGGAGTTGCAGACCTGGTGGAAGCCAATGTGCGATTCACGCGACCGGAGATTGAAGGACAAAATACGCTGCTGTGCGTGATTTATGTGCAACGTCGCCCTGACGTTACCCTGCCGGATGCCGAAATTCAGAGTCGCATTACTCAAGCGGTTCAACAGCAATTGCAGGCAGATTTTAATGTGATGCCGTTGGTAAATGTGACGGTTCTGGAAGGCAATTCATAGCGGGTAAAGAATGCTGCTGTCAAGAAGCTGCCGTAATTTATGTTTCACAGCCAATTCCATCTCGATCGCGATCGAAACGATGGGGATCGGGGGGAAGGACTCGGAAGTTGCGATAAGGAATATCAGGACAATTCAGATCCGGCGGGGGAGGGGCAATACAGACATCAGGGTAGGCAGGGCTACAATTGCTCTGAGCCTGAGTGGGCAGTACAACAACCAGTCCAGAGATCAGAAGTGATACCAGGAATCCAATCAAAAAGCGCATAGGCGGAGAAAAGTTATTTAATGTGCATATTAACTCAATGTGCGCAATCGTCCATTACCTCTACACAGAGATGTAGCCTTGAGCACGATCAATGATTTCCTTCTTAGGATATATAGCTCCGGCGATGGGATACGTTAGCTTGAGAAAAGTAAGATGATTCAACAACGCTCGATAACGGAGTTTAAGGAATCATTTTCTAGAGTCCAACTTATTGATTTGTCGGACAATCAGTCTGTTAAATCATGGGTTAGCTCTGCTGATCAGGCTGTCTACTCAAGAGTTTATTCTTTACTTACAAAACGTTCGCTGTAACGAACTTATTTCAAGCATCCATTAGCCCTAAACCTGATCAGCAAATTTACCAACTGTCGGATAGTTTCATTTCAGATTAATTTCAGAAACGTTTGGGAATTTAGCTGGTCATTAGACTGGTAATTTATGTTCCTGAAGGTGTCTGTTCTAGTTTCCTCAGGCATTCTGATCGCTGATCCTTATTATTGATTCTGATGAGCTACACTGCATGACGATCGATTCCAGGATTGGTTCTCTGGTAATCATCTGTAGCAACCAGTAGTAACCAACAGTAATCAAAATCATGAATTAAGACGGATAACCTATGACCAGAAAACGACAAGCCCAACCTTCCCTGCTTGGAATCTCCGTAGGACGAAGTGGGTGGTACCATTTATCTCGCTTTCTACGCCGATCGCTGACATTGCTGGGAATTGGGGGCATCTTCACATTATTCATCCTCTCCTGCCAGCCCGTCACAACCGCTCAACAGCAACCGACTCCCACGCCTCAGACGCAACCCGCTCCAACCGAAACCCCTGAAGGAGGACTGAGCGCATCCCCTGCGGAATTGCCGCCTCTACCCTACAGCTATGATGCTCTGGAGCCTTACATTGATGCCGAAACGATGGAGCTACACCACGATCGCCATCATGCAACCTATGTGGATAACCTGAACGAAGCCCTGGCGGATTATCCCAATCTGCAAAATCAAACGGTAGAAGCAATGCTGCGAGATTTAGATGCCGTTCCTGAAGAGATTCGTGAGGATGTTCGCAACAATGGGGGTGGTCACGTTAATCACACCCTGTTCTGGCAAATCATGAGTCCAGAGGGCGGCGGAGAGCCTACGGGAGCCTTAGCGGAAGCCATCAACCAAACCTTTGGCAGTTTTGCAGAATTTCAGGAAGCCTTTGAGGAAGAAGGAGCCGATCGCTTTGGCAGTGGTTGGGTCTGGCTGGTTCTTAACGATGCGAATGAACTGGAAATTACCAGTACTCCGAATCAGGATCCGCCCATCATGGAGGGGGATTATCCGATTATGGGAAATGATGTCTGGGAACACGCCTATTACCTCAGCTATCGTAATCAGCGGGGTGAGTACCTGAGCAATTGGTGGAATGTGGCCAACTGGGAAGAAATCAACCGTCGCTATGAGCAGGGACAGGGGAGTTAAGGATCACTGACTGGGCGGGCAAGACTTCGGACTTCGGCGTGAGATCAGTCGAACGCTTGAGCTTAGTCGAAACGCTGCCCACCCCACAGGAATGCCAGGTTCAATTTTCCTATTGACTTAACCAGGCGATCGCTTCCCGAATCCAATCTTCTGCATCCGCAGTTTTCGCTAGAGCCGTTTGTTGTCCGACGGCTCTTAATGCTTTGGTAATTTCGCTATTGGTGTAGCCTAACGCCAGCAGAGTCATCTCCACATCTTCCTGAACGTTGCTCATGGGAGCGGCATCAGGAGCCGTGCTCAGACCTGATTGGACTCGCCATTCTGCCAGTTTGGTTTTCAGTTCCAGGGCAATTCGTTCTGCGGTTTTCGCCCCGACTCCAGGGGTTTTAGACAACAGCCGCGTGTTACTAGAAACGATCGCCTGCACCACATCCTGAAGCCCCAGGGCATCCAACAAGGCCATGGCTAACTGCGGCCCCACACCACTGACGCTGACCAGTTGCCGAAACAAATCTCGCTCCGCCATTGCGCCAAAGCCAAACAGCACCATCTGATCTTCCCGAACTTGCAGATGGGTAAACACCTGGACTGTTTCACCGATCGCCGGAAGTTCCTGCATCAGACGCGGCGTAATTTGCAAATCGTAGCCCACCTGATTCACATCCAGGGTCAAAATGACTCGACTGCTGCTGGCTCGATAAATTCCGGCAACATTCCCTTTGAGATAACTAATCATGAAAGCCAGCTTAATAAAAAGTTCGTCCCCAATCCCTCAGGCAGAAAAGACCTCGGCTTGAGCACTCAGTCAAAACGCTGCCTGCACTACAGAAACTCAATTCCTCAGCCCTGTAAACCTCACCTCCACCGCGCCCTCCACCCTCCACCCTCAGCCCTCCACCCTCAGCCCTCAGTCCTCAGTCCTCAGTCCTCAGTCCTCAGCACTCAGTCCTCCACCCTAACCCGACGCTCTTTCAACGCCTTATCAATCAACTTTGCCACCAACCAGGAAACCGATCGCTCTTCCGCATCCGCCCAATTCTCTAGCTCCTGCTTCCATTCTGGAGGAACATAAGCGACCACTCGATCGAGTTCTGTTTTTCCACCCATACCGCCTGCCAGTCCTATGGTTTGAACAGCCTACTGCTACCAGTATACGAAGAATGGGGTAGCACGATCCACGCTGTACCATGCTGTACTATTTAGTATCATGCTGTGCTATGCTGTGCTAGCAAATCACTGCGAACCGTAGGAGTTGGTTATGGATCGATCGCCTTCCCTGGCTGACCTCAAGCCTGACACTGCCCCAAGAGGGATCGTGCTACTTTCTGGCAGAGAACTGGAGAAAATGCGCCGGGTAGGAAAACTGGCAGCAGCCTTGCTTAACCACCTGGAATCCCTGGTGCAACCGGGCATTAGCACTCTGGAATTAAACGACGAAGCAGAACGATGGACGCAGTCCCACGGAGCGATCAGTGCTCAACTGGGCTATACCCCACCCGGACATCCTCCCTTTCCGGCTTCCATTTGCACCAGCGTCAACGAAGTGGTTTGTCATGGGATTCCCCACCGCAAACAAATCCTCCAGAATGGAGACATTGTCAATCTTGATGTCACTCTGATTTTGGAGGGTTACTATGGCGACACCTCTCGGACGTTCCTGGTGGGCAACCCTTCAGCCGCCGCTCGCAAGCTCGTCAACGTAACCCAGGAATGCCTGATGCGGGGCATTGCTCAAGTGAAGGCTGGAGCACGTTTGGGGGATATTGGTGCAGCGATTCAAGCCCACGCCGAAGCGAATGGATTTTCCGTTGTGCGCGATATGGTGGGTCATGGGATTGGCAAACAGTTTCACATGGAACCCTCTGTGCCCCACTACGGCACCCGCGGACGAGGGCTAAAATTGCGTCCTGGCATGGTTTTCACCATTGAACCAATGCTGAATCAGGGAACCCATGAGCTGCGGTTTTTACCCGATCGCTGGACGGTGATCACAAAAGACCGGAAATGGTCTGCCCAGTTTGAGCACACGATCGCGGTGACGGAAGAAGGAGCTGAAATTTTGACGCATACAACTGTTGGTGCTGAGATGACCCACAGACGGAGTGGAAGCGGTGTGGATTAAGGGTCAGCCCATCGTCGATCGGGATCAGGGGCTGACTGTGGATACCAGTACCCTGCATCAGGACTTACGGCATTACCCCTTGAATAGGGGCGGAGAACGATCCCATCATTCAGTTGAATCCCATTATCGGCAAGTGATGCTAGGGACGGGCGCACATGCTCTGGAGCACAAATAATAATCCCCTGCTTAATAAGGGGAAGCGCAGGGGAGGTTCGGTATATGGGGTTCGGTATATCGGTCATCTATCTAAAGTTAGAATAGCAGGTATTTCACTGGGGTTTTCTAACCTAGGGAAAACTTCATCCAAACTCAACAATTCACTCCGGCACAGAATGGATTGCGATCGCCCATCGGAACTAGATTAGACAGAGTATTGACCCATTTACCGCTTAAAACGTGCACTATTTTTGCACTATTTTCCCGCTTAAAACGTGCGCTATTTTTGCACTATTTCTGCACTATTGTTATCAAGGGCACATTCGCTCAAACTGAATCTAACGCCCGGTATATGCGCTGTCGGACGGGACGATCTTAACATTAGCTTTCAGTAGCTTCTGGCATCCGTTCAACCACCCTTCAAAGGGAATCAGCAGTCAAGGGGCAAGAGGCAAACGGGGTCGGCAATTTTTGCCGCAAAGTAATAATCGTCTTTCAGGAAGAGCCAATGTCATCTCAATTAAATCGTGATCTGGAAAAACTTGAAGCGCGGCAAACGACGCTGTTCGATCGCTTTTTTCGGGACAGTGAAGGCCATATTGTCATCGTTCAACCGCCCAACTTACCCGTTTTAGTGGGATCATTTGCAACCTTGATTTACTTCATCCTCCCCAGTGGAACCGTTCAGACGGCATTCGGTTTGATCGCCTTTGGTACTTTGTTTACCTGGGCCTGGCAAGAACTCTTTCAGGGGGTGAACTATTTCCGACGATCGCTGGGATTGATGGGGTTAGTGGGTTTGCTCTGGCTGGGTCTTTAGTTGTTTTGATTTCACCAATCCCTATCGACTCGTAAAGATCCCCCGTTGCCGCAACTGCTGCACAAAAAATTCTTCCAGCGAAGTTCGAGCCAAATTCATGCTGAGTAACTCTGCACCCATTAATTCCAGACTGGCCAGAAAATCCTGGGGATCGCCCTGAAGATGTCCCTGCCAGTGGGTGTCTATGTATTCTCCATCGGGAACCCATCGCTGAAGAATATCGGGATTTCCCCCCTTTACCCGAACTTGGTACAGGTCAGCCGTTCCCAGCAATTCATTCAAGGAACCGACACAAAGCAATTCTCCCCTAGCCAGGATAGCGACGCGATCGCAAATTTTCTCCACATCCGACAGCACATGACTGTTGAAGAAAATCGTTTTGCCCTGCCCTTTCAGCGACAGGATAATTTCTCGAATCTGGTATCGCCCCAGGGGATCCAACCCCGACATCGGCTCATCTAAAAATACCAACTCTGGATCATTAATCAGGGCCTGGGCCATCCCGACTCGCTGCAACATCCCCTTGGAGTATTGGCGGAGCTGCTTGCGTTTGGCGGCAGACTGGGCTAGCCCCACTAGTTCTAATAACTCTGGAATGCGTCGTCGCTGGACTTCGGAGGGAATCTGAAACAAATCCGCCGCGTAGCGCAAAAACTCCCAGCCCGTTAAATAATCATAAAAATAAGGGTTCTCCGGCAGATATCCCACCTTCTGCTTCACCTGGCGATCGCCCAGGGGTTTTCCCAGAAGTAGCCCACTCCCTGACGTGGGACGAACAATACCCAATAAAATTTTCAATAGCGTTGTTTTACCAGCCCCATTGGGGCCCAATAACCCAAAGGTTTCGCCCTGATGGACTTGTAGCGAACAGTCCTGAAGCGTCTCCACTTTTTGATTCAGCCAGAATCCGGTACGGTAAACCTTCTTCAAGTGAGATGTTTGCACCAGGAGCGGGCGATCGGCTTTGGTAAAGTTGGTTGAGGATTGAGGTGCAATGTTCATGGGTAATTTAAGGTCAATGCTCAAAAGTCTCTAGAGACTACCACTCTTTTATCCAAATCTTGCCCAATTTTGTGTCAGTGTAGAGCATAGGAAGGTCAAGAAAGATTGAGCAAGGCACGGTCAGGAGGCTGTCAGATATGGATCGTTCAAAACTGGTAGCAGTAATTACTGGGGTGATTGCCCTGTTTTTGGGGATTGCCTACCTTTTGCTTGTCCAGATTTTAGACTTTCGAGGCGAAATGATTCCCGCCCCGCAGGATTTGTCCTATTTGTTGACTCTCTTCTAGCACTCAGCCCCCTCAATTCCAATCCGCTTCTACAAAAAACTCGCTGCGGTGCAGAATAATTTCACCGTGATCGGGAACCCAGGCATACCACTCATCCTCTCCATGACGGCACAACAGCAGGGCGCGATCGTGGCTATAGGAATTGGGTAATACTGCTAACTTGACCCAGATTGCGGATGGGTTCGGGTGGGGCGATCGACCCTCAGGATAAGGTTCAGGCTGGATTGGGGTCAGGTATCGTCCCATTACGTCAGCTCCCAACTGAGTTGCTCAAGATTATTCTGTATTCATTGTTACAAAGTGCTCGGCTGATCGTCAGAAGTTTGCATAAATTTACGTCAGGGTGAGAATCAACATCAGGGCAAGAATCCATTACATGAAGCTGAATGGTTTAGTGCCACCCGTGACGAATTTTGAGAACTTCACCAAAACCTCAAATTCTTCTGCTAGCGTTCAAATATCAAAGCTGGGACAGCACTTCATGAGTCACTGTTGGCTGCTCATCCCCTATTAACTTACAAAAATCATTTATTGTTTTTACTCCGGAGCGATCGCATATGCCGATTCAATCAGATCGCCAGGTTAAATCCCCTGAATCAAAACGTAACGGCTGCATCCCGTAAAAGCCAGAACCACAGATTAAACCATTAAATTAACTCATTTGGAGCACTGCTATCTAAGGCAGGAATCTATGGAATTATCCCATCAACCAATTTGGACGCTGGCCGCTGAAGCTGTTTTTTCAGTTCTGGGCACCCGCTCGAAGGGATTATCAGAACACGAGTCCTATCAACGTTTCGTTCAGTTTGGCGCAAATGAACTGCCCGAACCACCCCATCGTCCCCTCTGGTTGAGGTTTACCGATCAACTGCGCCACTTTATGGCCTTACTCCTGTGGGTAGCGGGAATTCTGGCGTTTGTTTCGGGCACCCCCCAGTTGGGCTGGGCGATCTGGGCGGTGATCTGGATTAATGCCCTATTCAGCTTTTGGCAGGAGTATCAGGCGGAGCAGGCATTGTCTGCCCTCAAAAATGTCTTGCCGATGCAGGTGAAGGTGTACCGGGATGGGGAACTGAAACAGCTTCCGGCACGAGAACTGGTTCGTGGGGACGTAATACAACTGGAGGAGGGCGATCGCGTTTCGGCAGATGCCCGTTTAGTATCCGCTGAAAGCCTGTACCTGGATGTATCAGTGCTGACTGGAGAATCCCTGCCCGTAGCCCGCAACGCCCATCCCGTGAGTATCCGTAAAGTGGCTGCCATCCGATCGGGCCAGACGATTCCGTCGGGGGAACATGCGCTACAGGAACCCGTGAATTTAGCAGAAATTCCCAATCTTGTATTGGCCGGTTCCACGGTCTCCTCCGGGCGCGGTGTTGCCGTGGTGTATGCCACAGGTGCCCAAACGGAGTTCGGTCATGTTGCCCATCTGACTATGGTGGTGAAACGGGAACCCAGTACATTAGAAATACAGGTGGCTCACCTGGTTCGAGTCATTACTGCGATCGCCCTCAGTATGGGAATTTTGGTGTTCCTGCTCACATCCTTTCTGGTGGGTATGGAGGTTTGAGAAAGCTTCATTTTTGCGATCGGGATTATTGTAGCTCTGGTTCCAGAAGGTTTGTTGCCGACTGTTACCTTATCCCTGGCGATCGGCGTGCGGCGGATGGTGCGACACAATGCCCTCGTGCGTCGGCTGTCGGCGGTAGAAACCCTGAGTGCCACCACTGTCATTTGTACAGACAAAACCGGAACATTAACCAAAAATGAAATGACGGTGCAGTATCTCTGGTTGCCCTGGCTCCCTTCAGACGATCGAGGGGGTGATCGAGGGAATGTCGATGGCCACGAAACATCGTTCCCGCCAATCCCCCCAAGCCACCCCAGCATCGCCCCCACCCTGATTGAAGTGACCGGGGCAGGCTATGATCCAACGATCGGACGGGTGCAGATCCCAGAAGACTTCACAGCCGCCTGGAAGGTGAAATTCCTGCTCACCGGAGCAGCCCTTTGCTCCAATGCCCGCCTGATTCACCTGACTACCCCCAGTCGCTGGCAGGAAATTGGCGACCCCACCGAAGCGGCTTTACTGGTGGCAGCGGCCAAAGCGAGACTCAATCTGGAAATATTGCAGGCTCAACTGCCCCGACTGCGGGAAGTACCCTTCGATTCCCGACGACGAATGATGACCGTAGTGCTGGACGGGCGATCGGGGAAGCGGCTGTTAGATCTCCCGGCTGACCTGTGGCGCGAGGCATGGTTCAACCTGGCATTTACCAAAGGGGCACCCCTGGAAGTGTTGCGCCACTGTACGGCGATTGTGCGGAATGGCACCCTGTCCACCCTGACTCCCAGCGATCGTCAAGAAATTGTAGCGGCCAATGATGGGCTGGCTCAACAGGGATTTCGGGTACTTGGGGTAGCGGTGCGTCCAGGAGGCAGTGAAATGCTGGAGTGGCGATCGCAGGAATTGGAGCAAAACCTGACCTTCATTGGCTTAGTGGCGATGTTTGATCCACCCCGTCCAGAGGTGGAATCTGCCCTTGCCCAGTGCCATTCGGCAGGAATTAAGGTGACGATGGTGACGGGGGATTATGGACTGACCGCAGAGGCGATCGCCCGAAAGATTGGGCTGGTCACAAACTCAGTGCGGGTGGTAACGGGGGAAGGGATGGGGCATTTGTCCGATGCTCAACTGCGCCAGATTGTGAAGTATCGATCGGGTCTGGTGTTTGCCCGGATGTCACCTGAACACAAGCTGCGACTGGTTCAAGCTTACAAGGATATTGGGGAGGTGGTGGCAGTCACGGGGGATGGAGTCAACGATGCACCAGCACTGAGGGCAGCCCATATTGGGGTGGCGATGGGAATGAACGGAACGGATGTGGCACGGGAAGCGGCGGATATTGTCTTGACGGATGACAATTTTGCCTCGATCGTCACTGCCATTGAACAGGGCCGGGCTGTGTATCAGAACATTCGCAAGTTCATGACGTATATCCTGGCATCCAATCTTCCAGAACTGGTTCCGTTCCTGTTCATGGTGGCCCTCAAAATTCCGCCCGCTTTAGTGATCATGCAAATTCTGGCGATCGATTTAGGAACTGATATGATCCCAGCTTTGGCCCTGGGGGCAGAATCCGCAGAACCCGGAACCATGCAGCAGTCTCCCCGCAAAAAATCCCAGCCCCTGCTCGATACTCCACTTCTCCTTCACGCCTACGGCTTTTTAGGCCCTCTAGAAGCTATGTTGGCAATGGCTGCTTTTTTTGGGGTGTGGTGGAGCAACGGGTATGGATTGACTGAATTACAAGCCGTGACTCCCAGTATTCTGACCCATGCCGCAGATGCTGCAACGCTAGCAATTTATCTACAGGCGACAACCATGACCCTGGCAGCGGTGGTGGCCTGTCAAACGGGGAATGTCTTTGCCTGCCGCTCAGAACGAACTGCCATTCTCCAAACTGGCTTCTTTTCCAATCCGCAGATCTGGCTAGGAATTGCGATCGAATGGATTTTAGTCTTGCTCATTATCAATAGCACGGCTCTGAATCATATTTTTTCGACTGCGCCTTTAGCTCCCTGGCAATGGTTAGTCTTGCTGGTCTGTCCACCCCTGATCCTGGGGGCTGAGGAACTGCGGAAAGCGGTTGTGTTCGCCAGGACGAAAACCTGACTGGCGATGGTAAAAATCAGGCAGAATGGAAACATCCTTTAGCTGGGGCAGGTCATGAGCGCACACAAGCTATCGGTCAAACGGCTGGATTATTACCAGGAGCGTGCATCGGATCAGATCGTTCCTCAACCTGCTGTTTTGAGGAGTTTGGGTTGGAATGGGTTGCACCTTGAACTGCACCAGCAACCGACCTTTGCCACCGATGAGCACCATCACACTCTGCATGTACTGGCTTGTGGGGTAGCTGGTCATCAAAATGCACCGGGAATGCGATCGCTAGATGGCAAACGATCGCGCGAACGCCGGGGGACGGGAGACATTGCAATTATTCCCGCTGGAATCAACCATTCCTGTAGTTGGGACACTCCCGCTCAATTTATGGTTCTGGCTGTTGACCCGGTTCTGCTCAAACAGATTGGACAGGACTGGGTCAATCCTGACCACATCGAATTAGAACCCCAGTTTATGAGTGAGTCGGATCCGTTCATTCAAAGTATTTTGTTGACTCTCAAAGCAGAAGCCGAGATCGGAGGCATGGGCAGTCATTTGCTGATCGATAGCTTGAAAACAGCACTGGCTGTTCACTTATTGAGAAACTATTGTGTGACTCGACCCCAACGCTCCAATTTCTCCGGTGGTTTGCCTCAAGGGACGTTAACACGGGTGAAGGAGTATATTAGCGAGCAGTTGCATCAAGATTTGAAATTGGATGAGATCGCAGCGATCGCCCAGATCAGTCCTTACCACTTCCTCCGCTTGTTTAAGCAGAGTATGGGAATCACACCCCATCAATACATTTTGCAGTGTCGGTTAAATCAAGCAAAAAACTTATTGCAATATAGCAATCTCAGTATTGCTGAAATCGCTATCAGAACCGGATTTTGTGATCAAAGTCATTTAACACGCTACTGCAAACGCATTATCGGTGTTACGCCCAGGCAACTCGTACAGGCTCGATCGGTTTCAGAAAGATCGCAATAATCTTCCAAACCTGCGCAACTTTTTTCTAGAGTCTTGCGGCACCCACTTCCTACAGTAGAAGCAGATTCGATGAGGAAAGAGAGATGCTATTTGAACAAAGTTTTGCGATCGCCCAGCCATTATCCATTTCCCCCATGACTGTTCCACTATGGGGATTAGTGATTTTTATGCTCTGGACGATCGCAGTGGTGGTTTTTTTACTGGCTGTGAGAATCCGGCATTTAGCGGCAGGAGGCAGTCCTAAAGATTTTGGAACGATCGACGATAACAATCTGATGTGGCGGTTGTTTCGGGTTCAGGCTAACCTGGTTGAAAATTTGCCGCTGTATCTGGGAGTCGTTTTTCTCCTGGTCATACGCGGGGCATCTGGAGGTCGCGTTGATTTGCTGGTCAGCCTCTATATCACGTTCCGGCTTTTGCACTCTATTGTTCATATTATCGGTGCAGATCCAAGGCTGCGAGTATTCAGCCTGGCAGTTCAATTTAGTTGCTTGATCAGTTTGCTCATTCTGACAATCTTGTAATCAGCCTAACTCTACAATCCGCAAATTCCAGGTATCAGCGAGGCAATTTGCCTGTATCCGCTCTCATTCTGCCTCGCAAACAGCTTCTTTCACACCCTCGTGTTCCAGTTGTATCAAGTTGCGTGGGAGAATGACGGTGAAAGTCGTGCCAATCCCTTCCTGACTTTCAAAATAAATTTGCCCTTTTTGCAGGTCTACACATCGTTTAACGATCGCTAGACCTAATCCAGTTCCCTGAATTCCAGAGACATTTGCAGCCCGATGAAATGCCTCAAACAACTTTGATTGGTCTTGCTGGGGAATACCGATCCCCTGGTCTTGAATACAAAACTGAGCCTGGTTGCCCTGGCAATCTAATGTGAAACGAATTACACTGCCTGCACTGGAATATTTGATCGCATTGGAGAGTAAGTTGTCCAGAATATGCCGCAATAGACCCGCATCTACTTTGGCTTGAGTACAATCGCTTTGGGATGAAAAAAGGATTTGGTGAGAGGAATTTTCGGTGAGTTGAAAAGCTTCGACAATTTCATGGCAGAACTCTTTGAGTTCAAGCCGAGTCCATTCAACTTCAACCCGTCCAGATTCCGTGCGACCGAGTAAGAGAACTTCATCAAGTAAATGAAGCGTTTGATCAATCGCATCATGAATCCGTTCAAAACAGCGTGCTTTTTGCTCTGCTGGTAGATCATAACCTTCCAAAAAATCAACCCCAAATTTGATTGCTGCTATGGGATTACGAAACTCATGGGAAACCATTGAAATAAAACAATTTTTCATCTGGTTCAGTTCTTTTTCTTTCTCAAGGGAACGCCGAATTTCTGCCTCGGCTCGCTTGAGTTGGCTGATGTCTCGTCCTTCTGCAATTAACAAAGCAATACAACCATGCTGATTTTTCAAGGGTTTGATGGAAATATCGAACCACCATACATTACCTTTTGATGTGTAAGCCTGAAGCTCTGAATGCACCGTTTCACCCTGCGAGGCTCTCAGCACCGCTTCTTGCAACCAGGACTGGGATTTTTCACTCGATCGCCAACAGGGGGCTTCCCAAATAGGATGGTTGAGAATACGCTCAGGTTCAAAATCACTTTCTTCAGCCACCTGATTAATGTCTAAAACTACCCCATCGGGACTGAGCAACCCCATGAACTGAAAGGACTGGTTAAAGACTTCACGAAACCGATTTTCACTCTCCTGAAGCCGTCTCAGGTTCTGGGCCCGTTCGATCGCATAGCTGACTGACTTCAATAGCAGGTCTGCCGAGACTTGCCCTTTAACCAGATAATCCTGGGCACCCTGAGCCACGGCCTGGCGAGCAAACGCTTCATCCTGTAACCCTGTGAGCACAATGATGGGGAGATGAGGAAAGGCAGTTTGCACCTGGGTAACGGTTTCAAAGCCTTGAGAATCTGGAAGCGAAAGGTCAAGGAGAATCACATCAAATTCAGTGTTATGCAAATGCTCCAGTGCCGATGTCAGGCGTTTGGCATGGGTGATTTGCCAGGATTTTGCATCATTGTGTTGCAGCAATTTCATCAATAAAGCAACATCTGCAGGATTATCTTCCACTAATAGAGCAGAAATCACATCAGTATTCATGAATTGACTACCTATGTATGTAAATAAATTAAGCCGAAAAATTAAGATTGTTTAATGTAACCCTGTTTCAAAAGGGTAGAGAAAAACCGTAGAACCATTGTTTCGACTGCCAGTCTACGCAAGCAAGATGCCTACGCTACGGTTGTTTAACCTCCTGCATCGAATTTTTCTTCATTCTTTACAAAATAGTACAAACTATTTATCTACTGTCCATTTTAAATAGTACATTTCTCTGAATATAAATTAAATAATTACAGACCTTTCGTTATCTTTCCCCCAGATTATAGGGATAACGCAAAGTCAAAGAAGTATTAACTTTGCTCAACGGGAAATTCAACCAAAGCAAACCAGAAATGCTCAATGGATTTGACTACCTCAACAAACTGTTCCAAATTGACGGGCTTCACCAGGTAGCAGTTAGCGCGAAGTTGATAGCTTCTCAGGATGTCGGCTTCGTCCGAGGAGGTGGTCAGAATAACGACGGGGATCGTCATCAAATTCTCATCTGCTTTGATTTCAGCCAGAAGCTCACGACCGTTTTTCTTTGGCAAGTTTAAATCCAGCAGAATTATATCAGGGCGAGGAGCATCCACATATTTCCCTCTTTGGTGCAGAAAGTCGCTGGCTTCAACCCCATCTCGCACTAGATGCAATTCGTTTAAAAACTTACTGCCTCTTAACGTTCTCCGAATCAGAACGGCATCGCTTCTAGAGTCTTCAACGAGCAGAATTGTGAGTAATCGGACGTGGGTTGTCATCGTGAGTCCTTCATAGCGCGGGGAATTGTGAAGAAGAAGGTTGCTCCCTGCCCCAGTTGGGACTCAACCCAAATGCGTCCCTGGTGTCGTTCGATAATTTTTTGGCAAATGGCTAATCCTAGTCCGGTGCCAGAATATTCATCGCTAGCATGCAGGCGTTGAAAGATACCAAAGATACGCTTCGCATACTGAGGCTCAATCCCAATGCCGTTATCCTGAACAGAGAATAACCATACTTCAGGGTCTACAGGTTCGATTGTCAAGCGCGAAGAGCCAGGATCGCTCAAATCACTGGTTGCTTCTACGGTATAGCTTCTGGCTGAAATATGAATCCGTGGATCTGCTTCACTGCGGTACTTCAGGGAATTGCTAATCAAGTTTTGTAGGAGATTCGCCATTTGGTTGGGGTCTGCCGTCAGGGTGGGTAGAGGATCTGCGGTGATCGTGGCTTGATGCTCAGAAATCACTACCTGTAAATCTTTTTTGACTCGTTCCAGTATGACATTGCAATCGACAGCTTGGAGTCGCAGTTCATAACGACCAACCCTGGAGTAGGCAAGCAAATCTCTGATCAATTGCTGCATCCGGGTTGCGCCATCCACAATAAACTCGATGTACATCTCAGCATCGTCATCGAGTTGTTCTTTGTATTCGTTCGCCAGGAGTTGGGTAAAACTTGCAACGGCTCTTAGCGGTTCCTGTAAATCGTGGGAGGCAACATAGGCAAACTGTTCTAGCTCCTGATTAGAACGCCGTAACTCTTCTGCCAATTGTCGGGCTGATGCTTCAGCTTGTCTGAGTTGGGTGATGTCGCGGGCGATCGCAATGACGGAGGCAATCGAATAGCCAGCTTCCCGTTCTGGAACGAAATAGACCTGGTAACTTTTCGGTTCATTCCGGCTCGTGACCGTAAATTCATCAATTCGCATCTCTCCCGTAACAAACACGTTCTCCAGGGAATCCTCCCACAATCGAGTCATGGCTTGGGGGTAGCCCAACTCAGACGGTTTTTTGCCCAGGAGAAACTGGGGCGCGATGCCAGTCACTCGGATACTGGCGGGATTAACATAGAGATAACGGTATTGCCGATCGTGGCGAGTAATCACATCCGGTGTATTTTCCACCAATGTCCGGAATTCCCGCTCCCGTTGGGTCAGGAGCCGATTCGCTTCCTCTAACTCCTGGGTGCGCCGTTCCAGTTCATCTCGGGCGGTGCGGAGGGTCTGCTCTGCTTGCTTCAGCAGTGTTATGTTCTGAGTCATTGCTAAACCGGCAAAGATCTCACCTGTCTCATCCCGCAGGGGCAGGGTGTAGAGTTGATAGATTTGATTGGCGAAGGACAACTCTGTACAGGTGGGTTCCCCTGCCAACGCTGCCCGGTAGAGGGGTTCTAAAACGGCACTGGTTTCCGGGGGGAGAACGTCCCAGAGCAGATGCCCCTCCAGTTGTTCCTGACTCAGACCCACCTTTCGCATTTCGGTTCCGTCTGACAGCAAGTATCGCAGGTCGTGATCAAAAATGTGAACCGCCCCATTGGGAAAGTTGTGGGCAAGGGCACGATAGAGTTCTTCTCGTTGACGCAGTTCAGCCTCTATCTGCTTGCGTTCCGTCGTATCAATTACGATCCCTGCCATGCGATCGGGCTGGTTCGATTCATCAAAAAACATTTGCCCGATTTCAGTCACCCATCGGACGGTGCCATCTGTCCGCAGAATTCGGTACTCCATATTGGTATTTTTGCCCTGAGCGATCGCTTCTGCCGTTTCTCGCTCAACCCATTCCCGATCGTCGGGGTGCAATTGGCTCATCGCTTTCTCATAGGATGGTTCGACACTTCCGGGTTCCAGACCAAACACCCGGTAACATTCCTCTGACCAGTACAAACGCTGGGTTTCCAGTTCCCAGATCCAGGCTCCGGCTTTTGCTGCCTGCAATGCGATCTGCAACTGTTGCTCGCTATGGCGTAATGCCTGTTCTGCTTGTTTGCGATCGTGAATATCGGTGGAAGTCCCATACCAGCGCAGCACCTGCCCCTGATCATCCAACACGGGTACGGTTCGCATCAGGAACCAGCGGTAGACACCATCAGCGGCTCGCCTCAATCGGGCTTCTATCTCAAAGGGTTGTTGGGCTGCACGGGCGATCGCCCATTGTTCAAATACCGTCTGAACTTCGTCAGGATGGTGAAATTCCGCCAACTTTTGGGCATCGCAACTTTGTTCCAGCGTTAACCCCGAATACTCAAGCCACTGGCGATTGACGTACTCCGTCTCACCCTGGGCATTGCTGATCCAGACCATTTGCGGCATTGAGTCGCTGAGTTGCTGCAACTGTTGTTCTTTTTCTCTCAGAGCAATTTCAGCCTGCTTGCGCTCTGTAATTTCCTCACAAACGGTATTGATGCCGATGATGCGATCGCCATCCTTAATCGGTAAAAAGCTCTCTAACCAGACCCGCTGTACCCCCGGTTGGGCAGGAGTCTCCCCCGTAATTTCGACCTTCAGGAGCGGGGTTCCCGTTTCCAAAATTGGGCGTAACAGTTGTTCTGCGGTATCTGCTAAATCGGGTAATACCTCTCGAACACTGCGACCAATGTGGGCTTCAACAGGTAATCCATTGATTTCAGCCAACCGTTGATTAATCCGAACAAAGCGAAGTTCTGTGTCTAAGACATTTAACCCGATCGGTGCGGATTGATAGATCGTTTCAATTTCCGCTAATTGCCGTTGCACCTGCTTCTGACTTTCCCGCAACGCTTGTTCTGCCTGTTTCCGTTCTGTAATATCTCGCAATGCCGAAACGCGCACACTCCGTCCCTGATAGAGGCTCTGCTTGCCAACGACCTCCAGATAGATGCGGGTGCCATCCTGTTTTATTCCAGTCACTTCATAGGGAGACTCGTAGTGAATTGCGGTATGGTGCAGAACCAGTTCCAGGGATTCAGGCGTGAGAAAATCAACGGCTGATTTGCCGATCACGTCTTCCAGGGAATAGCCGAACATGACAGCAAACCCCGGATTAGCATCCAAAATCTGGCCGTTTTCCTGAACGATAATGCCCTCAAATATAGCTTCGATTAAGGCTCGAAAGCGCATCTCGCTTTCCTGTAATGCCTGCTCTACCTTCTGACGTTCCGCAATTTCCTCCTGAAGCAACTGATTCAGTGTCATTAACTCTTCCGTTCTTGCCGTGACTCTGGCTTCTAACGCTTCAGTCAATTGGCGCAATGCTGCTTCGGACTGTTTGCGTTGGGTGATATCTCGAACCAGACTCGAAACGGCATCGATCTGGCCACCGTTTTCTAGCACGGGAGAGAGGACATATTCGTAGTACCTTAGCCCCTGCACCGTCGGAAAATAGGTTTCTCCTGTAATTGGAATACCAGTCTGGAAAACGGATTCCCGCTGAGCATCATGGCGTTCCATCACCTCCGCCGGAAAGTTCAGTTCGCGCCAGGTTTTTCCCTGCATCTCCTCCGCCTGTAGCCCCAGGACGGCCAGCCCTGTTGGACTGGCATAGAGGTATCGTCCTGCCCGATCGAAAATGTAGATGTGATCCGTTGAAGCCGCTAGAATTTTATCCAGCAAGTTGATCTGGTCGGTTGGGAAAGGGGTACTGGCCATGATGGGATTTGCAGAAGGAGTAATGGAGGGTCGATCGCAATATCAATGCTAATTTCAGTCGATCACAAACCTTGTTTAGATCCCCCCTAGCCTCCCTTGAAAAAGGGGGATCAACCCCAGGGTTCACTGTGAAATGAACCCATTTTAGATCTACTGATCATGCAAAGCAACTCGTGAGCATGAGGATACTGATATTGTGTATCCGGGCGATCGCAGGACAAATCCTTGGACTGTTGCTGCTTGTAACTCATCTCAAGAATGTGATAGTGCAGCAAGAATTAGATAGCGAAGCGTGCGTGTGTTTTCCTAATCTAAAAGTGTCTGGAGGAATCAATTGATGAATTAGGAGGAACAAATGGCACACTTACTACACATCGATGCAAGTCCGCGTGGGGAACGTTCCCATTCTCGCCGTATGACTCGTGAGTTTGTCCAACAGTGGCAACAGCACCATCCCAACGATACGATCGCCTACCGGGATGTGGGGCGCAATCCCATTCCCCATGTCGATGAAACCTGGATTGCAGCCGCCTTTTCATCTCCCGAACAATATACGCCTCAACTTCAGGAAGCGATTCGCCTCAGTGATCAACTGGTCGATGAATTTCTGGCAGCGGATATTTACGTCATTGGGGTGCCGATGTATAACTTCAGCGTTCCCAGTGGTTTTAAGGCGTATATCGATCAGATTGTCCGCATTGGGCGTACCGTTGACTTTGAACCCAATGACGCTGCCCATGTTTACAAACCTTTGGTGCTGGGCAAGAAAATGTTTGTCATTGAAGCACGGGGAGATTCAGGTTTTGAACCCGGTGGACGATACGAGAAGATGAATCATCATGATCCTTACCTCAGGGCAGTTTTTGGATTCATTGGCATCACGGATATTACCTTCATTCACATTGAGAAGAGTGAATATGGCGAGAACAAGTTAGCAGAGTCGATCGCCAAGGCTCATCACAAAATTACTGAATTGGTTGCGGCATAAAGGAGTAAAGACCGAGTATGGTAATGATTGAATACCTGTATGTTTTGAAACTGCTTGCAGCCCTTGGATGTGGACTAATCGCAGGAGTATTCTTTGCCTTCTCAACCTTTGTGATGAAGGCTCTGGCGCAACAACAATCCGCCCAGGGAATTGCTGCGATGCAATCCATCAACATCACGGTGATTAACCCCTGGTTTATGGCTGCATTTTTAGGTACGGGTGTCGTTTGTCTGGTTTTAATGGTTTCTTCACTCCTTCGGTGGCAACAACCCGGTACGGTCTATTTGCTGGTCGGTGCTTTGTTCTACTTGATGGGTTGTTTTGGAGTGACAATGGTGTTTAATGTCCCGCTCAACGATGCGCTGGCTGTTGCCAACCCCGACAGTCCAGAAGGTGCAGATCTGTGGGCCAGATACCTGACCGACTGGACGTTTTGGAACCATGTGCGGACGATCGCTGCATTTATCGCAGCCGCCTTATTTACAATGGCAACTAACGCCCCACCAAACCTGTAGCGTTCGATGAGTTCACCTGAACATACGATTTTTGGGCGCATACTAATTTAATTGCCATTCATCGATTGTCGTTAGCCATTGCTGGATGAAGGAGAATAACATTGGGCTTAGCTGAAGGTAACGTATCAAATAAAGCGATGGCATGATTTATGGAACCCTACATCAGCCTGATTACGCTGGGAGTATCTGACCTTGTTCGTTCCACTGCCTTTTACAAGCAGGGGTTGGGTTTACCAACGAAAGAAGAGTTTGAGGGCGTGACGTTTTTAAATCTGAGAGGAACCTGGCTGGCTCTCTATCCCCGTGAGGCACTTGCAGCCGATGCTCACGTTTCAGATGCAGGCAATGGTTTTCCTGGGTTTACTCTGGCACACAATGTGAAATCAAAAGAAGCAGTCGATCGCATTCTGCAACAGGCAGAATCCGCAGGAGCCGCTATTCTTAAACCAGGGCAAAATACCGATTGGGGTGGCTACTCTGGCTATTTTGCTGATCCAGATGGGTATCTATGGGAAATCGCGTGGAATCCTCATTTTGATTTAACCAACGGCTAGCTGTTTATTACTGCAACAGAGTTATCGAATGATGAGTGAACTAACTCCACAACATATCAACTCAACTTTTGTTGTGATTGATGATGCCAACAATGCAATTCCAATTGCAGTCAGCGATCGCTTCTATGAGAAGCTAGAACAGCAATTTGGAGACTTTAAGGGAAAGCGGTTGATTTCCCACTACACATTTGAGCAGGACTGGGATAGTTGGGAAAGACACCCTGCTGGAGAGGAATTTGTGTGCCTTTTATCTGGACAAATTGATTTCGTCCTGGAGCAGGATGGAGGTGAAGAAATCGTGTCTCTCAACACCCCTGGTCAGTATGTTTTGGTGCCACGCGGAGTATGGCATACGGCAAAGGTTTATACTCCCAGTTCAGTGTTATTTATCACGCCCGGTGAAGGAACCCAGACGCGATCGCTCTCCTGAGCCAAGTCATTGATTGACTCGTTGAGCGATCGCATCTTCAAGGAGCAGCAACGATTCCGTCTTATTGCTGTCGTCGGTAATGAGCGGTCATAAAGTGCTGCCACTGCCCATCATCGCGCAACATGTAGGAGGTCATCACTCGATGATCGTCACTCTTGAACTCAATCACATCTTTGTATTTTGCCATCTTGTCTTCACCTGACATGGCTGGCCCTTCATTGTGCAGGGTTAGCACCGTTTCAGACGCATCCAGTTCACCATCATATATCCAGAGATGCGTCATCATTGACCCAATCCAGGTGCCGACATATCGCTGTTTCTGGGGATCGTAACCCAGGGTCATCAGCGTTGTTGCAGTCCCAGTGCAGGGCATTTCACCCTGTCCTTCCGCCAGAATCCAGAGTCCACCCAGGGAACGTACCGTTTCTGTTCCGGTTGATTTGACCGGAGGTTGATCGGGGCCCATCAGCGCTTCGGTTTCATAAATCCACTCACCGACGAGTTTCTGGAGCCAGTGATGTGCTTTTTGCGGTTGAGCAGGCATGGTTGAAGTTTGTTCGGTTTGAATCGTTTCCATTTTGATCTCCTTGGAGTGAATAATGGAGGATTGCGATCGCAGTAGAGTTAACTTAAAAGGGGCTGGATCAGGTTTTCTACCCATACGTTGGCTTCTGCGGATACCCAGGGGGTGAATCTTCAAAGTCTTCCTGCCGTCCGTAGGGAGTCATATCCAGCAGGCTATAACTGTCGGTGAGGGATTCAACGCCACGACCATAGGTTGAGTAGGTGTGGAACAGATCGTCACCCACACGGAAGAAAACGCTGAGTCCGTGGCTCTCACCCTGCATCACATTCGGGCCATTGCGTTGCTCTAACTCTGCTTTGTCTCGATAGTTGTATTCAATGGGCGCAATGGTTTCGTCTAGGGTGACGTGGAAATCGTAGTTAAAATCGCTGCCAAAGGAGGAATACCAGGGAAGCGTCCATTCATTCAGCGTCTTGTAGGCTTCCAGTTTGGGCAGCGGAGCACGGGAAACTAACGCAAAGGTCGTGTCACGTTGATTCAGCATGGAAAGATCGCCCAGGGATTGCACAAAGCCTGTGCAGCCCATACAGCCCTTCTCCCACTCTGGCGCAAACATGAAGTGATAGATGATCAGCTGGGTTCGTCCTTCAAACAAATCAGTGAGCTTGGCAGAACCGTTTGATCCTGCAAAGGTGTATTCCTTTTCAAGTTTGACCATCGGTAGCCTGCGTCGTTCGGCGTTAATGCGATCGCGCTGCTTAGTCAACTCTTTTTCGTGTTCCAGTAATGCTTTACGAGCCGTCAGCCACTCATCTCTTTCAACGACTTTTGGATGGGCAATTGCGTTCTGAATCATTGTAAATCTCCATGAATCATAAAAGGCTCAAACGACTTGCTCACAGTTGACCATCCACGGTATCCCGAACTGATCAATTAACATGCCAAAGCGAACAGACCAGAAGGTTTGCGCGATCGCCATTTTTACGTTGCCGTTTTCTGCCAGGGCGTGAAAAATGCGTTCTGCCTCATCTGGTTCGGGTACGCTCACCTGCACATAAAAACCTTGGGGTGGTTCAAAATAACCTGGTGGACAGTCCGATCCCATCAGGAGGCGATCTTCCAGTTCAAGACAGGCGTGCATGATTTTGTCATGCCATTCCGGTGAGACATCTTCTGCGGAAGGTGCTTCTTTGTGCGTCATCATCATGGTGATTTTGCCACCCAGACATCGTTCGTAGAATTTGAATGCAGCCTCACAGTTGCCGTTGAACATCAGGTAAGAATTGAGTTGCATGGGGTTCTCCTTGAGTCATCAACTCTGCGTTTTGATGAGCGGATCATTTGCAGATGAAATTATTCTTGCGATCGTGTTTCAACCTGGGCGCGAATGCGGTCTTCCTGCTCCCTTAATTCGGGGGTCAGGGCTTCACCAAAATCCTCTGCTTCAAAGACGGGACGGATTTCAATTTCGGAGTCTCCTGGCATTGGGTTGGGGCAGCGTTTCACCCAGGCGATCGCCTCTTCCAGGGAGTCCACCTCCCACAGCCAGTACCCTGCAACTAGCTCCTGCGCTGGCGTGAAGGGCCCCTGGATGACAGTGCGATCCCTTCCTGAAAAGTGAACTCGCACCCCTTTTGAGCTAGGGTGAAGTCCCTCACCAGCAAGCATGATACCTGCCCTGACTAACTCTTCGTTGTACTGTCCCATTTCAGTCAAAAGCTGTTCGCTGGGCATGGCTCCAGTTTCGGAGTCCTGGGTTGCTTTAACAAAGACCATGACTTTCATTGTGAAATCTCCTATTGCGTAGTTGTATGTTGGATGGCTCTGGTGTGCTGATCACTGACTCGCAGCGACCTGCTTGAGTTCATCAATGTCGATCTTTTTCATTTGCAGCATGGCAGTTGTCACCCTTTGAGCGGTTGCTGCATCGGAGTGGTTGAGCAACTCAATCAGAATGCGAGGAATAATTTGCCACGAAACCCCGTACTGGTCTTTGAGCCAGCCGCATTGTTGGGCGGTTTCATCTCCACCCGCAGACAGTTTTTGCCAGTAATCGTCCACTTCCTCCTGGGTGTCGCAAAAGATCTGGAAGGAAATCGCCTCGTTAAATTTGAAGGTCGGCCCTCCGTTCAGGGCTGTAAATGGCTGACCATTGAGTTCAAAGCTAACAGTCATGACGGTTCCGGCGGGTTTGCCGTGAATCTCCTGTCCAGCTTCCCCATAACGGGAGATGTTTAGAATCTTTGAGTTGCGAAAAACCGACGTATAAAACTGAGCGGCGGCTTCGGCTTGATCGTCAAACCATAAACAGGGTGTAATCATGTGATGGTTTTGCATGAAGGTTCTCCTTATGTTCAATGCTCTGGCAAACCCGCAATTTCAAGCACAGGGCGAATTTCAACGGTGCCAACTTTTGCACCGGGGATGCGGGCGGCGATCGCAATGGCTTCATCCAAATCCTGGGCATTGACCAGATAGAATCCGCCCAACTGTTCACGGGTTTCGGCAAAGGGTCCATCGGTTACAAGCGATTTACCCTCACGAACGCGAACACTGGTTGCCGTTGCCACGGGATGGAGGGGAGCCGATGCCAGAAACTGTCCTTTGGTGTGGAGTTCCTGGGCGAGTTGGGTCGATTCTCCATAGCAATGCTCCCGCTCGGTGTCGTTCATGGCGTTTTCGTTCATATAGATCAGCAGCAAATATTTCATGTGGCCTCCTTTGTGAGTTAGTCGAATGGGAATCACTCAAATCGACACGTGACTGAAAATTTTTTGTTGAGTTCGATCGAGCTTTGCTTTCTCTATCTATGAGTCGAATGGAAACGGCTCCAATCGACACCGCTTAAAAAACTTAACCTTTAGTACTTCTGTACTTAATTATGATCATTGTATTCCCTTTGTAAGTGAGTCGAACGGGAACCGCCCCAATCGACACCCTGTCCAAGATTTTTTATGTCGTTTTATGACAATGACTTCAACCCCAAAATCAGATGTGGCTCAGGCTATCGCCTCGGTGTATCGGGCTGAATGGGGGCGCATTGTCGCTATCCTGATTCGGCTGGTCGGAGATTTTGATCTGGCGGAGGAAGCAGCCCAGGAAGCCTTTACAGCAGCAGTCAATCAGTGGCAAACCAGCGGTATTCCCGATCTGCCCCGCGCCTGGATTATCCGCACTGCAAGGTATAAGGCGATCGATCGCCTGCGACGACGAACGCGACTAACTGAAAAACTGGAGTGGTACGCCACATCGGGGTTGATTCCCTCCAGCGAAGCACCCACCTACGAGGGCGACGACATTCCCGACGATCGCCTGCGGTTGATCTTTACCTGCTGCCATCCCGCACTGGCGATCGAAACTCAGGTGGCGTTGACCCTGCGAATGCTGGGTGGACTGGAAACCGACGAAATTGCCCGTGCCTTTCTCGTTCCGACTGCAACAATGGCCCAGCGGTTAGTCCGGGCTAAGCGCAAAATTCGAGATGCAGGCATTCCCTACAAAGTGCCAGAAACAACCGATCTCGCTCCTCGAATTGAGGCAGTGCTGGCGGTAATCTACCTCATCTTTAACGAAGGTTATGCGGCAACCAAAGGAGAGTCGATCGTGCGGGCGGATCTCTGCACCGAAGCGATTCGTCTGGGGCAGTTGATGCGGCAATTGCTGGCACCCCAGCCCCCCTCAGAAGTGACCGCCCTGGTGGCGTTGATGTTACTCCACGACTCACGGCGCGATGCCCGTCTGGATCAGGCAGGCGATCTGATCTTGCTGGAAGATCAGGATCGGAGTCGCTGGAACCACCCCCAAATTGCCGAGGCGTTGCCCCTGGTGGAAGAAGCATTGCGAGGTGGAACGGGAGTGTATGCGCTACAAGCGGCGATCGCCGCCCTCCACTGTCAGACAACCCGAGCCGAAGAAACAGACTGGGCACAAATTGTGCAGCTCTATGCCGTACTGGAACAGTTACAGCCTTCGCCCATCGTCACCTTAAATCGAGCTGTGGCGATCGCAATGGCAGAGAGTCCTCAAGCAGCATTGGGATTAATTGATCAACTTGCTCCAGAACTGGACAGTTATCACCTGTTTCACGCGACCCGTGCGGATTTACTGCGGCGGGTTGGAGCATTCACGGCAGCGTCCCAGAACTACAAACGAGCATTAGCCCTGGTGACGAATGATAGTGAGCGTCGCTTTTTGGAACGTCGATTACGTGAAGTAATGCCATTGAATCAGGAGTCATAGCTCCTCTTTTGCAGAAGATGCATCGATCGCCCTCACTCCATTGTTCGATATGAACAACTATTCAGGTATTCTCAGGTGAACTGCGCATTAGATGAAAAATATTTTCATTTACCCCTTTACATTTGCGTCGATTTTAATGACAATTATTTTCAACAAAGGTTTCGGAAAGCATCTTCGAGGGTTCTATGAAAATGAGGTAAGACTGATATGACCCATACCATCGCTTCACCCACTATCTGGGAGGCAAAGATCCTCCAGTGGGCTGATAGTGCGTGTCTGACTCACCTTCTTGGGAATCTATAGCATTTTCCATATCGTGAAAGTCTGAGGAATCCTGGAGTCCAATTTCCCTGCGGCGGCGATCGCTGGCAGGATATGGACAAAATAATGGTGATTTCAGGGATGCATTCGGGCGATCGGGGTGTTGAGGAGGGCAAAAATTATCATGAGCCAGATCATCATGAGTCAATGTCCTTGCTGTTCAGCCAAACTTTTACGCCACGCCAGCCAGGGGCGAGTTTACTGGTTCTGTCCAGATTGTCGGCAGGAGATGCCCATTTTGGAAGATGAGAAGTCCAGGACGAATGATCAATTATTCAGAAAGAGAGCGTTGAAATGTCTAAGATTGGATTATTTTTCGGAACTCAAACTGGCAACACAGAAACCGTTGCCGAGCAAATTCAACAGGAATTTGGGGGAGATGGCGTAGTCACACTCCATGATGTTTCAAGTGCCGATACCGATGACTTTAGCGAATACGACTGCATCATCGTCGGTTGTCCCACCTGGAACATTGGGGAACTCCAAAGCGACTGGGAAGGCTTGTATGAGGAGCTAGATGCGATCGACTTTAGCGGCAAGAAAGTTGCTTATTTTGGCGCAGGCGATCAGATTGGCTATGCCGATAATTTCCAGGATGCAATGGGAATTTTGGAAGAAAAAATCTCCGAACTGGGTGGCAAAACGGTTGGATACTGGTCAACGGATGGCTACGATTTCAACGAATCGAAAGCAGTACGCAACGGCAAGTTTGTGGGACTGGCGATCGATGAAGATAACCAATCCGATCTAACCGATGAGCGCGTTAAAACCTGGGTGGCGCAGTTGAAGCAGGAATTTGGAGTCGGGTAGGGTCTTGTGGGGTAGGCATCTTGCCTGCCCATTCAGTCAGGGAGTGGGGAGTGGGGAGTGGGGAGTGGGGTAGGGTCTTGTGGGGTAGGCATCTTGCCTGCCCATTCAGTCAGGGAATGGGAAGTGGAAAGAACTGAATGCGATTCGATCGCAATTTTCATACTGGAAGGAGTAATGAATGACTGCGCCTGATGTACTTTGGTTAAGTGTTAGTCCCAACTTGAGAGGATTTGATCAACCTCTATTGCGGGTTTTGTCCCAACAGACGACTGTGGCTGAGTGGCAGTATCGGCAAACTTTGGATGAAGCCTGTTCGCTGCGAAATGCACTTAATTTATTGGATGATTATCTTTCCCAGGAAACATCTCCTATCCACTTAGTAGGACATGGCACAGGTGGATTATTGGGCTTAATGTATGCTCGAAAATATCCTGAAAAGATCCGATCGCTTTCCTTACTTTCCGTTGGAGTCCATCCGGCGGTAGACTGGCAGGCTCACTATTATGTTCAGAGGGAAATGATGCCCTGTGGCCGAGAAGTTTTGCTGGCCCAAATGGTCTATACGCTATTTGGCAAACAATCTAAAGTCATGACGGATGTGCTTGCAAAAATTCTGGATCAGGCCCTGGCGACCTCCCTATCACCCCATAGCCTCTGGCAACGAGTCAGCATTCCCCCCATGAATGCGCCTGTTCCCTTAATTGTTTGTGGGGGCGCGAATGATGCGATCGCTGGACTAAATCAGTTTAATGAATGGTGGAGCTGGCTGAAGGATGGCGATCGGCTCTGGCAATGTCCAAATGGTTATTACTTTTTTCACTATTTTCAACCGCAACAGGTTGCCCAGCAACTTCTAGATTTCTGGCAGTCGATCGGTCTGTCTCCGGCTCTGGTGCCTGCTCAAAGCTAACCTGACTCAACGTTAGCCCGGTTTAAAGCTGACCGATTCGTAGTAACACAAGCAATCCATTCACTTGGGAGAATGACATTTTGGTGACTCCAATGCTGTTACAGGTATCTCAACCGATTCCGGCGGGAATCCTGATGATTTGTGCCTGGTCGTTGCTGATCGCATCCGTCTGGCGATTCTGGAGAACCTGTCAGGCGGGAGTGGAACAACTTAAACGACTCCATCGGGTTCCCTGCCATCGCTGTGTCTATTTCACGGGAAATTATCATCTAAAATGTACGGTTCATCCCCATACGGCTCTGACGGAAACGGCGATCGACTGTCGTGATTTTGAGCCATCCCTTCATCCCGTTCCAAGCTGTTCTAAATCTTGTAAGCAAGTGTATCCACCTTCTTAGTAGAACTCAATTGTTTCACGTTCACTAAAGAAGTCATTTAAAGTCGCCATGCTTTTCTGGTTGTCATCTCTATCACCGCATCTACGGTCAGAGCAGGAATTCCCAGCATCGGTAACGGACTGTCTCCTGCGTAAACGATCGGCAAGTCATCTTCCTGCCAAACCCAAACCTGTTGGCGATCGATGTCAATTAACCAGGCCAGTTGAGTGCCATTGCTGAGACAGTGGAGGATTTTGGTTTGCAAGTCCAGCGTACTTTGATTAGGCGAACGAATCTCAATCAGCCAATCGGGTGCGCCATTTAGAGGCCCATCTTCATCGGGAAGCCGATCGATGGAATCGAAATATCCGAAACGGGGGAATCGGAGGAAACCAGACAGCGTAACTCCTGGATCGCTTCAAACGCATCTGTATAGTGATTGATGTAATTCACCAAATTTCGCTGAAGACGGGAGTGAAATAGGGTGGGCATGGGCTTTTGGACGGCTCGTCCATTAATGAATTCCCAGGCTGGAGATGCTTCAATGTTGGGTTGGGAGAGAAACGCTGCGAGGGGGGATGCGGAGAGGGATTGCATGGTGTCATCTCCAGGAAACGTTACTGTTTGTGTCTGGGCTGGCGGTGGATGTAAATATAGCCTTAAGAATTCTCCACTTTTTCATATTCTAGTCCTACAACGGGAAAGATTCTGGCGAATCCTGCTGTTTCGGTTCCTGTTGGTTTGTCATGCCCTTATCTGTCTATCAGCGTAAGCTCTATGCCCTGCTTCAAGTTCTGACGGATTATGAATTTTCTCTGGATGGGTTGAGTCAGTTAGCCTGTTTCCAGGATGAGAACACTGATGTTCTGGCTGAGTTGGATCAATGGTGGCAGGCGCAGAATGGTGCAGGATTGTCCAAAGACATTGCTGCTTCCAGCGATCGCGTGAATCTTCATGCTTGTGGCAGTTCCTCAGAGGGCGAGGGTGCAGAAATCCCGATTCGCCATCCCATTAGTGGGCAGGTGGGAAAGGTTGGATCGATGCAATCTCTCAGCCTGGAACAGATTCCAGACGAAATTCGCCAGGAATCCGACGCGCAAAAGGTTTTCTGGTGGTTCTGGCGGTTTTTCCCGGAATTGGGGCTGAAGGCTCAATCCGGTGAGTTATCCGATGGCTTACTGTATCCTGCCCATTTGGTCTTGCCGGACTGCCCGCTCCACAGCTATCAGGCTACGGTTTCTGCCCTGACGGGGCCCGCTTTCCGGAAAATTGGACAGAGGAGGAAGCTCCTGCCCATCCTTACTTGCTGATTTTCACCTTTTCACCCATCCAGGATTTTATCAAAGCCTCTCGCAAATTTCTTGACTTTTGGCTGGATCTTATCTGCTGCACTACCTCAGTGCCCGGTTGTGCTGGCACATTGCCCAGGCGTATGGGCCGGATGCGGTGATCGTGCCGTCGCTGTGGGGGCAGGATATTCTGGATGCGTTTTGGCTGAAACAGGTAGCGGAAGGTGATACTGATTTTGCAACGGTGTTGCGGGAAAGTTTCCAAGGGATTGATGAGCATCAGAGAACGCCAGTAGAACGGTTCAACGAAAAGGTTTCTACCAGCCTCAGTACCGCAGGTTTTCCGAATGTGATTACGGCTTTGATCCCAGGGAAGGAGAAGGCTGAGGAATTGGGAAATCAACTGGCTGAGGAACTGAAAAAAGAATGGAAGACGATCGGCAGAAAAGTCCGCGATCACATTCGGGAAACGGTGAGCCAGGAAGCGGAGAAGATTTTGGAGGGGCAGTGGGAGAAATTTTGGAATGAGATTAAGGACGGATTGCGCGAAGATGAACGCGAAGCCCCGTACAGAAAGGATTTAGAAAAGTGGCGATCGCGGCGGAATCAATTTGATCACGCTACTTATCCCGGTTGGGAATGGTGCAAGCTGTGGGAAATGCAGCTTCAGCACGCCTGGGAACCCTACTGGGCAGCAGTGCCTCTGGGTGATCCGGCGCAACCGCTGGCAATCTGCAAAAATGGGGCTGAAGAAAATGGGACTAAATTTGATTCGAACTGGAAACAGGCGCAAACGGAACTTTCTCAAGCCTGGTTAGAGATTCCCAACTCAGCAGAAGAAGTGGCTTTTGACCAACTGAATGTGGGAACCTGGTGGGGCAGTTTTCAGCAGCGATTACGGGTTTGCATCCAAACGGTGAAGAATACCCGCGTCTGGCAGATTCCTGTTGCACCGGGGGAGCGATCGACGATTTCGGGACAGTACAGTGCGGTGCATCCTAATTTGACCTATCGCAAGCTGGCGCGGCGCGGAGCAGAGCAGGATTTCCGGGAGGGGGCAGGGGTTCCGGAAGGGTCGATGCGGTTGTTTTGGTTGTTAATGGCGAGGGCGTATTCAGGGTTGTTCAGCGGTTCGGAGCGGTTGAATGCGCTGGAACTGACCAAGCGAATGGCGTGGATTTATGGGGATGCCGCAGAGTCATTGGGAATTCCAGTTAGCCAAACGATTAAACGCCTCAAAACCCACCCAAAACTATTGGAGCGTGTACAAATTGACCATGTGGAGCGGTTTCTCTACGATCGCTTTGTCCGGTTTCCTAACCTCAGTTCGATCGCGGCGGCCCGGTTCATTCATGAGAATTCTGAGATGACTCGTAGGTATTGTTCTGATCTGGAGTCAGCTATCCACAATCAATTCGGCGATCGCTACAGGCGAATTTTTCGGCGTATTGCCTGCATTAGTCTGGGGAACATTCCCAAGACCGATCAACAGGTTAATCCTGATCGGCAGAAACGAGGTTATCTCAATGGCGTTATGTTTTCCAGTAAGTGGCTGGCTGAGGATTTGGGGTTAGACCGTTCTCAAACGCAGGTCTTGCGGGGATTAGTGGAGCGCACCCATCAAAAGCATCATTTCGGTGAAGGCAGTCCGTCGGACTGGTGGGTGATTGTGCTGGCGGATGGGGATGGGATGGGGCAGTATATCTCTGGCAGCAAGTTGGAGAAGTATGAAAAGTATCTGGTGAATGTGGATACGGCTGGATTCGATGGGCCGATCGCCCAGGCCTATCGAGAGTTGGAACGAACCCAGAAGCGGATGGGCCCTGCAACGCACATTGGTTTGAATCGGGCTTTGCTGGACTTTTCCAATCGCCTGGTCCCCTACCTCACAGAAAAACGCTGTTGTGGCAAGGTGATCTACAGCGGTGGGGATGATGTGATGGCGGTATTGCCCCTGGAGGATTTGCCGGACTATTTGCGATCGCTGCGGGCAGCCTGGAGTGGTGCAGCAGATCCTTTTGATGAATTTGATCATGGGGATGGCTACTGGCGACGCAGGGTTGCCCCCCCTCTGGAAGGTGTGCCGAAACGACCGCTGTTCACGATGGGAAATACCGCCACGATGAGTATGGGGGTGGTGATTGCTCATAAGAGTGTGCCCCTGCCGACGGTGCTGGAGAATTTGTGGACGGCGGAGGGCGATCGAGCGAAGGAGATGCCGGGGAAGGATGGTATCTGTTTTCGGGTGATTTATGGCAGCGGCAATGTGCTGGAAGCGTTGATGAAGGGGACTTTGCTGGAGCGATGGTGGGCCTTTGCACAACATTACCAGAAAGCCCTCAGTCCGGTACTCTATCGCCTGTCGGAGGAACTCCCAAATCGAGTCGATGTGCAGCATCCCCACCTGTTTGCCGAGGCAGCTAAGGTGATTATGGCGCGACGGGATGAAGACCTGAAAATTAAGGAGTTGGAAGCCCCAATTCAAGACTGGCTGACGGACTGGGCTGAGTGGGCGAATTCTGTGTCCCAACCTGACGCGGAACCGATCGGGGCAACGGCAGCGGATCTGGGAAAAATCTTGCGGTTTACGGCGTTTTGGGTGGATAAGCGGGTGCAGCGGCAAGGCTGGGTGAAGGCTTTCCAGACAGGCAGTGACCCTTCAGAACAACCGATCGCAGAAGGAGAATAGGGGATGCAGTGGTTTCGGATTACGCCCATTGATGTGCTGTTGTTTCGGGAAGCCAAGCCGTTTCGTCCGGGGGAGGGTTCCTGGGCTAAGGGATTGTTTCCACCGATGCCGATTACGGTGTTTCAGGCGATGCGATCGCTCCTGCCGGATTATGGTGACAAGAAGCCAGACAAACAGCAGGATTTAAGGTTTTTGGGGCCGTTTCTCTGCGATGGCAATGAGCAGCTCTGGTTGGCCACTCCCAAGGATTTGATCGGGGTGCAGTCGCGGCGGGAGGGAGAGGCGGAACCTAAGCCAGATCAGAAGCGGGCATCGGCTCCGTGGGAGTCGCTGGTGCGGTTGCAGGCGTGGAATGGAACCCAGGAGCAATCGTTGGGATTTGGGGGTGGAGTGGCTCCGATGGGGCCACCGTTACTACCGAGGGAACAAGTGGTGTGCGGTAAGCCTCAGCCCTGGATGCGGGCCGATCGACTGGCGGATTATTTGGCGGGTGCGGAGCTGGGTAAAACGGCGGATTGTGATCAGTCTTGCTGGGTCTGTGGTGATCCGTGGGATGGGCAAATTCTGCCTCACATTCAAATGGAATCCGATCGGCGGCAGGTGTTGGATGCGGATGGTTATTTTACAGAAGTGGCGGTGCGGCTGCGTTCGGGGTGGGGGTTTATGGTGGGGCTGGAGGGACTGAAGCCGGAACGGGCAAGGCAGATCAGTGAACTGAGTCAGGATGCAGCGGCGATCGTCCGGTTGGGGGGAGAGGGACATCGGGCGATCGTGTCTCCCATTTCGGAGCCGGAGCCGTGGCGGCGGTTGCAAGCCTATGAGCAGCCTGATCCGAGTTCATCTTTTGCCTATGTGCTGACTCCGGGTTTGGCTCAGGTGGAGGCGGATCATCCGATCTATGGGCTTTGTCCTCACGAGTGGCAGGGATTGGTGCAGGGGTATGTGGGGGATAAGCAACTGTTGTGGGGTGGGGTGCGGCAGGTGTGGCGACGACGCAATCCGGATGATCCAGCGCAGGCTGTGGCGGAGTTTGGGCTGTTGCCGCAACGGGCGTTTGTGCCGCCAGGGACGGTGTATGTGTTTGGGGAGGAGTTGCCGGAAGTGCGGCGATTGTTGCCAGGTCAGAGTCGGCAGAGGGAGATGTTTGAAACGCTGAATTATGGAAAATTGTTGTGGGGAACTAGAAAATCATGAGTAGATTGCGATTAGGTTATTTGTATGCGTTGTCACCACTTCATCCCGGTGGTGAGGGGGATTTAGGCAATATTTTGGATATTGTGCGAGAAACGCATACCAATTTTCCCTATCTGCCGGGTTCATCGCTGCGGGGGTGTTTGCGGGATGAGGTCAATTTCAGTGGAGATCCAGAGGCAAGGACGATCGCCGATCGGCTGTTTGGGAAAGAGTTAGATACTAGCACTGGGAATATGGGGGTTCATCAGGTTTGGTTTGGGGATGCGCGGTTGCTCTGGGTGCCGATGCGGACGATGGAGTTGCAGGGGAAGGGGGATGCCTTTACCTGGGTCAGTTGTCATACGCTGATTCGAGATCATGCGTTGCTGTCGGGTCAGGGAAAGGCTTTACCCACGTTGCCGAACACGCCAGTTGGAACGCGCACAGGGACTTATTGGGTGGCGGATTCTCAAATTACAGTGGGAGCAATGCCGAATGGTTTGCGTGAAGCAACAAATCTGCCTCAATGGGCCTCATCGCTGGAGGGGGAAGTAAAATCCACCTGGGATGAGTGTCGGATTATTTTGCCGGATGATGATTTTGATGTGTTGATGGAACACGCGCTGTGGACGCAAATCCGCAATAAGCTAACCCCAGAGGACAGCACAAACGGTAAAACTCAGCCTGGATCAGCCGAGGTGTTTTGGACGGATATCTGCATTCCCAGAGATGCCATTCTGTATTTTGCCTGGGGCTACCGCAAAGATACGCCTGTGCGGCAAAGCGATCATGAGGTCTTGATGTCTGTGGTGAATGCGCTATTTCAAGTGGGTGGCCAGGCTAATATTGGGCGCGGTTGGGTGCAGGGCTGGGTGACGGATCAGAGTCGTCCTGAAAATAGCCAGGGGATTGAGGGGCAAACTGAAGCGGGTTCAGCAGTGGAGCGATCGATGCCAACGGTAGCAGGGAGTTGAGATGGGCAAGAAAAATAAGTATAAGCAAGGAAATTCACCCACACCCAGCAACCGCATGACGGACAAATTATCGAGTGCTGCAACACCTGTGCCAACCCCTGCTGGCGCGACTCCACCTCAGCCTCCCCATCCGACGACCCCTGCTCCCGAAGCGGCTCCAGCATTGCAACCGTTGCAACCGGAACAGATGAGCCTGGCAGCCTATGGTCATATTCAGGAGTGTTTGAAGGATAAACAGGTTGAGTTTCTTAAAAAGGAAGATGTCACGGCTGTAGTGCAACTGGCTCAACATTTGCGGGTGTTTGGGTTGCTTTCAGCGGTGGGTTATGTCAGACACGCGAGAGAGGGCAAAATTCGGGAGCGGATTCGACCGATGTGGACTCCGCTGCTGTGGCGGTTAGTCTGTGGGGATGAAGTAAGACCTAAACAGGAGAAAGCAGCTCGCCAGGCGTTGATGAATGTGACCTATACCTTGTCTACAGAAGACCCGAAGGGATACATGGTGAAGTGGCGACAGGGAATGAAGCTAGCGAATCATTGGAATTTTTGGGCGAGAGCCTGTCAGGAGGAGACGGATGAACAACCCCCCGAGAAACAAGGCACCGAAGACGGAAACTCTGCTGGTTGAGTTACTTCAGCAACAGCATCAAGACCGATCGCCCCATCTGTTTAAGCGAGGTACGTTTACGCTGGCGTGGCGGGCGAAGGTGGGTTCGTTTCCGTTTCCTAATCTGGAAACGATCGTTTCGGCGGCTGAACCCTGTGGACGGTTTGATTGGCGATCGCAAAACAATGTGGATCGATTTCAGTATCATCTACCGCCACCTATCAATGAAAAGTCTGAAGCGGTTCCAGAATATTTTGGTGATTTGAACGATCTGGTGAAGAAGCACAGGACATTAAAGCTCAATGGGTACATTCCAGGGTCAGCCATTCGGGGCATTGTGCGGGCGTGGGCGATGCAGCGTCCTGAACTTCGCAGGGAGGCGATCCGGCTTTTGGGACAGCAGGTGAATGATCAGATCATGCCTGGAAAGATTGTGTTTCTGGATGCCTGGCCCGATCAAACCCACCCTTTAACCATTGATGTGGTGAATCCTCAGGAGAAATTTCAGGTTTATCACGATAATAGTGAACAGCCTGCGCCCCATGCGCTGTATGCCCTGGGTGATGGATTAACCCCTGTTCCCTTCACGGTTGCGATTCGTGGAATTCCTGGGAAAGCCAGTCCTGAAGCGGTAAATACGGTCTGGGGATGGATTGAGCAAGCATTGGCGGAGCATGGATTGGGAGGACGCACGGCATCAGGATACGGGATGCTGGAATCTGCACAGGACACAACCTCTGCGCCTGATCCCACTCATCCGGTTCAACGTTTTGATTTTACGCTGTACTCCCAGGGGGTTGAAGGGGCAATTCCAAGACAGATAGAACTGCGACCTTCCCATTGGCGGGGATGGCTGCGATCGTGGACGTTGCGCTTTTTGCTGGGGGTGATGGCGGAAAGGAATGCCAAGGTGATTTTGGAGGGTTTGTTTGGCACGCTTGAATCAACCGAAGATGGCAAACATCGTCAGGGCTGTGTGCGGATTCAGTTGTTGCCCAGGAAACCGGGAGCGCCTTGGGGGGAGTCGTCAAAACTGGAGGAGTCAAAATCGTCGGGCGGATCAAGCTCAAAGCAACCCAACCCTGATTTTTATATCTGGAAAGGGCAGATTCAGATGAGTGCGCCTGCGGATATTTTGGAATCGGTTTTATTGCCGATCGTGCAGATCGCAATGAGTGTAGGGGGGGTGGGGCGCGGGTGGCGTAGACCCCTACACTTTTTCATGGGAAAAGATAGAAACGGGAATTCTAAGAAATATTCCAGGGGAACCCACTTGGTTTTCAGCAAAGTTGGTGACTCCCACCTTGATGAATTGCGACTCAACCAGGATCAATGGAAGGCGCTTTATGATCGATGGGTTGAGGCAGTGCGGGCAAAGTGGGGCGATCGGGGTGAGCCGGACAATCTAGCTGCTGAAGTGTTTTCACCCAAGACTTGCGCGGTTTTTGCAGTGCCAGGGCCAACTGAGGAGCCGATCGATTTTGATGGCACACGCTCAAGCCGGGGAAATCAGCAGATGAGCCGTTCAATGGCTTTTGCACGGGGAGCACGTCCAGGGCAGCAGCAGTCTAACCCAAGTTCCAGCGGTGAAGCACAACGCTCGTCTGTCATTCAGTGGACGGTGACTTCTTCTGAGAAAACGCGGGGAAAAGGTTTGGATCTTGTTTACAAGACTTCGGAATCTAAGCCACCCAGAAACTACAAACGCAATCCTGATGTGGGGGGTAAAGCGGCGGCTGGTGGATCAAAGTCATCTTTTTGTTCCTGGGTCAGCATTCGACGAGTCGATGTCCCTCATCCAACGGTGGAAACCGAGACTCAAGAGGTGGTGTGTTTGTTTTTGGGTGGACAAACGGCTCAGGGCTATCATCCCGATCGCTATCAATTTCTCAGGGATTTAGGGGGGATAGAAGGTTCTCAGCATTTATTTGGTGTTCCTGCTCCTGCTCAAACTTGAGACTGAGGAATGTGGATGAAGTCACAACTTGAGATTGGGGATTGTGGATGAAGTCATCTGGGCAATCATGCCAACTGGTTGACTGGGCGGGCAGGATGCCCACCCCACAAGAGTGTCAGGTCATTCGCCAACTGGTTGACTGGGCGGGCAGGATGCCCACCCCACAAGAAGGTCAGGTCATTTGATTCGCGTTCCTTAGCAAAATGTTGACAAAATAGTTGATTTAATAGGTTTTTTCTATGCGTACAAAGAATCAAGCAACGATTCCTGATTGGCTGAAGTGGTTTACGCTTGGTTTGGTCATTTTTGCTTCTGTGGCGGTCATTATTGTTTCGGTAAGATTAACTCCAGCGTCTAATCAAGTGGGACAGATTGATTCGGAGGTGTTGGCCCGACAGCTAGAGTTTATCCTCAGAATGAACAGTGCTTTTCTAGGTTTTCTAGGGATTATTGGTGCGCTGTTGGTTTGGTTTTTTAAGAATAATCTTGAGGATGCGAAGGTGGTGGCCAGCACTATGGTGAGGGAGGAACTCGATCGCCATATTCAAGCGAAAATTCAGGAGGAGTTTCGCTTCTGGGAGCTGAGTTTGCGGACGGAGCGGGTGATTGGGCAAACGCTGGTGGACTACTATTTGCCGAATGGCAGTCAGGAACCACCTGAATTTTTTCTGGTCAGAAATCGTGGGTTTCGTCAGGTATCATTTTGTAGCCGACTCAGGGAAGTAAGGCGTTCTGAAACCGCATCTGATGTGGTGATTTTTGATGCCCAAAACTGGGAAAATGATCAGGGGGAGCGTGTCGTCAAGCTAACAGAAAAAGGTTGGTTAGTTGATGAGAGCGAAAAACAAGTTAAACAGCAAATTGATGAATTGCGAAAAATATTGCCGAATTATGCAGTTTTGGTAGTATATGTACGTGGCATTGTCGGTTATTTGAATGATCCAAAGTTTGAGTCTGTATATGTACTACCTGCGAACAATCAGGTAACGCTTTTAGGTCATGCGGCAAACGGAGCCTTTGTTGCGAGTGCCGATCGCAATCCCAGTCGATCGCAGTACTAACCGATCGCACCTGTGAGGATGAGGGGAGCCAGGAAGCAGATGGTTTGGGAAGGAACGGATCGAGGGTTAGACCGGGAAAAGTCGATCGCTTTGCGAGGCTCAAGCAAAATGGCTGAAAGGCTGATTGTTTCGTCGGGAGCCTCGATGCCTGATGAATCAAGGGTTTTGGGCGATCGGGGGGTGGGCTTGTTGGAAAAAAACCGGGCTTATTGCGAATGGATAAATGAGCCTCGCAAACCGGGTCTAGAATGTAGGGGTGGCCAGGCTCCTGGAGCCAGGGGTCGCGGACTTCTTCGGAAGTCGAATTAATGGAAACTGGGATGAGAGGATCAGTAGTGCTTGACATGAGGATGTCGCGGACTTCTTCGGAAGTCGAATTAATGGAAACTTTTGAGTAGTCGAAACACTTTGACATCTAGACCATCGTCGCGGACTTCTTCGGAAGTCGAATTAATGGAAACAAATCAGACTCAACGTCAAACAATGCGGGGATTTGTTGTCGCGGACTTCTTCGGAAGTCGAATTAATGGAAACCATACTGATCACGCCCACCTTTGGCTCACCACACTTGTCGCGGACTTCTTCGGAAGTCGAATTAATGGAAACTCCAGTTGTTTGGGTTGTGCGCCCCATCAGGATGCTGAGTCGCGGACTTCTTCGGAAGTCGAATTAATGGAAACTGTGAAGCGGCGACGGGGGGAAGCGCGTGCGTATATAGTCCGGGTCGCGGACTTCTTCGGAAGTCGAATTAATGGAAACACACACTAACAAAAGTGTTTTCTGTCCAGGTATCTTCCCTAGATAAAGTCGCGGACTTCTTCGGAAGTCGAATTAATGGAAACCACTATCAACTCAACTTATACAAACGTAAAAACCATGCCTTCTAGTCGCGGACTTCTTCGGAAGTCGAATTAATGGAAACCGACCTGGGGGCGGACATCATACAAAACACTGATTTGAGGGTCGCGGACTTCTTCGGAAGTCGAATTAATGGAAACGCTCCTTCCTCAACTTCCTCATACAACATCGACCCCAACTGTCGCGGACTTCTTCGGAAGTCGAATTAATGGAAACGAGATCTGCTGCGCCAAGTACAGCTCCTTGGCTGAAGCGTCGCGGACTTCTTCGGAAGTCGAATTAATGGAAACTGAGTTCTTGCATAGTCTCGGTCAGGATATCCCCTAGAAGTCGCGGACTTCTTCGGAAGTCGAATTAATGGAAACCAAGGGGTTATTTATAGCTGGCATGATTGTATGGTTCCGTCGCGGACTTCTTCGGAAGTCGAATTAATGGAAACAGTACTTGGCTGGAGGGTGTCCGTTGGGTAATAGTTCGTCGCGGACTTCTTCGGAAGTCGAATTAATGGAAACATTATGTGTTGACGTTGCGCCCACAGTAGGGCATCTTCTCTGTCGCGGACTTCTTCGGAAGTCGAATTAATGGAAACAGCATGACACCATGCATCGGTTACTGGAGTGATGAAGGGGTCGCGGACTTCTTCGGAAGTCGAATTAATGGAAACTGATTCGCGCAATGGGTTTGCCGGACGGCTTCAACCTCAGTCGCGGACTTCTTCGGAAGTCGAATTAATGGAAACCCCAATCACACATAACATCCAGGTTAGAACTGATTGGTCGCGGACTTCTTCGGAAGTCGAATTAATGGAAACGAGTAGGTAGTTGTACTCACCGTACTTCTTCGCCCCTTGTCGCGGACTTCTTCGGAAGTCGAATTAATGGAAACACATCAATAACGTATAGATCCGCATTAGGGTCATTACGGAAGAGTCGCGGACTTCTTCGGAAGTCGAATTAATGGAAACTCGGTTAGTGCCCAGCACACCAGAGCCGTAGGTCTTGAGTCGCGGACTTCTTCGGAAGTCGAATTAATGGAAACCTGCGGTTCATCCAGTCCGCCCAATCGTCCATAGAAGCCGTCGCGGACTTCTTCGGAAGTCGAATTAATGGAAACCGGTAATATCCCATATCTTCCCAATGTGTACCTCGGTCGCGGACTTCTTCGGAAGTCGAATTAATGGAAACCAGCCAAAACACACGACTTGCCTACATTTCCGCCCGATAAACTCGTCGCGGACTTCTTCGGAAGTCGAATTAATGGAAACTCAACAAATAACTCGATCGCCAACTCATACAGCGATTCGTCGCGGACTTCTTCGGAAGTCGAATTAATGGAAACCTCCTCTAACCCTGTAATGCAAGATTGTATAGATACAGGGTCGCGGACTTCTTCGGAAGTCGAATTAATGGAAACTTCGTGACAAAGTATCGGCGGCAGGTGTTGACAACCCCAAGTCGCGGACTTCTTCGGAAGTCGAATTAATGGAAACGGCACGTTCAGCGCGGCTAAGAGCTTTGTCCTTGCCTGTGTCGCGGACTTCTTCGGAAGTCGAATTAATGGAAACCCAGCACCGGACGAACGAACACCGTACTCAATCACCTGTCGCGGACTTCTTCGGAAGTCGAATTAATGGAAACATGAGTACGAGCGTTCGGGTCAACTGTTTGACGATGCCAGTCGCGGACTTCTTCGGAAGTCGAATTAATGGAAACTTTATGTGCGTTCTCCCTGAGAAATTCTAGGAACAACAAGTCGCGGACTTCTTCGGAAGTCGAATTAATGGAAACAATCTACCTTGACTGTTCTCTGGAATCTCTACAAACAAGTCGCGGACTTCTTCGGAAGTCGAATTAATGGAAACACTGTTGCTCGTGCATTTGTTCCTGTCCATTGATGAAGTCGCGGACTTCTTCGGAAGTCGAATTAATGGAAACAAGTCCATACTGTGCCTCTTGGTCGGTTACGTTTACCTCTGTCGCGGACTTCTTCGGAAGTCGAATTAATGGAAACTGAGCAGGATGGTTCCGCCCGATGGGTCACGCTTGAGTCGCGGACTTCTTCGGAAGTCGAATTAATGGAAACGCAATAAAGGGTTAACTCTCCCTAAGGAACTGATCACGTCGCGGACTTCTTCGGAAGTCGAATTAATGGAAACGTATTACCATTGGCGAAACTTGCCGCGTTCTCTACTAGGGTCGCGGACTTCTTCGGAAGTCGAATTAATGGAAACGTTACCAATACTCCTGGATGATAACTGAGTGCTACCACTGTCGCGGACTTCTTCGGAAGTCGAATTAATGGAAACCCGTTGTTGCTTTCTCTGCGCTGTGATTTTTTTATTTCGTTCAAGTCGCGGACTTCTTCGGAAGTCGAATTAATGGAAACGTGATGTTGTTCTCGTTTGCAAAATCGACCACTTCTCAAAACTTCTTCGGAAGTTGACTTAATGGAAACCCCAGAAGGCTAAGCATCACGTCAACGAGTGAAGGAACCTCAAAACTTCTTCGGAAGTTGACTTAATGGAAACACTCCGTTCTTGGCACCTGTTACAGGGTTTGCCTCTCAAAACTTCTTCGGAAGTTGACTTAATGGAAACGCTTTGAAAGTGTGAAGATTGAAGAGGGAGGTCGGAAGAAAAGAAAAAAGAAGGATAATTAGGCGATCGAGTCTGGAATCCAGAAGTGAATGGGCGATCGGTTTTAGAATAAGAGGGTGTTTGAAAAGTTTTCTGTTGTGCTTTTGGGCACCTTAGATCCCCCCTAACCCCCCTTAAAAAGGGGGGAACCGAACTCAAAGTCCCCCTTATTAAGGGGGATTTAGGGGGATCCAAACCGTTTTGCTACCAACAGCAGGACTTTTAAAACATCTTCTAAAGAACGAACAGCGATCGGATTTGGAATGGAGAAGTGAATGGGCGATCGGAGGAACTGTAAATTTTACTGTGCCTGTTGACCCGCCACACCACCCGCGAATGAATGGCGGGCTATGAAAGCAAGTCCATTGAAATGGACTCAAACTCCCTCTCAGCCTGATTGATCAGACTGGTTCAGGTAGCCTGCGATTGATCTGTGGCGATCGGAAAATCGAAGCTGACAGGGAAATGACACAAAAATTGTGACAGACGGACTGAAGGCGATCGGGTTCATTCTTCTTTCCCTCTTCCCTCTTCTCTCTTCCTCCTTCCCTCTAAGCATCAACTACAATAGTTTTTAAGCATATCCATACCCAAACCCTTCCCATGCCTCGTCTGACACTGGATTTAACAACCTCCGCATCGCTTTTAGGAACTGAACCTGAATTACTGCTGCAATTTATCCAGCGCGAGCAGATTCCTGGGGTCTTGTTTTTTGATGCCCAGCCAAAGGTTTCAGTCTTTACCTTGGCGAATTTACTTAACACTACCCCTGAAGCGTTAATGGAATGGCTGGAGGATGAAGCCTTGGCGGAATGGATTGAGGAAGTAAACGAAGATGAATGGTTTGAGGGAGAAGCAGGGAAAGAGCTTTATGAATCTGTAACGCCAGTAGCCTGATGTGAGCCAGACCACAGGGATCACGGATCAAATAACTTGTAGCGATCTGTAAATTTCACTGTGTTGGCTGACCCGCCACACCACCCGCGAATGAATGGCGGGCTATAAAATCAAGTCCATTCAAATGGACTGAAACCCTGCCTCAGTCTGATTGCTCAGACTTGTTCAGGTAGCCCGCGATCGATCTGCGGGCGATCGGAAAATCGAAGCCGACAGAGAATGATACAAAAATTGTGATACACGGACTGAAGGCGATCGGGTTACTTCTGCAAGCTATACGAGAAGTGCGCTAAAATTTGGACTATCCATCCACCAAGACCGTGAATTGCAATGAGTGATAAAGAAGCAGTCATTGAACTTCTGAACCGTTTGCCCTCCGAAGTAACGCTCCGTGAAATTCTTCAGGAAATCGAGTTCATCGCTGCGGTTAAAGAGGGCTTGGATGAGATTGATCAGGGACAAGGGGTGTCCGTCGAGGCGGTTGAGGGCATGATAGAAGCGTGGACTACACCATAATATTTTCTCCAAAAGCGGTTGGAGATCTGGAATCAATTGTCCGATATATTGCTTTGGACAATCCAAATTCTGCAAGGAAGGTAGGGCAAAGTCTGCTTGCAAAGACTAAGGAGTTGAGTCAGTTCCCGTTTAGGGGGCAGAAAGTGCCTGAGTTCGACAATCCCAATATTCGGCAACTGATTCTGAAGCCATATCGAATTGTTTACAGAGTTGACGAAGACAAGAAGCTTATCAGTATTGTGCGCTTTTGGCATTCATCTCAACAGAGCCTTGAACTTTAGTCTGTTTATTAACCGTTCTGAATCTGGGCAGGCAAGGCTTCGGCTTGAGCTTAGACGAAACGCTGCCCGCCCCACAGGAGTTTCCGGTTATTTGATTTTCATGCCTCACCTATCTTTTAGGTTTTTCCCTCCTTGCACTAACGCACCAACACCGTCATGTACTTTCCAGCCGCAAAGGGAGCCGGAATGATGGGGGTAAACTGAACCCGATCGGTTGCGACTCGTCGGACGTAAAGCTCATTCATGGTGAAAATCACCTGATCGCGGGTGCCGATAATCCAAAGTTGGGCCCGATCGTCTTGAGCGACGGGCAGCAGTTCATTGAACTCTGAAGACATATTTAGTTCCTCGCTGTAAATGGCGTAAGGGAAGAAAAGCTTAAGGCGTGGGGAATCGTTCCAGGAACAGCCCCCCAGACTCCTTACTGAAACAGCGAGGCGATCGATTGTCGATACATGATCTACAATCAGCACAGCCTAGCTCTCTGCTTGTACCAGAGAGTCAGGTTAGCTGGTTAGGGTTGTTGCTAGCTTCCCTAATCAGCGCAGACCTCACCTTAAGCCGGATGGGTTCACTGGCTCCTTCTCGTCGAAACAACCAGCATCGCAATAGCATAAGGGATATGCCGGGAGAAGATCAAGCGTATCCCAATACTTTTTGATGAAACTTTGTAGAGAGATTGGTTCGCAAAACACCCTTTAAGCTTCTTGAGACCGCAAGAAAGCCCTTACTCAAATCATGCTAAAGACGGATGAGACTTACAGTCGTTAGTTCAAGCATTTAAGAAAAACAAACTGTATGCAGCAGCATTAGTTATGTACATAAATAACGGATGATTGTCATGAATCGAGTTAAGAATAAAATCGTGATTGTTACGGGTGGTGCAGTTGGTATTGGTAAAGCCACTTGCACACTGTTGGCTAAAGAAGGGGCAAAGGTTGCAATTACAGACATCAAAAGTGATTTCAATGCGACGACCCACCCGATGGAATAGCTTGATGCTGTATTCCTTTTCCAAACTCTTTCTAAACTCTGGATCGCCGCACTGACAGCAGGTTGAGTGATATACAGTTCTTCAGCCGCACGGGTAAAGGGTTGATGCCCTACCACCGCAAAAAATCCGCAACTGTTCTAAAGACATTTAGACTGCGATCGTTCCCGCTGTTAATTGGATGGTTTACCGCGCCAAGGCTGGCTCCGGTGTTTCCAGATCCTTAAACAAGGGCGTACTGAGGTAGCGTTCGCCAAAGCTGGGCTGCACCATGACAATTAGCTTCCCTTCGTTCTCCGGTCGTTGACCAACTCGAATCGCTGCTGCCAATGCTGCCCCAGAGGAAATTCCAGAGAGTAACCCCTCTTCCCTGGCTAACCGTCGTCCAAAGGCGATCGCTTCTTCATCCGTGACCTGCACCACTTCATCAATCAAGTCTGTCCGCAGCACCTTCGGTACAAATCCGGCTCCAATCCCCTGAATCTTGTGGGATCCGGGTTGTCCGCCAGAGAGAATCGGACTGCTAGCGGGTTCAACGGCGATCGCCTGAAACGAGGGTTTGCGGGACTTTAAAACCTCTGCTACACCCGTCAGGGTTCCCCCCGTTCCGACTCCTGAAATCAAAATATCCACCTGGCCATCGGTGTCCTGCCAGATCTCCTCAGCCGTCGTTTCCCGGTGAATTTTCGGATTAGCCGGATTGCTAAACTGTTGCAGCATCAAGGCATGGGGTGCTTTGGCTGCAATCTCTTCCGCCCGCCGGATTGCTCCCCGCATCCCTTCCATGCCAGGGGTGAGTTCCAGTTCTGCCCCGTACCCCTTCAGCATGGCCCGCCGTTCCAAACTCATCGTATCGGGCATGGTCAAAATCAGCCGATAGCCCCGTGCCGCAGCCACCATTGCCAGAGCGATTCCCGTGTTCCCCGACGTTGGCTCCACCAGGATGGTTTTTCCCGGTTGAATTTGCCCTGTCCGTTCTGCTTCCAGCACCATGCTGACCCCAATCCGATCTTTCACCGAAGCCGCCGGATTCATACTTTCCAGCTTCACCACAATTTGCGCGACGCTACCTTCTGCCTGGGGAATGCGGTTGAGCCGAACCAGGGGCGTGTGTCCAATCAGCTCTGTAATATCATTGGCAATTTTCATCACAGTTTTCCTTTTCTTCTGAGTTTCGTTTGGGTTTCCCATGTTCCAATGCAAAACTTATAGACCAATCTCCCGGACAAAAGCCGATTCTTAACCCGTTCTAAATGTGGTACATCGGGTTGACTTGCAGTTGGTCATTGCGTCGCTGACAAAGATCCTCCAGCGTGTACCGACTGAGGATAGCTTTAAAGGCATCATCCGCCTGTTGCCAGACTTCATTGACCAAATCTCGCTCAATGCTGGAATTCGAGCCTTTCTCCTTGCGATCGCCTTCAATGGAACTGACCACTTCCAGCAGGGTAATTTGCCAGGGTTCCCGCGTCAGGATATAGCCACCCCTGGCTCCTCGCTGGCTCTGGACAATGCCACCGCGCCGCAAACTGGTGAGGATCTGTTCCAGGTAGCGGTCAGGAATCGGTTGATTCGCAGTGATTTCGTTGATTTTGATTGGTTCTCTGCGATCGGGACGGCTTGCCATTTCCAGGAGGGCAAGCAGGGCATACTCAATTCGGGCTGAGAGTTCCACGGCAATAGTATCCACTGGAAAGTCAATCATTAGAACCGCAAGCGGATAGTCACAGCAACGAATCCACCTGGGTGTGCAGAGCAAGTCGCCTCTATGGGTCTGAACAATTGGGATCTTTACCTTAAGTACGATTTGTCGATCGGTTTTAAGTTCTTTAGAAGGAACTTAATTATTATGCCATCTAAATTGGAAAATACGGTAACTTGATTGACTAAATGGTGATAATTATTTTCTAGCTGCAATGGTAGAGGACAGTGCAGGTTGCTGGTGGTGCTTTTTGTAAAGGATGAAGAAAAATTTGCGGCAGCGAGTTGAGCCAGGGGATCGGCAATGGATTAATATCCTGAATTAATATTCTGGATTGAATTCTGGGCAAATTGCTTCAAAGCGGTTTTGCGCCACCCCGCATCGGCCTTGCGATCGCACCGAACTTCCAGAACCCGAATGCCATTGGTCGGAAGCGGGTTCAGCCGTTGGATCAACTGTTTCCAGGACTGAATTTCTTCGTGGGTCACGCCGTAGGTGGCACAGAGTTGGGCAAAGTCGATCGCCTGGGGAGTGGCAAAAAATTCTTCAAAGGGGGGCTCGAACTGAGCGATGGGCAATAGCTCAAAAATCCCGCCGCCGTTGTTGTTGATTAAAACAATGGTCAGATGGCCCTGAAACTGAGGGCGCAGCAAAAAACCGTTGGTATCGTGCAGCAGAGCCAGATCCCCGGTGAGCAATACGCCACTACGATAGTGAGCCATGCCTAATGCGCTGGAGAGCGTCCCATCAATCCCGTTGGCTCCCCGATTAAAAAACGGTTGCACCTGCGTATTTCCAGGTTTCCAGAACCATTCCACATCCCGCACTGGGGTACTGTTGGCAATCCACAGGGGGGTTCCGGTGGGTAGATGCTGGGAAAGTAACCACGCCACTTTACTTTCCACCAGGGATTCTAGCTCCTGAAAGGTCGGGTCGATCGCCTGACGGACGTGAGCTTCTGCATCACACCAGTGGGTGAGATAGGGGCTGGGAGTTTGCACCTGAAGCGATAGATCCTCGGCCAGTTGCATCACCGATCGCCGCAGGTGGATCGTTTTACCGTGGAGCGGATCCAGGTTGCGATCGCCCGGATCAATGACCCACTGTCGGGGCAGCGTTCGGCTCAACCATTGCCGTAGCTCTTTACTGGTGGGCATTTCCCCGACTCGAATCACCCAATCCGGTGCGAGGGATTCCGCCCAGCCTTCATTGCGCAAAATTAAGTCATAGGTGGAAATCAAGTAGGGATTAAGATTGGCATAGTTCCGCACCGGAGACAGTCCCTCCGCCAAGACTGGCACTCCCAAGGATTTGGCCAGATGGGCGATCGCCTGACAGTAGGCTTGCGGCGATCCAGATTGAGCCACTCCCGCAATCACAATCCCGCGATCGGATTGTTCCACTTGAGACACCAGAGCCTGAAGCTTTGCCGTTTCCTGCCACTCAGCCCGTTCCTGGGTCAACCCATCTTCGATCGCTGCAAAAAATTCTGACTCATCAAACCGATCGCCCAATGCCTGAGCTTCTGCCTGGGGAATGGGGGCTAAGGGTTCACGGAATGGAATATTGAGATGCACACAGCCCGGAGTTGGATAGAGCGATCGTTCCCAGGCTTGAATCACCGTTTGGCGCAGGTAGCCTAGTAAATCTGGCGCAAGATCGGGCAGAGCTAGTTCGCTGTAATGATTGACATAGGAACCATAGAGCTTTTGCTGATCGATCGCCTGCCCTGCATTACAGGCCCGCAACTCTGGAGGACGATCGGCCGTCAGCACCAGCAAGGGCACACCGCTTTCCTTCGCTTCAATCACAGCCGGGTAAAAGTTCGCACCTGCCGTTCCAGAGGTACAGATCAAAGCCACAGGCCGATGAGTTTGACGGGCCATTCCCAGGGCAAAAAATGCGGCCGATCGCTCATCTAAAACCGGAATTGCTTCAATCTGAGGATGTTGGGCCAAGGCAATGGTCAACGGAGCAGAACGGGAACCAGGGCAGACGATCGCGGTGGTTAACCCTAAGCGATACAGGGTTTCTACTAGAATGGATGCCCAAACTGAATTGACGTTAGTAAACTGAATTGACATAGCAGTTGAAGCGTGGCACAGGCACAGTTTTTTCGATGAGTGTAGCGATATTGCAATAGCGATATTTCAATAGAGTTTAGGAGATCCCGATTAGAGGCATCCCATCATGCAACCTGAAGTCAAACCCCAATCCGTCGCATTATATGACACAGACTATCAACTCTGGCTCAATCAAACCGTTGCCCAGTTGAAAGCCCAGGATTTCAGCAACCTTGACCTGGAAAATTTAATTGAGGAGATCGAAAGTTTGGGAAGGAGCCAAAAACATGCAGTTTCCAGCTACCTCATGCGATTGTGTGAACATTTGCTCAAGATCCAATACTGGGAATCGGAACGAGAGATGTGCTTGCGAGGATGGAAACGGGAAATCATTAACTTCAGACTCCAAATTCAGGAAGAGTTGGAAGCGAGTCCCAGCTTGAAGTCATTTTTGCCAGATGTTTTCACTAAACAATACAAAAATGGTAGAAAGCTCTTCCTCGCTGCGAGTGAGTTGGATGCCCATTTGATTCCCCAGGAGCCTGAGTTTACCCTGGAACAAGCCCTGGATGAAGATTGGCTTCCCTGGCAACCAGAATAGATTCAAGGTGGGCGTATATTTCTTGTGAGTGGGGCGATCGCCAATCCAAGGAGGATTGATCATGCAGTCAGAAGTTAACCTAAAATCAGCCTCGTTGTATGACACTGATTACCAACTTTGGCTAGAACAAACGGTGGCGCAGCTACGGGAAAAGGATTTCAACAATCTTGACCTGGAAAATTTAATTGAGGAGATCGAAAGTTTGGGTAAAAGCGACAGGCGGGCGATATCAAGTTATCTGCTACGACTCTGTGAGCATCTTCTCAAGCTTAAATACTGGGAATCTGAGCGGGAACGCTGTTTCAGAGGCTGGATCTTGGAAATTAATAATTTTCGTTCAGAAATTGAGTTGATTCTTAAAGATAGCCCTAGCCTCCAGCCGTTTTTAAGCGAGACGTTTTTGTCTTCCTATCAAAAAGCCAGAAAAAATCTGCTTCGGGCGATCGAGTTACCCGCTTTCATTCCCCAGGAGCCTGAGTTTACCCTGGAACAAGCCCTGGATGAAGATTGGCTCCCCTGGCAACCGAAATAGCTCCCATCCCCCCACTTTTCTTGGCAGTCCACTCAGTCGATCGCCAGACTGTTCCTCCCTCAGTCCTCCCTTACTCCTCCACTAACTCCTGCACGATCGCCAGAAATCGATTCACCGTTGGCGAGGTATCTTCCTGTCGCCAAACTAAGGCGATCGCCGCCTGGGGGGTTGGTTCCTGCAAGGGTTTGTAGACTACACCCGTCCGCTGGAGGTTTTGCAGAGACACAGGGACGATGGCAATGCCCATTTCCGCCGCCACCAGACTGACGATCGTTTGCATCTGAATGGCTTCCTGCACCACATTGGGGCTGAATCCACCCTGATGACAGAGGCTGATGATCTGGTCGTACAATCCAGGCGCAAGGGGCGGGGAAACAGGACGAACGGTTGATGCAGCAGGCTGGATAGGGAAACGGTGTCCTGGTTTGCCAGAGGATGGAACTCTGACAGGGCAACGACCAGGGGTTCCTGAATCACCGGGAGCAGGCTCAACCGCGACTCATCCACCGGCGGACGAATAAATCCTACATCCATCCGTCCCTCCAGGAGCCACTGCACCTGCTGATCGGTGGTCAACTCATGGAGTTCCAGCCGCACATCGGGAACGTCCAGACGAAACGATCGCAGGATTTCCGGCAGCACATTGTAGGTGGCGGAACTGACAAACCCAATCACCAACTGCCCCACTTCTCCCCGGCTTACCTGTCGTCCAGTCTGAATCGCCTGCTCCAACTGGCGAAAAATCCGCTGACATTCTCCTAAAAATACCTGCCCCGCTTCCGTCAGCGCCACACTCCGCTTCGTGCGATAGAACAGTTGAAAGCCCAACTCATTCTCCAACTGCCGAATCTGCTGACTCAGGGGCGGTTGAGCCATATGCAGCTTTTCCGCGGCTCGCCCAAAGTGCAATTCTTCAGCCACAGCGATAAAGTAACGTAAATGCCGGAGTTCGATCATCACCCGTGGTTAGCTCACTGTTTGCTAGTGCATTTTTTGCAATGACCCTTAAAATTTAAGCAAGACTTTAGAAACTCTACCCTAAGTGTGATTTGCTTTCTACCCGAAGTCCTGTTAATACTAAGCTGAAGGCAGCTTAACAAAAGTTAATGCTTAAACCAGATTTTCAGATTTCACGCTGGCGATTGCCGCATTTCCGCTTCCCCTGGCGGAGATCCGATCGTGGATTTTCAGTAGTCATGGCTGGGTTAGCTACGGTGGGATTCATCACCACAACGGGTTGTGCCCTGTTACCCGATCGAGAAGTACAGGCTCAATCCCAGAGTACCAGTGGAGAACGGGGTGGAGGAGCCGTTGCCGTGGAAACTGCGGTGGCTGAAACGGGTTCCCTGGATGAACCATTGAGCTATACCGGAACCACCGAACCCGTGCGATCGGTGGCTTTGCGTTCCCAGGCAGAAGGACGCTTAATCAACCTGAACGTAGATGTGGGCGATCCGGTCAGTCAGGGTGAGGTATTGGGACAATTAGACGATCGGCTGCTGACGATTTTGCTGAGTCAATCGGAATCAGAATTAGCGGCCCTGGAGTCTGAGGTGGCCAGAGCGGAGGCGGAAGTCAGCGATGCCCAGGCCCAGGTGGAAGAAGCGCGAGTTCGGTTAGAACAGGCTCAAGCCGATGCCGATCGATTACAGCGATTGTTGGATGAGGGGGCCGTAACGGAACAGGAAACCGAACAAGCCCAAACGGCCGTGCGATCGGCGGAACAGATCCTGCGATCGGCGGAAGAACGAGTGCGAACCCGCCAGCAGTCCGTAACGGCAGCCCAGCGACGGGTTTCAGCCCAGCAGGCCGCCGTTTCTGAAGGACTGGAACGACGAGATTTTAGTGCCTTAATCTCCCCCATCAACGGTGTGGTACTGGAGCGCACCTCGGAACCGGGAAACCTGGTGCAGCCAGGGGATGAAGTCCTGAAGCTGGGGGATTTTAGCGAGGTGAAAGTGATCGTTCAGGTATCGGAACTGGAGCGATCGGCCGTGCGAGCCGGACAGTTGGTGCAAGTCCAGTTTGATGCCTTCCCCAATCAAGAATTTCGCGGTCAGGTGACGCGGATTTCCCCAGCTGCCGATCCGACTGCCCGTCTAATTCCCGTCGAAATTACCCTACCCAACCCTGGCGCGCAACTGGGAAGCGGGTTATTAGCCAGAGTGCAATTTCAATCCGATCAGGCAGCCCGAATCGTCATCCCCGAATCTGCCCTCAGAGCCGCAGGCGATCGTTCACAACCTGCCGCAGGCGAGCAAAACTCCACCCTGTTCGTCCTGGAGCAAAACGGCGAGGAAACCATTGCAGTGGCCCGATCGGTACAGGTGGGCGATCGTTCCAACGGTCGTGTCGAAATTCGATCGGGCTTAGAACCAGGTGAAACCTACATCGCCCGGAGTGGTAGACCCCTGGAAGACGGAGAACCCATTCGCACCAGCATTTTGTCTTCTGACCCCTGACCCCTGACTCCCGACTCCCGACTCCTATTTCCCTCTTCCCTCTTCCTACTTCCTATGACCTCCTCCAGAGTAAGTGTCAGTTCGATCGCAATCCGTCGGCACATTGGCACCCTGATGCTGACTCTAACCGCCATTGTGCTGGGTGTCTTTTTTCTGTCGCGCCTACCCGTTGATCTCCTACCCTCCATCACCTATCCCCGAATAGGAGTACGGGTGGATGCACCGGGAGTCTCCCCGGAGGTGGCGGTGGATGAAGTGACCCGGCCATTGGAACAGGCCCTGGCGGCCACCGATGGCGTGGAGCAAATCTATTCCCAAACGCGAGAAGGGCAAATCAGCATTGACCTATTCTTCCGTCCGGGCGGAGATGTGGATCAGGCTCTAAACGATGCAACGGCAACGCTGAACCGAGCCAGAGGCAATTTACCCAGCACGATCGAACAACCGAGACTATTCAAGTTTGACCCGTCGCAGCTTCCGGTATATGAGTTTGCTCTGACCTCTCCAGCCCTACGAGGAGTAGACCTGCGGGTGTTTGCCGATGAGGAACTGGCGCGGGAACTCTTAGTCGTTTCTGGAGTTGCCAGTGTGGATGTATCGGGGGGAGTCCAGGAGGAAGTTCAGGTGAATCTGGATCTGAACCGCCTGCAAGCCCTGGGCGTGGGACTGACCGATGTTTTAAATGAACTGCGCGATCGCAATGTGGATGTGTCGGGGGGACGGATTCGGGGCAGTGATTCCGAGTCCCTGACCCGCACCGTGGGACGCTTCCAGTCCGCCGATGAGATTCGTAATCTGTCCTTTGAGGTGAATAGCAATCAGGGAACGGCTGGGGCAACGAATCCACAGCGGGTGTATCTGCGGGACTTTGCCCAGGTGGTGGACGGCACGGAAGAGGAGCAGGTGTTTGTGTCCTTAAATGGCGAACCTGCGGTGAAAGTCAGCGTGCAGAAACAACCCGATGCCAATACGATCGAGGTGGTGGAAGGGGTGAAGCGTCGCATTGAAGAACTGAGACGTGCGGGCAATGTTCCCCAGGAAATCACCCTAATTCCGACGTTGGATGAATCGCGGTTTATCCAAAGTTCCATTGCTAACGTGGCAACGGCGGGGCTGATGGGAGCTGGATTAGCGGCGATCGCAGTTCTTCTCTTTCTCGGTTCGCTGCGTCAGACTTTAATTATTGTCATTTCCATTCCTCTAGCCATTCTGATTGCTATTCTTCTGATGGGAGTATTCGGCTTGTCGCTCAACGTCTTTAGTCTGGGTGGATTAGCTCTGGGTGTGGGGATTGTGGTGGATAACTCGATCGTGATGCTGGAAAGTATTGTGATGGGAGTCCAAACCGATCGCCTTAGCAATGGGAATGGCACAAACGGCGGAACGAACGGCAACGGGACGAACGGTAATGGCACAAACGGTAATGGGATGAACGGTAACAATGGCAACCACTCCCATTCGACCTCTCGTAGGGGCGATAACTCCTTCGGAGACGCTATGCGAACGCGAATCGCCCCTACCGAATTTCCCGCCTCTCTCCTTCAAACCGCTGAACAAAGCAGCCAGGAACTCGAATCAGCCCTCGTTGCCTCTACGACAACTAACCTGGTGGCGGTTCTGCCCTTCCTGTTAATCGGCGGTTTTGTGTCCCTGCTGTTTAACGAACTAATTCTCACCATCAGCTTTGCCGTTGCGGCCTCCCTGGTGGTTGCCCTGTCGGTTGTGCCGATGTTGACCTCCCGCTTACTGGCGGTGCGCTGGTCGAGTGGAGTCAGCGAGTTCTGGCTACTGCGACAGTTTCGGCAACGGCTGGAGGGTTTGCGGCGCAACTATGCCGGATTACTGGCAAGGGTGATTCAGCGACGAGTCTGGGTGATTGGTCTGGCGGTGTTGATTCTGGGGGGGGGCAGTTTGTTGATGGTCAATCAGGTTCCCCAGGAAATTTTGCCCAGCATTAATACGGGACAGGCTCGCCTGTTTGCCCAATTTCCGCCGGGAACCACGCTGGCAGAAAACCGCAGGGTGATGGATTCCGTGGATCAACTCCTGGTGGAACAGCCGGAGGTGGAATATGTCTTCTCTACGGCAGGCGGCTTTCTGTTTGGCAGCAACACCACGGAAAATCCCCTGCGCGGTTCCAGTACGATTACCCTCCAACCGGGAACCAACGTCACTTCGTTTGTCGATCGCATGAGCCGTGAACTGAATCAGCTTAATTTAGTTGAGACTCGATTACGACTGATTCCTGAATCGGTGCGGGGACTGGTGTTGAACAACTCGCCGATTCGGGGAGCTGAGATCGATTTAGCCCTGCAAGGTCAAGATGAGCAAACTTTACGGAGAGCCGGATTCCAACTGCTGTCTGCCCTGGATGAGCAAGCGAGTTTAGCCCGATATCGTCCCGATGCCGACCAACCCCAACCAGAGGTACAGATTCGTCCCGATTGGGAACGGGCTTCCACCCTGGGGCTGACGGCTCAGGACATTGGCGATACGGTTCAGACGGCGATTCAAGGGTCGGTTCCCACCCAACTTCAGCGGGGCGATCGCCTGGTGGATATCCGGGTGCGCTTACCGGAACAGACGATCGAGCGTCCGACTCAACTGCGTCAACTCCCGCTGTTCACCAATGGCAATCGCTTAGTCCGGCTGGGGGATGTAGCCCAGATTGAAACGGGGGAAGCACCCGGAGAAATTCAGCGGATTAATCAACGGCAGGTGTTTTTGATTGCAGGAAATTTGGTGGATGGAGCCAGTCTGGGGGCGGCTCTGGATGAAGTGGAGGAGGTGTTGGAGGCGATCGAATTGCCGGAGGGGGTGACGGTGCTACCCAGTTCCAGTGCGGAGAGTAATCGGGAGATTCAGTCGGCGATCGTCGTGTTGGGCGGGTTGGCGGCCTTTCTGGTGTTCGTGGTGATGGCGGTACAGTACAACTCGCTGGTCGATCCCCTGGTGATTATGGTGACGGTTCCTTTCGCGCTGGCAGGCGGAATTCTCGGTTTGTTTATCACCCAGACGGCGATCGGGGCAACGGTGCTGGTGGGGGCGGTGCTGCTGGTAGGAATTGTTGTCAACAACGCCATCATTATGGTGGAATTAGCTAATCAAATCCGGCAGCAGGAGCAGGTGGATCACCAGACGGCCATTCTCAAGGCGGCTCCCGAACGACTCCAGCCGATTTTGATGACGACAATCACCACAGTTTTAGGGATGTTTCCCCTGGCGTTGGGTATTGGTGAAGGCTCAGAATTCTTGCAGCCGTTGGGGGTGGTGGTCTTCTCTGGATTATCCCTGGCTACTGTACTGACGCTGTTCCTGATTCCCTGTTTCTATACCCTGTTCCACGATCCGCGCTGGACGGGCTATCGCCGGAAGCTGTTGGCACGGGTGCAGCAGAGTCGATCGTCTGATCTGGTGAAGCGATGATCAGGTAGGGATAATTGCGGCCCATCGGGATAGGAATACACTAGTATCTATAGTTCCCTGATCGCTCTAACCCTATCTTCGGCGAGAAGAACCATGAAACGAATTGAGGAACCCAAAACTCCCGTGTTTGTCCAGTGCCTCCAGTGGGTGTTTGATCCCGTCGGCTACCTGGAGAAAAACCATCACGGCTATCCTGATTTTTTTAAAAGCCAGGGAGTCGGCTTTGGTAATGAAGTCGTTCTGACCAGCCATCCCCAGGCAATGCAGTTCATTTTGTCGAACGATCGCAAGTTATTCACTGCTCCAGGGGACACCAATTGCATTTTAGAGCCGATGATTGGGGCCAACTCATCGATCATGCTGGATGGTACAAACCACAAAAAACGCCGTCAGTTAGTCATGCCTGCGTTCCACGGCGATCGGCTCCGTACCTATGGCGAGTCTATCTGTCAGATTGCCCAGGAGGTAATGTCCCAGGTGCCGATGGGTTCTACCTTTACCGCTCGGAAAATGACCCAGGCGATTTCACTACAGGTCATCTTTGAGGTGGTGTTTGGGCTGTCAACGGGCGATCGCGCGGATGCGATTCGGGAACTGCTGATCCCTATGACCGATCAGTTTAGTTCGCCGCTGACCTCTGGACTGCTGTTTTTCCAGGGGTTCCAGAAAGACTGGGGAGCCTGGAGTCCCTGGGGGCGGTTTTTGCGGTTGCGAAATCAGTTGGATGAGTTGCTCTATGCGGAAATCCGCGATCGTCGGGCCAAGCCAGACCCCGATCGCACCGACATGCTTTCCCTGCTGATAGAAGCGCGGGATGAAGACGGTGAATCCCTCAGTGAGCAGGAATTGCGCGATGAGTTGATGACGCTGCTGCTGGCTGGGCACGAAACTACGGCAACAGCATTAGCATGGGGATTGTACTGGATACACCGTCTACCGGAGGTCAAAGCGAAACTACTGGATGAATTGCACCGTGCCGGAACCCTGGAGCCGATCGCCCTGGCCCAGTTGCCCTACCTCACCGCAGTTTGCCAGGAAACCCTGCGCCGATCGCCGGTAGCCATGCTGACCTTTCCCCGCAAGGCCCAGGAACCTGTAGAAATGATGGGCTACTCATTTGATGCGGGAACGCTGTTTATGGGCTGCATGTACCTGACCCACCAACGAGCCGATCTCTATCCAAACCCCCAGGAATTTCGCCCAGACCGTTTCCTGGAACGCAAATATTCCCCCTATGAATTTATCCCGTTTGGCAATGGTGTGCGGCGATGTATGGGGGAAGCCCTGGCACTCTACGAACTGAAGTTGGCACTGGCAACGATCGCCCTGAACTATGAGCTGAAATTAGCCGATCAACAGCCGGAAGTGCCCCGTCGTCGAGGGGTAACGCTGGCTCCAGCAAGGGGAGTCAGAATGGTAATGCAGGGAGTTTGTTCTCAACCCAAAGCACTGGCTGAACCGGCCTATGGTTGAACCACAATGGCAAATTTATCCGCCCGCCCAACCGCCTGAGGCTTTCTTGCAGGCAGTTCAACAACAGTGCCAATGTTTAGGGCTAACCACGATCGGAACCTATACGGCGCAACTCCTCTGGCAGCGAGGCATTCGAGCGGTAAACCAACTGCCCGGATTTCTGAATCCCGACCTGTATCAACCCGCCAGCCCCTTTGAATTTGGGGAAGAGATGCAGTGGGCAGTCAAAAGATTAGTTCAGGCTTACCAGACCGCAGAAACGATCGCCATTTGGGGAGATTTTGATGCCGATGGGATCACGTCCACTGCCGTCCTGTGGGATGGACTGGGCCAATTCTTTCCCCAGCCAGATCTGACCTACTTTATTCCCAACCGCCTCAGCGAATCCCACGGGTTATCGATTTCAGGACTCGATCGCCTGTCCGCTCAGAACTGCTCCCTGATCGTCACCTGCGACACGGGCAGCACCAACCTGGAAGAGCTGACCTACGCCCAGACGTTAGGGATTGACGTGATCATCACCGATCACCACACCCTATCCCCAACTCGCCCTCCCGTCACAGCGATCATTAACCCTCGCGCCTTACCCTCAGACCATCCTTTGGCGCACCTGTCCGGTGTAGCAGTCGCCTACAAGCTGGTGGAAGCCCTCTATACCACCCTGCCCGATGTCCCCGATCGTCCCCTGGAAAGCTTATTGGACTTAGTGGCGATCGGCTTGATTGCGGATCTGGTTAATCTGACGAGCGACTGTCGTTACTTAGCCCAAAGGGGCATTCAGGTATTACAACAGAATCAAACCCGGAAGCCTCCCCCCGTCCCGGTATCGCCAAACTCCTGGAGCTCTGCAAACGCACTGGCGATCGACCCACCGACATTTCCTTTGGCATTGGCCCCCGGATCAACGCCATCAGCCGGATTCATGGCGATGCCCATTTCTGTGTGGAACTCCTCACCAGTCAGGATGCCGATCGCTGCCGCAAACTGGCCGAAGACACCGAACTGGCCAACGCCCGCCGCAAATCCCTCCAGCGAGAAGTCGTCCAACAGGTCAAAACCCAGCTCAACCAACAGGATCTCTCCACCACCCACGTCATCGTCCTCTTCGATCCCCAATGGTCGATCGGCATTCTGGGACTCGTCGCCGGACAGATCGCCCAGGAATACGGTCGCCCTACCCTCCTCCTCACCCTCGACTCCCCCCTTCCCTCCGAGGGCGATTTGCAAATCGCCCCTACCCTTACTTCCTCCCCCCTCCCCCCTCACTCCTCACTCCTCACTCCTCACTCCTCACTCCTAAAAGGTTCCGCCCGCTCCATCTTCCCGATCGACCTCTACCAGCTCGTGGCCCAACAGTCCCACCTGCTCCACCGTTTTGGCGGACATCCGATGGCAATGGGATTGAGCTTACCCCAGGAGAACCTGTCCCTGTTCACAGAGGCGATCGATCGGCAGTTGCGGGAGTTGGAGAGCCAGATGGGACTGGCTCCAGGGGCCATGCGATCGGTAGATCTGACGGTAACGGTAGCAGAGTTGGGACAGGATTTGTTTCGGGAGTTAAAACTGCTGGAACCCTATGGCATGGGGAATCCGGTTCCCAGGTTGCTGATTCAGAATTGCTGGTTTAAAAATGCCGGGAACCGCAATATTCAGGACTGGAAGGGGCGAAAAGTTCGCTACATCAAAACCGAGTTTGAACTGTGGGATGAGTCGGTGTCTCAAGGATTTCCGGGGGTGTGGTGGGAACATTACCGGGATGAATTGCCAGACGGATCCTGTGATGCGATCGTGGAACTGGATTTCAATACCTACAAAAAACGCTATGAAGTGCGGCTTATTGCCCTGCGATCGGTTGAATCGGGAATAATGCCCATCACTCCCCCAGGGAATTGGATGATTGATTGCCGGGGTCAGGTCGATCCGGTTGTACCGACTCAGGACGCTTTAGTGGTGAAACAATGCCCTGGAAGCTGGCGGGATCTACAAACCTGGATGCAGCAGATTCAGCCCAACCAACCGTTGGTACTTGCCTATCCTTCACCGATCGCCATCGCTCCGACCGATGTGTGGCAAGAGTTGGTTGGAATCGCCAAGTATCTCAGCCGTACTGGAAAATCAGTAATGCGAATGCAACTTCAGGATAAACTCAGCATTGGCGATCGATCGCTTCAGGTGGGATTTCAGGCATTACAGTCCCTCGGATTTCAAGTGACGGATACCACTGATGCCGATACCGAGATTTTAATCACCTGGCAACCGATCGAGGGAGTAATGGCAACACCCCAAAATGAGGCGATCGAACAATTTCTCCAGGTGATCCAGGAAGAACAGTTTCAACAGCGATATTTTTACGAAGCCCCGGTTAGAACGCTTCAGGCAATATTGGGTAGGTTTTAGGAGGGAGGAGGGAGGAGGGAGGAGGGAGGATGAAGACAGCAGTTCTCAGTATGAGAATAATTCTTACTCAAACATCCAGTCTCAGCACTTCAAACGTTTGGAACCCGTATTCTGTACCCATGCGATCGCTGATGCTGCTTAACGGCTAAGTTGAGCGGCGGCTAGCACTCTCCGCATCGCCACCAAGATCTCTCGCCCGTCCGCTCCAACGTGTTGTTAGACCGCGCTTCCGCGACAAACTCACAACTTCTCTACCGCTTTCAGCTTCCTTCCTGCGTAAATCTTCAAATATTGCATCTAGGTCATAATTGAAAGACTTTGCATATGCTTCGCGGATTTGGTGAATTTCTTCAACAATTTCATCTTTCCACATAATCTAATCTCCCATCAGTTCGTTTGGCGTGCAGAGAACAGGCAACACATAGCCGAAATCGAGACTAATCTCCGCCAACTTTCCCTGGATTTGGGCATTGGCAATATGTTTGCAATTCCAGGTTAGCAGGTAATCCATGCCGTGTATGGTAGCAGCGGCAATGTGAATCGCGTCTACCTTTGCCTTTGGAGGAAGGCTACTTCGAGCGAGAAATTGTGCAGCTAAATCTTGTACTGCCTGGTTCAATGCCAGCAAGGGAAAATCACGCAGAATCTCCAGTCGTTGAGCAGCAATCCCCGCGTCCCCCTGTGCCACTTCATCTAGAACAGCCTCCGAGGTGTAAAGAATGAAAGTGTTTCGGCGAAATTCCCACCAATCTTTGGTTATCTCCATATTTGCAGCCAGGATCAGGTTTTTGGTTGACCTAGCAGTAAGGTATCCCAAGATACTGGTTTCAATGTAGACAGTCTCGCTCATATTCATTTAACTCACAACTACATTTGCTTTTATCCGAAAAAGTTACCATCGGGCTGAACTCATGGCGTTATAGTACATGTACGCTGCCGTAGAGGGGTGTTATGCCGATCGCCTCAGTAAATCTTCAGGGTCAGCACGTAGGCAAAAGATATAGCACTTAAGACATAAGCACTACTTAACGATCACCCAAAATCCGATCGCCCTTGAGAACACAAACAGGATAACTTCAGGAATGCAGATTGAATCATGGGTGCGATCGCTTCACTTTGCTGACAGGGCGGGCAAGACTTCGGCTTGAGCCCAGTCGAAACGCTGCCCACCCCACAAGAGTGCAATAAAAATGGTAGGGGCTGCACCGCTGTGCGCCCTGGCTTAGAGCGTCATCGATCGCACATAAATCCTCATAATCTCTCCGGGTTCTTTGGTGGTAGCCTGTTGGATTTGCGAGAAGGGTAGGGGACGTGACCAATCTTCGACGCGGCAGAAGTCACACTGATACAGACGCGCGATCGTGATTTCCACATCATTGGGTTGCCCAATCATCAGGATTTTGACCGATCGCCGGGCAGGGGAAATCAGCCGATCGCCTGCGGGAGGCAGACCGAACAGTTTGTCGGACATGGTTTGTAAATCTCCTTATTCCAGGGTTTGAAGAAACCCCAGAGACTAGCCCTCGTTCAGACAGGGCAAGCGACAGGTATCGGGTGTTATCATACACCCTAGCCTGGACTAGCCTCGGTAGTCTGGGTCAGGAGGTTAAGCGTTTTGCTTGCGAGGCGCGCTTGACCTCCGTTAGAGAATTTCGTCTCCAGGTCGTCCAGCTATCCCCCAGGTTTGTGCAACCCAAAAGATAGCTATAGCCGATGAGCGTAGCATTAATCGATCGAGCAAATCAAGTCACAATTGTTACGGTCAGCAATTTTCATTTTGAAATACTTGTACTGAGGTTATGACCGTTTGAAGCGTTTAAGCCCGATGATCTAAACAACGGTCTGACAACAGATGCCTGAGTAATAATCATTCTCATGCTGAGAATTGTTGGCGGAATTGAGGAGAGAGGTTCGTTTAGTGAAAATCGCTGTAAGCTGGAGTTAGAGGCATTTTGCCCTTAATGATCGGTTGTTTTGTGTTAGTTGTCTAAGATCTTGGGCTACAACAAATCAACATCAAATCAGTATCTAAATGGGCGGGTTGAGCCATGCTAGTAAATCCGCAAAGCCCAATTCAATCTGAATCATCTCTCGTTCTGAACCCATCCGATCGCCTGCGCTATCCGATCGTGGCTCAAGGGATTGTGATGGAGTTTCAGACGGGAGGGGAGACATTTCGGGTTCTAAACGGGGTTGATTTGCAGTTGGAACAGGGCACCCTCCAGTTTTTGATGGGGCCGTCTGGGGTCGGCAAAACGACACTGTTATTCATTCTGGCGGGAATTCTGACTCCCACTGCGGGGCAGGTTTACCTTCTGGGGCAGGACATCCTCCACAGCGCGAAAGGGAATACAGCCAAACTGCGCCTTCAGCAGGTCGGATTCATTTTTCAGGATCTCAACCTGTTATCAGCATTGACTACCCTGGAAAATGTAGAACTGGCGTTAAGAATGAAGGGCTTCACCCGTGCGACGGCTCGCCGCGAAGCTCGACAATTGCTGGATCAAGTGGGTCTGTCCAGTAAGGCAGCCAAGCTACCCCGCAGTTTGTCGGGCGGTGAGAAGCAGAGGGTGGCGATCGCCCGTGGGTTGGCGGGACGACCCCGGATTTTGTTTGCTGATGAACCCACCTCTGCCCTGGATAGCCGCAACGGGTTTACCGTAGTAGAGCACCTGAAGGAATTGGCTCACCAGCACCAGTCCACTGTTTTAATGGCAACCCACGATGCGAGATTCACTCAGTTGGCCGATCGGGTCTTGCATCTGGAAGAGGGCAGGCTTTGTTGAAAGTTTCATCAAAATTGTTTTTCAGGGAACGAACTACCGCGTGCAGTCTGGGTTGCTTCACATAAAATTTACCCCCAGGCTAGTGGTTTCGAGTTATGATCCGAAGAGATCTCTGTTCAATCCTTGATTGCCAGGGTTCAAAAACGTTTTGAAATGCTCCAGTTGACCCACAGCTATGAAGTGTTATAGAAAAAACTGGACACAGGAGTTACGGTGGCTTGACCGAGGTAGTGCTTATTTGTTTGCTCCTATGGTCAATTTCAACGTTATGGCTGAAGTAGGTGAAACACCACCATAGGCTTTTTAGTCATTTTTGGCATTTCGAGAAAGCGGAATTCATTTCATGGAAAGCTGATGATATGAAATGAGTTTGGTAGGGTCGCTTTTCTCTCATTACTACAGGATGCTTGAATAAGTTATCTGTTTGTCTTTAGGCACATTGATCCTCCTAGTAGAAGCGAGCGTGAATTGAGCAACCGTAGAGCGGGCATCTTGCCCGCGCAGGCTGGAAGCCTGCACTACGAAAGGGGGGCGTATTGCTGCCGAGGTCTACTAGCTCCCTTAAAAAGGGGGAACCGGACTCAAAGTCCTCCTTATTAAGGGGGATTTAGGGAGATCTAAAACAGTTTGCTTCCAACAGCAGGACTTTTAAAACATCCTCTTAACGCTTGCACAAAATTGAACTTTCACCTGTTTTATCCTAAACAGGATCGAAGAAACATTGGGATCGCCAGTTTGTTCTTCTATTTTGAGCTAGACAAGTTCTTTGACTTTCTAACTACCGAATTAAAAATTGGATTTCAGTAGTTTTATATCGGTTTGGCTCAGTTTCCACTATATCCCGAAAGCAAGCGTTACCTAATTAGAAGTACTGGACTGTATCCATTCTGTAAATCAACTAGAAACAACGGGTTAAACAGCTTGTATTTAGCTGATTACCTTGCCATTGATTCTAAGAAGTTTTATTCTTCAGTGCCCAAACCAGTCTTTCTTAATTTGTAATCAATTCACCATACCGGGTTCATTCTCCAAAATTTCGCTATCTAATAATTAGGAACTATTAAATGATGAATACCGTAGAAGCCCCTGCCCCGGAGAAAACGTTGTCTCGCCAGTCTCGTCTGGTAGAACAAAGCTTAGTCAATCTAATCGGATGGATTCCGCGTCCTTTGGGTTGTTTGTTACGGGGGCAAATATATCGCCCCATCTTTGCTCATTTAGGCAAATCAGTGTACATCCAATCCGGAGTAGATGTATTAGGGGCCAAATCCATTGAGATTGGGGATAGATCAAAGATTCTTCGTGATGTTGTGCTTAATATTTATGACCCTGATAGTGTGCTTCACATCGGGCGTGACGTTTGCCTCGATCGAGGTGTAGATATTAGAACAGCCGCCCAGATTGCCGGATTGAAATTGGAGATGGAGCCTATTTAGGTCCCTATGTTTGTATGGCAGGCCCAGGGCATATTTCCATTGGCAAAAATTGTTTGATTGCTGCTCATACTGGAATTTATGCTAACAATCACCGCTCCTATGGTTTAAGTCGGGAAGGAATTGTGATTGAAGATGATTGTTGGTTGGGGAGTGGGGTTAGAGTTTTAGATGGAGTGACGATCGGACAGGGTAGCATCGTTGGGGCTGGAGCCGTTGTGACTAAAAGTATTCCACCTCATTCTGTTGCTGTAGGCGTGCCCGCTAAGGTGATCAAGTCAACCCATGATCAGGAGAAACCGATCAATCCTCACCAGGTTGGTTGAAGGGGTAGTCAAGATGCCTATCCTACAGGAAGGGTAGGGGAATGGGCGGGCAAGATGCTCACCCCACAAGAGGTTGTTGAATGGGCGGGCACCCCACAAGAGGTTGTTGAATGGGCGGGCACCCCACAAGAGGTTGTTGAATGGGCGGGCAAGATGCCCACCCCACAAGAGATGTAGGGGCGATTCGTGAATCGCCCGTGTTGTGTTGGAATTGTTCAGGAATGGGAATTATCGCACCAGAACCGTCATGTATTTTCCGGTGGCGAAGGGTGCGGGGATGATTGGGGTGAACTGAACTCGATCGGTTGCCAGTTTTCTGACATAGCACTCGTTCATGGTGAAAATGACCTGATCTCTTGTGCCGATAATCCAAATTTGTACCCGATCGCCTTGCGCGATGGGCAGCAGTTCGTTGAACTCTGAAGACATATTTAGTTCCTCGCTGAGATGATGTAAGGGAAGAAAAGCTTAAGGTGTGGGGAATCGTTCCAGGAACAGCCCCCAGACTCCTTACTGAAACAGCGAGGCGATCGATTTTCGATACGATGATCTACAATCAGCACAGCCTAGCTCTCTGGTATTGCAGAGAGTCAGGTTAGCTGGTTAGGGTTGCTGGACACTTCCCTAATCAGCGTCAAGACCTCACCTTAAGCGGGTGGATGAACTGGCTCCTCTTCGGCAGAAAAACCAGCATCGCAATAGCATAAGGGATACGCCTGGAAAATATCAAGCGTATCCCGGTAATTTTTTGCTGTTCTAATGGAAAGCTGTAATATCAACAACCTCAGCCCTTAACGCACAGCACTTGCTTCAGGGTGGCCACCACCTCCACCAAATCAGACTGATTATCCATCACCTGTTCGATCGGTTTGTAGGCAGCTGGAATTTCGTCCAGAACTCCAGCATCCTTGCGGCACTCCACCCCTGCGGTTTGCTGAATTAGATCGTCCAGGCTATAGGTTTTCTTGGCTTTGGCACGAGACATCAACCGTCCCGCTCCGTGGGAGCAAGAGCAATAGCTGGCAGCATTTCCTTTACCTTTAACGATGAAGGATTTTGCCCCCATTGAACCCGGAATGATCCCGTAATCATTTTCCTGGGCCCGCACTGCGCCTTTCCGCGTCACATAAACTGACTCATCGAAATGGACTTCTCGTTCCGCATAGTTGTGGTGACAGTTCACCTGAATCGCGGGCTTGAAGGGCTTACCTCCAGCCAAATGCTGTTCCACAATCCGCTTGAACCGATTCATCATCACCACCCGGTTGTACAGGGCATAATCCTGGGCCCATTGCAGATCTCGCCAGTAGGCAGCGAATTCTGGTGTGCCCTGAACGAAGTGCGCCAAGTCTGGATCGGGCAATTTCAATCCAGCCAATTTCGCCAGATTTTTAGCCGTTTCAATATGGCGTTGGGCCAGCATATTCCCAATGTTGCGAGAACCAGAATGCAGCATGAGCCAGACCTGATCATCGGCATCAACGCAGCATTCAATAAAGTGATTCCCACCTCCCAGAGAACCCATTTGTTTCAGAGCTTTCGACTCCAGATGCTGCACCCCTGGATGCAAATCTTTAAACTGGTTCCAGTTTTGCCAGTGGGTGACTTCTTTGTCGATCGCCTTATTTTCGTTGAATCCCACCGGAATCTGTTTTTCGATATCCAAACGAATTTGCTTCAGCTTCCCGTCAAGTCGATCGGCGTGATAGGGAGTCTTGATTGCACACATCCCGCAACCAATATCCACCCCAACCGCTGCGGGGACGATCGCTTCCTTCGTGGCGATGACAGATCCAACTAACGCGCCTTTACCCAGGTGAACATCCGGCATCAGGGCAACGTGTTTGTGGACGAAGGGCAGAGAGGCAACGTTCTTCGCCATTTTCATTTCTTCAGGCCCAACTCATGGCCAGCCCAGGACAAAACTGGAACAGAAGTGGATAGAGGCAAGGGTTGGTAAGGCATTGTTTCGTATCCTTTGACAAGGTTTTTACAACATTTTGCGGAAGTTAATCATGCTATCGATACAGCATGGCACTGGAGGCGGGAAGCGGTTCATGAAAGTCAGACCATACTACAAAAACACCTATTGATATACTACAATTGTAGTATGGCATTGTCCACCCTTAATCAATGGATGGTCTGGACAAGCCAAATAGGCAATCTCACATTTTGCTGCTTTCCCAATCCCTCGCCCTCGAATCAATTCAGGGCTAATCGCTGAAGTCCGTTTAAACGGACTCAAACCATTAACAAAGGAGGCTTTCAACCCATTTCAATGGGTTTGAGTCATTGTCCCGCAACTTATTGCAGAGCGGGTGGGATAATCCGGTGCAAGATCTGAGTCATCCTAAGACGCAAAAAGGATGCTCTTGAGGGATAAAGTTACGGTGGAATGTCGCTGAGTTAAGGCTGATGGGCACCCCACCCTACGAGCAATCTACGATCAATCAAGGCTCTCAGCGATGCAAAATTGCTGATGTCATTGCCATTTCACGGCAGTTAACTTTCCTCTGGATTGAGATCAATCATCCGACCTGTGGTGTAGGTGCCGATCGGACTCCAGAGCAGATAGGGTAAAAGCAGTAGAGCCGCAGGTTGAGAAACTGGCCAAACCAGAAAGGTCAGAATGAATCCCAGCAGCACACCCAAGCCGCCCAACCCCGTGCCCACACTAAGGCTACGAAATCTCAGCGTAGCGGGAATATACGCCACCGTAATGATTTCAACCAGCAAATATAATCCCATTAAAGCCCAGGTTTTGAGACTGCCGGGTTCTGCTTGCCAAACCAAAACGGCAGACCAGGCTCCACAAATGAAAATGACTGTCCAGATGAAGGGAATTGCAGGCTCAAAAAACAGCCAGCCGGGGCGATCGAGTTTTGCAGCCCAGGGAAGGTCACGCGGTCGAATCAAGAAGCTGCCCAGGGCAACCAGTAATGTGATTCCGCCGATGACGATCCAGGGATTTAGCATGGCTCACTCCGGCACAGACTGCATTTAACGCTTAGAGGAGGTATTTCTCCCATAATAGCGATCAGAATTACTATCATGATGCAACCTGAGGTAGATTTCATCGTTAACAATAAAAGGCAGATTGAGTAACCCAGTTAACAATTTATGTCTCCGTTTTGAGAGATTGGTTTTGACCAACCTGTAGTATGTTGAAGGACACCGGAAATGACTGCCGCACCGATGGATGCTTCCCGATCGTTTACGCAGCGACTCGATGCCTCAGAGATTACCCGTCCCATGTGGTTTCTCTGGGCCTGTCCGCTGGGTTGATTGCCCTGGATGGGTTTGACTTTTTCATCATTGGTGTGGCCCTGCCCTTCCTTCAGCGCGATTTTCATTTAGGATCAGCGGCGATCGGAGCAGTGGCAGTGGCGGCCATTGCTGGATCATTAGTGGGTTCCCTGACCCTGGGCCCCATTACCGATCGCGTGGGACGGCAGAAAATGCTGCTGGTGGATGTGGCGATTTTTGTCATTGCCACCGCAGGAACGGCCTTCGCCTGGAATGCAGCTTCGTTGATTGCGTTCCGATTTTTGGTGGGAATTGGGATTGGCGCAGACTATCCCATCAGCGTGGCTTACATTACTGAAAATGTTCCGGCGCGGTTGCGGGGACGAATGGTGATTGGTGCCTTTACCTTTCAGGCGGTTGGGGCCCTGTTGGGAGCAATCACAGGACTCACCGTGATTCATTGGTTTCAGGTGGCTTACCCCGATTCAACCCAGATGGCGATCGCCTATGCTTGGCGGTGGATGTTGGGGGTGGGGCTGATTTTGGCGATCGGTGTGGCGATGCTGCGGTTTAGCTTTCTCCTGGAAAGTCCGCGTTACTACATTGCCAGAGGGGACTACGATGAAGCCTCCAAAGCTGCCTCGATTTTGCTGAATGAACCGATCGCCCTCACGCCGGAAACCGACCCACCAGAGGAAGAACCCAGCCTGTCCTACGGTGCGCTGTTTTCAGCCCGATATCGCCGCAATACGATCTTTGCGTCTGTCCCCTGGTTTCTTCAGGATATTTCGACCTACGGCATTGGCATTTTTACCCCTGCGATTATTGGCACCCTTGCCTTTGCTAGCCAGGAAAACTTTATCGTTAAGGAAATGGCTTCAGCGAAGGGGTCAGCGATCGTGGATGTGTTTTTGATCCTGGGATTTCTAATGGCCGTGCTGTTGATCGATCGGGTGGGGCGAATTCGGCTTCAGATTGCTGGCTTTCTGGGCATGGCGATCGGACTGAGTGTTCTGGCGATTTCTAGCATTGCAGACATAGGTTGGACAATTCCCCTGGTGTTTGCCGGATTTTTCATTTTCAATCTCACCATGAATGCCGGCCCCAATGCCACTACATTTTTGCTCTCAGGAGAAGTGTTTCCTACTTCCATTCGAGCTAGCGGAGCGGGATTTGCGGCTGCCTTTGCCAAAGCTGGAGCCGTTTTGGGTGCATTTGCCTTACCTTTAGTACAGCAGGCGATCGGTGCATTGGCTCTGTTGCTCCTGTTAGCCATTTCCTGTGTGATTGCCGCTGGAATCACCTATACTTTTCGAGTGGAAACCAACCCGCCTCACCATGAGCAACCCGCCCAACATTCAAGCTGAATTAGCCAAAGAGCGCAATCGAGCTGCTGCTGAACGCACTTTGATGGCCTGGATTCGCACCTGTCTGGCTCTGATTAGTTTTGGCTTCGGGATTGAGAGCATCGTCACTGCAATTCGGGATTTACAAATTGATGAAACCATTAATCCTATCCGGTTTTCCCGCATCCTGGGGTTAGCCTTTGTTGCCCTGGGAACCTATGCGATGATCATGGCGGTCATCCAGCATCAACAGGAATTACGTCGGCTCCAGCGCAACGAAATTTACATTTACAAATCTCGTCCTTCCCTCGGCGTAATCGTAGCGATCGCCCTGGGCTGCATTGGTATCTATGCCTTCATCGGCATTCTACTCAGAGCAATTTTTCAGTAGGGTTAGGCATTGCCCACCTTTTGCAATCATCGTTTCCCCCATACCAGTCTTAAATTCAAACCTGTTCCATGTCTCTGCAACCCGATCGCCCGATTAACCCCACCAATGAGCTAGCCAAGGAACGAAACCGGGCTGCTGCCGAACGCACGATTACAAGCTGGATTCAGAATTCGATCGTTCTCATCGGATTTGGAATTGCCTTTGAGCGTATCTTTAACGCCATCAGCGAAACGTTCCCTCAGAATGCGCCGATTGTGAATGAACTCGTCTCGGAGACGATTGGTTTAGGGGCGATCGGTTTTGGGTTATTTATGTTGAGTATGGCGGTGATTACTTATTACAGAACCATTCGATACCTGGAGCGAGAAAATTATTTATATCGTGCTGAACGATTCACCGATTTATTCTTGATTATGGCCAGTTCAGTGATTTTGTTTGGGATTGTAACGATCGCGGCAATTTTCGCCATTGTGTCAATCGAATAGAGGTAAGACAGGCAAGATGCCCATCCCACAAGAATAGTAGTCAAGTTTCGATCGAATAGAGGTAAGACAGGCAAGATGCCCATCCCACAAGATAGGATATTTAAACCCCAAACCAGGATAGGAAGCCTTGCATGGAAATACTCAACAGGACAACGCTAAATAACGTGATGCAGGATAAACCCCAAAAGGGTAGGGGGCTTCTCTACCCCTTCCTGTTCATAGTCTGCGGCTGCCTGCTCCGGGAGGACTGCTTCCTGATAGTGAAAACGACACAACATCAAAGCTTGAACCGCTCCCAACAGACCTGGAAACAGCACCCGATCGGATAAAAACTGTCCTCCTACAACTGCATAGAAGATTAACGCAATCAACAAAATCAACCACGTCAACACCATACTAATCAGAGGCGTTATCACCCACCAGAGGGACGATCGGACGTAACGGCGGAGAACTAACCATTGCGCCCCTGCTAACCACAGACAGAACGCCAGAATCGTTACTCCCTGTAAGGGAACTAGAATGCCCAGGGGAGAATTAACGAAAATGTCTAAAAAACTTTCTGACTCCGGCTGTTCCAACGTTTGCAGTAGGGCCGTATACCAGAGGTTCTGGGTCAAAGCCGCTAGACTGGAACCGATCGCCGTTGCAATGATCCACTTCCAATCAGAAAGATACGATCGCAACACCCACCACTGCCCCACACCCACCCCCAATCCTGTCACCAACGCATGAACGGCGACCTGAATGGCTGGATTTGGAATCAGGCTGAGGGGCGGCACCGAAAACAGTGTTCCTAACACTACCCAAAGTCCGATCGTCAGTACTCCATACAGGGCAGTAAACCTAAGGCGATCGATCGGTGGAATCAGGAATGGGGTAGTAGACATGGGGATACAAATTTGGCTGCTGGATTTTTTCTCGCGGGATGGTGATCTTGCCGATTCCTTCCTATCATCTCGCATCTCGATCGAATCTTGTCACCAGAGCTTAGAAATGAAAGACTGGGCAAGCAAGACCTACCTCACAACAGCTTACTGGCAGGCAAGATGCCTGCGCTACGGGCATGGACTGGGCAGGCAAGATGCCCACCCCACAAGAGAACAGTCTCACCCCACCCCCCACTCCCCACTCCTCACTTCCCACTCCCCACTCCCCACTCCCTACTCCTCACTCCTCACTCCTCACTCCTCACCCTCTAAAACGTCAATACCGTCCGAATCGCCTCTCCATCATGCATTAAATCAAAAGCTTCATTCACCTGTTCGATCGGCATCACATTGGTAATCAAGTCATCAATGTTGATTTTGCCGTCCATGTACCAGTCCACGATCTGGGGAACATCGGTGCGGCCTCTGGCTCCCCCAAAGGCGGATCCCTTCCAGACGCGACCCGTCACCAGTTGAAAGGGACGAGTGCTGATTTCTTCGCCGCCGCCTGCCACGCCGATAATGATGCTTTCTCCCCAGCCTTTGTGGCAACATTCCAGAGCCTGGCGCATCACCTTGACATTGCCAATACATTCAAAGCTGTAATCAGCTCCGCCATCGGTAAGTTCCACTAGATAGGGAACCAGATCGCTTTCTACCTCCTTGGGATTAACAAAGTGAGTCATGCCCAGCTTTTCCGCCAGGGGTTGCTTTTTCGGGTTAATATCCACTCCGACAATTTTGTTCGCTCCGACCATGCGGCAAGCCTGAATCACATTTAGCCCAATGCCCCCCAGCCCAAACACCACCACATTCGCACCGGGTTCTACCTTAGCTGTGTTCACCACCGCTCCCACTCCGGTTGTCACGCCACAGCCGATGTAGCAAACCTTTTCAAACGGGGCATCTTCGCGGATTTTGGCGACGGCAATTTCCGGCAGAACCGTGTAGTTGGCGAAGGTGGAGGTGCCCATGTAGTGATGAATCATCGAGCCGTTGAAGGAAAACCGGCTGGTTCCATCGGGCATCAGTCCCTTACCTTGAGTCGATCGAATTGCCTGGCACAAATTCGTTTTTTGGCTGAGACAAAACTTACAGTTGCGGCATTCTGGCGTGTAGAGCGGAATCACATGATCACCCGGTTTGACCGACTTAACATCGGCTCCCACTTCCACCACGACTCCGGCTCCTTCATGGCCTAAAATGGCGGGAAACAGTCCTTCTGGGTCACGTCCCGACAGGGTATAGGCATCGGTATGGCAGACTCCGGTTGCCTTAATTTCCACCATCACTTCCCCGGCTTGCGGCCCTTCTAACTGCACGGTCTCCAGGCTCAATGGCTTTCCGGCTTCAAAGGCAACGGCTGCTTTAACATCCATCATTTCGCTCCGTCCTCAAATTCTCTGAACAATTGATCAGGTACTTTAGATTTTGACTATCCCACATTTGCCAGAGATATTGGGCAGTCTTAATTGAAATGTAAGAGTAGGAGCCGGAGCTACCTGAGTTAGATTGGCAACCTGTTCGGGCACACTAAGGGACAAAGGATTGCTCGCTTGAGCTGATGCGATCGCATCACTGCTGCTGGAAACAGGTTGAGCGATCAGTCGTAACACGCACCCTAGTTTTCTCAATTGATATTCAGGATGGAGCACGATGGGACTTGTCATTTTTTTAATCGCGTTGGTACTGGTGATCGGTTTCATTGCGATCGATGCATATAACAGGTTGGTAACGCTGCGAAACCGATATAAAAATGCCTATACTCAAATCGATGTTCAGCTTCAGCGACGCTACGATCTCATCCCTAACCTGGTTGAGACCGCTAAGGGATACATGAAGCACGAACGGGAAACCCTGGAAGCAGTCATTACCGCGCGAAATACGGCCTTAGCGGCTAGCAGTCGGGCGGCTCAGCGTCCAGGAGATGCGGATGCAATGCAGCAGTTGGAATCGGCGGAAGCGACTTTGACTGGCGCATTGGGGCGGTTGTTTGTACTGTCGGAAGCCTATCCCGACCTGAAAGCCGATCGCACCATGACCCAGTTGATGGAAGAATTGACTTCTACCGAAAACCGGATTGCCTTTGCACGTCAGGCATTCAACGATGCAGTCACGCTGTACAACACCAAGCGCGAAGTGTTTCCCAGTAATATCATCGCTGGAATGTTCAACTTTACAATCGCAGATCTGCTAGAGGCAGCCTCCCCAGAAGTGCGATCGAATCCTCGCGTATCGTTCTAAATATTGCTATTCACCAGTCATTCACCTATGAACTTCTTCGAGCATCAAGATCGCGCTCGTCAGAACACTAAAGTGTTGTTGGGGCTGTTTATCGTCGCGGTCGTGGGCATGGTTATTACCATCTATATTGCAGCCCTATTCGCATTCGGTGTTGCATTCCAGGGAAATATGCCGTTTCTCTGGTATCTTGACATTTTTGTGCTGGTTGCCGTTCCCACGATCGCTGTAATTGGCTGTGGCAGCTTCTACAAGCTAGTCTCCCTGCGGCAAGGGGGAAAGGTAATTGCCCAGGATTTAGGGGGGCGATTGGTGGTTCCTGGTACGGTTGATCCGGCAGAGCAGCAACTCCTGAATGTAGTTGAAGAAATGGCGATCGCGGCTGGAATTTCAGTTCCGGCGGTATACGTTCTGGATCACGAAGCGGGAATTAATGCCTTTGCGGCTGGATTTACGGCCAATGATGCTGTGATTGGTGTGACTCGTGGCACGCTGGACTTGCTGAATCGGGATGAACTGCAAGGCGTGATTGGGCATGAGTTTAGCCATGTTCTGAATGGTGATATGCGGTTGAACTTGCATCTGGTAGGTTTACTGCATGGAATTTTGATGATTTACGTGATCGGGCGGATCTTGTTTCGCAGTAGTAGAAGCTCTCGATCGAAGGAAAAGGGGAACCCACTGCTGGCCTTTGGATGTGCCTTGATTGTGATTGGAGGGATTGGCTTAGTTTGCGGTCGCCTGATCAAAAGTGCAGTGTCTCGTCAGCGCGAATTTTTAGCCGATGCCTCAGCCGTGCAGTTTACGCGCAACCCAGCCGGAATTGCCGGAGCCTTATTAAAAATTTCCAACCATGCGGGCGGTGCCTTAATTCATTCTCCCTATGCCGAAGCGAATAGCCATTTATTCTTCGGTAGTGCGATTAAATTCAATTTTCTGGGTGAATTCTTCGCCACCCATCCCCCCTTAAGCCAGCGCATTCGCAAGCTGCAATCCCTGGAAGGACGCTATGCAGCATCAGCCCCTACCGTCAGCTCACTTTTGAATGAGGCGGGAGCTTCGGCTGTGATGGGATTGGCCACAGGGAGTCCTACAGTCCGATCGGCTCAATCCTCGGTATCTTCAAAACAGCCGCGATCGAACCTGATTCAGGTGACACCGGAACAGATGTTAGCCAGGGTGGGAACCGTTACGCCAGAACAGTTTGCCCAAACCCAGGTCTGGTTAAATCAATTGCCAGATCAAATTCGCACTGGATTACACAATCAATATCAGGCAACGGCGATCGTCTATGCCCTTTTAATGAACCTGGAAGATTCAGAAATTCAGGAAAAACAGAAAAATTGGTTACTACAATTTGAATCAGCTCAGATGGTTGAAGATGTGTTGAAGTTCAGCCAAATTATTCGCAGTTTAGATACTCGAATGCGGTTGCCCTTGCTGGATCTCACCGTTCCTGCACTGCGTCAATCCTCTGTTGCAGACGGTCAAAAACTATTCAAGTGCATGAATGCATTGGCGAAAGCGGCGGGTCGCTGGTCGCTGAATGATTTTGTGGTGTATCTGGTTTTGTTCCATCGGCTCAAACCGTGCCACTCAAAAGCAACCCATTCAATGCAGCATACAAAACTGGAATCCATCTGGACAGATTGCCTGCTGCTGCTGTCTGCCCTGGCCCAGGTCGGTCAAACGGGTCAAGATGCCATTACCTACGCCTTTCGATCGGGGCTGTATCGGCTGCCCGGTGCGGGCAAACTTGAATTACCAGATGCTCCACCCGCCTGTAATTTCAGTACACTGAACCAGAGTCTCCAACGCCTGAGTACGGCTTCCCCAAAACTCAAACAAGCGATCGTTGATGCCTGCGCCCACACGGTTTTACTCGATCAAAAAGTCACGGTTCAGGAAGCTGATTTACTGAGGGCGATCGTGATTACGTTGGACTGTCCCATTCCGCCTTTTCTCCGTGTTTAAAAGCAATCATCTAGAGGTTAGGGGGATGCGGCAAAATAACATACTCGTTAGGGGCGCAAAGTAGTGTACCCTTATAACCGTTTTTTCAAAAATTGGGATGCCATTTAATAGCAGATCCCTTAGATCATGAATTAAATAACCTGTGCAATGTTTTACTTCGCTGACTGGGCGGGCAAGATGCCCACCCCACAAGAATTCCAGATTATTAAATTCGCATTCCTTAGGAGGGTTTGGCAAAATGTGCAATTCTTGTGCAATTTTTGTGCAACTTTATAGAAAATTAGTATCAGTCCAAGCAGAAGTCACAGACCATTTTAAAGTTTTCTTGAACCACAAGTTCGTTACTAGCTTTTACACCTGTTTGGAGGTACGATTGCAGAGAATGAGCAAACTTAGCTAAATCGCTGAAATTCAGGGTTAACGCATCTAAATCATCAAAATTTAGGGTTAATGCATCTCCTGCGATTGTGCACTACCGCTCTCGAGTTTTCCGCAAAGCAACTATCCCTAGATTAAGCTCCTCCCAGAATGATGGTGGAAACCGTGTTGCAGGCGTCCAGCCTGCGCGGGCAAGCTGCTCACCCTCCAAGGAGATTCCATTTCCTGATCCCAAAGATTCCAGGAGAGCCTAGATTAATTAGTTATAAAAAGTAGTCTCTATTGAACAACTAACTGTAAGCTACTGTTTTTTAGTTGGCTACTAATGGCTGTTTTATAGAGTAAAGTTACCTATCTGTTAAAATTTCACCTACCTAATTTCACCTGATGCAGGGTTCAGGTTTCTTGAAAACTCTCGCGGGTTTTCGGATTGGCTATTCAGAAATAGTTTTCTAACTCTCTAGGGCTTCCTTGGGAAGGGCATGTTGCTGCTTAGGTGTTTTTATATTCATTATTGCCTCTCCCCAGTTATACAACTATGCAAGCGCCAATTACAGAACGCTTTGTTTTTCAAGCGCAGGAGCTATCTCATAAACTCAGTCAGGTTTCCCAGGGAATGCTGACCGGCTACTGGCTATTTGAATTTCTTGCGACGAACCCACTGCATCAGGCTAATTCCCTGTATCTGTCAGTGCAGCAAGGTCAGGTCATTTTTTCGGGAGATAAACCGCTGTCCTGGCAAAGCCTGCTGAAGGTATTTCAGCGGTACGTTCCCCGATTACGCAGCAATGGTGCTAAACACAGCGTTGCTAGATTAGAGCAGCAATTAATCTTTAAAGCTTCTGACTCCAAACTTTCTATCCCCCAAGAGTTGCTCAATGCACTATACCAGTTGAACCTGATCACCCTTGAGGAAGTGACCCAGTCCCTACGCCTAAAAATTTTGGCGGACTTTGATACCTATTTGTTTGAATATCCGGGGCAGGCACAATTTTTACCCTCAGTTCAATTGGATGGATTTGTATTGAATACGGGATTTGAGTTGCAGGAATTACTGGCAGAAGCTCAAAGGCGACATCATCTCTGGAGAAGATTGCGCAGCCAAATTCCTTCGATGGACTCTATTCCAGTTCTGAACTCAGAGGCGATCGCCCAGTCTTATCTCTCCGTTGAACAGAAGCAGCGTTTAGAAGAACTGGTTCCCGGTACAAAAAACCTGAATGAGATTGCCGCATTCCTGGCCAAGATCGTTTAGAGGTTGCTAAAGGATTTGCCCAACTAATTAGTAACAGACTGGTTTCCTTGAAAGAGCCTGAAGGCAATACCGCTCCCAAAATTGTGATTGTGGATGATTCCCCCCTGATTCTGAAGCAATTCAAGAGCCTAGTGACCCATTGGGGGTATCAAGTGGAACTGTCGCAAAATCCGAAAACGGCATTGCAGATGATGCTTTGTGCGAATCCAGCTCTGATCTTTCTGGATATTAATATGCCTAACATTAATGGATTTGAGTTAGTTAAGCAAATTCGTCGTCAACCCGGATTAGCAGCAGTGCCCTTGATTATGTTAACTGGGGAGAAAACTCTTTCCAACAACTGGCGGGCTCAGTGGAGCGGCTGCAAGTTTTTGACCAAACCTTTAACGCCCCAGGAAGTGCCGCAGTTTCAAATGGAACTACGGATGCTGCTGGAGGAGTTAGCGCCATTGCCAATGCACAACCAACAGAAAACAAGTTTCACGGAAGAGAGGTAAATCATGCGATTTCTGATTGTTGACGACAGTGCAGTCGATCGACGGTTTTTAGAATCAGTTCTGGAAGAGATGGGGCATCAGGTTGACTCCTGCGAGAGTACGACGGGCGCACTGGAGAAGCTGGCAACGGGCGACTATGCCTCTGTTTTCCTGGATATTGTGATGCCAAACCAGGATGGTTATAAGTTTCTGCGCGAACTGCGATCGAATCAGCGCACTGCCACACAGCACGTGATCTTCTACTCCAGCAAGCGCACGTCTGTGGAAATCAACTATGGGCTAAAACGAGCCGGAGCCAATGAATACCTAACCAAACCCATTAACCGCGATCGTCTTGAGCAAGCTTTACAGAGGATCTAGACCTGGAATGGATATACCGACCACGACACCGCTCAACTTACCCATAACGCCAGATGATTCTGAAACTGGTTCTGGAACTGGTTCTGGAACTGGCTCTGGAACTGGCTCTGGAACTGGCTCTGGTGCGGATTCAGCATCATATTTGCAAGATCGCTATATCCTGACCAAAGTCGGCCCTCAGCCCATTATCTTTCCTGTGCAGTGGGTGGCTGAAATCCTGGTGATTGAGCGATCGACTGTGTTGCCCCTGCCTTTCTACGGCTCTATGGTTTTAGGGATTGTGCATCACCAGGGCAAAATCATTCCCCTGCTCCAAACGCCCCAAGGGGGAATTATAGAACAGTCTGCTGCACCGTCTCCCAGACTGATGAAAGAATCCCTCTCAGTGGTGCACCTGAACACGACCGTTCAACCCTTGGCCAACGTAGGAATGGTGGTTGATCGGGTCATCGGTAGCCTGCCCCAGAATCAACTGAACCATGAGGCTGCCGCTCGATTCGATCGACCCATTCGTCCTTTTCAACCAGACGATATTCCACCCACCGTCTGGCAACCGCGAGAAGGTGAAACCATGCGACTGGATTAAACAGGGAAGAAGAACCGTTTCAGATCTTTAGATTAAGTCAAGTAATGGTTGGGGTATCCCATGAAACTACGAAATAAAATCCTCTCGATTCTGGGTGTGGGGCTTGTGGGTCTATCTGCAAGTTTTTATGCTGTCTCTAATGTGCTGTTCAACCGCAGTTATGCCGAACTGGAGAACCAGCAGATGAATCAGAGTGTTCAGCGCGTGTTGGATACTCTATCGGGAAAGCTCAACAGCCTGTCCCGCCAGGCCCTTGATTATGGACGTTGGGATGATACCTACGAGTTCATTGTCGATCGCAACCCGGACTATATTGAAGCCAACTTTGTCAATTTGCACATTGCTGACCTGGAACTGAATGCGATCGTATACGTTGACTCCTCAGGTGAGATCGTGTACGCCCAGGGAGCAGATTTAGATCAGCGGCAAGAAGTCCCTGTTTCTGCCGAATTACTCAGACAGCTTCAGAAACCTGGCCCATTGACCACTCACCCTGACTCATCCAGCCGAGTGATGGGGCTGATTCAACTTCCTGAAGGTCTGATGTTGATCACTTCTAACCCCATTACAAGAAGTGTCCCGACAGGCTCAATTCGCGGCAGCTTGATTGTGGGACGCTACATTAATCCATCCTATATTCAAGAGATTTCTGAATTGACCCGACTGCCCAGAATCAGCATTGAACCCGTGAATGCACCTCAACTCACGGAGGATTTGCAACGGGCCTACCAGGCTCTGTCTGATTCAAATGCCGCATCGTCTGTTTTTGTTCGTCCTTCCAGCCGAGAGCACATTGCAGGCTATGCTTTGCTGGAGGATCTGCATGGAGAACCAATTTCCCTGGTGCAGGTCGCTGAACCCCGATCGATTTATCTTCAGGGAAAGACGAGTCTGCGCTATCTCATCCTGGCGATCGGGCTGACAGGTGCTGCCTTCAGTTTTTTCATCCTGCTGTTTCTGGAAAAATCGGTACTCTCTCGACTGGCGCGCCTGAATCAAGGAGTCAGCGAAGCCGGGAGCAGTCGCGACTTATCCACGCGGGTGACTCTGGAGGGCGAAGATGAACTGGCCGGGTTAGCCATTACCTTTAATTCTGTCCTGGATCAGCTCCAGCAATTCCAAACCACGCTTCAGGAAAATGCGGCGCAGCTCCAGCGACAAAACCGCACCATCGCTGAACTGTCCCATGATGAATCGCTCGTTCAGGGCAATTTCGTCCAGGCGGTCAAAATTGTTGTAGAAGCCACAGCAGACACCCTGAATATCGATCGGGTAAGCGTCTGGTTATCCAACGACAATCAGCCTCAGTTGACCTGTTTAGACTCGTACGATCGGGTCACTCAGCAGCACACCACTGGAATGCTCCTCTCCGAGGCAGAGACGCTCCAATCCTTCGAGGCGACTCAGGATGATGCAGTTAATGATCCCGCAATTAATCATCACTCGATCACATCGTCGGAATCAGTTTTGGATGTCCCAATTCAAATTGCTGGACGCAGAGTCGGCATGATTCGCTGCGAGCAAACTGGAACAAGACGCGATTGGCAGCCGGAAGAACGAACCTTCGTTTATTCGATCGCTAACTTAATGGCTCTGACCTTGGAAAGCGAAACGTTACAGTCGGAAGTAGGACAAATTTTGGATACGGTATCGCTGGTGGAATCGGGGGATCTGACGGTACAGGCGCAGGTGAGCGATCGGGTTACGGGATTAGTATCGGACATCCTGAATCAGTTGATTGAACGATTGGCTGAGGTGCTGAATCAGGTACTCGATGCCTCTCAACAGGTTGCCAGCAGTACCAACCAACAGAAAGAGTTAGCGGCCACGATCGCCACAAATGCTGAACAGCAGGCTCAGGCAGTGAGTCAGATTCTCCTGGAGGTTGAGCGAGTCGAACAAACGGCCCAAGAATCTGCGGCTAAGGTGCAGTCCTCCAACGCAGCATTGCGAACTGCGGCAAAAACGATCGAGCAGGAACAAACTGCGATCACGAACCTGACCCAGCGGATTGATGTCCTGCAAGACGGCACGGATCAGATCATGCAGCAAATGAAGACGTTGGGGGAATTTGTCGGACTGACGGATCAATTTGTCCAGGATCAGGGCCAGGTGGCCTTTTTAATTCAAACCCTATCGCTCAATGCATCCCTGGTGGCTGCCCGTGCCTCTGAACAACGTGATCCCCGGCAGTTTGTGGTGGTTGCCCGCGAATTTGAAGCGATCGCCGAGCAAGTCCGACGATTGGCAGAACAGACAAACGAGGGATTATCCACCCTGGAACAGCGCAGCAGTCAAATTCATACGGTCTTCTCAGTCATCGACAAGAGTGTGCAGGGGCTAGGGGAACTGGTCAGCCAGTTTACCCAGGGGGTGCAACAGTCCTATCGGGTGTTTGGTACGGTGCAGTCCGTCACCGCAGATACGGTTCAAACGGGGGAAGCGGTCGCTGAATTTAGCCAGCGCATTGTGGCATCCGCTCAGTCTACTGCCCAGGTGGTACGGGCGATCGCAGAGACCGTTACCGATACGGCTGACCTAACCTTAATTTCCCAGGAGCAATCCCAGCGGATTGATGAATTAACCACCCAACTCCTGCAAACAGTGCAGTTTTTCCAACTCCCCCAGATTGGCGATCGGAATGGAAAAATGCAGCTTAGACAAGATTATCCCGAAGATTACAGCGAACAAGATTGGATTGATTCATCTCCGATCGAAACTGCGACGATTGAAATTGAATCGATTCAAGACTTTGACTCACCACCCGAACCGGAAATGAACTCTGTAGAAACCAAATTAATTAATCACACTGAACCCCTGTACGAAGATCACCCCACTCTGGAAGATCCTCAATCCAACTCAATTCCTTTCTCCCATGCCTGATCGTTCATGGCTTCGATTCACCGCTCAACTGTAGATTTCTACCATCCATGCTGGCTTGCTTATGATGTCCACACCCCAAGATCCAAAATTATCTACCTCGAATTCAATTTCAGGCCAAGGAGATTCTGCCCCGGTACAGCGATCGCCGCATCTGGGACGGCTTCGATTCAATTCCTTTGGCACCAAGTTGTTCATTGCCATCATGGGTGGAGTGCTGGCTGGGATTGGAGGAACTGCGTTCCTGTTTGGCGAAACGGTGAAATATCAATCGGAGGAACAGATTCGGCAGGTCTTAACGGACAATGTGCATAGCTTTGATGGCACCCTGGCACAGGCAGAAATCTTTGCAAATACCCTCCGCACCAGCACATTAACGCTCCATGCCCGCAATGTAGAAAACCCGGATACCTATCGGCGGTTGCTCTTTGAAGCATTTAAGGAGCGTCCTGATTTTGTGGTGGGGGTAGGAATGGGACAAAGTGAAAACGGCCTCTTGTCCGGGGAACAGTGGTTTTTTACCCATTATCAACTGCACTCTGGAGCGCCGGGCGAACCTGGCTTACAACTATCGCCACCCTACGAGGATATCCGCTTCATCAACGAAACTCAGCCCGATTCCTTTTATCCAGAAACCGATCGCTATCAAACCTATTTTCTGGCTCAACAAGCTACCTGGGCATCCCCTGAGCCAGAGGGAGCTTTGCAAGCCACTTACTATACGCCGATCGCCACTGCTCAAAGGTGGTTAGGGACGGTGTTTGTTGAGATAAATGATACGGCTTTTGATGCTCAAATCAACGACCCGGTTTTGTATGGTGCCGGATATATGGTCTTGTTGACTGAGGCGGGGCAGGTGGTTTCCGCTCCAGAAACTCTGGCCGAGGAAATGGCAGATCAAAACCTGGCAGGGGAAACTCTGGCAGATCAAAACAATACGAGCCTGCAATCCATCCCAGGATTAGCGGCTGTTTGGGAACAAATGACTGAACCATCGGGCTTCATTGAGGGAGAGCAGGGCTATTGGGCTTATGAACGGTTAAACCAGAACGATTGGATTGCCGTTGCCTATGTGCCGTACCAGGCTGTATTTCGCTCCATCGCCCTGATTATTGCCAGCGGCGTTTTAGGAGCGGGTTTGTTCATTGCCCTGATTGTGATACTGACCGTTCGATCGCTCAATCGACGGCTTCGCCCGATTCTCCATGAGTGCAATCGATTAGCTGAGACAGACCAAACGCTGGCCATGCAGTCCCATCAGGACGAAATCGATCAGGTGACGGTGGCTTTCTTCAACTTGCTCTCCCAACTGCAAGCGAATGAAGCCCGCATGCGCCAGGAGGTGATCCGCACGGTGAAAGCCGAGGAGCAGGTTAAACAGGCCAAAATTGCCGAGCAAGAAAGCCGTACCTTGCAGGCAGAAGTTTCTCACCTGTTGCAGGTTGTAGCAGCGGTGGAAGAGGGAGATCTGACTGTGTCGGCGGAGGTTAACCCCAATGTCACTGGTTTGCTGGGGGATACGCTCAACCGCCTGATTGAACGGCTCGGACAGGTGATGGCGATCGTTTGGGCTGGTACTGAACGAGTCACCCAGGGGGCGACCCAACTGGAACAGCTAGCGGTGATCGTGGCTGATAATGCCCAGCAGCAAAATCGATCGGTGGCCCAGGTTCAGCATTTGATGGAAAGGGTGAATGTCCTGGCCCAGGATACGGTCGCGCAGGCAGCGATCGCCAATGACACCATGCAGTCTACTCAGATGGAGCTGACCCAGGGGAACCAGGAAATTACCACCATTGCCGCAGGGATTCAAGTTCTTCAGCAGGGGGCAAACCAAATCCTCCGACGCACCCAAACCCTGGACAGCTATATGGAACAGGCTGCCCAATTTACGAAAGATCAGAAGCGCGTCGCGGCGATGACCCGTGTATTAGCAGTCAATGCCACGATGCTCGCCAATCGGGCTTCCATGCAACAGGATCCAGCTCAGTTTATGAGCATTACCCGCGAATTTGAACAGATTGCCATTCAGGTTAATGATCTAGCCTCCCAAACCAATCAAAACCTGATTCAGTTGCAGCAACGTACCAATCAGGTTGAAACCGTAGTATCAGGTCTGGAATACGATGCCCAAACCATTGCGGCCCAGGCAAATGGCTTTACGGCTGGGGTTGATCAGTCGCGTCAGGTGTTCCAAAAAATTCAGGCTGCGACCCAGGAAGTTGCTCAGATGGGCCAACAAGTGACCCAGTCCAGTCAGGCGATCGTGGAAATGGTACAGGCGACCTTACAATCGATTCAAACCATCTCAGCGATCGCGGCAGAAACGTCCAGCCAGTCCAACATCACCAGAGAACAAGCCCAGGTGATGGAGCAACTGGCTCAATTACTGCTGCAAAAGATTGCTTTCTTCAAGGTGCCACCTGCCGTGATTCAAACCCAAGATTTAGAACAAGATTTAGAACAGGATCTTGCTCCTGAGGAATTTCCTCCTCTGCTGATGAATGGGACATTGTCCAACCAGACTCCTTTGAATTCCGCCTGATATCCCGCCCTTATCCGTTCAGTCCTTAAGTCAGACCTAATAGATCTACCATGACAATTCCAGACGTTGATCCTCCTCAGCACCCAGATATTATCGCGGATGCTGAATTACAAAAAGAGCTACGCGGACTGTTTGCGATCGATGTCCAGCACTATCTACAGCGATATAGCCAGTTTGCTCAAGCCCTCCAACCCTCTGCCTGGGCAGAAGATATTCAGGAACTTTATCGCTGTATCCATACCATTAAGGGGGGGGCTGTGACGATCGCAGCAGAGACGATTGTGGCAGTATCCACAGCATTAGAAGATGTGTTGTCCGATCTGCGCTATCTTCATCCTGCGCCCTCCCTGAGCGATGGCCAACTGAGTCAGATTTTGCTGGAGGCGGGAGAGTTGCTATCTGGAACTCTGGAACTTTCTAGCGATGAACTGCCGATCGCTCCCATTGAACCCACCCTCAACCGCATTCAAGTTCTGCATCAACACATTCGAGCGCAATATCTCCCCACCTGGAATGCCCAAAATCAACTCCATCAAGAATTTGCGGAACAAGGGTTGGATCTGGTGGTTCTGGATCTGGAAATTGCGCTGGAGCGCACCCCTGACCAGGGCAAAGTGACAGACCTGCTATTCAATACAGCGCAGCAAACTATCAGCCAACTACAAACAATCGGCAATGACCTGAAGTTGGCCGCAGGTTGGGCAGATTTGCTTGAGCAAACCACCATCCTATTGGATTGTCCCTATAACCAAATTTGGCGATCGCAATGGCTACGTTTTTTTCATGCCCTGAAGGACTGCGCCAGGGAAGGGGGACAAGCCGTAGCGTTTGAGTTTGAGCTGCTGGACGTTCCTGAGAATGAGACAGAATCGGATACAGCTATCCAAGGGGAAACCAATTCAATCACCCAAACTTCAGACTGGCATGATTCCGGTACAAATCATTTCAACTTACTCCTTTCTGAACCCGAACAGGAAGGAGCGATCGAACCGGAATACTCCAGTTTAGAGAACTCATTGATTGAATTCAGTTCTGCATTAGAGACAGACCCGTTATCTGCGATCGGGTCTTTTTTGGATAAGTTACCCGCAGTGGATGAGTTGATTGTAGCAGAACCGTCGATCGACCCTGAGTTTGATGCTGTTGAAGACCTATTCCAGTCAACATCTGTTGAAGGCTCTGAATTTCTCTTTGCACGTTTCCATGAATCGGAATCAACCCCTGGCTCTGAATTTTTATCTGCATCAATAGAAGCATCGTCCAACTTACCGGACTTCAGCAATCCCAACTGGCTAAACGCTGAGGCACAACCCCTACGCCAGCAGACTTCTGCCCCGCCGCAACCCACGACTCCAGCAGATTCCGTACAGATTCCCGTAACCCTGCAAAAGTTGGATCAGTCTGCCCAGCACCTGGTTGAGACACTACTGGCTAGCCGCATCGCCAGGGGATTTTACCAAACCCTGCAAACTCAAATTATGCAGCTTGTCACGCTGGCCCAGGAAGGATCACAGTACATCACCAGTCTGCGACAACTTCAAGATGATTATGCCCTTCTGGATGATCTGCGGCGAACCCGAAAGGGGCCCGTTCCAGAACGTTATCGCCAGGGTTATACAACCCTGAATCGGCTCCTGGAGACCAGCCTGCGCCTGGCAGAACTGGGAGCGGAAGCTGAAAAAACGGCTCAACAAACGGCGGAAGGTTTGCTGCAATTGGATACTAATCTCCTCAAGCTGCAAACAACGGTGGAAGATTCTCGGCGGTTGCCTTTCCAACGCCTCGGATTCCGGGCAAGAGCCATTCTACGCGACCTGATCACTCGATTTGGTAAACCTGCCCAATTGCAGATCGAAGGAGAATCGATCGAACTGGATGTCAGCACCCTTCGCCACCTGGAACCTGCCCTACTACACTTCATTCGCAATGCCTATGCCCATGGGCTGGAATCTCCCGAAGTACGCCTTGCCCAGGGGAAACCGGAACAGGGAACAATCTGGATTGCCCTTCAGCGGCGGGGGAATGCGTTTCAACTCTCAATTCGGGATGATGGACGGGGCATGAACCCGGAGGCAATTTGCGCCAGAGCCAAATCCCTGGGACTCCGCCTGACCCAAACCCAAACTCCCTCTGAATTGCTGGCAGTGATTTGTCAGCCAGGGTTTAGCTCTGAAACGCAGGTGACGGAGGTGGCAGGACGGGGGGTCGGCATGGATGTCATCGCCGCCCAAATCGATCGCCTGGGAGGGAAATTGAGCCTGGATACCGTACCTGGGCAGGGCACCACCTTTAATCTCCAGGTTCCTGTGCCTCACTTACTTGTCTCCTGTCTGCTGTTGCAAGCCGGAAACCGCACCTTCGCCCTGCCGACGGAGGAAATTAAAACCACCACTCTATTCGATACCCTGTCGATTCAAGCCACCTCCGATACGCCCAGCGAAGTGCCGATCGCCGCCACCTGGATGGTAACGGATCAAAGCGGTTCAGCTCCTGCCCTGGATTTATTAGAGTACTGGCAGCCTCACACTGCACCACGATCGCTTCCTGATACAGCAGTTTGTGTCGCCGTTACTCCCACAGACAGTGCGCAGAGCTTGTGGCTGGTTGCAGATGAACTGCTCGGTCAGTCAAATTTATTAATCAGCCCAATCCCGTCTCCCTTAATTGCTCCAGAGGGACTGATTGGGGTCAGCTTGCAGGCAAATGGCACCCTGATACCCGTCCTGAATGCTGCCACCATTGCCGATCGCGTTCTCAAACCCAGGTCAGTTCCCTCTCATTTGCGTACGCTATCCCCTGCTCTTCCCAAAGCCGAAGAGACCGTATCCGCGATCTTGATTGTGGATGATGCCGCCCTGATCCGTCGCCGCATTGAAGCCAGCCTGACTGCCTATGGTTATACGACCCACACCTGCTCAGACGGGCTAGAAGCCTGGAACTGGCTACAAAAACATACACCAACCCTGATCATTACCGATATTGAAATGCCCAACATGGATGGGTTCACGTTAACCGATCGCTGTCGTCAGGCTGAAATGAAAATGCCCATTCTAGTGGTTTCATCACGGTTATCAGAGGAATGGTTTTCGGAAGCAAAGCGGCTTGGCGCAACGGATTACTTAACGAAAGGGTTTTCGACTGTAGAGTTAATCAACAAAGTAGAACTGCTGACTCAACAGAGCAATTGATGGATTTGTATGGCTTAATGAAGCCGAAAAAGAAGCATTTCAACCCTCGGAGTGCTGATCATTAGGATGATAGTTCAGTTGCGATCGATTTCCCAGACGCGATCGATGGCGTTCTGAGATGAATTGTTCTGGATCAATTCCATCAAACGTTGGCGGTAACCAGACGCGGATGATGAGCAATGCTCCTAGTGGTCTGTCAAGGTTGAAATGAAGGGTAAAGTCGTTTGAGTTTAACCCGTGCATCTTCCGTGGTAAATTGCCAATCGATGGTTCGCAGTTGAGCATTCCTGCGCTGCTCCCACGCTAGTGTTTCTTGTTGCAATGACGGTTGATCTGGAATGCGGCGATCTAGACATTGGCGGGCTAAAACACTGAGTTCAGTTTCAGCCATATTGAGCCAACTGCCGTGAACCGGGGTGTAATGAAATTCCAACTTATCGAGGATCCGCTTGGCTTCTTGGGGTTCAAAGGTGGCATACAATGCCGAAGGGTCATGAGTGTTGAGTTGGTCTTGGACAACCGTGACCCACTCCGCATCCGGATAACGCTCGTCGACCAAGTATTTCATTTGCTGGGCATAATCGTGCTTGGTGCGCCGGTCTGTGACTTGGACATGTCTCCAACCCGCTAAGGGCTCAACGAACATGAACAGATTGTTGACCCCGTTTCGTTCATACTCGTAGTCATAGCGCGGCGGTTGACCCGGTTCAATCGGTAAAGGGACTTGGGTTTCCTTGACTAACTGTTTGCTGGTTTCGTCAAAACAAACTACGGGATAGCGTGAGTCGTAAGAGCGGGTGTAGACACTTAAGATATCTTCCATGTAGTAGACAAACGTCGCATTGGACTCGGGAGGAATCACCCAGCATTCTTTCAACCAGGGCTTGAGGTCGTTTTTTTCAGCGTTTGTCGAACGGTTTCATGGCAGATGCTTTCGACCACCTCTAATTCCACCATTCGCTCAGCTAACAAGCGCAGACTCCAACGGGCTTGTCCTTCGGGAGGCTCACTACAGGTCATCGCAATCAGATGTGCTTCTTGGGATCCATCGAGGCGGCGCGGTTTGCGTTGTTGCTGCACTTGCCGACTCAAGGCACTCTCTAGACCTGTTTCAACAAAGCGTTGCCGCACCCGTTCAATCGTCGCTACACTGATGTCGAGTGCTTGGCTAATTGCTTGATCCGTCCATCCTCCATCTTCTTGGTTGGTGTCGGCTTTGAGCAAAATCCGTGCATGGTTCATTTTGTAAGCAGCAACTTTGCCAGTTGTAGTGAGTTGCTCCAACTCTTTTCGTTCTTCAGCAGTTAGAGAAACGATGTATTTTTTTCGCGCCATAATGGTTTGACTGATTGGAGATAGCTCAAATTATCAATCCATTTACCCTTCAAATCAAGGCTGACAATCTACTAGTGCAAGTAGGAAAACACAAGTAACCAATACTTGAATCCAGGGTGTTTCCAGAATGCCACGAACAATAATCTCTCGCAGAACGGAGACAATGGATACCTCAACTGCAACGCCGATTGATACTCGATGTTCTTTCAAATAGATAATCAGCAAACGGAATAACTCAACCAAAATCAACAAGAACAAAATATCTGACGTGACATTTTGAAAGTCCAGGGGTGGGAGAAGAGATAGTACCATCTCTCGCAATTGGATTACCATGAAGCTGAATAAACCAATACAGAGACAAATGATAATGAAATCCTGGACAGTCTCCAGTAACCGAAGAACTCGATCGCTATTCAACCAGCGATACCACGGAAGAGAAGAAGATTGATGACCGTTCATAGAAGGATTACCAATTAACAACTGGTTGATGGATCAAAATAATCAAGTGAATCAGAGAGCGTTGCTTAAACGAATACAGTGCTTGACTTCACTCACTGGGCAGGCAAGATGCTTACCCCACGAAAATTCCAGACTATGAATCCCTATTCCTAATCCAAACTCAATGGAGCAGTAATTGGGGCTGAAAAGGAAGAAGAGGAGGCTGTGGGTAGAGACTGGGCAGAAACTTGTCCGCTTAAACTCACCAGGGCTATGATAAAGCCCAATACAACACCTATGAGAAACATCCAACCGTGGGATGGATCAAGCGAACACAGCAGACGACGATCGCGGCTGTAAATTTGTATAGACCAGCCATTGCCTAGAGCTTCTTGCAGTTGATAGGAGGCTTTATTCATGATTCTGCTCTCATTGTTGAAGTTGTCGATTTAGCAATAACAGCGCACATCTTCACCACATTCGTCCGTTAAATAGCAGAGTGCTCGAAACCGCAGGGAAACGACCTCCTCGTAGAGTGGATTGAGTTTACACAGGGGCGGAATCTGGAGAATGGTGTAACCGAACAGGGAAATGGTTCGTGCAAATGGGCATTGCACCGGAATCGTGCGACAGATGAAATGAGCCAGAGCAGCATGACGAATTTCTAGCCCATTTAACCACTGGCGCAGGGGGGATAACCCATCGAAGGAAAGCCGCTGGGTGTCTGTTGCAGTACCCGTCGATCGATTGCGTTTGAGCCGTTCTAAAACAAGGTTAAGCATAGCGATGGGGAGAGGAATTGCAGGACTAAATGAATTGCAGAACGAAATGAGAGAACTGAGCTGAAGTCAACAGTCGTTAATGCCCCTGATAGCCCCTAGTACACTGCGGCTTGAATATGCCTACCATCTGTAGGGCAGGCTTCTAGCCTGCGCGGGCAGGATGCCCGCTCTACGGTAGCTAAACGCACGCCAAGGTCTACTAGTGTCAGCGCAACAGCCCTTTAGTCCAGAGCCATTCAACTGGCTATATTCGTAGCTTAACCATAAAAACGGCAAATTGAAATGGGGAAATAATATAAATTTTATTTATATTGCATAATTCCTGCTTAACTTTTTTCTTGCAGTTACAGGAAGAAGCCGAAGAAACCGATCGCCCTTCCTGCTCCCTGCTGTGAAGCTCCAGGATGATGAAATCAGGGTGATGAAATCAGGATGATGAAATCAGGATGATGAAATCAGGATAGTGAAATCAGGGCTACGCATTTGGATCAGTCCGGGGTGCAGGGGGGGAACCCCTGCATGAGGGCACTGTCCCTCCTTGTCCTAACGTAAATTTGTCCTGCAGCTTAAGCAGGATGATGCTCGATCGCCTACAGCGTATAGGTAAAGGCTTCCACCAACGCTCCTGGCACCCAACTACCTCCTAAATCTCGATGATCATAGGTTCCCACTTCAGGAATAAACTCTTGAAAATCCGTCAGGGCGATCAGATTTTCCCCAAAATAGCGATAGAGGCTTTCATCAAAACGCAGGTTTTGAATCGGGGCAACAATTTCGCCATCTTCGACCCAAAAACAGGCGTAACGGGTCATGCCTGTCACCCGTCCAGTAGGTCGATCGCTCCAGTTGAGATAATGCAAGTTGGAAACATACAAACCGCGATCGAGGGCCCGCAAAACGTCAGATTGGGGCAAATCTCCCGGCGCAATTTCAGGCGATCGGAGGGACTCTCGAATATTGGCACCGTTGGGGGTCAGGTTATACTCCTTGGCGGTTCGAGAATTAATCAGCGTATTGGCTAACTGTCCCGCCTGAATCAGGGGGAGTTTTACAGGAGCCACTTCTCCCCACTCATTAAAGCGAGGCACCAATCCCCGCTGGAAATTCTCAGTTAAGTGAAAGGCAGTTGATAAGCGTTTTTCACCCTGCTGAAGCAGCCGCAACGCACTACCTCCTCGCCGCAGGGATGACTCACTCAATCCGCCCCAGGAGAACATTTGCAACAGTTCTGAAACGGCAGCGGGAGCTAAGTAGGTGCGATATTGCCCCCTGGGTATCACCTTGGGGGACTGGATGAGTTGTTCAAGCTGCTGTCGGGCAAGGGCGAGTTTGGCTGTATAGGTAGATTGATCCCACTGGCTGCCCGCAAAGGTGGACTTCACCGCCTGTCCTGCCTCCGTGAACAGAGAATAATCCAGGGCAAAGGATTCCGTCGCAAACCAGTGTTTTTGCCCAATCGAATCGGCATAGCCCCGCACCAGGGAACCAGCAGCATAAAAACCTGTGAAGTCCAAATCGGCAACGGATGGCAAAATGGCATCCACCACTGCTTCAGGCGGCAGCAATGCCCCCGTATGGACATCTCGGCTGGTGGCATCCCCTTCCGGTAGAACCAGGTATGGATCCGCCGGTAATTGAGCGACTTCTTCCCGCAAGTCCGACAACGCCGATCGCCCCCGATTCCAGTCCGTTTCCCAGTTTCCAGTGACCGGGAAAGCAAACGAACTCGTACGCTGGTTTTGCATGAAGGTCAGGCGCACTTCTGCATCACTCACGCATCCCGCCTGGCGTACCTTGGCTTGATTAAACCGAACGAACTGGCTTTGTTCTCCCAGGAGCCGCAGCGTCAGATATTCGTCCTCATGGAGTTCGTCTAATAAAGCCGTCACAAGGCGATCAAACGTCGTTTCCAAACTCAAACTGTCCATCTATTCCTTTTTTGCACCGTCAGGGTGATTATCTTTTATGGATATTATCTTTCATGAATATTATCTTTCATGGATAGTATCCCTGGTTCATTATCGCTTGCAGTGCATCGGCTCGATGGATACGCGCCCACAGTTCGATCGCGGATTGGGGGGATCATATCGGGGGGATCATGAGGCATCATCGGGATTCCCAGGGGCAAATAAAAAACCAACAGCTTCCTTTCGGTTGCTGTCGGCAAGTCGTGTGTTCCCTGTTAATGACTCGGCTAGAGTTGAGTCTCTATTAGCATCGGTGATTTGAGGGTAGGATAGGGCGATCGAGGTCGCATTATTTTGTGTTTTCAATCACATTCAAAAGCAGCCTATTTATGCTGTGGGAGAAAATGTAGTCCACGATACTATTGCAAACTGCAAAGGCAGCGATCGCTGATTCGCCACAATAGATTCATAGAATGGGTACGGCTGACCCGTTTCAATCCAATCAACTTTTAACCTGATCAACCTGCAAATCGTGTATTGCGCGAGACGATAGCACGTTCCCAGGTATCCTAAGCTGAACAGGGTTTGAAGCGAGCAGCTACCCCTTCAGGTATCGCTATCATCCGGTATTCATTGGTGGAACACGAGGTTTTTATGGACGAGAAACTGACACATTACCCAATGGTCATTGGCGGAGAGCTAGTCCCTACAGGCAGCGAAGACTTAATTGAACCCGCCACAGGAAAACCCTTCGCAACGGTTGCCCTGGGCAGTCAAGCAGAGGTCGATCGAGCGGTGAAGGCCGCCAAACGAGCACAGGCGGAATGGGCAGCGTTGTCCTACGGCGAACGGAGCATTGCCCTGCTGAAATTTGCCGATGCCCTGGAGGCTAAAAGTGACGAACTATCCCAATTAGAGAGCCGCAATGCTGGTAAACCCTTAAAGCTGACCACGGGGGGAGATATTCCCTTTGCCATTGATAACCTGCGCTATTTTGCCTCCGTGATGCGTCGTCAGGAGGGAGCTGCCGCCGGAGAATACATTGGAGGATATACCAGCCTGCTGCGGCGAGAACCGATCGGGGTAGTGGGAGCGATCACCCCCTGGAACTATCCGTTCATGATGGCCCTCTGGAAGCTCAGCCCTGCCCTGGCCGCAGGAAATGCGATCGTGATTAAGCCAGCCCCGAACACACCCATCACGACGATCGAACTGGCGAAGATTGCCCTGGAGTCGGGCTTGCCGGAGGGACTGATTAACGTCGTTACGGGTGGAGCTGAAGTGGGGGAAGCGATCTGCACCCATCCCGATACCCGGATGATCACCTTCACCGGCAGCACCCGCACCGGGAAGCGGATTGCGGAACTGACCAGCCCGTTAGTGAAACGAGTCACGCTGGAACTAGGTGGGAAAGCACCCTTCGTGGTGTTTGCTGATGCGGATATTGAAGCTGCTGCTCGGGGAGGTCTCCTGGCTGCATTTATGAACACGGGACAGGACTGTACCGCTGCCACCCGCTTTTATGTGCAGAATGAAGTGTTCGATGCATTCCTCAGCCGCTTTACGGAACTGACCAACCAACTCAAGATCGGTGATCCCTTTGCAGAAGATACAGACATGGGCCCCCTGGTTAGCCAAACCCAACGGCTGAAGGTGAGCGGCTATGTAGAAGAAGCCAAGCAGCAGGGCATTGCGATCGCCACGGGAGGCACCTTACCAGAGGGGGAAGGCTTCTACTATCCGCCCACGATTCTGGTGGAAGCGCCCCAGGCAGCAGACTGTGTTCAGGAAGAAATTTTTGGCCCGGTTGTCGTTGTGAATCGATTCTCAGATGAGGCAGAAGCCATCCATCTGGCGAACGATGTGCCCTACGGTTTAGCGGGAAGCGTCTGGACTAGCAACGTTCAAAGAGCCATGCGCATGACGGCAGCGATGGAATGCGGTACGGTCTGGGTGAATGATCATCTCCCGATCTGTAGCGAAATGCCCCACGGTGGCTTCAAGCAGAGCGGGTTTGGCAAGGATATGTCCCACTATGCCCTGGAGGAATTCACGATCGTCAAGCATGTGGTTTTTGAGCTTACAGGCGATCAGAAAAAGGCTGGCCATACGGTTCTGTTTGATTTTTAAGACCAGCATGAATTGAATAAGAACTTGTATAGCAGTACACAGGACAATTGGGACAATTTTCTGCTCCAAATCCATCCGTTTCAGGTTTCAGTAACCTGAGATTGTCCTAACCAACTCATCTGTTGCCATACAAAAAAAGACGGACACCCCGATCGAGGTTCCGTCTTCCGTTGTTCAGTGAGGTCTTTGAAAAGTTATACCGATTCAAATCGTTTGCGCGGCAGATGGGTTGCCTGTAGGGGCGCACAGCAATGCGCCCTTACCGGGATATGCAATTTCTGCTAATCAAATTGGTATTATTTCAGAAGATTGGTTAGCCAGCCAAGTTAAACACCCTGCTAATCCCTTTACCTGAGTGACTGGGCAGGCAAAATGCCCACCCCACAAGAGTTTTAGGTTGTTCAACTTGTATGTCTTAGAACAAGCCCAACCAGTGGAAGAATCCCTGTCCAGTCGTCAATTCAACGATCAGGGCACCCAGAAAACCGATCATCGCCAGGCGACCATTCCAGATTTCAGCGCTGGGGTTAGAACCGAACTGAAACTTGGTGGCAAACTCGCCATACTTGCGCTCAGACTGCTGAGAATAGTTACCGTTACCAGGATTAGTCTGCATAATTGCTGCTCCCTAAATTCAAGTTATCGCAGTAATTGTTAACTTAACGCAATAAATTGTTACGTCTCTCTGTCGATCGGTAGAAACAGCCCGGCAATTTAGGCTGAGTTGCAGCCAGGGAGAAGGTATTGAGGATCACTTCAATCAAAATTCCACCGCTTCACAATGAGTCTTTATCTGACCAAAATCCGGATCTGCCCCACGAATCAAAATTTGGTAACTCTGCCAGAAAGTGTGAGGATTAGGGCTGTAGTTGTGGGAATAATCCTAAAGGAGTGAGTCAACGATGGGTCGATCGCCCGGTGTCCCAGCTCAACTTCATCGATCGCAATGAGCTACTTTCAACTGTTTCGCGGTGTGTGCTGTTTACCTGAATTGAGGGGCAAAAGGGAGATATGAGTACGGTTCTGATTGTGGATGATAGCCAAACCCTGCGGCAGATGCTCACGGAACTGCTACAAAATAGTGGGCTGAAGGTTGTCGAGGCCACGAATGGCGTAGAAGCCAAAGAAAAAATTCAGGCAAAAGTTCCCGATCTGGTAATTACTGACCTCGTGATGCCGCAGATGAATGGCTATGAACTGTGTCGCTGGATTAAAAATGAACCTGCGACTCAAAATGTACCGATCCTGATTTGCTCTACTAAAAGCGAAGAGTTCGATCGCTACTGGGGCATGAAGCAGGGAGCCGATGCTTACATCACAAAGCCATTTCATCCGGTGGAGATGATGAAGACGGTGAAACAGTTGTTAAGGCGGTAGAGGTTGAAACCAGGAAATTCTTGGCGGGTTCTGCAATCGTTCTCTGAAACAAGCTCTAAAACAAACTCTGAAACAAATTGCCCTGAAATACATTTTGAGAACCTGGGTAGCCTTTTGCAGGTCAACGTTATTATAGGGATTTGGTAATTGGAATTGAGGCTTTCAATGGTGAAGCAACGTACGAAACCAACACAGTCAGGGTATGGTAGCCCGATTCAGCCAGAACCACGATTCTCGGCTATTCCGTCCGCCTTTGAGCCACGAGCGGCTGAACTGGTACCACAACCGCCTGCCCATCCTTCTGGGGCTGCTACGCAGTTGTATCTGATTCAGTGGCTTCGTTCGGGGAGAAATCTTGACTTTTGCCTGCTGGCAATCTGCTCCTGCATTCTCACCCTACTCTGTCACCATGCCCCAACTTCGCTGCACACCTCATCAACCTTAGGCGGCTCCGTGAATTCAACTCCGATCGCTAATTTGTCCAGAATCGACTTTACGATTAAAGCTGGACTATTTTCTCGTTTTTCTGAGTCGGAAGAATCTGAGCAAGAAAATTAGGATTCTCCAGTGCTCTGGGATTCCCCTGCCTGAAAATGAGTCAGTCTCCTCACCAGAAACAAGTCGGCTGGGATATTTCCTCCTATGGTCGATCGGCGTTACAATCTGTAACCGAATGGTAATAACGATAAAAATTGGAAGGAAATTGACCTATGCCTCTATCTGTTGGTGATACTGCCCCCAATTTCACGGTTAAAGATACCAACGGTAATACCGTTTCCCTGGCAGACTATGCTGGTAAAACCGTTGTGATGTACTTTTATCCCAAGGATGACACCCCCGGATGTACTAAGGAAGCTTGCAGTTTCCGCGATGCCTACGCAGACTATCAGGGCAAGGATGTTGTTGTGTTTGGGGTAAGCATGGATAATGAAGCCTCTCACAAGGCCTTTACTGACAAATTTAGCCTTAATTTTCCTCTTCTAGCGGATACGGACGGTTCACTCACAAAAGCTTACGACGTGGACGGCGGCGGTTATGCCAAGCGGGTGACTTATGTGATTGATGGCAGCGGCAAAATTGCCAAGGTTTATACGACCATCAATACGGAAACCCATGCCAGCGATATCCTGGCTGAAATTGGCGCATAAAGCTCCATCCGTCTGAATTTCCTATGGGGTAATTTGGCAACGCGCCTGGCACCTTCAGGGGAATTACCCACCCCTGGTTCCTCCCAGGCGGGGAAAAATTGAGGGACATGGCACTGCCACGTCCCTACCAGAATGGTGTATTCAGTTAGAAAATGTGTCAGTCCTGGCAAGTTTACGTCACCTTGCCATCAAACCAGAACATTAGTGGTATTTAAGGTTGAGGCTTGCAAATTTTCTAGAATCGCCAGGGCCGTAAATCCGCCAGGAGCATCCCCATTAGCATCCACTCGGAGAACGGTATTGGCTCCCCGTTGAATCAGGCGAATATAGCGACTGAAGGCATCTGGATTGCTGTATTCGGGATTCACAAAGATTGGCCGCAGGTCAAGCAGATCTTCGGAAGGATCAAAGTCAGTAATGCGGTTGCGTCCATCTTCGGCGGTCTGGAACACAAACCGATCGCGTCCTTCACCGCCCGTCAGCACATCATTGCCTTTGCCACCGGTTAACACATCATGGCCTTTACCGCCCAGCAGCGTGTCGTTACCACTACCGCCAAACAGGACATCATTGCCGCGCCCACCCATCAGCAGATCGTGTCCCATGCCGCCGCGTAAGGTGTCATGGCCCAAGCCGCCCTCCAGAGTATCATTTCCCCTCTGGCCATAGAGCTTATCGTTACCCTGGTTGCCGCGTAGGACATCGTGATTGGTGCCACCCTTCAGGGTATCGTCACCCCGTCCACCGATTAGGGTGTCATTCCCCACTCCGCCCATCAGGACATCATTGCCCCGGTTGCCGTATAGGACATCATTACCTCGACCACCCCGCAGCGTATCATGACCTAATCCACCCACAAGGGTATCGTTGCAGTCACCACCAGACAGCCGATCGTCTCCACCTCGTCCCAGAATAAAGTCGTTACCCTCTCCACCGTTCAGGGTGTTGTTCCGCCGATTACCTTCGATCGTACGTCCAGGTTTGCAGCCGCAGTCAGTACAGTCCTGATTGGTGGTCGTCTCATCTTGAGTTGAGTTTTCGCTATTATTGCCGCCACCGTTAGGTTCGCCATTTATGTTGTCTTTACCACCCGTATTGTCATTGTTATTATTGTTGCCGCTATTATTACCATTGCCGTTACCGCCACCATTATTGCCGCCATTATTTCCGCTATTATTGCCTCCGTTACCGCCACCGTTATTTCCGCCATTATTTCCGCTATTATTTCCACCATCATCTCCATTGCCACCGTTACCTCCACCGTTAGGATCAGAATCTTTCAGAAAATCTCCGGCGATCTGAACATTCCGAATCTCATGGATGTTCGTTTGACTGCCCGTTGAGCCTGCAAATCCAATTCTTAAAGTCGAGGGTAAAATGCCGTTAGTTGCAGTTAAATCAAAGGCATCGATCGGTTTAATAGTTTCATTGGGGTCGTCAAAATCACCATCCTGGTTCAGGTCAGCTTGTAGGGTGACAGAGAGTAGACCTTCTGTTGTGAGATGAACAGTAGCTCGGCGGAGAGACTCTTCACGGGTTGCATCTTGCCCAGGATTATCAATACTAAAGGGAACGGTATTTCCCGTTAAATATTTATACTGATTCGCTTCACTGCCGCGCACCACTACAGCATTCGGAGTAAACCCTGTTCCGTCAATCCGACCCTCGGTGGGATTAGAAAAGTTGCCAAAGGCATCAAACCCAATTCCGGCGTAGGCTCCAGACATTCCGGCGATCGAAGGTAAGTTGGGTTCATCCCGCTGGGTGTATCCCAAAGCTCCACCGAAGGCTCCAGGCAGAGTTGGGGCAGGGTTAGACCCATCGAGTAAGAGGAGACTAATCCCATCTGCACCTGTACCACCGTAGGCGAAGAAGTCAAAGGAAACAGTTAAATCCCGGTTAGTTCTCAGGGGTTGATCAAACAATACAAAGCTGGATTGATTGGTTTTGGCATTGGTTAAACGCAGTACGCCTTCACCATCCGCATCTAAACGCAGATCCGGTGCACCAGGGAATCCGCCCAACGAAACGGTATCGGTCGGTCTGGCGGTCAAGAAGGGGCGATCGGATGTTCCCAGGGTGCCGAATAACCAGGATGAATGGTTGATATCAGATTGCGTCAAAGATTCATTCAGAACAGCGGTTCCAGTGGAGGTAGAAGTTACGGAACCATTCGTGCTGGAAACAGGATTTAGAATTTCAATAGTATTCATGGGGGCGTGATTTACACATAAAGGGTATTTGCGTGATGCGGGGTTGCCGTTTATGCGATCGCAAAGTCAGACTCAGGGGGTGAGTCTTTGGTACGAACCATACAAATCTAAAAAACGGTGCAGATCTAAAAAACGGTCAACGCTTGCCTGATGGAGCTTCTAATGCAGATTTAGCGGAAGCTATCATTTCCTACGCAGCCGCATCATGCTGTTCCGGGTTGTGTAGACCACCTATCAAACTGTCCTACTAATTTTGGGCAGAATGCGAAGTGTAGAAACGCTGTGGTGAATTAAACAGGTGAAGCGTTCCTCATGTTTAGAATAATGGGAATAACCTGGGCGATCGTTTTACCGGACTGATGATTGGGATATTAGCCGAACTCCTGCTCAATAATTCGCCAACTGGCCGCTGTCACGCTGGGTTCCAAAATAAGCCGACTAATAATTTCCTCCAGGAGATGATCGTCACGGCTTTGAGTCACCATCTCTGCCTCGACTTCGACCTTATTCCCAAATTCATCCAGGTCTTCACTATTCAAGGAACGGAGCTTCATCTGGCTGGTTCCCAACGACTGTAATAATAAGGCCCGCACATGGGCTTCATCTTTGCTGTGGCAGATCAAAGAACATTGATAGCACAATTCCAGTTCGGTTCCTTGGAGCGGTTCCTGATTAATCCGATAGCCTAACGGCCGCAGGACTACATTGGAGATTAAAACTGCGATCGAACCAATGAAGGCCTGACTGAGAAATCCGGCTCCTGCCAACGCCCCGATCGCCGCTGCACACCAGATTGTCGCCGCTGTATTCAGTCCCCGGACGCTTAACCCTTCTCGTAAAATCACGCCTCCTGCCAGAAAACCAATTCCAGACACCACCTGCGCTGCAATCCGCGTCGGACTGGCTTCATCGGGGGTCAGGACAGAGAGCATGACAAACAAAGCTGCTCCCGTTGCCACCAGCGTATTCGTCCGCAATCCCGCCATGCGTTGTCGCCACTGCCGTTCCAGCCCGATCGCTGATCCCAGCAAGAAGGCCGCCGCCAGCCGCACTGCAAAATCTGTCCACTCCATCCTTTACCCCCGTTTCCTCAGTCCTGAGTGATTACCGCTATCTGTGGTTCCTCCCCATCGTCAATCCCCAGTTCTTCCTGAGAGGCTTCCAACTGTTGCCAGAGGGCTTCAATTTGCTGAAAGGCCTCGATCGCACCCAGCTTACCGCCCGTCTGCAATGCACTGATCGTGCTAACCCGATGGGCAAACTCTTGCAGATTTGCATTGAAAACCAGGTTTTCTGGCGTGAACTTGCCACGATACCGGGCATAGGGAAACATTGTTTGATTCAAAGCTTTAGTGTAGGTCATGATCCACCTCCTACCGTGTTATCTGGTTTACACCGTCGGGCGATCGCCATTTACTCAATCCCAATCAACATGCCGACCAGCGTGAAGTAAATCCACAATCCCGTGAAATCCTTAATGGTGGTGATAAAAGGATCTGCTCCGGGGGCATGATCAAACCCAAACTTCAGCATGATCCAGGGCAAAATTGCTCCTAGCATTGCACCCAGCGTTACCACACAGAACAAGGCAATTCCGACAGCTATTCCCAGTTGGGGGATGCCATTGGGCGCACCTTGCCAGACGTAGGAAATAATGCCAGCCGCTAGTCCCAAAATCAGTCCCATCACAACTCCAATCCGGATTTCGCGGAATAAATAGGGCAAAAACCGATTGACGTTAATGTGATTCCAGGCAAGACCACGGGCAAAAATCGTTGTTGATTGAGTGCCCACATTACCGCCCATATCCATCACCAGTGGGATGAAGATTGCGGCTGCAACGACCGCCTCCAGGACTTCTTCAAATCGCTCAATTACTCCCCCCACCAGCATTCCGCCAATCAGAGTGACGAGTAAGAACAAAATCCGCAGGCGAATTGCATACCAGGACGAACCGCGCACCAGTCGCTCACTCCAAACCTTGTCCCGGCTGAGGAGATTTCCCACCCCCGCCTGAGCCAGGGCTGCATCGGTGGCTTCCTCTTCCACCAGATCAATCACATCATCAAAGGTGATATCGCCAACCAGTCGCCCTTCACTATCGACAACGGGAACCGCAGGCAGGTCATTATCCTTTAGCAATCGCACGGCATACAAGTCTCGATCGCTGGCCAGTACCGCAGTGCCAGTTCCTTCCAGCAAAGCTGCTATGGGCAGATCAGGATCGGCTTTAATCAACCGCACAGTCCGAACAAAACCCTGGTAAAACCGATCGCGGTTCACCACAAACACCATGACCAGTTCGTTATCACGCAGATCCGATTCCCGCACACTGGCAAGGGTTGCCGCCACCGTGGTTGAATCTCGAACGGCCAAATAGCGCAGGCTCATGATCCGTCCGGCTGTACGCTCCGGGTAGCCCAACAGCACGTTCACAGACTCTCTTGCCTCTGGGCTGAGGGTGGCGATCAGTCGTTTCGTGACTTTCGCGGGCAACTCTTCAAACAACCGCACCCGATCGTCTGGATCAAGGGCTTCAACCAGTTGAATCACCTCTGGGCTTTCCATGGCCCGGATTAGATCCGCCTGTTCTTCAGAACGAAGATATTCAAAAACGGCGATCGCTTTGTTCTTCTCCAGCAACCGGAAAGCCAGAATTCGCTTCTGAGGTTCAATCCCCATTAGCAGTTGCACTAATTCGGCTGGCGCAATTTGATTCGCCTGCTTTTTTGCCGCTTCCAGGGAAAAGGGTTGAAGTAAATCTCGCAAAACATTTTGGCGCATGGCACACCTCCGCAAGGTTTTAGAGTTTGCTAGTCTTGAGCGACTCATTGAAGAAAAGCGACTCATTGAAGAAGCAAAATAATAGAAATGAACGCATGAATGGATCAGATTTCAGCAGGTTTGCATCAAAAAGATTGCCCGATCGCCCAACATTTTGCGATCGCACTTTAACCAATCAACTCACTTTTTCTATAGCAAAGTTGAATGCACTATCAGCCCAACCAGCGCACAAACACTCTGCTGATCAAAAACATTCCCGCTTGCAAACGGTTTGATTTCAGTAATGCAGAATCTTCCTACAGGTTAGATTTACACTACCCTTACAATGACCATAAAATTCCCTCCTGGGAGAGGCAGGGGAAGGTTAATCTTCACCCTGCTACAAATGCAGGATGTGCCTGTTTAATTGATGGAAAATTACTCAACTGATTGTTTAATTTCATGGCTCATCTCCCTGATTCACAGTCGCCGTGCCCAGCAGCGACCAGAGATGAACCGCAAAGCTCTATCCCAGAGCCAAAGCCAAATTCATCAAAGCGATCGTCCACTGACCACAGCGGCAACTATGGTGTGGTTCTTCATCAGATGGAACCCATTTCTGATTTGTAGTTAAGCAACTACTACCAGAGGCATCCATTGCGATCGTTCTCCTAGAGTAGAAATAAAAGATTGGCTGACTTAGAAAAATCTCCAAGTGCCTTCGTCATGCTAAGGCAAAAACTTAAATTGTGCAACCTGTTTTGTGGGCTGATGGTGCTAAGTTAGCCTCCGATCGCAATCCAAAGTAAGTTAATACCAATTCTTCACTGCCAGTATTTTTCACTTCATGCACTTCTCCAGTTTCTACCGCAATACATACACCCGCCTCTAGCACATAGTCCTGCCCATCCACTTGAATAACTCCCGTTCCAGACTCTACAAAAAACACCTCACACATATCCTGATGGGCATGGGCAGCAGCAATCTGACCGGGGGCAAATCGCGCCTGAGAAAAATTTGTGAGATGGGGTAAATCCCCCAGACGCAGCATCACCTTCTTTTTGATGGCTGGATTGTGGGACACTGACTCTTCCGGGATTTGGCGCAGGGCAGTTTGCTTCATAGGACTCCTGGGGATGGTGCTCACCTACAGTTTGCCGTTTTCTAAAGGCTCTACAGGGGTTTCAGTAGAAGCTTTATGGCAACTTTAATATCTTGCCGTAGGGGATGCCAGACGGTAGCAAACTGAGGCATACTGGCTGACAATACTTAAATAACCCTTAAGGTTCCTTGGTTGATCACTGTACGATTAGATCTCGATTCAATTTAGCTTATGTCTGATTTACGCGCTCAGCCCTCACCTCATCATCCTGTGCCCTCTCGGTTTTGTCGTGCTGTTCATGCAGGCGAATTTCTGGTGACGGCTGAAGTGATGCCGCCGAAGGGAGGAAATGTTTCCCACATGGTGGATATGGCGATGCGGTTACAGGGACGAGTTCACGCCATGAATGTCACCGATGGGAGCCGCGCGGTGTTGCGGATGTCCTCGCTGGCTGCTTCCGCCGTTTTGGTGCAGCGTGGGTTGGAACCGGTTTATCAAATTGCCTGCCGCGATCGCAATGTGATTGCCCTGCAAGCTGACCTGATGGGGGCACAGGCATTGGGGATTCGGAATGTTTTAGCGTTAACGGGAGATCCGGTGAAAGCTGGGGATCATCCAACGGCCAAAAGTGTGTTTGACCTGGAATCGGTGCGGTTGTTGAAGCTCATTGGTAAGCTGAATCAAGGCTTTGATCTGAACGACAAGTCCATGAACGATGGAGCGACGGAACTGTTCGTGGGGGCAGCGGTTGATCCTCAATGTCCCAGTTGGTCTGGGTTACAGCGTCGGTTTGAACGCAAACTGGCAGCCGGAGCGCAATTTTTTCAAAGCCAGCTGATCTCAGATTTCGATCGCCTGGAGAAATTCATGAATCAGATTGCCGTTGGCTGCAACCGGCCCATTCTGGCCGGAATTTTCTTGTTAAAGTCAGCTAAAAATGCTCAATTCATCAATCGAAACGTACCTGGTGTCCAAATCCCGCAGCATATTATCGATCGTTTAGCTCAAGCGACCAATCCCCTGGATGAAGGGATTACGATTGCCGCAGAGCAAGTTAAAACAGCCCAACAACTTTGCCAGGGCGTTCATATGATGGCAGTTCGTCGAGAAGATTTAATTCCAGAAATTCTCGATCGGGCTGGAATTAAGCCAATTCAGCCGTAGGCAAGGGAGCAGAAGATGGGTCTCGCCCCTCTTGTGAATTTTTCTCCAGGTTGCCATTATTAGCTCAGTGACGATTTTCAGGAACTCCAAGCCCTCAAACGAGACCAGTTGGGGGCTTTTTTCATTTTTAAATTCTAATCTTTAAATAGAGATGTCAAGTAACGCGATTTTTGTCGTCGTCCCCCGATCAGGGTCATCCTGAACAGGTGAGGGGCTTCCCACAGCCTCGATCGAGAACCATGACCGGGTGAAAACGATGGGTACTTAGAGACGAAATGGTGTAACTCAAATGGTGTAACTCAAATGGTGCGATTAAAGTGGTGGCAATGGCTTGGACTCGGACTCCCGATCGCCGGAGTGATTGGGTTTTTGCTGGTGGCGGCAGGATCGCAGATTCATGCCTGGGGAATAAACTGGATTTGGGCGGTGTTTACCCTGGTGTTTGTTGGTTGGCGGTGGTTGTTAGTGCAGTGGACTCAGCCTGCCCTGAAGCAAATGCAGGCCGTGGTGGCAGAAGTGGAGGAGGATCTGCAAGCCGAGCGAGAGGCTGCGACTCAGGCTCCAGGAGAAGTTGCCAATCAGGCAGAGCAAGCTTTACAAACGGTACTCGCCGCTGCCCAGACCGATCCACCGATTTGGGAAGATTGGGAACGGTTCTGGAAACGCTGTCAGGAACTGGTCAACGCGATCGCCCACATCTATTACCCCACTGTCAAATATCCTTTGCTGAATATTTACATTCCTCAGGCTTATGGGCTGATTCGGGGCACGGTGGATGATGTCGATCAGTGGATGCAAAAGCTGTCCCCGGTATTGAATCAGGTGACCGTAGGACAGGCCGTTCAAGCCTATGAAGTGTATCAACAGCTAGAACCCTCTGCCCGTAAGCTCTGGCGTACCTGGACGTGGGTGCAGTGGGTTTTTAATCCGGCGGCGGCGGCAGCCCGGCAGGTCAGCCAACAGTCAAGCGATCGGGCGACTCAACAACTTTTGGTGAATTTAGGTCATTTACTGCGCGAATCTGCCCTGCGCAATTTGTCGCGGCAAGCGGTTCTCCTCTACAGCGGCAAGCGAGCCAGTGAGACAACTTCCAAGGCTACTCCGTCTCTGCCCAAGGCGAAAACCCAAACGTTACGAGAAATTTTGACCCAGGCACAACCCGTTGAAGCCGTGGAGCAGAAACCCATTAATCTGCTGCTGGTGGGCCGTACTGGCGCAGGCAAAAGTAGCCTGATCAACACCCTGTTTCAGTCCGATCGCGCGGAAGTGGATGTGCTGCCCAGCACCGATCGGATTCAAAGCTATCACTGGGAAGTGCCCACGGGAGAAACGTTAACCCTATGGGATTCTCCGGGCTATGAACAGGTGAGCCGATCGGATCTGCGGGAACTGGTGCTGGATTATGCAGCGACAGCGGATTTACTGCTGCTGGTGACTCCTGCCCTTGATCCGGCATTGCAGATGGATGCAGATTTTCTCAAGGACTTGAAAACGGACGTACCGAACCTGCCTGCCGTTGCCATTGTGACTCAGGTGGATCGGCTGCGGCCCATGCGGGAATGGGAACCTCCCTACGACTGGCAAGGGGGCGATCGACCTAAGGAAATCTCAATCCGGGAAGCTACCCAGTATCGAGCGGATCGGCTGGGCGAGTACTGCAATCGAGTTTTACCCGTTGTGACCGGAGATCTTCAGGCAAACCGCACCGCCTGGGGGGATGATGTCCTATCAGTGGCATTGATGGAGGCGATCGATCCCGCCAAGCAGATTCGTCTGGCACGATTTTTAGATAACCTGGAAAGCCGCACAGTCGCCGCAGCCAAAATTATCGACCACTACACCTTCCAGCTGACCACGACTCAAGGAATCACTGCGCTCCTAAAAAGTCCGGTTCTGCAATTCGTCTCGACGCTGACGACCGGATCGCCTGCCCTTGCCTACGTTTTGGCAGAGCAGATTCCCGTTGAGCAACTTCCGGTCGTTATTGGCAAGCTCCAAATGGCCTACGATTTGTTTTCCTTATTCAGTAAAGGGGTCGAACTCTCCGATCATCCGACAGAAATCAGCTTTGATTTGCGTGCCCTCTGGCCATTGCTGCTCGAAAATACCTCCAGCCCCGATCGCAATGCCTGGGCCTTTGGTCATGCCCTGGTGGAATACTGGACGCAGGATCTTTCGATCGCCCAACTCCGTCAACGGTTTGAGTATTATCTGGAGTAACGAACTTCAACCATTCACCCAGTTGAACCCTTTGCATCCTATGGATCCTCCCTCTGCCTTGTGCTACGCCCAGGAACGGTTCACCCCAGGGGCGGTTCACAAATTGTTCACAGGTTTCTGAATGAAGGAGATACTGTCCACAGGACAGTCCGGTGGAAAATCCTCTGGAAAATTCACAGGACAGTCCGGTGGAAAATCCTCTGGACATGGTAAAGTAAATTTATAAGGCTGGAGGGTTCAGGGAGAACCGCCCCCACTGGTGGGTTATGCTCCTGCTGGCGGACAAAAGCCAGAGCGACTGACAGCCCATCACCAAAAACTAAGGTGATGCCAGTGCAAACACCAACATCACCAAAGTAAGTAAAAGTAAAAGTAAAGACGCTACCAGAGTAACTCAGCCAGCCTTTGTGCTGGCTCTTTCAATTGTATAGCTTCGAGACTCTCCACGCTAGATCTCCATCGGCCCGAAAGCCCGCATGGGTGAAGACAAATCCAGCTTCACAAAATCGATCGCCCGATTGGCGAATAGTTAGGGGAGGAAGATCCAACAGATAAGCCAATTCAGCCGTACTGAGGAGCCAGCCGTTACGAGCCGCCTGTTCCAGGGCTTCAAAGTAGGCGAGGGGATCCGGTTCAGGGCTGGAGGGTTGCAGCTTGGAAACCAGTTCAGAGGCGATCATCGTGACCAATTTGATGATGTCCGGTTGAACAGTAGACAGTCCAGAGGACATTTCTGGAGGTTCAGGTTCTTCCTTGGCAATGCCTTTCATTTCCAGAAATTCAGCCGTTGTACCACCAGACTGAATAAATTGATGCAGTTCATCTAAAAACCGCAATTGTTTGGCGTTGACGTAGGCTCTATTCCCGATCCGCTCCGGTTTGATCTTCAGTGCCTCCAGCCGATTGTATACCGCACTTCTGACCAGGTTGTAACGTTCCGTTAGCTGATTGACGGGCAGTCGATCGATTTCCCCATTACTCATCCCACTATCCTCTGGACTGTCCTCAGGATACTTTCAACTATGCCTATGATCTGCAAAAGTAGCAAGTAATTCGTGGGAGAAGGAAGATCAATCAGAGAAAATCTTGATCGGCAACGGCAGGATTTGACTGTGCCCGGTTGTCACAGATGCAATTTGATGCAACTTTCGGGTTGGATGATCCATCCTCCCAGGGCAAGAGTTTACGCCTGATGTTTACCCAACAGCCGATCGCGGAGATGCTTGATCCGATCGCGTAATTTAGCGGCTTCTTCAAACTCCAATTGCTTGGCGGCTTCCTTCATTTCCGTTTCCAGTTTCACAATCAGGTCGGGAATGTTTTCCAGGGGCAGATCATCGGCTTGCTCATAGGCCTGCTCCAGTTCCTGGGTGGTTAATCGACGAGAGACCTCCAGGAATTGCAGAATCGCATTGCTTTGCCGTTTGATAATGGGTTGGGGGGTAATGTTGTGTTTCTGGTTGTATTCCAGTTGAATCGCGCGCCGACGTTCCGTTTCGCTGATCGCCTTAGCCATGCTGTCGGTCAGATTATCCGCGTAAAGTACTGCCTGCCCCCGAACATGACGTGCCGCCCGTCCGATCGTCTGAATCAGCGATCGTTCTGCCCGCAGGAATCCTTCCTTGTCAGCATCCAGTATCGCCACCAGAGACACTTCCGGTAAGTCCAACCCTTCCCGCAGCAGGTTCACGCCAATCAGGACATCAAATTCTCCTTGCCGCAAATCCCGGAGGATTTCGATCCGTTCGATCGAGTTAATTTCAGAGTGCAGGTAGCGGACTCGAATCGCCCTTTCTTGCAGGTATTCCGTCAGATCCTCCGCCATGCGCTTGGTCAGGGTGGTCACGAGGGTTCGTTCGTTCTTTTGCACCCGCTCCTGAATTTCATGCAGCAAGTCATCAATCTGCCCCTCGGTCGGTCGGACAAAGATTTCGGGGTCAACCACGCCCGTCGGACGAATTACCTGCTCCACCACGCGCCCCGTTCCCGGAAGGTAGAGCCTGGTTTCGGTTTTGCCTTCCCCAGTTACATCAAATTTACCCTCGGAAATCTCCAATTCCCAGTTCCCCGGTGTGGCAGAAACAAAAATACATTGATTTACCTTTTGCCAAAATTCTTCGGCTTTGAGGGGACGGTTATCCGCCGCACTGGGAAGGCGAAACCCGTGATCAATCAGCGTCAGTTTGCGCGATCGATCGCCGTTGTACATACCGCGCAGTTGGGGAATGGTGACGTGGGACTCGTCAATCACCAGCAGCCAATCGTCGGGGAAGTAATCCACCAGACATTCAGGCGGAGAACCTGCGACTCGTCCCGCCAGGTGTCGGGCATAGTTTTCCACGCCGTTGCAATAGCCCACTTCCCGCAGCATTTCTAGATCGTAGCGGGTGCGCTGCTCCAACCGCTGGGCCTCCAGGAGCTTATTCTCTTTTTCCAGTTCCTCCAGCCGCGCTTTCAATTCCTGCTCGATCGCATCACAGGCTTCCTCCAGGCGATCGTCGGGGGTGACAAAGTGGCGAGCCGGATAGACATTCAACGCATCCATGCTCTGCAAGGTTTCGCCCGTAATCGGATCGATGTAGCGAATCGCGTCAATTTCATCCCCAAAAAATTCAATCCGAATCAGCCGATCCTCGTAGGCGGGGCCAATCTCCAGCACATCCCCCTTCACTCGAAACCGTCCCCGTCCCACATCCAGATCGTTGCGCTCGTACTGTACCGCTGCCAGATCCCGCAGAATTTGCCGTTGATCCACCTCCATCCCCACTTTAAAAGGAATCGATGCATTCAAGTACTCCGACGGAATCCCCAACCCGTAGATGCAGCTAATGGAAGCAACCACGATCACATCCTTCCGTTCAAACAGCGATCGGGTAGCCGAGTGCCGCAGCATATCAATTTCTTCGTTGATCGAAGCGGTTTTGGCAATGTAGGTGTCGGTGACGGGAATATAGGCCTCTGGCTGGTAATAGTCGTAATAGCTAATGAAATATTCGACCGCGTTGTCAGGAAAGAACTCCCGCAGCTCATTACACAGTTGGGCTGCCAGGGTTTTGTTGTGGGCTAAGACAAGGGTGGGTTTGCCGACATTCTGAATCACGCGGGCAACGGTGTGGGTTTTTCCAGTTCCCGTTGCTCCCAGCAGGGTTTGAAACGGATGCCCTGCATTGACGAACTGGGTGAGTTGCTGAATCGCTTTGGGCTGATCCCCCTTGGGCTCAAAGGGTGCCTGAATTTTAAACTCTGACATAGGGAGAACTCGGAAGATTGGCAGGTAGAGGAGGTACTAGCGATCGTAGCGAGTTTTTTCCGGGTTGGGGGTTAGGTAAACTACCTTCGGACAATCTTACGGCCAGGGTTCGTTGGGTGGCTGTCAGGGAATAATATTAAGCCTCCGCTAGAGACGAATTCTCTAACGAAGGCCAGCTCTCTTTTGAGATGATAGACCCAAAAGACAGCTATAGCGGGACAAGATAACATTAATCGATCGGACAAATCAAGTAATGCGGACAAATTCAGTGATGACCAGCAAGACTTTTGATGGCGCGAATGATCCCCATAACCTGAATCGCTTCGTGCAGGCGCAGAACCCGGTTTATGAGCAGGCACTTGCCGAAATCAAAGATGGACAGAAGAAGACGCACTGGATGTGGTTCATCTTCCCGCAGTTCGATGGGCTGGGATCCAGTCCAACCTCCAAAACTTACGCCATCAAAAGCCTGGCAGAGGCCAGAGCCTATCTAGACCATCCGGTTTTAGGGGCACGGCTGATTGAGTGTGCTGAAGCTGCCCTCGGCGTAGTGGGACGATCGGCGAACCAGATCTTCGGTTCCCCGGACGATCGAAAACTAAAATCCTGCGCAACTCTGTTTGCCGCCATCTCCCCTGCAGGATCGGTGTTCCATCAACTGCTCGATCGATTTTTCCGGGATCAGCGGGACTCCGAAACGCTGCGTCTGCTGAACGAATCAGGCGAGGGGACAAATGGTTGAAGCTTCCAAAAAATAGTGTCGATAAAGACGGTGCTCCGACTGCACAGAGGACTCCTTTTCTGGTAGAACTGAAACTTAAACAGAAATTTGCCGATCGATTCCCTAAGGCCCACCCACTGAGGACTGGTCGCCACAGGAACAACGACCACCCACTGGTGCGATCGTTCAACCTCAGCGCAACCGTCAAAGCATCGCCGAGGTGCGGGCAATCCACCCAGTGTGGCGCGATCGGCAGCACCCCAATAACGGATAGGAGAACGCATCATGCCAGTAGAGGGAAAGTTAGAAGTCACCATCAAAATCAACGAATTGCCTGAAGCTGAAACCGTTGAGAACAACTGGAAGCATTTTGAAATTGACTGTGGCACCCATGTCGTCAGCGTTACGGTCAAGCCTAAAATTTGGAAAAAGCTGGAAGAGGCCCAAGCCAACTTCCCCATGTGGGTCGCGGCGATCGCAGGCAAGATTGGGGCACAGACTGCCAAGGGGTTTGTGTTGAGCGAACCCAATATTCAGGTGTTTGAACGCAAGCCCAAGGAGCCAAAGCCAGCACCCACAGCCAGTTGAAGGCAGTCCATAACCCACAGCCAGGAAGGTAAACGCTAGAAGCTGCCAACCCTCAGAGCATCAGTGGAGGTAATTTCAGAAGGTAATCCCATGACCATCACTACTGCCAAATGGACTGTAGACGACTATCACCGCATGGTTGAAGCCGGGATTCTCGACGATCGCCATGTGGAATTGTTGAACGGAGCAATCATTGAGATGCCTCCTGAAGGAACCTCCCACGCCAACCGGAGTACCAAAGGAGCCAATTACCTCAGGCAGCTACTCGGCGATCGGGTAGAGATTCGAGAAGGTAAACCGCTGACGCTCTCTGACCAATCCGAGCCGGAACCCGATATTGCCGTCGTACAACCCCTGGATGATGAATATGATGCACATCATCCCTACCCAGAAAACATCTTCTGGCTGATCGAATTCTCTAACTCCAGCCTGGAGAAGGATCTGGAGGTCAAGCGTAGGGTTTATGCAACTTCCAACTATCGAGAAATCTCATTCCTCATAAAGGTTGGGGCTGGCAGGTAGGTATCTGGATTAATGTTTGCCTGGGCCTCCTGATCCAGGGCTTGAATCACCTTTCGATAAAGGATCTCCGCTTCCTGATGGGAATTCCCAATGCTGGTTAATCCCACCTTGCCAAACTCCGATAGACAACCGATTAAGTGAAACACGGTTCCCGTTTCCGTCGTGCTGTAAAAGTGGAGGTCGTGCTGGGCAATAATATCCATCAGGTCGCCTGGGGTCAGCCCGCGATAGTTCTGATGAGATAAGTTATCCGTTGCTCGGTAGTACTTGGGGGTTCCCTGCTGGCTATAAAACAATCCTGTCGCCGCATCGTATCGCCCATAGGTCAACAGCTTCAGGGTCATGAATGGATGGGTTGTGCCCCCCTTACGCAGGTTAATTTCGATCGCCTGCAAATCCCACTTTGATGTCTCTGGAGAACGCACGGCAATAAAGTCCAGGCTGAACCGTTCGATCGCCCCTTTTTCTGCCAAATTTTTCCCCACCTGCAAGCCGTAATCTTGAAGCCGCAGGCGATAGACCTCATCAGCCGGGAACGTACAGCCCAGAAATACCTGACCGTCCGGGCCACCCAAAATCTGGTCGTGGGTGGATAGGATTTCAACTTCTCCTGTAGGAGTGATATAGCCCTGGACGCTGGGCGATCGCTTCTCCTCCCCTTCCACAAACGCTTCCACGATCGCTCCTAATTCAGGAATCCGACTGCTGAAGTGCATCCAGGTTTCATCACTCACCTGAAATCCCAAAAACTCAAATCGCTCCTGAATCGCCGCAGTTCGAGCCGCAGTGGACGCAGAACCGGGCGCAACCGACTGTAGGGAACGCAAATCCAGCAGCGCATTTCCTCCGCCAGAAAACCCCTCATTCAGCTTCACCACCATCCGCTTCAGTTCCGGCTGACGTTCCCACAAATCCGCCGCCGCCGCCGCCAGGTCATCCACATTCCACACCAGCTCACTGCCGTCGGGATGGGGAATCCCTGCCTCCGCAAAGATTTGCCGACTGCCGCTTTTCGTGCCCCAATACAGTAAGTCAGGATCCAGAGCCAGCATTGGAATATCCAACTTGACGGCCAACTCTCGCTCCAGGGGGGTGGCATTGAAGCAGGTCATATACGATCGCTGATGCCGAATGGAACGGCGCAGTCTTTCCATTAAGCGAGGGCGATCGAGAATCTTTTGGGTTAAAGACTGGAGGGATGCATCATAGGTACAGAACAATAGCAGGCGATCGCGGGCGTGGGAAAAGGGCACACCGGGTAAAAGTTGTAGATAATAGTCAATAACGCTAGGATGGATAGGCTGAGATGTTACGTAAATTAACCGAGTGCGTGGGTTTCGCAATCGGATCAAAGAGAACAAAAGCCGTTCTTCGTAATGATGGACTCCCTTAATTTTGCGTAGCTCTTGCTGATCCAAACTGAGCGAAGGTACGACGAGGATATCGCAGTCTCCCTCATTGAGATCATCTAGTACATCCCAATTGTTGAGCAATTGTGCTTTGAGTTGGCCAAACCGCTCCGCCTGAGCGTTGCCCCCTGACGAGAGTGCCAGACTTTGCATAATCTCAGCCCCGTTTCAATAAAAGTATTAGCGATCTTAATCGAGATCATTGCCTTATGGAATCTGGCTTTAGGTTGCCATAATACCCTCAGAACGTACTACACTGTCCAAAATACAAAAAATTAAACCATCTTGGCAGAATTACAAGTTGGAGCTATGACGTTCAACGAAAATCAATTCCCTAAGTTCGTAAATTTACCACCGAGAGTTCCGAATGATCCCGAAGACATCAACCGTGCTGTTTGTCTGCTGGGAAATCGGATTGCATCTGACCTGAAGGAAAAGTCTAAGAACGAGCTGATCTTTTTGCTGGGCGTTTACCCCAATCCAGAGCAGGCAAAGCTCTGGAAACACGCACTCAAAAAGATGCTGAAAAACGATATGACCCTGGATCCTGAACCCGCTCTGCCTCCGGTACGACCTCCCGCTGCGAAGCAGTCTACCCGGAAGTCTGGCAGCAAGAGGTCGAAACGGCAGTCCAGCAGAAGCCAATCCAGCAGAAGCCAATCCAGCAGAAGCCAGTCCAGCAAGAGTCAATCCACCAAAAACCGATCGCCCCAGCCTGTGAGCGATCGATTTTTGGAGTCAGATTACTACATGGGAGTCAGCAACCTCGCTAGCATCGACCTCAATATGTTTCGAGATGATGACGAGGGGTTTGATGATTAATGCCTTACCGTCCTGCCTAAACCCTTGCCGTTAAACCAATTAAGGTCAGCGGAGTGGGAGCAGTTGAGGTTGAGTCGGCGGATGGGGAGCCGATCGCCTCAGTTGTTGCAGTGACGGTTGGTGTTGGTGATGCGCTAGAAGATGGGCTAGAAGATGGGCTGGAAGTCAGTGGGCTGGAAGTAGCAGGTGGCACCGCCAGACTCACCATGCCAACACTGGTCGCCGATCCTGTGGTCAGGTTAATGCTGTACAGCGTGGAGCCAGAAAGGGCGTAGGCTGTGTTGGTCAGGCTGCGATCGGTGAAGATATCAAACCCTGTGCCGGGTGCAAACGTTGCCCCCAGGGAGCCGACTGTGAACAATTGACCGCTGTTGGGTGAAGTGGGGCTACCGTTGAGATCGCCGATGCGTACCAGAGTCCCCAGCGTCGTATCAATGCCGTAGAGGGTGGTGGTGGGTGTCCCGGCAAAGTTGTTGGTGTAGGCCACTGCGGTAATGGCGGGAGTGGCTCCAGCATTCGCATCACCGCTGGCATAGGACAGAACGGTATCGGTTCCTGCCAGGCTTCCCGTTGTGGGCACCAGCCGCAGGTTCTCCTTAGCATCACTGACGACTCGCAGGCGATCGACGGTTGGGTTGAAGTCCAATCCCAGGGCAGTTCCAGTTAAAGCTGGATTCAGAGCCGATCCTACAGATTTCGCTGCTCCAGTTTTCAGGTCGATCGTATAGAGCTGATTGGCACTGCTCAAGCCGTACAGATCCCCGGTGGCTGGACGAAAATCAATGCTTTGCAGGGTTTCATTGGCAGCTAACCCACTCACAGCAATATCCACGGCAGCGTTGGGCTGATCTGGATTGAAGGCCAGCAGAGTATTGTTGTCCGACAAGCCAAATAGTTTCAAGGCTCCCAGGGACACATTCAGGTTGTAGCGAGTGGGCAGTCCCCCTTCACCGGGTAGCACTCGGATATAGTAAGTGCCTGCCTTCAAATTTTGGCTGATTAAGTCTTTCTCGGTGCCTGGATTGGTGGAATTTACCAGCACAGTGCCATCACTGCTCAAGAGTTGCAAATTGGCATCCGCCTGTAGTCCATCCAGCACCAGGTTCAAGCTGCTGGGCGTATCCAGGTTGACTTTGTAAACATCATCCAGGACGCGAGAACCGATCGCCCCAAAGAACTGATCTGAGAAGGCAGCACTGGATCCTAAGCCAATCAGGCGGGTTGGATCACTGATATTGAATAGACCCCTGGCAATGGAGTTAAAGCCCAGCTTCAGCTTGTAGTTGGTGCTGCCGCCCTTAACTTTAATCTTGATGAAATAGGAACCCGCTTCCAATACCTGATTCAGTAAGCCAGAGGACTTTTGGGAACCGCTCGCCACGGTGATCAGCGTCCGCTTGCTGTCGTATAGCTCAATCTCAGTATTGGCACTCAACCCTTCCAGAAGCCCCAGGAACGTGCTGCGATCGCTCAGGTTGAATTGGTAGAATGCGGTGTTGTTCTCCTTGCTAATGCTGCCAAAGTAGCTCAGGGGTTTTGTGCTAACACCAGTACTGCTGGTGGTTTTTGTCGTTTTTACCTGGAGTGCCTGACGGAAGTTCTTCCCTGCCAGTTCAACCACCCGACTCTTGAAGTGATAGCGAAACTCACCGCTAATCCGTCCCACTCGCAGGAAGTACACCCCTGCGTTCAACCGCTGCCGGATAAATTCGGGCTTGCCATCCTTCTCATCCGATCGGGCAATTATTTTACCCTTACGGTTAATCAGCGTCAGCTCGGCATTGCCATTGACCCGCCCCAGGGACAAATCAAAATTGCAGCGGTTTTGGGTTTTGAATCGGTAGAGATGCCCTTCGTTTGACTCATTTAGGAGTCCCTTGTAGGAAAACCGCCCATTCTTCAGGTTGACCTTCAAAGCACTCGAAAATTTGTTACCTGGATTCTTCGTCATTATCCTGAGTTCCTTCCACAAAAATTGGTTGAGTTCGGTACAAAAAACGGCAAAACTACCAGCAGCTCTTTGAATACCTGCGCTCTATCCTGCCCCTGCACAAAAATTGATTAATGTGGACGTTGATGGTCAAAAATCTGGCTAGAAGTCTGTCTAGCTATTTCCAAGTAGCACCGTACCCAGCATTCCCAATCTTCACGGAAAAATTACTGGGTGATGAAAGTTACTCAGTGGGAATGTGGGTGGGAGAGTGGATGGAGGATTTTGTTGATCTGGTGTTGATCTGGTTTCGATCGCCGTCTAACTGTACCTAACTGCGATTAGCCCATACCGCGCATATGGGCAAAATGTTCCAGCAACAATCGGTGGACGAAGAGGTAGCCACCGCCTACTTTTTGGAGAAAGACCCGTCCGGCAACGTGATCCAGAAAGCGGGAATAGTTCCAGGGGATGTATCGATCGCGGTACAAAATAATTCGCAAGACCAGATGTTTGAAGCAGGCGAGTCCACCCCCAAAGATGAATCCTGCAATCAGTCCCCCAAAAAAGCCGTAGCTGAGGCCGTAGATCAGGCCAATCTGCCAGCCCAACAATAGGCTATAAACCACTGCAATGACGATCGTATCAATGACACCACCGATGAGTCCTCCAATCCCAGCACTCATCAACGTGCGCCAAATTCCCTGGTTAGGAACCGTTTTGGTTTCAATCACAGAACCGCGTAGCCCGTGGGTCAGTCCGTAGATTAATCCCCCCACAATACCTGCGGTAATCCCACCCACCATGCCCAGGAACAGCCCACTGCCCACCTGGCGGCTGACCTGTCCAGGAGTCACCTGAGGTGCAAGTTCGCTGATAATGCCAAAGATTAAACCTGCCACAATACCGAGCGGAATGCCATTTCTAAAGCCTGTGATCAGGCTCCGTCTGGCTTCGCGCCAAGACCATTTCAGCGTCTCCACGGTATCAATGTCGAGCTTGCTCAATCCGGCAACCAGACCAAAGGCCAGGCGAAAATCAGGGCATTCATGATCCCCTTAATGACTCCGCTTTGCCAGCCCTCCATGATGCCGTTGGTCATGCCGCCTGTAATGATGCCGAAGGGAACCCCCATTAAAATGCCGGATAAAACCGTGCCGATGCGATAGTTGCGCTGTTGCGATCGCGTCTGTAACCAGGCGGGTTGGAGGTGTTCGATCAAAAACACGCTCTGGGATTGTTGCAGCATTTGCTTGGCTAACCAGGACAACCAGCCGATCGCCTCTGCCTCAGAATAGGTTTGATCCAGGCTGCGCCGTTTGAACATGCGCTCAATATAGGCATTAAACAACTGCCGTCGTCGCTCTTCCACCACCAGCGTTTCATCCAGATCCTCCGCTCCAATGCCCTGGTAGGCCAGCACCATAATATTGAGCATCAGGGGAGACTGGGCCAGTTCCTGTAAGGCGGCATCTTCTTTCAGCAGAGATTTTAATCCCGTCAAGTCACCGCTCAGGCTATTGAGATATTGCTGAATTTGAGCTGGGGTGAGCGATCGCAGATAAACCGCCGTTTGCAAGTTCAGCCGATTGGATAGGGCCTCATAATCTCGAATCCGGCTACAGACAATCATTTCCGTGCCGTATTGTTCCTGGAATTGATTGACTGCTGCGACACACTGATCCCGATGCTCCGTTCGCACCTCATCTAATCCATCCAGCAAGAGTAAAAGCTGCTGTTGTTCTACCCAGGGTCGCCCGATCTTTTGCGGCACCTGATATTTTTTGGTCAGTTCCTCCACCACCCAATCGGCGATACTCTGATTTCCCCCCGCCCAGGACGACAGGTTCAGTACGACTGGAATCAACTGTTCAGCATCCAGTTCAGCCCGACTGATTAGCTCGCGTGCAAGCTGCAAGAGCGATGTGGTTTTTCCGGCTCCCGGTTCTCCCAGGATCAACAGCGATCGCCCTGTGCCCAACTGATCAAAAATTGAAACGATCGGCGTTCCCTGGGGTAAAGTCCGTTCAGCCTGCTGAGGCGTTTGCCAGGATAGATTCCAGGGAGAGGAGACAATATCTGAGCGATCTTCCATGCCCAGCACCACCAGCACCTGATCATGCAGCGAGGTTTCCAGAACACCCTTGACCCAATAGTGCTTCACCTTAGACAGGAGAGCCTGACGGTTGCGGTATTCTTGCCGCGAGCCAATGGCTGACTGGTTTGAGTACTGCTTGCGGTGTGGCTCAGGTAAATTTAATTTGCTGACCTGGGGCAAAAACTGAATCAACCGGGGAGCCATATCAGGCGGACGGGTTTCCTCATCGGGTTCAATCTCCGGTTCCGTCATCAAGTCATCCTCTGGCTGACCGGACTTGCTCCCAGGGTCCGCATCGTAGCGCACAATATCCGGGTTAAGGCTGGGGTTGAAGCTCTGGGCGATCGATTGATCGATGGGTTCTGGATCTAAACTTCGCAGGAGGGCACTGGGAATTTCTGCTGGGAGTTCATTGGCAAAGACCGCCGTTTCATCGCTGGAATAGGCATTGTGCAGCGTGGATAAAGCTTCCAGGGCTTCCCCGGCATCCTGGTAGCGATCGCGGTAGTCGTAGCGCACCATTTTGTCCAAGATGGCAGCTAGTTCAGGGCTAACGGCCAGTTGCGAGGAGTCAATTTCTCCAGTTTGCCCACTTTTGGGTAAATCCCTGGGGTTGAACCCGGTCAATGCCTGTAACCCCACCATGCCGACCGCATACACATCACTACTGAAGTGGGGTAGGGATGATTGTTGTTCCACGGGCATATATCCCGGTGAGCCGATCGCCACTGTCAGGCTAGTTTGCCCCGATGAGGATTGTTTCTCTGTATTGACCTGCTTGACGGCTCCAAAATCGATCAAGACAATTTTGCGATCGCGTTTGCGCCGGATCAGGTTAGAGGGTTTGATATCTCGATGAATCACCTGTTGTCCATGCACAAAGGTCAGGACGTGGAGAATATCCTGTAAAAGCTGGCGGACTTCTGCTTCTGTGAGTTGGCCTTTTTGCTCCAATTCTCGATCGAGCGACCAACCTTCCACATACTCCTGAACCAGATAAAATTCCCCATCCTGCTCAAAATGGGCCAACAGCCGGGGGATTTGATCATGATTCCCCAGTTGGTAAAGGGTTCTGGCTTCCAGGTCAAATAGTCGTTTGGCAACGTGCAGCGAATCCGACGAGGTAAACCGGGGCTTAAATTGTTTAACGACACAAAGCGGCTGTCCGGGTAAGTGGCTATCCCGTGCCAGAAATGTCTGCCCAAACCCACCACTTCCTAAGGGCTTAACGACATGATAGTGTCCCGCAAGTACTGCACCCATCGGCCAATCACTGTCCCTTCGATCAGCAGGAATGAATTTTATTCATGATTGAAGCATGAATCATCAATCATCAATCATCAGTTGTGATTCCAGCTTAACCCTTCCCCCTCCCAATAGTCATATTTTGCAGAATGATGGGCGAAAACTCTCACTCAGGGGTGTTTGCTAAAGGAACCGTTTTAATTTGCCGACTTCTTCCGAGTTGATTTGCGGGATTTTGGGGGCAAATGCTCGATCGCTGCATCTGAGGCGGGTTCAATGGTTGGCTTTGGATTCATCAACTCTGGATCGATCGGCTCTGGATCGATCGGCTCCGGGGCAGGTTGGGGGTTGGCCACCGTTGGTGTTTTGTCAGAAACCTTTTGACTGGAAGCCTTTTTGCTAGCAGCTTTTTTGTTAAATGCCTTCCCTTTTTGAGCTAACACGGTGGCCAGGTGTGCCATTTCAATCTGATCTGCTCCCACGGCAGCAGCCTGTGCCATAGCGGCTTGAGCCAGCTTGAGGATTTCCCCACCACTCAACCCAACCTGGGCCAGCCGTTCCCAATCAATACTTTGGCTCAGGGGCACTTTAGCCGGAAAAGCTCGCTGCCAGAGCTGGAGGCGATCGTCTGGATTGGGTAGGGGAAACGACACAACCTGATCAACCGACTGCCGCCATTGCACCGGAACGGCTGCTGCGTGATCTACGGTCAGTAAAGTGAGTCCTTTTACCTGTCGGCGTTGGGTCAGAAATTGCCGAATTGCCGTGGGAGAAATCCAGCCCGATCGCCCGATCCAATGGTGAGCCGATTTGATTAAAAGAACAGCGGGAGCCTGCTTTGCAATTTCCTTTAGCAGTTGCGGATAGTCTTCTGGCTCAATCAATCCCAAATCCACCTGATACAAAGGAGATTGCAGCGATCGGGCCATCACGTTTGCCGCCAGCGTTTTCCCGGTTCCCCTTGCCCCCATCAGCAGGGCAATTGCTCCAGGAACCTCACTCTGAGGGAGAATCCCCCACCGCTTCTCGGCTTCAGCCTGTCCCTGAATCTGCTGAACGCAATGGTGCAGCGTAGACCGGAGGGATTCTGGCAGGACTAAATCGGCCCAATCTGCGGTTCCGCTCGATCGACGCAGAAACTGAGGCGAGGCAGGAGGCAGGGCGATCGGTTTTTGGAGTAAAGCCTCCAGGGATTCCGGGGTAGGCTGCTCTGCCAGGAGATAGTTCACAACAGAGGTCGAGAGTTTCAGGGGATAGTTCAACAGGCTATCGTTCGCTTGCGGTGAGAATTGCAGCAGGTTGAGCTGAATCAAAGGCGAAGCAGAGACTAACCGATGACGGGCCGATCGCCATTCACTATCGTTTCGACACATTAGCCGCAGCACCAGATCCAGGGTAGGCAGATCGGTTTTGCTCGGCAGATCATCTCCTTGCAGATAGCGGTAAAGCCGGGCATAGCGACGGTTCACCTCTGGGGCCAGGCTCATCAGCACCAGATTTTTTTCAAACAGCGTTAACTTCAATCGATCGCGCAGGGCTGGCAGGGCCAGGAGAACGCCCTTCTGCAAACTAGACTGAATGCGAGTTTCTAACTGTTGGTGATAGCTGGCTTTAACGCCACTTTGGGGCTGTCGATGTTCATCGTAAACGGCTTTCCCTTCGGTGGTAATAATCCCCTTCCACCAGGCACTCGTGGCCCGATCGGCCTTTGACTGGGACAACCGCTCCACGTCATGGGTTTCCTTCCGCTGCCGCGCCACTGCCATCATCAATACCTGATCCAGCCAGCGCAGTTCAGTACGCAAGTATGCCCAGTTATCAGCAAATCCCCCAGAAATGTCAGATGGGTCAATCGTCATAGCAGTCCGTGCGATCGGTTTAGTCTATTTTGGCAAATTGAAAGTCGGGAGTCGGAAATAGATCCCCGTAGCGCAGGCATCCTGCCTGTCATCAGGACGCATCACCCATACAAACTGCAAACAGGGCGCACTACATCAAACTGCAAACAACCAGAGTGAGAGACCATAGCAGGATAATTGGGGGATGCGTGATAATAGATCATGAGCGATAGGTAAGGCTGGTTGTCTAAGGAATGCGAACTGAATAATCTGGAATTCTTGTGGGGTGGGCATCTTGTCCGCCCAGTCAGCGAAGTAAAACGCTTTACAGGTTGTTCAATCCACGCTCCTAAACGATCGTCTGCTCGTCTGATTGGATAGATCAGCTGATGATTGGCGGAACCGATCGCATTTTGCTTTTACCCTGAAGCTGTTTACCCTTAAATTGAGTTAATTGAGTTAATCGAGTTACGTATGCTAGAAACTCTGGAGATTAAGCGGGAAGTTGAAGTGTTGTCCGATCGCCTGGGTACGACCCAGGACTATCTTTGACGTTCCGGCACTGACCGCAAAAATTGAAGATCTGGAACAACGAGCCGCCCAGCCCGAATTTTGGGATGACCAGACCCGGGCCCAAACAACCTTGCAAGAGTTGAACGAGCTGAAATCCCACCTTCAGCAATTTGAGCGGTGGCAGTCCAGCCTGGAAGACACAAGGGCCATCCTGGAGTTGCTGGAGTTAGAAGCAGATGAAGCTCTCCTCCAGGAGGCCCAATCTAACATTACCCACCTGAGTCGTGATCTCGATCAATGGGAATTACAACAATTGCTTGCGGGAACCCATGATGCCAATGGAGCCGTGTTGACCATCAACGCTGGGGCAGGCGGAACGGATGCACAGGACTGGGCAGAAATGCTGCTGCGAATGTATACCCGTTGGGGAGAAGCCCACGGTTACAAGGTGCGGATGGCGGAACTGTCTGAAGGGGACGAGGCTGGAATTAAGTCGGCCACCCTGGAAATTGAAGGACGCTATGCCTACGGCTATCTCAAGGTGGAGAAGGGAACCCATCGCCTGGTGCGAATTTCCCCCTTCAATGCCAACGGGAAGCGACAAACCAGCTTTGCGGGCGTAGAAGTGATGCCCATCCTGGATAACGATGCCATTAATCTGGACATTCCCGAGAAAGACCTGGAGATTACCACCTCGCGGGCAGGCGGCAAGGGGGGGCAGAACGTCAACAAGGTGGAAACGGCCGTGCGGGTCGTTCACTTACCAACGGGATTAGCGGTGCGCTGTACCCAGGAACGATCGCAGCTTCAGAACAAGGAGAAAGCTCTGGCACTCCTGAAAGCCAAACTACTGGTGATTGCGGAAGAACAGCGGGCCAAGGAAATTGCCGACATTCGGGGAGATATGGTCGAAGCGGCCTGGGGTAACCAGATCCGTAACTATGTGTTCCATCCCTACCAACTGGTGAAAGACCTGCGGACGGGAACTGAAACGACGGCGATTGAGGATGTGATGAATGGTGAGCTGGATCTGTTTATCGAAACCTGTCTGCGCCAGGAAAATCAGCTAGTGGAAACCAGCAGTACCGTTTGACCATCCAGCAGGAATGGATGGGTTGCTAGAGTGAACAATAGTGGATTGATGTGTCTATCTTGATCTTGACCTATGAGTGAACCAACTCCCTCTCCCATGGCTGATCCGGTCTTTGCCGATGCGCCAACTCCCCAGGCTCCTGAAGTCCCCAAAGTGGCCCGCCCCTCTACTCCAGGCGTTCCAGAGTCTACCGAGGCACTCCCTCCAGCGCAGACAACCCCTGAAGCCAAACCCAGCTACGTCAAACTGGCGATGCGAAATATGGTACGAAAGCGGGGCAAGTCGCTCTATCACTTTACCCTGACCACGATCGGACTATTGACCCTATTGGTAGGTCTGGCTTACTTAACGCGCTAAGGACTGCGAATTTAATAATCTGGAATTCTTGTGGGGTGGGCATCTTGTCCGCCCAGTCAGCGAAGTAAGTTGCACGGGTTATTAAGCCATGCTCCTCAGAACAAACCAGGGAACAAAACATGAGCCATTCTCCCGTCCTGCCTGTCACCGTTGAAGTCACAGTCCAGGACTATTTTTTTGCCAGTCTAGATTCTCCTCGGTCTGCTCAAGAAGAATCTGATCAAGAACAGCCGGATCAAGAACAGTCTGAGCAAGAAAGATCTGAACTGGATGTCGATCGCCCAGATGCAGGGCAACAACTGGATCCCGATCTAGATCGAGATCTGGATCCCAATCTGGAGCAACATCAGCAGGATCGCCCCCCTTCACCGATCGCCCAGTCAACTTGGGAAACCTGGTTTCAGACCTGGCTAGAGCAGCTTCAGGCAGAGCTCCCCCCCTATTCTGGCTACGAACTGAGTCTCCGGCTCACAGATGATGCAGACATTCGATCGCTCAATGGGCAGTATCGCCAGAAAGATCAACCTACAGACGTATTAGCCTTTGCCGCCCTGGAGGTAGACTATCCTCAATCGTATTCTCCATTGAGCGATGTCTCCCCCGATCCCCTATATCTGGGAGATATTGTGATTTCAGTAGAAACGGCGCAACGGCAAGCCTCTCAGCTAGGTCATTCCCTTCAGCACGAGTTGGCTTGGCTAGCTGCCCATGCTTTATTGCACCTTTTGGGATGGGATCACCCCGATGAATTGGGTTTAGCGCGTATGCTAGAACAGCAGGAGAATCTACTGAAAACAGTGGGTCTGACTGTTCACGCTGATTCAATCCAGCAGTTATTACAGCTAGAATACCGAAATAACCCACCAGAAGAGGTGTAATATAGTCAGCCAATAGACACTTACGTCAGCTCATTTTATGTATCACTGTTTTAGTAGGTGCCGTTTCGGGTAAAAGGTTCTGTACACCGTCTTCTGCTTCTACTCGATCGCCCCTCCATCAAGCTGTATTTATTACCCCAGGTCAGTATGTCGTCCACGACTCAAGATTTAGCCAAAGATACAAAACTTCGGACTCCCCAGCCTGGAACGCCCAACCGAGATCTATCCTGGCAAGTGGCTGCAAACTTGTTCACAAGCTTTCGGTATGCCTGGGCAGGAGTCAGTTATGCTTTTCAGACACAGCGCAACTTTCGGATTCATCTAGTAGTGGGGATTGCCGCAATCATCCTTGGCATCACTTTGGAGTTAAGTCGGGTCGAAATTGCCATTATCGGGCTGACGATCGGAGCGGTTCTAACCATGGAACTCCTCAACACAGCAATTGAATCCGTGGTTGACCTTACCGTTCGGCAAACCTATCACGAACTCGCTAAAATCGCTAAAGACTGTGCCGCAGGAGCCGTCCTGATTTCAGCCTTTGCGGCGATCGTGGTTGCCTGTTCCCTATTGCTGCCACCGCTGATGGAGCGATTACCGTCTTTCCTATGATCCTCGTTATCGACAATTACGACAGTTTTACCTATAACCTGGTGCAGTACCTCGCGGAGCTAGGAAAAGAAATTCCAGTCGCCGCTGAGGTTCAGGTTTATCGCAATGATCAAATTTCCCTGGAGCAAATTCAGCAACTCGCGCCAGACGGGATTGTGATTTCTCCGGGGCCAGGGCATCCAGAGGAATCGGGCATTTCCCTGGACGTGATTCGGCAATTAGGCACAACCCATCCAGTCTTGGGAGTCTGTTTAGGACATCAGGGGATTGGTCACTGCTTTGGTGGAACTATTACTACCGCTCCTGAGCTAATGCACGGCAAAACTTCGCCAATTCACCACACGGGGCAAGGCGTTTTTGCAGGACTGGAGAATCCCTTTATTGCGACCCGCTATCACAGCCTGATTATCGATCGCCAGACCTGTCCGGAGGTTTTGGAAATCACGGCATGGGTGGAGGATGGCACAATTATGGGGGTGCGCCACCGGGATTATCCCCACCTGCAAGGGGTGCAGTTTCATCCTGAAAGCGTTTTAACGGGGCTGGGCAAGTCGCTCTTGAAGAATTTTCTGCTTTCTCTCAAGCAGCCGATCGCCTCCAGGTAGCTTGCTTCGCTGAACCGGACGATCGGTTTTGGATGGGTTACTTTCGAGCAGGCAAGATGCCCATTGCTTTTATGCAGGCAAGATGCCTGCCCTACAAGTTTTTTAAAGAATCGTATGTTCCAACGATCGAGGATTATCCATAATCTTCGAGGCATTTTTGATGTTCATGGCAATGACTGCATCGTCTGCATCATATTCCACCGTGACATCCGGCCGATCTTCACTAAAATCTTCGACGGGCGCATCCCGAAAGACAATTCGCAGGATATCGGTTTTGGTATCGTAAATTACTCTCATTGTGTTTCCCTTTAACCGCTGTTCGGGTAGATTCTTCACTCGATCGAAGCCATCATACCTGATTCGTTCTTTCCGAATCGGCAGTGGATGAATCGATGAGTTAATCCAGTTCTCAAAGTTGCGGGGAACGATCGGCAAGGGACACTCTTTCACAATAAAACCTTCCAGATTACAACAAAACCTCCCAGCCGTTGGGAGGTCTTTCAATTCAGTCACAATATCTCTAACTCACCGCCTGACTCCAGTTCACGTAGGGCAATTGTGCTGCCGTTTCCCGGATTGCAGTTGCCTGAGCCACCAGTTGACCGCAAGCATCCCAGGTTCCAGAGGTAAACATCTGCCGTGAACCTTCCCCCATCTGCACAGGAATCGAGGATTCACCGAAGCAAACCTGCATCGTTTCCAGATCGACCGTTACCGAACTTTGAGGATTCGCAGCAATCCAATTTTGCAGGGTTTGCACATCACCTGGAGCAGCGGTGACGCAGGGAATACCCATCGCCACGCAATTCCCAAAGAAAATTTCTGCAAAACTTTCCCCCACTAGTGCCCTAATGCCCCACTTGGAGATGGCCTGCGGTGCATGTTCCCGCGATGAGCCACAACCAAAGTTACGATTCACCACCAACACCTCAGCTCCCTGATACTGAGCTTGATCAAAGGGATGACTTCCCCCCGTCTGGGCCCGATCGTCTTCAAAGGCGTGAGATCCTAACCCATCAAAGGTGACGCACTTGAGAAAGCGGGCAGGAATAATGCGATCGGTGTCGATATCATTCCCAACCAGGGGAACGGCACGACCGGAAACTGATTGAACTTGACTCATCGCTTTAACCTCTGCTTTAGATCGTTTTAGTTATCGTTGAACAAAGCCTATCTTTGCGGACTGGGCGGGCAAGATGCCCACCCCACAAGAGGACTGGGCGGGCAAGATGCCCTCACCCCACAAGAGGACTGGGCAGGCAAGATGCCCTCACTCCATAAGAGGACTGGGCGGGCAAGATGCCCACCCCACAAGAGGACTGGGCGGGCAAGATGCCCTCACCCCACAAGAGGACTGGGCAGGCAAGATGCCCTCACTCCATAAGAGGACTGGGCGGGCAAGATGCCCACCCCACAAGAGGACTGGGCGGGCAAGATGCCCACCCCACAAGAGGACTGGGCGGGCAAGATGCCCACCCCACAAGAGGCACTCCTCACTCCTCACTCCTCACTCCTCACTCCTACGGGCTGCGCCCACGCTCCGCGAACAGTGTTCGCTCCCTACAACAACGCTCGCACATCGGAAACCTGCCCTGTGATCGCGGCGGCGACGACCATTGCTGGACTCATGAGTAGGGTGCGTCCAGAGGAGGAACCCTGCCGACCTTTGAAGTTGCGGTTGGAGGAAGAGGCACTGATCTGACGACCCTGGAGCTTGTCGGGGTTCATCGCCAGACACATGGAGCAGCCCGGTTCACGCCATTCAAAGCCAGCCGCTTCAAAGATTTTGTCCAGTCCTTCGGCTTCCGCTTCCTGCTTGACCCGCTCTGATCCTGGAACCACAAAGGCTTTGATGCCTTCAGCGACGTGGCGACCCTTGGCAATTTTGGCTGCTTCCCGCAGGTCACTGATCCGCCCATTGGTGCAGCTCCCGATAAAGCAAACATCAATTTTGGTGCCGGCGATCGGCTGTCCGGGCTGTAAGTCCATATACTGATAGGCTTCTGCGGCGATCGTCCGTTCCTGTTCGGGAAGCTCGTCGGGGGTGGGGACGGGTTGATTGATCGCAATCCCCTGTCCAGGCGTAATGCCCCAGGTGACAGTCGGTGGAATTTCTGCGGCATCGAACACTACTACATCGTCGTATTCCGCATCGGCATCACTGCGCAGGCTTGTCCACCATGCCACAGCTTGATCCCAATCGGCTCCTTTAGGAGCAAAATCTCTGCCCTTGAGATAGTCAAACGTCACCTGATCAGGATTGATATAGCCGCAGCGTGCTCCCCCTTCAATCGACATATTGCAAACGGTCATGCGTTCTTCCATGCTCATTTGCTCAAAGGTGGTTCCGGCATATTCGTAGGCGTAGCCCACACCGCCCGTCACTCCCAGTTGTCGAATGATGTGCAGAATCACATCTTTGGCGTAGACTCCCGTGGGTAAAGTGCCGTTCACCTCAATCTTGCGGACTTTCAGCTTCGAGAGGGCGAGGGTTTGAGAAGCCAGCACATCCCGCACCTGGCTCGTACCAATCCCAAAGGCGATCGCACCAAATGCGCCATGGGTGGACGTGTGGCTATCTCCGCAGGCAATGGTCATCCCCGGTTGGGTCAATCCCTGTTCAGGAGCAATCACATGGACAATCCCCTGACTGCCGGAGCCAATGTTGTAGAAGCGAATGCCGTTTTCCTGGCAGTTTTTCTCCAATTCCTGCATCATTTCTTCCGCCAGGGAATCGACGAAGGGACGCGCCTGATTTTCCGTTGGCACAATGTGATCCACCGTTGCCACCGTGCGATCGGGATACATCACCTGCAAGCCCCGTTCCCGCAGCATGGCAAAGGCTTGAGGGCTGGTGACTTCGTGAATTAAATGGAGCCCAATAAACAGTTGAACTTGTCCAGAGGGGAGGGTTCCAACGGTATGGGCATCCCAAACTTTGTCAAATAGTGTGCCTTTGCTCATAGCGGTTTCTCTTGATCGGTAGTGTTCTGATCGGTAATGTTCTGGTCGGTTGTGTTTTCAATGAGGGTCTGCGATCGCTCAGTTGATTCGGAAATAAATATCAAACCTGAACGCTTGTAGGGTGGGCATCTTGCCCGCCCAGGCAACCAACAAGCTTTGAGTGACAGCAGACTTTCATTACAGCAAACTTTGCTAATAATGAACCTACTTATCACCGTAATGGCGATCGATTAGTATGTCCAATATATATTTCCTGAATAATTAATACATATAAGATCTTAATTAGTTTGTAGAAACGATTCCCTCCTCTGAATCGGTGGGGACGATGCTGGATGTATTCCAATTTTGCATTTGCATGATGAATCTCTCACTGGCAGGTAAGATGCCTGCGCTAAGGAACAAAAGACTGGTCTAAACTGTATCCGTAGGAATTTTTGTCAGAATCTTTCAGCATGGGTTGATTTCAAGACGAGGGGAAATGCCGATCTATTGGTTTTGGGGAGAAGATGACTTTGCCTTAAGTCGAGCGGTGAAGACCCTGCGCGATCGCACCCTTGATCCGGACTGGGCCAGCTTTAACTACGACAAACTCCCCCCTGAACAAGGAGATGCCGTAGTGCAGGGACTAAATTTAGCCATGACTCCCCCCTTTGGCATGGGCGGTCGGTTAGTTTGGCTGGCGGAAACCACCCTGGCCCAGCGCTGCCCCGATGAAGTTTTGCGGGAATTGGAGCGATCCCTGCCCCTCTTACCGGAAACCACAACCCTGTTGCTGACCAGTGCCAATAAACCTGATGGTCGCCTGAAATCCACGAAACTCCTGCAACCCCAAACCGAAATCCGTGAGTTTTCTCCCCTGCCGCCCTGGAAAACGGATTTAATTGCCCAACAAGTTCGGCGCACTGCGCAGGAAGTGGGAGTCAAGCTGACCCAGGATGCCGTTCAGCTTTTAGCCGAATCCGTTGGCAATCAGTCGCGGCAACTTTACACCGAACTGGAAAAACTGGCTCTGTATGCCGGATCTGCCCAGCAGCCGATCGATGCAGCGATCGTTAGTACCCTGGTGAGTGCCTCCACCCAAACCAGCCTGCAACTGGCAGCAACCATTCGTCAGGGGAATACCGGCCAGGCTCTGACCCTGGTGGCGGATTTGCTCAACCGGAATGAACCCGCTCTGCGGATTGTCGCAACGTTGGTCGGGCAGTTTCGGACGTGGCTCTGGGTCAAGCTGATGGTGGAAAGTGGCGAACGGGACGATCGAGAGATTGCCCGGGCCGCAGAGGTGAGTAACCCTAAGCGCATTTACTTTCTGAAGCAGGAGGTGGCAAGACTTCCCCTGGCCAGCCTGGAACGCACCATGCCTTTGTTGCTAGAACTGGAATTTGGCTTGAAGCAGGGCGCAGAACCGATCGCTTTACTACAGACGAAGGTGATCGAACTGTGCCAGTTATACTAAGTTGCTCTTTGATCGAATAAAAATGCTGGGGTTCATCTTTGTCCTTGTCGGTTCGCTGTGTCTGGCGGCGCAGAATGTTTTACTCAGGGCAATTTTTTCGGAAAGTCCCATTTTCGGGGTCACGGAATGGGGTGGGTTTCTGGCCCGACTCCCGGCCATTCCCTGCTAATGTTGCAAATGCGATCGACCTTGATGTTGCCCCTGATGATGCTGATCTCGCCGCGAGTTCATCCGGGCACCTGGGCTGATCTCCAACAGTTAGTTCGCCCCGCAAACCGATCGCTGCTGAAACGGGTTTTGGCCAGCAGTGGATTCCTGTTCATTGCCATGGCGTTACTGTTTATTGCCCTGGCCCAGATTCCCGCCGGAGTCGCCACTGTTCTGTTTTTCACCCATCCTGCCATCACCGTTTTGCTGTCCTGGAAGTGGTTTGGCGATCGTCCATCTTTGGTTCGTTCCCTTGTCGTCATTACCGTTCTCACTGGCAGTTTTTTGATCACGCCTGGCTTGACTGGATTAATGGGCGAGGGGATTCTGCTGGGCGTACTGGCCGCCTTTGGCGCGGGAATCGGCTACTCCTTGCAGAGTATGTTCGCTCAAACCAGCTTTCCTGAAATTCATCCGGCTCCCTTCACGCTGGCAACCTTTGTGGTCATGCTGTTTCTGTCCAGCCTCAGCCTATTGTTCATCCATTTAGAGGTTCCCCCAGGGGTATGGGCCACCCTGTGGGTTCTGAGCCTGCTGGCCGGACTGCTAACCTTAACGGGGCAACTGTTTTACAACCTGGGCATTCGCCAGACGAGTGCAGCGATCGTCGGGATTGTCGGCATCAGCAATCCTACCCTGACAACCGCTCTGGGTTGGGGCATTCTGGGGGAAGGGCTGACGGGTCGTCAACTCCTGGGCATGGGTATGGTGATTGCGGGGGTCGTGGCATTGAGTCAAGAGCGGCGAAACCAAGCAGCCGATCTGCCGGCAAAAACTGGAGAAAACGAAAGCCAGGGTAGCGAGAGGGAGCGATTTTTTTGAAAGGGAGATAAAGTTCAGGATTTGGACGGACAAAACAGGAACTTCTCGCCCTTAAAATAATTCAAATGAGATGAGAACATCGGTATTTCAGGTTTTGACCTTTAACCCTGTTATGAACAACGCTAAACGGTTTCGATCCAATCCTCCCGCCATTTTGACCCGATCGCTCCTCGTCGGTGGTCTTGCGACTGCCGGGCTTTTGATGAGTCTGGTTCCTACTGTTAATGTTTCGGCTGAAATGGGTGTTCCCCAACTAAGCTTTAGTCGGGCGGCGTACGCTCAAGCGGTTACAGATGAAGAAGTCACCAACTATGCCCGATCGGTGTTGGAGATGGAGCCAATTCGACGCTCCGCCTTCGAGCGCATTCGACAAATTACAGGGTCATCTAATATTCCCGAAATTAAGTGCGATCAACCCCGGCGGCTGAATGATCTACCCAGCGATATTCGCCAAATTGCCATCAATTACTGTGATCAGGCTAGGAACATTGCCCAACGCAATAACCTGACCATCCGGCGGTTTAATGCCATCACGATCGCCCATCAAGAAGATCCCGATCTATCCAACCGGATTCAGCAAGCAATTCTTCAGCTTCAGTAGTTCTTCAGCTTCAGTAGTTCTTCGGCTTCAGTGGGACTGAGGGCTTCGGGAGTATCCGTCTGGGTCAAGAGTTTTGAGTTTGCAGCCCACTCAAAACTTGATTTTTGAGAGATTTAGAAATCAAAGTAGATGTAAGGGGGGGCTTCATTGGGAGCTAACAACCATGCGGCAAACAGGCAGAGCGGCACCAGCAGAATTTTGACTGACCAGTTGAGCTGAAGCTTCAACCCTTTCTGGACAAAGTAGATCAATGCCATTGCTGCCGTCAGTAAACCCAGGATCAGGGCAATGTGGAGACGATCGATCTGTAACGCTTCAACGTATACCCGTTGAGCAAACTGAATATCAGCGGGATGGCCAAATAATCGTTGAACAACCAGACCCGACTCGCGGAGATTGGGTAAGCGGAAGAAGATCCAGGAGGTAAAGACCATCAGTTGGGTCATCCCCCAGGCAAGTAGCGTACCGGGAATACTCCGCCACCAGGATTGGAGATGGGACGATCGTTTGGACAAAACATCCATCAGGCGATGAACCGCTAAGGCAATCCCGTGGAGCACTCCCCACAAGACAAACCCCCAGGCTGCACCATGCCAGATGCCCGCCAGCAGCATCACGATGATCAAATTCAGGCAGGTTCGCTTCAAACCCTGACGCGATCCGCCCAGAGGAAAGTAGAGGTAATTTCGCAGCCATTCCCCTAACGTCATGTGCCACCGTCGCCAAAAGTCGGCAATGCTGGTACAGAGGTAGGGGAAATTAAAGTTTTGAGGGAGATCAAAGCCCAGCAAGATCGCGCTGCCTCGTGCCACATCCACATAGCCGCTAAAGTCCAGGTAAAGCTGGAAGCCATAGGCAAAGGTGGCGAGCCACAGGTCTGCACTGCCTGCCCGTTCCGCATTGCCAAAAATCAGATTCACCACCGTGGCTAAATGGTCTGCAATCAGCAGCTTTTTCACCGCACCACAGGCAATCAGCCACAGCCCCTCCGTCACCTGGGTAGATGCTGGAAGTTTAAGGGTTTGAATTTGCGCGGCAAACGGATGAAATCGGGTAATCGGGCCAGAAATCAGTTTGGCAAAGAACAGCTTGTAGGAAAAGAACTTTAACCAATCATGGGTGGCTGGGGCTCCACGATAGACATCCACCAGGTAGGCAATGCACTCAAAGCTGAAGAAGCTGATTCCCAACGGCGCAATCAGGTTGGTTCGCACCCAGCTTGCCTGATCAAACGCAACCGGCAAATCAAACCAACCGCCGATCGAATCCAGCACAAACGGCACATACTTAAATCCCAACAGCAGCAGCAGATTAAGGATAATTCCCAGCCACAGCACCTTCAACCGCCGCCGATCCCAATCTTGCTGGGCAAACTGCCACCGCTCATTTTCCACTCGCCAGTCCATCGGTGCCCCGATCGCCCGCCCAATGTAGAACGTCACTAGGCTAATCATCAGCAGGAGCGGCACATACTGAATTTGCAACGAGCTATAGAACACCAAACTCGCCACCAACAAAATCCACAACCGCAGCGATCGACTGTTTACCGACCAATAGATGCCCAGTACGCTGAGGAGGAAGAGTCCGTAGAGGATGGAGATGAAGGTCATAGGCAGAGGGGGTGGGTAGATGAGTGGGTGAGTGGGTGGGTAGATGAGTGGGTGAGGGAATAAGCGATGGAAAACTAGAGGGATGGGAAAGGTAGAGATGGAAGGATAGAGAAGGGAGCAGGAGGAAAATGATTTTGCTGCTTCATTCCCCACTCCCCACTCCTCACTCCCCACTCCCCACTCCTCACTTCATTCGCTTAGCCGCACAAAGGGCACAAATCGACCAGCGTTGAAGTTCTCCCGGAGGAGTGGGACACTGGCAAACCGGGCAGGTGGGTAGGGAACGAGTCCGATCGCGGAGGGTGCTGGCCCAGGTCTGGAAGGCAGTTTGGGGATCGGTGGATAGGGATTTTGGGGCATGGGCAGATTGGGAGTGAGCACGAATCGTGACATGACTGGGATGATCCTGCCACAGGATATCTGATTCTGAGGCGATCGCACTACGTTTCTTGGGTAATTGCCATTGGGCAGTGGAAAAGCGGATGTCAGTGAGGGTGTAGGACAGTTTGGCGTTCAGTTTTTCTAAGATTCGTTGACGTTCAAAGGCTAAATTTTGCGCCCAAACCGAGCTAGATGTGGCCACATAGAGCACCTGCCGTTGAACGTAGAGGGGACGAGTCTGAGCAGCCACAGCAACTCCCACCACTTCTGTCCAACAGTGGCTCAGTTGCCGAAACTGCCGTCGTTTTTCCCACTTGTCTTGATTTTCTAAACCGCCGAGGACTTGGGTGAGGGAGGTGAAGGGCATGGGGAGTGCTGAATGCTGAGGGTTGAGTGGGGGCAAAGCCCGCAGGACTAAGACGATGAATTGAATCAGACTACCTTATTTCTATCATCTGACCCCAAATCCTATTCAGCCTATTCACAAATGCAGACTCACCGAAAGTCAGGGATGAACTTGCACCACCAGGAGCGAGAAATACGGCAAATCGAGGTGAGGTCGATCGCGGAGATCGCTGTAAATCTGCTGGTTGGGTTGGGTGGCTCGCACCACCACATGACTATGCTGGAGGAGTTGATGCTGTTGTAAGATCGCCCAAACTTTTTCGTACACTGAGCTAACCTTCATCAGGACTAGAACGTCCGCCTGACTGAGGGCCGCTTCCAGGTCAGAAACCGTATAAAGCGCAGGCAATACCACCAGGCGTTGTCTGCGTACCGTGAGGGGAATGCCCAGCGCAGAGGCAGCCGCCATCGGTGAGCAGATGCCGGGAACCGTTTGAATCATAACTTCGGGATGAGTTGCCTGAAGGGTCTGGGCCAGGTAGGTAAAGGTGCTGTAAAAGCTAATGTCTCCCTCACAGGCAAAAGCCACATCCCCCTGTTGCAGGTAAGTCCAAACTCGATCGGCTGCTGCCTGCCATGCCTGGGTTAAGACGGACTCATCCTGAACGTAGGGAAAATGGAGGGGTAGATGAGTCTGATGGGGTTGCAGCCAGGCAGAAACGATTTGCTCCGCCAGACCAGGATTTCCCCGAACGCCTGCTGGGAAGGCAACAACGGGAGACTGTTTCAGCAACCGCAATCCCTTCAGGGTCATTAATTCTGGATCTCCCGTGCCGACACTAATCCCGTAAAGGATGCCCATGCTCTGTTCCACTGCGATCGCATTTTGACTGAATGCCTGAATGCTTACAGTAGCACGACCGAACAGGCAGGATGATCACAGTAATAGGACAGGGCAGGCAAGATGCCCGCCCCACAAGAATTGGGGGAAAGTTTGAACATTAGACTTCTTGAACTTCAGCAAGCGACTTCAGCGGGCGACCTCAACGGGTGACTTTCCCTCTGGTACGCTGTACTCCTGATTATCCACCTGCCCCAGGGAACTTTCTCCCGTAATCAGCCGGGCCCCCCGGTGGCGGGTGAAGTAGTTCCAGCCCCATTGCACCATGACGACCAGCTTATTATCAAACTCAATCAGATAATAAATATGGGCAAAGATCCAGATGAACCAGGCGAGCGGGCCAGAAAACTTAAATTTTCCTAAGTTCGCAACAGCCTTGTTTTGCCCAATTACCGCCAAGCTGCCAGCATCGGCATAGCGGAAGGGGGATAAGCTCTTGCCATTCAAGCGTTCTTGAATCAGCCGGGCGACGTACTGCCCCTCCTGTACTGCCACGGGTGCAACGCCCGGTAGTGGTTTATCATCCTGATGGGCGTAGTGAGCCAGATCGCCCACAACAAAAATATTGGGATGTCCTGGAATGCTGAGATCCGGTTCCACCATAACCCGCCCAACCCGATCGAGGCTTGCCCCCGTTCGTTGTTCCAGCACCTTCCCCATGACTGAAGCCTTCACCCCGGCTGCCCAGAGAATGGTTTTAGCGGGAATTTCTTCGATCGCATCTCCCTGCTTGGCCACGACCACGTTGTTTTCGATGTTTGTCACCAAGGTTTTTGTGCGAATTGTCACTCCCAGGTGGTTCAGGGACTCGGCTGCTTTTTCAGATAGGTCAGGAGGATAGGGAGGCAGAATTCGATCCATGCCTTCGAGCAGCAAAATCTGGGCTTCAGTTGTGTTGATTGTCCGAAAATCTTGCTTCAGGGTTTTGTAAGCTAATTCAGCGATCGCCCCAGCTAATTCCACCCCCGTTGGGCACCCCCCACGATCACAAACGTCATCCAGGCTTTCCGTTTCACGGGATCAGTTTCTTTCTCCGCTGCTTCAAACGCCATGAAAATCCGTCGCCGCATTTCCAGCGCATCTTCCACGGTCTTTAATCCAGGAGCCGTGGGTTGCCAATGCTCATTGCCAAAGTAGTGATGACTGACCCCGGTGGCGACAATCAGCGTGTCGTAGTCTAGCTCACTCCCATGCAGCTTCACTTTTTGTTGGGTTGGGTCAATATCAACGACTTCATCTAGCAGAACGTGGGTATTCTTGTTCTGACTCAGAATGCCGCGTAATGGAGATGAAATGTCCGCTGGAGACAGAGTTCCAGTCGCCACCTGGTAAAGGAGCGGTTGGAACAAGTGAAAGTTGCGTTTGTCGATCAACGTCACCTGGACGGGCGATCGTCCCAATTCCTTAGCTGCATATAGCCCACCGAAGCCCCCACCCACGATTACAACCTGATGCGAAGCCTGCTGTTTAGCACCGTCAGCCATGTTCAACTCCTTGCATAGCGTGCATTTGAACCGTTTTAGCCCAATCTACACCCGATCGCGTAATATCTCTTTACACTGTTATATCCCGTGGGACGAAGCTTCTAGGTAACTAGGGCTACGAGGATTCAAAACTTTTAAACAATCTTTTGAATTTACTCTGGATTTATGAAGCAACGATAGCCTGAGGTTGATCAAACTGCCTCTGTCGAGGTGCAGAATTTCCGGTCTTGCCTCACACTGCTCCTTGTTTCGCGGTCAAAAACTCTCGGACATACTGATTCACCAACTCTGGTTTTTCCTGCTGTACCCAGTGACTACAGTGGGGAATGTAGCGAATGGTGAAATCCTCCACATAAGCCTCTGTCCCGTAGGTTAATTCAATGCCCAGAGCCGTATCTTCTTCACCCCAAATCATTAAGGTCGGAACATACAGCTTGCCCCAGGATTTTTGGAGTAGTCCGCCTTGCAAAATGTTGCGATAGTAATTCAGCATTGCCGTTAAGGCACCGGGTTTCGCTACGGCATTTTTATACTGCTTAATGTCTTCCGTCGTAAAAACAGACTTGTTAACCGCCATGCGAGTAAATGCTTCTTCAATTAATTGATAGTCCCCCAGTTGCAATACCGCTTCTGGCAACCAGGGAAGCTGGAAGAAAAATGTATAGGAACTGCGGAGCAACTGCTGAGGATTTGTCATTCCCTCAGTAAATTTAGCTGGATGAGGTAAGTTCAGGACAATCAGACGATCGACCTGTTCTGGGTGAGTATAGGCCATGTTCCAGGCGACGGCTCCACCCCAATCATGTCCCATGAGAATACAGCGATCGTATCCTAATCCTCGAATTACCCCGGAAATATCCCTGACTAATTCATCCATCCGGTAGGCAGCTAGATCTTTAGGCTTATCGCTGTCGTTGTAGCCCCGCATGTCCAGTGCGACCACCTGATAATCCTGAGCAAATTCAGGAATTTGATGCCGCCAGGAATACCAAAATTCAGGAAACCCATGCAGCATCAGCAACAAGTCTCCTGAGCCTTGAGTCACGTAGTGCAGCCGTACCCCATTACTGATGATGGAATCGTGCTGCCAGGATGCATTAGTTTGGGAAGAAGTATTCATCGGGTGCAAAGTGCTAATTGACCGAAAGACTCTAATACCTTGTCAGGAATGGCTCTAGGACGCATCGTATGAATGTCCACCCAAACCCACAATGCTTCTGCTGTCAGCAATAAATCAGGCTCACCCTGCCTGCGAACCTCGTAGCGACGGATGGCACAGGCTCCACGAATTTCTAGAATCCAGGTAGTGATAGCAAGAATATCATCAGCTATGGCGGGATGCAGATATTCCAATTCAATTCGCCGCATGACAAATACCCCACCCAAATCTCGATAGCGATCCAGGTCAAACCCCAAATGCTCAGAATGGGCAACGGCAGCCTGCTCTAAATACTGTTGATAAATAGCATTATTCACCACCCCTAGAGCGTCTATTTCGTTATGCCGTACTTTAACGTGAGTTGTAAATGGCTGAGTCATAAAAGAAATATCCTGGCTGAGTAAAAAGTTTGAGGAATAAATAAGTAAATACCAGAGAAGCGGGTTTTAGGAAGGACGACCGCTCTAGAGGCTCTGTCAGCCTTATCCTGGCATTTCAGGTTATTACCGCTCATCTCTCAAAAGAAGGAACTGATATCATCCGAATGGGCTGTCCTGTCTGAATTTTTCGGTTTCCGTTAGCGTTCCAGTCAACGTTCTTCTACCCAGCATAATTCTGTGAGCTATAAAAATCCTGTACCGACTGTCGATGTCATTATCGAATTAATCCACCGTCCGAATCGACCGATCGTTTTAATCGAACGTTTGAATCCGCCCCACGGCTGGGCCCTGCCGGGAGGGTATGTAGACTATGGGGAATCGCTGGAAACAGCAGCCCGACGGGAAGCGAGAGAAGAAATTGGGTTGGCAGTGAATCTAGTAGAGCAATTCCAGGTTTATTCAGACCCCAACCGCGACGCCCGTCAGCATACGATCGCCATTGTTTTTCTTGCCACTGCTGAGGGAGAACCTCAAGCCGGAGATGATGCCAAATCCCTCGGCCTTTTTGAACTGTGGCAAATTCCCAAAAACCTTTGTTTTGACCACGATCGCATCTTGCAGGACTACTGGTATTACCGCCACTACGGAATTCGCCCCCGACTCCTGACGTGAATCGATTCCTGGAGTATCGTCCGTCCTCCCGGTATCCGATCGCTCATTCCTGCTGGTATGATTCAGGAGGTCAAACTACGCAGTCTTTCGCTTTTTGCTGCTTCATGCCTCTTGCTCCCTGGCGATCGCCGTTGTCCCGTGCCCTTCACCACAACCGATCGTTATCCCATGCCCGCTACCTTCAGCTTGCCACGGTTCGCCCTAACGGTCAGCCTGCCAACCGCACGATCGTCTTTCGAGGTTTTTTAGATTCGACTAACTCCCTCAAATTTGTCACCGATCGCCGGAGTGAAAAAGCTGATCAAATTCCTCTACAAAATTGGGGCGAAGTATGTTGGTACTTTCCTAAAACCCGTGAGCAATTTCGGTTACTGGGGCGACTGATTCTGGTGGAGCAGGATCACTCAGATCCAGCGTTGTGCCAGGTTAGAACAACTCAATGGCAGGACTTATCCGATTCCGCTCGATTGCAGTTTGCCTGGCCCGATCCCAAACAACCCAGAGCTGATGATGCTGCGTTCCAAGTTGCTCCGCCTGATTCTATCCATCCGCTCCCTAACTTCTGCCTGCTGCTCCTGGAGCCGATCGAAGTTGATCACCTGGAATTGCGCGGCCAGCCCCAAAATCGCACCCTTTACCAACAGGAATCAGGCGACGAGTGGAGGATTGCATCGATCAACCCTTAGGAATGCAAATTTAACAACCTGAAATTCTTGTGGGGTGGGCATCTTGCCCGCCCAGTCAAAGCAGCAGAATGTTGAACAGGTTACTTAATCCACAACCCTCAGGCTTCTAAAGCATGGGTACACATCCTGCTGCATCCATCTAAATCCCACTAAATCCCGGCTCCATCCAAAAACTGCTCAATCACCTTATTTTCGATCCGGCAAATGGAGGTCGAGGCGACTTTTAACTCAGGTAAATGAGTAGGCACAGATTGCTCTACCAAACCGATCGCCACCGGAGTGGTCTTTTGCAACTTCTGAACCTGTTCTTCCAGGGACTCAATGCGATCGAGCAATGCCCGAATCACCTGAGCTTCGGAATCTGGCAAATGACCATGATCCAGCGGATCAACCCGCACGCCAGAGCGATAGACTACCCGTCCCGGAACGCCCACCACCGTACAATCAGACGGCACATCCCGGAGTACCACCGAGCCAGCCCCAATCCGAACATTGTCCCCAATTTGCAGATTGCCCAGCACTTTGGCACCCGCTCCCACTACCACATTGCTGCCCAGGGTAGGGTGACGTTTGCCGCTTTCCTTCCCGGTTCCCCCCAGGGTGACTCCCTGATAGATGAGGGCATAATCTCCAACGATCGCCGTTTCGCCGATCACAACGCCCATGCCGTGATCGATAAACACCCCCTGCCCAATCCGTGCGCCAGGATGAATTTCAATGCCAGTTAAAAATCGGGCGATGTGGGAAATCAGCCGGGGGATGAATGGAAGTTTCATCCAGTACAGTGCATGAGCGACCCGGTGCAGCATCAGAGCCTGGAGTCCTGGATAACAGAACAATACCTCAAGCCAGTTTCGGGCAGCTGGGTCACGATCGAAAATGATTTGGAAGTCAGCCCGTAGGGATTTAAAGAGTGTTGTCAGCACAGTCCATTACCACGCCTAGCAAAACATCTGAATGCGGATGCGAAACGGCTTGCCCCAGGTAAAACTACCTGGCTCAGTTAGCCAGTTACCAACCTATCTTAACGTTCAGTGGGGGTTGCTAAATGAGAGGGGCATTAAATCTAACAAATCCAGCCTGACAAATCCAGTCTGACAAATCCAGTCTGACAAATTCAGCCTGATGAGAGAGTCGTTACTTGCTCAGTCAGCATTTTTCGGAATCAGCATTTTTCGGAATCAGCATCTTTCAGGAACAGCATTATTCTCGAACAGCCTCATCTCGATCGCCCACCTCTAATTCCACTCCTAGAGAACTGGAGTGCAGCGAGTTAGATTCTGGTGCATTAGACTCCAACACATTAGACTCCAACACATTAGACTCCAACACATTAGACTCCAACAATTGATGAATTCCCTGAAGTTCTGTCAAAATCGCACGGAGCAGTTCGTGGGTCAGCGTTTCGGTCGGCTGTTTCACCTCAATCGTGACCGGCTGAACCCCCAGCACATCCTTGGCAAACCGCGCCACTTCGTTAGGATGGAATAACAGCGGCTCATCTTTGTGCTTGCGATATTCAGGGTTTAGCTTCTGGGGATCGTGCCTCAGGTTCAGCACCTTCGGATCAGTGTTGGCGTACCGATAGACCGATGCCCGCGATCGGTTCAATACCTTCTGCACCGCTTCGATCGGCATTAACCCATTTGCGTTCGTCGTAACCTCAAGCATTATGACTTTGCCCTAATCTAAGTATCACTACTAGACTCATCTATATCAATCCTATACAATCTCCCCTATTCCGCCCACCCCGTACGGGCGCACCGCCGCGCACCCACCCCCAACCGTGCGCCCACTGAAGTCTTATCCCCCTATTGAACAAACCCTTAAAATCGCATCTCCAGCGAAAAGCCGCGAATCATCCCCACATCCTCTCCTGCCTTATCCACCACCTCCAAAACCCATTGACCCTTCGGGCTTTTGTCGTGCAGCGTCCTTAAACTGGGTGTATTCACCTCATCAAAAAGATTTCTCACGCGACTCAAGTTACCGCCCCCCCGATTGTGGAGCGTCACCAACACCACCCCAGTTTCCATCGGTGGTTTCAGCATGACAATCAGATCGCCCACATAGGTGTGTTCAATATCGACTTCCACCTTGATCGACTTCAAGGCATTGGTCACGGGAACCATCATCGACAAACTGGCGGTAGCTAAATCGCGGATGGGCACATCCTGGACAGCCCGGTAAGTCCTGATGGGGGAGGGCGCAGGCGGAATGGCTAACTCAACCGCTCTTAAGGCATTCACCCGACCATACCCATAGAACGGACTCCGACCCTCAGCATCGTATTGTCCTCCCTCTAGGTCGATCGGATCACAGCTTTGACGCAGGATTTCCCGCACTTCATCCCAGCGGAGTTCCAGGTTGCGCGCCAGGATCAGAGCTGCTACCCCTGCCACGCCTGGACAGGAGCTGGAGGTGCCACCAAAGGAGTTTGTATAGTTACCTGCTGCATCGCCTTCTGAAAGATTGCCTGGATTGTATCCCGCAACTCCCATGCGATCGGTCGTCCAGATTCCCGGTGTCAGGGAACGCACCGCATCATTACTGGGGAATGCACACCAGATAGCATTACCAAAGTCACTGTAGACACTGCGTCGGCTCTGATCATTGGACGCTGCGATCGCCAGTACCCGCTCATAGCTGGCATAACCATCATTATCGACACTTTCATTACCATTACCTGCGGCCCAGCAGATCACACAGCCGCGACCACTCCGCCCCTGCTCCACGGCATAGTCGATCGCCAAACGAGTACTATCCGGCAAAGGAAAGACTTGATCATGCAACGGATCATTGGGATTCCACCAGGCTCCATCCGGTGGCCCCCAGCTACAGGAAATCACATCGGCTCCGTTGATCGTGGCCCAGTAAAAGGCATCGGCCTCCGCCTGGGAACCCAGTCCCGATACTAATCGAATTGGCATTAATCGCGCTGCTGGTGCGACTCCCGAAGCCCCAAAATTTCCGTTGGCGCAAGCAACTCCCGCACAGGCTGTTCCATGATTTTCTGCACCTCTAGGACGGGGATCATTGGTTCCACGGGTCGCATCACGGGGAGCAACGACTTTATTGGACGATCGAAACTCTTCGTGATCCACGTCAGTCCCTGTGTCAATCACCGCGATCGTTGTCCCGGCTCCCCGGCTCAGGTTCCAACTGGCTTCCACATTGGCGTGGGCATCAATGAAGGTATTGTTAATCGTAGTTGGGGCGAGGTGCCACTGCTGCGGAAAAGCCCGACGGGAACGGCTCTCCTGCACTAATTCGGGGTGACACAGTTCAACGGCCTCTTCCTGAAGTAAGTTTGCGGCAATCTCAAAAATTTGTAAGCCCGTTCCCTCTGGGGCTGCCACAAAATAGGCGTTGGCGGCATAGGCGATCGACCGCTTCAGGCTCAAGCCATACTGTTGTAGAAGGGATTGCTGCACCTCAGAGGGCGTGCGATCGGTGAACTTAACAAAAAAGTTTTCGGTATACACCACAGGGGTTCCAGCCTGAGGATTGATCAAAGCCCGTCCGGCAAACCGAATTTCAGGTTCAGCACTAAGCTGCATCCGAGCCTCATCCCGCAAAAATGGATCACTCTGGGGGACGATCGCTCGAATCACCTGCACTCCCGCTTCCCGAAATTGGTGCTCGACTCGGAAATCATCCAAAACGGCATGGGCCTCAGCGGACACCGGAGCGACTTCAAACGGTCGTTCCCGATTGACCAAAGGTTTGCGGCTGTGGGTTCGCACCACCACCAGTTCATTACTGAGGTGAAATTCATAGAGTCGTCCATTCTTGCCACCGTAGCGCACACTGACCATCGGTTGTCTCTCCTGATAGGGTTTGCTTACTGTGATATCTCCAATAGGTCTGCGAAGAAGCTCAAAACATCTGTAATATTTCCTTGCGCCAGAGTGAGTATTTCATAACCCTTTCTGAAATTCAATGCCCTGACAAAGTTCAGGAATTTCGGTCTAACCCAATGCAGGGTGTTTATCATAAAGGTATAAACGCAAGTGTTGATTGTGAAGCTAAGTCTTGCATGGGTGGGACTTTTGCTCATTGGACTTTTGCTCATTGGACTATTACTCCTCACCGGGTACATCCCCATGTCCCCCACCGAACTAACCCCCAACTATCCCCACCGGGTTCGCTTCAGCACAGAACGACCTGATGTGTTCTACGAGCGATCGAACGCCTACGCCCTACACTATAGCCAACCTGATTCTGCGCCCCGCGAAGCCGATCACATCCTGGAAGATGGAACGATCGCCATTTTTCCTAGAGAAACGGTTCTTTGCCATCACTCTCCTGATACCGCGATCAGTCCGGTTTATACCCTGGCACCCGGTCAGGTGCTTGCAGTTCCTACTGGAAGGCTATTTGTGCGATTCACTCAAGACACGATCGCCACTGATCATGCCCCAGCCCTGCAAGCAGCCGGATACGCGATCGAATCCAGCTCAACCTATGCTCCTCATACTGCCTGGGTTCAAGCGCGATCGGGTGATATTGCCGAGGCATTATCCAATATCCCCCAGTTAGAGGCCATTGCTGCGATCGAAAATGTAGAGCCGCAGATGATTGTGGAGAGGCAGTTGAAAAGTCGGGAGTCGGGAGTCGGGAGTGAAACCTGAATGCCTGTGAAGTGGGTATTTTATCTGCCCAGAAATGGGAATTAAACAAACTGAAATTCTTGTGGGGTAGGCATCTTATCCGCCCAGGCAAAAAACTGTGAAGTGAGTCGAATAAAAAAGGCATGGTACATCTCCCATGCCCGATCGAAGTATTTAGTAGGGGTACACTGCTGTGCGCCCCTACACCGGCAGGCAAGACTTCGGCTTGAGCTCAGTCGAACGCTGCCTGCGCCCCAGACAATCACTCAGCCCTATTTGTTCGGCTGAGGAGTCATCCGCAGGTAAGGCTTCACTTCAGTCACGCCTTTGGGGAATTTCTGTTTGGCTTCCTCCGTGGGAATGGTGGGAGCGACGACCACATCTTCACCATCTTTCCAGTTCACCGGAGTAGCAACGCTGTAGTTGTCGGTCAATTGCAGTGAATCGATCACCCGCAGAATTTCCTCAAAGTTGCGGCCCGTGCTGGGGGGATAGGTGATGGTTAAACGCAGTTTCCGGTTGGGATCGATCACGAACACAGTCCGAACCGTTACCTTAGCATTGGCATTGGGGTGAATCATGCCGTACAAGTCAGACACTGACTTATCAGAGTCGGCCAGGATGGGATAGTTAACGTTAGTGCCCTGGGTTTCGTTAATGTCGCCAATCCAACCCTTGTGGGAATCTGCATCGTCCACGCTGAGCGCAATCACCTTAGCATTGCGCTTTTCAAATTCAGGCTTCAATTTAGCCACTTCGCCCAGCTCGGTTGTGCAAACGGGGGTGTAATCTGCTGGGTGGGAAAAGAAAACGACCCAACTATCCCCCGCCCAGTCATAAAAATTAATCTCGCCTTCACTCGATTGCTGAGTAAAGTTAGGAACGGTGTCACCAAGTTGCAGTACCATATCTGAGCTTCCTGTCTGTTAATTCAAGAACAAATTTCAGGCCATACCTGAAATATAATCTCATAAAACTCCGGTAATCCTGTAGGAGTTTAGATCTTTTTACGATTTCTATTCTACAGATTAGAGCTCAAACCTGAGAGCTATAGAAAGACTATGTGAGAAATCCCTGAGTTTTGTGGTTTTCTGCGCTTGGGGGTATGCGGCAAAATAACGTACCCGGTAGGGGGCGCACAGCAGTGCGCCCTTACAGCAGGTTTCTTCAAAGATTGGGATGCCGTTTTATTGCAGATCCCTTATCCCTGATTGCTAACCACCGATCGCCGTCCCAGCGCAATACAGACCGAGCCAACCACCACTGCGATCGCCCCCATTACTCCCAGAGCCGTCATCGGGTCTGGCTCAAGCAAATTGGGCAACAGGGCAGAAACCGCGAATACTGATGTTAGGGTGATCACGGGAGTCAATGCCAGAACTGCACTCACCCGCGATGCTTCCCAATGATCCAGAGACTCAGCAAATGCACCATAGGCAAGCAACGTATTAAATCCGCTAAACAGCAGCATTCCCCACTGAAGCGGCGTTAAGGTGAGCAACGCCTGCGGTGAAGCCATAGGGGTAAACAATAGCGCACTGCCTCCATAAATCAGCCACATGATGACTGGAGAGGACAGTTGATCCAGCAGTTGCTTCTGCGCCAGGGCATAAACCGCCCAAATTGCCGCTGCCAGCACAATCCAAAAACTTCCAAGCAAATATTGCCCCGAGGCTACCGCCAATAGTTGCAGTTGATCTCGAAAGAACAGAGTCATTCCAAATACCAGGATGCCCAAACCTGCCCACTGCCGCAGCGCATATCGTTCTTTGAAAATGAACAGCCCTCCCAGCCCCAACAACACTGGGGCAAGCTGAATGATCACCTGCGCGTTACTGGGAGACGTAGCATATAACCCTTTGAGGTAAAGCAAGTAATTGGCCGCCAGGGAACCCGTAGCAATAAACAACAGGCTCAACCGTGACGTTTGTAACTTGCCCAGACTCGGTAATTGCTTTTGCCGTCCCAACCAGAGCGTCAGCAACCCAAAAGACATGAGAAAGCGAAACCAGGTCACTGTATAAACGTCGGCAGCTTGTAGTGCAACTTTAAGGGCGATCGGCAAAACTCCCCAGAGGACAGCAGTTGAAAGGGCTAATGACAATCCCAAACGCCACTGCCCTGAACTTTGATGCAATCCCATTGAAACCCCTGGCTGCGAATGAAGTGCGCTATGACGAAGCGATCGATCCGTTCACTGTAGTGGGAAGCGCGAATTCAAAACTTCCTGCAAGTAGTTCACCAGAACGGGGGAAGACAGAAGACAGTTTACTGGTTGAGCAATCCTCCCTCCTACGGGTTCAGGATCGTGGATTAAATCACCTGTTCACTGTTCTGCTTCGCTGACTGGGCGGGCAAGATGCCTACCCCACAAGAGTTCCAGATTATAAAGCACGCGATGCAAACCTGCCTTCCTCTTCACTTCTCCCTCTTCACTTCTCCCTCTTCACTTCCCCCTCTTCACTCCTCACTCCTCGCTCCTCACTCCTCACTTCTCTTTCTACCGCCCCGGACTCAGCACCACCGCACGATAGGCTTCAGGAGAAAGATACTGTTGGGCTGCCCGCTGGAGATCCGCTGTGTTCAGGGTCTGAATTTGAGCCGGGTAGTTAAAGGCAGGGGCAAGATCCCCCAAAACCGCCTGATAGTATCCGTAAAGATTGGCGCGATCGCTGGGCGTTTCATTGCCGAAAATGTACCGATTGGCGACCAGGGTGCGGACTCGATCGATTTCTGATTCTGCGATCGGTTCAGTGTGTAATGCCTGAATGTGTTGAAGGATGGCTGCCTCCACCACCTCTAAATTTTCAGCCGGAAGTTGGGCTGAGAGATAGAACAAGCCCTGCTGGGCATAGGTCATGTTGCTGACGGAGATGCCAGAAACCAAGCCCCGTTCCTCACGCAAATCACGAACTAACCGAGCCGTGCGGCCTCGTCCCAAAATGGAAGCCAGCACATCCAGAGCGTAAGTTTGGGATAGGTCAGCCATGCCAGGAACCCGCCAGATCATCACCAATCGGGCTTGCTGAAGGGTATCGTCGCTGTACTCGTGGCGTTGAATATCCGTAAAGTAAGGTTCTGGGGTGGAGTCTGGCAAAAGGGGTTTGTAGGTGTCTGTGACTTTCAACTCATGGGGCTGGGCCAGAGCCACACCATTGGATACCACTTCAATCAGTTCTTCGACGGGTAGATTACCGACGACTGCTGCGGTAATCGACTGAGGACGATACCAGGTGGCGTGGAAGTCCCGCATTTGCTGGGCACTCAGGTTTTCAATCACCGAGGCTGGGCCTAATACTCGTCGTCGATAGGGTAGACGCTCGAAGGCCACCTCCATCGATCGATAGTAGGTACGTCGTCGGGGGTTGTCTTCAGATCGACGAATTTCTTCCAGTACAACCAGCCGTTCCCGCTCAAAGGCATCATCTGGGATTGCTGCATTCAACACCACTTCCATTTGGAGCGGAGCCAATTCAGCAAAGTCTTGAGGAGCCGTTGTGATGTAGTAGTTTGTATAATCCTGGCTCGTGGCAGCGTTGGTAATGGCTCCCCTTTCTTCAATTCGGCGTTCAAACTCACCACTTTCCAGACGATGGGTTCCTTTGAAAATCATGTGCTCTAAAAAGTGAGCCATGCCGTTAATTTCATCAGACTCGATCGCAGAACCAATTCCCAGCCAGAGGCTCAGGTTGACTGCCTCGACGGGTAACTGCTCTGCAATGATGGTGAGTCCGTTAGAAAGCCTGTGGAGGGTGGGTGCGTTGAGGGTGCTCGGTTGCGTAATGTAGGTTGAGGGCATGAAGCAGAATTTTTTCGACTGTCCGCTAATTTCTTCATCTATCTTAATCGTCGCTACCCCCGATCGCGTAGCATTTCGCAAAAGAATCTCTTTAATTCATTCAACTTAATCCATCCAACCTAATCCATCCAACCAATATCGATTTTGTCCGTATCCTCCACTTTCTGCGATATCTTGTCTGAGGACATGGGAGGCAATTGACCGGGTCGGGTCGGGTGATCCAGAATTTGCCGCAGGGCAACCTGATTCTGTTTCGGTGGGAATCTTCTTTCTGGAGGCGAGGCAGGCTTGATGGCAGCACTGGCAGACTCTAGTTCAGGTTCAGCCGCGCGATTCAAGGCAGGGGTGGGCCGGGGAGGAGCAGGTTGGGCATTCACCTGGGACAGTTGCAGGATCATTTTTTTAGCATCTGCCAGTTCGGCTCTGAGCTGACTTACCTGTTTGCTATCCGTCTGGAGCTGATCGATCGTCTCTTGCTTCTGATCCAATTCAGCTTGTAAATCCTGAATGGTTTGCTTGAGCTTAGACTCCGTTTTCCGAGCAGTGTCCTGGGCAGCTTGTAGATCAGACTGGAGAGTGGCGATCGTGGTTTCCAGATCCTGAACTTTGCTCTGGGCTGCCAAAAGTTGGGAATCTTCAGCCTCAACTGGTTTTGCTTCCACGTCCACCGTTTCTGATGCAGAGGGTGCATTTGCCTTCGGTTGGGTTTGAGAAGCGGATTTGGGCGCGCTGGCCTTCGATGGAGTAGCCTTAGACGCAGTGGCTTTCGATGCATCGCTTGATGGATCATTCGATGGTTTAGAAGATGCATCAGAGGGTGATTGGGCAGCGGAGTCAGGCGAAGATTGCGCTGGGGTAGCCTGCTCTGATTCGGTCTCTTTCGGCTTGTTTGCCTCTTCCCGCACTAAATCAGATAATTTTTTCCTAGCCATTAGAGCCTCCATTGAACTGCGAATCACTTTATCCTGAAGGAGCACCTGCGTCAGCATCCTGAAGACACAACTTGCGTCAGCCCTTCCCTTCCCTTTCCATTGTTCCCCAATCTTGCCGTACTTCGTCGGCCACTTTACGATAGTCCGTCCGCGCTTCCCGACCATTTTTGCCGCGCCATTGAAAAATGGAAACCCCCTCCAGGGCTGCCCGCTCGTGGGCTTTGTAGGCTCGAATGAAGGTCTTGCAAGCTGGAATGCCCAACTCAGTGAGCGTTGCCTGAGCATCCAACGCTTCACCCACACTGCGGGGATCAACTCGCGTCAGCAGCACTCGATGGGCAATCTGGGCTGGCGCAACCTTTTGTTTTACCGTTTCAATCAGCACGGACAAATCCATTGGGGCAGGGGGGGTTGGCAAGATCAGGTAATCTGCAACGGCCACAACGGTGGCCAGGGTTTGGGATTCTGAAGCGGGTGGGGTATCGACGATCGCCCATTGATATCCCTGAACTCGCTGTAACTCCTTGAGCAAAGCCGGGTTCGTTTCCTTAGCCAGATCAAACTCCATCCCCTGAGCGTTGCGTTCTGCCCACCAGGATGCCGACCCCTGGGGATCCGCATCGACCAATAAAACCCGATCGTGCTCAGCAAACGCCGCCGCGAGGTTGATGGCTGTTGTGGTCTTTCCCACGCCTCCCTTACCGTTGAGGACAACTAGAAGGTTTGGGGATGTGGGAGGTGATGCCACTAGAACTCTCCTCAATGAGGGCTAGAGATTAGGAATCCAAGCAAGCTGGGTTCTGGAACATCCAATAAGATTATCAGCTTGGCGGAATTCAGCAAGAATCTTGTCACGAGCATTTACGTTCGGTTGAGCTTATGCCGCAATACAGCCTGAGGCATTTTCACCCCACGGGCATCCTGGCTGCGTACCTGCAAACCGATCGCACTGTTTCCGGTTAGGAACTCTCAAGCTTATGATAAGGACTCACTGTTTAGTTTTCTAAATTTAAGTAACGAAAGCCAGAAGGTAGGGGCACAACATGAGCAGAACACAGCGTGGTGTGACGGTTTGGTTCACGGGTTTGAGCGGTGCAGGCAAAACGACGATTCGGATGGCGATCGAACAGGCCTTACGGGCTGAGGGGTTAAAGGTAGAAGTGCTGGACGGCGATATTGTTCGGCAAAATCTGACGAAGGGATTGGGATTCAGCAAGGCCGATCGAGATGAAAATATCCGGCGAATTGGCTTTGTGGCTCATTTACTGACTCGCAACGGCGTGATTGTTTTAGTGTCCGCCATCTCTCCCTATCGCAGTGTTCGAGATGAAGTGCGGCAGAAAATTGGCAGTTTTGTGGAGGTGTACGTTAACGCACCGCTAAATGTCTGTGAGGAGCGGGATGTCAAGGGACTGTACAAAAAGGCCCGTGCTGGGGAAATCAAGCAGTTCACGGGGATTGATGACCCCTACGAGCCTCCCCTCACACCTGAAGTAGAATGCTGTACGGATCAGGAATCCCTAGAGGAAAGCACTGCAAAGGTTCTGAACCTGTTGAGGGACTTGGGTTATTTACCCAGCAATTCAGTGGTTCATCCTGGAAATGGTGTCCGCTAACTGCCGTAGCGCAGGCATCTTGGCTGCGAGCCAAATATTTTGGAGGGCAGATAACCGTAGCGCAGGTATCCTGCCTGCGAGCCGAACAGTCTGGGGGCAGTTTGCCTTAATTGGGATGCTCCCATTGCAGGGATGGGGTGAACTGTCTCCCAGATTTCTCGGAACTTCATCAAAACTTTTTATTGACTCACTTGTACGGATTTAGACCAAACGGGGAAGAATAGGAAGTTAGTCATCCAGTCGATCGCCTTTGATGGATTCCTTCAGCAACTCAATTGCAATTTTGCCCGTCTTGATCGGCAGTCTTAAACCCAACAGATCTATTTTTTCTTGAGCAGCAAAAAACCTATGAAATCTTGTTCGATCCTCCGTGAAATTAACGTACTATTATGCAAGGTTCGTTAATTGGGGGTCGCCTCCGCATCGTTCACCTGCATCGTTCCACGTGATTAATTGAAAGTTTTTTCAGATCTTTCAGTGTGAGGAGTCTAACAACATGACATCTGAAACCTGCTCTGCCGAAAGTGCTTATTCCTCTCGTTCCTTTCGGCTCATGCGGTGGATGCTCACGGCAATGCATTCCAATCGGCGAATCTGGTGGATTGCACCGCTACTATGGTTTGCTGCAACCCTTCCCGCAGCCGCTCAACTCCCGTTACGAGTAGCGATCGAGCAGAATGTGAATCAGGTTAAAATCGGCAGCTCGACGGATGCAGCGTTGGTCGATGCGACGGGGCAAGCCATTCAGTCCATTCCAGCCATGAATGCGGTGATGGCGGAAACCAAAGATGGGCAGATTGGCGTGAATCAACTGCGATCCAGTCAGTTCTGTCTTCAGCCTGGAGCAGATGGACTGGTTTTTATCAATGACACCTGGTATCGCGGGTTTACCTGCGTGGTGCAGTCCAGTGGTGGACTGACGGCTGTGAATTATGTTGACCTGGAAGCCTACCTCTACAGCGTGGTGGGGGCGGAAATGCCCGCAAGCTGGCACCTTGAAGCCCTAAAAGCCCAGGCGGTAGCAGCTCGAACCTATGTTCTGTATCAACGGCAAAATAGCGCGAACGCCATTTTTGATGTGGGCAACACCACCCGATGGCAGGTTTATGGGGGGGTGGATAAGGAAGCCGCCAGTACTCGCGCTGCGGTCGAAGCCACCAGAGGGCAAGTCCTCACCCACGGGAACCAGTTGATCAATGCGGTGTTCCATGCCTGTGCAGGGGGACATACGGAAAATGTAGAAGATGTTTGGTCGAACCCCTTGCCCTACCTGCGCGGCGTTCCTAGCCCAGATGCAGATATTCAAGACTGTCAATGGACGCGATCGTTTAATGCCCAGGAATTTGCCCAGCAGATAGGTTACTCCGGCGCAATTGCAGAAATTACCCCAACGATCGATTCCCGGGGGCGAGTCGTGTCGTTGCAAATCCAGGGTAGTACTGGCGGCATGACCATTAGCGGCAAAGATGCCCGGAGTGCGTTGGGCATTCGCAGTACCCTGTTTACCCTGGAGCCAGTCCTGAGTCGGGTAGCTGCTGCGGGTGGCAATATCCCTACGGTTCCCAATAGTTTTAATTTAGTGGGACGGGGGTATGGCCATGGGATTGGCCTGAGCCAGTGGGGAGCCAGGGTGTTCGCGGAACGGGGCTACAACTATCAGCAAATTTTGTCCCACTATTACCAGGGGGTTGCACTGTCGGTGATTGAGGTGGTGGATTAGATTTGCGTCAGCGGCAATCAACTGATTTATGGGGGTTGCCGTGCCCCGATCGCCGCGATCGCCACTCCCAGGAGAATCACTGCGGCCCCGACCCCCACCTGCCATCCAGGAATTTCTTGAAAAACCAGAATTCCCAGAACACTGGCTCCGATCGGTTCTGCCAGGATCGTCAAAGTCACAAGAGTGGGGGACATCCACCGCACAGCCCAATTGAAGCTGGTATGACCAATCAGTTGGGGAAATACCGCCATCAGCAGGATCCACCCGTATACCTGGGTAGGATAGCCGACATAGCTAGTCCCAAATAGCAAAGGCAGGGGCAGCAACACGATCGCCGCCACTCCATAGGTCAGGGCCACATGGCTACTGATACTGAGTCCGCGTCGTTGGGCTTCTCGTCCCAACAAAAAATAGAGACTAATAGACCAGGAACCCAGAAGCGCCAGGAAATTTCCCAAGGGTGGATTGCTGCCCATGGAGCTACCGTCCAGTCCACCCGATGCAACAAACACTCCTCCCAGCAGGGTGAGCAGAATCCCACCGATCGTCAACCGAGTCGGCTGTTCCCGAAACCAGAGCCAGGAGATCAGGGCGACCCAGATCGGATTAGTGGTGACAAGGGTGGCGGAGGCCGCGATCGAGGTATAGGCCAGCGAAGTAATCCAGGATGCGAAGTGAACTGCCAGGAAAAAACCGGCGATCGATGAGAATAGTAGGGCGTTGGCTTGGAACGGCGTAGAGCGAAAGTTGCGCCAGACGGGAAGCAGAAACAGGGCTGCCAGGGTGAGGCGAGAGGCAGCTAAAACCAGACTGAACCCCACATCCGGTGTATCTACTGCGGCAAACGCCATGCGAATAAAGATCGCAGCCGTCGATACAGACAGAATTCCAGCTGTCAGGATTAGCCAAACCTGCCAGTTTGAGGGTCGCACTGAAGGGGACATCGTGGGTTAACGCCCCAACCGCCGCCGAATTCGCCGCCCATAATGCTGTTGACGCGCCCGCCGAATCAGCCGATGTCCCAAAACATAGGCCACCGTTGCAGAAATGCTACCCATCACCAGGGAGCCAAAAAACAGCGTTGCCAGAATATCTCCACCCAATTCCTTAACGCCATCTAAGCTAGATAACATTGCTATATCAAATGGTTCGTCTGTCCTTCCCAGCAGCCAACGGCCCACCTGATAGTTAAATGCGAAGATGGGAACATAGGTGAACGGATTGCTGATCCAGGTTGCTGCTGCTGCCACTACTTTATTCCCTCGCAGCAAAATTGCCAGGGCGATCGCAATCAGCGTTTGTAGCCCAAACCAGGGGAACCAACCCGCAAACACGCCAATTGCCAGCCCTCTCGCAATCACCTCTGGACTGCCTCGCACCCGCAGCAGTCGGTAATACAGGTAGCGGAAGGTTCGGTGCCACGATCGTCTGGCAGGAAACTTTTGCGGATGGATTTTCAAGGGTCGAGAGCGGATGGAGCGGATATGGGGAGAACGAGAGGAAGTTAAAAATTGGAATTGACGCATAAAATTTTAGCTGAACGGCAATTCGCTGAATGGATGTGAGACTGCACAGAGGACACTGCACAGAAGACACTACACAGAAGACAATGGGAGGGGCTGCTTATTTTATTGTAGGCAGATGATGACTCTATTCTGGTAGGGAATTGAAGCGTTAGGGAAGAACCAAGGGGAGGATTTAGAGGCTTGATCTGTCAAATTAACGACGATTTGTAGCTAAATTTCTAACTGAATCTGACTGAATTTGACTGAAACAGTGTGGCTCTCCTGGAATCTGCTACCGTGCACACAGATCTTGACTGAGAGGCTCAAACCCTGATACATCCCCCTGAATCCCCCTTAAAAAGGGGGACTTCTAATCCGGTTCCCTCCTTTTTAAGGAGGGTTAGGGAGGATCAAACCCAGTCGTGGCTAGAGCAGATGACTTGTGTGTACACCGTAGCCTGGAATCTGGGGGATAAGGAAGTGTAATGTCCCCGTAGGACGGGCAGCGTTCGACTGAGATCATGCCGAAGTCCTCGCCGAAGTCCTGAGCTAACGCCGAAGTCTTGCCTACCAGTAAACTAGCCATCACACCAATGCAAAAGTGGGATACCCCCTTGCAGCCTGACTCCCGATCTCCAACCCCCGACCTCCATGCTCCAAACCGACACGATCGCCGCCATTGCTACTGCCATTGTTCCTCAGCAGGGGAGCGTTGGAATTGTGCGGGTGTCTGGCACCGAATCGGTAGCGATCGCCCGTCAGCTATTTCGGGTTCCGGGGCGGCAGACCTGGGAGAGTCATCGAATTTTGTATGGTTATGTGCAACATCCGCAAACGCAAACAGTGGTGGATGAAGCCTTGCTGCTGTTGATGCTGGCTCCCCGTTCCTACACCCGCGAGGATGTGGTGGAGTTTCACTGTCATGGCGGAATTATGGCAGTTCAGCAGGTGCTGCAACTCTGTTTGGAGCAGGGGGCCCGACTGGCCCAACCGGGGGAGTTTACCCTGAGAGCCTTTTTGAATGGACGCTTGGATCTGACCCAGGCAGAAAGTATTGCCGATCTGGTTGGTTCCCAATCTCCCCAGGCAGCAGAATCTGCATTGGCAGGCTTGCAGGGAAAACTCGCCCAGCCGATTCGGCAGTTGCGATCGACCTGTTTAGAAATTTTGGCGGAAGTGGAAGCCCGGATTGACTTTGAGGATGATTTACCGCCTCTGGATGAAGGCTGGGTCAAGGTGCAGCTGGCAGCGGTGTTGACCACGGTAGAACAGATTTTGGCGACGGCCGATCGGGGTGAATTACTGCGATCGGGATTGAAGGTAGCGATTGTGGGTCGCCCCAACGTGGGGAAGTCGAGTTTGCTGAATAGCTGGAGCCGCAGCGATCGAGCCATTGTGACAGATTTGCCTGGAACCACGCGGGATGTGGTGGAATCACAGTTGGTGGTCGGTGGAATTCCAGTGCAAGTGCTGGATACGGCCGGAATACGGGAAGCGGCGGATCAGGTGGAAAAAATTGGGGTAGAGCGATCGCGGTTGGCGGCTCAAACGGCCGATCTGGTGCTGTTGACCATTGATGCTTCAGCGGGTTGGACGGATGCCGATCAAGCAATCTATCAGCAGGTCAACCATCGCCCTCTGATCCTGGTGATTAATAAGGTGGATCTGGTGCAGTCAGGAGGGATGCCTGATTTTCCAGCCGCGATCGCATCAGTTGTGCAAACTGTTGCAGCTCAGAATCGGGGGATTGACGAGTTAGAGCAGGCGATTTTGGCGATCGTCCAACGGGGCACAGTGCAAGCAGCCAATTTGGATTTTGCCATCAACCAGCGTCAGGCGGCCGCCCTGACCACTGCCAAAGCGGCCCTTCAGCAAGTCCAGCAAACGATCGCAGACCAACTGCCCCTGGATTTTTGGACAATTGACCTGCGGCTGGCAATTCAGGCACTGGGCGAAATCACCGGGGAAGAAATCACTGAGTCGGTGCTGGATCAAATTTTCAGTCGTTTCTGTATTGGCAAATAGAGGCTATTCCCAGGGAGCAAAACCGTACTGCACCAGATTCATCTGACGCACAGATTCCCGATACTCCTGAGTTCTGCCCTGTTGCAGGTAAAGACTGCCTGCTCGCTGCAAATCATCCATGGCGCTGGTAGTTTCGCCCAACTCCGCATGAATCGTACCGCGATAGAAATAGGCATCGGCATAATCCGGGACAACCTGGATCACCTGGGTGAAGTCTTCCACTGCACTGCGGCGATCGCCCAAACTGGCCCGAGATTGACCCCGACCCATCCAGGCGGCAATATTCCCCGGATTGAGCGCAATTGCTTCACTGTAGTCTTGCTCGGCCCGGTTCATATCTCCCAGAGCCAATCGGGCTGCGGCCCGTCCCTGATACGCTGCATCATAGTCGGGGTTTAGGGCAATCGCACTGTTATAGTCTGTAATCGCCTGGGTCAGGTTGCCACGCCTGCGGTGGAGATGGCCCCGCACCTTGTAGGCTTCTGCGTAGTTCGGGTTGAGTTCCAGAGCTTGATTCAAATCTTCGATCGCACCTGTGACATCCTGGTAAGAAAAGCGGATAATGCCCCGACCCACCAGTGCTTCCGGGTAGTTGGGTTGCAGGCGAATTGCCTGACTGAAATCAGACATGGCGGCTCGGCCATTCCCCAGGGAAGATTGGACAAAACCCCGTTGATAGACGGCAAGGGCCGATTCAGGTAGATATCGCACTGCCTGATTACAGTCCGATAGGGCAGATTGACGATTGCCTAACCTGTAATGCGCCGTGCATCGGTTCAGGTAAGCCTCTCCGTTGCGGGAATCCAGGGCAATGGCTCGATCGAAATCAGCAACGGCTTCCGGCATTTGTCCGGCTCTGGCCAGAATCACACCCCGTTGCACATAAGCTGGGGCATAGGCAGGACTTAGCAGAATCGCTTGATCAAAATCCGCTAGAGCCGCAGTCCGATCGCCCAACTGCACCTGGGCCACCCCCGCTGAAAATGGGCTTCTGCATAATCCGGATTAATCTCGATCGCTCGATCAAAGCTGGAAATAGCATTCTCAAAATCACCTAACTTGCTGTAGGCAATCCCCTGATGAAAGTAAGCTTCTGCATAAACTGGGTTGAGTTGAATGGCTTGTTCAAAGCTAGCGATCGCTTCCCGGTATTCGCCCCGGTTGGACTGTTCTAAGCCCATGCGATAAAACTGCTCTGCACTGACTTGGGCAATTAATCCTGGGGGCTGAGATGCGGCTGGCAGAGTAACCCCTGTCAACATCATTCCCATGCCAACACTGGCAACGATTTGGCAGATGCGATTCATGGTTGCGCCCTCAATAACAGGTGACATGACAGCAATTAATGTGAGGATGCCCCGTTCAAGCCCAATTCGTAAACCAAACTAATTCTTTTGAGCGATGTTTTTGTAACAATTGTTTGCGATCATGAGAAAAAGAACGCAGAAGGAGGTCAAGGCATGAAGACTGTACTGAAGCGTGGTGTGTTGAGTCTCTTTGTGTTTGGGCTGGCATTAACGGGAGCTGTTCCGGCATCGGCTCAAGCCATTCGACTGGGTGATGGTTTTGAAGTTGATTTAACCACTCCAAGGCGAAGAGAAGTTCAGCCCAGAATCTCATCGGATGGCGATCGGGTCAATGTCGAGATCTATGAGCGTCCTGAACCCCAAACCGAAATTCGGATCAATGAAAACCAGGTAGAAATTCAACGACGGGAACAGCCACCGCGCCAGCGGTTGGATCTATCGATTCCAGTTGAATAAACCGCTAATTGCTGTATGGTATGGATTGCCAGATAGCACTGATTGCAAATTGAAAAGCATCTAACGGCAGGGGTGGTGTTCGATCGCCCCTGTTAGTTTTTAGCTACTCCAAAATTGCCATAATTTGTTCTGCCAGTTTCAACGGTTCAAACGGTTTGGTAATCAGTCCTGATACTTTGCCTGATATCTTATCTGAAGCTTCCAGTTGGTTCAAGGAATGGGACTTGGCGGTTAGCAAAATAACTGGGATTTTAGCCGTAGCTGGGTTCGATCGGAGTTGTTGAAGTAGGGTAATACCGTCCATTTCCGGCATCGATACATCCAGCAAAATTGCGTCTGGTTGATGTGCCTTGGCTTGCTCGAGGGCTTCAGTTCCAGAACTGGCTGTATAAACTTGCCAACCGTATAGGATCTCCAGGCAAGCCTGGACTACTTCTTGAATTCGTTCTTCATCATCGACCACTAATACTCGCTTCATATAGCTGGTTGATTCGGAAATTATTCTATTTCGTTTATTTTATGATCTTATTCTCGTTTGTTCCTATTCTCATTTGTATAGTCAGCTATATCGTCAGTTCCGTTGATTCTTCATTGCTGGGAATCGGTAAGGTGAAATAGAAACAGCTACCCTGCCCCAGGGTACTGGTCACCCAAATTTTTCCGCCATGTTGATGCACAATGCTCTGGCAAATGGCCAACCCCAGCCCTGTGCCACCTTGCTTGCGAGAATCTGAAGCATCCACCTGCTGAAATCGCCCGAACACGCTTTCTAGATGATCAGGGGGAATGCCACGGCCCTGATCCTGAACGCAAAACTGCACATGGGGCAGAGATGGAATTACAGAGGCATCTGGAATCAAAGAGGCTTCGCTGGGATTGATCACTTCTGCATAGACCCAAACGGTACTGTGGGGAGGGGAAAATTTGATGGCATTGCTCAACAGGTTCGTCAGGGTTTGAATCACATGATCTGGAGAAGCCCAGACTTGAGCGGAGGTCGGAACCATCGTGAGCGTAATGTTTTCTTTACTGGCGATCGATCGCATCGCTTCAATGGAGCGAGTCATCAGTTTCTCTGCACTACAGGATTCCATTGTCAGCGTCACCCGCCCCGACTCCAACCGTTCAAGATCCAAAATATCGTTGACTAACCGCACTAATCGTTCAATGTCGATCGCAGCAATTTCAATCATGCGTTGGGCCCGATCCGGATGATTTTTTAACGCGCCAGAAGCCAGTAGACCCAATGAACCACGAATTGATGTCAGCGGTGTGCGAAGTTCGTGGCTAACGATGGAGATAAACTCATCTTTGACTTGCTCCACTTCTCGACGGGTCGTGATGTCTTGAATTTGCGAAACGAAATAAAGCGGTCTTTCCTGGCTGTCTCGCAGTAGGGACGTACTCAGCAAGATCCAGATCAGGTGACCCTGTCGATGAAAATACCGTTTTTCAACATCGTAGGAACGGATTTCACCTTGCAAAAGTTGTTCCAGTAATGGACGATCGCTTTCCAGGTCATCGGGATGGGTAATCGTTTGGGGGGACGTGGTCAACAAATCTGCTTCAGAATAGCCCACAATTTCGCAGAGGGCAGGGTTCACCTTCAGCCATCGTCCTTCCAATCCAATCAGAGCCATTCCAATCGAGGCATGATCAAAGGCACTACGAAATCGTTCTTCACTTTGCCGTAGGGCTTCTTCGACCTGTTTGCGGGGGGTAATGTCATTATTGATTTCCAGAATGGCGATCGGCTCCCCTGTCGTATCTCGCTGTAAAACCCAACGGCTGAAAACAGTTAAAATTTTGCCCTCATGGGTGGTATGAATCAGTTCACCTTCCCAGTATCCTTTCTGTTGTAGTATCTGGTGCAATTCAGGTAAAGGGCAGGGAAATTGCGTATGTAAAAGCTCAGGGGCCACACAGCCTAAAGCAGTTGATTTTGACCATCCATACATCACCTCTGCGCCATGATTCCAGAAGGTAATTCGCAAATCCAGATCCAGTGACATGATGGTGTCATGCGCTAAATCCAGCAGGTGAGCCTGATCCTGGAGTATCTTTTGAGTCCGCTGTCGTTCTTCCAGCTCTCGCTGTAGGCGATCGGTTAATTCAGTGAGTTCCGTAGTTCGTTCAGCAACGCGCAGTTCCAGATCTTGTTTGGCAGAACGCAAATCTTCTTCACTACAGCGAAGTGCTGCTTCCGTTTCCTTCCGCTGAGTAATATCTGTCAAAATTCCATCCATCCGGTTCGGCTGTCCCTTGTCGTCGTACACTAAATGTCCCCGATCGTGTATCCAGCGGATTGCTCCATCCATCCGACAGATGCGATATTCCAGGTTAAAATGCCCAGTAGTCATCCCGTTGCTAAAGGCAGTTTCGACCTGAGAGCGATCGTCTGGATGAACAACTTCCAACCACAGTTGTGGGTTTGCTTCAAACTCGGCAGGCGATCGACCGTAGATAGATTCTGTGGCAGAACTCACAAAAAAGGTGCAGCTAAAATCCAGGGCGATCGACCAGACCACATCCTCCAGGGATTGAAAAATGCTGTTGAGCAGTTCCTGCTTGATCTGAAGTTCCTGTTCAACTCGCCTGCGATCGCCAACATCGATCATGCAACCAATCATCCGCAAGGGAACTCCCTGAGAATTTTGGATGACAAATCCGCGATCGATCACGAGGGCGTAGGAACCATCTGCCCGACGAAAGCGATATTCTTCCGACCAGAACTGTTCCCCCGTATAAATGGCCTGAAAAATCCGAGTGTGTACCTGATGACGTTCATCTGCATGAATGCGCTCCAGCCACCAGTCTGGATCAGGACGGACTTCCTCCGGCGCATAGCCAAATAACGTCTGAATGGCTTCATTCCACTCCACCTGATGGGTCACTAAATTCCAATCCCAAATGGCATCATTGGTGGCTCTGGCTAATAATCTGTAGCATGTTTCTCGTTCCTGGAGCGCCGCTTCTGCTGCTTTCCGCTCATCGATCCCAACCACCATTCCTGTCATCCATACAGGAACTCCGGCATCGTCGTAGCCAAACTGCCCCCGTCCCTCAATCCAGTGCAAACTCCCATCGGGCCAAACCACCCGGAATTCGTGGTGATAAGTACTGCAATTCTGCAAAGCCCACTGCACTGCCTGGTTCAACGGCAGGCGATCGTCTGGATGCAAAAGGGCTTCAAAGGTAGAATATTGTCCATCAAAGCAGCCCGGAGCCAGCCCAAACAATTTTTCGTGCCCGGAAGACCAGCGGACTTCGCCCGTCAACAGATTCCAGTTCCACACGCCCACTCCGGCCGCTTCCAGGGCTACACGCAGAAATTCTTCGCTTTGTTGACCTGGATCGGTTTGGTAATAAGAAGGTTCAGGGTTCGGGGGTTCAGGGCTGGGATTCATGGTGATTGTTCAGTAGGGGCAGTCATTTGGGCTTGGGTTTGGGCTTGGGCTTGGGCTTGGGAGAGCCGTTTGACCAATTGCTGATGCAGTTGCGATCGTTCAATGCGATTCATCACCCGCACCACTAATTCTGGTTCAACGATCGGCTTTTGCACATAGTCATCCGCTCCAACGGTAAACACCTGTCGTCGGGTTTCAGAGTCTGTGTGGGCAGAAAGAATCAAAATCGGTAGTTCAGCCCACTGCGGATCGTTGCGAACCACCTGGCAAAGTTGGATGCCGTTGATTTTGGGCATTTCAATATCCAGAATCAGCAGGTCTGGACGAGTAATGGCCAGCACATCCCAGAACTGTTCTGGCTCGGTCAGCGAAGTAATGGACAGTCCCCAGGGGGTTAGTAAATTGCGAATCGTTTCCAGAATCACCGGATCGTCATCGACAATCATGACTCTGCCATCGTTAATCTGCGCCTGTTCCATGACTCGCGTTACGGCATCAAAAATTTGATCCAGGGCAGCCGGTTTTTGCAAAAACGCTCTTCCGCCCAATCGTGCTGCTTCAATGCGATCGTTCAAACTGCCGCGTCCCGTGAAAATCAGGATGGGTAAGTTAGGCATTTGATGGGTCAACTGATCGAGCAGCGACAGTCCATCTTCAGCACTATCCGGGAAGGTCAGATCTAGCAAAATTACATCCGGTCGGTGTTGACTCAGGAGCGTACGAGCCGCTTCAGGGTGGGGGGCAACCTGCACATACCAGTTCCAACGAGCCGCTTCCAGTTCAATCCGCTCCGTTAGCTGAGTATCATCATCAATGAGCAAAACGTGTAGTTTCGCATTGGTAGGCAGGGTATAGGGCGAAGGGATTGCCTCCACCGATTCAGAATAGGGGGCGATCGTCGGTTGTCGCTTTAACTCCTGGAAAAGGGTTTGCACCAGTTCCAGAAAATGAGCACTAGTCGCTTGCAAAGTTGCTTCAGATTGGAGAATCGCCTCAATCTCCTGCGCTAACTGCGATCCGGTTTCATGACCAAACGTTCCCAAAGAACCTGCCAGCTTATGGGCATCCTGTTTGGCTCGATGCAGCAGTTCGGGAGTCAGTTGATTGGACTGAACTGCCACTCCCACCTCTTCCAACCGCTTAACCTGAGTCAAAAATCCATCTTTGAATTTGAGCCAGATGGCCTGAATGCTGGTAATGGCTTGTTGAGTCCGATCGTCCGAGGGAGGTGGCAGTGAGGCAGAGGTCGCGGGAGGCATTCCTACCCTGGAGGGGTTACTGCGCTGGGAAGAGGGTGCTGCCGACAAACGATAGCCCAGACCATAGACCGTTTCAATCAAAGTTGCCGGTGCTCCAACTGCCTTTAGCCGTTGACGCAGACTTTTAACATGGGCTGTGACGGTTTCTTCACTGGGAAATTCATCAACTGACCAGAGGCGATCGAGCACGACAGCGCGGCTGAAGACCCGGCGCGGATTCATCACAAACAGTTCCAGGAGTTGATATTCCTTGGGGGTAAGGCGTAAAGTGTGATTTTGGTAAGTGAATTCCTTGGCACTTGGATCAAGATGCAGTTCTCCATAGGTGATGACGGGTGGCAGTACCTGACTTTGGCGGCGCAATAAAGCTCGTACACGAGCCAGCAGTTCTTCCAGGTCAAAGGGCTTCACTAAATAATCATCGGCTCCTGCATCCAGCCCCAGAACCCGCTCATGACTACTTTGATGCGCTGTGAGGAGGAGAATGGGCATTTGATGACCCTGAGCACGCAGTTGACGACAAACACTGATGCCATCTAAGTCAGGTAAACCCACATCCAGCACAATCAAATCGTACTCGTAGGCTTCAGCCAGCTCTAAACCCGTCTCACTTTTGCCCGCCGTGTTGACGAGGTAGCGTTGCTTCAAAAAGTGCTGAACGATGGTGGTGGCCATGGCCTCATCGTCCTCAATCAGTAAAATTCTCATGCCAGGCTGCGATCGGTGATTACCACTGCTACCCTACATCATAGGAATGAGAGTGGAATCAAGGACAAATTTACAAATTTTGTTAGGGTTGCAAGTCGGTATAAAAAAAGGGGAATAAATCACTATTCGGATTCACTCCCCCTTCATTCGTTATTTCATCTGTGTACTGTCTGGGTCACTTCACCATTAAAGACGACCCTGTAGCCTCACCAAAGGACTGCTCTACTCAGGAAATTAGCCCACAACAAAATTGCTAGAACTCAATGTCGATGCTGCCACGTTGTTTAATTGCACGATCGGCTTAAAGACAGTTCCAGCCCCCAATCCATCGGTATCAACGCTGACTTGAGTGGCAGAACCCACTTGCTCTAGCTGAACCACTTTGGCCAGATCGGCTGGTGTTGCCCCAATGGTTCTGAAAATACCGCGCAGGTCAATCAAATCATCTGCAACCTGGAAGTCTCGGATCGTATTGGTTCCCTCATTCAAGGAGTTGAAGACGAATCGATCCTTACCTGCACCACCAATCAGGACATCATTGCCCATACCGCCAATCAGGACATCATCCCCTGCACCACCAATCAGGGTGTCGTTCCCTGCACCACCACGGAGCAGATCGTTGCCTTTGCCACCATTGATCCGGTCATCGCCTGCACCACCATCAATGTGATCGTTGCCACCCCTGCCATTGATTCGATCGTTGCCGCCTCTCCCCAGGATGACATCGTTTTTATTCGTGCCCTTCATGCGATCGGCGTTTTTCGTACCGCGCATCCGTCGCTGAAACTTTCCTCTTGCAAAGCGATCGATGGGTGCGGTTGCAGTTGCACCACTCATGGGATCGAATGGCATGAGCGGATCGCCACCCGTACCGCCACCGATCGGAGTGTTGCCGCCATCCGTACCCGTACCGCCACCGATCGGAGTATTACCGCCACCTGTGCCCGTGCCATCACCAATCGGAGTGTTGCCGCCACCCGTGCCAGTGCCACCACCGATCGGAGTGTTGCCGCCACCCGTGCCCGTACCGCCACCGATCGGATCACCACCTGTGCCGCCGCCGCCGATCGGATCACCACCTGTACCGCCGCCATCGATCGGATCACCACCTGTACCGCCGCCATCAATCGGATCACCACCTGTACCGCCGCCATCGATCGGATCACCACCTGTACCGCCGCCACCGATCGCTTCAACCAAAGACCAGCTTTGCAACACGGCATCTTGAATTGGGTTACCAGCAGCATCCACAATGCCAGAATTTTCTTTGAGACTGAGGATATACTCCCCTACTTCACCCGTGAGATCCCCAAGACCGCTCAGAATATACTCGCTACCGCTTCCGTCCAAGCTAGCATTCGTTAAATCTACTACCTCACCGTTCAACTTCAGAATCAGATCCTGGATATCAAACCCAGTAACGTCTTCAGTGAAGGAAATACGAATGCTGTCTAAGGCTTCCGTGACCTCGTTGATGGGCACGATCGATGCTACTGGTGCGGTCATATCTAACACCCAGTCAACTGAAGCATCTTCGGTTAGAGGTACAATTAGAGGCTCTAATAGTCCACCAATTGCTGGAATTGAAGCAGTGATACCAGAGCCGTCAGAAACTAGTTCCAGGAAATACTCTCCATCCTCCTGCATGAGTGGTGCTAGCCCAGTCAGCTTATAGCTACTGCTGGCAGGATCCCACTCAATAGTTACACCTGCTGCATCCAGATCAATCTCCACACCATCGCGCGTCAAATTAAAGTCTTCAACACCTAATCCTGAAACCTCCAAACCCAAAATTTCAATGTAATTAAAGGCGACATGGATGGTGTTGAATGACTGATTAAGTAAGGATTCTACGGGACTGATAACAACGCTGAGCAATGAAGAAACAGGCATGAAAAACTCCTGAAAACGAATAGGTTTTAGCCCAACAAAACCGAATCAAGATACGGCAAAGCTGCCAGAACGTATCTTGCACAGAGAATCAAACAGGAACAAATTATCGAAAGCTTTAGGGATACACAGAAGAATGTTGACGTATCGTAATCCAGAGTCAAACATTACAAGGCAATGCAAAGCGATGCAATGCAAGGCAAAGTTGGCAGCATAGGCTGCCGCGATGATAGAACTTCAGGGAAAAACAACACAATTTCTTAAATCAACGAGGATTTTGGAAAGTTAGAACCAATCCTTAAAGTTAAGCCCCCAATTCAAGCAACGCATAGAGAAGGATTGAATTCCAAAATCTCTGTCAACTTCGTAACCAGTGACGGTAGATACGTAATACTCTATCAGGAAGAAATAGAGCGCAAATTATCATCAATCGCGTTCCGTTCCAGTTAAATCTATCTTGCCCCGACTCGATCGTTTTCTAACATCTCTTAGATCTTTTTTTACAGGATTCACGGAGTTCAATCATTTCTTTTCCCCACCCCATCTAGAGGAAATCAGTCTGCTCGCTGGCTCAGCAACTAATGCTGCCTTGACTTGTTGCATCCACCTCCCAGATCAAAATTTGCATTTTATGACTGCGCAGTCTGGAGATTGCGACTGATTTGGTTCGGTTTTAAGGTTGTTCCTGGTTCGCTTTGCCCGGTATTGTCATAGTATGAGCAGCAGGACGGGCTGTCCTGACCTAAACTGCCTGTTGCAAGTGGTCAAATGGGTGATCTTGTGTATAAGTGGTACTTGCCGACAATTAGTGAGATCATGGCGATCGCTGAACCAGAGCAGAGCCGACTATTAAAGTTTCCGGCTCAACAGCAGGTTCGGGCGGAACGGGAATGGTCGGGGGCGGTTGCGGCACTGAATCATCTGTTGCAGTGGATTGTTGGGTTAGAGCAGCAGGTGGATTTGGAAAGTTCGTCAGGTTCTGACCCAGCCAGCGATCGCACCGCCAATCGAGATGAGATCGTTCCGCTGCAAGGCATTCTTTTATCGGGGCCATTTCCGGTACTCGATCAGGTCAGTCTGGCCGATCGGATTTCCACCTGGATGTTTACGGTGGCGGCCCCCGGAGAGATTCTGCAACTGTTGCCTGCGGCGAATGATACGGACTCGGTTTACAACAAAATTCCGACCCTGCCCCTTTTGCCCAAAGACCCCCTAGCGGCTGAACAGTTTTGTTTGGCTCTAACGACAGAATTTAGCCTGGTCATGGTTTTAGGAGAAGCCCCAGACGGAACTCCGACCTTCACTTTTTCCTTTGACCCAGAGGTGGCACGGCAAGCCTGGCGATCGCTCGAAGCGCGGGTCAAGCTGGCTACTCCACAGATGGCTCCAGCGATCGCTCGTTTGGTGAAGCAATTTCCCCCCGTCACGCCGGATTACCATCTGGTGACACAATTTAGTCGGTTAATGCTGGCCCATTTGCCCCAGCGGATTGAACTGGAAGAGAAGACGACGCTTTGCCCCGATAGCCCCGTATTTCAGCAGGTCGGGACATCGTTTCAGTCGATGCCATCCACGAATGCAGATCAGGGGTCAGAACCGATCGCCCCATCACCTCGGCAAGGTCGCAAGTCCAGCAAGGCAAAACGGAGCGCTCACCCTACCGTTCCATCCAGCCCGATGGAAAACTCTGCTCCCCCTGCTCCCCCTCCCACCTCAGATACAGAACTGCTTCAGGCGATCGCCCATGAAGTTCGGACTCCCCTCACCACGATCCGGACGCTAACGCGGCTATTGTTACGCCGAAAAGATCTGAACCCCGATGTGGTTAAACGGCTGGAAGTGATCGATCGAGAATGCACCGAACAGATCGATCGGTTTAGCCTGATCTTCCGGGCAGCGGAGCTAGAAACAGCGCAAACTCGGAACCTGTTAACTTCCCTGGCTCCCATTTCCCTGGAGCAGGTGTTGCAGCAAAATATTCCTCGCTGGCAACAGCAGGCCCACCAGCACAATCACACGCTGGATATTATCCTGCCGCAGAAAATGCCCTCAGTTGTCACCGATCCCGCCATGCTGGATCAGGTCTTGACAGGGTTGATCGATCGCATCACCCACAGTCTGCCCCCCGGTAGTCATATAGAGGTGAAAGTCTCCCTGGCGGGACACCAGTTGAAGCTTCAGTTAGAATCCCATCCCCTGGTGAAGCAAAAGATGGGCAGTCACTCCATGGGCTTTGCCTCGAATCTGAAGTCGATCGGGCAATTGCTGATGTTTCAACCGGAAACGGGGAATCTCAGCCTCAACCTGTCTGTCACCAAGAATCTGTTCCAGGCCCTCGGTGGTAAGCTGATCGTGCGCCAGCGACCGGAAGAAGGAGAAGTGTTAACCATCTTCCTGCCGCTAGCAGGCAAAAAGGAATAGATCGCCTGATATAGGTTGCCATATGTCCTGGTATCACCCTTCGGTTTACGATCGCACCCTTCCCATCGGCAGCTATTGGGAAACAACGGATGGGCCGATTGACCCGGATTGTTCACCCCTGAACCAGTCCCAAACCTGTGAAGTGGCAATTATTGGCGGTGGATTTACTGGACTGTCTGCGGCTCTGCATTTAGCCAGGGAACACGGGATTCAGGCTGCAATTCTGGAGGCAGGAATGCCCGGATGGGGAGCCTCAGGACGGAATGGCGGGTTTTGCTGTGTGGGTGGAACCGCTTTATCCCACCAGCAGTTGATCCATAAATTTGGCTGGGTAGAAACTCAGCGATACTACCAGGAGCAGCGATCGGCAATTGATTGGGTGCAGCATTTGGCGAAAACAGAAAACATGGCGATCGATCCCCAGGGTGAGGGGGAAATTATCGTGGCGCATCATCCGTCCCGACTGCGACTATTAGCCGATGAGCAGGAGTTTTTGACCCAGATCGCCCACTATCCCTGTCAGCTCTGGTCACGCCAGGAATTAGCAGATTACGGATTTTCCAGTCCTGAAGCCCACGCAGCTTTGCACGTTGGGGTCGGGTTCGGACTGAATCCGGTTAAGTACAGTCGCGGACTGGCTAGAGCAGCTCTGAAGCGGGGAGTCCGAATTTATGGGCAGAGTCCAGTCATTACCTGGGAGAAAATCGGAACCGATCATCTCCTCCACACACCAGGAGGAACCCTGCGAGCCAAAACGGTGATCATTGCCACCAACGGCTACACCGACGATCGTTCCTTCCCCACTCCCCACTCCCTACTCCCAATTCCCTCCACATCTCTCCATCCCAATCTACACAGCCGTACCCTACCCGCCCTCTCCCAAATCATCACCACTCGTCCCCTGACGGACAGCGAACGATCGGCCCAGGGTTGGCACACAGAAACGCCGGTTTACGACACTCGCAATCTGCTGTTCTACTATCGTCTGCTCAAAGATGGGCGGTTTTTGTTTGGCAGTCGGGGTGGAATAACGGGCAGCCCAACCGAACGCGATCGCCATCAAACCTGGATGGTACGACGGCTGGGAGAGCTATTTCCTGCCTGGAAAGGAATTGAAATTACTCATGCCTGGAATGGTTTGGTTTGCCTTTCCGCATCCCTCACCCCCCACCTGGGAAACCTACCCCAGGATCCCAGCATTTTCTATGCCCTGGCCTATCACGGAAATGGGGTGGCGGCTGCAACCTGGAGTGGGCGTTGGGTAGCGCGACTTGTTGCAGAGAAAGTTACCCTGCCTGAAATTTGTGCCGTTTTTCGGCAACCGCTCCAACCATTTCCATTTCCCTTCCTGAGAAGAGAATACCTGCGATCGGCGTATTGGCTATACGGAATCCGCGATCGGCTGGGAGGTTAGGGCGGTTTTCTCCCCTTGATTAAGGGAATCCCGACCCAAATTACCAACGCCTAATCCCAAGTGATAGGATGAATGTACACTGGGAAGCATAAGTCATTCCCGTCAGGAGCCATTTTTCGTTTGCCATGTTAAAGAATCTGCTGGGCGACCCCAACGCACGCAAGCTTAGGAGATATAAAAATGACATCGTGGAGATCAACCTCCTGGAGGAGGAAATCCAACCTTTGTCAGATGAGCAGTTGACCGGGAAGACGGCAGAGTTTCAGCAACGCCTGGAAAATGGTGAGTCGCTGGATGATTTGCTACCCGAAGCCTTTGCCGTTGTGCGGGAAGCTGGGAAGCGCGTTTTAGGGATGCGTCACTTCGATGTCCAGTTGATTGGCGGTATGGTGCTGCACGATGGGCAGATTGCGGAGATGAAGACGGGGGAAGGAAAAACCCTGGTGTCAACGCTGCCCGCTTACCTGAATGCGCTATCCGGGAAAGGGGTGCATGTCGTTACAGTAAACGACTACCTGGCCCGGCGAGATGCGGAATGGATGGGGCAACTGCACCGCTTTTTAGGCTTAAGTGTCGGTCTGATTCAGCAGGGAATGACTCCGGCTGAACGTCGCAAAAACTACGGCTGCGATATTACCTACGGCACCAACAGTGAGTTAGGGTTTGACTACCTGCGGGACAACATGGCCACGTCGATCGAGGATGTGGTGCAGCGGCCCTTTAACTACTGCGTGATTGACGAAGTGGATTCGGTACTGATTGACGAAGCTCGAACACCACTGATCATTTCAGGACAGGTGGAGCGTCCTAGCGAGAAATACGTGCGGGCAGCTCAGGTGGCAGCAGCTCTGAAGCGAAAGCAGGATGAGGATGATCCAGAGGGGCACTACGAGGTAGACGAAAAGCAGCGCAATGTGATCCTGGCGGATGAGGGCTTCATTCTGGCAGAGGATCTGCTGGGGGTGACGGATCTGTTTGATCCCAAGGATCCCTGGGCCCACTATATTTTTAATGCGATTAAAGCTAAGGAACTCTTCATAAAGGACGTGAACTACATTGTCCGCAATGATGAAGTGGTAATTGTAGATGAATTTACCGGGCGGGTAATGCCGGGTCGGCGCTGGAGTGATGGACTGCATCAGGCGATCGAAGCGAAGGAATCCGTCGAAATTCAACCGGAAACCCAAACCCTGGCGACAATTACCTATCAGAATTTCTTCTTACTCTATCCCAAACTGGCGGGCATGACGGGAACTGCCAAGACGGAAGAGGCGGAATTCGAGAAAATCTATAACCTGGAAGTTACCATCATCCCTACAAACCGACCCACGGGACGGCGAGATCTGGCGGATGTGGTTTACAAGACTGAGGAAGCCAAGTGGCGATCGATCTCAGAAGAGTGCGCTGAAATGCATGAACTAGGTCGTCCCGTCCTGGTCGGAACCACCAGCGTCGAGAAGTCAGAGGTGCTCTCCCGAATGCTGAGTCAGCTTGGGGTGGAGCACAACCTGCTGAACGCCAAACCGGAAAACGTGGAGCGGGAATCGGAAATTGTGGCTCAAGCTGGACGGAAGGGAGCCGTGACGATCGCCACCAACATGGCAGGGCGCGGAACAGACATCATCCTGGGGGGGAATGCGGACTATATGGCGCGGCTGAAGGTGCGGGAATACCTGATGCCTCGGATTGTCCAACCGGAAGATGAAGAGGGCTTTAGCATTACCAAGGTGATGGACGGCAGCGGTCGTCAGGGTGGCAAGGGCTTTATGCCGTCGGGCAACCAAAAGGTGAAAACCTGGCGGGCTTCTCCCCAAATTTTCCCTACGGAACTCTCCAAAGCCACGGAGCAAAAGCTGAAGGAAGCGGTGGAGTTTGCGGCGAAGACCTACGGAGAGCGATCGCTACCCGAACTGCAAGCGGAGGATAAGGTGGCCACGGCGGCGGAGAAAGCCCCAACGGACGATCCGGCGATCCTGAAGCTGCGGGAGGTTTACAACCTGATTCTTCAGGAGTACGAACAGTTCACTAAGGCGGAACACGAAGAAGTGGTGCAAATTGGCGGCTTGCACGTCATCGGCACAGAACGCCATGAATCTCGCCGGATTGATAACCAGCTTCGAGGACGATCAGGACGGCAGGGCGACCCTGGAACGACTCGGTTCTTCCTGAGTCTGCAGGATAACTTGCTGCGGATTTTCGGTGGCGATCGGGTGGCGGGTCTGATGAATGCCTTCCGGGTGGAAGAAGATATGCCAATTGAGTCGGGAATGCTGACGCGATCGCTGGAAGGAGCGCAGAAGAAGGTAGAAACCTACTACTACGACATCCGGAAGCAGGTGTTTGAGTACGATGAGGTGATGAACAACCAGCGTCGTGCCATCTATGCAGAACGGCGACGAGTCCTGGAAGGCCAAGACCTGAAGGAACAGGTGATTAAGTACATTGAGCGTACGATGGATGACATTGTGGATGCCTATGTGAATCCGGAGTTACCGCCGGAGGAATGGGATCTGGACAATGTGGTGGGTAAGGTGAAGGAGTTTGTTTACCTGCTGAAGGATCTGGAGCCGGAACAATTGAATGATCTATCGGTGGGCGAAGTTAAGACCTTCCTCCATGAGCAGGCTCGGATTGCCTACGACATTAAGGAAGCGCAGATCGATCAACTGAAACCGGGTCTGATGCGTGATGCGGAACGGTTCTTCATCCTGCAACAGATTGATACGCTCTGGCGGGAGCACCTGCAACAAATGGAGGCCCTGCGAGAGGCGATCGGTTTACGGGGCTACGGTCAGCGTGATCCGTTGATCGAATATAAGAGTGAGGGTTATGAACTGTTCCTGGAGATGATGACGAACATTCGTCGGAATGTGGTCTATGCTCTGTTCCAGTTCCAACCGCAGCCGCAACCGCAACCGCAAAGGCAGTCTTCGGAGATGGTGTAGGGCGATCGGGTTTGGGTGATTATGTGTCCTCTGTCATGGCTTCAGCAATTGCCACAAGTTTAAGCTGAGTAATGGCTTAAAACGAACTGGGATCAAGTTGATGCTGTGACAGATTATTCGCTTGAATCTGTCGATCGCTTCTTACCCCTGCTACTGGTTAAGTGCTTACCGAAACTCCTGAGACTTCACCAAGCTCCTCCTTCAATCCGTTCTAGGACGATTGTTAGACTAGAGGCACTTGCATCAAAACTAAGGCATCTAGACTTCACCCCAAAATCTCTTGAGATTTTGCTCACTGTGCAACTCGTCAAGTAAGTCTTTGATTTCCAACCAACCATCAGATAAAGTGTAAAAGTCCTTGTGTGGTGTCCGGACAGGTAAGCTCTCATATAATTGAGAATCATCTGACTTGGAGATTATTCTCATAATTGAAAACAATATTTCTGATCCCAGTTTTTGAGCCACCTCTTCAGATTGAAAAATTAATATATCATCCGAAATAAAACTTCCATGCAAAAGCTCATTTCTAACTTGAATAAACTGAGGAGTGTCCTTATCACTCATGTATTTACTCCAATCAATCTTCAAGTCACTTAGAAAAAAACGAATAACTGTTGAAAGATAAGGCGTTTTTCCACTGCCTCGATTTACGAGCTTCTTAAGTTTTTCAACTGAATTCCTGTCTAGATGTACAAGACTGTTTTGTTGTGAGCTTTCATTGATCAGTTTTATACATCCACCTATTTCCCAAAACCAGTAGGAGTAGAAATACTCAATTGCAGAACATGCTGCCATAAGTTTTAGTCCAACAGTAGATTCATATACTGTTATCTTTAAGTGTTCAATGCCTCTTGCAATCTGCTTATTAATAGGACAGCATTCAAGAAATGAGGTAATATTTCCCATAAAATGAATACCTTGGGTTGGCCACGACCGACTTACTCTTGGTATTCTACGCCTTTCCCATATGGGAATTGTTCGGCCAGAAATATATTTGTTTTGAGAGCAAATCGAATAATCGTAATATACGGGTAAAATCTCGTAGTCACAAATTATGCTTAGAAAAGCACACAAGTTATTAAGGACATCCTCCAAATGCTGGCTTAACTTAACCTCAAGGTTGTTTGTTTCACAAGCAGCAAAACGATTTATTTGTTGATTGTTTAAAGGAACTAGGATATCTATAAAGCTCAGCTTGTATAAAACATCTATGTTTTTTCTGTTAAAAACATTATGATCCTTGTGTGTGATGTACTTCTTCCCACATTTAACCTGATAGCCTGAGTTTAATGCACAGTAAAGACTCGATTGATCTATAGTTATTTTAGAATTTTTATCCCTTTGTCTAGGAATGTTTTCAAATTCTGTATTAAAAATTTCGTCCATTGATGAGAATTCATCATTTAAATAAGCCCTTAATTGCACAAAGTAGTTAGAGCTATCTCCTATATCAATCTCTTTAGGCCAACCAGAATAAGTTACTAGTCTTACAACGTTAAATTTTGTAGTTCCATTGTTGGTGTTAAAGGGAGGTATAGAATAACCTACAAGGAATATGCTGGTTCTAATAATAAGGACTTGATATTTTACGTCTTGCATTTTTATGGCAGCTTTTAAGCGATCGTCATCCGTAATACCCTGCCAAATGAGTACTACATCAATATCTGCTTCTTCTACAAAAATGAGGCGTAAGCTGATCTGTATCGGTTGAATAGTATCCTCGATTAAGAGTTTGGCATCACCTTGATATGTCCAATCTCCTGGAAAACCACCTATCCAACCTGGATGAGTCATAAAATAATTCAGCTTCTATGATTGTTGATTACTCAGTCAAACAATTCTTAATAAAACAAACTTCTGAATTCGGGCGATCTGTTTGGGAGAATGCTTACTCCAACAGTTTAGCTAACATAATAATGTATATTGTTTGATATATCCCATGTCCAAGCCTGTATCATTTTTACAGCATTTTACGGTTTTAATTACTTGTCAGTTTTCAACAAGATGCAGTCTAACGTTTCTGATCAGCGGTTTTCAGGGTCTTTTCTGCACAGCAAGCAGCTTCGGAAAATTTGCTGCACCAAGGTTGTTGGATGATTAGGCTATGGCTCTAGTCCGTCTTTCGGTCTGGTACGTCACCAGTTGGTACACCCGCTTCATCTGCTTTGGCAAGCATTATCGAATCACAACAAAGCAATTGAACAGCGTTAGTGGGGTTGGAACGCTGCCACTCTAAAACCGAGGCAATAATACGGTCATCTGCTACCTGTGGATCAAGCCAGGAGAGAGTTCGCTGAAAGTTTGGCTCACGAGCTGATACTCGAACATAGACCTTGCCTTGTACCCGAACTCCATCAGATAACTCCCCTTGATTGCGCCATCCCTTTATCCGATTGGAAAAGGTACGCGCCTTCTCCCGAACTTCGGGGACACGGTGATTTATCTTATGGTCATCCAGCTCACTAAGGACTCCTGGAACAAGCAGCACGACAAATTCATCCGTCCCTAATACTTCAGCCCAAGAAGGTAGCTCCTGATTACGGAGGATTACATTCGTGTCGGGGACAACCACCAAAGACCCATCAGACATGAATGGAGCTAGTAGGTCGAAAAGGGGTTGAATATGCTCACGAAATACAAATGGAGCATCTGCCAAGTTTTTAGGAATTGAAAAATCTGGTTCAGATCTATCCAGCCATTTTGTGACTTTCTCAGCCGCATCTTCCAAATCTTGGCGGGATCTTCCAGAATCTTCAGTAAAAAGTAAGCGGACTTTCTCCAACCAGCGATTCCACTGATCCAAAACTTTACGCTGGTAACATCGCCCTTCATCGCTGAGTGCTGCCCAAGACGAGTCTGGCACAATTGTCATAATAGCAACGCTTGTCTCGCGTGACAGTCGCTCAACTTTGTCAGGAGCGTAGTTGATATCTGAGATCTCTATCAGTTTGTCGGTTAACTCAACAATTTTTTCGAGATCACGGTGAAGTAGTTGTGTATGCGTTAACATCTGCAATGACTTTGAAAATTTTGGTGTTCACACTATCTAAATGTCCCAAGATTATCCATCAAATTTGCGGGATAATACTTAGATCTTAAGAAATTGAACAGAAAATTTGCAGGATAAGTCCAGAAATCTGGGGTGCTATCTGTCACTTTTGCTGGATAATACCCCTGATAACGTATCATCCAGCATCTACCATATCGCAACCTCAGCCGCCACACCTGCTCGATCTAGTCAGGCGATCGATCCATCTCAAGTCCTTCAGCCTCAAAACTGAGAAATCCCACGTTCACTCCATCTACGATTCCATCCTGTTCCACAATAAGCGTCACCCAAAAGACATGGGAGTAGACGAAATCAGGGCTTACCTCTCTCATCTTGCAACAATTGCCCCTCATCTCCCATGCCCTATCACCAATTACCCAAACCCGATCGCCCGATTGAATCGCTGAAACCGATCGCTTTTTACTCCTGCTACTGGCGATCGGCTCTGGGCATTGGGTGCTATTGGTGATTTTGACTGACTGACACAACTGACCAACAGTCATCAACTGGTGAATCTGGACTCGTTGATCGTCTGCAAAGGCAAGCGAAAAATTTGTGCGGAACCAGCTAACGATCGGGATCAATAGATTCAGTTTACTGCGACAGCGTTGTGGTGCTGCTGTCGCTACTAGCTCACCGACAACAATACCTCTTCTACAGGTTTTGGCACTTCAATCGGATAAAACCGACTTGCAGAAAAGGCGTAATCTTCACCACTTTCATCAATGACCCGTATCAACCCGTTTGTGCTTGCTTCCTGATCAACAATCACTCTGTATATTTTGCCGACTTCCAATGATGCTCTATAGCCTTCATTGTTCAGGCACACCGCAAACTGATTCGATCGGGCTTGCTCAGTCTTCATAGTTAATCCAGGAACGGTAGCTTGAGTTTGAATTCTTTTTTACCAATTCCATGAGCTTCATACCAGTGGATCTCCGCTAATCGTATCATACCGTTTGGAAGCTGAATCTGGGCGACACCCTTCAACTTTCTCCACTTGCCTCGACCATACTGCTTCTGTAGTCGTGCCCGATCGCGAATTCCTGTTCCTGTAGCAATAACCTCGATATCAGCGATATCACCAATGATCTCAAAGTCCACACAAGTACAATCTGGAAAGGTGCTACTTGATACTAACGTCCTTTATTCCATCTAACGATAAAACTTACCGACAGACAACCTTTCAACATGGGAGTAGACAAAATCAGGATGTATCCCAATTTACGTCTAATGTGAATTGGACAAAAAGGTGGGAGAGGTTGAGAATCGAAGTACCACCTTTGAAGCTCACCTCTCCCATGACTAGCATAGACTTTCCCAGCCTGATGACCACCATTTTTGTTCTGGTAGACGATTGGTATCGCCAGCAGATTGCACCGTTAGACTGCCCCCGACCAGGAGTACAAGCGCAATTGAGTGATAGCGAAATGCTGACCTTAGCACTGCTGATGGACTATCTGCCCTTTCCGGGTGAAACCCAGTTTCTCGGCTTTATGCGTGCCAACTATCTCTGCTGGTTTCCACAGTTGTTGGATCAGAGTCAATTCAATCGGCGCTTACGCCAATTAGATGGGATGCTGGAATCACTGCGACGCAGTTGGGTCGTGGCATTAGGAGCGACCCAGCAAACGCATCTGCTGGTGGACACCAAACCGATTCCCGTACTGGGACTCAAGCGGGACAAGACACGCAGTGATTTTTCTGGCAATGCAACCCCTGGCTATTGTGCGTCGCGCCAGATGTATTACTTCGGCTACAAACTCGCCTTACTCAGTACCTGGAACGGGATTCCGATTGCCTATGATTTAGTCCCAGCCAACACCGATGAGCGGGTTGCCATTGAGTCGCTCTTAGCGGTCGCCCGAGGGTGCACCATCTACGGTGACAAGGGGTTTATCGACCAGGACTGGCAACTCCAAGTGCAGCAGCGCACCGGCAATCAGATTTGGACTGTCTTGCGCAAAAATCAGAAACAGCAGCATCCCCCATCCCTCAATCGCTTCATCTCCAAAGTGCGTCAGCGCATTGAAGGGGTGTTTCATGAAATTCAAAACACTGGACGTAACCCCGAACGCTTGCTCAACAAGACCGTAGAGGGCTTTTGTGTCCACATTGCAGCTAAACTGGCAAGCCATACCCTGCGGTTATTGCTCAAACAGCAGTTTGGCATCCATGTGTTAACCTTCCAACAGTCTTAAACTGCTCTGTCTAATTCACATTAGGCGTAATTTTGCATTTTCATGATACATACTTCACTGGCAGGCAAGATGCCTGCGCTGCGGATATTGATCAATTTGCACAAATGGGATGCTCCCCGAAATCAGGGCTTACCTTCCTCATCTTGCAATCGCTCGCCCTCATCTCCCATGCCCTATCATCAATTATCCAAACCCGATCGCCCAATTGAATCGCTGAAGTCGATCGCTTTTCACCCCTGCTACTGGCGATCGGATTTGGGCATTGGGTGCTATTGGTGATTTTGACTGACTGACACAACTGACACAACAGTCATCAACTGGTCAATCTGGACTCGTTAAAAGTCTGCAAAAGCAAGCGAAAAATTTGTGCGGAACCAGCTAGTGCTGCCCACGGATGCATGGGTGTTATGACGCGAGCGCTCCGACTAGTCAAGCCACCGCAAAACCGGTATGCTGCCGTATTTTAGGATGACGAAAACCTGATACGATATCTTCTTTGCAAACACCTCACTGCACCCAAACAGCCGACAAACGCTTTTTACCAATTTGAAGCGGAAATGGATATGCGTAATCGTCCATCCGGCTTTTTGCAGAGCACGCTTCACCGTATCATTGAAACCTGTTCGACAAGCTTTGTACCGTCTGCATCAACGCAGTGTTATGCTACCGTTGCTAAGATACAGCGGATTCGGGGTTTATGAGGTACAGTAGCAGCAATGTGTAAACCAATTTTTGAGGTGTTCAGGATTCATTAACTCAAGTGCTATTCCGATTAAACCATCCACACCAGATGCAGTAGTTGGAGAAAATAGTCTCAGGAATGCTTTCAATTGTGACCACCAATGCTCAATGGGATTAAATTCAGGAGAATAGGGCGACAAATACAAAACACTGGCACCTACTGATTCAATTAAAGGCTCGATTGCTTCAACTTTATGAGCAGGCAAATTATCCATCACCACTACTGCACCCTCCCATAACTGCGGCAGCAGGAAATGCTCGATAAAAACTTTGAAGGCATCGCCATTGACTGAACCATCTAGTGTCATGAGAGCCAACACCTGCTTGCAACTGATGCCCCCAATCACACTCACCTTTTCACCTCGATAGTAGGGCTTAAAGTCATACGCTCTATCGCCTCGATTGCTTCTAGCATGGGTACGGGTCAACCCGAGTAGAACTCCCATCTCGTCTAGAAACACCAGGTTCTCTACCTCGATGGGTTTGACCTTCTCCCAATACTCTACTCTCAGCTTTTGCACCCGCTCTGTGTTCGCTTGAGTGCTGCGTAAGGTCTTTTTTTTCGCGTGAGTTGTTGTTTTTGCAAGGCACAGCACATGACACTGCGACAGACCCAAACGTTGTATTGCTCTCCAAAATACTCGCAATATTCTGCTAAAGTTGCGTCAGGATGGCTTTGTACCATTGCAGTTAATTCGCTACCGTACTCATCTAACTGTCCCTTCATTGTTCCACCTTGCTTCTTGGGTGCCAAGTGTCCCTGAGTTTTCTTAAGGAGGAGCAGCTTTTGGACATAGCTTTTCGCAACGCCAAACTGAGTGGCTACTTTTCTAATTGAAGTATCGCCTCTCTCATAAGCATTAACTATTTTTTCTCTCAAATCAACGGAGTAGGCTTTCATCGGGATTCTTGATACCTCTAATCTCCTTTTAAGTGTACCTCATATACCTCGAAAGTGCTGTAGGTTAGAACGGCTCTCTTAGGGATGACAAAAATAGATTTGCTTTACAAAAGTCTCATCCGAACTTTGTCATCTTCGACAACGCTGAAATGTCCAGCCCAGTCGTCTCGTAGGGCGATCGCCGCCACTACCCTTTGAGCTACTACCGCGCTGGAGGGTGCTGTAATCCGAAACAGAATAATACCGCTGGCAGCAGGAAGTTTTGTCCGAAAAGCAAGTTCGCCAAAATCTTTATCAAAAGTCAGGAGGATGCGGTCTTCTGCTTGGGCACGACGCAATACTTCGGGATCAGAAATGCCAGGGGATTCTGTACGAATCCAAACCACGTCATGTTCTTGCTGGCGTAATGCTTCTACAGCATCCAGAGGAAAGTTCTCGTTGGCAAGGAAGCGCATGGACTAGACCGGAATGGCATAAACTTTTTCGGACTTGAGCATAGCACTGGCATAGCTGAGGCAGGCTTGGATATCTTCAAGGCTGATACCGGGATAATTGCGAAGGATTTCATCGGTACTCCAGCCTTGGGCAAGAAGGTCAATGATGAATTCAACAGCAAGGCGAGTACCTTGGATGATGGGTTTACCAACCAGGATATCTGGGTCAAGGATGATGCGAGTTTGCAGATCCATAAACAAACCTAAAGTACGTTGTCTTTTTCATTTTAGGGTCAAGAGCAATTTTGGCATTCGCTTGCACCAATGCTAACGTCATTAGCTCCGTTACAAAAATTTCGTGCGATTATGCCCCTACCGATAATACATTCACCGTCACAAGTGCAGAATAACACTCCTATTTTTCAGAATTATTTATCAGCTCTGCGGGATAACACCCTGCTTTTAAGAAATTAAACAGAAATTTTGCAGGTTAAGTCTGGAAATCTGGGGTGTTATCCGTCACCTTTGATCGTTAATCCTGGAGATTAGGAGTGTTATCCATCACTTTTGCAGGATAACACCCCTGACAACGGTATTATCCAGCATCTACCCTGTCGCAACTTCAACCGCCACGCCTGCTCAACCGAGTTAGGCGATCGATCGCCCCTCATCTCCCATTCCCTATCAAATTAATTAATAATTTCTCCTGTATTGTTGGCTAATTTTTCACGCCATTTTTGAAGTTCCTCAGGTGTCTGCCTCACCCAGTCTGTTACTTCGCCAACGATTTTTAATGGTGCTTGGGAGCGATAGGAGCGTGTTGGATTGCCCGGAAATTTTTTGTCTGTGACATTCGGGTCATTTTCAAAACTTCCCGTCGGTTCAACGATATAAACCCGTTCGCGTCCATCGCCTTTTGCTAATGCAGCAGCCAGTCCCGCTCCATTAACAAGGGCTGTAAAATAAATATGATTCATTTGGAGTCCAGATTTATAGTTAGAATTCCCCCCTGCGGTTAGCAAATCGCCAACCTGCAAATCTGCTTTCGTCCCATGATAAAAAGGGCCTTTGTCAGAAGGTTGATCCTTAAACGAAGTGGCTAATTCATAATTCTTTTTTGCCTCGTCAGGATCGTTTAAGTCCTCATAGCATTGAGCAATATTTGAATATAGAGAAGGGAAAGCACTCTTGACTGTATCATTATTGATTTTTAACGCAAACTGCAAAGCCGTTTCGAGCCAACTTAATTTGTCGGTAACATTTTTTTGATGTCGGGCTACATAATGAGCTGAAATAAATTTTTCAAAGTCGTATGTTGCTTCGTTCCAGGCTTGAAGAAATAGTTTACTTGCTTCTTCAGGTTTGCCTTTTTCTTCCATGCCCATACCTTGAAGACAAAGCTTAACAACATTGTTGCTTGGGTTGAATTCCATAATTATTTTGTCTCCTAGTTCTCGCAAGATCTATTGAGTTGCTTGTCCTGAGTCTGTTAAAGCCTATGGCAACTACCGTCAAAAGTGCGGGATAACATCCCCGAACGTTTTATCCCTAAAGTGGCTGCACCGATCGCACGAATCGCTGAAGTTGCCGACTTTCTAATTCCAAAACTCGGCGGGCAAAATCAGGATCGTGGTCGAGTAAATCATCAAAGGTATCGACAGAAATAGCCAGAATTCGAGTTTTTTCGCTATCGGCAACGATCGTATTTTCTGAGTTGCTGTGGGCTAAAACCTCCAGCTCATCTAGGGTTTGACCAGGATGAAGCTGTTCCATCCGAACCCCAGATTCCGTTTGGTAGTGAATGTTGGCATCACCTTCAATGAGCAGCAATAACTCTCGACAGGTATCTCCGGCTTCTGTGATCAGGTCTCCCTGGCTGTAGGTTCTCACCTCTGCTCGATCGACAAGGGCAATTAATGTGTCACTCTGCATTCGGTGGAAGAAGTCGCTATTAAATAAATAGACCAATTTCTCCAACGTTGGGAATTCGCGCAGGGATAGATTTGCTGTTGATGATGAGTGCCAGGACAGTAACCGATCGATCGTTTCCTGAACTAGATGGGTACTGAACTCGTGGCGATGATTTTGAGCGATCGCCTGACTGCCTTCTGCATCCAATTGAGCAATCATATAAAGTGCTGCCGCCTGAATCATCGGATTTTGATCCTGGAGCAGGGCTTCTAGATGCCCCAGAATCGCTTCAGTGGAGAATTCCAACGAACAGGAAACAGGGGTTTCTCCCGGTTGGGTCAAACAGTACAGAATCTCTGGCGGCAGGCGATCGCCCCAATGCTCCTGGTCTAACAGTTCTCCTAAAACAGTCGGGGAGGCTTGCTGTAATGACTGTGCCAGGGACAACGCTGCCGGATCAGACTGGAGCAGTTCCAGGGTTTCCAGCAGCGATCGCACAATCAGTTCTTTTTTATGACTGATGTTTTCTCGCAGCAGGGTTAATACGGCTTTGTGCTCATGCAACATCGGTTGATTGAGCGCACGGTAACACTCGATCAAGCTGGGGAGTTGTGTGAGCAGAAACTCTGCCTTTTTGACACGACTGGCATTGACCGAAAATCCACTCAAAATCCACTCTTCTTCCTGGGGCGTGATGGAATATTGGCGGCGCAGAGAACGAACAGCGTCTGAATCTTGCCATGATAATTGCTCAAGTCCGGTGCGATTAGGCTGTTTGCTTTGCAGCAGCATTAACCGCTCCAGGGATTTACGGTAGCCGCTCAAGCGAATCTGATTTTCTAAGCTGCGCTGGCGATCGGGATTGAGCAACTCTGGATCTTCAACGCCCAATTCCTCCAGCACAATGCGGTGTTCGTCATCGGTAATGCCTAGCTCCTGACGCATTTGCTGCAAAATGTCCAAACTGCTGGCGTAGTTCACATAGCCTTCTTCCAGCGATTCTCGCACCACTCCCTTGTAGGCCTGATGTCTTTTCTCGCGGGTAAAACCAGGAAGCACCTTGGCTAACACATACACCTCGTGGGTATTGAGATCGCTCAGTGCCCGGCCTTCCAAAAACTGGGAAACATTAAGCTGCAATTTCTCCAGCTGTTTGCGGAACCGATTCGCCAGATTTTCACGAGAATAGAGTTCAGGGCTGCGTCGCCAGGTTTTGTAGAGCCAGAGGGTACTCAGCGTCACTAACCCCAGGTCGTAGAGGTATTGCACCGTCCAGGGGAAAAGCTGTACCAGGGGACGACCGGCAAAAATAAAGAAGAAGTTGAAAATACCAAAGGTACACAGGGTAAAGATGCGATGGCGAATGGTTTCGATCGTCCAGTTTGTCTGATGTCGCCGACTGTGGGCTTTAGCCCGTTTTTCGATCCACCGTCCTGCCCAATACCCGATCGCCGTGCATGCTCCCAGCACCAGCGGCACCGCAACCAATTTCGGAATATTGATAGCCTGCCCAAACAGGTAAAGTCCAGGGTCAAACAGCGCAGCCAGCTGATCATGCCGCAACCACGCCCCAGAGAAGTAATAGTCCCAGTTGCCTGCATAGAGATAGTAATAGACAAAATAGCCAATCACCAGGCCCACATAGCCATAGTAGAGAAATACGGTTTCGGGTTTTTTCAGGCTATTCCAATAGGTGCGCTCCGCGTCAATGTCGATGCAGGGATTTTGACAGGCAACACAAGCACTCTGCTCTTTGCCATCGGGCAGCACCGTGCGGCACATGGATTGCGTCACGAGTTGCTCACTCATGTGGGCTTTGCTACTCAACAGGCCCCCGGTTCACCGTAGATACTTTGCACCGGAGCCATAGGGCAAAAGTACTGACACCAGGACTTGCCACCGTAGAAGTAGCCAACGGCGATCGCCGCTGCCACTGTGAACAATAACCAACCCGCTAGCACCAGGCGATCGGCATTGAAAAACAAAATTCGCCCACACAAGCCTGCAAACAACCAGCCAAATTGCAGGTAGGGATAGTTGCGACCCAGCCAGGAATTCGAGTCAACCTTTGCCAACTCATAGCGCACCTTGCCCGTCTTTTTGTTCTCTCGTTTAAATTGCCGTTGCCATCCCAAAGCGCGGGGAATCTGAGATAAAAACGAGAGCGGACAAATCCGTCGCCATAGCTCATGGCCAAACACCAGCAAAACAAAGATGGCAGCGGGCACAATTGCTCCCCAAAAGAGGGTTGTTCCTAACGGATAGGGTTGTTCAGCCAGGCATTCGCCCTGCACCTCTATACAGGTATCCGGGAGCCGCAGGGGACTCCAGGGATGATCGGGTACAGTGAGTGCTGATGTCCAGGGGTCATAGAACAGGGAGGCAATGATCAGAAGCCAACCAACAGTCAATACCCAGCGAACCCAGTGCATTCGCCGCTCTGGCAGTTGTGCAAACATAAATCAGCCCCTTCTCTCTGGTCTTCATCAATTATGTGCCGAAGACTATCAAGTTTCGCCATTGATTTTCTCTGGGCTGGCTATTAGATTTCTCAGAACTCCATGTCATCCTGAATTTGACAGTTCATAAACTAATTGCCCAATCGCGTTAACCGTTCGCTGGATTGAATTATAGTGCGATCGCAAGGACTCCTGGCAACCCCCTGTTTTAGCGCGTCGGCTCTGGCACTGGTGAATGATTCTTTGTGTTTTATGATAGAAAGATGCAAAAGCTCACGATCGCCCGACCTGACGACTGGCATCTCCATCTACGCGATGGTGCGGCACTGAAAGCGGTTCTGCCCCATACGGTGCGGCAGTTTGCCCGCGCGATCATCATGCCGAACTTGAAGCCTCCGGTACGCACGGTTGCTGATGCTGCGGCCTATCGCGATCGCATCCTTGCAGCCATTCCAGAGGGCCGATCGTTTGAGCCACTGATGACGCTTTATCTCACTGACAACACCAGCCCCGAAGAAATGATCGCGGCCAAAGAATCTCAGTTTGTCAAAGCGGTCAAATATTACCCAGCCGGTGCAACGACCAATTCAGACTTTGGGGTGACGGACATTCGTAAGTGCGATCGCGTCTTTGAAGTGATGCAGCAGGTTGATCTGCCTTTATTGCTGCACGGAGAAGTGACCGATCCAGATGTGGATATGTTTGACCGCGAGAAAGCGTTTATCGAACGGCATTTGATCCCCCTGAAGCAGCGATTTCCTGACCTGCGCGTGGTGCTGGAACACGTTACCACCTCAGATGCTGTGCAGTATGTCCTGTCTGCCAATAACATCGCTGCAACCATTACGCCACAACATTTGTTATTTAACCGCAATATCCTATTCCAGGGTGGTATTCGTCCCCATTTTTATTGCCTGCCCATTTTGAAACGTGAGGAGCATCGCCTGGCTCTTTTGCAAGCAGCAACCTCCGGTAATCCTAAATTTTTTCTGGGCACCGATAGTGCTCCCCATCCTCGCAACGGCAAAGAAAGTTCCTGTGGCTGTGCGGGGTGCTATTCGGCCCTACACGCGATGGAGTTATACGCAGAAGCGTTTGAGAGCGTTGATGCCCTTGATAAACTTGAGGCTTTCGCCAGTTTCTACGGGCCAGATTTTTATCAACTCCCGCGCAATACCGAACAGATGACTTTAACCCGAACGACCTGGCGTGTTCCCGATGAAGTTCCCTTCACTGAATCTGGACTGGTGCCCTTACGGGCAGGGCAGGAGATGACGTGGCAAATGCTTGATACCAGCATGGCAGAAGCGAACTTGCCCTGATCTGCACTCTCAATTGCGATCGCACCGAGTTCACCCATTTGATTGGGAGTGATTTGAGTGATTTGAGTGATTTGATCGGCCTTTTTCCTTTAATTCTGCCAGCATCTTAGGCGGGCCTAAATCCGCTAACTCATAACCTTGAGGATAACTCCGTTGCGGTTCATCGCTGTAGAAACTAGGAGTTTGACGAGGGGGAAAGTAGTGGAGTAATCTTCCACGAGTTTGCAGCAATTGCTCTACAACATATCGCTGCCACGGTTGGGGAGATGGAAAGCCAAACGCCTGGAGCATGCGATCGTCCATGATGGCGCAAACCAACGGTTGAATCAGGGGTCGTAGGGGTGGCGGGAACCAACTGAGGAAAAGTTTTAAGGTAGATTCTCCCACTCGTTGGTTGGCTGCGTTGTAACGAAAATGTTCACGCTCGTATTCCAGATTGTATTGCTCAAAGGATTCATAGGTACTGGGGATTTCTTGAATTCCCATTTGTTGCCCTACAGAAACCCAGAAGTAAAATAAAGCCCGCTTTTCTAATTGGCTTAACTGCCGCCAGCCAAACCGCTCAATCCATCGCACAGGCTCATAAATGAAGGTGGAGAGGACATAAAGAAAATCGGCATTGCGAATGGGAAAATGACCATGAATCTGATTCATGCGTTGAATCACGGACTGCCCCCTGGGAGTGTCATGCCCCAATTTAAGGAGCAAAGATACCATCAACCCGGTATCGTCATAGCGTTTTTGGGGACGCTGGTGAAACTCAGCGGTGCGATCGAGGAGGATGGCAATGCTGGGTACGCAAAAGGTACGAAATAAGGCGATTTCCAGGGCGCGAGTGATATCCCAGGAAAATTCATAGCCTGCAAGCTGCCTGCATATTTCACAGTTATCCCGCTCCGGGTCGAGCTGTTGAATCGCGTGAAAACGCTCAAATCGCTGCATTGAGAGCCTCTCTTTTCAGTATTAGCGATCGCTTCAGTTAATGATGCCACTTCTTGTGTCAACACCATTGACGTAAACTCCCTGTGGCAATACGAATGAGATACCTGACCACTCACAAATTACTATCTCCAGGTTTCAGTCAGAGTGCTTATCACCCAGGTCAATCAACATTCATCAAAGCCATTGAGAATATAGTCCTGTAAAGTTAGACGATAGGGGCCGATCGCCACGGGCTGACCCATCTGAACCGTACAATCCTCCCATTGAGGTTCACCGGATTGCACTGCATTCCCAGGTTCGATCGCTTCTTCGTTGAAAAGCTCTGCCGGATTTTGTTTTGCCGGATTTTGTTTTGCCGGATGTGGATTGATCTGATAGTGAACCAGAGCCACATCAAACCGACAGGGTAAAGTCGCCAACGGTGGATGCGCCGAGAGAAATAACTCAGCCGCCTGCCAGAGCTTTTCCCGCTTCTTAGCCGTTATGGATAACAGTCCATTCGCATCCCAATTGCGATCGGTACGGGCTTTGACTTCCACAAATGCCAGAGTTGCAGGGGATGACAAAAACCGAACTACCAGATCCAGTTCTCCCCAGCGACAACGCCACCGCTCCTGTAAAATTTCGTAGCCCTGCTCAACCAGCCACCGAGCCACAAACGCCTCCGCCAAACGTCCCACTGTTTGATGCTGCGGTGTGTGGGACTGGGATGAACGGGGCGATCGTCTGGGTGAAGTACTCACAAAAGGAATCCAATAGCGTGACGTTCAAGTAGTAGTATCAGAATAGACCACTTAAATTTAATCAATTTAATCAATTTAATCAAAGTAACCTTTGCGTGTTTTGACTGAATTCAGTATGGTTCGCAGGCGGTGTTTCATGATGAAGTCCGATCGCATCACAATTTCCCGTATTGTCTCAAACGCTCTATTTGGGTTGGGTTGCTGTGTTCTGGGACTTCTGCTAATGTTCTGTACCTTTTCCGCGCCCCTGGCTGTGGCAGACAACTACACGAAAGAATTTCTGGTAGATGCAGATTTTTCTGGTCAAGATTTAACCGACTCCAGTTTTACCAAAGCCAATTTGCGAGGAGCCAATCTCAGCCATACCAATCTGCAAGGGGTCAGCTTTTTCGGCGCAAACTTAGAGGCAGCCAATCTGGAAGGGGCGGATTTGCGGTTTGCCACCCTGGATTCTGCCCGTCTGGTGGATGCTGATCTGACGAATGCTGTATTGGAAGGAGCGTTCGCCTTTAATACCAAGTTCAATCGAGCCACGATCGACGGAGCAGACTTCACCGATGTGCTGATGCGTCAGGATATGCAGGAACAGTTGTGCGACGTTGCTAAGGGGGTGAATCCGATCACCGGACGGGCTACCCGCGATACGTTGGAATGCTTCTAGTAGAAGCGAGCGTGAATTGAGCAACCGTAGAGCGGGCATCTTGCCCGCGCAGGCTGGAAGCCTGCACTACGAAAGGTGGGCGTATTGCTGCCGGGGTCTACTAGTTGGGAAATGGGTGAGGAACATCTGAGGGAGTTCAGTGTCATAAAAAACAACCCATCGATTTGGGTTTTGAATGACCGATGCCTCAATTGCAGGAAGGGGGCTGCTCAATCTAACCTGCAATTGAAACAATGACATCGGATGACGCAAGGCACATGATTTCGATCGTGTGCCTTTTCCGTGTCCTGGACTAAACGAAAGGGCGGGCAAGATGCCCACCCCACAAGAGTTACAGGGAGCATGTCACGTTTGCAAGTCTAACCCTCATCCCCTAACCCCTTCTCCCAAACGGGGAGAAGGGGAACCGGATCGAAGTCCCTCGCCCTTGGGGAGAGGGATTTAGGGTGAGGGCAACAAAAGTGACATGCTCCCAGAGTTACAGCTTGGTTTTCCCCGGGTTAACGAGCAGTTACCAGGACTTTACCTGTGGATTCAGTTTGCTCTTGCAGGCTAGCCAGGATCAGATCCATATTTTTCTTGGCATCGCCAAATAGCATCCGCGAATTGTCTTTGTAGAACAAGGGATTATCGACCCCGGCATAGCCGCTGGCTAAACTGCGCTTCATCACCACCACCTGCTTGGCTTTCCACACTTCCAGCACCGGCATTCCCGCGATCGGGCTACCCGGATCTTCGATCGCACTCGGATTCACCGTATCATTGGCTCCAATCACCAGCACCACATCGGTTTCAGGAAAATCTTCGTTGATTTCATCCATCTCCAACACGATGTCGTAGGGCACATTCGCCTCTGCCAGCAGCACATTCATATGACCCGGCAACCGTCCAGCCACCGGATGAATCCCAAACCGTACATTCACACCCCGCTGCCGCAATAGCTTGGTGATATCAGAAACGGAGTGCTGAGCCTGAGCCACTGCCATGCCATAACCCGGAGTAATGATCACACTCTTCGCATCCAGCAGGGCTTCCACCGTTTCGTCGATCGTGGTTGATACAGCCTCTCCAGTGGTAGCAGTTCCCCCCTGAGCTGTTGTCCCACTGCCTGCACCAAAGCCACCCAGAATCACGCTGATAAAGTGACGATTCATCGCTCGACACATGATGTAGCTGAGGATCGCCCCACTGCTGCCCACCAGCGCCCCCGTAATAATCAGCAAGTCATTGGAGAGCATGAACCCTGCCGCTGCTGCCGCCCAACCAGAGTAGCTGTTGAGCATAGAAATCACCACGGGCATATCTGCACCGCCGATCGCCAGAATCAGGTGAATCCCCAGCAGCGAAGCCAGTCCCGTCATGATCAGCAAAGGCGTTAACCCTGCCGGACTTTCCAGCGCCATGAATTGTACGCCCAGGGCGATCGATCCAATTAGTAGACCCAGGTTCAGGGCATGGCGAGCGGGCAGCATCAACGGCTTACTGGAAATCAGCGTCCGCAGTTTACCAAAGGCAATGATAGAGCCGGTAAACGTCACCGCCCCAATGAACACGCCAATGAAAATTTCCACTTGGTGAATCGTCGCTTCCGCACCCGTCAAGCCATGATCCCCTTGCAGGTAGTTGGCAATGCCCACCAAAACAGCCGCTGCGCCCACAAAGCTATGCAGGATCGCAACCAGTTCTGGCATGGAAGTCATGGCCACGCGAGAAGCCACGATCGCCCCAATTACCACACCCGGCACCACTGCTGCTGCCAATATCCCGTAGCCAGAACCCGTGACGCTGGCCGCTGCGGTCGCCCCCAGGGCAATCAACATCCCGATAATGCCGTATAGATTCCCGCGTCGAGCCGTTGCCTGATCGGACAAACCCCCCAGGCTCAGGATAAACAAAGCACTTGCTGCAATATATGCAACGGTCAATAAATTATTCATAGGTTGTCCAAAAAAGATTGCTGAACCCAAAGTTGGTTAAATGAGGCGAGCAGGATGCCCAACCCACAAGCAGGCAAAAGCTGGCTAAACCGGGCGGGCAGGATGCCCACCCCACAAGCAGGCAAACGTCAAAAGCGAAGATAGAAGGTCTTTTCTCCCCAGTTCTCAGTCCCCAGTTCTCAGTCCCCAGTCCTCAGCCCTCAGTCCTTCCCTACTTTTGAAACATCTTCAACATCCGCTGCGTTACCAAAAATCCGCCAGAGATATTGATCGTGCCGATCAAAATGGCGATCGCCCCCAAAATCGCGGTTGCAGAATGAAGGGAACCAGAAATTTCCAGCATTCCACCAACAACAATGATGCCGCTAATTGCATTGGTCACACTCATTAAGGGCGTATGGAGTGCCGGTTTCACATTCCAGATCACCTGCCAGCCGACAAAGCAGGCCAGGACAAACACCGTGAAGTGAGACAGGAAGGAGGGGGGAGCGGTTAAGCCAATGCCCACTAGGGCTGCGCCTAATAGTAGCGGAACCAGGAATTGATTGCCTTTGGAGGGTTGAGCAGTTTCTGCCACCGCAGGCTGAACGGGAGCCGGGGCCGGAGTGGGGGGAGGGGGAGGTGTACTGGGCTTCGGAGCAGGATAGGTGATTTCGCCATTGTGGGAGACTAATGCACCACGCACCACTTCATCCTCGAAGTCCACTTTGTAATGCTCTGCACCGCCCATGTCTTTGAGTAAATGACAGAGATTGGTGCCATAAAGCTGGCTGGACTGGTGGGCCATGCGGCTGGGGAGATCGGTTAGTCCGACAATCGTAACTCCGTGGTAGCGATACACCTCGCCTGGTTTTGTGACTTCGCAGTTGCCCCCCTGCTCCGCCGCCATGTCTACAATCACAGAGCCTTCCTTCATGCTTTCCACCATGTCTTTGGTGATCAGCAAGGGAGCTTTTTTGCCCGGAATTAACGCCGTGGTGACAATAATGTCTACCTCTTTCGCCTGAGCCGCAAAGAGTTCCATTTCCGCTTTGATGAACTCATCGCTCATCACCTTGGCGTAGCCGCCTTCCCCAGAACCATCTTCTTCAAACTGCAATTCCAGGAATTCTGCCCCCAGACTCTGCACCTGCTCCTTCACCACGAGGCGAGTGTCAAAGGCGCGAACAACGGCTCCTAACCCTCTGGCAGTCCCGATCGCCGCCAATCCAGCCACTCCAGCCCCAATCACCATAACTTTGCCCGGTGGCACCTTTCCAGCCGCCGTAATTTGCCCTGTAAAGAACCGGCCAAAACAGTTGGCTGCCTCAATCACTGCCCGATAGCCAGCAATGTTGGCCATGGAACTGAGGGCATCCATTTTTTGGCCCGACTAATGCGCGGTACGCTGTCCATCGCCAGCACGGTCGCCTTTTGAGCCGCCAGCTTTTGCAGTAGTTCTGGATTCTGTGCCGGGTAAATGAAGCTTATTAGGGTTTGCCCGTCGTGGAGCAGTTCGGCTTCGTGCTTGCCCAAGGTGGTATGAAATTCGGGCGATCGCACCTTCAGAATAATGTCGGCTGATTCCCAGAGAGTAGACGTATCCGAAATGAGCGCGCATCCTGCCTCCCTGTATGCATCATCTGGAAAATTTGCTGCTTCCCCCGCTCCGGTTTCTACAAGAACGCGAAACCCCATTTTTTGTAAAAGTTTTGCGGTATCTGGAGTCGCAGCCACGCGACACTCGCCCGGATAAATTTCTTTGGGAATTCCAACACTCATCCCTGTTTTCTGTTCCATGTCAGCTGTCAGGGTTGTATTCGTCGCTTGTTCAACTGCGATGGTCATGAAAGCTCCTTCAGTTCGATCGATTTCGCGGATTTCAGCTGTTGAATAGGTTGGAAATTAAAGCCGACATTGAGAGTCGCTGACGTTATATCCGCCCATAGCAAAGTATTAAGAAAAGTACCATGAGCAAGCGTCACGATTCTGAATCACTGTCGTACTTCATCTCGTCAATAGTTATCATTCAATGTGTCCAATGTATCTGAACCAACGTGGGAAATGCCATATCGTTTTGTTGAATTTTGAGTGAGCGATCGAATCGATCTGACATTGTGCAAATCCAGTCAGGCTGAATCTAAAGATTCAATAGTACCCTTGTGTACCAGCATGTCTGCCTCCTCTTACTTCATCCTATAACCTGCTTCTGTTATCCCTGGAGGGATGGCAAATTTATGCAGAAACATTACTGCATCGTAAGGGGAAGTTGGGCAGAGGCGGTCCTTTTTTAGCTTGTCTTTATAGATTCCCTTAATACCACTAAACCAACGAAACGAACCGTAATTCAAATTTTCCTGACTTCTTTGAGATTTATGCAAAAACGATGAGTTAAATCGCATTTCAGTTGTGTTTTGATTGCGTTTTATTTAGAGTTGTGAATAATACCCCGAATGTAAATAATGTGTGTTAACGCGATCGCATTTCTTTTCTAAACAAACACTGAGTTTTATTAGCCTCTGTAACAAAATGCCAAACAGTCCCCGATTGAAAACACTAGAATGATCGATGGGTGGTTCGGCTCTGTCTACATTCGCTTCATTGCAGAAATCCCCTCAAATTCTGATGGGAAGCGGATTGAGCATTCCAGATGAGTGCATTGTGGAGTTTTGTTGCTTCAATTCAGACTGGTTCATGAGCCACTATCTAACCCATCGCTGGTCTATAGGCCAGTCAAACAGGAGGATGAGATGGCAATTGCAACGATTAATCCGGCGACAGGGGAAATGCTCAAGGAGTTTACCCCCCTGACGAATGAAGCGATCGAGCAACGGTTAGCAAGTGCCCAACAAGCCTTTGAACAATATCGCTATACCTCGTTTGCCCAGCGGGCGGAGTGGCTGAATGCGGCTGCTCAAATCCTGGACGATCGCAAAGCGGAATTTGGACAGATCATGACCCTGGAAATGGGAAAACCGATCGCCGCTGCCGTTGCGGAGGTAGAAAAATCCGCCTGGGTTTGCCGTTACTACGCTGAACATGCGGCTCAGTTTTTAAGCGATTTGACCATTGAAACCGATGCCAGCCAGAGCTTTATCCGGTATCAGCCCCTCGGCGTGATCCTGGCGGTGATGCCCTGGAATTTTCCCTTCTGGCAAGTGTTTCGCTTTGCAGCTCCCGCCCTGATGGTGGGGAATGTGGGGATCTTGAAGCACGCCTCTAACGTGCCCCAGTCTGCCCTGGCGATCGAAGAAGTGTTCTCGAAAGCTGGATTTCCCCAGGGAGTGTTTCAGACTTTGCTGGTAGGTTCAGATCAGGTGGCGCAGATTGTTGCAGACGATCGCGTTAAAGCCGCCACCCTGACGGGCAGTGAAGCCGCCGGAGCCAGCCTGGCCAGTGCTTGTGGTCAACAGATCAAAAAAGTGGTTCTGGAATTGGGGGGCAGCGATCCATTTATCGTGCTGGACAGTGCCGATCTGGAAGCGGCTGTTTCTGCGGCCGTGACGGCCCGTCTGATTAATAACGGCCAGTCCTGCATTGCCGCTAAGCGATTTATTGTGCAGGAATCGATCGCCGCTGCCTTTGCCGAAAAAATGACTGCGAAGTTTGCCGAATTAAAGGTGGGGGATCCAATGAACCCGGAAACGAACATCGGCCCCCTGGCAACCCCCGATATTCTCAACGATCTGGAAGTTCAGGTGCAAGCCTGTCTGCAACAGGGAGCCAGGGCCCTGATCGGCGGCGATCGCTTGTCCACATCCCCCCAGGGCAATTACTACCTGCCGACGGTCTTAACCGATCTGCCCCCGGACTGTCCGGCCTACCAGGAGGAGTTTTTTGGCCCCGTTGCCCTGCTGTTTCCGGTTCCCGATCTGGATACCGCGATTCACCTGGCCAACAGCACCTCCTTCGGACTGGGTGCGAGTGCCTGGACGCAAAACGCCGATGAGCGCGATCGGCTGGTGAATGAGCTAGAGGCGGGGTGTGTGTTCATCAATAGCATGGTCAAGTCTGATCCGCGTCTACCGTTTGGCGGCATTAAGCGATCGGGCTATGGCCGGGAACTGGGGGTGGAAGGCATCCGCGAATTTGTCAACATCAAAACCGTTTGGATCCAGTAGCGTGACTCCAGCTAGCCCCCTTCACTCTACAAATGACTCACAACATCGGGACAGGAACCCGCTCAATCAGAGGGAGAACAAATTTTATGACAGACATGAATACGGCCGAACTGCTAGTGCAGTGTTTAGAAAATGAAGGCGTGGAATATGTCTTCGGGCTGCCGGGAGAAGAAAATCTTCATGTGCTGCAAGCCTTGCGCAACTCATCAATTCAGTTCATCACCACGCGCCATGAGCAGGGAGCAGCCTTCATGGCAGATGTATACGGACGATTGACGGGCAAGGCGGGCGTTTGCCTATCCACCCTTGGTCCGGGGCCACGAATCTGATGACGGGCGTTGCCGATGCCAACCTCGATCGCGCTCCCCTAGTCGCCATTACCGGGCAAGTGGGCACCGATCGAATGCACATCGAATCCCATCAGTACCTTGATCTGGTTGCCATGTTTGCCCCGGTGACAAAGTGGAACACGCAAATCGTCCGTCCCAGCAACACCCCCGAAATTGTCCGCAAAGCCTTTAAGTTAGCTCAAAGCGAAAAACCCGGAGCGGTTCATATCGATTTACCTGAAAATATCGCGGCCATGAAGGTGGAGGGAAAAGCCCTGAGAACCGATGGTCGAGAGCGGGTCTATGCCTCCTATCAAAGTATTCAACGGGCAGCCGAGGCGATCGCCAGAGCCGTCAACCCGATCATTCTGGTGGGTAATGGAGCAATTCGCGGCCATGCCAGTGAAGCTTTAACTGAATTTGCCACCCGGCTGAATATTCCAGTTGCCAACACTTTCATGGGCAAAGGGGTGATTCCCTACACCCATCCCCTTGCCCTCTGGAGTGTTGGACTGCAACAGCGAGATTACATTAACTGCGGGTTTGACCACACCGATCTGGTGATTGCAGTGGGTTACGACCTGATTGAATATTCTCCCAAACGCTGGAATCCTAGCGGTGAAACGCCGATCGTCCACGTTGGACAAATGCCGGCTGAGGTGGATAGTAGCTATATTCCGATTGCCGAAGTGGTGGGAGATATTTCCGACTCTCTCTACGAAATCCTGAAACGTACCGATCGCACCGGCAAGCCCGAACCCTATGCGATCCATCTGCGCCAGGAAATCCTCAAGGACTATGGAGACTACGTAAATGATGCGGGATTTCCCATCAAGCCCCAAAAGCTGCTCCACGATTTGCGTCAGGTGCTTGGCCCGGAAGATATCGTCATTTCCGACGTGGGAGCCCACAAGATGTGGATGGCGCGGCACTATCACTGCGATCGGCCCAACACCTGCATCATCTCCAACGGTTTTGCCGCCATGGGCATTGCCATTCCAGGGGCGATCGCCGCGAAGTTAGTCGCGCCCAAGCAGAAGGTTGTGGCCGTTACTGGAGATGGCGGTTTCATGATGAACTCCCAGGAGTTAGAAACGGCGCTGCGCATCAAAACCCCCTTTGTCACAGTCATCTTTAACGACGGGGGCTATGGCTTAATTGAATGGAAGCAGATGAACCAGTTTGGCGAATCCGCCTTTGTCCACTTCAGCAATCCAGACTTCGTGCGGCTGGCGGAAAGTATGGGGGTCAAGGGCTATCGCATTACCTCCTGCACCGATTTTGTCCCGACCCTGAAGGAAGCCCTGAACCAGGATGTGCCTGCTGTCATCGATTGCCCCATAGACTACCGCGAAAATCTCCTATTCAGCCTCAAAGCCGGAGACTTAAGCTGCGAACTATAGCGGTTAGCTCCCCCCACTCTAGTTCCTCCTCTGGTGGGGTGGGCATCCTGCCCGCCCATTCCTCCTGACCCATTCAACTTGTAACTGCTCTATTCTTGTGGGGTGGGCATCCTGCCCGCCCATTCCTCCTGACCCATTCAACTTGCAACTCCTCTATGCCCCAACCGATCGCTCCACCCCCTCCGATCGCCAAACAAGTCCTGACGGTTTCCCTGGAATCCACCCCCTATCAAGCCGCCTACTGGGAGCAGGGAAGTGGTTCCCCCATTCTGTTTCTGCATGGCTTCATGGGACGCAGTGAATCCTGGCAACCCCTGGTTGCTCATCTGGCAGACCACCATCGCTGTATCTGTCTGGATCTGCTGGGCTGTGGGGAATCTTCTAAGCCGATGATTCGCTACGACATTGCTAAATTAGTGGCCTTTGTGCGGGGATTTGTGGAGGCGATCGGCAGTCATCCCGGTGCGATCGTCGGACATTCGTTGGGGGGGTGGGTCGCTGCGGCTTATACGCTGAACTATCCGCAGTCCGTTAACCATTTGATTCTGGCTGCTCCCGCTGGAATTCGGGATGATAGCTTTTGCGGTCGGTATGACCATCTGCGTCCCCTGCTCTGGCAAACTCCAGGGGTGGATGCGGCTCTGTGGCTGATGCAGCCGATCGCCCTCTTACTGAGAAAAAACCAGGATCTCCAGACCATTCGCTGGATTCGCCGTGAGCTGAACGCCCAACCCGCCCCTCGCTCGTTCCTGCTCGATCGAATGCGCCCCGAAGATGCGATCGACACGGTCGAAAAAGAGATCCATCAGTTGCAGATTCCTACCCTGGTGATTACGGGCGACTGCGACGAAACCATTCCCCTCTGGCACAGCCAAACCTACGCCGACCAGATCGCCGATGCCCAGTTGGTGATCCTGCCTGGAGCAGCTCATAATCTTCCCCAGGACTACGCGCCCGATCTGGCAACCCATATTCTGCCCTTCCTGAACGCCCAAACGACAAAGAGTGCCACATCGCTGTAGCACTCCATCGATCGGGTAGACGGTCAAACGTTAGGAGAGTTAAACCGTACGGAATGGTTCAACCGAGGCCGGTGAGCAATACCCACCCTGCCGTTACGACCCAGCTATTTCACCACTCCTGACAACTCCTTCGTCTCAGCCCCCAACACCGTTGGCGTTGAAAGGGGGAGGTTCAGATGGAAGGGTTGCGCCGCTACGACCGGCAGAGAGTTCCGCACCTCGGCGGTGACTGCCACCGTTTTGACATCGTAGGTTTGAGTTGCCAGCTTGGGATAGAACCCGATGCCGATGATGGGAATCAGGAGACACAGGGCGATGAACGCTTCACGCGGATTGGCATCCGTCAGTTTGTAGCTCGATGCCAGCTCCTTGTTTTCCTGTCCATAGAACACAGTACGCAGCATGGACAGCAGGTAAATCGGAGAGAGAATGACTCCCACCGCCGACAGCAGGATAATCACAGCCTTAAAGGTGGTACTGTAAACATCGCTGGTGGCAAAGCCCAGGAAGACCGCCAACTCACCCACAAAACCGCTCATTCCCGGCAGTGCTAATGAAGCCATCGAACCGGCTGTGAATAGGGCAAACACCGTGGGCATTTGCTTGGCCATGCCACCCATCCGATCCATCATCAGGGTATGAGTCCGATCGTAGGCCACCCCTGACAGGAAGAAGAGGCTGGCGGCAATTAATCCGTGGGACACCATTTGCAGAACTGCCCCGCTCATTCCCAGGTCTGTGTAGGCTGCAATACCAATCAGCACAAACCCCATGTGGGCGATCGAAGAGTAGGCCAAATGCCGCTTCAGATTGACCTGGGCAAAGGCAGTCAGAGAAGCATAGATGATACCAACCGCCCCCAGTACCGCCAATGCAGGCGCGAAGTAAACATGGGCATTCGGCAACATTTCAATATTGAAGCGAATCAGGGCATAGCCCGCCATCTTCAACAGTACCCCAGCCAGAATCATGGACACCGGGGCCGGAGCTTCGCTGTGGGCATCGGGGAGCCAGGTGTGAAGGGGGAAAATCGGTAGCTTAACCCCGAAGGCGACCAGAAGCGCGGCATACATTAATAGCTCGAAGCTGAGGGAATAATCCTTCAACCCCAGTTCTTGCATGTTAAAGGTGAAGGTATCTCCGTAGAAGGCCATGGCCAGGGCAGCCACCAGAATGAAGATAGAGGCGATCGCCGTGTAGAGAATAAATTTCGTTGCAGCATACAAGCGTCGCTGGCCACCCCAGGTGGCAATCAACAGATAGACCGGAACCAACTCCAGTTCCCACATAAAGAAGAACAGAAGCACATCCTGGGCTACGAAAACGCCAATCTGAGCACTGTACAAAGCCAGCATCAGGACGTAGAACAGGCGAACCTTGTGCTTAATCTTCCAGGAGGCAAAAATTGCCAGCGTCGTTACCAATCCGCTCAAAATGACCAGCGGCACAGAGAGTCCATCCACTGCGACAGACCAATTTAGCCCAATTTGCGGAACCCAGGCATAGGTTTCAACGAGCTGAAAGTCGGGACTGCTGAAGTCATACTGCTGCCAGAAGGCATAGATCATGGCAGCGAATTCAGTCAGGGCTACCGCCAGAGTATAAGAACGAACCGTTTTACCGTACTTGTCTGGAAGAAACGGAATCGGCAGAGCGGCCAGTAGCGGAAACGCAATCAGAACAGTTAGCCAGGGAAATTGCATACTCATCATGAGAGCCTACCCAAAAGAGAATGAAACAGAAGATTCAGGCTGCGAACTAGAGGAACAAGCAGCAACCGATCGCTCAGTCTGTCAAAACACATCTCTAGCGTGAGACTGGAGGCTAGAGGCTGGACATTCTCGAACCTGGCTAAAGCAAGATGCGAGTCGTGCAGTTGGTGGCCAATCCTATTAATCCCGTGATTAATCGGCTGTAAGCTTACGCCTCTCCCACTAAAATTTGGCTTAACAGACCAAGTCATTGACTGAAATACCCGATCAGTACAGTCGGACGGACTAGGAATATGTACCTAGCTTTCCTCTATTGACCAGGATACCTCATTTGTTAAGTTAAATTAACTTTCGTGCAGTAAATCTGGTGTTTCTTTGGAAAACATTTCGTTAGATGAAGCATAGATAAACCTCTAGAGAGCCTCAGGTGCTTCCCAGTCAAAAGCTTCAACCACCTGGGTCAAAGTTGATTTAGTCCAGAAAGCACAGGGGTGGCGACGATCGACCTTCGTAATATTAGTTTACAAACTTCAAAAAGGATTTTCCGCAGTCTCTGCGATCGAGTTTGTCAAGAAATCCTGGCAAACAGGACAAACCCACGGAGCCATCCAGCCCTTTGGTCACTCAATTCTTTAAACGCGCACAGCCGCAGCTCCTGCTTCCCTTTGATAAAAAAAGCCAGCCCCAATAGGGCTGACCTGATTAGATTCACAGGAGTGGATATATCAATGACCGATTGAAACGCCAAGCCGATCAATATACTCGATCGAGATTAATCGATCGATTAATCTCGAGTGCTCACTAAGGCTGGGTAGGAGTATCTTGGGGCTCCGTGGGCGCAGGCTCAGTTGTATTCGGCGCAGTCGTTGGTGGGTTGGTTGGCTGCGGTTCAGCTGTAGCGAAATAGAAGATGGCAGCCAGGATACCGATGATCGAAGTCAGGAGAACCCCCAACAGTAAACCGATTGCAATGTTGTTACTGCGGTGCACTTCCTGAATGTCACTCCGATAGTACGGATCCACCGGGCGATCGTCAGAATAACGGTTTCTGCGGGTCAATCCGCGCGTCGATGAAACCTCCGTTGGATTAGCAGGTCGCCGGTCTACGGAACGATCCACATCGGTTCTTACAGTTGGATCATAAGGACGGTCTACGGAAGCATTTCTGGTTGAATAACTAACAGGTTCTTCACCTGGCTCGTAATAATGCCGTGAGTAAACCCGATCTCCGGAGCGATCGTACATATCGTCGGAATTGGGATAATCCCGCGGGTTGTTGTAGGGATCATCATATGACCGATTACGAAAATTATGATTATCAACCATGAACACCATCCTCCTAGTTCATTAGTAGAGCGTTTAGTCAGAACGTTAAACCGTTTTTTAACCTTGATACCCGCGCTTATCTGCAACTTTTTCCAAACATCTTGATGGAAACTTCTAGCTATTGCCGCACTATCTTCAGTTGGAGTAGTGCCAACAACCTGCAAATAAACAATGCATTCGCTTAGTTAAAAGATTAGCGGTCTTGAATTCAAAACTACTCTGCCAATGGAGGGGAAAACTGGCTCTATCGCAGGGCTGAATTGATTGACAGATCAGGCTTTGGGACGGCAAATTCCGAATACAGAGGTATAGCCGTGTAAAAAGGTTGTATCACCAACGGGGCCAATTTCTCCACTGCAAAAAAAACCGCTGATTGGCACAGGAACATATTGATTAAATAAATGGGAATCGAAGTTAGGCTGCTGATATAATCCTTCGCCTCTACCCAGGCAAGCAAACATCAGTGCTCCTATGGGAGAAGACATTTTCCGCTGGGATTGATAGCGGATCAATAAACTTCTCAGATCGGCTTCTGAAGCTTGAGCATCTCGCAAATGAAACTGAATACGTTGACCAACGCGAATTCGATCGCCAATGGCAATGGCTCCTGTCCGTGGATCAACCCCCAGTAAATTCCGAATAAGAAAATCCCCCTGCTCCAGATTTTGCTTAAATGCGCTCTGGGCAACTCCAACAAATAAGGCTCGCTGGGCTAACTGGCGATCGGCTTCATCCAGGGTTTGAATCAGGTTTTGGAGGACTTCCAGTGGGGTTTGGGTCAGTCCACAAGTCATAGAATCGCTCTGGGATTGTTCTTCGAGCTGCGTCAGAATATTGCGCTCTGCTTCCGCCACACGGTAGGGCTGACCAATCGGGCGGCATCCCTGCGCCACGATCGTTTCCAGGACAATATTGCCCATTAATGCCACGCCAACCGTACCGCCGCGAAGACGTTCAGCATCCAGAAATAAGCCACCGTATCCGGTCATGGGGTTCATTCCAGCCATCCCACCGACTTTCACAGCATCGGGGTAGGCAAAATCTAGGCCTTGCAACAGCTCATTGATTCCAGAGGATGCTGGATCGGACAGCAGAATAAACTGGGGATTGTCTTGCGGGTCAACTCCCACCAGCTCAATCCAGTCCGCAGGTGGACTATCCAGATCGGGCAGGTGCTCGGTATCAATGTGGAAAGTTTGCACTTGAACATCGGGGAGATGGGCCAGCGTTAGACTCACAGCCGCTTCTTCCTCAATTTCCTCGGCTTGTCCTCCACTCATGCCAACCACTCCACCCCCGCTACAGCCCACCAGGGCAGGCACTGATAGATGCTTCCGTAACAAAGGCATCACCCGCGTATATTCACTGGCAAAGGCGGCTGAAATAAACACTAAGCCCAAGTCTGCATCGGTTTGGAGTTGTGCCTGTGCCTCTGTCACAACCTCTTCGATCGCCGCTTCTAGAGAGGGCCGAGTTGAGAGCGCGTTTGCCCACTGCATAGAGTTCATCATGGATTCAACCAAAACTGAGGATTTGCTACAAGTTTGCTGTGAAAAGTTTTTGTAAAAGTTCCGTAAAAAGATTAGCGAGCGGCTATTATCCGGTAGATTAGATTTTTTAATTCAAAATTCAGTCTTACTTGTGGATCTTACCGCTTGAGGGACTTTGCCGTTTCAGTAACCCGGTTTTAGTAACAAAATTCACAAGCAACGAGCCGTTTGCCGCTTACTATGGAAGATGAAAGTAAAATCCTAATAAATGGATTAAATTTTAGCCCTCCTCCACCATCTCATGCGTTAGTAGTAAGGGGTGAGTCAGAAACCATTCTACAGGGTGACTTGGCGGTGCTTCCGATTGAGTTACTCTGGAATGTGAAATGTTCCGTACCTTAATCGAATCGATAAAAAACAGGAAGTCCATGAGCAACAATATCCAAGATCAAATCGACAGAGAGCGTTCTGAAGCGCGTGTAGTATGTGACACGCAGGGATCCGAGTCTTCGGAGTGTGCTGCTGCTTGGGATGCGGTCGAAGAACTTCAAGCAGAGGCATCTCACCAGAAGCAGAAGGCAAAGCCGTCAAAGACCTCCTTTGAACAGTACTGTGATGCCAATCCTGACGCAGATGAGTGTCGGGTTTACGACAACTAAGTCTTTTTTCAGAAAACTAGTGTATTAGGCTAGGTTTTAAGGTACGGGCATCCGCAAGGGTGCCCATTAATTTTGGTGTTTATGGGCGACTTACCGATACCAACTTCAGGGTTCACTCTTCCTGATCCCTTCATCCATCCTCTCACCCTGGGGCTGCCCAATGCAGATGCAACTCGTCAGCTCGGCATTTCCCTCGGAAAAACCTTGCCAGCAGGCAGTATTCTCTTGCTGGAGGGCAATTTAGGTAGCGGCAAAACGACACTGGTGCAGGGAATCGGTCAGGGATTGGGGATTAAAGAGCCGATCGCCAGTCCCACCTTTATCCTGTTGAACGAATACCCGGAAGGACGAATTCCGCTTTATCACTTCGACCTGTACCGCCTGGATCCGTCCGAAGTAGAAGCTTTATGCCTGGAAACCTACTGGAGCGGTGGAGAATATCCCCCTGGCATTGTGGCGATCGAGTGGGCCGATCGGCTGTCCTATATTCCTCCCAATGCCCTTAAGATTCAGCTTACTTATACAGCTTTGGGGGAACGGGAGGTTTGTTTGAGGAGGAGTGAGGAGTGAGGAGTGAGGAGTGAGGAGTGAGGAGTGAGGAGTGAGGAGTGAGGAGTGGGGAGTGAGGAGTGAGGAGTGGGGAGTGGGGGCGAAGCCCGTAGGAGTGGGGAGTGTTCACGGAGAGGAGTAGGGTGGGCAGTGCCCACCGGATGAGGCGGTAAGTCTCAAAAGGAGAAGGGAGATAGAAAAGGGAAAGCAAAGGATGAGATTGGGGGCTGGTTGATGAGGCAGACCTGGATGGGATGAATCCGCTGAATCTGAGCGATCGAGGCAGGGTTTGACAGGCTGTCTTTTGACTTTTGACTTTGAGTGAGGCAATTTTTGACTGGGCTAGGGATTGGGGATTAAATCACCTGTCCATTCTGCTGCTTTGACTGGGGGAAAGATCCCCCCAGAAGGATTTCAGGTGATTCATTCGCATTCTTCAACGATCGGGAAATCAGTCCAGTCAGGATTTTGGCATGGAGATGAAATCCCGATCAATTTCGGCCCACAGCATATCTTCACAAAAATTCTCTATGTCTCAAATTGCCTCATCTAATGACACATTGCTTCCCTCTGGAACACCCGAAAATCGCCTCTACCGAGCGTTCTGGCGCTGGCATTTTTTTGCAGGACTCCTGGTAATTCCGTTTATGCTGGTGCTGGCCATTACGGGGAGCATTTACCTGTTTAAGCCGCAGCTCGATGGCATGATGTATCCCCATTTGCTGACGGTTCAACCAACGGCTACTCCGGTTTCCTACACTCAGCAGGTGGCCGCAGTAGAGCGGGGTTATCCAGAGGCAACAATTACCAGAATCATTCCGCCGATCGCACCTGACCACAGTACGGAAGTGCAGATTACGACGACCGATGAGCGCAATCTGGCTGTGTTTGTCAATCCCTACACAGGGCAGGTATTAGGCGATCGGGATGAGGATAATAATCTCCAGGCGATCGCCCGTAAGCTGCATGGCGAGCTGATGATCGGCAAATGGGGGGATTATTTGGTGGAGCTTGCTGCCTGTTGGGGGCTGGTCTTGTTAATTAGCGGACTCTATCTCTGGTTGCCCCGTCATCGGTTCAGCCTGTTCGGAACGTTGATTCCGCGCTTCTGGAGCCAGAGCAGGCGACGGATTTGTGCCTAAGGCAGTAGAAATGGGCATTGCCATTCATATGGGGAAATACTTCGGTTTGCCCAATAAACTGCTGATGCTGTTGGCTTGCCTGATCCTGATTCTGCTCTGTATGAGTGGAGTCGTACTGTGGTGGATCCGTCGTCCATCAGGTCAGTTAGGCGCACCGATCGTGCCAATGGAGGGCAATCAATGGAAGATTCCGCTGGCGATCGTGGCGATTATGGGAGTCGTTTTTCCGTTAGTGGGCATCTCCCTGATCGGGGTGCTGCTGTTGGATTTCCTGATCCTGCAAAGAGTTCCCAGCCTCAAGCGGTTTCTGGGTTAAGGGTTGATCGAGTGGGTCGGTATCCCAGACCGATCGAAATCCGTACCAGATGATTCAGGCGAAAGGCCGATCGTCTCTACGCATTGATCGATTCCGGTGGGCGCAGCGACAGTGGGACAGGCGGCGGCAGGTGAAGTTAACCAATGGGCAACCAGCAGAACAATCCCCAAGCTGATTGCCAGAACGGTTCGCTTCCAGGCGTTTGCTGTTTTTAGGGGTTGGCGGGTGAAGCGGTCAATCAATTGCGGCACAAACTGCCTCCAATCCCAGGCGACTGAGTTCACTTCTTCGTCAGTCAACCCCCTCTGAGTTGCCCACACCATAAATTGCTGCTGATAATTGACAATTTCTTCCTCGGTCAGGTCAGGGGTATCGATCCAGACCCAAACCGGATTGATACCGGAATGATTAGTAATGGTCTCCAAATAGTTGGCTTTGACCAGTTCTAGCCTGGCGCGAATCGGACGAAACGCGGACGGGTTGACCCCTTCGATCGCTGGAGCCGCATCCAGGGGAAATCGCACCATCCGATTCTGCAACGGTTGCCCTTCTGAGGTGCTAAACATTGCCGGGTAGCCCCAGCCATACAGTACCAGTTTCGTAACCTCCTTCAATTCCTCAGTTGCACTAATCATGGGGTTTGTCCTGCCTGAATGGTTCTTAATCCAGCCTACTCAGGCAAAAGTGGATTCCTGGCACGATTTCCCGGACTTGACTGAAGCTTTACTGAATTAGCCAGATCACAAGGGTTTCATGAATTCTTGATGTTGACAGAGTGCCAACTTTATCCTTCCGAAATCAGCACTGTGATCCGCAGTGTCCTTCCCTGGCTTCTCTCTAGGTAGACCATTACAAATTTCTGGGTAGACCCATTACCTGCCCTCTCCCGCTACGTTCCATCAAGCGATAGGATGAAGTGTTAAGTGATTGTTAAGTTATTCAATCACTCGTGCGAGTCCACCCCGCCGTCAATTTGTGAGAGGTCTAGATACATGGTTGCTGTAAGCTCTGCTCCTGCCTTCTGCGATGGAATTCAATACTTTGGTGAATTGCCGCCAGAGTTTGAGAAATACGGCAAAACTCCAGCGATCGCAGATGGGCAAGCGTCCATTCCTGATCCAACTGATCCGACTGCCATTTATCAGACCCTACTGTATGCCGATGCGCTGCGCTATTTAATTTTGCAAATGACGGCCAGTAAAGCCTCTGGGCACCCAGGCGGTTTTGCCAGTCAAGCGGAAGCCTACGCCGCATTAGTGATGCTGGGGTATAAAAACATCGTCACGGAAGTGGGCCACCATGCGCCAGGGTTCTATAGCGCCATGTTCTTAGACCGCTCCCTGGAGGCAATGGGGATCAATACCGTCCAGCAATTGCGCGATCGGTTCCGGGAACGGCATGGGTTACTGGGGCACCTTTCGGGCTACATTCCAGGCTTGCTAGCTCCAGCAGGGCCCCTGGGTCAGGGACAGCACTTTGCGATGGCAGCGGCCTACCTCCATCGGGATACTCTCTTTCCCTTCACCCTGGGGGATGGCGGCATGGGCGAACCCTACCCCATGAGCAGCATGATCCATTTTCATACCGCATTTCCTGGTGTGACGAACTTCCTGCCGGTGCTGGTGTGGAACGGCTTTTCCCAGGAACATCACAGTATGGTGTCGCTGCAAACCAATGAGCAAATGCTGGCCTACTGGCACGGGAATGGGTTTGAAGAAGTGGTACTGGTGGATGCCAAGGATTTTGATGATCAGGATCAGGCAGGCGCATTTGTAGACAGCACAGCTTTCTCCTTTGCCCAACGGCTGGCCTTCACGAAGGCTGTTTTAATGGGAGTTGATGAAGCAGCGCGATCGGCCCTCAGCGGTAAGTTGACGGCATTTATCATCAAACAACTCAAAGGGGCAGGGGTTCATGCCCGTGGGGCCAAATCCCACAACCTCTATGGCTATCACACCCTGGATAATCCTGATATTGTCAACGGACTCCAGGCCAATGCCCTTTCCCCGGAAGTCTGGCAACTGGTGCGGACGAACTGCGAACGAGCCAACGGTGGCCCGGCCAGCCAAACAGCGGTGACGGAATCGGTGCTACCCCTGCCGGAAATTCAGAATTTACAACTAGAAGAATATGCTGTGGGAGGCGATCCGAAGGTGTCCACTACGGCAATGGGGCAACTGGTGGCGCAGGTAGGGCAGATCGATGCCAATTTCCTGGTGACGAATGCGGATGGCAACGAAGCGTCGGGAATCGGCAACATTAACAAGGCGTTGAAGATCATTCACCCCACGACGGATGATCTGTATAATCAAACTCCCTCTGGGCAAGTCTACGAACCCCTGAGCGAAGATGCCTGTGCGGGGCTGGCGGCAGGATTATCCCTGATGGGATCTCGATCGCTCTGGTGTTCCTACGAGTCGTTTGCCATCAACGGCCTGCCCATCTGGCAAACGGTGACTCAGGCGATGGCCGAATTGCGTCGAACCACCCCGTCTACGGTGACGCTGTTTACGGCGGGAGCTTTGGAGCAAGGGCGCAACGGCTGGACGCACCAACGCCCGGAGATTGAAGCCTACTTTGCGGCGATGATGCGGAATGGTAATGTCTTTCCTCTGTTCCCACCCGATGCCAATAGCATTCAAGCTTGCTATGAGTGGGCATTGGGCACGGCAAACAAAGGAGTCGTGATTACCGCCAGCAAATCACCCCTGCCAATTCGGACAACCTTTGAACAAACCCGGCAGGCCCTACAGGATGGGGCGATCGTCCTTCAGGAAACCCCTGGCGAGAAAACGGTGGTGTTTGCGGCAGTGGGCGACATGATCTTGCTCCCGATCTTTGAAGCGGCGAAGCAATTACAATCCCAGGGCATCGGGGTTCGGATTGTGTCGGTGATTAATCCGCGACGGCTGTATCGAGCTAGCGATGTGGCCTGGGAAATCTGCTCTGAGCCGGACGGAGGCTTCCTGGATGATGCCGGATTCGATCGCCTGTTTGGGGGAGATGCTCTGGTGGGTGTAACCGGGGGAGCCAGTCTGATGCTGGAACCACTGATGCTGCGGAGTACCAGCCGCCGCGATACCTTCGCCTGGAAGCGAGGAGAAACCACTGCCAGTGCTGGAGAATTGATGGGTCTTAACGGCATTACGGCTGAGGCTCTGGTGAAACGGGCGATCGAATTGACATCGAACTAACTCAATCGTGAACTATCCGTAGCGCAGGCATCTTGCCTGCGTTCACCTGGCTTTTCATTTTCACCCTATTACAAAAGAGGGATGCTCCCGGCAAGATGCCCGCCCCACAAGAGAATTACCCTTCTGGGGGATGTAGATGGGCACCTATCCCCGATACTTGTTAAATGAACTTGTTTAAATGAACCTGTCAGAAAACCTGACCGACTGAACAACCGATCGAGGGGCAACCGTAATGCTAACCAAAGGCTTTGAAGTGGAACTGTACACCGGAACACCCCAGGGGAAAGTCGTTGGGCTATCCGACAAAATTGTGGCCGCGTTAGATGGATTTGTCCGCGAACCCGATAGCCGTAACGTCGAGTACACCACGCCACCGCTCTGCCGCTACGAACGATCCCTATGTGAATTAGTACGTCCCCGCCAGAAGTTGCGAACCTACCTGCAAAGCCTGGGGAACTACACCCTGATTCCGGGGAGTACGCTACCCCTGGGAGAAAGCGATCGGTTCTATCGTTCTGATCCAGGCAATCCCTACCATACCTACATTGAGCAGACCTACGGTACAACGGTTGTTACCGCCAGCATTCACATTAACATTGGCATTAGCGATCCAGAGTTACTGATGCGAGCCTGTCGCTTGGTACGGGTTGAAGCTCCCCTATTCCTGTCCCTCAGTGCCGCTTCTCCGTTTTTAGGGGGTGAAGTTACAGGCAATCATTCCACTCGCTGGAAGGTGTTTCCCAAAACCCCGGAATGGGTGCCGATTTTTGATAGTCATGCCCACTATATTCGCTGGGTCGAGGAACAGCTCAAACTGGGCACCATGCAAAACGTGCGCCATCTCTGGTCTGCGGTGCGTCCTAATGGCGATCGTCGTCCCTATAGCCTGAATCGTTTAGAACTGCGAATTTGTGATCTGATCAGCGATCCGATCGCCATGTTGGGAGTCGTTGCCCTTTTGGAAGCCCGGATTTTGCAGCTCCTCGCCGATCCAACCCTCGATCCGCTGGAGTCCAGCCAGCTCCCTGCCCATACCCGCGCTGAGGATTTAGTGGAATTGACCGATGCCAATGAGATTGCAGCGGCTGAAGCCAGTCTGGAGGCAGAACTCCATCACTGGCGCGATGGCAAACCGATCCGGGCCCGCGATTGGATTGAAGAACTTTACCAGGAATGCTATCCGATCGCCAAACAGCAGGGATTTGGTTGCTTCCTGACTCCTGTGAAAAAGATTCTGCGGGAGGGGAACGAGGCTCAACGCTGGCTGAAACTGATCGATCAGGGGATGGAGGTTCAGGAAGTGGTGAGCCACTCGGTTCAAACCATGCTGGAACAAGAGTTGATTTTGGCGGATGAGTTATGTCAACCCCAGGCGGCTTAGGATGATGGATTCAACACTTGTGTGATCATTAGCGAAGAAGCAGAAGATCAACCGAGTCATTAGGTACTGCCTCCCAAAGCATCCCGCAGCCTTTAGATTCAGCTTCCCGGCCGATCGCGCAACTCATCACTCATGTGGGTACGATCGCCTAAAATCTGCAAGAGTGGCCCATGAATGTCCATTTTGACCATGCTAATGGACGCAGCAAGACAGTCGATTCTGTCACGATAACGCCCAATGTCGATTCCTAATAAGCTACACAAAATAATTCGGATGGTGGCTTTATGGGAAACGATCAGGACGTTGCCGTCAGCATGATTTTGCTTAATTTCAGCAATCACTGCCATCGCCCGACTGGCGATTTCCACCGAGGTTTCACCGCCACCTGTCGGTGGGTTCCAGGCGGGTTCCGTGAGCCACCGTACGTAGTCTTCCGGGAACTGATCCCTCACCTCCTCGGCAGACTTCCCCTCCCATTTGCCATAGGCAATCTCCCGCAATCCTTCCCGAATTTGCATCTCTACCCCGATCGCCTCACACAGCGGTTTTGCAGTCGCTATCGTCCGTTTTTTAGGACTGACGTAGATGGACTGCCAGGGAAAATCTTTGTAGGCTTCAGCAAAATCCTGGGCCATTTGATGCCCTTCAGGGGTCAGCTCTGGGTCGATTTCGCCACAGTAACCCCCCGATTGGCTGTAAATCGTTTCGCCATGCCGCAAAAAATACAATCTTAAGCTCATGAATCCATCCTAGTTCCCGAATTTGTCACGAAAAAAGTTAAGAATAACTGCAATTCCTCTGAAGGCGACCCTTGAAATGATATTTGATCCATTAGGATGGATGTTAGTAAGCCGAATACAACCAGGCAAAATCTAACGTTACTTTCCAATACTGCTTGAAGATGGTTCGCCTTAGAAGATAAAAACTGTAACAGAAACCTTAAAAAACAAAATTTTTGCCCCTTTTCAACCCGCTTTGAGTCTACAGTTTTTATCACTTTTGAGTTAGTCACTCAATGCCGAAAGTCTCAGGAAACTGCCTGCTGGTTATCAGGTTAAACGCATTCAATTGTTTAGCAGTCATCCTTTTGAGGGATTTCAATTTAGAAATATCAAAAGTAATCCTTTTGGCAGATTGCAACATCGTAATTCATGGATGGCTAGGTCAAGTCCAGCACAATCAATGAAGTGAAGCGATCGGTTTTGCTTCGTTGGTTTGAGGTTCAACTATCTGATTCTTCGTGTGTTCCCAAGGGGAATTCGCTTACTTTTGCGCTGCAATTCTTATGATTAATCTGGGAAAAAATAGCATTCAACTCAATGCTCAAGCTGCCAACAAAGCCGATGCCATTCGACAAGCGGGTGAGCTTTTGATCCGCAATGGCAACATGAAACCGGGCTACATTGACAGCATGATGAACCGGGAAAAGGTGGCTCATACCTATTTGGGCAACGGGATTGCCATTCCCCACGGATTGCCCCACGATCGAGAGTTAATTTTGGAAACGGGCATTTCGGTGGTGCAGGTTCCCAGGGGGGTGGAGTGGAATCCGGGGGAGGTGGTGTATCTGGTGGTGGGCATTGCCGCCAAGTCGGATGAGCATATTGAGGTATTAGCCAACCTGACCCAGGTGTTAGACGATGAAGCAGCCGTGCATCGGTTAGCGCAAACGTCTGACCCACTTGATATTGTCGAAACCCTGACCCACCAGCGTCCTGTGGATGAATCCCCTGCGGAAGTAGAACCCGACTTCGCCAAAGCTGTTGAGGTGACGATCGCCGGAAAAGCAGGACTCCACGCCCGCCCTGCCACCACCTTTGTCAACATTGCTAAATCCTTTGACTCAGAGATTCGGGTGCGTTACGGCAACAAAACCGCCAATGGTAAAAGCATGGTATCGCTGCTGAAGCTGGGCGTGGAAGGGGGCAGTACGGTGCGAATCATGGCCCAGGGCCCAGATGAAGATGAGGCATTGCGAGCATTAGAGGCAGCCGTGGTGGCCGGACTGGAGGAGGAAGAAGAAACTGCACCCACTCCGACCCTGGACTGGATGCCCAGCTTTGAAACGGAAGCGATTCCAGGAATTGCCGCTTCTCCAGGGATGGCGATCGGCAAGGTGCATCAGCTCAAGCGGGGCAAGATTGTAGTGGAAGCCACAGCGAAAGATCCGGCTGCGGAGGAAATGTATTTACGTCAGGCGATCGCAACGGCTCAAATCGAGTTAGAGGATTTGCACAACGATGTTGCAGCCCGAGCGGGTGCATCCAAGGCAGCCATCTTTCTAGCCCACCAGGAATTTTTGAATGACCCCGATTTGCTCAATGAGGCGATCGATGAACTGAAACATCAGCACAGTGCGGGGTGGGCCTGGCAGCAGGCGATCGAACAACGGGCCAGTGCCTTGGAACAATTGAACGATCCATTGCTGGCAGGACGGGCGGTCGATCTGCGCGATGTCGGCCGACGGGTGTTGCGCTTGCTGGCAGAGACGATCGAAGAGGAGCAGTCCCTACCCGACTATCCCGTGATTTTGCTGGCGGAAGACCTGACTCCTTCAGACACCGCAGGGCTTGATCCCGCGTTGACCCTGGGTGTCTGCACGGCAGCTGGAGGCCCCACCTCCCACACGGCGATCATTGCCCGATCGCTCGACATTCCAGCGATCGTTGGCGCAGGGCCAGCCATTTTACATCTGGCAGATGAAACGTCCTGCATTCTGGATGGCACAAACGGCAATCTGTATCCTAATCCCACGGAAGCCGATCGCGTCACGGCTCAAACGGCCCTCAAAGACCTGCAAGCTCTGCGGGAAGCGGAACGCCTCGCCTGCTATCAACCGGCCCTGATGACCGATGGCCATCGCATCGAAGTGGTGGCCAACATTGGCGCGGCAGTCGAAGCGGAACAGGCAGTGAATGCTGGGGCAGAAGGGATTGGGCTATTGCGAACTGAGTTTCTGTTTTTGCAGCGATCGGCTCCCCCTTCAGAAGAAGAACAGTTTGCCGCCTACAGCCAGATGACCCAGGCACTGAACGGTTTACCCCTGATCCTTCGTACCCTGGACATTGGCGGAGATAAAGAGATTCCCTACCTCAACCTGCCTGCAGAGGAAAATCCCTTCCTGGGTATCCGCGGTATTCGCCTTTGCCTGGTGCAGCCAGACCTCTTTAAAACCCAACTTCGCGCCATCTTCCGGGCCGCCCAAACCGGCCCGATTAAGATCATGTTCCCCATGATTGCCACCCTGGAGGATTTCCATACAGCCTACAAGCTGGCAGAGTCAGTCCGGCAGGAAGTCGGAGCCGATCCCGTTGAGATTGGCATGATGGTGGAAGTGCCTTCAGCCGTAGTCATGGCCGATGAATTCGCCAAAATCGTAGACTTCTTCTCGATCGGCACCAACGACCTGACCCAGTATGTCCTGGCAATGGATCGAGGTCATCCTATCCTGGCGAAACAGGCAGACGGTCTACACCCTGCCGTCCTGCGGATGATTCACCAAACGGTACAGGCAGCCCAGTCCGCAGGAAAATGGGTCGGTGTCTGTGGCGGTATCGCCGGAGATCCCAAAGGAGCCGCCATTTTAGCGGGGCTGGGTGTCACCGAACTCAGTGTCAGCATTCCCAGTGTTGCTGCTGTGAAAGCCAAAATCCGGGGGATGTCCTTTGCCGAAACTCAGGGTTTGGCCAAACGCGCCCTGGCTTGCCGCACTGCTCAAGAGGTTCGCGCCCTCTCGTAGATCGAATTCTGGCAGGGAGTTGGGTGGTTTGGGCAGGGACGGGCAAGATGACCATCCCACAAGAGGGAAGACAGAAGGCGGAAGACGAAAAGCAAAACCAAAGAACTTCCTACTTCCTGCTTTATCCTTTCCTTTACTCCCTCCTCCCTCCTCAGTTCTCAGTCCTCAGTCCTCAGTCCTCAGCACTCCCTCCTCCCCCCTCACTGACGATGACCAAAATCACCACCATTACCCTCAATCCTGCGATCGACCAGACGATTGCCATTCCTAACTTTCAGGCGGGAGCCGTGAACCGGGTGGCGTGGGAGCAGTCTGATCCGGGGGGAAAGGGGGTGAATGTGGCTTCGTTTTTGGCGGATTTCGGATATTCGATCGCCGTGTCTGGTTTTTTAGGTCAAGAGAATGCTGAAATCTTTCAAGCATTCTTTACACAGAAACAAATCACCGATCGATTTGTTCGCATTCCGGGTAAGACCCGTGTGAACGTCAAAATCGTGGATGAGGTGAAGCAGGAAATTACCGATGTGAACTTTCCTGGACAAACGGCGATCGAGTCAGATATCCAGTCTTTAATCCGGACGATCGATCAATTAGCGGCTGATTACGATTGGTTCATTTTATCGGGCAGTATTCCAGCGGGCATTCCGACTCGCATCTATGCCGAGTTAATCGATCGGTTAAAGGCAAAGAACAAAACCGTGGTATTAGATGCCAGTGGTGATAGTTTTCGGGAAGCCATTACCGCCGCGCCCTATGCCGTTAAGCCTAATATCCATGAGCTAGAAGAAGTGCTGGGAACGGTTCTGGATACTGAAGCCAAAGTGATTCAAGCCGCCCGTAACTTGCTGGAACAGGGCATTCACACAGTCGTTGTGTCAATGGGGGAAAAGGGAGCCATGTTTGTAGAAAAAGCCGATGTTGTGTTGGCGCGACCGCCCCAAATTGAAGTGAAAAGTACGGTGGGGGCTGGGGATGCTATGGTAGCAGGCTTTGTCACTGCCAAACTCCGAGGTTTACCGCTAACGGACGGTGCCCGCCTGGCCACCGCCTTCTCCCTGGGCGCACTCACACAGATTGGGCCGCGGCTCCCCCCGATCGCCGCGATCGAATCTACGATGCAGCAGGTGAGGGTGCAATCTCTGCATTAGGCGGGCAGTGCCCGCCCTACCCATTTCTTACTATCCATCACCCATTACCGATTACCCATTACCCATTGATTTTGTTCTCGTTTGCAATCGCATAAAATTCCAACTCCTATGAAACCGATCAAAAACATTGTGGCAGTGACGGCCTGCCCCACGGGCATCGCCCACACCTTGATGGCCGCCGAAGCCTTAAAAAAAACAGCCGCTCATCTAGGCTATGACATGCAGGTGGAAACCCAGGGTGCAGAAGGGGCAAAGCATATCCTGCAACCGGAGGACATCAATGCTGCGGATTTGGTGATCATTGCCGCCGATATTCATGTTGATCCAGCCCGATTCGCAGATAAGCCGATTTACGCCACTTCCACCAGCAAGGCGATTCGGAATACGGAGGAAGTGATTGAGGCGGCTGTGTCCCAAACGCGGTTGGAGAGTAATGGTGCTCAGGTTTCTGAATCTGCTGTGACGGCTCCACCCCAACCCGTTGCCTCGGATCGATCCCTGGATGGCTCCTCTAGTGTTTCTCATCCCGCTCAATCTCCACCTCCAGCGGATACGCCTCCAACCGCAACACCTGGCCCCAAACGACTGGTCGGTATCACCGCTTGCCCCACGGGGATTGCCCACACCTTCATGGCGGCTGAGTCCCTCCGCAAGGCCGCAGTGGATTTGGGCCATGAAATGAAGGTGGAAACCCAGGGTTCTGTGGGAGCTAAGAATACTTTGACTCCAGAGGAAATTGCCCAGGCGGATGCAGTGGTGATTGCTGCCGATACCCATGTGGATTTATCCCGGTTTGGTGGGAAGCGACTTTATCAAACCTCGACCAAAAAAGCGTTAAAAGAAGGCAAGACAATCCTGACGGAAGCCTTAGCAATGCCCGAACCCGTCGCCGGTAGTGCTGGAGCCGAAACCAACTATGCCGATTCGGTGAAGCAAGCTAAAGCCGAACAGTCCGCAAAGCGATCAGGGCCCTATAAGCACCTGTTGACAGGCGTATCCTACATGCTGCCGATCATCGTGGCAGGTGGATTAATTATTGCCCTGTCCTTCGCCTTTGGTCTAGATCCCGCCCCAGGAACCATCGGTGCCGCCCTGATGCAGATTGGGGGAGAGGCCGCCTTTGCCCTGATCGTGCCGGTTTTATCCGGGTACATTGCTTTCTCGATCGCCGATCGTCCTGGTTTGGCTCCTGGTCTGGTGGGTGGGATGTTAGCCGCCAACTTAGGAACGGGGTTTATTGGCGGGATTATTTCCGGTTTCCTGGCAGGTTACATTGCCCGGTGGGTACGGGATCATGTCAACTTGCCGCAAAACCTGGAAGGGATTAAACCGGTTTTGGTAATTCCCTTGCTGTCCACGCTAGCGGTCGGTCTGTTAATGGTCTTTGTGTTTGGTGTGCCCGTTCGCGCCTTAACCGATGGACTCACCGCATTTTTGGAAGATATGGGACAGGGCAATGCCGTACTGCTGGGCTTGATCCTGGGCGGCATGATGGCCGTCGATATGGGCGGGCCGATCAACAAAGCGGCTTATACCTTTGCCGTAGGGCTACTCGCCAGCAATATCAGCCAACCAATGGCGGCAGTAATGGCCGCCGGAATGACTCCCCCCCAGGATTGGCCCTAGCCACATTGATTGCCAAAAGACGATTTGTCCATGAGGAACGGGAAGCCGGAAAGGTGGCTTCCGTATTGGGTATTTGCTTCATCACGGAAGGGGCCATTCCCTTTGCCGCCAAAGATCCATTGCGCGTCATCCCTGCCTGCATTGTCGGATCAGCGATCGCTGGTGGTCTGTCCATGCTATTTGGCTGCACCCTCCAGGCTCCTCATGGCGGCATTTTCGTTCTGGCAATTCCCAATGCTGTAGGCAATGCGGGGCTATATATTGTGGCGATCGCCGTTGGTACGTTAGTCACAGGTCTGATTGCAGCACAACTGAAACAACGTGCCCCGGTAGCTGAAGTCCGTCCAGAACTCACGACGACCAATTAAACCCGGTAGGGGCGCACAGCAGTCATTAGTGTTAACTTAAGGTTCTTAAAACGGGACTAGAGGGTATAAACATGAGTACCTTGATTGGCATTAGGAGGCTAGCTTATGGCCCGAAGTCGCCCGTTTAGTGACGCGAATCCAGACTTGCGTCGCCGTCCACAGTTTCCCAGTCCCCCGATTGAGGACGTGGAACGTCAGTTACAGCAATGGCTCACGCCTGCGACCTTCAAACCGAAGGTCGGGGAACGTAACACCGATGGCAAACGACTCCGGAACCGGATCTTGACGTTGCCCGTGATGGTAGCGGTGGTGTTGAGTCTGGTGTACCGGCAAATCAACGGGCTGGGTGAGTTACTGCGGGTACTACAGCTAGAAGGGCTGTTATGGGTTGAGCCGCTGCTCGTGAGTCACCCGGCTTTGGATAAGCGGTTTCGCAAACTGCCAGTGGCCCTCTTTAGCCAACTGTTGACTCAGGTGCAGGTCCACCTGGTCGAGCGTCCGACGGGGACGGTGCTGTCAGAATCCTGGCAAGCGTTGCAGGGCCGGTTTCCGGTCATTTGGATTGCCGACGGCACCACCCTCGAAGAATTGCGTCGCCAGCTCAAAGCCCTCAGGGAGAAGCCGCAGACCGTCTTAGCCGGCAAACTGATGATGGTGGTGGAGTTGTTTAGCCATCGCCCGGTGGCGATGCACTATGACGAAAACGCCAAAGCCAATGACAAAACCTTTGGTAACTGGCTCTTGAGCACCTTGCCGGAGGGGGGCTTGCTCGTCGTTGATTTAGGGTTTTTCGCCTTCCCGTGGTTTGACCAATTCACCGATACCCGCCGCTACTTCCTGACCCGGCAGCGGGAGAAGACGGCTTATACCGGTCAGCGCGTACTGATCCAGGGGAAGCGGTATCGCGACGAGATTATCGACATGGGGCAATACCGGTCGAATCCCTGTCGTCATCCCGTTCGTATGGTCTCGGTGCTTTGGGGGACGACCTGGTATCGCTATCTCACCAATGTGCTTGACCCAGAGCATCTCAGTGCCCAACACGTCTGCGACCTCTACCGGCGGCGGTGGCGCATTGAAGATGCCTTTTGCATCACCAAACGGCTGTTAGGGTTAGCCTACGTCTGGGTGGGCGATACCAATGGGATTCAACTCCAAATCGTCGCCACCTGGATTTTCTATGCGGTCCTCAATGACCTCTGTGCCCAAGTGGCGGTCGCGTTGCGTCAACCCTTGGAACGGATTTCGGTTGAGATGGTCTTTCGGGGCCTCTACCACTACAGTCGAGCCCGGTTGCGCGATGACGCTACCGAGCTGATTCCCTTCTATCAACAGCACCAGAAGCTGTTGGGATTGGTCAAACTGAGGCGAAAACGACACCGACAACAAGACCAACAATGGGAGGACATTTGGGGCAGCGTCCCAGGATGTTATCCCGCTATCCCAACTTAAGACGCTTAAGTTAACACCAATGACAGCAGTGCCCCCCCACATCAAACATTGGGATGCCATTTTGTTGCCTGGAGTTTAGACTAATCACAGCAGAAATAGCCCAACCCCTTATCTGGATTGAGCGAGACTGAAGATTGGGAAAAATTTAGTGGTTAAGCGGTCTTGTTCGCCACCTTCTTGGGTCTGGTGAAGCGCTTTTTGACCGTTGGATAGCGAATACGGCGGGAACGGGGTTGCCCTGGAGTCCACCCCGGTGACTTTCCGCGTGGTTTGGGCGGGGGGGCAGGTGTGCCAATCAACGCTAAAACAGAGGCAAAGGCATTTGCGGTTCGTCCCGGAGATAGCTTAGCAGATGACTTTTGCCAGGGCAGGGGGGAGTCCTGGACGTGGCAACGAGCCAACCACAACTGCCAGGTGAGCAAGGGCATCAGATCGCTCCAGCGTTCGGATTGTTCGGGCGTTGCCAACTGGGGTAACGTCCAGTGCAATCGTTGCTTAGCGAAGCGATACCAGTGGTCAATGGCAAAGCGACGGAAATACTGTTGCCACACCGTCTCTAAGTCGGGCGGTGCTTGTCCCACCCAAATTAGCCACAAAGGTTTGGCGGGGTGGAGGGCAGAGTCATGGAGGCGTTGCAGTTGAATTAACCAGATCGTCTGGTTGGCAACGCGTCGCAGTCGCATTGATGACCACATCCGCACGTGTAATCGTCCCCACCGGGACTCTTCTACCTGGAGTTCGGCATCAGATGACCACCAGGTGGTGGCATCGTTAAGTTTGAACTTCTCCCCATACTGCCGAGGACGACCCGTTCCGCTATAAACAGGCGGTGGTCCATACAGTACTCGATTGGAACGCAACCGAATCAACTTGTCACAAGCAATATCCGCCGTACCATTGAGGAATGGGGCACAGCCATATTCGGCATCCCACAAAGATAAGGGACGAACCTGGAACTGCTCACACACCTGACGCAATTGCACTATTGCCTTGCTAATGGGGCTCTCTGCGCTAGTGATGCGTTCATGCAGCAACGGTAATGCCCAACTGCCCTGCTCCTCTGGAATCCACGCAATCGTACTATATCCTTGTCCCAACGTCACCGGTTTGGCTCCACTCATCGGAGTTGCTTGATGTTCATACGTCCGTTCTCGCAGGGTTTGTGCCTGTAACCTTGACCATGCCGTGTGGTCTCCCGCTAAGACAACCCGTTCGTCCTGGGGCATTTGCTCCAGGTACAACCCCATCCACTCCAGTCGAGGCGGGTTACTATCCTGTAGGGCTTCATACAAACTCGGCCATTGGCGTCGAAAGACAGGGGCAACCGACAGTTCGGCAAAGGAGTACACACTGCGGCTCACTAGCACGGCATCCATCAGGTCGAAGAGAGCATCCTTGCCGTTGCCAATCAGCATGTAGGATTTATGTCGAAACGCCCTCAAGCGGTCAAAATTAGTCATGGTCAATCATTATTGATGCAACATGACCATTAAGCAGCCAAACCCGACGGTTTGGCTGCTTTTCTTTCCCAATTAGTCTAGGCTCTATAGCTGTTTCGGGGAGATAGGCAGCAGGATTTCCAGGAGAGTGGAAATTAAAGCTCTGCCTCTTTTACGTGCATTGTGAACCACTTCAAAAAAGCCCAGGTACACCGGCAACTTCTCTTGAGAAATCCCTCGATGAGGTCGTAACCATGAACGCAGCAACGACCAAAACCCTTCCATTGTGTTGACATGGATTTCATAGAATCCATCGCCATCCTCATCGCGGGCATACTCCCCACTCCCATGACACACGGTTTTATGCTCATAGCCCCAGCATGTCAACCCATTGTAAATGCCATACTCATCTGTATAAATCTGGCTTCCAGGAGCGACCGTTGCTTGGATGAGGGGTTTAATCGTCTCTTGCTGGACATTTTCCAGCATCCGAATCACCACCAAGCCGTGACGTTGGATCATGCCGAAAATCGGCGGCTTTTCTTGGGCAAGCGTCCCCCGTCCCCGAATCCCTTTGAGCTTATGGCGCCGTCCTTTGCGCCCCTTTTTTTGACTTCATGGGGTTGGCCTTTATGCCCCGCTGTCAGATACACTTCGTCGAATTCGACCTCTCCACTTAAGTGCACCTCCGGCTTGTTGTCCACAATGCCTTGACGCAGTTGCATCGTCATCTGGTAAATATCGTCCTTGTCCAGGGCTAACTCGGTGGCAATTTGTTCACTCGATAGGTTCAGTCCCATCAAATACAAGCAGCTAATCCACTTTTGCAAGGGTTGATGATGCCCTGCAAAAATCGTATCGCTCAGGTCGTCGAAATGGGCTTTACAGGATTTGCAGCAGTAACGTTGTCGCTGAGGTTGAGTTTCATCGCGGCCATTTTTGACCACCTGCTCACTCTGACAGCGAGGGCATCTCACCCCTTCAGTCCAACGAGTTTGGCGAATCAGTTGATAGCATTTGGCATCGTCAATCAGAGTACTTAAGTTGATACTCATCGCACCTAACCCCTACAATGCTTCTGCTATCCTACCAGCAGCTTCCCCTACACCTCCATCTCCCTGAAACACCTATTGAGCCTTAGTCTAAACTCCAGTCAACAGGGTCAGCAGGGATAGTACCGCCAGTTGTCCGGTAATGCTGGCGATGCCGAATTGGGCAATTAAAGAGTTCTCTTCATTCACCACCACGTCAATGGCAATACCAATCAGGTAGGGGGGAGCCAGGTCAAAGACGGTGTTGAGAATGGAGCAGGCGATCGCTCCAAAAACTTGCGGTTGGCTGGTTTTGCCATAGCGGAGCAATCGGATTAACGGAGAGCTACGGGCTGAACGAGGTATCATAAGCAACACAATAATAATTGAGATAAACCTGATGGGATACGAAAAGGCCTGGTGGATCTTTGCTTTACTGTCTGCCTTTTTTGCAGCACTAACCACAATCTTTGCTAAAGTTGGCGTTGAGAATGTTGATTTCAACCTGGCAACTGCTATCCGTACAGTGGTCATTCTGGCGATCGCCTGGGGAATTGTCTGGGAGGATGGTCATATTCAGTAAATTTTCTCTATCTCGTCCAAAACCTTACTATTTCTGATTCTATCTGGAGTGGCGACCGGATTATCATGGCTTTGCTACTTTAAGGCATTACAAATTGGGAATGCGTCTTTGGTGGCACCCGTTGATAAGTCAGGATTAGTTTTAGTGCTTTTGTTATCGGTTTTATTGTTAGGGGAACCGTTGACGCTCAAGGTGGTTTTAGGAACGGTATTCGTATTGGCAGGAACATTGTTGCTAATTCTGTGATGAATGGGTTTACAGGGTTGCGGTTCGTGCGTTCATAAAATGTCTTAGAAAGAGAATCGCGCCCCACCTTCAGGAGCTATTTTTTGTAAAGTTATAATGGGAGGTATCCATGCCATGAGGTACTTGCCATGCCCCTGATCCCCCTTTTGATCGGTTCATCCACGGCGTTGGGAGTTGGCTATTTCTGTGCCGATGTTTACCGAAATCGACGTAAATTGGTAGAGAAACCTGTACCGGAAACCGATTTGACCTGTTATGAGTCGGGCATCATTCCGGAGGGTGACAGTTTTCAGGGCGTGGGTCAGGCGATCACCCACGCAGGTCATGGGATTGCAGAAGCCTCCAGTGAACGTACGAGTGGCGGCATCGGGCATTGTGTGGAAGCGATCGCCCATAGCCTTTCTAATCATTGATTTTTGGATATGGTTAAAGATCGGTTTCATGATGTTGTGAGAACGGCTCTGGAAAAGGAGGGTTGGCAAATTACGGCTGATCCTTACGAGATTGCGGTCAATGATATCGAATTTGAGATTGATTTGGCAGCAGAGCAGTTGTTGGCAGCAACAAGAGAGAATCAGAAAATTGCTGTAGAAATTAAAAGCTTTATTAGTCCATCTAATGTTTCAGATTTTCATACGGCACTGGGGCAGTTCTTGAATTATCGAGATGCATTAGAAATCGTTGAACCAGATCGTCAGCTTTATTTAGCGGTGCGAGAGCCGATCTACGAGAGTTTCTTTAAGCGGCGGTTCATTGTAGCTGCGATTAAGCGATATCAGTTGCGCCTGATCGTTTACGACGTACAACAGGAGGTCATTGCTCAATGGTTGTAGAAGATTACCGTCAATACATTCGACAACTCCTTTCCCAACGTGCCCAACGCGCTTCAGATCAACAAAATGTACAGGAATATGAGGTGCAGACGGTGTTTGATACTGAGCAGGATCATTATCAACTGCTGCATGTAGGCTGGCGAGGAAATAAACGGGAGTTTGGTTGTATTTTGCATTTGGATATTAAGAATGGAAAGATCTGGGTTCAGCATGATGGAACAGAAATAGGAATTGCCAATCAACTGGTTGAACTAGGCGTTCCAAAGCAAGATATTGTATTAGCTTTTCACGAGCCTGCGGTACGCCAATTTACGGGTTTTGGTACAGGTGAAACACAAGAAACTTCTCTCGCTTCTTAGTTATCCTATGGATGCTCAACTTCTGACTCAATCACCAGGTTTAAATGAAGAACAGCGAGTTCTCTTGCATGGAGTTAGTTGGCAGCAATATGAATCGCTTCTGGATGTGCTGGGAGATGGTTTTCCTACTTTGCGGCTCAGCTACCTGGAAGGAACGCTGGAAATCATGACGAACTCTTCCGAGCATGAAGATCTGAAAAAAATGATTGGCATGTTGGTGGAGGCATATTTTCAGGAGACACGAACTCGATTTCATGCAGGAGGTTCAACAACGTTTCGTAAGGCGGCAATGCAGCGAGGATTGGAACCGGATGAGTGCTATTGTCTGGGGCAAAAGAAGGAGTTCCCTGACCTGGCAATTGAAGTTGTCGTTACCAGTGGGTTGATCAATAAGCTGGAGATCTACCGGGGGCTGGGAGTTACAGAAGTTTGGCAGTGGCAGGCTGGGCAGTTTTTGATTTATCATTTGCGATCGCAGGGTTATGAGTTAATTGAAACCAGTGAATTACTGCCAGACTTGGATATGGCTCTGTTAGCGCAATATGTGAAGCCTGAAGCACAGTTTGATGCAGTGATGGCATTTCGAGATGCAATTCGTGGTAAAGTACGTCAATTTATGGGTTTTTATGATGAGGATGTTGCACTAAAAGGAGGTAATCGTGAATATTCAATTGGTGGAATCAATTAAACAATTGATCTTATCGCTGTCGGAAGAAGAGCAGAGTTGGTTGAAGACGCAATTGGTACAGGATAAGAGCCAAACTGTAGGTCGTGTTGTTGATCTAAATTCATTTGGGGGCATTCTTCAACTGCCAGACGATCCGCTTGAGTTTCAACGGCAAATTCGAGATGAATGGACATAGCGGTTATGCGATATATTCTTGATACGAATGTCGTTTTGTACCTTTTGGGTGGGAGACTACTAAATCCTTTACCTGTTGGCGAGTTTTACTTATCTGTAATCAGTGAGATAGAGATGCTTTCCTATCCAGCGATCGCTGAAGCTGAGAGATTGAAAGTGCAACAGTTTTTGTCTCAAGTGATAGTGATCGGTATTGACGAAACTGTAAAAAGTTATGCGTTCGCGTAGCGTGTGCGAAGCACATCGCGTTACGTAAAAAGTATCGATTAAAGTTACCTGATGCCATTGTTTGTGCCTCAGCTTTATCAACAAATTCAATGCTACTAAGTAATGACACACAATGGCTCTTCCGGATCCGGGGTGAAAACCGTATAATAAAATACTTTTAGTGGGAGTTTCGCCAATGGACTTTCATCTTGATGCATTGCTGAATTTTCCTCATGTTACGGTTGAAAGTTGCGCTCAACAAGGCAATGAAGTGTACTTAAAGCTGCGCTTGCTCAATGAGGAAGCTAACTGTCCCCACTGTCAGACATTAAGTTCAGGGGTTCATCAAAATCGAGCGATTTTAATCCGGGATTTATCAATTTTTGGTCAAGTCACTTACCTGAAAGTTCCTCGTCGTCAGTTTTATTGCCGTGATTGTCAACGTTATTTCACCGAAGCATTGACATTTATGGATGAAGGAGGTCAGTATACCCGACGATATGAGGAGCATATTTATCAGCAAGTGCAACTGTCCAGTATTGAACAAGTTAGCCGAGTAGAAGGATTAAGTTTTGACCGGATTCAAGGAATCTTTAAGCATCAGTACGCTCAGAAAAAAACTCTGGATGGGAGGGAGTTAAACGGGTCGGAATTGATGAAATCAGCAAGCGTAAAGGGCACCAGAACTTTGCCACAGTTATCGGGGACATTGAAGCCGGGAAGTTAATCGAAGTGATAGACAGTCACCAACAAGAAGACATTATCGAAGTGCTGGAGCAGCAGCCTTTGGAGGTACGAGAGCAGGTTGAGGAAGTGAGCGTTGACATGTGGGGAGGATTCCCGAAAGTAGTTAAGAAAGTGTTTCCCAACGCAGTAGTTGTAATTGACCGCTTCCATGTCATTAAAGTAGTGAATACAGAATTAAATCGGATCCGCCGACAGGCACGTATAGTATCCGTACACAGGGTTAGCAAGGTAGTCAGGAGGATCGCTGTAGGTCGGGAAGCGGAAGTAAAGAAGGGGCAGGCAAGCCCCGACGCTTGGCATAGCAAGCATCGGTGAGATAATCGAGGACATGGCGATTTTGCCGCCGCAGCGTTGCTACAACCGTCATCATTCGTCCGACAAACAAACTGCCTGCCTCACTTTGGGAGCCATAGCTACAGCGTCGCCACAACACTGCTGGACGAATCGCCTGTTCTGCTGCATTATTGGTTGGCTCTACTCCAACGGTTGTGACGAATAACCATAAAGCAGGTTCTACTTTGAGTAACTGCTGACAGGTTCGCACCGTCTTTGCCAAAGGTGTCTTTTCTCTGGTCCCAATTGGGTAAGCCGCTCCTTCTTCCAACAGTGCTTTCACCCGTTGTCGAATGGGTGCTACGGCTTCTATCCATTGGGGGCGTGCTAAGGTTCCATCTCGCACCCGATGCCATAACTCAAATAATTTCTCTTGCTGTTGGAGAAGTTGCTCTCCCAAGGTCTGGCTCACCCCACCCCGTTCGGCAATTTTGGTGAAATCGCGTTTCAGATGCGCCCAACACAATTGTCGCCATTGCAAGTTTAACCAGTTGTAAGCACTGTAGCGGTCGCTGTTGACAATCCCAGCAAAATCAGTTCCTAAGATGCTTTGAGCGGTGGCTTGAGAGCGGCTTAACGCCACCTGGAAATAGCACACCAACGGGGTTACCATCACCCACAACCAGCCTCGCTTCCCCTTGCCATTGTTCCCATCGGCGTTACCCTGAGGCAAACTCGTTTCATCTATCCCAACAACGGGTTGCTGCTGCACATAGCGATGAACCGCTTCGACGGGTTGCTCAATCGCTTCACTCATCTGTTGCCGCAAGCGTCCGACACTGCCCACGGAGATGGGAATCTCAAACAATTCACTCAACAGCCGCACCACCATCCGGTGACTTTGACGATACTCTCCACTCAACAGTGCGACTAATGCACACAGCCTTTCCCCATAGCGACAACCATCCACAATCTCGCCATCATAGGCACGGCTGCTTACCCCACACTGGGGGCACTCCAACGCATGAAAGCGATGTTCCAAAACAATCGGTTGTAACGGTGGCAAATCTACGATCTGACACCGTTGCGGATTGGCATCTTTCCCTCTCAAGCGATGTCCACATTCGCAACACACCTCAGGGTAGTGATCCTCAATGCGCGTACATTGTTCCGGCGGGTAAAGTTCCTGCGAATGTCCCGGATGTCCCGGTTGTCCGCCTCGCGCTTTCCCACTTTTCTTTTCGGGGTAGCCTTGAATCCCTTCGGAGGGTCTTGCGAAGGCGGTTGCGAGGAGTTTTTGGAATTGCGCTGAATTTGCTCTTGTAACGCTTGCTGGCCTGCCTCTAATGCCTCAATACGCTCCAATAGACGCTGCACCAACTGCTTGACACTCTCCGGTGTGTTGGCCCAGTCCTCTGCTGAAATTTCGCTTAAAAAGGCATTCGGGGATTCCATGCGTTTTAGCCTAGCAGACTTACCCTCACATCGCTCACTCTTTCTGCTTTACCCTGTGTACGGATACCACGTATATTAGACCGAGGCAGCAATTGAAGAACGGAAAGGATCTAACTCCAGAAGAAACGAAAAGGTTAGCATCGTTGTTGAAAAGGTCAAAGCGATTAGCAAAAGCCTATCAATGGAAGGAAGAGTTTCGTGCTATTTATGAGCAGTCATTAACTGTTGAGGAAGGGAAACGTCAGATCCAGGAGTGGTTGAATAAAGCCCGAGCCGTTTATAGTGAAGCAATTAAAACGATCCGTAATCACTTGGATGGAATTAGTAATTATTTTCGGAATCGGACGACTAGCGGTGCAATGGAGGGAATCAATAATCGAATTAAGCTGATTAAACGGCAAGCCTATGGCTTCGCAAACTTCAACAATTTCCGAGAAAGGCTATTAGCTTGCTTTTCTGATTAAAAAAAGTTATCACCTTACTAACGGGAGAACCAAAGACCTGAATTGTAACTAACCAATTGATCCGATCATTAAGCAAACGATTTTCACACTCAATCATTGACCGAATAATTGCAGCATACTCAGCTTTATCTTTGCCAGAGGTATTCATTTCAGAATCTTAAAGCACTTGTGTATTTATAACGAAGGCAGCCCAACGGCAAAAGTCAGCGCTTGCAGATAGCCTTGAACTAAGTACCGCGATCGCTGGTCAATCGTTGCACTGATGTTATGTTAGCTGGCTGGTAGTTGTCGAGCTTTTTGCATGACAGACTCAATGTACTCCGCTTTGCTTGTTGTATATGCTTCTCGATCATTCGGAAAACGCTGGGCAAGATGGTACTTCAATCGTGCATAACGTGCCGCTTCATCTAAATGCGTGCGGAGGTAGTCCCGAAACAACAAACGCTTCCACAAGACGCTCTCTGGTTCAACCATATGGATGTGATGAGTACGTGAACCGTTGGGTGGTAAACCTTTTACAAAAAACATCCGTTGAGGGTCGGGATTCCCAAACCAGTAAGCATAGCCCAAGCGCTCTAGCTGAGAGACTGCAACTTGCTTTGCTTCTGCAAGTGAGCGTACCGCTATCAATAAATCAATGATGGGTTTTGCCGCTAATCCTGGAACTGCTGTGCTGCCAAAATGCTCAATGTGAGTGATGAGATCTCCATCTAAAACAGCCTGAACCTGTGCAGATTCCTGTTCAAAAAGTAGCACCCAGTTTGGGTCGTACTCAGTGATGACAATTTCATCCATTGGTCTGCAACTCATCGATATAGCCTCGACTAACCTAACACTGAGCCTTCCACAGACAGCCTTAAGTATAGTCCTAACCCACAAACGAAGCCAGCTAACGGGTCTGTTGAGCGGCTGTCACGAACATTTTGCCACAACACTAATCAACTTCGTCAGTCCGCTCCAACAGATTTGTTCTACTGCTGGCACTTATGAGTAAAATTGCTCGTACTCGTCGTGATCACCGATCCAAAACCACGTCACTGTGTCACCTTCCAAGACTCTAAGAGCACGATGGCTTCGTGTCACTCGCACAGACCAAATTCCCTCCTCGCTGTTGATGCACTTGAAATGCAACGATGGATGAAATGGGTTCTCTGCCCACAATCGGTATGCTTTTCGCGCTCCTGCCCTCACGGAACCGCTTAATTTTTTCGATACCTTGACCAAAAAGAGGGTAGCGTTGCAGACTTCATAGTTGCTCATAGTCCATCGGCACCGACTGCCCCGCTGCAATTTCTTGCCTCGCTTTCCGGGCTGCCGCAACTAGATTACCCTGTGTCCGTTGAAATGAGGTATCCCAACGCTTTTCATCTTCTAAATCCGCAATGTAGTCTCGGATGTGTTCTACAACTTTTTCCTGCAACTCATCGGGCAAGGATTCGACCATCTTCACGATTGTGGCAATAGCAGCAGCAGACATAGATTTCTCAAGAATAATGGTTTGCCGCTTTCATTTTACAATCTGGTATTCATCAGCCATGACAAAGCTAGACCATGATCCCAGTTCTCTGGTTCTGATTCAAAACTTACGTCTAATGTGAATTGGACAAAAAGGTGGGAGAGGTTGAGAATCGAAGTACCACCTTTGAAGCTCACCTCTCCCATGACTAGCATAGACTTTCCCAGCCTGATGACCACCATTTTTGTTCTGGTAGACGATTGGTATCGCCAGCAGATTGCACCGTTAGACTGCCCCCGACCAGGAGTACAAGCGCAATTGAGTGATAGCGAAATGCTGACCTTAGCACTGCTGATGGACTATCTGCCCTTTCCGGGTGAAACCCAGTTTCTCGGCTTTATGCGTGCCAACTATCTCTGCTGGTTTCCACAGTTGTTGGATCAGAGTCAATTCAATCGGCGCTTACGCCAATTAGATGGGATGCTGGAATCACTGCGACGCAGTTGGGTCGTGGCATTAGGAGCGACCCAGCAAACGCATCTGCTGGTGGACACCAAACCGATTCCCGTACTGGGACTCAAGCGGGACAAGACACGCAGTGATTTTTCTGGCAATGCAACCCCTGGCTATTGTGCGTCGCGCCAGATGTATTACTTCGGCTACAAACTCGCCTTACTCAGTACCTGGAACGGGATTCCGATTGCCTATGATTTAGTCCCAGCCAACACCGATGAGCGGGTTGCCATTGAGTCGCTCTTAGCGGTCGCCCGAGGGTGCACCATCTACGGTGACAAGGGGTTTATCGACCAGGACTGGCAACTCCAAGTGCAGCAGCGCACCGGCAATCAGATTTGGACTGTCTTGCGCAAAAATCAGAAACAGCAGCATCCCCCATCCCTCAATCGCTTCATCTCCAAAGTGCGTCAGCGCATTGAAGGGGTGTTTCATGAAATTCAAAACACTGGACGTAACCCCGAACGCTTGCTCAACAAGACCGTAGAGGGCTTTTGTGTCCACATTGCAGCTAAACTGGCAAGCCATACCCTGCGGTTATTGCTCAAACAGCAGTTTGGCATCCATGTGTTAACCTTCCAACAGTCTTAAACTGCTCTGTCTAATTCACATTAGGCGTAACTTGCTGTTTAACAACTTGACTTCAAAGGCTACCAAAACCCTTGAACGAAGCAGTAGAACGGTGAAGTTGAGCAGCGGCAGATCATCTCGGCAGCCCTACCGAGATATTTCGACCGTCCGGCTCAGAGGCTATGTTAGCCTGCGTTTGTTACCTGTAAGTAACGATTGCATTGTGCTAACTAAAGCATGTAAATGTTGGGTTTCGTGTCTCAACCCAACCTATGCGATCAGTGATTGCACTACTCGTACTCAAACCTGGGCGTGACTTCGGTCAGGCAGCTACTCTCGGGTATCTGGGCGGGATCGGCAAGAAAATCAAGGGCGATCGCCTCTACACAGGTCGCGGCTGGAGTGCCCGGTGGTGCAAACATCGAGCCATGACCTACACCGGGGAAGGTGTAGACATAGGCATTCTGGAAATTGCGGGCGACGGTCTCGCCGTAGAGTTGGGGCGTGACCGGGTCGTAGCCGCCATTGAGAACTAAGACGGGAATCTCGGTGTTGTCGTAGACGTAGACCGGCTCTCGCTCAACCTGAAGCAGTTCGCAGAAGCTCTCGGTGGAAGCACTCTCACTCTCGCCAATCGCGATCAGCGGCTCGTAGGGGGCGGGAAACACGGTAGAAGGCTCCACCACCACGGAATCGACCCGCGAACAGAGCACCGCGTGATACATACCTGTGGCTTCAACATCTCCCCGGATCCCCTCCGAGAGTGCGGATACAGCCCAGCTAAAATCCCCCTCAGCCGCCTGGTAAATGTTCTGCGGCAGGGCTGAGGCATTCATACTGCCGGCCATATAGGGTTCAAAAAACAGCAAAAATTCGTCTCGGTCTAGCGTGGTTTCAAGGGGTTCCTCAGTGCCGGGGATGTGGAGCGTCAGCGGCACGGGGGTTTGCTCTAGACGATCCAGCAGGTCCAGAAAGACGGTTTCCAGGTTGGGGTAAGTCTGATTACACTGGGCATCGGCGGCGCAGGCGGCAAACAGGTTGCGCAGCGCCCCGCTCAAGGTATAAGTGGCGGCCAGGTTAAAGTCAATATTCGTCGTCACCACCCCGTCGATGATCGCACTGCGGAGCTGGGCGGTGTGTTCCTCCGCCTGCTCTAGCACGTACTGCCCCAGCAGCGTGCCATAGGACACCCCGTAGTAATTAAATTGGTCGTAGCCCAGGGCTTCGGCTACAGCATAGATATCGGCGGCATTTTCGATGGTGTTGAAGGCGTCAGGATTAATACCATCGGCAAGACTGCGATCGCGGCAGGCCACCATCCACTGGGTATCGGTGGGGGGGATCTCGTCGCGAGCCACCGCTATATTGTGCTCGGTTCTCTCAGGGCAGTTGAAGAAGGGGCGTGAATGCCCAGTGCCCCGCTGATCGACAAACACGAGATCGCGCTCTTGCAGCAAGGCGGGCAACACCGGCCAGTTGGGTAACACGTCGACCGCAAAGGTTTTAATGGTAGGGCTGCCAGGGCCACCATTTTCCATAAACAAGGGGGCGGGGGCAGGGTTGTTGCTAATGCTGCGGGTACGGACGACCGCCACCTGAATGGTCGGCCCATCGGGTTGGCTGTGGCGCTCTGGCACGGTGACATAGCCACAGTCAGACATGGCACTTTGCAGCGCGTTCAGTCCAAAAGTGGAGCAGTCGGTAGATTCCCAGGCAGGGTTGGTGGGGGGAGTGGCGATCGCTGGCGTGGCCGTAATGATGGTAACGCCAAGGGTCGTGAGTCCAAGTGAACGAGTGAAGAAGTGAGTCATTACGGGTGTTCCTGAAGAAATAAACAACGTGAGTCAGATTAGAGCATAGGCTCAGTTATTATTCCAAAATTTCTTGATAAAAGGGTTGAGTGCAGCGCCCTACACCGGGGCATGAGACATTGAATCACGCCACCGCTGAGTACATGAGGCAGGGAGTGGCTTTAGATCTTCAATCCAACTCATGCCACGAGCGTCTCTTTAGTGCTTCGCAAGTGAGCTGACGCATCCCGCCAAGATGCCACCAACTCATCTTTATTCACATCCTGTTCCTGCTGTTGCACGCGCCATTTGCGATCGGAGCCGTATAGCATAACCAGCGGCGTGTCGTTTGGCAGGCAAGTCTCAAGCCCATACCAAACAGCCCAGTGTACAAAGCATGACCCGCAAACCCAACTAGGGCAACGAACTCAATTAAATTATTAATAGTATTCTCAAAATGATTCTGTAGCGAAGTCCTGAATACATATTCCTCATCAAATAAAGACTCCAGAATAGATTTGCCTATAGAAACAATCATAGAAAAGCTTATTCTTCACATGAAGAATAGCAGATGAGGCGCGCCTGCTTCAAAAGGCTGTTGCATATTGCAAGCTAACGATAGGCTAGCTATATATTCACCGTCAAAAGTGCGGGATAACACCCCTATGTTCCAGGATTATCCATCAGATCTGCGGGATAATACCCAGATTTTTAGGATTTAAACAGAAAAATTGACAGTTAAGACCGGGAATCTGGGGTGTTATCCGTCACTTTTGATAGTTAAGTATGGAGATCAGGGTGCTTATCCGTCACTTTTGCTGGATAACACCCTTGATAACGGCATTATCCAGTGGCAACCAATGGCGTAACCTCGATCGCGCCAGTAAATTTGTAAAACAGAACACTTGACTGAGGCGATCGATCTGGTAACGCCTTAATTTACGGCTACATAGTGCGTATTTGCCGTAGCCTGGCTCCCAGCAACCTGGCGAGGTATGAAGTAGATAGGCACTACAACATACCTCTAGCCCCACAGACAACCTTAGCTGTCCGTCGGGCTTGGACTAGTTTAGCGTTTTTGTTGAACTCCTCCTGTCCCTGGCTTTGCGATGGTCAACTTATCATCTTTGGCTCGAAAGAAGTGGTTCGTGCCACCATTCACGATCTCTATCTCAAGGACTTCCGGCGCATTGAAAGCTGGAGTCCCCTCTTACCGACTCCCGACCCCACCGTGCCCATGGCCATCAGCACCGAGCATCGCATCATGCGTTAGAGCCAGCCAAAATGTCAGAATAGATTCAAGAGGCACAACCGCTTGTGCTGAGAACAAATTAGCATCACGATAGGCAGTCATGGAATCAGTAGTTTTCTTTTACCGAGGGTTTGAACCGATCGCCCGCATCATTGTGATTGGGACATTAGCGTATCTCAACCTGATCATTTTGCTGCGGGTTTCTGGAAAACGCACCCTCACCCAAATGACTGCCTTTGATTTCATCATTACCATTGCGATCGGTTCTACCTTTGGACGGTTGATCACCGCTGAAGGAGTATCCCTTGTGGAAAGTATGACTGCCTTTGCCGTACTCATTGGCTTGCAACATTTGATCTCCTGGTTAACGGTTCGCTCCTCTCTCGTGGAAAAGCTGGTGACCGCAAACCCAACCTTGCTTTACTTTCGCGGGCAATTTCTGCAAAAAGCCATGCGAGAGCAGCGGGTCACTGAATCAGAACTGTTGGGAATTGTGCGGCAAAATAAAATTGGCTCCCTACGCGAAGTGGAAGCCATTGTCATGGAAACTTCGGGAACGATCGCTGTGATCAAAAAGGCAACGAACGGAGAAGCAGACGATTTATCTGCGCTTCAATCGGTTTCTAACCTTCAACTTTAGAAAAATAACCTACCAATCTTCTAAGGGAATTGTACTGAACCAGCCGATCGAATATTTCCCGATTAGTCAATTTCCACTGCGTTGATATCTACGGTATCCGCTGTTCTCACTCCATCGGCCGTAGCAACCACCGATCGATCTTGTTTAGCCTTAATCCGATCGATCAACAGTTGCGATACCTCGGAAACCAGCAGCGTGACGATCACAACATCATCAATCTGACCAATAATCGGAATAAAATCTGGAGCGATATCGATCGGGCTGATGACATAGAGTGCGGTTCCCAGAATCAGCCACCAGCGATATTTAGGATTACGAAGCGTACTACGATACCAATTGTAAAGCGATTGCACTGGGTTATTCATTGAACTTCTCCCCTCAATTACCCCTTAATTCTTGCAGGTTTCTTGAGTTTCCTACATAGCTCTCAAGTTAAGAAAACCGATCGATCGAAGGAGGGAGATCCGTTGGGTCACTCACCCGAAATTAGCTAAACCTGGCTGCTGGCCAGCAATGCCGTACCATAGGCTGCTTCCGTTTGCTCAGACGGTGTAACAGGTATGCCCAAATGGCGCGATCGAATTTTAGTCCAGGCCAGATTTTTGGCTCCCCCGCCAGCGGTATAAACCTGGGTCAACGGCGTGGCTCCCAACTCCTGGAGCAGGTGATATCCCCTGGCTTCAATGCGGGCGATGCTCTCCAGAATTCCGTGCAGGAACTCCACCGGATTTTCGGGGGAGGGTTCCAGTTGGGGCAGCAGGTTCGGGTCATTGATCGGAAAGCGTTCTCCTGGTTTGGGTAAGGGGTAATAGTCTAACGGACTGGGGCGATCGGATGGAATCTGCGGACTCAAATCGCCCAGTTCTTCATCCGTAAAGAACATTTTCAGGACTGCCCCCCCTGTATTTGATGCACCCCCCACCAGCCAGAGATCTCCTAACCGATGGCTATAAATTCCATACCGGGCATCATCCACCCGGGTTCGACTCAGCAACTTCAGTACCAGCGTTGAGCCAAGGGAGGACACGGCTTCCCCCGGTGAACTGGCTCCACTGGCCAGAAATGCTGCAATACTGTCCGTTGTTCCGGCACAGACCAGGCAATGGGACGGAAAACCAAAGCGATCGACCATTTCAGCCGACACTGGCGCGATCGGCGTTCCGGGGGTAAATACCTCAGGCAACCGCACGGGAACCTCAAGCTGCTGCAACCAATCCGGATAGCACAGATTCTCGACATCGTAGCCCAGCTTTAGCGCGTTGTGGTAGTCACTGGCACCCAGCTTGCCGTGGAGGAGAAAGGAGAGCCAGTCCGCCTGGTGGAGGAAATGGGATGGGGCGGAAGAAGGAAGGGGCGTGGTTTGAGTCAGCCAGAGGAGTTTCGTGAGGCTGGAGGTGGTACTGATGACCGTGTGATGGGGAGGGGCGATCGCCTTCACTTGATCTAGAACACCTGCACCACTAGAGTCGTTATAGAGCATGGGAGCCGTGAGGGGGTGTCCCTGATGATCGCAGAGCAGAACCGTAGAAGAGGTGCCGTCAATGGCGATCGATTGAATTTGCTGCCGTTGGGCTGGAGGGATTTGAATCAGCAAATCGAACAGCGCCGATCGCCACATCTCACCATCCTGTTTGCCAGTAAAGTTAACAGTGATCTGGGATTGAATCTGCCGATCGCCATCCATCACAATCGCCCTGGCTCCCGATGTGCCAAAGTCAATACCAAGATAATGGGCAGAATGATTTGGAGAACCCGATACTTCAACCATGCCGACTAAATTTCTTTGGCGATCGCTTCCATCACTTGCTGGTTTCCTGCCTGATTTAAGTGAATACTATCATGATAAAACCGCGATGCCGGACTCACCTGATTAAAGATAGGGAGCATATCAATAAAGCGAATTTGATGCTGCTGAGTAAACTCCGTGAGTCGCTGACGGGCCTTCAGTTCATAATCACGGGAACCGGGCTGACCCACCTCCCGCGACAAAGGAGTTAGCACCAGCAAGAACCGAGCATCCGATCGCTGCACCATATCCTGAATTTGTCCGATCGCCGCCAAATTTGCCCCTACCCGATCGCCACTCTCCTGCTGTATTTCAACCAACTCTGGAATCGGAGGCTGCTTCATTCCATACCGCTGAATCACTTCAATTATGGCTAACAGTGGTTTACGAGCTGGATAATTGCGATCGCGCCCTACCTGCACTGAAGTTGGCGTTGTCGCAAACAGATCATCGGTATTTATGATCAGCACAACCACCTGCGCCTCAAAACTGCCAAACCGCTGCAAATAGGCCAACTCATTCCGCGGCCCCAAGAATTGGCTGAAGCATTCAACACTTCAATCTGCGGATGGGACTGCTGGGGCGATCGGGCCAATTCCCGTTCCAGCAAGGCAGAGATGGTTTCGGATTGATCCGTCCACCAGCCACCATTGGCCACAGAATCTCCCAACAGCAACACCCGAAACGTTTGTTCTGAGCGGGTTGGAGAAATCTCAGGACTGCGCATTGAGTATTGGTTGACCTCAATCCGGTTGCCGAAACGCCGAGTTCGCTGCCGGGGAGCCAGCAAGTACCCAATTTCAGAATCCGCTACATACAGCAGAGGATTGCCGAAGCCAAATCGCCAGCGCAAGCCCAACTCCAGCAGCAAGAGGCTGATCATCCCACCGATGATTAACGTAAGTAACGCAACTTTCACCCACTTTCTCCACGCAGACCCGTTTGGAGAGTACCCCATTTTGCCGCGAATGAATTAGTACATTTGAACTACATTGCGTTAAACTAAGAGCAGAAACCCTTTCATTTCTCCCAACCATAGGCTGCATTACAAATGATGGCGCAACGGAAAAAATACATCTATTGGCAGGATGAAAATCTCTGGCTAGGGTATTTAGAAGATTATCCCGACTACTGGACTCAAGCCGAAACCCAGCAGGAACTTCAGGCAAATCTGATTGATCTCTACAATGAAGTTAAACATGAAACAGTGAAGTGCGATCGAAAGATTGCTGAACTGGAAGTTTACAATTAGGCAATTCAGTCGTTCACCCGATCGGATGAGCACATTGGGTGAAGTACGATGAACTGCCCGTCCCCTACGATCAGGCTACCGAATTCAACCCAATCTGAGGAGGTAATGGCGATACGAATGATGCACAATAAAATGCTTAATAATTTTTCCATCGCCAGCCTGCCGACCGAAGCTTTCGTTTAGTTGCGATCGAATTGGCTGGCCCTGTCATTCACCTCAGAGAATACCGGCCATGTTTTACATTCATTTTCCAACGTTTCAACCCCGTCCTGAGCCATCTTTTGAGTCACGTTCCATTCATGCAGACTCAGTTTTGGATCAGTGTACTGAATCAATGGAGCGATCGGCCCATCACCAGGCGATGAAGTCTGTTCATCGAGTCCAATCTACCTATGCACTACAGCATCGTAATTTTAGATGAGCACCAGATCAGCATAGGGAAACTGCCTTTCGGTCTTCATGACATTCAGTCTTCATGACAAAAAGTATGCAAAGCTTGGTGTAGAACGCAGAGATACATTAGCCCATTACTTGACTACCTTCTCCTCAAGGTATTCTCTCTGACGCTCTACACCATTTTCTCTTAACGAGTTTTTCCTAACCTTGTTTAAGGGCCTGCGCCTGGATCGCCGTAATCGCTACTGTGTTCACAATATCGGTTACAGTACAGCCCCGACTGAGATCATTAACAGGTTTCTTGAGTCCCTGCAAAATGGGGCCGATCGCAACTGCATTTGCCGATCGCTGAACTGCTTTATAAGTATTATTTCCCGTATTCAGATCAGGAAAAATAAATACCGTTGCCCGTCCTGCTACCTGGCTATCCGGCAGTTTCGTTTGAGCCACACTCTCATCAATCGCGGCATCATACTGAATGGGCCCTTCAATTTTTAGATCTGGACGAAGCTGACGGGCCAGATGAGTTGCCTCTTTTACCTTATCTACATCTGCCCCTTTCCCCGATTCTCCGGTGGAGTAGGACAGCATGGCAATCAACGGATCAATGCCGAAGGTTTTCGCAGTGGCCGCCGAACTGATGGCAATATCAGCCAACTCCTGGGGGTTGGGATTGGGATTGACCGCACAATCTCCATACACCAACACCCGATCGTCCAGACACATCAAAAACACGCTGGAGACGATCGAGACATCAGGGGTGGTGCGAATAAATTCAAAAGCAGGACGAATGGTATGGGCTGTCGTATGAACGGAACCGGATACCATCCCATCCGCCAGATCTTTGTAGACCATCATTGTGCCGAAGTAGCTGGCATCGTGCATCACATCATGGGCAAAATCCTCCGTGATTCCCTTGTGTTTGCGCAAAGCGAAATAGGTGGCTGCATAGTCCTCCAGCCAGGCAGACTGAAGGGGATCAACAATGTTCACTCCATCCAAATTCAGAGCCAGAGCCGCAATCTTTTCACGGATAATTTGCTCATTGCCCAGCAGCGTTAGCTCCACAACTCCGCGCCGCAACAGGATTTCGCTCGCCCTTAAGATCCGCTCCTCCGTTCCCTCCGGCAATACAATATGCTGTTTGTTCGATCGGGCCCGTTCAATCAGTTCATACTCAAACATGATGGGCGTAATGCGGGTCGATCGGGCAATGGCAATTCGCTCCTGAAGTTTGGTTAAATCAACGTTCGATTCAAACACTCCCAGGGCAGAGGCAATTTTGCGATCGTTGTCTGGCGTAATTTCCCCTCGGAGGGCGTAGACCTTTGTCGCCGTTTCATAGGTATCGGTCTGAACGCTGAATAGGGGAAAAGTCCAGCGATTGATGCCATCAATGAGCTTTTTGATCTGCGGTGCCAGATCCAATCCGCCCGTCAGAATCATGCCTGCGATCGTGGGATACTGTTCAGACAGCGTTGAGGCAAAACAGCCCAGCACAACATCTGCCCGATCGCCCCCCGTAATCACCAATCCCCCCTCCTGAAGGTGATCCAGAAAGTTGGGAATTTGCATTGAGACTGCTTTAATGCTCAAAACTTCACGGCGAAATTGCTCCTCTTCTCCATAGATCAGCGTTGCGTTTAGATTCTCTACCACTTCTGCGATCGTCGGTTTGCTCAGAAGTTCTTCTTCCGGTAAAACAAAGACTGGATCGGGATAATTCCATAAATTTTTTAATGCCTCAGAAACGTTCTCAACCCGATCTGAAGCCACGCGATTAATCATCGTTGCAACCATCGCACATCCTTCCCCCAGAAAGGTTTCCCGCTCGGCTCGTACCGTGGCCAAAATTTCATCCAGCGTTTTTTCAAATCCATTCACCACAATGACTAAAGGAGCGGCTAAATGGTTGGCCACCTGTGTATCGAAGTTATCCACGTAAGCTGGATCAATATCGGTGGGATTAATGCCTTCACAAACCACAAAATCACACGATCGCTCCAGCTTTTTGTAGGTTTCCACCACCCGCTTGAGTAATTCATCAAATTGACCAGCCGCAACCAGTTGTTGGGCTTCCTGATGGGTGAGCGCGTATTGGGAGGCATAGTCACAGTCCAACTGATAACGGCTGCGGATCAGTTGAATATCATTGTCCGGACAATCGCCATCGTGAATGACGGGACGAAAAAATCCCAGCTTCTTCACTCGCTTTGATAACAGTTCCATGATGCCAAGGACAATCAGTGACTTACCACTTCCCGGTTCGATCGCTGTAATGTACAAATTTTTCAGCATCAATCTGTCTCTATTATTCCTATAGGTGGTTAGGTCATCCAGTCATTTTGTGATCATTGTAGTCGTGAAATCTAAATCGGAAAGTATCGCAAAGCATCGAAAAACCATAGCAGGAAAATTCATTCAGCCTGGCTTGAGGGCCATTCCCTCAGGATGGGAGCAAAGCGTCCACTGATACCCATCAAGAATTGTAATTGTTGCTTATACTTACGTCTGGGAGTTCGTTTATTTGCTTGTTTGTTTGCTTGCTGCTTTACAATGTGGAGAGTCAATGCGGCGTGACACAGAAGCCCGATTCATCTCATCGTTCGTCTAGCCATCGTTCGTCTAGCTATGGTTCGTCTAAATCAGTCAAAATCTGGGTAAATCCCTCAAAGCAGAAGCGCGATCGCCCCGATCGGTCAAATTCTTCCAAGTCTATGAAGATCGGTGGAGGTCAGAACGACAGAGCCACACGAGCCAGGTTTCTAGTTATTCCAGCACCGTGGCGACAACGAATTTGGCTTATTTGGGTAGTGAGTTGGATATTGGGAATTCTGACTGCCCTCATGCCGATCGCCGTTGCCCAGGTATCGCGATCTTCCGTCCTGCATGTATGGGGTGAGTCAATGGTTCAAACCATCCAGTCCTTTGCGCCTCTATCTACCGGTTCCCAGACCGATGCCCTGCCCCGCGCCACCGTCGGACTGACTCAACCGTCCCTCTGGAGCCATGCTGCTACCCTGGCTGCCCATTTCGGTCATCTCCCTTACCCGAAAGCGGATCTGCCCTCCCTCATCCCTTTTCCCAACCAGGCCTCGCCCTATCCCTACGCCAGTCGTTCCGGTGAAACGTTACACCCGGATGCCGCTGCTGCCCTGGAGGCGATGATCAATGCGGCCCGATCGGATAGCGTTTGGATTGTTCTAGTCTCTGGCTTCCGCGATTTAACCACCCAACAGCGACTCTTTGAAGACCGAACTGGAGTGGTGGGGTCAGTGGAGGAAGCGGCAAAGTTTGTTGCCCCCCCTGGATATAGCGAACATCATACCGGGTATGCGATCGATGTAACAGATGGGTCTGGTCTGGGTTTCTATGCCTTTGAACAGACCCCAGCGTTTCAGTGGATGCAGGTTCACGCCCATGAATTTGGCTTTGAGCTATCTTTTCCCCTCAATAACCCTCAGGGCATTGACTTTGAACCCTGGCACTGGCGGTTTGTCGGTTCACCAGAGGCTGCCAGAATTTTTGCTGCTGCGAGGGGGGAGTAAAAAGGGCAAAATTGAGTGGGGCAAACAAACACAACTTGGATCATGCGATACCTACAGCCATCAATCTGGGAATCTGACGACGATGCTTCTGTAAGAAAACGGCAGCAAGGAGGTGAAACAACCTCAGATCTAGTGATGTCGGCATATTCAGCGGGCAATGCAGAAGTTTTCCCGAAAATCCTTGAGCTTTATGTGCCTGATGGAGCAGTTGTTGCAGATGTCACTTGGGGTAAGGGTGTGTTTTGGCGAAATGTCCCAAGCTGTCAGTACAAAGTGCTGGCAACGGATATCTCTACAGGAGTTGATTGCCGCAATTTGCCTTATGAAAACGAATCTATTGATTGCGTCGTTTTAGACCCTCCCTACATGGAAGGGTTTTATAGAAGGGAGAACTCGCAAAAAGCTGGTTCTGGAACGCATTCGGCTTTTTCAAAGGCGTACTCCAATGGTAATGAGGTTAACGGCGATACCGAAAATACGGGCACTAAGAAATGGCATGCTGCTGTTACAGATATGTACTTCAAAGCCGGAATTGAAGCCTATAGAGTTTTAAAGAAAAACGGAGTATTGATTGTGAAGTGCCAGGATGAGGTGAGTGCTGGAAAGCAATGGCTTACTCACGTTGAAATCATCAATGAGTACGAAAAGAATGGTTATTACACAAAAGATTTGTTTGTAGTGGTAAGAACAAATAAGCCTTCAGTCAGCAGATTAAAAAGGCAAGTTCATGCTAGGAAGAACCATTCCTACTTTTTGGTTTTTGTCAAAAAGAACTAGGCTTCAGCTTAGCAATCCAAGCCAATTTCTGAAGGATCAGAGCCTTCACCAGCTTCTAACATTTCATCCAGTAATACCCTCAGGTCACTATGAAAAGGTGATCGAGGTGGCCAAGTGACTGGAATTAGGCTTGATATCAAAGCATCTTGCTCCTCTGGACTATATTTCTTGTAGGAGGAACAGGGTAAATCTCGGTTTCGGGCAAACTGGAAATGCCATGTCTGGTTGAATTCGTAGCAATTGACAGCGAGGATGTCGAATTCACCCCGTAACAAAAGGGTTGTCTTCAAAGTCCGGCCACTGGGCAATGTAACGATACGGCTGTCACTCGCATCTACTTGAGCTTTGCCTGACCAAGTTTGATTTTCCGCATCAAATTTAATCTGGCTAGTTTGTAAGGATTTGGACTCCACATTAAAAGCACGATGGTGATAGATGATGTGTAAATCGCCTTTTTTCTTCCTATCGTGGTCGTCGAACTTCTTGATCGCCCTGATTCCTGGAAAAGCAGAAACAATTTCCCGAAGCTTGAGTTCTGCCACGTAGCCAAACAGCATGCCTCGAAGACTTGGATTTTCCCGTACAAGAATTGTTAACTCTTGAGCGGTAACTTCCCACTCATCCATGATGGTCGGTTCTGACAAGACCTCGTTGCTGATTAGCCTGATCAACTCACATGGGTCAAATTGAAGGGCATTTGCAATTTCGAGGTATTCAACGAGGTCAAGTCTACGTTCACCACTCTCGTACTTGGATACGAAAGATTGCGGACGGTTCAATGCCTCTGCAAGTTGTACCTGAGTCATTGATTTCGCTTGACGATACTGAACAAGCAGTTCCCGACATCTTCCGTATTGCTCTGTGAAAACAGATGAAGTCATGCTGATTCCCTCGACTGGAAGGAATCGTAATATCCTGATACTGAATATCCCAATACAGGATATTAAATGACTACGTCAGTCTGCTCTCACCGTTACAAAAAATCAACAAGTTAGCCTTCGATCGCCTCTCCACTCTCCGCTAATCGCTGCAATGAAATCGTTGCTGCTGCCGATACATGGGGATGGCTGTCTTTCTCCAGGTACTTCAGAGCAGACACACTCTTGGTTGTCGGCAAATGACCTAGAGCTTCAGCCAACCGCTGCCTCACCAGCCAATCGGACGACTGAGCAAACCGCAGGATATGGTCTATTGCTGTTACATCCCGAATCTCACCGATCGCTGCAATGGCCGCTTGATGAAGGACGACTTCTTCACTATCCAGTGCCTGAACCAACACATCGTGGGCCCGCTGATCCTTCAAATTCCCTAAGGCAACCGCCGCACTGAAGCGAACCAGCCAATCTGTATCTTCGTAAAAGGCTCGAACCAGGGGTTCAAAGGCCCGTAAATCTTCTAGATATCCTAAAGCACCTGCTGCATCAGCTCGAATCCCATAGTCCGGATCGGTTTCCAACAGCTTCACCAGGATGGGATAGCAGTCCTCTGTCGGCTTCAGTCCTAACGCAAAAACTGCCATCGATCGAATCTGAAGGCTCTCATCATCCAGAACTTTCTTAATTAGAGGCACTGCATCTTCTGCTGGAACATTCCGCAAAGAAGCCAGGGCCAGCATTCGATCTTTGGTATCTTCACTTTCCAGTTGGACTGCGATCTGCTTTAAGCTCTGTTGTGTCATGAGGTATTTTTACAAATATTTACATTTTCTAATTTTCATTATATTGGATGTAGAGGAGTGATCGTGGGAAGCAAAAGGGAGGATATCCGTCTAACGCTACAGGATGACTTTTGGAGGAATCGCCTTTATATCACTTTTGGATTCCGTTTCAGATGATCCCAATTCAGGTGTAGTCAACCGACGGGAAGCATCACACCGGATAATCGAGTAATATCAATCGGTATCTAATATCAACCATCAATGGCGTTGGCAGAGAGTCAACGGGGTGAAGAAAATGGGCTGGATAAGGTCGATCGCGCTGCCAGTGGTGCTGGTTAGTCTGTTAATCACAGGAGTAGGCTGTCGTCCTGAGGGGCGAGGAGCCGATCGTTTAGCAGAGAGTAGCTCTGCAGCGGATGAAGTTGACTCCAATTTGGTGTTCAACAATATTACCCTGGAGCAGGTGGATGAAAATGGGGAACTGCTGTGGAAGGTCGATGCAGAACAGGCCGTCTACAGCCCTGATCAGCGCAATGCCGATATTATCAACCCTGATGGTGAACTCTATCAGGGGGGCAAAGCGGTTTACCAGATTCAGGCGGAAAAGGGTGAAATCCGGCGAGATGGCAATCGGATTTTTATGCGAGGCAATGTCGTTGCGACTGACATCGAAAGCGGAGCAGTTTTAAGGGGCGATGAAATGGAATGGCAACCCTACGAAGATCTGCTGATTGTAAAAGGCAACTTAACCGGAACCCATCCCCAACTCCGATTCACCGCCATTGAAGCTAGAGCAACCAATGAAGATCGCCAGATTGAACTCTTCGGCGCACCGATCGAAGCATTTACTGAAGAGGAGCCAAAACTGCGACTGCAAGGGGAACGGTTGATCTGGAAACTGGATGAGGAAATGGTGATCAGCGAACGTCCAGTCCAGGTGCAGCAATTTGAAGGAGAGCAGGTGACAAATCAGGCAAACGGTAATGCCGCTGAAGTCAATCTTCAGGCTAAAACAATTCGGCTGATGCAGACGGCCATCCTGACTTTAGCGGATCCGCCTCTACAACTGTCGGGCGATGCCTTCCTCTGGAATATTGATCAGCAAACCCTGATTTCCGATCAGCCCATTACCGCCTTCCAGCGAGAAGAAAATATCATCATGACTGCCAACCAGGGCAGGATCGAGTACGACCCTCAAATTGCCTACTTCACGGGTAATGTTCGCGCCAGTGGACTGGATGACCAGAGTTTACTAACCTCCGATCGCCTCACCTGGAATATCGCCTCCCAACAAGTGGATGCCGAAGGTAACGTCGTCTACACCCAACCCGATCCCCCCACCACCCTGCGTGGGCCCAGAGCCGTTGGCAAATTGCAGGATCAAACGATCGTCGTTAGTGGCGGTAGAGTAGAAACTCAAATTATTCCAAACTTGCAGTAGGGAGTAACAAATATCTCGCTGCCTGCGCTACGGCAATCGATTTTCTATAAATGGGATGCTCCCGACTCCCGACTCCCGACTCCCGACTCCCCACTTCCCTGCAAATTCGGACAAATCGTATGATTCACCAACTCTGGTGAGGGGTGATCTTGCCAGCCCGAAAGAATTCCCTGTAGCTCCGATTTGAGCGTCAATAACGCCTCGATCTGCTGATTAATCTCACTAACCTTTGCTTCCAGGTGCTGCTTCACCTCGCCACAGGGCAAATTTCCCTGATCATGTACCACCAGAATTTGCTGTATTTCATCCAGACTAAGCCCCAGGGATTGCGATCGTTTGATAAAGGCCAGCCGATTCAGCACATCCGGCGTAAACAACCGATAGCCTGACTGCGATCGTTCTACGGTTGGTTTCAGCAAGCCAATTTCTTCGTAATAGCGAATGGTCTTGATCGGCAGACCACTCATTGCCGACACCTCACCAATTTTCAACCAATGCTTAATCGATGTTGCCGTCACTATCCACTCCTTTCTCTTTGCACGAGCGTATGCAATGCGCCCCTACCCTATGCCTTGTGCGGGCGCGTTGCGATGTGCCTCTACCTCTTGTGGCGGGATGATGTTAACGTTGGCAACATTGTCCGTGACGACTGAGCTGTCAGATACCGTGTGGGAGGTTTTTCTCTCGGCTGAATCGGCTCGAACCTCGATCGTCTTGATCGCCAACGTAACCCGATCGCCACACTCACTGCACTCAATCCCACCGCCAGCAGTGACCAATGCCCGCCCACGCCGCCAATCACAGCGTCCACCAGTCCAGCCGTCAAAATAAACCGAGAAATTGGTTCTCTTCCCTGGGGCGATCGCACCAACCGAGTCCACACGCGATTCATAAAGCAGCCCACTCTCCTGAATCTAAATCTCTTATCCCAAAACATCAAACAGGAAACGCCTCCGCTCCCTACTCCCATTCTAATCCGGGCTTCCCTCCCCTTCTGCCTCAAGCAACAGTCCTCTCTCCTCTCTCCTCCCTCCTCTCTCCTCTCTCCTCCCTCCTCCCCACTCCCCCCTTCCCTTGCTAGGATAGGAGCGGCGTACCTTGAACAGGAGTGCCTGTAATGGGCTTGTTTGAAGACTTTAGCACCTTCCTGGAAACCCGACTGGAAGAATTTCTGCGAAACAATCCGCACCTGGAGTTACAGGCTTTAGAAGAGCAATTGCGGGATCAGGAGCAGGAAACAATTAAGCTGCTGGGTGATTTACGTCTGCGAGAGAAGCGGTTACAGGATGAAATTTTATCGACTGCGCAGGAAGTCCAGCGTTGGCATGTTCGGGTCGAGAAGGCAAAGGCAGCCCAACGGCTAGATCTGGCTCAACCTGCGGAAGAACGGGAAGCGGCACTCCTGCGTCAGGGGAACCAACTCTGGGGACAGATGGAGATGGTAAAACAGCGAATTCAGCAAACCATTGAGCTGCAACGACAGATTCAGGCTCGTCGCCAAGAGGTAAAAGCGAAAGTAGCAGAGGCTCATGCAGCGGCGGCTCAGTCCAGTTATCAGGCTCAAACAGAACAGCAGTGGCAAACCACAGGTTGGAACCGGGGCTTCGGCTATTCCACTTCAGCGGATCCGTTAGAACAAACCTTCAGACGATGGGAAACCGATGAGGAACTGGAAGACCTGAAGCGGCAAATGGGACGGTGAGTCTCGCAATGAGCCTTGCAGTAACGATCGCCCTGATCCTCAAGTTTTCCACAGGCAAACCTGAGTTTTCCACAGACTTTCCGGGAGTTTTCCACAGATCCTTGGAAAACCCTAACTAATACAAACTGCAATGCGAACCTGAATGACCCACGGCAAGGTTACAGATAGTCCTGCAAAAAGTCAAACGGATTATCCTCCCAGCAGGGTTCCGGCAACCGACGGGTGAGGTTACACAAAATATCTGCCTCGATCGCTTCAATTTCATCCAGGGTAAATAACTCAGAGAGGGTTTCCAGATCTCGATTGCGCAAAGGTATCAATGTCGCCGTATGACTGGGAAGGCAACCTTCGGAAGGGGCATCAGTGGTTACACTTTGCATTCGTTCATCATTCCGCAGCAGTTTATCTATGTAGTGGTGCGGGGCATTAGTATAGCGATCTGTTTCAAGCGATCGAGAATCACTGGGGGCTGCTTTCATACGAATAAAACCAATAAAGCAAGTACGAGGTTCGCTTGAACCCTTCATTTACGTGTTTAAGCGTAGTGAGTGCATCGTAAAGCTTTTGCGGTTTAATTGAGCGAAACAACCGATACAATTCCTCATCAGCACCCTGATAATTACGAGTATATACAGTATTTTTGCGGGTAGGTGCAGGTGATTAAAAGCACATCAAAACTTGATGCGGTTGAGGGCGGAATTTGAAGATTCATCATCAGCAACGTCAATTCCTCGTAAATCCCTGAATCTGTAGATCGGTCAAAAATAGAACATTAAAGAAACTAATCAGTCAAGCGATATCTTTTAGCCTGTATGAGAAACCTGTACGAAAAACCCGTACGAAAAATCTGTACGAAAAACCGTGAAGCTCATTTTAGATTGCCAAGCTGATCTAGATTCAGGCATCAAAGCCCCTGACTGCAACAGCATCAACGGGTGGCCCTTCCATTTCAACCAGGTGGACTTGAAATACCTCAGCAAAGCAGTGCATGAGCTGATGGCGCACTGTTTCTAGATTCACATCAGGAATAAATTGGGCCAGACTACCAACGGGTTTATCGGCAATTCCACAGGGTACGATTTGCTGAAACCCGGCTAACTCTGGACATACATTTAAGGCAAATCCATGCATTGTAATCCAGCGACTCACCTTAATGCCGATCGCAGCCACTTTATATCCTGCCACCCAAACTCCCGTCAGTCCTGCAATGCGCTCTCCTTCCAGTCCGTACAGAGCCAAGACTCGAATCACGACCTCCTCAAGTTGCCGCAGATACCAGTGCAAATCCTGCTGGTAGTAGCGCAAATTGAGAATGGGATAGCCAACCAACTGCCCTGGACAGTGATAAGTGACCTCCCCACCGCGCTCAATTCGGTGTAGCTCATAGGGAGACTGTTCGGGAACAAACTTAAGAAAGTCTAAACGGCTACCTTGTCCCAGGGTGTAAACCGGGGGATGCTCTAGCAGAATCAGTACATCCTCCAGGTGGGGTTGAGTCCGACGGGCCGCCACTAGCGATCGCTGCCAGTCCCAGGCAACGCGATAGGAAACAAGTCCCGGAGCATAAAATAAACAGCGACGTGAAGCGATCGATTTTCACCCCCAACTATTTAGCTTAACTCATTCCTTTTCCCACAGATCAAGCGTGGATCAACGTAAATTGTTACCTAATGGGGCTAGTTCTGGTCAAGAATTATCAACGGATGCAAAACATTTTAAACGAGTCTGTCGTACAAAATACAAGGTGCTAGGGTGAAGATATAACCCCAAATGTTAGGGGACACACCCAAGTTTTTAGGGGAGGAAGCTTAACTATGAAGCTTGTTATCCAGGGCAAAAACATTGAGATTACCGATGCAATCCGTGAGTATGTACATCAAAAAATCGAAAAGGCCGTTAGTCATTTTCAAACCTTAACCACAGAAGTTGATGTTCATTTGTCGGTTGCTCGCAATCCCCGGATAAACCCCAAGCAAACGGCTGAAGTGACAATCTATGCCAACGGAACCGTTGTTCGGGCTGAAGAGAGCAGCGAAAACCTCTATGCCAGCATTGATCTTGTGTCTAACAAGATTGCGCGCCAATTGCGGAAATATAAAGAGAAGCGGCGGGAGAAACAACTGCATGCTTCCGTCAGAACGCCTGAAGTGCTGCCCCAGGAACCTGTCGCTCCTAACTTAGTTCAGGATCGCGCCCCTGAATTACCCTCCGATGTGGTGCGGATGAAGTACTTTGCGATGCCGCCCATGACCATCGACGAAGCACTGGAGCAGTTGGAACTGGTTGATCATGATTTCTATATGTTTCGCAATGTTGAGACAGGTGAAATCAACGTAATCTATGAACGCAATCATGGCGGATTTGGTGTGATTCAACCGCGTAATGGCAATGGGCATACCAATGGAAAACACGCTAAGACGGCTCAAGATCACTCCGTTGAAGAGGCAGCCTCGGCAATGGGACATCGGTAGTTGGAAGTCTAAGATCGGCGATCGAGCCTAGATATCTGTGATCCAAACCATTATTGGGTTTTCCTGTCTCCGATCCCTGGTGTTTGACCGTCGATCCTTGTATCTGAACCTTTGCGTTAATCAATTGCCCAGTTCTGGAATCCATTTAACGATGGGAGGCTGGGCAATTCCTTATATTGCTTTCTTTTTGCAGAATAGAGAAAGGTGTTGAGACTGCTTTTGCTCTATTAACCCCCAATCCAACAATGTACACCTATGCATTTCTACCCATTTCCAACGGTTTAGACCTCCCTGAAGGGATTTCAGGCTCCCTTCAGCTCATAATAGTTAACCAACTGGCGGCACTAGTAGAACCCGATTTATCGTTAGAGTTCCTGCAAACGAGTGATGATGTGCTGATGCGGGCGGTTTTGTACCATGACCAGGTGATCCGCGAGGTGTTTGAGCAAACTCCAGTTCTCCCCTTACGCTTTGGAACCTGCTTCGTCTCACGGCAGGGACTTGTAGAGCATTTAGGTAGCCACAGTGCTGAATACTTAGAAAAGTTGGAGCACCTCTTTGGGCAAGCAGAATACCTATTAAAACTAAAGCCAGTTTCACTGCCCGATGCCGTTGTTTCTTCAGAATTAAAAGGACGATCGTATTTTCTGGCTAAAAAGCAGCAATACCAACATCAAACGGAATGGCAAACGGGTCAGCAGTTAGAACTGGAAACCTTAAAGCAGTTTATTAGTCAGTCCTACCCCAATGTGGTGCAGACTGGAGCTACCGACGGAATCGAGCGCATCTATCTTTTGGACGATCGCCGCCATGAGTCCCAGCTCAAAACCCAGGTACAGGAATGGCAGATGCGATCGTCCTACTGGCAGATCAGCCTGGGGGATGCCCTGCCCCCCTACCATTTCGTATGAAGCCTGGGCCCGTTTTACCCATCGACAACTCTCTATCCCGCTCGCTGTAACTCTTGTGGAGTGGGCATCTTGTCCGCACTATGACTTGTGGGGTGGGCATCTTGCCCGCCTGGTTAGATAAGCAGAACGGTGGACAGGTTATTTAATCCACGATCCTTAAGAGAGATGACTCCACCCGCAATCCCAGATCACCCCTGCTCCTAGACAATTCCGTCTCCAGCCGCCTGATCCAGCAACCACCAAAGTTCCCCCTGCGGTTGGATTAAACGAGAAGGATAATGCATGGCATCTGCCTCGGCAGCAAAGACCTGAGACAGGGCTGGGCGTTTATTACTCCCTGCCACCATAAAAATCACGCATCGAGCATGATTGATGAGTGGAGCTGTAAAGGTAATGCGGGGCTGACCGTCTTTATTCCCGACTGTAATCAGCCGATCGCGCACCTGCAATGCCTCGGTATGGGGAAATAGGGAAGCGGTGTGTCCATCATCCCCCATGCCCAGCAGGATCACATCCAGGGCGGGAAACTCTCCTGGTGTTGTCTGGAACAGTTGCTGAATTTCTTGCTCATGGCGTTGGGCAGCAAGGGCTGGATCTGGCTCATCGGTGGGCATGGGATGAATATTACCGGGTGGAATCGGGACTTTGTTGAGCCAGGCAACACGAGCCATTCCCTCATTGCTGTCTGGATGGTCTGGGGGAACATAACGTTCATCTCCCCAGAAAATATGCAGGCGATCCCAGGGTAAATCCTGCTCTGCCAGGGCTTCAAACAGCGGCTTGGGGGTACTTCCCCCTGAAAGGGCGATCGAGGCCATACCCCGCTCCTGAATCGCAGTCTGAAGTCGCTCCAGAACCAACTCCAACGATCGCTGGACTAATGCCGCTTTATCGGGCAGAACTTCTACATTTTTAAGCATTTCTCAATCTCCTCAGCACACGAACTCCCATTGCAATTTATCGATTCAGCGATCGGCTCTGTAGAATAAGAGTAATTTAGCCAATTGCTTTTGATCATCTTCCCCAGGTGAAACACTGTTCAACTCAACAGTTCTTGCTGCCCAATCTCCAGTCACCTAACTGGATCCTACTTGCACTCATCACGACTTTCCCGTGGTTCGATCGTTTTGGCTGAAGCGGCAGCAACGTGTTTGTAATGATTTTAAGAAAGTCCAACAACGTGGCGTTGATTTTAGATGAGTGATTTAGAGCGGTACTATCGAATACTGGGACTGGAGCCTGGCGCATCGTTAGATGATGTGAACCAGGCCTACCGGGACTTGGCGTTTGTTTGGCATCCCGATCGCCTGCCCAAGGATAATCCGCGCCTCCAGGAAAAAGCTCAGGCCAAGCTGAAGGAGCTGAACCAGGCCAGAGAGCACCTGCGCCAGCATCAGCAAAACCGCTCTCAGAACGGGCAGAACGGGCAGAACAACGGGCAGAACAACGGGCAGAACAACGGGCAAAAGCATGGGTATCAGCCCTGGACGCAGCATCGCGCTCAGAGCCGTCCCTACACCGCGCCGCCCCGCTCTCCCTCCCCACCCCCCTCCTCCTCCCCACCCCCCTCCTCCTCGCCTTCGCCCTCCCCCGCGCCGCCCCCCCGCCCCTCTGCGTCGGGACATACAGTCCCGCCCCGCTACCATTACTATCAACCTCCTCGTCCCCCTTCCTCCCCGCCCAAATCCTCATCTCCCCCCAATCATTCCTACTCTCGATCCCACCAGTCTCCTCGTGCCGATCACGACTCTTCCGAAAAAAACTACTGTCGCACCTGGAACAATTCCAAAGATCTAAGTGGTATAAATTTGAGTGGGTCTGATCTGCGAGAAAAAGACCTGTCGGGACGCAACCTGAGTGATGCTAACCTGAGTAATGCAAATCTCAGTGATGCGTTTTTGCACCGAGTAAACTTGGCTAGAGCAAATCTGGCTGGAGCAAACCTGTTCCGAGCCAACCTGTTGGAAGCAAATTTAAAGAACGCCAACCTGCAAGGGGCGAACTTGATTGGTGCTGACCTGAGCGGAGCCGACTTGAGCGGAGCCGACTTAAGCGGAGCACGGATCGGTGTGTCTGATCGCCTGATGGTGAAGTTAACAGGGGCCAAGTTGTCAGGGTTAATTATGCCGGATGGAACTATTCACAGTTAGCGATCGTCCTTCTAGGTAGGTGAGCCTCCCTTGGCGGTTCCCTGAGCCTCCCTTGGCGGTTCCCTGAGCGACTTCTCTAGCGACTAGTCAGCAGCCAGGATGAGTTTACGGATGGGCCCTTTAGAGGTGACCTCTGGGCCAGATCCGAATTGAAAGCTGATTCGCGGAATTCAAGGGAACTGTGAAGATACTGGTAGAGTTTGCTACAGCGAGCGTCTGTAGCCGTTTTTGAATAAGTTGCTGTGAATAACGGCAGCTTGCTTGGGGCATTTTTAGAAAATGCTGACTCCATAAGGTTTTGCGGAACTTAATTGTAAGCATCAGGCAAAATCACTCAAGCAGCCATAAACCATCGTTTCTCCGTATCCAGTGGTTTTATGTAGTATCTACGACAGATTTTTATGCTAGAGTGTCTGTAATCTTCATAGAGGCTTAACAAGTATTCATCGAATCTTACGGTACAGCTCCATGAAAGATTTGTGTATTTCATGCATTGTTTCGATCGGTGGAGCCTGAGTTTCAAAAGGGTGCAGCTACAACTTTCATTCAGTTGGTTTATAGAGAACGAAGGGTGATCGATGGGTCAGTCTACCTTTACTCCACTATTCAAGTCCATTCCCCCAGAACGAATCGGGTTGTTCGGGGAGTATGATCATAGAGGTTTAGCAAAGCGGGTCGCTCTGGCAGTTGAGCAAAACTTTGCCCCTGACGAGCTTGGTAACTTGCGGATCAAGCAGCGGGGAGCAGTTGTAGTTTTAATCGGGGAAATTCCCAGCCAGCGTACGTTGATTAAACTCGTCAATATGGTGATGGAGATCAATGGGGCTGTTGATGTTGAAATCAATGGTGTCAGTGTTGCTCATCGCCTTAAAAGCTACCTTGAGGGCAAACCGTCTAGACAGGAGCTAGTTCATTTAATCGGGTTAATCAATGGTTCTACCCATCAACTTCTTGATGGATGAATTGATTCATATATTGTTATATCGGGAGGATCTGTATTGAGATCCTCCTATTGTTTTGGCTCAATTAGCTCAAAGTGAACGCCATACACTGTCCGCAGATTGCAAGTATCGTGATCCGTGATGTTGGTATCTGCCAGTTCCAGGTTGTAAAACTCCACCACTGCATGATCGAAGTAGGGGCCAGCGTGCCAGGTGCCGACATTGAGCTTGATGAAGCAGTTTCCGGGAATCTGAAAGGCAACGATCGCCTCCAGGGCAGGGTGGGAGGACTCACCCGGTGGCGCAACTGCAATGAGCCACGGTTGATCCGCCAGCGCACCCAAACACTGGGTACACTTTTGATGGCGGGTGATGTGGGAAAACTGCTTGCCCCGGTTCTGCAACTGCATGATGTAAAAGCGGGGAGTTCCCTGGTTTAAGTGAAGTTGCGCATCGTCTGAATCGTAAGGTTTTCCGTCTGGGCTAGCAAAAATAACCTGTCCATAGGGGCGAAAAGCCTCAGCCGTAATGGGTTGAGCGATCAGGGGGCGAAGTGAGGAAGACATAGTAATTCAGGTTTGATTGGTCATGATTTTACCAATAGCCCCTTACCTTTACTTACATGGATTTGCTTCAAGTCCTCGATCTGCCAAGGCTCAGTATTTCGCCGATCGCTTCCAGGCATTGGGGATCTCGCTCACGATCCCCGACTTAAACCAGGGAGACTTTTATCACCTCACCCTATCTCGCCAGATTCATCAGGTTGAGGATTTACTTCCGACCCACCCACCCATCACATTAATGGGTTCTAGCTTTGGCGGATTGACGGCAGCCTGGTTGGGAGAAAGGAATCCCCAGATCGATCGCCTGATTCTATTGGCCCCCGCCTTCCAGTTTTTAGCCCACTGGGAACCAAAACTGGGAGCAGCCCAAATGCAGCAGTGGCAGTCAGAGCAATCACTCGTCACCTACCACTACGGGGAAGCCAAACCGATGGCGATCGACTATGGCTTTGTCACCGATCTGGCTCAGTACGATGAAGCTGAGATCCAACGCCCGGTTCCGACCCTAATTTTGCATGGAGAACAGGACGAGGTGATCCCGGTGCAAGCCAGCCGAGCCTTTGCTGCCCACCGTCCCTGGGTCAAGCTGATCGAACTTCCCAGCGATCATAGTCTGGCAAACGTCCAATCTGACCTCTGGCAAGCGATTCAAGACTTCTGTAGGCTTCGTTAAACAGGCAAGATACTTAGGGACGCAAATTAAATAACTCCGATTTTTTCTGTACGGGCGCACTGCTGTGCGCCCCTTCTGGAGATTAAATTTTCGATTTTATTTAATCCGCGTTCCTTACCCCCCCAGAACTCCAGTGATTAACTTTCTATGCTTGGGAATGCGAACTGAATAATCTGGAAATCTTATGGGGTTTTGATCTTGTGGGGTTCTGATCTTGTGGGGTGGGCATCCTGCCCGCCCAGTCAACGATCCTTAAAACGTTCTCGACCACACTTTCTGGCTCCACCGCTCCACAATCACCTTCGTTTGGGTAAAGAACTCGATCGCGTGCTGACCCTGCCCGTGCAAATCACCGAAAAAGCTTTCCTTCCAACCGCTAAAGGGAAAAAACGCCATTGGAGCCGCCACTCCAATGTTGATTCCAATGTTGCCGACTTCTGCCTCGTAGCGAAACTTCCGGGCCGCCGCGCCACTGTTGGTGAATAAACAGGCCATGTTGCCGTATTGGCCGCTGTTGATGAACTGAATCGCCTCATCGATCGTATCCAGATGAATCAGGCTCAACACTGGGCCAAAAATTTCAGTTTTCGCAATCTCGCTTTGGGGATCGACATTTTGGAAAATCGTGGGGCGCACAAAATTACCCCGTTCGTAATTGGGAATCTGAGGCGATCGACCGTCTACTAAAAGCGTTGCGCCTGACTCAGTTCCCTGCTGAATCAGTTGTTCAATGCGTTGCCGACTTTGGGACGTAATCACCGGCCCCATCTGCACTCCCTCATCCAGACCAAACCCCACCACGCGCGTTTCTGCCGCCTGGGCGATCGCCTCTGTATAGGTCTGTTTTGCTGCTCCCACAGTGACTGCGATCGAGGCTGCCAGGCAACGCTGACCTGCACAGCCAAAGGCACTATCGGCCGTAATTCGAGTGGTCATTTCCATGTCCGCATCAGGCAGCACGATCACCGGATTTTTCGCCCCTCCCTGACACTGCACCCGCTTACCATTTGCCGCTGCGCGACTGTAGATATAGCGGGCTACAGGTGTGGAACCAACAAAACTAATGGCTCGAATCAATGGATGATCCAAAATTGCGTCTACTGCCTCCTTTGCACCATTTACCAGGTTGACTACTCCCGGCGGAAACCCAGCCTGCTCCAGCAGTTGAAATACTTTCTGCATGGTCAGCGGCACTTTCTCCGAGGGCTTGACAATGTAGGTATTCCCACAGGCCAGCGCGTAGGGCATGAACCAGAACGGAATCATCCCTGGAAAGTTAAACGGCGCAATCACCGCCGCTACCCCCAACGGCTGCCGGATCATAAATTCATCGATGCCCGCAGCAATATCCTCCAGGTTGGTTCCCTGCATCATCATGGGAATCCCGCAGGCGATTTCCACATTCTCGATCGCCCGCCGCAGTTCTCCCCGCGATTCATCCAGGGTTTTGCCGCACTCCAGGGTAATGGTCTGAGCTAAATCCTCGAAGTGTTCTTCCATCAAAAACTTGAGCTGAAAGAGATACTGGACTCGCTTCGTGGGTGGAGTCCGTCGCCAGGATTGAAACGCCACAGCAGCAGCCTGAGCCGCTTGATCAACTTCGGTGGCTGGAGAAAGCGGCACAGAAGCCAGGCGATCGAGGGTAGCAGGATTGATGACATCTGAGTATTCAGTGGCACTGGAGGTGCACCACTGACCATTGATGTAGTTTTGCAAGGTAGATGCTGGGGAATGGGGCATGGGGAAGTGGGGAGTCGGGAGTGGGGAATGGGGATTAGAGAATGGTAGCTCGATCGCAGGCTGTAGAGTAGGGGGGGCTGTAGGAAAATAGTTTGCCCCTACCAAGACCGGAGCGTTAGCAGTTTGCCTGGGGAGACGATCGGATGCGCTTACAGAACGCCACCCTAATATAAAAGGGCAGGCAAGATGCCCGCCCCGCAAGGATGGATGCTGCATAAAGGGTGAAATTGGAGGAGCGAAAACACAGTTCCATCCATAAAGTTACATCACCTCACTGCACCCTCGTTTAGAGGTTCGACAAGGCTCACTCGATCAGGGGGAGCCTTGTCGAACCTCTAATTTCGCCTGCTAATTCACTGTTGATGCCACTAATACAGTCCTAACCAGGACAACAATCCCTGACCCGTCACATACTCAATGATTAGGGTGGCAACGAAGCCAATCATGGCCGCGCGACCGTTCAACCGTTCAGCGTAGGAATTAAAACCGAACTTGGGTTCTTCTAATTTGGGGGTAACGGAAGGTTGGGGGTTCGTCATGGCTTAAATACACAAAACTTAATACTATACCTCTATTGTTAAAGAGGAAACGGCGATCGTCAAGGGATGGGCAATGGGAGTTCGCTCGAAATTGCAGGATGGTATGGCGATCCTGCATTACCCCTGAACAGATCAAATCACCTTGAAGCGGGAATCAGACCGCAGAGAGGCGGGTTCAAACTCCTGGGCCCATTTCACAAACATCTCGGAAGCAACCTCGCTTACCTGCCGGAATAAGATAGCGGTATAACAGGATTTTTGTTTAATGACGATCGCCCGACATTCACGCCCGTGAACCACGACATAGCGAAAGCCCTCAAGCTGTAAGGAAGACAGCAGCAGCGATTGCAGTCCCAATGCCTGGAAAATGGTTTGAACCCAGTTCACATCAGAACTTTCGTTTGTTGTGAAATATTCTTTCGGTAAGCCGTTGAGGTCGAAAATTGCAGCACCAATAATATGATTTGAATAGGTCACGTTCAGCTCCCTGGTCGATACAGGTGCAGCTAGAGCAGTATCTAGCTGAGAACTGGTACTAGTAAGCATGACAGGTTTAGCCCAGACTAAAGTTTGTTAAAAGTTGATAAACAAGTTGTGATGAACCAATGTAAAGCAAACTTGAGCTTGATAAACCTAGTCTAGATATCGTAAACCCGTTAGGACGACCGTGCAATTCCCACCTATCGATAAAGGTTCTGTAAATGAGGTCTCGGGCCCTAAAGTTTTAGGCCCTGAAGTTTTGAGCCTGAAGCTTTAAGCCGGATATTTTTCCGTGATCGAGATTAAACGATCGAGATCACGCAATGATGTTGTGCGATCGGCTTCACAAACTAGAGGGGCTATCGGGCGCGATTTCTACCCCACCTCTTTGACGTACGGTTTGCTGCTCCGTGATTAAATCACTCAATTCCGAAATTTCTACGCCCATACCCTGACAGGCTTGCTGTAGTTCCTGCTGAAAACTAATAATATCCTGACCGTAGCCACATAGCTCAGCGGCGACCTCGACTCCCTGACGTGCATTCGCCTTTGCACAATCAACAAGTTCAATTCCTTTGAGTGGTTTAGAAGCAGACATAGGTCAAAATCAACGGTTGTACGACTGCGGCTTTTTTAGAATAACAAACCCCTGCCCTCGGAACCCCTGCCCTACGATAGGTATTCCTCGTTGTAAGCATGCGCTCGATCGTAGGGGGTGGTGTTGCAATGGCAGGCAAGATGCCTGCGCTACGGAATTCACTCACAACGTCATTGGTGTAATCGGCTCAATATCGGGATCATAGCCACCGACTTGATTGGTTCGCAAAACCCAAACGGAAGCATTGTACTTGAGGAAAATCCGGACTACCGTGTCGCTGGCATAGCGGGGGAACATCGTCCGCCAACTGCCCAATCCATTAATTAAATTGCGGAGGGGTTGATCTTCCAGGCTGCTGCCCAGGTTAAATTCGCCCCGTTCCCAGGCAGAGTAATCTCCACTTAAGGGTTGCAAATATTGCCGGAGTTCGTGTCCCAGTTGCAGGAGTTGCTCAAACCGTTCTGCCTGAGCCGGATTTTCTGCCTGCCATTGCCGGATTGTTTCCACATTTGCCCGTACCTGATTTTCCATATATTTCAGGCTGGCAAATAGGGCCTGGTTGGAATCCTGGGCACAATTGTTGGCCGGCCCGACGTAGGTTCCTCCTGTACCATCTCCGGTGCGATATCGAGCCGTCATGACCTGAAGCTGCATCAACGTATAATACAGAGCCGATCGCTGGACACCGTTAAAGTCAAAATCTTTGGTAAAGGCATCTTGTTTAATTAACAAATCGCAAACGGGACGGTTCCCCAACCAGCCAAACTGTCGATCGCCCATGTACCGTGACCAGTGCAGCGTTCCAGCAATGATGCCGTCTGTATTGTGGGTGTAAACCTGCTCATAGCGCAGGTCAAAGCGCAGTTCATTGGCCAGGGGTTCCCGGATGACGATCGCCAATCCAAAGGCAAAATGTCCAAAGAAGATGGGGGTTGCAGCGGCTGGCTCTTTATGGTTGCCCCCAATTCCTCCGTAGGTATGCACCACTAAAGCTCGATCGCCTTCCTGCCACTCATCGATCGCGGACTGAATGGCTGAGGAAGCAGCATCCAACTGTCCAGCACATAACACTGAGGTGATTCGCCCCTTTTGCGCCTTTGCATCGGCCCAGGCCCGCTTGCGGATGTAGTGATAGGAGGCTTTTTTGCCAAACACCACCTCATCCGGCTGCAACCGAAACAGGGCCCGAAGCCCCAGGGATTGCACCACAAACATGCCGCTGGCATCCTGGGCACCGTAAATGTACCAACCTGTTTCGTTCAGGAGAGATTTTTCCAAATCGCGGGTGGTGGATGGAGTACTGCCATATTCCTCTGACTTCACCACCGCAGGCAGACGAATCACCTCTTGCAATCCATCAAACTGACGCGAGGCTCGATTGAAGTGAACCACCCGAAACTGATCCGTGTTGGCGATCGACTCCAAAAATTGCACCAGGGCATAGAAGCGTCCGCTAATCTGCACCGGCTGACTGCCAATGCGAAGAATAGATCCCTCCACTTCAACGGGTTCATTCAACATCACGATGATGTCATCTTCTGGACGTGACCCGGCCAGAGATTCCAGCGGCCCCACTTGCAACCAGTGATTCAGGCGATCGGGATGCACCATGCCACCGTATTTGCTGGTGTAGGATGCTTCAGCACTGAAGTGAATGTCCTGCTTGACGGCTCTCACCAGCATTTGCACGATCGGGTCGTGGTTCCAGCGGAGTTGGACGATTTGACCCACCAGATGCTGATGGGCTGTATCAGTGTGGTAGACCTCAAACAGTACGCCGCGCACCGTTTTGCGTTCCTCCGCCTTGGGCAAAATCAATCGCCCCATCCAGTTACCGATCGGACGATACCACTCTGGAGATAAGGACTGCTGAATCGGGTAATAGCTGGGACAGTTGAATGCGCCCGCCTGAATGTAGTGTTCGTAGTTACTCAGCTTAACGGAGGTCAGGTCTTCCGCTGGCAAAATTTCTTCTTTCAAGATGCCGTTGATGGTATCGATGGTGTGCTGGAGGGAACTGCGGCCATCCGACAGGACTAACTTAGGGTCAAGAATGCCGCCCGGAACTTGGTGCCCAACATCCCCCATGTCAAAGAACGAAATCTTCCCGCGTCGTTTAGCCCGGTTCCAGTAGGACAACGGCAGCCACTTCCAGCGTCCGGGAAACATGACCGCACCAATCCGCTCAACGGAATCCTTCTGTCCGGACAAATGATAAAGGTGTTCCAGGGCTAAAAAATTGCAGTTGGCACTAATCACTCCCCCCAGCGAAATCACATCGATCGGAGCGCGGAGGGCCTTTTTGAGAAAGGGAGCGCAGGCGCAGGCCATTTGCCCACCCCCGCTATAGCCAATCAGCGTGACTGGAATGCCACTGCCCAACTGATATCCATTCTTGAGTAATCCATTGAACACCACCTGAGCAATGCCCTGGTTGTAGAGCGGCCCATACCGCCGATCGGCAGAAACCCCCACAATCAACACATTCCGCAGGTTCACCAGGAGTCCAAGTAAATCTGCAGGGTTATCGTAGCGATTGCGATCGGCTAGCTTCCACAAAAATGCCAGCGGTCGATCCTCCACCAGGGGATTATTCATCACCGAATAGGGCATAATTCCCCGCACCAACGCCACATCCTCCGGCAGTGTGGGCGCTAATCCGTTGAGAAAATCTTCAATATCCGGCAGATACTCAAAGGTGGATTTGCCAATGCCATCTAAATACACCACGTAGCGAGAAATTTCCTTGGGATTGGCGACGGGTTGGGCCAATTCGCCGGCATTGACGGTTGTATCCACTTCATCGTCATACCAGCCAGCCCACCAGCCCAGCGTTTCCAGCGGAGCCAGCAATCCTGCTACCACCAGGGCAATCACCCCAATCCAGCCCAGATTAAACACAAACCGCAGCACCCTTGGCAAACTGGTATACCAGCCAAACCAGGCATCTCGGACGGGTCTGAGGAAAATGACGACCAGAAACGTCAGCAGGGCAATCCCAATTAAGGCCACCAGGGTTTTTAAGATCGTGTGATCCGCATCGGCTCGTCGGGCTGAAGTCGTCCTGGTCGAGGATGCAGAACCCTCAACCAATCGATCGCCAACTGTGCCGATGCCACCCACTGAAGCAGCCGGAGTGCTGGGAATGAGTCCCTCCGTTCCCGTCAGCGCACCGACTAAATCCCCTTGCCGCAGTTCATCAACCCGCCGCAGAAACTCCTGCTGCCAATCCGTTGCAGACGCATTCCCCCGGCTGCGAACCACCTCTGCCACCTCTCGCCGACTGGTGATTAGCTCCACGCCAGCCACCCTATTCGCCAACCGTCGTCCCAGGTCGGCGATCGGCCGTCCAATGGTTTGCTGAAGCACTTGTAGCACCAACCAGCCAAACGCCACGTATCCAAACGCCTGAGTTAACCCCGTTCCCGTCACCGCCTCAAACCCGACAACCATTGCCAGCAAGTGCCAGACCGACAGCAGGGACAAGAGGGGACTGCCCAGGTAGGGTAAGCTGCCCAAAAAGCCAAACAGGATCGGGGCATAGCTCAGTCCCAACACCGCCACCAGGCGGAAAAACGAAACCTGCGTTGACCAGGGAAGCAGGGTAATTAACCAGGTGCTAAACACCAAAAATACAAAACCTGCTGTGAACAGCACCACATTGAGCAGCAGGCTGAAGACGAAGCGAGCGGGTTTAACTTGATTAATAAATAGAATAATACTCTGGGCAATGGCGATCGACAGTCCCGCCCCCGCTACAACCGCAAGGGCCAGCATCAAACCGCCAGAAGCCGTGCTAATTTGCTGAAATGCTTCAGGATTAAGCTGAAATGCCCCTCTTAAAAAATCCCAACTGGACTGTACTGCTACCACCACCATAATCATTCACCTTACTCGTGCATTGGATCTGCAAAGGTTGCTCAGATCTGCCGTAACCAGAGACTACCACAAGCAAATCATGGATTTATAGGAAGAAAAGTAGGATTGGGCGATCGTGAAGATTCCCTTCTATGGAAACGAAAACCGTAGTCTTAAATACAAATTTCAGGCATTGACTCTCGTTTACTGTTTACATTGCAAATTTTCAGCTTGTCTGGTTTAGTGCGGATCTGAAGGGGCAAAGCCTGCCTGACCTCCATCTTTAGGGCAAGGAAAAAGCTCCTAAATATTTATCTCTATTTTTTCTTTTAGGCATGAACCAGGTGCAATGGATTGTTTTGATTTTTGGGTGTACCAGCCTCCACCCTGCACAATGGCAAGTAGATTTTTCTGGAGACAAGCAGCATGAACAACCTTAAAGTGGTGGTGATCGGCGCTGGAATTGGTGGGCTGACGGCTGGTATTGCGCTGTCGCAGGCAGGATACGAAGTCGAAGTATACGATCGCGTTCAAGAACTACGCCCCGTAGGAGCCGGAATTTCCCTATGGTCAAACGGCGTGAAGGTGCTGAATCGCCTGGGTTTAGGGGCGGAGATGGCAAAAATTGGCGGCAAAATGGAGCGGATGGAATACCGCACGAAAACGGGAGAACTGCTGAATAACATTACGCTCTCTCCCCTGATCCATACCGTCGGTCAGCGACCGTATCCAGTGGCGCGTCGGGATTTGCAGACCATGCTGCTGGCAGCTTTTCCCAGTGAGGTGAAGCTGGGGCATAAATGTATTGGCGTAGAAGAAGATGGGAAGGGCGTAACGGCGATTTTTGAAAATGGTCATAAAGCGCAGGGTGATCTGGTCGTCGCAGCCGATGGAATTCGATCGATTCTGCGGACGCATGTATTAGGGCAGCAGATTGAACCGAAATACGGCGGTTATACCAACTGGAATGGGTTAGTGCCTGCCGATGCAGCCCTGGCCCCGAAGGATTGCTGGATTATCTACGTCGGTGATCACAAACGAGTCTCCATGATGCCCATTGCCGGCGATCGCTTTTACTTTTTCTTTGATGTGCCCCTACCAAAAGGGACACCTGCCAATCCTGAAACCTATAAAGCAGAACTAAAAGAACACTTCCAGGGTTGGGCAGCTCCCGTTCAGTCCTTAATTGAATTATTTGATCCCAATGAAGTGGCTCGTCCTGAAATTCACGATGTGGGGCCGATCGATCGCTATGTCAAAGGTCGGGTTGCGTTACTGGGAGATTCAGCCCATGCCACCTGTCCGGATATGGGTCAGGGAGGGTGTCAGGCGATGGAAGATGCCTGGGTGTTGACGCAATACCTGATGACAACCAATCTGGGCGTTGAATATGCCCTGAAGCGGTACGAAATGGAACGCACTGAACGAGCGAATGCAGTCGTCCAAAAAGCTCGCAAACGGGCTGAACAAATTCACGGAAAAGATCCAGCGATTACTCAGGAATGGTATAGCCAACTGGCAGTGGAAAAACCAACCGATGTCACGGATGCTATCACCAAAGTGATTATGGCAGGCCCTCTGCGGTGATCCAGAAACGCTCATTTCCAGACCATGATTTAGATTATTGGAGGATACATGGCCCAATCCAATCAAGAAATTACTGTTGATGAAACCCAGGCGGCGGTTCCAGTCACACCTGGCTCAGAGTTACTCTATGGACTGGACGATCGCCCTCCGGTTGTTGAGTCACTGTTTGTAGCAGTGCAGCACGTTTTGGCATCCTTCGTGGGGATCATTACACCACCGTTGCTGATCTGTTCGGCCCTGGGGGCGGATGCGGCAACGACCAGTTACATCATCAGTATGTCGCTGTTTGTTTCCGGTATCGCAACCTTTATCCAATGTCGGCGCATTGGCCCGGTGGGTTCGGGGTTACTGAGCTTGCAGGGCACGAGCTTTGCCTTCCTGGGGCCGATCATCGGGGTGGGAACAGCCGCAACGGGAGCCGGACAAACCCCAGAACAGGCCCTTGCTTTGATTTTTGGATTGTGCTTTTTCGGCGCGTTTGTAGAAATCATTCTGAGCCGATTTCTTCACCTGGCCCAGAAAATTATTACCCCGGTGGTATCGGGTACGGTGGTTTTGATTATTGGACTGAGCCTGATTCGCACAGGCATGTTTAGCCTGGCAGGAGGGGCGATCGCCCAGCAAAACGAAACCTTTGGCAGCTACCAAAATTTAGCTTTGGGTGGGTTTGTGCTGGCCATTATCATTGTGCTGAATATGATGGGCAACCGCTACCTGCGCATGGGATCGATCGCCATTGGATTAGCCATTGGTTACATCATCTCCCTGGCGTTGGGAATGGTGAATCTCAGTGCATTAAGTGATTTACCCCTGGTGCGCTTGCCGATTCCGTTCCGCTATGGGATGGATTTTGACTTTGCGGCCTATCTTCCCTTTGCCCTGCTGTACCTGATTACGGCGATTGAAACGATCGGCGACCTGACTGCGACCTCAGCCGTATCCAAACAGCCGATTAAAGGGCCAGTCTACTTTCGTCGGATTAAGGGTGGAGTCCTGGGAGATGGCATCAACTCGCTGATGGCCGCCATTTTCAACACATTTCCCAACACGACGTTCAGCCAGAACAACGGGGTAATCCAAATGACGGGCGTGGGTAGCCGCTATGTCGGATTTTATGTGGCTGGATTGTTTGCCCTGCTCGGTTTACTGCCTCTGGTGGGCGGGATCTTCCAGGCCATCCCTCAGCCGGTTCTCGGTGGAGCCACAATCATCATGTTTGGGTCGATCGCAGTTGCTGGCATCAATATCCTGGCTTCTACCCAAATCGATCGACGGGCACTGATTATTATTGCGGCATCGCTGGCTTTAGGGCTGGGTGTAGTATACGTACCGGAAATCCTGGAGGGCAAACCCGCCCTGATTCGCAATGTGCTCTCTTCCGGAATTTCCACCGGTGGTCTGACAGCAATTCTGCTCAACTGGCTCCTGCCTTACAACATCGGTTCTCCGACTCCAGAGATCGAGCCAGAAGCTTGAACCATCACTGAATAACGACTAACCTGAAAGCATTATGGGGTGGGCAGCTTGCCCGCCCATGTAACCTTCAAGGTAAACAAGCCTCAGGACAAAGAAGAAAGTCGAGAATTTAGCTTGTCCACCAGGCTGATCCGCCGATCGACTGCGGCACGGGCATTCAGGGCCGCCTCAATGCCATCTAAATGCTTGCGAGCGGTTTCGACGGCAGCCTCCGCATTTCCCGCGACGATCAGTTCCAAAATATCACTGTGTTCATCCTTGGTGCACACGGGCATCTTGCGGATTTCGTAGAAATAAGCCAGAGAAGTTTGCGGAATCAGCTCCTTCAAAAACCGGCTCAGGAACTTGTTGCTGCACAGGTCAGCGAGCTGCATATGAAACTGAGTCGATAGGCGCGTCAGCAGGGGATAGTTTTGTTCATCACACGCAACCCGTTCAGCGGCAATCAGTGCGCGCAAAGAAGCCACCTGTTCTGGAGTGATCGATCGGGTAACATCCCGAATAATAGCTGCTTCCACTAACCGCCAGGCCTCGTAGATTTGCCGGGCTTCCTCCAGCGACAACCGGGACACAAACGCCCCACGGTTTGGCTCCAGCTTCACCAGTCGATCGCTCGACAACCGTAGGAGCACCTGGCGAATGATGGTACGGCTCACTCCGTAGTGATCCGCTAGCATCGCCTCACCCAACTTCGTATCTGGCGGTAGATGGCGTTCGCAAATGGCATTGTACAAGTCGGTGTAAATGAAGTCTTCGGTGGGCTTGGGATCCGATTTTGACTGCCGCCGAATACTGACCATAGTGAAAGTCCTAACGTGAGAAACAGTGGAAGATGATGGGATGAAACAGGATTGATTTGAGAAAACGCCCTCAATGTCTAAAACCATATTAATCGGCAATGGTGGAGTGACTACAAGGTAAATTTACAAACCCGCTTTCATCCCTCCTTAAACCCTGCACCGCTGAACGAGGTGTGGAATGATGCCAGTGAAAAGGTAACTAAGATGATTCATACCACAATCCACTCAATACCGCAGGAGACGATCGCCGAATGGCAACGACGTGGAACCTATCTGGTTAGAACCGATCGGAAAACCCGTCAGGAGGGATGGATTCCGAAAACTCTAGCAAGTTTCGCATAGGCACTTAATGTCCAGTCAATGTCCAGTCAATGCCCGATTTTCATAAATCCAAAAACATTCTAAATAAATCAAGATTTCAGCAAAACGGTAGCCCCGACTACTTTCTCCCCTGGTGGGTTTGTGTACAAGATTTGTATGCAAATTTTTCCAGAAGTTGCGCTTTCAATTTTACTATGTCCGTTAGCTTGCCGTAGTCCGTAGAGGGATATAGAGAGATAGATATCGCAGGCATCTCTGCGATCGAGTTGACTGACAGAACTTTCTTCTCATCCTCAAGTCCCTGCTCCCAACAAAATTCCCGCCCCAGGAGATGCAAACCAGGCTGTGGCTTTGCAGTCCCTCAGTTGCTCTGGGAGAGGGGTTGGGGCTGGGGTTTTGTCTAGTAGAAGCGAGCGTGAATTGAGCAACCGTAGAGCGGGCATCTTGCCCGCACAGGCTGGAAGCCTGCACTACGAAAGGTGGGCGTGTTGCTGCCGAGGTCTACTAGTCAATCAGCTCTGCAACATCTCGTTTAATTTTTCCTGGGACGGTGCTCGTCTTTAAAAATTGCAAAACTCTTGCGCGCTTTTGATGGTCTAAGTGTATTCTGAAACACATTCTATAAGCCAGGAAAGGTTTGTAGTAGTGTATGGCTCGATCCGGTTCGCTTCATCGTTGACTCAGCACCTTTACCCGACCCCACGCTATGACTAATGCTTCAACTTCTACAACCGTGGGAATGCCTTCCCCTCAAATCGATGAGGCGGAACTTCATGAATTAGTTCCCGCCACAACGGTAGGTATTTTGCTGCGATCGGTTACAAAAAAATATGGTTCTTTCACCGCTGTAGAAAATATTAATCTGGAAATTCCGCCCGGTTCCTACTGCTGCTTATTAGGGCCAAGTGGTTGCGGGAAAACTACCACGATGCGGATGATTGCAGGGCACGAAGATATTACTAGCGGTGATATCTATATCGGAGATTTGCGGGTGAATGATCTGCCCCCCACCAAGCGCAGCACCTCCATGATGTTCCAGAGCTATGCCCTGTTTCCCCATAAAACCGTTTGGGACAATGTAGACTTTGGGCTGAAGATGAAGGGGATTTCCAAGGCGGAACGGGAGCATCGAGTCAGTGAAATGCTAGAAATAGTGGGATTGAGTTCCTTCGCTCGGCGCAAACCTGCTCAGCTCAGTGGTGGACAGCAACAGCGGGTTGCCCTGGCACGGGCCCTGGTGACACGCCCTCAGGTGCTGCTACTGGATGAACCCCTCAGCGCGTTGGATGAAAATCTACGCATTAAGACGCGCACTGAGTTACGTCGCTTACAGAAGCAATTCGGCATGACGTTCATTCAAGTGACGCATAACCATGATGAAGCCTATTCCCTATCTGATCAAATTGTAGTCATGGATCATGGACGGATTGATCAGGTGGGAACGCCCCAGGAGATTTTTGCCAAGCCCATCTCCCAATTTGTGGCTCGCTTCACGGGAGATAACAATATCTTTATGGGTAAGGTGATCAGTGTGGTACAGAATGGGCAAAACTATCTGGTACAGTTGAACGTTCCAGACCTGGGGAGCTTCTTCTGCCAGGGAGACTATGCTCAGGTGGAAGCCAATGCTGCCTGCACGATACGAGCCGATCGCGTCCATTTAACGCCTCTGGAGGTAGCATCTTCTGTAACGGAGTCCAATCACAATCAAGTGACTGCTCGGATTGTGGCGATCGAATTTACCGGATACATTACCCGTGCCACCCTGGCCCTGGAGCGGACGGGACAAGAAATTTTGTATAAGGCGCGGACTTCAGACTGGATGGAACAACCGTTCAACGAAGGGCAAGTGGTGAATGTCACCTGGGCTGCTGAGGACTGTATTTTCCTATCTCACTAATTCTGTTTGCATCACTCATTTGGGTGACAAACGGGTTGGCGATCGCTGGCGTGATTGCTGCCCAGGGCAACGTTTAACCCTGCTGCTGTTTCTTTATTTACTAGCAATACCATCATGACTAACGTATCTCGTCGGAAGCTCATCAAAACTGGATTAGCGGCTGGAGCCGGATTTGCCGTCGCTCGCTGTGCAGGTGGCACAACCCAATCGGAAGCCCCTGCTGGAACCCCAAACAATCCAGCCCAGGGGCCAGAGGTCAATACCAACCAGAGCCGAAATGTCACCCTGCGGTTTATCGGCACGGGCGTATCGCAAATTAACCAGATTCGGGACAAGGCCCAGGAAGATCTGGGATTCAACATTGAAGTTCGCGCCCTCAGCACGGAAGAAAACAACCAGATCGCCATCACTCAGCCTGGACAGTACGACATTTTTGATGGGGAATACTTTAGCCTGCCACTGGTGATTCCCTCTGGCAATTTGCAGCCGATCGATGTGAGCCGGATTACCGACTTTGACAAGATCATTTCCTTCTTTACCGAGGGAACCTTTGAAGGTGCGCCCGTAGAAGATTCCCAGGGAACGGCTCCCTATCGGGTGATGTATCTGACTGGGCCAGACTCCACTGAGTTTTCGACCACTCCCACAGACTACGCCACCCTGATTCCCTTCCAGTTCAATGCGGACACCCTCGGCTATCGCCCGGATCTGGTGGGACGTGAGATTGAAAGCTGGGCAGAGTTATTTGACGAGGATTTCAGAGGGCAGACGGCACTGCTGGATATTCCTCAAATTGGCATTATGGATGCAGCGATGGTGGCAGAGGCAGCCGGGCTGATGAAGTTTGGCGATAAGGGCAACATGACCCGCGAGGAAATTGATCAAATCACTGAGATTTTGATTGAACGGAAGCGAGCTGGACAATTCCGCGCTTTCTGGAAAACGTTTGACGAATCCGTGAACCTGATGTCCTCTGGTGAGGTTGTGCTGCAATCCATGTGGTCGCCTGCGGTAACGGCTGTGAAGTCGCGGGGCATTCAGTGTGTTTATGCTCCATTGAACGAAGGCTATCGAGGCTGGGGAGGTGGACTGGGTCTGTCCAGAAATCTCTCTGGAATGGAGCTAGATGCCGCTTATGAATACCTCAACTGGATGCTGGATGGCTGGGTGGGTGCGTTCCTGGGTCGTCAGGGCTACTACAGCGCGATTCCAGAGAATGCCAGGAAGTTCATGTCGGCAGCAGAATACGACTTCTGGTATGAAGGCAAGGCCGCAGCCGAAGATATGATCGATCCCTTCGGGGACAAGCTAGAGTCTGCCGGAGCCGTGCGGGACGGTGGTTCCTTCAAGGAGCGGTTTGGCAACATTGTCGTCTGGAATTCCACCATGCCGGAGAATGTGTATTTGGTGCAGAAGTGGAATGAGTTTATTGCGGCATAGGGTTGAGTCAGATGAATTCTAAAGCCTGGAAAGCGATCGAACCCTATGCGCTGGTGACTCCTCAAACCCTGGTGTTCCTCTTGTTTTTGGTGTTTCCCATTCTGATGATTGTGATCGTCAGCTTTTGGCAATTCACCGGATACTCGATGGTGCCTGACTTCACGCTGGATAACTACATCAGTGTCTTTACATCTCAGGTCACGTTGCGGACGTATCTGAATACCTTTAAGTATGTGATTCTGGTCTGGTTTTTCTGCCTGGCCGTTGCTTTCCCAGTGGCATACTTTCTGGCATTCCACATCAAAAGCCAGAAATGGCAAATTATTTTGTTTTTACTCTGCACCATTCCCTTCTGGACTTCCAATATTATTCGGATGATTTCCTGGATTCCAGTTTTGGGACGGGAAGGGTTAGTCAACAGTACATTACTCAATCTGGGTTTAATCCAGCAGCCGATTAGCTGGTTGCTCTATTCCGATTTTGCGATCGTCCTGGGGATGGTGCATTTGTTTAACTTTTTCATGATTGCTCCCATCTTCAATAGCTTGATGCGGATCGATCGCAGCCTGATTACGGCGGCTGAAGATATGGGAGCCTCTGGTTTTCAGATTCTCAAAGAAGTGATTTTGCCCCTGTCAGCTCCAGGAATTGCGATCGGTTCAATTTTTGTCGTGACGCTGGTGATGGGTGAGTTTGTCACGGTGCGGTTGATGGGCGGGGGACAGGCGGCCTCTGTGGGTAAATTGATTCAGACGCAAATTGGCAGTATTCAATATCCCCTGGCGGCTGCCAATGCAGTGATTTTATTGATCATTACCCTGTTGCTGGTGATGGCAATTCTGCGGGTTGTCGATATCCGCAAGGAACTGTAGAGGTGAATTGCATTCATTCGCTACTCCTCACTTTCTCCTGGTGGGCATTGCCCACCCTACTCACTCTTCACTCCTCACTGATAAGGGCGAATCGCAATTTGCCCCTACCCCTACCCCACCCCTCACTCCTCACTCCTCACTCCTCACCCCTCACTCCTCACTCCCATGCCCAAACGCCCTCTCTCTTTCTACTTTCTAGCGGCCTTCTTCGGGCTATTTGTCCTGTTCCTCTACGGGCCGATGCTGGGGATTTTCATCCTGTCGCTCCAGGGGCCCCAGGGAACCCTGACTTTCCCCATGCGTGGCTTTAGCTTCTACTGGTTGGGACAGGTCTTCCAGGAGCAGCGAGTCGGCAATTTTGTGGATGCCTTCCAGCGATCGCTCATTTTAGGATTAGTGGTTACTTTAATTGCCGCTGCCGTCAGCGTGATGGCAGGACTCGCTTTCCGTAATCGCTTTAAAGGTTCAGTGGTGGTGTTTTATCTGACGATCGCCAGCCTGATTGTGCCCAGCATTTTGATTTCGTTGGGAATTGGGATTGCCTTTCAGGTGACGGGAATTCCTACTAACTGGTTTACCTCTGGGTTGGGGGCCCATTTGACCTGGACGGTTCCCTTTGCCTTTTTGATTATGCTGGGGGTGTTTAATCGGTTTAATCCCTCCTATGAGGAAGCTTCCCGCGATCTGGGTGCTAGCGATAGTCGCACCTTCTGGGAAATTGTCTTTCCGCTGATTTTGCCCAGCCTGATCGGGATTGGGCTGCTTGGCTTCACCCTGTCCTACGATGAATTCACCCGCACCTCCCTCATTTCTGGACAACGAAATACCCTGCCCCTGGAAATTTTTGGGATGACAACAAACGTGACTTCTCCCGCACTTTACGCACTGGGAACGTTAACCACTCTGTTCTCTCTGGCGATGATTGCGATCGGCTTTTTCAGCTTCCAATTTTTCTCAAAGCGACAGCAGGAGTAGCCAAATTTTCCTGATCGTTGCAAGACCAGAACTGTTCCGTTGGGATAACAGGTGAAGAATGCCATCCAGCATTTGTGATCTGTAAATCTCGACGGATTTTTCTTGTTCCTATTGATTGTATACAGAATACGCTATACAATTTTATGTATACAATTTTTGTATGTAATCGCATAGCGACTGGCACTTTATTGAATGGCAGGCAAGTTGCCTGCGCTATGGAAGTCGATCGATTTGCCTCAATGGGATGCTTCTCTCAGATGGTTCGTCAAACTGAACCTGAATAGGACTGAAATCGGGTTGGTGCGTGTCCCCTATCCCTGAAACACGGCTCACGATAGCAGGATTGTTTTGAGGCAGAGATTGCCATGCAGTGTCCCAAATGTACGTCGATACAATTACAGAAAAATGGAAATCGGCGCGGCAAGCAAAACTACCGATGTAAAGACTGCGGATGTCAGTTTATTGCTTCCTATACCCAAAGAGGATATTCCGACGATGCCAAACAGATTTGCCTGCGAATGCATCGACTTGGGTTGAATATACGCAAAATTGAACAGCTGACTGGCATCAGCCACAGCACTATTCGCAACTGGATTCGACAGTCAGAGCAATCGTAATATTACTACAAATCACCCTCACAAAACCCCCTCATAAAACATCCTTAAAAATCATCCCCATGCCCTTTACGCTGCGGCAAAATTCCAGCATTTAGCTTGTCTGCCAGGCTAATTTGTCGATCGAGGGTGGCACGGGCATTCAGGGCAGCCTCAATACCATCTAGATGCTGTCTCGCCGCATTAACAGCAGCCTCTGCGTTTCCTGCAATGACACATTCTAAAATTTCACGATGTTCATCTTTAGTGCAAATCGGCATTTTGTGAATTTCGTAGAAGTAAGCCAGTGAGGTTTGGGGAATTAACTCCTTGAGAAATCGTCCTAAAAATTGATTGCTGCACAGGTCAGCCAACTGCATGTGAAATTGAATAGATAAGCGCAGTAGCAGAGGATAATTCTGTTCATCGCAGGCAACCCGTTCTGCGGCAACCAGGGAGTGTAACTCTGCAATTTCCTGGGGCGAAATCGACACAGTCACATCTTGAATGATTGCCGCTTCCACTAACCGCCAGGCTTCATAGATTTGCCGGGCTTCCTCCAGGGTGAGCCGAGCAATAAATGCACCGCGACGGGGTTCCAACTTGACCAGACGATCGCTCGATAACCGCAGGAGTACCTGGCGAATAATGGTGCGGCTGACCCCATAATGTTCGGCCAGCATTGCCTCGCCCAATTTCGTTTCAGGGGGCAAATGACGTTCACAAATGGCGTTGTACAGGTCAGTGTAAATAAAATCTTCGGTGGGTTTAGGGTTGGTTTGAGGTTGCTGCCGACTGCTGGCCATGGCAAAAATCCTATTGAAATAACCTTCATCTCAGTTTTGTTGCGATCGATGCATACCGTAGCGGCGATCGGGTTTGGACGAATCCATCCAGGATGAATCTGCACTGAAATCTTGCCCTGCTATTCATGACATTTCAGTTCAAATGTAGCCTCTACTACTTTTTTGTCGTGATAATCTGTGTACAAGAGTTGTATACAGATTTTGTACAGTGTTTCACTCCCTGATAATTGTATCCAAAGCTACGATCTGGTGTTTTTAACGGACACTGTTCATCGTGGCGTATTGCAAAACTTGATTCGGCTTACACTGCTACTCAAACTAATTTTCGGTTGAAAAAGTGTGTTGAGCAATACGGTTATTTGTTGCAACTCTCTTGACAATGGCTGAATTAGCGTTTGAAGCAGTTTGACGAAGTACGGGTTTGTGCAATTGGTTTTGCACAGGTTGTGTACGCTTTTTGCATACAATTCTCGCGCAGCACCAGTCAATCGATTCAGGGGTAAACAAGTGACGGAGTAAGTCCTGGTTCAGAAGAATTGTTCAATGGAGGGATAGTTAAATATGATTAGCCGATCGACTTACCGCATGACTCGTCGAGCCGTTTTGGGGACGGGGTTGTTTATGGGAGCCAGTTGGGCGCTCAAGGGCTGTGCCTCATCGAATGGAGGAGCTACCGCTGAAGCTGAAGCTGGAGGGGGGGGAGGTACTACCGCAGGCGAAATTGTGGTGGCTTCCTTCCCAGGTACAACGGATACCCTATTTCGAGAAAAGTTAGCCCCGATCGTCGATCGAGAGACAGGAATCAAGGTGAGTGCCCTACCGTTACTGGCGTTTGAGCAAGTGGCGCGGCTGAAGGCATCGCCCACCAATCCTCCCTTCGATGTGGTGATTTTGGATGATGGGCAGAACGATATTGCCCTGAGAGAGGGCTTGATTCAGCCTTTCCCAGCCGATAAAAGTCCCAACGCGGCTGATGTTGAGTCATCCTTCATTGACGATCGAGGTCTGGCTCCCATCTTCTATGCCCAGGGGGTAGTGCTGGGCTACAATCCAGAACGGTTTTCAACGCCCCCAGATTCCTGGGATATTCTGTTCGATCCCAACATTCAAGGGCAGATTGGTCTGGTGAGCATGAACAGCGTATTGGGAACGTCGTTTATGGTGGAACTGGCAAAGCTGCGCGGTGGGAGTGAATCAGATATTGAACCTGCTTTTGCGGCTCTGCGGGAAATTTTGTCGAATGTGAATGGAGTTGCAGCGAACCCCGGCGCATTACTGACACTTTTCCAACAAGGAGAAATTGATATCGCGCCGATGTGGCACAACGATGTGATGAATTTGAAGGCGAGGGGACTGCCGATCGAAATGGGATTGCCAGAGTCCGGCATTATTGCAGCGCGGTACAGCTTGAATATGGTGAGTAATCCTGCTTCGGGAGTCGATCGGGCGGCAGCTTACATTGATGCCATGCTGAGTAAAGAGGCCCAGGAAGCGGTCGTCGGAGATCCCTATTTCTATATTCCGGCAAACAGCACCGTTGATTTTCCGCCTGAGTTTGAAGAGGTGATGGGCGTATCCAGTATTGCTGACTTCATGGGCAAGGCAAATACGTTAGATTGGGCAACCATTAATCAGCAGCGATCGGCCTGGATTGAGCAATTCAACCGAGAAATTCAAGTGTAGGCAGGGGAGCGATCGCTGAGAGCATGATACTCAATGGACTGGGCGGGCAAGGATGTCCACCCCACAAGAACGGGCAAGGATGTCCACCCCACAAGAACGGGCAAAGATGTCCACCCTACAAGTGTCGTTCCCAATTGATATTTACAAAGATGTAGCCCTATGTCCGCCACCCTGTCGTCTACTATATCGGAACCCAGTATGCTCTCGTTCGTGCCGGAGGAAATGACCGATCCGGCTCCCTATCATCTATTGACCAGCGTTGTTGCACCTCGTCCGATCGCCTGGGTTTCTACCATTAGTTCCAGTGGAATTCCAAATCTTGCACCCTATTCGTTCTTTAATGCGGTGGCAGGTTTTCCGCCCACCTTGATGTTTTCCGTGGCCTATCGCCGGAAAGAACCGCGGGAAAAGGATACACTCCGCAATATCAAAGAGGTGGATGAATTTGTTTGCCATGTGGTGGATGAATCCCTGTCAGAGGCAATGATTCAAACGGCGATCGAATTTCCCTATGAGGTAAATGAGTTTGAAACAGCAAATCTGGCAATGGTTCCTGCCCTTGATGTACGCCCCTTCCGCATTGCTGCTGCAACGGTGGCGATGGAATGTAAGGTGACGCAGATTGTACCTGTAGAAGGCGCAACGAATGTCATGGTGTTGGGTCGAGTCCTGCGTTTTCATGTCCGCGAAGATTTGTATCGACCTGAGCTAGGTTTGGTTGACACAGTACAAATGAAGCCAATCACTCGTTTGGGCGGCCCGATCGAATACACCAAAATTGGTGAGTTGTTTCCTTTACCTATGCCTGCTGTTTGAGTTGATGGTGTGGCTTAAACAACTTGCTAGCATTCATTTTTAGGAAATTTACTTGCACTTATCCTATTCACCTTATTTTCACGTTCGTTTGTATGCTTTGAACCACCTTGAGAGGACAAACCAATGGAGTCAGTAGAGCAAATGAGTTCGATCGTTACGCCAGTTCCCACTCAAGCTTCGATAGCCCATGAAGGACATAGCCTTTCCCTGGAGCAGATCATGCACCGCTTTGGGGCAATGGTGGCCCTGCGGGATATTAACCTGAACATCAAGCCAGGAGAATTTATCTCGCTGCTGGGGCCAAGCGGTTGCGGCAAAACTACGCTGCTGCGGATCATTTCTGGATTTCTAACGCCAACTTCGGGACAAATTCGCATTGATGGTCAGTCGGTGGGTGGACTAACCCCTAATCAGCGGGGGGTCGGCATTGTGTTTCAAAACTATGCCCTCTTTCCCCATATGAGCGTCTGGGACAATATCGCCTATGGGTTACGTGCCAAGGGAATGCCGCGAGGTCGAGTGTCTAATAAAGTCGGTGAAATGCTGGAATTGGTGCAGCTCGGACATTTAGCCAAACGGTATCCCAGTGAGCTATCCGGCGGACAACAACAGCGGGTGGCGATCGCCGGGCCCTGGCAGTGGAACCGAAGCTGATGCTACTGGATGAACCCTTCAGCGCGTTGGATAAAAATCTGCGGCTGGATATGCAGATTGAGATTCGGCGATTACTCTCTGAACAGGGCGTGACGGCAATTCTTGTCACCCACGATCAGGAAGAAGCCATGAGTATGTCCGATCGCATTGCAGTCATGTCCCAGGGTGAAATCCATCAGTTTGCTTCTCCAAGTCAAATCTACGACAAACCTGAAACGTTGTTCGTGAGTACGTTCGTGGGAACCTGCAATTTGATGCCAGCTCAGGTGGTCGGACAGGATGCTACCAGCCGTCTGCTTCAGCTTCCAGGAGGCGGTCGTTTAATGATCAACAAGGATGTCCCATTGCCCGACGATCGAGATCTTTTGTTTGCAGTTCGACCAGAAAACTTCAGAGTTCAAACGGAACCCAGCGCGCACTGCTTACCTGGCACGGTGGAAATTTGCCTGCCCCTGGGAGCGGTCATGACCTATGAAGTGCGGATCGCGCCAGATACGAAGGTGAAGGTGACGCAACCTCGAATTCCAGGTTTCCCCCCCTTGACCCCTGGTGAACAAATCTATCTGGAACTGGTTTCGCCTCAGGCTTGCGCTATTTTCCCTCCAAACTGAAGCGATTGACGCACGTTTAATTCCATTCTTCTCAAATTAAGGACATTTATTATGTCAAACCGTGAACTTTTTCGCATGACCCGTCGTGCGATGTTGGGGGCTACGTTGTTTACAGGAGCCAGTCTGGTCATCAAGGGATGCGCGAATGGTTCCAATACAGCCAGCAGTCCAGATGATGCAAGTCGTTCAACGGCCAGTCCGGTCAGCGAATCGGCGACCAACTCCCTGGCAGGAGGTACATTAATCTCGACCACTTTACCGGGTTCGTGGGAACAGTTTAATCGGGGTACTCTCGTTCCCAAATTTGCGGCGGACACTGGGGCAGAGGCTTCCCTGGTTACGGCCGTTTCCGCTGACCAAATCGCCAAGCTGCAAGCCTCACCGAATAGCCCGCCCTTTGATGTGGTATCGCTGGATTCCGGTGTGTTTGAGGGGGTGCCCAAAGAGGAGTTATTCCAAAAGCTCCCCGTCGATCTGCTCCAGAATTATGATGATCTGGCTGATCAGTTTAAGACGGCTGATACCTGGGGCCCTTTAATTGGTGTACAAGCCGTTGGAATTGCCTATAATCCGACCGTGGTTACAACCCCGCCGACCTCCTGGGCTGACCTGTGGAATGAGGAGTACAAAGGTCAGGTGGCATTGATGGCCATGCGGAATAATCACACGATCGGCTTTATGCAGCAGATCGCCAAGATGAAAGGGGGCAGTGCCGATAATCTTGATCCAGCTTTTGCTGAATTAGAGTTATTGGTTCCAAACCTGGCGGGAGTGGTGGCAAACTCTGGCGCACTGATTACTCTGTTTGAACAGGGGGAAGTGGTGATCGCACCGCACGACTTGAACAGTGTTCGTCTGTTGCAAGAAAAAGGCGTAGACATCGATTGGGTACTGCCTCAGGAAGGCGGATTTGCCCTGACTCCCATGATGAGCATTGTCAAAAATCCTACGGCTAGCGTGGAATTGGCGGCGGCCTATATTGATGCAGCCTTAAGCCAGGATGTGCAAATCCAGATGGTGGAAACGAACTACGTTTTACCCACCAATAAAAATGTCCCGATTCCAGCAGAAATTGCTCAGAAGTTGGGAAGCAACCTGGACGAGATTTTGACAAAGCTGGAACTGATGGACTGGGCAACCATTAACCAAAATCGCACTGAATGGGTTGAGCAATTCGATCGCATTGTTCAGGTTTAGGGATGACGTATTTCTCCGATCGTCCATTTTTCGTTCTGGTTCGATTCCATAAACTATCTTGCCTTTGTTCAGACATTGTTTATCTTTGATATTACGGAGAAAGATGGTATGACCTATCCATATTTCAATCGCCTATCTCGTCGGGCTGTCCTGGGAGCCGGATTGTTTACCGGAACCAGCCTACTTCTTAAAGCCTGCGGTGGAACTAGTTCAACTGTCGCAACCAATGGTGCCGCAACCGGGGCGATCGGCGGTAGTTTAGTTGCCACTTGCTTTGCTGGAAGTTGGGAGCAGTTTTACCGTGAGGTTTTAGTGCCCGCCTTTGTGGAAGTCACTGGAGGTGATGTCAGCCTGACTCCGATGGTGTCTCTGGAGCAAGTCGCTCAGTTGACCGCCGCTCCCCAAAATCCGCCCTTCGATGTGGCGTTACTGGATGAAGGCCCGTTCAATGCTTCCCCCAGAGATGAACTATTTGAAAAACTTCCCGTTGATTTAGTTGAGAACTACGACGAGGTGCTGCCGGAGTTGCAAAATCCAGAGGGATGGGGCCCCACGACGGGTGTGCAGGTGATGGGCATTGCCTACAATCCAACCCTTGTTTCCACACCGCCAACCTCCTGGGAAGATTTGTGGGATTCCCAATACAGAGGGCGCGTGTCTATGCAGGGAATGCAAACGACTCAGGGGACTTCCCTGATGGTACAGATCGCCAAAATGAATGGCGGTAGCGAGATGGACATTGAACCTGCCTTTGCAGCCCTGCAAGAACTCAAGCCGAACCTGGCTGGGATTGCCTCTAATGCTGGAGCCCTGGCAACCCTGTTTCAGCAAGAGGAAGTGGTGATCGCGCCCCACGATTTGAATAATGTGATTGCTTTGAAAGCCAGAGGTGCAGATATTGATTGGGTGATGCCCCGGGAAGGCGGAATTGCCCTGCGTCCAGCCCAGCAAATTGTCAAAAATACCAGTGCTTCCCTGGAACTGGCTGCTGCTTTTATTAATACTGCCCTCAGTACAGAAGTGCAAACGGCGATGTCGTCAGAACCGTACTACTTCCTGCCCTCTAACCGCAATGTCTCCCTGTCGGGGTTGCTGGAAGACAAGCTGGGAGATAGTTCCGCTGAGGTACTGGACAAGTTGGTGTTATTGAACTGGAACGAGATCAACAAAAATCGGACTGCCTGGATTGAACGGTTCGATCGAGAAGTGCAAGTATAGGAGGTCAGAATCTAAGATGAAAATTCCCAAGCTGTTGGCTCCCCGTGAGTCCCAATTAGCCCTGCCGTTAGCAATCTTTCTGCATTTGTTTTATGTTGCTCCGCTCGTCGTTCTCCTCGCCTCCAGCTTCCAATCCCGCGAGGGTGGCGTGTCCCTGGGCCAGTATTTGCAGTTCTTTCAGGATTCCATTAATCTCAAAGTGCTGGCAGATACCTTCTGGCTGGGTGTCCAGGTGACAATCGGCTGTTTAATTTTGGGATATCCTGTCGCGTATTTGTATCATCATGCCCCCGCCAAATGGAAAGGAATTCTCACCTTTTTGATCCTGCTACCGCTACTCACCAGCTCTGTTGTTCGTACCTTTGGCTGGGTTGTGATTCTCGGACGACAAGGATTAGTGAATTCATTCCTCCAGGGTTTAGGATTCATTGAAGAACCCATTCGCTTGCTGTTTACCCACAAAGGAGTCATGATTGCCATGACGCAGATCTGGCTCCCACTCATGGTTTTACCGATTATTGCTTCTCTGGCGCAGATTGATCCCCGGTTGGCAGCCGCCTCTGCCAGTTTGGGGGGTGGAGCCTGGCGCACTTTCTGGAAAGTTACTCTCCCCCTGACCTTACCTGGAATTATTTCTGGTTGTTTGCTGGTGTTCGCGCTGACGGTCAGTTCCTTTGTCACGCCTTCCATCATTGGGGGGGGACAGGTAATGTATATGCCAACGTTGATTTATCAGCAAGGAGTGGTGTTACTGAATCGTCCGTTTGCGGCTGCCATTTCTGCAATTCTGCTGGCAATGGTGCTGTTAGTTGTGTTTGGGTTGAGTGCATTAGGTCAAAGGAGTCGTGAATATGTCCGCTAATCCTGCTGTTTCTCAGTCTGTATCTCGATCGGCTGCTTCTGCAAAACAACGCCAAAAGTTCGATCGCCTTTCATTTTCCTGGGTCATTGGCGGAATTGCAGTGTTTAGTTTGCTGCTCCTCACCATTCCCACCCTGATTGTCCTCGTGGTTTCCTTTAGTTCTGCTCAAACCATGCGTTTCCCGCCACCCGGATTATCCCTCCAGTGGTACACAGCTTTGTTTAGCTATCCCGAACTGTGGTCAGCCGCAGTGACAAGTTTGCAGGTTGCAATTTGGACGACTTTGATCTGCGTTGTGCTGGGGGTATGTGCTTCCCTGGCGATGGCAGGCAGTCGGGCCCGGTGGGTGGCTGCAATGGATGCCCTCGTCATGTCGCCCCTGGCATTACCGGGAATTGCGGTTGGTTTAGGGATGCTGACCTACTTCAGCATGATTGGAGTTCGGCTTTCTGTCTTCACACTGATCATCAGCCATGTGGTAATCTGTATTCCCTACCTGGTACGAACCACCCTCGCCAGTTTGACCCAACTCGGTTCCTCTATGCGGGAAGCATCAACGGTTTTAGGAGCCAGCCAGACCTACACTTTCTTTAAGGTGACGCTGCCTCTAATTAAGCAGGGTGTGATTACGGGGGCGTTCATGGCATTCCTGAGTTCATTCGATAACATTACCGTTTCGCTGTTCCTTTCAGATGCCAGAACTGAGGTGCTGCCGATTCGGATGTGGTCGATGATTGAGAATGATTTGGATGTGCGTGCGGCGGCGGTTTCGGGTATTTTGATTGTGGCGACTGCGTTGCTGATGATGGTACTCGAACGGATCTCTGGACTATCTAAGTTCCTGGTCAAGAGCTAAAGTGCGATCGAATAAAAACCGTAGGGTGGGCAATGCCCACCCTGCTCAAATCACCACTATTCTGGTTTAGCGTTCAGTGCGATCGAGAAGTTATTGAGTGGCAGTTTTTCCGCTTTGAGCGGTTAGCCGATGAAACCGCCAGACAAAAAAGACTCCAGCCACAGCGACACCGATCGACTGCCCAATCCACAAGCCAATCCCTTGCAGTTCCAGAAGAAATCCCAGTAAATAACCACTCGTTAAACCTACTCCCCAAAAAGCAACTCCGCTTAATAGCATGGGAATGCGAGTATCTTGTAGTCCGTATAACGCGCCCATTGCCACCCGCTGGATGCCGTCCAGGAGTTGGGCTAGGGCTGAAATCAGCAGGATGGGAACGGCTAATTGGATGATGTGAGCATTGTCTGGATTACGAACATCTAAATAGATACCGATGACTTGCTGACGATAAAAGATCAAGACGATCGCCATCAAAACCATGAATGTTGCCACGCTGGCAATTCCCACATAACCCGCACGTCTTGTACCCTGACAGTCTTGCAGCCCAAACCACCGCCCCACACGGGCGGTCACGGCATAGGACATTCCTAAGGGAACCATGTAAATCACAGTTGCAGTCTGGTAAGCTGTCTGGTGAGCTGCCAGAAACTCCGTTCCTAAAATTCCCATCAGAAAAGTAATAGCGGCAAATAAACCGTATTCCAGCACGATCGTAACGGCGATCGCCACACCAATCACCACCAGCCGTTTCAACAGACGAGGCTTCAACTGATAAAAATCCTTCAAGAAGCGAAATTCCTTCAACTGCGGATGTTTCAAGACATACAGCAAAAAGATTACGAACATCAGCCAGAAACTTAACCCACTTGCTAATCCCAGCCCTGCTAACTCCATGCGCGGAAAACCCAATTGACCAAAACCCAGAACATAATTCCCGGCAATATTGAACAACGTTCCGATCATGACAATTACAGTAACAACATGAGCTTGTGAAAGGGCAGAAACATATCCCCTGAGCATGGCAAATCCTAAGGCTGGAAAGATACCCCACAGGATAAAGTCAAAATAGCGATCGGCAAGGGAAACCAGTGGTGCAGGCTGTTGGAGAAAACGTAGTACTGCATCCAGATGTCCGATCGCAACCATGAGGGGAATACCAAGGAATAGGGTTAACCATAGACCTTGACGTGCAATTTGCTCAACTTTTGCTTTTTGTCCCGATCCATAGGCGGCTGCAACCAGGGGACTGACGGCCATCACTAATCCACTTGCGGTATTGAGCAAAAGCTGAAAAGTCGTTGAAGCTAACCCTCCTGCTGCCAGGGTTTCTGCGCCCAAATGCCCCATCATAATCGTATCAACAAACCCAACGGCGGCTTGAGCAACCTAGGCACTGGCTAGGGGGACTGCAAGCTTCAGGAATTCGCGGGTTTCAATGCCAACCTGCGATCGAGTCAATATCTTTGTCACCATTGCCGCGCCTCTCTACTGCACATTGATTCACGGCCTATAATTTAAAGAAATGTAATAAAGTCAAACTACTCAAACTTTGCTCAACTATCAGGTTCTTGCGGTGAGTTTGGCAGGATAGGAAACCATGCAGAAAACCATCGTGCTCCGATCCATTAGACTAAAGTATGTAGCAAGGTTCTTCCGCGCAGTTAGCCGTGACATCCTCAGACAGAATTGCTCAACCTGAGACAGGACTCCAACCCCCGGTTATTTCTAGCAAAGCCTATGGTTGGCAGAATATTGTGCTGGAAGAGTTTCATCAGCCTCCGGGGGAGGAAAGGTATGAAAATGTAGCCGAACACACCCTTTGTTTATCACTGAACCCGCGACCGGGGCGTTTGTTCCAGACCATTGCCAATCGTCGCCATATCAGCCTGTTTGGGAAAGGAGATATTTCCATTGCTCCCGCTGGCTCAGTTCTATTCAGTCAATGGAATCAGGACGATCGTTACTTGCGAATTCAGATCGCTTCTCAGCTTCTAGAACAGGTGGCACAAACTGCGATCGATGTGGACTCCGATCGCGTGGAGCTACTACCCGAATTTCGAGCCAGAAGTCCTGAGATTGAGCAAGTGAGCATGATGCTGCTCAACGAACTGCGTACTGGCGGAACCGCAGGCAAACTGTATGTTGAATCATTGACCAATGTTTTAGCAGTTCATTTGCTCAGAAACTATTCAGCCCTGCGATCGGGTTCCACAACCTATGAAGGAAGGCTGAATGACTGCCAATTGCTGCAAGTGACAGATTACGTTCGTGAACATTTAGCCGATGAAATTCAACTGGCTGATCTGGCTGAATCACTGCAACTGAGCCAGTTTCACTTCAGTCGGCTCTTTAAGCAATCCACTGGAGTCTCGCCCTATCGCTATGTTCTTCAGCAGCGGATCGATCGCGCCAAACGTTTACTTCAAACCACCGATTTATCAATTATGGAGATTGCGTTACTGTGTGGCTTTAGCAGCCATAGCCATCTGGGTAAATGGTTTCGGCAGTATACGGGAATGACTCCTAAGGTTTTCCGCGTGAGCAACGGTAAATCTTAGATGAGGCATTATACAACTGAAAATGCCTATATATAGTGCTACGCACTGAGATTAGGAAGGTAAAAGCCCCGCGCTGCGGGGCTTTTACCTCTAAATTTGTCCTAACTACTGTGACTACAGCTATAGAATGAAAATCTGAATCAGCATTGAACCAACCCTTCGATTTAATCTTTTAGTTTGCTCCTTTAGAAAGAGTTAAGTTTGCGGCGGCTGCATTTACGCAACTGTGAAAAGGAACTATATTGATTAGTTGATTCACTGTTGTACACTGACTATACACGGTAAAAAGTGTACAAAAATGAAGAAAGTTCGTTTTATTCTATAATCCACTCTATTTATCGTACTCGCTACAAAAGCTATACAAAAAGATGAAAATATACACGGTTTTGATTGCAACAATTGTGTCTTTAGCATCGATTAGTATGACATCGTTGGCAAAGGCAGATACTGTAGATGCTCGTTGCGACTTTTATCCGATCGGAGAAGATTCTGCCTCGTCTTGGGGTTCCTGCACCTTCTCTCAACGCCAGGGTTATATCACGATTCGAACACCAGATGGCAGAGTATATGAGTTTAGCCCCGTTGGTGATCAGCCTGGAAACTTTGTCGATGCGGCCGGCAATCCCGTTTATCGTGAGTCGGGATTGGGGGATGCTGGGCAAATCTTCCGATTAGCGGACGAGTCAATTTTCGTTTACTGGGAAACGACATCAGAAGGTGAGCCAGCTTCATCGGTTGAGTATGGCGAAACCGTTCCTGCCCTCAGCGATTTGGTCGGAGCGCGCGCCGGACAAGCGGAGAATGAACTTCGTGAACGGGGCTATGAATGGCGAAATACAGCTCACTCGGATGACAGCAGTTATAGTAACTGGACGGAACTGGAAACTGGAAACTGTGTTGCTATCCAAACCACCGATGGACGATATGCATCGATCGCTTACACGCCGACAGCAGACTGCGATCGCTAGCTTTCACAACCTGTTCCCATAGAGTTGTCAAAGCGTCATAGTGAGCAGAATGAAATACAACAAAACTGCACAATCTCCATTGCTATCCTCCAAGCGATATCTTTTCTTAGGTTTGTTGTTGTTCCTGACGTTCAGTTTGATCTTGACAACGAGTCATGTCGGCCATGCTCAGTTTTCCCTGCCCAATGATTTTGGTCAAAGTAACAGTGTTGACCCACCGCGAAATGTGAGTCGCTATGGCAGTTTTGAAACAACTTCAGTGACTTCTCCCCTAAATGGACGAACGCTGTTTACGATCGCCTCTTCCACCGTTCATGACCGCAGTATGGATGCTTCCGCTTCCGCTCAACGGGTCGAAGCGCGAGCTGAAGAAATCCACGATCGCCTGTGGCTTGCCATCACTCGATTTAAAGATCCGCAAACTCTGGTCGTTGAGGTGTCTCAGCTAAACAATGTCACGATCATTGTTGCACGAGATGAGGAGTTTACTCGTCCATTGGTTCTTGTATCGGTGACAGATCTGGATGCAGACTTCAATGGTAAACCGATCGAGACGCTGGCAGCAGAGTGGCGTAGTATCCTCCAGCAAGAGTTGGAGGAGGGAGTCAACCAGTTTTCTGTAGATGCCTTGAGTCGTTACCTTGGCAAGTTGGCTCAAACGGTGTTGGGGCTAATGGCAGCAACCGGCATGATCTTTTTAGGGAAATATAGTATCTCCCGACGGCAAGCGATTCTACGCCAGCGGAAGCAAGGATTCAACGAATCCACCGCTGCAAATGGGCGATCGGCAGGGCAGTTAGATGGGCGAACTGAACCCCAATCCAACCCCTTCCAGGGTTCCCCAGAGGAACAGTTTGCTGCTGAACGAACCCAACTTTTGCAAAGGTTAAGACGAACGTTCAAGCTAGAGCAACAGTTAGGGCTGTTCAATCTATTGCAATGGCTGTTGTTCTGGCTGCTCATTTTGATCTGGTACTGGGGAATATTTTGGTTTGTTAGCAACACGCCTGGATTGCTGCAATACAAGGCTTCCGTACTCGGTCTGCCGATCGAACTGCTGGGCATCTGGTTTCTGACGGGTTTGACGATCCGAATTAGTCTTCGCTTGATCGATCGGCTGAAAATGACCTGGGAAAACTATAATTTCGTCAACTTTATCGATTTGGGTGACACTCAACGCCGTAAACTACGCACCTCCACGATCGCTGGAGCCGTAAAAGGGTTGGTCACGGTGCTGATTGCCACAACGGGGCTTTTATGGATTTTGAGAGTGCTGGGAATTCCTACGGGTTCCATTTTGGCGATCGGTGGTTTGCTGGGTTTGGCAGTGTCGTTTGGTTCTCAAAGCCTGGTGAAAGATCTAGTAAATGGCGTTTTGATTTTAGCTGAAGACCAATATGCGATCGGAGATGTGATTGATTTAGGGCGAGTTTCAGGACTGGTGGAGAACCTTAACTTAAGAATTACTCAACTCCGTAGCGGTGATGGTGAGTTGATTACAATTCCGAATAGTGCCATTACTGAAGTAAAGAACCTGACCCGAACCTGGTCACGGGTAAACTTTAGCATTGATGTAGCTTATCAAACCGATCCAGAGAAGGCACTATCAGTGCTGCGAGAGGTTGCTCAAGAACTGTATCATGATCCGGAATGGCATGATAAGATCCTGGACTTGCCTGAAGTGTTAGGGATCGACAGCGTTTCCCATAGCGGGATGACCATCACAACCTGGATTCAGACCGTACCGATTCAGCAGTGGGCTGTCGGCAGAGAGTTTCGCTTACGAGTTCGCAAGGCATTAGAAGCCAATGGCATTAAAATCGGTATTCCTCAGCAAACCCACGTTCTAGACTCTTCCCCGATTGATCTGGCTGACGGTAAATATCAAACAGAGATGCCTTCAGAAGAGTTGCCCTAACTTATATCCAGAACTTATATCCAGACGACGTTGATTCTATACTTGGCTCTATAAAACTTGGCTCTAGAAAGAACGTGATGGACGGATACCTGGAGGGGGTGGGTGAACTGTCAATTTGGACAGGTATGGTGAGGCTTGCCTGATTTCCCGCGTCGTTCTGGAAACGGTAAGAATGGCCTTCCCTGTCTCTATGGCTAGACTTGCCGTTTTCGTATCAAGCAAGACAAAATAGCGTTGGAATGAACCTTTAATCTTTCTAAACAGTCGAACCGACTAGTCGAATCACCATCTACCCAATTAGAAGATAAGCCAATGATGAATCATTATTCCGTTGTGATTGTCGGGGGAGGACAAGCCGGACTGTCCATGAGCTATTGCTTAACGGAAAGAGGCTTGGATCACATCGTGTTTGAGAAACATCAGATTGGCTACTCCTGGCGATCGAAACGCTGGGATTCCTTTTGTTTGGTGACTCCGAACTGGCAATGTCAGCTTCCTGGACATCCCTACCAGGGTGAGGCGATGCATGGATTTATGAAGAAGGACGAAATTGTCCAGTACATTGAAGACTATGCCGCATCGTTTAGTCCTCCCGTGAAGGAGGGCGTTGCAGTATTGTCCGTTCGCAGAAATGCTGCTCAAACCGGATTTGAAATCACGACCTCTAGCGGCGACTTTACTGCTGATCAAGTGGTCATCGCCACGGGCGGTTACCATCACCCCAAAATTCCCAGAATTGCCGAACGATTGCCGGACACGATCGTCCAACTTCATTCCTCTGAGTACAAATCCCCCGATGCCTTGCCCGACAAAGCCGTTTTAGTGGTGGGCACCGGACAGTCAGGCTGTCAGATTGCCGAAGATCTGCACCTGGCAGGGAAGAAAGTTCATCTCTGTGTTGGCAGTGCCCCTCGATCACCGCGTCGCTACCGGGGGAAGGATGTGGTGGCTTGGCTGGATCAGATGGGGTATTACGATCTGCCGATCGATGAGCATCCGCAAAAGGAAAAGGTGCGGGCAAAGGCGAATCATTACGTCACCGGACGGGATGGCGGGCGGGAAATTAACCTGCGGCAGTTTGCCCTGGAGGGAATGCAGCTTCACGGCAGGTTGAAGCAGATTAACGACAACAGGCTGGAATTTGAGCCAAACCTGAAGCAAAATCTCGATCAAGCCGATGCAGTGGCGGAAAGCATTAAGAAGACGATCGACGAGTTTATTGCTAAAAACCAGATTTCAGCCCCAACGGATTCTCCCTACGTCCCTGTATGGGAACCGGAAGCAGAGAGTTTGCAGTTGGATTACGATCAGGCGGAGATTGGTACAGTGATTTGGTCTACGGGATATGAGACGGACTTTAGCTGGATTGAAATTCCCGTTTTTGATGGTAAGGGTTATCCAGGACACGATCGCGGCGTAACCACGGTAGAAGGTTTGTACTTCCTGGGATTACCCTGGCTTTATACCTGGGGATCTGGCCGATTTTCAGGAGTGGCTAGAGATGCTGTTTATCTGGCCGATTACATCATCGCCAAGCGCAAACAAACAACCTACTCCCAGGATTGGAGCATTATTAACGAGTTTCTTCTAGGATCCTGAGGAATGCGAACTGAATGATCTGGAATTTTTGTGGGGTAGGCATCTTGCCCGCGCAGCCTGGAAGCCTGCCCTAGGAAAGGTAGGGGTATTGCTGCCGAGGTTGACTAGCTAATGCCTTCCTGGACGATAATCTTGCCGTTGTGTTTGACGGTTAGGGTGCCGTGACGGATTTCGTAGGAGTATTTGTTGCCATCTTCCGCCAGAATCCGATCGTTTTCCCAATGGGCAGGAGCAACGACGATGAGGGCCGATCGCTGTTTTTCATGACCGACCAGATAAAGGGACTCTCCCTGCTGACAGAGGGCGAGGAAATATTGGGGCGTTTCAAATCCTTGAATCAGTTCCCAGTCCGCATGGGGGCAGGCTGGTAGGGCGATCGACTCTGGATCTGGAGTGGATGGCTCAATGCTGGAGATCAAATGGTTAGACGGTTGCAGAGGCAGGGAGGTGCAGCTAATTGAACACAGCCCTGTCAGGAGTCCGATGCCGATTACTGACCGCATGAGTTGTTTCATTCAGATGGGTCCTCGATCGATGGGTTGATTCAATGAATGGCTCTACAGAATGCTTTTGCAAAATGGCTCTGCAAACAATTTCCCTTCTCAGGTTTTCGGCGGTGGATCATGAAATCGGGATAATTTGCTGGGTTTAAGATGCAAGCGTGATTGATCTGTATTCTGAATGCTACAAAAGCATGATCAGCAGAGCCGTGATTGACCGCGATCGATTTCACCCACAGCGGTTAGCGGATTCGGGTGAGCCGATTCTAGCTGCTCTCGGTACTGATGACACTGGATGAGATCACCTCCTTGGGTGATCCTGCTTTCCCCTGCTTGGAGGAGTGCAGTCTGGATCTTGCGTTTTATCCTGAGGGACAGAGGAGGGAGAGGATTAAGTCTAGTAGACCCCCAAACACCACCATGAACGCAATGACTATGAATCGGACAACCCACTATCCCACCGATCGCTCCTCCTCGGACGCAAAATCCGCGCTCAGGGTTCCTGCCTTGCCCAGGACACCTGCCTCCATCTGGCGATTGAATGCTGTGATTATGCAGCTCAAACTTGCCTCTGCGGAAACGGTCAATGAACTGCTGCTCCCCCGAACCCGACGAAGCTGGTTTGTTTAGGAGCGCGAATCCAATAACCTGCGACTGGTTCTGCTGTTTTGACTGCTGATTCTCTGGCTCAAAGCCGACCCCTAATTCAAAATTGACAACTGGCTCTCCGGTGGTTCATATCCTAAGTGCTTCCATGCCGCAGGGGTGGGCACTCGACCTCTGGGCGTGCGCTGAAGATAGCCGATTTGCAGCAAGTACGGCTCATAAACTTCTTCAATCGTCTGGGCATCTTCTCCGGTGGCAGCGGCGATCGTATCTAGCCCAACGGGTCTGCCCCCAAAGTTTTCAATCATTACCGTCAGTAAGCGGCGATCGGCTCAGTCCAACCCGCAAGGATCGACGTTGAATAGTTCCAGAGCTTCAGCGGCGATCGTTTCTGTAATAGTTGCTCCATTCGCCTTAACGGCCACATAATCCCGCACCCGCCGTAAGAGCCGATTCGCAATTCGAGGAGTTCCCCTGACCGACGGGCAATTTCTGTGGCTCCATCGGGGGTGATGGGAGTAGAGAGAATATCAGCCGTACGGAGAATGATGGGCGTGAGTTCATCCAGCTCATAAAACCGCAACCGTTGCACAATCCCAAATCGATCGCGCAGGGGTGAAGTGAGGGCCCCGACCCGAGTTGTTGCGCCCACCAAGGTAAAGGGACGAAGCGGAATGCTGCAGGTGCGAGCACTTTGACCTTTACCAGTTGTGATATCCAGCCGGAAATCTTCCATTGCAGGATACAAAATCTCCTCCGTCACCCTGGGTAGTCGATGAATTTCGTCAATGAACAACACATCTCCAGGCTGAAGATTCACCAGTAGCCCCAAAATATCTCTGGGTCGTTCCAGGGCTGGAGCCGTCGTAATTTTGCAATTCACCCCCATTTCCACCGCCAACACCAGCGCCATCGTGGTTTTCCCTAAACCGGGTGGCCCATACAGCAGCAAATGATCCAGGTTTTCATTACGAGATTTCGCTGCTTTGATCGCAATGTCCAGCACTTCTTTCAGAGCTTTTTGCCCAATGTAATCTGCCAATCGCTGGGGACGCAGACTTTCTTCCTGCCGCCCGCTCTCCTCCGGTTGGGCAGTGGATTTCAGTAAGTCTTCTTCAGATGCAGCACGCGATCGACGGACTCGTTGAGGAGCCTTTGCAGTCAATCTATCCTGATTCGGATCAGAATCTTGCGGTTGTTTAGAGGAAATGATGGCCATGATTTCCTATGGTACAGGCGTATCTGAATCTTGCACAATCTAGTTCCATGATGCAAGTCATTTTGCTCCATCGGGGAGGGGCGATCGTTATGATTGGGCTGGAAGGGGTGGGGAGTGGGGAACGGGGAGTAGGGAGTAGGGAGTGGGGAATTAGAATTTGTAGCGCAGGTATCTTGCCTGCCTCTTGTAGGATGGGCATCTTGCCTCTTGTTAGGATGGGCATCTTGTCCACTCGACGATTGAAAGTAGATGAGAGGGATGGAGTAGCGCGTGCAGGACAATCAAGCTTCTGAATCATTTAATTTGCGGCGAAGGGATGATCATCCCTGGCTTTGGCTGGGATTATTGGCGGGTTCGGTGGCGGTTCATGCTGGGTTGGTCATTGCAGCTTTTCCGTTTTTCGATCGATTGCTGACTCCATCGGCTGAAGTGGATTCAGTGCCAGTGGAATGGGTAGAATTACCACCGATCGATCGCCCAGTACCCGAAAGCACATCACCCGCACCAGAGCCATCTGCCCAGGAGTCCCAGCCACCCGAATCGCCTCCTCAGAAGATCGTGGGAGATCTGAGTCAGCTTGATGCGATCCCTCCATCTCTTCCTGCACCAACGGCGCAAACAGACATTGGTTACAGTCCTGAAGTTCCATCAGTTGAGCCAGCTCCCATCATTCCTGATGCTGAACCTCTGCTACCTGAGTCGCCCATTGAGCAGTCCGTAGGACAACCAGAGCAGGATTTTCAGAATTTGCCTGAGAACTTGCCTGAGAATTTGCCTGAGAATTTACCTGAAACTTCACAGCCTGATGAGTTTCTCACCATTCCCATCGATCGCCCTCCACCTGATTTGTCTGAACGAATGGAAATTCCGCCCGATACGATCGATCCGTCTACCCTGTCTCAAACCGATATCAATCCTGATGCCCCGACTGTTACGTTTATTGCATTGTTGATGATCATGCCTCTGGTTGGGGACGCAACCGAGACTTCTGGTTTGGGTGAAATTCTGAGCCGCAATATTTCCGATCCGGCCACCTCGCCTTGCATTAGTTTGATTAACCCAGAAATTTTGCGATCGCTGGAAACTACCCTAATTGCCCAAGCTAACCTCGCTCCTACGGGTGCCGTTGAACAGGTTACTCTTTTAGACCCGATCGATAATCCTGCCTATAACGAGTTGGTGGAATGCGTTGTGCGATCGTGGGAGTTTAACCCGATTAACCCTGCCCCCATTAGCCCTACCCCTGGCGATCCCAATCCGCCTACTATCCCGCTTCAGCTTCAAGTCACGATTATCCGCCAAACCCTCACTTCACCCTGATTAAACTGGCTACCCAATCGCTTTTAATCCTTGATTTTTCGTTCTCTCTATTGTGGCTGCAATGGAGTTGGCTTGTCGGTTAACCATCATGTCATCTGCCGTTCACATAACTTGGCGATTTCCTGGTTATTTCCTTCTCGATCCAGTCGCTCCAGCATTCATTGAGTGATCAACCAGCGATCGTAAAAATTGAAACTAAAAATTGAAAATTTTGTTTATTACGACACTTTTTTGCTTTTCATCTATCGTTATGCTGATTTGTAGGAAAAAATCGCAGCGTAAGACAAAGCCGTGTTTGCAGCATTAGATTTCTGGGCGCGGGTTCTGTCCAGGCTAACGATCGGCAGATTCAATACTTGTGCAAGCCAGCCTCAGGAATGGGGTGAAGTAGGTTCAGGCAGTACAGGATGCCTGGGCGATGCAAAAAATCAAGCATCCCTACCTCTGTGACCCGGATTAGGGCTGCATGTGGGCCTGAGGGCCTGCCCAGACGCTATTCACAACGCGCCCAAAGGTAATGGGTTGATCATGACTGGCATAGGCCGTTTGACCCTGCACATCCACTGCATACATCGACCAGTCTTCTTGCCCCATCATGCCTGCTCGGAATAGAACCTGCTGGGGATTACTCTGGCTCCAGCCTAACAGAACGGCATTGCTGTACTGAACAACCGTCGGTGCGATCGTGTGGGTTCGGTTGGTGCGCCGATCCCAGACCACTGCAAAATCAGATGCAATATCACTCCCAAAAATCGACTCAAACTCGCGGGCCAGTACTCGATCGCTGGTTTCCGACCAGGCAACGGGGATCAGGATGGCGATCGTTCCCGTTGGATTAGGTTCACCCGATAGGAAGGGATTATCGGCAAAGGGGGATGATGCAGTAATAGTTTGTAATTCTCCGGTTTGCAAATCTTCCAGGAACAAAACGCTGGCCACTCGGCTTTGGGTAAAGTCGGCTGATAGCTGCATTTGAATTCGGCTGTAGGCAGCGTACTGTCCATCTGGGGAAATCAACGACTGACTGCGGTAGTAACGAAATTTCGGATGAGAGACAGAGCTATGTTCTGCCATCATTGCCAGCACCCAGTTCCAGGGAACCGGATAGGGGCTGTTTAACGGATCATGCACAGTGGGAGACGACATAGGGGGCTGCGGAGGAGGGTCAACAGTAGACTCAGGAAGGGATTCAGGAAGAGATTCCCCTGGAGGAACAGATTCTAGCCCAGATTCAGCGGTCGGCCGATCGCCTGGAAAAGATTGCGCCAGGGCAGATCGGGGAGATGCGAATTCGAGCGTCAGCAACTTAAGGAACAACAGCGAAATAGCAAAGGCGAAAAATGGGATCGACCGCCACAGCGATCGCCCGGAACTCCATTGAGATTGATACATTGTGTCAAGAAGCCTAAGGACGACGGTTGTGTGTGAGAAGCGAGGTCCAAACTAGACTTTCAGCTTTGATACCTCTATGTATAACAAGCTTGTGGAAGACTGCAAGCTGACATCATGAAAATTTTCAAATGACTTCAAACGACTTAACGTTGGGATGCAGGGGATCTGCAATAAAACGGTATCTCACTCCTGGAGGAAATCTGCTGTAAGTCCGCACTGCTGTGTGCCCTTACTCATCGACGGTTTTTCGATCTCATAATCTATTCATCAAAAATGCAGGGTTTTGCAGTAAGTTGAGGTAGCATCATCAGGAATTTGCATGAGGTAAGTGCATGACTGAATCCTCAACTCCCACCCCTCCCGTCTCAAACCCACCCAAGCGGCGACCCGTCTCACCGCCTCCAGCCTATGGGGCAGGGCGAGGAATTTTAGTGTTCATTTTTCGGCTGCTGCTGCTGGGCGTTTCGGGTATCCTGGCGGTACTTCTGGGCATTGCGATCGCCAATCTTCGTCCTGGGAATATCCAGTCTCCTCCCTTTGCTGAAAAACTACTCCAGGGATCACAGACCCTGTGGCGGGGGATCAACCGTTTACCTCAGTCCTGGCAAACTCCAGCGTCTCCCCAAACTCCTGGATCGACTGTTGCTGGGACTGGTGCCACTGGGACTGATCCCGCTGGGACTGATCCCGCTGGTGCTGATCCCGCTGACTCACCCACCCTGCCTGCTCCGCCCGAAGCGTCTCCGACTCCGACTGTAGAGTTATCAGAAACCGATCGCCAGCAAGTGGAGACTGAATTGACCGCCATTCAAACTGAACTGCAACAGTTAAATAGCCGAGCCGGAATTCTGGAGTCGCGGGTGGGGGCAACGAATTCAGGAAATCCTCTGGAAGAGAGACTTCAGACGATCGAGCGTCAACTGGATCCAGATGCAGTTCCTCCTCCGGCACCCAGTCCCTCCCCGGCTCCAGCCGAAAATCAAAGCTGGCTCGCGCCCACCGCAACCACCCTATCCAGCAGTGGTGAGATCCTGGTGGTCACGCTGCCCAGTGATGCCCTGTTTGATGCCAATCAACCCACTGAGCTTTCCAGCACCGCTCCTGCCATTCTGGATACCCTGATTGCAGACCTGCAACGATTCCCCGGCGCAACCGTCCGCGTGGTAGGACATACCGATCGCCAGGGCCCCTCAGCCGCCGATCGGGCCCGTTCCTTTGAGCAAGCCAATGCGGTGGCCCAGTACTTTTCGGGTCAGTTAGGAGAGAATGCACGCTGGCTGGTGGTTGGTTTGGGTAGTACTCGCCCCGTTGCTGAAAATACGAGTGACATCAACCGTCAGCGCAATCGTCGAGTTGAGATCTTTATCGACCCCACTTAGCTCCGATTTGCACTGGATTCTGTTTGTTTTTCAATGCATGAACCTGCATGAACCTGATTTTCTTTGGTACTCCTCAGTTTGCTGTGCCCAGCCTGGAGCGATTACTGTCCCATGAAGCCTTTAATGTGGTGGCAGTCGTCACTCAGCCCGATAAACGACGCGGTCGGGGGAACACCCTGTCCCCTTCCCCGGTGAAAGCCCTGGCGACCCCCCACCAAATTCCCGTCTGGCAACCCCGGCGGGTTAAGAAAGATGCAGAAACCCTGGAAAAACTGCGATCGGCTCAGGCGGATGCCTTTGTGGTCGTGGCCTATGGACAAATTCTGTCTCCAGAAATTCTGGCCATGCCTCGGCTCGGCTGCATTAATGCCCACGGTTCTCTCCTGCCGCAGTATCGGGGGGCGGCTCCCATCCAGTGGTGCCTCTATCAGGGGGAATCCGAAACGGGAATCACCACCATGCTGATGGATGAAGGGATGGATACGGGCCCCATGCTACTCAAAGCGACAACTCCGATCGCTCTGCTGGACAATGCCCTGGATCTGGCGAAAACCCTATCCACTCAGGCCGCCGATCTGCTGGTCGATACCCTGGAGGGACTGGATCAGCAGACGATTCAACCGATCCCCCAGGACAATGAGCAAGCGACCTATGCTCCCCTGATTCAAAAATCTGATTACGTCCTGGACTGGTCACGGTCTGCGATCGATTTGCACAACCAGATCCGTGGCTTCTATCCCAACTGCTGGACTCCCTGCCGCGATTCCTCCCTGAAAATCACTGCGACCTTACCGCTGGGCGTGCCTGATCTTTCTCTCCCAGAAGCGTTCCAACCGGTTGAGCAGACCTGGGAAACCAGCGATCGCCCCTCTAATGCTACCCCTGGAACAATCGTCGCTCTCCTCAAAAACTACGGAGCTGTCGTTCAAACTGGAGCGGGTGGATTGTTGCTGCGAGAAGTTCAGGTTGCAGGCAAGCGATCGCAGACGGGTTGGGATTTTGTGAATGGGATGCGGCTGGAGGTGGGGGAGAGGCTGGGAAGTCAGGAGTCAGGAGTCAGAGTTCCGTAGCGCAGGCATCTTGCCTGCCCGATTGCAGCCCCCGTAGCACAGGCATCTTGCCTACCCGATCGCAGCCCCTCGTAGCGCAGGCATCTTGCCTGCCCGATCGCAGGATTGAGGAGAATTGAGTGAAGCGATGGCTTTTATTGCAGTTTTGGGAATATTTACTTTTGGGAATCTTTACGTTGTACCCTCTTTACGGGGCTACTCTGAAGCAATCTCAGGTTTGCAGTTTCGAGTTGGTGATCTCAGGTTTAAGTTGTCAATCTTAAAGTTTTTGGTGTTTAGAAGCATCTCCTATCATGCCTAGAACTCCCAGCGAATTTTCGGTGTACATTATGATGGAAGGCGGCCACCGTGAGGAAGTCCGTTTCCCCACCATCCAGGATTTCCAAAAATGGTATAGCAGTGAGCTAATGCCCAAGGCTAGCTCCGATGATTTTATTAGCGTTCCAATTAAAAATATTCAAGGCGAATACATGGTTGTGCGTCCTTCACGGGTCATTGCCTTACGAGTAGAACCTGTTTTCTATGGCAGTGTGGAACGAGATTTTTGAGGACTCATGAAACCGATCGCCACTGTTGCTATTTTTTGCGCCACCCTAACCTTCAGTTTGCTGCTGGCTTCGCCGGTTGCTCCGGGTTGGGCGAACCGAAGTACCGAACCGCTCCGACGGGTTGAAGCGTCTGAGATCACGGATTTTCTGCCAACGCTGTTGGGGTTGGATGAGCAGATCTGGGATTCTGAACAGGGGAGGGGCGATCAGGCCGCATTAGTGACAGCTATTGATCACTCGTTAGCCTATTTGCGGACGGCTGAGGCGGCTGAGGCGTATCAAGCGTATGCCGTACCAGGGTTTACTCGCAGTCGAGTCCGACGATCGCTGGAGCGATTTCGGCAGCTTGTGTTGTCCTGTCATTCGGCAGCAGAACTCCAGGCAGCCGTTTTACAAACGTTTGACCTGTATCAGTCGGTTGGGTCGGACGGGGAGGGCACGGTCAGCTTTACTGGATATTTTGAGCCTGTATATGCCGCCAGCCGCACTCGCACCGCCGAGTATCGTTATCCCCTCTACCGGGTGCCTCCCGATCTGGAGCGATGGTCTTCTCCCCATCCCAGCCGCCGACAGCTTGAAGGGGAGGATGGCTTGCGGGGATCGCAGGGACAGTTGCGCGGGCTGGAACTGGTCTGGTTACGCGATCGATTGGAAGCCTATCTGGTTCAGGTTCAGGGATCGGCACGGCTACAGTTAACCGATGGCAGCATGATGTCGATCGGCTATGCTGGGCGGACGGATTATCCCTATGTCAGCATTGGGCGGGAGCTGGTTAACGATGGCAAGTTTCGGGAAGACGAACTGACCTTACCGATAGTGATTGATCATTTTCGATCCAATCCTGCCGATCTCAACCTCTACTTACCCCGCAACGATCGGTTTGTCTTTTTCCGGGAAACCAGGGGAACTCCGGCCACGGGTAGCCTCAGCGTTCCCGTCACCCCAGAGCGATCGATCGCCACGGATAAATCCCTGATGCCCCCTGGGGCTCTGGCTCTGATCCAAACCCAGATTCCCTACCCCGACACCGATGGCACGCTGACCCCTCGTCTCGTCAACCGCTATGTGCTGGATCAGGATACAGGCGGCGCAATTCGGGGCGCGGGACGGGTTGATATTTTCATGGGAACCGGAGAATTGGCGGGCGATCGAGCAGGGTTAATCAACACGCCGGGAGAACTCTACTATTTGCTTTTAAAGGAATAGGGGCTGGCAAACCCGAGGGCGTGGCTCGAAGCGGTCTTCACTTAGAGTTAATCCTGTAAAGTTAACCCTGAAACGGGTTGTTTTTGTCTTGCGATCGGCCCTGACCCCAGCAAGATCCTGCGCAACACTTCCCCCGCAATGCCTGATTCCAATCAGCTCATGCCCCCATCGCGCCATCCCTCCTCATCCCCAAAAATCCCTTGTTTTCTCCCATTCGTCACCTAAAATGCTATGCTGTGCGGGTTAACTTGTTGAAGTTCCTACAGGATTACAGCAGAATTTAAACGAGTACTCCCTGCGAAGTTCAACCCCGTCTTCACCCTGATGTTTCGTCACCTGCTATTTCTCTATGATGAACTCAACCACCGATCGATGGCTTGCCAGACTGGCCATCTGTTTAAATCAATGGATTGTTTTTGTTGAGAGGTAGTAGGTTAGCCTGCCATAAAGCTTATGGATGCACCGCTTGAGCTTACCCTGCAAATGGTGATTGCCGTGATTGCAGGCATCAGTGCCCAGGTTGTAGCAGATTATGCCAGGGTTCCCAGCATTGTTTTTCTGCTCTTATTTGGCATTCTGCTGGGGGATGATGGTATTGGATTGCTCCACCCTAACATCCTGGGGGCAGGGTTAGAGGTGATTGTTTCCCTGTCGGTTGCGCTGATTTTGTTTGAAGGGGGACTCAACCTGGAATTGCGCGAGCTGGGCAAGGTTTCTGGCAGTTTACGGAACTTAGTTACTTTTGGCTCGTTGATTACCTTGATGGGCGGTGGGATGGCAGCTCACTGGTTGAGCGAATTTCCCTGGACGATCGCTTTCCTCTACGCTGCTCTGGTGGTCGTGACGGGGCCGACGGTGATTGGCCCCCTTTTGAAGCAGGTCAAGGTCGAACGACAAGTGGCCACCCTGCTGGAAGGGGAAGGCGTTTTAATTGATCCGGTGGGTGCCATCCTGGCGGTGGTGGTGCTGAACATTATTCTCAATGGGGGGGCGGCTCCCCTGTCTGTGGTGAGTGGACTCTTCCTGCGGTTAGGAGTGGGAGGGGCGATCGGAGCGGCGGGGGGCTGGCTGTTGGGATTTAGTATGCAACGGGCCAAGGTGCTGTCAGATGATTTGAAAAACTTGGTCGTTCTGGCGGGGGTGTGGGGGCTGTATAGCTTTGCCCAGTTGATTCGCAGTGAGTCGGGGCTGATGGCGACGGTCACGGCTGGAATTGTGTTGGGTACATTCTCCCTGCCGGAAGTCCGATTGCTGCGACGGTTTAAGGGACAGTTGACGATTTTGGCCGTGTCGGTGCTGTTTGTGATGCTGTCAGCGGATCTGTCGATCGCCAGTATTGTGGCATTGGGGCAGGGAGCCATTCTGACGGTAGCGGTGCTGATGTTCATTGTGCGGCCGATCAACGTTTGGGTTTGTACCTGGAACAGTAATTTAAACTGGCGACAAAAGCTGTTTATCTGCTGGGTGGCTCCCAGGGGAATTGTCTCCGCATCGGTCGCTTCCCTGTTTGCCATCCTGCTGACGGAGCGGGGCATCAATGGGGGAGACTCCATTAAGGCACTGGTGTTTTTAACAATTATTTCAACGGTTTTTCTCCAGGGACTTTCGGCCCGGTGGGTAGCTCGCTTACTGGGAATTACCCTGAATCAGGCGACGGGAGCTGTGATTGTGGGCTGCAATCCCCTCAGCGTTTTGATCGCTCGGCTTTTCCGCGATCGAGGAGAATCGGTTGTGATTATTGATACGGATGCGGAGGCCTGCTCCCTGGCAGCCGATCAGGACTTCAAGGTGCTGACGAGCAGTGCTTTAGATGTCCAGGTTCTGGAAGAGGCAGGATTAGGCTCAACTGGAACGTTTATTGCCATGACAAACAATGGCGAGGTGAATCTGGTTTTATCTCAACGGGCAGTCGAGGAATTTCAGCCCGCCAGAGTTCTTGCTGTATTTTCCGAAGACTCGCAGGCAACCGTTTCCAGTACCACCAAGATCCAACAAGCCTTTGCGCCTCAGATGTCCCTTAAAACCTGGAACCGCTACCTGGACGATCGGGCTGTCAAACTGGGAGAAACGACATTAAAAGAATCTGGATTACTGTTTCAGCAGGCCCATCTCAGGGCTTTGATTCGGCCGGAGAATTAGTGCCGATTCTGATTGAACGGGACGATCGCCTGATGGTGGTTCCCAGTACTGAAGAATGGCAACCGGGCGATCGCATTATCTATCTCCTCCATGATCCCCGTCCTAAACTCCTGCGACAGTTGGCAGGTGGTAATAATCAATCCGATCTGGCCCTGGAGAAGCTGCCCAGGGTGGAAGAAATCCCCATTGCTTCACCGATCGCCATAGAGGGGGGAGAGGGTTGAGTAACGGACTGGGCGGGCAAGATGCCCACCCCCCAAGAATTCCAGGTTATTCCTCTCGTATTTCTGAAGCCTTGGGAGTACTGGCATTTGGACTGCGAGGGATGGTTCTCTCAATTGCCCTACCCGATTGCCCTACCCGATTGTCCTACAGCCGATTGCCCTACAAGATTGCAGCAATCTGCTTCCAGTAGACTCGCTTGAAGGGTTCGTGTTCGCCCAGCGTATAGCGATCGATTAAGCCATGGCTGCGAATGGAGACGACATCATCTTGTTTAATCACGATCGTTTCATAATCCCGAATATTGTGGGCCAGGGACATTTCCGTTGCCGTGGGGTTATCCAGGACAACAATATCGCTGAGGTCATAAAAACAGCCGGAATCTTGCAAAATGTCGTGGGAGTATTCAGCAATCAGCAAATCTAGCTTGGGATTTCGCAGCAGGCTCTGAATTTTGTTGTTATAGCTGCCAGCCATGTGCTTCTGGGAGCGGTTGATAAACACCCCATCTCGACAGGCTGCCCCAATCACCCAGGTGGGATGCTTCATGGTGATCTGATCGATCAACTCCTGAATTTCTTCGATGGTAATGTAATTGAAGCTGATGATGGGGATGCGGGCATCCGAGCCACTGCTGAAGAAGGTTTCCAGGATGCGATCGGCCACTTCCACCCGTTCTCCCACCGCTGGACGCAGGTGCATGTAGACCCCTGGAGCTGAATTAATTTCGACGATGCCAAAATTCCCCTCCCTCCAGGAACGGGAGATATCGGCTGCGAGAATATCAATTCCCAGGCACACCAGACTGAAGTGTTGGGCGATGTCCTGAGCCAGAATAATATTGTCAGGATGGACTTTCAGAGTGGCATCAATACTCACGCCACCAGAGGAAAGATTAGCGACTTTACGCAGATAGATCACCTCATTGGGGGCAGGAATGCTGTCTAGAGAGAGTCCCTGCTCGTCCAGATAGCGATCCATCGCTTCATCTTCAATGATTTTTCCCAGGGCGGAAGTAGGGGTATCTAACCGTTCAGGCTTGGCGTTTTCCTGCTCGATCAGTTCAGCAATCGTGGACTCGCCATCTCCCACCACCGAAGCTGCCCGTCGTTCCGTTGCAGCAACAAACTTACCGTCAACGCAGAGTAAGCGAAAATCGTGACCTGAAATATGTCGTTCGATGATGACCCGGATCCGTTGATCTTCCCCGTGGGCCATGACGGCGCGATCGAAGGCAAATTCCAGGTCTTTATCATCATTCACCTCGGCCGTCACGCCAATGCCCTTGTGGCCCACCACTGGCTTCACGGCCACCGGATAGCCAATTCGATCGGCCACCCGAAAGGCTTCATCCAGGGTAATGACGATATCGCCAATGGGAACTGGGAAACCCAGAGCGTGCAGAAATGCTTTACAGTCATCCTTCCGGGTGGTGAAATCCGAATCCAGGTGGCTATCTCGATCGAACGTGGTTGCAATCCCTCGCACCTGCTTTCGCCCGTAGCCATACTGCATCAGGCCTTCATCGGGCAAATAGACCGTCGGAATTCCCTTCTTGTTGGCTGATTGCAATAGGGCATAAACCGTTGGCCCACCATAGACCGATCGCCGGAATCGAGTTTGCAGCAGCTTAATTTGCTCTTCGACTTGAAAGGATTGCCCCCGGCAGATAGACTCAAACCAATCCCAGACGGCATAGACCACCCCGTGACTGGTTGCTTCATGGATCGCCTCCACCGCAATCTTGATGGGCTGAGAAGGTTCCCCCGTCACGCTCCACCGCTCCATGTGCAGTTCCATGTCTAGCTTCCCCACCTCCACTGCCGTCCGAGCGAGCAGATGAGCGTAGGAATCATAGGTTGTGTCCTGCTGAATGTGGGGGTAGCGTTCAGCAATGATCTCAATGAAGTCGGACAGGGGCGGCGGGTCATCGTAATCCGTCTGGGCAAAGTTGAAGACCAGTGCCCCACGCTCCAGGTAGGGATTTGGGCCAGGATAGTACTTGAAATCAAACAAATCAAATCGATCGTTTGCTCTCGCGTTAACGGGTGTTGCATCGATTGAGTCTTTGAGAACCATACCTTAAAGTGCCTGTAAAACTCCTGTGTCACGCCTGCGCAAGACTACCCTTCAGTTAGTGTTGCCCGATCGCACCTGCCCTACTAGCATCCCCATAAATGGAGCCGAGTGAAGTAGTGCTGATTACAGCGATCGAAAAAACTGGCGAGAAAATCGAGAAAATCAGCAAAAACGCTGCACGAGGTCAGACTGAAAAAATTAGGCTGAAACTATTGCGCTGAAATTTGCCAAACTTCGCGGCTGTAGTTCTGAATCACGCGATCGGAAGAAAAATAGCCGATCCGTGCAGCATTCAGAATGGCCATCTGCGTCCACCAGTCAGTATCCCGGTAAGCTTCCCCTACCCGATCCTGACAGTCTACGTAGAAGGGATAATCTGCCAATAACAAGTATTCATCCCCACGCCCAAAGGCTTCATCAATCAAAGGTTTGAATATACTGGAATCGCCCTCTGCAAAATGACCCGATGCAATCCGATCGATCGCCCCTTGCAGTTCCCGATTGTTGTGATAGAAATTCCAGGGATTGAAGCCGCTGGACTTCAGAGCGTTGACCTCTTCCATCGCCAGTCCAAACAGGAAGAAATTGGCCTCTCCCACCTGATGACAGATCTCCAGATTAACTGGACTCAGCGTGCCAATGGTGAGTGCCCCCGACAGGGCAAACTTCATGCTCTCCACGCCGGAGGTGTCCTGGCTGGCAACCGTAAGCTGTTCAATCAAGTCAGCAACGGCATAAAGGGATGGAGTCAACCCAGGGTTCTGTTCCAGAAAAATCACCTTCAGTCGATCGCGTACGTCAGGGTCCCGATTCACCCCCCGGCCACCGCACGGGTCAGTTTGACAATCAGTTGCGTCATGTAGCAGGCGGAGGGGCTCGAGTCGCTAAAAATTACGGTTCGTGGCTGAAGATCCAGATCTGGGTTTGCTTTGAGCCGATTATAAAGAGTGATAATGTACAGCAAGCTCAGGTGCTGTCGATGTCGTTCACTAATGCGCCGGGTGTGGACATCAAACAGGGAATCTGGATTAATTTGAATATTTTGCTGCTCAAAAATTTTACGGGCAAAGGATTGTTTTAAGGAACGCTTGAGCGACTGCCATTGTCCACAAAACTGGGGTTCCTGGGCCAACAACTCCAGAGCCTTGAGTTCATCTAAATGACTTAACCACCGATCGCCAATTTTACTGGTGATCAACTGGGCTAACTCCGGATTATGAATTGCCATAAACCGATCGGGAATTACGCGGTTAGAACGACCTTTAAATCGCTCTGGGAAAAAAGAAAAGAAATCTCGCAGGCTTTCCTGCTTCAACAGTTTTGTATGCAGTCCGGCGATGCTGCTCACCATGCGGCTGCCGACGTAAGCCAGGTGAGATAGGCGAATAAACCGTTCATCGGACTCATCGATCAACGACATACGCTGCACCCGGCCATCATCATTGGGATGGCGCGATCGCACATCGGACAAAAACCGTTGATTAATTTCGTAAATAATGTCTAAATGGCGCGGTAAAAGGGAGGCAAACAGCTTCACCGGGAACCGTTCCAGTTCTTCGGAGAGGACAGCTTGATGGGTATGGGTGAAGGTATTTTGGGTGATCCCCCAGGCGGTATCCCAGTCCAATCCATGATCATCCATCAACAGACGCATGAGTTCAGGAATTGCAATGGCATGATGGACTTCATTCAGCTGCAGGGCCAGGCGATCGGGTAAACTGCGAACCGAGCCATACTGTTCCAGATGCATCCGAATGGCATCCTGAAGTGAGCAAGAGATGAAGAAATACTGCTGCTGAAGATAAAGACATTGAGCTTCCAGGGGAGGACGCTGAGGATAGGAGGGATGGGACAGCAGTTGATCGGAAGAAGGGGTTTGCGTCAGGCGGTTTGATAGCGATGGAACCTCCAGGGACAACACCGTGATCAAGTGTTCCAGGGTGACGATGGGGTAGCTGGTGTTTTGCGCCTGACGAATGCAGGGTGGTTCGGCAGCAACGGTTTCAATCCGCGAGGCAGACCAGAGGCGTAGCGTATTAACTGTGGACGATCGATAGCCTGAAATCGGGGCATCGTAGGGAATACCGTGAACGATCGTCGCCGGATGCCAACGAACGCGAAATTGTCCCTGTTCATCCAGGTAAGACTCTGTAGAGCCGCTAAATTTTACTGAAGCACTCCACTCTGGATGGGAAATCTCCCAGGGGCTACCATCATGCCGCAGCCATTGATTGACAATGCCCACGGGTTCACTCGGACAATATTCCCGGTAGCGATCGAATTCATAGCGAATGCCATAGGCGATCGAGGGAATACCCAGCGTTGCCAAAGAATCCAGATGGCAAGTGGCAAGCTGGCCGAGTTCCTGACTGCCGATCATCAGTTCATGCTGCTGCAACAGTAAGGGGAGATCAAACCCCAAGGATTCTGCAACTTGCTGCATTGGTTCGGTAATGCCCAGGTTGATTAAGCTGGCTGCCAACTGCGGAGCCGTCAGGAACTTGGAGGAGAAGTAAGCAACGTGCTTCGTCGAATGGGCAGCGGGGGAAGCGGCCCAACGCTGAAGTAATCGATCGCGCACAGTATGCACTAGTGCAATATAGTAATCATGCAGTTCCGCATTCTGAGGAAATTTGCCGCGCAGATAAAACAGGTGACTGACCAGAGATTGTTTGAGGGCATCGAAGCTTAAGCCCGCCCGATCATCTTCTAACCGAAATTCAAGCCCTTGAGTTTGCATAGGTCACGTCTTGAGGAAAGTGAGAGGTGGGAAGTGGAGAGTATCCGGGGTGCTGTCCCTAATGTCTCCTATTCACCACGGCAGACTAAATGATGTAACTCATTTCTTGATATGAATTTATACCTCTTCATGGTTTGAGGCATCCTCCAACAGTTTTACATGATCGCTATAGTGAAATAATGAAGAGAAAATTACAAGGCGTGGATCGGGCTGCGATCGGGTGACAGGCGATCGAGCTACAGATGAGTCATGGTGAATAACGGGGTAAGGGATTGGGCAGGCGAAGAAAAAAATTACCGATCGTGGAACAGGTTGCTGTATCCAGCATAGGCATTAAGGGTAAGCCGATCGCGTTGATTGACGGTGTGGTGGCCTACCTGGATCAGGGGGTTCCTGGCGATATTGTGGATCTGCAACTGAAACGGCGTAAAAAAGGATACTTTGAAGCGATCGTTTTGCGCTTTCATCAGTACTCGGAGCAGCGAATTCCTCCCTTCTGCCAGCACTTCGGGGATTGTGGTGGTTGTAAGTGGCAAAATTTGCCCTATGGGGAACAGTTGAAATATAAACAGAAAGCCGTCTGGACTGCGCTGGAGGAACTGCATTGGGCTGAACCCTTCGAGTTTCGGGATATTTTGCCCTCTCCCTCAACCCAGTATTACCGCAACAAGCTGGAGTATACCTTCTCGAATCGTCGCTGGCTCAGTCAGGCGGAGGTGGAGGCGGGGGAAAGTGTGACGCACCGTAATGCTCTGGGGTTTCACGTCCGGGGGCGGTTCGATCGCGTTTTGGATCTGAAAGAATGCTATCTCCAGCCAGAACCGTCTAATGCGATCCGTCAATCCTTACGCGCCTTCGCCCTGGAGCATGACCTGGAATTTTATGATCCCATCGCCCACACAGGACTGTTACGCACTTTGATGATTCGCACTGCCTCCACTGGGGAGGTCATGGTGGTTGTGGTGTTTGCCTGGGACGATCGCCCTACCATTGAGTCCGTCCTCCAGCATTTGATCACTGAATTTCCCCAGATCACGGCCCTGCTCTATACAATTAATCCCAAACTTAATGACACCCTGTTTGATCTGGAAATGCATCGCTGGCATGGGTCAGACTACATTACGGAGCAACTGGGAGACTTAAAGTTTCGGATTGGGGCCAAGTCTTTTTTTCAAACGAATACAGAGCAAGCCTTTCACCTCTATCAACAGGTGGCTGATCTGGCAGGACTGACCGGACAGGAAACCGTCTACGATCTGTACACCGGAACTGGAACGATCGCCAATTTTGTTGCCCGCCAGGCTCGTCAGGTGATTGGGATTGAGTTTGTGGCAGAGGCGATCGAGGATGCCAGGGAAAATGCTCGGCTGAATCAAATTTACAATACGCGCTTTTTTGCTGGGGATATGAAGGAGGTTCTAACGCCAGACTTTGTGGCGCAGCAGGGTGAACCCGATGTTCTGATCACCGATCCGCCCCGCGCCGGCATGCACCCCGATGTGGTTGAGCAAATTCTCCAGATTCAGCCCCAGCGCATTGTTTACGTGAGCTGCAATCCCCATACGCAGGGCCCTGACCTGAAGCGGTTGAGTGACCAATACCAACTCCAGATCGTCCAGCCGGTTGATATGTTTCCCCAGACTTACCATGTGGAAAATGTGGCGTTGTTGGAGAAACGAGGGTGAACGGTGCTTCTGGGTGGATAATCCAGGGCAAGAATTCTATAATCAGGAATTCCGAAGCCTTGTCTTTGCCCCATGACTTCTACCCCGTCTTTAGTTCACCCTCCTACGGGGATCCTGCAAGTCCCTGCTTCGCATCCGGAGCTGGCTGAACCATTCGATCGCGCCACTTCTGATCCCATTCACCTAGTTAAGCTATCGCTGGTGATTCCCACCTACCAGGAAGGGCAATCAATTCAAAAGATGATCCAGCAACTCAGCCATCTGCTGGACTTAATGATGCCTGGAGAGTATGAGCTGATTGTGGTGGATGATGATAGCCCCGATCGCACCTGGAATCTGGCCCAGGGGATGATGGCAGATTATCCGCAGCTCCAGGTCATGCGACGACAGCAGGAACGAGGCTTATCCACTGCCGTGGTGCGGGGATGGCAGGTGGCACGGGGGAGCATTTTGGGAGTCATTGATGGGGATCTTCAGCATCCGCCGCAGGTATTGTTAAAGCTCCTGGAAACCATTGAGCAAGGAGCAGATTTAGCCGTGGCCAGTCGCCATGTGGATGGAGGAGGGGTCAGCGAGTGGAGTCTGGTGCGGCGATTTTTGTCGCGGGGGGCCCAGGTGGTGGGACTCCTGATTTTGCCAGATGTGGTGGGGCGAGTTTCTGATCCGATGAGCGGTTACTTCATGGTGCGACGGAGTGCCATTGCCAACCAACCCCTCAGCCCGGTGGGATATAAAGTGCTGCTGGAGGTGTTGGGTCGTGGTGAGATTGAACAGGTGGCGGAGGTGGGCTATGTGTTTCAGGAACGACAGAGCGGCGAAAGTAAAGTCACCTGGAAACAGTACGTTGACTATCTGCGGCATTTGCTCCGTCTGCGGTTCGATCGCAATCGACGGTATGGCCAAAGGCCAGTTGTGGTTCCCCTCACGCGCTTTTTCCGATTTGGCATTGTGGGCTTGAGTGGCGTATTTGTGGACATGGCGATTCTCTACTTGCTCAGTGATCCCACCACTTTAGGCTGGGGACTGACCCGCAGTAAGATCATTGCCTCAGAGCTGGCGATCGTGAATAACTTTCTCTGGAACGATCGCTGGACGTTTGGTGATATTTCTCAGCAACAAAAGGGCTGGAGTAAACGCCTGAAGCGATTTCTCAAATTTAATTTAATTTGCCTGGCAGGCCTGGTGCTGAATGTGTTGTTACTAAACCTGTTGTTCAATGTCTTTGGCCTGAACCGCTATGTCGCCAATCTTTTGGCCATTGCAGCAGTGACTCTATGGAACTTCTGGCTTAACCTGAAGCTGAGTTGGCGCGTGACCGATGCCGACGATCTGCATTCCTAAGCTAAATGATGGGGTTCCCCAAACAACACAACAGAACCCGACACCTTAGACAGCACCTCCGTGGTCACATCACTGACGGCCAGACCTCCCGCCGTACGGCGACGCAGGGAACGTAAAATCACCAGGTCATGGTTGCGAGCCGCCTTGAGGATCCCCTGAGCCACATTATCCTCTGGAGTCGTTTGGATCGTGATATCGACGTGAAACGGAGTGGCCGCAAGAACGGTGGTCAGCTCAGATTCAAACTCCAAAATTTGGTCTTTCGTGGTTTGGCGATCGCAGACATGGAGCAGGGTAATGCTGGCTTGATTAGTATCGGCTAATAACTGAGCAAATCCCACCGGGCGGAGAGCCTGGGCCGTCAGGTTTTTCACGGGAACCAGAATCCGGCGAATCTGCATGGGTTCATCCAGCAGCCGCATTACCGCTACCGGACAATGGGTAGACCAGAACACGCTGTCAATCACGTTGCCAAACAGTCGGGCCCGAAATCCCGTCATTTCTGCCCATCCCATCACAATTAAATTGGCATGGTACTCCCTGGCCGCACGACAAATTCCGTGGGCAATATCATCATCAATCCGTACGATCGGCTTGGCTTTGGTACGCAGTTCCTGACTGACCGTAGATGCTTTTTGTAATAACCTGCGGCTTTTCTGAAGTTCATTCTCCAGCTCTGGATCATCCATGTGAATGTGGGACTTGGCGATCGACAACGGAATTAAAACCCCCGCCTCATGCCGGGCTAACAACGCCCCCGCCTCAATTAAGTAGCGTTCGGTATGGGGATTATGCACCGGGACAACGACCGTAAAGGGTAAAGCAGACTGAGTTTCTTCAGAGGGTGGCCCAATAGAATCATCGGTTCGCAATCCCCAGACTTCTTCCTCCACCTCGATCGTCGTTTTGGGAATGGTGAGATGCCGTGCCGCACGGGAGGTAATGATAGGCCCCAACACCGAAGTCACCAGCATTAACACAATTACGGCATTAAAGATATCTGAGGTTAATAATCCCGCATTGACTCCCGCCAGGGTTGCCGCCAGGGTTGCCGCCACCTGGGGTAGGGACAACGACCACATACTCAGGGTTTCATGCCAGTTGTAGCGGTAGAGTAATTTGGCCACCCAAGCGGCTAAAAATTTACTGCTAATCAATGCCCCGACGATCGCCACAGTCAGCCAGAATCCAGTGGTCAAGGTTTCAATAAAGCTGCTGACCGAGAGTAACAGACCCATTCCCACAAAAAAGAAGGGAATAAATAGAGTACTCCCGACAAAGATTACCTTCTCCTGCACCGGGCCACGACCGACCACGCCATTCACCGCCAGCCCCGCCATGAACGCTCCCACGATTTGATCAATATTGATCACCTGGGCCCCAACCGATGCCAGAAACACCGCCAGCAATACAAACAAAAACTGATTGCCTTCATCGTTTCCAGTGCGACGGAAGTAGACCTTTCCAGCCTGGGCGAACCCGTACAGCACAACCACAGCGTAAATCGCCAACGCTCCCAACTGGATAATCAGGCTAGTTGCCGAAAATTCGCCGGCATGGATGGAAATGCAAATCGCCAAAACCAGTAGAGCGGCCGTATCCGTAAAAATGGTTGCTCCCACCGTCACCGTCACCGCTTCGTTGCCTGTAACCCCTAACCGATTGACGATCGGATAGCCCAGGAGCGTATGGGAAGCCAGCAGAGAACCAATTAAAATCGAGGCATTGAGTCCAAACCCAAACCCTTGCCCGACCACAGTGCCAAAGATAAGGGGAACCAGAAAGGTAGCCAAGCCAAACCCCAGCGATCGATTTCTGGTTTTGTGAAATTCCATCAGATCGATTTCCAGCCCTGCCACAAACATTAAGTAAATCTTGCCAATGTCAGACAGGAGCTTCATCGCTTCCGAGCCAGGATCTAAAAAGCCTAACCCATCTGGCCCCAAAACCACCCCTGCCACCAGCAAGCCGACTAAACCAGGCAATCGCAGTTGTTCAAAGACGGGCGGCACCGTCAGAATAACCAGCAGCAGAACAGTAAATCCGACCAGTGGCGTGTCGGACAGCGACTCAAGAATATAGTCCATAAAAGCAGCGGCAGGAGAATTAAAAATTGCGGTTAGAACCTAAGCATTAAGCTTAACAGCGTCGTTGCATAACTGATATACAGCCCATTGTGCGGTTCTTTGGAAGTGTAAAAATTGCTGTCAATATTGCAAAATCATATTGCAAAATCATATTGCTTTGATAATTATTCTTGATAATTCGATACCTAACTTGACCGTGATCTGCGGTAATAAGTGATCTTCGACACTGACAGTGTATCTGGTTTAATTGCAAACTGTTCTATCTGGAGCAATGGTAAAGCTATTCCAGAGTAATCAACTCTCTAAAGCGTTGTCCTCACGGTAGATCGCTTTTGAAGCAAGAGGGAGCCAGAAAGACGTTAAGAATACAGCATTAGCATTCACCAATTGTTAAAAATGAAGTTTAACTGAAATCCCTATATTTTGGATATAAGCAATATTGAAATCTGATTTTATTTAATTCTGAGTGATTCAGAGCAATGGTTTTGAAGGTTTAAAGCCGGTCTGCCTCGGAAGATGAAATTCAATCAGATCCGAAACGGAGAAAACCCAACACCAGCCTATGTTCTGTTGGGTTGCGCTATCGCTAACCCAACCTACGGAAGAATCGGGGTTTCAGGAGTTTTGTCAGTCAACCAGGGGGCAAGCTCGTATAGGGTCAAGCTCGTACGGATGTGGGTTTTTCGGTTGTTTAATTTACCTGGTTAATTCACTATTCTGGCATGGTAATGATTAACTTCAACTGATTGATTGCAGTCATGTAATTGTCTCCCTCATGAGTTAGATGCCTGTACTCCATCAACCCTGTTAAATTCTCAATGCTCAGTAAAACCACGCAAACCAGTGACTGGGGTGTATTTTTAGGTACGACGGATATGACGAAATCACTACGCCAATCTGCAAGTTATTCGCAACTAAACGATTTACCGATCGCCCACATCGCAACCCTGGCTCAACGGGCTAAAGAGAATGCGCCAATCACCCTGCGGTTGCCTGATGGGTTTGAGCAGGCTCCTCCCGTTTTGGCGATGGGAAGCCGTGTCAGAAGTGCTTTCTGTATGCTGCAAACTGGCAAAGCTGTCCTTTCCCAGCAGCTTGGTGATCTGAGAAGTGCGATCGCCCTCAAAACCTATCAACGCACCCTGGATCTTTACCTGAGCCTCCTGACCCATTCTCCGGTGGCGATTGCGATTGAACAGCATCCAGAGTATCCAGCAGCCCAATTTGGGAAAGAGTTGGCCCATCAGCTCAATGGTTGGGTGGATCAGAGCCTTCCCCTTCACGATATTCAGTATCACCATGCTCACGTTGCGGCCTGTATGGTGGATAACCAGATTCCACTGAATACCGAGCCAGTTTTAGGCATTGCCCTGGGCGGATTGGGGTACGGTGAGGACAGAACCCTATGGGGAGGTGAATTTCTCCTGGCAGATTACTGCCAACTTCAGCGAGTCGGAACCTTTAAGCCCGTGGCGCTGCTGGGAGGAGAGCAAGCCATCTATCAACCCTGGCGGAATACCTATGCCCATCTCATTTCTGCGTTTGACTGGGAAGATTTACAGACGGTATACGGTCAGCTTGAGGTGCTGCAATTTCTCGATCGCCAACCGCGTCTGTTACTCAACCAGCTTTTGTTCAACAGCATGAATGCCCCTGCGGCTTCCTCCGTCGATCGCCTGTGGGATGCGGTAGCGGCGGCCGTTGGAATTCGCTGTGAAACGGCAGATTATGATGGGCAGGGCGCGATCGAACTGGCCGCACTGGTCGATGCCGAACAGATCCAGCGGGAGGGACAGCCCTACCCCTTTGAGATTCGTTCCTTACACCGTGGTGCGCTGAACCCACCGATTCCCTACATCGAATCCCGCTCCATGTGGCATTCCCTGCTGGAAGATCTGTTCCAGGGAGCTTCAGCCCGTCGGGTTGCTACGCGCTTTCATCTAGGGTTGGTGGATGCCATTACTCAAATGGTGATGCAGCTCCAGTCTCAGCATCCCTTTAGGCAGGTGGCTCTGACCGGGCACAGTTTCCGCGACTCAATTCTGGCGCACCAGGTTACGGAACGCTTGCAGGCTCAAGGATTAACGGTGCTCACCCATCAGCAAATTCCGGCAAATGAAAGTGGGCTTTCCGTGGGGCAAGCCGCGATCGCAGCTGCCAGAATGCTAAATGCTTAAAATTTTTGCCCAACCTAACCCAGCGATCCAGAAGGCTGAATGTTTAGAATTTTTCGCCAAACCTAACGAACAGATAAAGATGTACTGTCTATAGGGCAAAACAGTATTTTAATGGCGGTATGTCAACTGGCAATCCATGAGCAGTGATCATGAACCCAACATTTCTTCCACCAGACGATTTACCGCCAACTCAACTTACCGCATTGGACGAAAAACTGCGACAGCAGCTAGAGGAATCGATCGCCAAGCGGTTTTATGAGGCTTGTGATGGAGTCACGCAGTCTCTCCTCTGCCAGTGCAAATGGCAAATTACCACTCAGGCAGTCGCCCTGACCCTGAGGATTGATTGTGTCAATGCCGCAGCGCATTGGCGAGTGCTCCACAACCTGGTTCCCCTGGCGAATCAGTTAGCCCGGTTTAGCCTCAGTGCTAAGATCCACATTAGTCCACCTCCAGAAATTGGTGTGCCCTTTGAGCTTCAAGTGAGTGAGATTGCTTTTTGTGAGTAGGGAGTGGGGAGTAGGGAGTAGGGAGTAGGGAGTAGGGAGTAGGGAGTAGGGAATGGGGAGTAGGGAGTAGGGAGTAGGGAATGGGGAGTAGGGAGTGGAAAGGCAGTCGGAAAGGAATCGTCAAGAATCATCAAGTAAGGAATAACAACCCCCTTGCTTCTGCTTTCTACCCTTCTCTTCGGGCTTGCGACTTCATCCTTAATCAAAATTCCTGCTTGATCAAAATCTTTGCTTAATCAAAATTCCTACAATGAGGATGACAATCCTGGGTTTTTCTGTTGTACTTTTAACTGTTGTGTTTGCTGTTGGGTGCATTGGTTCGCAGGTTCGCTAGACTAACAGCTTTAACGTGCTGGGGTGAGGTATGACCGAAAAGCGCAAAATGCCCGATTGCCGTTCCAACGGGGATGGAGCTAAGTCAATCTCTGGGGAGTTTCATCCCCCAGGCATTCCGCCGTTTCGGGTTGAGTTACCGCCCCATCCGGCAGAGGCGAAGGTGCGTCCTGCCGTGCCGATCGCCTCAACCACACCCAATCCCTATGCTGCCAGCAGGGCGGACGATCATGCAGAAGCTCAAGACCCCGCTGTATCCCCAGTGTCTCCAACGGCTCAATGGGAGGAGAATGAAACGCCCTTTGAGGTTCCAGTCGCTCCCAAACGCTTCTTTCGACGCTGGCAATTTTGGGGAATTACCTCGATCGTTGCATTCAGTGGTTTAGGCATCCTTTCAGCTCTGACGCTGTTGCGCCTGCCTTCCTTGCCCAACTGTCCCACTATCTTTTGGCCCACTGCCTCGGCTTCCCTACGGATTTACTGCGCTCAACTCAGTGCGGAACGACGAACGGTAGATGATTTGCTCAAGGCGATCTCCCTGGTGAATGCTTTGCCGGATGATCATCCCCTGCGCCCTAAAATCGATCGCAACATTGAGATATGGGCTAAGGACATTCTGGATCTGGGAGAAGAGTCATTTCATCGGGGAGACTTGCAACAGGCGATCAAAACTGCTCAAAGTATTCCTGACAATACGGAGGTACATCAGCTCGTGGAGGATCAGATCCAGAGTTGGCAGGCAATCTGGACTGAAGCGGAAGGCATTTATGACGAGGCAGAAGCATTCCTCTATGAGCACGATCTGCGGCAGGCGTTTCGGGTCGCAACCCGCCTGTTAGATGTCCGCAATGAGTATTGGCGCACTACGAAGTATCGAGAACTCAATCAACTGATCACGCTGACTCGTGAGGACTCTAATAAGCTAGGTAGGGCCCAGGATCTAGCCCGGCAGGGTGGACTGAACAATCTGCTGGCGGCAATTCAGCTGGCGGAGGAAGTGACGGCTAATAGCCCGCTCCACGCAAAGGCACAACGGCATATTGCCGAATTTGGGCAGAGCATGATTGACCTGGCTCAGGAAACGCTGGATCAGCGAGACTACATGGCAGCTTTGAATATCCTGGAACAAGTTCCTGACCAGCCCAAGCTTCAGGAGAAAATTAAGGATTTCAAGATCCTGGCAGAGGCCCAGGCCCAGGCCTGGAGCGGTACACCGGATGATATTCAGGGCGCGATCGCCAGAGTGCAGCGGATTGGCCGCGATCGTCCTCTCTATAGCCGGGCCCAGCATTTAATCAGCCGTTGGCGGTTAGAGATCCAGGATGTCCAGCGGCTTGCCATTGCCCGTCAGGTGGCTCAGGGGGGGACGACGGCTGACCTGCGAGCGGCTATTTCAGAGGCCCGACTGATTCCCGCTTCTAACCCTCGTGGCGATGAAGCCCAGCAAATCATTGATGAATGGACGACAACCATTCAAACCGTTGAGGATCGTCCTTACCTGACGCGAGCGCAGCAGTTAGCGGGACGAGGGGACATCAATGCCCTACAGTCTGCCATCAATGAGGCTAGCAGAGTGGGATCTGGCAGGGCACTCTATGCGGAGGCCCAGGATCAAATTGGCGAGTGGCGCAGTCAGATTCAGAGAATTCAAGATCGTCCGATTCTCGATCGGGCCAGGTTGTTGGCCAACTCTGGGAACCTGGTGGAGGCGATTAGTGTGGCCGAACAGATTGCCTCTGGTCGAGCGTTGTATGACGAAGCACAGGGCGAAATTCAAGCCTGGACGGGGCAGTTCCAACGGATTCAGGATCAACCGCTCCTTGATTTAGCCCGGCGCTATGCCAGTCAGGGCAATGTAACTCAGGCGATCAATGTGGCCGAGCAAATTTCTGCGGGACGGACTTTGTACGATGAAGCCCAGGGTGAAATTCAGCTCTGGCAAACTCAGTTTCAGGGTGAAGGACGGATTCAGCAGGCCCAAAGTGCAGCGAGCGTGGGCACTCCTGCTATGCTGCTGACGGCCATTCAAATTGCCAATGAGATTCCCGCAGACAATTCTGCTCGTGCTGAGGCCGATCGCCTGATCAGCCAGTGGAGTTGGCGCATACTAGAAATTGCCGAGTCTCAACTGAATCTGGATCCTACATCCGCCATCAACATTGCCCGCAGCATTCCTTCCTACACGGAAGCCTATCCCACTGCCCAGCAGCAAATTCAAACCTGGCAACAATCTGCCCCCAGACTGCAAATTCCATAGCGATCGCAGTTTGAGCAATGGCACTTTGGGCTGTAGAGTCAGACGGGCTAGACTAAAGCAAACCAATTGAAGGGCTGTTGGCATTGAGTTTGAGTGATTTAAAGATTCAGGATGAATATCGCAGTGATGGCTGTGATCTGATTCAGGATTTTTATATTCCCTGTCTCGAACATTCGATCGTCTATCACCGAGCAGTGGGCTATTTCTCCAGTTCCTCAATGGCAGCGGCAGCAAAGGGTTTGTCCGCATTAATTCGTTCTGGCGGGAGAATGCAATTGGTTGCATCTCCACAACTATCACCTGAAGATGCAGAGGCGATCAAACAAGGTTTAAAGCAGCGAGAGGAGGTCATTTGCACTGTCCTCCTACGAGAGTTGGAACAGGAATTTGATCAGGTCGTTCACGATCGCCTGGCTTGTCTGGCCTGGTTGCTGGCTCAAGGATTGTTGGAGATCAGGCTTGCCGTTTCTAAGAAGAGGGGGCTTTATCACGAGAAGGTGGGAATTTTTGCGGATGGTGAGGGCAATTTTGTCACTTTTATGGGGTCAGCCAATGAAAGCTACAATGCCTTGATTGAAAATTTTGAGTGCATTGACGTTTATTGGTCATGGGACACCACCCTGCGTAGAAGAACCTTACGAAAGGTTGAGAATTTTCAGCGGCTTTGGGATAACCAAACTGAAAACGTAGAAGTGTTGGAATTTCCAGAGGCAGCGCGGCAAAAGCTTCTAAAGCTATGCCCGGAGGAGCCGCCATTGACAGAGCCCAGAGTATCGGAGCCGAGTGGTCGCTATTCAATTTCAGCCTCATCTCCAGATGGAGTTCCCATTCTTCCCTCGTGGTTGAAGTTACGTTCTTACCAACAGCAAGCGATCGCCAACTGGTTCGCGAATAAAGGCCGGGGTACGCTGAAGATGGCAACCGGAAGTGGTAAGACGATTACGGCTCTGGCGATCGCGGCTGAACTGTATCAAAGAAGTGTTGAACACAACAAACCACTTCAGGGTTTGCTGATTGTCTGTCCGTATCGGCATCTGGTCACGCAATGGGCCACAGCAGCTCGTCAGTTTGGCTTGCAGCCCGTTTTGGCGTTTGAGTCTGTGCAAAACTGGCAGGGAGAACTGCAATCGCAGCTATTGGCCGTGCTTTCAGGGAATCAACCATTTGTCACTGTGATTACAACGAATGCAACGTTAATCCGAGATAGCCTTCAGTCCCAACTGCAATTTTTCCCGCAGCGATCGTTGATTATTGGCGATGAAGCCCACAATTTAGGGGCAACCCGTTTAGAGTCCAGTTTGCCTCAGGAAATCAAGTTGCGTCTGGCACTTTCTGCCACACCTGAACGCTATTTTGATGAACGTGGCACGGAGCGATTGCTGGAATACTTTGGTTCTGTGTTGGAGCCAGAATTTACCCTGAAGGATGCGATCGCGGCTAAAGCATTGGTTCCTTACCTTTACTATCCAGTTTTAGTGGAGTTAACGGAGCCTGAAATCGAACGGTATGAGGAATTAACCCGTCGAATGGGTCGGGCGATTGGGATAGGAGGCGATATGGATGACAATGAAGTATTAACAGCATTGCTGGTGCAACGGGCACGGTTGATTGGGGCAGCAACCAACAAGATCAAGGCTCTGCGCCAGATCATGTCCGATCGCCTGCAAACCAGCCATACTTTGTTCTATTGCGGTGATGGCTCTGTGGAAGGTGAAGTGACGGAAGCAAGTGTTCGTCAACTTGAAGCGGTGACTACTTTGCTGCAAGACGAGTTCAGTTATCGAGTTCAAACGTACACTGCCGCAACGAGTCTGGAGGAGCGAGAAGAACTGTGCTACCAATTCACGCATGGCATTCTCCAAGGGTTAGTTGCCATCCGCTGTTTGGATGAAGGGGTAGATATTCCAGAAATCCAAACGGCTGTGATCCTGGCGAGTAGTAGTAATCCCCGGCAGTTTGTGCAGCGACGCGGACGAATTCTGCGTCCTAGTCCAGGTAAGGAGAGAGCCGAGTTGTTTGACATGATTGTGATACCGCCTGATTTGGGCCGGGAATCCTGGCGTATCGAGCGAAATTTGCTACGAAAGGAGTTGCAGCGGTTTGTGGAGTTTGCTGATCTGGCAGTGAATAGTGGTCAGGCGAGGAAAGTTCTGTTACCACTACAAGAAAAGTATCAACTGTTAGAGCTTTAAGGACGCTAAAAAAGCTGGTTGACTGACAAAACTTCTCAGCCAAAACCGTGGAAGCCCTCACCCTAGCCCTCTCCCAAGGGGAGAGGGAACTGAAGAAACGGATTGGCTCCCATCGCCCTTTGGGAGAGGGGTTGGGGGTGAGGGCACACAACTTTTGTCAGCCAATCAGCTAAAAAAGACTTGCTCCGTTTAGAGAGGCAGCACCAGTATAAACCCTGGAAGCACGTTCTCACCTGATACACTAACCGGAAATTGAAGCACTTCTAAAGATTGACCTGCACGGTAAACTTCAATCTGTTCATCCTGAGGATTAATCAGCCAACCCAGGCGCAAACCACTATTGAGATACTCCTGCATTTTCTCTTGTAGTGGCTTGAGGGAATCTGTCCGCGATCGCAGTTCAATCACAAAATCGGGACAGATGGGCGGAAATACCTCCTGTTCTTCAGGGGTTAATGCCTCCCATCGATCGCGTTTGACCCAAGCGACATCGGGAGAGCGATCGCCCCCCTGCGGTAATCTAAACACAGTAGACGAACTAAATACTTGTCCGAGCTGGGTTTGCTCATTCCATGCCCAAACACGGCTAATCAAACCCGCTTCACGATTACCGCTCCTTCCGCCTACGGGTGGCATAATCACCAAATCTCCTTTCGCAGTCCGTTCAAGGGGCACATCCCGATTTGCCTGACAGAGGCGATAAAACTGCTCGTCGGTCAGATTGACTGCATTGAGGCTTAGAATAACAGGCATCATAGAGGTTAAACCCCTTTGCGGACTCAGGTACTGTTTATTATCTCTTATGAATCCTGAATCTGAAAACGACATCGAAGCACCAATTACAACCGCACCGCCTGAAGTTGAAAAAATTATTCGGCAGGTGATTCGAGTGGAGAAGGAGAACTTACACTCGGATAGACCCAGAGGCATTAAAGCCGATATTCTGCAAATCATTAAGGATGCGGTGAAATGAAGCTACTCTCAATGAAGCTGTTCAACTTCCGTCAGTTTTGGGGAGAAGTGGCGATCGATCTGGCAGGGCAACCAGGGCAGAGTGTCACTGTGTTTCATGGCAATAATGGGGCGGGTAAAACGACGCTACTGAATGCCTTTACCTGGGTGCTATACGGTCAACATACGGGAGCCTTTGCTTCACCCGAACAGCATATTAACAAACGATCGATCGCTGAAACCCCTCCGGGTCGTCGTGTGGATTGCTGGGTCGAGGTGGTATTTGAACACAACGGCAATCGCTATCGCGCCCGTCGCTCCTGTCACCTCGAAAAACCACCCACTCACCCATCTACCCATTCACCCACTTCCGATCTCACCGAACTCCCTGGTGAACTTGCACTTCAGATCAATGGTAAACTCGTTCAGCCGCCAGAGGTGCCGGAGGACAAAATTGGGCAGGTGTTGCCAGAGAGCCTACACCGCTACTTCTTCTTTGATGGAGAACGGATCGATCGCATTGTTAAATCAGAAAACAAGTTGGAGATCTCTAAAGCAATTCGGACTCTGTTAAGTGTGGAAGTCCTGGATCGAGCGATCAATCACTTGAAGGATGCTCTGCGATCGCTGAATCGAGAACTGGCAGAGATTGGCGATCCGGAAACGAAGCGACTGGTACAGGAAAAGGAAGACCTGCTGGAGGAGAAGGCGGAGTTAGAAGCAGGGCGCAAAGAAATTGAGACTGAAATTGCAGCATTTGAGGAGCAGAAGCAAAGGGTAACAGCGCAGCTCCGGGAACTGGATCAGGTAGGGCAGGTTCAAGCTCGACGAGATGATTTGCAGCAGCAAACGGAGGAAATTCAGGCGCAACTAGAGCGCAGTCAGGATAAGCTGCGACGAACAATCTCTGCACGGGGATACATGGTATTTCTCACCGATGCGATCGTCCAGTTTCGTAACCTGGCGAACGACCTGCGGCAACGAGGAGAATTACCTGCTGGAATTAAGCAACAGTTTGTCGAAGACTTGCTGGAAGATGGATCGTGCATTTGTGGAGCGGAACTGAAGCAGGGGACAAAGGCGCGCAAACAGGTGGAATCATGGCTCGATCGCTCTGGAATTCAGCAGGTGGAAGAAGCGGTGATCCAGATGGGGGGTGAGGTCAATAGCATTGAGCGGCAGATTCCGGAGTTTTGGGCGGAGGTAGAGCAAGAACAAGCCAGCATTGAAAATTTGCGACGACATCTTTCGACGTTAGAGACGCAGCTTGACGATATCCGGGAGCAGTTGAAAGGCAATGAGGATATCAATGTCAGTGGTCTGGAAAAACGCCTGGAGGAGATCGAGGAAAAAATCATTGATCTGCACCGAGAGGATGAAAATCTGGCGCGGGATATTGAGGAATGCGAGGGAGAAATTGCGAACCTGAACAAGCAAATCAAGGAACTGAAGGCGAAGGGTAAGCAGCAAGCACTGATTCAACGGCAGATCAGGGCAACCGATGATGCGATCGATCGAATTAGTGAGGTGCGATCGCGCATTGATCGGGTTTTCCGAGTCAAGCTGGAGGAAAAAATCCGAGAAATTTTCCGTAAGGTGTCGTTTAAGACCCAGGTGCCAAAGTTGACGGAGAATTATGAACTGGTATTGGTTGAGAATCTGACAGATGGAGAGAGTGTTGTGGCTCCTTCAACCGGGGAGAACCAGATTCTCAGTCTATCTTTCATTGGCAGCATTATTGAGCGGGTACGCTACTGGAGTGAAAAGCATTCCCTGATTGGGTTAGATGGCAGCAGTTTCCCGATCGTGATGGACTCGCCCTTCGGCACGTTGGATGAAAACTATCGACGGCAGATTGCACGACTCATTCCTACCCTGGCGGATCAGTTGGTGGTGTTGGCGACGAAAACGCAGTGGCGGGGTGAGGTAGAAACGGAAATGGAACCTTACATTGGCAAGGAATATGTGCTGGTGTTTAATTCGGCAAAGCCTGACTGTCAGCCAGAGTCGATCGTCTTGAATGGGGAAACCTATCCCCTGGTGAGGCAAAGCCCGAATCAGTTTGAGTGGACGGAGGTGGTGGAGGTGGATCGGCGGTGAAGACGGATACGCTGTTCTATCTTTTGTTTCAGCTTTCACCTAGCATTTTCTTTGAGTTGATCGGGCAACCCGGTAGTGAAGCCACGGGTTACGAGTTTCGCTCCATCGAGTTGAAGCAAGCCGCCTTTCGGATTGATGGGGTTCTACTGCCGATCGAAGACTCAACAGAACGTCCGGTTTATTTCACAGAAGTCCAGTTCCAGAAGGATCAACAGCTTTATCACCGCTTTTTTGCAGAGGTCTTTCTATACCTGGCGCAAAATCCGGCAACCTATGATTGGCAGGGCATTTTGATCTATGCCGATCGCAGTCTGAAGCCGGATCAGGCGAGGCTACATCAACTGTTATTGGATAGCTGCAAGGTTAAAGAAGTTTATCTCAGTGAACTGAGTGATATCGCCAACCTCCCTTTGAGTGTTGGCCTCGTTAAACTGGTGATTGAACCCCAGGAAACGGCACCAGCACAAGCAAGGCAATTGATTGAGCGGGCACAACAGGAGGAAGTGGCGGGTGTCTCCCACGCGGCGATCGTTGAGTTGGTTGAGACTATTATTGTGTATAAGTTTGCAACTTTGAGTCGAGAGGAGATTGAAGCAATGTTGGGCTTGAACGATTTAAAGCAAACCAGAGTTTATCAGGAAGCATTGCAGGAGGGTCGCCAGGAGGGTCGCCAGGAGGGTCGCCAGGAGGGTCGTCAGGAGGGTCGCCAGGAGGGGCAAAGGGCGGTGATTGAAAGTTTGTTAATCACCCGGTTTGGCGAACTGGATACCGCATTGGTGGCTATTATTGAACCTCTGCTGCAATTGCCGCCTGCTGAGTATATGCCTCTGCTGCTGCACCGATCGCGGGAGGAGTTAATTGCCCGGTTTACCCCCTAAATATCGATCGCCCCACTGACGCACTTCTCGGATAAGAAACGGATAAGAAATTGTGTGAAAACTGATAGCATTTTCTATCGCCTGTTTCAAACTGCGCCGGGTATTTTGCTGGAACTGGCAGGGCGTTCAGCTACTCAAGCTGAGGCATATCGGTTCCGATCGGTTGAGATTAAGCAAACAGCATTTCGGATTGATGGCGTACTGCTGCCGATCGATACCTCATTGCTGCAACCTATCTATTTCTGCGAGATTCAGTTTCAGAAGGATATGCAGCTTTATCATCGCTTCTTTGCTGAGGTTTTCCTATATTTATCACAGCATCCCAAAACTGCTGATTGGCAAGGCATTGTGATTTACCCCGATCGCAGCCTGGAGCCTCCAAAATCAAAGCTGTTTCAGGAGTTGTTGGATAGCGCAAAGGTGCAGCGCATTTATCTCAATGAATTGGGTTCAATCTCTGAGTTGCCGTTGGGCATTAGCATCATGCAACTGATTATTGAACCGGAAGCCACAGCCCCAGTTCGGGCCAGACAGTTGATTGCTCGGTCGCAGCAGGAGACAGTCGCAGGGGTTTCAAGTCCGGTTTTGATCGAGTTAATTGAAACTATCATTGTGTATAAGTTCATCCATCTAAGTCGAGAGGAGATTGAAGCGATGTTAGGACTTGACAATTTGAAACAGACCAGAGTGTACCAGGAAGCGTTACAGGAGGGGCAAAGGGAGGTGATTGAAAGCCTGTTGAGAGCCAGGTTTGGCGAACTGGATACCGCATTAGTGGCCATTGTTGAACCTTTGTTGCAATTGCCGCCTGCTGAATATATGCCCCTGTTGTTGCACCGATCGCGGGAGGAGTTAATTGCCCAGTTTACCCCCTAGAACCGATCGCGCCGATCTCCTGCTTCTCTTGAAAGAACCTTCGAGCTTGAATTGCTCGCCTCATCCCTGTAAATCGATCGCCCACCTGGGAATCCTAAAGGTATCCTACTCTACCCACTCTCTCATCTACTCATCTCCCCAAATGGCAGATATCCGTATTAAGGTTGCGAAAGATAAAGCAAAACTGGTCAAAGCCATAAGCGGTTTTAATGCTATAAGGAACTGAGTAGGCTCTACACAAGCAGATATGCCTTTAGCTAGGGTTCAGATATCGCAAGACAAAGCAGAGTTAGTCAAAGCTCTGAGGACAAAGGAAGATGGGACTGGCTTATTTCTGACGTATGCTGATGTCCTAACATTTGCTGCGGCTTTAGGTTTTCAACGCAAGAAGAGAATTCCTTTAGGAAGATTCTCTCGAAAAGATCCTGATGCAGTATTACAGGAACAGTTTCGGGATCGTTCAGTTATTGACTTTATTGCAATTGCTGAAACGAATGATCCAAAAATTCTTACTTCTGATCAGGATGCAGATCTCCAAAGAGTAGAAATATTTCAAGAATACGCAAATGGTGGACTTGAAATTTTGGGTCAAGAATTGTACGGTATCAAGAATCATTTAGAACGAACTCTATTGATTCTGTATTCACAGAGGCAGCGACAACAGGTTGATACAGAAGAGTTTGATCTAGATCAACTATTTTAATATGCCTCATGATGAACATAAAAAAACATTAAGAGACATTGAAACCTTAAGCTATTACGCCAAGAAGTTTCAGCGATTACGAGTCGATCGCGCACATGGTATTGCACCACATAAGCCAATATTACTCCTATCGGTAATTGAGTTAATTGGGAAAGGAGCTATCAAAGAAAACAAAATTTATCTATCTGATGAACTAATCAAGACATTTCTAAAATACTGGTCTTATTTAGGCTCAGAATCTCACAATCCAGATATTTCTAGACCGTTCTTTCATATGAGAAGCGGTAAGTTTTGGCATCTCTGGGCAAATCCAGGGTACGAAAAAATTATTGCATCAAAGATGAAGTTAAAAACCTTTGCAGAAGTTAAACGAGCTATAAAATATGCTCATTTAGATGAAGATTTATTTGAGTTTCTACAAGAACCTCTTACAAGAGCAAGTTTATTAGTTGTACTGGTATCAAGGTGGTTTCCTGGTAGGCATGAGCAGATTGAGCAAATCTATTTTCAGTCTAGCGAGTTCTGACGTAGCAATTCTTGCTTGAGATTAGTGTGCAGAAAGATCTAAATTACTACATCAATCGTTTTACCAACCTCAACGTGAATACTGTTGGTGGAAAAGCTCCCTATCAGCCACTGTTGCTGTTATCCGTTATTGAGCTTATAGAGCAAAGATTAATCCAGGAGAACAAAATTTATCTTTCTCTTGAGTTAATCTCTACATTCGCCAAATTTCGTAGTCAGTTAAGTACACCTTATTATCAAGCTGATTTAGCTCAACCCTTTTTCTTCCTTAGCCGCGCCAAAAACCCTTTCTGGTATCTGCAACCGAAACCAGGATTTGAAAATGTTTTAGAATCTGGAGTGAAATTAAACCGATTAAGTCTGTTAAGAAAAAACATAGATTATGCAGAACTAGATGACGAGCTTTTTGATTTGCTAAAATCTCCCATCAATAGAGCAGCTTTAATTGTAGCTATTGCTTCTAAATGTTTCTCCGAAAAGATAGAACAAGTCCAAAGCTTATTTCAAATACACTCCTTTCAAGATATACGTTATAGCTTACGAGAAAGTGGGGCAACGTACTCTACTAATGAAATGAGTGAAAAAGAAGTTAAAGAGTTTGAGGATATCGTTAGAGATGCAACTTTCAGACGAAACGTTGTCTCTTTATACGGTCAAAGGTGTGCGTTCTGTAAGTTACGAATCATCAGTAGAGATAGCGGTGATATTGTTGATGGCGCACATATTAAACCATTTTCTAGATTCAAGGATGACAGTTACACAAACGGATTAGCCCTCTGCAAAAATCATCATTGGGCATTTGATCATGGGTGGTTTAGCATTGATGACGATTACAGAATCATTATTCCTGCCGATCGCTTTATTGAAGAACCACCAGAGGAATCAAAGCGAATGCAGGAATTCAATAGAGAACAAATACACTTACCTGATCAAAGTGATTTCCATCCTCGAAGTGAAGCCCTTGCATGGCATCGTGATCATTGGCACATTGCCTAAGTTTCTGCATCTGGATCACCCATATATAGCTTCCTAAATTCTGCGGCAGCATCTGGGTTAATTTCACCCAAAGCCTTAATGATGGCAATTACTGTCTCTGAGGTTGGATCTCTCACTTCATTTGCCCATCGATAGACGTTCGACCGCCCCACACCTAGCTGATCAGCCAACTTAATTTGGCTGATGTTGTACTGCTCCAACACAACTTTAAGAACTCGTCCTGCTTTTCCCATGACATCGATCGTGTCAGAGGATGATCACTACGTAAAGGCGTGAGTCCTTATGGACTACAAAATAGTGTATAGTTAGAAAAACTCACAGCCAAAAGGACTCTGCTTTTCCCTGCTTGTAGTCCAATAAGGCAACAAAATAGGAGATTTATGAGCTTTGTAGAAAATGGAGGGTTTATCCCTCCTGCTGATCCGCCTGCCGATTTTTCTGCTAATCATTCATTTAATGAGGAACCTGTAAAAATAACGCTGACAGCTTCCCGTGAAGCCGTCGATCGCATGATTTTGTTACTGCACAGCCGTAATATCATCGCGGGCAGCGAATGGAGCCGTCCGATCGCCATCAAAAACTCAACAGAGGTGGTTAGTGTAGCCAGTCGAATGATTCAAATTAATTAGCGGTTTTCTCAAAGAAAAAGCTTGTTCAGGGACAGACTGACAATGCTCTGTCCCTCAATTATCCAGATAATGCTTTACTTCTCAACGATCTGAAAAAATGCTTTGCCGAAATTCGCGTTCAGCGTACCTGGAACCGCAAAGGCAAAGACAAACTTCAGGTCTTTCTGGACGGCTGGGACGATCGCACCCTTACCGAAACCTGGGATGAACGGGTCGAAAGCTGGCTCCCCCTCGGACTTTCCAATCTATTTCTCTTTGATGGTGAACAAATCAAAGAACTGGCAGAACAAGATACCCCACCCCCCAGCGTCACCATCGCCATTCGTTCCGTCCTCGGACTCGAACTTCCCGATCGCCTCGACCATCACCTTGAAATTCTAATTAGCAAGCACCAACGAGATCTCGCTAAAGATGAAGACCGGCAAGTGTTAGAGTCGATCGCCCAACGGCTGAACCAGCAGAAAGCTGACCTGGAAACCGAGGAAAACCGGCAGGAAACCCTCGAACAGGAATTGGCAGCCACAGACCAAAAGCTCCAGGAAGCCCAGATCCAATTTGAAGCAGAAGGGGGAAGTCTTGCCGAATCTGCACCAGAACTCGATCGCCAGCTTCAGAAACTCCAAACCGAAGCCGAACACCATCGTCAAAATCTCCGCAACCTCGCAGGGGATCTACTCCCTCTGACACTCATTCAACCCCTACCATGCCGCTCCATCCATGCCACCAAATCCGTCTCAGTCGAAAAATCTAATAAATCTTCAGCCAAAGTTTCCAATTCCTCCAACGGCAACGGTTTCAGCCGATCGCGCCATACCCCAGCCTCAGCCCCCACCCGTCGAGACAACAGCCGCAATACCAGGGCGATCGCCTCTTCCTTCGAACCTTGCTGAAGCCCCTGCTGAAGCCCCTGCTGAAGCCCCTGTTCCATTCCTTTCTCCAAGCCTTCTTTTAAGATCTCCTGATACCACGGTGATTCGCGGAGTACAGCCATGTCCCACCTCATGATTTGTCGAACAACTGGAGCGTCTAAGACGAATGTAGCAAAAAATGCTAACAGCGGTTCTAGTTCATTCAATCGTTCGTCTGCTCGTAACTCCCGTAGTGCTTGCCGAATACAGGACTCTTCACGGCCGCCCCGCAGGATAGGAACAAAGGGGAGCAACGAGGGCAAGGGTTGTTCAAACACCAGATCCACATCGATTTCCCAAAGGTTAATCACTCGGTAATCTTGCCGCGCCGTTAATCCTAAAACCTCAGACTGATATTGGGACGCAATCATCGTCGTTGAGGCAGGAGGCAAAATGTTAACTAGTACAGGATAGACCGGGCAATCATAACGCTCCTCTGCCAGAGCTGCATACGCCCTCATCCGTCGAGGCATCCGATCGGTGTAGCGGAGTTGCAATTCACTCAGCACCAAAAATGTCTTTAACGTTGGACTATACGCTTTGACCAGAACATCGCTCTCGCGGCTTACCCACTGGAAATCAGAACTGAGAATGTCTTGGGCAATCACATCATCCTGCTGTGTCACCCACCGGATCCAGCTATCTGGAGCCAGACTCACTAACCGCTTACTGCCAATGTCCGCTGCTTTTGCCAAAGGTGCAAACCTGTGATCTTCCAAGAGCTAATCCTACAAAACTTTGGTTCCTATTGCGATCGCCACACCATCAACCTCCAGCCCAGCAGCGAGGGAACCCGCCCCATTATCCTGATCGGGGGTTTCAACGGTGGCGGCAAAACAACCCTGATGGATGCAATTCGCCTTGCCCTCTACGGACAACGGGCCCAGATCGATCGCCGCAAGAAAAAACAATCCTACAGCGAATTTCTCAGCCAGTGTGTCTGTAGCCAGGCCCCAGCCGATGCCATCGCAAGCATTGAACTCACCTTTCAACACGTCATCCGGATCAGCAATATTGACAAACTTGCTGAAATCCGCGTCCAGCGCACATGGAACCGCAAAGGCAAAGACAAACTTCAAGTGTTCCTTGACGGATGGGATGATCCGACCCTGACTGAAACTTGGGATGAACGAGTCGAAACCTGGCTGCCCCTCGGACTTTCCAACCTATTCCTTTTTGATGGAGAACAGATCAAAGAACTGGCGGAGCAGGATACGCCACCCCCCAGCGTTACCACTGCCATTCGTTCCGTCCTCGGACTCGAACTTCCCGATCGCCTCGACCATCACCTTGAAATTCTAATTAGCAAGCACCAACGAGATCTCGCTAAAGATGAAGACCGGCAAGTGTTAGAGTCGATCGCCCAACGGCTGAACCAGCAGAAAGCTGACCTGGAAACCGAGGAAAACCGGCAGGAAACCCTCGAACAGGAATTGGCAGCCACAGACCAAAAGCTCCAGGAAGCCCAGATCCAATTTGAAGCAGAAGGGGGAAGTCTTGCCGAATCTGCACCAGAACTCGATCGCCAGCTTCAGAAACTCCAAACCGAAGCCGAACACCATCGTCAAAATCTCCGCAACCTCGCAGGGGATCTACTCCCTCTGACACTCATTCAACCCCTACTACAATCCGCCCAGCAGCAAGGACAAATCGAACTGCGCCGCCACCAAGCCCAGGCTGCCTGGGATTTGATTGCAGAACGCGATCAACGCCTCCTTGACCTGATCCAAACCCTCAAACTCAACCGGACTCAAACCAGAGAAATTCAAGCCTTCCTGCAGCAAGAAACCCAGGCTTTAGCTGAAGCCACCTCCACTCAATCCTGGCTGAACGCTGATCCTGAATCCCTCGACTACCTCACCCAGGTGATTAACCATCAACTCCCCACCCAAATCCACCTCACCCATACCCACCTCACCCACCTCACTCATCTCACTACCACCATCGAAGCACTCACCCTCAAACTCCAGGCTGCTCCCTCCCCTGAAGATTACGATCGCCTCCGTTCCTATCGAGATCAGGCACAGCTTCGCTACGATGAATGCCTTTTCAAAGTTCAACTGAGCAAACGCCAGTGTCTCAACCTTCGGCACGACATTGAAACCACAAAAGCTGAACTCAAACGATACAGTGACCAGCACATTGACCAGCAGGATACAGATGATTTTCTCAGAGCTGCAACCCTTGCCCAGCAAACTCTGCAAGCTTTCCGAACCCATCTCACCCTGCAGAAGCTGAACGACCTCGAATCCAACATCACAAACTGTTTTCGCTGCCTGCTCCATAAATCCAGTTTGGTTCACCGGATCATGGTCGATCAGCAAACCTTTAGCCTGACCCTCTACAACACCACAGGACAGCCCATCCCAAAACAGCGTCTCTCTGCCGGAGAAAAACAGCTTCTAGCGATCGCCTTCCTTTGGGCCCTGGCAAACGTCAGCCAGCGTCAACTACCCATTGCCATTGATACTCCCCTCAGCCGCCTCGACTCCAGCCATCGCCGCAACCTGATCGATCAATACTTCCCCAGTGCCAGCCATCAAATGATTTTGCTTTCAACAGACACCGAAATTGGCCGCGAAGAGGTAGAGGAGTTAAGAGGTAAGGGAGTAATCACCCGCGAATACCTGTTACAGCACGATCCAGTCCATCAAAGAACAACAGTGGAATCAAAGTATTTTTGGTAGGTGCTGATCGAGTCCTCGTACACAACGACGCACCTACCCACTCACCCACTCACCCACTCACCCACTCACCCACTCATGGAATCCCCCCTCGATCGCATCAAACTCTCCCAAACCGCCAAAGATCAACTGATCAAACTCAAGCGCGTCACCAAAATTGACCAGTGGAATATTCTTTGTCGTTGGGCATTCTGCCGATCGATCGCAGAACCGACTCCCCCCTCCCCCGTTCCCATTCCAGCCGATAGCAACGTTGAAATGACCTGGCAAGTTTTCGGCGGTGAGATGGCAGATCTCCTCCTCATCGCCCTGAAACAACGCTGCTACAACGACGGTTTACCTATCGACAGGGAAACCCTTGCTGCTCAATTTCGGTTACATCTTCACCGGGGTATTGGCTATTTGGCAGGCGATCCAAACATGAAAAAGATTGAGGAGCTAGTAGCAATTGGCTTAGACTCAAACCAGCCCAATTAATAGTACTGGTCAGAACTTTTGCATTTGTCCACGCAGCTTTTCCCGGAACTCCAAAATTGCATCGAGAGGAGAAGGATGTTCCACGTACTCAGCCAATAAATTTAAATCCAGGTTAGGAAGTAATCTACTGGTTGGGATTGGTTCATACCTCTCACCTTGCAAATCATGAACTTCAAAGCAATGATTTTGCCAAAACCAGACTTCTTGCACCCCAAGCCGCTGGTAAACTGCTAATTTATCCACTCCACCACTGGTCAATACAACTTCAATCGCCAGGTCAGGAATTTCCTTTTCAGTCCCGATGCAATAACACACATCAGGCTCAGTTCCACCTCGCTTTTCTCCTTTCCGAAACGTAGTTGAACCCAGTCCCCAAAAGCGTGTTCTAGTTTCTTCAAAAAATACACTTAGCAATCTACCAATATTATCCTTACTGACTTCATGCCTGCGGCTGGGAGCCATAATCTCTAATAGTCCTTCCAAATAGGTGACTCGATACCAGGAACCATCTTCTAGCTGTTCTAAAAGTTCCTCATATTGATACCAACTAACACCACTGACAAGGTATCGCTCCTCCGGATCATCAAGTTGTAAAGCAGGTAGACGAACAATGTCTTCTAATAATTCACGACTCATACTAGCTGCTCCTGTACCGAGTTAAGAAAGAAACTACTTCTATTTCAATTGATAGGTTCCATTAGGCAGTTTCTTGAAATAAGTTGGAGAAATAATATCTTTACGAGTCACCCCATCACATCGTCGTTCGATCGCGCCTCGGACAATTCCTTTTGGATCTTTAGCACTAAATTCATATAGCTTCTGATTCAGAATGACCTGGGTAATATCAGCAGCGGACATTGGTTGTTGGCTCGCTTGCAGCACCTCAATAACAGCTTGTGCGATCGTCCGTTTTTCCATAATTTTTATCCTTTACTCACCCACTGACCACCAAATAAAATTGGCTGCATACTTCCATCAGGAAAAATTTCAGGCAACAGGACATCGCCTGTAGGTTCCGTACCATCCCACTTTTCAGGGTAAGTCTTTGCAGCAATGAGCGCTTCAATCCGGGCTAATTCTTCATCATTGATCAGGTCAACGACCGGACGCTTTTGAGCCGCAGCCGTTTGATTGACCTCATTCTGAATTGCCAAAACTTCTGCCAACATCCAGCGACGAGTCTCCAAAGTTAGAGGTCCCAGTCGTCCCTGTTTTACGGTCAACCGTCCGTCCTTATTGCGCTCCTCATGCTTCCGATGGCGATACTGTGGTTTTTTGACTTCCCAATACAAAGGTCTGAGCCGTTGCAACGGAGCAAGATACGCCCACTCTGCTTGAGCAATCAGGCGATCGAGGGCCGCATCCTTTTGTACCAGCGGACAGCCCATACAACCCGTCCTGGCATTAAGCGGTTCCTCCCCATCCGACACATCCTGCCCATACACCCTGGCAATTTCAAACGTCAGAAATCCCAATTCCAAATCAGCCCGCAGCAACCAATCCCACACATGACATACCCGCCAGTGGACGATCGGAGCTAGCGTATCTGCCACCGCCACCGCAGACGAATGCTGGAACCAGCCCTGACCACATTCCCCCCCATCCTTCGTACAGCTCACTGCAATCCGCTGATCCCTGGCAGCACTCTCGCCAATCCGCACCCCTGTCAGCATCAAAAACTTCTCGCCCCGCTCCTGCCGCAGACGCTCCAGCTCCCGTTCCATACTCATCACCTTCAGCTTCGGCGTACACCAGCGGAACGTATTGGAAGGCGGTGGCACCCCTCGACCCAGGATGTAAACAAAATAGCGGTAGTCCAAGTCCGGCAACACCACACGGGTTTCAACCCCACGCTGATGCAGCTCCGCTAAAATCCCCATCGCCGCTGCGTGCAGAGGGGGCAACTCCTGGCGGGTATCGGCATAGAGAACCGTCAAGCTTTTCGGTTTGGGAATTTGTCCTGTCTCGATCAGGTGGGCAATCAAAGTCACCGTTGCAGCAGAATCCTTCCCTCCAGAGAAGGCGATCGCCCAGTGCTGGTAAAAAGAGCCGTAGTGACGCAAGGACTCGGCCGACAATTCAATACTTTTCGGCAACGTCAACCGATCGTCTTCAAACAAACTTAGGGTTTTTACCACAGCGACTCCACTAGCGATAGCGTCGTTTGCTTACTTTAGCAGCTCCTTCGCCCTTTGGATGCGTCCTGAATACTTTACCTTAGATTGTCAGGCTCATGGCGTGACGAGTTTTCGCCCAGGCATCAATGATCAGTTCAGCAGCCTGTTCCACCTCCTGAACTGTTGTGAATTTACCAAGCCCAATCCGGATGGCCCCATCCACGACCTCTTCTGGTAGTCCAAGGGATTGAAGGACATGGGAGGGAGTCTCAACCCCAGAGGCGCAAGCTGAACCGGTTGATATGGCTAGTTGATGGCGCACTCTGGCAGTAATGGCACTGTTGGGAACACCCGGAATTGATAGATGAAGATTCCCGGCTAATCGATCGGTTATGTCTCCGTTCACGATCAGCTCAGGGATATTCTCGGCTAATCGTGCCTGGAGTTGGTCTCGTTTGATGGCGATCGCCTGTTCATCTGCTTCCATTTCTAGCGATCGCAACCGACAAGCTTCTCCCAGCCCCACAATCCCTGGAACATTGAGAGTGCCCGATCGGATTCCTTGCTGGTGTCCGCCACCAAGTATCAGTGGTTCTAAAGCATAGCCTTTGCGAAGAACTAGTGCCCCAACTCCTTTAGGGCCGTAGAGCTTGTGGGCTGAAATTGCCAGGTAAGTGATGCCCCATTCCTCAAACTGGAGGGGAATTTTTCCAACTGCTTGAGAGCCGTCACAGAGGAAAGGAATATTGTAGTTTTGGGCAATCTGCCCGATCTTTTCAACAGGGTAAATATTGCCAATCTCGTTGTTAGCTGCCATAACGCAGAGGAGGGACAGCCCCTCAGCACAGACTTTCTCTAGCTGCTCTAGATCCAGTCGGCCTTTGGAATCTACCTGGAGATAAACCAATTCAGCCCAATCTCGGTTCTTCAGGGCATGGCAGGTATCGAGAACGGCTTTATGTTCGATCGGGGGTAAAGCGATGCGATGGGGTTGGGCTGGGTTAGGAGTCAGGCTACCCTGAACGGCCAGATTAATGCTCTCGGTGGCACCCGATGTCCAGAGGATTTCTTTGGCTGAGGCTCCCACTAAATCAGCAACTTGTCTGGCGGCTTGGTTGACAGCTGCCTCGGCCCGATCGCCCCATTCGTGATCGATGCTGCTGGCGTTACCGAATTCCTCGGTCATGTAGTGGTAGACGCGATCGGCAACGCGAGGATCGACAGGGGTGGTGGCGTGGTAGTCGAGGTAGATCATGCCATTTTGGATTTGGGATCTGGGATTTGGGATGGCTCAATCCGTTGGGGGTGGATCAGGGGTAGGTTCGAGGGTGACATCTTCGTAGAGGTCGAGCAGGTTTCCGGTAAATTGTAGACTGGTGAGTTGAAAGCGGTCTACGTTGGGGGTGTAAACCTGCAAGACCCATAACCCTGCTTCGTTGCGGCGATAGCATTCGACCCTTTGGTGGCGAGTGTTAACCAGAACATATTCTTGCAGGCTGTCGAGGGTTTGATAGTCAATAAATTTATCGCCGCGATCGAAGGCTTCGGTGGAGTCGGAAAGCACTTCGACGAGCAGACAGGGAAAGCTTTTGTAGGTGGGGGTTTCCCGATCGCGGGGGTCGCAGGTGATGAGGAGGTCAGGGTAGTAGAAGCAATTACAGGCTTCCAGGCGAGCTTTCATATCGGAGATGTAGACTCGACATCCTGTGCCGCGAACATGGGCACGGAGTAAGGCTGCCAGGTTTAGAGCGATCGTGACGTGGGCATCGCTGGCTCCGGCCATGGCATAAACTTCGCCGTTGACGTATTCATGTTTGATGGGGCTGTGGGCTTCCATCTGAAGGTAGTCGTCGGGGGAGAGGGGGAAGGAGAGGGGGGCGATGCTCATGGGGGATGGGGTGAGAAGGAGTGTGATGCTATTCTATCCGCATTAAACGGCTCAAAATACTCATGTATTCACCAGGGGTTTCAGTCGGTAATGGCTTGCTCCACTCGAAGGTTTCTGCATACATAACCTTTGATGTGAAGAATCGAGATGGTACGAGCGATCGTAGATTTGGAGCCATAGAGAACATGGCGAATCGGTTCACGCTGCGCTTGAGATGAGCGAGCAGGAGGGATGAAGTCAGGCAAAAATTCCTCAGCCATTGGTGAATTTAGATTTGAAGGGACTCTCGCACTATAAAAAACTTTCCACCCTACAAGCAAGCCGTTAACTCATCGAGAATGAGTCACTCTTCATCCTGACGATGGGGGGCAACCTGCCTGACTTTGGCTAAAATCTCTACGATCGAAGTATTGAGTGCATCCAGCCCAATATCGATCTCATTTAGCATATTGGCAACCCGCAGTAGTTCTAAGGCGGCTTCAGGTCGTCGCTCGAATTCTGCACCCCAGTTGCGATCGATTGTGTTGAACTTGTAAACGCCGAAGGTTGCTTTCTCTAATGCACGAATACATTCAGCCCGATACCCTCGCTCTCCTGGCTGAATATGAGTAACCCAACGACGACAATATTCATTCGGCTCCATCAACGGCAATCCATTGGCAACATCGATCGCCTTCTTTCTATATCGCGTTAGCATAACCCAGTTAAAATGAGTAATACGCGATGTTAGCAGAAAGACAATGCAGGAGCAATTGTATATCAAAGTGTCCTGGAAGCTAACGCATCACTAGATTGCGGATGGCATGATTGAGATTGACTCAATTGAAATTTCTGCTCACTTTAGAGATTCTTATCGCTATCTCATACCGATGTCACCTCCAACCGTACTCACCATTCCCCTTGATCGCCTTCAGCTTGCCCCTGGCAGCGTTGTCACTGTTCCAGACATTTCCTGGGAGCAATACGAGCAGCTTCTCACCCGCACTGGAGATACTCGCTCCTACCGCCTCACGTATGATCACGGAAACCTCGAAATTGTAATGCCTTCAGAAGCCCACGAGGTACTGATTCGGTTAATGGACTGGATTATCAGCACCCTTTGCGAAGAACTTGCCCTCAATCTCAAAACAATGGGTTCTACCACGCTCAAAGCTCAAGCTTTGGCAACCTCTCCCGAACCTGACAATGGCTACTACATTCAGCACGAACCACAGGTTAGAGATAGAGCCGTCGATTTGTCGCAAGATCCACCGCCCGATCTGGTCGTTGAAATCAACATTTTCAATATCGACAACAATAAAAAAGCAATCTATCAAACCCTCAGGGTTCCTGAATTTTGGATTTATAGCGGCAAAACTCAGCGGTTAAGCTTCTACGTTCTACAGAACAATCAATATCAGTTGGTCAACACCAGCCCAACCTTTGCGATCGTGCAGCCCACAACCCTGCAAACGTTTGTGGAAGCGTGCAAACAACAGGGAGAACTCGTTGCCAAGCGAGAATTTCGTGGCTGGGTGCAGCAACAAATACAGCCTGGATAATAAGTAGTGATTTGCTTTCGGGATGAATGATGATTGCCGTAGCATCTTGATTGAATTTGTATAAAGGTTTCCGAACGTCAAAATAATGCTCGGCTGCAAGTTTCACCTCACTATTAACTTGCTGATCTTTCAATCCTTTTAATTCCCGAAAAAAAGGACGAATCAATCGAAAGGGAACATACCTGGTAAGCCGATTATCAACATTTCCAGCCTGTATAGCTTCACGCAAAATATTTTTATCGCCTTCTGTAATCTTTAGAAGAGATTCATCAAAATGTAGTCCCAAAGAATCTAACTTTTCAGCGACCATATCCTGTAAGCCGAAAGACAGCCTAAATACTGAGTAGGGATACCAAGCATTGACCAACATCTCAACAGCTAAATCCTTTAACAAAATTGGTGCGTTTGCATTAAAAAATCGGCTACTTAAAATATCCAAAAGCGATAGAAAAAATAGGTACTTGTAAGAATTTGTAGTGTCATCCAGCAGCCTGGAAAAAGTTGCGATGTCTAGGCATACAGAAGTAGGTAAATCATGATAGTTTTTCGCCATAGAAATTTTCTCCAATAGCCATAAGCAACCTACTGTAAGAATTCCCTTCGCCAGGACACAGCTATCACTATGAGCTAAAGCTATCCGGCAATTCATCCAGGGTTACATTCAAAGCCTTACATAGAGCCTTCATCTGGGGAACCGTAAGATTTGCCGCACCAATGCCCCGTTCCCAGTTGCTGATCGTTTTGCTACTTACGCCAATCAACCGTGCTAGTCCCTCCTGAGATAAACCTACTCGTTCTCTCAGGGCTTTCAGGGTGGGTTGCTCTTCTGATTTAGGTTGATCAGACATTCGTGCAAAGTTTTTCGGACTGGTTGACAATTCAGAGAAAGTTCTAGAAAATTGTTCTAGTAACTTTTTTGAGCAATAGCTGATTTCGCGCCCCTTGAGGCACTACTTCTAGTGTCTCACTTGGCTTTGTCCTAATTCAAGTCATTCAACAAGTCTTATGAGCCAACTTCACGTCTGGGCAGTCGTTCGGCTGCTGCCCAATATGCAGCGTGTCGTCGTTAATCGGTTTCGACGACGAGGTGACGCAGAGAACTACTTACATATCCTTCGCAGGTACACGCCAGATGGGAATTTTATTATTGTGTTTGATCCGTCCGCAGAAAACCGCAACCTTGAGTCACAGGAATTTCAGTCTGCGAGCCAGGATTGTGTTTCTAAACCGCGATCGCCCCAAAGTTGAGCATCAAGCAAGCCTGTCGGGGGGGTAAGTGAACCACCCATTCCAGAAACTTAGAAAAATCAGGAATATCATCGTCATCATCAAGAATGCTCTCTAGCGATCGCATCAAAGGTTGATTCGGTGTAGCACTATCATTTTTATAGGCTTGATCTAAGAGATTGAGGGAATTATCCCAACACCGGATGATCTGGAATGAAGCCTCTGTATCTTTTTTCCTTCTCGTTTAGGTTCCTGCTAAATGAGGTTTTGCCGATCGCTGTTCAATAATTTCATGTTTCCCAAGGATGTCAAGCTGTTGTCGTAATCGTTCTTTAGAAATTCCTGGGGACAGTGAAAAACCAGCAACCTTACAGCAAAATGGTAAACCCTTCCTGACCAAAGTGCTTATCGTGGGTAAGAACCCGTTGAATTGCCTCCTGCCGCATCACCACCATTGAAACACAGTCCGTCAGGCTGTAGCCCTTATCTAACCGCGATCGATATAAGGTTAGCCCTGCTTCAAACAGCGAATGAGTCTGCCAAGTCACCTGGATATCAGGAGCTTCCAAAATATTTTGAACAGCGATCGCAACTTTCTGCCGCATTTCAGCCCCAAACGCACTGAAATAGTTCAGACATTCCACCAGCACCAGTTCAGATGTCAAAAGTTGAGCATCACCCAGCTGAGACGATAGCTCCCTTGCCTTTTGATGCCATTGATCGTGCCGATTAAACCGAGCAACCCAGTAGGAAGTATCAACAAACAGAATTCTCATAGCTCCCGCTTAGGCGTTCCATACAGATAGTGATCATGCTGGTAAGAACCATCCGTTGGCAACTTCTTCCACTCTTCATCGGGTACTTCTGCCATCAGTTCGTCAACTTCTTCCCAAATTGTTTTTTCCGCTGGTTGAGGCTGAGTTTTCTGATCCAGGAATTCCACAAAATCTAGCACTTGCTGTTGCCGCTCTGGAGAGAAGTGCTGAAGTTTTGCCAAAATTTGCTCGATCGCATTCGTTTCGGCTGGAGTAGTTTCAGCCGTTTCAGCCGGATGGGAAGATTGGGAGGGTTGGGCAACCATAGGACCTCACAAAAAATCAATGACTTACACTTTCGGAATTACACTTTCGTTCTGATGATAACAACCGCTGAAATCCTAAACCTCCGGCTCTACCCCCAACGCCCGCAACTGCTCCGCCATCCGCATCGCCCGTGCCTCCGCCTGAACCGCAGCCTCCTCCGCCTGAGCCGCAGCCTCCTCCGGCGTTAAGACCAACTCGCCATTCGCAGTAAAATAGCGCAGCACACCTGCCTGCACTCCCAAATACAGCCCCAGCACCTCACTCCAGCACCATCCTGTTGAATTTGGCTCGATCGGCTCATAGCGTTGATGGGTTAACCGAAATCCGGCAAACTCCAGAGTCTCTGGCGAAAACCAGAAATACTCCGGTGTCCGAAACCGATCTTGATAGAGGGTCTTCTTCAAATTTCTATCCGTTCGCGCCGTGGAATCCGACAACAACTCAATAATTAAATCGGGATACTGTCCGCCTTCTTCCCACACCACCCACGATCGGCGGGGACGTTTCTGCGTCTGCTTCACCAGAAACAAATCCGGCCCCGAAACTCCCGATTCTTTAACTGCTCCCGACTGAAATAGATCGTTAAATTCGCCCCAATAAAAAAATCCGTTCGATCGCGCCAGAGCCATTCCAAACAAGCCACCAACAGCGCCAACTGAGCATAGTGCAACGAGCTTTCCATTTCCGGTTCATTACTCTCCAATTGAGACGCATCGGGCATTAAATCCGCCAATTCCTGCGCTGTCAGTGCCATGATGGTGAGTCCTCCCTGGAGATTCCCTTATTGTATTCACAGAACGATCGGAGCCAGCCTTCAATCACCCACAACTCTTGTGGGGTGGGCATCTTGCCCGCCCAATCACTCACAACTCTTGTGGGGTGGGCATCTTGCCCGCCCAGTCAGCAAAGTTAGCCACTACAAATGACACGCCAAACACGGCAGCGTATCATCCTTATCATCCAACACGGACTCTAACACTGCTACCAGGGATTGCCGATCGCTTTTCTGGCTTTGTCGTGCCATCATTTTCTCATGTTCCGCCATAATGTCCGCCTGGCGATCGAGCAATTCCAGCTAAATGTCCAGCCCTGACCCGAAGATCTTCTCGTAGCTTTTCTTCATTACGAACACCAAACACATTATGCAGCAAGTATTGGCATTCGCTTAACAGCTTCTCGTAAGCGGTTTGAATTGCTTGCAGGGACAGGGAGGTTCGAGCAACTTCCAATGCAATAACCACAAGGAAGCTGGATCTTCTAAGTAAGAGTCCCAACCTGCCTCTCCCAAGAGTTGTTCACCAAACTCAGTCGGCCGATCGTCCTGTAGTAGCTTAAATGCTGACTCCCAATAGCGGATCGATCGCACCATGTTCTTTCCCACCCCCAGCCGCACTGGGGCATCGTCTCGAAGAAAGATCTCTGGATCGGCTGAGGCGCGTTCGTGCAACGTGCGCGAAGCGTAATCGAACCCCTTCTTCAGCCAGCCAAAACGAGGATGAAACGTTTCATGGCGAGCAAAGACACTGACTTGCTGAGTGCCAATTCTCCCCAAATTCAGGTTGATTTGCCCGACCATACGGTTACAACAGAACGAATGTACCTATTTTCTGCGATTCAGAGCGCACTGGAAAGCCCCAGCCATAGCGTGTACTTATTATGCTACTCCATATATAGCGGTAGCATCTTAATTGTCCTTTGCGGATGCTTTGTCGCCTGGATGACCTTAGTGCGATCGCCGTTCCCTGCCAGTGCCGCAGAAGGGATAAGCCACTGCCGGGAAACACCAGACGAAACCTGCTTTGAGTCAGACATAGGCTGATCCTCTAAAATAGTTGTCTATCCAAACCTCTACTCGTTCCGATCCTTCTACTCGCTGTTTTGCCATGCCCCCTGCAATTTCTGCTAGCGATCTCACCCTGCGCCAAGTGAAACAGCAGTTTAGCTTAGTGCAGGTCAATGGTACAACGATCGCTGAATGGCAGCCCCCCTTCCCTGATCCATCGGATTTAGAACGCCAGGTCTTAGACCGGGTGCAAACCAGCTATGAGCTTTACACGGTGCTAAGTATTTTGAAGCGAATGGGTGCAACTCTTCTACCATGATGTTGAGTTGCAGCAGTGATTGGGATGCGATCGCCTCTATCTGTCAACGCAGCAAGATAGGCAAACTTCTACCGGGTGCTTTGTACGTTCATGTATCAGCCCTACCGGCATTAGATCCAAACCTGCAAGACTACGAGCATGGGGCACGACAAATTGCCGATGCAGTTGAATCAACCCTAAACCCACAGGAGTGGGATGCGATTAGCGATCGTCGTCGTCAGGATTTGTTGGTCTATTTGGCGTTAAGCCATTTTGGTCGTCGTCCCAAGCTGCGAGATTTAACGCCTGTGGTTCAGCAAGATATCAAAGCTCTGTTTGGCGGTTATCAGCAAGCCTGTACGGCGGCAGATTTGATGCTGATGAGTTTGGGCAACCTGACGGTGGTTGAGGAACGGTGCAAAAACAGTACAATCGGGCAAAAGCGACCGAATTCACTCTGGGTGCATGTGTCGGCGATCGATTCCCTGGATCCCCTCCTGCGACTCTATGAAGGTTGCGCCTCTCGCACGATCGGTCGTCCCCAGGAAGCGAATGTAATCAAGTTCCACTTCCGCAAACCGAAGATCACCTATCTGGTCTGTCCTGATTTCGACACTAATCCTCATCCAGTTCTGCACACCAGTATGCAGATTGACCTGCGAGATCTCCACGTTCATTACCGGGATTATGACCCCGATCATCCGCCTCTCTTACACCAGAAGGATTTACTGGTGACATCGGACTATCCGCTCTATGAGAAGTTCGCTAAACTAACCCGTCAGGAGGAGCATTGGGGACTACTGGAGGATTTGGGCGCAATTTTCGATCGGCGGGGTTGGCAGAAGTGCCTGGAGGAGCATTGTGCGGAGTTGAAGGGGCATCGGGTGGTGTGGCGGAAGGATGCTGATCCTTATCAAAAGAAATTGGTGCGATCAAATATTCGGACGAGGCAGAGAGAATAGATTGAAATCTATAACAGCGCAAGAAATGTACACAGCAATTATCGCTGCCCTTTACGAACCATTCCAAGTCCATACAAATATAATTCGGCAATAGAGTAAATGCGAGGCGGAGGATCTTTGGGACGAGAGCGCTCTTTCAAAATTCCAGCCTCTACCATTTCTTTGATATGAAGAGATAACTCACCATCTTGTAAATTCCAGGTGTTAGACAGCCTATCCTCATCAATGGGGGAACTTGCACCTTGCAGCCTATTAAGAGGTTCTTCAAGTTCTGGATATTCATTACGTACCTCATCTACTCTCTGTTCTGACACAAGAGGAAATGCATCGATTAATGATTTTGGACGCAAAATAATTTCAGAGCTATATTCTGTAAGGAAGTTTTTCTCCTTATTTATTGCTTCCTCTAGTAGCAGAATTAAACTGCGTGGAAAACAGATTTCATTACTATCTGCAATTCGTGTACGAACCCAGTTATGGGTAAAGGCTTTCTTTCCTCGCCCCATACGCTCTCCCCACAATGGATAGAGACTTCTACGCAATTGTCCTAACTCAAATGTTTCAAGTCTACCTACTGTTACTCCAAATTCTTGTTCTAAGGCTCGACTCAAAGTGGAAGAACTTTGTAAAGCCTGACGTAAAACCAGTCTCCACAAATCAGCTTCATCCCAGCTTAGTTGTAGCGATCTTCCTACGTAATGCCCTTTATTTACAAAATTAAGTTGATTCCAAATGTCCTCGCGCAAAAATATCTTTGGTACAATTCGCTTTAAGTTAGATCCACTTTCTAACCACCAAGCTAAAAGAGCTTCTAATGCACGTCGTCTTCGTGCGTAACTATCTGATCCAAATCCAAATCCAGCGTCAAGCTCATCGTACAAAAGCCATACACTTCTATTGTTCTCATTTAACCAACGATCGATTTTGCTTAACTCATCGCTAGCTTGGGGAACTGCTTGCGGTGATCGAGTACGTTGTACTAACCATTCGACAATCGAAACTTGTGTCAAATGCTCTTCGGCAATTAATGCAGCTAAGCCATTGTTTAGTTCAGGAATAGAAGATAGCTCTGGGAAATTGTCAAATAGTTGCAAAACGGCATAGTTTAGCCAAAAATTAGCCCAGCTATTTTCACCAACTTGCTGCTCATAATTTGCAAGATTTTCACTACTCAAAATGGAGTTTCTTAATCTAGATTCACCATGTGCAGCAATAAACTGGCAGATGGTTAAATCAACATCAGCACTCGCTAATTCCTTGGCTCTATTTGACTGTTCTACAAACAGCCTAAATAAAATACTTTTACCTGTTCCTTTAGCACCTCGAACCAGCCATGTCCTATTGCTAAGAAACTTTGGAAAATCTTCTGTACGTTGAAAGATAGTCGGGATATTATCTGCCTGTAAATCTTGTGCCCTTGCTGCTTCAAAACGAAGCTCATTCAGAATAGTTTCACGATTTCCAGCGTTTGTTGTAGCAGGTATGACAGGTTTAATATCTGGAAGACTAGCATCAATAGCATCTACTATCGGCAAATAATCATTCAGAAGATTTACTGAAGCATTAATTAAGTTAGATAAAGCTGCAATGTTTGGGTTGTAGAAAATTTTATAGTAAAGCTCTCCCACGCTTACACCATCAGGTAAGCCCCAATGTTCTACTATCCAATCCTCAGCTTTAGTTATCCAGGAATCAAGCTGATCTTCGGCAAGGGTTGGCATTGGTGTAAGCAGGAAGCGAAGATCAGGTTTACCTTGATAATCAGATTGCTTACGAGCAGCTTGTATAACCCAACGCAAACCATCAAAGCTTTGGTCAGTTGGTGAAAAACAAATGACTCCCGTGTCTGCTAAGTCAAGTAACGCAATTGCACCTGTATCGTTAAATCCAGGGCGAGCATCTATCAGAATGACATCGGGATCTATTTGCTCTTTGATGTCTTTTATAAGTTGTTGAACTGGATTCGTTTCTCCTTTGTAGAAGGATTGCCAGGTTCTTCGGTCTAACTCAGCTAATCGATGAACATAGTTCTCATTGTATTCCCCAGCAGATACTAAGAAAAGCTCTCCACGACTGGGTAAATTAACTTGATGAATGCAATCTTCAATTGCGGGAATATTTTCATTTGGAGTTAGATAACGTTGATGAATATAATCTAGGACTCCATAGGGTTCTACTCCATTTCCATCTACGGCATTTGGTCGGAATAGTATTGAAATACCAGGTGCTTCAAGATCAAAATCAATGATAACTACACGACGGTTTCGATTTACCAGGAGAATGGCTACCATTCCTAGAGCCGTAGAGCGACCTACCCCTCCTTTAAAGGAGTAAAAGGTTACAATCTGTGGGCGATTTGGAATGTCTTTTTCAATAGAAGCTCGATGATTAGGGTCAGGAGCCATCAATATATCTGACCAAAGAGGTAGTTGGATACTCTCATCTGGTTGTTCAACTTCTTCTTGTGAAGTTAATAAGCTGTAGCTGGCAATAGGATATTGACCAAGGTTCAGCTTTACTGCTGCAAGTAAGCTATCAATTTTCTCTTCACGTTCGGCTAAGGTCCTTCCCTCAAAGCAATCAGTTACAACTTGAACTGTGAGCCAACCTAGAGAAGTTTCCCTTACAGATACCGTTACTTTAGGATCTTGAAGTTGTAATTCCTGAAGTAGATGGCTCTTGATTTGATCAAATGTTATCGATATATCTGTCACGAGGCTACTCCTTGCTTACTTAGAAGTAGCTGATGCCACGTTTTCACCGCTTCAATAAATTTTGTGCTGTCTAATTCCTCTCCTAATTTGTCAGAATATCGTAGTTCATCGCTGATCCAGACTGAAGCTATAGTATTCCATGTGTCTTTAAGTTTTCCAGTTCTGTCTAATTCGATAGTACGCTGCAAATCAGTCTTGCTTAGTAACATTGCTAAATTGTGCAAGCTTGCACCCTGTAGGCCCTTTTTGAAGGCTGAAGTTTCCTTAAAGTTGCTTTTATGCTCGTCATAGCAGATAAGAGACTTCAAGGAACATTCAATTGCATACCCGCCTATATAAACTGCACCCCACCAACGTTTACAACTGTGCAAAGCCATAGCATCTTCAAAACGACGGCGAGATGCTCCTAATTGACAACGTTTATCGTAGGTATCTGGCAATGCTCATCTCCTCAAGCTGAATTGAATAAAATTCTACCTAATTGCTTAGGGGAAAATACTAACACCTTAAACTTTGCTAAGCCATTGCCCAATGCCCTTCCTCGTAGGCACTCCTCCGTCTGTGAATGTCCAAATATTCTGCCTTTGCTGAGGAGCATAGCTGATATGGATAGGTTGATCGCAGCCATAGTAGTACAAGGAATCAAACAGTAACTGTTGTTCCAGAATCCACTCGATGAGGCGATCGCTCCCCAACCCCACAATCCGAAAATCACAGGCAGCACCGAGGCGACGTAGCTCATACTTCACCATCCAAAATGCTGTTGATGTTTTGAGTTGCGTACAGAATTCGCGCAATTTCGATTGCATCATCCCGTTCACAGTAAAAAATCAGGTATTTCCTGAAATCCTTCACCGCCCATTTCCGCAATCCCTGCAAGCGAGGATTTTCAACTGGGTAAAAGCTGCCTATTCCTGGCATTCTGGCAAGTTGAGCCACCGTCGATCGTGCTGAATCAAAAAATTGCAATGCGCCTTCAAAGTTGTTCTCATCAAGGTATGCAAAATGGTCGTCCAAATCCTGGCTTGCCTTCGGTCTGATAATGATTCGTTTGGTCATGCGTCCGACTGTTGAAATCGTTCAACCAGTTGGGTACGCTTTTGTTCCCACCAATCGTCCGTTGCTTCAACTGGCTCTCCACTCTCCAGACCTTCTAATAACAGAGATTTGATGTGCTCTTGTTGGGCAATGCGCTCCTGCTCCCGCACAATCAGATGATAGACATACTCATTGGCTGAATCAAAGCCTGCTGCGATCGCCTGTTCTTCAACAAACGTTTGCACTTGGTCTGGAAGAGAGATATTGAGCATGAACGAATACCTCAGAATGTCGCGTCACCTCTTTAGAATAGCTAAAAATTACAGTTCAAAAAGCCTGGGGCGATTCCGTATCCTGAAGCTACAGACCCTCAAGTCAAGTGCGCCTTGCAATAAATTTCAGGCTCAAAGCTCAAACCTGCTGAAACAGATTACCCCCCCCCGTTATGTGCCTAATTCTAGTCAATTTCAACTGACTTGCGCTTTTAGCCCAAACTTTAGTTTAGGGCACTTCGATCGCCCGATTATCAACCTCCTACCCCTTCGCCCCCCGATACCGAAGCTGCCGTTTCACCCCATAGAGCTGCTTGAACTGAGGGATATCCCCATGATGTCCCAGCACAATCACAATATCTCCTGGATCGAGGCGAGTGGCGTGATTAGGGTGAGTGATAATCTCGCCATCTAGCTTGCGCAGAGCCACCACGATGAATGTGCCTTTGCCACGGACCTCCAGATCGGCGATCGTCCCGCCCACCAGAGAAGAATTGGCGGGAATATTGAGTTCATCGACCTGCACATCAATCTGCGCCAGGAGTTCGTTGAGGCGATTGCGATCGTCTCCCTGATCGAGAAATTGAATGGTGTTGGGATGGGTGATTAAGTTCGCCATGCGCATACCGCTAATGCTGGCCGGAGAAACGACATGATTCGCCCCCGCCAGAATCAGCTTTTTCTCAGTGGAGGGTAACTCGCCTCGGGCAACGATCGTCAGGTGAGGATTCATTCCCCGGGCGGTGAGGGTGATGAAGACGTTGGCTGCATCATCGGGGAGGACGGTTGCTAAACAGTTAGCGCGGGTGATTCCTGCCGTTTCCAAGACTTGCTCATCCGTAGCATTGCCCTGACAGACCCGGTAGCCCAACTCCTCGGCACTGGTTAAACGCTCGATATCCTGATCGATCACAACAAAGGGCTGTCGCGTTTCAGCCAGTTTGTGGGATAAAACTTGCCCAATCCGGCCGTAACCGCAGACGATCGTATGGTTCTGCAAATTTTCAATGTCCTTTGTTTTCCGTCGTTGTTCCAAAACCTGTTTAATTTCCCCTTCTGCAATCATTTGAATAAATCCTCCAACGGCATAGGCCGCCGAACCATACCCAGCAATAATTACAAATACTGTAAACATGCGGGCAGCAGGCGTTTCCACTGGGCAAACCTCGCCATACCCCACCCCAAACACGGTAATGATCACCATATACACTGCTGTAATGAAGGGACAGTCCAGCAGCGTATAGCCCGCCACTGCCATCATTAACGTGCCAAAAAAGAATACCGTTCCGACTAAAATTCGCCGAAGGGGCGATCGCATACGTCAACCTTTGCCCTTTCATCAAGGCTTTAACTGGCAAATCTTTTAATTCGATAATGAATCGTAATAGGTTCTGAACCGTTACCTGCACCCGATCGAACTTGATGTCATCTTAGTCTCTCTTACTTAAAAGCTTAATGGGTATGGCTAAATGCAGGTGTCACCTAGCCTACGGAGATTGCTGTTGACGATGGCAAACTGATGAGCTGTATATTGATCAACTATAAGATTGTTCAAATTTTTTGGGTGGGTCGCTTCCCTGGGCTAGGAGGTGATGAGCCTTACAATCCTTCAATCTAAAAAAGCAGTATTCTACCCAAGGCATCTTTGCCAAACTTGCTCTTTTCAGTCCTGCCAACCCAACTGTGCGACTTTATCCACTCCTGATATTCAAATTCCCCTATTCCCTTTTGGAGGTATCTTTGTGACACAGTTAAGGCTTTCACCCAGCCCTACTTCATCCGAGAAACAGGCAAAACGCTATCTGAAGCCCTCGGTGTTCTGGAGTTTGCGGCAAGGCTTCCCCCGCTGGCTCTCGGTCTTAATTGTTGCAGTGTCCCTGGCGATTCCTTTGGCAGCTTGGGCCATCATGAGCTACGGGGGCTGGGTGCCAGCCATTTTTCTGCCTACCCCCACTGCGGTGATTGATGCAGGAATTCGGATGTTTACTCAGGAGAACCTGATTAGAGATGTCCTGGCGAGCTGCGGTCGAGTAGCGGCTGGCTTCCTGCTGGCGGCAGCGGTGGGTGTACCAATGGGCATTGCAATGGGTACATTTCACAGCATGGAAAGTCTGTTTGCGCCGATCGTTGGTACAGTGCGCTATATGCCCGTTGTCGCCTTTGTGCCCTTGATTGTGATCTGGGTGGGACTGGGCGAAACCTCGAAGATGCTAATTATTTTTTTGGGCGTGGTACTGTATAACGCCATCATGGTGGCGGATGCCGTGAAGTTCATTCCCAATGACATGATCAACGTGGCTTACACAATGGGAGCCGATCGCCGGGATGTGTTGTTCAAAGTCATCCTGCCGGCCTCGTTTCCCAGTGTGCTGGATACGCTGCGAGTCAACATTTCAGGAGCCTGGAATTATCTGGTGATTGCTGAACTGGTGGCGGCCCAAAGTGGGTTGGGCTTTAAAATCATTCAGTCGCAGCGATTTCTGCAAACCGATAAGGTGCTGTTTTGTATTGCGCTGATTGGCATGATTGGCTTGCTGATTGATTATGGTCTGAAGTGGTTTTCCCGGTGGCTGACCCCTTGGGCGGATCAGTCCAGGCATTAGGGGAGATTGCGGGATCAGGAGATCGGGGATTCTTCTCGGAAATTCTTGTCAGGTGGGCATCTTGCCGCAATTCTTGTGGGGTGGGCATCTTGCCCGCCCAGTCATCAAAGCAACATGATGGACAGGTTGTTTAATTCACAAGCCTCAAGGACAAAGCTCTCCATCGACTTCAGGGACTTCACCTAAATCGCCCTCACAAAGAATAGATTGGCTGACCTCTCCTGCTTCTGGGGACGTGAGCCAAACTTTTCCAGCAAAGCCTCGGAGGTTCGGAGCATCAGGGTCCGCAATCGTCACGGCAACGGCAGGATTACTCTCCTCTGGGGTAGATTCGTAGGTGTAATTACGGGAGTCGGCCAGCTTCACCTCCAGGTCTGCAAGTGCGCCAAACTGAGAGTTTTCAGCAAAATATAGCTGTTGTGCCCGGTTGATGTTTCCTACTGCCAGCTTCGCTTCAGTTTCCTGAGCCCGCTTGGCTTGTTGGAGAAAGCTGGGAAGGGCGATCGCGGACAGAATGCCCAGCATCATAAGAACGACTATTAGTTCGAGCAGCGTGAAGCCAGAAAGGGATTGGGATTGAGGTTGAGGGTGAAGGCGGCGGACAAGGGAATGAAGGTTCGTTTGCATTGGAGGTTGAGGGCAATACTGAAGAAAGCGAGGATTCTCGCGGGGCTTACTTGCCTATTCCCAAGTCTCCGCAGATATACCGGATTGAGAATGTGAAACATCGATAAAGGGAAAGATCATAATAGTAAAAGCCGTAATAAGCTCTTTCAGCTCTTTTCTTTGCTAACGTCCCTGCGCTGTAGGATATGACCTATGAATCCATCGACTTTACCTTTGGTTCAGCCCAGTCTGCCCCAACCGCCTACCTTTGACCGCATCGATCAGGAACGGCTCCATCGCAAACAGCGGTTAGCGGCGGCTCTCCGGCTTTTTGCCCACTATGGGTTTGATGAAGGTGTAGCAGGACACATTACAGCCCGCGATCCAGAATTAACGGATCATTTTTGGGTGAATCCGTTCGGAGTTTATTTTGGGCACATCCGCGTCTCGGATTTACTCCTGGTGAATCACAAGGGAGAAGTGGTAGAGGGCGATCGTCCGGTTAATGCCGCAGCGTTTGCGATTCATTCTCAGATTCACTTAGCTCGTCCCGATATTGTGGCAGCAGCCCATGCCCATTCCCTCTATGGCAAAGCCTGGTCAACCCTCGGACGATTGCTAGATCCGATCACTCAGGATGCCTGCTCGTTTTATGAAGACCATGCGGTGTTTGATGACTATACCGGGGTGGTGCTTTCGACGGAGGAGGGTCAGCGGATTGGGGCAGCATTGGGCGATCGCAAGGCGGTCATCCTCAGAAATCATGGGTTGCTGACGGTGGGTCAGACCGTGGATGAGTCCGCCTGGTGGTTTATTGCCATGGATCGATCGTGTCAGGCCCAGCTTGCGGCGGAAGCAGTGGGAAAACCTGTGGCGATCGATCCCGAAACGGCACGATTGACTTTTACTCAGGTCGGATCGCCTTACATGGGCTGGTTCTGCTTCCAGTCGTTGTATGACAAGATGGTGCGGTTACAGCCGGATTTGCTGGAATAATCTGAAATTCTTGTGGGGTGGGCATCTTGCCCGCCCAGTCAAACAGGCAGAACGATTGACAGATTATTATCCACGATCCTCAAGGAAGACATCATCGGGGAAGACATCCCCCAAAAGGGCATCAAAGCTTCAACACTGCCATAAACGCTTCCTGCGGCACATCCACCGTCCCGATCGACTTCAGCCGCTTCTTACCCTTGGCCTGTTTGGCCAGCAGTTTCTTCTTCCGGGAAATGTCACCGCCATAGCACTTGGCCAACACGTCTTTCCGGAGGGCAGGAATATGCTCACTGGCCACCACCCGACTGCCGATCGAAGCCTGGACTGGAATTTTGAACTGATGGCGCGGGATCAGTTCCTTTAATTTTTCTACTAATGCTTTACCGACGTAATAGGCCTTATCCCGATGGACGATCGTAGCTAAAGGATCCACCCGTTCGCCATTGATCAATACATCCAACCGCACCAGCACATCTTCCCGGTAGCCAATCAGGTGGTACTCCATGCTGGCATAGCCGCGCGATCGAGACTTCATCTGATCGAAAAAGTCAGTGACCACTTCAGCTAAGGGAATCTCGTAGGAAAGGGTGGTTCGACCCAGAGTCAGGTACTTCATGTCCTTGAAGATGCCCCGCCGACTCTGGCTCAGTTCCATCAACGGCCCCACGAACTCCTCCGGTGTAATCATATCCACCTGAACGTAGGGTTCCTCAATTTTTTCACGGTGCTGTGGATCTGGCAGCAGACTGGGATTGTCCACCAGCAGCACTTCCCCATCAATTTTAGTGACGCGGTAGACCACCGAGGGAGCCGTTGTGATCAAGTCCAGGTTGTACTCCCGTTCCAGCCGCTCCTGAACAATTTCCATGTGCAGCAGTCCCAAAAAGCCGCACCGGAAACCAAACCCCATCGCGCTGGAGGTTTCTGGCTCGTACTGCAAGGCCGCATCATTCAGGCGGAGTTTTTCCAGGGCTTCCCGCAGATCTTCAAACTGATCGGCATCGGTGGGGAACAGCCCACAGAACACCATCGGTTTGGCTTCCGTGTATCCCGGTAAGGGTTTAGGAGCCGGTTTAGCTGCCAGGGTAATGGTGTCGCCCACCCGCGCATCTTCGACTGCCTTAATTGCCGCTGCAAAGTAGCCCACCTCTCCGGCATGGAGTTCATCCACTTTAATTTGCGTTGGAGAGAGAACCCCCAATTCATCAATCTCGTACTCTTTCCCCGATGCCATCAACCGCACTCGATCGCCCTTCCGCACCGTGCCATCCATCACCCGGAAATAGACGATCACACCCCGGTACGGATCGTAGTAGCTATCAAAAATTAAAGCTCGCAGCGGTTGATCCACCGTATCCTGGGGCGGCGGCACCAGGTAGACGATCGACTCTAAAATCTCATCAATCCCAATTCCTTCCTTTGCGGAAGCCAGCACTGCACCACTGCAATCCAGCCCCACAATCTCTTCAATTTCCGACTTCACCCGATCGGGTTCTGCGCCCGGAAGGTCAATTTTGTTCAGAACGGGAATGATTTCCAGGTTATTTTCGATCGCCAGGTACACATTTGCCAGGGTTTGGGCCTCCACTCCCTGAGATGCATCCACCACCAGCAACGCACCCTCACAGGCAGCCAGCGATCGAGACACCTCATAGGAAAAGTCCACATGACCTGGTGTATCAATCAAATTCAGGACATACTGCTGCCCATCCTTGGCGGTGTAGTTCATCCGAGCCGCCTGGAGCTTAATCGTAATACCCCGTTCCCGCTCCAAGTCCATTGAGTCCAGGAACTGCTCTTTCATCTCACGCGAACTCACCGTCCCCGTCACCTGCAACAGGCGATCGGCCAGGGTCGATTTACCGTGATCAATGTGAGCAATGATGGAAAAGTTGCGAATGCGAGAGACAGGTACGTCAGTCATATATTTTTGAGGAAATAGGCAGCCGTGAAGATGCTTAATGTATTGTAATCGTTTTGTCGATGGTAGTCAGGAGCCAGGGATTGAAGATCGAGGTTGGGGAACGGTTTAGATCACCCAAATCTCCCTTAATCAGCTACGGTGTACACACAAGTCATCTGCTCTAGCCACGACTGGGTTTGATCCTCCCTAACCCTCCTTAAAAAGGAGTGAACCGGATTAGAAGTCCCCCTTTTTAAGGGGGATTTAGGGGGATCTATCAGGGTTTGAGCCTCTCAGTCAAGATCTGTGTACACGGTAGCTGAATCAGGGGGCTTTGAGTTTTAATTCTCATTTTTTAAGGGGTTGGGGGGATCAACGGGTCTAAAGACACCCCAGACCACGATTCAAACATCCTGGGAGAGGTTCATCAATTTCAATTTCAATTATGGAGTAAGTTGCAGCGGACTTACAGACTCACTATTTTTATAGACTCACTACACTTTATAGAGGCGATCCCTGATCGTTGCCTCCCCAGATCAACACCCAGCAAGCGTTTTTCAGGCTCTTATCGTTTTGCAGACCGAGAAGCTGCCTGCGTCACGGAAATGACCACTCGCTCATCCGCCCACTCCCTACCCTACGACAAGGTCAATGATGTTTAATGGACTTAGCAATTTTGGAGAATATGAAAACCCTATGAGCGATCCTGGTGTTCAGCCGAAGCCCGGTAAAGTAGACCTTTCCATTCAGATCGATGCGGAGTTACTAGAGCAAATCCGCCATTTAACCAGTGATCCGAGTAAGGTGATCGAGGTGGCAGTCCGGCAATGGTTGGGCGGCGGGAGTCGTCGAGATGACGATGTGACTCGTACCTTACGGCCAAATCCTCCGGTTCCTCCGAAGGGAGAGTGGAATGATTAGTCCAGAGGCATGATGCAGCCGTTGCAGATAGCTTAAAGATTCTTATGATTGAGTCTTCCAGCACTCTACGATACTTTTTCTCAAGAACTGTCTGTCTATCGTAGAAAAACGGGAATTCTGGGTTTAATGACTTAACCTAGACATAGGCCGTAGTAAGCCTATGCTCTTAGAGCAAAAGTCCATACTCATTGCATCTGCTTTTACTGATCTGAAACCATCAGATTATGGAACGTCAATTTTTCCATTTGCAGTTTGCAGTTTTAAGCTGATGACTGTGCCTAGCGATCTCCCACTGTCCACAACTGAGCCAACTTCGGCATCCACCTCGCGGTTTGATAGCTTCTTATCATTTCCAGGGCGAGATTTGGCCTTCATCCAGGATGGGGTGGGGCATTATTTGTCTTTCTATTGGCGGGAAGCAGAAGCGTATGGATTGCGGTTAGAACAACTGATCGGCAAGCCCATGAACCAGGTGTTTGTTCCTGTTCTGTTTACACAATACCTGGAGCGGGTTCGTCAGGTGGTTGACTCTCTGATTCCAGTGCAGTTTGAATACGCCTTTGCCTTCGACGATCGCCACTTTGTATTTGACCTGACGGTTAGCCCCATTTTGATGCCCCACGGCACTGCAACGACGGCTGTTGTGACTGGGCAATTGCTCTATGCTGCTTCCAGAGAACAGGCCCTGGACGTGTCCAGGTTGGCAATGCATCCCAAAACCTACTTGTCTGGAGGGCACTCTACGGATCCTCAGAAGCGTCTGACGCAGGTTGTTTGGGATATTCGCCGCAGTTTGGATCTGGAAACTATCTGGCAGAAGACGGTGGATGGATTGGGTGAGTCGTTGGGATTGAGCCGCTGTTTTATTTGTCCTTACCAGCCGGATGATACTTTGCTCAAGGTTGTGGCAGAGTACCGCCAACCGCCATTGAAATCTCTCATTGGTACGAAATTGGGTCTGGAGGAAACGCCGTATCTGAAACAGGCATTGGAGACCTTAAGACCGATCGCTCTGGATGCGATCGAAACTGACCCAGATGAACCGCCCCTCTCAGTATTGGTGATTGTCACAACCTACAAAGATCAGCCGAATGGGTTGATTGTGCTGCACCAGTTAGATCGATCGCGCCTGTGGAATGACATCGAGATTGATCTGCTGATGGAAATTGCCGATCAGGTGGGTACTGGGGTGGCCTATTCCATGCTGTTGGAGGAAACCCGCACCCTGGCTTCAGAGCTACAGCAGGCAAATGAGAGTTTAGTGCAGCAGCACAAGGAATTAGAAGAGGCCCGTCTGCAAGCGGAGGATGCTTCCCGCCGTAAGAGCGAGTTTTTGGCCAACACCTCCCACGAACTCCGTACGCCCTTGAATGGGATGATTGGCTTTTTGAAGCTGATTCTGGATGGTATGGCGGATGACCCGGAAGAGCAAAAGCAGTTCATCGAAGAGGCGCATCACTCTGCCATTCATCTGCTCAACATCATCAACGACATCCTGGATATCGCCAAAATTGAGGCGGGTAAGATGCAGCTCGAACTCAACCCGATTCGGCTGGATGATTTGGTGAGTGCCGTGGAAAACTTCACCCGTCCCCAGGCGCAGCAGAAGAATCTGGCCTTTGAAATTCGAGTTCCTGCCACCCGTGATGAGGTAGTGATCAATGGCAACTATCAGCGGCTGTTGCAGGTGATGCTGAATTTAGTTAGCAATGCAATTAAGTTCACCCATGAGGGCGAAGTCGTGATTACGGCTGAAATTTTGCCTAAAACAGCGATCGATCAGGATGAAGAAAAGCCAGGGATGGTTAAAATTAGCGTCGCTGATACGGGTATTGGTGTCTCTCTGGAGAAGCAGGATAAGCTGTTCCAGTCCTTTAGCCAAATTGATGGTTCGCGGACACGACAGTATGGTGGCACAGGATTAGGGCTGACTATTTCCCAAAAGCTAGTAGAGGCGATGGGAGGTGTTGTAAATTTCTTTAGTATGGGAGAAGGGCTGGGTTCAACGGTGACCTTTACTGTGCCGCTCTATCAAGATCCGGTGATGATTACTGCGCCAGAATCAGAGATTGGCTAAGCTTGGAACGGAATCGAGCGTTGCTAAATGGTATTTAAACCCTATCCACAAACCCCGTCAGGGGGTTTTGGCTTCCAAAAATTCTAGCGAGTTTTTGGATAGGCACTGAAGCGCAACTTAATTTGTTACGGCGAGTCATTAGACAATGATTGAGGTGTTGGCCGCTCTTTCCTTATCTGCAGCGGCAGGGTTGCGGATTGCCCTGCCCTTGTTGTTGATTGGCTTGCTGTATAGCGATGACCTCTGGGCTAATGTGCCGATCCTTTCCCAATTTCATCCCCAGGTGGTGCTGGGAGTTCTGGTGAGCTGGTCGTTAGTGGAATTGTTTCTCACCAAAGAACGTCTGGGCCAAAGATTTTTGCAAATCATTCAACTGATTGGAAGTCCTATTGTAGGGGCGATCGTTGGGATCACAGTCGCCCGTACTGCCCAAATGGAAGTCTGGATGAGCTGGATTTTGGGTATTGTCGGTGGTTTACTCGCTCTGGTGCTGCAACTGGTGCAGGTGGGCTGGTTTTATCGGTTACGAGGATTACCGCTCTGGGTAGTCTTTGTCCAGGATTTTCTTTGTGTATCGCTGGTACTCCTGGCGTTTGATGCGCCTCAACAGGGGGGGGTGATTGCCCTCCTCCTCCTCTGGTTAACGATTCGCAGTTCAGCAGAATGGCGACGCTGGTATCAAGCTCAGGCGGCAAAAGGCGATCGAGCCAATCCTCGAAGACATAAGCGGGAGCCAGATTAGGTGGGCGATTCCCCCGTAGGGGCTGCACTGCTGTGCGCCCTCATATCTGTGTGCCCTCACAACCGGACACCCTCACAACCGGACACCTTCACAACCGGACACCTTCACAACCACCGGACACCCTGACAGCAGATTTCCTCAAAGATGGAAATGCCATTTTATTGCAGATCCCTTAAGAACTTATTAAAAGGGGAACTAAATTGAGTTTATCCCTTTACTCTTATAAGCAGATACCTCCTAACTGCGTCTCCAGCCTCATTCACTCAACCGTTTGGTTAGCTGATGGGGCTGACTTTTTGCGTATTTGCTTCTGTATTTAAGGCAGGTGTGGGAATTGCGACGATTGGCTTTCTGAACAACCGAACCCGGTCAATTTAACCGATCGCTACAGTGGAATTAAGGAAAACAAAGGACGAAAGGCTTTGAATTCCGGAGAGACAGAGAAACGACAAATTGTTCAGCTATTGATTATTAATTGGGAGAAATGATCTATGGCGATCGTACATTGGGCACCCTTCCGTGAGATCGAAAACTTGCAACAGGAAATGAACCAACTGTTTGATGCGTTGTCTCCAACGGTCAGTAAGCGTTCTAATGGCACAGCGGAGCGGCTATCTTTCGTTCCAGCAGCTGAACTGCATGAAACGCCTGAGGCAATCTACTTGAGTGTTGAATTGCCGGGAATGGAGGCTAAGGATCTGGATGTTCAAGTGATGGCGGAAGCTGTTTCAGTCAGCGGGACTCGTCAAGCGTCTGAACGGACTGAGCAGGATGGAGTGGTTCGTTCAGAGTTCCGATACGGAACATTTCAGCGAGTGATTCCCCTGCCTGCACGGGTGCAAAATGACAGGGTGGAAGCTGCATATAAGGATGGAATTCTTCGCTTAACCTTGCCGAGGGTGGCAGCAGAGAAGAACAAGGTTGTTAAGGTTGCCCTGGGCTAAATTTAACTGTTGGAATTGGCTGCTTTGTAGCGCAGGCATCTTGTCCGCCCGGGCTGGAAGCCTGCACTATGACTGCCACCATCATTTCAGGAGAACTGCATATCCTCATTGAAAAGCGGGATCATTGACCTGATCCCGCTTTATGTTGTCAGCTAGCCTGCTGGCTGAAACCAGACTAGACCTGACCTTATTGCATCGCCATTGGGTGATAAAGGAAACTGAAGAATCGAGAGAAGAACTGCTTTGTCGAATCAATGGTTGTGGCGATCGATCTCTGCAAAACCAATTCTGCAAAACTAACTCTGTAGAACAAACTGCTTTGCAGGACGCTTTCCCCGTGACTAGACCTCAGATTCTCTTGACTCCTTCCAGCATCAGTACTATGGATACTAACGCTTTGCTCCAACAGCCAGAGCTTCAACATCCTCTTCCATGACGCGCAAACTGGGGAAAAGGAAGTGATTTTCTTCAACGTACTGTGCTCCGAACAGACCTTTCTCTGCCCAGAAGTACCGATCTGTAGTATGCTCGTTTCGCTTGACTAACAACAAGGCGGGTGGCAGAATTCCCTCAGCTTGAATAAACTTGCGAGCAGCGGTGACAGGCTTATCCTCGCCACTCTCAATGCTATACTGAGGAACCATCTCCAGAATCCTGCGTCCTTCTAAGCGACGACGGCTCTTGCGTTTGCGTCTTCGTGCCAACCTTATTACCTCCTCTCTTCTCTCGACGACGAATCTCGACTAAACCTAAGTAACGTTAGCTAATGTAGCTGTGGTTACAAAATACTAAGACCCTGCAAAGTATATCGGCTTGAAATTGGAATTTCAACTTCCTTTAAACAATTGAAACAAAATCTTAAGGTGATCGACGATAACTTTAAGTTTTTGTCTCATCTACCGTTCTCAAACCTGCACAATCCCCTTGTGAGTGGAAGGCCGTGTATCATGAGTAGGTTCAATCTATAGAATAGCAGAGGCATTGGGTTAGGTTAAGCAGTAAATCCCACATTGTGCTTTGGGTGTTAAGGAATGTTACGAAAGGGTTCGCAAAGCTTTAGGAATTTAAGGAAAGTTTGAGCGATCGCAGGGAGTGGCAGGATCGATTCAGTAGAAGTATTTCATTGGGAATAGTGCGCTCGCCTGATCTACCACGTTTGATCCGCTGTCAGTCCATCGATTTTTCTGATTCTTGTACAGTTGGTTTGAGTGAGCGATTTCCTAGCATTCGGTTGTGCAGACAGGTTCAGATTCATGTTGATGCCCGCCAGTTCTGAATTCATTGCCCTCTGTCAAGCACAGGTGGCACTCCTGACCGATGGGCTGGGGGCAGTTCTTAGCATTGTTTATTTGACTGAAGAGCTGACCGAGGTTTCCGACACCAAGCTAGTGCCGATCGCGGCTTATCCAGACTCCGTTTCCCACTGGAATGACGATCGGGTTTTTGCTTTGCTGGCTCAGGGGCGACGCGGAAATGGTTCTACTCAACGGCTCCTGGCTTCTGATAACTCCGAAAGTGAGCACTCACTCCTTGCATCCATGCCGAATCCTGCCAGTGATGCGGAGGGGGCTTCCCCTTTAGAGGCAGCAGAAACAGCTCTATTGCGTCAGCAGCAACTGGTTTTGCCCCTAATGTATCAAGAGGTGGTCATGGGTCTGCTTGTGACGGCTAGAGCCGATCGTGCCTGGACTGACTTTGAACGGGAACAAATTGAAAAAATCGCTGAAACGATGGCTATTTCCTGTATTCTTGACCAGCGATCGCAGTGGGTCGCTCAGGATTTACATCAGCAGCGACTCCTGCGGGAGCAACGGCATGAACTGCTGGATGACTTGTTGCATCAGTTTCGCAATCCTTTAACCGCCCTGCGAACCTTTGGTAAGTTGTTGGTCAAACGGCTGAATCCCAGTGACACCAATCGCACCGTGGCAGAAGGGATTGTACGAGAGAGCGATCGGCTTCAGGAATTGCTTCAACAGTTTAATGCCACCATTGACCTGGATGATGCTGCGTTTCGGCGGTTGCTGACGGGAGATGAGATTCAGGATGGAGAATTGGCGGATGCAGACCTCACGGGGCAGGAATTCGATCTGCAGGATTCGCTCCACGCGGCTGCCTCTCCTCAGCGGCCGCAATCCCCGCATCTCCTACCGGGTTCAACCCTGTTGATGGGTGCCTCGCTGCAACGATCGCCGCAGACTATTTCTGAGATTCTGCTGCCCCTGGTCGATTCTGCCGTGATGATTGCCCAAGATCGCCAACTGACCCTGCGGTGTGAAATTCCGGAGTATCTACCCCCAATACAAATAGACCCTCGGGCCCTGCGAGAAGTGTTGAACAATTTGATTGATAATGCCCTTAAATATACTCCAGCCGGAGGGCAAGTTTACATCGGCGTTCAGTCCGTTCCATCTACAGAAGATGCCTCCAGAGAAGCGGTTCAGGAGCCAAATTTGGACGCTGATCTGGGGCGCAATCAGCAGGCGATCGTTATCGCAGATACCGGCCCAGGCATTCCCCAGGAAGATTTACTGCATTTGTTTGAACGGCATTATCGGGGCGTGCAAGCAGACACCGACATTCCCGGTACGGGACTGGGATTAACGATCGCCCGTGAATTGGTTCGGCAAATGCAGGGAGAGATTCAAGTATTTAGTCCGGCGCATACCTGTCAGCTTGTGCCGACTGAGCTGGCTCCCGCCTCATCCAATGCCCCAACGTCTCCAGGAACGGCGATCGTTGTTTGGCTGCCTGAGGGAGATTAAGGAGCGTGGATTCTATCACCTGTGCAACGTTTTATTTTGCTGACTAGGCGGGCAAGATACCTACCCCACAAGAGAGTAAGAGGTAGAAGGGGAAAGGGCGGGCAAGATGCCCACCCCACAAGGGTTCTAGATTAACAAATTTGCATTCCTGAGCAACTCTCTACTCCCCATGCCTCATTCTCCACTCCCGACTCCCCATCCCCCGCTCCTACCCCTCCATCTGCCAGTACCGATAGACTGCGTATGCCATCGTGACCACTCCTGTGATGATGGATATTTCATTCACCTGGAATTGGGGATGATGCAGAGGGAAGTTGGTTTGATCGGGGAAGCCCACCCCTAAGCGAAACATAGTGCCTGGCGCATGATCGAGATAGAGGGAAAAGTCCTCTGCGCCTAGTGAGGGTTCCAACAAAATTTGTACCCGCTCTGTGCCCCAGGCTTCTTCGGCCGCTTCCTCTATCAGTTGCGTCAGGGTAGGGTCATTTTGGACGGAAGGAACGCCTCGACGGTAGGTAATTTTGTGTCTGGCTCCGTAGGTCTGGCATACCGTAGCGACAATATTTTCGATCCAGGTGGGGAGAGCCGCACTGGTTTCAGGATGAAGCGATCGCACGGTTCCCTGTAATCGGACTCGATCGGCAATCACATTAGGAGCACGACCACCCTGGATTTGTCCAATAGTCAACACGACTGGACGGAGGGGGTTTTGAGTCCGGCTGATGGCTTGCTGAAGGGTAGTAATGACCTGGGAGGCAATCCAGATGGCATCGATCGCTTCGTGGGGACGTGCGCCATGCCCCGATTCTCCCTCAACGATAATCTCCAGATCATCGGCGGCGGCTGTCAGTGCGCCATAGCGAATGCCGATCGAACCCCCCGGAATGGTTGGAAACACATGAACCCCCAGGATGGCATCAACCCCGTCCATGACTCCATCTCGAATCATCCAACCGGCTCCCTGGGCCGTTTCCTCAGCGGGTTGAAACAGGAAGCGAATTTTTCCCAGCAAGTTTTCATCTAGCTGGGACAACACCATTGCCGCCCCCAAACCGATCGTTGTATGGACATCATGACCGCAGGCGTGCATAATGCCAGGTTTATGGGAGGCAAACTCTAAGTCCGTCAATTCTTGAATCGGCAGGGCATCCATATCGGTGCGGATAGCCAGTAAGCGGCGATCGTCCTTCTTGCCGAGCAATTCACCGACGACCCCCGTTTTGCCAACCAACTCCTGTACATGCAGTCCACAGGATGAAAGCACGCCTGCAACATATGCTGCGGTTTGATACTCCTGTCCGCTCAACTCTGGATGACTGTGGAAATGACGACGAATTTCAATCAGTCGAGGCGCAAGGGTCGCAGCAATGTCTTTAATTTGGCTTAACATCGATCGGTGCAAACATGGGTAGGGTTTACCCTATGATAAACACCTGTTAAAACGAAGACTCGCAAGTGCGATCGGTTTTCCCTAATTTCATTACGCTTTGCCCTCCCTCTGTTCCGGTCTGTCTCAGTTCTCTGTTTGAATCCTTTGGTTAAGAAAAATCTAAGAGATCTTGAGAAACTCTAAAGAATGTACCAGGACAAAATTGTGGAAAGCACAGGGGTTCTAGACTGGGATATGGGCAATTTCAGGCATTTCAAATCCACCCGTTTTGCTTAAAGCCTAATCGTATACTCAAAGGCAATCCCACGAAACGGTAACAAAGACTGCAAAACAGGGAGAGCCAGGCATCGGCTGCATGACACCTGCCAGAGCGGACCCTTCAAGTTTTTCTCGCTTTTCGACAAACTTTCTGAAGGCTTCCTCAACAAAATCTTTTTCAATAAATTGTCAAGGCTTGATGACTTTCGTAATGTTTATTAATATAATCTTGATGGTGTTACCTCGAAAATAGAAAACATTCAGTATACTTCACTACAAACCCTGGTATTCCAGGTTGGATTTGTCAGTTATACCCGTTCCATCGTTGTTCTTGTTCAATTCGCACTGGCTTTTGTCGTTAGAAAGCTAAATTTGTCCCGAATTAGCAAGTTGTTCCGTTTCCTGTCGAGTTTATCTACGGTTAGATCCTTTCCGTCTGTCAACCTGATTAAAGTTTTGAGTTTAGTGCCTTGAGGTCAGCCGATTTACAGCCATTGGAAATTGTTAGATCTGTTATCAGCGAATTTATAACGCAGATTCATGACAAGGCCTAATCTCCGTATCTTGCGTATCTACTTTCTATCTTTTAGCCGTTCATCACTACAAACAGAACAAGAGGGTGAGTTATGATTCAATCTGTACAGTACTCAATGGACTTGATCCAAGACGAAGCACGGCAGTTAGTGCAGAAGGGTGTAGTGAGCCGGACTCAGCCCATCTATGTTCTTTGTCAGCACATTCCCGCCCGTGAATGGGTTTGTGTGGAAGCTGTTTTGGAAGATAATGACTTTCTGCTGCGCGATCGAATTTCTGATTTGCTGGGACGAGAAGACTGGGAAAACGACTAAGGATGGTGGATTGAATAACCTGTTCACCGTTCTGCTGCTTTGACTGGGCGGGCAAGACTTCGGCTTAAGCTCAAGCTGACTGGGTATGCTTACCTAAGAAATGCAAATTTAAGGAATGTAAATTTACTGATCTGAGATTCTTGTGGGGTGGGCATCTTGCCCGCCCAGTCAACAAGGCAGAATGATTACAGGTTATTTGATCCACAAGCCTAAGGATTGCCCTGTTCTTCGCGCAATTTTTGCAACTCCGATCGAATGGCTGCCAGTTGTTCCGTCAAGTCCTGTAAGTCTTGCTGCACGTCAACGGGCGGAGTGGTTGCATTCGGTGCGGAGACAGGACTGGTGGTCGAATAGGGGGGAGGGGTGCCTGGAGTTGATCCGGCAGAGGAAGCGGGCGGCGTATTGCGATTAAATCGTTGATTGATCACGGTATCAACAAAATCGCGGGCTTCTCGTTCGGTGACTTCTCCCTTGACTTCCCACTCTTCCGCCAGTTGACCAAATTCTGTCCTCAAACGAGCCAAAGTTTCTTCGCGGCGCAGGGGATCCTGTAGGGTTTCAATCAAAACCGAGGTTGCGCCCAGGGTAACGCGCAGCCCTTTTTGGGCAATTTGAATCAAACTATCTGGATTCATAACAGGTAAACTCAGGAAGATACGGCAAGCAATGATATTTTAATGGACGATATGAACGATTGATTCTAGCCAAACTGCTCCAGGTATTGATTAATATCTTCGTTCAGGCGGGTTAACTCAGCTTCTGTGCTAATGCGAATGCGATCGTCCCTTAAGGTAACTAGTACCTTGGCTGCAAAGGGAGAAGACCAGATATTCGGATTACAGAAGATTTCTAGAAAGACCTCTCCTGTGTACTGATACTCCATCGGTTTTTGCGGAGTAGGTTTACTGCTGCCACCTGAACCTTGAGCTGATGCGGCTTTCAGGTTATTCATCAAGGCCAAAATGGCCGCTTGCAGATCGCGGGCGGCGGATGGCGTGAAGTTGAACATCACTGAGCCTTCGGAAAGATTAAGTCTAATCTGAGAAGCTGTCATCTTTTTTTGTAATGTGACGACTATTTTAGATAAGTTGTATTAATGCACGCTGGTGATTCTGCTACCCATAGTAGCGGTGAGGGGGCAGAAAAGGAATCTACGATCCTGGCTAAATCGTCTTGTACGGCTTGATTCCCTTTCGGAGCAGCAGCAGGCAACCCTCAGTGCGCTTTTGAATTGTTGATGATTGCCCCAGAGTGATTTCCCTATAATGGTCCTTGTCCTGATTGGTGGTATGGAACCAGGGGAAATGGCGATCGATCGGCGGCCAGTGGTTCGTAAAGTGTTGCTGATTACGCTGGTTTTGAATCTCGTTGTGATGAGTTTGAAAGCGGCGGTTGGGCTGTGGACGGGTTCATTGAGCCTGGTGGCAGATGCAATTCATAGCGTCACGGATGGGGCAAACAATGTTCTGGGTTTGTTGACCAATCGTTTGGCTTCGCCTCAACCCGATCGAGATCATCCCTACGGACATCAGAAGTATGAAGCGATTGGAGCTTTGGGGGTTGCCGCATTTTTGGGGATTGCCTGTTTCAAGATTTTGGAAAGTTCGATCGAACGGGTGATTCAGGGAGGCGGTGCCGTTCAAATCTCTGGTTCTGAGCTATGGCTGCTGTTGATTGTCCTGGGAATTAATATTTTTGTTGCTTTTTACGAGCGATCGGTGGGACGAAAGATCGGTAGTCAAATTCTGATTGCGGATGCCCGCCATACGATGAGTGACATTTGGACAACGATCGTAGTGATTGGAGGCTTAATCGGCATCTGGCTCTGGAATATTCAATGGTTGGATATCGCCCTGGCGTTTCCCGTTGCGCTGATGGTGCTGTGGAGCGGCTGGCGAGTCATTAAGGAAAATTTGCCGTGGTTGGTGGATGAGATGGCGATCGCCCCAGAAGCGATTCATACCGTAGTCATGCAGGTGCCGGGGGTGGTGAATTGTCATCAGATCGCATCCAGAGGGCTGCTCGGTCGGCAAATTTTTATTGAAATGCACCTGATTGTGGATGCGGCCGATGTGGAAACCGCCCACAAGATTACAGAGGCAGTCGAAACTAGGCTAGAGGAGAAATTCAGCCCGGTACGCACTTTGATCCACGTTGAACCCCCTGCCTATCGATCGAATGAAATTAGCTACGACGGCGGAGGTTGAGCCTGGCTCTAGGAATACAAATTTGATAATCTAGAACTCCTGTGGGGTGGGCATCTTGCCCGCCCAGTCAAAGCAGCAGAACGGTGAACAGGTTGTTTGATCCACGCTCTTAGTAGCCCCTGAACTGAGTTCGACGGTGCTTTGTGGGAAGTGGGGAGTCGGGAGTCGGGAGTCGGGAGTCGGGAGGTGAATGGAGTTGGCAGATTTTTGTCGCAGAGTATCCGGCTTTTCCTGCAAAGTTTGGAAGAATCAGGGATAATTGCAGGTTGTGATTGTGCAACCGATCCGCCAGCACAGGAACCCCATTACGATGTTGCCACGCGAAAATCTTCTCAGTGGAGTTGAAAACCGAGAAACGGCAGTCCGAGTCATTGACCAGGCCGAACAAGCGATCAAAACCTGGGAGGTGGTCTGTACGGACTTTTTATCGCCGCCTGAGTGGGCCGATGTTCAGCAAATGTTCAGTCGTCTGACGGAGGTAGAGATGCTGTCTTGGGGCGGCTATCCTCAGGCAGAACGGCAGCGAGTCGCCATTGCCCGATCGGATTTACCCCTGGATGTGTCTCAGGTCGAAATTGCTGCGATCGAAATTGCTGGAAATTTTTTGTTTGACCCTGCCACTCACCGGGATTTTTTGGGCGCACTGCTGGGTACAGGCCTGGTGCGGGAAAAGGTTGGCGATATTATTGTCTCAGGCGATCGCGGTGCACAGGCGATCGTGGTGCCAGAACTGGTGGAATTTCTGGAAATGAGCTTGACGCAGGTGCGATCGGTTCCCGTCAAAACCCGCCGCATTGACCTGAGCGAACTTAAAATCCGCGAACCCAAGAAGAAGGAACTAACGACTGTAGAGGCTTCTATGCGGTTAGATGCGGTGGCCTCTGCTGGATTTGGGATGTCGCGGAGTAAGATGGCGGATCTAATCACCGGGGGCGATGTCCGGGTCAACTGGCGGGAAGTTACCCAGTCCAGTCATCAACTCAAAGCTGGAGATCTGGTGGCCATTCGCGGGAAGGGTCGTCTGGAGGTGGGCGAGGTTTCCGTGACGAAGAAGGAACGCTATCGGGTGCAGTTGACTCGGTTTGTTTAGGGGCATCGGTTGTTTAGGTTCGTGGAAGCAATAACCTGTGTAATGGTTCTGCTGCGTGGACTGGGCGGGCAAGATGCCCACCCCACAAGAATTCCAGATGATTAGATTTCATTCCTAAACGTAAGTGAACTGCTCCGTGTTCGTCAGGTTAAGTCCCGTTCGGTTTTCAACGATGCCAATCAACTCATCCGTCGGATTGAGCACCCCATTCCGGTTTGTATCTAAGAAAATGCCTGTGCCGATGATGCCAGCAATGGGTGAGTTGCTCAGAAGGTAATCATTGGGATTCCCGTCCAGTTGAATTCGATCGACTCCCACCTCAAAGTTTCTAATCAGGGCATAGTCTTCCAGTCCAGGAGAACTGTTGTTGCCACTGTTGTAGTAGGGTGAGCCCCGTTTGCCTAACACAAAGGTATTTGCACCAGGAGTGCCGATCAGTTCATCAACCCTACCCTGTCCATAGCGTTCGTTCCCCCAGTTCATCAACCGTTCGATCGCCTCAAACCAGCGATTTGCCATCTTGAGTTCTCCAGTCGGATTGGGATGCAACCCATCATAGTTATCCCGATTGGGATCAAATCCAGTGAATTGATCCACGACAATCACCGGAGAGTCGGATCGATGTTTTTGAGCGGCTAAACCTGGAATTGCTGCGTTCAAAACTGGAAAATTTTCACTTCCAGGCCAACCGTTATTGCCAGGAATGATTTGAGCCAGCAAAATGGCGATTTGAGGATTGACATTTCGTAGAGTGTCAATGATTTGACCTAGATTGCTGATAACGCTCTCGATCGTTCTATTATTCCACGCCAGCAGGTCATTCGTGCCCAGGTGAAGCAATACGACATCGGGACGCTGGATTGTTGCGGAATTATTAATCAGTCCTAAAATTTGATCTGTGCGGTAGCCTGAATAGCCTTCATGATCCATATCAAAATCTGGATTGGGAGGCAGGCCTACGAAAAGTTCGCTTCCCTGATAATGCAATGTAGAGCTACCGACAAAGTTAACGTTGTACCCTTCTTGTTGCAGTCGCTGCCATAGCGGCCGCCGATAACTATTGAAATTAACCTCACCGTGGGTAATCGAATCACCCAGCGGCATGATTCTTACCGTTGGACGGGTTACAGTGACTGTCACTTCATCACTTTGCTGCCGATCGCCATTGCTCGCAGTGAGACGTAGAACGTAGGTTCCGGGTTCGCTGAACTTTGCTGAAGTCAGTAGATTGTTTGCATCGGCAAAAGTGACAACGCCCGGGCCGCTTGTCTGTGTCCAATTGACTGTCGAGGGGAATGCTTCAGGGGCGATCGAGCCAGCCAGGGAGGTTCCAACCCAGGCAAATTTAGAGGTTGAAATGTCTTCTCCGGCATTGACTCCAAAATCGGGTGTGGGAGTTGGGGCGGGAGCGGGAGTCGGTGCAGGCGCAGGTGCAGGGATGGGAGTTGGGATGGGAGTCGGTGCAGGTGTGGGTGCAGGGATGGGAGTCGGAGCAGGTATAGGCGCAGGAGTCGGAACAGGTGCAGGGATGGGGGTTGGGATAGGAGTCGGAGCAGGTGTAGGTGCAGGGATGGGGGTTGGGATAGGCGCAGGTGCAGGCGCAGGCGCAGGTACAGGGATAGGGGTTGGGATAGGCGCAGGTGCAGGAATCGGAGGAGGGACAGGAACGATCGAGGGAGTCGGGATAGGTTGAGCGATCGGTTCTATCGGCTCTGCGGTTAAATTCAATCGATAGCGACTGTTTGAACCTTTGCGCCGAAAGATCCGAATGTAGTGTTCACCTGGATTGAGTTGAAGCTGAAGTAACCGTCGATTGCCCCCACCCACGTTAGTTTGCCGAATCTGGGTCAAATTGCGACGAATTTCCCTTGGACTGAGCTGATTAAAGTCCGGTCGTCCGATCGCCTTCAGGACTGCGGCTCTGGAGCGTCTCAAAGTGAAGATTTGTATCCCAATCTGCGATCGCTGGCCACGATTCAATAAATTTAGCGTCAACAGGCTGCCAGCACCCAAATTTAGCCTGTAGAGGTCATTTGAATCGTTCTCGTTAACCTTGCCATTACGAGCGACGGGACGGGAAGCAGGAAGCGGTATGCGGATCGCTCTGCGGAGGGAATTGTTACGCATAGGGTGGAGGGAAGCGGAAGTTTATAGCAAGGCTTGCCTTTTGATTTGCCTTTGTAAACGTTCTCAAATTTCCCTGGCTCTGATCCGTGAATTACCACCAAGTTCATAGCATCTTTGTGTCTGCATTAAGTAAACATGAGTAAAAATACAGAAAAGTGAGATTTTTTATACTGAAACTCTGTCTCTTCGTAAGGGAAACTACTCGGGCTTGAGTAACCCCCACATGAAAAATTCCCTGCTCCAACGAGAAACAGGGAAAATACAAGCTCTATGAGTCAATTAAATTATTGTTTTGAACATTACTGTTTTGAAAGTTGCAAGCATTGCTCGACCACCAGAGCCGCAATGGTAGCAAATGCCGTGATACCCAGCGCCAGAGCGGGATGTTGCCCCTGGCTAATCGCAAACGTTGTCACTACGCCTGCCCCAAGAGCAGCCGTTACACCCGCCGTTAACCAATCTTTTTTAGGCTTTTTATCGTACATTGCGGTATCAATCAAAAAGAGCAGTTGAATTTAAGCCGTGACTATTAATTTAAGTCGTGACACTCAACCTACCATTCCCCCTGGCTTCAGTAAATTTCCTGGGGTTATCTTGTAATTAAGTGTTAGGTTTGGTGATTCTTCTTAATCAAGAAAGGTAAAGTGGTAAAGGGTAAACTTGGGTTTGTTGCTCATGAGTGACAGATGAGTGACATCAAAACTTAAGTCAGGAAAGGCGATCGGGTATTCTAATCATCCGATATCCCCCGCTAGGCAGTTGATCTAGACCTGGGGAGGTTGTTTTTATCTCCTTATGGCTGCTAAAGACGATTTCAGCCCGATTGTTCCTGCTGAACTTCTCTGGATTCGTCGGAGGCTTATTTTGTGTAGTATTTTGAAAGTGCTTAATTTTTCGCACTAATCCATATCACTGTCATTCGATTCCACAAGGCTTGGTATTATAGCTGTCCATGTTTGGTTTAATCGGTCATCTCACGAGTTTAGAACACGCCCAGTCCGTTGCTAGGGAGTTAGGTTATCCAGAATATGCTGATCAAGGGCTAGATTTTTGGTGCAGTGCCCCGCCGCAAATCGTAGACACTATCAAAGTTACTAGTGTTACAGGGCAGCAAATCGAAGGACGGTATGTAGAGTCTTGTTTTTTACCGGAAATGCTGGCAAGTCGCCGAATTAAAGCCGCCACGCGCAAAATTGTTAATGCCATGGCTCATGCCCAAAAGAATGGGATTAATATCACGGCTCTGGGGGGGTTCTCTTCGATTATTTTTGAAAACTTCAACTTGCAGCAAATTAGCCAGGTTCGCAACATCAAGCTGGAGTTTGAACGGTTCACAACGGGAAACACGCACACCGCCTACATCATTTGCCGTCAGGTGGAGCAGGTTTCTCAACAGGTTGGGGTTGATCTGTCAGAAGCCACGATCGCGGTCTGCGGAGCCACGGGGGACATCGGCAGTGCCGTCTGTCGCTGGTTGGATGCCCACACGGATATGAAGGAACTGTTGCTCATTGCCCGAAACCAGGAGCGGCTCCAGGCACTTCAGGCAGAACTGGGGCGCGGCAAAATCCTGGCGATGGAAGAGGCATTACCCCAGGCAGACATCATTGTCTGGGTGGCCAGTATGCCGAAGGGGATGGAGATTGATCCAACCCAACTGAAGCAACCTTGCTTGCTGATTGATGGCGGCTATCCCAAAAATATGTCTAATCTGGTGAAGCATCCAGGCGTTTATGTGCTCAATGGCGGCATTGTGGAACATTCCCTGGATATTGACTGGAAAATTATGAAAATTGTCAACATGGATGCTCCGGCCCGGCAGTTGTTTGCCTGCTTTGCCGAATCCATGCTGTTGGAATTTGAGAAGCTATACACCAACTTTTCCTGGGGGCGTAACCAGATCACCCTGGAGAAAATGGACTTGATTGGTCAGGTATCCCGTAAGCATGGGTTCCGTCCTTTACTGACGGTGAGCAGCTAGGTGAACCAGCCAGGCAATCCAGGCAACTGGTTTCAGGATTTTCAGCCGATCGCCGCGATGACCACGACTCCGGCGGGAATGACCGTGCTTCAGCCTCTCTGGCAGACTGGAGCCGCAACGTTGTGGATTCCCGAAACCCTTCGCCCAGGTTTGTCTCTTGATTTTCCTACTTGCACCATCCAGACCTATTCCGGCTCCCTCAAAGCCCATCTCGAAACCCTCTGGCCAACCCATCACAGCTTTGTGTTCTGTTTAGCCACCGGTGCAGTGGTTCGGTTGATTGCGCCTTTGCTGCAAGACAAAGCCACCGATCCGGCGATCGTAGTGGTTGACTTAGCAGGACGGTATGTCATCAGCCTGTGTGGCGGGCATCAGGGCGGAGCGGATGCTTTGACTCGATCGATCGCCCATCAGCTAGGAGCAACGCCAATTCTCACGGGGGGAGCCAATGGATTGAACTTACCTGCGATCGATTTGTTGGGGATGCCCTTTGGCTGGCAGCGGGGGGCAGGGAACTGGACTGGGGTGAGTGCCGCAGTGGCCCAGGGGCGATCGGTTCAGGTGATTCAGGAGGCAGGCTCAAGGCTGTGGCAGAAGGGGTTGCCAGAGGTGCATCCGTTTGGCATAGGACATGGGGAGGGGGAATCAGGAATCGAGGAGCAAGGAGCAGGGAAAGATGAGGACGTGGTGTTTGCACCAGAAGCAGGTGCCATCGAACAAACCCCTCATGCGCCCTTCAACCCTCAATTGCCGACTCCCGACTCCCAACTCCCTCAGCCCCATCTCTGGATCAGCCCGATCCAACGGCATTTCTCTCCTGAGACTGAACCCCCTCAAGCTCAATGGCATCCCAGAGTCCTGTGGGTTGGGGTAGGCTGCGAGCGGGGAACGGCTCGTTCGTTGATTGAATCAGCCATTCAGGAGGTTTGCCAAACCCATCAGTTTGCCGAGGGAGCGATCGCTGGAATTGCCACAATTGACCTGAAGTCAGATGAAGCGGGCATTCTGGAACTGTGCCACGATCGCCAGTGGCCGTTGCGCTGCTTTGCGGCTGACCAACTGCGATCGGTTGTGGTTCCTACTCCTTCGGATGTTGTGGCGGCAGAAGTAGGGACTCCCAGCGTGGCTGAGGCCGCAGCGATCTTAGCTAGCCAGGAGAATCCTGCCAAAGACAGGACTACCCAGGCAGAGATTACCCAGGCAGAGATTACCCAGGCAAGTCCCATTCCCTCAGAGTCATCCTCCCCCCTGCGAGTTGCCAAAACCATCTTTCGCCAGCCCGGGCAGCCAGGAGCCGTTACCGTCGCCATTGCAGAGGCAGAACAGGAATTTACAGGGCGATCGGGGCGGTTGTGGTTGGTGGGAACGGGGCCGGGTGAACTGACTCAGATGACTCCCGCAGCCCAGACGGCCATCAGTCAGGCGGATGTTGTGATCGGCTACACGCTGTATCTTGATTTGGTTTCCGCCCTGTTGCATCCAGGGCAGATCATTGAAGCCTGGCCGATTACCCAGGAACGGCAGCGAGCTGAACGGGCGATCGAACTGGCTCAGTGGGGGCTAACGGTAGCGGTAATTTCGTCGGGCGATTGTGGCATTTATGGCATGGCAGGCCTGGTACTGGAACAACTTCAGCAGCAGGGTTGGGATGGCAAAACGCCGGATGTGCAGGTATTCCCAGGGATCTCTGCCCTCCAAGCCGCCGCTTCCAGGGTTGGTGCGCCCTTAATGCATGATTTCTGCGCCATCAGCCTCAGCGATTTGCTAACGCCCTGGGATGTCATTAAACAACGATTAATTGCCGCTGCCCAGGCAGATTTCGTAACCGCTTTGTACAATCCTCGATCGCAAACCCGCGTTCACCAGATTGAAACAGCCCAGCAGCTTTTTCTGGAATATCGGGATCCACAGACTCCAGTGGCGATCGTCCGATCGGTTTACCGTCCCGATGAACACATTACCCTCACCACCCTGGACAAATTCCTGGAAAATCCGATCGATATGCTGACTACGGTGATCATCGGCAACCGCAGCACCCAGATCCACGCCAACACAATGATTACCCCTCGCGGCTATCTGGGCTTTGGAGATTAACACAGGCATACTTCCTTGTGAGGGCGAATCGCGATTCGCCCCTACCGCACTCCCGACTCCTATCACGACTTTCCCAAAACCGCGATCGTATCTGCGCCAAAAATTCCTTCATAAAATCCGGCAATACAGCCCACCATGTAGGTCGCCAAAATTCCTGCCAGAAACGCCTTCCAGCAGAGTCCAATTACTTCATGACGACGAGATGGAACCAGGGCGATCGCTGCACCCACCACAATGCCCCAGTAAGCAAAGTGGGCAAATCCAGACAGGGTATAGGTGAGAATTAGCAACGCCCGATCGCCGACCCAACGATCGCCCACGCCGGAAACGCCGGAAACGATCGACTGATAGGGTAAAATTGCCGTTTCCAATAGCCTGCGACCGATCAGCACGGAAGACTGCCAGAGTTCACTCCAGTTCAGGGAAATTCCCGTCATGACTGTAAAGGGTAGGGAGAGAATGCCCAAAAGGTTGGGGAGCGAAATCACCCGAAACCAATTACCCAGCGGAGCCGGAAGGGTGGTCAACCAGTTGAGGAATCCATACAGCAAATACACAATCCCTAAAATCAGAATCAGCGCACCGACGATCGATATCGCAATTTTGACCCCCTCAACTGCCCCTGAAATCGCTGCTTCCGTAGGGCTGAGCCGTTCTGGGGCAATCTCCAATTCCCGCTCATCGGTAAACGCGCGTTCTGAAATGCCAGACTTAATGGCGCGATCGGGCGAGACAGGCCAGGCAGTAAAAGGAGTTTCCGTCTCTGGGATGAGAATTTTAGACAGGAGAAAGCAGGCGGGGACTCCCATCATGGTTGCAGCAACGAGGTGAGGCAGCACATTGGGAAAAATCGGTCTGAGAATACTGACATAGCTGGCTAGAGCAGCAGAGGAAGCCGTGCCAAAACAGCAGGCAAGAATCGCACACAACTCACTGCGGGTCATTTTTCTGAGGTAGGGACGGACGACGATCGCAGACTCAATGCCCACCAGGATATTAGCGGCTCCCCCCAGGATTTCTGCACCACTGAGTCGAATCAGGGGATAGGACACGCGGGTGACTAAATTGGTAATGAGTTGGAAGAGTCCAATCCGATAGAACAACGCGATTAACCCAGATAGAAACACCACGGCGGGCAAGGCGCGAAACGCAAAAATATACCCGACTCGAATGCCGCAAAACCCTGGAACCACCTGACCGATACTGTCCGTTGCACAACTCTCTGCTCCGGGCACCAGTGGCACTAGGAAAAACGAATCCTGTCCTGAAAAGGGCACAAACAGCCGCCCAAAGATAAACCTGGCTCCAGCATCAGCCGCCTCAAATACAATGCCTAACAATCCTGAAAGGGACTGCAAAATGCCCCACGCCAGGGGTACCAGAAACACCAGAGCGCCTACCCCAAACTGAACCGCCAGCCCCACAAGCACAATTCGCCAGGGAAAATATTTCGGGTCACGATTCTCTGAAAACAACCAGGCGATCGCACATAACCCAAAGATCCCAACCAGGGAAATTAAGTTGAGGAAACCCATAAGTCGAAGTCCTTACACGAGAACAGGGGCAGATCAGATAGAGGGCTGGAGGCGAGCGCAACTATTTCCCCTCTACAGAGAATAACTAAGAATTCAGGAATTGACGCAGTTGTGTTTTAAAACACCAAATTTTAAAAGAAGCACCGGGTTTTAATCAGGAAATTCCAGCGGTTATTGTAATTCTTAAACCTTTGCACCGCTTGTTTTGAAGAGATATTGCGGGAAATTTACTGTGGAATAGTTGAACCCACCCCTTGATTCTGCCTGCCTGTTTCCTTCCACTTTTATCCTTTATCCTTGAGAAGACACCTCCCTCCTTGAAGTTTAATCACGCACAGAATGGATGCCTTCGCTCTGACTCCTCCCGACTGGACTCGATCGGCAACGCATGCCCATGCCTTTGGTTGTCCTGCCTGTAAAGCATCGCCCCTGGAAGCCCATCAGGTCTGGATTAACCGTCGAGCACCCGTCTTTACCGAAGATCACCGTCGCAAATGGCAAGAGTTTTATCACTGCCAGTGTGGTACGGTCTGGTGGGCCTGGAGTAGCGATCGCCCGCCAACGGATTTAAAGACGCTGGGAATTTACGATGAGCTATAAACGACGAAAAAGCGATAAGCTTTGAGGCACAAATTTATCGTTGGTACCGATGAGGTGACTTCATGGCCTCTCCGTTGAATGCTTTTTTCCCAGTGCTTGGGGCTGCGATGGTTTTAACTCCCTTCGCCCCCCTTGCCCGAACGTGGCAAGTCTTTGTGCCCTTTTTTACGCCACCTCTCTCCGCAGTCGTTGTTCCTCCAGCAATTGACTCCCTAATCTTTCCGGAATCACTCAATTCAGCCTCACTCGCTCCAGAACCCTCGATCGCCCAGCAGTCTCCCGTAACGGAACCCGTGGTGGCTGACGATCGGGTTCCGGCCCTTCAGCGAGATGTGGGTGGCAACCTGTGGGTCGGTTCCTGGCAGGGTTTGGCGCATCTGGATCCCAACACAGGGCGGATTATTGCCCGCGTCAGCCTGCCCAACATTGTGATTGAATCCCTGACGGAAGATAAAGTCGGACGGATTTGGGTCGGCAGCTATGAAGGGTTGCAACGGGTGGATCCGCGGACCAATGAAGTGACAACCCGCAATTTTCTTCTGCCCTCTAACCGAGTTTTGTCAGTACTGGTCGATCGCCGGGGCTACCTCTGGGCAGGAACCGATCGCGGTTTGGTGCTCATTAGTCCCGATGAAGGGCTGATCATGACGACGCTGCAAGATTTGCCCGGAACCAGTGCCAATGCCATGACCCTGGATGCAGAGGGACAGCTTTGGGTGGGAACGCAGGACGGTTTGGTGCGAGTGGATACAGCCAGTGCCTTTATCCTGAGGCGATTTGAAGCGTTTCCGGGGGGAGCCATTCAGGATCTTGCCATTGGCCCTGATGACAATGTTTGGGCCGCGACACCGAACGGTTTATTTGTCATTGACCCGGAAACGGGGGATGTATTGCGATCGGTCACTGCGTTTCGGGGGCGGAACGTCACGGCTGTAAGGTTTGATAATGCCCGTAACCTCTGGGTTGGCACCACAAATGGGCTTTACTGGGTTAATTACTATAATGGGGCGATCGTGACGGAAGTGGCAGGTTTGCCCTCCAGCCGAGTCCTGTCCCTGTCCACCGATACCGGAAATAAAGTGTGGGTTGGGACGCGAGATGGGTTAGCATGGGTCAGCCTCCGTACCGGGCGAGCGACTCACCATAATATTTTTCGCAGCCGTGAGTTTGACGTAGACTCAAGGTAGCAGGGATAACAAATGGTATGGCGGCTGAAGCACTATCCAGGGTAGGCTGACTGATGATTGGGCATCTCATTGACAGACGATACCTCATCACACAACGTTTGAGTTCTGGCGGGTTTGGAGAAACCTATCTGGCACAGGACACTCGTTTTCCTGGAAATCCGCTTTGTGTCGTCAAACAGCTCAAGCCTGCCAGCAATAATCCGAAACATATTGCCAAAGCCCAACAACTTTTCAACCGGGAAGCGGAAGCTCTGGCTCAACTGGGTAGCGAGAAACAAATTCCGCGACTGCTGGCCTATTTCACCGAGGGGGAAGACTTTTATCTGGTTCAGGAATTCGTTGAAGGACATACCCTGGAAGCGGAACTCCAACCCGAACAGCGGTGGTTAGAAGAGCAGGTGATTCAACTGCTGCGAGAAGTCCTGAAAATCCTGGTGTATGTCCATGCTCAGGGGGTAATCCATCGAGATATTAAACCCGCCAACATCATGCGGCGACAGCAGGATAATTCTCTGGTGCTGATTGATTTTGGGGCGATTAAACAAGTGCGGATTCAGCCCGATGGTTCTGGTGAATTCAGCCTGGCGGCTCCTGGCACCCGGATTGGTACAGTGGGCTATATGCCTACGGAGCAGGCCCGAGGCAAACCGAGACCCTGTAGCGATATTTATGCATTGGGGATGATTGGGATTCAGGCGTTGACCGGGCTGTATCCCACCCAGCTAGAAGATGATAGTCAAACTGGGGAAATTCGCTGGCATCATTTGGTTAAAACCAGTCCAGGGTTGATTGAGGTGCTCGATCGCATGACGCGCTATCAGTTCCGCGATCGGTTTCAAACGGCGGCCGAAGCTCTGCAAGCTTTAGAGGAAACATTACAGAAAGCGCCTCCAGTTTCCGCTCCACTCCCCGTGGCTGACCCTACTTTAATTCCTGAACTGGTGCATGAGTTAACGCTGCAATGGGTGGAGGGTGGACAGGCTCACAGCCAGATCATTTCGCCGCAGCAACCGAGCCGACAAGCGGGACGAATTCGGATTGGGCGTGATCCGGTGCGCTGTGATATTGTGCTGTCGGATATTACGGTTTCGGGACTGCATGTTGAGATTTTTTTCAATACCCACGATCGCAGCTTCTATGTGCGCAATCTGCGAGAAACGAATCCACCTCTGGTTGATGGGCAACTCTTAACCTACGGAGAACGGCAACTCAGTCAGGGTAGCACCCTGCGGTTGGGACATATCGATCTCCATGTTTCCATGATTGTGTTGCGGCAATATCCGCCTGGGCAACTGCCTCTGAACGCCCAACTACCAACGCCAAAGCCGGAACCGCTGATTCCCACCGCCAAATCTGCGAATCCGGGAATTTATCCGGGGGTTCCCCATTCCCCCTCCTATCCGCCCGCATACCCTTCTCCACCCGACTTTGCCGCCCAACCGCTTGGTGTGTTGCCCCCCCAGCCATCTCAGCCGCCTCAGCCCCCCGCAGCTCACTCTACGGACGATCGGGCCAATGCCGGAAAAAACTTTTGGGCACTTTGGGTCTTAGCTACGGTGGTCAGTTTTGTGATGACCGGGTTTATGTTTCAGACGGGACGAGGCTTTTTAGATTTAACAGATCCCAGCTTCAACGGTGTGATCAACGCCATTATTGGATTGGTAATTGGCGCGGCTCAGTGGCTCGTGTTACAGATGGTGATCTCCCGATCGACCGGATGGATTTTGGCCAGCGGTGTGGGGCTATCCTTAGGAGCCTTTATTGGGCAGCCGTTTCCCCCCTTTGTGCGGGGTGGGGTCGTGGGCGGAATCTTGGGCCTCAGTCAATGGATGATTCTGCGCCAGAAACAATCGCGGGCAGCCTGGTGGATTCCGGTGCAAATGATTTGCTATGGCGGCATCTGGCTTTCCCCTGGAGCGATCGAGGGGTTGGTGCCTAGACTGATTGTGAATGCGCTAATTTATGGGGCGATTACGGGGGGAGCATTGCTTTGGATTGTTCGTAGGAGTGAGGAGTGAGGAGTGGGGAGTGAGGTTAGCTTTTTCTAGAGGCAATGGATCGGTGGGTCTTACCCAAATGGCGGATCGTGTACCTGAAAGTGAATTCTTGAGAGTGAATTGAGTTGCAATGTCTTCTAAGCCCAAGTCCAACGAGACGATCGTCCTATTGATGGCACTCCTGGCGACTGCTCTGGTGGGGGGTGGCTTATTTTGGCTGCTGCGATCGCAGTTCAATTTTGCGGATGCTGAATCCTCTCTCCGGGAATCCTCCGATGCCTCTATTGAAGCCACTGGATCGGCTGGCAATTGGAGTCGAATCGCCCTTGCTTTTACCCTGGAAGGCCATACGGATGAGGTGAATGCCCTGGCAATGAGTCCTGATGGTGCGGTGCTGGCCAGTGGCGGAGACGATCGCAGAATTAAGCTATGGGATTTGGTGAGTGGACAGGAACTGCAAACCCTGACTGGGCATGATGATTGGATCTATTCCCTTGCGTTTACGCCGGATGGTAGTATCCTGGCGAGTGGTAGCAAAGACAGCACCATTAAACTGTGGGATGTCGCAACTGGAACCGAAATTACGACACTGCAAGGGCATCGGGATTTCGTCAACTCCATTGTGGTCAGCCCCAATGGTGAAACCCTGGTGAGCGGTAGTTACGATCACAGCGTCAAGCTTTGGGATATGGACAGTAGGCAGGAGCGGCAAACCCTGCGGGGGCACAGGGGGATTGTGCTGGCCGTTGCCGTGAGCCAGGATAGCCGATTGCTGGCGACCAGTGGCGTGGATCAAACCATCCTGATCTGGGAGCTGGAGACGGGGCAACGGCTGCGTACCCTCCAAAGTAATGCCAGTGATATCAATGCCCTGTCCTTTAGCCCGGATGGACAACACCTGGTGAGCGGCAGCGATCAAAATGGCATTGCAATGTGGAATTTAGAGACGGGGGAAGCCATCCATCGGTTTGGGGAAGAAGGGGGGCAGGTCTTCACAGTCAGTATGAGTGGAGATGGAGAAACGATCGCCAGTGGTCATGCCGATCAAACTGTGAAGTTGTGGAACCGGGACGGACAACTCCTTCGCAGCCTGAAGGGCCATTCAGGTTCGGTTTATGCTGTTTTGCTTAGCCCAATCGGGGAAACCCTGGTCAGCAGTAGTGAGGATAGGACGGTGAAGGTCTGGAGAGTTTTGCCTTAAGCGATTTCACCTCTGCAACGGCTGACAGGGAACAGGAGAAACTACGACCCCAGACAAATACCCAATCCCCTCGCAGTCTTGACCCATGTTCCATTTGGATCAACGGTGCTGTACTGCTGAATCGCTGACTCAATCGGAACACTGACAATTTGCCGGTTTTGCCAGGTCACCATTTGATCAAATTTACCTTCGGCAATCAAATCAACCGCAGCGACTCCAAAAGCAGCAGCCGTCAGGCGATCGAGCGGTGAGGGAATTCCCCCTCGCTGAATGTGCCCCAGTACCGTAACGCGGGTTTCAGCGCCGCTACAGGTTGAAATTCGATCGGCCAGATAATGGCCAATCCCACCCAATCGTTGTTCACCCTGGCACTGCACCTGGGTAATGGATTCTCCGGTTTCCGTCCGAACCGCTTCCGCCACCACCATCAAGCAAAAGTTTTGTCCGCGCTGTTGGCGTTCCTCAATTTTTTCACAAATTTTTTCAATGCTATAGGGAATTTCAGGAATCAAAATTACATCGGCTCCCCCCGCAATTCCCGCACTGAGGGCAATGTGTCCGGCATCTCGCCCCATGACCTCCAGAATCATGACGCGGGAATGGCTGGCGGCTGTGAAGTGCAGCCGATCGAGGGCTTCGGTGGCAATATTGACTGCCGTATCAAACCCGATCGCGCGTTCCGTTGCCCCCACATCATTGTCAATGGTTTTGGGAATGCCAACCAGATTCCAGTTTCCCTGCTGGGCCAGCCGCCGCAGAATCGCCATGCTGCCATCCCCTCCAATGCCGATGATGGCATCTAAACCCAGTAGATGATAGCCTGCAACAATTTCCGCCGATCGATCGACCAGAGTGCCGTCGGGCATGGGAAAGGCAAACGGATTTCCCTTATTGGTCGTACCCAGCACGGTTCCGCCGACCGTCAATAGCGAATCCACCTGGGGAATGTCCAGTATGACCACATCCATAGGACGCTGCATTAACCCCTGGGTAGCACGGCAAATGCCAATGACTTCCCAATCGTAGGCAGATACGGCCCGATGAACCACCGCCCGAATCACGGCATTCAATCCGGCACAATCTCCCCCACTCGTCAAAATCCCAATGCGCCGTTGTCCTCCCATATTGCCTCCCGGATCGCTGAATGCTGCCGACCTGATCATCATCGTTTATTACAATCGATACATATTATCTGCCTGATAGGGATGGCTGTGCTCGTCCTCGCACGGATTCTTCAAATTTAATGGGACGATCGCCAAGTTTTGTATCGTTTCGTGTTGATTTAATTGCAGTTTGTTGATCCGGGCTTCATGTTAAAGCTTTTCCCATCAACCCATCATTCATGGTGCCTGTGATTCGTTCACAATTCCGAAGATGAGCTAAAGCTCAGGCAGCTTCCAAAAATGCCTCCCTATTATAGGAAGGGAAGGGCAGATGATAACGGAAGGATAAGTTATATGACTGAAATTGAGCAACCGTTAGCTATCGATCGGCAATATGTGCTCGATCGAGACTGCACCACGCTTTCTCGCCATGTATTGCAACAACTTCAGAGTTTCTCCGCCGATGCCCAAGACTTGAGTGCTCTGATGAATCGGATTGCGTTGGCCGCGAAACTAATTGCCCGTCGTCTCACTAGAGCTGGATTGGTGGAAGATGCTCTGGGTTTTACGGGGCGAACCAACGTTCAGGGTGAATCCGTCAAAAGAATGGATGTGTATGCCAACGAAGTGTTCATCTCTGTGTTTGAGCAAAGCGGTCTGGTTTGCCGTCTAGCCTCTGAAGAGATGGACAAACCTCACTACATTCCAGAGAATTGTCCGGTGGGTCGCTACACTCTGCTTTATGACCCGATCGATGGCTCCTCCAATGTGGACATTAATTTGAATGTGGGATCCATTTTTTCGATTCGGCGGCAGGAAGGAGAAGATTTGGACGGCTCGGCTCAGGACTTATTGCAAGATGGGCGCAGGCAACTTGCGGCAGGCTATGTACTGTATGGCCCCAGCACCATGTTGGTGTATTCCCTGGGGCGAGGGGTGCACGCCTTTACTCTGGATCCTAGCCTCGGTGAATTTATTCTATCGAGCGAGAATGTGCAAATCCCTGAGCACGGCCCGGTCTATAGCGTCAATGAAGGAAACTTCTGGCAATGGGAAGATTCCATTCGCAACTACATTCGCTATGTTCATCGACATGAGGGCTATACAGCTCGCTATAGCGGCGCATTGGTGGGGGACATCCACCGAATTCTGTTCCAGGGTGGTGTGTTCCTTTATCCTGGCACGGTGAAAAAGCCAGAGGGCAAACTGCGTTTACTCTATGAATCCGCTCCCCTGGCCTTCTTGATGGAACAAGCTGGAGGTCGAGCGACTACCGGAATTCAGGAAGTTCTGGATGTAATCCCTGATCAGCTCCACGCCCGCACTCCGCTGGTGATTGGTAGCAAAGAGGATGTAGCTCTGGTCGAATCCTTCATCCAAGACCATTTACGGGAACAGCAAGAAGCCGTTGCCTCCAGAAGTTAGCCAGAACTGAGTCTGGTTCACCCCCTTTAACACTCGTTTAATCTCGATCGCCTATGCTAGACCCACCTCTCAATTCGTAGGAATCACTACAGCCAAACCCCCAAAGGCCGTTCTAGGTTAGGGGCTAGAATCGATCGCTCTCATCACGATTTTGATTTCATCAATTTCTCCGTTTATCGATCAGGTTCACCCACTCAGTTCTCACTTCTAGTCCCTTTCCTTTTTCTTTCCCCTTCTCCCTGGCAAAAGGGTTCGGCAAAGCTCACCTGAGCTGCTTCCGGATGAAGCCTACTCCCTATCCCTACTCTCTAACTTTCCCCAAACATGATCAATCTAGTTGAAAATCCTCTCCGCGTTGGTTTACAACAAGATCGCGTTCCAGAACCTCAGATTCTTGTGATTTTTGGGGCCTCTGGTGATCTCACGCAGCGCAAACTGGTTCCCGCGCTCTACCAAATGAAGCTAGAACGCCGCCTGCCTCCCGAACTGACGATCGTGGGGGTTGCTCGTCGAGAATGGAGCCACGATTACTTCCGTGAGCACATGCGGGAAGGCATCGAGCAATTTGGTGGTGGATTAGGTAAGGAAGAAATTTGGCAGAGTTTTGCTAAGGGGTTATTTTACTTCTCAGCAGATATTGATAACTCGGAAGGCTATCAAAAACTCAAGGCCTTTCTAGAGGAGTTGGATGAAGCAAGGGGAACTCGCGGCAATCGAGTGTTTTACCTGGCTGTGGCTCCACGCTTTTTCCCAGAAGCCATTCGGCAGCTTGGTGATGCTGAGATGTTACCGGATCCGGCTAAACAGCGTTTGGTGATTGAAAAACCCTTTGGGCGTGATCTCACCTCTGCCCAATCGCTCAACCAGGTGGTGAAGCAGACCTGCGATGAAAACCAGGTTTACCGAATTGATCATTATCTGGGGAAAGAAACGGTTCAAAACCTGATGGTATTCCGCTTTGCTAATGCCATTTTTGAACCGCTATGGAATCGCCAGTTTGTCGATCACATTCAGATTACCGTGGCGGAAAAGGTGGGGCTGGAGGGACGGGCTGGATACTACGAAACCTCTGGGGCGTTGCGAGATATGGTGCAAAACCACCTGATGCAGCTATTTTGTCTAACGGCAATGGAGCCGCCAAACTCCCTGGATGCCAACAGTATCCGCAATGAAAAAGTAAAAGTACTGCAAGCCACCCGTCTGGCTGATACCGAACGAATCGATATGGCGGCCATTCGCGGCCAATACACCGCAGGATGGCGAGATGGCAAGATGGTTCCGGGCTATCGGGAAGAGGAGGGAGCCAGTCCTGATTCCATCACTCCAACCTATGCAGCCGTGAAGCTTTACATTGACAACTGGCGGTGGAAGGGGGTGCCGATCTATCTGCGAACGGGCAAGCGAATGCCCAAAAAGGTGTCGGAGATTGCGATTCAATTTAAGGAAGTCCCATTTTTGATGTTCCAATCTGCCTCAAGGCAGGCCAATCCCAATGTACTGGCAATGCGGATTCAGCCGGATGAAGGAATTGCCATGCGCTTTGAGGTGAAGACTCCCGGAACCTCTCTACGGACGCGATCGGTGGAAATGGATTTCCGCTACGATACCGCTTTTGGTCAGGCGAATACAGATGCCTATGCCCGTTTACTAGTGGACTGTATGCTAGGCGATCCAACGCTGTTTACTCGTGGTGATGAAGTGGAGGCTTCGTGGCGAATTCTGACTCCGCTACTCAACACCTGGGAATCTCCAGCCCCTCCCGAATCAATTCCCCTCTACGAAGCTGGAACGTGGGGCCCGATCGAAGCGGAATTATTACTCAACCGAGATGGCCATCGTTGGCGCAGACTTTAGGCAATGACGCAGATTAAACGCAAATTCTATTCTTAATAACCCATCCATGCCCATGACTACGACACCACTTGTTACCCTACAACAACCTAAGGATATTTCCGTCAGCGAAATTGAGGCGGAACTGAGCCAGATCTGGCATAGCCAAAACAGCGAAAAGGGCACACCCGGAGCGGTTCGGGCCTCTACTTTCAGTATGGTAGTGTACGAGCCAGAGGAGTTCCAGCGATTGTTGGCCGTGTTGGGTTTTTACAAGGAAGCGATCGATGGAGTGAATGGTTCAGCCACAAAGGAAGCGGTGCGCTCCGCGCAGAAAGCATACGGATTGCGGCTAACCGGACGAGTAGACACCGAAACGCTGGCTCGACTCCGCAAGGAAGCGGCAGAATTACCCCCCGAACAGTTGAAGTATTCCAACATGGACAATCGGGGTTACAGCATCAGCGAGGCGATCGCAGTGCAAAATCCCTGCCGCATTGTCACGCTCTGTCCTGAATTTGGCAAAGATGAAGGAGTAACGGCTCAAGTATCTGCCTACTGTCCGATCGAGAAGACCACCTCTGGCGGTAGCCTGATTTGCTGCGAGTACATCACCCTGCGGGGAACGAAGGATGCTCTCAATCGAGTCGGGAATACCGTTACCTCTCTAATGATTCCAGGCTTGCCCAAATTTGTCTGGTGGAAAGCCACGCCGAACCTGGAGCAAGAGCTGTTCAACCAGCTGAAGGATAGCTGTAACTGCATCATCCTGGATTCCTCCTTCTTCAGTGATCCGGAGTCAGAATTCCTCAAAATTCAACAGCTCATTGAAGCCGATACCTATGTTGCCGATCTAAACTGGCATCGTCTATCTGCCTGGCAAGAACTCACTGCCGCTGCCTTTGACCCCCCAGAACGGCGATCGTCCTTAGGGGAAATCGATCGAATTTCCATCGATTACGAAAAGGGAAATGCTGCCCAAGCCTTAATGTATTTAGGTTGGTTCGCTAGCCGTCTAGAGTGGGAACCTGTCTCCTACCAAGAAACGGGGGGCGATTATGACCTGAAGCACATTTACTTCAAAGGTTCCAATGGGATTGACATTGAAGCTGAACTGGCGGCAATTCCCACAGCCGACGCAGGTGAAATCATCGGAGACTTAACCGGACTGCGTCTCAGTTCTACCAATCTAAATGCAGACTGCTGCACCATTCTCTGCTCTGAAACCACGGGCTGCATGCGGATGGAAGCAGGTGGCAGTGCCCAAAGCTGCCGAACTGAACAGGTTACAGCCACAAGTGATCAGAAGGCAGAATTTTTACTCAGTCAGCAGTTGCAACGTTGGGGACGAGACCCACTCTATGAAGAAAGCATGGCAGTGATCGCCCAAATCTTAGAACTGAAGAAGCGAGG
>NZ_CP182236.1:265000-1865000 GCF_048077055.1 Egbenema bharatensis FJBBOT/2019 | reverse complement strand
CTCGATGTCGGCTCATCGCAACCTGGGGCGGTAGTACGTCCCAAGGGTTGGGCTGTTCGCCCATTAAAGCGGTACGTGAGCTGGGTTCAGAACGTCGTGAGACAGTTCGGTCCATATCCGGTGCAGGCGTAAGAGCATTGAGAGGAGTCCTCCTTAGTACGAGAGGACCGGGAGGAACGCACCGCTGGTGTACCTGTTATCGTGCCAACGGTAAACGCAGGGTAGCCAAGTGCGGAGCGGATAACCGCTGAAAGCATCTAAGTGGGAAGCCCACCTCAAGATGAGTGCTCTCATGGCGTTAAGCCAGTAAGGTCACGGGAAGACGACCCGTTGATAGGCGTTAAGTGGAAGCGTGGCAACATGTGAAGCTGAGGCGTACTAACAGACCGAGGGCTTGACCTCAAGGTGAATCATTTCTGTTTTATCTATCTGACAAGCTATGCAGCCTTCTGGGTTTTACTAACCCAAACCGTATTCCTGGTGTCTATGGCGGGGTGGAACCACGCTCATCCATCTCGAACTGAGTTGTGAAACGCTCCCGCGGCGAAGATAGTCGGAGGGTCGCCTCCCGCAAAAATAGCTCGATGCCAGGGTGTTAATCAAAATTCTCTCAACTAGTAGTGTTGGGAGAATTTTTTTAGCAATTTCATGAAGTAGCTTATGGTTTGAGCGAAATGCAAGAGAATTTAATCCAAATTCTAGAGCTCCAAATCTAAAATTGGATGTGCCTTAAATCTGTTGAACTAGAATTTTTATGATCATGCCATCTGATGAGACTAACCCTCAGCCCTCTGCTCCGACGCTAACTCAAGAAGAAGCTCAAGCTTTGTTTCAATCGCTGCGGCGCAAGGAGGGAAACTGGGTCGCGTGGGGACAAGCCTGTCAAATTCTCCAGAAGGCGAAATATTCCCCTCAGCAGATCTTTGAAGAAACTGGGTTTGAAGCTGTGCAGCAGAATCAAGTCATTGTTGCAGCACAGGTATATGAGTCCCTGGTAAGTGGTGAGGCCGCTCCGGAAATAATAGAGCGGTTTAATCCTACTGGTAGCGACATTCTTTATGAGTTTCGGATTTTGTCTCAACCGCAGCGTGTTGCTGCGGCAACGATTTTTGTAGAAAAAAAAATTGATTCTGAAGGGGCGCGTGAAATGGCTAAGGCACTTAAAGAATTTAGCCGGATCACCCATCCCCCTGAAGCATTTGCTAGTCATCCCAGTGATGCTATTGCCTATTACTACTGGAAGCTGGCCCGCCAACAGGATGATCTGCAACTTCGATCGCGCTTGATTGCGCAAGCTCTTCGATTTGCCCATAGTCCAGAGTCCCGCCAGCAGGTGGAGAAGTTACTTACAGATTTCACCGTCACGCGCAGTCGCCTGGCTCCCCGCTTACCGTTTTACCGGATTGAGTCAGCCGAAGAACAGCCGCGTATTATTCCTGTTGCAGGCAAACTTCCCCTTAATGCGGACGAGCTTAAAGCCGTTCCGTTCACTGATTCTGAAGGACGATTCCAAATGGTCAAATTTTCTGGCACTGGAGCCTGGGTCGCCTTGCCAAGCTGGCAAGTGGTATTGAAGGCTGAAGATCCTGTCATGGTGTTAGCAGAACCGGATCATTTACCATCCGAGGCGACTACTGGCATGGAAGAAGTAATGATTATGATCGATCGATCCCAGCGCAATTGGGATGATGAGAGTTATTTCGTCTTCGATCAAGCGGGGCAGCTACAAATAAGCTGGTTTGAAACGGAACCGGAACAGGCACTGCTGGGAAAGGTCGTTTTGGTGCTGCGGCCGAAGCGAGTGCTGGATGAAGACTATAACAAAGAACTCTGGCAAATTGATGAATAGGCTTCTAGTTCAAACCATCCTGATTGTAATCATCTTGTTCAACATCATTTCGTTTAACATCATCTAGTTCCGCCGCTCTGTATTTCCTCCTCTGACCCAACCCTCTGCACCATTGCTTAACCGAACGCGCTGCCAGCCACCGTCTTCGCTGCTTTCTAACACAACAACATCCTGGTTAAACTCAATGCCGCCAACCTGAGCTGCTTCTGTGCTCGGTTCTTCACGGAGAATTAAACCGATCGGCTGAATCACTCGAGCTGGATAACCTTCCGTAACAGGAGATGCTTCCGGTTCCGGTTCAACGGGAGCTTCTTCGGGGGGAACTTCTACCGCTACTTCAGCTTCAGCTTCGGGTACGGCCGAAGCGGGAGATGGATCATTGGCAAAAACCGGACGCGGCGGCGGTGTTGACAAACGCGCTAATAGGTAACGAGTTAACGTTACTCCTGCACCAAATAAAATCGCAGCTGCTAAAACTATTCCTAAAAAGAATTTACTAACGCCAGACAAAGTCATAGGACAACCCTGCACTACTCGGCTTGAGACTACTTATTGTAAGGACTGTTGCTGAATTCGGCTACCCAATTCACTCTGACGAGAAGCCATTCTAACCCGACCTGCCGCTGCCCAGTCCTGCAGTAACCGAATCTGATCTTGCGCCGTCCGAGCCAGGGGAACAATCTGGCTCGCAGACTCCAAAATATCATCCGTTGTAAAATCTCGATTCTGACTAAAGCCAATATGCATCGCTTCAACAATGATTTGCTCAATCTCTGCCCCAGAAAAATCAGGGGTTTCGTAGGCTAACCGATCGAGATCGTAATTCTGCAAATTGTGGGGGCGCAACCGAGACAGGTGAACCGCAAAGATAGCGCGGCGTTCATCCTGGTTCGGCAAACCCACAAAGAAAATCTCATCAAATCTGCCCCGACGCAACATTTCAGGTGGCAGAGCTTGAATATTGTTGGCTGTAGCCACCACGAAAACCGGAGAGGTCTTTTCTGCCATCCAGGTGACAAACGTGCCAAATACGCGACTGGTGGTACCAGAATCACCACGGCCATCTAAACCAGCAAAGGCTTTGTCGATTTCATCAATCCACAACACGCAGGGGGCCAGGGCTTCTGCCAATTGAATCATCTGGCGAGTTCGGGATTCTGACTCGCCCACTAGTCCAGCAAACAGTCGTCCCACATCTAATCGCAGCAAGGGTAAATGCCAGTGATGGGCGATCGCTTTTGCTGTCAGAGATTTGCCAGTTCCCTGAATTCCAACTAACAACAGTCCTCGAGGATGGGGTAAACCATACTGTCGGGCCCGTTCCGAAAAGGCCCCGCCCCGACGCAATAACCAATCCTTGAGGTTGTCTAACCCGCCAATGTCTGAGATTCTTTCGGTTGCTGGATAAAAATCTAAAATTTGGGTTTGGCGAATGCTCTGGCGTTTTTCCTCCAGGATAAGCTCCACATCATCTGCCTGAAGGATGCCGTGGGTAGCGATCGCCTTCGCCAGAACTCGCCGAATTCGTTCCATCGATAGCCCCTGGCACGATCGCACCAGTTCATCCAAATCACGAGATTCTAGTGTTTGCCCGGTTGCCGCCGTTAACCGCTCCAACTCAGCCTGAATTTCCGGTAGATGAGGCAAGGGAAACTCAATCACCGTCAGCACATCACTCAAGTCATCGGGAATCGCCACCTGCGGTGCGATCATGACAATGTTCTTGGGTTGGGATTTCAACAATCGTGCTAAATTTCGCAACTTACGGGCGATCGAGACATCTTCCAGAAACCGATGAAAGTCGCGCAGCACAAAAACAGTTGCGACAGTCGCCGGAATTTTTTCAACGAACTCCAATGCCTGGAGCGGATTTCGTCGCCCAAATCCCTCATCGTTAGGATTGCCCTGATAGCCATCTACAAAGTCCCAGACATAAACTCCTCGATTGCCCTGCCGTTTAGCTGACTGGGTAATTGCTGCTTCCAGCCGCTCTTCTTCACGGGTTGGAATGTAGATTAACGGATAGCGAGCGCGGAGGAGGAGTTCAAAGTCGTCGTTAAAGCTCATGGTCTTCAGGATATTGGGGGCAGGAAGATGACACGAATTAATCTAATCTCAGCATACTAGTTCAATTGGTTTCGCAGGTTCTTTAAAGAAGCCCAGCGTTCATCCACCGCAGAATCGCCCTCTCCTTGCCCCTGCACCTGAATCCCCTGGCACTTCTGGTCACAAAGTTGACGCTGGGGCATTGCCAAACAGAGCTGTTCATATAGCCAATCAGCAGGTTGGAAATAGCCATTAGGGGTCAGCGTTTCCACCAAATCTTCCAACGCCACTTCCTGCTCCAGATCAGTACTGCTGTAACTGGGCGGTTCCTGAAGCCAAATAAGTTCAGAAGTATCCACCGTAACCCGGTGATTGTACTGTTTCAGGCAGCGATCGCAGGTCAGGGTCATGATTGCTTCTGCGCTTGCAGCCACCTCCAGGTAGTTACCTCGATGCGTGACGCGAATTAAGCCCTGTACCGGAGTCAATGTATCTAGAGCTGGTAAATACTCCCGCACTGTGATTTCCTCAGTTTGTTCAGGAGCTTTAGCCAGTTGGGGAATATAAATTGTGTGCATCATCCATCCCCGTTACTTCAGCAAATAAAAAACGACAGCCTATTAATCCTGAGACTGAGCCAGGCGAACCACCAGACGGCGATCGGGTTCTTTCCCCCGGCTATAGGTTTCTAAATCTTCGTAATCCTTCAGGTAGGTATGAACCTGCCGACGCTCTGCTGCAGACAGAGCCGCCATTTCGTATTCCACCCCCGTATCTCGAACCCGTTGAACCGCTTCCTCTGCCAGATTCTGTAACTCTGCCTGCCGCCGCACCCGATACCCCGCCAACTCAATCGTATAGGCCACTTGCTGTTCTTCCACCCGACCCAGGTTGAGGGTTGTGTTGGCCAGGTACTGGACTGCATCAAGAGCGGAACCATTGGCACCGATTAGTGCCTCAATCTGCCCTGATGAAAGCGGAGCGTCGTCGATGGTTAGCCAACAGCTACCCTCGGTGGAGAGCTTTTCGGGATCCGCAGCCACCTGAGTAGATAAACCCGAGAGGTGGAGCAACTCCTCTAACCACTGCTGACCATACTGAATTTGCTGCTGATCCATGACATTAACCTAACCCTTCTTCTTGGCCCGTCCAGAATCCTTTTTCGCCTCTCGCTTAGATGCAGTGGAAGTGGTTTTTGAATTAGGCGTAGGTTTTGTAGTCGAGGACTTTGCAGTCGAGGATTTGGTAGACGCAGGTTTCGAGCTAGTCGTAGCCTTCTTACTCGGCTCATCTGCCTCTTTCTTGCGACCTGGCTCGAAGGGTAAAGCTTCTCGCCCCTCACCTGATTTCTCCGTCTCTTCCACAATCTTCTGAAGGTTTTCAGGCAGCGGCTCTCTAGAAAGAATATAGGTCTGGAGGGTCTGGAAGATGTTCGCAATCACCATGTACATCAGCACGCCTGCTGGTAGAGGGAAAAACAAGAACATCCCAGAGAACAAAATGGGGGTGTAACGGTTGACAGCCGCCTGCTGGGGGTTCGCACCGCTTGACCCCTGCCCGGAAAGCAGTTGGTTGATATAAAGGCTGACACCGAAGAACAACACCATTCCTAAGATGTCCCAGTTGATGCCACCGTCATCACCAAATGCTCCAACCCGTCCTAATGCTTTGATGAATAAAAATCCTTTATTAGCAGCTAGACCTGGAACCTTACCCTGGAGCGTCACATCGCCAGGAGCTAAGGCTTCAATGTTGCCATTTTCGTCAAACCGGATCAGGTCTTCTCCCTTGGTAACACTCCAATTGGGAACAATGTTAGTGTCTGGATATTCACTCAACAGTTCCGGCAACGGTTGCCCATCAACAGACTGGAACAAAACAGGCGTTTTCTCTCCCACCGCCAAACGGTTCCCGGCTGGAAGCACGGCCGCCACTGGAGCATGAATCCCATCGGAAATGTAAATGTTCTGCGGCTTACTGACAAAAGCCTGCGGTTGAATTTGCTCAATCTGTTCTCCGGGAAGAATTTGCAGGTTTACGTTGTAGCTGACATCTGCAAATGGCGATCCCCGTAAGGTAGCAAACAGCGCAAACAGAATTGGCATCTGAAGTAGAACTGGGAAGCATCCGGCGAGAGGATTACCAAATTCTTTGTAGAGCTTGCTGATTTCCTCCTGTTGCTTGGCTGCGTCATCCTTATACTGTTCCTGGACTTGCTTCATCCGTTTCTGCATGACCGGCTGCGCCACCTTCATCCGTCGCATATTGCGGATTGAGCCAGCACTCAGTGGATAGAGAGCAAAGCGAATCACCAGGGTCAGCGCAACGATCGCCAAACCATAGCTAGGCACAATCCCGTAGAAAAAGTCCAGGATTGGCAGCATGACGTTATTAGAGAGAAATCCGACACCAAAATCCATGCGCTGTGTCTACCTAAGTACTCTGAAAGTTTGCCTAAATTTCGATCTTAGAACCTGAAACTGAGAAGCTTCAGCAAAGGTTCACTGCGGACGGAACTAGTTGCCAATAGAACCGCTAGCCTTCTGGGCCCGATTCGACAGTTTTCCGTTGATATAGTCATAAATGTCGCGGAATTTCGGGATGGCCCGCAGTTCCAGACGACTGCCGTCCTTTAGAGTGACAACCATGTCTCCCCAAAGCCCCAATCCCCGAGGAACCGTTACCACTTTGGCAACTTCTGGATAAATAATATCCGTCCGATTACGACCCATCCAACCACTACTGACTGAAATCCGACGATCGGTAATGCGGTAGCGTAACCAAAATGCCCGCACGATCGCACCAACCGTCAGCGGTAGAGCAATCACCGTAAATCCCAGCAATAAATTAATAATTAAATCGCCGATGTGAGGGCCACCCTCGTAATAAACCTCTTCTTTAATGCCCATTCAATACCTCAGCGTTCACTAGCAACTGCTTTAATTCTCGCAGAAATTCTTCATAATCGCACTCGATCGCGTTTGGCTTCACCACAACTACAAGCTGCCAACCTGGAGACAGCTTCGGCAGAAGACAGCGGAAAGCTGCTTTGATCTGCCGCTTAATCCGATTGCGAACCACTGCCCGTTTACTCACCTTCTGGCTGACTGAAACCCCCAGGCGGGTTGGCGGTAGGCGGGTGCGCGAACAGGCATCACCCAGCTCAGGCAGACTGGGGGCTAGTGCTCTAAGGATGAGATGGGGTGTGGCACGTTTGATCCCCAAATGGTAAACAGCATTAAAGCTCTGCCGTCGTCTAAGTCGATGCAGCTTAGGCAGAGACACGGTAAAGGCAAATCATGAAAGGCGATCGACAATTAAAGGCAATCCGATGGAATGCATTCATCTCAGTAAACCAGTGGAAGAATCTGTATAGATTCTGAGTCGATGTAAGTTGAAGAACCTACCTAAACAGCTAGCCGTGCCCGTCCTTTATTGCGCCGGGCTTTGATCACGCGCCGTCCAGTGTGAGTTCGCATCCGAACCCGAAATCCAGATACCCGTTTGCGCTTACGGCTGGTGCCTCCCAAAGTACGTTTTGTCATGGCTGTCTGCTCCGGTTTTGAAATCTTAAAAAATTACAGTCTACTATGATACCCTATTTTGCCCTTTAGTTGGCGAGATAGCGCAAGCGTGAAGCCGCGAAAGCCGCAGCTACAAAAGCTCTACAAAGCATTAAATTAATTGCGCCTGATGGCTAAGATCCAGGTTCCAACATAACGCCGTAGGGGAATATCTCCTGGGGAAATGATGGATGCGTTGAAATAATGGGTTCCAACCCGGTTGGGATTGCGGACATTGGACAGCACAATCTGAACGCGCGTGTTAGCAGGAATAGGTTCTGATGGGAAAATGCTGATGACGCGATTGTCTTGATCCCAAACCACTTCGTCTAAATCAACGGCGTTGCCATTAACTTCCAGACGAATAGAGTCGGCATCAAAGCGACCCTGGTAGGTGTCGGGGTAGCTGATGAACAGCTCAGAGGCTGCAACTTCCATCTTGTCACGAGGAATATTCAATCGATATCGATCGCGGGCCCCAGGACGACCAAAGAAGTCCATGGTGTAGCCCAGTTCATACCCTGATTCAACGCCACTGAAGATGGTCAAGCCAGACTGAGCCACACCCGGTAAATGCAGGCTGCTGACTAAACCGCCAGCAATCGCTAAGGCTGAGGCGATCGAGAGACTGGCAAGCTTGCGATGGGACATAAGGCTGTACTCCTGTGAAGTAGACCAACTAATACGTTATCAATCTTTACAACAAATTGGGCGCAGTATTGCAACGGGGCGACTGCTCTCCTGCCCCTCTCAAAGGACGATCGCAACACTCAAAGAGTGCCCAACATTACCTATTTGAATCAATTTTGGAGCGGTTTGCTGGAAGCAGTGTGCCAGATCCTCAAAGATTTTCTAAAATTTGCGTCCAAAGCTAAAACACCTGCTCAAAAAATAAGTTTGGTTGTATAACTGGGATGAGATCATTACATTTAGCGTAAATGGAACTTTTTTATTTAACCTAAACTCTATATGTATAGTGAATTGATTGTGGGTAGGGAATTACGTTGGGAAGTTGTTTTTTGATGTTTTTCGTGCCGCCCCAAGTATTTGAGCAGGGAATGGGGAACACAAAGCCCTCCAAAGCTTTTGAATCAGTCCTGATCAGGTCTCAATTGTTAAATACATTAGCCGATTCTAAGGAGTAGTACAGCAAATGATGAGAATACTTGCGTGTCTACGTCAGCAAAAACATCATCAGCAAAAACATCGTCCGGGATCCATTGAAAACAGCCTGTCCGTCAAGACCTATGGTGCTGGCCATCGACAGGTTGCCTGGTTGTCTGCCTCGATCGCGCTTTCTGGACTGGCCAGTGTAACCCTGGTGGATGTCGCTGTAGCTCAGGTACCGCCGACCTCGGTTCAGGATGGATACCGAGCACAGGCAGACGGTCGCAGTGAGTCCACGGCAGCTCTGCAACGGCAGTTAGCAAACCTGGGTTATTACAATGGCGAGATTACGGGCTACTTCGGCCCTCAGACTCAGGAAGCGGTGATTCGGTTTCAGCAAGACCGGGGGCTGGTTCCCGATGGCATTGTGGGGCCAGCAACGGCTCAAGCCCTTTCTCAGTCTGGCGGGGGTGCATCGGGAAGGGGAGGAGAGTCTCAATCAGCCGATCGGTTGCCCAGTATTCAACTGAACGATGGCGGAGAGCAGGTTGCTGAACTACAAAGACGGCTATCTGATTTAGGGTATAACACCAGCGTTTCAGGCGTATTCGATTACCCGACTGAAGCAGCGGTGATGCAATTTCAGCGGGACAATGGGCTGTTTCCCGACGGCGTTGTTGGTCCCAGTACCGAGGAGGCCCTTCGTCGCCCCAATTCAGAGTTAGTGCGTCCATCGGAGTCCTCACCTTCCTCCAGTTCAAGAGAAGCCGATCGATCGAATGGTGTACTCCGGCTCGGAGACACGGGAACGGCCGTGTCCGATCTCCAACTGCGGCTGAAAGAGCTTGGGTTTTACCAGGGGGAAGTATCAGGGGTTTATGGCCCAGAAACGGAAGCCTCCGTTTTGGCATTTCAGCAGTCCCAGGGATTAACTACTGATGGTGTTGCTGGGCCCCAGGTTAACTCGTCTCTGTTTAGCTTCAACCATTCCACACCAGAAGGTTCGCCAGGGAGTTATTCCAGTAATGTAGGCGGAACGAGTAGCGATGTTTCGGAAGCGAACAACCCTGAAAACGCAGCAGGAACTGCCAGTACCGGCCCAACGGAAGCTTCCACCCCTGCGGTTAGCGTTCCTCCCATCGACGGAACTCCATCAGCCAATCCGCAACCCACTGGTTCTCAAACCGGTGTTCCACCCGAATCAGCCCCTCCAGCGGCTGAGTCTGGAACCATTTCTCCCCAAACCTTACAGCAGTTAGAGCAAGCTCAAACAGAAGCAGAGCAGGCTCGCCTGGAAGCAGAACGGGCCCGGTTGGAGGCAGAACAGGCTCGGATGGTTCTGTTCCAGAATATGGATGAAGGACGATACAGCGTTGCGTCCCTACAGCGTCAATTGCGCAATAATGGCTTCGATCCTGGCAATGTGAATGGTGTTTTTACGACCGACACCCAAGCAGCGATTCTTGAAGCTCAACGAACCTACGGGCTGACCGAGTCTGATTTGTTTAATGATGCAGGTTCGTCGGGAAGTGCTTATCCGTTTCCTTACTAATGCGGCAACGGATGAACAGGTCAGGACGGTCTAAGGGAACCTGGTTGACTGACAAAAGATTCTGCGTGGGGCGAGATTTTCTCGCCCTTACCCAATTTCACCGATCCAGTCGAGAAATCTGCTGCTGGGGAGGGTGATTTGCTAAGGCAGGCGTTGGCGTCTGCCGGTTTTATTTTTATGTGGCTTTCGGTGGAAAACGATGAGGTAAAACAGGGTGGCCTGCAGGAGAAACAGGAAGAAATCGATTTGGGCATCTGCGATCACGGTATGAGTGATCAGGGCAGGGGTATTTAAAACAGAGACACTTGGACTGATAAGGGTCGCTAAAAAGAAATTGTTGGCAATGTGGGAGCCGATCGCCAATTCCAGCGTATTATCCTTTAACGTTGTCAGAGCGAAGAATGCACCAAAGGCAAAATAGTGTAGAGCGATCCAGATGAAACTATTACTGGCGGCGACTTCTGGATTGCCAAAGTGAAGTACGGCAAAAATGATGCTCGTTAGTCCAATTAAAATCCAGCGATTGCGGCTGAGTAAGCCCAGCCCTTGCAACAAGTATCCTCGAAAAAATAGTTCTTCTGTTGCTGACTGAATGGGAGTCAAAACCAGGGCGATCGGCACCAGGATAAACCAGGCGGCATTGAAGGTGAAGACAAAGTGACCTGGGAAAAAGATAGCTTCGATGCCATAGGACAGTCCCATTAAAACAGCCCAAACCCCTGCACCCTGAAGAATGCGCTTGATACTCACAGCAGCATTTGCCTGAATCAGGGTCAGAAATCGGCGTTGATGGATTTTCCGAACGGTGATGAATAAACCCAGCAGAAAGAAAACGAAGGATAGGGAAACGACGGCGTATTGCCAAACCTGAGTGATAGGTGTGGAGGATGGGGTCAGAATCGCTTCAGGATGATAGAGTCCCCATATAATCAACGGAATTGAACCCAAAATGATCCAAAAAAACGCAGTGAGTAAAATTCCTAAACCATAGCGCCACCAGTTGTTTTTACCCTGGTTCGCGGCACTGAGAAAAGCTGCACCCATAGCACTGACAGGTTAGGTGAGAAAGAATGATGGACAGACCCATTCCACCTTAGCAAACGGCTCCTAATTGCGCTCAAATCCCCATTCCGGATCGGTTAAGATTCGTCCGGCTCCGATTCCAGCGGCGATCGCCCCAATCCCAAAACCTGCTTCAATCCCATTCGTCAGCCCCCCCAGCACATCTCCTTCATAAAAAAACACGATGGTTCGATAAACCGCCGTGCCAGGCACGATCGGGATAATACCCGTAATTACAAATAACACGATCGGCAACTGCATCCATTTAGCGGGAATTGCCCCCACGGTTCCCAAAAACAATGCTCCAAAGAAAATCGCTACGGATGGTGATGCCCCCCATGCTTGCAGGCAAGTTCTCACTAAGTATGCACCCATACCGATCGCTGAACAGGGAAGTAAAGCTTTGCGCGGGACATTATAGAGCACTGCAAAGCCAAAGGTAGCGGTGAAGCTGAAGAGGGCACTGAGGAGGAAGGACGTGGGGGTGAGCATTGGGGGGAGTAGGGAGTGGGGAGTGGGGTAGGGGCGAATTGCGTTCGCCCTTATCAGGAATGGGTGGGGGAATGGGGGAATGGGGGAATGGGTGGGGGAGTGAGTAGGGAAGTAAGAAAATGGGAAATCAGAAGATAGACCGATCGATCAACGGGGTTGCCAGTAGGATGCCGATCGCAACGCCAAACATTTGCATCAGGGCATAGCTAGCGCGGACGATGCCAGACAGGATATCGAAGCGAATCAAATCTAAACTGGCGGTGACAAGGGCCATGCCAGGTACTAAAAAGATTACAGCAGATAGGAAGGCCGGCTGAATCGATTGGGATAGGATACCGATCGCCGCCAGTCCACTCAGCGCAACATGACACATGAGGGTGGCGGTGGTGGCACAGAGAATGGTGATGGCGATCGAGTGCAGTTGAATGCCTTTCAGGTAAATTTGCACCATCTGACCTATCCCAGCCCCAAACGCTGCGGCTCCAAACTCAATCAGTCCGCCACCGTTCAACAGGGCAAATGCACCACAGGCCAAAGCAACCGCTATCACTCTAAAGCGTAAGGGATAGACGGGCGGCAGTTGCTCGATCTGATCCAGAGTGGTGGCCAGTTCAACCGGACTGGTGCTGGGTGAAATCGTCTGGGAGAGCCGTTCGACATTGCTCAACCGATTCATATCTACCCCGATCGACTGAATGCGGGCAATTTGAGTGTAATGCTCGTTGTTCTTGTGAATGGAGGCCGTAATCCCGGAAAGGGTAACGTAGCTATCTAGATGGTCTGCTCCCAGGGCGATCGTAGCCCGTTGCATGGCTTGTTCAACTCGAAAGCTCACTGTCCCACTTCGCAACATTAATATCCCAATCCGCATGACTACCTGCATGGTGTCGGTCAGGGGAGGGGAATGACTGAGATTTGGATTTTTGGTCTGATCAGGGGTGGGGAAGTGGGCATCATCGAACGGAGTCATGGGAAAAATCAGGGATGGGCAAAGCGGGCGATCGTTCCACCTGGAAAAGATCGGAAAGGTTGGAGAAATTATAATATTCCATCCGCTGGATGCAGTGTTTCTTCGCAAACATTTTTTGCTTCATGAATCGAGCAATGAGGCATCTAATTCAATTAGCTATGTATTCTCTGGGTATTACTCTGGTCAATTTTAATTGAAAAATAGGTAGATTAAGCCTTCCTTCATCGGATAGATGCAATCCAATTTGATTCACCTTAACGTGGGAACAGTAGTTATCTTTAAAGGTAAAAGGTTATCTCTCATGGCTTACGAAGAAAATTCTGCACAACATTCGGAAACGCAAAATCGTTCCGAAAACATGGAAAACAATGCACCTGAGAATAATTTGTCCGAAAACAATTCATCAGAGCAGGGTTCAAACATGAATCGATTGACGATCGACAACCTTCCCAACGATGTAAAAGAATCTTTACCAGAAGAGGCTCAATCCTTGTATATTGCAGCCTATAACAGCATCATTGATAGTGGCAATGAAGAGTCCGCTCGACAAGTTGCCTGGCAAACCATCGAACGTAACGAACATTATGCCCGCGATGACAATGGCAAATGGTATCGTTTGCCTGAAGGGGATGGTAAGCGGGGCCGACTATCCATGAGACAGCTTCCTAAATCAAAAGTTTCTCGTTGGCATCAACCTAGTGCAACTTCAGGAGACCTTTTTTGCAAGGGGTTCTAGCAAGGGACATTCAAACCAGTCACACACTCTGGTCTTTAATTCCTGTACACTCAATTTCTGTTGCGGTTCTACAATTGCTCGTTTTGCATGTATCCACTTCGGTTCAATCGCATTCAACCAGGGACTCTTTACTGGTAACTGACACACGATCAATCGCACTCCCTTTCCAGTTTGTTTGACTTGTGCATTATGTTGTTTAATCCATTGCTGGACTTGTTTAGAGACATGCCAGCTCGCATTGTCCCAGACCAACGGCATGACTCGTTTTCCCATCTCGCTCACTTGAGCCGTGACCCACTCTAAAAATTGACAGGTGATCTCACTGACCGGGCGCTGCTCGACAAAACGCAATAACATTTGTGCCTCTGCTCTCAAGTAAATGCCATAACAAGCAATTGCCTTCGGCTCAGTTTCAGCTTTGTCAGCTGTCTTCTCCACCAACTGCAATGGCTGACCCTCCTCACTCCAACTGTGCATCATTGGATCACGCAGCCGACTCCACCACACCTCGTCGAGAAATCCTACCACCCAATCTGGGTTTTGCTCACTCATCTGGATCAAGCGGTCGCGTTGCCGCTTTTTTAGCTCATACTGCTCATCGGGAGAAACAATCCAGGCTTTAGCTCGACGCCAGCTAATCCCCATTGCTTTGAGTGCTTCCTCAATCGTGGTACGGCTCACCTGATGCTCGGTGAGACCTTGCTCATGAGCCACCTCTGCTAGCAAGTCCAACGTCCAGGTGGAACGAGATTTGCCATAGTGCCGAGGATTGGCATGCAGCAACTGATGTAACTGAGCACGCTTGTCCTGATCAAAGATGGGTTTGACCGTTTTAGGGCGACTCGATTGGGCTTGCAAACAAGCTAATCCCTGCTGATGGAAGGCACGTATGGTATTGCGAACAGTCTGAACACTGCAACCGACCGCAGCAGCAATTTCTCTGGCTTGAGTTCCTCGGGCACTGGCAAGCAGAATTTGGCAACGGCGTAGGGTAAAGGCATTTTTAGATCGCAATCCCTGTTCGAGGGCTGTTTGCTCAGTCTCACTCAAGGGACGCACGTATAGGGGGGGAAGCATCAGGACAATCAGCAAATTAAAAGTTGTTAATCCTAGCGTAACTTCTGCTCTCACCAATTGCACAATAGCTTCGGTGAAGTCACACTAGGCAGCGGATCGATCCCGTCCGGTGGATCGATCGCGCCCCATTGCTCCATCAATATTGGCGATCGCTCGTCTTGCTACTTTGCGCCAGTCGGTTTGCTCGTCCCAGGGAGCAAAGACTAACTCGTTGTTCGTGTAAACCCGGCAAAATAGCACCTCTTCAGACTCGGCGGCTTGTACTTCGATGGTGATGGGTTGCTGGAGTTGCAAAGAGGTCATGACTGCCAGAGCACTGATCAAGGAGCGACTGAAGTTGGAATCATACCCTGCTTCCAGAATGTAGGGGCGATCGGACTTGACATGGAGATGGGTTTTCCAGGTTTCCCGGCCGCGACGTTCAACTTGCTTAAATTCCAAGCGATCGACGATACAGGTGAGGGCAGGCTGCTCAATGGGAAGGGGAGTCCGATTGGCATCGTCTGCCAGAAAGTACCAGAGTCCGCCCTGCGATCGGTTGCAGTAAATATACTTAGGACGGGGAGATTCGCAAAACCCTAAGGAGTACTTACGTTGGTTTAAGACTGAGGCGGGAGGCTGCTGCTTCAACAAGTCCACGATCTGCTGCAGCATGGTGTTTTGTTGGGCAATTAAATATTCCAGGTTCATAGGGCGTTATCTTGATAGTACATTTGTTCTAAATTCTAATCCATTCTGGAGCGATCGGGGATTGGTTTGAACTATTTTTTATTCTTTTGAGGACTGGATTTTCTATACCCGATGGACTGGCACTATGCCAGTAGGCTGTTGTTTTACATAGGCAAAATTGCTCGAGAATGGTTGAAATTCCTAACGGTTGTTAGGTGACAGTTCGCGCTTCCCTTTTCTATAGTGGATTTACTATGTCAAAAGCTATACGGTTACGTACTACTTCCAACAATGGCCGTTAACTGCCGTTCAGAATTGTCCTTTGGGGCAACTCACCCTTGAGGAATCAGGTATGTGCAGGTTTTCGATCGATCGTGAGGCACAGTAGATGCCCGGATGCGATCGAATTTTGCTTTTTCAGGGGGTTAAATTGATAGCTATCCTGCCCTAGTTCTTTTCAATACCCGTCATCTAAGCCCAGTGTACGAATCTTTGGGCTTTCAGGTGGTCATGACCCAAACCACGTCTTTGCTGACAACAACGATCGGTTTCCAGGTTCTGGCTCTTTCACTGCCAGATCGTTAGCCGCTCGTCCATGAAAAGCCCCACATCCAGTCATCACCAGATCGGGGCAGTTAAATTTGATTTGTAGTTTCGCCTTCACTGTAAGGACATCCCATCCATCAGAATGTCGGAACAAAGGGAGCAATTGGTTGAACTGCCCTTGCCAACAAATGTCCTAACGACCTACGAGCCTAAAGAACAGATGGCGACCAATTCGAGCAACTGGCGTTCTTCCTCTTGCCCAATCCGGCGTTTGAGTTACACCAGCAGGGTTGTAGTAATGGTCAGCACCATTGGTGTTATCAGACAGTTCCCCAGCAGTAACTTTTTTGGCAACATCCAGGCATTCTCTAAAGGATGAATCGCCGGGTGATACTGATTGGAGAGATGCCCGATTAGGATCACCATGATTCCAGCAACTAAACTGGTATGCTTGCCGACAGACCGCTTTGATCATGGATGGCCAGTTGTAGGCAGGCGATCGAGCGGCACGATTCCGAATCACCCAAGCCACAGCAACCTTCCCTTCCCGACTTTCACCCCGCGCTTCTCCCCAGATCGTTCTCGCCATGATATCAATGTCCTCTGTTGTGTGAGACATTGCTGCGGTTGCCAGGGTAGGGCGCATTGCATGAGTAACAGGTTGATTCTCGGCGACTAGCCATCTAGACCAGAGCAGGACAAAGTCAAACGCATAGGCTCGGTTCTCTTGATACTGGCGGCTTTGTTTGATGATCTTCATGAAGCTTAGGAATTCATCAGGTTTGTAAATGACAACACATCCTGCTGACCATGGCCCAATCGAATCAGGAGAGGCAGAACCACGCCAACCCGTTGTTTTAGTGGTATGCAGATTAATTCCTCTAGACGACTCGTATGTTATAGCATCATCTCTCCGATGATTCCTATTTCTATCCCGCACTAACCGAGCTGTATTTCCATTTTGAGCTAGAGCTTCGTATCCTCGATGAATTCCCACTTGCCACAGCCCCTTATGATAGCCAGTATCCAGACGTGCAACTCCCTGCTGTCTTTGCACAGTATGCTCAATGCTGGGTTCAGTTGTCCCCTGACAGAGGATATCAAAATGGGGCGAACCATCAGAACTGAATGAGAGAATGCCGACCAGGTCATTCCATTGATCAGGCTGATCATCGTTCAAAGTTCCATTGAGATTCATGCCTTCAATCCCAATTAGATTGATATCGCCTGTTCTACTATGCAGTGGGTAGCCTCGTTCCTTACAGCAACGGACTACTTTCTCCGCCAAATCATCAGTGGATTTGTTGATAATGCGAACATGATCAACAAAGGCATACCAGTTATAAGCTCCCTTAAAGGGTTCTAGCAGCTCAAACTTGTAGTGGCTTCCTTCGCGGCGTTGCCAAGTGGCTTTTAATTGATTGGCACCGGGAATGAGGTCAAATTTCTCATTATCCGACAGTAAGTGGCTTGGTTTGGTATTCCGCTTAATGACTGTGGGTTGAGTTGCATAAATTTCAAACATAATGGACTCCTCTGCTAAATGCAGAAATGGTTAAATAAAAGGTGAATCAGTTGGTGAATAAGCGAATCTGCTTGATCGAGTGAGACTTGTATGGCGATTGAGAGAAAGCAGGAATTAGGGCAGGGGCTTGTTCCTGTTCCCCCTCGTAAGCGGAACAGGCTGGCGATCGGCAGATTCACCCCTTCAAGAGGGCTTTGAGTTTTGAGAAATTACCAGTACTGATGGGGTACGGTAAGATGGCCAGTTAGAGCAAGGTGGGGGAGCATCTGATGATTTCATGGAAGTCTCCTTTTTATGTGTAATTCCTACATCAAGGTTTCATTGAAATAGGTACACATGATTGAGGTGAATTGTTCAATGAGGAAAGTAAGACTACATACACACTGAGTTAAATTAGCTGTTCTTGAGTGATGTAATTTGTTTTCCTCTGAACTGATATAAGGCTAACCCCGTACAATGTCTCATTGCATTTGTAAAGTGGGACTTATCTTAGTGTCATAATTTTTTTAAAACATAGTATAGGATAATTTTTTGTCGAATTTAGATCCAGTTTGATCGAAATATAGTCATGAAGTGATTAATCTAGCTGGGTTAGTCCGATCGAGTGAGTACACGGGAAATACCAGTTCCTCATCCTCTTACGCTGGGATAGGATTGCAATCATTTTGGACAATTGAAGAAGTGACTGACAAATCAGAAATGCCCTGCTGGAGAACTGTAGTCAATCAACTTCAGTAGATCTAAAAGCGGGATGGGCTTTGATGGGTAAATCAGCGTCGATCGCCTCTAGCTGGCAAGAGCAACCTCAACTAGGGCATCTCCAACCGCTGCGGTATGTCCCATATCCGTAAACTGAGCCGCCGTAGCCGCATTAATCGTATTGCCTGCATGACTGAGTTTGCGCCAGTATCCCAAAGGAGCCACTACTACTCCCGGTCGGGTCATGTCGCTAATTTGGGCTGGAACTTCAAAAGCACCGCGATCATTAAACACCTTGACCACTTGCCCTTCGGTTATTCCCCGCTGCGTTGCATCATCGGGATGAAGGATGACCCGTGGTGCGCCCTGGAGTTTCAGGTGTTTGGGCAGGTTGGCAAAGCAGGAGTTGATAAATTGATGCGGTTTGGCAGACAGCAGACTCAAGGGATAACGTTGAGCCAGTTCGGGATTGCTGTGAACCGATTCCCGCTGCGGTGTGTAGGTGGGCAGAGGATCGATCGGTTCTCCCGGTTGGTATTCTTCGCAGCCTTGCCGGAACACTGGCAATACATAGTTGCTATCCACATGCATGGAGGACACAAACTCACACTTGCCTGATGGCGTGGGGAAATTGCCTTCTTTGTGGGGAATGAGATCAATCTTCAGCTTGGCGTATCCTTGCTGCTTCAACAAATCCATCGTGATGCCCTGCATCGTCGGTGCAGAATAGTCCAGCACTTCCATTGCCAACTCTTCATCACTGAGCTGAAAGCACTCCTCTGTAAAGCCCATCCTGGCGGCCAGACGACGGAATAGCTCAGTATTGGAAATGGCTTCTCCCGGTGGGGCGATCGCCGGTAGATTCAGCGTCACATAGGTATGCCCCCAGGAAAACATCAGATCCAGGTTTTCCACCTGCGTGGTGGCAGGTAAAACAATATCCGCATAGTCTGCTGTATCGGTGAGAAAATGTTCACTCACAACGGTAAACAAGTCTTCCCGCATCAGTCCTGCCACAATCTTGTCCTGTTCTGCGGCTTGGGTGACGGGATTGCAGTTGTAAACAAATAGTGCCTTCACAGGAGGATCAAGATTCAATTCGCCCGTGAGGACTCGTCCCAGTTGCCACTGATTCACCACTCGCGTTCCAGGCTTGATGAACTCTGGATGGTGAACGGCTTCTCCTCGAATCGGAAATGGCCACATCGGAGCCTGGAGCATTCCACCCCCCAAATGCCGCCACGCTCCCACCAGGGCTGGCAAGCAGCTAATCGCCCGTACTCCTTGTCCACCGCCTGCTTGCTTTTCTAGAGCCACACCTAAACGAATTACAGAGGGCTGAGTGGTGGCGTACTCGCGCGCCAGGGTAATAATGTCTTCAGCGGCAAGCCCGGTAATCTCTGCCACTCGTTCTGGCGGATACTGGCTAACTCGTTCCTTCAGGGCTTCATAGCCAACGGTGTACTGTTCCACGTAGTCTGTATCGACCAAATTCTCGTTGATGATGACGTGCATCATGCCCAGAGCCAGGGCCCCATCGGTGCCGGGACGCACGGGAATATGCCAGTCTGCTTGCTGGGCGGTGCGAGTCCGGACTGGATCAATCACCACCAGTTTGGATCCCTGCTGCCTTGCTTCTTTGATGAAGGGCCACAGATGGACGTTGGTACTGAGCGCGTTGCAGCCCCAGAGAATGATGTATTTGGAGTGATTGAAGGTGTCAGGGTCAGTGCCGTGGGTGGGGCCGTAGGTCATCAGGTAAGCGGTGCTGGTGCAGGAGATGCAGAAGGTGCGCTCTGTGATGGTTGAACCCAAACGGTTAAAAAAGGCATCCCCCACCGTTAAACCATTCAGTAAGCCCTCATGCCCCAAATAGCTACAGGGCATAATCGCCTCTGCCCCGTATTCGGTAATGATCTGCTGAAACCGATCGCGGATTTCGTCCAGAGCTTCATCCCAACTGATGCGCTCAAATTGACCACTGCCTTTTGCCCCCACCCGCCGCATGGGATACAGAATGCGATCGGGACTATAAACGCGATCGAGGTAGTCGCTGACTTTGCCGCACAGGGTTCCTCGGGTGAAAGGATGATCGGGATTGCCTTCCACTTTAACGGCTCGACCCTCTTCAACGGTCACGAGCATGGCACAGGTGTCAGGGCAGTCATGGGGACAAGCCCCATACACTACGGTCTTCTCAGCGGTCTTTTCAGCAGTTCTCTCAACAGCAGTCCCAACCATGCGTGTTCTCCTACCAATTCAAGGCTTGAGAACTTATGTAGTGGGTAATGCACCCCTGGAACTGTTAAGTAGCCTACCAGGGAGGACTTTAAATGTTATGGGTTCAACATCTAAACGATGAGAATCAGTAGATCGAAAATGAATTGCGTTCACGGCAATGCCTGCGTTCGATCCCCCTAAATCCCCCTTGAAAAGGGGGACTTCAAACCTTTTTCGGCTCGGTTCCCCCTTTTTTAAGGGGGGCTAGGGGGGATCTCAACAGGGTTTGTGATCTACTGAGAATGGCTCAATGCCGTCGCGTTTCCCTCCAAGAGAAAACAGAGCATCTTGAAAACAGAGCATCTTTATGGAATGTGCAGCAAGGGCTGTGTAGGTAGAGTCAGAGCATTGAAGGAAACGGGATGAACCAAGCCCCCAGTCCTTTCCCTGCTCCAATCCCCCATATTTAGAGAAAATAACTATGCAACTCACTTATCGCGGAACTCAATACAACATCGCTCCAGCGTTCACGACCACAGTGGATAGTGGCATGACTGCGACCTATCGTGGAGTCAACTATTCTGTCATGAAATCGAATGCGGTTGCTACCCTTCCCACTAAAGCTTTGAAATATCGAGGTGTTGTCATTGGAGAACCTGAAGCCAGTTTCTTCCCTGCCCCTGGAGCAATGACGGCGTAATCACATTACATTAATCGCTGATAACGAACTCAAGTTATATTTATCTTCTCTTGCCCCCTTGACCTTCTTGGACAGGGGGCTAACTGTTGGGTGCGCTTCGATCACTCAAGTAAGGACAGACAGGCTCACCAGAATGAACATAGGCAAAAACAAAATTAGCCCGAGGCGTTTGCCTCAGGCTTGCTTATTATTAAACACCAGCCTAATAAAGGTGCCAGCGGTTTTGAAAGTAATTTTATTGTCCCTTAATGCTGAATTGAGCAGAAGGGGTGATCTACCCATTTATCCCCTCCTTTCATCTGGGTAGCTCCTTAACAATGATTTAAGCTTTACTTCTGCCAGTCCAAACGCTTCAATGCCAGGTCACAGCGTGTCAAGCTCCTTGTTGACTGACAAAACTTCTCAGTCAAGACCCTGAAAGCCCTCACCCTAGCCCTCTCCCGAGGGGAGAGGGAACTGAAAAAGTGAATCGCTCCCCTCTCCCAAAGGGAGAGGGGTTGGGGGTGAGGGCACACAACGTTTGTCAGTCAATCAGGTCAAGCTCTCTCCTAATAAAGCGTTCGATCGCTTTCCCCCTCAAAAACTTGCTCCAGAAACTTGGCGATTGCCCCATGTCGGACTGTCCCCAAACCCATATCGACCAACTTCCCATCTACTAGCTCACAGGGCAACTTCATAGACCGGGCATGGTTTAAATATTCTTCAAAGTTCAATCGATGGGCAATTGACATACCAGACTTCCCTTTCGGGTGAACAACCTCATCCTGGCGGCCCAATGGTTCAAAATAATTGAGTTTTCAGTTATGATGCTTCACGTAAAATGAAATGCGTTGGATTTCAGGTTAGTTAAGGTGCATCCTGTTTTTTGTGGTGGTGGGGTTGACTCACTTTCGTAGGCAAGCTGCCTGCGCTCTGGAAATCGATCTACATTAGTAAGACGTTCCGTTTAGTTATCTGATTCGTTCGCGCTTTTTAAGCAAATTTTGAGTGTCGTTCTGCTCTACGTCCGCGACTTTGCAAGCTCATTAATTTCAAAGCCACATTTCACCATGTGATCGAGATTGGGTTGAAACCAATGGCTCGACAGGGTGTTTTGGTTTGAGCTTGTTGATTTCATCTCAAAACTTGCAAGGAGTTTTAGTAATATGCCACTTGGAAAACGTTGTATTGCCGAATTTATCGGTACATTCTGGTTAGTATTTGGCGGCTGCGGCAGTGCGGTTCTGGCTGCCCAATTCCCCTACGGCGGAGAATTTCCCGATACATCCAACATTTTTGGTTTAGGCTTTTTGGGCGTATCCCTGGCCTTCGGTTTGACGGTGATGACCATGGCCTACGCGATCGGCCATATTTCGGGCTGTCACCTGAATCCAGCTGTTTCCTTTGGGTTATGGGCGGGCAAGAAATTTCCTGGCTCTGAATTGCTGCCCTACATTTTGGCACAGGTAATTGGGGCGATCGTCGCGGCTTTAGTCATCTATATTATTGCCAGCGGTAACGGCCCGGTAGACTTTTCTGGCTCCAATCCTCTGGCGACTAATGGCTTTGGCGACCATTCACCCGGCGGCTACGGAGTGTTCTCTGCCTTTTTGATTGAAATATTGCTCACCTTTATCTTCCTGTTTGTGATTTTGGGAGCCACAGACGGTCGTGCTCCGGTGGGTTTTGCTCCAGCGGCAATTGGGATGTGCCTGACTCTGATTCACCTGATTAGTATTCCAGTCACAAACACTTCTGTTAATCCGGCTCGGAGTACTGGCCCTGCCCTAATCGTGGGTATTTTTGGCAATAACCTGGCCCTTTTTGGTCAACTCTGGTTATTCTGGTTAGCTCCGATCGTCGGGGCAATTCTGGCGGGCTGGGTGTATAGTTCGGTATTCGCTGTTCCTCCTGTCACCACAACCGGTGAGCGAGTGAGAGAACCTGTTTAGGAAATAGGGAAGAAGGAAGAGGGAAAAAAGCAAGGGAACGCGAAAGCAGAAAGAAGGGAAAGGGTCAGGAAAAGGAGCAAGAAACCATGACCCTTTTCCAGTAGAACCCTTTTTTATCCAGGGGATTGGTTTAGTCAACCGCCTCGATCGCATCCCACTGTTGTCGCATCGTGCAGCCAACCCACTCCTGTCCCTCCCAAGAGGGGATTTGTGGGAGTATCTCCTTTTTGAGCAAAGGTTCTCCGGAGTTTCCCCTCCTGGGAGGGGTTAGGGGTGGGTTCTTGGGAGGACTTAGGGGTGGGTTCCCTTCTTAGGATCATGGGTTAAATAACCTGCAACGGTTTTCTTTGTTGACTGGGCGGGCAAGATGCCCACCCCACAAGAATTTCAGATTATTAAATTTGCATTCCTTAGGAGCGCAATCCAGGATTCTGCCTTCCTCTTGCCTTCTACCTCACCAAAACCGTCATGTATTTTCCGGTGGCAAAGGGAGCGGGAATGATCGGGGTGAATTGGACTCGATCGGTTGCGATCCGCCGGACGTAGAATTCATTCATGGTGAAAATCACCTGATCCCGCGTACCGACAATCCAAACTTGTACCCGCTCATCTTGCGCCACGGGCAGCAGTTCATTGAACTCTGAAGACATATTCTATTCCTCGCTGATAAATGTAGGAAGAAAGGCTTAAGGCGTGAAGAGTTGTCCAAGAACAGCCCCCAAGCTCCGTCATGCATCAGCGAGACTGCCGATCGCAGACCCATCACAAACAGGAATGATCTACAATCAAACAGCCTTGCACTCTGGTACTGTCAGAGAGCTAGGTTAGCTGGTTAGGGTTGATTTCGGCTTCCCTAATCAGCGTCACACCTCACCTTAAGCGCGGTTTAGCAAACTGGCTCGTTCTGGGAGAAAAAACCAGCATCGCAACAGCATAAAGGATACGCCTGGGAAAGATCAAGCGTATTCAATTACTTTTTGTGGGCTTGTCTTGTGGGGTGGGCATCTTGCCTGCCCAGTTCATCACTTTTTATCAGCTCCTAAAAAACTGCGGTGGTTTAGACATACAAGCTTGACACTCATCACGATCTAACCTCAAGCCAAATCTAGTCGCCTAGGAGGTAAGCTCATTGACAGCCTTCACCATCAACTTCAGCCCCATTACCAGTATCTCCACCGATCAGTTTGAGCAACTTTGTGCGGCCAACCCGGACATCAAATTTGAACGTACCTCTACCGGAGAACTGGTGGTCATGTCGCCCCCAGGCGGAGAAACTGGAAAGAATAACGTTGAAATCGCCGCTGACTTTGTGATTTGGAATCGACGCAGCAAATTGGGAGTTGTTTTTGATTCCTCCACCTGTTTTAGGCTGCCGAACGGAGGAGAACGATCGCCAGATGTGGCCTGGGTAGAAAAGTCTCGCTGGGAAGCCCTTACCCCAGAACAACAGCGCAAGTTTCCCCCCATCTGCCCTGACTTTGTGCTGGAACTGCGATCGCCCAGTGATAACCTGATTTTGCTTCAGGCAAAGATGCAGGAATACCTCCGCAGTGGTGCAAAACTGGGCTGGCTACTTAACCCTGAAGACAATCAAGCAGAAATCTATCGACCCGGACAAGCGATCGAAGTACTGCAATCCCCCGGAACCCTCTCTGGAGAAACCATCCTCCCCGAATTCACCCTCAACCTGGACTGGCTCTGGTGCTGACTCACTCCCGACTCCTCACTCATGAGGGCGCACGGCTGTGCGCCCCTACCTTTCTCCTTGTAAGGGCGAATCGCGATTCGCCCCTACCACTCCCCACTCCCCACTCCTTACTCCCCACTCCCCACTCCCTCAAGTGATATAACAAACTTGGAGTCACCAACCTGATTTTGTTATGGGTTTACCGCCTTTTGTTCTGGCTTCTGCCTCTCCAGCCCGTCGGCGTTTGCTTCAGATGGTGGGGATTGAACCGATCGTTTGTCCCAGCCGCTTTGATGAGGATCAGATCCAGCTGACTGACCCCAAACTGCTTGTGGAAACCCTGGCCCAGGGCAAGGCAGAAACGATCGCCCCTCAGTTCGACAACTCCCTGATCTTGGGCTGTGATTCAGTTCTGGCTCTGGAGGGACAGATTTACGGCAAACCCGATCATGAAGCAGAGGCGATCGAGCGGTGGCAGCAAATGCGGGGGAAGGTCGGCGAGCTATATACCGGGCACGTTCTGATCGATCAGGTGCAGAACTTGACCCTGGTGCGCAATCAGATCACGCGCGTTTATTTCGCCTGGATTAGCGACCAACAAATTACCGCCTACGCCAAAACCGGAGAACCCCTGAACTGTGCCGGAAGCTTTGCCCTGGAGGGACGGGGCGGATTATTTGTTGAAAAAATTGAAGGATGTCACAGTAATGTGATCGGGCTGAGTTTGCCCCTGCTCCGTCAGATGTTGTCTGATTTAGGTTACGATGCCACTGCATTCTGGCAATAAGGAATGCAAATTGAATAATCTAAAATTCTTGTGGGGTGGGCATCTTGCCCGCCCAGTTAGGAAGGTAGAACACTGTACTCTACAAGTTATTGAATCCATCATCCTAAAGTATCCGGATGCGGTATCCGTTCCATGTAGATTTACTGAGACATCCAGCATCAAGCGTGGCAAGGGCTACAGGATTATTTACACAAACTCTTTATCCTGTCTTTACAGAGTCAAAGTAATTACGGATGCTATATTGCCTGTCAAGACCGCAGAATTGCATCAGAGGGAACGCAACAACTTAGGCTTAATACTCTGTTTTTATCAATCTTCACATTTGCCTCCCTATCTCTTGCCCTGAGGCCGCGCATTCTACCCGTTCCTGCTCTCATCCGTCACTCATTCCCTGACGTTCCTTGTCCAACTCCTTTAATCACCAATGGATTTATCGGTTGACAAAGCAGATACCCCGCGCCTTGAGCCTCAACGCCAGCCGCACCTGACCCAAATGTGTGGCTCTGAGGTTCTATTCCGCGATCGATACAAAATTATGCGCACCCTGGGACGCGGCGGATTCGGCGTGACCTTCCTGGCTGAGGATATGGCTTTACCCAGTCATCCCCTCTGCGTCATCAAGCAACTCTGTCCCAAGGTGAACAACCCTGTGGTGCTGAAGCGCGCCTGCCAGCGGTTCGAGCGAGAGGCCAAAATTTTAAGCCAGTTAGGGAGCCATGCCCAGATTCCTCGCCTGCTGGACTACTTTCAGGTAGAAGATGAGTTCTATCTGGTACAGGAATACGTTCGGGGCGGAACGTTGGCCCGTGAAATTAAGCGACATGGTGTGATGAGTGAGGGGCAGGTTAAACGGTTTTTGCTGGAAATTTTGCCCGTTTTAGAATACATCCACCAAAATCAGGTGATCCATCGAGATATCAAGCCGCCCAATATTATTCGCTGCCAGGACGATGGCCGGTTGGTGTTGATTGACTTTGGCGCGGTTAAGGAACAATTTATTCGAGAAACCACCAATACCCAGCGCGGTGCAACCACTCACTTTGTTGGCACCCTTGGCTTTGCCCCCCCTGAGCAACTGGCCCTGCGACCGTCCTACGCCAGCGATATTTTTGCCCTAGGAGTCACCTGTCTTTACCTGCTGACGGGCAAACCGCCGATGGAGTTTGACTACGACGTGACGACGGGCGAGGTGCGCTGGCAGGAATACGTGGACATTAGCGAGTATTTCAGCAAAATTCTGGAAAAGATGCTGCGAATCTCCCCCAGGGATCGGTATCAATCGGCGGGAGAAGTGCTGCGGGTTCTGGAGCTAGAACCTTATCTAGATAATCTGGCTGACTGTCTGGTGTCCCAACCGCGTCCCCTATCGGCGGAGGAAGAAATGCCCAGTGGTTATCTCTCGCCGATCGTCCGGACTGCGATTGCAATTCGCAGGTGGCGGAACCATTTGAAACTGAGAGAACGCATGAAACCCAAAGATGAAGTTGATCAGGGTACGGAATGGTTGATCAAGTCCAGACGGATTAGTTGATTTAGTTGAGTTGATTTAGTTGATATTCAGCCTTTCCATCAGCCACCGCATCAAAACGCTATCATCCTCCTGCTGCGATCGGATCAGTGCCTCCTCCACCAGAGTGATATCCAGCCCCGGCAATACCCCGGAAGACTGGACTTCGCCACTGCGCTGATCCGCCACCGCAAAAGCAATTACATCCTGTTCCGCTACATTCACCACCCAATATTCCGCCACCCCCAACCGCTCATAGAGTAGTCGCTTTGCCCCTAGGTCATCCTTAAAGGAACTGGCTCCAACTTCGATCGCCAGGGTAGGTGGCCCAAACCGATTCACATCAATCGGGGAATTATCCTGGGGTGGGAGTTGAAAGTCTGCGCCGATGTAAAAAGCCAGATCGGGTTGACAACCGCGCTCTCCCGTTTTGTGAAAGCTGCAATTAATGAACTCGGCAATGCGGAGTCCGTTCACCATCGCAAACAGGCTAACCGCCTTGGAAATCACAGAATTTTGTCGCCCATGCCCTGCACCTAAGGGAGCCATCTCAATCCTCATGTGGTCTTGATCGAAGTAGCCGCTGCCTTCCTCATACTGAGGGTCTGCCATCGCTGCGGCAAAGGCTTCCCAGGTGGACTTGACCCAGGTATCAGTCTGAATTTGAGTCGTCGAGAGAACCATCGCAATCTGCCTTTCAAACGCCAATTGGATTGAACGTCCCCCTTCACCCACAGGCAATTTTCCTGGGGCGGGTGCTTCTCATTGTGTCCTAATTATAGGGTAGCTCCAGGGGCAGGAGGGTTTGGTGACTAGGCTTTGAGCCGAACCGTTGGCTCTGTATTGACCTGGCGAACTGTGCCGATGATTCTGCTGTAGGGATAGCCTGCGGCTTGCAACGCCGTGAGACAGTCTGAAGCTCGATCGCCTGGAACCGCAGCCAGCAAACCACCGGAGGTTTGGGGGTCAAACAGGAGAGGGTACAACGGATGATGCTGTACTTCGTGGACATTGGTAATCAAGCGAGCAGCCTTGAGGTTTTGGGGATAGAGAGAGCTGTAAATCCCTTGCTGGGTGGTTTCCTTCGCGCCTTCGAGGATGGGTAATTGATTCAAATCCAGTTCGATCGCCGCCCCATCCGCCCGCACCATTTCCAGCAGATGTCCCAACAAGCCAAACCCAGTGATGTCGGTACAAGCCGTTGTGCCGTACTCTTTTAAGCAAAAAGCAGCAGCTTGATTGGACTGCACCATCGATCGCACGGCTGCCTCAATCCAGCGACCCTTGGCCCGCAGTTGCATATTCGCTGCAAACAGGGTTCCCGTCCCCAGGGGTTTCGTCAGAATCAACACCTGTCCTGCCTGCATTCCCCCTTTCCGCCACAGTCGATCGGGTTCCGCCAGTCCGTTACAGGACAACCCAAAGGCGAGTTCAGCTCCTGCCGTCGTATGCCCGCCAATTAGTTCAGCCCCCGCCTGAGCCAGTACCGACATGGCTCCAGACATCAGTTGATACAGGGTTTCTGCCTGCCTGGACTCCGTGCTGTAGGGAATGGTGGCCAGCGCCAGGGCACTGTGGGGAATGGCTCCCATTGCATAAATATCACTCAGGCAATGATTGGCGCAGATTTGCCCAAACCCATAGGGATCATTGATTAACGATCGAAACTGATCGATCGTCTGCACCATCACCCGTCCCGCCGGAACTGTGACCACCGCCGCATCATCGGCTGAATCTAAGCCCACCAGAATATCGGAACGGGGCGATCGACTGGGTTGTTCCTGCCGAATTCGCTCCAGCACTTGTTCCAGAACCGAACTGCCAATCTTGGAGCCGCAGCCAGCGCAGGGCATGGGGTGGGGAGTGGGGAGTGGGGAGTGGGGAGTGGGGAAGTCGGGTAGGGGCGATAACTCCTTCGGAGTCGCTGCGCGAATGCGATTCGCCCTTCCAAGGAGTGAGGAGTGAGGGGTTTTTGAGGGGGGTGGGGTTCCCATTGGTTGGAGATCGCTGAATTTTTCCATGAAGGCGCGATCGATGCGGTCTTTCCAGATCCAGATCCAGGAGTACGGCCCCAAGCCTAACCAGCCGCGAGAGGCCAGGCCGATCGATCGCCGGTGCCAATCAGGATCAAAAATTGCTTTTGGGGTGAAAAGGGTTGCAGCGGTTGGGAGAGCAGGGCCCGACGCAGGTTTTGGTACAGCGGTTTTCCTTGACGGACGGCAAACACTCCAGCCTTGGGACGGGGATGATTCACCATTGTGGCTACATCGCCAGCGGCAAAGACTTGAGGGTGGGATACCGACTGGAGCGTGTCGGTAATTTGAATAAAGCCGCGATCGTCTGTGGCTAAACCGGATTCCTTCAGCCAGGAAGCTGCCGATGCTTGAGTCACCCAAAAGATGTGGTCAAAAGTGGTGCTGAAGTTGGATTCGCAGTGGAGGGTGAGGGGGGAGGAGGGGGGAGTCGGGAGTCGGGAGTCGGGAGGTCGGGTAGGGGCGAATTGCAATTCGCCCCTACAAGGAGTGGGGAGGGGGGAGCGGGGAGATTGTCGATCGTGGGTTTGGCTGCCCGATTTTTGATTTTTACTCTCTACCGTCCGCACTGTTTCTTCCAAATGTACCTGCACGCCCCGCTTTTGCAAAATTCGCAACAGTCGATCGCCCACCCAATGGCTGCGTTCTGGGATCAGTCGATCGCTACGTTGAAATAGGTGGAGTTCTAGATTGGATGCGGGTTGGTTGGCCTGTTGATAAATCCGCTGGAGATGGGACTGAATCGCAAGGGTGAGTTCTACACCTCCGGCTCCACCACCGACGATCGCCAGCTTAAGGGGATGGGTGGGGTTGTCTGTTACGGTTTGAGCCAACCGATCCCAGGTGGTGAGAAATTTGGAGATGGGCTTAACGGGAATGGTATATTCGGCAGCTCCAGGAATCGTTGTTGCGGCGGGTGTACTGCCAATGTCGATTGACAACCAGTCAAATCCCAGGGGTGGGCGATCGGCGAACAGAACCTGTTTTTTTTCCAGATCTAACCCAACGGCGCGGCTTTGAACCATCTGCGCCTGGGTAAACTGGCAGAGGGGACGTAGATCAATATGGCACTCGTCAAAGCTGTATAGTCCTGCTACATACCCTGGCAGCATTCCTGAATAGGGCGTATGGGCCACGTCTGTTACCAGGGTGATTCGCACACCGGGAATCGGATTCATGCCAAATTGCTTGAGGACGATCGCATGGCTATGGCCGCCACCAATGAGAACTAGATCAGTGTGAATGGTTGATTGACTGGGATTATTGATCATCGCTCATGTCAACTATGCCCTTTTCGGAATACCTCTACAGTACTCAAAAAGAACAGTACTCAAAAAGAGGGGGAGATGAGAATCTGGAGCAACTTCTCCACTTCTCAACCTCTCGCCCTCTCTACACTTCGCTATTTAAGGATAGTTTGATAACTTTAAGTAATCGAAACAAGCTGGATCTCAAACACGAGATCCTCACCAGCCAACGGGTGATTCGCATCTAACGTCACCTGCGCATCGTTGACATCCGTTACCACAACCGGAATCGCTGGCCCAGAAGGCTGCTGAATCTGAAGTCTTAGCCCAACATTCATTGGAATGTTATCTGGCATTTGCTGGCGATCGACGACCAACACTTTCTCTTCATAGTATGGCCCATAGGCTTCATCAGCGTTAATCGTGGCTGTTTTGGATTCTCCAGGAGCCATTCCGACTACCGCTTGCTCAAATCCAGGAATCAAATTGCCACCGCCAATGGAAAACTGCAATGGTTCCCGTCCTTCAGACGAGTCAAACACAGTGCCATCGTCCAATTTGCCAGTGTAATGCACTGCAACGGTGTCACCTTGCTTTGCCTGTGTTGTCATAACATTTCCCCCTGTATTTGGGTTTACTGAGGACTCATGCTGCGATCCATGAGTCCAGTCATCTTTACCACCCTAATCGATGAATTGGGCGATCGTGGAATAACTTAATGTGATTATTAGACATCTGCCAAAGATTTCTCAAAAACTCTATCTTTGGGTAGAGAAGGTGCGATTGAGTGAAGACCAGGTATTGTAGTAAAGAAATCCGTAGCGCAGGCCTCTTGCCTGCCAATTAACCATCTATTCGATCGCAATTACCAGCACCAGTTTGACCAGAGCCAGTTCTAAAGGACTGTATCAACAAACCAGGCTCTAAAGATATTGAGTCCGGGACTGCTGGGTACGATCGAGGTACTGGGCCAAAGCTTCCCATTCTCCTTGCTCGATCTGCAAAATCAATCGATCAACTTGATCCCGGTAAGCGTAGAGGGACTGGACTAACGCTTGCTGGTTATAGGTTGCCATCATCACCCCCAATTCTGGATTGCCACCCCCCACACGGCTTGTATCTCGAAAACCAGAGCTGGCAAGCCTTTGAGCTAATTCCAGTACCACTGGATTGGGTTCTTCCATGCAGGCAGCAATCAACCCCGCACTCACCATCACAGGCAAATGGGAAATCCAGGCAACGGCTCGATCATGATCTTCCGGTGTACAGCGATAGATCCGGCATCTCAATTGCGCAACGATATCCGTCACAAGCTTGACGGCTGCCTCTGGGGTAGAGTCAATAGGAGTCAGGACATAGGGGCGATCGATAAATAAGCCTGATAAAGCTGCATCTAAGCCACTTTCTGCCGTTCCAGCCATAGGATGCCCGCCAACAAAGTTAGGCCATTGTGGTGCGATCGATCGAACAATTTCTGTTTTTGCTGAACCCACATCGGTGACGACCGTTGTAGAGGGGAGCAGGGGAAGCAGTTGCTGGACGGTGGCATGGATCGCCCCTAGGGGGGTACAGAGAAATACCACATCTGCCGCTGCCATCGTGGCTAAATCAATGCTGGCTGCATCCACAATGCCCCGTGCGACTGCCTGTTGACAGGTTTCCTGCCGCCGACTGACTCCCAGAATCGTATGACCGCTAGCTCGTAAGTCGATCGCCAATGAGCCGCCAATCAGCCCCAAGCCCACAATGCCAATATTCATTGATTTTGCATTTCAGATGTTGGATTTTAGACTTTAAATCTAACCATTGAACGGGGGGCTTTTGGAGCCAATCCCATCTTGATTTCTAGATCTTTTACTAGATCCTTGATGATCCCTGACCCCCTCTGATGTTTGTGTCACAATGAAGTTCATCTAGTGATCGAGAGATAACGCTCGTGATTGAGGTAGAAGTCCATCAACAACTCCGAGCCTTCCTGCGGGAGCAAGGGGAACCCTACTGGCATCATCATCTGACGATGGCCCGCCTGGTTGCCCGCGCTCTGCGCTTGGGGCGGAGTGCCTTACTCCAAGCCGGATCCCCCTCTGGGTATCACGGGCGGTATCGCTTAAGCTATCTGATGCCGTTGCTAATTTGGGAAGGGTCAGCCATTCTAGTGACAACGGAGGCGGTGCAGCAGCGGTTGCTGATGGTCGAAATTCCGCGGCTGCGTCAGTGGATTCCTAATGGCGGGCCATCCGTACAGGCGATCGCTGGTTAAAAGATTTTGAGGGACTTTTGCTCACCACTCCTGAATCCTGGTTGTCCGATCGCCTTAAGGGAGAAGGTCGATTTCCCGCCCATATTCCCACGGTGATTGACGGAGTGGATGATCTGGAATCCTGGACTCGTGACGTATTAACTTACTCGATTCGCCCCCAGGATTGGGATGAATTGATGGCAGCCTGCCCAGCCCACGCCAACACTATTCGAGATGTGCGGGTTCAACTTACCCGATCGCTGTTTCAACATCCTGCTAATCCCTACGATTGCTATTTGGTGGAGCCACAGGAACGAGAAATTTTAGAGCATTTGTTTGATATTCTGCCCACCTCCCGTCCGCAGCCAGAGTTGGTGGAATTAGGGGAGGGAAGGGAGCCAGGAGAATCAGGGGAATCAGGGGAATCAGGGGAATCAGGTAGAGCAGAAATCGCCTGTCCCCTATCGGACTCCTGGCAGCAGTTCAACCAGGTATTTCAACAAGCTGGTCAATTACTGTGGGCAGAGGTGAACCGATCCCAGGGGCAATTTTCCCTATCTTGCTGTCCGGCAGATGTGTCTAAACCGTTGACCCCGGTTTGGCCCCAGCAGCCTGTCGTCCTGATTGGTGGTGCGTTAGATCTGGATCCAGAAGCTAAAATCTATCGCCAACGCCTTGGACTGTTGGAAGACTTAACCAGCCTGAAATTTTCCCTTGATCGCCAGCAAGAATTGGTTCAACTTTACCTGCCTGATGGGCTACCCATGCCCAATACCCCTCAGTTTCAGCCCGTCCTGATGCAGGAACTCCGCTCTCTTCTATCGGCCACCAACACAGCCAATCAAGGGTTAACGGTAATCCTGGTGGGAGATGTGCCCCTGAAAGCCCAGATTGGCTCAGTCTTAGCCGCAGAATTTGGTTCGCGGGTGCAGGTGGAAAAAACCTGTCTGGATGATCATGGCATTCTGGTGACCGGCTGGGAATTCTGGCGACAGCATCAGGCCGTGTTGCCCGCCCCATTCTTGCTGGTGGTTGCAACCTTACCGCTGCCTTCCCTGGAAGAACCTTTGGTGGCTGGCCGGGTCGCCCATTACAAGCGCAATCGTCAGGACTGGTTCCGGCTCTATTTACTGCCAGAAGCCTTAAGCGAGTTACAGCGGGCGATCGCTCCAGTTCGGGAATCCCAGGGCGTGGTAGCGTTGCTGGATAATCGAGTCAATCACCGCAGCTATGGCAAACAGGTTCTTGCAGCCCTCAGTCCCTTTGCCCGAATTAACTATGTGGATGCCTGTTTATTTACCTCTCTGGAGGAGTTGGGAATCGGGGAATAGATTCTCGAAAGGCGATCGAGTGGGGATCACGGGCAGGGATCACGGGCGGGGATCACGGGCGGGGATCACGAGCGGAGATCACTGGAATGGCGGCAATCTCGTCTCGGCGCGGGGTATGATCGAAACGCTATAGCATTCAATGTTTAATTAACATGCGGACTTGAGTTATGGGTGATTCAAAACGACGCAAAGAAACCTTAGGGGATCAGTACGGGCAAGAAGCAAATATCTTTCCCTGGTTGCCAATCAAAAAGAGTCAGGCCCAGCAGTTTGTCGAGTGGAGTACCCGCGGTGCCTGGATTGGAATTGGTGCCCTGGTCGCATACTGGGTCATTGTACGCTTCATCGGGCCAGGACTGGGCTGGTGGCAAGTCAATTAATTTGAGCTGCGTGCGATCGAGTTCGATTCCCCGTCCTTGTAGCCCTGGGCTGACCGCAAGGTTCGGGGAAGCCAATCAAGCTGGGCATAAATAGCAGTCCCCTGTAATGCCTCAACCGTTCCCCCAATGGTTCTGAATGCCCTCTGAATGCCCTCTGAATGCCCTCTCGAATGTTATCTGAACGTCCGTTCCTCGGATGGGTGTTTTTTTGCCAGACTAAAAAGTTTAAAAAAAGTTATCGGAATGCTGAGAGAAATTGAGATACTTAACAATTCGGTGGCTTGGTAGATGCACAGGCTACGCTGAAAGCATACATTCATTAAGCTGAGGTCACTCAGCCAGGTTTAGCAAGCTTGACTGTTGTAGTTGATACCGTATCGCTGCCAGTAGTTCGCTACTCTAGGCGAAACGATTGTTTTAATCAACTAACTTCAGGTTATTTTCCGATTGCTTTTATACGACTGCCTGGTTTACTGACCAGCTCAGTTGATTGCTTTGGTTTCGTGTTCCTAATTATTTGTCCGGATCATCCTCTGCATCGCACGTTTAGGTTTTAAATGCTTAAGAGATTATAAAAAGATCTAGAATTGTGTGATAAGTGTGGTGACAGGAGGTCAAGTTATGTTTCTTAGACTTGCAGAACAACACCGCCAATTTGTACATGATCTCGTTATGAATCTTCAAGCTCTGGCGACCGTCTTAGAGCAGCGAGGATATCTAGCGTCATGCTACACCTGTGGTGGTCAGATGAGTAGTGCTTCATTTATGGTCAGTTTGGGTGAAAATCACCTGATTCGTTTTCTGGTGTCTGACTATGGCATCACCTGGACGGAGATGCGTGACGATCGTGAACTGATGAAATTGGAAGGGGCAGAAGCCATCAGCCAGCTTCAAGAATTGGCAAATCTAGTCAAATATCAGATTCGTCCTTCTGAATCTCGGCTGGTTGCATCCCGCGCTTCATAGGCGCACTTCATTCACCTCCTCAATGCATTGCCTCTGCTCTGGCAGTTTCTGTCTTCTGGCAATCTCAAATGCCTGTACCCAACTCGTGGAGATTGTTACAGTTCAATCCTTGCAGTCAATCACTTGCAGTCAATCACATGATGTCAGTTGACCCAGGGTTTCTACGATTTCATCCATGCTCTGCTGGACTCGGCCCAAGGGTTGGTTGTACTGATTCACTGTGATGCTGAAGACCAAAGCTGGATAGTTGATTGGCTCAAGGTATCCTGATAGGGCGATCGCATTAGTTAGTGCCCCTGTTTTCGCCTGAAGCCTGCCTTGAATGGGGGTATTTTGAAATCGATTTTGCAGTGTACCGCTTACGCCAGCCACCGGAAGGGAACTGCGATAGAGGGGCGCATGGACGGAGCGAATCATTGCCTGGAGGGTTTGTACGGTTGCCTCAGGACTGATCAAATTTCGCCGAGACAGCCCTGAACCATCGGCCAGCGCGTAGCCTTCTGAATTGACCCCTAACTGAGTCAGAACCGTTTCTACCGCCTCGATCCCTGCTGCTAATGCGGTTTTATCCTCCCAGGTTGGATCGCTGGCGGATGCCTGTACCCCGAGAATACGCAATAGGGACTCTGCGTAAAGATTGACGCTCTCTTGATTTGCCTCCATCAACAATTCCGCCAGAGGTGGAGATTCAACGGCAGCAATTTCCGCTCCACCGTTAGTCACTGGGCTGTTGGTAATCAGGCTTTGCTGGACTTGAATACCCTGAATCGCCAAAATTTCTCCAAATCGCTGCATAAACCGTTGCGCGGGTTGCGGAACCGATACCCAGGCCCGCTCCAGCTCCGCCCCTGCCCGCAGTTGCCCCTCCACATACAGCACGTTTTGATTCAAATCGCGCCCAACGCGAACAAACTCTGGAGCTTCCGGATCGACGGTAACAGAACGGTTGACGACCTGCCACTGCGCTGTTTCTGCTGCATCCATCCAATCCACCCGCAAGGGTTGTCCCACCGCTTGAGGAGTCAGGGTTAACCCGATCGCATTTTCGTTCAGGATCAGGCTATTGACGGGCGTACCGTAACCCGCCTGCACATCTTCCCATTCCCAGGTCGGATTCGTAGCATCCCCCTGAAAGTAGGAGTCATCACCCATTAATAAATCAATCCGGGTAATCCCCCGATCGCGGAGCTGTTGAGCCAGATCTCGCAAATCCTGATCCGTCAGGCTGGGATCACCTCGTCCGGCAATTCGTAACACCGTTTCTCCAGATTGAGAGCCTAGCTGATACACGGAGGTTCGAATCCGAAAGTCTGCTCCCAGGGTTTCTAAAATGGCGGCAGAGGTCAGCAATTTAGCATTAGAAGCCGGAATAAACAGCCGTTCCGCGTTCTGAGCATACAGGGTTTGCTGATCTTCAGTTTGTACCAGAATTCCCCAGTGCCCTCGTCGGAACTCCTCACGGGTAGTAATAGCCTCGATCGCATCTTCTAAATCCGCTGGACAAAGGGCAGTTTGTGGGGTTTGAGCTTCTAGCCGGATCTCTGCCTGGATCTCTGTCTGGATCTCTGCCTGGATCTCTGCCTGGATCTCTGTCCAGTTCTCCAGGGGGGCAGCTTCCTGGGCAATGGTTGGAACAACGGGTATGCCAACAATGCCTAACCATACCGCCAACCCCATCAGATGCGATCGTTGCTCCACTCCTGGCTGCCCTCCCATCACAACTACGACCGTCACCAGAATACCGTAGCTCCAGAAAAACACAATTAAGAGAATCTTAGGATGAGAGAAACTGAGCAATGCGATCGACTGCCTGCTGCAAAACTTGGGGATCATGCACCAGCGCGAACCGGACATAACCCTCGCCAGACTTACCAAAGCCCGCCCCCGGAGCGACAGCCACCCCCGTTGCCTGCACTAATTGGGTACAGAAGCCAATGGAATTTGTTGTCCAGGGTTCCGGGAGCCTGGCCCAGATGTACATTGTGGCAGTCGGGGTTGGAACGGGCCAGCCAATCTGATGCATTGCCTGAACAAAGGCATCCCGTCGCTGACGAAAGGTATCAATCACCTGCTGGACAACAGCCTGAGATCCAGTCAGGGCAGTGCTTGCCCCATTTAGAATCCCCAGGTACTGGTTAAAGTCCACCGTTGCCTTCACCTGACGCAAAGCTCGAATGAGTTCCCTGTTGCCGATCGCATAGCCAATCCGAAAGCCCCCCATGTTGTAGGACTTGGACATCGTGAAAAACTCAATGGATACGCTCTTGTCTGGATCAGCTTGCAGCACCGAAGGCGGCGGATCGCCCTCAAAAAATAAATCACCATAGGGAAAGTCATGGACTAAAACCAGATTGTGCTGCTGGCAAAAGGCTACGGCCGATCGAAAAAAGGAGAGCGAGGCAACGGCAGTGGTGGGATTGTGGGGATAGCTCAAGACCATCATGCGGGACTGGTTCAGAACCGGCAGGGGAATATCCTCCAGCACGGGCAAAAAATGATTCTCTGCCAGTAACGGCATGGTGTAAATTTGACCATTTGCCAGGTAAACCCCTCCAGCATGGGAGGGATAGCCCGGATCTTGAAGTAAAGCAAAATCTCCTGGATTTAAAATCGCCAGAGGTAAATGGGCCGTTCCTTCCTGGGAACCAATTAAAGGTAAAACTTCCGTTTCTGGATCGACGGTAACGCCAAACTTTTGGGTGTACCACTGGGCAGCCGCCCGCCGAAAGGGAAGCGTCCCGTGAAATAGCAGATATCCATGCGTTTTCGGGTCTGAGAGGGACTGGGCGATCGTCTCCAGGACAGGAGGAGGAGTCGGCAGATCGGATGAGCCCAGGGACAAATCAATCAGGGGTTGACCGCTGGCTTTTGCCTTAGCCTTGGCGTGATCCATGTCAGCAAAGACGTTGGAGCGGAGGGGATTGAGGCGATCGGAGAGTTGGAACATGGGGAGTGGGGAGTGGGGGAGAAATAGTCTTTTGAATCTGGACTTCTCAATTGGGCAGGGGTTGAAGATGGGTGAGGCTGGGGTGGAGGGAGTGGGGGCTAATGCCGGCTTTATGGGCGACGAGCAGTCCGATCGCTTCCAGGTAGGAGTGGGCAGGGGTAACGGTGAGTCCCAGGTGATGGGCGGTGACATCCAGGCGAGTTTTGTTGTCGGATACGGCGATGATTTGGGTCGAGGTTTGACTCAAGCTCAGAACGGCACTGCCTCCACAGGCGGTGGCTGGAATGACCAGACTATCGACTTGATCGGCCCAGATGGTATCTGAATTCGATTGACCCTTTTCAGAGCGATCCTTTTCAGAAAATGGTTGCGCCGGGTTCGCTACGACAAACTGAGGGGCACGACTCAACCCCACCAGAACGCAGGGTAAAAACGTGTAGCCGATCTCTTCGGCAGCCGATCGCGGCGAGAGGGAGGAATCCAGGGGAAGGGGCAGCAAGGCGGGGGCATGGGCGCAGGGAATTTTGAAGGTGCGAACCACGAGGTGGCTGATGACCGCTTCGGCTCCAGCCAGGGGATCGACCCCCTGTCCCTGGCGATAAAGTTGGAGGGCTTCACTGCCCAGATCGTCGGAGAATCGGGCGACAATGGCGATCGCTTCTGCCTTTGCCTGAGTCATTAACTTGTCCACCGCTCGGAGCAGACTATCGGGCTGCTGAATTGTGCCCCAGGTCGCTCCAGACGCAGCAGTTCTTAATTCCACCCCCAGAGGAGCATCTGTCACTACATAGTCCGTTAAGTTCAATCCTAGCGTTGCCCGCGCCGCATCGGCTGCCTGGAGATGGCGTAATCGTAAGTCAGGCTCAATTCCCTGATCAAACACCAGCCCCACTCGATTCTGGTGCACTGACCGTAACCCCCATTCTCCTGCCGCAAACTGATCCAGCCCATATCCCTCCACGTACAATGCGTTGGGTAAGGGCCAGTAAAGCTGCGCCCCATTGAGCACATTCGGATGGGTAATTAACCGATCGGCCACCTGAGCCAGACTGCGCGCCACGGGCAGGGCATCTCCCGCATACCCCCCGATCGCTGCCCCAATTCCCGTCGGGACGATCAGCATAACGGTGTAGGGGCGTTGAACCTGCTGCATGACCTTCAAACTCGCTTGACTGCTTTGTCTGGAAGCAAAAACTCGGTTGGCGTAGTAATCACTGCTTCTACAGAAACCATTCGCCGCTCTGGGTTCACATGAGTGATTGCCCACCGCAACGGTTCACCTTGCCGCTGTAGCTCGGTCAAAATCCCTTGATGCAGGCGAGCCAGAGAGTCTTGCAGTTCAACTTCCAGGGTGATGAAGTGGGTGTGCATCACCGACGCTTGCCCTTTGACTCCTGAAATTGCCCAAATTGAAGCTGATAAACCGTTTCTTCCTTCTCAGTTTCAACTTTTAAATCCGATCGTGGATAGGCAACACAGAGAAGGGCGTATCCTTGTGCCTGAAGTTCCGGGCTAACTCCCATCCCATCGGTTTGATCGACGGAACCCTCCAGAATTTGAGCGGCACAGGTGGTGCAAACTCCAGCACTGCAAGAGAAGGGTAAGTCCAGTCCGGCCGCTAGGGCTGCCGATAGGATCGTTTCGGTTTCAGGAACGGTGAGGGTGTGGGTTGTACCCTGGTGCTGAATTTCGACAGTGTAGGTGTTCGACATAGTTGATGATGAAGACTGGGGATCTCCTCCCAGGCGGTTAATTTCCCAATCTCTACCTATAGCAGATTGGCAGGGGAAGAAGGGGGCATCGGGAGTCGAGACTGAAATGATGTGATATTTCGTTACTTTTTCTGATGATTTTGAGCGACTGGCTTCAGTCTGGGAAGGTACGCTTGAAATCATCGATCAGTTCATCAATTTCTTCGATCGCTTGATTGACATCAATTCTCAAGGTTCCTAAATCAGGTTGTTCCAGGAGGCGCAGGAGCACTTCCCGTTTGCCTTCGATAAATTTGAACCGATCGCGCAACTGATTCAGGTCTACTTGGGCATCAGACATGGGTAAAACTCCACAAGATGATGAATAATTATTAAGTGCCTATCCGAAAACTCGCTAGAGTTTTTGGCATCCAAAACCCCTGACGGGGTTCTCGGATAGGTTCTAAGTGAGTTGCGGGGCACATGGACTATGTTACGTCAAATTTCTTTAGGAACACTGGGTTTAGTGGTGGGAGGGGTGCTCTCGATCGTCGGGTTTGTCGCCTATGCCATGAATAATCCCACCTTGAACCTGGTGGGTTTTTTCTACGGCATTCCCATCCTCCTGGGTGGATTAGCCCTGAAAGCGGCTGAATTGAAGCCCGTTCCTTTTTCTAACCCCACAACCCCAGAAGTCCTGGCTCTGCGAGAGGCGCAAGCCACTTCTACCCAAAATCAGATTCGTAAAGATGTCACCCGTTACCGCTACGGACAGGAAGCCCATCTGGATAGCTCGTTGGATTACCTGGGGTTGGATCCTACGGATGAGGAGCGTCCAGTCCTGGAAGGTATCCATGAGGAGTCAGTGGAGGGAGCCTATGGGCTGGTGCTGGAGTTTGACTCGCCCTTGATTAGTTTTGATACCTGGCAGCAGAAACGGGAGAAAATTGAGCGGTTTTTTGGCCCAGGTCTGCGGGCAGAGGTGCGTCAATTGGCAGACGATCGGGTGGATGTGGTGCTGATTGCTGCGCCGGAAAGTTCAGCAGAACAGGCCCCGGCTTCGTGATTGGTGCCAGAACAGATTGCGGTCAGAATGGCTGTGAGGCAACCATCTCAGGTAATGATTCGTCTAGAGGTAAGCGTTCATTCACCCGTGGGAGCAGTAACGGGTTCAGTAAGGGGACAGGTAACAAAAGTAACTCCAGCATCATGCTATGCGGTTCTGGAAAAACTCCCCTAACCTCTTAGATAAGATGGGGCAAACGATTTCTCCTGCGCACTCAGCGAGAGCGAACCCCTGATCTGAAGACCCCTAATCTTAAGGAAGGATGTAGCTTGGCCAGGGAGAAGCCATTCAGTCGTTATACTGAAAACCTGCTTAGGGTGATCTGCACCAATCGAACCAGCGGACAGTGAACCATTCATGAGCAGTGTCCCTAAAAGTGCTCCTGAAATCAATGCTCCTGAAATGCATGAGGCTCGCTTTGAACAGGTGAGTAGATGGGTCAGTAAACGAACAGTAGATAAATAGTGTTGTTAACGAGCCGAGCTTATGAACACTCAGCCAAATGATCTTCGGGTTTATGTGGAAGACGATCGCACCGGAACAACGGTTGAAGCGTTGAAACGGGCCCTGGCCGATAATCTTTACTACATTCAGGGCAAGGATGAAAGCTTCGCAAACCTCTACGATTACTACATGGCGCTAGCCTATACCGTGCGCGATCGGTTGGTGCATCGTCGGATTAAGACTGCCCAGGCTTACTATGAAAAAGACACTAAAGTGGTCTATTATCTGTCGGCGGAATTTTTGATTGGTCGTCTGTTAATTAATAACTTGATCAACCTGGGGCTGTACGAACCGATCAACCAGGCTCTACAGGAATCTGGGCTTTCTTTAGATAGTCTGATTGAGGGAGAAGAAGAACCGGGGTTGGGAAATGGTGGTCTAGGACGGTTGGCAGCCTGTTTCCTGGATTCCCTGGCGACGCTGGAAATTCCGGCGATCGGGTATGGCATCCGCTACGAATTTGGGATTTTTGACCAGGAAATTCGGGATGGCTGGCAGGTGGAACGCCCGGATAACTGGTTACGGTTTGGCAATCCCTGGGAAATTCCTCGCCCAGACTACATGGTGGAAGTCAAGTTTGGCGGGCACACCGAGTCCTACACCGATGCGTCTGGACAGTACCGCGTTCGCTGGATGCCCCGAATTACGGTTTACGGCACGCCCTACGACATTCCCATACCGGGTTACGGTTGCAATACGGTGAATACCCTGCGGCTGTGGGCGGCCAGGGCCGGTCAGGATTTCGATTTCCATGTGTTTAACGCTGGAGACTACACTCAGGCCGTTGCCGCCAAGACTTTCTCGGAGAACATCTCTAAGGTTCTCTATCCAAACGACCATACCCCCCAGGGACGGGAACTGCGGCTTCAGCAGCAATACTTCTTTGTTTCCTGCTCCCTTCAGGACATCATTCGCCTCTACCTGCGCAAGCACAATAACTTTGATGCCTTCCCGGATAAAGCCGCGATTCAGTTGAACGACACCCATCCAGCGATCGGCGTAGCAGAGTTAATGCGCCTGCTGTTAGATGAACATCAGCTTGAATGGGATTATGCCTGGGATATTACTCGGCGTACCTTTGCCTACACCAACCACACCCTACTGTCAGAAGCTCTGGAACGCTGGCCTGTTAGCCTCTTTGGTCGCCTGTTGCCCCGTCACCTGGAAATTATTTACGCCATCAACCATGAGTTTTTGATGGAAGTGCGGCAACGCTATCCGTCGGATGCGGGTAAGCTGATGCGGATGTCGTTGATTGAAGAAGGGGAAGAGAAGCAGGTGCGGATGGCCCACCTGGCCTGTGTCGGTAGCCATACGGTAAACGGGGTGGCAGCGCTGCATACGGAACTGGTGAAAAAGGAACTGATGCGGGACTTTTACGAACTGTGGCCCCAGAAGTTCCAGAGCAAAACGAACGGCATCACGCCCCGCCGCTGGCTGCTGATGAGTAACCCACCCCTGGCGGAACTGATCACTGAGAAAATTGGCGATCGCTGGCTGAAGGATCTGGATGAGTTACGCAAGCTAGAGGCCTTTGTGGATGATCCACAGTTCCGCGCCCGGTGGCGGCAAATTAAGCACGATCGCAAATTCAGCTTTGCCCAGTACATCCAGCGGCACAACGGCATTGAGGTAGATGTCAATTCCATTTTCGATATCCAGATCAAGCGGATTCACGAATACAAGCGGCAAATCCTCAACGCCCTGCATGTGATCACCCTTTACAACCGGATCAAGGCGAATCCCGATCTGGAGATAGTGCCCCGCACGGTGATCTTCGGTGGGAAAGCCGCTCCAGGCTACTTCATGGCCAAGATGGCCATCAAGCTGATCACCTCCGTGGCGGATGTGGTGAACAACGACCCGGATATGCGCGGTCGGCTGAAGGTGGTCTTTGTCTCCAATTACAGCGTCTCGCTGGGACAGTTTGCCTACCCAGCTGCCGATCTATCGGAGCAAATTTCGACGGCTGGAAAGGAAGCCTCTGGCACGGGTAACATGAAGTTCTCCCTGAATGGCGCCTTGACCATTGGGACGCTGGATGGAGCAAACGTCGAAATCCGCGAGGAAGTCGGAGCAGAGAATTTCTTCCTGTTTGGCTTAACGGCTCAGGAAGTCACAGATCTGAAAATGCAGGGCTACCGACCGATCGACTACTACAACTCCAATCCCGCCCTCAAGCAGGTGATCGATCAACTGGCATCGGGCTTCTTCTCACCCAAGGAACCGACGTTGTTCATGTCGATTATCGATTCCTTGCTCAACCACGATGAATATATGCTGCTGGCAGATTATCAGTCCTATGTAGACTGTCAGGAGCAGGTGAGCCAGGCCTTCCGGGATTATGAGAACTGGACGCGGATGTCAATTCTCAACGTCGCGCGCATGGGCAAATTCTCCTCTGACCGGACGATCGCTGAGTACTGCCGCGAAATCTGGAACGTGGAACCCGTTTCGATCGAACTAGGCACCTACTCTCAATCGGATGCCGGACTGAAGATCCCTAAAGTCCCTGAACTAGCTTAAAGATCTCCTTGCATCACACACTATAGCTCTTGTGGGGTGGGCCTCTTGCCTGCCCTTTCTTTGTTCTTGTGAAGTGAGCATCTCGCCTGCTCTTTATCTTGTGAAGTGGGCCTCTTGCCCGCCCTTTCCTCGATCAAGCTTTACCTACTGTCCTGATCAACCATTGCGGCCCTGACAGAATTCCACCAGCCAATTTTTGACCCAATAGGTTGCCCGGCAGTCATCCTCGTTGTAATGCAAAATCGCCTCCAGGAACGATCGATCGCCTGTCCCGACCCACTGAGCATACCAGCAGATGGATTGTGCCCCATTTGCCTCCGGGTTGCGCCAGTCAAACCCGATCCAGCGGGCGATCGGCTTCAGGGCGTAACTTTCTACTGGCAGAATGGCTACCCGTGTTACCCGTTCATGCAAGTCCACAAAGCGATCGAGCAAGGGTTCTATCAAGCTGTAATCGGTGTTGTATTGTTCCGCCAACCGCTTCATCGTCTGCACTTCATAGGGACAAAAATGAAAAACCGGAGCATAGGGATACTGCCACATCAGTTCCAATAACTGTTCCCAGATCAGTTGCTCTTCCGCCTGGGTTTCTGCCAGTAACGCATGAAACGTTTCAGTGCCGGACTGACGATCGACCACCAGTATGCCGTGCAGATACACTAAATTCTGTTCGGGGGCTGCTTCGATATCAAAATAAAGCTCGATCGGCGCAGTGGGTAACTCTTCTACGGATAGGAGGGGTTCCGTCAGGGAATTAGCAAATAGAATATCCGGTAGAGCTTGGTTGTGGAGCGTCGCTCGGGCCTGGCGAATCAAGCGATGGGTCACTTGCCAACCAAAACCCGGTAAGGGTTCCAGCAGTTTAGGATTAGCCTGGTGTAAATCTTCCAGGGTGAGCAAGCCGAGTTCTTTCAGGTGAGCGTATCGACTCGGTGTCACACCCGGCAGCAGGGAGAGGTGCTGTTCCGATTGGGCAATGCCATAACAGTGCCCCAGCCATTGACATAAATCACAGCGATTATGGGCAATAAAAACCTCCGGGGCTTCATCCTGCCGGAGGGTATGAATACAGTCCTGCAAAATCTCCTGCATTCTGGGCAGCATATCCACCAGATTGACGGCGTAGGCACCTCGTTGACGCAGCATCAACCAGCTTGTTTCAGCCCAGGCTCCCTGTACCTCAGCCAGCACGTAGGCATGGAACGCAGCGGCCACCTGATAATCGACCTTGGGGCGTTTGCCCAACCGAATGTCCATCGGCACATAGACCCAATCCCCGAACAGGGAATATCCAGGCTGGCGAATTAGCAAGTCGGGACAGCTCACCAAATGCACGCCATTATCCAGCGATACATGCAGAACCCCCTTAACAATTCGATCGACCCCTTGTGCCATCAGTTCCAGGGTGGCCCTGGCTCCCGCCGCCCAATCCTGCCGGGGATATTCGGGGCGATGGGCTGGCGATTCTGAAAAAATCTCCATTTGATGGGCCAGACTATCCTGCCGCAACTTCATCAGATAGTCGCTGGGAGAAGCACAGTGCTGCTGGTCACCATAAGCATCTAGATACGATCGCCGCCGACAGCGTTGATAGTTAAACAACAGTTCATCTGTAATCCAGAGGGGTTCGGACTCGTACCCTGGTGTAGGGGAGGGCACAACCGATGCACCAGTTTGCGGATGGTTAGGCAGCAGAATCAAGGGGGCTGGGTGATTTCCCTCAGCCTCCGGCACGTTCGGTCGGTGAGGGCTAACGGACAAGAGCCTCCGTCATGGGCATAGGGGGGGTAAAACGACTGCACAGAAAGAGCGATCGATTTAAGGGCGATCGTCTAAAGGCGGTTAGACTGGTCTTTCGCTGGCTCATCCTCGATTCCATGCGAAGTATGCACATCAAAAAGTACTAAGACCCTATCCGAAAACTTACCAGGGGTGCTGGATAGTTTCTAAGATAGCAAAGCGCAAGCTAAAACGCGGTCGGCACTGCACCCTGCAACTTTGTACATCTGTCTCCTTATAGTATTGAATTGTACTGATGAATTCACTTTGTGCCAAGGAATTTTTCGGTTTGCTGCGTCTTTCAAGCCATCAAGCCATCAAGCCATCAAGCCATCAAGCCATCAAGCCAATCTCAAGCCATTAAGCTAGAAAACCCAGACACAACAATAAACCACTCCAAAAGTGAAACGATATGGCAATAAATTTACTATTGCTGACCTGTTCCGGCTGATCGTGGTAAGCACGGACATGGCGACAGAGTTGGAGCGCGGGAGAAAGCCCGAATAGAACCAATAGCACTGGAATTGGAAAAATGCCCAGCAGGACAAACAGGGTTGTCAAGCCAAAAACGCTGCCGCAAGTCCAGGGTAAAAGAGCAGCCCCTCGCTGGGTTCCCAGACGGACGATCGGCGATCGTTTGCCCGCTGCAATGTCATCTGCTACTTGATGGAAGTGGGAGCAAAATAATACCAGGCTTGTGCTGATGCCCAGAATCACCGATGCAGCCAGGTTGGTCAGCGATGCCGATTGGGTTTGGCTGTAGTAGGCAGCAGATACCGCCAGGGGGCCAAACTCCAGAAGCAGAGAATTTCCCCAAGCCCCTGATAGCCCAGACGGAAGGGCGGTCCCTGATAGGCATACCCTAGCAGGCAGCACAGGGCGATCAGAGCCAAAATCATGAAATCCTGCTGATTCCAGGCGATCGACAAGATGCCGGAAATTCCCGCTGCCAGACACAGATTGCCCAACCAGAATACCAGCGATTTATTTTGGGTCAGGTTAACCAGGGAATGGGGTTTGTTGCGATCGATTCCGGTTTCCGAGTCAAATACATCGTTGCTCAGATTTTCCCAGGCTAGAATCAGAACCGCAGACACCAGAAAGGTGAAGAAAGTATTCAGATCCACCATTCCCGTATCCCAATATGCGACGGCCGTTCCCAGGGCGATCGGCATAATGGCGACGCTGTACATCGGTGGCTTAATTGCAGCCATCCAGAGTTTCTTTTGTCCGGCGGAAACCGATGACTTAGCATAGGGTGCAGGTTCGATCGTCATGGGAATTTGGGATTCAAACGCTGAAGACCATCAGGACGCTGCACAAAACCACCAAAACAACGCGAACCGATAGGGGTTTACGGTGGTTTAAGCATCCCTGTTGAATCATACCGTGTTCGTAGCATCACACTAAATCTTTAAAATTCATGACGCTTTGTGACTGAGCCAGAACCGTTGGTAGTCGAGAACCCGGCAATGGCTCACTCTGAGATGGAATAGTCCGAGTAAAGTGGAGCTATGACGATGATGGACGTAGCATTGGCTTATGAATCGATCTGTATCTGTGGGGTTGACGATCGCCCTGCTGTGTTTGGTGATTGCCTGTAGTTCGACTCTCCTATTGGGTAGACCAGGCTCCAATGGTTCTGCTGCACCTCCTGTCCCGGAAACGATCGCCTCTCCGGGAACGGTTCCCCCCGAAAATGGCAGCCTTGCCCCAGAAGCAGCGGAAGACAGTCCTCCGGCTGAACTGATTGAAGACCTTAAATCCGTGGTCTCTAGCAAAACGGGGATTCCCAGCCATGAAGTGCTATTTGTTTCGGCGGAAGCGGTCGATTGGCCAGATGCCTGTCTGGGCGTTTCTACCGAGGATGAAGTTTGCGCCCAGGTGATTACTCCGGGCTATCGCATTGCCCTGACGACGTTGACCCAGGAATACGTCTTTCACACCGATCGATCGGGGCGGGAATTTCGGTTCGCCCATGAGGGGGAAGCTGAGGAATGAGGAAATCAGGAATTAGAAGCTGCGGTTGACTGAGGATCGGGAATTCAATGACCTGTTAATCATTCTGCCTGGTTTAGTCTTCCGTTTCAGCTCTAAAGCGGGCTGCGGTTGCGCCAGTATCAGTTCTTAAGGTCAGAGTATTGCCTTCGATCGTGAAAACAATGGCCGTTTCCAGGGCTTGCAGGTAGGCTGTCTCCTGCGCCATTACCCCTTCGGGTTCGCTACAGAGTTTGCGGGTACTGATGGCAGGACTAATGTCGATCGCGGTTTCAGTCACCTGATAGGGAGCAATGTAGTGATTACATCCCGCAAAGCCAGTGATTCCCCCCTCGTCGTCAAAGGTGGCCGTGATCCGAGTATCTGTAATCAGAGAAACGACTCCCCCCTGACCATTGTTGTAGCCAATCAACTGCCAGAGGGTGCCCGTGAGACTTGGCTGATCAGCGGGGCTAAAGGTCAACAAAGCCTCTCCCTCGGCATTGAGCAGTTGTAATTCATCGTTGGCGATCGTAAACCGGGTCACCTGAGTCAGACCCGTTAAAAAGGCAGTTTCCTGGGCGGCAAATTCTTCAGGGCAAGCGATTAAGGTTGAACCGCCGACTTGAATGGATAGCGCATTTTCATCCAGCCCATTTTCATCCAGCCCATTTTCATCCAGCGCATAGCTACCAAAGAAACGGTTGCAGCCGTTACTGCCCCCCACCTGCCCATCCCGAAACAGCAGGGAAGGAGGCTCGATGTAGGTTTGAGCGGCGACCGTTTCCCCCGCTTCGTTGATGTAGCTCGTCAGATACCACAGAGTATCTTTCAGAGGAAATGAGTCATTGGCAGGCTCAGGTTCTGGCAGTTGAGCCAGTTCACTTAGGCGATCGCACCAGGCTTGCTGTTCTGGCGTAAAGACCTCACGAGTCAAGCAGTTATGCCACTCCGATTCGAGCTGCATCATCCCACTGGCTTCCTGCACCCATCCGAGGGTAGCGATCGTTAGCCCCACCCCCAGCATTGAGAAGAACCGATTCTTTTTCATGATCCAACCTCGCACCTGTTATACCAGCAATTCGGCAGCTAACTGCCCTGAAGGGTCTACATGATCTATATCGCGTAGAGTCGAGAATCAGCGCATTCCAATACAAAATTTCGGCAAATGGTGTTTGCTGGTTCCCTTTCCCTTCCCTTTTCCCTGCTTCCTATTTCGCTCTTCTCAGCATTATTACGGTCAAATTGCACCATCAAGCGGCTCGGTATATGTAAAAAATAAAACATTGTAAAAAATCTATGAGCTTCTAAGTTTGAGAGGTTCTACGGTTGCTGATTTCTATAAATTCAATATTGACTGCGCAGTACAGTAATTTTACGGATTCGCAAACTCTAGTGAATCTACGCTGGAGTACCGAGGTGAGTAAAGTTACTGTTGCACAAGGTTTAGGATTTGTTGATTTCTCTTAAGTAAGACTACTTACTTTTGCGATACAGACTGCAATTCCAGGGAACGAATACTGACTCGTTCCGTAATTCCAAGGATTTATATTAGCGAGGGAGCCTGATTATGAGTACGGAAGCAGCGATCGGCGATAGTAAACAGATTCAACCAGCCCTCGCTTTGACGACCCGCCCGGATCATCAGCGATCCTGCAACAATGCGGTCTGCATTCATCATTTGTTTGAAGCCCAGGTGCGGAAAACTCCAGCAAAACTGGCTGTGGCTGATCAGCAAGAGGCTTTGACTTATGACGAACTCAATATCCGCGCCAACCAGCTCGCCCATTATTTAAAATGTCTGGGGGTGGGTTCGGAGGTGTTGGTGGGCATTTGCCTCGATCGATCGATCGACCTGATTGTCGGGATTTTGGCTGTCTTAAAAGCTGGAGGAGCTTATGTACCCCTTGATCCGACCTATCCCAGAGAAAGATTAGTTGGTATTTTGAATGATGCTCAAATCACTGTCGTTCTGACCATGCAGGGGCTGCAACAGTGGTTATTTGAAGAATACAGCACTGAAGATTTAAACACTTCATTTTCTGCTTCCCTGGTCAATGCAGTGGTTTGTCTGGACGAAATTCAGGAAACGATCGCAGCGCAGTCCCAAAGTAATCCTGTTACCGATACAAACGCCCACCATCTTGCCTACGTAATTTACACCTCTGGCTCCACGGGAACTCCCAAGGGGGTGATGATTGAGCATCGATCGCTGGTGAGCTATGCCCAGGCGGCGGCGACCCAGTATCAACTCTGTGAAACCGATCGAATGTTGCAATTTTGCTCCATTGGATTTGATGCGGCGATCGAAGAAATTTTCTGTTCGTTGATTCGGGGAACAACGCTGGTATTGCGTACCGATGCCATGCTCAGTACCATTCAAACGTTTTTATCCCAATGTGAGGCTTTAGGAATCACCGTTTTGTCTTTGCCGACTGCCTTCTGGCATTGTTTGACCGATGAACTGGCAAAACTGGTCTTACCCAACTCCCTGCGCCTGGTGATTATTGGCGGAGAGCGGGCTATGCCAGAACGGTTTGCCCTTTGGCAGCAACGAGCCGGACAGGTGCAATTGTTCAACACCTATGGCCCGACCGAAACGACGGTGGTTGCAACCGTCAGCGATTTATCCAGCCTCGAACTGACCAAGCAGGGTGAGTTACCGATCGGTTATCCCCTCGGAGCAACGACAATCCGTGTGCTCAATGAATTGCTCCAACCTGTAGACGTGGGTGAGGTCGGGGAATTGTACCTGGGAGGAGTTTGTGTGGCCAGGGGATATATGAATCGTCCAGCGTTGACGGCAGAGCGGTTTATTCAGCTTCCTGATGCACCGGGCGATCGGTTCTACCGGACGGGCGATCGGGTGCGGCAACGGTCTGATGGCCAGTTAGAATTTGTGGGGCGGGTGGATCATCAGGTCAAAATTCGCGGCTTTCGGGTGGAACTGTTTGAAATTGAAGCGGCTTTGATGCAGGAACCCACGGTTCAGGATGCGGTTGTTGTGGTGACTGAAGGAATCAGCAAACAGTTAATTGCCTATGTGGTGCTGCATTCGACTGAAGTACACCTGGCAGCCTCCAATCCATCCCGTTTGGAACAGAAACTGCGGGAATTTCTCAAGCCCAAACTGCCCCACTACATGATCCCGTCGGCCCTGGTTGTATTAGACAAACTGCCCCTCACCCCCTCCGGTAAAGTCGATCGCCGCCAGCTTCCTCAACCTCACTACCGCATTGATACTGCTGTCCACCGGGCACCCCGTACTCGCATGGAAGCGCAACTGGTCGAACTCTGGTCAAGGGTTTTGGGTATGAGGGCGATCGGGGTCAGCGACCATTTCTTTGAACTGGGTGGGAATTCGCTGCTCACGGTCACGTTGCTGACTCAGATTACCGATGCCTTTCAAGTCGAGGTTCCCGTCGCTCAGTTCTACGCCAACCCCACGGTCGAAGGATTAGCCCAATGGATTGAATCTGCCCAGGCAGGTCATGCGCGATCGCTCCACCCGATCGATCTGGCAGCAGAAGTGGTTTTATCCTCAGAGGTGACTGGCCACGGGAAAACACTGCATTGGGTGGATGAACCCCGATCGATTCTGCTCACGGGGGCAACGGGATTTTTAGGAGCCTTTTTGCTGCATGAACTGTTGCAAACCCAGGCCACGATCTACTGTTTAGTCCGCTGTGCTCACCCGCAGGAAGGTTTGACCAAACTTCAGCAAATTCTGGAGAACTACCAGATTCGCCATGCAGATCTGAACTCGCGTGTGGTTGTGATTCCGGGTAACCTGGAGCAGCCGCAGCTTGGATTGTCGAATCAGCAGTTTGATGAACTGGCAGGGACGATCGATCGAATCTATCACAGTGGGGCGACGGTGGATTTCATCAAACCCTATTCCCTCCTCAAAGCTGCCAATGTTTCAGGAACAGAGGAAATTCTTAAACTTGCCTGCCGCAAACGCCTGATTCCGGTTCACCACATTTCAACTATCGGCATTTTTGGGGCGATCGGTTATTTCACTGGGAAGAAAGTCGTTCATGAAGAGATTGATATTGACGTGAGTTTGCCGTTCCTGCCGGTGGATGATGGCTATGCTCAGAGCAAATGGGTGGCAGAAAAGCGGGTTAATCTCGCCAGAAGCCGGGGGGTTCCAGTGAGCATTTACCGTCCTGGGTTTATTGTGGGTCATCGTCAAACAGGGGCACACAATCCTAAAGACTACATTTCCCGGATCATGAAAGGCTGCATTCAAATGGGATGTTCCCCCGATTTTGGTACCTGCAAAGAGCAAATGATTTCAGTGGATTATGCCAGCCAGGCGATCGTGCATCTTGCCAGCCAGCCAGAACAGTTGGGCAAAACCTTCCATATCACCCCACCCCCTGGGCAGGATTTGCCGTTGGCTGACTTGTTTGAACTGTTGCGCTACTACGGATACACCATTGAAAAACAGCCCTATAGCCAGTGGAAAACTGAGTTAATTCAGCAGGTGAAACAGTCTCCTGATAATGCACTCTATCCCCTCCTGCCGTTGTTGACGGAGAAGGTTTATCAAGATCAATTCACGTTAGTTGAGCTATACAGTCAATGTCCTGATTATGATTGTCAAAATACGCTCAAGGGATTACAGGGGACATCGATCGCTTTTTCTCCGGTGAAATCGCAGGTTTTGAATATTTTCCTTCCTCATCTGATCCGAAATGGATTCATTGATCCACCGTCTTTGAAGTTCCAGCTTGGTCTAGAAGTAAAGGCAGTGGCAGATGTAACCAAGATTCTGGCGGTCAAGCAATAGCCAACCGTTCCGAAATATGAAAAAAATCTGGAAGGATACCGTTTGATGGCTTGAATTAGCTTACTCTGCGATCGTAGAGATGCTGCTAGAAGGAAGCCACAAATGAGGAACCGCAGATATGCGATCGTAATTATCATATCCATTTTAATTGCGATCGTCTCTACTCCTCCAACGTCAGGGCAAGGGGGCAACTCAATCGTTCAATTGGATAGCGGTGCGATCGAAGGTTCTGTGACTGGGGAGGTGCTTTCCTTTAAGGGAATTCCCTATGCTGCTCCGCCGGTTAATGAATTGCGCTGGCAGGCTCCCCAGCCTGTTGCACCCTGGGAGGGGGTTCGTCCGGCGATCGAGTATGGTGATGACTGCATTCAGCTTCCCTTACCAGGGGATGCGGCTGCCAGTGGTGGCACGATGTCTGAAGACTGCCTGGTGCTGAATGTCTGGCGACCTGCGGCGATTGGGTTAGAGGAACCCTTACCCGTTTTGGTTTGGATTCATGGAGGTGGGTTTGTCAATGGCAGTGCAGCGGCAGAAATCTATGATGGCAGTGCCTTTGCCCAGCAGGGGTTAGTCGTTGTGAGCTTCAACTATCGTTTGGGGCGGCTTGGATTTTTTGCCCATCCTGCCCTAACGGCTGCTGAAGAAGGGTTGCTTGGCAACTACGGCTTACTGGATCAGCTTGCGGCTCTGCAATGGGTACAGCGTAATATCAGTGCCTTGGGTGGCAATCCGGATCAGGTGACAATGATGGGAGAATCGGCGGGTGGCATTTCCGTAATGCATCACCTCACCTCGCCAGCGTCGCAGGGATTATTTCACCAGGCGATCGTTCTTTCCGGTGGTGGACGAACCTTTCTGGGCAGTTTGCGAAACCTGAGGGAAGGCACTCCAGAACTGCCCTCGGCTGAAGTCAGCGGCATTGAGTTTGCCCGAAGTGTGGGGATTACCACTGACGGAACTGAAGCTCTGGAAGCCCTGCAAGCTTTACCAGCCGAACAGGTCAATGGCGACCTGAATATGCTGGCATTGCTAACGAAACCTCCGACCTATGCAGGCGGCCCGATTTTTGATGGGGAACTGATCACTGCTATGCCAGGAGAAATTCTGCGACAGGGTGAAGCAGCTAACGTTCCGATTCTGATTGGCACGACCAGTGCAGATCTTCCCGTTACTTTTCCGCCCTTAGAAAATCCGTTTTCCTTCTTTGGTGCGGCAGCGGAAAGGGCGATCGTCACCTACAATCCCGATGGCACTCTCCCCCCCGGAGCAGTCATCACTACCATTGCCGCAGACATTACTATGCACGAACCCGCCCGCTTCGTAGCCCGCCAGATGAGGACTGCTGGAAACCCTGCCTGGCTCTATCGCTTCGGCTATGTGGCTGAATCCCTGCGTTCAGAGGTTTTGGGAGCTGAACACGCCAGCGAATTGCCCTATCTGTTTGATACGTTAGATGCCCGCTATGGTGAGGCGGTAACGGAATCCGATCGGGCAATGGCACAGCTCTTTCATACCTATTTCGCTAATTTTGCCAAGTCCGGCGATCCCAATGGCGAGGGGTTGCCCCCCTGGACACAAACCGATTCAGCCCAACCGGATCTAATGATGTTTACCTTAGAGGCTCGTGCAGTTATGGCAATGGATCCCTGGAACGATCGCCTTGATCTCGTCGAGCAAGTTGCGAATGATCAAACTTTACATCCCCCTTTAACTTCTCAAACTTCCAATGCAATGAATGATCTGGGTGGTACGTCCTGGCAGCTTGTCCAGTTTCAAAGCGGTGATGGCACTGTTTTAATACCCGATGATCCGACGAAATACACGATCACGTTTACTGCGGCAGGTCAGATCAATATGCAAATTGACTGTAACCGGGGACGGGGCACCTGGATATCTGAAGAACCGCATCAGCTTGTGTTTGGTCCACTGGCAACGACTCGCGCCCTTTGCCCACCGGGTTCACTTTTCGATCGCATTGTCCAAGATTGGGAGTATGTGCGATCGTATACGCTTCAAGATGGTCATTTGTTTCTGTCGCTAATGGCAGATGGCGGTACCTATGAATTCGCGCCGATCGATGACTTACAGTCTACGATGCCCCGCTAATCCATTCCGTTTTTGGGTTAGTGATTTTTCTATTTGACCAACATTTGACCAACATTTGACCAATATTTGACCAATATGTTCGCCAACTATTTGGCCTGATTTTTCTGTGACTTTTTGGATATCCCTGCCCCAAACCCCTTGGTGGAGTTCGATCGCGGTTTTGCTGGCTTTGATTTAAGTCTCTCAGCATCGACGTGATGACGACGAGCATAGACCTCTGCCTGCGAGATCAGCCCCAGTTCCCACTGCACATCAGTCCAACTGCCACAGATGGACGTATCAACCCATTTAGCCGCAAAGGCCTGTTCGATGATGGGAGCCGCTTCTTGAGCCCGCAAATCGATCAGGCAAGAAATAATCATGCCATTAAAGTCTCGGCTGTTTCTAGAAAACGGCTCCAGTCGTTCTGCCAAGGCAGCAACACAGTCCTGTCGCACCTCTGGATAGGTTTCGCCCAGCTTGACCAAACTACTAGCGGCTGACCAACGGCAATAGAATTCGTTCTCTGGGTTCGCCAGAAAGTCCTTCACTGGAACCAGTGCTGCCGGGCCAATCAGCCCAAACACATCAGGCATATCTTCCCTATACCAGTCGCTCTCTTCCATCTCATTAAAGGTAGACAGCAAGGGTTCGATCGCCGCTTCCGCTTTGAGTTGTCCCAGGGTGCGCCAGGCATGAACGGGGGCCCAAACCTCCAGACTTTCTGAATCGGCCCAGTTAAGATCAGGGTCGATCGCCATCTGAATGAGTTCAGGAATATGTTCAGCTGTAAAACCATAAATTTCGGGGTAATTAGCCCATTTTCCGTGGTAAGAGCGCAGATATTTGTCTCCAACCCGGAGCAGGGCATCAACGGGGGGAGCATAGGTCGCGGGTGTCGTCATAGTCCGCAGGTCGCAATATTCAACGTTACTCAATATACAAAGCCTATACTGACATTAAAGGTCGCTGGTATTGGCTTTCATCATCCAGTTCAACTTACAAAACGAACATGGAAAAAATTAAGTGAATTTAAATTCTAACTGCCAATGACAACAAAACCCTCAAACTTTCAGGTTCTCTTTATTTGCCGGATAGCTGTTTTGTTCGGCAGATCATCGTTTTAACCCAACGAGTGAATCGCAAATATGAATCGTCGTTTCTTTTTGCAAACTGCTGCTACTGTTCTGGGGACGCAGTGGTTGAGTACCGCTAAACCATCCTGGACGCATCCCTTATTCATGGCAATGGTTGATCCAGCCTTAGAAGCAGCAATACCCCTGAGCGATCGGGCGGCAGCAAAAGGGCTATTGTATGGCGCAGCTTCTACGGCCCGAAAAATGCAGCAGGATGCAGCCTTTGCTTCGGCGGTCGCACGAGAATGCAACCTGTTTGTGCCTGAAAATGATTTGAAGTGGAAAGCCTTACGTCCATCTCCAGAGCAGTTTGATTTCACGCGAGGGGATTGGTTAGCAGCCTTTGCTCAAGCCCATGGGATGCAGTTTCGGGGACACACTTGCGTCTGGCATGAAGCCCTTCCCGAATGGTTTGATCAGGTTGTCACGCACCAAAATGCCGAGCAGGTTTTGACTGAGCATATCCGTACTGTGGTCGGACATTATGCAGGACAAATGCATTCCTGGGATGTGGTGAATGAGGCAATCGATCCGGTGGGGCAGGGAGCCGATGGATTACGCGATACTCCCTGGAAACGGTTGTTGGGTGCTGATTATATTGACATTGCTTTTCACACCGCTGCCGCGGCCGATCCAAATGCCCTATTGGTTCTGAATGAATACGATTTGGATTATGATATTCCGCGAGATGCCGCGAAACGGGAAGCCATTTTACGGCTGTTGCGAGCATTAGTTGCCCGTGGTGTCCCGGTTCACGCTCTGGGAATGCAGGCTCATTTGCGAGCAGCCGAAACTGATTTTGATCCGGTTGTACTGCGGGACTTTTTGCGGCAAGTGGCAGACCTGGGATTAAAAATCATGGTGACTGAACTGGATGTGGTCGATCAGGATTTACCTCGCGCCCTTCATCCACGGGATCTGGCTGTTGCGCACACCTACCAAAGTTATCTGGATGCGGTATTACAGGAACCGGCGGTCATTGCTGTGTTGACCTGGGGATTGAGCGATCGCTACACCTGGCTGACGAATTTTCGTCCGCGATCAGATGGGGCTGCTCCCCGTCCCCTGCCGCTTGACTCACTGCTCCATCGTAAACCTGCCTGGAGTGCGATCGCCTCAGCGTTTGATCAGGCTCCTTCCCGCCTAATATCTAACTAATATCTGACTAATATCTGTTTAAGGAATGCAAATTGAATTATCTGAAACCCTGGTGAGGTGGGCATCTTGCCCGCCCAGTTAAACAGGTGAAATGATTGACTGGTGAAGGAATTCACGATTCTAATATCGGCAAGGGAAAAATCAAGCGATCGCAAAAATGATGCAATCGTAGCAATGGTGACTTGATTTACTCGATCGATTGATGATACGCTCATCAGCTATAGCTATCTTTTGGGTTGCACAGACCTGGGGGGTAGCTGGATGACCTGGAGACGAAATTCTCTAACGGAGGTCAAGCGTGCCGTGACAAGCAATACGCTCAACCTCCTGACCCAGACTACTCAAGCTAGTCCAGGCTAGGGTGTATCATAGCACCCGATGTCTGTTCCTTGCCCTGTCTGAACGAGGGCTAGTCTCTAGGGTTTCTTCAAACCCTGGAACCTAAGGAGATTTACAAACCATGTCCGACAAACTGTTCGGTCTGCCTCCCGCAGGCGATCGGCTGATTTCCCCTGCCCGGCGATCGGTCAAAATCCTGATGATCGGGCAACCCAATGATGTGGAAATCACGATCGCTCGTCTGTACCAGTGCGACTTTTGTCGCGTCGAAAACTGGTCACGTCCCTTACCCTTCTCGCAAATCCAACAAGCCACCACCAAAGAACCCGGTGAGATTATGAGAATTTATGTGCGATCGATGACGCTCTAAGTCAGACGTTGGGGGTACACAATAGATGTAAGGGCGCACAGCAGTGCGCCCCAACCATTTTGAGGTGGGCATCTTGCCTGCTCTGTCTATGAAGTAGTCGATCGCACCAATGTTCGATCGACTATCCCCAAACTATCCTGCTTGAGTTCTCAAGGGCGATCGGGTTTCGGATGATCGTTAAGTAGTGCTTATGTCTCAAGTGCTATATCTCTTACCTGCATACTGATCCTGAAGATTTGCTGAGGCGATCGGCATAACCCCCTTCGATCGGCGTATTATACAGAACAAGATCTGGCTAAACGCCTTTATGAGGGTGATTATCACGACTTGATTCGGCATAACACCTGAATTCGGGTAGATAGCCCGACAGAGTTCTGTATAACATTCCGATTTGGGCTATTATGCGGTTAATATTCGGTATAACTACCCCCAGAGGAGGCGATATGCAACTTTGATTCTGGTTAACTACCTTGCTACGGGGTGTTAGACGGAATTTAGGTAGGAGAGTCAGCATAAACAGTAGTTATGCCGCCTCAGGTTGCTAGCAAGGCGTGTTTGAAACAACATCTTTAGGTTGCAGGCGTTGGGAGAAGTGAATCCTTAGAGCAGAAAAATAGGAGGTGTCTGTTTAGTCTAGATTAGACCCAAAGGCGTAGGAGATTGACAATGGCTAATGAAGAACATCTAGCAATGCTTATGCAAGGTGTTCATGCTTGGAATAGCTGGAGGATGAAGAATCCAGACGTTATTCCTGATTTATCACTAGCTGATTTTGATCTTGGCAAGACTATTTTCTTAAGGGATTTAGATTTTTTTGAGATTAATTTCAATAGAGCCAATCTTAGGGGGGCTAGATTTATTGAATTCGACCTGAGTGAAGCTGATTTTAGTGAGGCAGACTTAGGCGGAGCTGATTTTAGTAGATCTATACTTAGTGGGGCAACTTTAAACAGAGCAAACCTTCAAGCAGCAACATTTATAGGAACAAAGTTGAATAAGACAAAACTAAACTATTCAAATCTTGTAAATAGTGACTTCAGTAATGCGAAACTTGTGAGAGCAAGTCTTTGTGGTTCAAGCCTAAATAACTCTATCTTGAAGGATGCTGATCTTAGCGAAGCTCTCCTTATAGGAGCTAATCTTAGCCAAGCAAAACTTATCGACGTTAAATTGTCAGGCGCAAATGTTAACGAAGCCAGTTTTGTGGAAGCATTTCTCACCAATGCTGAAATGTGCCGTGTTCAAGCATTAGGAGCAGATTTTTCTCGAACTGAATTCACAGGTGTTTGCATAGAAGATTGGAATGTTAACAAGAATACAAAATTGCAGAATATTGACTGTCAGTACATTTATTTGAGGACTGGGAGGAAAGAACGGTGCCCAAGCGAAGGTGAGTTTAATCTAGGAGAGTTTTCCAAGCGTTTTCAAGTTGCCAAAAATATTATTGAGTTAACCTTCTATGATAATGTTCCTTGGAAAGCTTTTGCGTATGCCTTTAACGAATCCAATGTCCAGGTTCTAGATGAATATGGTGGGGAGCTTTTTCTTCGAGAGTACAAAATTCTAGATGATGGCTTGGTGACAATTAAAGTTAGCCATCCATCAAATGCAAATAGCGACAGGATAAAGGAGATTTTAGAACAGAAAACTTTTGATTTTGAACTCCAAATAGCTCAACTGCAAGGAGAGGTAAAAGCAAAAGATTCAGCTCTTTCAATGATGTTTGAAAGACTTCTTTCAGCGCCAACATCCCAGGTTAGTTATCAAATTCAAGCAGCCAATGTTCAAATAGGAGAGAATAGTACTATGAGTGGAGACAGAAACATTAATACAGGTGGTGGCAACTACATCGAGTCGAATAGCGGAACATATGTTCAGGGTAATTACATCAATATGAGCCAAGACTTGACTCATGCAGCGGTTCAGATTCAAGACTTGATCGAGCAGTTGCAAAGGCGAGGCGTAGCGGTTGAAGTTGCTCAAGAGCAGGTAGCTAAAGACATGGCAACTCAGGCTCAAACTAATTCAACAGTCAAAGATAAGTTGTTGAAGTGGGGGCAATCGCTGGGGGATGCAACAGTGAGTGATGTAGTTAAAGGGGCAGTCAAGTTGGCTATTCGTTCAGCAGGAATCCCATTGCCTTAAGACTATAAAAAGTGATGGCCGCATAACAACCCGCTTGAACCCGACCGCCGAAGGATTGTCTGTGCGTGTTTGAGATTGTCTGCGGCGGGTTAAGCGGAACGTTATACCGATTCAATCCTGGGCAGGGGCATCCCGAAGCTTATTCATTGGTAGTCAGGGTCATGATGACGATGTTAGATTTTTTTCTTAGAATCTACTTAATCTCCCCAGAAAGTTGCTCGTAATTGTATGGGTATCGACATGACTGCTGACTACGAGGAATGTAGACGAAATCTAGAACGTCTCATCGCTTGGTACGAACCAGCACATAGAAACGAAGCCAATACCCGGTTTCAGGTGATTGACCGTCTCTTTTTTGAGTGCTTAGGATGGTCAAAAGATGATGTCGTGATGGAAGAACATCATGCTGGCGAATATGCAGACTATTCATTTAACGCGCCAAGAAGAATTTGTATCCGTACACAGGGTTAGCCAGGTAGTCAGGAGGATTGCTGTAGGTCGGGAAGCGGAAGTAAAGAAGGGGCAGGCAAGCCCCGACGCTTGGCATAGCAAGCATCGGCGAGATAATTGAGGACATGGCGAGGGATTGTAAATTAGATTGTGTCAGAGAATAAAACAAGATCTAATGAACTATAGAACTTGAGACACAACCCTATGACTTTTCGACCTGAATTACTCGATGAACTGCTCCAAGGCTACGAGAACCCGGAAGACCTCCTAGGCAACGAGGGCATTGTCAAACAATTGACGGCAGCCTTGGTAGAGCGGTGTTTGAATGCAGAGATGAAAACGCATCTGGAGGAACAATCCTCTGAACCAGCCAGTGAGGGCAAAACGGCTCGCAATCGTCGCAACGGGCACAGCAAGAAGACAATCAAGGGCGAGTTTGGACAAGCTGAGATCGCGGTTCCCCGTGACCGTCACAGTGAATTTGAGCCCATCATCGTCAAGAAGGGACAAACTCGCTTTAACGGGTTTGATGACAAGATTCTCAGCCTGTATGCCCGAGGCATGAGTCCTCGTGATATTCAAGCTCAATTGCAAGACCTCTATGGAGTGGAGGTATCGACTGGACTGATTTCCAACATCACTGATGCGGTCGAAGCGGAACGCAAACTCTGGCAAAATCGACCGCTTGATGCGCTCTACCCGATTGTCTACTTTGATGCGATTGTGGTCAAAGTTCGCCAAGACGGACGAGTGGTCAACAAAGCGATCCACCTGGCTCTGGGGGTGACCTTGTCCGGTACCAAGGAATTACTGGGGATGTGGATGACTCAGAATGAATCTGCCAAATTCTGGTTAGCGATTCTGACAGAGTTACAGAATCGAGGACTCAAGGACATCTTCATCGCTTGTATCGATGGACTGACAGGCTTTGCCGATGCCATTGAGACGGTCTTTCCCAAAACGACGGTGCAGTTGTGCATTGTCCATATGGGGAGGAATTCCCTAAGCTATGTCTCCTACAAAGATCGCAAAGCAGTTGCTGCTGACCTGCGATTGATCTACACCTCTAGCACTGAAAACCAGGCAGAACAGCGGCTAGTTGAGTTTGCAGAGGCTTGGGATAAACAATACCCGACCATCAGCAAGTCCTGGATGAATCACTGGGGACGCATCATCCCATTCTTTGCCTTTCCAGCTGAAATTCGCAAAGCTATCTACACCACCAACGCCATCGAATCCCTCAACATGACCCTCAGGAAAGTCCTCAAAAATCATCGAGCTTTCCCAACCGATGATTCTGCGCTCAAAGTCGTTTACCTGGCAATTGCTAACATCAGTAGATCGCAAATTCTCTAGGAAAGGGGTAGGGTCAGGCTAAACGCATTAAAACAAAGCCATGACGATCTACCCAAGTTCATTATCGCCTGCTCCAGCTTTGACGGATGAAGCGACGTTGGAGGTAGCCCTCGACTGCCTATTGGAACACTTATCCCTGGACATGCAAGGTGGATACACACTCCAAGATCTGTTTGAGATTTTGCTACGGGCCGCCAGTCGCAGCGATAGCATTGAACACACAACACAACGATTGGAGGGCGTACCCAGTGGCAATGGCATTCGCTATCATCTCGATAAGTTAGACGATATCACAACTCTGGAATCTCAACTCAATGCCGCTCTGCAAAGCCGCATCCCCCCAAAAATTCGTAAGGGCAAGCATCGTATTGCCATTGACCTCCATCTGATTCCCTATTACGGCAGTGTGAACGTCGCCACTGAGCCTTACATCTACCGCTCTCAAGCTAAGGCAGGCACGACTTCGTTCTTTGCCTATGCCACCGTCTATGTGATTTGTCGTAACAAACGGGTTACTTTGGGTATTCATGCCGTGCATCGGCATGAAACATTGGTTGCAACCATCACTTATTTATTAGCCATGCTGACTCCCTTACGAGTCCGCGTCAAACGGCTTTATCTTGACCGTGGGTTCTATAGTGTACCAGTCATTCGTTGGCTCAAAGCTCTCAATATTCCGTTTCTCATGCCTGCGGTAATTCGAGGCAAACGTGGAGGTACTCGCCAGTTGTTGATTGGGCGCAAAAGTTATGCCACCCGTTATACCCTCAACAGCCCTCAATATGGTTCAGTTACCTGTCAGATGCGGGTGATTTGCAGCTATTACAAAGGGTTCAAAGGGAAACATGGTATCCAATACACCCTATACGTGCTGCATCGTGTGAGGGTTGCTTTGGAGCAGATGCATCTGTTGGACGACAATACCAAATAGATGAGAACGACGACTATTTGACCGGTGAGCAAATCGCACTGGCTCAGTTTTGAGATCGTAGACCCGTGAGAGATCGCACCTAAGACCAGCGACAACTAGATAGAAGTCGTCGCAACCATAGAAAAGCACTAGATCATTTCTGTATTGAACGCAGAACGAGAGCTAGTGCCGATGCTACAACCCTACCAAGTTCAGGTGTATATGCGAGCACGAGAGGAAGGCTGCACGCAGGTGCAATCGGCGAAGATCGCTGGATGCTGTGAGCGCAGCGGCCGACGAATTGAACGTGGAGAACGCACAGAGCGTCTGCCCGAAGAGCGCCACTGGCGCAGACGCTCAGACCCCCTCTCTGGAGTATGGGAGCAGGAACTCGAGCCGATGCTCAAACGAGAACCACGCTTGGAAGCGACGACACTGTATGAGTACCTGGTAGAGCGCTACCCTGGGGAGTATGAGTCAACCTTGAGAACCGTGCAGCGGCGGGTACAGACCTGGAAGGCGCTGCACGGCGACCCGAAAGAAGTGATGTTTGAGATTCGCCACACGCCGGGTGAGATGGGTCTGTCGGACTTCACGGAGCTCAAGGGGGTGACGATTACGATAGCCGGAGTGCCGTTCGAGCATATTCTCTACCACTACCGCTTAGCCTACAGTGGCTGGCAGTACGTGCAGGTGATTCAGGGCGGCGAGAGCTTCATTGGTCTATCCGAAGGGCTGCAGAACGCGCTGGCGGCGTGTGGCGGAGTACCAAAGCTGCATCGCACCGATAGTTTGAGTGCGGCCTACCGCAACATGGCCGGCAAACGCCACAAGCCGTTGACCCAGTTGTACGACCAGCTGTGTGAGCATTATCAGATGCAGCCGACACGCAACAACACCGGTGTAGCACACGAGAACGGGGCTATAGAGGCGTCTCACGGGCACCTCAAGCGCCGCCTCATCCAGCAACTCTATCTCCGTGAGAGCGTTGACTTTCCATCGGTGGCCGCTTACCAGGACTTTATTGGACAGGTGGTGGCAAAGCTCAACGGCAAGTGCAGCGTCAAGTACGAAGAGGAGAAGCAGCATCTACAGCCGCTGCCCCGCTACCGCGTTGCTGATTACGAAGAGGTCATCGCCCGGGTCAGTCGCTTCAGCACCATCACGGTGCGCTGCGTCCTCTACAGCGTCCCCTCGCGTTTGATTGGCCAGCAGTTGAACCTGCGACTCTACCATGACCGATTGGTGGGCTATCTGGGGCAGCAGCAGGTGGTGGAACTTCCACGGATTCGGGGGTCTGGAAGCGGCACGCGACGCCGCGCCCGCTGTATCAACTACCACCACATCATTGAGGGACTCAGGCGCAAACCCAGAGCGTTCCTCTTCTGTACATGGCAGCAGGACATTTTGCCCAATGAGCACTGGCGGACCCTGTGGTCGCACATCAGTGAACAGTTCGACCCGGATAGCGCCGCCAAACTCATCGTTGAGGCGCTCTTCATCGCTCATCAAACAAACCAGGAAACGGCGGTTGCCGACTATCTAGAGATGCAGCTGCAAACGAGTCAACTGACCTTGAATGGCTTACAACGCCACTTTGGAATCGTTCCCCGCTCCTCGATGTCCAACCTCAATGTTCACCAACATCCCCTGGATTCCTATGACCAACTCCTCCCCTCTCATGGACTCGATAGTGCCGATACCCCCCAACCAGAGCAACCCGCATCAGACCCTCAGCCTCACCCTCAAACACCTGCGCCTCTCCCACATGCTCAACCACTGGCAGAGCATCGAAGCCAAGGCCATTCAAGAGAACTGGTCCTACGCGCAATTCTTACTAGCGCTATGCCAACTGGAGGCCGACCGTCGCGCTCAAGTCCGCATCCAACGCGCTCTAGGCGAGGCCCAACTCCCACCCGGAAAAAGTTTTACGACCTTTGAGTTTGACCATTGTCCTACTCTCAATAGCGCTGCTCTGATGCAACTGGTGCAACACACCACTTGGCTGGAGCAGGCGGAAAACCTGATTTTGCTGGGGCCGAGCGGTGTCGGCAAAACTCATCTGGCAGCAGCAGTCGCCCAACAAGCGATCCACCTGGGCAAACGCGTCAAGTTCTTCTCAGCGATGGCGTTGGTGCAACAGTTGCAGTACGCCAAGCTCCAACTCCAACTCCCGGCTACCTTAGCCAAGCTGGACCGCTTTGACCTCCTCATCCTCGACGACCTCGGCTATGTCAAAAAGGATGAGGCGGAAACCTCCGTTCTCTTTGAACTGATTGCTCATCGCTACGAGCGTCGCAGCCTCCTGATTACCGCGAACCATCCCTTTAGCCAGTGGGATGCCATCTTCTCTGACTCGATGATGACCGTCGCTGCGGTCGACCGCCTCGTACACCATGCACTGATCATTGAAATCCAGGCAGAGAGTTTTCGTAAGCATTCAGCCGTTGAGCGCGCTAAACCCAAGCCATAGTGTGATGCTCTGAGTTAGCGATCTCGTGTTGAGTCGTTGCGCTGTTTTATCTATCGATAGTGCATCTATCTTTTGAGATTCTCCTACCTGAGGGTCTCTTTTTTGATATAGGACCTGTCGTCTGTGAAATGACAGGTCTTCTTTGTGTCGTTGTCGATTTGCTCTGTCTAGTTGTCACTCTAGGATGTCATCTAGTTCTGCCCCTTGGAATCGGCAAACCAATAGTCATTCACCGGCACGAATAGTTGACATTTCACATGCCGTGCATCGGCATGAAACATTGGTTGCAACCATCACTTATTTATTAGCCATGCTGACTCCCTTACGAGTCCGCGTCAAACGGCTTTATCTTGACCGTGGGTTCTATAGTGTACCAGTCATTCGTTGGCTCAAAGCTCTCAATATTCCGTTTCTCATGCCTGCGGTAATTCGAGGCAAACGTGGAGGTACTCGCCAGTTGTTGATTGGGCGCAAAAGTTATGCCACCCGTTATACCCTCAACAGCCCTCAATATGGTTCAGTTACCTGTCAGATGCGGGTGATTTGCAGCTATTACAAAGGGTTCAAAGGGAAACATGGTATCCAATACACCCTATACGTGCTGCATCGTGTGAGGGTTGCTTTGGAGCAGATGCATCAGCATTACAAAGACCGTTTCGGTATCGAGACCAGCTACAGGATGAAAAATGGGTGCCGTATCCGCACCACGAGCAAGAATCCAGTCACCCGTTTGCTGTTTGTGGCTCTGGCGTTTATTTTGGTCAATCTCTGGGTGTATTTGCTCTGGTTCTTTGTGAGCCGTACTCAACGAGGAGGACGGGTCGTTTACCGAGAACTCTTTAGTCTCAAGACCATGTTGGAGTTTCTCTCTCAGGCTGTCGAGCGACATTTCCCAGTCATCACAGCCATCTATTTACCCTCTCTAGAATGAATTTGCGATCTACTGAATCTGGATATGTAGCAAATTTTGGGTGTTATACCGAATCATTCTGCCTATCTACCCCAAATTGGGATCTTAGACAGAAAAATTCAGCCTATTAATAGTTCGACCGCCTCTGTAGACTCCATCGAAAATGCTTTGCGACCAACGCTGTATTTGTGGAAACACTTATGAGCAAAGTTCAAAACGTCATATTGGTTCACGGTTTTTGGGCGGATGGCTCTTGTTACAGCGAGATTATTCCAACGCTGTTGGCAGAAGGCTATGAAGTTATTGCAGTGCAAAACCCACTTACATCTCTAGAAGATGATATTGCTGTGACGAAACGTGCTTTAGACCATATCGAGGGGAAATGTATTCTGGTTGGTCATTCGTGGGGTGGTTTCGTTATTACTACAGTTGGACATGATGAACGAGTTGCTGGTTTGGTGTATATTGCAGCGCTTGCTCCTGATGCCGGTGAATCAATGATTGATTTGATGAGTAAATATGGCTCCCCATCACCGCATTTTCAGGAGCAAAATGGTTTTGTTTGGATTTCCAAAGAAGGTGTTGATGAGGTTTTGGCAAATGATCTCTCAGAAGAAAGAAAGGCATTAATCCATGTGACTCAAACAACACCATCTGTATCATTAACGGAAGTGAAGGCAAGTTCGCCTGCTTGGAGAGATAAACCAAGTTGGTATATCTTAGCGACAAACGATAGAGCGGTTCCGCCTGATTTACAGCGTGACATGTCTCAGCGAATGAGTGCAAAAACAGTTACTGTGCAATCAAGCCATTTCCCTATGATTTCGCATCCGCAAGAAGTTCTAGAAGTAATCAGGGAGGCAACAGCGAGTAGTCAATGAAAACGCAGTTAAACAGCTCTGGTGCAGCAGATTGCACAAAGCTGCTTGTGATGTCACAAAATTTTTGGCAACCGCTGACCAGACGCGTTCGACTGCTTCATGTTTTCGGTGAGACAGCAACTTTAAGCATATCTGTGAGTACCCAGTGTTGAGGTTGTACGAATTTTCTCAGTAGTTGCATTGCATAGTGATGAATAATGTGCTTAATATTGAAGCAATCACTGAGTCCTACGTACAAAGGTAGGTTTTTGATATAGCTGCATTCTCTATTTGATCTCTGAACAAATCCATCAGCGATATAATTTCATGGTGCAATTCCATATACTGATCGAACTCAATTAGTAGATACTGTCCATGCGCAATTTCGTTTCTAGAGCGAAGCAATGTCTCATCAATAATTTTTTCTTTTGTTTCGTAGAGAGAGTAGTCTAGCCCCAAAATACATATGATATCTTTTAAGACTTCAGAATTAAGATTTGATTGTGTCTTAATTGCATCATCCCACTGGATTAAGCACTTAGATTCCAACCCTGTTATTAGAAAATCTACAACTTTGGTAAATATAACGGCTCTATAACTGCTTTGAGCTTCGTTAAGTTGTTTTTTAACAGCCAAAGCTAAGAAGTTAGGTGCTAATTCTGAGTATTTTAAATTTTGTCTAGAAACAAATTCTACATAAGATGTTGCCGCATTTTTAACAAAGCCTTCCCAGTGCGCGTACAGAATTGCAGTACCGCTCCTAAGCAAGGTGGATTGAACAGTTCGATATCTATTTTTCTCAATTAAAGTTTTGATGTATATTAACTCTTTTTTTCGCCATGCAATTTCCTCAGAAAGCTGATCGCTTAGCTGAGATACAGTCCGAATCTTAGTCATGGTTTGAATAAATCCCTTCCCAGAGGAACTATTCTTGGCATCCGCAAACTAGCTGTTTTTCCAGAACCAATTCTTTTCAGGAAGTCTTTGTTTCCCCATAACTTTTTAATCCGTTCTAAAATGTCAAAACTCCCTTTAGTATCTAGAATGGCTTCATAGTTATATCCAACACCAAGGGCAACTGCTTCAAACGCGGACAGTAAAAATCCGCCTAGAAATCTTTGTTTTTGAATGTCATATCTATGGAAGCAGTCTGCCCCTATAGTTTCATTTAAGATAGTGAAAGTAGTTTTAAATGCCTTGGCTTCCTGATCAAAGTTGAAATTAGGATTCCTTGCAATCTCCAACATTTTATCGGTCACAAACTCATTAATGTCTTTTGCTTTCTTGACTTCTTCAGCATCAAGCGTTCTAAAGACCACAAATCGAAGTGCAAGATCCATATCGTATTGTTCTTCTTTTGCACGATCTGTCAAAACAATACATTGCTCAAATCCTTCATCTTTGGATAGTTCAGATAACCAGGAAAACATTCTACGATTTTCCATGATTAGAATGCAATTTCTCAATTCCTGATCCGAAAGTGGTGAACCTCCGGTATTCAATCTCTGAAACAATTCATATTTACTTTTTTCATCACTTTCTTTCAATATGATTTTGACATCTAGTTTGGAACGCTTGATGAAGAGCTTCTGAGCTGCAGTGAAAGCATTCTCCGGATCTTCAGGGTTATCCCATTTCTTTTCTCTGAGAGAAGGCAGGTACTTTGTTTCCTCCAGAGTTAGAGGCTCAACTTTTTTCTTGTCTTCATCAAGAAGAATGCCCATGAACTGAAAAATAGTGGATAATCGCTGTAGTCCATCTACAACATCCCAAACCCCATCTTTCCTCTGAGATACAAAGATAGGCGGAAGGGGAATCCCTAAAAGGATGGATTCTATTAACTTGGTTTTTTGTAAAGGAGACCAGCGGTAAAAACGCTGAAACTCTGGATGTATATCTATTTCTTCATCTTGGTAGAGGTTAGTCAACTCACCAATTGACATCGAGTAGCTATCAGACTTGACCTCGGTACTTCTTAAGTCAATCTCATCTTGTAAGGTCATCTAGATATCCTCTTACCTTTGCCAGATCTTTGGAGTTAAAATGAATCAGCGGTTGGCTTTCATTGTAGAAGATTTTTAGCACGGTCGCGCAAATATCCTAATATCAGAAGGCAATCCCACCTGGATTGGTATAGACTACCTCGAATCGTGGAGCCAGCAGTCGAACAATACGTTGGTGCGGACGGAACGAAGGTTTTCTGTGGGAGTTCGAGTTTGTCTGCCGCCGCACAACTTCACCGTTAGGCTGCTGGAATTGTTGTTGGGGCAGTATTGTGAATTAGTCTGTTGAGCGTTGAGAGGTTAGATTGATCGTTGGACGGAAGGAGGAACCACAATGTAAGACCTGATTGATCTCGAAGAGCAAGGATGGCAAGCGCTATCAACGGATGTGGAAGCGAGCAAGACGTTCTACAATTCCGTTCTCCGTGATGATGCTATCATGCTCTTTCCAGGTGGAATGATCATCGAGGGGAAAGAGAAAATCTTGCAATCTTTAGCTGCTCAGCCCTGGAAGTCGTTCCGAATCGAAGAGCCGCGTGTAATTTCATTATCAGAAAGTGCTGAAGTACTTGTATACAGAGTGACTGCACAACGTGAAGATAGCAAGCCATACGTAGCTCTGATTAACAGCACGTATGAAATTAGTGGTGGAATGTGGAAATTGGTTCTTCACCAGCAAACGCCGGTGTAATCCTTGCCTAACAAGGCTAGTGCAGTGGATTTGCCCAAGTCACTTGTGATGTTGCAAAGATTTCGGCAACCGCTGATCAGAACCGTTGAACCGTTTAAGGTATCTGCAAGGTGGTCAGCCAACCGCCTTGGCTGAGTAGCAGGGTTGAGTCAAAGAAGGCAGCTGGCATCAGTATGTATTGACGATGTAAATACATACTGATTACAATATGAGGTATGGATGTACATTTCGTGCTCAATGGCGTTACCTTCGTTTGGAATGAAGAGAAGGCTAGGGTTAACCCCATAAACCATGATGGGGTTACTTTTCAGCAAGGTGCAGAGGCTTTCTTTGATCCATTCCTTGTGGTAGTTGATGCGAGTCGTAATGCTGAAGCGCGCGATGCTGTCATTGGCTTGGACAGACGCTGGAACCTCTTATATGTCGTCTACATAGAGCGTGAAAACGACACCATTAGAATTATTTCGGCCCGCAAAGCAACACGCAAGGAGCGCGAGTACTATGAAGATTGATGCTTTGAAACAACGGTTGAATAGAGATCGACCTATGACAACGATCACTATTCGGATGCCAGAAGATGTAATTGAGGACTTGAAGCGGCTAGCCCCAATATTGGGTTTTTCGGGATATCAGCCCTTAGCACGTGCTTATATTGGCCAAGGGCTGCGTGCTGATCTTGAGCGATTAGAAGGGGATACTGTCTCTGCATTGATTGCCAGTCTTAAGCGTCATGGTGTGAGTGATGAAATTCTTCAGGAGGCGCTAGGTGAGGCTACTCAACGCTAGATAAAAGCCTGCGCTACAGTTAGCAGACTAACACTGCGTTGGTGCGGACGGAACGACGGAACAAAGGTTATCGGTGGGAGTTCGAGGTTATCTGCCGCCGCACAACTTCACCGTTAGATGTCCTTGGTTAATGGATGGTGCTTGATATCTCTAGCTGCTGGCTTCCAGCATGATTGCAAGCTACAAGTCAACCCCAAATTGCTCCGTAGATAATTCCGGATAGCGTTGCCATTACGACCACCAGGGACACGAACACAACGGTTTTCTTCGTGCCAATGATGCTGCGAATCACTAGCATATTCGGTAAGGATAGCGCTGGTCCTGCAAGCAATAGAGCTAAAGCGGGCCTTGCCCCATGCCATTGCCAATGAGTCCTTGCAAGATGGGGACTTCGGTAAGGGTAGCGAAGTACATGAAGGCTCCGGCGATCGCAGCAAAAAAGTTAGCGAAGATCGAATTACCACCTACCGCCCATGTAATCCATGTAGAGGGAATCAGCGCTTCTTGTCCAGGACGACCCAGTAAAGCACCCGCAATCAATACCCCAATCAACAACAGGGGCAAAATTTGTTTGGCATAGTCCCAGGACGATTCAAACCATTGTTCAGCTTCTCCTTTGCTGGTGCTGGTCAGCCAGGATAACCCAATGACCGCAGCCGAGAACGGCACGAGGGGCTGTTGCTGAAATTGCCAGGAAAGCACGGCTGTCACCCCGGTAATTAAGGTCACTTTGCCTGGATTGAGGTGATACCAGGCGATCAGAATGGCGGCCAGCGCCAGCCCCAAAGCTCCTGTAATCCACCACTTTAGGGTGTAGAGGACGTACCATGCCCCCGCAGCCACATCAGGTCTAGCCCAGTTCGCAAAGACCAAAATGCCGACCAAAACGGCAAAGAAGAGGGCATTTTGCCAGAGGGGACGGGTTTCATCCTCATCAAGTAACATGGTGCTGGCTTTGACTGGCTCTAGTGTTTCCTTGCGGAAGATAAACTGCATTGCCAAGCCAATCACGATACTAAAAACAATCGCACCGATCGCCCTGGCAATGCCCAGTTTCAACCCCAGAATTCGAGCGGTGAGGATAATCGCCAGAACATTGATGGCAGGGCCAGAATAGAGAAAGGCAATCGCAGGTCCCAGCCCCGCCCCCATACGATAGATACCGGCAAACAAGGGCAGCACTGTGCAAGAACAGACCGCCAAGATAGTGCCTGATACAGATGCGACTCCATAGGCCAGCAGCGGATTCGCCTTAAAACCCAGATATTTCATCACGGCATCCTGACTGATGAAAACTGCGATCGCCCCTGCAATAAAGAAGGCAGGGATTAGGCATAATAGAACGTGTTCTTGGGCATACCACCGCACTAAATAGAGGGCTTCCCAAAACGCATTACGCAGCCGTTCTGATTGTTGTAGTGCCTCAACAGGTAGGTGGAAACAAAGAACGAAGGCCACCACAATCAGGGCGAGTGGCTTCCACTGTTCTCGCCAGAATGAACTGATTTGCATCGATTTTTTCCAAGTAAGAGAGAGCCAGGAAAAGAGCCATGCCAGCCCTTTAACCTAACTCAAAATTGTGAGGGTTAATCAACAGCAAGCAGCGGTTGTATTTGCTCTGGGGTGGGCACTTTCCCCTGGCTCGCTAGTTGCCCATTAATGACCAAGGCAGGGGTTTTCATTACGCCGCGCTCGGCAATTTTCATGGGGTCGGTAATGTGCAAGACCTCTGCCTCTAGGTTGAGGTTAGCGATCGCTTCTCTAGCGTTTGCTTCTAGTTGCTGGCATTTTTTACAGCCAGTTCCCAAGACTTCAACAATCATCGAACTCATCGTTACATTCCTCTTAATAGTCAATTCCAAGTTGTAATTGCATCAATGCTCAGCAATGTTCGCGGGTAGTTGCTCCAAAACAACACATTCTCGCTCGGTCGTGTGCAGACGGGCAGCACAGTGTTGCATCAATAGTGTTAACTCATCATGGAGCATCTGCAACTGCTGCATGGTTTCTTCAATCTCACTGACTTTTTTACCCAGACGCTCATAGACCGCTTGGCAGGTGAGAGATCGCCCATTCTTAAGGGCAAGAATATCCTTGATCTCGTCCAGGCTCAGCCCTAATGCTTTAGCCCGTGTAATAAAGGCAAGTCGATCCACATCTTGCTGACTAAAGAGCCGATATCCCGACTCCGTGCGCTGAGGTGGCGGAATCAACCCAATGCGTTCATAAAAGTAAAGGGTTTGTGGATTAAGGTCTAACCGACGAGAGACTTCCCCCACTTGAAACATTGGCATCACTCCATTACGACCTGACAAGCTCATGGTAAACCTTATACTCTGATATAGGGTCAAGGGTTGTCAGGTAAAGTTTGTTGAAGTTGTCGGACATCTAACACTGCGTTGGTGCGGACGGAGCAGAGGTGAGCGGTGAGAGTTCAAGGTTATCTGCGGCGGGTAATTAGGAACGGTTATGCCGCAAGTCCTCGGTGGGGGCGTAACCGGAAAGTAATTGATGAGATGCGATCGCCCGCCTTAATGCAGCTACTTGTCCAACCGTCTTTCTCAGTTTCAGATCCGGAACCTTGTCGATGAGTCAGAATGGAGATTAAGTGGGAATACTGAGCTTTAGTCCTCACTTTACCCAGGCTTTATGGTTCCGGGAGTTGCAGAATGTCCAGATTGCTGGTGACACAGTACCAAGCAGAAGTTGAAAAAATCGTTCGTTATGGCGGTTCCAAAAAGGAAACCAGCATTCGGAATGCCTTTGAGCGGTTACTAAATGATTACTGCAAGCCCCGCAACTATCTGCTGATCCCGGAGCTAGATTTTAAGACCAAGTTCAATACGACGGTTTTTCCCGATGGCACGGTGAAGGATGCCATCCGCCCGGAGCATGGCTGGTGGGAGAGCAAAGACCAGTATGACAAGATCGACGAAGAAATCGAGAAAAAATTAGCAAAGGGCTACCCAGACGAAAACATTCTGTTTGAAGACTCCCAAACTGCCATCCTGATTCAGCACAGTCGAGAGCAGTTGCGGGTTTCCATGCGGGATGCGGAGGCGTTGGATGGGCTAATCAGCACGTTTGTGGACTATGAACGCCCTGAAGTGCGCGACTTTCGGGCGGCGATCGTCAAGTTTAAGGAAGATGTCCCGCATATTTTGGAAGCCTTACGGAGCATTATTGCTCAGCAGGAGGAGAATAATACCCAATTTAGAGAACGCCGCAACACCTTTCTAAAAGTTTGTCGCCAGTCAATCAACCCGGAAATCGAGATCTTCGACATCCATGAAATGTTGATTCAGCACATTCTCACGGAGGATATTTTCACCAATATCTTCCATGAGTCGCAATTTCACCGCGAAAACAACATTGCGCGGGAACTGTCAGAAATCATCAACACCTTTTTCACGGGAGCGACCCGCAAAAACACACTCAAAAGCATCGAACACTATTATGCGGTGATTCGTCGTCACTCGGAAAACATCGCCAATCACCACGAAAAGCAGAAGTTTCTTAAGGCAGTCTACGAAAATTTCTACAAAGCCTATAACCCGAAAGCGGCGGATCGGTTGGGGATTGTTTACACGCCGAATGAAATTGTCCGCTTCATGATTGAGAGTGCGGATTATCTGACCCATAAGCACTTTGGCAAGTTGTTGAGCGATCCGGGGGTGGAGATTCTTGACCCCTGTACGGGCACGGGCACCTATGTCACGGAACTAATCGAATATTTGCCTGTGGATAGGTTAGAGCATAAATATAAACACGAGATCCACTGCAATGGAATGGCAATTCTGCCCTATTACATTGCCAACTTAAATATTGAGTTTACCTATCAACAAAAGATGGGGAAGTATGAAGAATTTAAAAATATTTGCTTAGTAGATACGCTGGATCACTGTACCTCAGAGGGTCATCAGTTTGATCTGTTTGCTATGAGTGTGCAGAATACGGCGCGAATTCAACAGCAAAACGATCGCACCATTTCTGTGATTATTGGCAATCCGCCCTACAACGCCCACCAGGAAAATTTTAACCAACGCAATGCCAACCGTCTCTATAAAGGAATTGACAAAGCCATTAAGGAAACCTATATCAAAGAGGGAACAGCCCAAAATCAGATTGTTGTCTACGATATGTACACCCGCTTCTTTCGGTGGGCATCAGACAGGCTAGGAAAGAACGGGATTATTGCTTTCATCACCAATCGATCGTTTATCGATTCCAAAACCTTTGATGGCTTTCGCAAGTGCATCGATCGCGAGTTTGATTACGTTTATATTATTGATACTCAATCCGATGTGAGAAACAATCCCAAAATCTCTGGCACCAAGAACAATGTCTTCGGGATTCAAACCGGAATCGCTGTCATGCTTTTAGTAAAAGCTGCGAAGGAGGAAAAACCATGATTCAACCTACTTTGTTAAAGAAATTAGAGGTGTTACCAGAGTCATTACAAACAGAAGTGCTGCATTATGTTGAATTTCTGTTAGAAAAACACCTAAAGAATAAGCCATCTAACCTTTTAGAATTACGGCAGGAACTACAGCAGGAGCTAGAGCAACTCTCGCCGGAAGAGGCTGAAAAGCGTTACGGGTATGGCAGCATGAAAGGTCAGATCATTATGTCTGATGATTTTGATGAGCCATTAGAAGATTTGGTAGAGTATATGTAGTATGTCAATCCTTTTAGATACTCATGCTGTCCTTTGGTATGTTGAGTCAGATTCCAGACTCAGCGATAAATCTAAGGTGATTTTAGATCCTAGGAAGGATATGTTTTTCAGTATTGCCAGCCTGTGGGAAATTGCCATCAAGCTGAATGTCAGCAAGCTCCAAATCACTTCATCGTTTAGTCAACTTCTGATCCGGCTTGAGTTCCTGAATATAGAAATTTTGCCGATCAATACAGCAGATCTTGGCACCTACATGAGTCTACCCCTACTGAATAAGCATCGCGATCCCTTTGATCGTATTTTGGTTGCTCAATCCATTAACTATTCCTTACCTATCTTGAGTAGTGATGAGAAATTTAACTTGTATCCGATTGAACGAGTGTGGACATGAGCAAGGCGAAAATTTTTTACTTTACTTTGCAGGATGAACAAACCAAGGAAGAAAAGCTCACCTGGTTTGAGCGGACACGGTTTGAGCAGATTCCCTTTGACCACATTACGCCGGATCAGAAGGCAAATTGGATTAATTTAACCGATAACGATTTTGATAGCTTTTTGCCGTTGATTGATAAGGGGGTGAAGGCAGGAAAATCGCAGGAAGCTGTTTTTCAGCTTTTTTCAAGAGGCGTTGCAACTCAACGGGATGAATGGGTTTATGATTTCTCAAAAGAAGCTTTGATTGAGCGGATGAAATATTTCGTGGAGGTCTATCAAGAACGACTGAAAGATGGTTCTCGACGAGAATTAGATATTAAGTGGGATCGGGAGCTTGAAAAATATTTAGAGCGAAAAATTAAAAAAACGTTTGAAGAGGAAAGAATTGTCAAGAGTTGCTGCCGTCCTTATGCCAAGCAGTATCTTTATTTCGACAAAAATTTCAATGGAATGACTTATCAATTGCCAAGCATTTTTCCACTGCCTCAGAGAGATATCACTAAACTTGACATCTTCCACTACACCTACGCCGTTCTCCATTACAAAGAGAAGAAACCCAAAGACCCAACGATCGCCAAACTTTTCAACACTTACGAGTTTGCGGACTACAAAGAACACGTCATCGACCTGCTACAGCGAGTCTGCACCGTCAGCGTTCGCACGATGGAAATCATTCAGCAAATGCCCGATACCGTTGAGCACCAGGGAGGTTGAAGACACCATGTCACAAGCACTTGAGCAACGCACCTATACCCGTGAAGAATATCTGGAGTTTGAAACGGCTTCGGAGGAACGCCATGAATATATAAACGGAGAAATTCGACTCATGACGGGAGGCACACCTGACCACAACGAAATAGCAATTAATCTTGCAACCCTGCTCAAATCTGCTTTGCGAGGCAAGCCCTACCGGATTTTTGGAGCCGATCAACGGCTGTGGATTCCCGGTGGCGGAGCCTCCCCAAAGGGAAATCGCAATCTTTACACCTATCCCGATCTGATGGTTGTCGAAAAACCTTTACAGCTTCAAACCGGGCGTACCGACACCGTGACCAATCCCTGCTTCATTGCTGAAGTACTGTCCAAATCAACCCAAGATTATGATCACGGCGAAAAGTTTTCTGCTTACCGCACCATTGAAAGCTTCCGAGAATATCTCCTCATTGATCAGTACCAAATTCATGTAGAACACTACATCAAAACGGCTGCTAATCAATGGCTGTTATCAGAATATGATGATCCAAATGTTACGTTGTCCTTGAGTGCGTTTGAAGCTCAAATCGAAATCATTGCCCTCTATGAAAACATTGAGATTGACGCTTAAAAGCAGTGAGGGCGATTCTCTGCGAGACGGCAAAGCCGAACGCGGCGGCATAACATAGCCTCTGAGCCGACCGCCGAGAGGTTATCTGTGAGAATCAGAGGTTATCTGCGGCGGCTCATCTCAATCGTTATGCGGCTGGAGTTCCCGAAGAAGGCAATCCCTGTACCCCTTAGTCAGCATGAAACACTGCTCTTCTACCGCTCTCTGAGTAAGCGGTGTAGGATGGTAAAAAGGAGGGCGATATGAGTATTCCTACCATCGACGAGGTTGTTGAACAGTTGAAAGTCCTGCCTCAGCCTGTGCAAAGGCAGGTGCTCGAATTTGTGCGATCGCTGGTAAAAGCGGAAGTTCGAGGTACACCAGGGCAGCAATTGTTGCGTTTTGCTGGTTCAATTCCTTTTGATGATCTTCAGTTAATGCGTGAGGCGATCGAGATCGCCCAACCTGCTGGAGGTTGAAATGACAGCCATTACCATCAGCTTAAAAAACCTGTTTGATCTCACTGATGAGGCGTTTTATGAACTGTGTCGAGCGAACCCCGATGTGAAATTTGAGCGCACCGCAGCCGGAGAACTCATCGTTATATCACCTACCGGCGGAGAAACAGGCGATCGCAATCGCAGGCTAACCCAACGTCTGGGTAACTGGACAGACGAAGACAACACAGGGCTATCATTTGATTCTTCAACGGGGTTTAAGCTGCCCAATGGCGCGGAGCGTTCCCCCGATGCATCCTGGGTTAGGGGCGAACGCATCCTGCTTCAATTTCACTACGCTTGAGTTGAGGGATAGCCTGTTTCGTAAGTTATGTTGAACAACATATTCAACCTCTTAACGTTTGGCCATCCCTCCTCAAACAGACTCTAAGGCGCGACCGAGGTAGCTACTCCCAGGAGAGCCGTAATGGCGTTCAATCCGGCAATGCCCACCCCTTCTGCTAAATTGAGCGATTGACCCAACTCAATTTTAATAATCTCGTTGTTGTCAATTTCAGGCGGACGACCGACTGAGAAAGGATAGTTGTTGTCGTTGGCAACCAGCAATGTGTTTTCATCCAGCACCAGTACGCTTTCAACTGTGACGAAGGGGAAGCGAAAAGTATTGCTGCCGTCTCCCGTCAGGTCGTCTGGATCGCTGATGTTGAGCAAATCAGCTACTAGCTCCTTTTCGACAAAACCGCTCTCATCCACCTGGGAAATATCCACCTTGAAAATTTGCTTGAAGGCGGCTTCGTCTGCCTGGAGGCTATCTCGCTCAATGATCAGGTATTCATTGTCATTGACAACAGTGAACTCCCCGATCGCATGGCTGGCATCCTCCAGTTGATAGTAGCCGACCAGCCCCTGATATGCCTTAGATGCCACATCAAATTCATAGATGCGGACTGCCCCTTTGGGATCACCCGTTACGGTGCCTTCCAGGACAGGATACAACTTACTACCATCGGGACTGATCGCCATACCTTCAAAACCCCGCGATCGCGGCAAGTTTGCCACTTCATTCCCTGCCAGAACCTCCGGGTTGTCGGGAGAGCGCACCTCATCCGCAGTAATCTGATCGCGCACAAGATCACCCGTTGCCGGAAAGTCGGTGAAGAAGCCATCTGCCCCCAAGCGAATTACCTGCTCAATCTCTTGTTCAGGCGTTTGCGGTGTGCCGTCCGGATTAAGGGTCAGGAAGCGTTCTTCATTGCGGAAGGTGTAGGGATGAACTTGCATTCCCGCAGCATGGGCCCAGGTAATCAGGGGCAACACTTCCCCGGTTAGCTGGGTGCTGATTTCAGCAATGCCGTCACCATTGCCATCCACGGGAGTATCGATCGCCTCTCGTAGCAAGAAGCTATTTTTCCAGGGGCCCAGTCCCTCAGCGTAGGCTTGCCCAATGTAGTTGAGCACCTCTGGGTTGGCCAGATCACCGTAGTCGGTGTCTGCACCAAATCCGATCGGAAAGTCTGCATAAACCTCTGGGTTGGCGTTGGCGTTGCCCTCCTGGAAGTTGTAGACCACATCATAGGGAGCCGAGAAACTACCTTGCGTGTTGGTGAAATCTCCAGTGAGTTGCACTAGGGGAATATCAATTCCCGCCGCTGGCATGATTTCGTTCTGCAACTCCAGCAGATTCTCAATCTCAAACGACTGGATGAAGAGGCGATCGGCATCAGTGAACTCGTTTTCTACCAGCGTATCAATCAGGATTTGTCCGAGGGAAATGTTGATCGGCGTTCCATCCAGGAAGGTGCCCTCTTTGGCAAAGAAAGTAGGGTGCTTGGTTTCGGGGTAGATGCCAATCTGTTTCCCGGTTTCTGCCTCTACTTGCTTGACTAAATCAATGATTTCAGCCAGGGTTGGAATTTCAAACTGATCATTGAACTCGGTATTACCAGGACGAACGTTGGGAATTCGCTCTCTCGATCGCAGTTCTTTGATTTCTGCCAGGGTAAAATCTTCCGAAAACCAGCCACCGTAGAGATCTCCATCAATGGATTTAACAGTGAGGCGATCGGCAAACTTCTCCAACTCCGCTACATTCGTCGTTTCGGAGGTAACGATCGGCTTGCCGTTTTCATCGCGAACGATATTTCCGTCCTCGTCCAGTTCTACCGTAGCCAATGCATTTTCATGACGAGCAATCAGCACACCATCTTTGGTGGAAACTAAATCTGGCTCAATGAAATCTGCCCCTTGCTCGATCGCCAGTTGATACGCTTCCAGAGTATGTTCAGGACGTTCACCGCTGGCACCCCGATGGGCAAGCACCAGTGGATCTTGTCCATTCAGCGTGTTCAGATTCAGGAGATTGGGTGTCGCAATGGGTGCTTCTAGCAATTCACCCTCGGCACTGAAATGCAGTAGATACGGGCCAAATTCTTCACCCACCCAAATTGTGCCATCGGCAGCCAGGACAAAGGATTCGGGGTCAAAATCGGCTCCGGTCAACAACCGATCTTCAGTACCTTCATTTTGAATTTCAAACGGAATCAGGTTATTGGGATCAGAGAGTTGCACAAACCCTTCCACTTCGACGGCATTGGTTGCAAAATCCGGTTTCGCCTGATAGAGCCGCAGCAGGTAATCGGCACTGTTGACCTTGGAGCCAAAGCCATTATCCGATAGGAACCAGAAGGTAGAACCATCACTGCCTGGGGCAAACTGCACGCCACTAAAGCCCTGAATCGGTTGTCCTTCAAAGGGGCCAGTGCGATCGTTTGCCGAGATGGGCTGACCTGTACCATCATCCCCACCTGCCGGAGGCCCCTCAGCAAAGGTATCCGCCGGCAGCGAGGCAAAGCCAACAAGAGTAGACGTTGGAGTGTCACCGTGATCTGCATCCACATCAATGCCAAACAACGTCTGATACATGAGCTTATAGATTTCAGTGTTGTCCAGCGTACTGGGCAGCAAGTCTGCATTCATCCCGTAGGTTTTGGAAACAATACTGCCGGGAAAATCAGGAGTTCCCACCCAACTTATCGCAAATGGATAGGTGGTACCGTTGGCATCTGGAGCTGAGAGAAAGGGAGCCGTATTTCCCCCCTGGGTGCCATCTAGAATTAATTCGGTGCCGCGTCTCGTCGTGGGGTTAACAGAAGTCACACCCACAGGTTCATCTGCATCCAGCGGATCGCGCACTTCCAGACCGCCGGCATCGCTATCCGCCGCCGTAATCAGTAAGGTGTTGGGATCCTGGTTGTTAATAAAATTCATTGCCACGCCGATCGCATCATCGGCCCGTTTCGCAGCTTCGATCGTCCCCACCGCATTGTTGTTATTGGCAAAGTTGTCTGTGCCTTCCTCCTCCAAGACCACCATGAAACCATCGGGATCTTGAGAGACAATGCCCAGTGCTGCTTCCAGCATTTGCGCCACTGTGGGCGGATTTTCGTTGCCGGGTTGACCATAGAGGGGCAGGTCGTTGGCGAACAGGTTGCCTTCTGTCGTGTCGTTGTAGGTATCCTCCGCTGCAAAAATGCCCAGTACCTTTTCTGTTCCTGCTGGCAAGTTTTGCAACTCCTCCAGGGTATACACTACGGTGTACCCTGCGGCTGTAGCTTCTTCAATCAGGTTGCGGCCATCCTCCCGAATGCCCGCTTCGCCAAAGCGACCGACTGTTCCGGTCGGCAGATAGTGAATTTCACCCCCTCCCAGAATCACACTGACTCCTGATTCCACAATCTGTGCCGTGATGCCCGTGACATCGCTACGGTTTTCTACTTCCGCCAAAAATGCTCCCGTTCCGGGTTCGGCAATGATTCCAGAGTTGATCACCGCAGTAGCTTTACCCGCCGCGATCGCCTCTTCTAGAATTGAAACTCCAGCTTGACCGGATGCCGATGTCACCGGATTGCCGTCTGCATCCAGACCATAGGAACCCGCCGGAGCCTTCACCCCAAAGGCGTGAGTTACCGCACCCGCATTGGACGTGCCCGTTAACTGATCTTCCATATGTCCCAGGTAAACACCTGCATTGCTCATCATGTCCCAGTTCAGGCGACCATCCGGGCCATAATGCACAAAGCGGGCCGCTCCATAGTGGGAAGGGCTGGCACCATCGGGGTGAATAAAGATCACGTTCCCCGTATCCTGGGTTGCTGCGGGTGCGGGAGTGGGAGCCGGAGCCGGAACTGGAGATGGCAATTCCTCATCAAACAGGGTCTGATACATCAACCGATAAATTTCGGTGTTGTCCAGCGTGCTGGGTAATTTTTCTGCATTCAGTCCGTAGGTCTTTGAGACAATGCTGCCCGGAACATCAGCGGTCGTTGCCCAACCCACTGCAAACGGATAGATGTTGCCATTGGCAGCAGGAGCAGAAACAAAAGGGGCTGTGCCCAGTCCTTCCGTGCCATCCAGCGGATTCTCAATACCGATATTGCGAATTGGGTTATTAGCTACGGTGCCCACAGGTTCATCCGCCGCTACCGGCTCACGGACTTCTAAACCACCTGCATCACTGTCAGCCGCCGTAATGATTAAGGTGTTGGGATTCACGTTATTGACATAATCGATCGCCACGCCGATCGCATCATCCGCCCGTTTCGCAGCTTCGATCGTCCCGGCCGCATTATTGTTGTTGGCAAAGTTGTCCGTACCCTCTTCTTCCAGAACGATGAAGAAGCCATTGGGATTGCTGGAGAGAATTTCGATCGCCTTCTCCAACATTTGCGCCACTGTCGGCGGGTTTTCGTTGCCCGGTTGCCCGTACAGCCCTAACCCCTGTTCGGCAAGGTTTTCCTCCGTCGTGTCGTTGTAGGTATCCTCTGCCGCAAAGATCCCTAACACCTTTTCCGTACCAGCCGGTAAGCTTTGCAGTTCCTCCAGGGTGTAAACCACGGTATATCCAGCCGCTTCAGCTTCTTCGATCAAATTTCGACCATCTTCCCGAACTCCTGCTTCGCCAAAGCGACCCACCGTTCCAACGGGCAGGTAATGAATCTCACCACCCCCCAGGATGATGTCCACTCCAGACTCCACCACCTGGGCTGTAATACCCGTGACATCGCTGCGGCTTTCCACTTCCGCCAAAAATGCCCCCGTTCCCGGCTCAGCAATAAACCCAGAGTTGATGACAGCGGTTCCCTTTCCCGCCGCGATCGCCTCTTCCATGATGCTAATCCCTGCCTGTCCCGACAGAGACTCGATCGGTTCACCGTTTTCGTCCAGACCATACGACCCTGCATAGGCCTTCACTCCAAAGGCGTGCGTTACCGCCCCTGCATTCGATGTGCCCGTTAGCTGGTCTTTCATGTGTCCCAAATAGACACCCGCGTTGGTCATTTGATCCCAGTTCAGGCGACCATCGGGGCCATAATGCACAAAGCGCGCTGCTGCATAGTGGGAAGGACTGGTTCCGTCCGGGTGAATGAAAATAACGCTATTTGTGTTTGCCATAGATCCTCACAGTGGTAGTTTTGACCTGTTTTTAAGCAGCAAATTCTGTCAAGCCCAACTCAGTGGACTTGTTGCGATTGAGACTACAATTCACAGCAAAATGTCAGCCAAAATTAAGTGGCTAAATTTGAAAGTGCAGGGTGAAAAAGTGCTGCGAATTCAATGCTCTAAGTCGATGCGATCGAGCAGAATGATTCAATCCATTTCGGTACGTTATAAATTCCCTGAACCTGCGATCGATGCCTCTCCTTACCTCAGAATGGAATGAAATAAACCCAGGGAACTGGATGTATCGCACAATGTGTCGTAAGAAGCTAAAAATCCTTGCGACTGGCTCAGACTGTTTGACATCGGTATTGAAGAAAATAGCAATTAATGCCAAACAGTGCGTCCGAGATACTAGAGTCGCACTTAAAGGTTAACTAGAGAACTGCTATTAGGTTAAGAAAGCAATAGGATTCGGTTAATACCAGTTCCCAAAATTAGAACGATAAATCTCGTAAGGGCGTTTCGCAAAACACCTTATAGGAGTGTTTCTATGTAGTTCGGCTTTGAGAATCGGTATAACTTCGCTCCCGTCGCATTGAAACTCGGGCTAGTTAAGCGTGCATTGCCTGACAATGGTGGTGGAGCGGAGCCAACTGCCGGGGTTGGAATCGTTGTATCCGTACACAGGGTTAGCAAGGTAGTCAGGAGGATCGCTGTAGGTCGGGAAGCGGAAGTAAAGAAGGGGCAGGCAAGCCCCGACGCTTGGCATAGCAAGCATCGGTGAGATAATCGAGGACATGGCGATTTTGCCGCCGCAGCGTTGCTACAACCGTCATCATTCGTCCGACAAACAAACTGCCTGCCTCACTTTGGGAGCCATAGCTACACCGTCGCCACAACACTGCTGGACGAATCGCCTGTTCTGCTGCATTATTGGTTGGCTCTACTCCAACGGTTGTGACGAATAACCATAAAGCAGGTTCTACTTTGAGTAACTGCTGACAGGTTCGCACCGTCTTTGCCAAAGGTGTCTTTTCTTTGGTCCCAATTGGGTAAGCCGCTCCTTCTTCCAACAGTGCTTTCACCCGTTGTCGAATGGGTGCTACGGCTTCTATCCATTGGGGGCGTGCTAAGGTTCCATCTCGCACCCGATGCCATAACTCAAATAATTTCTCTTGCTGTTGGAGAAGTTGCTCTCCCAAGGTCTGGCTCACCCCACCCCGTTCGGCAATTTTGGTGAAATCGCGTTTCAGATGCGCCCAACACAATTGTCGCCATTGCAAGTTTAACCAGTTGTAAGCACTGTAGCGGTCGCTGTTGACAATCCCAGCAAAATCAGTTCCTAAGATGCTTTGAGCGGTGGCTTGAGAGCGGCTTAACGCCACCTGGAAATAGCACACCAACGGGGTTACCATCACCCACAACCAGCCTCGCTTCCCCTTGCCATTGTTCCCATCGGCGTTACCCTGAGGCAAACTCGTTTCATCTATCCCAACAACGGGTTGCTGCTGCACATAGCGATGAACCGCTTCGACGGGTTGCTCAATCGCTTCACTCATCTGTTGCCGCAAGCGTCCGACACTGCCCACGGAGATGGGAATCTCAAACAATTCACTCAACAGCCGCACCACCATCCGGTGACTTTGACGATACTCTCCACTCAACAGTGCGACTAATGCACACAGCCTTTCCCCATAGCGACAACCATCCACAATCTCGCCATCATAGGCACGGCTGCTTACCCCACACTGGGGGCACTCCAACGCATGAAAGCGATGTTCCAAAACAATCGGTTGTAACGGTGGCAAATCTACGATCTGACACCGTTGCGGATTGGCATCTTTCCCTCTCAAGCGATGTCCACATTCGCAACACACCTCAGGGTAGTGATCCTCAATGCGCGTACATTGTTCCGGCGGGTAAAGTTCCTGCGAATGTCCCGGATGTCCCGGTTGTCCGCCTCGCGCTTTCCCACTTTTCTTTTCGGGGTAGCCTTGAATCCCTTCGGAGGGTCTTGCGAAGGCGGTTGCGAGGAGTTTTTGGAATTGCGCTGAATTTGCTCTTGTAACGCTTGCTGGCCTGCCTCTAATGCCTCAATACGCTCCAATAGACGCTGCACCAACTGCTTGACACTCTCCGGTGTGTTGGCCCAGTCCTCTGCTGAAATTTCGCTTAAAAAGGCATTCGGGGATTCCATGCGTTTTAGCCTAGCAGACTTACCCTCACATCGCTCACTCTTTCTGCTTTACCCTGTGTACGGATACTACATGAGTGATAAAGAAGCTTTAAAGATGAAGATGGAGGAGTGTCAAGACTATAAGACAATCAAGCAAAATCGAGCCAGTTTAAACCAACGATCTTGGTTCTCTAAGTTGTTGTTGTCAACCCTTATTGCAACATTGATAGCGATATCGGCACAAATTTTTCTGTCTGTTAATGAAACAAAATTTGGGCAGAAGAATTGGTATGAGACGGCTACAGTAGTTACAGGTAAATTTGTTGAATTACTTGCAGTTGTTTGGGTGGTCTTAGGGACTGATTATGCTATAAACAAGTCCAGGCAATGACCAATAGTGATTGGTGGGAAATTTAGGAAGATTCTTGACTATGAAACTGAAGATACTCAGGCTACATGACTCCGCAACTATTCCGGAATATGCTCACTCAACTGATTCAGGTTTAGATTTGGCTGCGGTAGAAGAAATTGAAATTCCTGCCAGAGAGAGTAGGCTTGTTAGGACTGGTATAGCTATTGAGTTGCCCCCCAATACGGAAGCACAAGTTAGACCGAGGAGTGGACTGGCTTTAAAGCACCAAATTACTGTCCTCAACACACCAGGTACAGTGGATGAAGGTTATCGTGGTGAAATTGGCGTGATCCTGATCAATCATGGCAACAGTTCATTCACAGTAACTCAAGGTATGAAAATTGCTCAAATGGTTATTGCACCAGTTATCCGTGTTGAGATTGAAGAAATCAGTCAATTAAGTTCTACATCTCGTGGAGTGGGGGGATTTGGCTCAACAGGACACTGATTGATCAATTAAATCTTCTTGTTAAGATGCTAGCTAACAATCCCCTTGCAGCGGACGGTCGCAAGTCGTCGGTGCTGAGTTGGAGGTTACTTGCCGCCGCTGAAGGGGAACGTTAGCATTCCACGCGCTTCGCACCTTCAGGGAGAAAGAAACTGTCAACAAATCAGCGACAATCAAGCCTTATAACCCTGGATTAGTTTTAGTTTCTTAGGAGTCGCTAATGTGTCTCAAATTCTCACAGTCGATAAAACATTCCTGGTTGAACGGATCGGTTCCCTCCCAAACGACTTGCGGGAGGAGATAGATGATGGACTACGAACAATCTTGTATCTGTAGCAACGCAAGCTGATTGGTGCTTCTGTAACACCCCAAAGTGCTGCAAGAACTCAGCTGCTGTAGTATGGCAAGGTTAAGCAATATCGTACAATCATGCTCCCCAGTGATTTGCTGATTCATCGGCACAACGGTGAAGAAATTACGCCCAAACGATTGCCCCTTGACCCACGGAATCTGGCGATCGCCACGGAGTTAATCACCCTGTTTCAAACCTGTCAGGGCAAGACGCAGGGGGAGTTAGAGCGTCAACTGAAGGCGATCGAAGGAACCAGTACGGATTATCGGATCAAGCGCGGGCTGGCGCATTTGCTCAAAAGTGATACCTTTAGCACCTTTGAGGTGGTCAGTCCCCTGGAGCCACAACTGTTGCGGGAGCGAGTGTTTGCCCGATCGGCCCAGTCGGTTCCCTTGCCTCAGATGGCTCCAATCACAATGAAAGCGATCGCGGAGCAGTTGAGCCAGGAATTGGAACGGGAGATAGTGCCAGAACAAATTCAGGCGGGGCTATATGCGGATTTGAACGAAAACAAAATTCTGACTCAGTTTAATGCACCCACTCCAGACGCATTGCTCCATCGCTACAACGTTTCTCAGGTGCAGGGTGTATTTTACAAAGCCAGCCAGATTCGGATTACAGCCCATCGCAATGATCCAGGGGAATATAAGCTGCTGTTTCGCTACTTAAAGCTGTTTGGGCTAATGGCTTACATTGAGGGAGATGCAGATCATGGTTTCACCATTACCATTGATGGCCCGACCAGCCTGTTTAAATCCAGCACTCGCTATGGATTAGACATTGCTAAACTGATTCCTGCTTTACTACATGTCACGAAATGGAGCCTGATTGCAGATTTACGCCTGCGGGATAGCTATTCTAAACAAGAAAAAGACCGTCGCTTCACCTTGAATGCTGACTGCGGTTTAGTGACCCATTATCCTCCGGGTAAACCCTACGACAGCATGCTGGAAGCATCCTTCGTCGATCGCTGGGATGCCTGTAAGTCAGAATGGAGGTTAGAACGCGAGGTGGATTTAATTCCAATTCCAGGAAGCGTCATGATTCCAGACTTTCGATTAGTTCATCCCGATGGGCGATCGGTATTACTGGAAATTGTCGGTTACTGGCGACCCGAATATCTTCGCAAGAAGTTTTCTCAGGTGCGCCAGTCTGGCCGAAATGATTTAATTTTGGCCATTTCAGAACGGCTAAATTTGGAAAAAGCGGGCGTTAAATTAACCAATGTCGCTGCACCCATGATTTGGTTTAAGGATAAATTATCGCCGAAAGCCGTTTTAGCAGTACTGGAAGATCATGATTGGAACACCCCTGAAAGTTAAAGATACCCATTCCTTCAGGTCAATTGGCGATGCTTTCGCCCAACCATTCCGCATCATTCTGCTTCGCCAGAATACTTTTGATGTGCTTTTTAACCGTATCTTCTTTGATGTATAGCTCGGCGGCGATCGCCTTGCGGCTATACCCGGCTCGGCGGAGTTGCCAGACCTGGGCTTCTCGCTTTGTTAAGCTATACTTTTGTGCTTCTGCGATCGCTCGACGGTGAGCGGATTGCTGCAAGTCCTCCAGGGTGACAAACAGATAAGATTCTGCTGTATCCAGGGCTAACCAGCGAACTCGTAGCCGAATCGATCCATTATCCTGAGTTTTAATTTCATCTTCAATGACGATCGCCTCTTCCGCAAACTCTTTGCGTCCTTGAATGAGTGCTTTACAACTCCGCCAGATTTCCCGAGGCACTGAATTTCGCCACGATAGATTTTGTGTCAGTTGATAGCAGATGCGGTTGGCATGGCGGTTGGCAAAAACCAATTCACCCTGTTCCGAAAGCAGCATGATTCCATCAATTAAGCTTTCTACAATTCCCTGTAAAAGGATGGGAATTTCTCCAGGTTTCCGATGATTTTTATCAGACTCCTGCTTGAAAAAAGAGGTTGCTTGGGTCGGAGCTTGATCAGAAGAATATTTTATGGTGTTCATCATAAGAGGGGCTTGAATGAACTCTACACGAATGAGATCCCTTCTGAACCCTCGCACAGGTTAAATCAATATTGAGCGTTCAACAGGGATGAGATAGTGAATCGGAGCAGCAATGAGGGATTGCCGACTCTGTAAGTGCATCATGGATAGAACAACAGAGGCGTGGTTGGAATGAAAACAAAGTTTCTGCGACTATTTGCCTCTCTTCCTACTACAGAAACCGGGGTGCTCATTTCGGTAATACAGGATATTGATTCACAGGAGAGTATTAGGATGGAGGTATCTCTTCCTGGCTTTGTCTATGTTTCAGGCGACCCGTCAACGCCTCGCGCTCTGGTATACCATCGTTACGGCTGTGCTGCTGCTCCTGTTTGCCAGCGGATTTTATCTATACGTGCGCAGTACTTTGGTGGAGCGAATTGACGACACCTTAAATCATGTGGTGGAGGTGGTGCAGCGATCGCTGATTGTGGAGCCTGTGGAATCAGGCTTGCCAGAGGTAGATTTTCCACGGTTTCGCGTGAATTTAGAAGCTAGCTTTGCCGATAATGCCGAAGCGGTTGAGGATGATCACATCGATCTGGAGTGGTTTAATCCGGCTGGCGATCTGCTCTGGTCTACTTTTTCAGCTCCCCTCGATATTCCGCTCCATCCCAGTGAGGGGGAAACGGTTTATGGGAAGTTGGTGATTCATTCTGATCAAGACATCATTGAGCAGTTGACTCCCCTCTCCTTTGCCCTGCGTCAGGTGACTCGTGAGGTTATCCTGAATCAGCAAACGTTGGGCTATTTGCGGGTCAGTCATCCCTGGTTTGAAGTGACGAAACCCAGTCGGCAACTGATTCGAGATCTGAGCCTGGGAACGGCATTGATGATCGGGGCGGTGGCGGCGATCGGCTGGTTGCTGTCGGGATTAGCTATTGCTCCGGTGCGGGATTCCTATCAGCGGTTGAAACAATTTACCGCCGACGCTTCCCACGAATTACGTAACCCGATCGCCATCATTCAAACTAACGTTCAGGTCGCTTTAGCCGATCCCGATCCGCAATTGCAGCAAGCCCAACTCAGAGTCGTGGAACGCTTGACTCGGCGGTTGGGACGGTTGGTGGATGATTTGCTGTTTTTAGCCCGTCAGGACAGCGGCATTACGCCACCCAAACGGGCTCCGGTGCAGTTGGAAGCACTGCTGGCTGAGGTGATTGAAGAACAGCAAACGATCGCAGCGGACAAAACCTTAACCCTGTCATTGCATTGTCCAGAAGGATCTGGATCTGCCAACTCAGGAGATTCTAAGTCTTCCCCCTATCTGCTGCAGGCCGATCCCGATCAGTTAGGGCGATTGTTTACGAATCTGATTAGTAACGCCATTCAATACACCCCACAAGGACGAGTAGACATTAACCTGCGGCGCGTGAAGCATCAGGGAATCTCTTATCTGCAAGTGCAAATTCAAGATACTGGAATTGGCATTCCTCCCGACGCTTTACCGCAAATCTTTGAGCGGTTCTATCGAGTGGATCCAGCCCGCAGTAACGCTGGATTACAACCAGGTCAGACTGGCTCAACCACAGGCTCAGGACTGGGGCTGTCGATCGCCAGCATCATCGTTGAAAACCATCAGGGCCAGATTCAGGTGGAAAGCGTCCTGCACAAAGGGACAACATTTACCGTTTTATTGCCCTGTAGCACGGTGAACTGACGCTATTGCCAGAGTGGATCCTACTGGATGTCCAGTTTTGCCTTGGCAGGACACATCTCTCCCTGGCAAGATGCCTGCGCTACGGAAATTGACCCATTTGCATGACGAATTGTTCACTGGCAGGCAAGATGCCTGCGCTACGGAAATTGACCCATTTGCCGCAAGGGGATACGCCCAATTTCTAAAGGCTCGATCGTCGCTTTACTACCAGGAATGATCACCAAAACATTGCAGCTTTGCCTAAATTATGTTATTCGTAGAATAATAATCAACTAAAGTTTTACCCTGCCCAAATTAGGTGTTTCACTACTTACCTTCATGCCTGAGGACGGAGCGATATGGAATCCCTTGCTTATCTTCATTTAATGCAAAGCTATCAAGAATCAGAGTGTGATGAGGCTTTGCTGCTCCCCGTTCAGAATGGGGTAACAGCGCAAACTTCATTCAATCCGTCCCAATGGTCGATTCTGCTTCTGGGCATCATGGCGGGAGGGTTAAGTCTATCCTTTGCTGAAGCCGCAGCGGCCAGTGCCTACTACAAAGACTATGCGGGTGGCGGTTTTTTCTACATTTTTGACTACCAGGATGCCCACAAGCAGGTGGTTTTCGTTCCGGTGGCTCCCACGGCAGTGCATCCCCTGGCAGTGAAGCGAGTTGATGCCCCTTCTCATCCGACTCCTGCCCCCACTCCGAGCCATTCCTTCTGCAAGGTGCTCCGTCCTGGCGACAGTGGAGACGATGTGCGATGTTTGCAAGAGCAGTTGCAGCAGTTAGGTTATTTCCACGGCCCGCTGACGGGTTACTATGGGCCAATCACTAAAGCGGCTGTAATAGACTTTCAGCGAGATTGTGGATTGCGGGTTGATGGAGTGGCGGGGCCACAAACGCTGGCAAGGTTGAGTGAATTGACGGGAAGAGGTTGATTCAGATTTCAAGCGGGTTGTGAGATTTTGACCGATCGCCTTTCGTCATTTTTCAATCGTCATTCCCTTTATTAACGAGTTTCACCTGCGCTGGGTGAGCCGTCATAGCGGCGATCGCTGTATGCTGTTGCCAGAGCCGATCGACGGTGACAAACTGATAGCCCCGCTCTAGTAGAGTTGGGATTAATCGATCGACCGTTGCCGCCACATCTTCACCACCGTGATATCCATCGTGAAGGACGATGAGGGAACCGTTACAGGTCTGATTCAGCACCCGTTCGATGACTACATCCACACCCGGACGCACCCAATCTTCCGGAACAACGCTCCACATCACGGGGCGATAGTTCCACTGTTGAAGATTTTGCAAGATTTGAGGTGTAAACAAACCATTGGGCGGACGCACATCTCGGATGTTTTGCTGAACATAGGCCAGATCAACTTCGCACACCTGAGCGATCGTCTCTTGAGTTCTTGTCAAGTTTTGCTGCAACTCCTGAGTGGTTAGCCGGGTAAAGGATTGGTGGGTGTACCCGTGTAGCCCAATCCAGTGTCCGCTCTGCCAGATCCTCTGGGCGATCTCTGGCGATCGTTGGACACACATCCCCAACCAGAAAAAACTAGCAGGCACCTGATGGCGATCGAGAACCTCCAGCAGCAGGGGGGTGTGCTGGGAGTGGGGGCCATCATCAAAGGTGAGGGCGATCGTGGGTGAAGCGGTATTGCCGACCCACAGGCAATCGGGGAAGGTGGGTTTAAGGACTTTATGGAGGAGGGGAAAAAACGGCGCAAGCTGCATAGGGATAGGGTTTGAGATGGGCAGATCGGCTCACCGGACGTTGGCGGGTAACAAACAATGCTGCCCCTATCATAGGCATACTGAGGTGAAAGTGGGTAAGTCGGATTGCCGTAATCTTCTCATCCCCCAGTCACTTTTTCTACACGCTGAGGCTCTATCTGAATTGTGCTTATACTATTTTTTATACCAAATTAGTGTTTCAGGCGGTTTTCTCTGACAGGATGAGTGCACTCAGAGGGCGATTTTTAAGCAAACTTTACGATCGCCAAAATGGTATCGCTTGGTTATTTGATCAACGGGAATAGATACGGAAAATTTAATGTCAGCGTAATGCAAAGACATCAGGTGCAGTAGGTCTGCCGGGCCCAAGCTGATTGCAGCAAGGAAAACAAAACGTCGCTCTGGATCGGTTTAACCAAGAATCCATCAACCCCTGGATTTTCGTCCTGATGGAGCCAACTGGGAGAATGAAATTCAGTTAATGCAACAATTGTTATTTTGTTAGAAGAATTCGCAACATTTCGCAGTCTTTTGATCAATGGTTGCGTCCAATTTTGATGACCCGACAGGATGATCATCAAGGGGGGTGTCTGGCTAGCTCGAACCATCGCTTGCTCCAGGGAATCAGCGACAACCATTGGATATTTCAACTGATCCAGCAAAGACCCAAGCATTTGCAACGTTCTAGCGTCTTGCCCCAACACTAGGACATATCGTTGTGTTTGTTTCATATAGTTCTGTCACGCTAACGGTACTATAGCTCGTCAGCAAAATTGTCATTTGGAGTTTGACAGGTATAAATCTACCTCTCTAACTTATTTCTAACGATCGCCTATAGCTTAGAAATTTTCGTTTTTCTTAGCCTTTTCCAATTACATTTCTCAAGCTTTTAGAAAAGAGAATTCAAGCTTTTCTTAAGCTTACGTAAAGACAGAGGTGACAAACGGTAAAGACTGAGCCTCAAGGCACAACAGTCAAAATTGTTAGTTATTATTTCAAACTATGAACAAATGAATTTACAATGAGGCTCATTTTCTGGATTGCCGCAGCAGTGTTCTTTAATCACTCATTGAGTCAATAGCGTGCGTTGTTTCTTGAGGGGTATGCGAAAAATGAGTGGTTTAATACTTTCGTTCCTGTGGCTCAAACAGGCTGATGACGACGGGCATTTCCTGAATCTCAATGCCTGCCGCTGAATGATAGGCTAACGTATGCTTAAGAAAATCTGTATCATTGCGATCGGGGAAGTCTTCACGGGAGTGGGAGCCTCGGCTTTCCTGACGGTTTAATGCGCTGGCAAGGATCACTTCACCCACCGTCAGTAAGCTTTGTAGTTCCAGGGCTTCAATCAATTCAGTGTTCCAAATTTTATTCTTATCATCCAGATACACCTGCTGGGCTTGCTGTTTAATCTCCTGCAGTTTAGCTAAACCCTGACGCATGACTCCATCACTGCGGAATACACCACAATGTTCCGTCATACAGTCTTGAAATGCCTGACGCACTTGAGCTAATCGATACTGTCCAGATTGGTCGATTAGAGCCTGAATCTGCTGGGTCGCCTCCGTGATGTAGTGTTGCTCATCTACTTCCGGTAGTTTGCGGCCCTGGACGTAATAGGCGATCGTTGCGCCCGTTCTGCGACCATACACGACGCATTCCAGCAGGGAATTACTCCCCAGTCGGTTCGCACCATGTACCGACACACAGGCTGCCTCCCCTGCGGCGAAAAACCCTTCCACCAAGTGCTCAGCACTGCTACGAACCTGCCCGTCGGTGTTGACTGGAATGCCTCCCATGGAGTAATGCACGGTAGGACGCACCGGAATCGGCTCATAAACTGCGTCAATACCGACCAGCCGATGGGCTTCTTCCCAGCAGAAAGGAATGCGGCTCATGATCTGTTCCTTCCCTAAATGACGGATATCCAGATGCACATAGGCTCCTCCCGCACTGCCATCGGGATGAATGCCACGTCCTGCCCGAATCTCCTGGACGATCGCCCGTGAGGTAATGTCTCTAGGAGCCAGCTCCATGCGGCTGGGGGCATAGTCCTCCATAAACCGTCGCCCTTCGCTGTTGAGTAAGTACGCCCCTTCACCGCGCACTGCCTCGGAAATGAGGACACCCACTGGATACAAGCCCGTTGGGTGAAACTGGACAAATTCCATATCCTCCAGGGGCAGTCCTGCCGCCGCCGTCATGGACAGGCCATCCCCCGTAGAAGCGTAATCATTGGAGGTGGTATTGTACACCCGCCCGTAACCGCCCGTGGCAAACATCACTGCCCTGGCCCGCACCACTTCCACCCGGGCATCCCGAATTCGGTACATGACGACTCCCTTGGCCTGGCCTTCTTCCAGAATCAAGCGCATCACGTACCATTCGTCATAGATCTTGACTCCATACCGCCGCAGATTGTTGACCAGCTCGTGCAGGATGGCGTGTCCCGTTTTATCGGCTGCATAACAGGTGCGCTTGTGGGAGTGACCCCCGAAGGCCCGTTGGGCAATCCGACCATTGGGTAATCGGGAAAACAATACGCCCATGTGTTCCAGGTCGATCACCACGTTTGGAGCATCCCGCGTCAGAATTTCCACTGCATCCTGATCAGCCAAAAAGTCAGACCCCTTTACAGTATCGAAGGCATGAGCTTCCCAGGTGTCTGCCTCATCCACGTTTTTCAAGGTGGCAGCAATCCCCCCCTGTGCGGCGACGGAGTGCGATCGAATCGGGTGAGTTTTGGCAACCACCGCCACATCCAGGCGTGGATCCGTTTTAACAATTTCCACAGCGGCCCGTGTGCCTGCCAGTCCGCCTCCCACAATAATCACATCATGCTCAATCATGGTTAACCTGCGATCGTCTTAGTGTTCTCCTGGATCTATCCTGACGCAGATAAAAGGCGTGTGACCGAAAGCAGGGAACTTCTTTAGAAATAACAGCAGAAATCAAGCAATAACGAAACTGCTGCTGCTGAACCTGGGGATCGGCAATCAGATGGCATCCCAATTTTTGAAAAAATCGGCTGTAAGGGCGCACTGCTGTGTACCCCTAAGGGACGCAAATTAAATAACTCCGATTTTTTCTGTACGGGCGCACTGCTGTGCGCCCCTTCTGGAGATTAAATTTTCGATTTTATTTAATCCGCGTTCCTAAGGGGGATGTTACTTTGCTGCATCTCCCCTATCGCTGCCTACGGTGGTGTACACACAAGTCATCTGCTCTAGCCACGACTGGGTTTGATCCTCCCTAACCCTCCTTAAACAGGAGGGAACCGGATTAGAAGTCCCCCTTTTTAAGGGGGATTTAGGGGGATCTATCAGGGTTTGAGCCTCTCAGTCAAGATCTGTGTACACGGTAGCCTATCGCTGCACGGCATAGTGCAAAAATACCTCCTGCTCGATCGTTTCGACTGAGAGTAGGTGCAGTCGAGGTGCGAGGCTGGCTGGAAATCCCGCCCCTTCTACTGGGGTTGGTGCATCTGAGCCACCCAGCAGTAACGGACAGACGGTTAACCAGAGTTCATCAATGAAATGGTTTGCCAGCAGTGAGGCGATCAGTTGCCCCCCTCCCATAACCAGGAGGGTTTGGATCCGCAGGTGGGATAACTGAGTCAGGGCACTACACCACTCGATCGCGCCAGACTCGGTGAAAGGGGTTAAAATGCGACTGAACTCCAGACGATCGCGCCAGAATTGTTCTCTAGCAGGAGCAGTTATTAACCAGCGAGGAATCGGTTGCTGGAAGAACGGCAAATCTGGAGATAGCTGGCCCGATCTAGAACAAACAATGTGAGTGGGTTGAGGAGGTTGTTGATTCAGGGAGCGTTGCTGTAGCAGGGCTCGGTTCGTAATGCTCAGGCTCGTGCCATAGGCTCGTAGGGTCTGTGCGCCAAACAACACCGCATCGGATCGAGCAATTTGGGTTTCCAAATGAGCTTTGTCAGCGGCAGAGCCAAAGCGGGCCGGAGAGCGGTTTACATCCGTAATTTTACCGTCTGCACTCATGGCCAGTATAACTGTGATATGGGGGCGGATCTGATCCATACTTTCTGATCCATACTTTATGTGGATAAAGAAACCTTGAAGAACACGGTTTTGTGTACGGATGACTCACTTAACTGAGGTGAATGAGTATTAAGGTGGATAGTACTCTTTTCAATCAATCCAATCAGCCCAGGTTCGCATCTCCATCTTTCATCATCTCCGTATGGAGTATTACATCGCTTAAGTAATTGTATGGCTATGTTTGGTCAGTCTTCCTTCCGCCGTATTTTACTCCTGCGGATTCTCCTACTCAGTATCCCGATTCTGTTTTTGGGGATGGCAGTGACCTTTCGTAAGGCTCGTTCCAGCCTGCTCAGAACGGCACGAGTGAACCTGGAGCAAAGTGCAGTGCGTCGGGCTGAGGCCATTAAAGACTCTATTGAAGCCCTCCAAACGGGTTTGGCGATCGCCAGCGAAACGGCTCCTCTCCAATACGGCTCTCCCGTCTCCTCTAGAGTGCTACTCACCCAACTGCAACCTGAACTGCCCACCCAAGTTCAGTGCCTTCAGTTGAGAGATCTGCAAAATAATCAGTTGATTACGAGTACCTGCGGCAACCGAGTGCTGGATCCTGTTTCCGCCCAAAATTGGGAGCCACTTCGGGAAGTCGGAGCAGCCGATCGACTCCAGAGAAGTACTTTAAGCATTAACCGCATCAATCCGCCCAGCCAGCAGGACATGATGAGTCAGCTCAGCCTCGTCGTTTCTGTTCCAGTTTACGACCCCAGTGGGGTACTGCGGTACAGCCTGACGGCCCAGGCGGTTGTCACTCAGACGGAAACGGTAGAACCCTGGATGTTGCAGGGCTACACTGTAATTGTGGATGAAAACGGGATGTTTTTAGCCCATCCGGTGGCAGAACGAGTTCGGCATAACATCGCCCAGCAGCCCGGAGAAGACCGCTTCCAGGAGATTCTCAGCAATGTGGGGAAGGGGATTTCGGGAACCCGCCATTTATATGGCTTTGTCGATTTTGATGGCGCCGAGTGGATTGCCGGATTTTCGCCTGTCACTATTCCAACGGCTCCCGAAACGACTCAAACCTGGGCAGTGTTGTCGGTGACTTCGGTAGATAGTGCCCTGCAAGGCTTGGAAGAAATCACTCAGATTCTGCTGATTCTCACAGCAGGATTACTGGCAGCCCACCTACTAGCCATGCTTTATATGGCCCGCGATCTGGCTCTGCCGATCGAACAACTGGGTAAGTATGCTCTGGGTATCCACAAACGCGATCCTCAGCAAAAGGTGCCCAAAAACTTCCGCATCCGCGAGTTGAACCATTTATCCGAGGTGCTGGATAGCATGGTGGGACGGCTGGAGGAACGGGCGAAGGAGTTGGAGTCGGCTTGGCAAGAGGCGCAGGTGGCCAATCAGTTGAAGAGTGAGTTTTTGGCCAATACCTCCCATGAACTTCGGACACCGCTGAACGGCATTATTGGCTGTATTCGGTTGGTAAAGGACGGCTGCTGCGATACCCGTGAGGAGGAAGTAGAGTTTTTAGAGCAGGCGGACAAAGCGGCGATTCATTTGCTCCGAATTATTAACGATATCCTGGACATTCAACGTATTGAAGAGGAAAAGTTGCCCCTATCCATTGAAACCCTGGATTTGCGGCAGGTGCTAAAGGAGGCGATCGAACTTCAGTCAGTCTCGGCGCAGCAGAAAGGGTTAAAGTTAACCATTAGCGAGATGCTAGAACCCATCCTGATCCGGGCCGATCCGTCCCGCATTCGGCAGGTGTTGCTGAACGTGATTTACAACGCAATCAAGTTTACCGATCAGGGGGGAGTGTCCATTGATGTCCGTACGGAGGTATCGGTGGAGCCTTCGATTCCGCAGGCGGATGGATCAAAACTGGGGCAAAATGCCCATCTCAGCATGAACGGTATTCCTTCTCGCCCCTGGGTGATTGTTGCCATTAAGGACACCGGAATTGGGATTGAACCGGCCCAGCAGCATAAGCTTTTCCGCCCCTTTGTCATGGTGGATGGCACGACAACTCGGAAGTTTGAGGGGACAGGGCTGGGGTTAGCGATCTCTCGTAACCTGGTGGAAATGATGGGAGGACACATTGGGTTACACAGTGTTGGGGTCGGACACGGTACGACGGTTACGATCGCCATGCCCATCTTTGATCCAACCCAGACAGACTCTTCTTCCCAGAATGGACATCAAGAAGCGACCAGTGAAACGACGGTAGAACCCTCCCCCATTAAGTAACCCACCAGGAACAGGCAACTGGATCCTAGTCAGGCTTACCAGAGCGATGACCTTAGTGATGACCTTATCGGTAACTTTGAGGATCGTTGCATGCATCATCCCTCCGGGCGGAACGGGGGGCGATAAACGCGGATCGCTGCGATCGGAGCTGGATTTCCTTCAGGTGAGATAATTTCCAGGGTATGGGTTTGATTGGGTAAACCCTGGGCAATGGTCGTTGTCGGGGGAGGGCTGGCTGTTTCGATCGCCGGTGGAACATAGACATCGCTAAAGAGCGGTTCCACACGCCAGTGAAACTGAAACCCTTCGGGGGTGGCAATCTGAAACAGTTGGCAAGCATCATCAATCCACCAGTCCTGCGGTTCGATCACCACGCGCCCCGATTGCGATACAAACTGGCGATCGTTCTGCCCTTCACCATCAAACCCCGTCTCAGACCCATACACCCTGAACCGAAACCGATCGCAGGTGTCGTTAATTTCTGTAATCACTGCCGTCCAGCGTTCTGGAATCAATGCTGCGGAAGCACTCACCTGCATCACGGCAGGCTGATCCACGCCAAACACATCCGACGGGCGAGTGATTTTGTATAGATTTGCCTCAGAGGGAGGACGACCATCAATTAGAACCCTGGCAAAGGAAAAATTGGACTGGCTGGCTGCAGAACCAATCGACCCTGGATCCGCTGCAATCAAATCAACCCGATTTCCCTCAAACTCCAGTTCCAACCGGCCCTGCTGCCACTGCACCTCTGAGCCGACAACATAGGTCTGGACGGGATCCGCTGCGATCGGCTGAATGGGCATTTGCTCCAGATGGGTTGTAATGAAATTTGCCATCAACGCATTGCCTGGCCCATTCAAGTGATCTTCATCGGCCAACAGGTCACTGGGAGTCATGCCATTGCTTCTGAGATATTGCTCCCAGGGTTGACGAATTTCCACCAGCTCACAATCATACTGTTGAGCCAGTTGAGGCAACCACTCCATTGCCCGTCGATTATGCCACTCGTAGGCCCGTGTCCGATCGGCTGAGGATTCGCCTGCTTCCGGCATCCAGGTAATGTGGTCTGAAACGAGCAAAATTTCTGTCGTTGTGCGCTGGCGAGCATTGGCAATGATGGACTCATAGGACTCTTCATCACCATGAACGTGAAAAATCATCAAATCTGGGTAAAACGAGTACAGATCATGTTCTGCGGTGCGAATCAATTTAGGCGCGTCAAACCCGCCGATCGCCCGATTTTCCACTACTAAATTCGCATTTGGGAAGCGTTGTCTCAGGTAATCCTCCAGTTCCAGCCACCATACCTGCCGCGTAATCGATTGTCCGTAAAACAGGATTTTCACTGTATTCTGCTGCTCTGGTGTACTGCTAGTCAGCAGATTCATCGTACGCCGCAGGCCAGAGCCATAGCGATCAGCATCGACTACCGTTGGCGGGATGCCGGGCTGGGCCCGATCGGTTACTCCAGGCTGACTTTGCTCCTGCCGAAACAACTCCGAAAGTCGCGTCATTCTGGGACTGGAGCCGAGGTTGAGTAGGGCAGCGAGCAACAGTGCCAGACAAAGACCCCCTAGCGCGAGCCGCACAAAAAACTTTTGGCGCATAACAAAGTATCTATACTTCAGACAATTTCCACAGTCGTATCTCTTTAGTGTCTGATAGTGACAAATTGTGATGTTGAAGACATGGATCGGAGGGAAGAGTTTTCAGGGGGTAGCCCGTACTGACCTCAAGTTTTCTAAGCCTCATCCTGCACAATTTTCAACTCATGTAAATTCCATAGCGCACCGCTTAATGCTGAGAACCGGATGGGTTGAATCCGATCGCGTACAGCGGAGAGGCTCAAGGGGTTCACTAAATAGATGAAGGGTAGGTTTTCCTGGGTAATGATTTGCGATTGGGCATAAATGGCTCTGCGTTCTTCCTCGTCTAGAGTTCGTGCTCCCTGAATGTACAATTGCCCAATTTGTTCTTCCCAGTCAGCGACCACGCGCCCTTCGATCGGCTCATCTCCGGGTTGGGCGGCTTTGTTGAAATGGTGCGATCGACCGTTGGGTTGCCAGACGTTGGCTCCGCTGTTGGGTTCAACTCCCCCTGTAAAACCAAGAATGCAGGCTTCCCAGTCCAGGGAATTTGAGAGTTTGCTGACGACAGTGTTGAATGCTTGAGTTAGAAAATCCACCTGAATCCCAATCTGGCGCAGGTCAGTCACAATCTGTTCCCCCATTGCTCTGCGGGTTTCGTTCCCTGAATTGGTGATCATCGTGAAGCGTACCCGATTGCCGTCTGCATCCAGCAGTTGACCCAATTGGTTATATTGAAATCCAGCAGAGAGCAATAATTCCCTGGCTTTCTCCGGGTTGTAATCGTAAACGGGCAAGCCTTCTTCAGGGGATAGATAGAAAGGACTCTGGACGGAGATGGGAGAGTTCTGCGGTTCGCCCAATCCTCGGAAAATGTTCGTCACCATGCGATCGCGATCCAGGGCATAGGCAACGGCCTGCCGAAACGCCACCTGATTAAACCAGCGAGACTTGATCGGATCAACCAATGGTCTACCATTGCGGCTACCCTGATTTAAGTTGAAAGAAAGATAGGTTGTTCCAGATGCCGCCCACCGTTGTAGATGGTAAACTGCCCCCGCTCCTCCTCTCGCTTCATCAACGAAAAATAGTCTGGGGTAACGCTGATGATGTCTAGCCCCCGCGATCGAAATTGCACCAGGGCATTGTCTGTAGACTCAACGACCTGCCAAACCAGTTTCTGAATATAGGGCTGTGGGTTGCCTGCCTCATCTTTACGCCAGTAGTATGGATTGCGCTGGAAGGTGACTCTTTGCCCTGGAATATAGCTGGCCAGAACGTAAGGGCCATTGCCAACAATGTCGCCTGGATAGGTATCACTACCCCATTTGGTCAGGAATAGGGGGGTTCCCTCTGCATCGGTATTTTCAACAGACTCCCGCAGGGCGTGGGCCGGAAGAATAGCTAAACCCGTATTTCGCAGAAATGGCGCAAAGGGTTCTGGGATGGTGAAGGCAACCCGGCGATCGTCTACTTTCTCAACGGTTGGTAAGGCTCCACTTTCACCAATCCGCATAATGTCACGAATGGCGGTAGGAATGGCTTCGTTAAAGAACAGTTCGTTGTAGGTGAACACCACATCATCCACCGTCAACGGCTCTCCATCTGACCACTGCAACCCCTCGCGCAGGGTAAAGGTAATCTGCAAGCCATCGGGGGCAATTTCCCAGGATTCTGCCAGTGCTGGGATCGTTTCGCCCGTTTCACCGTCTTCGGTGGTCAGACCCTCGTAGGTATAGCTAAAAATATTGGATGCTTCGTTACTGAGGACATAGTTAAACGTTTTAGGTTCAGCAATGGCACTGAATACCAGAGGCGGCTCCGATTGCGTGTATAACCAGGATTCACTACAAGCAGCCAGGGAGATCGCACCCAAAAAAGCAAATATTCCAGCCAGAAACAGGTTTAACCAACGACAACGTTTCATTTGCATTACAAAACTTGTTCCTTACAAAACTTGACTGTAAATCTGAATCAAATCCGGCTCAAACTCGGGTTGGATATTACAGATAGAGTGGCGTAACCGGACAGAGGATAACAATTTAATGCCTTAAGACGGATGACAGATGGATGAATGACAGCCTGATCGATCGCAGGTGAATGCCAACATTCTAGATCTTAAGTTTTAGCGTTTGGATTGGGCAGACTATCCAGGGCAAAAAGTCGTAATGAAGCAAATCACAAAAAAACCACAAAAAAAACCACGAAAAAATCCACCGTGAAGGTGGATCTTTAGGTTACAAGTCATAGCAAACACAAGGAGTCAGGCAACAAACATGGCACCAGATTCGGTTGGATATTGGTACGCTTTCCAGGCGGGCAAACCACCCTGTACTTCAGAGACATTCATATATCCAGCCTCACGTAACTTGGCGGCGGCCTCTGAAGCCTCTTCGTCTGTATCACTATAGACGTAGATATCTCGTACAGGTTCCAGAGATCTGGCAGCCCGATCAACTAACTCTCCTAAAGGCATATTGACGGCCCCCAGAATGTGCCCTTGAATAAATTCATCATGGCTGCGAACGTCCACGATCGTTAGCGCAGGTTCTCCCCAATCCAAACGACTTTTTAGCTCATAAACCCGCGATTTTTCCATGACTGAAGGAGGAATCGGAATAAAGTTGAAATGCATGGTGATTGATTGCAATGTAAAGGTTAGTAGTTCTTGCAATCTAACAACTTTATGAGAAAGTTGCAAATTTTTGTTGAGGAAACCTTTACTAAATTCCCATTATGTACTTATCAGCACATTTTGCGGTGATGAGAGGGAAACTGTTGTTTGCTCCATTGAGGCGCATGGATTAAATGATCTGTGTGAAGTGAATGCTTCTGCTGGATTAGACTGGGCAGGCAGGATGCCCCACAAGATTGTTGACTGGGCGGGCAAGATGCCCACCCCACAGGTAGGGGCGATTCGTGAATCGCCCTTGCTCAGGATTCGTGAATCGCCCTTGTTCAGGATTCGTGAATCGCCCTTGCTGTTCAGGCAGAGAAATTATCGCACCAGCACCGTCATGTATTTCCCGGTAGCAAAGGGAGCAGGAATAATCGGGGTGAACTGAACCCGATCGGTGGCAATCCGTCGCACATAGAATTCGTTCATGGTGAAGATGACCTGATCCCGCGTACCGATAATCCAAATTTGTACCCGTTCATCTTGCGCGACGGGCAGCAGTTCATTGAACTCTGATGACATATTTTGTTCCTCGCTGATGCGTATTAAGGGAAGAAAAGCTCAAGGTGTGGGGAGTGCCAGGAGACAGCCCCCCAAACATCGTCGTTCATCAGCAAGGCAGCCGAAAATAGACAGCGTGATCTACAATCAGACAGCCTGACTTTCTGGTGCTACAGAAGTTAGGTTAGCTGGTTAGGGTCGTTGGTAGCTTCCCTAATCAGCGCTACACCTCACCTTAAGCGGGTTTGGTTAACTGGCTCCTTCGGTCGAAACAACCAGTATCGCAACAGCATAGCGGATACCTTTGGCAAACACAAGCGTATTCCGCTACTTTTTGGACTGAAATTAGAGTAAAACAAATAGGATAAAATGAGTTGCAGTAGAGCGGGGCAGCATGATGCAATCCCTTCAAGCCAACTCAATCACACTAGCAACCCTGAGAGAGCAGTTTGGGTTAACCCTTGCCAGAGATCCCCAGTTCTTTTCGGAGTGGCAATCGTTGACTGAACCGTTGACGGAGTTAGAAATTCGGAGTCTCGATCGCATTAAGTCAAATTTTGAGAATCTCCTGGAAGAACCCCCTTTGCTGGAAAGTGCAGTCAAAATGGTGGTGCTGTCTGGACTGCTGGATTTAGCTGGTTTTTATCAGCCGCCTTTCCGCATCAGGACGGAAGCCTCTATCCAAATTCGGAGTATGGAGGATGAAGAAAATGGAGTGATGGTGAAAGGTGCGATCGATGTTTTGGTGGTGAAGGACAGGTTGTGGATTCTTGTGATTGAATCCAAAATGAGCGATTTCTCCCTGGCTAAAGCGTTACCTCAAGCCTTGGCTTACTTGATTTCTAGCAATCAGCCTACTGGATATGGATTGATTACGAATGGCAGTGAATTTCTGTTCCTGAAGCTGAGCCGATCGGCTACGCCACAGTATGCGACTTCCAGGGTTTTCTCTTTGTTCACTCCCGACAATGAATTAATCCAGGTTCTGCAAATTCTTAAGCAACTCGGTCAACTCATCCAATAAAGTTACCGCTAAATCAATCTGCTATTCTTCAATCGCATTCTTGACTCAACACCATTCGTCCATCCTCCAGTTGATACAACCCCTGTGGCTCCACGATCGGATCTCCCATCTGCCAGGAGGTTTGACTGGTTTCAGGAATCGATCGCACTTCTCCTGTCGCATAAACCGATCGTTCTCCTTCTCCTGGTCGTTCCGGCAACCCTCCTCGACCCGTGATAATAAACGTCCCTTCAGTATCCTGACTCCGTACCACACAACTTGCGGCAATGAGTGATTCAGTGTCGATCGCACTTTCCGGCAGGTCGGCTAAACTATCCTGGATGAAGTTTGTGTCTGGGACAAAAATATTGCCAGAACTGACCTGACCACTGGCGTTGATATCGACGCGATCGTTTCCGTCCAATGTATCTGGATCAGCATTAGCAGAATCGGAAGTGAATCCTGATCCAAAGAAAACCGGAGTATCTAAGGTGATGTTGCCCCCTCGTTCTCCGGCTGCGGCAATGATGTCACTGTCTCCGAATGCTAGAATCGAGTTAGCCCGTAGAGTAATGTTTCCTCCATCGATCGCACTATTGGTCAAAATATCACTATCACCAAACAAACGAATGTCGCTGGCTTGCAGGGTAATGTTCCCGCCAGAAGCATTGGCCGCAGAAGTGGTGATGTCACTATTCGTAGCAGAAAAGGTATTGCCAGCAGTAATTTGAATATCGCCGGCTTGGGCATTCTCTCCCTGGCTCTGGGTTGAAATGATAGCGCGATCGCTCAAGGTGACATTCTCTCTGGCGTTAATTACAATTCCTCCTGCTTCCCCAGTGCCTTGACTTTGAGCAGAGATGCGGGCGCGATCGGTTAGTTGAAGATTGGTTGTAGATAAACGAATTGACCCGCCATCTCCTGTGGAATCGGCTTCGGTATTGGCAAAGATACCGCTCTGTTGTCCCTGGTTGACGATGATGTCATCAACTTGCTGCGATCGTCCGGCTGGTGTTTGAGTGAATTGTTGGGCCCGGTTGCGGCGATCGGAGAAGTTTGGGTCAACCCCACTGATCAGGGTACTTTCAGTGATATTGAGGTTAATCTGCCCGGCATTGTTGCGGTTGCGAGTGCTGGTGACAATCTGCCCACCGTTTAACAATTCCAGGTTTGCAGCACGGATGTCGATATCACCGCTCTCTCCTGGGTTGAAGGTACTGGCGGTGACGATCGCCCCATCGGTAATGCGAAGATTGCCCGTTCTGATAGAGATATCACCGGCATTGCCCAACGCTCCCCGCTCAGTCAGGGTGAGAATGCCGCTGGAGAAACCACCAATATCGCTTACTCCTGAGAGGGTAATGGAGTCTGCAATATTGAGGCGAATATTGCCACCATTGCCCCGTCCACCCGGAATGATATTACCTTCTAGATCAATACTCTCTCTAGATACGACTGCACTAATTTGTCCCCCATCGCGCAAAGACAGATTCCTGGCTTGAAGTTGAATATTCCCTGCATTGCCTGTAGAACCGGGGGCAACACTGCTGGTGATGCTGCTAGTGATGATGGAGTTCTCATTTCCCCCTGTTCCAGCCAAACGAATGGAATCATCGGCGCGGATCATAATATCTCCAGCCTGACCACTCCCCCCGGTTACTGTTGAGATAATGCCGCCGTTGCGGAGAATCAGTTGCCCAACGCGCAAACGAATTTGACCCGCGTTACCAGAGCTTGTTGTGCTTGCAAATAGTCCACTTGCTGTAAGTTGTCCATTGGAGAGAACAGATGCACTTGACAGGATGGCGGATTCTTCTACAGTAATTCGCAGGTTTCCAGCATTGCCTGGACCCCTTGTACTGGTTGAAATCGCAGCACCATTACGGATGTTTAGCTGTCTGGCTGAAACCACAACGCTTCCGCCACTACCCGTTGAGCCAAGATTGGTTTCACTAGCAATGCTACTAGCACCTTGACGGCTTTCATCCAGCCCTACCAGTTCGATCGTATCTGCTGTGACACTGACACTTCCCGCATCCCCTGCACCCAAGGTTGCGGCTGAAATCACTGCCCCGTCACGAATGAGCAACTGCCCCCCTGAAAACTCTAAGCTGCCGCCATCCCCAGTGCCAAACGTGGTAGCAAACAAACCGCTAGCACTCCTTTGCCCTTGAGCATCAATGGCAGTCCCCGATAGCTCTGCTCGTTCCCTGGCTTCAACCTGAAGCGTTCCACCTTGCCCAGTACTACGAGTACTGACTGAAACGGTTGCACCATCTCGCACTTGCAGCACTCGGGCAGAAACCGATACATCTCCACCAGTTCCACTGGAGCCAGGATTGGTTTCACTAGCAATGCTACTAGGAGCCTGACGACTTTCATCCAGCCCCACTAGTTCGATCGTATCGGCTGTTACGCTCACACTTCCCGCATCTCCTGTACCAAAGGTTGTGGCTGAGATTACTGCCCCGTCACGAATGAGCAACTGCCCGCCTTCAAACTCCAAGCTGCCGCCCTGCCCACCACCAAATGTAATAGCACCCAAACCGCTGACAACCCTTTGCCCTTGAGCATTGACAGCAGTCCCTGATAGCTCCGCTCGTTCTCTTGCCTCTACCCGGAGCGTTCCACCTTGTCCAGCACCAAAGGTATTGACTGAAACGGTTGCACCATCTCGCACTTGCAGTACTCGAGTAGAAACCGATACATCTCCACCAGTTCCACTGGAGCCAGTATTGGTTTCACTCCCAATGCCGCTAGCAATCTGACGACTTTCGTCCACTCCAATCAGTTCGATCGTGTCGGCTATGACTCGAACATTTCCCGCATCTCCTGTACCAAAGGTTGCGGCTGAGATTACTGCCCCGTCACGAATGAGCAACTGCCCGCCTTCAAACTCCAAGCTGCCGCCCTGCCCACCACCAAATGTAATAGCACCCAAACCGCTGACAACCCTTTGCCCTTGAGCATTGACAGCAGTCCCTGATAGCTCCGCTCGTTCTCTTGCCTCTACCCGGAGCGTTCCACCTTGTCCAGCACCAAAGGTATTGACTGAAACGGTTGCACCATCTCGCACTTGCAGTACTCGAGTAGAAACCGATACATCTCCACCAGTTCCACTGGAGCCAGGATTGGTTTCGCTTCCAATGCCACTAGGAGCCTGACGACTTTCATCCAGCCCCACTAGTTCGATCGTGTCGGCTGTGACTCGGACATTCCCGGCATTTCCTGCACCGAAGGTTGCGGCTGAAATCACTGCCCCGTCACGAATGAGCAACTGCCCCCCTGAAAACTCTAAGCTGCCGCCCTGTCCTGTGTCAAAAGTGGTGGCAAACAAACCGCTAGCACTCCTTTGCCCTTGAGCATCAATGGCAGTCCCCGATAGCTCTGCTCGTTCCCTGGCTTCAACCTGAAGCGTTCCACCTTGCCCAGTACTACGAGTACTGACTGAAACGGTTGCACCATCTCGCACTTGCAGCACTCGGGCAGAAACCGATACATCTCCACCAGTTCCACTGGAGCCAGGATTGGTTTCACTAGCAATGCTACTAGGAGCCTGACGACTTTCATCCAGCCCCACTAGTTCGATCGTATCGGCTGTTACGCTCACACTTCCCGCATCTCCTGTACCAAAGGTTGTGGCTGAGATTACTGCCCCGTCACGAATGAGCAACTGCCCGCCTTCAAACTCCAAGCTGCCGCCCTGCCCACCACCAAATGTAATAGCACCCAAACCGCTGACAACCCTTTGCCCCTGAGCATTGACAGCAGTCCCTGATAGCTCCGCTCGTTCTCTTGCCTCTACCCGGAGCGTTCCACCTTGTCCAGCACCAAAGGTATTGACTGAAACGGTTGCACCATCTCGCACTTGCAGTACTCGAGTAGAAACCGATACATCTCCACCAGTTCCACTGGAGCCAGGATTGGTTTCGCTTCCAATGCCACTAGGAGCCTGACGACTTTCATCCAGCCCCACTAGTTCGATCGTGTCGGCTGTGACTCGGACATTCCCGGCATTTCCTGCACCGAAGGTTGCGGCTGAAATTGCTGCCCCGTCACGAATGAGCAACTGCCCCCCTGAAAACTCTAAGCTGCCGCCCTGTCCTGTGTCAAAAGTGGTGGCAAACAAACCGCTAGCAACCCTTTGCCCTTGAGCACTGACAGCACTTCCCGATAGCTCCGCTCGTTCTCTTGCCTCCACTCGGAGCGTTCCACCTTGCCCAGTACCACGAGTACTGACTGAAATGATTGCACCATCTCGCACTTGCAGTACTCGAGTAGAAACTGATACATCTCCACCAGTTCCACTGGAGCCAGGATTGGTTTCGCTATTAATACTGCTAACAAACTGACGACTTTCAGCCAGTCCAATCAGTTCGATCGTGTCGGCGATGATTCTGACGCTTCCCGCATCTCCTGCACCAGCGGTTACAGAAACAATTCCACCTCCACCTTGAGCCACGATCGAACCAGCATTAACAATAACGTCCCCTGCTCTTCCAGTAGTATTTGGAAAGGATAGAGAGATCACCCCTGAACCATTCCCACTGAATCCAGTACCTGTGAAGTTAAGCGTATTGGCATTAACCTCAATATCACCGCCATTCGTTGCTCCTTCGGCAACCGTGACTAACCTGCCACCACCTGAAGCGGTAAAGGTATCAACATTGACGATGATGTTGCCCCCTCCACTACCAGGGATTGCTACCACAGTATCATTACCAAGAGAAAGGTTTGCTAAAGTCCGATCGTCAGGAAAAGACAGGCTTAAAACTGCGCCATCAATTTCTAACCCGATCGCTCCTGGCTCTGCCAACCCGCCCAACTCAATTCGTCCCCCTGAAGCATTGAGTCTGCCACCGTTCATCGCAATGTCGCCACCCACAAACAGCAAGCTCTGACCATCGGGCACTCTCAAGCCAAATAGTGGAATTCCCGAAGGACTGGTTCCAGCAGGAGCAACAGAATTATTGATAATCCCACTCGGATTAATCTGATTAAAAAAGAATGCCGAAGGATTTACCGTGAGCAATGGTGGAGCCTGAGGATCGATCGCACTAAACATTCCCTGAGTGCCAAACTCGATCGCATCTGCCGTGGTTGCAATAAAAGAGCCTTGCACGTCTAATCGGGCATTGGGTCCAAACACAATCCCATTGGGGTTCATGAAAAACAGGTTGGCATTACCCCCAAATACACCCAACGTGCCAAGGATGTTAGATGGATTGTTCCCCGTTACCCGACTGAAAATATTTTCAATCCCAGTTGGATTGATGAAATAGACTGCATTGCCGTTATCGACGTTAAAGTCTTGGAAGCTGTGAAACAGATTGATTCCGCGGGTCGCTCCGCCATTGATGCCAAACAATGTTTCTCCAGCTTGAAACACCCTCGATCGCTCGTTCCCCAAAGTCTCATCCGGTATCGGTTGGGCGATCGTGGGTGAAGGAAAACTGGCTTCCCAGAGTCCCAAGCCGGTTAACGCCAGAACACTCACCACTCCGAAGGGATAAAGCCGATCGCGCCAAATCTGCATAGAAGTTACTTCAATTCAGCATAGGACTATGGGCAATCATCGCTTAGATCAGGCAGATCCAGAACAAACAAAACCTTTAGATTTGTAAATTCAAAGGACTCAAGCAGTTCAGCGGGTTTGCTCCCCCTGATCGCTATGGATGCAGTTTTGAGCAATGGGAGTAACCGATAGGTGTCATGGGTGATTCATAGAAACAGCAACCAAGGTGACACAAAGCGTGAATGACTCTGCAAGGGCATTCTCCTATTGTATGAATTAAGCGAAAACGCTTCAGCCCCCAGAAAAACCTGGATGGACTGCTCAACTAACTTCAATCAAGGAGAAAATCATGAGCGCAATTACAAACGACCAATTGTTTACCGAGCTGAACGAAGAAGAACAAGCATCCCTGAATGGTGGACACCGCTGCTACTACTTCTGGGCATGGCGGATTGTCCGGGTCGGCTGGCGCGTCTTCTACCGCTACGTTCGACTCGTGCGCTGCTACTAAATCCTCGATCGGCGCATTCATCTGAAACACAACCATTTTTAGACCAATCAACCACAAAAAACAAGGAGAACGTCATGAATTCATCTGTAAATAACCCACTGTTCACCGAACTGAACGAAGAAGAAACTGCTGCTCTCAATGGTGGACGATTCTGCCGCTTTATCTGGGTTCGTCAGCGCGTCCGCATCGGCTGGCGTTTCTTCATCCGTACCATTCGGGTGGTTCGCTGCTTCTAAGGAGCAACCTCGAATCACCGTCTGAACATCGCGTGATTTACAGTGAGACATCGCATCAACTTGTACGAAGGCATCTTTGCGAAAAGGTGCCTTTTCTTTTGCCAAATCACCTGCACTTTTCTGCAACCCCCATCACTGAATTCAGCGATCGATCGCTCCGGCTTTGGCAGATCAGTTAGCAGAAATAGGGAAAGACCCAACTCCAAGAGTTCTATACAGTTGGAGTCGTAGTACAAGGTTGGATGCCATGCGATACCCTTTTGTCCAGCAAGTTAGCGAAGAAGATTGCGGAGCCGCCTGTTTAGCCTCGATCGCCCGCCATCACGGTTTAAAGCTTCGACTCTCCCGGATTCGAGAAATGGTTGGCACCGGGCAGAACGGCACCAACCTGTGGGGACTCCAGCAGGGCGCAGAACAGCTTGGGTTCAACACCCGCCCCGTCAAAGCCTCTCCCGATGTCTTGAATCGCATCAACGAAGCCCCCCTGCCCGCCATCCTGCACTGGAAAGGCAATCACTGGGTCGTACTGTATGGTAAGCAAGGCAAACAGTACATCGTGGTTGATCCGGCCCTTGGCGTGCGGCGATTGTCCGCCACCGAATTAGCAGAGGGTTGGATCGACTGGGTCATGCTGCTGCTCGAACCTGATCCCAACCGTTTTGGTCAGGAAGTCCAGGACACAACCGATCGCCCCCAGCAGGGATTTGGACGCTTCTTTCAACGAATCCTCGCCTACAAGGGAATTCTAGGTCAGGCTGTATTACTTAATCTATTCGTAGGACTGCTCTCCCTCGCTTCGCCAATTCTGCTGCAAATCTTGACCGACGACGTTCTGATTCGGGGTGACTTGAAGTTGCTCCATACCGTCGCGATCGCAGTCATTCTAATGACCGTAGTGAGTAATAGTCTGGAGTGGATTCAGGCTAATCTGATTGCCCATTTCGCCCAACGATTAGAGTTAGGGCTGATCCTGGAGTTCTGCAAACGATTGCTCTACCTGCCCCTCAGCTATTACGAAGCGCGACGCAGTGGTGAGATCGTCAGCCGTCTTCAGGACATTCAGCAATTGAATCAGCTCGTTTCCCAGGTCATCGTCACCCTCCCCAGCCAGGCCTTCGTCGCCATTCTGTCAGCCGCCCTGATGCTGTTCTATAGCTGGAAACTGTCGATTCTAGCCCTGATCATTGCCGTCTCCATGACCTTCTGCGCGATCGTCCTCCAGCCCATGCTCCGTCGCAAGACCCAGGCATTACTGGTGGCAGATAGCGAAAACCAGGGGGTTTTGGTCGAAACCTTCAAAGGGGCCTGGCCTTCAAAACCATGACCGCTGCACCCCAGTTCTGGCAGGAATTTCAACGTCGCTACAGCCATCTGGGAAACTTGAGCTTACGCACCAATCAAATTGGTATCTTAAACAGTTCCTTTGCTGGAATGGTGTCTGGCGTGGGCAGCATCGCCCTCCTGTGGTTCGGCGGCAATCTGGTAATTGATCCTGCCGAGCAACTCAGCGTCGGACAACTCCTCGCCTTTAAGGCGATGAACGACAACTTCCTCTACTTCATCAACAGCATCATTAACTTTGTCGATGAATTTACCCGGATGCGGGCCGCCATGCAGCGGTTAACCGAAATTACCCATGCCGTCCCAGAGGAACAGGAAGACGCGAAAAAGCCTGCCGCTAAGATTGCCCCCGATGCTGAAATTCTTTGCAACAACATCGACTTTAGCTATTCCAACCGCGACAATCTCCTCAGTAACTTCTCCGTCAAGATTCCCGGTGGACAGTCCGTTGCAATTCTGGGTCAGTCGGGCTGCGGCAAAAGCACCCTGGCCAAACTCCTCGCCGGATTCTACCCCGTGCAGGCAGGCAATATCCGCTTTGGGCTGTACAACCAGCAGGACTTATCCCTGGAGAGTGTGCGTCGCCAGGTCGTGTTAGTTCCCCAGGATCCCCACTTCTGGAATCGATCGATTTTAGAAAACTTCCGCCTCGCCGATCCTAACCTCAGCTTTGAGCAAATCGTCACCGCCTGCCAGATTGCCGGAGCCGATGAGTTTATCAGCCAGTTCCCCAACAAGTACCAGACTATCCTGGGCGAATTCGCCACCAACCTATCTGGAGGACAACGCCAACGACTCGCCATTGCCCGCGCCTTAGTCACTGACCCGCCGATTCTGATCCTGGATGAGTCTACCTCTGGATTGGATGCCGCCAGCGAGACTACCGTATTCGATCGCCTGTTGCAACACCGTCAGGGCAAAACGACGCTTCTGATCAGCCATCGTCCCAGTGTGATCAATCGAGCTGACTGGATTCTGCTACTGGAGCAAGGACAGGTGAAATTGCAGGGGCCACGGGAAGACATTTTAGCCCAGGTGAATCATCAACTCGATGCCCTCTATGGAGATGATAGACAGGCGATCGGATGTTAGAAGATGTTTGACTGTGGTTGGGTTTCCGATTCAAGCGACAGGGGATGGACTCAACGAATTTGTGTTGGGTTTCGTCCCTCAACCCAACCTACTCATTTCTTATGCTCTTGTGGGGTAGGCATCTTGTTCGCCCAGTCACCAAAGTAACACCATCCGAAGACTATCTCCCCTATTGTCCTATTTCAGTTCACAAACGCATTAATTCCGAACGTCCTCAAGGAAAATCATCATGGTCAACAGCATTCAGTCCAAGCCTAACATTGATGCCTCCAAACAATCTGATTCTACTCCTCTACTTGTAGCTGATGCCATTCCAATTATTAAAGCGGATGAATTCCTGCCATCCATGAGTCGCTTTACTTCCTATGGAGGACTATTCCTCGTAGGCGCGATCGGTTGTGCAGTCGCATTTGCATCGGTTGTAAAGTACAACGTCGTGGTCAATGGTGCAGCAACGGTGCGTCCGGCTGGAGAATTGCGAGTCGTACAGTCAGAATTAGAAGGAACCGTCCGGCAGATTCAGGTGGAAGAGAATCAATCTGTCCGTGAGGGAGATGTAATTGCCTATCTGGATGACACACGCCATCAAATTGAGCGCACTCAACTTCAGGGCAGCATTCAGCAAAACCAGCTTCAGTTGGATCAGTTACAGGCCCAGATCCGACTGATTGACAATCAAATTCTGGCTGAGTCTCGATCGATCGAAGGAGCTGTGTCCGCCGCAGAAGCAGACATTCGACGCAACCAGCGGGAATATGAAGAACGACAGCTCACAAGTCAGGCAGACTTTGCGGAGGCAGAAGCAGCCCTGGAACTGGCGATCGATGAACGAGAACGCTATCGGCAACTGGCCCAGTCTGGAGCCATATCTGACCTTCAGCTTCAGGAAAAGGAGACAGCCGTTCGCACTGCCGAGGCCCGATTAGAACGATCCGGGCCTTACTGAACCCCACGAATGCCAGCGTAGATATTGCCCAGAAGGAAGTATCCCAACAAATCGCCCGTGGGGAAGTGACGATCGCCAATTTGCAGAAAGAGCGGGAAGCCCTCCTCCAACGGCAGTCAGAAATCCAGACCCAACTGATTCGGGAGCAAACCCAGCTCAAACAAACGGAACGGGACTTAGACAATAGCGTGATTCGAGCCACGGGCGATGGAGTTATCTTCAGGCTGAATTTGTCAAATCCCAATCAAGTCGTGCGATCGGGGGATAGTATTGCCCAAATCGCACCCAATGAGGCTCCGTTGGTAATTCGGGCGATGGTAGCGAATCAGGATATTGATCAAGTCAACGTTGGACAGAGTGCCAGAGTGCGCGTCAATGCCTGCCCATATCCTGATTACGGCACCCTACAAGGGGTGGTTACTGCGGTGGCTCCAGATGCTGGTTCTGGAGGAGAAGCCAGCGGAACGGGAAGCAATACCCAGGGCAATGGCTCAGAGAATCGATCGTTTGAAGTGTCCATTCAACCCGATCAAACGGTACTGACCAGAGGCAATCGAGAATGCCGAATTCAACCTGGCATGGAAGCAACCGCCAGCATTATTTCTAAGGAGGAAACGTTCCTGCAATCCCTGCTGAGACGAGCCAGATTATTCACAGACCTGTAGAGTGGACATCGCCCAGCATCCCCAAATCCTCTCAACCGTAGGGTGGGCAGTGCCAGCCCTGTCAAGGTGAATGGTAAATGAATCGATCAGATGGGCCGCAACCGTTTGTAGGGGCGAAGCATTTGCATAAAAATTGTTCTCCTGAGCAATACGTCTCACCGCAAATGCTTCGCCCCTACTTGAAACGACCCGATCGCGTTTATTTTTTTGCTCAACACCCCTTCCCTGTCAAGGCAGTTTTCAGCAACTCAGATATCCAACATCAGCCATTTCAATTGCCGAAAGACAGAATGTAATCCTGAACCCAAATTGGTATGGTTTGAACAAGCTGAATTGAAGTAAAAATTTCTAACCCCCGGAGTTATCCCTATGTTGATGTTAAAACCGATCGAATCCTACAGCCCCGCTCACGTCCAAGCCACCCAACTTCATCCGGGTGAACAACAATATTTCTCATTCCTGATCACAGAGGCAGAGAAACAGCGGTTTGGGTACAAGCCTAAGTCCATGTTGCAATGTCTTTGTCATATCACGAATCAGCGGTTGATTTTAGAACCTCAGCCTTGTGTAGATGATGTGCAGACCGTGAGTACCATTGCTTCCACTTTACCCAGTCGCTACGAGCAGGCTCCGTTCTACGAAATTCCCTACGATGCGATTCAATCTCTTCAAATGGTTCGATCGCTCAATTTATCTACCTGCGTCAGGATTCTGCTAAACGGTTCATCCCCGTCATTTAACAAAGGTGAGCTGTTCTTCATTGCCAGTCCCGTTCCGACGACAACCCCATCCACCTCATTGATCAATGGCTCCAGCGATTTTGTTGAAATCGTCAGTCAATTGTTGCAGGTCGATCAACAGTTAATGCAGCAGATTCAGGATAGTCCGGTTCCCGTCCTGCTGCATTTCTGGGCGCGAGGTTGCAAACCCTGTGAACTGTTTTCATCGGTCATGAATGACATGGCGGAACAGTTTAAGGATGAAATTCGGAGTATTCAGATCAACCTGGAAGATGATCCGAATACTTCGATTCAATACGGGGTAGATAGTGTTCCTACTGTGCTCATTTTCAAAAATGGAGCGATCGTAGATAAGGTTGAGGGTGCAATTCCCGGAGACCTGTTTGCTAAAGTTCTGAGGCGACATATTTAAACCTTTTGTTCTTAAAACCTGTCCGAGAACCCTGCCAGGGTTTTAGATTCCCAATACTCTAATGGGTTTTCGGATAGGCCCTTAAAAGTATGATGCGGAGGCTCTATGAAATCCTTACCTTTAGTGGCTCAATGCAATCCTTTTTATCAGTTACGGCAATGGCTGGAGTCGATCGAAATCCTGGATGTGCAGACTGCACAACGGATTTGCAAACTCATTCCAGCCCGATGTCCCTTTGAACACAAGATTTACCTCTTCGATCGCCTACTGCTGGATATTCCTCCCCTCTGTAAGCTGAATCCCTTCTACGAACAGTTGATCATGTTACGCTGCAAGGCGTTGAGTTATCTGGCGAATGAGTTAGAAACGGATATGGTGATGGCTCATGTCAAAGGACGGAATCGTTAAAGACATTGAATGGGCAGGCAAGATGCCCACCCCACAAGAGTAGGGGCGATTCGTGAATCGCCCTTGTTCAGGATTCGTGAATCGCCCTTGCTGTTCAGGAAGAGAAATTATCGTACCAGAACGGTCATGTATTTTCCGGTTGCAAAGGGAGCAGGAATAATCGGGGTGAACTGGACGCGATCGGTGGCAATCCGGCGCACGTAGAATTCGTTCATGGTGAAGATGACCTGATCGCGGGTGCCGATAATCCAAATCTGTACCCGTTCATCTTGCGCGACGGGCAGCAGTTCATTGAACTCTGAAGACATATTTAGTTCCTCGCTGATGCGTATTAAGGGAAGAAAGGCTCAAGGTGTGGGGAGTGCCGAGAGACAGCCCCCCAAACATCGTCGTTTATCAGCAGAGCAGCCGAAAATAGACAGCATGATCTACAATCAGACGTATCCGTACACAGGGTTAGCAAGGTAGTCAGGAGGATCGCTGTAGGTCGGGAAGCGGAAGTAAAGAAGGGGCAGGCAAGCCCCGACGCTTGGCATAGCAAGCATCGGTGAGATAATCGAGGACATGGCGATTTTGCCGCCGCAGCGTTGCTACAACCGTCATCATTCGTCCGACAAACAAACTGCCTGCCTCACTTTGGGAGCCATAGCTACAGCGTCGCCACAACACTGCTGGACGAATCGCCTGTTCTGCTGCATTATTGGTTGGCTCTACTCCAACGGTTGTGACGAATAACCATAAAGCAGGTTCTACTTTGAGTAACTGCTGACAGGTTCGCACCGTCTTTGCCAAAGGTGTCTTTTCTCTGGTCCCAATTGGGTAAGCCGCTCCTTCTTCCAACAGTGCTTTCACCCGTTGTCGAATGGGTGCTACGGCTTCTATCCATTGGGGGCGTGCTAAGGTTCCATCTCGCACCCGATGCCATAACTCAAATAATTTCTCTTGCTGTTGGAGAAGTTGCTCTCCCAAGGTCTGGCTCACCCCACCCCGTTCGGCAATTTTGGTGAAATCGCGTTTCAGATGCGCCCAACACAATTGTCGCCATTGCAAGTTTAACCAGTTGTAAGCACTGTAGCGGTCGCTGTTGACAATCCCAGCAAAATCAGTTCCTAAGATGCTTTGAGCGGTGGCTTGAGAGCGGCTTAACGCCACCTGGAAATAGCACACCAACGGGGTTACCATCACCCACAACCAGCCTCGCTTCCCCTTGCCATTGTTCCCATCGGCGTTACCCTGAGGCAAACTCGTTTCATCTATCCCAACAACGGGTTGCTGCTGCACATAGCGATGAACCGCTTCGACGGGTTGCTCAATCGCTTCACTCATCTGTTGCCGCAAGCGTCCGACACTGCCCACGGAGATGGGAATCTCAAACAATTCACTCAACAGCCGCACCACCATCCGGTGACTTTGACGATACTCTCCACTCAACAGTGCGACTAATGCACACAGCCTTTCCCCATAGCGACAACCATCCACAATCTCGCCATCATAGGCACGGCTGCTTACCCCACACTGGGGGCACTCCAACGCATGAAAGCGATGTTCCAAAACAATCGGTTGTAACGGTGGCAAATCTACGATCTGACACCGTTGCGGATTGGCATCTTTCCCTCTCAAGCGATGTCCACATTCGCAACACACCTCAGGGTAGTGATCCTCAATGCGCGTACATTGTTCCGGCGGGTAAAGTTCCTGCGAATGTCCCGGATGTCCCGGTTGTCCGCCTCGCGCTTTCCCACTTTTCTTTTCGGGGTAGCCTTGAATCCCTTCGGAGGGTCTTGCGAAGGCGGTTGCGAGGAGTTTTTGGAATTGCGCTGAATTTGCTCTTGTAACGCTTGCTGGCCTGCCTCTAATGCCTCAATACGCTCCAATAGACGCTGCACCAACTGCTTGACACTCTCCGGTGTGTTGGCCCAGTCCTCTGCTGAAATTTCGCTTAAAAAGGCATTCGGGGATTCCATGCGTTTTAGCCTAGCAGACTTACCCTCACATCGCTCACTCTTTCTGCTTTACCCTGTGTACGGATACAATCAGACAGCCTGACTTTCTGGTCACTTCAGAAGTTAGGTTAGCTGGTTAGGGTTGCTGGGAACTTCCCTAATCAGCGCTACACCTCACCTTAAGCGGGTTTGGTTCACTGACTGCTCCTGGGTAGAAACAACCAGCATCGCAACAGCATAGCGGATACCTTTGGCAAACACAAGCGTATTCCGCTACTTTTTTGGCAAGTCATGGTTGGATGAGGGAAAGGAATCAAGGAAGCATCCCACTGTTGTAATGGGATGAAGATTAACCCACCCCTGCCCCTCCCAAGAGGGGATTTGATGGACATTTTCCTGGTTGAGGAAAGGTTCTCTAGAATTTCCCCTCCTGGGAGGGGTTAAGGGTGGGTTCCCATGTCTGTTTCCTCAACAAACTTCTTGTGAGATGAACATCTTACCCACCCAGTCAACCCAGCGCAAATTCAACTCACCATCCTAATCACATTCCTGGCTCAACACCATTCGCCCATCCTCCAACTGATACAACCCCTGCGGCTCCACGATCGGGTCTCCCATCTGCCAACTTTGTTCGCTGGATTCAGGAATCGATCGCACCTCTCCCGTTGCATAAACCGATCGCCCGACCTCTCCCGGTCGTTCCGGCAACCCTCCTCGACCTGTGATAATAAATCTCCCTTCTGTCTCCTGGCTCCGTACCACACAGCTTGAGGCGATGAGTGATTCAGTGTCGATCGCACTTTCCGGGAGGTCGGCTAAACTATCCTGCACAAAGCTGGTATCGGGAATCAAAATGTTACCAGAGCTAATCTGTCCACTGGCATTGATATCTACTTGTCCATTTCGATTCAAGCCCTCTAGTTCTGCCTGAGTAAGACCCTCATTAGAAATATCATCTTCAAAATAATTTTCGCCAAAGAAAACGGGAAGCGTAATATTTCCTCCCGAACCACCGGCAGAATAAGCCAAAATGTCACTATCATCAAAAGCCACAATAAAATCAGCATTGACGGTGATATTACCCCCAGTGCCCTGTCCACCTACATTAGTACGAATGTTGCTATCATCACGCAAATAAACGGCATTAGCAGTAATATCAATACTACCCGCATTCTCTCCACCGCGTGATACATCAGTACGAATGTTGCTCGTACCATTGAGGAAAATATCTGCGGCTGCAATGCGAATTCTGCCACCTGCCGATTCTTGAGCACTGGCAAGAATATCACCATCTATCATTCTCAGATTTCCAGTCATCGTAATGTTGATGTTTCCCGATCGCCCCCTCCCCGCACTTTGGGCTGAGATCATTGCTCCATCAGAGAGGTTGAGGTTGATAGTGTTCAGCGCAATAGTGCCGCCTCTGCCTGTGGAAGACTCATTTGCAGTGGTAAAAATGCCACTTGCGTCCCCTTCGCTAGTCACAACATCATCTACACTACCAACATCAGAAATATTGGTGGGGTCTTCAGATGTTCCTGAGATTCGAACATATCGCTCTGCCCGCTCCCATCGCTCTTCAAAGTTTGGATCAATACCCGAAAGCGAAAGGCTATCCGTAACATGCAGTCGAATTCCACCTGCTCTACCACGATTACGAGTTGCAGACACAATTTGCCCGCCATCGATCACTTCTAAGTCCCTAACATTAATAGTAATAACACCGGCATTTCCTCGATTGGCTGTACTGGCCCCCACTACAGCACCCCTAGCAATTCGCAAGTCATCTGTTTCGATCAAGATCTCTCCACCTCGCCCTAATGCGCCTCTTTCCGTGAACGCAAAAATCCCACTAGAAAACCCAGCAATGGGATTAGTGCCAGAAAGGATAATTGAATCAGAAACAATAAGCCGAATACTCCCTCCTGCTCCTCGTCCACCGGAACGCGGGTTTCCTTGCTCGTCTCTACCTGGTCGAATCACTGTAGCACCAATTTGTGAACCCCCTGTGAGAGAAAGTGAATCAGACTGGATCTCAATATCTCCTCCTCGTCCAATTCCACCCGCCGAGATGCCACTGAAAATCACACTGGCACCACTGAGTCGGACATCACGAGCACGAATGCGAATATCCCCAGCATTCCCTCGTCCTCCCGTTTGGGTAGATAAATAGGCTCCTCTACGATCTATACCCTCAAGCACCAGTCGATCGCGAACGTGAATGCTGACATCCCCAGAATTGCCCTGCCCTTCCATAACCGAAATAACTTGGCTATCACCCTCTAACAATAACGAACTGCCTTGAATGATAATATCTCCGGCATTCCCAATCGCATTGACATTAACAGCATTTTCAATCCTGATCCGATCAGCAGTGGTAGCCGCTCTAATCGTTCCTTGAGCATCCAGAACGATATCACCTGCTTGACTACCGACAGTTCCGAAATTTGAAGTTTGACTACCGCAATTATCTGAAGGCCCAATTCCTGCACAAACATCACTTCCATCCAAAATGTTGAGGTTTCGAGCATACATCGTAATGCCACCACCACCACCGCCAGTGACATCAATATCAGCTAATCCTGTGATAGAAATATCTGCCCGATCGAGATCTCTAGGAAAGTTCAGGCTCAGTTGATTACCGTTGATTTCCAATCCGACTGCACCCGTCCTTGCGACTCCGCCCAATTCCAGCCTGCCACCCGAAGCACGTAGCCTACCATCCTGAATATTGATCTGTCCTCCCAACAAGAGCAAACTTCTGCCATCTGGTACCCGTAACCCTTCAATGTAACCTGCTGCGTTAGTTTGATTGGGAGGACCAATTTGAGTAATAGGTTGAGCAGCTATCTGGTTAAAGAAGAACGCAGAAGGATTCACCGTCAACAACGGTGGAACTTGAGGATCGATCGCACTAAACACCCCCTGCTCCCCAAAGCCGATCGCATCTGCCGTCGTTGCCACAAAAGAACCTTGTACATCTAAGCGAGCATTCGGGCCAAACACGATGCCATTCGGATTCATCAAAAATAGATTGGCATTGCCACCAAATACCCCCAATGTACCGAGAATGGCCGATGGATTGTTTCCTGTTACACGACTGAGAATATTTTCAATCCCGGCTGGATTAAGAAAATAGACACTCCCACCATTGTCTACATTAAACTCCTGAAAGCTGTGAAACAGATTAGCTCCGCGGGTCGCTCCACCCACAATCCCAAAATTTCCTCCACCGCCAACCACTTCCGATCGCTCCGCACCCAACGAACCATCCGGCACAGGTTGAGCCATCCCAGGCAGCCCCACAGCCCATCCTGCCAACGTCATTACACCAACCAAGCCAAAAGGATAAAACCGATCGTGCCAGAGGTTCATAGGAATTAGCCCAAAGATGAAACGTTAAAACGGTTGATAGCGAATCGATAGCGACAAGCCATTTTCCTGCAACGAATTCCCCCGATTTGGAATCGACACCAGCGGAATTCCATAATCCACCCGGACAAACAAATTGGGAATCACCTGCCAGCGTACCCCCAACCCCACACTAACAATCGCCTGTTCTGGGTCAGGCAGCACATTATTCCAGCCATAACCCGCATCCACAAACGGAGTTAGTTGCAGCCGTTGCGGATCATCGGCAAAAATCGGAATCCGAAACTCCAGCCCACCCAAAATCCCGTTGTCAGTCACAATCTGATTCTGGCGATAGCCCCGCACCGTCCCTGCTCCGCCGATCGCAAATTGCTCTAGGGGTAGCAGCCCATCTGGACTCAGTTGCGTATCCACACGAGCCAAAAACAGCGTCCCGTTTGGCGCAACCTGCTGCACATACTGAAACTGTCCTAACCAGGTAAAAAATCGCCCATCAATCCCCAAATCGTTCGTCGTGGCATCAAAGGCATCAATGCCAAAGCTGAACTGCGATCGAGCCGCCAAAACTCTAGTAGTACTGCGATCGACCCAGTCCTGAGAAAAGCGAATCGCCGTCACATTCGATCGGCCATTGTCCGGCCCCTCCGAAAAGGAAAACGGAATATCATCCAAAATAAAAGTTTGACTGCGGCGAATATCCATTCCTAATCCCAGGGCAAACTCCGTCGTCGGTCGGCGGACGATCGGCTGGCGAAAGCTAAGGGAAAAAGTCTCCGATTCACTACGAATCCCAATATCCTGGAACGGATCTTGGACAATCTCACTTTCATCCCGGCTGTAGCGAAACTGCACCGTCCCATCCATCGCGTTGATTGGAAAGGCGTATCCTGCTCCATAGGAATTTAGCCCATCCGTACGCCCATACTGAGCAAAGATGCGATCGCCAAACCCAAAAACATTATCATGCCCAATGGTCAAAGTCGCCTGAGCCGAACCAATACTGGGGGACTGATAATTATCCGCCCCAATCCCCGCCCGAAACGCCGGAGCTTCCTGCACCTGCACCCGCAACAAATTTTGTCCTGGCACCTGACCTGCCGTCAGTTCCGCATTCACCTGGGCAATCAGCGGATCAAGTTGCAGCAGTTGTAGTGCCTCTTCCAGATTGGATTGATTAACGGGAGTAGTTGCTGCCAAGTTGAGCCGACTGCGGACATAACCTTCCCGCAAATGAGCCGAACCACAACGGGGAGAAACGGGCGACTGGGACTGAACCTCTTCAGGATTCTGGCTGGATGAATCGTCCCCTGGAGCTGTCAGCAATTCCCTTGCCGCCCCAGGCGACAGCATACAGACCTCGATCGCCTCTAGCTCTCCCTCTACCACCTGAATCCGCACCACCCGATCGCCCACATTCTGCCCCGTCGGCAAAAACGCCCCAGAGGTAATGTAGCCGTTGTCAATATAAAGCTGGGTAATCCGCGATCGCAGTTCCAGCAGTTCTTCAAAAGTCACCTCTCGCTGCTCATACTCGCTCACCAGGGCAGCAATCTCATCCTGTAAAACCGTACTCCCCAGAACCTGCACTTCCTCCAGCCAAAAGACAGGCGTAATCAGTGGATCAAGGGGTGGCAGATCTACATCGGGAACCTGAAGTTGAGGGTCAGGGGGTGGGGCAGGGGGAATGACGGGCAAGGGAGGCGGAGCCTCGGACGGATCGGGAACCAGATCGATGGATTGGGCAGTTCCAGGAGACTCTGGTGGAATCGTTTCCCCTGGCAAAGGTTGAGCCAATCCAGCCGAAGTGAACCACAGAAAAACTGTAGCCGTTGCTCCAGGCAAGAGCAGCGATCGAAAGGTAAGATCACCCACTTTTAGTTAAGAATTTAAATTTAGACAGAGCACCTATATCAGCGGTCGAACAAAGAGCAAAAACTTAAAGCTCAAGGAAAATGCAGGACAATAGTACAAGTATGTCGCAACTAGCAAGTATTCAAGCTATAGAGTATCGGAAAAAACCTCAGAATTTGATTTCTTTATGTAAATTTTATGAGGCGGCAGCAAGCGTCTGAAGAGAGCCTTTCCCACCATTTTCAGTCGCATTCTCGACTCAACACCATTCGTCCATCTTCCAACTGATACAACCCCTGCGGCTCCACGATCGGATCTCCCATCTGCCAGGCGGTTTGACTGGTTTCAGGAATCGATCGCACCTCTCCCGTCGCATAAACCGATCGTCCTCCTTCTCCCGGTCGTTCCGGCAACCCTCCTCGACCTGTGATAATAAATCTCCCTTCTGTCTCCTGGCTCCGTACCACACAACTTGAGGCGATGAGTGATTCAGTATCGATCGCACTTTCGGGGAGGTCGGCTAAACTATCCTGTACAAAACTCGTATCCGGAATCGAAATGTTACCAGAGCTGATCTGTCCACTGGCATTAATATCGACGCGATCGTTTCCGTCTAATGTGTCTGGATCAGCATTAGCAGAATCCGGTGTGAATCCTGATCCAAAGAAAACCGGAGTATCTAAGGTGATGTTGCCCCCTCGCTCTCCGGCTGCGGCGATGATGTCACTGTCTCCGAAGGCCAGAATTGAGTTAGCCCGTAGAGTGATGTTGCCCCCATCGATCGCGCTATTGGTCAAAATATCACTGTCTCCAAACAAACGAATGTCGCTGGCTTGCAGGGTGATATTGCCGCCAGAAGCATTAGCCGCTGATGTGGTGATGTCACTATCGGTTGCCGAGAAGGTGTTACCGACGGTAATTTGAATATCTCCGGCTGGGGCATTCTCTCCCTGGCTCTGGGTGGAGATGATGGCGCGATCGCTCAGTGATACATTCCCTCTAGCATTAATTGTTATCCCTCCTGCACTTCCAGAGCCTTCACTTTGGGCAGAGATGCGGGCGCGATCGGTTAGCTGAAGATTGGTTGTGTTGAGTCTGATGCGACCTCCTGCCCCAGTAGCATCGATCCGAGTGTTGGCAAACAGTCCACTTTCACCGTTGCCTTCATTAGCGGTTTGTCCTCTGCCAAACTCTTCAATTCGTTGGGCAAAGGTTGAGTCAGCACCAGAGAGGCGAATGCGATCGGCGTTAATTGTAATATTGCCAGCTTGACCTGAACTGCTGGTCGTAGTAATCAACTGTCCGCCATCGGTGAGTTCAGCAGTATTAGCATTCACTTCAATGTTGCCACCCCGCGATCGGTTCTGGGTTTGAGCATTTACAACGGCCCCGTTGGATACGCGAAACTGACTGGTATTGATGCGAATGGTTCCCCCAGAGCCGATCGCATTTTCGGAGGTGGAGGTGAACAAGCCTGTAGAAAATCCTTCAGTGGTTGTGCCGTCTACAATTACAGCATCTCGCGCATTAATAATCAGGTTTCCGGCGTTGCCTCGTGCTAAGGTACTGGCACTGACCCTGGCTCCATCCATAACCGAAAGGGTTCCTGTGTTGATCCGAATTGTTTGGGCATCCCCTCTGGCATTGTCTTGAACGGTGCTGAAGGCTCCACTAAAAAACTGGCGACTTCGCCCGCTAAACGTGACGGTATCAGTGGCATTGATGGTGATATTCCCTGCATCACCCTGCCCTGAGGTAATCGCTCCGAATTGCGTCCCATTGAGGGCAGAAACCGATCGAGCGGAAATCGTGATATCTCCACCTCTACCTATTCCTGTTGATGCCACTGAACTCAGAACACCAGTGATCGCATCGCTCCCAGCTTCATTGAATAAAACGCGATCGGTTGCTTCAATGACCACATTACCTGCCCGTCCTTGTCCCGCTGTAGCAGTAGCAAGTAGCCCTCCTCGGAGAACCCGAATGTTGTTGCCCGTAAGTTGAATGTCACCTGCATCGCCGATCGCCGTACTGGTTGTGCTGCTAAAAATATTCCCGCCGTTGGTAATCGAAATGTTCTCCCGCACATTCACTGTAACGTTTCCGGCATTGCCCTGCCCACTGGTTGCAGTGGTAAGCTGACCACCGTTGATCAACAGTGATCCCGTGGTAATTGTGATGTCGCCACCATTGCCGATCGCGTTTGCAAATGCAGCCGTGTTGGCTGCTGCCAGTCTTCCTGTAAAGGAAACCACGTCACGGGCAGTAATTTCAATGTTTCCCGCATTGCCCTGTCCAGCAGTAAACGTGCCAAATCCCGATTCATTACCCACTAAAAGAGAACCCGTAGAGAGGATGATATCTCCACCATTGCCTACAGCGTCGGTTCCAACAAAGGTTGACACAAAGCTCCTGTTGCTCAGGGTGATGGTATCGTCCACCGTAAGAATAATATTTCCTGCATTGCCCTGTCCCCGTGGATTCGCCCCTAATCCCGCGTCATCGGTTAGGGTTAGTGACCCTGCTCTGATGGTAATATCTCCAGCATTCCCCTGTGCTGTTGCGACTGTTGAGGTGGTCGCATTGCCACGTCTGGCAAACAAGACATTCTCACGGGCGGTAATTTGAATGCTTCCTCCATTCCCTTGTCCGAGGGCACTGGCAGCAAGTTGAGCCTGATCGGTGACAGACAATGAGCCTGTTGTAATAATAATATTTCCGGGATTACCAATTCCGTCTGTACCAATACCCGTAATGATTGTTGCGGTTTCTCCAATGAGAGAAATCCTGTTGCCAGCATTGAGCCGAACATCTCCAGCATTTCCCTGCCCAATGATATTGCTTGTGATAAAAGCTTGATCCAGCAACGAAATACTATCACGGACAGTGACAGTGACATTTCCGGCATCTCCCTGTCCAGAGTTACTAGCTCTCAAGCGAGAGTCATTCGTTAGTAACACGGATTCAGCATTGATGTTGATATCGCCACTATTGCCGATCGCGCCAGCAGTCACATCGCTAAAGACCGATCCACGGTTAAGCGTGACCGTATCCAGGACGTTTAACCGAACATTTCCAGCATTCCCCTGTCCTAATACGTTGTTGATGAGTTGTGCTCCATTGACCAGAGCAAGTGCCCCGGCATTGATCGTAATGTTGCCGCTATTGCCGATCGCATCTTCTCTAACTCGGCTAAAAAAGGACGCATTATCTAAAGTAACGGCTCCACTGGCAGTCACATTAGTATTGCCTGCATTCCCCTGCCCCAATGTGCTGGATACAAGTTGTGAACCATTCTTGAACGATACCGAGCCAGCATTAATGATGATGTCACCCCCATCGCCAATTCCCGTCGCCTCTCCATCGCTGAAGAGGATCGCATTGTCGAATATCACTGCGTCGCGGGCTGTGATGTTAATGCTTCCCGCGTTGCCTTGACCAAGGGTGCTGCTGATAAACCTTGAATTGTTCAGTGTGACTGATCCAGCATTAATGATGATGTCACCCCCATCGCCGATTCCTGCCGTGCCCACCTCGCTAAAGAGGATGGCATTATCCAGAAGCAGCCCATCACGGGCTGTAATATTAATGCTTCCCGCATTCCCTTGACCAAGGGTGCTGGTGTCAAACTGCGATCGATTGGTAATGGATACTGATCCAGCATTGATGTTGATATTGCCAGCATTGCCGATCGCACCAGTTTGAACCGCAGTGAACAGATCGCCACCATTAAACGAAACCGATTCTCGTGCCGTAATGTTTACCGTTCCCGCATTACCATCAGCAAACGTTAAGGCTGAGATCAGTGACCCCTCTCCAGCATTCAATGTTCCGGTTTCGATGGTGATTGTACCGGCATTGCCAGAATCTCCGGAAAAACCTGCCTGCGTGTTGTAAAAGCCAGATTGAATATCACTGGCTCCAATTCCAGATAAATTCACCTGGTTTGCATCGATGAAAAGATCGCCAGCATTGCTATCTCCTTCAGTTCCCGCCACCAGTCGCCCGCCGTCCACTGCATCCAGCCGATCGGCATAAACCACAATATTTCCGCCACCTGTGCCCCGTACTCCAACTCGCGCATCATTCGTCAGCGAGACATTCGATCGATTCGTTCCCTCTGGAAAAATGAGACGCAAACCCGCATTGGTTCCATCCAACCCAATTCTGCCGGGTTCTACCAGCCCACCCAACTCCACCCGTCCGCCTTGCGCGACCAATCCGCCACCCTCCAGCCGGATATCGCCACCTACAAACAGCAGGCTTTCCCCATCCGGCACTCGCAGCCCAAATAAATTCGAGCCATTTGGACTTGTCCCCACTGGCACTTGAGATTGATTGACTAAAGCATTAGGCGAGATCTGGTTAAAAAAGAATGCAGAGGGATTCACGGTCAATAGCGGCGGAGCCTGAGGATCGATCGCACTAAACGTTCCTTGATTGCCAAAGCCGATCGCATCTGCGGTGGTGGCAATAAAAGAGCCTTGTACATCTAAACGGGCATTGGGGCCAAAAACAATCCCATTGGGGTTCATGAAAAACAGGTTGGCATCACCACCAAATACGCCTAATGTGCCAAGGATGTTGGAGGGATTATTCCCTGTGACGCGACTGAGGATATTTTCAATGCCAGCCGGATTGATGAAATAGACCGCATTGCCGTTATCCACATTAAAGTCTTGAAAGCTGTGAAACAGATTGGTTCCGCGGGTCGCTCCGCCGTCAATGCCAAATAGCGTTTCTCCGGCTTGAAACACCTGCGATCGCTCGTTTCCCAAAGTCTCATCTGGTATCGGTTGGGCGATCGTTTGCAGAGGAAGGGTGGTCTGCCATAATCCAAATCCAGCAATTGTCAATGCACCAACAAAACCAAAGGAAGAAATGCGATCGCGCCAGGTTTGCATAAAAGCAGCTTGAACGTAAGAACCTTAAAAATCATCGCTTAAGTGATGGCGTTTAGGAGAGACAGGACAAGATTCTTAAATTTCAGGAACTTTTAGACATATAGACATAGTTTGCAGGTTGAGGTGCGATCGCTGAGGGGGTGCAAACCCGGTGCAGAAAACCGCAAGCGAATGGGCGGAAAAGGGGAATGAATTCACTACACCATTTCCCTATGCTGTAAATCAAGAGGACAGGATATCACCTTAAGCACTGCTGCTACTGAACCCGTTCCTCCCAGCGTTCCTTCTTTTACCTGATGGAGAAACACCATGAAAAAACATATTGCTCTGGCTATTCTAAGTACCCTAACGTTTGGTTCGATGACTGCTTCAGTAACTTCCGATGTTCGAGCAGTAACGACTCGACCAGAACAGATTGAGTCTACGATCACGACAACGACCGTTGCTCCGATCGAAGAGATGGAAGCAAGCCTTGATGAATCCGCATCGGAAGAGTTGATGGCTCAAGGATATTACTGCGAATATTACACGAATGGTTACTACATTACGACTTGCTGTATTGATTCCTATGGCAATTGGGCGTGTGTAACTCAGTAGGCAATTAATGGGCGGGCAAGATGCCCACCCCACAAGATGGTTGACTGGGCGGGCAAGATGCCCACCCCACAAGCAAGAATGATAAGACAATAGGTAATTTGGTAGGGGCGATTCGTGAATCGCCCTTGTTCAGGATTCGTGAATCGCCTTGTTCAGGATTCGTGAATCCCCCTTGCTGTTCAGGCAGAGAAATTATCGCACCAGAACCGTCATGTATTTTCCGGTGGCAAAGGGAGCCGGAATAATCGGGGTGAACTGAACCCGATCGGTGGCAATCCGGCGCACATAGAATTCGTTCATGGTGAAGATGACCTGATCGCGGGTGCCGATAATCCAAACCTGTACCCGTTCATCCTGAGCGACGGGCAGTAGTTCGTTGAACTCTGAAGACATATTTAGTTCCTCGCTGATGCGTATTAAGGGAAGAAAGGCTTAAGGTGTGGGGAGTGCCGAGAGACAGCCCCCCAAACATCGTCGTTCATCAGCAGGACAGCCGAAAATAGACAGCATGATCTACAATCAGACAGCCTGACTTTCTGGGTCGTCAGAAGTTAGGTTAGCTGGTTAGGGTCGTTGGCGCTTCCCTAATCAGCGCTACACCTCACCTTAAGCGGGTTTGGTTCACTGGCTCCTTCTGGGTAGAAACAACCAGCATCGCAACAGCATAGCGGATACGTTGGGCAAACACAAGCGTATTCCGCTACTTTTTGGCAAGTCATAATTGAGCCAATCAGCGGCATCACCCCCCTACCACTCTTGTGGGGTGGGCATCCTGCCTGCCCAATCAACAAACTCTTGTGGGGTAGGCATCCTGCCCGCCCAGTCAACAAACTCTTGTGGGGTGGGCATCTTGCCCGCCCAGTCAACAAACTCTTGTGGGGTGGGCATCTTGCCCGCCCATTCAACCAACCGATCGCACCTACTACTCTTGTGAGCTGAACATCTTACCTGCCCAGTCAACCCAGCACAGATTCAACTCACCATCCTAATCACATTCCTGGCTCAACACCATTCGCCCATCTTCCAACTGATACAATCCCTGCGGCTCCACGATCGGATCTCCCATCTGCCAGGAGGTTTGACTGGTTTCAGGAATCGATCGCACTTCTCCCGTTGCATAAACCGATCGTCCTCCATCCCCTGGTCGTTCCGGTAAGCCTCCTCTACCCGTGATAATAAACGTCCCTTCTGTCTCCTGACTCCGTACCACACAACTTGAGGCGATGAGTGATTCAGTATCGATCGCACTTTCGGGAAGGTCGGCTAAACTATCCTGCACAAAACTCGTATCCGGAATCGAAATGTTACCAGAGCTGATCTGTCCACTGGCATTAATATCGACGCGATCGTTTCCATCTAATGTATCTGGATCAGCAGTGGCAGAATCGGGGATGAATCCTTCCCCAAAGAAAACCGGAGTATCTAAGGTGATGTCTCCACCTCGCTGTCCGGCAGCAGCAATGATGTCGCTATCTCCGAACGCCAGAATCGAGTTTGCTCGCAGGGTGATGTTCCCGCCATCGATCGCGCTATTGGTCAAAATATCACTGTCTCCAAACAAACGAATGTCGCTGGCTTGCAAGGTGATGTTCCCGCCAAAGGATTGCTCTGCTGCGGTAACAACTGTACTATCGGTCGAACTGAAGTGTCTATCCAGCTGAATACGGATGTTGCCTGCTTCTCCTATCGCTTGACTCGCTGCTGAAATACTAGCTCTATCAGTAAGACTAAGATCGGTAGCATTAATAGTGATATTTCCTCCTCTACCTACAGCACCTTGCTCCACAGCACTGAAAACGCCACTCTGAAACTGCCTATTTGAACTGACACCGTCGAGCAAGATGTGATCATGGGCATGAATGAATATGTTCCCTGCGCTACCCTGTTCGAAGGTGCTGGCGTTAATTTGTCCTCCATTCGTCAGCAATAATAACCGAGTAACAACTTGAATATTTCCACCATTACCAATCGCTCCCTGACTGACACTACTAAAAATTCCACTGGGAAATCTTCCATCAATACTTATACCGTCAATTGAGATGCGATCGGCACGAACAATAATATCACCTGCATTACCCTGTGCGAATGTACTAGTGCTTAATAGTCCTCCATTGGTAAGAGATAGAAGCCTTGTAGTGACATCGATCTGCCCCCCGTCGCCCCGTCCATCGCCCCCTACAACACGCCTTCGCCCTACCTGACTGAAAGCACCGCTTGGTGCGCGTCCCTCTGGAATTTCTGGCCCAGTGCCATTGATTGAAATTCGATCGGCTTGGATATTTATCCGGCTTGCATCCCCTTCTCCAAAGGTAATATTGGTCAATTGAGCCCCAGCAGATATGGATATAGAATCAGCTGCAATGTCAATCACACCCGCATTGCCCTGTCCACTAATGTTATCGGTAAGGATACCGGAGGAAAAGACATCGCGTTCGCCTTCCCTAGTAAAACCAGGAACTCGACCCCTGAACGAAAGCGAATCAGTTGCCCAAACAAAGACATTTCCTGCATTTCCTTCCCCAAAGGTGCGAGTGACCAGTTGAGCACCACCCGTAAACGAGAGAGAGCTAGCAAAAATACGGATATCTCCGCTTTGTCCCCTAGTTCCCTCCATTGTGCTGAAGATACCGCTAGGGGACGTTCTACTCCTATTCATACCATCGAGTGAAATATCCCCACGAGCATAAATGTTGACATTCCCAGCAGTTCCCCATCGCCCAAAGGTACCAGCGTTGATTATTCCTCCATCTCTTAGTGATAACGAATCAGTCGTAATTTCGATGTTGCCTCCATTACCTATCCCCCGGGGCACTATGGTACTGAATATCCCGCTACGTACGTTTTCTGTACTAGTACCAGCTAGCACTATTTGATTGCGAACATCGATAATAATATTCCCAGCATTTCCCTGTCCAAAAACGCTAGCCCTAATTTGTCCAGCATTAGTCAGAAATAAGGAATCTGCTTGCACAAAAACATTACCACCATTGCCGAGCGATTCATTATTCACACTATTTGTTACTTCGCTAACTGAATCAGCAATTCTAATCGTTCCTTGCGCATCCAGAACAATGTCACCTGCTTGACTATCGACAGTTCCGAAATTTGAAGTTTGACTTCCACAGCTTGCTGTGGGTCCAATTCCTGCACAAACGTCACTTCCATCCAAAATGTTGAGATTTCGAGCATACATCGTAATGCCACCACCACCACCGCCAGTGACATCAATATCAGCTAATCCTGTGATAGAAATATCTGCCCGATCGAGATCTCTAGGAAAGTTCAGGCTCAGTTGATTACCGTTGATTTCCAATCCGACTGCACCCGTCCTTGCGACTCCGCCCAATTCCAGCCTGCCACCCGAAGCACGTAGCCTACCATCCTGAATATTGATCTGTCCTCCCAACAAGAGCAAACTTCTGCCATCTGGTACCCGTAACCCTTCAATGTAACCTGCTGCGTTAGTTTGATTGGGAGGACCAATTTGAGTAATAGGTTGAGCAGCTATCTGGTTAAAGAAGAACGCAGAAGGATTCACCGTCAACAACGGTGGAACTTGAGGATCGATCGCACTAAACACCCCCTGCTCCCCAAAGCCGATCGCATCTGCCGTCGTCGCTGCAAAAGAGCCTTGCACATCTAATCGAGCATTCGGGCCAAACACAATGCCATTAGGATTCATCAAAAATAGATTGGCACCACCCCGAACACCCAACGAACCCAAAATATTGGATGGATTATTCCCCGTTACCCGACTGAGAATGTTTTCAATCCCGACTGGATTGAGGAAATAAACACTGCCGCCATTCTCCACCCCAAACTCCTGGAAGCTGTGAAACAGATTGGCTCCGCGAGATGCTCCCCCACCAATATCAAAACTTGACCCACCCAGGGGAATCACTTCCGATCGCTCCACTCCCAGCGAACCATCCGGCACAGGTTGAGCCATCCCAGGCAGCCCCAAAGCCCATCCTGCCAACGTCGTTACACTAACCAATCCAAAGGGACACAACCGATCGCGCCAGTGCATAGAGGTTGCCTCAACTTAAATATAGGGTGATCAATATCGGACTTATCAATATAGAGTTACGAAAAATCATCGCCTAATTTGCTGGAGATGAATAGGGCAAAATCTTTAAATTTTGTAGGTTTCTGCCAACGCTACTGCCATTTTCAATCAGGCGATCGGCAGATAGATGGAATGTAGAACCCAACCCTTAACCGTATTCTGAATCCAGAAAGGAACATTTGCCCCAAACAACGCAGCATATATTGAGAAATATCAATCAAAAGGTTAAGCGGGAATCAATGATGGCTTTGGTTCAAATTGAACACTTCCAAGCCGGATTCTCTATCGCATCAGGCATTTGCTTCACCAGTTCTCCACCCAGCTCCTTACTTCAGCCCCATCGCCCACCCGCACCATAGCAGAATAGATTCATGTCATCCAGGATGAACCTTTAAAGTAAAAAAGTTTTGAAGGATAGGTGGAATCTTGAGCTGTTCTGGTAGGCTATGGGAGGATGGGTAATGGGTATATGCTTTAATTGTTCTTAACTTAGGCTGATATTAATCATTTAATATTAATTCGTTTTAATCGTTAACCATAAATTGACGTGAATCAACAACGGAATGGTTGGAGTAAACTCGTGATCGATCGATTTCGTGTTCTCAAAAGGCTTGCTGCGGGGTTGCATCATTCCAAACGCCGATCGCTGGGGATGTTGTTTGTTCTCAGCCTGACGCTTTGCCTTTGGGTTGGGCAGCCTGCTGGGATGGCCAACCTGCCAGAGCCGCCAAGATCTACTGCTCAAACCCATGCTTCTACAGAGAATGGCGATTCCCCTGCCCACCTGGTGCAGCAGGGCGTGGAACAGTATCAGCAAGGGGCGTTTTCGGAGGCGATCGCAGTCTGGACGCAAGCCCTGGAACGATATCGAGCCGAGGGAAATCTCAGCCATGCCGCGATCGTTTTGGAGAACCTGGCAAGGGCCTATCAGGCATTGGGGCAAACCGATCTGGAAATTCGCCATTGGGAGCAAGCCATTCAGCTTTACCGTCAGTTGAATCAACCCCAACAAGTGGGACGCATTGCCACCGAATGGGCCCAGGCTTACACCCGGAATGGACAATACCAGCAGGCGATCGACTTACTCTGTGGAGCATCTAATCGCAACAGCTTGAATCCATCCTGCGAGGCAAGCAGTGCGGTGGGAATTGCCCAGTCCCTCGGCGATCGGTTGGGAGAAGCGGCAGCCTTGGGGAGTTTAGGGGATGTCTATCGATTGCAGGGACAGTATCAGCAGGCGATTGACTTAACCGAACACAGTCTCAGAATTGCGCAAGACCTGGAGCATTTGCCCTATCAAATTTCTGCCACCCACCATCTCGGACAAATCTATCTGACGTTGGCACAGGTAGATTATCGACGGGCCAGCTTTGCTGAGGAGAGCGAGCAACCACAGCAGGCTAGAATTTCCCGTGAAGCCGCTCAAGCCCATGACCGCACTGCCCTGGAGTACTTGCAGCAAAGTACCCAGCTAGCCCAATCAACGGACGACCTTTCCAGCCAGCTCCGCGCCCGTCTCAGTAGCATTCCGGCCGCTTACCGTTTAGGAGAGATCCAGGAAGCAGAAACGCAGCTCCAAACCGCCCGATCGCTCTGGGAACAGTTGCCCAATTCCCAGGAGAAAGTCAGTTCAGCCATTACCTTAGCGCGATTACAATCTAATCGGGATGCCCGGATCGGATTAACGGGTTTTCAACCTCGCTGTATGTCTCCTTCTGAGCCAGCAAAATCCTTTTTAGAAGCATCCGTATCGATCGCTAAAACCATTCAAAATCCACGGGCAGAATCCTTTGCTCTGGGTGAGTTAGGACACTGGTATGAATGCGCTGGTGAATACGAACGGGCATTACAACTGACCCATCAGGCGCAACTGATTGCCGATCAATCCTTACAGACGCGAGATGGACTTTACCTGTGGCAATGGCAAGCGGGACGCATCTTAAAAGCGAAAGGACAAACGCAGGATGCTATTCGCGCTTATGATCAGTCCATTGCCACCCTGGACATCCTCAGTGAAGATATTCTGATTGCCAACCCGGAAGTCCGGTTCGACTTTCGAGATACGATCGAACCTCTGTATCGGGAGGTGGTTGGTTTGCGCCTTGCCCAGGAACCAACCTCAGTTTTAATCCCTTTAACCGACAGGAATGCCAACATTAATCGGGTACTGACTACCATTGACTCGCTCAGATTAGCGGAACTGCAAAATTACTTTGGTAATGACTGTGTTCTGGTTTCCTTAAGTGATGATGGGATGCAGTTAGTCCAAACCGATCCAACGGCCGCCGTATTCAGTACCGTGATTTTGAACGATCGCACCGCAGTGATTGTTAGCATTCAGGATGAGAACCAGCAAATTCAACAGAAATTTGAATGGGTTCGAGATCAGCAGGGGAATGATCTGAGCCGAGAAACGATCGTTGATACCATTAACGAATATCGGAAAGGACTCGATCGATCGCGGGATGCGGTACCGGCTGCCCTGGGCGGCTACGACCCTACCCTGGCCACCCAGCTTTACAACTGGTTGATTCGTCCCTTTGAGGCACTGCTAGATGAACGCAATGTCCAAACGCTGGTCTTTGTCCAGGATGGTATTTTCCGCAGTGTGCCCATGACAGCACTCTACGATGGCAACCAGTTTTTAGTGGAACGGTACGCTGTTACCACCACGCCCAGCTTAAACCTGACCAATTTTGCCCCCCTGAATCGACGGCAATTACGGGCCCTTGCCCTCGGACTGACAAAACCAGCCACCGTAGACGATCGGATTTTCCCTCAGTTGAACTATGTCGATTCAGAACTACGGGCCGTCACTTCCATTCTGCCCAACAGTTTAGAGTTACGGGATCAAAACTTCACCCGCGATCGGTTGCAGCAAGCCCTAGAAACCAACACCTATCCCGTGATTCATATTGCCACCCACGGCCAGTTTAGCTTTGAAGCCGAAGAGGCATTTCTCGTTTCTGGCTTTGATCCGAATCAAGACACCCAAAAGCTGACTATCACTGACCTAGACGATTTAATCCGCAGCACCAGCCTCCAAAATCCAGTGGAATTATTGGTTCTCAGTGCCTGCCAGACTGCCACAGGAGACGATCGGGCAGCCCTGGGATTGGCTGGAATTGCAGCTCAAGCCGGAGCCAGGAGTGTGTTAGCCTCTCTCTGGGCCGTCAACGACCAGGCAACTGCCCAACTGATCTCACAGTTCTACGAAGGCTTGTTCAACGAGCAATTATCCAGAGCCAAAGCCCTGCAAGCTGCACAAATCGAGTTAATTCGATCGCAGGGCAGAACGTCCCATCCAGCCTTCTGGTCAGCCTTCATTCTAATTGGAAATTGGTTGTAAGGGATGTAAATGTAGGGTGGGCAGTGCCCACCCCAGGCGATACATCGGGTCAACGACTTTGATGCTCCTGACTGATCGGTTCGTTACTATTCGCCACAATCTCCCGCAACTGTTCGCTTTGCTGCAATACTTCAATCCTTCTCGTTTCTAGCTCCGCCTGTTCACTGCCCATTGCCGCTGCCGCTTGTGCAGCCCATTCCTGCCCGGCAGCTTGTTCGATGTCTGCTAAATCTGCCAATACATCCAGTTGGGGCAACGTACTATTCAGTAAATCGTACCAGCGATCGGCTTCATCCACCGTTGGATCAACGATGCGAATTTCCGTTCCCGCGATCACATCTGAAGCTTGATGATCGGGATTACACAAAAGCGCAACTTGCCAGTAATAAGTTTGTTCAACAGCGAGATCAATGGGCAGGGAATAGGACATGATCCCTGATGTACTTTGCAGCGTTGTCTCATAGATTTGCGGAACCTGCAAATGACCATTCGTAGCATAGGCATAAACTCGAAGCTCTACAGCAACGGGTTCTGCATCCGGTACATACCACGATAGCGTCGGGCGAGGGTTACTGGTTTGTCCGACATGACTGTAGGGAGCCAGGAGGGTGAAGGCAGTTTCAGCGGTTCCGGTACAGCTTCCCGTACGGGTTCCGGCGATCGTGCGCGCATTGGGAGGAGTGCCAGCGCGACGGGGCACATAGCGTCTTTGGGCAAGGGCGATACCCGGAAAAGCAAGGGCGGCGATCAAAGCAAATGCCGCGATCGATCGGGTTAGAAAAGGAGATGGGGGATGGGATAGACGTTTCATAGAACGATTTCCTGATGACATTTAATATTGAATTAATTGCATACCCATACTGTAAATAAATTGATCTAAACCTTCATTCCCGATTTGTGTCAATCATAAATCTGAAAACTGATAAAAACTTTGCAGAAAACTGCACCTTATTGAGTTCCAGGTGGCAGTAGGGATCATCCAAACCAGGGCTTGGCGATCGGGTAAGTCAGTTCGCAAAGGGTTCCCTGGGGAGAATTTGGAAGGCGGTGAAAGGAACCATTCAACTGTTTTGCCAGCATCGTTGCCTGATGGCTGCCCCGTCCCGAAAATGAGCTGGTAGTATGGGGCAACCCCTTGCCATTATCCGCGATACGGATCAGAATTTTTCCAGGTTGGGGTTTACAGGACACTTCTAAGCGCGTCATGTCCCTGGCATACTTTCCAGCGTTACAGAGTGCCTCCTCTAAGAAGCGACAAAGGCCGCGCTTTTGATCCGTACTCAATATCCGAACATCAATGAACTGGAAAGATACCACCTTAACCTTCAAATGTTCAAAGGATGGGAAAGGGCGATTGAGCGTGGCTCGGTAAACGGCGTGGAGCAGTTCGTGGGTGGGGTGTTGCAAATCCAACTGCTCTCCATTGCAGAGGTAAAAGTGTCCATTGGGGGTCAGCGTTTCCTGTCGGATGGCATCATATACCGTGCGCAGTTCATGGTTGAGCGTTTGCAGTTCAGCGTAGAGCTGATCCCGCGAGTAGGATTCTTCTGAGCAATTCCGCATAATTCCCGCCAGGGTTTGCAGGGGGCCATTATGAATCGCATCAAAGGTTTGCTCAATCACAGACTGGCGATCGTGGATTTTGGCTTGCAGGTCTTGTTGATGACGGTAGAACAAAGCAGCGGTCAGTCCGGCACTGTTTAAAATCAGCACACCCAGGGCAGGTACAATCGGCAACCACCATCCTGCCATCAGGGCAGCAACACAAATGATAAACAGCAGCGCACTGGCAATTCCCAACGCTAAAAGGGTTTTGAAAGGTGAAGCCAGAACCCGGCTCAACAGAATGCCAAGTAACCCCCACGCGATAATCCAGACGTAATCCCAACCATTCGCCCAGGTACGTAATAGCGGGCGATCGTCCAATACCGCACTGATGATCTGGCTGGTGATATGGGCGTGGATTTTGACTCCATAGGTTAGCCCAGCATTATCATTGTTTGCCAGGGCTGGAGCCAGCTTCAGATCACCCAAACTGATTGCAGTTGAGCCAATCAGAATGATTCGATCGCGGATCCAATCCTCCGGTACATTTCCAGACAGAATATCCGCCATCGACACCTGACGAAAGGGTAGGTCACCACTGCGATAGTGAATCAAAGTCTGATTACCATCTGTATCCGCATTCACATAACCACCCGAATTTGGCCGTAACTGCGGGATCTCTGCTGAACCAAACCGCATCGCATCGGGATCACGAATGCCATTGTCCAGATAAATTCCCTCTTGATTCAGGTAGGCTTCAGCCAGCAACAGAGCCAGGGAAAATTTGGACTCAGCTTCGTTGGATTCAGTTTCAAACAGGGCAATATCTAATAAGCTGCGTCGTAATGCCCCATCGGCATCCGAAAACACATCTGCAAACCCAATTTGCTCTGGGGGTAATCCGGGTGGTGGAGAAACTGCATTACCATTGGCATTCGGTAACGCTTCAATCCCAATAATATTGGGGGACTGAAACACCTGATTTAATCGATCGTGTCCCGGCTCCACCGGTAAATCGCGCACAATGTCTAATCCAATTACTCTGGGTTCATAGATTTGCAATGCCTCAATCAGTTCAGCCAATGTCTCATCTGAAATCGGATGGCCATTCGCCTGAATGTCAGCTTCATTAATTCCGACAATCAAAATTCGTTCATCGGTTGGTTCCGGCGGACGCGATCGCAGAAAGAAATCCAGCATCCACCATTCGGAAAACTGTAATGTTCCCATTAGTCGCAGCAGCACAACCAAACCAATCACAAGTAAACCTGGCAACGCCCCAATCCGCCAGATCGCAATCTCATCTCGAATTCGTTCCCATCGCCTGTGATTCATCTTACCCATTACCCATCACCCATTACCCATTCCCACTAATCAATCAACCCCTCTTCCCGGGCCGAATTCCCACCTGAGTGCGGAGATTTTGATTGTCTTCTGGATAAACGCCCAGAGCATCCTGCACTTTTGTCCAGTAGTTCCGCACCGTGCGATCGGATATACTCATCGCTTTAGCGATCGCCTTGTCTTGCAGTCCCTCCTGATAGGCCAATCGCAAGAGTTCTAACCATTCTGGTTTCACCTCCAACCCTAGCTTCATTTCCTTGGGCAGGTATGTTCCCCCATTTAGAGCCATATCCAATTTCTTTAGCATTTCCTCACGGCGGAGGCTCTTATCAGCTATGGTGAACCCGCCCTCATGGTCATCGATCATCGGTTTCAGCCGCACCAAAGGTTTGGGGTTCATGCTTTGCACGACAATATTGAGGGTAGGGTAATTCTGCATCAGGGTTTTGAGTAACTCGATCCCCGTTTCAGGAAGAGATCTAACACCCTCCAACTCAGGAATCGATAAATCGACCACGACTAAATCAGGCTGCAATTGCTCAATAAATGCTTGACCGGCTTGCCGAGTCTGGGCAACTTGAATGGTTGCGTCAGGATAGCGATCGTTTAATAAATTTACTGTTCCATCCAAAACGAGTTCGTGATCATCGATCACCACAATTGTTCTGCTCATGGTTATAACTAACAGGATCTATGGTTTAATCTAACCCTACTGTAAGGGATGGGGTCGATCGCAGAACCCAACGGAAATACCACGTTACAGTCAGTCCCCGACGCTCATTCAGCAATCGTCCGTGGGTCAGCCCTCGCACCACTCGCCGTAAATAGCGCAATTCTCTCGTCCGTAGAACACTGGAAATCAGAACCGCATTGGGGTAAGTGACTTCAACCGATAGTTCACCCCAGGACGTTGGGGCTGCTCCGTTGTTTGCTGGCTGATCTTGGGTCGTTAAGCGAACCCGGCACGGTAGGGTTGTTTGAGAGCCGGGCATGACCATTTGCAACAGTTCATCCAGTCCCATCAGCAGGATTTGATCCTGTGGCGTTGCCTGCTGCTCCCAGATCTTTGGCAACTCTAGCTCTAGAACAGTTTCAGGATGGTTGTGCTGCCACTCCTGCCCATAAGCCTGAACCGCCAGAGGCAAACTGTCTGCAATGTAAGGGGGAGAAAGTTCATCGCTAATCTGCTCCAACTGATGATGAATTTTTTCGATCGCCTGTAGTTGGATTGAACTAGCTGGATTAGAATGCGATGGGAGCAGGTGCCCTTGATGTAAGGTCGCCTCTAGCTCTCGGCGTAACACAAATAGCTCCTGCATCACCCCGTTATGAAGGCGTTCAGATTGAGCTTCCAAATGAGCCGTCCGTCGCTCAAACCACCACCGCATCGATCGCTGGAGTTCGAGATAGGAAACGACAGACCAGAGCAATAGCATCATACAAATAACAGTAATCACGGGTTAGGGAACAACACACTGTAAGCGTGTGTGGGGTACAGGGACGATCGCTTTCGGAAAAAGCCAGATCGTTTCTACAATAGGGCAAACTATCCAATCCCTGCATCTGCCATTTCTGCACCCCAGGTTACGCAAATCCGCAACTTGGCTTGCCGAAAACTGCAATGTAAAGAGCCTTGAGTAGGGTTGCACAAGCCTTTAACCTAGTCCCGTGGGATAAGGCGTGGGCAAGCAGCAAGCAGGCGATCGAAGATCAGTAGCCATCCAATCATTAGCAGAAAAGAGATCATCTATCCGCCTCCCGTACAGTTTTTATCTGAATTTGATTCATCTTTTACTCTGAACTTCATGCTGATTGAAGTAGATTTAATATTCAAATGCTGCCACTTTTTCCTTGATTGTTCGATCCTATTTCTTGTAAAAATTACTTCAGTTTCTCGATGCGCCGCCTGCAAGAAACAACTGTTTGAGTTGCACAAATCTGCAACTCTTCAGCTTCCAAGAAATGAAAATTGAATAATCTGATTGTTGCGGGGTAGGCATCTTGTCCGCCTTGTTGACTGGGCAGAATGACTGGCAGGTTGTTTAATTTCCAATCCTAGCTGACTGAATCTTTAAAGGATTACTGAAGATAACTGCACCGAATGCCTAAATCTGCAAGCGAACCTTCATAAAGAGTCAATGCATGAGGAAACTCGCTTTCCTATAGTAAAGGTGTCTTTTCTTCGGGGACTCTAAAAGCGATGCAAAACCATCTTTTCAATTTTCTGCAATCAGCTTTTCAAAAGGGTCTTCCCTTTGCCCTCAGCTTTGTGGATGATGCACTGCTGTTTGCAGCTACTAAAATCGGACTTCAGCTTCCCTGGTTACAATGGGTAAGTACTTTACTGCTCGTGGTAACTGTTCTATATTGGACAACAAAACTTTTACAGTTTCTGTATTGCAAAATCGCAACCGCTAAAAGCTAAATGTGGCTCGAATAGTACCTACATAAATAGGTGCATTGTTCGCTGAGTGTTCTGGATTCAGCAAAATAATTATACCGGGTGTAATCAAAATGCGATCGTTGATCTGCGCTTGATAAAACGCCTCAAGATGCCAGGATGCAGCCTGTTCTGCTTCAGCATATTGATTGCGAGTAATTCTGGGAGGCTGACCAATCACTAATCCAGCTAAATTTCCTTCTCCACCCAGCTCTGAGAATCCAGCCAGGACAGCCCAGGTAAAAATATCAGCACTCGGATTTGCTGCCAGATCTTTTGCGTTTGCCTGGATGAATCCCACTCGCCCCCCTATCACAGCCTCATTGAGGTCAAACGATACTTCTGCGCCAAACGAGTTAGCAATCATCGCTTCAGAATCCCCGTCAAAAGGATCACCCGATCGCACGCTACCTGTTCCAGTATCCAATCCATTAAACGATCGCAAATAGGTCACACTAAAGCGAGTGGTGTCAGACGGTTCGACGGTGATCTGAGCGATCGCACCATAAGGACTTTGAGCAATGCCCACCTCCGGGTTGGTCGCTTGAGAAGCAACATAGCCCACCTCCAGGCTAACGGCTTCACTGAGTTCGTAGGTCAATCCAACACCGGGTGCGCCTCCCTGCCGCCGAATCGGGTTTTCACGGCCAAAGGTTGAGATAGCACCATCACTGCTGCCGCTAAAAAGAGGATTCACTGTGCTGACGTAATCGCCCAAGCCGCCTCCCGCCAAGCTGACCACCGCAGAAGCCCGATCGCCGATTGCAAATTCGTAATCCAAGCGATCCAATTCAATATTGTTGCCATTGCTGCCATCAAATCCCAGGTTGGACATTTGGGTTCCGGTGACATTTTCCAGTTCTGGAATATCCCGCGCTTGCAGTCGCAGTCGTAGCTGATCTGATCCCGTAAAACTGGTTAAAAGCTCCAGCCGAACTCGATTACCGCCAACGAGGGTGCGATCGATGGATTCATTGTTTTGATCAGCCCTCTCCTCGCCAATAACTCCTGCCACTGCCAGAACTACTTCTCCTTCCAATCGGGTGGTAGTAGAAAATTGCTGGGTTTCTAGAAGATTCGATCGGTTGTCTAGTTGATTGACTTGATTCCGGATTGCAGCAAGTTGTGGAGAAAATTCCGACTGTAATCGTTGCAGGATAAGAAGGTCTTCTGAGGAAACTCCTAAACTGCTTTCTGTCGTCTGTTGGGAGAGGCGATCGAGACAGTTTGACAAAATTATGGCGAATTCATTTCGGGTGAAAGAGCCGCTTTCAGGGTTCCTCAAAAACGAGTTTTCATCTAAACAGCCATAGCGTTCTGAAATCAGTTCTAAAGCTTGAAAACTCCAGTCATCTGGTTGAACATCTACAAGCTGAAAAATAGGTATAAAAGTATTGCTTTGGTTCTCGTAGGAATCTGTACTTTGTTCAGTGAATGTCCGTTCTGTCGTCGCTTTTGTCGGTAAGGGTATTGTCCAAATAGTCACCGATCCGAATAATAGGACAATCCACTTCAAGCAGTTGTGCATAGGATTTTTAACGTATAAAACGGTAGAAAAGAAGATTAGAAGTAACGAAATTTTGGATGTAAAAGCCGTTGTTCACATAGCTCCAAGAGTTGTTCGGTAAACGGTTGACGATCGGGAAATTGGGTACTCAGATAAATATGGCGAACCAGGGTCAGCGTGGTGTAGGTTTCTACAGAATCAAGAACCGCTGCTCCAGACTGATGAATGAATCGCTCAGTGAATGCCGTTTGTTGAGATGCCAGAACTGCTGGGTCATGGAACGATCGCAGTCCTTGCTCGATTAAATGCCCGTTAAAATTGCCTGCATCTAACCCAGGATCACCCGTTGTATAAAGGTCAAAATCCAGCAGGTAAAGGCGCGAGTCATTGATTAATACTTGATCTGGATAAAAATCACGGTGGATACCGCAAACGTGAGGGGATTCAATCCGTCCAGCCGTCCGATCGCACTCGTCTAAGATCCGCTCTAATCGACGTTGCCATTGGGGGAATTGTTGAGCCACCCGATCCAGGCGATCGTGCAGGATGGCAAGCTCTTGTTCGATCCCATGATGGCGATCGGGCAAAATCTGAGTTCGGTGTAGTTTACAAAGGGCAGCGGCAATGCGGTGGGCTAAGGTGTGCCCCTCGGCATTCGGTAAAAGCACAGTGGCGATCGTTCCTGGCACTTTGCGCTGAAGCCACATCTGCCACTCTGGAACAGTCCCGATCGGTTCGGGAACCGAGATGCCATCCGAACTATTTGCCTCAAATCCCTGCTGCCATAATTTGCATTGAAGCTGATAACTGGTGCGATCGAGTCCCTTAGCGCGAACCTTACCCATCCAGGTCATGAATTCTGAAGTTCCTGCATGGTTCACCTCGACATCATACTCAATCAGGCAGCGCTTGCCGAATTTATGACGAACCACCCGAATGTTATAAATCGCAATCTTCGCATTGTCACCAACCCAAACCGATACATGGCTTTGAAAGCAAGCCTGAACCATTGTAGGATCGATCGCCGCAATTAAAAAACTCAGCTTTGAATCACTCAAGACAGAGCTGATCATAACCCGAAAAAATTATCTGAAAAAACATCAAAACAACACCATGCAAGTTAATCTTGTTGAAGACATACCATACCCACTTAAAGAACAATTCATCCTCTTGTGCGGTGGCATCTTGCCTGCCCAGTCCTCAACCCCCATTCCAATCATTCAACCCTCAAGCAATCTGAGCAGTCGAAAGACAGGATTCCATCACCAAATCCTCAATCCGCTGGATAATCAACCCAATTTTATTCAGCCAATCTGGATCGCAGTAGCGAAACGGGTCAGCCGCCAATCGCAGTAGCCCGATCGCCGTATATCGTTGAATTTGTTCATCATCTATTCTTTCAGGCGCAACATCACGATAGCCAGCTATCAGCATAGAGGTAAGCTGCTCTCGTCGCTCTGCTGAAAGAATCTGGCACAGTTCGCTCCAGTGGAGCTTTGCCACAAACGACCCTAGATCTGCCATTGGATCACCCCGGACTGCCCGATCGAAGTCAATGAAGGTAATTCCGTTTGCATGGACGATCACCTGTTCTGCGTTGAAATCTCCGTGAATTGGAATCCCTGGAGAAGGTGTACTCAAAAGAGCCGCAGCAAGCTGAACGGCGATCGTTTGAATTCGGTGTTTCCATTGCGGACATAACCAACTTAAATTAGCAGCAACAGTCAGCAGTGTTGTCGCTTCATCGGTACGGGTTAAGTTTAGCAGCCGTTTAGGATTCTGCTGGTGAATCTGTGCTAGAGCAGCTCCGGTTTGAATGCCAATATCCTCGTTTAAGCTGGATGTTGTGATTAATTCATGTAAAGATTGCCCCGACACCCAGGGATAAATGAGCAACTGATTGGGTCTAGAGTGTCCAATCAGGGACGGGATATTCACTTGATCGATCGATTGAAAAGTCTTTGAGTTCGCTTTTACCTGCCGGAAACTATAGTTTGTATAAGCTTTAATTATCGCTTGAGGCTGTCCTTTAACCTGCAACTGAGCTACGTAGCGACGTTCTGGTTTATATCGCAAAGAATGCAGTGTGCCTGTCCATAGCTCAGAACAGTCTGGCAATATTTTTTGCAATCGCTTTTGTCGTAAGGTCGGATCAATTAATGTCGGTAGCTGTCTCAACCGATTGTCATTAGGGAAAGCTGAGACAATGATTTTTTCAGGTAGTAAAATGATTCGCCCTGTTCCCAATGCTCCAGGTACATCAGCACGCTGTTGATATTTTTTCAACTTGTCTATGCTGGTTGAAGCAACTGCTTTAGCGTAAATCGATGTATGGGTTCCAGCGATATTTAGTTCGTAGCTAACCAAACAGTTCGTCGCTGGTTTGTGGCGAATGTAGGTTTTGCGAATCTGACTGATGCTGATATTGGGCAACTTTGCCATTAGCTTTTCTGCAAAGATATCTGCACAGAGTAAGTAGCGTAGCCCTGGCAGATCTGGATCGCGGCGAATTAGATGTAAATCAGCGGGCGAAAGCATTCGTGTCCTCCTGAACCGGGTAGTGAATCTGTTCTTGTTCAGCCGCCTGTAATCGATATAGAGAGGCATAGCGTCCGTTAAGGCCCATTAGCTCCTGGTGGGTTCCCCGTTCCAACAGCCGTCCCCGCTCAATGTAAAGAATGCAGTCGGCTTTGGCGACCAGTGCCAGATCATGCACAATCAAAAATGTGGTTCGTCCCACGGTGAGCCGTTCCAGCGCGTCTAGAACTTCCTGCTCATTAGCTTTGTCGAGTCCCGTCGTCGGTTCATCCAGAATCAAGATTGGAGCTTGACGAACCGCAGCACGGGCGATCGCAATTCGCTGGCGTTGTCCTCCGGATAGGGTGACCCCTCGCTCACCAATCACGGTGTCGTACCCCTGGGGGAGAGCCATGATAAAGTCGTGGGCATTGGCCAACTTAGCCGCTGCAATAATGTCCGCCTGGGTAGCAGAGGGAGATCCGTAGCCGATGTTTTCCCAAATGCTGGTGGCGAACAGCAGACTGTCCTGCAACACGATGCTCATTTGAGCGCGAAGGGATTCCAGAGTGTAATCCCGAATGGGATGTTGATCAATCAGAATTTCGCCATCTGTGGGATCGTATAAGCGCAAGAGTAGATTCGTCAGGGTGGATTTGCCGCTGCCAGAGTGTCCCACGATCGCCACTCGCTGACCTGGGTAAGCTAGAAAGTCGATTTCCTGCAACGCAGGATGTCCTGGCTGATAGCCAAAGCTGACGGATTGAAATTGCACCAGTCCAACGAAGGGGGGAGCGGGTTTTGCCTTTGGTGAATTGTAAACTTCGGGAGATTGATCCAGCAGATCTAAAATGCGTTCCCCAGCGGCGGTGGCTTTGGCTAATCGTCCCGTGTATTTAGCAAAGTCGCGCATGGGTTTAAATGCATTCTTGAGATAGCTGAGAAAAACCAGCAAATCTCCCGGGGTCAGGGCATTGTCTAACACTAATTCTGATCCACGCCACAACACCAAAGCAGTCGCTCCACCGACTAGCACATCGACCGTGCGTTCTAAATTAGCGGCTAACCGTTTTGCCTTTACACCGTGTTTGAGATTCTTTTTGTTTTGCCCAGTAAAAACGCTGGCAAATTTGTCTTCCAGGGATAAAGCCTGCACAATTTTGATCGCGCCGATCGATTCTGCTGCCGTAGCGGCCATGGCTCCTTCTCGCTTGCGCTGTTGCCGTGAAACTTCTCGAATCCGTCGAGTCAGCCGCAGGGTTGTGAGCCAGAATAAAGGCACAAGGGCTAACACCAGCATTGTTAATTGGGCATTCAGCCAAACCATAATGCTCAACATTCCAACCAAAACAAGACAGTTGGCCAGGAGGGGAAGAAAAGCGGTAACGACGATCTCTTGCAGCAATCCCACATCACTGACCACACGCAGGGTTAAATCACCACTGCGGGCACTATTGTGGAATGACAGGGAGAGGGTTTGCAGATGACAATATAGAACGCTGCGAACCTCTGTGAGTATCCGATTTCCTACTAGGGCAAAACCGACCGTGTTCCAGTAAGCACTGATCGCCCGTAATCCTGATATGGACAGGACTGCCGCAGCCGACAGTATTAACAGCAGTCGCGTATCGAGGGACTGAACAAATGTGAGTGTTGTAAATTCTCGTCCAGCTTGTTCTGAAAAAATTTCATCAAATACAAACTTGAGCGGTAAGGGTTCCAGTAAGCGCAGTCCGATCTCGGCAAACAGAGCCAACATGGAAACGGTAATCAGTCTTTGCTGCTTGCGGATATAGGGATAGAACCGTTGTAGAATTCGTCCCAATCCTGGCACAACTTCCTTCAACTTTTGAGGGCGACTCATGAGGCACTGACCTCCATTGGGCAAGCCGCCGATCGCAATGCCACCGGAGCCAGGGATAAAACTTTCTGCACTACCTGTTCCCAGGTATGGGTCTGTAATACCGTCGATCGAGCCGCCTGTCCCAGGTGCGATCGCAATGCTGGTTGATGGTAGAGCAAACTGAGTTGGGTAGCGAGAGCGGTAGGGTTTCCAGGCTGATAGAGTAAGCCATTGGTGCCATCTTGAATCAGGTGTTGCAGTTGCCCAATCCGACTGGCGACAACGGGCAATCCAGCGGCCATGTATTCGTAAACTTTCAGAGGTGAAAAGTAGAACTGCGGCTGCTGGGGATAGGGCGCGACGGCTACATCCATAGAAGCAAGCAGTCCCGGAATCTCAGTTGGATTGACTTTCCCTGTAAAGTGAACGGCAGAACCCAGGTGACGATCGCTCAATGCAGACTCAATCGCCGATCGGTCTGGCCCATCTCCCACCAGCAGCAGGCGTGTGGGTGCAGGCAGCGTCGCCTGAAACTGGGTGAACGCATCCACCAGGGTCAACAATCCATGCCAGGGCTTCATGGTTCCGACAAAACCAATCGTGAAGGCCTCGTGGGGGAGCGCGGCAACCCGATCATTCGGGAAGCGATGCGGATTGACCCCGTTGGGAATCACCTGCACTTTTCGATCGGTGGGGAGATAGCTTCTCAGATAGTCTGCCACGGCATCCGACACTGCAACCAAAAGTGTTGCCGCCTGAAAGACCCGTCGGGCAACTTGTTCCGCGTGCGATCGCAACACTAATCCTCGATGCTGGGACTGCTCCTCAATCAACGGCGCATTCACCTCCAGAACTCCCGGAATTCCTCTTTCCTGAGCAAATTCCATACCGCTTATGCTCCAGAGTGAGTAGCGTTCGTAGACTAAATCGAATCGTCCAGCCTGCTCCAGGGCGAACCGAAGATCCAGATTCAGTCCTAAAGCTGCTTGTTCTCGGGAAAGCGTATTTCCTTTGGGCAGTTTGGGCAATTTGTGACAGGGGACGGCAGCCAGGTCTGCGGGGGGGTGTCCGCCCCATCGCACCGCAAACAGTTCCACCTGATGCCCTTGCTGTAATAAAGCTCGAATCACTTCCTGAACGTGGATTGAGCAACCTTTGCACCCAAAAACGGGAATCCCTGGATCTGCACAAATATAGGCAATTCGCATCTCGTTTTCCTCCAATTTCTCCAATTCCTTCTCAATCACGTTCCTCAGACTGCTGTTGCGAGAGATGCAGCCGATCGAAATACGGTTCGCAAGTGAGCAGCGTTACGGTGAATGTCAAAATCTTGCTCAATCACCTGTCTGGCGCGGGTCGCAAGCTGTACTCGGAGATGAGAATCCGTTAGTAACCGCTTAAGAGACTCAGCCAGGGCGATCGGATCATTTTGAGGAACCATCAGCCCAGTTTGTTCGTGGTGGAGAACTTCCGGGATGCCCGTGACATCGGTGGCAATGCAGGGCGTTCCCAGAGCCATGGCTTCTAACAGAACGGTGGGCAGTCCATCACGGTTGCTATCTGTCCCAATCGTACAGGGAGCCGCAAGCACCGCCGCCGATCGCACCAGATTAATCAGCTCACTTTGGGGACGTGGCCCAATTAACTCCACCCGATTCTGCAATTCCAGATCGGCAATTTTCGTCCGTAAGGCTGCTTCTAACTCACCCGTTCCTGCAATCTGGCAGGTGAAAGGAACTTTCTGCGATCGCAGTTCATGGCAAGCATCAATCAGCACAGAAAATCCTTTCTTTTCAACTAACCTTCCAACTGCAAGGATTTTGGGCGATCGGTGCTGGGGAGATTGATAGGTAAAGGTCTGCAAGTCTAGTCCATTGTAGATGCGCTGAACTTTGTTTGATCGCGTTCCATAGACTTGCTGTAGATAGTTCACGTTGTAATCGCTAACTGTAATCACCGATGCGGCATCTTGCAGTTTTTTCCCGTACTCCTCGAAATTTACGCTTTCATGAAAAATGTCCTTCGCGTGGGTGGTAAAGGAATAGGGAATATCAGCGAAATAGCTGGCTAACCGAGCAACGACTGTTGCAGAAGTGGCGAAATGGGCATGGAGATGGGTGATTCCGGTTTGGCGAACTTCGCAGGCTAGCTGAATCGCCTTATGCACTCGATGCACATCCTCCCCCTGGGCAAACTTTAACTTGTCCCATAAATCAGGAATGATTTCACTAGCCTCGTGAAACACCCGCCACAGGGTACTACCCCGCAGGTCATGGGAGAAAAGATACTGAACGGGCGCACGGACTTGCGAGATGATGTTCTGAAAATGACCGTCCAGGGGAGGATGTAGAGCAAAAATTTTGACCTCTAGTCCAGCCGCTTCGTGGGCTAGAATCTCCGATACAATAAACGTTTCAGAATAGCGAGGATATCGCTTCAAAACATAGCCAACTTTGACAGTATCTTTAAGCTGCATAATCAGAAATATCCTTTCTTAACTTTACTAAGAAGCCTGGCAAACGATTGGTTGAGAACCAGACTTTGTATTCAGTGGTAAGTGAAATGGAGCATCAGGTTGCGAAGGGTTTGCGGAATTTTGCAAGATATCCAACGCAAACTTGGGTAAACGGCTTAACCCGTTTAAATCAATCGGCGATCGCAGTTTTACTGGAGAAGTTTGTTCCTGGGCAAGCCACTGGCTGATGCTATCGGAACTGACCCGATCAGGGTGCTGCACATCAACCCAACCCAACTCATGCAGTCGTTTGGCCCGAATCCATTGCTCCAACCGAGGGGCCACTCGCGGCACAATCAGCGATCGTTTCCCAAAAGACATCACCTCGCAGGTGGTGTTATAGCCTCCCATCGAAACCAGACAATCTGCTTTGTCTAAGAGCTGCGCGGGTTCATTCACATAGGTCAGAATCCGCAAACGAGGGTGAGACGCTGCATATTGCTGTATCTGCTGTTGGACTTCCACTGGCATAAAAGGACCCGTGATAATCACGCCATTCATGCCTTCCGGTAATACTGCCTGAGCAAACCGTAGAGCCAACTGCGCTCCATCCTGGCCACCCCCAACCAGGCATAGAGCCAGCTTGCCCGCCGGTAGATTTAAATCTTGTAACCCATCTTTAGATGATGCGGTGACTGATTCAGCAGATGTTTCAGTAAACTGCAATCTTTGGCGTTGATCAAAGTACCCGGTATAGCGCATTTTCGCTGCAATATCGGGTGCAAATTGGTATTCCTGCACCAGGTCAAAAACGGTGCGATCGCCATAGACCCAAACCCCATCATAATATTGACGAATTGCCTCTTCATTAAGGGTTCGTCGCCATTCGTGGGTCACTACTCCCGGTTCGTCTAAGACATCCCGCAGCCCTAGCACACAGCGGGTTTTCCCACCTGCACGTAACTGCTCTAACGCTGGATTTAGCTCCCGCACGGCTCCGCGTGGCACATTATCTACGACGAACAAGTCTGGTGCAAAAGTTCCCAGGGCAGCCTGAATCACCTGCGATCGAATGGCCACTAGTTCCTGCAATGAGAGTTCCAGCCGTCGAGGATAATACTTCCCATCAATGGACTTATGCAGCGCGGGAAGGGCTAAATAGTCTATGTTTTGTGGCAAATGTTCCTCTCTACCCTCCACCATGCCGCTGATTAACAGAATGGATGCATGGGGTAAGGATTGGGCTAAAGTCTGGGCAATGAGCAAATTCCGCCGCTTGTGCCCTAATCCCATTGTGTCGTGGGAGTAGAGGGCAATGCGGAGTTGAAAGTCCCTGAGATCATCCTGAAGGGGAACATCCTGGGGCATCTCAGACGGAATTCGATCGGGTTGATCTGGACTGGACTGGGTTCGTGGGTTCATTGTTCTACATCTCAACAAACGGAAGATATGCGATGGCCCGTACCTATCGCAGGAGCAGCTTTCTGCCTGGACTCAGAAAGGCTTGGGAGCTTACCGTTGTCAGATGCCTTAGACAACCATCTTAAGGATGGGAAGGGGGAGAGTTAAACTTAGATTAAGCGATTATTAAGTCAGCTTTCATGAGTCTTTTCTGATAGAACATGAGAAAACGTTCATTTTTTATACCATTTTCCATATCAGTTAACTGGAGCCGATCGCCATCAAAAACATGGCTCTGCAATAGACCATTTCAAAGTCAAGTGATGATCTATCCCATCCTAAAAAACTGTTGCCCAGGAACAATGAGAAATTTCTGAAAACAGATGAGAGTCTTCTTAAACTTGCAGCCGATAGCCAAGTCCTCTAACCGTTTGAATTAATCCTGATCCTAATTTTTTTCTCAAATAACCAATATATACATCGACAGTATTGGACGTGGGTGCATAATCATAACCCCAAACTTGGTCGAGCAAGTCTTCTCTTGTCCAAACCTGTCCAGGCTGACGAGCCAGCAGTTCTAATAGCGTAAATTCACGGGTTGATAGTTCAACCTTTCGCCCTTTATACTGAACGCTGCGCTGCCGAAAATTAATTTCCAAGTCACCTATGGTCGTAATCATTTGCTCCATTGGTTGGGGCGATCGTTTGTAGCGCAACTGCACCCGAATCCGAGCAATCAATTCTTCTAGCGCAAACGGTTTGGTGACATAATCATCTGCTCCCGATTCTAAAGCCTTGACCTTATCTTTCACGTCTTGAATAACGGTCAGAATAATGATGGGCATCTGTTTGCCCTGGTGCCGTAGCTCCTGAATAACTTCATGACCGCTTTTTTCAGGTAGTCCCAAATCCAAAATTAAAAGATCAAACTCGCCTTTTTGTCCCAGGTAAACGGCCTGAACGCCATCCTCTGCCAGCGTCGTCGTAAAACCGTGCGCCTGTAACCCCTTTTGGAGGAATGCTGAGATGCGAGGTTCGTCTTCTGCGATTAGAATGTGACTCATCGGAATGTCGCTTCCTGAGGTGGATCAAGGGGAATGGTAATGTTAAATTGTGAGCCTTCTCCTAGTTTACTGGAGACACTGACCCGTCCTCCATGAGCTGCTGCAATCGCTTTGACGATCGCCAGTCCCAGCCCCGCTCCATGCGATTTTCGTCGAGTATTGGTGGCACGGGCAAATCGCTGCATAATGCGAACCTGATCATCTGGGTGAATCCCAATGCCTGTATCGCGCACCCAAAAGCAAATTCCTTTAATGGTTGGGTCTTCAGTGAGTTTTGAGCCTAGCTCTATGGTGTCTTCAGGATGGGTGTGTTCTACGGCATTTTGCACCAGATTCATCACTGCTTGAGTAATGCGCTGTCGATCTGCCACAATCCGAATTGAGACGGTTGAAGCCAGTTGCCAGTTGCGGGGAGCCAGGGCTGTCGCCTTGGCATGTAGTTCCTGCGTCAGACGATCGACATCTACCAGTTCCAGCGATAAAAAATCAGGGCGTTCAGCTTTGGCGAGTAGCAATAGATCGTCAACCAACCGACTCATCCGATCGAGTTCATCATGCATTAAATTCACTGCATCCCGCATTTCAGGCGCAGTTTGATCCAGCAGGTGAACCAGCAGCAGGTCAAGATGACCTCGGATGACGGTGATGGGCGTTTGAAATTCGTGGCTGGCATCGTTGATAAACTCCCGCTGGGTCGCAAATGAAGTTTGCAGGCGATCGAGCATCTGGTTGAAGGTCATCGTGAGTTCCGTAATTTCATCTGCCCCTCGAATGGGAATGCGCTGATCCAGATTTTGTGTCACATCGTGAATCGATCGAGCGGTTTCAGTCAGGAGTTTGAGGGGAGACAAAACGCGACCAATGGCCACCCAGGCTAACCCCAGGGCAACCAGCATCACTAGGCCAATCACCTTGGCGGCAACCAGCACCGCATCATCAATTTCTCGCTGTTTGTTTTCCAGGAGTTGGATCACCACAAACACTCCCTGAGACGTGCCATCTCCATTCGTTTCGATCGGATAAGCCAGGTAAATTATCGTTTCCCAACCAATCTTTTTAGTTCCCTGTTGGGGGTGCTTCACCTGAGCTAGTGATTGTAGAAATGATGAGCGTTCATTTAGCCGATCTGGGAGGGCGATCGGGCTGGTTTGGTAAATTTCACCATTCAATAAAGTGATAAAAAACTCATCATCTTCAGGGACACTTCTGGCTAGAAAGACATCAAAAATTGAGGCGATATCATCTCCGAATGGCTCTCCTGTAGAAGGATTGCGACCCCCAATCAATCGCTGCACTTCTTCGATTTCTTGCTCCAGGGAACGTTGTACTCGTTCGGTTAACAAAGCGGACAGAATTTGCCGAATGGTGAAAATAGAAATAACAACGGACAGAAATATGAGAATGCCAAGCCAAATTAAAATACGAGTTTGTGCAGATAGAAAGAACTTATGCCATCGCCAGTTCATGTTGGTTCGATTGTTTAAGGTTTAATTTTGCTTGGTAGAGTTAGTGGTCTGGTTGACTAACAAAACTTTTTCCAACAGGAGAGTCAAGGTTTCAGGAGTTTTGTTAGGCAATCAGGTTAGTGGGGTACATCCCATTTTTGCTTTTGCATTACAAATAGCTTACCCGGCAGGCAAGAAGCCTGCGCTACGGAAATCGCTTAATCAAGCCCAATCTGGCTGACGTTCAGTCTGTACTAAACATGGTGAGGATGGTCAGCCAACCATTGAATGATTTTTCGGGCTGCTTCCGCCTTACATTGAATCGTTTTCAACGCAATACTTAGATCCAGTTCCTGCAACGTTTCAGGATGAGTCAAGTCCAGCATGCCGCTTGCTGCATATTCGATCGCAGCAAATTCTCGATCGGCTTCCAGGGTGGTATCTAAGTAGTAGAGCAGCTTGGCGCGGGGTGGCATCTCTACAGATGAATCAGTCATGACTTCTGAACCTCTGGCAAACTGAATTGTCTCCCTATTTTACCGGGATGTTGAGTCGCTCCAACAAAAGACACCCCCTAACCAGTAGCTAGAGGGTGCAGTGCATGGAAGAACTTGCTTCCACAGCGGTTGATCATCAGTTGCGATCAAAGGTTGCGATTCAATAAAGGCGGGTTGCTATGCGCCCCTACAGCAGGATCAACCAGGACAATGGCACAGTAATTTTCACGGCGATTCACGGTGATCTCACAAGGATCTCACAGTGCCCTACCGCGTGTAAGGTCTGTCCACATCGGAGGGAGGAACAGGAGGCGCAGCGGCAGTGATAGGCTGACGGGGAGGACGTGCTCCTAGAGTTGCTCCGACTAGAGTAGCAATTAATCCCAACAATGCCCCAAAGGCAAAGGTCCAACCCGCAGTGGCCGCATTTTCAGCAATCTGCCGGACTTGCTGTTGATCTAATCCTTCAGTGGTTCCAGCCGTTCCTGTCTGAGTCTGGTTAATAATTTCACCCAGGTTGGCACCAATTACACCAAAGGCACCTGCTACACCACTCGTTAACAACCACGCACTCAGGGCGATCGTCGTTGCCCAGAGGACAGTACCATTCAGCAAAGCTGTGCTACGGTTCATCGGGCCACATAGGCGGGTCGTGAGCCAGCCACCCAGGAACAGTGCAATCAACAAGCTAATGATGGGCCAAATCCCCACGCCTGTTCCCACATCAGCGGCTGCCTGCTGAGGGTTGTCGGCGGCTGCAACCGCTGATAGACCGATCGCTGCACCAATTCCACTCAACACCAATTGTGCTGTAATAGCCAGCACTAAACCCGCAAGGATGGGGCCCCATCGAACGCGATCGTGATAGTCTACAGCCGCCGGAACTGCAACAGGACGATCGGCGACACGGCGTTCTGGATCACGATACGGTTGATCGCTATAGGTCATGATTTAATTTCTCCTAGATTGGGTCTAAAACAACAGGGTGCTACAGCTAGAGATGAGATCTCTAAATGAGATCTTTACTTTCAGATCTGTTTGTCGATCTCAGGTCGCATCTCTTGCAGTGCGCTGAATGGTTCGTCCTGCACTTTCTGCATTATCTTGCAGGGTTTGGAAGTTTTCTTGGGTTCCTTCAGATACGTTTTCTCCAAACTGTTTAGCTCGATCGCCAACTCGTTCAGACAAATCGCTGACTCTTTCATCCAGGGGCTTACCGCTGCGGATATTATCAACCAGATCTTCTCCATCTTTGATCTGCCGATTAACATTCCGTTCAGCATTCCGAACTAATTCCTTTGCCTTGGGAGACAATCCACTCGTTTCACCCGAACCATACTGACCATAATCGTTGTAGGTATTCAGGCTGGGACGTTCCCTGGTATCCGATCGCCCACTGAACTCTCGAACCCCAGAAGGTTGACCCACACGCTCCCGGTAGGAACCAGTGTCAGAAGCCTGAGGTGAATCAACTTTATTGCTGCAAGCAGTGGCGGATAAAACTAAAAACCCTGCGAGAATAACAATAAAAATTCGCTGTAGATGAAATCGTTTGAAAAATGAGAAACGGTTGGCAAGGCTGCCAAAAAACTGATTAATCATGATCAACTCCAATTATGTTTCCAGTTATGTTTCCAGTATTGTTACTTCCAAGTAATGTCAGCGATCGATTGGGCTGCGATCGATTGGGCTGATGATGTGAACTGGGTTTGACCCAAATTCAATGCACTTTAGCTGAGATGCATTGAATCGCTGCATTAAGCCTTAATCCGCTAAGACTTATGTTGATCAAGGCTTACATTCGGATTAGAGGGCTGCCGATATTGGGTGTAACTATCTCCGCTCCCTTTGTAGGGATTATTGGCTCCACCTGCCTGTACAGGAGGATTGTGGGGTCTGGCTCCGGTTTCAGTGCCATTACTACAGGCAACACTAAAAAACAGCATGAATCCTGCGACAAAAATCAGTAGAATTTTGTCAATGCGGATTCGCTTGAGGAAAGAAACGATCGGACTCATAGGTGCAAAGCCTGCATACGTTGAAAAAATTAATAAGCCTACTTCCTGCGTTGAAGCAGTTGTAGATGCTGTGATTCAGCGTATCGGTCGGTAGTAGATACCAGCGTCTAGCAAAGGGCGGATTATCAAAACGCGAAAATTCAGTGATTTTTAGAAACGGGAATAAAGCTTCTAACCTGGGTAAGACAATAAGACCCATTTTGTAACCATGATCACTTTTTTTTGTAACGCCATTGATCAATTCGGTGTTAGTTGCTCCAGGAAATGGGGAACTCTGAAATTTAGTAGCACACCATTGGACGTTCCCCGGTAATTTTTGCCGGGGTTTCTTTATGCTTCAGTTGGATGCATCGGCATAACAGCCAACGACCTATAATATGAGGATGAAGCTTAATCAGAGTGGTGGAATTGACTGCCACTCTTTTAGTCTTCCCTGATTTTTTAGCCTTCCCTGGAATTTTGGGAGTTCGATCGCATCCACAGCGCACACCTATGACTCACTTGCCTCGTCAATACCACATCACCACCTTTGGCTGCCAGATGAATAAGGCAGACTCGGAACGTATGGCTGGGATTTTGGAAGAGATGGGCTTCCAATGGGCAGAAGACCCAGAGCAAGCCGATCTGGTTCTCTACAATACCTGCACAATTCGAGACAATGCCGAGCAGAAGGTGTATTCCTATCTGGGGCGGCAGGTGAAGCGGAAGCACGAAAAGCCTGACTTGACCCTAATCGTAGCGGGATGTGTGGCTCAACAAGAGGGAGAACTGCTGCTGCGTCGGGTTCCAGAGTTGGATCTGGTGATGGGGCCCCAACATGCAAATCGATTGCGCGATCTGCTGGAACAGGTGTTTGATGGCAATCAGATCGTAGCGACCGAGCCAGTTCATATTTTTGAAGACATTACTAAACCGCGTCGGGATAGCACCGTCACTGCCTGGGTCAATGTGATCTACGGCTGCAATGAACGCTGTACCTATTGCGTTGTCCCGAATGTACGAGGTGTGGAGCAGTCCCGCACTCCGGAAGCGATTCGGGCGGAAATAGAGGAATTGGGACGGCAGGGCTTCAAGGAAATTACCTTACTGGGGCAAAACATTGATGCCTACGGGCGAGACTTACCGGGGGTGACGGCGGCAGGTCGCCATCAGCATACCCTGACGGATTTGCTCTACTTCGTTCACGATGTCCCTGGCATTGAGCGGATTCGCTTTGCTACCAGCCATCCCCGCTATTTTACCGAGCGACTGATCCGCGCCTGTGCAGAATTGCCCAAGGTCTGTGAACATTTTCATATTCCTTTTCAGTCGGGCGATAACGCAGTCCTGAAGGCAATGGCGCGAGGTTATACCCACGAAAAATATCGTCGGATTATCGATACGATTCGTCGCTATATGCCAGATGCGTCCATCAGTGCCGATGCGATCGTTGGTTTTCCGGGGGAAACGGAGGAACAATTCCAAAACACCCTGAGCCTGGTGGATGACATTGGGTTTGATCAGCTTAATACCGCTGCCTACTCTCCCCGTCCCGGTACGCCAGCCGCTCTTTGGGATAATCAGCTTGCCGAAGATGAAAAGAGCGATCGCCTCCAACGCCTGAATCATCTCGTCTCTATCAGAGCTGCCGAACGATCGCAGCGGTATTTGGGTCGGTTGGAAGAGGTTTTGGTGGAGGATCAAAATCCCAAGGATCCAACTCAGGTGATGGGACGGACGCGCGGCAATCGTCTGACTTTCTTCACGGGAGACATTGCAGAACTGAAGGGACAGGTGGTTCCGGTACGAATTACAACGGTACGCGCCTTTAGCCTGACGGGAGAAAATGTTGCCAATCCCCTGGTGTGTGCGTAATACTAGTCAGCAATCTCGTCTGAGGTAAAGATCAAAGCCTGCGGTTTGGAGGCTTAAATCTACCATTGGATGATTAGTGCTTCGTGATGGGCGATGCTCGATTGATGATGGGCGATTAGCGATTAGCGATTAGCGATCGGTTGTTTTAGAACCTGTAGAACACCGTAATGATTGCATTTTTCATCATTGTTTTAGGCTTAACTCCATCTATTCTTTCTGTTTGGATGATGCGGCGGGCGGGCATCAGAGCACAGGAACGCTTGAGGTTGGCGCTCGAGTCGGTTTCCTCCAGGGGCTTACCCAGCCTTGCCCTTCCCCCCGAACACCAGTACGCCGAGGGGATTGGCTATGTGATTGGCGATTGGTCATGCAAATTTAATGCGCGATCGAGCTACATTCGCTGTGCGGTGAATCCGTTTGGCCCGTGCGAAGCGTGTTCGCAGTATCAGGCGAGGGAATAGAATCGGCACAGGGCGTACAGCAGTATGCTTCTACCGGGCAGGGTTGACCCGGCTCGACCCCCGATCGGCCGCTAAACCAATGCTCTTAAAAGGGCCTGAAGTTTGAGTTGTACCTCTGCCATTTCACGCTGGGGGTCAGACCCCGCAACAATTCCTGCTCCAGCATAAAGCCGGGCGCAATGGCCATCCAAAAGAGCCGATCGAATCCCGACAATAAATTCAGCATTGCCCTGGGCATCGACCCAGCCTAGGGGAGCGGCGTAGAGCGATCGGCAAAAGCTTTCATAGTGCCGAATTTGTTCACAGGCTATATCCCTGGGCAAACCTGCCACAGCCGGAGTCGGATGCAGTTGAGCGAGTAATTCCAGGGGATGGATTGTGTTAGGAAGCGTTGTCCGCATGGGGGTATGGAGATGCTGAATATTGGACAGCCGCAGCAGAGTGGGTTCATTGGCAAGGTGAATTTTTAGTCCAAATTGAGCCAGTTGTTGGGTAATAAAATCTACTACAACTTGATGCTCTCGTCGTTCCTTGTCACTCTCCAATAATCGTTTGGCCAGTGCGTCATCCTCTTCCCGCGATCGTCCTCTAGGCGCAGACCCGGCCAGGGCATCTGTCACCAACCGTTGATTTTGAACGCTCAGAAGTCGCTCAGGGCTGGCTCCGATAAAATACTGCCCCTTACCATTGCTGACCGAGAACACATAGCAATCGGGGTAGACCTGCCGAAGATTATGTAAAGAATGTCCCCACTGAAAGGGTAAAGGCGATACAACATCTACCGCATTGGCCAAAACCAGCTTTTCTAACTGTCGTCGCTGAATCGATTCCAGTGCTGAGATCACGGTTTTCTGAAAGTCATGAGGGTTGTTAATCTCCCAATTAAAGATGGGTTGAAGGGGGGAAGAAAATAAAAAAGGATGATATTGCTGCCGCTGAATTGCCTGGAATTCTTGCCAGATTGTTTCTGAAAGATGGTCAATTTCTGTATCAGAATCAACAATTAAATTTGTAATCACCACACATTCCGATTGCCAGCAAGAAATCTGCCATTGAGGTAGGAAGATGGTGGCAGGTGGAAAGGGCTGATGGGATTCAACCGCCTGATCAAAGAAAGTGAAGCTACAAAAAAATTGGGGGGCAACAACGTATTCAGAGGAGTGATTAGAAATCAAATGATTTAAGCAATCTTGAATGAACAGTTGTGCCCGAGAAAATCGCTGTGCTCCATGAAGTTGAACCGATCGCACCGCACCGATCGCAGCAATCGCCCGATCACACTCTCGATTTTCAAAATAGAAATGGCATTGATCAGGTTGGACGAGGTTATAAAGGGCGATGAGTGGATCGATTGCATCAATTTCTAAGGAAATGCTGACAATTTTCGGATGACACTCTGCGATCGATTTTTGGCGACAAAAGTCAAGAAACTGATATAACTTTTTACGATCCTGAAAAAAGTCAAGCGATTTAAATTGAGATTGACATAGCATCGAGAACAAAAAAGTCCTTTAAGGTTCTTTATATCTTTATAGAATAAGACTGTTTAGTTTGCAGAATTGCAATATCAATATACGTAAGTGAGGAGTGAGGAGTGAGGAGGCAGGAGGCAGGAAGGAGCAAGGAGAGGGAGTGGGGCAAACTCTCCAGAACTAATGTTCGGGTAGCACCAACCCGTAGCGCAGGCATCTTGCCTGCCATTCACTCTCCGCCTGTTTGCCTTCCTCTTGTGGGGTGGGCATCTTGCCCGCCCAGTCAACTAGCCTCTTGTGGGGTGGGCATCTTGCAACTCAGGACGAAATCAACTCTCTTTTTGTACCTACCCCTCTCTACAAACGTGGCTACAAACGTGGCTCCGTGACAGCGATCGCCTCCCCCAAAGCTTCATAGGTAGTAACCCCCCTCGATCGAATCACCAATCGGTATTCCCCTTCAGAAGAAACGATCGCCTGATACCGGGTTTGTCCCAGCAAGTTGGTGTAGATGGTTTGTTCATCGGATTCAGTCACCTGGGCTAAGGCGCGATCTAGCTCCACCTCAGAAGCCGCTCGATCGTAGACCGTCAGGTACAGTTGTTCCACCAGGCGCAACACACGCACAGTGTATTCATCGGTTTCAAAAATAATCAGGCTCTCGATCGGTCGTTGCCCCCTGGGGAGAGCAAAAGGATTGATAAATTCGACGATTTCTCCGGTGGAGGTCACCCGGCAAAAGCCTGAGCCGCGATCGGTTTGCCATCGGATCAGGGTTAAGTCAAACAGTTCTAAGCCAGGAATCAGCTCGATCGCAGTTCCAGGTAATTCAGTGGCAATCCGCTGTTGACAGCTCTCTAGAGCCGCTTCAGATGGAGTAGCCTGGGCCGCAGGTGCTAGGCTAGGAATAATGGTAAGGGCGGCAAGGCTGACAAGGCTGGCCCGTAGCCCGTTTTGAGTACACCCATTTGCCCTCATGGGCATTGATCCCCCTCGCTGAAGTCGCTGGCTAATCATGGACATCCTCGACATTTTGCAGGAAGACTATCGTAACTTTCCTAAGCATCAAACCTACAGCATTTATGCCGACGATGTATATTTCAAAGACCCGATGAACGAGTTTCGTGGGTGCGATCGCTACCGCCAAATGCTCCAGTTCATCGATACCTGGTTTCGCCAGCCTCAGCTTGATCTGCATCAGATTCAGCGTTCTGATAATACCATTCGCACTGACTGGACACTGAGCTGGAATACACCCCTACCCTGGAATCCCCGCATCAGCATTCCTGGCTGGAGCGAATTGACCCTGAATGAGCAGGATCTAATCATCTCCCACGTGGACTACTGGCACTGTTCCCGCTGGGAAGTGTTGAAGCAGCATTTTTCAGCATAGGGGGATACGCAAGATAACATACCCGTTAGGGGCACACTGCTGTGCGCCCTTACAGCCGATGTTTTCAAAAATTGGGATGCCAGTTGATCGCAGATCCCTAGAGGAATCGAGGATCCAGCAAACTGTAGTAGCCTTGCAAGCTGAAAAGCCTATTGTTTGCTGGTCAAACTAAAGGCTCGGAAGTACTGGGCTTGCTGCTCAATTCGACTGGCTAACCGATCGCAAACTAGCGTACATAGTTCAAAAATCAACTCATCGGACACGCTGTAGTAGGCGGAGGTGCCCTCACTGCGACGAGTCAAAATCCCAGCTTGCAGCATCACCTTCAGGTGCTTTGAGACATTGGCCTGGCTGGTTTGAGTTGCCTCTACCAAATCCTGGACACACTTCTCCCCATCTCGTAATAGGTTGAGGAGACGTAATCGCATCGGTTCACTCAATACCCCGAAGTACTCAGCCACTTGCTGAACCACTTCTGTCGGCACAGACTCCGCTGTTTTCATGCAAATTTACCCATGTAGGTGATGACGGATTCCAACCGTTGATCTAACCCCAGATTGTATCATTCAAACCTTCTATGGCAATAGAGCGATAGATAGAATTAACCGATTGCTGCTGAAATTAAATAAAAATTAAATTTTCAGCCCGTTCTGAACCTACTGAGCAAATCGGATTTTGAGATAGTCCTCCTCCATTTTGGCTCCAGCGGGTTGCAGGGCGGCTAATGCTTGCGGCAGTACCAGGTTGCGTCGATGGTTGCCAATCCGAATGTTGAGCTCATCGCCCGTTTTGCTCAGTTCTACCTTGTTCTTGGGGATTCCCGGCAAATAAACCTCCAGGCTGTACTGATTTTGCTCCTGTACCACCCGCAGGGTCGTCTCCTTGTAGTACACCTGCGATGGATCTTCATCGGCGTAAAGGGTTTCCTTGAGGCGATCGAGGGCTGCCAGTCCACACATTTCTTCAGAGTAAAGCGGGACTTCCTTGATCGGCAGAGGACGGAAATTATCGTGAATTTCCTGACGGTATTGCTGCTGATTCTCCTTCCAGCGTTGAAAGAAAGGATCGGTCACACTGTCGGGAATAATCCGGTTGGCAACCACCATATCCGTTGCCACGTTGTAAAGACTCAGGTAGGCATGGGCCCGCAGCGATTCTTTAATCACCATCTTTTCGGGGTTCGTCACCAGCCGCACTGAGGTTAGCGTGTTGTTGGTTAATACTTTTTCTAGCTCCTCAATTTGCTGATAGAACTCGTAGGGCGCTTCCATCACCTGCTGATCGGGCAGGGAAAATCCGGCGATCGGACGGAACAGTGGTTCTACTAACGGTCTAAGGGCAGCGGATACGGCTTGCAGGGGTTTGTAAAATCGCCGCATGTACCAGCCGGCCACTTCCGGCAAACTCAAGAGGCGCAGGGCTGTTCCGGTCGGAGCTGAATCGATAATCAGCACATCAAACTCGCCTTCATCATAGTGCCGCTTCATCCGTACCAGGCTAAAAATTTCATCCATCCCTGGCAGAATCGCTAATTCTTCGGCTTCAACACCTTCCAATCCTCTCGCCTGAAGCACCTGGGTAATGTATCGCTTGACGGCTCCCCAATTTCCCTCTAGCTCCATCAGGGCATCTAGCTCGGCTCCCCACAGGTTGGGGCGAACTTGCCGAGGATCGTGGCCCAACTCCATGTCAAAGCTGTCAGCCAGGGAATGGGCTGGATCCGTACTCAGCACCAGGGTTTTGTGACCCAATTCCGCACAGCGTAGCCCTGTCGCTGCCGCCACAGAGGTTTTGCCTACGCCTCCCTTACCTGTCATCAAAATTACACGCATGGATGGTCTGAACCTTTTCTGAAAATTCTTTATATTCCTTTACTTACTGTATCGGTTTTTCGTCGAAGTCGTTGCCCTGTCACATATTTGCCCTGTCACATATTTGTCATTTTGATGTCATTCCGAGCTTTTAGAATTCGGAGAGAATATCATGGTGGTGACTAATTCGGGTGATTGATTTCCGTTAGCAGTACATCTCTCTAAGGATTGATTTCCGTTAGCAGTGCATCTCTACAGATCAATCGCTAGACCAATCGCTACGGGAAAAGATTTGTCAGTCAACCAGCGATCCACCACCGTTTCGACTGGTCTTAGGGCGCACAGTTCGACTGGTCTCAGGGCGCAAAGTACGATCGGTTTTTCCTTAGCCAACTAAAAATCAAACCGAAAGAATTTATGAAAAAGTAACTCGACTTGGGAAAGTTTGGATTGAAGTGGGCACTCTAAGTCCACCTTGCTTCAGTGGATATCACTGACTCCGGGCGGGTGGTTCATGCCTGCTTCATGGTGGATCAGGGTTGCAATACCTAGAAACACTGATGTCAGCCGATTTCCCTCCTACTAACCTCCGTAAGGCGATTCCGGGTGCATGGGTTTGCCTGTTCTGGCTGGCCCAATTTCAATGGTTCCTCGATCCCATCAATGGATCCCGCCACTGGGTTGTGGATGAATCGTCAGACGGTTGCGCCTTTCAAGCTCGATCGTCTGGGACAAATCCCCCCAAATTTCAGATCAACTATTCAGATCAACTGTTCTGTTTCATCACCCTCTGTTAACTCACCCTTACCCCCAATGCATCAAACTTACAAACGCTTCATCCTCACTGCTGCCCTTGCCCTGATGGGAATGCCTGCCCTCACCCTTGCAGCCCAGGCAAACCTGCAATCGAGTTCTAAAGCCGTTCTGGATGAAGCCTGGCAGATTGTCAATCGTGAGTATGTTGATCCGCAGTTTAATCAGGTTGATTGGCAAAGTGTTCGCCAAACCCTACTCTCCCAGGAGTATGCTTCTCGTGAGGCTGCCTATGAAGCCCTGCGCCAGGAACTTAGCCTGTTGAACGACCCCTACACTCGCTTCATGTCGCCTGAGGAGTTCCAATCGTTTCGCAATCGAACCAATGGCGAGTTAGTGGGAGTGGGGATCCAACTACGGGCTGACCCCAGCACCCAGGCTCTAACTGTCGTTCAACCGATCGAAAATTCACCTGCTGCCGCTGCGGGAATTCAACCAGGGGATGTGCTGCAACGAATTGATGGGCAAAGCACCGAGGGAATGATGGTGGAGGATGCAGTGCGATTGATTCGGGGAGAAGCGGGTTCTCCGGTATGGCTGACGATGCGCCGTGGAGAGTCTACTCGATCAGTCCGGCTGACTCGCTCTCGCATTCAACTCCAGACCGTCACCTCCGCAGTTCACACCACTGGTGGTCAACGAATCGGCTACATTCGCCTGCGTGATTTCAATGCCCATGCAGCCGAAGAAATGGAGCGAGCCATTCAAAGTTTGCAGGCGCAACAGGTGGATGGGTTTGTTCTGGATCTGCGCAACAATCCAGGGGGCAGACTGAACCAGAGTATTGCGATCGCCCGGATGTGGTTGAATGACGGAGATATTGTCCGTACGGTGAATCGCCATGACCGAGAGAACCGGGTTCAGGCTGACCAAACGGCTCTGACTAATTTACCCCTGGCGGTGTTGGTGAACGGTAACTCTGCCAGTGCCAGTGAGGTGCTGGCGGGAGCCTTACAGGATAATCAGCGAGCTGTAATTGTCGGCACCCAAACCTTTGGCAAAGCCCTGGTGCAGTCGGTGAATACGCTTTCAGATGGCTCTGGGTTAAATGTAACGATCGCCCGTTACTACACCCCATCAGGGCTGGATATCAACCGTCGTGGCATTGCCCCGGATCGCATAGTGCCGATCGCTGAAGATCAGTCGCAAGCCCTCTCTTCAGACCAATGGGGCACAACTGAGGATCCGCAGTTTGTTCAGGCTATTTCCGCCCTAAGCCCAGCGATCGCTTCTCCTGAGCAACAGCCCACGGTTCACAGGCAGACGGCACCCAATCGCAGAGCCACCCGATCCCCCAGACGTTTAGTGCTCTAAGCTTCAGGAATGGGGACGAACAATTGTTTACCTGACGATCAAACGGTTCGTCCCTACTTCTCAATAAAGCATTAGAACTTCAGAACCTTAAAACAGCGCAGTTTGCCAATCTACCCAGCGCAGCCAGTAATTGACTATCTTGAGGAAAAGGCCATATTCCATCCTGTCGAGGTTTGCTCATGGTTTCCCAGACGCAAATATCTTCAACTCCATCTGTTACTTATCCTGATAGTGACGGACAGCCAATGGCGAACAACACAGAACAATTTCGTTGGATTGTCACTATCCAGCAAAACCTGGACTGGTTGTTCGCAGAGAATCCCAATGTCTTCGTTGCAGGGGATTTATTCTGGTATCCCGTAGAGGGCCGCAATGATATTGTTGTGGCTCCAGATGTCATGGTAGTGCTGGGTAGACCGAAAGGGAAGCGAGGATCATACAAACAATGGGAAGAAGACAACATTGCACCACAGGTTGTGTTTGAAATTCTCTCTCCCAGCAACACGCAAAACGAGATGGACAGGAAACTTCTATTTTTTGAGCGGTATGGTGTAGAAGAATATTACATCTACGATCCAGATCAGAATCAGCTTCGGGGCTTTTTGCGAGGAGGAGATGGATTAGAAGTGATTGAACCCATTTCAACCTGGGAAAGCCCTCGCTTGAAAATCCAATTTGCTCTGCTTCCAGAAACGCTCCAACTGACGCACCCTGACGGCAAACCCTTTCTGAGTTACCTTGAAATCGCTGAACAGGCAGAAGCAGCCAGACAACGGGCAGAAGCAGCAGAACAGCGTGCAGATGCGGCAGAACAACGATCGACTCAACTTGCAGAACGGTTACGAGCCTTAGGGGTTGACCCTGAAGAGATTTAAGTATATTTTCCTAACATCATGCTGACGGAATGAGTGATCAGCATAAGAATATGAGTAGAGATGCAAATACTTACCCTTCGTTTGAGTGAGGAGTGAGTCTCGAAGTTTTTTCAGAGAGGGTATACGGCTTCTCGATGACGAAGAAAGTCAGGAGAGTTGCTATGGCTACTAAAGAAGAAGAATTAAAGCGGCTAGAAGAGAATTCGGACAAGATAAATGAAATACTAAACGATCCCAAAATGGATCCTAGGACAAAAGCTAGCAAAATTGACAGCATTGTTAAAGAACCTCCAGGTGCAGAGGAGGTGGAGATAGTGATAACTGTGCGGAAAAAAGCCCTGCCCCCTCCCAATAGGGAAAATGCGAGAGAATTCTTGTTAAAAAGCGATCTCCAGTAAATCCCCTCCTGGGAGGGGCTTGGGGTGGGTTCCTCTTGGGAGGTTATTCAATCCCTAATCCTAAGTAAACTGCTGGCTCAAGGTCACGGGGTTATGTACCGTGATCTTCTTTTTGTGAATCGAGATCATTTGATCCTGCTTCAAGTCCCCCAGCAGACGAGTCACCGTCACGCGAGTAGAACCGATCGCCTCAGCAATGGCTTGATGGGATAGTTTCAGGTCGATCGTAATTCCTTCAGGGCTGGGCACTCCAAAATCGCGGCAAAGAATCAGCAAAAAGCTGACCAACCGAGAACCCATATCCCGATGGGCCAGGGTTTCAATCATCATCTCAGTTTGCAGAATCCGCGATGAAAGCCCCTGAAGCATAATCATTGACAGATCAGGATTTTCCTTCAACGCTTTCTCAACCTGCTCGATCGGGATTGAGAGTAATTCTACTGGGGTAAATGCAACTGAATGATAGAAGCGATCGGCTTTTTGTCCAGTAATCAGGGAGAGTACGCCAAATACGCTATTTTCCCGCAGCAGGGCTACCGTAATTTCCTCTCCCGCCTCATAGACCCTGGAAAGCTTCACCGCCCCCTTTAGCAGGAAGTAAACCCGCTCTGCTGGGTCGCCAGGAAAGAAAATGGTTTTGCCCCGCTCATAGGTTTCCACCACAGGCGGGAAGGCACTACCACTGAGTTGACGGAAAACATTAGCCAACGACGGTCTTTCTTGTGCCACTACCATGCCCTTATTTCCTAGCCAGTATGTTTTAAAGTCGCTCTGTGATTATCCGCCAGCTTACCCGCAAGATCACCTGTTCTGCATAATAATCAATATTGTGCTGAACATATTACTTAGCGATGATCTATTCTGTGAGAAATCTCTGACTTTAAAACACTAAACTTAACTTTGAAAGAGTTTTTTGTAGCGAAAATTACATAAGGAGTGAGGAGTGAGGAGTGAGGAGTGAGGAGGGGAGCCGTAAGTGGGGGGGATATTTCTATAAGGCTTTCCCAGTGGGGGGTTACGTCGGGAAAATCAAAGGGGATGCAATTTTTCGATTTCAAAAGTTTGAGGGACAAAAAAGTCTCGTCCCCAGTTATCAAAAACTTATAATTATTTAATTTTTCTCAACAAAGCTCTCCTGTCCTCGATCGCTACCTTTTTACGCCTCATTCCTTGTGCGGGTGAATGCAATTTACCCCTGCCTGCCTTCTTGCGTGGGCGAATAGCAATTCGCCCCTACCCGGTTCCTTGTGCGGGTGAATGCAATTTACCCCTGCCCGGCTCCCGACTCACGCTCGACTGATCCTTAACTCATAGTTCATATTGGACTGTGCGCTCCTGCCTTGCTTGAACGTACCCGCCACGGGAGCAGTGTCCTTTGAAGTTGGGCTGGTGACAAGGGCAATATGCGTGTCTGCGGTGGCGAGTCCGTGGGTGGGATCATAGCCACGCCAACCCGCTCCGGGAAGGTAAACCTCTGCCCAGGCATGAAGATGACGATCGTTGCTGTCGAGATCCCCTTCCTGATAGCCACTGACAAAGCGAGCCGCCAGTCCCACAGCCCGGCAGACTTCAATAAACAGCACAGCGTAGTCGCGGCAAGAGCCAGATTGGGTAGTCCAGGTGATTCCGGCAGGCATGGCTGCGCCCGTTTCCCGAAGCGTATAGCTACAGTTTTGATAAATTTGCTGGTTCAGTTCCGACAAAAATGGAACGACATTACCTGTGGTCTTGTCCCAGATGTCTTGCGCCAGCCGGATCGCAGCCGGATCAATATCTCCTGTTAGCCGAGAAAATTGTCCCCTGAGATAGGGTTGCAGCCGATCGTTCAACGACACGGGATAGTCGATCGGCAGGCTGATCGCCCAGGGTTCCAGCAGGTAATCAAATGGATTTTCGCGGAACGTTTTCACCTCGGAAACAGCTTTCACGGACAGGCTGGACAACGGTTCATCCTGAAACCAAACGCGATAGATGGAGTTGCCATCTAAATCCAAAATTTCTGAAACTCTGGTGGGTTCTGGCTCGATCGCCAATGTAAAGGCGTGTAGCTTCTGCGTGATATCACACCGGGGACGGAGCCGAATGGTGTGGGGCGCTAACTCAACTGGGCGATCGTAGGTGTAGGTAATGCTGTGCTCGACGTAGTAGATCGGCATGGGTTTTTAAAATTCCATCCCTGGTTAAACCTTTTGTTCAGTCACTAAGGTTAGACTATGCCATCCTCCCTGCGCATCGTAGTGTCGAATGAGACGTTGCCGCAACGTGGGACTGATCAGCCACCCGGCTTCCAGGAAAAATGGAATGCCCTTGGGCACGGTGATGGGCGTATTGGCAGAGGCTCCATCCGGTAATAGTAAAACTTGGAGGGGATAGCGACCCTCCGTGAAGAGCAGCGTTGAACCGTTGACTTGGGCAGTGGAGGTCAGGTTTATTTGGGAGGTCATGAGCTGTTGCCGTAACCGATCGCCTTCTAAACTAACCACCAGTCGAGTATCGTACCGTTCTGGCGTTTGCCAATCTGGATACAGTGTGACCGCTTCCCCCTGCCACTCACCCAGCAGCATTTCCACTGTCAGAGGGGGATGCTCAACCGCAGAAGTATGCTGTCGATGTTCTCGAATTAAAGTGAGGGAAGAAATATTGCCCCCCTGGTCAAAGAGTTGCACCAGGCGGAGTCGGCGATCGCCATGAATTAGCCCCATCTCTGCGCCAAACTCAGAAAAGGGGCAAACTGCATTGAACCCTGGGAAAAAGCTCCATTCTCAAAAACCAGCACACTCCGACTGAGGGAAGAGTACTCCAGCACTTTGTTTTGAGTGAGTTCACCCGTCGTTGAAAAATGCTGAATTGTTTGGCGAATCGTCTGGTTGTCGTTCAAGCCTTCCAGCGTTACGAGACTGGGAATATCAGTTTGAACTACCCCCTGGGCTGACATTCGGGTAAACGATCCCTCCCACGCTCCCAGGTTGCACAGCAAGTTTTTCCATTGAGACATTTTGCTTCCTTTTGACCTTAGGAGGACGCAGAAAAATAACGTACCCGCTGGGGGCGCACAGCTGTGCGCCCTTACAACAGATTTCTGCCAAGATTGGGGTGCCATTTTATTGCAGATCCCTTGTTCTTTCCATGGCTGAGGGATTTGCTTTGCATTTATACCCTGAGGTACAGGTCATCAAATCCGGACGATCGTATTCTCAAAAAATTAGTCCTGTTTTACAAAACTTTATCATTTTCTAGGTTTAGTGGATAAAACTGTGTAAGATCTAGCTTTGTTTCAGGACTTCATATTGTTTTCATACAGGCTTTAAATGAAATTCATCAGCAGCCGGGAGTTCATTCCTTCCTGTTTGAGCGTCATTCATCATCACTTTGGGACATCTACACTAGATATTGCAGATCCATGAATTTTTTTGGACTTTTGTGGGTCATTTCGGCAGTTAGCAGCTTCTTTTCACCGCACGAATCCCCACGACCTTTAGAACATCTCAGCCGCACCCTTTCCAATCGTTCGATCGCCTTGATCAGTCGAGTGGTTGGTTCTCGGTTCCCTAACCATTCATTTAGTTCAGCTGATTCAACTGATTCAACCCGTCCGCCGACTTCCATCAACGGACTATCTGAGTCACCTGCAAAGCCTTTCTCCGCCTTGCCCGCCCCTGTTGCCAGGAAGGCTTCAGATTGGCTGGTTGAGTCTCCCGGCAGGGGGAATCCCTGGTTTCAGGTGTCGCCTGAAGGGTCTTATTCTCCTTTCCGCCGGATCGTTGTGCCATCGTTCCTATCCTGGAACCGATCGTCCCTGTCAATCCCACCGTCGATCGCCGTATTTCAGCCCAGTTGGGTGGTGCAGAGGGTAATCAGTCAGTCAGGCTCAGGGCTGCATCCCAGGTTCCATCCCAGTCCAATACTCTATCCAGGGCAACTTTCCGAGATGATAGCGCATCTGGCACTGCTGGGTAGCGTGGGGCGGCAACTTCATTGGGTTCATCTGGGTTGGGTTCATCTGTCTTGAGTTCATCCGGGCTGAGTTCATCTGTAACCCTTCCAGCCCTCATTACAGGATTGAATCCCCCCTCACAGGCGGTAACTGGGCAAGATCTGGCGAATCCGGTATTACAGGTGGTCAGCAATCTGTTTCGCTGGACGGGAGACATCCGCGAGGCTTTTCGGTTTACAACTCCCCTCGTAACGATCGTGCCCGCGAAGAATCCTTGTTTGGCATCTCCAGATTCCGATCATCGTCATTGGAGTTATACGAGCCGACATGGCATTCGAGAATTAAATGTTGGGCAGTGCACAGAGTTGTGGCAACGGGATGCTAATGCACCCAAACCTGCCGACAGGGTGTTTCAAGTTCGAGTGAAGGATCAACTGGTTGCAGAATTGCCAACTGCAGAACGGGCAGAGGAATTGGCTCGACGGTTGCAGCATGCCTTGCGAAACTCTGATTTTGAGCCATCCCATCTAACTCCTGCGCTAATCAACGGGATGCCAGCCGGAAAAGTAGGCGACACAGTCTTGTTTTGGGTAGATCCAGAGTTAGCGGCTTTGCTCGATCGCAATCCTGAGCTGCTAGCCATTACCTGGATTAACAATCTGCGAGAGACGTTGGATGTCCCTCCGATTCCCCTGACACAAGCCCAAAGTCAAATGCATCGGCTCACGCCAACCGATCAACAGATTCAGGGCACTGCTTCCTGGTATGGCCCCTATTTTCATGGGCGTTTAACTGCAACAGGGGAAATCTTTAACCAGACGGATCTGACAGCAGCCCATCCCACCCTTCCCTTCAACACCTACTTGAAAGTGACCAATCTGCTCACAGGTAAGAGCTTGATTGTGCGGATTAACGATCGCGGCCCCTACTTTGAGGATCGATCGCTGGATCTGTCGCGGGAAGCAGCACGCTATCTGGACAGCGAACTGACGGGGGTGGTGCCCTACGAAGCCGTGATCATGGAAAATGAAGAACTGGCTCAGGTCAGGTCAGCAAACGGTTTATCTGCTTTGTCTGCATCGCTAACCCGGAGCAGCCGTTGATCCTAAGACAGGGCTGGCACATGGGATGGCAGAATGATGTGACGGTGGCTGTCAACCACCAACCAACCCTCCTCCTGAAGCTGGCTGAGGAGTCGAGTTACCGTGACGCGAGTGGTGCCGATCGCATTGGCAAGCTGCTGATGGGTTAACCGAACACTAATGCGGGTGCCTCCATTTTCAATGGGTTGTCCGACTTCTTGCTTCAGCAAGATCAAAAAGTGGCGCAGTCGTTCTTCAACCCGGCGATATCCCACCATCGCTAATACAGCTTCCGATTGCTGCACTCGCCGCACAAGATGATGAAAGATTCCCTGAGCCAGCATGGGGGATTGCTCTATCTCCATCAACCGCAATCGCATCAGGTCAACATCGGTCAATGCAGTTGCTTGATAAGGATGAATCAATGAGAGGGGTAAACCAAATGGCATAGATGGACACGCTAACCCCAACAGTGCTTCATCACCATTGTCGTACAGTGTCCCTAGCAGAACGACACCTCGACACACCACCAAAATCTCATCTGAGAGCATCCGAATCGGCTGACCACTCCTGTAGGGCTGTAAATTTCGTCCCCTGTACAGCTCCTCCAACAGTTCACGTAGGTCGGGCTGCGGAGTTGCTTCCAGAGCGTAGGAATGGAGCATAACGATCACGGGTCTAGGTTTTCTCTATCACACTAGACCGCAAATCTAAAGGATTGGTAATCGGTAGGTTATGGAAATATTATCCATCGTCCCAAGAGAAGTTAAGAATGCTTGAGAATTTTTAGGAATTGTGGCGATCGTAGATTCAGGGTAACGGGTTAAGGGACTGAATCGCCTCCAGCATTCCCCTCGCCTTGTTCAAAGTTTCCTCATATTCCCGTTCTGGATCAGAATCGGCCACCAGTCCGGCTCCTGCCTGCACCATTACCTGATGTTGTCCGTCCGGCTGGCTGCGCACCACCATTGTCCGAATGGCGATCGCCGTATTCAACTGTCCTTCAAAGTCATAATACCCATAGGCTCCAGAGTAAACCCCTCGACGGCAAGGCTCTAAATCATGAATGATTTCCATCGCCCGAATCTTTGGCGCACCGCTGACGGTTCCTGCTGGAAAGCAAGCTTTTAACAAGTCCCAGGCTGTTTTCTCGGGAGCCAGAACCCCCGTCACGTTACTGACAATATGCATGACGTGAGAGTATCGCTCAATCACCATCAGCTCATTCACTGCCACCGTTCCACTGGCACAAACCCGCCCCAGGTCATTTCGTCCCAGGTCTACCAGCATGACGTGTTCTGCCCGCTCCTTCGGGTCTTGCAGCAAATCTTCAGCCAGGGCGGCATCCTCCTGGGGGGTTTTGCCCCTGGGTCGAGTTCCGGCGATCGGGCGCACCGTGGCAATTTTGCTGCCATCTTGTTCAGGGGACAGATCAGCTTTAACCATGACTTCTGGGCTGGAACCAATAATCTGCCAGTCCTGGAAGTGAAAATAGGCCATGTAGGGGGAGGGATTGATCAGCCGGAGCGATCGATACAGAGCAAAGGGATCGCCCTGATATTGGGTGGAAAGCTGCTGAGAAATGACGACCTGAAAAATATCTCCCGCCCGAATATGCCCCTTGGCTTTTTCGACGTTGGCACAGTATTCTGCCTGAGTCACATTGCTGGTGTAGAGAGGATTCGCAGAATGCTTTGGTTTTGCCGCCTGAGTGAATGCTGGAGAAACCCACCGGAGAAAAGAATCCTGGGACGAAATCGGCAATTGCAGCTTGCTGACCAACTGAGTGACTTTAGCACAAGCCTGATCATAAGCCTGACGACGATCGGTTGCAGGATCCCGCAAATCTGCGTAGGCGATCGCCCAAATTTTGCGTTTAACCTGATCAAATATCAGCAGGTGATCAATCTGCATCCATAATCCATCCGGCAAATCACCCTCCGCAGCGGGATACACTGGAACCCTTGGCTCAATCCAGTGGATCAGTTCATAGCCCCAGAAGCCAAACAGCCCGCCAATGCCGGGCGGTAACTGCGGTAGGTTAACGGGTTGAAACGGAGCCAGACAGTTTGCCAACGCCACAAACGGATCACCCTCAAAGACTTGAGTGGAACCATCCCGGTAGGTTTGAGTGGTGCGATCGCCGCGTGCCTCTAAGACCCACAGTGGATCACAGCCCAACAAACTATATCGCCCCAGCGTTTCTCCTCCCTCAATAGACTCCAGCAAAAAGCTATAGGGTTGTCCTGCACAAACCTTGTACCAGGCAGACACAGGCGTATCCAGGTCGGCCACCCACTCTTGATACACCGGAACAAAGTTACCCTGTTGTGCGAGTTGCAAAAACTGGTCAAAGTTTGGAGAAATCATGCCCTTACAGCAATTGCGAGGTTAAATAGTGTTCAGATCCGAACGTCAGATCAGAATTTTGGAGCGTACCATACTGAGCATCCTGTAGTGTACCACTCCCATCTCATCCAGTGAGGTCATCTTATAGCAGGATGAAATTCGTTTTCCGGTTTGAGAAGATTGGGCGTATAAGTCGATTAAATTCGTCTACACTAGCAACGGGCACCCACTCAGTGAACTCTACAGCATTCAACCAGCTGCGTTTTGCGGATTAGAGTAAAAACACAGAGGAGTTCAACTTCCAACAGGCGTAGTCTAAGCGTAGTCAAACTCACTGCACTAAACAGATACGAATACTAAATGCCTGATTTGACCGGAAACGTGGAGCTTACTTCCGTATCCATCAATAAGGACTCTGACCACTCACTGCTTTTCAGCCCTTTCTTCCACTGTTCTGATGTTATTTACCTCCGGCTAAGAGAGGTTTTCGATAATGAGAGATTTTGTATTAGATGCTCCAAGTGCCAACCGCTACACCTATTTTGTGGCTTACTATGGCAAGCAATACCAGAAACAAACCGCTGTATTGCATGTTCAGCATGACTTCACCGACTCTATCCAGGTATTACACTTGAAGATTCGAGACCGAATCAATGAAGTTTTAGGAGACGATACACCTTCTTGCTACCATATCCTGGCACTTGCAGCTCCAGAGGCTATCCCTGTGTAGTTTTCTGCTCTGCTGACTGGCTCGATCGTCCAGGTGGAATGGTCTGATGGGTTCGATTGGCTAACTCAGGTTTGCCATGCTAGTAGAAGCGAGCGTGAATTGAGCAACCGTAGAGCGGGCATCTTGCCCGCGCAGGGGAAGCCTGCACTACGAAAGGTGGGCGTATTGTTGCCGAGGTCTACTAGCTCGCTATCGCAGGTTTACCACCATCAATTTTTGCTTTGAACTTTTACCTGAGCTAACCCGGTTAATCGCTTGATAAAGCATCCCCTTGTCCTCCATTCATGCCTGTTGAATGAGGCGGGGGGATTATTGCTCTATAAATCTGGATATCTGGTTTGCTCTCTGGTCAATGCAGGCTGAGGGACTTGAAGCAGGGGGTGGACAGGCTCACCCTACTCTGGTTCTAATCTGGCTCCTGGCTCGTTCCCGGCTCCCGACTCCCAACTCCCTATCGTGACTGTTGCCCTGGAGGTGCTGCGGGCATAATCGGGCTACCGTGATGGTGGATTAAGTACCAGTTTCCCGCCATATTTTCAAAAATGTTGGTTCCCATCGACTGAATCGTGACTTGCCTGCCCTGAATGATTTGGGAAATTTGCTCCACCAGAACGATGTACCCCAGGTTGCCGCTGGCATCAGCCGTAATGATACTGGTGGAAATTTGAAACATTTCCGTATTTTGAAAAATTTGTTCCCACGCCATTCGGATTTGCTCCCAACCGCGCAGGGCGCCGACCGGGATGAATGCAAAGACAATCTGTTCCTTTTGACCAAAGGGTACTCATCGCTTCAATGTCTCTTTGCTCAAAGGCGCGATAGAAATCTTGATTGGCAGCAAGAATTAGTTGAGTGTCAGGCATGGAATTTGTAAAAACCAAAAACAAGATTAGCTTAAACCACGATCGCTCTGTCGGGAAGTTAATCTGTCGCAGTTTTGGCCAGAGCAGGAATCTGTAGTCCTGGTGGATAAGCCCCCTCTTCTTTGATTTGCTTGATCAGTGCTTCAGGAACGGGGATTTTTAGCTTGGCTGCCAGGGCCTGTACCACATCACCCCGATCGATTACTCCAGCCACTGCTCCGGCTGGAGACAAAACGGTAATCCGCCGGACGCTTTCGGCTTCCATCCGGTTGATTACATCGGTTAAGGGTGTGGATTCTCGGACAGATGGAATCTCGGTAAGGGGGTGAATAATGCTGTGCAGCGTTTGGTTTTCCCACTGACTCCGCTCGATCGCACTGAGATCTTCCACAGCGACCAGTCCGCGATAGCGACCGTCCGACGAGGCGTAATACACTTCAGAATGGGCCACTTCCCGCTCCAGATAGCTCTGGGTAAATTCATTCAGGCTCATCTCTGCATCTACGACCCGAAAGGCTCGCGTCATGGCGGTTGCTGCATCCAGGTTCATCAGTGCTTCCTGGAGATCAGTCACCTGGCTATAGGCTCTGGCATTCCGCACTCCAAACCAGCCCAGTAGAGCTAACCACAATGAGTTGAGGGGGAACGGCGTAAAATAGCCCATGACTCCCAGGAGGATTGCAGTCCAGCCCAGGAGTTGCCCTGTTCGGGCGGCCCAGCGAACTCCCTTCATGCGGCTGCCTGTCAGCTTCCAGACGATCGACTTTAAAACCTGTCCACCATCCAGGGGGAGTCCTGGGATCATGTTGAAAACGGCCAGCAAGATATTGATTCGGCCAATTCTTGCACGACTCGTTGGGCAGGATCCGGTAGAGGTAGGAGAAAATCCGCCAGCAGTAGGGCAACAAACAGTCCAAAACTAACGCCAGGCCCTGCGATCGCCACCTGAAACGCCTGTCCTGGTGTTTTCGATTCTTGATCGATCGAGGCGACTCCGCCGAACAGAAACAGCGTGATCGAATTCACCTTGATGCCCTGCGCCATTGCCACAAAGCTATGACCCAACTCATGGAGCAGCACCGAGCCAAACAGCATCAACGCCATCACCAACCCAGCGACCCAGCCCCAGGTTTCTCCCCAGTTCTCTTGTTGCCAAACTGAACCGTAGTAAAAGGTGACTAACCCCAGGATTAAGAACCAGGAGGTTTCAATTCGTAAAGGAATACCCAGGATGGAGCCGATCCGGAAACCTGATTTCATGAAGGACTTTCCAATGTGTCTAGTTCAGAGAAGCGGGTTCGATCGAACTTTCAAGGACAATACCGTTGAATCCTTTCCTCGCCCATACATTCTCTGTACTTTCAGTCTACCCCGATGAAAAGTTTATGAACGAATCCTTTAAGGAGTGGGGAGTCGCGGTAAGGACTTAATTCTTCATAAAGAGATTCCCAGTTGGAGGGGGCAATGGGTATGCTGGGGCAATAGGCCTATCATGAATCTTTGAATGCTTGATTTAATTAACGTCCTGTTTGAATTTTCCCGAACTCACTGCGTTGCCATCTGTGCCATGCTGGTTCCAGCTAACTTACTAGCCACTTCCCAGACCCTGCTCTTTACGGGGTTGGGTCGTCCGATCGCCCAGGTGCAATTCATGGCAAAGATCTCCAGCCTCTACGCTTTGCTCATCCTGCTGCACGTATTTACCTGGTTATCGATCGGGGTTGTAATGGCCCCTACGTACATCCTCACCTTTTTAGGATGTCTGTGTTTAGTCAGTAATCTGAGTGCCGTTGCGATCGCCACCAGAGGAATCTCGGCTCACCGCATCGTCAAATTAGTGGAACTGGGATAAGCGCGAGGCAGAAGGTAAAAAGCAAAAGTGGTAAAAGCAAAAGTTGAGCCTTGGAACACGTAATAGAGCGATGGTGAGCATAGATTGGTTTAACTGGTTCGCCAGCACTTTAGCCTTTTCGTTGCTAATGGGTAGCTTTCTGTTGATTGCCGCCCTGCTCGTGTTCAAGCGCAAACGTTCCTGAGCGTTGCTCCTGTTACCTGGCACTGTCACCTGGCTCCCGTTAACTAGACGCTGCTGATGGACTGGGCAGGCAGGATATTCCCCCCACAAGCATTTCAGCTGATTTAATTTGCATTTCCTAAGAAATATTCGATCGATGCACCTGAAACTCCTGTTCCAGAGACGGTGTTTGGATTTCAGCTTCAGCAAAGGTGCGCAATTCGGCGACTTTCGCTTCCAAAGACTGAATGCGTTCTTGTAACCGAGAGTGAATTCCTGCTGTTCCAACTGCAACGCAATCTCGACAGGCTTCCCCCAGGGCCACACCGCGATCGTTATAGATCACTGCCAGTAAAAACTGATTCTGTTGATTCCTGACAGGATAGGATCTTTGACCGCAAAGGGTACAAAATACTGGCGCGTTCCCTACGTAAATGCTGGGTTCCCAGACTATCTTCATGGACAACCTCTGCTACGACTCTTGCTGCAATCTATCCTGAGTACCTATCCAATTTAGTTTATTCTTTAACAATTTTTAAGATAAATAGCAAAATAAAAGCCCTACAACGAGGTTGCAGGGCAGGGACAGTTAAACGCTAATTCCAGTGTGTAAAAGGCAATTGCGATCGCCCTCTACCTTTGTGCCGATTTCTGGGGTGTCCAGACCGGAAAAAGGGGATGCGATCGCTTCAAGGGGCTAGTTTCTGAGGCAAATGTCTGGAAATCCTTACATTAAAAAGTCTTAATCCAGTTCCCGTCGTCCCTCCAGGGCCCGAGCCAGGGTCACCTCATCGGCGTACTCCAGGTCACCTCCCATCGGCAAACCAAAGGCAATTCGCGTTACCCGCGTAAATGGTTTGAGCAATTGTCCAATGTAGAGTGTTGTGGTTTCACCCTCGACGCTGGGGCTGATGGCCAAAATGACTTCTTTGATCTCCTGCTTGCCAACTCGCCGTACTAACTGAGCAATATTCAACTGATCGGGCCCAATTCCATCCATGGGTGAAATCAGTCCGCCCAGAACGTGATATTTGCCGCGATACTCACGGGTCTTTTCCAGCGCGATCACATCTCTGGAATCGGCAACGACGCAAATAGTATGGGAATCTCGATTGGGCGATCGGCAAATTTCACAAACGGGTTCTGCGGACAGGTGAAAGCAGACCGAACAGAGTCCTACCTGCTGCTTGGCTTCCAGAATTGCCTGGGCCAGTGCTTGAACTTCGGATTCTGAACGCTTTAGAATGTGCAGAGCTAACCGCTGGGCTGTTTTCGGCCCAACTCCCGGTAAGCGCTGGAGCTGCTCAATTAATCGAGCCAGCGGACGAGTGTAGACAGTCAGATTTCCCCCTTCTCTCGGCAATTCTTCCAGAATTACATCATAACGAGTAGAACCACCATGTAGGATCAGAGAACTTTTTACGCCGAATTAAGTCTTTTTATCAAGAATTAACGCTTCCCCTTGCAAGTTGCCCGATGGTTTGGGTATGACCTTGAAAAGGTGTAGTGCAGGATTAAGTAGCTGAATCTCAAAAACTATGAAACCTTTAAAGCTTCTGACTCTGGGTCTTTTGACTGCAACTGCGATCGGTTCATTGCCAACTTCAGGTGATGCCCGTACCAGTACGACTTGCTACAGTGTGGATGCCAAGCGGGGTTGGCAGTATCTGCAACTGTCTAATACCTACAGCCGCGTTACCCGCATCAGAGGTTCCTGGACGGTCGATGTTTTGAACCTGAATCGGGTCGGGCCTCAGGGATACTCTAACCTTTCAGAGATTGAGGGGTATGACGGGTTCAGCTACGACGAAACAATTCCTCTGGGAGCATTGCTAGTGGGTGTACCGGGTTCGACTTACAGTTGGTTAAATGAACCTCAGGATCTTTTGCAGCCAGTTAATATCGTTGCCCTGCGCATCAATGATGATGATTTCACGCTGGGAAATAACTTTGGGTCACTACAAGTCTGCTTTGGTAACTGAGGCGCATAGATTCAATAACCTGGGCAACGTGTTACTTCGCTAATTGGGTGGGCAAGACTTCGGACTTCGGCGTGAGCTCAGTCGAGCCGTCGAATCGCTGCCTGCCCCACAAGCATTTCAGCTGATTCAATTCGCATTCCTCAGATAACGTTCGATCGCAGAATGCATTCCGACGCTACGGGAATCAATTTGCAATCGTCAGATGGAATTGGTATGCTGCACCAGAGCATCCTTGGCCTAAGCCTCGAAACAGTGCGTCAAAGAAATAAAACGAACAAAGTGTTCATGGATTTCCGTATAGGAAACTACTTTGTTTGATATCTTTTTGTTGCTTAGATACTTTAAAGCAATAAAAGTTTTTACAGAACTCAGTCAGACAAGTCTGTTACTTAGATATCTGATACTCAGATAGCAGACTAACTTTGTTCTTTACGCTAATCATTCTGTACTAATAATGCCTAAGGTCGTCTCTATTCATTCCTACCGGGGTGGTACGGGTAAGTCTAACTTCACTGCCAATTTGGCAGCTACCGTAGCTGCATCAGGAAACCGGGTTGGGGTTGTAGACACCGATGTTCCCTCTCCGGGAATTCACAACCTCTTCTGTCTGGAACCTGAACAGATGGGCAAAACCCTCAACAATTACCTGTGGGGGGAAACGCCGATCGAGGAGACCGCTTATGATGTCAGTGCCAATATTGGGCTGGAGGGGGAAAACCGTTTATTTCTGGTGCCATCCAGTGTTAAAGCCGATGACATTGCCCGCATTCTCAAGGATGGCTACGATGTCCGGCTGATGAATGATGGATTTCGCAGTCTGGTGAAGTCTTTACAGCTTGATTATTTGTTTATTGATACCCATCCGGGATTGTCAAAAGAAACCTTTTTGTCGATCGCCATTTCCCATGTTCTGATTTTGATCCTGCGCCCGGATAAGCAGGACTACCAGGGAACCGCCGTCACGATGGATGTGGCACGGCAGCTTAAAGTTCGCAAAATGTTGCTGGCAATCAACAAAGCTCATAGCAAAATCAACCCGGAAGCATTGAAGCAGAAAGTTGAAGCAACCTACGGAGAAACGGTAGCAGGCATCTTTCCCCTGTCGGAAGATATTGTGCAGCTTGCCAGTGAAGGGGTGTTCTGCGTCACCTATCCCGATCATCCCATTAGCCAGGAATTTCGCAGCGTTGCTCAGCAAATCATGGAGGGGTAAGGAGAGAAGCTATGTCAGGAATCGGAGATTTGCAATCCCTTACCAGTTCCATTACAGCAGCCACATCGCCCTTTCGCAACTATCTCAACGATCTGTACGAGAAGTATCGATCGCTAAATGATGGGGTAGTCGCAGATTACATTCCCGAATTAGCACTGGCCAAGCCAGAATGGTTCGGCATTTGTGTCGTCACCGCCGATGGTCAGGTGTTTGAAGTGGGCAATTGCGATCAGCTGTTTACGATCCAGTCTATTTCTAAGGCCTTTGTGTTTGGGCTGGCCCTGGAGGATTACGGGCGGGAGTACGTCAACAGCAAGGTGAATGTGGAGCCGACGGGGGAGGCGTTTAATGCCATCGTCCTGGATGAGACTACCAATCGTCCCTATAACCCAATGGTGAATGCAGGGGCGATCGCCACGGCCGATTTAATCAAAGGTTCAAGCGGCACCGAACGGCTGAAGCGGGTGCTGGAAATGTTCAAACGCTATACCGGTCGAGAACACGATATCAACGTGCCGGTGTTTCTGTCGGAAAAGGCAACGGGCCATCGCAATCGGGCGATCGCTTACCTGATGCTGAATTTTGGCATGGTCAGCGAGAAGATTGATGAAACGCTGGATCTCTATTTTCAGCAGTGTTCGATTCTGGTGAATGCGCGGGATCTGGCGATGTTGTCTGCCACCTTAGCCAACGGCGGCGTGAATCCGGTGACACAGGAACGGGCGATCGATGAACACTATGTCCAGGATGTGATCAGCGTCATGCTCACCTGCGGCATGTACGATGCATCGGGCGAATGGTGCTATCGCGTGGGGATGCCGGCCAAGAGTGGGGTGGGTGGTGGCATTACCGCCGTGGTTCCGGGCAAATTGGGGATTGGCACCTTCTCACCGCCGCTGGATCCCAAGGGGAATAGCGTCCGCGGCATCAGGGTCTGCGAAGATTTGGCTCAAGATTTTGGGCTGCATCTCTTTAACGTGGCAAAAGCAGAGCGAGATTTGCAGGAGTGGATTGCTGGCGGGGAGGGTATTAATGACTGGTAGAGCGAAGCGTCAAACCCTGCACAAACTCCGCCTCCGTACTACCCTCGTCGTTCCCTTTATTCTCCAGATCATTACTGCCGTTGGGCTGGTGGGCTTCATTGCCTACCGCAGTGGCCAGCGGGCCGTTAACGATGTCGCCAGTCAGTTGCGAACGGAACTCACCCATCGGATTACAGAAAAGCTGGAGTCCTACACAGCCGCGCCCAGGACAATCAATCAGTTGAATGCAAGTGCGTTTGCCCAGGGCGATCTGGATATCAGCAATCCCAGGGGGGAGCATTACTTTTGGGAGCAAATGCAGATTTACCCCACCCTCAGCTATGTCTATTGCGGCGATGAGGCGGGCAGTTTTTTTGGAGCCAGTCGCACGTTTGATCAGGGAAACTCGCAGGTGATTCTGCACTACAGCAATGCCTCCACCAACTTTATTCGTCAGGATTTTGGCTTTGATCAGCAGGGGAATCGCACCATTCAGGTTGGCACCCTGGATCGCCCCTATGATCCCCGAACGCGCCTCTGGTATGAAGCCGCCAGGGAAACGCAGCAGGCAGCCTGGAGCGACGTTTACATCGCCTTTGCCACCGGATTTCCCACCATCACCGCCAGCCTGCCGGTCTACGATTCCCAGGACAATACGCTGATTGGGGCGTGCGCCACGGACTTCTTTCTGCCGCGCGAGGTGAACCAGTTTCTCAAAAGTCTCCAGATTGGCAAAACTGGCACGGCTTTTATCATGGAGCGATCGGGGCAATTAGTCGCCACGTCCACCGAGGAGCCGATCGTACAGGAGAATGGGGAAGAAAGCGATCGGCTGTTCGCCACAGACAGTGAGAATGACACGATTCGAGCCACCGCTGAGGATCTCACCCGCCGCTTTGGAGATTTCAACGAGATTCAATCCGTGCAGCAACTGGACTATCGGCTCAATGGCGCACAGCAGTATGTTCAGGTGGTGCCGTTTCGGGACAATAATCTGGACTGGCTGGTGGTGCTGACCATCCCAGAAGCCGATTTTATGGAGCAGATCCATGCCAGTCGGCGTAATACCTTGGGATTGATGCTGGCAGCGTTGGTGGGGGCGATCGCCATTGGTCTGTTCACCTCCCGGTGGGTGACTCGTCCTCTGCTGCGGGTATCCGAAGCCTCGAATCAGTTTGCCCAGGGTGATCTTGATCAACAGGTTGAACCCAGCCCGATTATTGAAGTAGATACGTTAGCAGGTTCCTTTAACCGCATGGCGGGTCAACTGAAGGCATCTTTTGAAGCACTTCGCCAGAGTGAGGCGACTAACCGCGCCATTGTCACTGCGATTCCAGATCTGATGATTCGCGCCAGGGGGGATGGGACGTACCTGGATATTGTCGGGAGCGATCGCCTACAAGGAGTCCACGGGGTGCAAAAATTTAGCCCAGGCAATACGGTTCATGAGTCTCTCCCTCCCGATCTGGCAAATTTGCGAATGCATCATATTCAGCAAGCCCTCACGACGGGAGAACTCCAGGTCTACGAACAGCAAATCTCGATCGACGAGCAAACCCAGGTGGAGGAAGTTCGGATCCTGGTGCTGGGAGAGGATGAGGTGCTGATCATGGTGCGGGATATTACGGCTCGGAAGCGGGCGGAAGAGGCACTGCGCATTGCAGAGGAGAACTACCGCAGTATTTTTGAAAATGCCCTGGAGGGAATCTTCCAATCCTCGCCGTCTGGAGAATTTATTAGTGCCAATCCCGCCCTGGCGAGAATGTATGGCTATGACTCTCCGGCTGAAATGATGGCTAGCATCACCAATATTGGGGAACAACTGTATGTCGATCCCGAAAAACGGGCTGAGTTTCGAGCACTTCTGGAACAACAAAATGCAGTTAAGAATTTTGAGTACCGTTGCTATTGCAAAGATGGTAGTACTATCTGGGTCGAAATTGATGCCCGTGCCGTCAAAGACAATAATGGCAAGATTCTGTATTACGAAGGGATTGTTCAGGACATTAACGATCGCAAACGCCGTGAAGCGGAGCTAAAGAAGCAACTAGAAGAACTTCAAATTGAAATTGATCACCAAAAACGCGAGAAAGAAGTCGCACTGCTGACCAATAGTAATTACTTCCAGGAAGTGCAGCAGGAGATTGCGGAGGTGAACCTGGATGAGTTTTGGAGTTAGAGCGCAACTCATCTTTCCCTGGTCGCGTTCTTTCGAGTCAGAGTCGAGATGACGAATAGCGGCTATTCTGTTAAGTGATTATTTCCCTCAAGTTATACTGAAAGCCATATTGGAAAGCCTCTTACCGGAGTATCTGGCTATGGTTCGTCTGGATGAGAATCTCCCTGGGGTTGGTGAGGACATTGCTGACGAGATTGGGCTGCCTCCAAGCAACTTATACAGTGACGAACCACCCTTGGAAAGCGACCTCCACCGCCATCAGATTGACCTGCTGATTCGACTATTGAAAGCCTGGTGGCACGATCGCCCAGACTTCTACATTTCCGGCAACCTGACTGTCTACTACAACATGCAGCAGCTAAAAACGCGGGACTTTCGTGGGCCCGATGTGTTTGTGGTGCTGGGAACCGAGAAGAGAGACCGTCGCAGTTGGGCAATCTGGGATGAGGGCGGTAAGTATCCCAATGTAGTGATTGAACTGCTCTCTAGCTCCACTGCCAGGGTGGATAAAGGAGCAAAGAAGACGCTGTATCAGGACGTGTGGCGGTTGCCGGAGTATTACTGGTTTCATCCAGAGACGTTGGAGTTTGCCGGGTTTCGGTTAGTCAATGGTAGTTATGAAGCGATCGCCCCCACCGAAGCAGGACATTTGCCCAGTCAGCAGTTAGGATTACAGCTAGGCATTCATGAGCGGCAGTTGCGCTGGTTCACGGCAGAGGGTGAGCTGATTCCCCTACCCGAAGAAGCAGAACGGCAACGGGCAGACCAGGCGCAGCAACGGGCAGAACAAGAACGTCAGCGAGCCGATCGGTTAGCTGAAAAGTTGCGGGCGTTGGACATTAACCTGGATGAGGTTTGAATCTAATCAGGTTTGCGAGTGTCTCAAAACTTTCTCATCCCTTAAAACCTACATCCGCTCCAGTACAGGAATGCCTAACAGCGATAGTCCCAACTTAATCGTTTCTGCCGTGATGTGAGCCAGGATCAGCCGCGAAGTCCGATCGGGTTCTGCCGCTTGCAGGATGGGGAGGCGATCGTAAAATCGGTTGAACTTCTGGCTCAGTTCAAACAGGTATTCGCAGAGGCGATTGGGGTAAAGATTCTCCTCCACGATCGCTAGCACTTCATCCAGTTGCAGTAAGTGTTTCGCCAGAGTTAGCTCCTCTTCTTCCTGTAACCCGATCGGTGCGTCAGTGCCCAGGGTTGTAAAATCAATGCCGCCTTTGCGACTGATGCCCTGTACCCGCACATAGGCATAGAGCATATAGGGAGCTGTATTGCCCTGGAGAGCCAGCATGCGATCGAAGCTAAAGACATAGCCACTGGTGGGATTCTGGCTCAGATCGGCATATTTGATGGCACTGATGCCGACGACCCTGGCCACGTGGTCAACAAATTCCTGAGATTCCTGCCGTCCTTCTTCCTGCAAGCGTTTCTCTAAATCGGCACGGGCATGATCGATCGCATCATTTAGCAAATCCAGCATCCGGGGTGCTTCCCCCGATCGACTCTTGAGTTTTTTGCCATCCTCTCCCAGGATGTGCCCCAGGGGAATGTGAATAAATTCAAGATCATCCGTTAGCCAACCCGCCCGTCGTGCGACCTGAAACACCTGCATGAAGTGGTTGGTTTGCTCTACACCCACTGGATAAATCGATCGCTGTACTTTATCTACATTGACCCGATACCGAATCGCTGCCAGATCCGTTGTGGCATAGTTATAACCCCCTCCGGATTTCTGCACAATTAACGGCAAGGGCTTTCCTTCCTTATTGGTGAACCCTTCTAAAAACACGCACTTTGCGCCACTATCTTCCACCAGCAAGCCTAATCTTTCCAGCTCTTCCACCACATCAGGCAGCATGGAATTGTAAAAAGATTCGCCCCGCTCCTGAATCTTGGGGGATAGCCCCATCAGTTCATAAATCTTGCGGTTGGTACGGTTGGACAAGCCACAGACAATTGTCCAGGCGTGAATGGTTTCCTCATCCCCTGCCTGGAGCTTGACCACCGCTAAACGGGCTGCTTCCTGAAACGCCGGGTCTTCGTCAAATCGTTTTTTTGCCGATCGATAGAAAGAAGCCAAATCTCCTAAATCCAGGGAGTCTGAAGTGGCCAGAGCTTCTGGATAAGCCTCTTCCAGGTAAGCGATCAGCATCCCAAACGGTGTGCCCCAGTCCCCGACATGACTCAGATGTAGCACCTCATGGCCCAAAAATTCTAGAATTCGCGCCAGACAATCCCCGTTCACCGAAGGGCGCAAGTGTCCAACGTGCATCTCCTTCGCAATATTGGGACTGGGGTAGTCTACGATCACCCGCTGGGGCGGTTCGGTGGGGGCAATCCCTAAGCGAGGATCGGCCTGAATTGCTTTTAGCTGGGTTTCCAGATAGCGAGTTTGGAATGTGAAGTTGATAAATCCAGGGCCAGCAACGGTTGGCGGTTCGCAAAAATCTGCGACATCGAGATTTTGCACAATTTGCTCAGCGATCGCCCTGGGAGCCTGCCCCAACCGCTTGGCTAACGACATTGCAACGTTTGCCTGATAGTCGCCAAATTTAGGATTACTTGCTGGCACCAAAATGGGGTCAGTTCCCGTCAGTTCCTTGCCAAAGGCAGCGACCAGAGCGGCTTCCAGACGAGTTTTTAAAAGGGCGATCGTGTTCTTCATAGGTTGATTAGAGATGGCAAGCCAGACATTTAACTCTAACGTATACCAGGCCCTGATCAAGCTTCGGAATACTCGATCGAAACTTCAGCTTTGATGGGATACGACCTGAATTCAATCTCAGTCCCATCTCAAGTTTCAGTCAGAGGGAGCCTGGCGTGCCCAAGCCCAGCAAAGTCCTAACTGTCGTAAATCCGAGCTTCCAGTGCATCAGGATTTTCTTCACAATAGGATTCAAAAGCAGTTTTGGTTTCGTAGAGCTTTCCAGCTTTTTGATGAGATGCTTCTGCCTGCAACTCTTCTACCTCATCCCAGGCGACTGCACACTCTGTAGAAGTTGCTCCTTTCTCAGCACAGATCGTCCGGGCCCGTTCGATCGCCTGCTGAATGCGCTCTGCCAGCACGACTTCCTTAGGCTGCTCGACGAAGTCTCCCTTGAGCAAAATATCTCGAATCGATACTACGCCCAAAAGTTCTCCTTTAATGACAGGAGCTTGATGAATCCCGGTGTTCGCAAACAGCCGTGCCACGTACTCTACACCCAGGTCTGGATTAACGACGATACAGGGTTTCGTCATAATGTCGCAAACACGCACCCGCTTGGGATCTTTACCATAGGCAGTTACTTTATATACCACATCAGTTTCCGTGATAATGCCATAGGCATCTTGTTCATAGCGGCGATCGACAATCAGAGTATGAGTCCCTTTGTCTTTCATGAGTTTGACGGCATCGGCTACCGTTGCGGACCCACGAATTGTGACTGCGTCCTTCGTCATTACATCTGCCGCTTTTAACATAAATTCACCTCTTGAGCTTCCGTCCCCATTGTTGCGTATTTTCGACACATTTCTTAAAGAATCTAATGATTTTTACCTTTAGTTTTGACCCTTAGGAATACGAATTTAATCACCTAGGATTCTTATGGGGTGCGCATCTTGCCCGCCCAGTCAGCGAAGTGAAACGTTGCACAGGTTATTTAATCCATGATCCTTAGTAACGATCGAAAATAACCCGGTGCGCATCTATCCTGTCGCAGTGATTCAGTCGATCAACTCAGATCTGACATAATTTCGATCGGGCATAATTTCGATCGGGTGTATCCCACTTTTGCATTTGCATGATGGATAGTTCACTGGCAGGCAAGATGCCTGCGCTACGGAAATCGATCAATTTGCATAAATTGGGATGCTCCCATTTCGATTTGGCACTATTCGCTCTGTCTATTCGATTTTCACCTATGTCAAACTGTTTTACCGTTGCTGTTCCTGCTACCACTGCGAACCTGGGCCAGGTTTTGATTGCATTGGGGCTGCCCTGACGCTTTACAACCGCTTTGAGTTTTCCCCGCTTCCCACCGATTCGCAGCAGTCCTTGACGATTACCGTGAGCGGACTGGAGGCAGAACGAGTCAAGACGGACGACAGCAATTTAGCCTATCGGGCATTTGCGCACCTGTATCACCAGATTCAGCAACCAATTCCACCCATTCACCTTGCGATTAATTTAGGGGTGCCCCTGGCGCGGGGGTTAGGGAGTTCTGCCACTGCGATCGTCGGTGGATTGGTGGGAGCCAATGCGTTTGCAGGTTCGCCGCTGTCCCCCGAAGCTGTGATGCAACTGGCGATCGACCTGGAAGGCCATCCTGATAACGTAGTGCCTGCCCTGGTCGGTGGTTGCTGCTTGGCGGCTACAGCCCCGGATGAAACCTGGACGATCTGCGATGTGCCCTGGCATCCAACGGTGATTCCCATTGTGGCCATTCCCGACTTTGAGCTATCCACCGCTGAAGCTCGCCGCGTTCTTCCCCCCCACTACAGCCGTCCAGACACCATTTTTAACGTGGCACACCTGGGAGTACTGTTGCGAGGACTGGCAACCGGGCGATCGAACTGGCTCCAAACCGCCCTCCAGGATCGAATGCATCAACCCTATCGTCAAACCTTGATTCGGGGTTACAACGCTGTGGAGTCCGCTGCCCTGGAGGCTGGAGCCTACGGTCTGGTGATTAGTGGAGCTGGCCCAACCCTGCTGGCCCTGGCAGATGCTGAGCATGCCCAAAGGGTACGATCGGCGATGAAAGATGCCTGGATTGCTCAGGGAGTGCAGGTTCAGGTTGAAGTGCTGCAACTGGATGCAACTGGCGCGGTATTAGAAGAAACTGAATAGCATGACTCAATAACGGAAACAGCCACAATGCGATCGACATTTCAGGTCAACACTCAGCAAAAGGTGGAAATCATCAACATTACGCCCCAGGTGCAAAAGGCGATCGATGCATCGGGGGTCGGGGAAGAAGCCTGTACGATTTACCTGTGCGAGTTTGATGGCCCGCGCGATCGTCAGGTTTAGTTACGAATTATGTCTGACACCTCAGAGCCATAGCTGCGATCGATCGCTTCAAAGCCTCAAAATAGCAGCATTCTTCTTCTGACTCCCACCCTCTGCACCCCGAAACTCCATCTTGAGGCAGGTTGACAGCAATTCGGCAAAAGGTAACAATAGATACAGAATTTCAATCGTTCATCCCCTTCACTCATTTTCGATTGGTTCACATGGTTGCCTGGAGGGAAATTCTGAAGCGAGATCCTTCGGGCAGATCCAGTAGGGGACGGAAGTAGGGAAGCATCCCGAAGGAACGCGCCTCATCCTCAATCAAACTATGGAGGCGATCCTCAAATGGAACTACACTATCGCGGCTCAACTTACAATCACGATGATCTCAATGTTGAAATGGCAGATAGCGGCATCGTTGCTCACTATCGTGGGGCTGCTGCCAAGCTTCGTCAACCTAAGCGCAATCTGGAGCAGCATCCTCCCCAACGGCTGAAGTATCGTGGTGCCTGGGTGAAGTAGTTGAACGATGATGTGAACCTAGTGGTTAACTTGGACTGAAAAGCGGAGGAGTAGGTGTAACGAAGACCTTTCTTCTCCTGAATGCAGTAGGCTAAAGGCACTCCCCCCCGGAGTGCTTTTTCTTTAGCTGGTTTTTCTTCGACCGTAGCTCTCCTGGATCCTCTGGCTCGTCTGGATCCTCTGGTTCGTCTCACCTTTTCATTCGTGGACATAAACTGCTATCGTGAGCTTCGATCGCCCAGGACGTTGCCAGCATGAACATTGCTATTTTTATCCTGAAAGTCTTTCTACTCTCTACCGGACTATCGCTTGCTATTAAATATTTAGCTCCCTCCTTTACCATCGCAGCCACTCCAGCTAACGCCCTCATTGCTGTATTTTCACCTACTCTGATCATGCTGATGTTGTTCAGTTGGAAAGCCTGGAAGCAGCAGGGATAAGGTTCGGGAGAACTTTTATCAAACCGCTATTTCCCATTCCTTGTCCGGGCGAATCACGATTCGCCCCTACCCCTACCCCTTGTCCGGGCGAATCACGATTTGCCCCTACCCCTACCCCTTGTCCGGGCGAATCACGTTCGCGCAGCGTCTCCAAAGGAGTTATCGCCCCTACCCCTACTCCCTACTCCCCACTCCCTATGCGATCGATCGCTGAAATTAACGAAAAAATCCAACGGCACCAGGCGGTGGTCATGACCGTTGAAGAATTGAAAGCACGAGTGCAAGCGGTCGGTGTTACTCAGACGGCCAGGGAAGTGGATGTGGTCACGACGGGAACCTTTGAGCCGATGGAGTCCTCTGGCGCAATTCTGAATATTGGCCACACAGATCCGCCCATCAACATTCGCCAGTGCTGGTTAGATGGGGTTCTGGCCTATTCTGGGTTTGGAGCCGTTGATTTGTACTTAGGCGCGGCTCAGTTGGCAGATTCTGTGGGGATGGGGGAAGGAGCGGATAGTCCGGAGTTTAAGGAGCGGGGCGGTGGTCACGTCATCGCTGATTTGATCGCTGGAAAGGCAGTTCACCTGCGGGCGATCGGCCACGTGACAGACTGCTACTCTCGCCCAGCCTTTGAGACCACCATCACCCGCGATACAATCAATCAGTTCTACCTATTTAATCCGCGTAATCTATATCAAAACTTTATTGTAGGAGTCAATGGTAGCGATCGGCTTTTGCATACCTACTTGGGCCCCTGCACCCCCACTTAGGGAATGCAGTGTATTCTAATCCTGGCTCCATTTCTCCCCTGTTCAACGATCCGGATCTGGAACTCATCGGCATCGGATCGCGGATTTTTTTAGGCGGTGGTATGGGTTACGTAGTGGGGGAAGGAACCCAGCATTTTCCCCAACAGAAGCGGCTGCCTAACCGGACACCAATTGGCCCAGCTTCAACCCTGGCCCTGATGGGGGATGCCAAACAGATGAATTCTCGCTGGGTTCGGGGTTGCTACTTCAAAAACTATGGCGCATCCCTGATGTTGGGGGTGGGAGTCCCGTTACCGGTGGTGCGAGAGGAAGTCGTGGCCCGTTGTGCGATTCAAGATCAGGATCTGGCCGCGCCGATCGTCGATTTTTCCATTCCGCGTCGAGTGCGTCCGACCTTTGGTCTGGTCAGCTATGCTCAACTCAAATCAGGACGAATTACGATCGAAGGTAAAACGGTGCGGGTTGCTCCCTTAGCCAGCATCTACCTATCGCGCCAGGTTGCCCTGGAACTGAAGCAGTGGATTGAGTCAGGACAATTCACCCTGACGGAACCCGTGGCTGCTATCCCTATGGAACGCACTTTTCTGGCCCAGGAGGAGTGGGGAACTCAGATTTCTCTGGAAGGGGGATAAGGCAAGAAGGGGATAAGGAGAACCTCCCATCCCCAATATTTTTTTAAAGAGCAGGTGGGTAGAGCAGGTAGGATAAACCTCCTGCAAGCATTTGCATCTACCCCTCGCTGTTTTCAGGATTATTCCGTCGCTTAATGACGGGCTTCGGTAGAGGACTCCGGCCCTGGGCTGGGCTGGGGCGATCGCCACTGCGAGAGGGGGGACGTTGCTGTTGTCCGTCACGGGGAGGCCCACTCCAGCGTTTCCGTCCGGGAGGCCCTGCCTGCGGTCGTCGTTGACGGGGTTTGCCCCCGCCGCCCCTGTAACCACCGTCGCCACTCTTCCGTTTTTGGGGTGGAACGGCTGCAATTAAGGTGCCATCCCGCACCACCAGTTCGTTCCCTTCACGCTGGACATTCAAATCCCAGAAGTATCCGACTGCTTTACCTTCTAGCTTTCCTTTGAGGGACACCTTAAAGGCCTTTGACTCATCTGTTCCAGGCTTGGGAACACGACGAATTTTAACTAAGATGCGCTCTTCTTCCACAGATTGATAAATGATCTCGCCCCGTACCGAAAAGTATTTGTCGTCCAGGTCGGAATCCGTAGAAGGGAGGGGGGTTGCTTCCGCCTTAGCGGGGGTGTCCGTTGCTTCCACCTGTTGCGGGGGTTGATCGGCTGGCTCAGAATCAGGCTCAGAATCATCCTGCTCAATTTCTGCTCCTTCGGGTTCCTCAGCCTCAGCCGTTTCGCTAGCGAGGGCTTTGGCCGCTTCCGCGTCATCCTCCAGTTCAGATTCCAACTCAGCGGCATCGAAACCGCTCTGGTCATCCTCCGCCCCTTCGCCATCCATCCGATTCAGCTTTTCAGGTTCCCAAACCCCAACAATCTGAACGTGCAGGTCGCTATCTCCCTTTTCACGGGTGCGAGGATAAACCACCCATAGATGGGGCTGTTCCAAATCGAGATGCTTCTTCACCAGGCTCATCACCCGACCCAGCAGCACTGCCCCGATGGAAAATCCATCATCGGTGAGCAAATTACCCCGCGTGAACTGTTCTTCAGATGCTTCATACTTACCCCGAACTAAACCGATCGCCCGATACTGCATGGGTTCACTGGCGGGCGGGATAGGCTGCTGCCGCACAATGGCTTGATTCGAGCTGTTCGGTTCATCCGATGCAGGCTTGGTGCTGGTTGCCGCAGGTTCGATCGCCTCAGGTTTAGCCGGAGCAGTTAGCTCTGGAGCCGCCACTGTCTCTGCGGGAGTTGCTTCAGACTCTGAAGGTTGAGCCGCGGGAGGCAGATCCGCAGGCGTTTCAGCAACGGTTGCTGGTTGGGTCTGTAATTGATCACTCCCAGATTGATTTTTTTGATCTTTCCCGGAGGATGGATCTTTAGATTGATCGTTCACGGATGCCTGCTCTTTCGCAGCTGATTTCGCAGGTGAAGGATTGGTCGATGAAGGATTTTCCGATGATGGCCTTTCTTCTGTAGATGACATGGTCGCTGATGAATGATGAGGAGCAGGAGGCACTGCGGTCAGAGGGGAGTCTTGAGGCTGATCCATTTTAGTTTCTGCGGACGATGGAGGTTGAGAGACTGAATCGGTTTTAACATCAGCCTGGGCATTCGGTTTTGCAGCCGATTTGGGGGACTGATGGGATTTATCAGCAGAACTCATAGAACCTCCTTACATAGCGGAAACCTAGCCGTTCATCGGTCGCTAAAGCAACAGCATATGAACCCAAGCATTAAAATTCCAATTTGGAATTAAACACTAGGTTAGCATTCGGCCTAAATGTCCTTTGCGCTTGCTTTGAATTTTAGACATTTCACCCTAGACTTCATATTACAGAGCGATCGATAGAACCACACTTCTCGAACCGAAAGCGACTAAAGATGAGGTTTCCTTGAGTCTAGCGTTTTGAGTCTAGACCGTTGCCATATGTTAAGGAGGAATTGAGAATAATCTGGTTGATTCATCCAATTTGTTTATACAATTGCGATCACCCAGATCAGGGATTTCTGCTGTAAATTCTCTGCAAAGCTTTATTTTGCTGGTTTTGATGAGTCAGAGGTGAGGAGAGAAAGGTTTGAAGAGAACCTGTGGTGCAGTCATTGGTGGTGCAGCAGGATAGGCAGAGATCGCTAAGATGGCTGTAGAGTTTGGGACGAGATGTGTTCGATAAGCGAAATCGTTGGATCATCACCACGATCCTGGGAATGGCAGTGCTTGCTTTTGTGGGACTTTCGGTTGCGCCTTTGATTGGTGCGTTTCAAGGTACGCCCCAGATCGCCAACAGCCCGACGGCATCAACGGACGATCGCCTGGAAACTGAAGCCAGGGGGTATGAAGCGGTACTCCAGCGGGAGCCAGATAATGAGTCTGCCCTCCGAGGGCTGTTGGCTGTGCGGATTGAGCAGGGCAATATTCCAGCTCTAATTCCGGTTTTAGAGCGGCTAGCGGCTGACAATCCTGAGCAGCCGGATTATGCAGTTTTGTTGGGGCAGGTGAAGGAACAGGTCGGTGATTTGGAGGGCGCAGCTCAGGCCTATCGTGGCGTTCTGGAAACTCGTCCTGGAGATGTGAATGCGCTAAAGGGGTTATCTGCCCTCTTGCTGCAACAGGAACGTCCCCAGGCGGCGATCGGCTTATTAGAGGACACCCTCCAGACGTCCAATGAGGCCAACCAAATTCAGCCAGGCAGTGTTGATGTGGCCTCGGTGCGCGTTTTGCTGGGAGAAGTTTACTTTAAGCAAGAACAGTACGAAGAAGCCATTGCTACCTTTGATCGGGCGATCGAAGGCAGTCCAGAAGACTTCCGGCCCATTCTCGGTAAGGCCCTGGTTCTGCAAGCTCAGGGCAGAAACGATGAAGCTGCACCGCTATTTGCCTCGGCGGAAGCCCTCGCGCCTGATCAATACAAGGATCAAATTCAGCAAGCTGCTGCGGGTGCTACAACCACTACCCAGACCGATACTCCTGCTCCAGCCGTCGATGAGACGATCGAGCCAGCTTCAGAGGGGAATTCATCGAACGTAGAGTCCGATAGTCCGGCGGAGGCAGAGTAAGGGGAGTACAGCATTCCGCCCCTACCGGGTTCTGGGACATGACTGTTCTGCATTCCCCTTACTGGCTGCTCCTCCTCATAACGGCCGATAAACCTGATAATTCACCTTCGGAAAGATATTGTCGATCGCCTCGACTTTCTCTAGCCAGCCTGCATCAATCTTGTCCTGGTTGAAGTCTTCCCAAATTTTGTTAAACCGTTGGAGATGCGATCGGGTGCGTCTCACGGCATAGGGAACCATCGTTCCAGTACGCATAATGAAAGCCCAGTCCGAAGATTGGGCCAGCAGGAGTTCCCTGGCAGCCTGATTCAGGGCCCGCCACTCTAGCTCATCCTGTGCCTCTCTGCGCGAGAGGGCAATCATCCGTTCCGTTGCTTTGTGCAGGTGGGGATAGATCCAGGCATTGGTTTCGTTTAACCAATATTCATGAAAACCTCGAAAGCCCCAGCTAGACTGAGCCGGACGGCAAACTTGCTGGGTTGGATGCCTCTGCAAGTAGTCCGCTAGGTGAGTCATTTCGTAGGTACTTTGATCAAACCAGGTCTTGCGGAATAAATAGTCTAAAAACCACGGGCCCTCGTACCACCAGTGACCGAACAGCTCCGCATCGTAGGGGGAAACAATGATGGGAGGACGCTGCATGATTTCGTACAGATGCCCCACCTGCTGTTCCCGGTTAAACATAAAATTCCCGGCGTGTTCGGCTGCTTTTTCCTTCGCCCAGTGGGGATCGTATAGGGTTTTGTCGCTTAACCCCAGCCCTCGACCTGTAATTTTGTGATACTTTACGCCCGTATTTTTTCGCTGACCATTGGGCATGATATAAGGCTTAATGTACTCATAATCGGCATCCCAACCGAGATCTCGATAAAATTCTCGGTATTCTGGGGAGCCAGGATAACCCACTTCCGATGACCAGACCTGCTGGGACGATTCATGATCACGCCCAAACACAGCAACTCCGGTTTCCGTAAAGATGGGGGCATAGGTGCCAAATCGGGGTCGGGGGCGAGCATACAGGATGCCGTGGCCATCCGTCAGGAAGTAGCGCAATCCAGCATCTGCAATTAACCGCTCCAATCCGTCGTAGTAGGCACATTCAGGGAGCCAAATTCCCTTAGGCGGCTGCCCAAAGTTTTCTTCATAATGTTCACAAGCAACCTGGATCTGTGCCCACACCGCCTGTGGGTACATTTTCATTAAGGGAAAGTACCCGTGGGTTGCTCCACAGGTAATAATTTCCAGGTTATTGCTGTCGAGAAACTGCTTAAAGGCGGTCACCAAATCATGGTTGTACTGCTCCCAAGTTTGTCTGACCTTGCTAAACTCATTGGCATAGAACTCTGCCAAATAGCGGAGGTGTCCGTTGTGAACGTGGTGATCGATTTCTCGTTCAATTAATTCCTGTAACTTGCTGAGGTGACTGTCGTAACGTTCCTGTAATAATGGATCGCGCAGCATTGACACCAAAGGGGGAGTCATGCTCATGGTTATTTTGAAATCGATGCCATCCCGCTTGAGTCCCTCAAACATATGTAGCAGCGGGATGTAAGTTTCTGTAATTGCCTCAAACAGCCATTCCTCTTCTAAAACATAATCACTTTCCGGATGCCGCACAAAGGGCAGATGGGCGTGTAAAACGAATGCAAGGTATCCAAGGCTCATAGGTCAGAGAAAGTCACAGGCTGAAAGTGGGCAAGTTCTATCTAATGGGTAATGCGACAAGCTAATGCCAAGATTGTAAAGCAAAAATTAAGCAAAACGAATGATGGGTCAAATTGTTGAGTTATGACACAGCTACATCTCATAGAACAAGCCAAACAGGGTGATCCCGATGCGATCGCCACTTTGATGAACAAGTCCCTGCAACCCAAAGGCATGACGGCTACGGTTGAGCGGTATGGCGATCGGTTGGAGGTGCTCCTGGAGGCAGAGCGGGTTCCAAACCGACAGGCACTCACGGCTTTTGTGGAAAAGGGAATTAGTAACCTGGGGATTCAGGTCATTCAATCGGTCAAAGTCTCAGGGCGAGAAAGCGGGTCAGCTTTTTCCTCCTGGACAGAGGAGTTACACCTGAATTCAGAAACTCCCATACCTGAGTTTGAGCCAGAAGTTCCTGCCGCGCCAGTGGTGACACCGGAATTAGAACCCAGTGCTGTGACGGATGCGATCGCTACAGAACCGGGTTTCCATGATGATTTCAACCATGACGATTTCAACATGGATGCGGTGGCGGAATCCGTACAGGATGAACGACGGCTGAATGAACTGACTCAGTTGACTGACCTATCCCAACTTCAGGATTTGCTTTCCGAGGAGCCAGAGCAACCCATTTCAGACCGCCAACGCCAATTGTTGGAGGAGCAGATTGAAACGATCTGGCAGGAACAAACCAATCAGCCCGATAATTTTCTGTCTGATCTGATGTCCTCTGCGCCAGAAGAGCCAGCAATGCAGTTTGAGGATGGGTCGGATGCATCCCTGGGGATACAGTTTCCCGATGAGGGGCAATCCGACCAGTTCTGGCAGTCTTCGGAATTTGAGAGCGATCGCAACCTGGATCAGGATTTCTCAGAGTTCGGCAATGATGCGTTTCTGAGTGATTTGTCCTCCGATCGCCCTGAAGATGCTGATTCCGCTGAATTGGAGCTGGATGCCTTTGCTGATTCCGCTGGATCTGCCGAATCTCAGAACACGGAACAGGACTGGATGAGTGCTCTGGAGAGTGAAGAAGATGAGCCAGATGAAATTTTGACAGATTTCATGGATAACCAGATTCAGGCTCCGATTCTGGACTTTGAGGAGCTAGTGGGCGAAGAAGATGAACCGGATGAGATATTGCTGGACTTTTTGCCCAGATCGGAAGAAACCTTCGAGGAATCTGCCGATCGCGCTTTGGCTGAGGCATCGCCTTCGTTCGATCCAGATTTGGATGAGCTAGCTGGACTACCCTCGGAAGCAGAAATTGTCAATTTTTTTGAAGAGACATCTGAACCGATCGCTGAATCAACCTCCGCACCCGTCGCAGAAGATTCGATTACCTTCCTGCGGGATTTACCCGCTGAATTTACGACCCATTCCTACGACATGGCAGTGGATACGCCTGAGCAGGACTTGAGCTTTTTGGAGGATGGGCAGACGGCGATCGAACCGCAGAGTGGAACTCGATCGTTTGAGGCAGATGAATTTAGCTCAGGATTTGGGTCATCCAACGATTTTGGGTCAGATGAGTTCCGAAATGAGTCAAGTGAGCTATCCTTTGACGATGTTTCGCAAACAGACGATGTTTCGTTAACATTTGATGACTCATCCGACCAACCTGGATCGTTCTCTGATGCTCCAGCAGCGTCGTGGGATCAGCCCCCGATAGAATTCCTTCAGGACGAACCCGACCTGGCTCTTCCAGAAATGCCCACTGAGCAACTGGATGAACCATTGGCAGGGTTCATAGTGGATTCATCGGATTTATCTGATTCCGCTCCTGCATTGGAGGAGAAAGGGGACTTTCCACAGGGTTTCCTTCAATCGCAGGAACCTTCAGGAGATTCGTCGGAGGAGTTCTATGTAGACCCAAACGAGAATCCCTTTATTGAGCAAATGGAAGAAAACAGAGACCGTCCCGACGAATTCCCTTCAGATACACCAAAACCATCCGACGGGGAGTTTGAAGCGTTCAATCAGACAGATTGGCAACTCCCGGACGATGAACCCAACTTTGCTGAATCCGGCGACTTGAGTGAATCCGACGAATTTGATTTGTCTGGTCTGTCGTCTGATCTCTCAGAGCTATCCCTGGAACCGCTTGATCCCCTGGAAACAACAGATACTTCAGCATCACCTGAAGGATTTTCGTTTTCTGAATCATCCTCCGATGACCTTTCTGATGAAGCCCTCGAAAATTTCTTTGCCACCGATTCCCAAACCCCATCCACGGATATCGATCCAGCCTCGCCCCTGTCCCAGCCGATCGATACTGATTTTCAGTTGGATCAATACGATCAGCCTGATCAGTACAGTCAGCCAGGTGCGTTTGAGCAATCCAGTGAATTCGGTGCATTGAATGAGTTTGGCCAGCCAGACGAGTTTGGCCAGCCAGATGACTATAGCCAGCCAGATGACTATAGCCAGGTCGGTGATTTTGATCAGCCCGATCAGTACAGTCAATCCGATGAGTTTGGCTTAGGCGAACCCTTTGCCACCTCCTCTAGCTCTCTGCCCACGCAGCCGCCCTCTTTCCCCGATACCGAAACCCCCGAATCCCAGTATCCAACTACGGAAATCCCTGGTTCGCAGCTTGCTGATACGCAGATCCCGGTGCGGGAAGAATTGTCTCAGGAAGCCCTGGAAGAGCAGCTTGAAGCCTACGAATTTGGTCAACCCCCAAGAGAAGATCCGTCACTGGACAGGACGGTAGACCGTGACGATCGCATGGTTCCGGTTGATCCAGACGCAGAAGCCCCTGCTGAGAATCGGAGTTCTCCCTGGTTATTCCCCCTGATTTTCCTGGGCATTAGCGGCTGGATTGTGGGCTTGATTAGCTTTGCCTTCCTCTGGTCGCGGCTCTCGTCTCCTCCTCCCCTGGTGGGACAAAATGGTTCACCGGATGCCGCTAATGTGGCTGATGACCCCACTGCCGCTGCTGCTGCCTGTACTCCACCGGCTGAAGGGGGTGCCCCTGTTGCTTTGAGTGATTTGCAGTTTCAATCTAATACGGCAAATCCACAGCAGGTCAATCTGGTGGGTTGTGTTACCAACCGGACTGAACAGGCGATCGATATTGTGAGTGTTGCCTATCGTTCGGGGGCAGGAGGTGGAACGATCGGCGGGCTAGATATTCCCGATGGATTAATTCAACCGGGACAAACGGTAGCCTTTACCAGCCGCTTTACGGTTCCGTCCGATGTCCAAAATATGGCGATCGACACGGTATTCTGGCAGCCTGCTGGAGGAACCACTTCTCAGGAGGCAGGGACTTCAATCCAGGTGAATCAATGATCGCTCTACGGCACCTCCCCTCGCCAGGGGGAGGTTGGGCGGGGTTGAATGGGGAGTCCATCAAAAGGTGATGGGCATAACCGGGGGATTCATGCTCCCACCCTTAGATTCAATCCCTTCAGGGCTGAATTCCCTCCGACCCGGAAGCACCCATCATCCCAAGGGCAATAAGAATTTAACGCGAGAATCCGTAGTGCAGGCATCTTGCCTGCCAGTGAACATCTTGCTTTTCAGTGAATTTTTGTTGCCAGTAAATTTTTGTCAGCAGTGACATTTTGTCATGCAAAGGCAAAATCAGGGGCAAAATCGGGATGGTTCATCTGGAGCGCGGTATCTTGCTCACGAAGGGGAATCATCCGATCGGGATGCTGGAATGCGGGAATAATCAAACGATCAGTCGATCAGTTCCCCGCTCCCGATGATCGGTTCCCCGCCCTTGATATTGGACTTAGCTTTCCATCCGTCGCTGCATCCGCTTTTAGCACAAAGGATTGCACCGTTTGTAAGTACTCTGCCCCGGCCACTTCCGCAACGTTGTTGTGCCCTGCTTCAGGGACAAGATAGAGCTGCTTAGGGTCTGGAGCGGCTGCATACAGCTTTTGACTCATGGAAGGGGGAACCGTCGTGTCGGCCAATCCGTGAATAAACAGCACAGGGGACTGTAACTCAGGTACTTTTTGAATTGAGTTAAATTCTTGCGTCAGCAGCCAGTCGATCGGGAAGAGTCGCAGGGACGGATTCAGGTTGACCATATCCCGCAAGGATGAAAAGGATCCATCAATGATGAGTCCGGCCATCTCAGGATGGCGAGTGGCCAACTCAATGGCGATCGCGCCACCCAGCGAATGGCCATACACAAAAATTCGATCGGGCGGAATTTGGCGTTCCTGAGTCAGGTAGCTCCACATGACTTCAGTGTCTTTATATACCTGCTCCTCGTTGGGAAATCCTCCCTCACTCAGCCCGTAGCCTCGATAATCCATCAACAGCACTGAGAAACCCATCTGGTAAAACCGATGAGCATGGGCAATATTCGCTCCAATATTAATGCCATTCCCGTGTAGATACAGTAGAACCCCCACTTCACGATCGGCTTCGACGGGCAACCACCATCCGTGTATCCGCTCAAGGGGATCTTCGGATACCGTGAGCCAGATCTCCTCATACTCCAGGTTAAAAAACGCTGGGGTTGTTTCAATCCGCCAAGACGGAAAGAAAATCATCCGGGTTTGCCGAAAATACAGAAAAGCGCAAATGGCGATGTAGGCGATCCCCAATCCACCAAGAATTGGCAGGAACGGTTTTAGAAACACCGGGTAAGGCTGAGACATCATTAGCAATTTGATTCCAGCAATTTGATTCCAGCGGTCTTCAGGGGGCAAATCTAATGAGGTTCTACGGTTCTACTGGGTTCAAACCTAAGGTTGCTGCTGATGCCAATCCGTTGCCTGCTCGTAACCATAGGCTGCCTGGAGCAACACATCCTCCCGTAGGACGTTGGTAATCATTTGCAGTCCGATCGGTAATCCCTGTTGATCAAACCCACAGGGCAAACTCAGGGCCGGCAATCCCGCCAGATTCACCGGAATGGTCATCAAGTCCGTCAGGTACATACTCAGGGGATCGTTCGTCTTTTCCCCTGCTTTGAAGGCAGTAATGGGAGAGGTGGGGCAAACCAGCACATCCACGTCTGCAAAGGCTCGTTCAAAATCCTGCTTAATGAGCGTCCGGACTTTCTGAGCTTTCAGGTAGTAGGCATCATAGTACCCGGCAGACAGGGTATAGGTGCCAATCATGATCCGGCGTTTGACCTCTGGGCCAAACCCCTGGGCGCGAGTTTGCGTATACATATCCATCAAACTTTCCGCATCTTCTTTACGAAAGCCATACTTCACGCCATCGTAGCGGGCCAGGTTAGCGGAGGCTTCCGAGGGCGCGATGATGTAGTAAGTTGGCAAGCCGTAGCGAAATTTAGGGCAGGAAATTTCCTTGACTTTTGCGCCCAGCTTTTTCAGTTGATCCACCGCATCCATCACGGCTTTGCCGACGACGGGATCTAACCCTTCACCAAAGGTTTCTTTGATAATGCCAATCCGCAGTTTCCGCTTTTTCAACACATCTGGCTGGAGCAGGCTGGCGTAATTGGGGATCTCGACCTTGAGACTGGTGGAATCTTTGGGATCATGGCCGGCGATCGCCTCCAGCAGCACGGCAACATCCTCCACCGATCGACCAAACGGGCCAATCTGATCCAGCGATGAGGCAAAGGCCACTAACCCATAGCGAGACACCAGCCCATAGGTGGGTTTCATGCCCACCACACCACAAAAGGAAGCCGGTTGACGAATGGATCCGCCCGTGTCCGATCCCAACGCCACAACGCATTCTCCAGCCGCCACCGCTGCCGCCGAGCCGCCGGAAGATCCCCCTGGCACTCGTTCTAAATCCCAGGGATTTGCCGTGAGCTGAAAGGCAGAGGACTCGGTGGAACTGCCCATGGCAAACTCGTCCATATTGGTTTTGCCCACCATTACGGCTCCGGCAGCGGCCAGCCTGGTGGTCACTGTCGATTCGTAGGGTGGCACAAAGTTTTCCAGAATTTTAGAAGCGCAGGTGGTCGGAATTCCCTGAGTACAGAGATTGTCCTTAATGCCGATCGGAATTCCAGCCAGTAAACCCAGATCCTCCCCCGCAGCCAGTCTGGCATCCACCTGTTTAGCCTGCTCTAGGGCACGATCGGCGGTTACACACAGAAAGCTATGCAGTTTGGGTTCCAGGGCTTTGACCTGCTTGAGATAGTCCTGAGCTAGCTCAACTGCTGAAATTTCTTTCTGAATTAGCTGATGGTGCAACTTACGAATGGATGCCATGAATACGCCTCGTGGAAATATTACGCTTCGTGACCAGATAGGCACTGAGCCAATTAAAAAGTGTATCGCTAATCCTGAGCTAAATGCAGACCTTTCCCAGGTTTAGTGTAGCCTGTAAACGATAAGCTGCTTTGCGTTCCTCCTGGCTCACCCCACTCCTTCGCCCCTGGATGATGATTGGATTATGACTTCCCAACCCCTCTCTTCCGCTGATCCATCTTCCTCAAATATTGCGCCGATCGCCCTTCATACCTATGTTCAGGGGCAGGGCTACCCAATTCTGTGTCTGCATGGGCATCCGGGTTCAGGGCAGTGTATGTCCGTCTTTACCAACCATTTGTCCACCCAATTTCAGACGATCGCTCCTGATTTACGCGGCTATGGCCAGAGCCGAACCCAGGTAGCGTTTGATATGGCGGCGCATCTGGCGGATCTGGATGCATTGATTGATCGACTGCATCTTGAACAATTTCTGTTGTTGGGATGGTCGCTAGGTGGAATTCTGGCGATGGAATTAGCCCTGCGACGGCCAGAACGGGTAAAAGGTCTAATTTTAGTAGCTACAGCAGCCCGACCTCGTGGCAGCCACCCCGCCATCTCCTGGGAGGATAATTTGTATACGGGAATTGCATCACTATTAAATAAGCTCAGTCCGGGCTGGCAGTGGAATATTGACACCTTCGGCAAACGATCGCTCTATCGCTACCTGATCCAGCAACACACGCCTGCCACCTATCAATACTTGGCCGATCAGGCTTTGACCGCTTACCTGCAAACCTCTGCATTGGCCAATCGGGTCCTGCAACAGAGCTTGCGATCGGGCTACAACCGAGTTCCCAACCTGGCTCAAATTCGATGCCCGTCCCTGGTGCTCGCTGGGGCAGAAGATCGGCACATTACCGCAGCCTCTAGCCTGGAAACGGCCCAACATTTGCCAGAATCCCAGTGGCATTGCTACCCGAATGTCGCGCACTTATTTCCCTGGGAGATTCCCACCCAGGTTCTCACTGATATTGATTGTTGGCTAGAGCAATGGATGCGATCGATTCCCTGAATCCGGTATCTCATAGTCCGGTATCTCATAAGTAAAACCTGACCGGATGGATGCTGAACCAGAGAACCGCATCCCGTAAGGCGGGCAGATCCCACCCTACAAGCTGCTAGGTTATTTCTCTAAAGCTGACTACTCAAAATCGGGGAAACTCCCCTTGCTGACTTGACATCATCCGCCGTTTCTTCGATCGTCAATTCCTTCGGCTTGCACCGTTTGACCTCTACCCGAATGCCCTTCGCCCCTTCCTGTTCTAAATCTTCAATGTATCCAGATTGGGTCGCTTGAGCTTCCTTCGCAGTAAGAAACGGACCAAAGTAGTAGGTACACCGGGGTGATTCCGTTGCTACTTCAACCCACCATGCCAGCCCAAAAAATTCAAGAATCCGAATCCAAAGTTCCTTCATAAGCTCCTACCGATGTTAAACGTCAGTGGACGCACAAATATGGCCTTACAGGGCGGGTACAAGGGTTGCGTCGTAAAGTTTTATCACACTTTGTTTATACTGTGTTGAACCTGGTTTTGCAAAGCACCTTTCGGTGAATTTTCCAAACGAAGGGTTTGCGATCGGCGTTGGCGAGAAACTTCATAAAGAACCATGCCTGCCGAAACAGAAGCATTCAGGCTTGGGGTTTTACCTTGCATCGGAATTGAAACGAGAACGTCACAACAACGCTGCGTCAGTAAATTAAGCCCTTCCCCTTCAGAACCGACGACCAACACGGCAGAACTGTCGAAATGCACGGTGTCAATGGATTGACTGGCCTCTGCGGCCATGCCATAGATCCAGAAGCCTGCACTCTTCAATTCTTCCAGGGCCCGACTGAGATTGACAACCCTTGCAACTGGAAAACTTTCTAAAGCCCCAGCCGCAACTTTAACGACAGTGGAAGTCACGCCGACAGCCCGCCGCTGCGGGATCAACAGTCCCTGTGCCCCCATGGCCTCTGCCGTACGAATAATCGCACCCAGATTATGGGGATCAGTGATGCCATCAGCCGCAACCAGAACCGGATGTTCACTGGCAGCCTTCGCTTTCTCAATCAGTTCGGCAAGCTCAAGATACTCATAGGGAGCAACCTGAGCGGCAATTCCCTGGTGATTGGCATGATGGGTAATCTGATCCAACCGCCGATAATCAACTTCATCAATTACTGTACCGTCTGCCTTTGCTTGGGACAGAAGGGAGTGAAAGCGAGAATCGTAGCGTAGTTTGGGGAGTACCCAAATCCGGTTCAGATACCGATCGCCTTCTAAAGCTGCCAGGAGACTATGACGACCGTAGATCAAATCAGTGTCTGATTCAGTATCAGGGATGACGTGAGTTTCTGAGGTTTCTGGGGATCGTGGCGTGCGATCGAATTTGCGGCGGTGAGATGATTGATCCCGACCAGATGCCTGATTTCGGATTTTACCCTTCGCTTTCGTAAAGCCTGGAGCGGGGATCGGTTGATCTGGCGAGGGCTTGGCGGATGAGTTAGAAAATTGAGGGAATTGATCGCCAAATTGCTCGGAGGGATCAACCCCTTGATCAGGGGAATCGGATAAAGGATGAGTCGTTGGATGATGGGATGGATGGGTTTGAGAAATGTCAGAATTTCTTAACCTTGGTGGACGAAACTCAGACTGATTCGATCGAGCGGCGTACTGCTGCGCTTTATGTTTAGCCTGCCCTTTGTTGGAAGACCGGCGATAGTTGGACTCAGATCCATCTTGTTTCGGTTTCAACTTCGGGTCAGAGTCAGATGATCCCCTATGTCGTTTCGGTGAACCTTTGAATGCACCCTTTGGTGTGTTCTGCCGCTGGGGACGACCTGATTTAAAATTACGGGGTTTAGCAGCCATGATGTCATTATCCTTGGGCGAAAGGGTAGGGGTGAACGCTCGATCGTGAACCCATCAAGTCAGACCGGAAAGTCCTAACGGGTTTTCTCCAGTCATCATTCTTTGATAGAGAACGCAAATTGCTCTAGATCTCAATTTCCTGCGGTAGAGGCCCTGTCACTGCCAAATCCAACAGACGTAGTTTTTCAGGTTAGATGAATCAGATCATTAAAAGGGTCAGAAAAAAAAGGACAGAAAAGGGTCAGATTATTTAATTCAGGTTCCAAGTCGTTTTAGCGGGAGGTTGCGGCAAGCATTCATCCCTAGCTTAGTTTCGGTTGCAACAGGTTTTTTCTGGTTCATCTCACCCCCACGCCAGTGATATCAGTCTTCAGTTGGATCAATCGGTCGCTTTAAGTTGATTTGTGCCAAAAGCTGAAACAATCGCTGGGGATCGGTGATGTAAAGGTAGCCCAACAAGGTTTCGAGGCTGGTGGCTTGTTGATAGGTTTTCAGCTTGACGCGCTTCGGCTTTTGATTCACCGCATTCCGGCCCTGGCGCAAAATCTGCTGCTCCTGATCCGTCAAGTGTGGCTCAAGCAATTCTAAATACATGGCCTGACTTTCCGCCCGAACACGAGACACAACCTGTAGGTGATAATCCTGCAAACGCTTGGGCGGCACTAGATAGGTCGCTCTAACATACAACTCATAAACAGCATCACCCAGATAAGCCAGGGCTGCCGGAGAAAGCCGTTGTACAAGCGCTTCTGCTTCATCTGGCAAAAAGGGTAGCGGCTGCGATCGCTCAGGCATCATCTGGGCCTGGCCTGTCATTTGCACATTAGCACTATCCACTCCAGGCTCCACAGAAACCAAAGACCCCAATACGGAACTATCTCATCTTAACGAACACACAATGAAATGCTCACTGGAAACGCTCATTTGTGGCGCAAATCTGAGCGATTTTTTGATTGATATCTGAAAAAACTCTAAAACCTGGAAGTAGAGATACCTCCAGGTTCAGATTGGCTAACTTTGCTTGAGTTTGGCAAGTGCATCATCCACCGAAGGCTGAAGGGAAAGAAACTGTTCCAACCGAACCAACTTAACAGTCTGTGTCACTCTGGGATTCGTGACCGTTTGGAATGTACCACCCGCGTTCTGAACCTTCTTGGCAATCTTGACCAACGCACCGATGCCAGAACTGTCCACAAAGTCAATTTGAGAAAGGTCAAGAATGAAGTTTTTGGGACTTTCTTCTGCAAATTTGTCCAATGCCTTGAGAAATGCCTGTTCTGAATATGCATCCAGTAGGCCCGCAAGACGGAAAATTTGGCAGTTGTCCCTCACTTCCCGGTTGCCTTTCAGACTAAGAGTTAAGGTGAGCGTCTCAGGAATAAAACCCTCCTATGGTAGTGCCTTACTAAGTGGACATTTACGTCTTCTTTAATAAATCCGACGATTAAGTATAGGTTAGGATAGCACAGGATGCAACCCTTCGGCTTGAGCATTGGGAGGATATTTTTGACCTTCGTTGGGGAGGGCTAGACTATTGTTGCAGATAATCCTGATACCCCAGTTGGTCAAGCCGCGCTTGCTTTTCCATCACCATGTCTTGAAGACTCTGGCGATACTGCTGCACCTTTTCCAATAGATCAGGCTGGTGACTGGCAAGGATCTGTACGGCTAACAGCCCAGCATTTTTGGCGTTACCGATCGCCACTGTTGCCACTGGAATGCCACCTGGCATTTGCACGATTGAGTAGAGAGAGTCAACGCCTTGTAAATGGCGAGTTGCGACGGGAACACCAATCACGGGGAGGGGGGTCAGGGCAGCCACCATTCCTGGCAGATGAGCGGCTCCCCCTGCCCCAGCAACAATCACCTTCAACCCGCGCAGATGGGCCTTCTGGGCATAGTCCACCATTCGCTCTGGCGTACGATGGGCTGAAACAATGGATACTTCGCAGGCTACACCAAATTCTTCGCAGACTGCGATCGCTGCTTGCATGGTAGGCAGATCAGAGTCGCTGCCCATGATGATGCCGATCAGGGGAGAAGACATAGGAAATCGAGGATTAAGGAGCGTTAGACTACCCCACTAAGCTACCCCACCGACCTTATCGCCAGCGCCGGGGTGGGGGATAGCCACCGTAGGGGGGAGGCGGAAGGGGTCGTCTGGGGGCGGGATACATCGGTGGCATTCCCGGCGGCATTCCCGGTGGCATTGCCCGCTGGTATTGGGGCGGGATGATGTCTGAATCTTCGACGGCATCAGACAGGAAATAGTGAACCTGCTCAATGGGGATGGCAATTTCCCGAATGGTTTCACCCTGATTAATTCCGATCACCACTCCATCGGCTTCGAGGGGGCCACCAGAGTTGCCGTGAGTGATAGTCCCTGGTTGGAGAGCCAGACAGGGCGCAACGGCCAAACACTCTTGAATCTTGCCGAGCAGTGTTGAATCTCGAACGGTGAGGGGCTGATTGTTAGGAAAGCCGATCGCTCGCACTGGAATTTGTCCTTCGGGGGCAGTATCCGCCAGGGCTGCGACGGGAAGCCGGACATCAGGCACGTAAAGCAAGGCCAGATCCATGTCTGGCGATCGTTTCAGGATTTCTGAACTATACCAATCTCCGTCGTTACCCAGGCGGATAGGTGGTTCGTTGCCCGTATTGAGGATGACGTGAAAGTTAGTGACGACAACAGACCCTTCATCAGGGTCAATACCCACAAGCTGCGGATCAATGGAAACCCCAGAGGCGCAGACCTCCATACCATTGGGAAGGGTGCCTTGAACACAGATCGTTGCCTCAGGCACATCAACTGTTTCGAGGGGTTGCGGGGTTTGGGCGCGCGCTTGAGTTTGAGTCTCAGGGGCGGGTGGGCTGTACCATCCAGAGGGTTGCTCTTCTGTTGTTTGAGACGAGCTGGTCTGAGTGGACGGGGTTTCTGCTGGAGGACGCACGATCGCCTGGATAATGGCAAAGGCCCCAAAACCCAGGAGAAATGCGCCTGCCCGATCTAGCAGCCGAGAAGGTTTGGGATCTCTCTGCCAGTAGGGACGTTGCTCGGGACGGTGTGGAGGATGATTCATAAGCGACTCTCTCTGGCTAAATGAAGTGACGCTACGGAAATTCAGCGTGCAGGCAGATGCAAGTCTATAGCACAAAAACGCTGGGAATGCTGCAAATACAATGAATATATAAACGGAATTCGATTAAGGATTGTGCTAATCATTAAACTAGCGTATTTTACCTATGAATACTTTAGTCATAAATCCGCGATCGCACAACCTATCAGCAATCGGTCCTGGTTTATCAATAGAAAAGTAGAGATTTGATGCGGCACGCCAGAGGATTGAAGCATGGAGCAATGGGTAATCAAAATGGTATATAAGCCTGATCGATCGGGTGAGTATCCTACTCCTGATCAGGGTTGCACCCACCCGAAAACGATAAATGGCTACCCCTAACTCCGAATTTCGTTCCAGAGCTGCACCCACTGGTCGTAATTTTTAACACTCTGCCACATATTGATTTGGGAGTGCAAAGACAGGTCATCCATAAATAATTCGTGGGCCCGTTCCTTGCCGATCGCCTCAACCCCTAACTCCGTCGCGCCGGAGTATCCGGTCACATCCATTACGCCTTTCTGTCCATCACCGCTGAGGATAAAGTCAATCCACTGGTAGGCTGCATCGGCGTTGGGCGATCGTTTGGAGATCATCCAGGAATCTGTCCAGCCTGTGAGTTTTCCCTGAGGACTGACCGAGCCAGTTGGGAAATTCGCTTCACTCAACTGTTTGTAGGTCAGGGGCCAGGCGTGGGCCATCACCACTTCACCCGACTGGAACAGGTTTGCCAGCTCGCCTGCGGTCGTCCAGAATTTACGAATGCTGGGGCGAAGTGCCAACAATTTGTCTTTGATTTCAGCCAGGTCGGCTTCTGTCAGCTCATAGGGATCGGGTTTGCCTAACCAGAGAGCCACATCGGCGATCGTCATCGGGTTGTCGGGAATGGAGATCTTCCCTGCATAGGCTGGATCAAACAATACATCCCAGGATTGTGGTGCGGGTCGAACTTGTTTGCTGTTGTATACCAGAACATTGGGCCCCCAGGCAAAGGTAACCCCGTAGGGCTTGCCGTCAAAGGTGTTCCATTTCCCGCCCTGGAACGGTTCAAAAATAGTGCTATAGTTCGTTAATTTGCTGGTGTCGATCGGTCGAACTAAGCCTGCTTTATAAAGGCGTTCGGTAATGTCGCCCGAAGCAGAAATGATGTCGTAAGTGCGTCCACCTCCCGTACGGAATTTAGCGAACATTTCATCGCTGGAACCGGCATAAGTGGCTTTCACCGTGCAGCCTGTTTGAGCGGTAAATTCATCGACAAAAGATGGATCCGTATAGCCCTCCCAGACGATCGCTGTGAGGGTACAATCCGCTGCCTGAGCGGAGGGAGCAGCCCAGAAAATAGAAGTCAAGCTCAGGAAGCTGATTAAAACTGTAGTGAGAATGCGATGCAGCATAGAATTTCCTTGTGCAAATGATCTAAGTCTTGAGGATGCAGTAGGTGATTGGTTGTGTTCAGGGACACAGATGCGGCGGAGATTATTAGGATAACTATCTGGCGTTTGAGCAGTTGGTTATCCTGGATCTACCTGTCAGTTTAAGTCTATTTGTCGGTTCAAAATGATGGGGTTGGTTAAATTGCTCCATTGGGCAGTCTCAGGTACGCTAAAGCATGGGAGCGGGTGTATCCCACTTTTGCATGGGTGTGATGGATACTTCACTGGCAGGCAAGATGCCTGCGCTACGGAAATTGTCAAAGGAATGTCAAAGGTTCAATTCGATCGGAGCATCGCTGGGTGGGTAACGTTTCCAATTTGTTAGTCAAGTTCAGTCAACGGTTGTTTGAAGCATCTGACCAACAGCAGCAATTTATTACAGCCCTGACACACCCTCAACCCTTTAGTCCCTGCATTCTCTGGTGTCAGCCCAAACCGGCTGAAATGCCCTTCACCCTGGAACCTCCGGTGTCGTGGCAACCCGAATTTGTCGATCGCCTCGTTCCTGCCGCAAAACCCTCTGACAGACCAGGACAGCACCCACTCCACGACCAGGGCTATTTTTACTGTCTGGACTTTTCTTCGGTGTTTGCAGCTTCGGTGTTGCTGGCAATCAAGTCTCCAGTGAATTTGATTGTTGATATGTGTGCCTCTCCGGGGGGGAAAAGCCTGTTTGCCTGGGTTGCGCTTCGGCCCAAGTTGCTCATGAGTAATGAAGTAATTGGAAAACGGATTGGGGCCCTGGTGTCCAACTTCAAGCGGTGCCGGGTAAAGGATGCGATCGTCCTCAGTCGGGATTCTGGCGTGCTGGCAACGGAACTGGCCCAAACGGCGGATGTGGTACTGGTGGATGCCCCCTGTACAGGTCAGTCCCTTTTGGCGAAAGGCGGCAAAGCGCCAGGCTGTTTCCATCCTGTCACCATCAACAAAAACGCCAATCGCCAAAAGCGCATTATTGCCAATTCTGCCCAACTGGTGGCTCCGCAGGGCTATCTTGCTTACATGACCTGTGCTTACTCCCCTGAAGAAAACGAGCAGGTGAGTGAATGGTTTCTCGATCGCTTTCCCCACTTCCAACCTGTCCCTGTCCCTCATTTAGAACCCTATCGATCGCACTTAACCGATTTGCCCTGCTACCGTATGTTTCCCCAGGAGCGGTTGGGGTCTGGCGCGTTTACGGTGCTGTTTCAGAATACAGATCGGGATACGGAAGGGGCGCGATCGAACCCAATTCCGGCTGAGATTTTCCACCATCCCAAGTTTGTTACTTTTTAGGCTGGGCGACTTTTGGGCTGGGCGACTTTTGGGTTAGGATGCCATTTTATGCAGCTCCCTTTTCTAGCCGTTCTTACCGCTGCCCATCAGGTACAGCAACGCCATTCTGACCGCTACCCCACTGGTGACCTGCTGCGAAATCAAACTCAGCTTTGGATCATCCATTAGCTCTGAACTGATTTCCACACCGCGATTCACTGGGCCCGGATGCAGAATTTTTACATCAGGTTGACAGAGTCCTAACCGCTCTCTGGTGATGCCGTACCGCTGATGGTATTCCCGCAGGCTGGGGAGTAAATGCTGCGTCATCCGTTCCTTTTGTAGGCGTAGCGTCATGACAAAATCGGCATTTCTCAGGGCCGGTTCGAGATCCCAGTGGAGGAAGAGTTTGCGGGGGAGGGGAAAGGGGGATGCGGAACGATGAGTGGGGTCTGGGTTAACGAAGTCGGCAAACAGCTTGGGGAGAAGGGTGGGAGGCGCGGCCAGGTGAACTTCTGCTCCGCTCGCGGTGAAACTCCAGATGTTAGAACGAGCTACTCTGGAATGGAGAATATCCCCGACGATCGCAATTTTTTTGTCTTTGAGCAGGGACAACCTGGGATTGTCGGGATCGATCAATGTGCAAACAGTGAATAAGTCCAGCAGCGCCTGGGAGGGGTGTTCATGGAGTCCATCTCCTGCATTGAAAACTCCTACCCGCGTCTCTAACCGATCCATTTCATCGGCGATCATGAGGGGAACGCCCGCTTCCCGATGCCGAATCACCATAATGTCGGTTCCCATCGCCAGATAGGTTTTCGCTGTGTCCAGGATGGTTTCACCTTTGGTGAGGGAGGAGGTGCCTGGGGCGAAGTTGAGGGTATCCGCAGAAAGCCGTTTGGCGGCTAATTCAAAGCTGCTGCGGGTGCGAGTGGAGGGTTCAAAGAACAAATTGGCAACCACTTGCCCTTGGAGTGCCGGAACTTTCTTGGTACGACGCGACAGGACTTCTCGGAAACTAGCAGCAGTATGCAAAACCGTATCATATTCGTCTGGCTGAAAATCCGCTAACGAAATGACATGACGACGATTCCAGGTTGTAGTGACCATAGGGAGGGTAATGGATGGCAGATAAACCCGTCACGAACGAGTTTTCTGGTTTCAGAGCAATCATACAGACAGATCACCTCTATGATGAACCGATCGGGACAATCTGAAAAACGAATTCAAGTTTCTTTGGGTTGCACCTGATCTAAAATCTCTACCATTTCCCGCTCAAACGCCACCTGGGCCCGATTGGTTCTGCCCCCCACGTAGAGCGATCCATCCTCCAATTGCAACGCCCAAATTTGTGAGTGAGAAACATAGCTCATCATCACACTCAGCATCAATAGCCCAAACCCAGCATAGACAAACGGAATGCCTGGATCCGCTTTAATTTGCAAACCTGTACTGCCGATGACTTCAGCTACTGCCAGGGTGACTCCATTCACCTCCGTAGACATTCCTTCCCGCACCGTTCCCACCAACTGTCCATCCATGCCGTACACCAGCAGCATTCCCTGAAGGTCTTTCGCCACCACTGACACCCCTGCGCTCATATCTGGCTTAGTGGGAATCCAGGTGCCCCACACGCGACCCTGCCCACCCGTATCCAGTTGGGCCATCGGTAACTGCAAGAAAGGACTGTTGTTAATCCGCACCCGAATCGCGGCAATTGCCCAGTCTGCCTGGTACAGGGTCACTCCCTGATGGCGTAAGGGTTTGTTCACATGAATCGTCTGGCGATCGACTTCCTGCCCTGATTGATCCAGTACCGACAAATCCGAATAAAACTGATCGATCGTGCCATCGGGGGTGTAATCAATCCAGAAGCGATTCACCTTCACCGACCAGTCCTTGGGGATTTGCGGCTCTGCCCACGGCCCTGCATCAAAGATATTGCGAATCTGAAACGTTTCTCCACTGGGAACCATTTCCTGAGCAAAAAAGCCCGTCATAGCTCCATAAATCGATCCCGCCAGGATCAGCAGCATACTGGCATGGACAATAATTGGCCCGATGCGTCCAGCAATCCCTTTGCGAGCGTAGAGCTTATTCCCATCTTGAAAAATTCGATACCGCTTTTGAGCCAGCAGCGTGGGCAGGCTCTCCAGGGATCCCCTTTCCACTTCCGCACTCAGAGCCAGCTTCTGAAACTGACGCGGTTGTTCATAAAACTTCCACTTTCGCGCCGCCTTCAGGGCCGGAAATTGCCGCGTAAAGGTACAAGCCGTCAGGCTAGAACCAAACAGAATTAGCAGGGCCAAAAACCACCAGGTTCGGTAAACGTGATCCAATCCCAGGGTAAGAATCACTTTCCAGGACAAAAAACCAAATAATGCTGGATCTTCCGGGTAGTTTGCCTGATAGAAAGATAAAGTTTCCCCCTGCTCGAGCACGGTGCCAGAGACGCTGAACAGGGCGATCGTCAATAACAGCACGATGGCCAGCCGCAGATCAGCCAGGAGGGGAATCAACTCTTTGCGAAAGTAATCACTAATAATTTTGCGGATATTAATAAATTTTGAATCAGAAGGGTTTTGAGAAGTCATGGAGTGGGGAGTGGGGTAGGGGCGAATTGGGTTCGCCCGGACAAGGAATGGGGCAGGGGCGAATTGGGTTCGTCCTTGAGTGGGGCAGGGGCGAATTGGGTTCGCCTTTCTCTGATCCCTAAACCTGCCCAGACGGCATCAGTCGAAACAATAGTGAAAAGACCCCAAACCCAACGAGCAACGCTCCACTGGTAGGGGTAATCCAGCCCGACCAACGGCGCAATTCCAGAATTTTTTTGATGGAGGCAGTAAAGGTTCCCGCCAGGATCAGGGGAGCAACATAGCCAGCAGTGTAGGAGAGCAGCAAAATTCCGCCCAGGATCGGATCTTGGGTGGTGGATACCCAAGCGAGGAGGGTGGCTAAGACAGGGGTGCTGCAAGGAGAGGCGACCAGTCCGAAGGTCAGCCCAATCAGGTACGATCGCACACCTTCGGGTAAGTCCTTCGAGATCCAGTCCATGCCGCCCCAATTGGGTAAGCGCAGGGGCAATGCTTCCAGCAGGTTCAGCCCCATCAAAATGGCGATAATACTGACGACGATCGGTAAGCCAATCCCGACCTGCCCATAGATTCTGCCTGCCACGGCTGCCACAATGCCCAAAACAGCCAGTGTCGTCGCTAGTCCCAAAGCAAACCAGGTGGACTGTGCCGCCGCCTGCACCCGGCTTTTCGCTTCATAGCCGCCGATATAACCGATCGTAATGGGCAACATCGACAGCATACAGGGAGTCAGACTGGTTAATAACCCTGCTAAAAAGATGATTCCCACACTCACAACGGATAGGTGAGTCAATTGAGCTGAGACCAGGTCGTCCGCGAAATGCTCTAAATAATATAACTCGGTTTGCAAGCTATCTAACATGCTCTGATGATGGGGTGCGATCGGGCATTTACTATTTTACCGAGTGGCAGGACTGAGCAAGGAGGAGGATGACTGGGGAGATTGGGGAGATTGTTGAACGACACTGTTTTGTAATGCTCGATCGGGATGAAGATGGGATGTGGATCGTAGAGTATCCCAGGGTTCCAGGTTGTGTCAGTCAAGGTTAGACCCGCGAAGAAGCATTGGAAAATATTAAAAATGCATTAAAACTGCGATCGCGGCTTGTTGACAAGTTTGTGCCGAGCGTGGCTTACCCCTCTGACGATGCAGCAAAACTCGATCGAACTGTAACATTTTTGACTTGATTTGCTCGATCGATTAATGCTACTCTCTTCAGCTATGGCTGTCTTTTGGGTTGCACAAACCTGGGGGATAGCTGGACGACCTGGAGACGAATTCTCTAACGGAGGTCAAGCGTCCGCAGCCAAGCAAAACGCTTAACCTCCTGACCCAGACTACTGAGGCTAGTCCAGGCTAGGGTGTATGATAACACCCGATGCCTTCCGCTTGCCCTGTCTGACATTGAGGGCTAGTCTCTGGGGTTTCTTCAAACCCTGGAAAATAAGGAGATTCATGAACTATGGCTGACAAACTATTCGGTCTGCCTCCCGCAGGCGATCGACGGATTTCCTCTGCCCGGCGATCGGTAAAAATCCTGATAATCGGTCAACCCGATGATGTGGAAATCACGATCGCTCGTCTGTATCAATGCGATTTTTGCCGAGTCGAAGACTGGTCAAAACCCCTCCCCTTCTCACAAATCCAGCAAGCCACCACCAAAGAACCGGGTGAAATTATGCGGATCTATGTGCGATCGATGACGCTCTAAGTCAGACGTTGGGGGTACACAATAGATGTAAGGGCGCACTGCTGTGCGCCCTTACCATTTTGAGGTGGGCATCTTGCCTGCTCTGTCTATGAAGTAGGCGATCGCACAGGCGATTGAATCCACGATCGTACATCGGTTTCTTTAGGGCGATCGGCGGAGTGCTTGAGACGAATGGCATTTCGCACCTGATTTAGCAACTTTTTAGAAGGTAGTTGCATAGAGAAAAGTAGATGCACTGTGCACCCAATAGTGCACCTTATCTATGCAAGGAATAGGAATCTGAAATTATGCGGAAAGATTCTGGCTAATCAGGTCAAACGGAGTATTATGCGGAAATAATCGGCATAAGTAGTAATTTGGGATCTTATGCGGAATCGTTCTGCCTATCCACCTAATTTGGGATCTTAGGCAGAAATAATCTGGATATGCAGCAAATTTTGGGTGTTATACCGAATCATTCTGCCTATCTACCCTAAATCGGGATCTTAGACAGAAAAATTCAGCCTATTAATAGTTATGCCGCTTAGTCCTTGGTTGAGACAGTAACCCGAAGCCCATCTTCTCATGTTGGATATTTTGTGTCTGTCGAATGTTGAGTAAAATCGAGAGGATAGGGGACGTGAACTCGATTTTCATTAGTACTCAGCAAGGAGGGATGGAAATGACGACTAATGCTTCGTTGGAGGAACGCCTTGCAGCAGTAGAAGCTGCGATCGCCCAATTACAGCAGCAAATTGTAATTTCTCAGCCGATAAACTGGCTGCAACAAATTACAGGATCATTCAAAGATGAGCCTGCCTTTGAGGAAGTACTTGCTTATGGGCGAGCAATTCGCCAGGGAGATGAGTCTTTGCTCGAAGCACAAGATGAGCCATGAAGTATTTGTTAGCAATAGTCCGGACAGAATTAAGCGGCTATGATGCCGTGAGAACGAAGGTTCTGGTAGTTGGGATGGGATTTAATCGAAGTTGGGTCTAACTCTAACTGGCGAATAAAGCATTCGAGCAGATGGTCATTGAAGGCCATGCGTTTATAACTGGCCATCGAAAAGGGAACAGGGTCAGCATTGTCTTGGGGATGACGGGTTTGGGCATCATATTTAGCGAGATTGAGCGCGCTTAGACTGGCATTAAAGTGGAAGTCAAGCCGTTTGGGGTGACGGGTTTGGGCGGCACTGAGGCCAGTAAATTGCTTGGCATCTCTAAAAATAAATTCAATTTGAAACCTGGCTTTGTAATAGGTAAAGATTTGTTTGGCATGGAGGTTGGTATCGGTGGAGAAGAGCAGCACCATCCCTGTTTTAGACGCCTTGCGAGTATCGACGAGGAGGGCTAAGCGCAGGGTGCGCTTGAGGGAAACGTGCCAGACCAGGGCTGTGTAGAGGCTCAACTGGGGTTCAATATCTTCAACCCAGGTGAAGCGCGAGATGTCATTGAGGGTCACTTTGCCATCATATTTGCGAGGGCACCCTCGTTTTTTTTGGGGACCGGTGTACAGGTAACGGAGATCGGCATCCAAACGCAGTTTGCCAATCCACTCCAAGTCGAGGGCGACGACCCCATCGATGAACTTCTGCTTGCTATAAAACCCATCCCCCACCAAGTAGCGCAGACCTTCAGGGAAATAAGGACGTGTTGCCCCCAAATGGTGCAAATAGTGGTCGATGCGAGTGAGTTTGGGGGAAGGGGATGGCAATGGGGTCGAACCATCCGCAGGTTGACCCTTGTCGGGAAGTTGTTGGAGATAGGCTTGGGCGTGTTGAATGGCTTCGGTTGTAACCCGTTGTTGAGTTCTTCCTGGCGTGGTTTTGCGCGTTCCCTTGCGGCGTGAGGTCACCGGAGAGGGTGGTGTCTGCTGTACCGACAAGGTATAGCCCTGGTGAGCCGCCACATCAACCACCGCTATCACCGAAATCTCTAAACCCTTCTCGCTGCGATTGGCACTGCCGTTGTAGAACCAATCCACGCCATAGGTTGCTTTGCCACTTTTGGCAATAAACGAGCAGTCTATCGCCCCAATCGCCTCTTCTGGTTTCGCAATGGCGGCTGCAATGGTGTGTTGATTCAATTGGACGAAGGCAAAGTCCTGCTCAAACTGCCGCCGGTAAGTTCGCTCTGACAGTGGGCTATAACGGCTCAGATTGGTAAAGTTGACCCGGCCACACAACAACAGGATGGTAGAGAACAGGGTTATCAGAAACTGTCGTTGGGGTTTGCTAAATGCCCCATTTGCGCAAATAGGGCTTGTAGAATATCCATATCGCCACCTCTCCGGTGCTGTTGTTCATATATGCACCTTAAAAAGGAGGGTGGCTTTTGTCTACCTCCCTATTTTTCTCCCTAAAAACTGTCCGGACTATTGTGTTAGATACTGACCATTTGAGCATTCTGCAACGCCAGGTAGGGGAGGATTACAGAAATCTTACGAAGAGGATGGCACAGCACTCAGTATCAGACTTTGCGATATCTGTTGTGACGTTCCATGAGCAAATGCTTGGAAGCCATGCTTATATCAATCGTTCTCGTAGTCTGGATCAGGTCGTGAAGGGATACGAGATCATGGCAAGAATTGTAAGCGATTTCAAAGTACTACCCGTTGCTTCCTTTGATGCAAGTGCAGCTACAGCATACGCCGAATTAGAATCTCAACGAATTCAATTAGCCAAAATGGATGCACGAATTGCTGCAATTGCTTTATCTCGTAACTTAATTTTGTTGACTCGTAATCATCGGGATTTTAGTAAAGTAGCAGGGTTAGTGCTTGAAGATTGGACAGTTAGCTATTCATAGAGACAACAGTTATTGATCACGGCATAACAATTCCAATGCAGCGGGCAGAGTGAAATGCTGTCTGCTTCGTTGTCAGTTCTCTGCTGCCGCTGATTTGAACCGTTGGGCTGCTTCAGTCCTCGGTTGGGACAGTACAGCAGGGTTATTTGTGGGAGATTGAATTCAGCCTACTTGTGCAATCACTTGACCAATTTCTTGAGGGGTTGCACCTGTTGCCAGCATTGCTCGAATCAACAGTTCAATAGAGACTGACGCATCACCATTTTCAGCTTTGGCAACACGGGGTTGGCTGGAGTGTAATTTATCTGCCAGTTCTGTTTGAGTCATTGACTTTTGCCGCCGTTCTTTTAGGTTGCGGCTCAATGCCAGCTTAATTTCGATAAGTGTTGTTTCTTCTGGCGTAAGGTCTAAAAATTCCGAAACCGTTCCAACTTTCCAACCTCTGTTCTCTAGTTTTTTTCTCTTAGCTTCGTCCATATTCCTAATCCTCCTGATCATTGTCATACTTGCTCAAGCGTTTTTGACAGGTATCAATAATGCTGGCGGGTGTCGTTCTTGTTGTTTTGTTAAAGACCTCAAGAATGAGAATTGCATCGTCATCAATGCGGTAAATGATTCTCCAGTTCTTACTTGCATCTCGAACCCGCAGTTCATGGCAGTGCGCCCCAATACTGGGCATTGGTCTTGAGTGGGGCAATCCTAAACTTTCGCCCTGTTGTAGTCGTCTCAACAAAACACCTGTTTCTATGCGTGCTTCCTGGCTAAAGGGCGGGGTTTTGACTTCACCATGTAACCACACCAATGGTTTATCTGTTTTGTCCATGAGTTGTTTATATCACATCTGATATATTTGTGTTAGTTGGCGCACCCCAACAATTGCGGTGCAGCGGATTAACCGAAGCCGCCTGGGTAAGACGCAAAGATCTTGGCAACTGCGGTGCAGCGGATTAACCGAAGCCGCCTGGGTAAGACGCAAAGATCTTGGCAACCGCTGACCGCAACCGGTTAGCTGGCTCTGCATCGAGTCCTTACACTCCGTTATTGAAAGGATAGCTGTCAACCCAAAAACGCCCAGGAATCGATCGGTTGAATCCGTGTTTTCAGTTCTGTTTGTGATTGCAAAAGTGCCCAGAAGGTTGGTGGTGGGGGCACTGGCGAGGGACGGTCTACAGCTCACGAATTCCTCATATTTCGAGGCTATTTTTAGATTGACGAGCGATCGTTTCAGTGTCCGAGGCGAGCGATGCGTTGCTCAGCTAACACGGTTGGAGCGGTCTTGCCGAGGTTATTTGTGGAGGGTTGAAATTCTTTGAAGCCGCTCAATTTTGCCGTTAGCTGGCTCAAAGGTAATTTCACAACAAACCTGAAGGAGATGAATATGGAAATGAAGATGAAGATGACTACCGATATCCCGCCTGGAGTCGCTATTCCGGACACGGTGGAAACCCGCTTGGGCACTTTGAATTTCTTCGACGGCTTTCCTGATGACGCAACGGTCGAAAAACTCTATGACAACCTCGACTTCCAGCGAGCCGTGCAAGCATACCTGCTGGGACTTGCGCCAGTCAGTCAATTAGCCAATCGTAAGGGGATAGCTGAACTTGGCCCGATCAATTTAACGGTGCCGATTTTCGAGGATCGCATGGACTCAAAGTCGCTGTTCCTCACACCAAACAACAACACGCCGTATACCTGGTTCTGGCTCGATCTGCGCGAAGGTCCGTTGGTGCTGGAAGTACCGCCAAAGGTGCTCGGGCTGATAAACGACATGTGGTACAACTTTGTCACCGATGTCGGTTCCGTCGGCCCTGACAAGGGGGAAGGAGGCAAGTACCTGATCCTGCCGCCAGGTTATGAGGGCAATGTGCCGTCTGGCTACTTTGTCGTGCGCCCAGCGACTTTCAGTGTCTGGGTTCCCTGGCGCTCTTTCCTGGTTGATGGAGATCCGAAACCAGGAGTAGATCTCGTGGAGCAGCACACGAAGATCTATCGGTTGGAGGACGCCGCCAATCCGCCGCAGTTAAAGTTCGTACATGTTTCCGGCAGAGCATTCAGCACCCTGGCCCCAGCAGATTATGGGTTCTGGGAGTACCTCAACCAGGTTGTACAGGAAGAGCCGACCGATTCGGTTGATCCAATCACGCTTGGTCTGTACGCCTCGATTGGCATTCAGAAAGGCAAGCCCTTTGCGCCCGATGGGCGCATGCAAAAGATCCTTGCCGAAGCTGCCGTGGTTGGTGATGCCACGGCCCGCGCCATCAATTATCGGTTGCGGATCAAGGAGAGTTACTACTACCCGAACAGCGCCTGGCGCTCCGGCTTCTATGGCGGTTACAAGTTCGAGGAGGACGGCGTGCGAATCCTCGATGCTTATGCGGCATTCTTCTTCTACGCTACCGGCGTGACGCCCGCGATGGATTCAAAGACCGTCGGCGAGGGGTCACAGTACATGGCGGCTTTCGTGGATGCTGAAGGCAATCCGCTGGACGGTGGCAAAAACTACAGGCTGCATCTGCCGCCTAACGTTCCAGTCAAGCAGTTCTGGTCGGTGATCCTTTACGACAACCAGACGCGCTCTATGCTCCAGACCGATCAGAAATGGCCAGCGGTCACCAGCCAGAACGAGGCGGTGTTGATTAACCCGGATGGCTCAGTGGATGTGTACTTTGGGCCTCAGGCTCCCGCTGGCAAGGAAAACAACTGGGTGCAAACCATCCCTGGCAAGGGATGGAATACGCTTCTGCGGCTCTATGGACCGCTACAGCCCTGGTTCGACAAGACGTGGCGACCAAGCGAGATTGAGTTGATTAAGTAGATCACGGAAACTGTCAGCTAACATTCGGGTGCAGCGGATTGACCGAAGCCGCTTGGGTGCGATGCAAAGACATCAGCAACCGCTGACCCGAACCGTTAGCTGGCTTCGTTTTTGGGTTGGGGTGTACATCCAGCTTATCGGTGGGAATAGCTATGTTGAGCGATCGCAAACCAGTTACATATTTTGAGTAGCGATTTATATTTGACAAAGCAGCATTTTTGTAAATCGGCTCATCTGTATGAAGCGATCCGCCTCCTCAGTCCCAACATTTGATTCAATGTTCATACCCACAATTCAGGCTCTGCAAATTCTGGGTGGGTCTGGGACAACTGAGGAAATCTACGACAAAGTAGTCCAAATTCTTAACTTGCCGGATAAGGTGCTTGAAATTTCACATGGCAGTACCTCCCAAAGCGAAGTTGAGTACCGTCTTGCTTGGAGCCGTACCTATTTGAAGAAATACGGGCTTTTGCAAAATTCAGCACGCGGCGTCTGGTCATTAGTCTCAACCTCGCTTAATCCTGACGACCTGGATGCCAAAGAAATTGTTAAAGCTGTTCGAGATACAGAGAAGAGCAAGGCTGTTCCTTCAGATCCAACGACTGAAACGGTTGAATCCATCGAAACCCTCGAAGAGTTAGCATGGCATCAACAGTTGCACAAAATGTTGCTAACACTTGAGCCATCTGCGTTTGAGCGTTTAGCACAACGTCTACTGCGTGAGTCGGGGTTTATCCAAGTTCAAGTGACAGGAAAGTCTGGTGACGGTGGAATAGATGGAGTTGGTATTGCTCGAATTAACGGTTTCCTGAGCTTTCATGTGCTTTTTCAATGTAAACGTTATCAAGGTTCAGTCACGGCGGGTCAAATTCGAGACTTTCGTGGAGCCATGCAAGGGCGCACTGACAAGGGATTATTTATCACGACTGGCACATTCACCAGAGATGCGATTAAGGAGGCAACACGAGATGGGGCACCGCCGATCGATCTGATCGATGGGGAGCAGTTAGTTCAACGCTTGAAAGAGTTGGGGCTTGGTGTCAAGATCACAGTAATTGAGTCAGTGGAAGTCGATACAGACTGGTTCGCAAAAATTTAATGCAATGGGGGCTAAATGGTTACAACTCTTAATAAACCATCTTCTTTAATCCATGAAATCCGACTCGAAAAAGTTGATAACTGGAATTTATTCAAATTCAGTGAGTCTCTTCAACTGCGAATGGAGAATCTTCTGGAACAGAAAAAAGCCGATCAGATCACGCCTGATGAAATTGCTGAACTCGATGCGATCGGAGAGTTAGATCGTATTTTTACCCATATCAACGCGATGCTTGCTGCTCAAAATGCCAATCAGTGACGAACTCAAGCAAGCTATTCGAGAGCGCGCCAGATATGTCTGCGAGTATTGTCATTCACCGGAGCGGCTGAGTGCCAATCGATTTACCGTTGATCATGTCATTCCAAAATCTTTGGGAGGTTCTGATGAACTTGATAATCTTGCACTTGCCTGTCGTCGTTGCAATGAGAGGCGATATAACTTTGTAGCTGGCATTGATCCAGATACTCAGGAGATTGTTCCTATTTTCAATCCTCGTAAACAAAAGTGGGAAGAGCATTTTGTTTGGCTAAATCAAGGCGTTGTTATAGAAGGAACTACGCCCATTGGTCGTGCAACTTGCCTGCGGCTTGATTTGAATGATATCCGTTATCCAGAAAACGATTCTATTCGAGAAACAAGACGATTTTGGATACAAACTGGGTTGCATCCTCCAGCAGATGATCCATGCCAAGCCTAAGTAGTGTTGTTGCCAGCCAGCTAACACTGCGTTGGTGCGGACGGTACAGAGGTTATCGGTGAGAATTCAAGCTTGTCTGCCGCCGCACAACTTCAACGTTAGCTGGCTTCGTTTTTGGCTGGGGCAGTACAGTGAGGTTATCGGGTAGGAGTGAATGTTAAACTTGACTCAGAAACATTTGGAGAGCGATCGCTGTGACTTCTATCACAATTGATCTTTCAGACAGCCAATTCCAAAAGCTGCAGGATTTGGCAAAAGTACATGGCATTGCGATTGAAGTGCTGTTGAAGGCGAGCCTGGAAGATTGGCTAAATCTGCAAAAAGGTGATTTTGTTAATGCAGCTGATTATGTGCTGATGAAGAATGCTGAACTGTATCAGCATTTGGCATGATCCGCTATTTGACATTAATAGAGATATTAGAACTGCACCACAGGATTCTTGAGCAATCCGGTGGAGCGTTAGGTATCCGAGATATGGGTTTGTTAGAATCAGCGATCGCCCAACTCCGCATGACGTTTGGTGGAGAAGATCTGTACCCAAGTTTGCTGGAGAAAGCAGCAAAATTCAGTAGATCTAAAATGGGTTCGTTTCACAGGGATCCCTGGGGTTGATCCCCCTAAATCCCCCTTAAAAAGGGGGACTTCAACCCCTCTTCGGCTCGGTTCCCCCTTTTCAAGGGGGGCTAGGGGGGATCTAAACAAGGTTTGTGATCTACTGAAATTAGGGTTTTCGATCATCATGAATCATCACATTTGTAGATGGGAACAAGCGTACAGATCATGCTGCAACGGAGACTTTTCTTGTTCTGAATAGGTTGGAAATCAACGCCTCTGTAGATGAACAAGAGCGTGTTGTGTTGGCGATCGCATCGGGCAAATTAGAGCGTGAGGGATTTGTAGAATGGTTGCAGCAGAACACAATTGTCAGCTAACACCCTGGTGCAGCAGATTTCCTGAAGCTGGCTGTGTTGTAAAGTTTTGGTAACCGCTGACCAGGAACGCTATACAGTTCCAACATTAAGCTTGCTGATATGGAGATTGTAACCAAAAGATTTTTGCTGCGTGATTTCATTGAGGCAGATCGATCGTCATTCTTAGACTATCAAGCTGATCCTCGCAGTCATGTCTTCCGCGAACCCAGTAAAGCTAGTCTCGAACATTCAACCCGTTTGTTTGAGTCATTTCGCACATGGGCTTCTGAGCATCCTCGGCTCAACTACCAACTGGCAATTGTGCAACGGCGTGAACCTTCCGTGCTTATCGGCTGCGGCGGACTGCGGGGAAGAGGGTATGATGCAGGTGAGATGGAATTGGGGATTGAACTTGCACCCAACTACTGGGGACGATATGCCTACGCGATCGAGGTTGGGCGTGCCCTGCTTGAGTTTGGGTTTGGAGAACTCGGACTAGAGGTGATCTCTGGCTTTACGGTAAGTGCAAACGTGCGGATTACTCGGTTGGCAGAGTGGGTCGGAGCGGAAGTCGTTGCTACCTATCCGGCGAGTTCGACATGGATGGCCGAAAAAGGTTGGAACGAGGTAGAGTGGCGAATCACGAGGGAACAATGGCAACGTCGCATTGCTGTATAACACATCACTATATAACGATCGTGGTGCAGCGGATTTTTGTTCTCTACTGGTACTGCAATCAATCTGGCAACCGCTAACCATAACCCACTGGATTTTTGCTGGTTGTGCAAAGCGGTAATCATTACTGGTTTGATGGCTGGTTTTAATGCGCCAATGCAACGGTGAGGGAATCCGCAGTATCATAAGCTTCCGCAACCTGCCCAAATTTGATTACCCTTGTAAAGATAGACAACTCCTGTCTATATATCTAAGTATCTGGATATCCAGGTAGGATCATTAACCCAGCAGACAAGGGAAGGCTCGATGAAGCGCAATCAACTAGAGGGCTTCGCATTGGCGCGACACAGTGGTGTTCTGTTATCCGTACTCCTGCTCATGGGCGGTGCGGCAGAGGCTAAACCCGATGGTCTACGACCTACCGGAGGCGATCGCCCCGTTGCGGAAACGGTGCAGGCGAACGAGATCCTCTTGGCTCAGGTTACGCCAGACCAACCCCTCACCGCTGCCGAACAGGCAGAGCTGGAACGATTGCGGCAATTGAACCAGACCACGACCTTGTTCAATGTGATGCTGGTCGTATTGTCGCTGTTGTTGATTGCGGCGATGACCGGGCTATATCTGCTGCGGCGATCGGTGATTCGGGAAGTGACGCTGATTGTGGAGTCTCACCTGAAGGAGTTGGGGGATCTGGAGAGCCAGATTACCCATGCCAAGGCGGAAGTCAAGAAGCTATTGCAGGAGTATGAAGACTATGCCGCTGATTTAGGGGAAGATGCGGAAACCTTCCAGAAAGAAATTGAGTCGAAGCGGGAGAATGTGGCTCAGCTCATCACCGACATTTCCCAGCGCAAGCAGGAGACGGCAGCAGAACTCGACAACCAACTGAGAGCTGCCCAACATAAGCTGGAATCTCTAGAAACAGAATTTGCCGCCAAACTCTCGGAATTGCAGCTTACCGCCCATTCCCGCCAGAGCGAAATTCTGCAAACCCTGGAGCAGTCGGAAATTGAATTTGGCGATCGGCTCCTGGAATTCCAGACCAACACCCAGCACCGCAAAGACCAAACCGTTGAGCGGTTACAGCACTTAGAAGCCGAGCTGGAACCCTTCCTGGCAGAACTGCGCCAAGATGCCCAAAGCCACGTTCAGCAGCACAAGGAAGCAACGATCGGACGATTCCAGCAGCAGGAGTCCGATTTTGTTAATCAACTCGCTCAGTTCCAGGCAGATGCCGATCGCCGCAAGGTAGAGCTATTCGATGGGCTGGAGCGGCTGCGGGTGGAATTGACCAGCCAGGTGGCTCAGTTGCAAACGGATATCCATGCCCAGCGGGACTCCCTGCGCCAAAACATTGATCAGCTTGCTGCCGACTTTGCCGTGGGGCGATCGGAGTTGCGAAACGATGTGCAGATGCAGCGGGACATGGTGCGGCGGGAGTTGGAACAGCTTGGGGCGGAATTTGCCAATAAGCGCAACGAGTTGCAATCGCAGACGGAAACCCAACGGCAGGAGGTGCGTCGCACCCTGGAGCAGCTAGAAACCCAGTTTGCTGCCCGCATTGCCGAACTCCAGGCAGACGTGAAACGCCAGCGGGAAGGCATTCAGCAAAACCTGACCCGACTGGATGCTGAGTTTGCCCGTCAGCAGTCTGAGTTGCAAACCGCAGCCCAAACGAAGAAGTCCGAGTTGCAACAGTTGCTGGATCAACTGGAGCGGGATTGTGCGCTGCAAAAGTCGAATGTTCAGGTGGATGCTCAAGCGAAACAGGAAGAATTGCGGCGATTGTTAGAGCAGATCGACACCGACTTTGCCAATAGGCGATCGGATTTGCAGGTGAATGTGCAGGCGAAGCAGGAAGAGTTACGCCAGATCCTGAAGCGGATGGAAGACGAGGTGGAGGGGCAGTTGGCAGAACTCCAGGGGGTGGCGCGAGAACGGCGCGATCAGCTTTTGCAGAATTTGGAGAAATCGGAAGGGGATCTGGTGGCGCAACTCGCTACCCTGAAATCTGATGTGCAGGGACAGCGGGAGAAAATTCGCCAAAACCTGGAGCGGCTGGAATCTCGCTTTGCAGCACAGCTGACCGAGTTGCAATCCGGGGCTGAATCGGAGAAGTCGAATGTGATTGAAAACCTGAAGCGGCTGGAATCGGATGTGGCTACCCAACTGAATGCCCTCCAGTCCGAGGCGCAAACGGAAAAAGCCGAGATTATGAAACGGCTCTCGGAGGTGTCGCCCCAATTTATTGCCGACTCCTTTGTGGCAGATGTGCAGCGGCGGTTGGATACCCTAACCCAACAGTTTGAAATTCTCAAATCTGCCCAGCCGGATCTGTTTACCACCGTGGAGGAGTACTTCCAGCAGGCGGAACAGTTGGTGGCAGAAAAACGCTATGAGGATGCGATCGAACAATACGATAAGGTACTCGCCAAGCAGCCCAATAATGCTAACGCCTGGATTCAGCGGGGTATGGCACTGGAGGAAATGAAACGCTACGAGGGAGCCATCTCCGCCTTCGATCGCGCCCTGAAACTGGAGCCGAACAACGGCAACGTCTGGTATCACCAGGGGATTGTGTTGAAGGAACTGCGGCAGTACGATGCGGCTCTGGCTGCCTTCGATCGCGCTGTAGATTACCAGCCGGAGGAGGCAAAGGTCTGGCTGAATCGGGGCATTACCCTGGGACGGTTGAAGCAGTTTGATGATGCCCTGGCTTCGCTGGATAAGGCGATCGAACTGAAGCCGGATTACCATGAGGCATTGATTAACCGGGGAGTGATGCTCGGCTCGATGCAACGCCCAGAGGATGCCTTTGCTGCCTTCGATCGCGCCACGCAGGTGGAACCGGAAAACCCGGTGGCATGGCTGAACCGGGGACTGTCTTTGATTGAGCTAAATCGCAACGAGGAAGCGTTGGAATCCCTGGACAAAGCCACTGAACTCAACCCCGAATCCCACAAAGCCTGGGATAGTCGCGGCTACGTCCTGCTGCAACTGGGACGAGACAAGGAAGCGATCGCCAGCCTGAACCGCGCTCTTAAGATCAAACCGGACTTTGCCAGTGCCCACTACAATAAAGCCACCTGCTACGCCATTCAGGGAGAAAGCGATCTGGCGTTGGAGAGTTTAGAAAAGGCGATCGAACTGAATCCGCGCTATGGACGGGAGGCGAAGACGGAACCCAGTTTTGGGGAGCTTTCCAGGGATACGTGGTTTCAGGAGTTGACAGGGGGACGATGAGGCAGGATGAGTGATAATCCTCTGATGGAGGCATAGGAGATATGAATGCAGCCGAGAAGGTTTATGAATTGGTGAAAGGAATGCCAGAAGAAGAAGTCAATCAAGTATTGACGTTTATTGAGTCTTTACAACAAAAAACTCAACTCCAGGTGAAGCAAAATCCGACTTTGGATTCCACTGCGAAGCAGGCAGACCCAGCCAGAGGGCTTCTGTTAGACTATGCTGGAATTTTGAAAGATTCGCCAAATTTTAATGAAGATCCGATCGAACTCCAGAGAAGAATGCGCGATGAGTGGAGCTAGGTTTCTTCTGGATACGAATTATGTGATTGGTTTAGTGAAGCAACAGGAAACGGTGATCAAGGTCATAACCGATCGCGCGATTGAAACCAGGAGTTGTGCCTATAGTTGTGTGACTCGGATTGAGTTGCTAGGGTTTCCTGAGAAATCTTCATCTATTCTTCTGCTGAAGAATGTGGCATTTCAGCAATTTTCGTCAGCAACAGATTATTGAAAGCTAAACAAAATTAACCTCCTGAATGTTCTGAATAACGGTATTGAGATTTTTCTCTGTTTCAGCTAGTAAGTCAAATGATGGTTTTATTAAATCTTTCTGTAGTCCATCTGAAAATTCAACTAGTTTCTCAAGGTTACTATTTGGGTCAGAAAAGTAACTTGATGCTGACTCTGTAGCAGTATCAACAATCTGCAAATACTCTCGTTTAAGTTCAGAGTAAACCTCAATATTTGCTTTCAGATCATTAATAAAAGCCTTCCTCTTTTCGAACCAAACTTTCTGAAGATCGGTCACCAAGAGCTTATTCCAAAAGGTGTATAAATCTTCACCGTCTACGTCTATTGAGTTTTGAAGTTTAGTAATATTTTCATCGATTGTTTTCGAGTATTCATCACGGAGCTTACCAAGTATAGTACTCTCCTTCGCTTTAAGATTTCTTGGAAATTTGTCTGTTGTTTTTGCCAGAACAAAACCTATGCAATCACTAAAGAGGTTGATTGCTAAACCAACTAAAAGTGTCACAAAAAAATTGTTAGCTGTTTCTCTTTGTGCACCAAAGACATACGCAAAGTACAAAAATAAGCCAATTAAGCCAGAAGATACAGTGAATTTCAAAAAACGCTTTCTTCTTTCAGATCTCAGTTTGCTTACTTCAACTTCCCATTCATCAACAAATTTAGTAAGTACCTGTTGTAGCTTATTATTTACTTCTTGCTCAAAACTATTAATGGCAGTTTCTACCTCATTAATTATTTGAGATTTGATATTGTCTACCTCAGTATTCTTCCAGGTTTCTAATAAATCATCAAGTACAATGCCCCTTTTCATAAATAATAAATTGTTTTTCCGTTGAAGCTCTTCAATGCGTGTTTGCAAACTAGCTATATCTTTTAAAGGATTTAAAAAAACTTGAGAAGCACCTGGAAAAACATGTTTCTGAGCATCTTGCTTAATTATCTCCTTTTGTTCATTAGTTAATTCATCAGCCTCTAATTCATCCATCCGCCGACCAAGACCAAGCTTCGATATCGCCTCTTTGACATTAAGCGAAAATACACCACTTCTATACACTTTGATACTCTCAAAATAGACATCAAAATCATTATTAAGGTTCTTGATGGCTTGGTCTAATAGCAACTTATACTCTTTGACTGGTTGTTGTTCAGTCAACAATAGTTTTAATTCTTCCAATGTAACTCTCAATTCATATTGATATTGCTCTAAATTCTTGTCAGCGTCTCCTCGAATTTTTAATGCTTCACTGGAAAAATCTGTTGTCGGCAAAAGCTCTATACGGCTAGACATTCTGTCTTTCTGTAAATCTGAAAAGTTCAGTTTTAAGGGTTCAAAATCAGAAAAATTCCTAAGTGATAGAAGACTATTGATTTTGCGTCTTTTATCTAAAACATCATTCCGAACCGACAATATAACGTCCTGCCTAATATCAGATACAATTAAATTCGCTCTTCTTTCAGCCTCATTTCTGAGCTTAAAATTCAAGAAATTTGAATTGCTATTTCTAAAAATTAAGTCTATCGGCTCAGGAATCTCAGGAGCTAATGCAATTCGTCCATAAATCTCATTTTCTATTCTATAAATTGAAGACATTACTTTGTTCCAAGACTCGGTAAGTGCGTTATTAGTCAAACGAATTTTGCCTTGAAAATGCTCAATGTTATTCTCTGAAGTTTTGATGATTCTGGACAATATTTCTAATTTGCTAAACAGAAAGCAACGAAAGAACTCCTTTAATTTCTCTGCGCTATCCCTAAAATAGACGATTTTGTGGCTATGTATATTGATTTGCGACTGTATATCAGATGAATTGGAGAACCCAAGAATTACATTGCGAAGATAGTCCATATTAAATCCTGACTTATTATCAATAAGGGTTATATGACTCTCGTCAATATAAAAATCATTTTTAAACAATAAATTAATTCTTTGAATTAACTCATTTGAAAAAATATTAGCTTGCTCTTCATTGAAGTTCTCCTTGCTAAAAGGGAGTCCATGATTCTTTTTGAACTCATCTGCCCGTGTGACAACAAAGCGCATAGGAATAAAAGCTAGTTGTGAATACTTTTCTTGTAATAGAGGAACATCTGAGCTATCAAGGGGAATAGCAGCAGAGAAAAAATAAACTATTAGATCGCAAATTGGCAAGAAATCTCTTGCTATCTCACTTGCAAGAATTGGATCACCAATTCCTGGTGTATCAGCTATTACGACATTCTTCAATAGATCACTATCAATAAAACTCGCTCTAATTGAAATCAAGCCTTCCTTAGTGGTTTTGAAGATTGAATCCTTATTTTCGCTGTGAGTAATCAGAGTAATTGATTTGTCAACAGGATTTAATCCTACTCTTCTAGCCTCTTCAGAATTTCCTTGCAACTCAAGTAAGGAATTTATAGTGCTTGATTTGCCTGCTGAGAAATGGCCCATAAAACCAACATAAATTAGATTTTTGCCACGATCTGTGTATTGAAGCAGGCTCTTCTTCAACCTTGATAGTAGCTCTTGATTGCTAGTTGTCTCGTAGTTCGAGTCTAGGTCTAATGCTTCCTTCGCAATTTTCTCCTGAAGATATTTTTCTAATTGTTCAATCCCTTCCAAAATCCGCTGACATTGGACATTGATTTCCATATTTATCCCACCAAGGTTTAAAATTTCCTTTAGATTATAGTACAGATGAACCTTGGCGTGGAGCGACAAACACTAAAATGCTGGATTCTTCATCTAATAATCATCAAAGTCTAAAGTTTGCTCATGTCAGTGAAACCTACCGCATCTCAGATATAGAAGATGCCCTCGTCTGGACTTCCCCTGAAAACCGCCAAATCCTCTGTCCCTTCGATTCAGTCTGGTCAAGAAACTTGGCACAGGAAATTGTCCGAGAACTGAGAAATCAGCCTTAGTGGAGTGCGATCGGCTTTTGGCATACAGCAACCACCGACCCTTGAAACGATGGATTGACTGATGATGACTAAATTTATCTTCGATTCTTCTATCTTCGATCCTTCCAGTATCCAGGTTCCCGACTGCAATGCATTACCGCCAAAATCAAAATGTAATCTTGCTCAATTGTATAAATGATTCCATAGGGAAACTTACGGGTCATACATCGTCGAATCTCTTCATCAATCACCCTGTAGCGTGTAGGAGATTCTCTGATTCGATAAACCGCATCCTCGATCGCATCAATAAAAGCTTGGGCAACCTCAGTCCGCTGTTGCGTATAGTATTGAACGGCTTCAGCATATTCAGTGAGTGCGTCAGGGTGAAAGACGTATCTCATTGTTCAAGTAGCCGCCTGACTTGAGCCAACGCTTCTTCTCCTGGAATGGGCTGCACAATGCTGTCCCGAATCTCATCTCGTCGTTTTTTTGCTTCAGTCATCCAAGCGGCTTGAATAGCTGGATCAATATCAAACTCCAGACTTTCAATGAGCTTTTCTGCTAAGAGTGCTCTAGACGCGCTAGGAAGAGCAAGAATTTCCTCTGTCAGTTGCTCGATCGATCGCATAAACCCTCGCAGAATCTTAAGCTCTGTCCGTATTTTAACAAACCTGTGATTTGCCTCAAGTTTGGGATGGGCGATCGGTTATGTCAGTTATGTCTTTATGTCTTAAACAGGAAGCTACCCGATCGCCCCAAATACCAGCAGATATCTGCACATTTCTGATTTCCCGATCGCCCTCCCCATCCCTTCAATCCAACTCATCTAAGTTGTGCTTTTCAATAATTTCCTGCTGCTGAGATTGTTGCAGCCACAACTCTAAGGCTTCAGCTACCACAGCACTAATCGATTCTTCCCGAATCGTGGCGATCGTCTTGACCAACTTATCTAAGTCAGAATCCAGGTAGATTCTCAATTCTGGTCTTTTCTTGGGACTCACTCGTCAATGTAGCCGCAAAAGTACAAGTAAGATCTTCTCACTCACTCTTACGTATCTGCGAATATGCGGATAATATCAACTAAACCTGATTGAGATATTACCCATGATCACCCTCACCGATGATGAAGTCGCCCAAATCCGTTAGCGAAGCTATCCGAAGGAATCGCTCCTCACCGCTCTCCGCGCCATCAAAGTCCGAGACATCGACAAAGCCCTCGTGATTCTGTCCAAACAAAACCACCAGTAAACCCTCAACTAATTAAAACTCTTGTGGGGTAGGCATCTTGCCTGCCCAGTCCCTCGAACCTTCCCCTGCAAACCATTCACCTTCAACCAGGACTCCCCCCATGATTACCCTCACCGACGAACAGGCAAGAACCCTGCATCACCTCCTCACCCGCATCCTGCTCAACGAAACCTACCGCATCTCAGATGTAGAAGATGCATTGGTCTGGACTTCCCCCGAAAACCGTCAAATCCTCTGTCCCTTCGATTCAGTTTGGTCAAGAAATTTGGCGCAGGAAATTGTCCGAGAACTGCGGAATTAGCCTTAGTGGAGTGCGATCGGCGTTTAGTCGGCTTGAAGCTCTAGTGGGGTAGATATCTTGCCTGCCCAGTCTAGAAGTTGGAATGACCGATTAACTGAACAACCAGAGAAATTGGAAAACCGATCGCGCCCATACCTGAGCAGACCGGGCAATTTGAGTCGATCGCAAAGAAAACCTTGCTAGAGTAAAGCTAACGTTCTGGAAACACCACAATGAAAACGGTTGAAACGATCGCCACCATTACACCGAGCAAGGAACTCAAGATCCAGTTACCTGAAGACTTGCCGGTTGGAACGTTCAAAGTTGTATTGGTGATTGATGAAACCTCCATTGTCTCCTCCGAACCACCTGCAACGGCAGATCACCCCATCTCTTTTCTCGAAGTCGCTGGAGAATTAATTGGTTCTCTAGAAGGATTGCCCCCTGACCTGTCTACCGATAAAAGCTACATGGCAGGTTTTGGCGAATCATGACCCAGATTTTACTCGATACAGGTGTGTTAGTTGCCCTACTGAGCAAAGCCGACCGATTCCATCAATGGGCAGTAGCAACTGTAACCCCTGTGACCGCTCCACTCCTAACTTGTGAAGCAGTCATTACAGAAGCCTGTTTCCTATTGCAACGAGATTCTCGCAGTCAAGACGCAGTGCTATCGCTGATCAATCGAGGAGCCGTACAAATTCCCTTTTGTCTTTCGGATGACGTACAAGCAATCGAGGAATTGGTTGCTCGCTATGAAAACGTCCCCATGTCGCTAGCAGATGCCTGTTTAGTGAGAATGACAGAGCAATATCCTAAAAGCAGGATTTTGACGCTGGACAGCGATTTCAGAGTTTATCGAAAGCACCGAAATCAGGAGATTCCCGTTATCATGCCTGAAAAATAGTCCCAAAACTTTGATGCAGGTCTACCCCGCTCTGAACTTCTCCCGAAAACCGCCAGATCCTCTGTCCCTTCGATGAGTTGAATGAGTTTTTGACCGCATAATAGAAGGTGACGAATCGATCGAGGTCTTGAGCGATGGTTGTCAACAAACCCAGCGTTCGCTATGACGAGGATTTCAACGGTTGGATTGAAGAGACGATCGCACTGTTGAAGGCGAAGCGTTTTGAGGAGATTGATGTTGACAACTTAATTGATGAGTTGGAAAGCATGAGCAAGCGAGATAAGCGCGAAATTTTGAGCAGGCTCAAGGTGCTTTTGCTGCATCTATTGAAATGGAAGTATCAACCTTCTCATCGGAGTGCATCCTGGGAAATTACAATCCGCAATAATCGAGAAGAGATTGCCCAAATTTTGCAGGACAGCCCCAGTTTAAGGAGCTATCCATCTGAGGTGCTGGTACAGGCGTATGATTCAGCCCGGAAGAATGCCGCTAGCGAAACGGGACTGGCGATCGCCTCGATTTCAGAGCAATGCCCTTTTACAATTGCTGACATTCTCAGTGAATCTTTTTTGCCCAATCCTACCGCCAGCAATGGAATGTGAATGAGGGGAATGCATGATGCCACCAACCAAAGCCAAACAATGGACAGTGGACGAATACCATCGAATGCTGGAAGCTGGCATTTTGACGGGAACCGATCGCGTTGAGCTATTAGACGGACAGATTATCGAGATGAATCCGCAATTGCCACCCCACGCGGCAACGACTCAACGGGCGTTTCGCTATCTGGATCGACTGCTGGAAACGGTTGCCTATATGCGGATGCAGTTGCCGGTCACGCTGAAACCCAAATCAGAACCGGAACCCGATATTGCAGTTGTTCGCACTGACCCAAATGAGTATGGCGATCGTCATCCGACACCCGATGATATTTTCCTGATCATTGAAGTGGCTGATTCTACGTTACTGGGCGATCGGCAGCAAAAAGCCTTAATCTATGCCAGGGCAGGGATTGCTGACTACTGGATTTTGGATGTGAATACCCAACAGGTTTACGTCTTTCGGGAACCGACTTCAGAGGGCTATCAACAGGAAACACTTCTGGCTGCCAACACGGTACTTACCCCTGTTGCATTTCCTGATATTGCGGTTCCACTGAATCAACTCTTTCTCCCCAATATGCTCTGATTCGTTCAGCAAATCACGATCGATGCAAGGTAATTAGTCGATCGCGGCGATTCAACGATCGATTTTTTCCGTTTCAGGAAGCGTAAACGGTTGGGCAGTAATGGCTTAAGGATACTATGTTGATGGAGTTTCTCAGGCTTACACAAAAATCTAAACACCCTCGATTTCCAGAAGTTCTCTAGTTAAATTAACGCCTTTCCATTTCGTCGGTATCAGTAACGTGATCTAAAAATTTACGGATTATACTTGCAAATCTAGGATTTTTCCCTTCAAATGTTGAGAGCGATTTCCTGAAAAATTGAGCTATTCTTAAGGCTCTCTTTAGCTCTCCTTTGTCAAGTCCGCCATATTCTAATGCCATTGCACATCTACAAAGAATTTCTTCTTCAATTCCAATAATTCCTGCAAACCAACCTTCGAATTCCTTTTTTTCGTATTTTTTGTCAATTTCCTCGGATAAATCAAGTAATTCATTAAATCGATTCGGATGAACCCAAGCTATGCTAGACAAAGCCCGTGCGCGCCTCCACAACACTTCTAAAATTTTGTCATGTTCACTCGTCACACTTAAAGCTGCTTCTGATTCCTTTAAAGCAAGCCCATAGTTACACTCACCAATACGATTGTCTATCCTGTAAATGTATACATCCACATGGTCATAGCCAAGCCTAAGAATTTCATCCAGTAGTGACATCGCATACTCATCTGGTGCATAGTAAAAAGGGTCACTCTTACACTCAATTCTCCTCACTTCCAAAAGAAGAACTTTACCAAGTTCTTTATCTTTTGTATGTTGCTTCAGCCAAGTAAGATCTTCATTCCATTCCTCTGTATCTTTATCTTTTGCCAAATTAGCAAGTATTTTAAGACGTTCAAAACGTGCTTGTTTTTCGATTGACAATGAAGCTCCTAAAAGAAGAGCATCTGAAATATCTTTAAGAGCTTTGTCCCGTTGTTTCACAATAGAACTATTAATTTCTTCTAATTCTAGCGTAATATTTTCCTTCTCTTTGAGATCAGAAAACGAGTCAAAAAAGTGATCTCGTTTTTTTTCAAGAGCATGAGAGAGACTTACATGAGCGTTTGCGCGAAGTAAAAATAAGTCACTTGTAGGGAATAAGTCAATAGCCCTTGAATAAGAATCAATAGCCCTTTGAAAATCATTCAATTTCAAGAATGCTTCTGCGGCTTGAACATAGCCAAATCTTTCAGAAGGAATACGAGATTGATTATACATTTGGTGAATCTCTTCTGGACTAGCTTTAGCAACAACAGAGCCATGTCTTACAAAAACATCATTTTGCAGCAGTCTATCAGTTGACTTTGAAACTTTATAAGGTCTTTCAGACCCTCTTATCTCAATAACTCCAACTTTTAATAAATTATTGCTCAGAAAAGCCAAGTAACAATTAATTTCCAAACTCGGATTAATGTAACTATGTATGATTTGCTGAATTCTTTCCTCTTCTATTGAGCCAATGCCGATGATATCACCATTATCATCAATACCGATAATGAGATAGCCTGTATCATGCTTTGAATTAGCTATGGAAATAACATCCTTAATTAGTTCTGATTTTTCTGATGCAGACTTTAAACTTAATTCTCGTTTAAAATCCATAGCTTCGTTTTCGCCTTTTGCTATCAGTTCGATAATCTGTTCTTCAGATAACATAATTCGCTACAAGTTATTCCAGAAGGGGTAGGTGCAAATCAATTAGACGAGTAGTGAGGCAGTTGAGCAGACAGAGTGAAATTTACAGTTCCTACGCTTTACCTTAACTCTTAATCCAAGTCATCCAACCTGTGTTTATCGATGATCTGTTGAACATCAGGCTTATTCAGATAATCTTCGATCGCCTCATTCATCAGGGCATTGACGGAGATTTCCTTAACGGCAGCAATAATTTTGAGGAGTTTATCAACATCCTCAGAGACATAGATCCTGACTTGGGGCTTACGTTTTGGCATAAGCCCTATTTTCTCTTAAGCAGAGTTCTAATGAGGGTAATCTACATATATGGCTATAGGGCAATTGCCATCATAAGATTTTTCTTGTAAGATACTTTCAAAGAAAAACGCCCAGAAACTTTGTGCTTACTGGGTTACGCCCTAATGGAGATTTACCCATGATCACCCTCACCGACGATGAAGTTGCCCAAATCCGATCGCTCCTCACTGCCCTCCGCGCCATCAAAGTCCGAGACATCGACAAAGCCCTGGTAGTTCTGTCCAAACAAAAACAGCAGTAAACCCTCAACTAATTAAAACTCTTGTGGGGTAGGCATCTTGCCTGCCCAGTCCCTCAAACCTTCCCCTGCAAACCATTCACCCAAACCAGGACTCCGCCCATGATTACCCTCACCGACCAACAGGCAAAAACCCTGCATCACCTCCTCACCCGCATCCTGCTCAACGAATCCTACAGAATCTCTGACGTAGAAGATGCCCTCGTCTGGACTTCCCCTGAAAATCGGCAGATCCTCTGCCCCTTCGATTCCGTCTGGTCGAGAAATTTGGCGCAGGAAATTGTCCGAGAACTGCGGAATCAGCCTGAGTGAGGGATGGGCAGTAGCAACTGCCCCTGTGCCCGCGACTGCATAATAGATAGAAGTTAACAAATCGATCGAGGTCTTGAGCGATGGTTGTCAACAAGCCCAGCGTTCGCTATGACACGAATGTTTTTGGGTAAGGAGATAGTGGAATAAGGCAAATAAACGACGGAGGTTAGAACCATGAGTTTAATCATTCCCGATGAGTTTCTGCAAACGGCGCACATTACTGAAGCCGATCTCAAGCTCGAAATTGCCATTCTGCTACTTCAGCAGGAAAAAATTACTCTGGGCACCGCCAGTCAGTTTGCAGAGATGAACCAACTGGAGTTTCAACGCATCTTAGGTAGCCGTAAAATCCCCATTCATTACGGCGTTGAAGACTTCCAGCAAGACCTCAGAACCCTGGAAGCAAACGATTGGCGATGATCGTGGTCAGTACCATGATCACCCTCACCGATGATGAAGTCGTCCTACTTCGCTCCCTCCTCACCGCCCTCCGCGCCATCAAAGTTCGAGACATCGACAAAGCCCTGGTGATTCTGTCCAAACAAAAGCAGCAGTGAACCCTCGATCGCTCCAACGCTTGTGGGGTGGGCATCCTGTCCGCCCAGTCAGCAAAGTAAAACATTGTGCAAGTTGTTTAATCCTAGATCTTAAGTATAAATTTATGCCTAGTATGCCCAGCTTGAACCGTGACTAATGTTTGTGAGCGGAATTCAGGTAATGCGCTTTAGGATTGCACATTTCCCACAACAAATTGCGATCGCCCCAGGCAGAGCGAATTAAATTCCAGCGCACATCATTCGTTGTTTGAGCAAAGAGTTTCAGCATCATTTGCAGAATTTCTGGAGTCGAAAAAGTATTTGCTAAAAAACGGCTCCATTGGGGTAACGGTAATTGAAAAAAAGATGCAAAGAAAGCCTGCAATGTTGCTTCTTCAAACCGCATTAAATTTTCTAACCCGAACAGATATAGGGCGTGTTTTCGGATTTCGTCAGTTGGCCACAGGGCACGCCATGCTATGGTTGCAACCGAGGCAGGAGAAGTTTGGGGATGATTCAATGCCTCAGCGATCGCTTTTGCTACGAGGGGCGATCGGCGAATCAAAGCACCTATCATATAACCCGATGCGGGATGAACCATACTGGCTGCTGCGCCAAAGCCCATGACTGATTGATTGACAAAAGGTAATGGCAAATTCATCGGGAATAAACAATATTCAGTGTGATGAATCTCATTCACCTGCACATTCCGAAAAGCCAAACGTTTGTTCAAACGGTCTTTCAAAACCTCAAATGAAACGGCAGGGCTGTTTGCCAGGGAGGTTTCTTCTACAAAGAATACCCCCTTTCCCATGTCCATCGCGTAGAGAAATGTTGCAGGCTCTTGCCGTTCGTCAGGTGATAAATGATCGGCTCGGTAGTCCATCAAAACAAACTGTTGCGGTTCGATCGGCGGTGCTGAAAAAGTGCCAACAATACCGTAAGCGGCTTGATAAGCAGTGCGATCGTTTTGGGGTCTTTTGAGCAGAGCCGGTTGATGACCACTGGCATCAATCACGATTCTGGCGCACACGGTTGTTCCTTCAGTTGTGGTCACACAAGAATGGGTTGCTAAATGTTCAATCCCGGCAGCAGTTCCCTGATACCACGACATTTTGCCGCGTTCGCACTGTTCCAAAAAGTGGGACTGCAATTTGAGATTATCGAATAACCCATACTCACGGTGCAGCAAAATTTTTTTCTTAGCCGTGTAACTGACGGAGTTTTGCCACCGATGACTCAGCAGATGAGTCATGTTCATGGGTTCTAATTCATCACACCAAATCCCGTAAGTGTTTGGCCATTCTCCTGGAGGAGGTGCTTTTGCTAACCCTGCAACGTTCAAACCTTGATGGCAAAGCGCAGCAGCGATGGACAATCCTGCGGGAGCAGAACCAACAACTAAAGCATCAAATACTACACTCATGATTGCGCGGAATGATCAGCAAATGTTCCAACAATTTGCTCCCACCAAGGTTTAAAGGATGCACTATTTTCTACTTGGCTTTTTAGCTGTGCAACTTCAGCTTCCAAATGAGCAACTCGTTCTTCTAACTGTTCTGGCATCGACAGCAGCCCTCATCCCAACTCGATCTCATTTTGATCGTAAGTCACGAGTTGAAATCTTGCACCTGATTGCTCGGCTACCAACGAATTTGTTTCAACTTTGTCTCAACTCACCACTCGCCCACGACATTCCCCTAACCCAATCCGCACATAACCCTCTTTCTCACAATACCCCCGCAGGATTACCTCATCCCCCTCCTGCAAAAACGATCGCATTTCTCCGGTGGGGAGGGCGATCGGTTGGCTACCGCGTTGGGTTAGTTCCAGCAAACAGCCCTGAGTCCCTGCCTCTGCACCTGAAACGGTGCCGCTGGCGAATAGATCTCCCGGACGCAGATTGCAGCCATTGCTGGTGTGATGGGTCAGCATTTGGGCCACAGTCCAATACATTTTTTGAAAGTTAGTTTGGCTCAAGCGCAGGGGTTCTCGTCCTTCCTGGCGCATTTGGGCAGAGGAGAGGAATACTTCTAGCGTCAGGTTAATTCCACCGGACTGTTGATTGGCGGCGGAGGTCAGGTAGGGCAGGGGGGATGGATCGTCTGCGGGACGGGTAAAGGCAGAACTGCGAAAGGGAGCCAATGCCTCCAGCGTCACCACCCAGGGAGAGAGGCTCGTGGCAAAACTTTTTGCCAAAAAGGGCCCCAGGGGTTGATATTCCCAGGCTTGAATATCTCTTGCTGACCAGTCATTCACCAAACAAAGCCCAAACAGATGCTCCTCCGCCTGCTCAAGGGCGATCGATTCTCCCAATTCATTTCCCAAGCCCACAAAGCAGCCCACCTCCAGTTCATAATCCAGCATTTGGGAAGCGGTAAAGCCAGGAGCATTATCCTCTGGGCGTTTCCGTTGACCACTCGGACGCTGAATCGGTGTGTTACTGGCAACGATGGACGAAGCCCGTCCGTGATAGGCGATCGGCACATATTTGTAGTTAGGGAGGAGGGGATTGTCGGGACGAAACAGCTTACCGACGTTGGTAGCGTGAAAAATGGAGGCGTAGAAGTCGGTGTAGTCGCCGATCAGGGCAGGCACTCGCATTTCGGCATCCGCCATCGGAACCAGAATTTTGTCGGCGGAGGGCGGTGGGTTGCCTGCCTGGAGGAGTTGGCTGACATGATGACGTAAAGGCGAGGAAGCCGATCGTCCCATTGCCATCAGGGGATTGAGCACAGAGGCAACACAGGCAACCTGTAGGGGTTCCGGGAGATCCTGAAGCAGTCCAACGGCGTAGCAAGCCGCTAAATCCAAAATTCGATCGCCGATCGCCACGCCAATGTGCGGTGGTTCAGGGCTGCCCGGACGTTGGAACACGCCAAACGGTAAATTTTGGATGGGAAAATCTGTGTCTGTCTGGTTTGCCGATTCAACCCAGCTTCGCAAATTGACATCGTGGGTGGCATCAATGGAACAAGTCATAGGAGGTTTAGGGAATGGAGATCATCGATCGGCTCCTGGAAGGAACACGACCCAAAGGAACGGAAAAACTGACGAGAGTGGATCACTTCATCCAGGGAAAGAGCGCGATCGCGCCAATGAATTTCTGTGTCGGTGAACTGAAAAGAGGCGATCGAGGTTGACTCTAAAATGGCAATTCCTTCATCATGGGTTAAAGTTTGCTGGTGGGCAAAGGCGGACAAAATTGCCACATTCAGAAAACCATGCATGGTGGTGCTGGCACTGTCTGCTTGATCGGTTAAATGGTGCTTGCTGCGGAGGGGATGATGCAATCCGGCGGTCGCCTTAAAGGGAATTTTAGCTTCAGCCAAAGCCAGAATCCGCCCACAGAGTTGGGTACTGTTGGGAAAGGCTTCAGGCGTAACACCCCCCGTCCGCAGCTTGGCGGCAGCATTGGTTTGTTGCAAAACCTGCAAATAAGGATCTAACTCAGCATCAAACGGGATTTCGAAAAAAGAGGTGACTTGATCCGGCAGCTGCGAACAGACTTCCTGAATTTCAGCGGGGGGAAGCGGAGCCACTTCTAAGGTGCTGAGGGCGATCGGTTTACTAGTTTTTTTCAAGTGAGAGCCTGCCGTGAAGGGGCGAAGCTGCTCTAATTCAGTTGCCCAATTTTTGGAAAGAATCACGCTGAGGGATAAGGGTTGGGTTGAATCCTTTGCTTGAGAATCTGCCAGAAAGTTCACTAGCTCAGCTAAGCGGGAAGCTGGCAACACAAACCGATCGAGCATCCAACTGTGAGGAGAAGTTTGGGCGCGATCGTAAATCTTCATTGCCTCAGGCAGACTGAGCTGGGCGGGAGGGAAGAGTCCAGCATAGTCCACGATCGATGAGAGAAGGGGTTTAAGTGAGGTCAAGGGCTGTACCTCCTGCAATCTTGGGTTTATCAAGATTTCGTCTGACTGACATCTTGGCTTCGTTCTGCGATCGCCCGTGAATGAATTGCGGGCTACATCGAAAAAGTCTGATCAATCAGACTGAAAAATCGTTTTAGCAAGCTTCTAGCCTTCGGTGAGCATTGCCCTCTACAATGGCTGCTCGAATTGGGCTGGAGAATTAGTCCATTTGAATGGACTTCACCCCATAGCCCGCAATTCATTCGCGGGTGCTTCAACAAGTTGTAAAATAACTTAAAATTTACCGTTCCTAATCATCCTCCTAACGCAATGTAATGGAAGTTGAAAATTTAATCCGGTTAATTCTGCAATGCAGTTTTTGGACTTCGGTGTGCAACTGCTCACCCTGCAATTCTACTCCGATGTCTCTAACGGTAGAGGAGTTGATGACTTAACCTCACTCAGTACAATACTGGTGCGAATTTTATCAACTCCCGGTAAAGTCCTGACTTTCTTCGCCAAAAACTGCTCTAGCTGTTGGGAATTGGGAACGACCACCTTCAACAGATAGTCAAACTCCCCCGTTAAATGGTGGCATTCCAGCACCTCCGGCAAATCCTTAACTCGTTCACAAAACAATCCCACACATTCCGGTTGCTGATGCGAAAGCGTCACCTGGGTAAAGCACAACAAATCTAAACCCAAGGCTTCCCGGTTCACTAGCGTCACGTAACCCTCAATAAAGCCGTTTTCCTCCAGTCGTTTGAGCCGCTTTTGTAAGCCTGGTGGCGAAAGGTTGAGTTGACGGGCTAATTCTGCACTGCTGATGCGGCTGTTTTGCTGGAGCAGTCGCAGGAGGAGCCGATCTTTGTCGTCAAGCAGTTTAAGTTGCTCCGGTGATTTGGGCATGGGTTGGGGCATGGTTTAAGCGATTTCTTTCGGTGGGTACATGAAGCAGCCAAATTTTATCAGTAGCTTGGGGTTAGGAATCAATAACCTGTGTGATGGCTTTACTTGGTTGACCGGGCGGGCAAGATGCCCACCCCACAAGAGTTATAGATGACAGAGTATTCTTTCCCTAGTAAAACACGCCTACTGAGTCAAGCTCACAAGTTAACGATTCTTACCATACAACTCCTGGAAGTTAAATCTATAATCTAATTATGGCTTCTCAGTTTAGTTTATTAACTGCTCTGAGAAGCCTCAGGAAATCCCCTAAACAGTTGGCACAACACAGTTAACGCTTCAAGTCCAATTGTTGCAACGATATTTTTGTTTACAAACTTTTACTATAGATTTTCAGTTGCAGCGGTTGGGATTGACTTTCCTGACAATCTCCTGAAACTCCAGTTCTTTTGTAGGTTGGGTTGAACAAAGTGAAACCCAACAAGCGTGCAAGATTCAAGTGTTGGGTTTCGTTCCTCAACCCAACCTACGCGAAAATTGTCAAAAAAGTTTACGCACTGTTTTGGCAATTGCAATTCTTCAAACTATTTCCTCTAGTTGGGAGGAACCTGATGACTGATTTTTTTCCAATTCTTTGCTTCGACCACCTTGAGTTTTATGTAGGTAATGCCAGGCAGGCAGCAGGGTTTTATCAAACATTTTTTGGATTTACTAATACGGCACACCGAGGGTTAGAGACGGGTAGTCGCAAAGTCGCTTCTTACTTAATGGAGCAAGGCGACATCCGTTTTGTTTTAAGTACGGCACTGAGTTCTGATCATCCGATCGCCCAGCAGGTGCTCAAACATGGGGATCATGTGGCGGTGATTGCCCTGGAAGTCCCGGATGCGGTGGATGCTTATAAGCAAGTGACGGCAAGGGGAGCGATCGGAGCGATTCCGCCGACTGTGGTTGAGGATGAGCATGGAATGCTTCGCTATGCTGCGATTCATGCCTATGGTGATGTTCTGATTAAGTTCGTCGATCGCACCCACTATCAGGGAATTTTTGCCCCCGAATTTCAGCCTCCCTCTTTGATTCAGCCTGCTATTTCTGATTCATTGGAGAATTCAGTTCCATATCATCAGGGTATGGGGTTGCAAACCATTGATCATATCGTTGCCAATGTTGAGTTAGGGGCGATGGATCAGTGGGTTCAGTTTTTTGCCGATACGATGGGTTTTGAATTACTAGTTCACTTTGATGAAAAGTCCATATCTACTGAGTATTCCGCCTTAATGTCTAAAGTGGTGCAGGATGGATCTAAAAAGATTAAGTTACCGATTAACGAACCCGCTTCAGGCAAACGAAAATCCCAAATTCAGGAATATCTGGACTTTCATGAGGGGGCAGGAATTCAGCATATTGCCTGCTCGACTCACAATATCATTGAAACGGTAATCAAATTGCGGCAGGCTGGGGTGGAGTTTCTGCACGTCCCCCTGACCTACTATGAGGATTTAGAAGTGCGAGTCGGCAAAATTAAGGAGCCGATCGCCTGTCTGGCTGAATTAGGGATTTTAGTCGATCGAGATCAGGACGGTTATTTGCTGCAAATCTTTACCCAACCCGTTGAGGATCGCCCCACTCTGTTCTTTGAAATCATTGAACGGCACGGTGCCCAGAGCTTTGGCGAGGGTAACTTTAAATCCTTATTTGAGGCGATCGAACGAGAACAGGCACTCCGTGGCAACCTATAACTCGCATAAAGGAAGCGGACTGGATGAGGTCAAACCATGACGTATTACTACCGTTTAGGCACAGTTCCCCCCAAGCGACACACGCAGTTTCGGCAGTCGGACGGTTCGCTGTATCACGAAGAACTGATGGGGATACACGGCTTTTCGGGCATCCAGTCATTGCTGTATCATCTGTATCCGCCCACCCAGGTTCATAAGATTTTTCTGGAAAAAACGATCGCACTAGAATTTGAAGATTTTGGACATCTACGGCATCGTCATTTACGAACGCATCAGGTGAACCAGAGCGGAGATGCGATTACATCCCGAATTCCGTTGATGGCGAATGCAGATGTGTGTATTTCAGTGGCGCGACCTGACCAGGAAATGTCCTACTGGTATCGGTTTGCCCACGGGGATGAAGTGATTTTCATCCATGAGGGCAGCGGTGTATTAGAGAGTCAGTATGGAATATTGCCTTACTGTTCGGGAGATTATATTGTGATTTCCACGGGGGTAATGTGGCGAATCGTGCCGGATGCAGAAGTTGCCCAACGAATGCTGGTGATTGAAGCTCAGGGACATATCGAACCGCCTGCCCGTTATCTAAATCGCTACGGACAATTTCTGGAACATTCTCCTTACAATGAACGGGATTTGCATCCGCCGGAAAGATTAATTCCCCACGATGAAATAGGTGAGTTTGAAGTGCGGATCAAAGCCCGCGATCGCATCACCACTTACGTCTATCAGCATCACCCCCTGGATGTCGTCGGTTGGGATGGCTATCTTTATCCCTACACCTTTAACATTGCTGATTTTGAGCCGATCACCGGGCGAATTCACCAACCCCCTCCCGTGCATCAAACCTTTGAGGCTCCCGGATTTGTCATTTGTTCCTTTGTGCCGCGTTTATTTGACTATCACCCCCTCGCCATTCCTGCCCCTTACAACCATTCCAATGTCGATTCCGATGAGGTTCTCTATTACGTAGAGGGTAACTTCATGTCGCGGAAGGGGATTGAGCGATCGTCCATCACAATTCATCCCAATGGCATTCCCCACGGGCCACACCCAGGAATGTATGAAGGGTCGATCGGTCAAAAACAAACGGATGAATTGGCGGTAATGATTGATACTTTTCATCCGCTCCAGTTGACCCGACAGGCGGTGGAACTGGAGGATCAGCACTATTCCTACAGTTGGAGTGATTAAGTTTTAAATCTTAAAAATAGAGTTAGAAGGAGTCTCCTCATGCATTCAGTTTTAACCCCATCTCCCCATCATCTCAGTATTTCTTCACGGATTCAGAATCGTTTCCAGCAGGGAGAGCTAACCCAACAGCAAGTTGAGGATTTCCAAGACTTCTTGAATCAGGTCGATCGAGAGTTTTTCCAGCATCGCGTAATTACGAATAACGAATATACTCGATGGTTTCAGAACGGTAATGCAACCGATGAGCAACTCCGTTATTTTATCCGTCAATTCTCAGTATTCTCCAACCAATTTTTAGTGGCAGCACTGCTGAAAGTGATTAATTCCCCAACGCTTCAGCAATCCCGCTCCAGTCGGGAAATTTTGCTGAATGAATTAGGCGTAATCTACCGGAAATTGGATGGCACAACAGAGCCGAAACTCACCAGAACCGAAGCCGAAAAAGACCGGGAAGGCGATCCAGAATTTGTCAGCACGGAAGGAACGGTCGATGGTGGTATTTGTCGCTTTCGAGCAGCCCATTTTGAATGGTTAACTGCGGTGGCAGAAGGGTTAGATTTGCACTACGAGGATATTGGCAAACGGAAGCATGGCAGTTCCAGTACGCTGCATTTTTGCGATGAGCTGCAACGGCTTTACGGCAGTGATGATCCTAACATTGCAGAGGGAGCCAGTTTTGCGGTGGAAAACTGGGCCGCAGCCGGTTTCTGGCAAGAATTAGAAGATGGACTCACCCTCATTAAACAAACCCGACACCCCCACCTGCGGCTCGCATTTTTCACCTGGCACAACCGGGTAGAAGCACAACACGCGGGACATACCCTGGAAGAACTGGAAGAAGTCTACTTCAAACCCGGATTCGATCGCGCCAAATTTATTCAGGGTGGCAAGGAAATTCTGGATGCGATCGCGGTATTTTGGGATGGTTTGATGAGTGAGGGGTGAGGTAGGGGCGCATCGCAATGCGCCCGTACTAGGAGATGGAGATCCGTAGCGCAGGCATCTTGCCTGCCTGAGGAGGAGTGGGGAGTGGGGAGTAGGGAGTAGGGAGTAGGGAGTACATGGGTAAGCGCGTGTTGTTGGAGCAACTGATTCAGTGTGGAGTGGAGCGGGGTAAGGCGATCGAGTTACTGCCGCGAATTAATCAGTGGCTCGATCAATTATCGGCTGTGGAATGTTGGCGACAAATTAGCAAAAACTTGCTGAAACCCACTGACCCGTTTGCACTGCATGAACTGTTGTACAAAATTACGTTTGCCAATTGGGAGGCTCACCAGGGATGTCCGCCTGCCTGGTTTCCCACGGATGAACAGATTCAAGCGACGAACATTGCAGAGCTGATGAGAAATTTAGGTATCCATTCCTATGCCGAACTCCATGCCTGGTCTGTGCGCGATCGCCTCTCGTTCTGGGAAACCATGATTCAGCGGCTTGGAATTCGGTTGCAGAAACCCTATACTCAGCTGGTTGATTTATCGAAGGGCGTAGAATTTCCCCGATGGTGCGTGGATGCTCAACTAAACATCGTCGAAAGCTGTTTTCAGGCGGCTGATGATGCGATTGCGATCGTGTTTCAGCGAGAAGGAAAATCTCTGGAACACTGGACGTACAAGCAGTTGCAGGATCTAACGAACCATGTGGCGAATGGTTTGGTGAGTTTAGGATTTCAACCAGGGGATGCGATCGCCGTTGATCTGCCGATGACGGCTGAATCCGTTGCGATTTATTTAGGAATCATTAAAACCGGATGCGTGGTGGTATCGATCGCCGATAGTTTTGCACCAGCGGAAATTGCAGTTCGGCTCCGGATCGCCAACACCAAAGCGATCTTTACTCAGGATTGGATTCACCGTTGCGGGAAACAACTGCCGCTCTATACCAAAGTGGTTGAGGCAAATGCACCAATGGCGATCATGCTGTCCCAGAATTCAGACTCGGTGATAGAACTGCGATCGGGCGATTTAGCCTGGAAGGAGTTCCTCAGTCCGAATCCAGGCTTTGATGCCGTTCCCATGCCTCCCTCTGCCCATACCAATATTCTGTTTTCCTCTGGAACGACGGGCGAACCCAAGGCGATTCCCTGGACACACACCACCCCCATTAAATGCGCCAGTGATGGGCATTTGCACCACGATATTCATCCAGGGGATGTCATCGCCTGGCCGACCAACTTGGGCTGGATGATGGGCCCCTGGTTAATCTATACCAGTTTAATCAACCGAGCCACGATCGCCCTATACGAAGATGCACCCACCACACGAGGCTATGGTCAATTCATTCAGGATGCCCGCGTCACAATGTTGGGAGTTGTACCGAGCCTGGTCAGCAGTTGGAAGGTCAGCCACTGTATGCAGGGACTGGATTGGAGCCATATTAAAGTCTTCAGTTCCACAGGGGAATGTTCCAATCCTCAAGATATGTTATTTCTCATGTCGTTGGCAGGATATAAACCGATCGTTGAATATTGCGGTGGTACTGAAATTGGCGGTGCTTATATTACAGGAACTCTGGTTCAGCCCTGCATTCCCTCAACGTTCACTACACCTGCTCTGGGATTAGATTTTGTCATTCTCGACGCAGACGATCGCCCTGCCCACAAAGGAGAAGGACTCATCATTCCCCCCTCGATCGGACTTTCCACCGAATTACTCAACAAAGATCACCATCAAGTCTATTTTGCCAACCCCCCAAGCTTAAGTTTTCAAATTCAAGACATAGAACTAACCCAAGATCCATCTTCCTCCTCCTCACTCCTCACTCCTCGCTCCTCACTCCCCATACCCCTCCGCCACCACGGAGACTACCTCGAACGCCTGCCCAACGGCTACTACCGCACGGGAGGACGAGTCGATGACACGATGAATTTGGGGGGGATTAAGGTCAGTTCGGCAGAGATTGAACAGACACTCAATACAGTTCCAGAAATTTGTGAAACAGCAGCGATCGCCCTTTCTCCCCCAGAAGGCGGGCCCGATCGACTGATTATCTATGCGGTTTTGGCAGATTCCCACTCAAAATCACCTCCCGAACTCAAAACCCTGCTGCAACAGACGATCGCCCAACAGCTTAACCCACTCTTCAAAATTTGGGATCTGGTGATCGTAGAGTCCCTGCCCCGGACGGCATCCAATAAGGTGATGCGGCGAGTGTTGCGCGATCGGTATGGCAACGAATGTAATCAGCAGGATAGCGTGAGGTGACTGCGAACCAGAAACGAATAGTTAAGGATTTTATGCAGCAACCGGATGCACCGCTAGCTCATGCAGAACCTGTAACATCCATCGAATTTCTTCGATCGTGTTGTAATGGGTACAGCCAATTCTCAGTAAACCGCCACTGGATTCTAGTCCCAATCGCTGCGTCAAATTCAGCGCATAGAAATTGCCATTCCAGGTGAAAATCCCTCGATCGCCCAATGCTTTGGCCAGTTCCAAGGGAGTATAGCCCGTCAGCCGCAGCCCCACCGTGGGAGTCCGCCAGGCAAATTTGGTCGGATCGGTAATGCCGTAGAGGGTAACGCCGGGAATCTCTAGTAAATGGGGAATCATGTACTCTGAGAGCGATCGTTCGTATTCCTGAATACTGACCATTGCCGACATCAAGGCATTCCGGCGATTTGTGGCAATGGGTGTAACCTGTTGTCCTAATTCCGATAAGTAGTCAATGCTGGCGACCAATCCAGCCAATCCTTCAAAGTTTTGCGTACCCGTTTCCCAGCAAAAGGGACTTTCATCAGGAGCGGGACGGGGCTTATAGGGGTGGAGGCGGGTCAGATGTTCTCGCTTGCCGTAGAGAATGCCGATATGGGGCCAAAGAATTTATAGGCAGAACAGACGAGAAAATCACAATCGAGCGATCGCACATTGATTAAGCCGTGGGGGGCATAGTGAACCGCATCCACAAACACCATTGCCCCGACCGCATGGGCTAACCGCACCACCTGAGCCACATTGTTAATGGTGCCAACCGCATTGGAGGCATAGCCGATCGCCACTAATTTGGTGCGCTCTGTAATTTGATGCGCCAGATCGGTCATATCTAAGGTACAGTCCGCTTCGTTCAGCTTTACCGTGCGAATTACCACTCCCCGTTCCGCCAGAGCTAACCAGGGAGCCACGTTAGCATCATGATCCAGGCTGGTGACAACGATTTCATCCCCTGGCTGCAAGTCTCGTCCGATCGATCGGCTGATGGCAAAGGTCAGTGTAGTCATGTTTGCGCCAAAAACCACCTCATCGGGGTCACAGCCCAAAAAGTCTGCAACGGCTCCTCTTGCCTGCTCCACGAGTGCCTCGGTTCTGACACTGGTGGCAAAGGCTCCATGCAAATTGGCGTTTGATGTGATCAGGTGATGACCGATCGCATCGATCACTCGTTTAGGAACCTGGGTTCCGCCAGGGCCATCTAAAAAGGCGATCGGATGCCCGTTTATTTCCTGTTGCAGGGCAGGGAACTGGGATCGAATCCAGCCCAAATCAAGAATCGTCATGATATGCTCCTGTTGAGTCTGGCTTTATGCTTCATCGGGTGGAAATAGTCCGGGGCAGGTGAGGACAAAGACATCCCGTGTTCCCATCTCATCCGTGGTCGCATTCACGGGTGAGGTGTAGTGGAAATATTGTTCATCACGGAATACTAAAAATTCTCCTGGATTTAATACTTTACTAAATGCAGGAGGGGTATCTTTGGTTTTGTAAAGATGGGTTTCACCACCACCAATGCCGTGGCGATCGACCGAGAAAATGCCGACGACATCCACACCATCCCGGTGAATTCCTTCAGGAGCTGGATTCCCTAATTTTTCAGAAGAGGCAGTTGTGCGAATCTGGTGAACGCCAATTTCCTGAGAGGTAGAACAAAGCTGGCAAAACTGAAAGAATTCCCAAATTAACCGTTGGAAATCCTCTAGTTGAATTAATTCATCATCTAATTCTGCGTATTCTCGCACCACATCTCCCAGGAGCGGATTGTGTTCTCGACTTTGAAATAAACGACGATGGGGTAACTTGGTGAGGCGATCGCCATCGACTTTGAAGTGGGAGAGTCGTCTGAAGCGATAGCCTCCCTCTAAATAGGGATCTTGGGGTAAATGGGCAAAGGATTGTTTAAAGTCGTTAACGTGAATGGCCGTTAACATTTCTAAAATATAGCTGGCCAGACAGTTCGCCTCTGGCTTGATAAATTCTTCCGCTTTAGATAAATTCAACATTTGATTCAACACCTCGTTTTGCTCAGTTCCAGCAGGCAGTTCAGGCTTCTGCTGTGTCAGGTATTTGGGTAATCTTTCAGCAATGACTACTTCATCAATTGCAAGCTTCGCCTGTCTCTAACGGTTTTCAACATGAAGAGAAGGGAGTTAGAAATCGTACGAATTGCAGTAAAAAACCACACTGCTTGTGGGTAAATTGAAACCGTAATTGAGATCAGATGTAGACCCCCATTGAACGCAAATTGCGCTGGTAGCATTGCGCTTGAAAGAGGGGATTTGACAAGTTGATCTCGCTACTCTCAATTTTAATTGGATTTTTGGCGATCGTCGATCTACCCAATTGCAGGCTCATATTAATTGTATTTTTTGTAACACGATCGCCATGAGTTCGGAGCGTGGTTCCTGAAAGCTCCCACCTGAGTCCAGTAGGTTTATGCCAGCAGTAAGTTTTTAAAATTTTCATGAGGCTGAAGGCGGATTTGAGGAATTTTCTATCTTCATCTGGTAATTGTGGTTTGTAGGCAACAACACGGAGCAGACTCAATAAATCTAAGTCTAACTGAGGAAATTGAGGAAATACTCCGGCAAGGTGTTCCCTGCTCTCTACTTCTATATTTAGCTACCTGATTTGAATGGATTGCCAATTGTATAGCGATTGATCACCCATCGTTAGCCAGTTTTCATGACGTTCTTCCTATTAGTAGGGCTATTTTTACATCTATCATCTACCGAGCGACCCCCAATGAGGATTTATCCCCCCAACCTCGACAAGCGCGATCGTTATACCCTCCAGATCTCTCCCCTTGCTAACGTCTCCTGCCCCATTCCTGCATGGACATCCGCAACGACCCCAGCCGAAATTCACGAAATTGGCCAACTGAAACGGTTTTGCTCTCAGCAGCGTCAGCATCGGCGCAGAAGGCGACGGACAAAAACCAATCTTTCCCGGAACCAGTCGGTTCATCCCCTGAATGCAATCTGGCGCATTGGAGCCCTTTTGTGCTTGAGTGTCCATCTTGCTTCCTACAGTTCTAACGCTTCTGAATCCACTATTCCCCCCCAACTCATCCCTTCAGATCTGCTTTCCGTTCATTCAGAAACCCGGCAGGACTTTATCCCTTTAGCCGAGACAAAGCCATCAGAAAGAACTGAAAGCAATGTAGCCCTCAATGCGGTGAATTTGCATATTCAGGAAGAAGTGATACCGGAAATTGAGGAACCTATTATCACTGAAACTCCAACAGTTGAGGAACCTACTGAGGAACTCACTGAGGAACGAGCATTTGGGTTTACTAATCCTGTCGTAGGATTTCCTATTACCAGTAAGTTTGGCAGCAGAGTTCATCCGATTACGGGCGATGTGCGTTTTCATCAGGGAATTGATATTGGTACGCCAACGGGTACGCCTATTAGAACGGCTGGAGCAGGAACAGTTGTATTTGCGGGGTGGAGTGATGGATATGGTAAAAAGATTGTGATTGATCATGGTAAAGGATACGAAACGCTCTATGCCCATCTCGATCAGTTATTCGTCAAAGTCGGCGATCGACTGTCTGATGGAGCGATCGTGGGTTTGTCGGGGAGTACAGGCCATGTCACTGGGCCCCATTTGCATTTTGAGATTCAGTTGAATGCAGTGGCTCGTGATCCGTTGAATTATTTTTAATCAGGTGAAGGTAACACCCTGGTGCGATCGGGGCTTGACCCACCCCTAACCCCTCCCAAGAGGGGAATACAGTCAGGTTTAGCTGAAAAATGCTTTAACTAGTCGGTATGATAATGGCAGTAGTGTTATTATGACCGTTCTTCATGCCTGCATCGCTCCTGGAAAGATTCCGCCAAGCCTACCGTGATCTAGATTTGTTTCCTCTATTGAGCGCACAGCAGATCGAGGATTTTCGGGTGGATTATGGGCAGGACACGCTGGCCCGCTTGGAGCAGGCGATCGATGATGCGGATCAGGACGGCAAGCTGATTTTCTCTGGGCATCGAGGCTGCGGTAAATCAACGCTGCTGGCTCGGTTTGGCAGGGAGATGATGCAGCAGGGCTACTTTGTCGTCTTCTTTTCCATTGCGGAGATGGTGGAAATGTCTGCGGTGGATCACATCAATATCCTGTACGCGATCGCCGTACAGCTTCTGAGCAAAGCCACTGAGCGGCAGGTGCCCATTCCACCGAAAGAAAAAGATGCCATTCTCACCTGGCTTGCCACCACCCGCACTGAAACGACTTCTCGCAGTCTCACGGGAGAGGCAGGGATTGGGGGAGATATCCTGAAACTGGTGACAGCCAAGCTGAAAACGGAATCAACCTTTCGAGAGGAAATTAAGCGCACTTACGAACGGCGCATTTCTGAGCTAGTGGAGAAAGTTGAAACTATTGCCAAATGTGTTCGAGATGCGACGAAAAAAGAAGTTTTGGTGATTATTGATGATCTGGACAAGCTGGATCTCAAGCTTGTGGAAGAAATCTACAAGAAGAATATCAATGCCCTGTTTCAGCCGAAGATTCGCATTGTATTTACCATTCCCATTGCTGTGATCCGGGATATTGAGTTGCGTACGATTTTGCAAACGGCATCGGGGAGTCCGATTCAGCAAATGGAAGTGGTCAAGTTCTTCTCCAGGGAAAATCGCCACCGTTCTGGGGCAGTGCCAGAGGAGAGTAAGGTCAGGCTGCTGTTGGAGGTGCTTCAGCGACGGATCGAGTCAGATCTGATTGAACCAGATACGGCCCACGAGCTGATTTTGAGTAGTGGCGGGGTCATGCGGGAACTGGTGAGGATTGCGCGGGCCTGTTGTTCCCAATGTTTGCTGCTGCTGCGTCGTGAACCGGAACGAACAGAAATCAAAATTACCGATGAGATTTTAGAATTGGCTTTGCGCGATCTGCGGAATGATTTTGCTGCTTCCTTGGGAACCAGTCGCTACCAGATCTTAGCCACCACGTATCATCATGGAGAGCCAGAGGAGGTCAATGATCCAGAATTTTTGCTCCTATTGCACGGACTGTATGTGCTGGAGTATCGCAACGGTGACCTCTGGTATGATGTGCATCCAATGCTGCTGGAGTTGCTGAAACGCAGAAATTTGATTGAAACTGAATCGGAACAGGATGGTTAAATCATCATGCAAGCCGTTGAATGGGAGCTAGAGGATCAACACAGCTATGACCGTCTGATGGTTGCGTTGGAAGCCAGTCAGGGCAAACTGGATTTGCTGATTGCCGTGTGTGATGACCTCAACTTGCAGGAAACGGTGATTCAAACCTACATTGCTGAGTTACAGCAGCAGGGCATTGCCCATTACCGAGTTTTTATCCAACGGCAAGATCCGCGTTTGCGATACACCCTACAGCAACTGGTGCAACAACAGCCTGAATTGCAGCAGGAAGGCTCTGGTGTGGTGACAGTACAGGGGTTGAATGATCTGTTGGGGGTGCGTTTAGGAGCAGCAACTTCTGAGCAAGAGCGGTTGTTGGGCTATCTGCAATGGACGCGAGAGGCGTTGCGGGAGTTTAATTTTCCAGTGGTGATCTGGGTGAACTCGGCATTATTAGCCCAATTGGCGGAAAAGGCTCCCGATTTTTGGAGTTGGCGGGGTGGCGTGTTTTGGTTTGTGGGCAAGGCGGGTTTGCCTGAACCCATAGAATCTCCAGCGTCACATCTCCCCAAGTCTCCTGCAAAACCCCTGGATCCGGAGCTAGCCAATCTGTTGACGCGGATTGAAGCAATGGAGCAGCAGCAGGGACGGGATGCGCCACAGTTGGCAGAGTTGTACGAGCAGCTAGGCCAGGTTTATGCCCAACGGTTTCACAGCAGTTCAAATCGTCAGTTTGCGATTCAAGCCTACAGGCGATCGATTCAACTGCAACGTCGGCTCGGTTCAAAGGCAGAACTGGCGGAAAGTTTAAAACGGTTAGGGGATTTATATTTTGAACTGCAAGACAATGTCAACCAGGCGGCTGAGGCTTATCAGGAGGCGCTCGATCTGTATCGGGAAGTGGGAGATCGAATCGGAGAAGCCAACACCTTACAAGCGATCAGCGATGTGCTGCAATTTCTTAAACGAAGTAATGAAGCGTTATCGAACTATGAGCAAGCCATCGGACTTTATCGTGAAGTGGGAGATCGAATCGGAGAAGCCAACGTCCTGCAAGAATTTGGCAAGTTGCAGGAAGACCGATCAGCCGGGTTAGATTATCTACAACAGGCACAGACAATTTATCAACAAACTGGCGACCAATACAGCCAGAGCCGCAACCTGCTGTTTATGGCAGATTGTTATGTCCAGCTTCAACAGACAGATGCCGCCATCGAAGCATTGCAACAAGCCGCAGAACTGGCCAGCAGGATTGGCTTTGAACCTCTTCAACAATATGCCCTGAACAAAATTGCTGAACTACAATAGCCCACTCCAGCTTCAAAAACCTGGTTTCCGGGGTTGTTCTTCAGGCTCAGGGGATGGCACTACGTTCTATTAGAGCTGTCGGTTTTCCTTCTGGTGCTGCTCATCTGGTGGATAGCTCACAGATGATGACTCACGAGGGATGGAGCGGGTGAGCCAAACCAGTGAAATGAACTGTTCCGTCGATCGCCCAGAACATCACAACGTCAGGTTTAATCATCCTCAATTTCGTCAATTTTATGGCGATCGCTAAGTCTCTCAACCTTTGTTTTCTTTTGCCTCTAAAGTGTCTAAAGCCTCAGTAAGAAGTATCTCCACAGTCACACTGAGCGATCGTCTGTCCTTCTCAGCTAACCGATCCAGATTCTCTTGTAGGTTGGGTTAGCGATAGCGTAACCCAACGAAATGCAGGAAGGCGTTGGGTTTCACGCTGTTCAACCCAACCTACAAAAAAGATTTGTCAGCCAACCAGCTAACCCACCTCATCCAACCGATCGAGGTTAAATTTCTCAATAACTTCCTTTTGCTCTGCTTCCTCCAACCAACGATCGATCGCCTCATTCACAATTGCATTAACCGAGGAATCCTTAATGCCTGCCATTGCTTTCAGCAGGCGATCCTTTTCCTCGGTAATGTAGACCCTGATCTGTGGTTTAGCTGGCTTAGGCACGAATTTAAAGATATCAAGGCGACTTACCCATGATCTTTAATTTAGTAATTCAAATCTAGGGATATTGCCTTATAAAGGCTATTACCTTATCATTAAAACAATACAAAAATCACCTGGGACTCCTACGAGATCTGGGTTACACGCTCATGAGGTTTTATTCCTATGATTACCCTTACTGATGATGAAGTCGCCCTCCTTCGCGCCCTCCTCACCGCCCTCCGTGCCATCAAAGTTCGAGACATCGACAAAGCCCTGGTAATCCTATCCAAACAAAAACACCCATAACCACTCAATCACTACATCTCTTGTGGGGTGGGCATCTTGCCCGCCCAGTCCCCAGAACCTACCCTTGTGGGGTGGGCATCTTGCTCACCCAGTCCCCAGTGAAACCTCTTGTGGGGTGGGCATCCTGCCCGCCCAGTCCCCAGAACCTACCCTTGTGGGGCAGGCATCTTGCTCACCCAGTCCAACCTCGTGTGGGGTGGGCATCCTGCCCGCCCATTCCACCAACCATCCCTCTCCTCAAACCATCTACCCCCAAAGACTCCAGCCATGATTACCCTCACTGACGAGCAAGCCAGAACCCTGCATCAACTCCTCACTCGCATCCTGCTCAACGAAACCTACAGAATCTCCGATGTAGAAGATGCATTGGTTTGGACTTCTCCTGAAAATCGGCAAATCCTCTGCCCCTTCGATTCCGTCTGGTCGAGAAACTTGGCGCAGGAGATTGTCCGAGAACTGCGGAATCAGCCTTAGGGAGGGGCGATCGCTAGAACTGGTGAACCAGAATGAAAAAATTGCCGATCTCGATCGCATCAGACTGGCTTAACGGGTACAACTGATTGGGATGAATTTTGCGATCGTTCAAGTAGCAGCCTGCTCTACTGTTAGCATCGATTAAACAGTAGCCTTCCGGCTGAACCACAATTTTGGCGTGAATCCGATCGATGGTGTCACCGTTCAGCACCAGATTACAACCCCGACCTCTGCCGATCGTGCATTCAGTTTGAGCATTTAGCTCTGGCGCACAAAAAACTTCCTGGTATTCGCCTGAATCAAGGTTGGTGATTTTGAGATGCAGCATTCGCTTCGGCTGAGATTGCCCATCTAGCCGGGAAAATCGGGAGAAAACAGGCTTTCCGTGGGTGCGAATTGTGGCCTGTTGAGAAGTGGCGATCGACAAAATCGAAACTTCGCCAGTTTTGAGATCAAAATAGCCGCCAACTAGCTGCAATCGCTTTTCGTCCAGCAATTGAGCCACGATCGGAGCATTGCGGAGTCGCTCCGTTTGCAGCAGGATATTCTCTCTCACCCCATTGTCGATCGCATCTCCAGGTTGCCGGAGGGAACGAGCGATCGCCGGTTGAATCAGGTCTGTCAGCGTATGCAAATGCCCAATCAACTGCCCCCCAGTCAAGGCTGCTTTAACCGCACCACACTGGCTATGCCCCAGCACAAGCAGTACTCTGGTTTGCAGAATCGATACCCCATACTCGATGCTGGCAAGCTCACTCGGTGTCACCACATTTCCAGCCACTCGCACCACAAACAGATCCCCCAACCCCTGATCAAAAATCACTTCCAACGGCACGCGGGAATCAGAACAACCGAGAATCGTGGCAAAGGGCTTTTGTTCTTTACTCAATTCACTCAGGCGATCGGCAGACTGATTGGGGTTATGCGCTTTCTGCCTCACAAATCGATGGTTGCCCGCTAATAGTTTTCGCAGGGCTTGATCAGCAGTCAATTCACTGTCTTGGGGAATGGTGTTGTTTTGGGGAATGGTGTGGGATGGGTTGGGGTGTTTTATCAGCATAGTGCTCAGGGGGCTTAGAAATTAAATAGCACCTGACTATTGCCTTTTCATCTAAAATCCTGGTTTATCCGGCAATCTTTCAGATACCAGAATAGACAAGACTGATGCTCTACCCAGAAAAAGCTTTATGCTGAAGCCATCCTACGGCTGTTCAGTAGAATCTCGTTACTGCTTCCATTTAAACCACCGCTGATTGCAAGACCAGTGCCTAATCCTGGATGGGGCATCCCACCGCTTTATCTTCTGCTAAATGATGTTTAATTACTCTGGACTGGTTGCGGTCAGGTTCTCTTGCTCCCAGACGATCGTTTGCTGCAATGCGTCCTCTTCAGTAATGGGTTCCACATAGCCCAACTCTTCTCGAAACCGAGTGGTATCGATCGCCAGGTGATACTGCCACTAGAATTTTCATGACGTGGAGTGAAGGGGAATAATTTGGCTTACATGACCTGCGACAATCTGCCAGCGGTTGTTTCGCTGTAACCAGACGCGAGTGAATCGATAGACTTCAGAAAACACTTGATCGTTAAGAATGCCTTCGATTTTCGCTTTCAAGGTGACGATGACACAATCCTGACTAAAAGGATGAATTTGGCGATCGCTAATGTCCAACGTTGTAAATCGGAAAATTCCAGAGCGGTGCGCTTCCAGATCTTGCTCTTTGTTGCTCACAAACCCTGTATGCATTGTCCAGACTAAATCGTTGGCGATGAGATCGTCTAACACGGCAACATCACTATTGAGCATTGCCTGTCGTAATTTCTCTTCTAGCTCTTCAATTAAGGTATTCTCCATTGGATACGTCGCCTTTATCTCAATCCAATATTATTCTCCTTCATCCAGCAAGGAAAAGGTGATCAGGTGTATGTCAATTTTGATCTGCATCAGAAACATTCACAGGCAGGCAGGATGCTTGCGCTACGGAAGTTGATCCATTTGCATCAATAGGGTCGTTCAAGGCGATCGCTCCCTGTCGTTTTTTGAGTTCAAGCGCAATCTCAAACGTATTTCCCCTGCCTTCATTACCTCTTTAGTGACTCCGCACACTTCTTACTCATGAGCCAATGGCATTCACCGCACCTTCTACCACTTCGCTTTTAACTCAATACCCTAAGGTGTCTACCGGCTTACACCCTCAACCAGATTCGAGTCAGAACTCTGAGGATCTTCTCAATGTCTGAATAGAAGCATTCATATCTGGCAACCAGGTTAAGGTTTATTCCCCACTTCCCACCGCCTCCCCGATCGTCTTCATTCCCCGCTCCTCCAACTTCTGCACCAATCCTCTTAAGATTCGCCGTACCATCCAGGGTCACTTCATAGATCCAACCCGTGTAGGTTTGCACCAGCGTTGCACCCGCCGTAATTTTCTCCCAGGCATCCTCCACCGTAAAAACGCCACCTACCCCAATAATCGGTAAGGTTCCCCCCGTTTGCTGGTAGATAAATCGAATCACCTCCGTCGATCGCGCTCGTAAAGGTTGCCCACTAATCCCTCCCGCCTCTTCCGTGACCGGGTTTCCGGTTGCTGCAATCACCTGAGTCTTCAACTGATCACGCCGAATGGTGGTATTCGTCGCAATGATGCCCGCCAGTTGATGATCCTGAGCCAGTTCCAGAATCGATGTGATATCTTCCCACTCCAGATCCGGCGCAATTTTGACGAGGATGGGCTTTCGTCCCTGATTCTCCTGCTGGAGGGCTGCCAGAATCGGAGCCAGTTGTTCGGTTGCCTGGAGCGATCGCAGTCCCGGTGTATTAGGCGAAGACACATTCACCACAAAGTAATCCCCCAGATCCTTCAGTAGCCGAAAGCTTCCCAAGTAATCCTCTACTGCCGACTCCAAAGGGGTAATTTTGGATTTGCCGAGGTTAATGCCGAGGGGAATTGGGGAGTGAGGAGTGGGGAGTGGGGAGTGGGGAGTGGGGAGTGGGGAGTGGGGAGTGAGGAGTGAGGAGTGGGGAGTGAGGAGTGAGGAGTGAGGAGATTCGTTGGTTGGGCTTTGGTTTTCCTCTGATTCTGACTTCTGACTTCTGACTTCTACCCTCCCCATCAGTCGTTCTGCCAATGCCTCTGCCCCCTGATTGTTGAAGCCCATCCGGTTCAGGACAGCCTGATCTTCCAGCAGACGAAATAGACGGGGTTTGGGATTGCCCGGTTGGGGGTGGAGGGTGACTGTGCCCAGTTCCGCAAAGCCGAAGCCGAAATCTGACCAGATGTGAGCCGCAATCCCATCTTTATCAAAACCGGCTGCCAGACCGATCGGATTTTGGAACGGGCAGCCCCAGAGGGTTTGTTCCAGAATCGGATGGCTAAAGCAAAAAGACTGGTGTAGTTGATGGCGTAGTTGTTGAATGGGAAAGCGATGTCCTTGCTCATTCAGCAGATTCAAGATCTGCATACTCTGGGAATGCAGCCATTCTGGATCGGCTTTGAGTCCAGAAAACAGCAACGGACGGATGGCTGAGGTATAGAGATCAAAATGTGGTTTCAAGGGTTACTCTCGTGAGATTCGATCGACAGCGGGATAGTTGGGTGTAATGGACGGTTGCCATTGGCTTAACTTAGAATTATCGGTCGAGATGATTCTGCTGTGAAGCCTGAACTCGTTCACGATTGTATCGATTGCACAGGTTTTACACATTTACTGATTAGCATTTAATGTGCCTCTGGGTAGTCAGGTGGCCAGTATGGCGTGGGAAAAACACTCGGATAAGGGTGGCAAGCGAAGCAGTTAGGGAGTATTGTACTCAAGGGGAGCGATGCTTGTCTGATGTATCTGAAGGCGCAGCGTCTACCGAATTGTTGATCAGTGATGAATTAGCTCTAGCGTCTAAAACAGGGTGAATGATGACAATAGGGCAATTTGCTTAGCATCTATCGGTTGTTTGAGGGCTGGCTTCGCAATGATTTCATAATGATTTCATAATGATTTCATATTGCGATCAAATTGGCTTTAGAAATTCCGTTTTGTACTGTTTCGTACTGTCGATCGCTGCCACAAATGGGCATAATGTAACCGAATGTAACGATCGGTGTCAGTCCGTCAGCCCTGAAGCCGATGATTTGTGTTGCTCTACCTTTGTGGCTCTAAGGGCCTATCTGAAAACTCATTAGAGTTTTTGGAATCCAAAACTCCTGGTGGAGGTTGCGGATAGGTTCTAAAAGTATTTCCCAAAAAGATTGTTCTCTGGCGTATATTCAGGTTTTGCAAAACGTGCTGAATTCCTTGTCTGCATATTCAACTTCTGTTTCTTCCTATGCTTCAATGACAGCCTACGAAATTCGCACATTAGATGAGTTGGAGATGAATATTCGAGTTTGTGGACAAAAGCAGTTCACGGGTCGTCTCGAACTAAAGATTCAGGATTTTGCTGGGTTGCAGTGGAACTTCTTTTTTTATGGAGGAGGGTTGATTGAAGGCTCAAGCAGTGTGCATCCAGTTCGACGATGGTGTCGGCAAGTGGCTCAATACTGCCCCCAGTTGGCGATCGAGTCCAGTCAGCCATCGGGACATCGCCAGGCTCACGCCGAGTATTCCTCTCAGTATATAGATCAAACCATGTTAAGGCGATTAACCCAGCAGGGTAAAGTCTCTCAGGAACAGATGACATCGGTGGTGGCAGGCAATTTGAGAGAAATTTTGTTTGATCTGATTCAACTGGGGAAACAGCATCGCAATCGCCTCAAAGCGCAACTTATCTATGGACAACTGCCTCCAGCAATGGCCGCTACTGCCGCTGGCGTAATTCCAGTTGAACAGATCTGGCATCAGGCTCTGGAATCCTGGAAGGACTGGCATCAGGCTGGTTTGGGTAGTTGGTCGCCCAATTGGTCGCCGGTGATCTGGGATGCACAAGAATTACAGCAGCAAACCTCTCTGCTGGTTTACCACAACCTGACCACCTGGATTAATGGCGATCGCACCTTGAGGGATTTGGCGGTCAAACTCAAGCAGCCGTTAGTGGCATTGACGCAATCGCTGCTTCCCTATATCCGCAAGGGCATCATCGGTTTGATTGAGGTGCGCGACTGGCAACGGGATCCAGGTTCTAAACTGGGCTTTTTGTTTGATCAAGTCACTCCCATTTCCCAGGTGCGATCGACCAGTCCGCTGGTGGCGTATATCGAAGATAGTCGGTTCGATTGCATCGCCATGAACCAAATCCTGGCGCAAGCGGGGTGTCGATTTATCAGCATTCAGGATCCGTTGCAGGCTCTGCCGATTTTGATGGAGCAAAAGCCAGATGCGATCTTTTTAGATTTGTTGATGCCGGTCACCAATGGCTACGAGGTGTGCGCGCAAATTCGCCGGATTTCTGCCTTCCAGAACACTCCCATCATCATCGTCACCAGCAGTGATGGCATCGTCGATCGCGTTCGAGCCAAATTGGTTGGGTCTTCGGGCTTTATATCTAAGCCGATCGAGCCAGACAAAATCATTCCCGTCCTGCGGGACTACTTACCATCATCATCTCAACAGAATTGAGACATAAATTCTTGAATTCCATACGGAAGCGGTTAAATTTCGCAGAAAGGCTTAAAGGGAGGATTTGTATTATAGGAAACCATCATGACTACGGTTCTTCTGGTTGAAGATAGTCTGACTGACGCACAATTACTGACTCAATATCTGAAGCAGTCCGGCTTCCTGGTTATCAGCGTTGGCAGTTGTGAGGAGGCTCGCGCGAAACTTCAAATTTATCACCCTGATTTGGTGCTACTGGATGTTATTTTGCCGGGGCAAAGTGGGTTTGAACTTTGTCGTGATTTGAAAACGAATGCTGATACGAAACAAATTCCGGTAGTGATTTGCTCAACAAAGGGCAGTGATGCAGACAAGCTTTGGGGATCATTATTGGGAGCGGATGCTTACTTACCCAAGCCCGTTGATCAAAGTGAGCTAACCCGCACTGTAATGCGGTTGATGGCAGCTTAAGTACTGTTCGCTGAGAAGTGCATCCCTGGATTAAGAGTAACCGGAGAAGAATCCCTGGAGAAGCGATACTGGAGAAACATTTGACGATGGCGGAATCACTAGACATCGATCTAGCGAATAGTCTTAATACCCTGATTTTGGATCCACTTCCTCCAGAAACCCGTCAGCGATCGCTGCGGTTAGCGTTAGGACATCAGGATAGTGCGATCGTGCCGCTTGATCAAATAACAGAGATTTTTAACATTGAAATTGCCAAAATTCTACCCGTTCCAGAGCTGCCCCCCTATGTGCTGGGCATCTGCAACTGGCGTGGAGAAATGCTTTGGGTAATCGACTTTTATGATTTTTGGGGTCACGAATCGGTGCAACTTGATCCCGCTTCCCCGATCCTTGTCGTGATAGTTGTGCAGGTGAACAACCATTCGATCGGCGTGGGAGTGCCGCATATTGGCGATGTTGAATTCCATGACCTTCAGCATCTACAGCCTGTTCTCCCCGGTTTATTTTCACCAGGGCTTTTACCGTTAATTGCAGGACTTTTGCCTGAAAACAATGGAGTGGTGTTAAATCTCAAGGCGATCGCAGACTGTCCAGTATGGAAAAGCGTGAGGTGAGTTGCCGTTGAAGTTCTTTAATGTCGAAGCGTCTCCGTTGTGGAAATTAGTGCGACGGATTGCCGCCGAAGCGGAGGAAGCTGAGAAACCTGAGAAACTTGAGAATCTTGAGAGACAGGCATTGTTGCAGAACCCAGACCTGCCAGACCCTCTTCCCTACTCCAACGCACTCGATCCGATGGAAGATTCGTGTTTAGATTCACTGAATCAATCAATCAACGATCCAGACTCAATCGTTAAAACCCGCACAGCGGATTCGTCCACCCATTCCTCCACTGCTACAGGAACCACTGTTATGAACCTAGAGCAATCTAGAGCAAGACTGAATTCTAAATTTTCGATCGCTTCATCTCCCGCTTCCAACCCTCCGCCTTTGAATGACGGTTCCACTTCCTTACTGGAATGGATGCTGTCCACCACAAACCGAATGCATCAGGCGGAATCGGTTGATACGCTGTATACCATCATCACAACCGCAGTGCAGCAATACCTGCAAGCCGATCGCGTTTTGGTCTATCACTTTCAATCGGAGCGTCAGGGTGTTGTTACATCGGAGACTGTTGTGGACGGCTACACCCCCAGCTTAGGAGAGTCGCTGCCTGCGATCGCCTTTGGAGCGAGCCAACCCAGGGATTATCACCAGCAGAGTTATGTCGCTTTACACGACAGCAATCAGACTTCCCTCAGCCCCTACCAACAACAACTGCTCGATCGCTTTCAGGTAAAAGCCAGCCTCAGCTTACCCATCATTATTCGGAATCAGCTCAAGGGTCTGCTCGTCGTACAGCAATGCACCCATCCGCGACAATGGCAAGAGTCGGAAGTTGTACTGCTGAATCAAATCATTGCTGAACTGCGGCTATGTTTACAGCCCATCGCCTTTGACCGAGAACAGCAGGTTCTATCACGCCTGCAAGAAAAGCTGAGTTTATCATCACAGTCAGACCCATCATTTGAACCAGAGATCCTGCTGCAAGCGGTCGTTCGAGACGTGCGGAAATATCTCAACGTCGATCGCGTGGCAATTGTTCAGGTGCGTTCCGATGACCGGGTCAGTGTAGTTTCCGAGTCCAGGGCTGGTGACGGGGTATCTATGCTGAATGAAACCTGGAAAGCAGCAGGAGTTTGGCATCCCCAAAGCGATCGCTATCACCAACCCATTACCATCCCCGATCTTTCCTCTCAGAGTGTCAGTGATAATTCCCTGAGTAGGTTAGAGCAATACGAAATCAAAGCCTGTGCGATCGTACCGATCCTGCAAGGGCGATCCGTTTGGGGATTTTTGGCAGCCTTTCACCATAGTGACCCCTGGCAGTGGGCAACGGATGAGGTCAAGTTTTTGTCCCAGGCCAGCTACCGGGTGGGAACGGCATTACAGCAAGCGGCATTTCTTGAAGAGAAAGCAAAGGCAGAACAATATCGCCAGGAACTGCCAACGCTTATCCATCAAATTCGCAATTCTGCATACCTGGAAACGGCCTGTCAGACGGCAGTACAGGAAGTCCAAAGATTACTCAACGTCGATCGCATTGCCATCTACAAGTTTCGCCCAGACTATTTTGGAGATTTTGTTTATGAGTCTGAGGCGGGCGGTTTTCCGGCTCTGGTGGGGAGTGCCTGGGAGGATACCTACGTTCAGGAACATCAGGGCGGACGACTGCAAAAGAATATGCCTTACGTGGTGAATGACGTGTATCAGGCGGGATTGAGTCCTTGCCACATTGCCACCCTGGAATACTTTGGGGTGAAGGCCTTTGCGGTGGTTGCCATCAAACAAGGTGACACCCTCTGGGGACTTCTCAGTGCCTTTCAACATACGGGTGCCCGCAACTGGTCGGCCAGTGAAGTGTCGCTGCTGTCGGAAATTGGACGGCAGTTAGGAGCCACTTTGCAGAATGCGAGTTACCTGATGCAATTACAGGAACAATCTGTCCGTATGACCCAAATGGCGCAAGTGAGCCAGGCGGTGAATGACATTATTCCTAAAATTCTTCAGTCTCAAGATTTGAATTCGGTGCTACAAACCACCAGCCATTCTGTGCGTCGTTTGCTAAAGTGCGATCGCGTTGCGCTCTATCGGGTGCAGCCAGATCAGCAGAGTGAATTGCTCACCGTAGCCGGTAATCCAGGGCAGGACAGCTTGAACGCAGCAGGCGATCGCGCCGTTTGGTTGAAACCAACCTATTTGGAACCCGCTGGACGGTATGCCCAGGGCAAAAGTTTAACGGTTAACAATATCTACACAGCCGGCCATTCTGCCACCGAAGTGGAATGCCTGGAGGAACTGGACATCCGCGCCTTTGTCGTCACTCCCATTTTCAAACAAGGGGAACTGTGGGGACTGCTGGCAGCATACCAGAACACGCAACCCCGTTCCTGGGCAGAGGCAGAGGTTGAGGCTCTGAAGCGGATTGGCATTCAGGTTGGAACCGCATTGCAGCAAATTGACTATTTGGAGCAACTGCAACACAGTTCCCATCAACTCCTGCAGACAGTTGAACGATCGAGCTTGATCAACAAAATTGTCGATCGGATTCGCCATTCCCTGGATTTGCAAACTACCTTCAAAACCACCGCCAAAGAAATTCGCAACTTTTTGCAGGTCGATCGGGTGGCTATCTTTCAGTTTGACCCAGCAACGAACTATACCACCGGGCAAACGATCGCAGAAGATGTGCAACCAGGCTATGTTTCGGCCCTGAAAGTCCGAGTTGAGGATCATTGCTTTAACGAAAACTACGCTGAAATGTACCGCAAGGGGAGAGTTTGGGCCGTTGCAGATATTTATCAGGCGGGACTGCAAACCTGCTACATTGATGTCCTGTCCCAGTTTCAAGTTCGCGCCAATCTGGTTGTCCCTCTGCTGAAGGGCGAAGACCTCTGGGGGCTATTCTGCATTCACCATTGCAGAGAACCGCGAGAGTGGCAGGATGTAGACATTGAATTTGCCAAACAGATCGCTGCTCAACTGAACGTTGCGATCCAGCAGGGAGAATATGTGGAGCAGTTAAAGCAGCAGTCGCAGCAGTTAGCCGCCGCCGCCCAGCGAGACAAAGATGCCAAAGATACGCTGCAACAGGAAGTGATTCAACTGCTACTGGCGGTACGTCCTGCGCTGGAAGGGAATTTAACCGTGCGTGCCCCGGTCACCGATGATGAAGTGGGGACGATCGCCGATGCGTACAACAACACCCTCAACAGTTTGCAGCAAATTGTCGTGCAAATGCAGGCAGCCTCCAGTCAGGTGGCTCGAACCTCGCAAGCCAGCGAGGGTGCGATCGTCAGTCTTGCCGCTCAAGCTCAGGAGCAGCTTCAATCCCTCAATCAGGCATTGGAGCAAGTGCAACGGATGGTGCAGTCTACCCAATCCGTAGAAACCTATGTGCAGCAGGTGGAGTCCGCGGTGCAGCAGGCCAATGAAACGGTGATTGCTGGAGATGCAGCGATGGATCGTACGGTGGATGAAATGCAGGAAATCCGCGACATTGTGACGGAAACCAATCAGCGATTGCAGCGACTGAGCGACTCCTCCCAAAAGATTTCTAAAGTCGTCAGCGTGATCAGCCACTTCACCACGCAGACTCAGCTACTGGCCCTGAATGCAGCGATCGAGGCAACTCGGGCGGGTGAATACGGGCGAGGCTTTGCGGTGGTTGCGGATGAAGTCCGGTCTCTGGCACGTCAATCGGCTGATGCTGCTGTTGAAATTGAACAACTGGTGCAGGACATTCAAGCCAGCACCGCAGAAGTAGCAACTGCAATGGAAACCAGCATTCAACAGGTATCTTCTGGAACTCGTGTGGCCAGCGAAGCACGGGAAAACTTGAATTTAATTGTCGATGCCACAAGCCAAATTAGTCAGGTGGTGTCCGACATTACCCACGCCATGCAACAACAAACCCAACAGTGTCAATCTATGACGCAAACCATGAGCGATGTTGCTGCGATCGCCACCAAAACCTCAGAAGATTCCCATGCCATTTCCACTTCCTTCAAAGATCTGCTGGCCCTGGCCAGGATCTGAAAGCGAAGAGTGAACAATTCACGGTTGCTTAGGGGGACTCACTGTAGTGCAAGTTTCTGGCTTGCGGTGGTACTGCCCATTCTACGTTGGCTCACTGGGCGGGCAAGATGCCCACCCCACAAGAGGTAGGCGATTCCTAATCTTCTTCCCCACTCCTGACTCCTTGTACGGGCGAATCGCGATTCGCCCCTACCCACTCCCCACTCCTCACTCCTCACTCCTCACTTCTGCACCCCGTTTCCCATGACCACCGACCCCTCCATCCGCCAACGTGCGTATCAATACTTTCTCCAGGAAGCCCCTGAATTATTGCAAGCTCTGGAACAAGGACTGCGGCACTTCAAGACCGATCGCAGTATCAACCAGGTGCATCATCTACTGCGGGCGACCCATACCCTGAAGGGAGCCGCCAATAGTGTGGGACTGGAAACGATCGCTACCGTCGCCCATTCCCTGGAGGATATTTTTAAGTCGCTTTGCAATCCAGAGGCGGTGATTGATCCAGAGGTGGAAGCACTGTTGTTTGAGGGGTTTGAGTGTTTGCGGCTGCCGCTGACTGCTGAACTGACGGGGGGCACGATCGATCAGGCGGAAATTCTCGATCGCACGGCCACAATTTTTGCCCAATTACAGGAAAAACTGGGCGATTGTTTTGATCAACAGGCTGCTTTCCCTTCCTCAGAGGAACTGGGCTTCGACATTGTTCAGTCGATTTTTGAGGTGGGGGTGGCGCAACGGCTGCAACAGTTGTCTACGAGTTTGGAGCAATCGGAGGCAGAGGAGGTTGGGGCCCTGCTACGAACTCAGGCTGAAGTTTTTTTAGGCATTGGTGAGTCGCTCAGACTCCCTGGATTCGGGGCAATTGCCCAGGCAACGATCGCAGCGTTGAACCATCATCCAGATCAGGTGATGGAGATTGCGCAACAGGCAATCGCGGATTTCCAGCAGGGGCAGGCCGCAGTGTTGGCAGGCGATCGAACTCAGGGGGGACAACCTTCCGAAACTTTGCAACGGTGGGCAAACCTGGCGGAACAGCTTCCTGGATCTCCCACAGATTCCAAAGTGGGCGCAGATCGGACAGATTCAGACTCAAACCATCCCCTTTTAGAAAGCATTTGGGGAAAGGTGGTGGACTTAGAAGAGGCAGATTTAGAAAAGACGGATTTAGAGAAGACAAATTTAGAAAAGACAGATTTAGAAAAGACAGATTTAGAAAAATCCCCAGAAAATCCAGTTTCGATCGTTCCATCCCCCATCCCCGTCGATGGGTACGTTCCCCACCTGCCTCCTCCCTCCCTGCCGTCTCCCCTGGGTACACCAACGCCCATCACCACCAAAGTCAGCGATTCTCCCCCTCCGGTCGTGCGGGTGGATGTGAAGGATTTGGATCACCTCAATTATTCGATCGGCGAACTGCTGACGAATCAAAACTACCAATCTCTGCAAGTTGAGCAACTGCAATCCTCCGTCCGATCGCTGCTCTCACGTTTGAAGCACCATCAGCAAATTCTCAACCGATTACAAATCCTCTCCGATCGCCAGTCCAGGATCTCAGCCCAACTATCAACTCAATCATCAGAACCGGGAAAACGGACTCCGAAACCGGGGCGGGGCACTCGTCGCACCAAACTTCAAACCCCCGCTCCTGAAATGAAGCAGCAGTTGGATTCCCTGCAACTGGAGCAAACCACCCAACTGACCCAGTCGCTCCTGGATGATATGGTGCAGATTACCGAAACCGTCGAAGCGGTTGATCTCTTTGCGCGGCAGGCAAATCAAACTCTGGAAAAACAGCGGCAACTGCTCACCACCACCCGCAATGCCTTGATTGAAGCGCGAATGCTGCCGATGGGGACAATTTTTAATCGCTTTCCCCATGTCCTACAACAGCTTGAAACCTTGCACAATAAGCAGATTACGCTGAGTTTGCAAGGTACAGAGGTTTTAGTAGACAAGGCGATCGCCGAGCGGTTGTATGATCCCCTCCTGCATCTGGTGCGTAATGCCTTTGATCACGGGATTGAACCCCCCGCCCTGCGGCAACAGTTCGGTAAACCCGATCGGGGACAGATTGTCATTTCTGCCCATAATCAAGGCAAATACTTAGTTATTGAAGTGCGGGATGATGGCAGGGGGCTGGATTTTGACCAGATTCGGCAACGTGCCGTGGAACACCAACGGGTTTCGCTGGAACAAGCCATTCAGATGTCGCCCAACGACCTGACCGAGCTACTGTTTGAAACGGGCTTTTCTACCGCCAGGCAGGTTAGTGATCTCTCTGGACGTGGCATTGGTTTAGATGTCGTCCGCAATCAAATCAACGCCCTGCAAGGTTCTGTCACCGTTCACTCAAACCCGCACCAGGGTACTAGCTTCACCCTCCAAATTCCCATTAATTTGACGATCGCCCCCCTACTGGTTTGTGAAGCCAACTCCAGAATCTATGCCTTTTTAGATGATGCGATCGAGCAAATTCTAATTCCCCTGCCTCAGCAAATTCAGGAGCGCAATCACTGTAAGGTGTTGCAATGGCGAAAGGGCGATCGGTTCCAACTGGTTCCCGTTCACTCCCTCACCGCTGCCCTGAACTACCATTCACCCCTGGACCTCTCCCCCCTCCCCCTGCCAAAGACCCCGTTAAACCGATTCTGCTGCTGCGAGACCACGAAACTTTATTGGGCTTAGAGGTCGATCGGTTAATTGGAGAGCAGGAATTAGTGATTCGTCCGTTAAGTAACTTGATTGCCTCGCCTGACTGCGTACATGGGGCCAGCATCCTCGCCGATGGATCACTGGCCCTCGTGCTGGATGGCACCCGGTTACTGCAAACGGTTCTGACCCAACCCGCTACCCCCAAAACTGCTGAGGGCTGGGGGCATTCATCCCACCGACTTCTCGCTTCTGGCGATCGAACTCCCCCTCCACCCTCCGAGATACCCCGACCTGCCCAACGGGAATTTGCTCCCCCATCGCCCCCGTTTCCGCCCCAGCACAACGCTCGATCGCAACCGCTCATTCTGATCACCGAAGATTCGATTACCACCCGACAAGCCCTGGCGCTGACCCTGGAAAAGTTTGGATATCAAGTCTTGCAGGCCACCAACGGGCAGGAGGCGATCGAACAACTCCAGCAGCAACCCCATATCCAGCTAGTGATTTGTGATATTGAAATGCCGGGAATGAATGGGTTTGAGTTTTTGAGGCGATCGCAGCAAATGCCCGAACTGGCCAACATTCCCATTTTGATTTTGAGTTCTCGCAGCGATGAAAAACACCGCTCCCTGGCGGCTCAGTTGGGGGCCACGGCCTACATGACAAAGCCCTACATTGAATACAAGCTGTTGTCCCTTGTCGCGGATCTGCTGGAACGGAGAGTATTGGACACACCCTGAGATCACCCCTATGCCAAACGATGCCAACCCGATCAAACTCATCGTGTTTTCGATCGCCACCTATCGCTTTGCCCTGCCGCTCGATCAGGTGCTCCGGGTGGTTAACTATCCCAATCCAGCCGACAACCCACTCCAGTCCATCGGTCTGATTCACCTCGGTCGCCATGTCGTAAAAGTGCTGAATCTGCATCAATTGATCAGCGTGGGGCATTCCACTGACCCTGCCAAACCTCCAGCTTTAGAACCGCCCTCATTTTTGCTACTGTTGGCGAGCCCCCACGGAGAACTGTATGGCATACCCCTGGATCACCCCCCCGATGTCGTGGAGTGCACCGCAACTCAGATCCAACGCTTACCCCAATCCCATCATCCGTCCCATGCCATTGAACGGCTCAGCCATGCAGTGATTCATTCAGCCGAATCCCCCCATTCTCCTTCCCCATCCCGATCGACTGCCCTCGTATTTTTGCTAGATCCCCAATTCCTGGTGCGCGCGATCGCCCTGGATGCACCCCTTGCCCTTCAACCCGCATCCCCCAGGGAAAACGGGGGAATCTGACGTACGGATTGGACGTGGGCGAGCCTGGAAGATGGGAGCATCCCATGGATGCAAATTGAGCAATTTCCGTTTCCGTAGCGCAGGCAGCGTTTCGACGGCTCGAGTGAGCCTCGCCGAACTCTGAGCGTTTAAGCCGAAGTCTTGCCTGTCAGTAAACTAGGAATCCAAATTGAATAACCTGAAATTCTTGTGGGGTGGGCATCTTGCCCGCCCAGTCAAACAGATAGGACGATTGACAGGTGATTTAATTCATGATCCTAGCCATCACCCAAAGGCAAAGCCGGTATTGATGAGTCGGGTCAGGAATGCCCCGGCCATTTTCCGTTGCGCCCCGGAACAAAATTCGCCTGCTCTGCCCCAACAACGGTTGCTCCCGAAGCTGCCGTAGAGTTTCGCAAACCACAAAGATAGGGCTACCCCATTTTGAGGGCATTCTAAATCTAGTCTTTGTGGGTGATCTGCGGAAATATCCCAGGAAACCCCCTCGATCGCCCAAAATCTTGAGAGTATATGAAATAATCTCTATCTGATTAATTTCTTTAATGTTCTGAGTCCAACTTTGCTCACTAGAACTCAATCCTCGGAATGAGATCAACTTGTCCACTGAAGATCGTCCACAGGCAGCCTGTGTGATGCAGGAGTTTAGATAGGCATGGGTTTGCAAAAGGAGCCATCGAGCCATGAACGACAATTAGTTGCCCTCGGACGCACTCTTCAAGCTTTGCGGGAAGAGGAAACGGTTGATGGCCTGGTGAAGCTGACGCTGGAGTATCTTCAGACGGAATTTCACTATGCCTTGCTGTGGCTGGGACTGTACGAACGGGTCGAGCATCAACTGTTGGGCAAGGGGGGGATCACGCCGATGGGAGATCATTCCTTTTTGCGGCAGCGGATCAGCTTGAATCCGGGCGATCTGCTGGAGCAGGTGGTGATTCAACAGCGACCGATCGGAGTTCCAGATCTACGAGAAGAGCCAAGGGCAGGGGAATGGCGGAAAGCAGCCCAACGGTTCAACATTCAGGGCACGATGATCTTTCCTCTGCGCCATAAGGATCGGTGTTTTGGTGTGATTCTGTTGGGGTCAGCTCTGTGGGGAACCTCCCCCCATGCGGATGAGAAGGTGCGTTTGTCTCTGATTTTTGGGGGACTGGCGGAGGCGTTCTACCAACTGGAGATGGAGCAGCAGCGGCAGCAGGCTAAACGTCCAGATGAACCGCTTTTAAATCTGTTGTCCAAGCTGCGATCGCTCCCTTCTCTGAAGAAACGTCTGGAAGCCATTATTGATGAAACCCATCAATTTATTGCCCCTGCGCGCACTAATGTCTACTGGTATGAACCCCAACGCCGTTACTTCTGGCGACGGTTGGGCAACCGGGATAAGTCTGTCAACGCGACGGATAATCCACCGGATGTGGGGATTCCTGTTCAGGAGGTGATTGGCTTTTATCAAGCCCTGACGGGTGATCAGGTAGTGTCAATCGGGGAAGCCCTGAGTTCTTTGAAAACCGATGTCACAGGACGATTGATGCAGCAAATTCAAGCCCGATCGCTGATTGCTGCGCCGATTTTGTTTCAAGGAGAATTGCGGGGTTTTTTGGCGGTAGAAGGAACCGAAGCCCGCATCTGGTCGGAAGAGGAGAAAAACTACGTCCGGGGAGCCGCCCAACTGATTGCGTTAACTGCCCCCCTGGAGGAAATGGAAGAATCCATTCAGCAGGTGAAGCTAGATCAGGCTCTGACGGCAGAAGTCTCCCACGCCCTCTACAGCGAAGCGGACTGGCAAACGGCAATGAAACGCTGTGCAGAGCAGGTTTGTAGACGGCTTCAGGTCAGTCGGTTTCTGGTTTTGATGCATGACCCCGATCTGAAAAATTTTGAAATTTCCTATCAAATGCAGCCCAACAGCCGTCGTCCCCTGGTGTCGCCCCTGGATCATTTGAACCCAGTGGACTGGCAAATGCTGGAGCGCAGCACCGAGGCGATCGGGATTGAAAATCTAGAGGATGACCTGAAGCTGATGGCCTGGCGGCAGGCTTTTCTGGATCTGGAGGTGCGATCGGTGATGGTGTGTAGTACGGCGATCGGTCAGCCGCTGGAAGGGATCGTGATTGTGGGGAATGAGGCGGCGCGGAGTTGGAACCGGGTAGAGCGGGAGTTGCTGAAAGTGGTGAGCCAACAGGTAGGCTTACTGCTCCATCAACTCAACCTCCAGCGGCAAATGGATCAACTCCATAAAACCTACCAGTCGGTGCAGTGGGGGCTGACCAGTATGCAGCAAATGCATCAACTTGACAGTCTGGAACGCGCCGCCATGCAGCAAATCGCCCAACTGTTGCAGGTTCCCCTGGCTACCCTGATCATCTGGCAACCCGGACGCACGATGGGTAAAGTGGTTGCTCCAATCATCAGCAAATTACCCTTTGGAGTCCTGACGGAAAGCCCGATTCCGATCTATACCGATCTGCTGATTCAGTGGGCCCTTCAGACCGATGGATTGCTGACAGTTAAGGTGGAAGATCTCGCACCCGAAACGCGCCAGTGGTTGAATGGTGCTGAAATTGGGCAGGTGATGGTTATGACCCTCCGCACCGCCCCGGAACATGAACCAACCGGAATTGTCCTGATTGGGGATACGGGCGATCGCACCTGGACAGAAAATCAACTCAGTGCCTTTGGCATCCTATCCAGCCAACTGGCCTGGTGTCGGCGGTATCTGGTATTAACGGAATCCCTGATGGAACAGCGGGAAGCGTTGGAGCAACTGAATTGGTACAAGCAACGCCGATTGGAGGAACTCTACCGGGTTCTGGGGGTGGGAGTTCGCCGATTGAATGAATTGAGCCACCAGAAAGAGGCTCTGGCAAGTATGCGATTTCAGCAAATTCTGCGCCATTTGGGCAGCACCCTCACTAACATCACATCTGTTCTGAAACATGAGCAGTGGAAATTTCATAGCGACTACGAAACCATTCCCCTGGCTAGCCTGCTGAAGCGATCGCTGGAGCGAGTCGATGCGTTGATCAAACAGCGACAGCTCTGGTCACAGGTTCATAGCGAAGCCAATCTCAGCATTGGGGGCGACGTTGCCAAGATCGAATTTGTCCTGAACGAAATTTTAATTGCAGCCTGCCATCGTTCTCCCTCCGGCGGTCGGATCGATATCTGGTGTCGCCAAATGGATACTCGCTGGTTAGAACTATCGGTGACAGACGGTGGGGCGATCGAACAGCGGCTTGTCGATGAATTACAAATTGGGCGATCGGGCGATCTCCTGGCTCCTTCTACCCTGGATCAACCCCCCGGACGACATCTCGCCATCTGCCAGACCTTGATGCAAAAGCTGGGTGGTGAATTCAATCTATACAAGCTGGAGGATGGTAGAATCCTGAGCCGCTTGATTATTCCGATCGCTTCTGGGCTGTTGCCTTCGGGGAGGCAGGATAGTGAGGTCAGTAGCTTTTTGTAGAGTGAGGAGTGAGGAGTGAGGAGTGAGGAGTGAGGAGTGAGGAGTGAGGAGTGAGGAGTGGGGAGTGGGGAGTGAAGGGGTGGGGAGTGAGGGGGTGAGGAGTGAGGGGGCGATCGTTTGCAGGCAGGATGCCTGCGCTGCGGTTTTTTCCTGGTTTCTACTTTCTACTTCCTATTTTCCTCAACTCTTACCTCTATTCGATCGTTCCAGTCTAGCCGTAGTTGATGTCCGGCATCGCCGCTGTTGATGGCAATCTCGATCCAGCCGTGGCTGCCGATCAGGGCGAGGGGAGTACCGGGGGGAACGTCGCTGTAGGTTTTGTGTCCGGGAATTGATTGTCCGGGAATGGAGCGCTTGCTGATCTGGACTGACCAGGCTTTTCCCTGCACGAATTCTCCTGGAATGGTGGTGATGCTGTTGCCGAAGCGATCGATATGTTGAATCGTTCCAGTGAATCCGGTAGGGGTTGCAGTGCAGGGGGGAATGGGTTGTTGGAGCAGGGTGGCAGGGTCGATCGGGTTGCCGATCTGGGTGAAGGGAACGCCACTGGCAATGTGGGCGGCCACGGGGGCAAAAATATCTCGACCGTGAAAGGTGTTGCTGGGGTTGGGGACGCGCCAGTATTGGGGGGAATTCAGTTCAACTACGTGCAGAATCGGTTGCTGTAAAAATCCGGTAAAGATGCCATTGTCTGGGCCGATTAAGATCCCTGTTGCCAGTTGCAGGGCGATCGCTCGCCGCATGCCACCCACCCCTGGATCAACTACAGCGACATGAACTGTACCCTCCGGAAAGTAGGAATAGGCATTGAGCAGGTTAAACTGAGCCGCTGTGATGTTCTGGGGCGGGATTTCGTGGGTTAGATCGACGATCGTAATCTGGGGATTGATTTGGGCAATGACTCCCTTCATCACACCAACATAGACATCGTTCCAGCCAAAATCACTCAGTAGGGTCAGGATCGGGTAACTGGTCATAACAAATTCTGAACACAGTCGCGTTTCGACGATCGCCTGCAAGCGGTTTAAGTCTACCAGGATCGTCTCATCATCATTCTTAACACGATCAGTAGATCGAAAATGGATTGCATTCACGGCAACACCTGCGTTCGATCCCCCTAAATCCCCCTTAAAAAGGGGGACTTCAAACCTTTTTTGGTCTGTGCTGCGCACACGCTCCGCGAACGGTTCCCCCTTTTTTAAGGGGGGCTAGGGGGGATCTAAACAGGGTTTGCGACCCACTGACGATCGCTTTATTTCCCGGCAGGCAAGATACCTGCACTACACCCCACTCCTCACTCCTCACTCCTCACTCCCCACTCCTCACTCCCTTCATCCGGAATTCCCCTCTGAAACAGCGAAGTTACTAACAGAGTTGTTGTGAGCAGAGCGGCGATCGCGTTCTGCAGGGATGGAGTTTCAAGAGGGTAGGGTGTGCCATGATTGGTGTGCTGATCGACAGGCGGTACGAAATTGTTCAAGTGCTGGGCAAAGGTGCATTTGGGCAAACTTTTCTGGCGAAAGACACAAAACGGCCAGGGCATCCTGACTGCGTAATTAAGCAACTGCATTACTTCAGCAACAACCCGCAGGCTTTACAACACGCCCGTCGTCTTTTTAAGAAAGAGGCGGAAATCTTAGAGAAATTAGGCCACCATGACCAGATTCCAACGCTATTAGCCGATCTGGAAGAGGGGCAAGAATTTTATTTAGTCGAGCAATTCATCCCTGGACAATCTCTGGCCCACGAAATTGGGGCAGGCAAATCCTGGTCGGAAGCGCGGGTCAGCCAATTTTTGACAGAAGTACTGACGGTTTTGGCCTTTGTCCATAGCCAGGGGGTGATCCACCGGGACTTGAAGCCAGGAAACCTGATGCGGCGCGATACTGATGGCAAGATTGTCCTGATTGACTTTGGAGCCGTCAAGGAACTGGAAACCCAAATTGCCCAGGGGCAAAATGCACCGACGATCGCCATTGGTACACCGGGCTATATGTCCTATGAGCAGTTTAATGGGCAGCCGCAATTCAATAGTGATATCTACGCGCTGGGAGTGACTGCGATTCAAGCTTTGTTGGGACTCGCCCCCGAAGCTGTTTCTAGTTTGAAAGATCCCAGCAGCACTCCTCCTGGTGAACTCGTTTGGCGCGATCGACAACCCGTTTCCCCTGCTCTGGCAGATATTCTGGACAAAATGGTGCTGGCGGACTGTCGGCAACGCTATCAATCGGCCAATCAAGTCCTGTCCGATTTAGTGAATCTCGGAATGGATGGAGTCCTGGGCAGAATTCCTCCAACTCAACCGATCGCCTCTACCCTGGCTCCCACTCAACCACCTGCCTTCCAACGCCCCTCTGCCTCACCCACTCACCCCATCTCACCCACCCAACCCATCGCTCCTACCCAACCCATCACTCCCACCCCCTCCACCCGCCGCAAACGCTGGATGGTTGCAGGTTTAACTGCCGTCCTGACCCTGGGGGGAATCCTCTACAGTCAACGCCCCCTCATTGCCGAGGTGTTTTATAACCAGGGACGCGATCGAGCCAGATATGGTGACATTCGAGGGGCATTAGCCAACTTCGATCGAGCAATTCAAATTTTCCCGAACTATGCCGATGCCTATGCCCGTCGCTGTGGCAGTCGTTTGACCTTGAAGGATGATGAGGGAGCCAGGTCTGACTGTCAGCAAGCCCTGGATCTTGATCCCAATAATGCGATCGGACACCTGAACTGGGGCAACATTTACGCAGGCGAACGGGATCAGGTCAAAGCCAATGAGTTTTATACCCAGTCGGTGCAACTCAGTTCCCGTCTGATTCAGTTAGACTCCAGTGATGCCGATGCCTACTACTTCCGGAGTGCTGGCCGCTTCCGATTAGGGGACTACCGGGGGGCGATCGATGATGCAACTCAGGCGATCGATCTGGATTCGGAGTACGCCAATGCCTATGTCACCCGCTGTCAGGCTCACGGTCAACTCAGCGAGGCAGAACAGGCGATCGAAAACTGTCAGCAAGCGACGGAGATTAATCCCAACTTTTACGCCGCCTTTGCCAGCTTATGTAATCACCTGAGCAACGCCGGACGACACGAAGAAGCGATCGAAGCCTGCACCAGAGCCTTACAAATTAATCCCAATGATTCCCATGCTTATAACAATCGGGGGGTGGTTTGGGTGCGGTTGGGGAATTATCAAGCTGCCGTAGACGATTACCGTCAGGCGATGCAGCGGGATGCTAAAGATGCAGTGGCCCGTCACAATTTGGGAGATGTGCTGGCGATCCAGGGCGATCGACCGGGCGCGATTCAAGCCTACACTGAGGCGATCGAAATTAATCCGGATTTTGCGGCTGCCTATTATGGTCGAGGAATCCGCCAGGCTGAACTGGGGAACGATGCAGAAGCCATTGCTGATTTGCAAAAAGCGGCTGATCTCTATGCCCAACAACGTCGTCAGGATCGCGTTGCCGATGCTCGGTACCAGATGCGCCGGGTTCAGGAAGGGGCATTCCAGTTAGCCAGTGATACACCTGCCCAGCCTGCGGATTCGCCTGCAACCGATCCGCCTGCAACGGATTCTGGTTCAACCCCCTCCTCTGCGCCATCGTCCTCTCCCCGATCGACTCCCCGATCGACTCCAGTGGGCAACTCCTCTCCTTCCAGCCCTGCCAATCCTGTAGGCCAGGAACCCCCTCCCCCCTGCCAATCCTGTAGTCCAGGAACCCCCGTCTGCGCCGATCGTCCAGGAACCGCCTGCGCCGATCTTCCGTCCACCCCCACAACCTGGATCAGGATTCGTTGAGCCAGATCCTTACGTCCAGGAACCCCCGGTTCCCTATATCCACGAGCCGCCCGTCGAAGCTGATCCCTTTGTTCAGGAGCCACCGCCGCCGGTATATTCACCTGAACCACCGAGTAATTTGGATTTCACTGCACCAGAACCCAGTTCCTTTCTTCCGGAACCTGTACCCCTCCGCCAGGATTTTCCTGAACAGACTCCACTGCCTCAGGAGTGAGGGAAGGAAATCATCTATGTGGTGGTTCTGTCTTGGTGGACTGGGCGGGCAGGATGCCCACCCCACAAGAGTTGTGGTTGGTGAACTGGGTGGACAGGATGCCCACCCCACAAGAGCTTTAACTTGCAGTCCCTATCGCACAATTTCGACAGCTACTGTGCCCGAAAAGTCAGGAATGGGTGGGGCGGGTTTTGTAATGCGTACCCGTACCTGCTCCACACCGCCCAGGGCTAAAATCTGTTGGGCAATTTCCTCGGCCAACATTTCAATTAATTTAAATCGAGCGGTTTGCACCAGGGTTTTCACCGCCTGAATGCTCGATCGATAGTCAAAGGTATCTTCCAGGCGATCGCTCTTCCCAGCTTCGGACAAACTGCGCCACAGGGTCAGATCCACTTCAAACCACTGCCCCAGGGTTTGTTCCTCCGGCAACACCCCGACATAACCGTAGGCCCGAATACCCGTCACATGAATCGAGTCCATTACACCATACTCCCTCAGCAAAAGGATTCAAATATACCAGAACTCTTACAGGGTAGGATTTTACTCACCCAGTCCACCCACCCAAACTCTTGTGGGGTGGGTATCTTGCCCGCCCAGTCAACAACGTAAAACGACCAGATTCCTTAACCCCAACTAATCCAAATCCCGATGGGTAAACGCCTTCGCCTCTGACCCCGTGTAGGTAGCCGCGATCTGTCCCTGCCCCACCAGATGATACTTGTACGTGACCAATCCCTCCAGACCCACCGGCCTCTGGGGGGCATCTTTTGGGTACTAATCCCCACCTCAGCCCCGAACCCATAGCGGAAGCCATCGGCAAAGCGAGTCGAGCAATTGTGAAATACCCCTGCTGCATCCACCTGGGCGATAAAGGTGTTGGCGGTCTGATCATCTTTCGTGACGATCGCCTCGGTATGGCGTGATCCGTAGGTGTTGATATGCTCGATCGCTTCCTCCAGGGAATCGACTATTTTAATTGCCAGGATCAGGTCGCTGTATTCCGTAGCCCAATCGGACTCTGTGGCTGGCTTCACCTGGGATGCATTTTCTGTGCCCTCAAGAATCTGAAGGGAAGCGGCATCGGCTCGCACTTCTACCGATCGATCGCCCAGAGCTGTTACAACTTTTGGCAGGAAATCAACTGCGATCGCCCGGTGAACCAGCAGCGTTTCGATCGTGTTACAGGCCGAGGGATATTGCGTCTTGGCATCAATGGTAATGGTCAACGCCTGATCCAGGTTTGCCGCTTGATCAACATATAGATGACAAATCCCATCCGCATGACCCAACACAGGAATCCGCGTATTTTCCTGCACAAACCGGACGAATGAATTGGAGCCGCGTGGAATGATCAGATCGACAAATCGATCGAGGCGCAACAGTTCCAGGGTTTCCTCGCGGGTCGTCAATAACCGCACCACCGCCGGATCAATTCCCGCCTGCACCAGTCCTTGATGGATCGCTTGCACCAACGCTTCACAGGATCGTACCGCTTCCTTTCCCCCCTTCAAAATCACCCCATTCCCCGACTTCACTGCCAACGCTGCAATCTGCATCACCGCATCGGGTCGCGCTTCAAAGATCACCCCCAACACGCCCAGGGGACAGGTGACCCGCTGAAGGATAAGACCCTGATCCAGTTCTCGATGAATTTGCCGCACGCCCACTGGATCGGGCAGTTCCGCTACATTGCGCACCCCCACGATCGCCGCCTGCAACTTACTGGCATCTAGCTTTAACCGCCCATACAGCGCCTTCGCCAACCCTTCCCGTTCCGCCACTTCACAATCTTCCTGGTTCGCTGCCAGAATCTTTGCAGAGGCCGCTTCCAATGCCGAGGCGATCGATTCTAACGCCTGATTTCGTTCCGCTGTGGACAGTACCGCCAGGTGACGAGAGGCTGCGCGGGTTTGTTGAGCCAGTTCAGAGAGGGGGAGGGAGAGGGATTGCGCTGTCATGGGAGTAGGACTGAGGACTGAGGACTGAGGACTGAGGACTGAGGACTGAGGACTGAGGACTGAGGACTGAGGACTGAGGACTGAGTGGAAAGTAGGAAATAGGAAGTAGGAAATAGGAAGCAGGAAAAGCTTTAATTCCGCCTTCTGTCTTCCGCCTTTAAATAACCATTCTTTATCTAATCATAGTTGTTGAGTTGTTCCAGCTTCAGGAAGGGAGATTAAATCAACTGAAATTCTTGTGGGGTGGGCAGCGTTTCGATGGCTCGAGTGAGCGTTCGACTGAGCTCACGCCGAAGGGCTCAAGCGTTCGACCGAGCTCACGCCGAGATCCGAAGTCTTGCCCGCCCAGTCAGCAAAGTAGAGTTGCTATACAGGTTGTTGAATCAATCTCCTCCCGAGATGGGCTGAGGGTAGATTTCAGTTCCTGCTGAAATTGCTGTAATTACTCTGGGAAAAACTGTTGATCTAATATTTGTTCCATGCTGTAAGGACATTGACCGGGAAAGGTTTCTAGCCCTGTCTGCTGGATGGCAAGATTGACTCCTCGCGGGTAGGAAAAATTCAGAGCTTCAGGAATATGGGGTTTAAGGCTGGGATTGTCTTGCAGTAGTTCAATCAGTTGTAAACGCTGTTCGCGGATGGTGGCTTTCCAACTGGTGCTGCGATTTGCAGATTGGTATTGCCATTTCAATAAATGTCCCAGTAAAATTGCCAGTCGATTTCGTAGCTCCTGTCGTTCTCGTTTCCCCAAACTTTCAATTTCCTCTGCCAAATTTTCCCAGTCTAGCTCATCTGCTCGATGCTGCTTCAGCAACCCAGCTTGCTCCTTCGTCCAGGCGTAAAAGTCGCGGTTGTAGGTCAAATCGCCCTCCAGATCGTCATGACTGCTTATTTGAGAACTTTTTCTCAGTGCGTAGCGATCCAAACAACTCAAATTCAGTTACTCATTCTATCCTTAATAGAATCCCTTCAACCAGGAGTAATGGTTCATGCCCCTCGATCGCTACTACACACTGGGACGCTCTGGTTTAAGAGTGAGTCGGCTTTGCCTCGGTACGATGACCTTTGGAACCGAATGGGGTTGGGGAGCGGATGAAGAGACGGCCCGCCAGCTTTTTAATACCTATGTGGATGCCGGTGGGAATTTTGTGGACACTGCCGATCTCTACACCAATGGAACCAGCGAAACCTGGATTGGTCAATTCATTGCAGAACGAAACTTGCGCGATCGCATTGTCCTGGCGACCAAGTTTTCCTACAGTGCCGACCCCAGCAATCCGAATGCCGGAGGAAACGGACGGAAGAATATCCTGCGAGCGGTGGAAGGATCCTTGAAGCGGTTGGGAACTGATTATATTGATCTGTACTTGCTTCATACCTGGGATCGGATTACCCCGGCCGAGGAAGTGATGCGAACCCTGGATGATCTGGTGCGATCGGGTAAAGTGCGCCATGTTGGATTAAGTGATACACCCTCCTGGTATGCTTCTCGCTGTCAAACCCTGGCGGAATGGCGGGGCTATGAACCGATCAGCACTCTCCAGTTGGAGTATTCCCTGGTGGAACGCAGCATTGAGCGCGAGTTTGTGCCGCTGGGACTGGAACTGGGGATGGGTATTATGGTCTGGAGTCCGCTCGCCAGTGGGTTATTAAGCGGCAAGTATCGCCCCAGTGAAGGGGTTCTCAATGCTGATGGGCGGCTGGAAATGATGAAAGATAGCCAAAATTCAGCCTTTCAAAAATTTAGCGATCGCAACTGGAAGATTGTTGCGGAGTTAGAGTCCGTGGCGAAGGAATTGGGACATAGTATGGCGCAAGTTGCGGTGAATTGGACAGCGAATCAACCGGGGATTGGTTCTGTGATTATTGGCGCAACCAAACTTTCCCAGTTGGAAGATAATCTCAAGTCCCTGGATTTTGATATTCCGGCGGAATTACTCGATCGTCTCAACGCTACCAGCCAGCTAGAAACTCAATTTCCCTACAGTTTCTTTGAGTCCACCCATCAAATTATGATTCATGGTGAGAAGCCAGTTACGACAAAGCCGATCGGTTATTATCCGGTGGGTTGATTTTAGGAGTGAACCCAAATTCACTGGATGAGTGAATGAGATAAACATTCACTAATTTCAGTAGATCATAAACCTTGTTTAGATCCCCCCTAGGGTGGGCACTGCCCACCAAACCAGTCAGCGTTGAGTCAGTACCATCCAACTTTACCTCCCCCAGCAAGATTCCTATGGCCAAACCCGTTGTTCTAACCGTCGATGATGATCCAGAAGTATTACAAGCCGTGGCGCGAGACTTGCGGCATCAGTATGGCGATCGATTTCGTATTGTTCGAGCCGATTCGGGGTTATCTGCCCTGGAGGTGATTCAGCAGCTTAAATTGCGAAACGAAACAGTTGCGCTGTTTTTAGTTGATCAGCGGATGCCCCAAATGGGGGGAGTGGAATTCATTGAACAAGCCAGGGAAATTTTTCCGATCGCCAAACGGGTATTGCTCACGGCCTATGCCGATACCGATGCGGCCATTCAATCCATTAACAGTGCCCGATTGGACTACTACCTGCTGAAGCCCTGGGATCCGCCGGAAGAACGGCTCTATCCGGTTCTGGATGATTTGCTGGATGATTGGCTGGCGAGTTTCCGTCCGCCTTTCGAGGGGATTCGGGTGGTGGGAAATCGCTGGTCGCCGCTATCTCATCAGGCAAAGGACTTTTTGGCGCGTAACCAGATTCCCTACCAGTGGCTAGATATTGAACTGGAATCGGAAGCAGCGAAACTGGTGGAATACGCTGAAGCTAACGGCAGGCAGCAATTACCTCTGGTACTCTTTCCCGATGGCTCCCGATTGGTTCAACCCTCCAATCTAATGATTGCGGAAAAGATTGGACTCCAGACCCAGGCAGAGCGTCCTTTCTATGATCTGGCGATCGTCGGGGGTGGGCCGCAGGGTTGGCGGCGGCGGTTTACGGAGCATCGGAAGGACTCAGCACTGTCTTAGTGGAGCGGGAAGCACCGGGTGGGCAGGCGGGTTCTAGCTCTCGGATTGAAAACTATTTAGGGTTTCCTGTGGGTCTCAGCGGCAGCGATCTCTCCCGGCGGGCAGTGACTCAAGCGCGACGCTTTGGGGTGGAAATCCTGACTCCGCAAGAGGTACAGTCTGTCCGGCTACAGGATCCCTACCGGGTGCTGCAACTGACGGATGGCAGTGAAATTAGCTGTCATGCCCTGCTGGTGGCAACGGGGGTTTCCTATCGGCGGCTGAATGTTCCTGGAGCGGAGCAACTGACTGGAGCGGGGGTTTACTATGGGGCAGCCATGACCGAGGCGATCGCCTGTAGTGGAGAAGAGGTTTATCTGGTGGGAGGAGCCAATTCCGCCGGACAGGCAGCCATGCACTTTTCTAAATATGCCAGTCGAGTCGTGATGCTGGTGCGGGGAGACTCGCTGGCCACCAGTATGTCTCAATACCTGATCGATCAGATCGCGTCTACTGCCAATATTCAGGTTTGTACGGGGTGCAGTGTGACTGAGGTGAAGGGCGTGGATCATCTGGAGGCGTTGACGATCGCCGACAAAACCGGAGAAACCGAAACCGTTCCGGCTCGATCGCTGTTTATTTTCATTGGAGCCAGTCCCAAAACCGATTGGCTGGCGGGGATTGTGGAGCGGGATGCCCAGGGGTTCATTCTGACGGGCGCAGACTTGCTTCAAGAGGGACAGTTACCACGAGGCTGGGCTCTGGATCGGCCGCCCTTCTTGCTCGAAACCAGCGTTCCCGGTATCTTTGCCGCAGGTGATGTGCGCCACGGCTCGGTGAAGCGCGTTGCCTCTGGCGTAGGGGAAGGATCGATCGCAGTTCAGTTCATTCATCGTTACCTGGCCAAGGTCTAGTGGGAGGAGTCGGTCATGCTTTGTATTGAAGATTTGCTGAATCTCGATCCCTTTCGCTATCTGCCGCCGGAGCGGTTGGAGTGGGTTTGCGAGCGGGCCCAAATTATTAAACACCAGCCGGATGAGGTAGTTGTGCAGGAGGGAGAACCAGCGCGAGGTTTGTTGATTTTAGTCATGGGTCAAGTCGGCATTACTCGGCGGAGTGAAGGAATTGAGATGCCGATCGGCCAGCATACCGCCCCCTCTTTCTTTGGGGAAATTCCAATCTTAACGGGGGAACTCGTGCCCGTGACGATGCGGGCCATCACTGCCTGCAAACTTTACCAGGTGGATGAAGAAGATTTCCTGAAATTGCTGCACGAATGTCGGGCATTTGAGCGAGGCATCTTCCGCATCCTGCACCAGCGAACGCGAGGGCTGGAGTCCTTCATTCGGGGACGGGAAAAAATGGCGGCCTTGGGAACCCTGGCGGCAGGATTGGCCCATGAACTGAATAATCCGGCAGCGGCTCTGGTACGGGGACTGCGGGAATTGCCAGCGGCAGTGCTGGAACTACAGCGAATGAACCTGGTCTATGGGCAACGTCAGGTGGATGAAGCCCATACGCAGCAATGGCTGAAGCTGCGGGATGCAGGTTACGAGGTGATTCTGAACGATCGCCTGGATCCAGTGTCTCTGAGCGATCGGGAAGAAGCCCTGCTGGACTGGCTGGAGGATTACGGGGTCGAGCAGGCGTGGAAGCGAGCGACTCCCCTGGCGGAAGCAGGAGTTGAAATTGAAAGTTTGGAGCAACTGATGGCGCGATGGCGTGATGACCCGACTGAACTCCGGGAAATGGGCATCCACTGGTTGGCGCTGTCCTTTGAGGTGATGTCGATGATCAAGCACGGGCTACGGGGCGCGGAACGGATTTCTGAACTGGTACAGGCGATGAAATCGTACTCCTATCTAGATCAAGGTGTTCGGCAAGAAGTAAGTTTACATCAAGGGATTGAGGATACTTTGCGGATGTTTTCCAACAAGCTGAAGCAAGGAATTACAGTCGAACGCGATTATGATCAAACAATGCCAAAACTCCTGGCCTACGGCAGTGAGCTGAATCAAGTTTGGACAAATTTAATCGACAATGCGATCGATGCTATGAATGGCAAGGGAACGCTGAAGATCATCACGCGACAGTCAAACCAGTTTGCTCAGGTTGATATTATTGACTCTGGTAGTGGAATTCCTCCAGAGATTCAGTCTCGAATTTACGAACCATTTTTCACTACGAAAACCGTCGGTCATGGATCAGGGTTGGGATTAGAAACCACCCGTCGGATTGTCGAAAATCGGCATCATGGCACGATCGCCCTGGAGTCTCAGCCAGGAAAGACACGGTTTACCGTTTGCCTGCCGTTATCCCCTTAGTGTTCCGTTACAGTGCTTGCCGAAATGTTTTAACCGCACCCGAAAAGTCTGTTTCAGCCATCAAAATACACCGCTGTAAAACATCAATCTTCAGATCCTCCAGTCCGGGTAACTCACTGCGATCGATGCATTGATACCCCGTTTTCCGTAGATGGTAAAGCGTGAAGGTGCCGTCTTCCCAAAACCAGACCTCAGGAACGCCAAGAGCCTGATAGCGATCGAGCTTGCCAATGCCACCACTGGTAAAAACCACTTCGATCGATAAATCAGGGATGGATTTTGATTCACCCAAACAATAAGACTCATCTGCCTGAACGGATGCCACCCCCTCCCGCTCCTGATCCTTTTGCCGGGTGGGCACAAAGACGATCCCTCGCTCCAGCAAAAAAGTGGTGACTAAGTAGCCAATGATGTGGGCAAAAAATTCGTGGGTTTCTCCTGGCATCCGAATCTCAATCATGCCATCGTAGTAAGCTAACCGCGCTCCAGGTGACTCTCTTAAGCCCTGCTGAATCAGCTTGAAACTCTCCCAGGAGCCAGGAAGGGTCAGGATGCGATCGGGAGTTTTGTTGAGCAGTTGAGCCATTGCAAATGCCCTACTCTGGCTGGAGTCATGATGGTTCTATCATAAAGCTTCCCTTTTGAAAGTGAAAAGGCTCTTCTCTGTAGAATAGGAGTAACAGAATAGAAGAAACTTTGATCGCCTTGCCTATCCAGGCATTCGTCTATCCAATGCACCATGACTTCCACCAAAACCCTACTCACCTTCGATGAATACCTTGCCTACGACGATGGGACAGACACCCGGTATGAACTGGTGGATGGAGAACTTGTAGCCATGCCACCCGAATCACCAGAAAATAATGCTATTGCTAGAGGGCTATTGGTTGAATTGTTGAAGTATTTTCCCTTAGCTTTAGTAGCGCATAAGGATACAGAAGTTGAAGTGAGTGGTCGTCGCGCTCGATGCAGAATCCCAGATTTGCTGGTGCATACGGAAGAATCTGCCGCTGCTTTGGTTGGAACAAACCGGGCCACCATTACCCGCGATATGCCTCCTCCGGCACTGGCGATCGAAGTTGTGAGTCCTGGGGAAGCAAACCGGATTCGGGATTATCGCTACAAACGGACTGAATATGCGGCACGGGGCATTGCCGAATACTGGATTGTAGACCCGGAAGCCCATCAGGTGACGGTTTGCCAGTGGGTGGAGGGACAGTACGAAGATACCGTTGTGCGGGAAGACGAAGCGATTCGTTCTACAGTGGTTCCAGCCCTGGAGCTAACGGTGAATCAACTTTTTGCTTTGGGAATGCAAATTTAATAACTTGAAATTCTTGTGGGGTGGGCATCTTGCCTAGCCAGTCACTAAAACCTGAACCTCTTGTGGGGTGGGCATCTTGCCCGCCCAGTCAACAAGGCAGAATGATTACAGGTTGTTTGATCCACGATCCTTGGGTCAGTAAACCTACTCCATTGGGAGGTCGTCGCCAGATCTACGAGATCACCCCTTTCACCGCATTCTGAATTGCCTGCCGCTGTTCCGCATCATAGCCCCATCGATCGAGAAATAGTTGGTATTCGCCCTGTCCAGTCACCGTACTTTCGTGGAGTTTTTGCGCTTTCTCTGCGACATCGGGAAGTTGGGTGAGTTGGATCAGCTGCACGGTGCGGCGATTAACGCGATCGGAACCCTGGGCCATTGCTTCATTCTGGTTGCGTCGATGACTGATGGCCATTCCTGTAGACATGGCTAAATTTTTCACCAATAGTTCTGACACAATCTCTGGAGAAGACTGGAGGGCTGCCACCACGGCAGGAGACGGCTGATCCACAAACGATCGATCGTCCGTCAGGTAGGTGACAAAGAATCCCCTCGCTCCATTTTCGCTACTGACCAATTGGGCGATCGCGCTTTGGATCTCCGCTTCCGTGAAGTCTCCTTGCTCCATGTATTGCATCAGTGATTGGGTCACTTCGATCGCCTGCTGAAAGGTAATTCCTTCGGGAATAGTGAGTGCTTCAGACATGGTTCCAGTTTTAGATTTTGGATTTTGGATTGATTGTTTAACTTAGTTCCAGTTGATGCGGTGGGGACATCCCATTGATGTAAATTAAGCGATTTCCGTAGCGCAGGCATCTTGCCTGCCGGTGAGATATTCGTAATGTAAATGCAAAATTGGGATATACCCGATGCGTTGTGCTTTGCATTGTAGACAGTTTCGTTCCGAATGGGGGTTTCGATCGTGGAAGATCATGACTGCGCGATCGCGGTTCTGGTTTGATTGGCAGGGTTTTGGTTTCATGGGCAGGGTTCTGGTTTGATTGGCAGGGTTTTGGTTTGATTGGCAGGCAAGATGCCTGCGCTACGGGGTTTTTCCGACTCCTGGCTCCTGACTCCTGACCCCTGACTCCCCTACCGCTTCATCCGATCGAAACAGTTTCACAAATCCCTGGGTCAAAATGTGCGATAGCAGACCCATTGGCCCGGCAAACAGACAGAGAATGAGGGAGTGGGCCGTCCAGATGCCTGTGCGTTGCCCTTCCCAGTAAATCCAGCGGCCGACGAATAAATCCATGACCAGAAAATGCACCCATCCCGTCAGCATCACCTTTTCCTGGCTGAACAGGCGAGCCAGATCTGCTAAACCCAATTGCGGATTAGAAAAAGCTTCAGCCGTTTCAGGGTCAACACTGTTGATGAATAGGTAAACATACAGTCCTGCCAGGGCTGCGAAGGGTATCAAAGAGTTCATCACCTTCCGGGTCATTCCCCAGTTGGGTAGAAAGATCATCAGTATCCAAAAGGGGAGGACAAACAGATTTCCAATGTTGAACAATAGGTTAAGGCTCATGAATCGGTGCGGTTGCTAGCGGGTTTCCCTCTGCATTGTGCCATTCCTTTTTGAATCGAGCAATTTCCAGCCGTCTAACCGGAGATGCGATCGTGACCATGTGGCTTGAGGCAACCTTCACTGTTCTGTTAGGCATTTTGGCATTTCGATGGGGCAATCGAATCGGTCGCTTTCTGCTGCGAAAGGGAGCAACAGCAGATAATTTGTTTAAGGGAAAGACCGCAGTGTCTATGGCATTTTTGGGGCTGTACATTGCGGTGCTGTTACTGGCGTTGTATGTGCCGCAGTTTCAGGGATTGCCGATCGAATGGCGCGTCTATGGCATGCAGGTGACGTGGACATTGATGCGGGTGATTCTGCTGGGGTTCTGCGGGTTAGCCTACGTCATCACCTGGAATACAGCGCGGATGCAAGTGTTTGCAGTGTTCCTGTTAGGGCTTCTAGGGTTGGGCGGGTTTACTGCGGCCGAAGCCTATTTTTTAGCTCCTATCCACGCTTCGCTCCATGACAACCTGTTATCAACTGGAATTTATCGACAAACCTCAAACAGCAGTTGCGCTCCGTCTGCCCTGGCAAATGTGCTGCGGCAATGGGGCATTGAGGAGGCGACGGAATCGAGTGTGGCGCGGTTAGCTGGAACAAGTCGATTGGGAACCTCTATGCCTCAGGTGATTGTGGCGGCTCAGGGGTTTGGTATGGATGCGATCGAACTTCATCCCACCTGGGAGCAGATGCGGCAAATTAACCGTCCGGGTGTGCTGGCCAGTTGGCTCCTTTCCGATGTGGGCAAAAATGCCCATGCGATCGCCCTGCTGGGAATGACGGAGGATACGGTGATTATTGCCGATTCTGCCTTTGGCGAAATTTTTGCCGTTCCCCAATCTCAGTTCGAGCAAATCTGGCGGCAAGAATACGTGCCCATCTTCCCCCATATGGATGTATTCTTAACGTCAGTTGAAGCAGCTCAGTACTTACATCGGTTGGGCTATTTACCGAAATCCGCGATCGAGTCTTTCGATCGAATCTCCGGTCAATTTAAGTCTGCGTTGCAGCAATTTCAGCAAGACATGGACGTTAAACCCACCGGAGAGCTAAATCCTGAAACAGCATTGTTGTTGATGGGGCCGTTTTTGTCAGAAGGCCCGACCTTGGAAATGTGGAGTCAGGAGGAAATCGGGAATCCGTAGCGCAGGCATCTTGCCTGCCAGGTATGGTCCATTTGTAGCACAGGTATCTTGTCTCCTGATGTGAAAAAGCAACGAGAAAGGAAAATGAAGCGAGTCGGATCGATCGCCTTGACGGTATTGGTATCTGGATTATGGTGGGTGTTGCTGTGGGTGAGTGCTCCAGCCGTGGCAGCCGATTTAAAGCAGGGAGCGCAGGTGTTTGAGGTTCACTGCGTGGGTTGTCATGTGAATGGCGGAAATATTGTCCGACGGGGCAAGAATCTAAAGCTGAAAACGCTTCAGCGCAACGGGTACGATTCGATCGAAACGATTTCTCAACTGGTGGCCAACGGGAAGGGCCTTATGTCTGCCTATGGCGATCGATTGTCGGACACTGAGATTGAAAGTGTGGCGGCCTATGTGCTGGATCGGGCAGAACAGGGCTGGAAATAGGATATATCAGTAAGATGTATCTTCTTATCTTCGTCTTGATTTTGGATAGAGCCAGAATCCCAGAGCCTTACTGAGCCAGGGCATGACTGGATACGTCAACAACCCTGAGACAAAAATCACTGAGATGAACAAAGCCAACAGGGGTGGTAGTCCCGTCAGCAGTGGTTCCAGCAGCCAATTCGCCAGCAAAATTAGCGGGTAAACGGCCAACACACCCAATATTACTTTTTTGTAGTAGGGCGGAGAAGGCAGAGGCGATCGCCCCTCCAGCCGGGATTTAGGTAATGTAATCCATAGCTCCAGTCCACTCGGTAACTGCTGCTCAGAACGGGCAGAAATTAGTCCATAGGATTGGTTCATCCAGTGTCGATAGGTGGGCGACATCATCCAGTTGCGCAATTCGCTATAGGTTCTAAACTTAACAATCACGACGTACTCAGGATGATCATGCTCACGGGGGCGAATCACCTCAACCCCCATAAAACCTTCAAACTGACTGGCATCGCGGTTAATGCCTTTTGCCCAGGCTTCATAGGCAGGTATTTTGCTGGGTTCAACCACTTCCGAAATGACCAACGTTACTGGGCCAGATTGCTGCTGAATCTCTTTCATACTTTATGGCATCACCACCACTGGAGTTCCCAACTGAACCTGTTCATACAATGCTTGAACATCCTCATCATACATGCGTAAACAACCGTGGGATACATCTTGTCCAACTGAATTCCGATCGGGTGTACCATGAAATCCAATTTTGTTGTAATTGTCTGACCAAAAGCCAATCCAGCGGGTGCCCAAAGGATTTTCTGTTCCAGCTCCCATTCGTTCTCTGGTAATAGGATGCGTCCATGCCGGATTTTGCAACATTTCAAAGACCCTGAATGTCCCAGTTGGTGTTTCCCAGCCTGCTTTACCGATCGCCAGGGGATAACTCGCCTGAATCGTGTCTCCATGATAAAGGTGCACCCGACGTTCTCCTAATTTAACCACCAAACGCATCGCATCGGCATCCCGATCGGGTACAGCCAGTTGGGGAGCGTTCGTCAGTTCATCCGGAGCTTCACCAAAGGATTCAACGTATTGCTGGCAGGTTGCTTTTGCACCTCGTGCAACTGGAGTATTGGGCGATCGCAAAACCGGGTGATACTGCAAACGATGGCAAGCCGTTTCTAACCAACCGCGCCAATTAGCCTGCCAGACGCGCACTTCACCATTTTGCCCTAAACTCACGATCGTTTCATTATTGGGGCTGAAGGCCAGAGATTGAATCGCTGCTGCATGCCCAATAAAAGGTAGCCCGATCGGTTCTCCCTGAGCATCCGATAACCGAATTTGCCCATCTGCACTACCGCTAATCAGGCGAGTTCCATCAGCATTGAACGCGATCGATGTAATTGCAGCTGTATGGTGCTGAGTGGTTGGTGTCACCCGTCCCGTTCTGAGATTCCACCGATAGAGTTGCCCATCCTCGGAACCGATCGCAACCGTCCGCTGATCGGGGCTAAAGGTGGCAATCCGGCTGTTCAGGGAATGGCAGGTGGATGGACGCAGTGAATCGTTCTTAATTTGCCAGAGACAGGTCTGGGGTTCTACATCTCCACCTCCGCTCAAAAGCCACTGCCCGTTGGGACTAAACACCAGGAATTGAGCCGATGGATTTGCGGTTACTGTTCCCAGCGGTTGACCATTTCGATTCCACAGTTGAATATTTCCTGTAGAACCTAAGCTTGCAAGATATTGTCCATCTGGGCTAAATTGAATCGCCCGCATCGCTTCATTACTCTGAAGTAAAAAGCTTCCGATTTCTTCCCCTTTTCGATTCCAGAGACTTACCTTAATCTGGGCTTCTCCTGCCGTTTCGATCGACTTTTGCAGAACCACCGTTTCCCCCCGATCGGTGAAAGTAATCTGGCTAGAACTTTTCGCTGAATCATCCGATATCTGCGCTAAAACATTCTGTCCTATATCCTGAATCCGGATCGTTTCACCACTTTGAAGGGCGATCGTTTCCCCATCTGGACTCAGTACAGTCTGCTCTACCGAATTCCCCATCCACTGTTGTAAATGGTATTTCGTCAACAACGTCCCATCCCACACATCCCACAGCCGCACCGTGCCATCCTCTCCACCAGAGGCGATCGTTTTACCATCTGCGCTGAAAGAAACCGTGTTCACCGCTCCCCGATGGCCAATGAGCGATCGGGCGGGAAACTGTCGATTCTCAGCCACCAGGGGCAGCAGTTGTACAGAACCATCCTGATTTCCCCTGGCAATTATTCCGTTATCAGGACTGAGTGTAGCCGATCGCCCGGTGTCGGTTTCTCCCAGAAGAAACTGATTCCACTGGTTTGCAGCCACATCCCAAACAAAGGCCTGCTGCCGATTGTGATCTTGACTGATAATACGCTGACCACCCTGATCTAATTGCAGCGAGTTGACCTCAGCTCCTGCCCATAGCCGTCCCTGCAAATCGCCCTTCGTATCCCATAGGGTGATATTTCCATCAGCTCCACCACTGACAATGCTGCCGCCATCAAATGCTACAGTTCCAATGCCACCTGCCTGCCGGGGATACAGGTTAGCAATCCATTCTCCGCCAGCATTCCAGAGCTGCACTCGTCCATCAAAGCTACGGCTAATCACCCTTTGTCCATCGCTGCTAAACGCTGCCGAGATCCAGTTTCCCTGCTGCTCCGAAAGTTGATAGCCAGAATCGTCCTGCAACTGCCAAAACTGCACTATGTCGTCTGCGGATACGGGATTGCCCAACACAGCCGATCCATTGGGACTGAAAGCAATTGAGCCGATCGCCTCACCGTTGCCTTGCAGGATCTGAGTTTGCACTTGCCGTGGATCAGGGAACTGCTCCCACAGATAAATTTGTCCCCCTTCCCCAGCCGCCGCGACCCGCTGATCAGGTGCAAAGGTTGCCGTGTAAATCTGTCCAGCCTGCTCAAACCGATTCCGTTCCCTGGCATTCTGCACCGCATTTAATAAGCTGGATTCTACTTCAGGCAGCATTTTCCAGGGTAAGCGATCGCGGTTTTGTCCGGTTGCTTGAATCGCAGTGACTAGACTCTCAACGGGTGCAGATTGCAGTAATTGGTCTGCTTGAGCAACACTCTGCCGCAATTTTGCCTGCTGGCTGGGCACAAAACCAATCAGAACGATACAGCCGATCGTCAGACTGATCATCGCAACCATCCTGCGGAGAGTGCGAACCCATTTAGAACTGCGCTGAGGCGATCGGGAAGGACTGGCAGATTGCAGATTGTAGGAAACTTTGTGGGGCGATCGAGAACGGTTTTGATATGATACTTTGCCCAGCATAATGAACAAACTCCAGATTTAATAAAATGGATCAAACCCGAAGGGGAGAAATTGTCTTCGGGTTAGAAACACATTGGGAACTACCATCGAGCCGGTGGGGCGTAATAGTAATATTCATCCCCATAGATTCTTTCAGTAACTCGTGACGTTTCTGTATGAGAAGTATTGGTGATTTCTGTATGAGTTGAAGTTGTGTCAATCCGGGTGAATGCCCAGACCATCAGCAAATTACTCAAAATACTTCCCAGCAGCAGGAGTCCGGTTAGCCCTAATAAAAACCGGGTCAGTTTTGGCAAGGAATCTGAGGGGACTTCTTTAATTTCATGAATATGAGTTTCCTTTGACTCCTTCTCACGAATCACTTCCGTACATTTCTCAGGGCACTTTGGATCTGGAGTCGGTTTGTCTGGCTTGCATGGTTCAGGTGTTTTGCAATCTGTCTGGCAAGGATTTTCCCGCCATTGGGGTTGTTTGCCATTCTTTTCAATTCGAGCAATACTACTGTTCATAATTAAATCCTCTCACTTGATTTGGTAAAGGTAAGTAGTAGAAAATTTCATTCTGTAGTTAACTTCAATAAACAGTTATAGGTTTCCACATTTAATTCAAAATAATTTTGATTTTATCTGTTTTCATTTGTCAGTCGCTGGAAAATAAAAGGACTCTTATTAATGCATAATAAGAGTCCCAATCTTGACACTAAAACATCTATTAATTAACTACTCAGCTAATTTCGAGATAGCCAATTTCTACTTTTATCCAATCATTCACTCAGTAAAGAAACTTCTCGCTTATGACCATTCTGAGGAATGCAGACGGGGTTGTTGGTTTTGACTTCAGGTTCTAACTTGATTTGAGGTTCCAGATCAATATGAATTTTTTCCCGTGCACAGGCTGACTTGGTAAAGATCTTAGGCTCTATGAAGATTGGTACAACGATCTTGACCGGTACAACATATTCACAAGCCTGCTCGTAGTAGTGGTCGTAGGAAGTTGGGTTAGACATGATTTTTCTCCTTGATCAATTGATCATGTGTGGGTCAACAGTGCGTAACTTGCTATTTTTACTCGTTATTCTGACTACTCGCTCAGTAAAGCAACTTCTCGTTTATGTCCATTCTGCGGAACACAGACTGGATGGTTGGCTTTTACTTCAGGTTCTAAGTTGATTTTGGGTTCCAGGTCAATATGAATCGTTTCCCGGGCACAGGCTGACTTGGTGAAGATTTTAGGTTCTACAAAAATGGGCACAACAAGCTTAACGGGCACAACATATTCACAAGCTTGAGCGTAGTAGTGGTCGTAGGAAGTTGGGTGAGACATGATTTTTTCTCCTTAATTAATTGATTGGTATTAGTTCAACAGGCTGTCACTCACGATTTGGGCTTGCTCTGCCGATTATTCAGTTAGCAAAGCAACTTCCTGAGGACAGTCAGCTTGGGGAACACAAACAGGACGATTGGCTTTAACTTCGGGTTCCAGGTTGATGCGGGGTTCCAGGTCAATATGAACTGTTTCCCGAGCGCAGACCGACTTGGTAAAGATTTTAGGCTCGACAAAGATGGGCACAACAAGCTTAACGGGCACAACATATTCGCAAGCTTGAGCGTAGTAGTGGTCGTAGGAAGTTGGGTGAGACATGATTTTTTCTCCTTAGTTAGGTTGATGAGTGACCTTGGTGAACTGCCTTGCTGTGTTGCATCGGGCTTGTTCATTCGTCATGTTTCAACCTTACAAAGGATTTCCCTGATTGAAAATGGGTAAAACTTAGGGAAAGTTAAGGAGATGATTTTTAATAGTTAAGGTGCAATATTAAGGTGGTTTTTGATCAGGAAAGATTGCCAAATTAATTTGATTTTCTTTCCGAAATCATGGGGATTTACTTTGAGGTTTAATGTGTACATTCTAATCTGGAGAATCAATCATGACTAGCGTAGTAACTCCCAAGCCTGTAGCCGTTTACGAATACTATTCAGAGAACCCCTGGAGATTTCTATATTCTACCGAACTAAATATTAGAGATGATTGGAAAAGGGGAATTATTGCTTTCTATGGATTTCAGCACTCTGCCCCCGGTCTGGTTCCGGTTTATCGATTTGTTGCCACTACTCCCTACTACCGCTATCAATATTCCACCAGTCCGAGGGTGAATGGTTCGGGCTGGACAAATGAAGGAATTGCCTTTTATGCAGCTCAAAATTCTCGTCAACAGTATGTACCTGTTTACCAATACTATGCAGTAGAAAATGGTAATTGGCGATATCATTATTCCACCAATCCAGCAGTTGGCAATGGCTGGAGACGGGAGAAAATCGCATTTTATTCACCCACTTTTCTCTAGCACCAAATCCACAGTTAGGGATCTTTTCGGTGTACAGTTTCAACCTGGAGAATTCAAAATGACAAACGCTACAGCCTTTCAACTTTTAGCGGTTTATAAGTATTACTCGGACAATCCCTGGAGGTTTCTATATTCCACCAATCCGAATATTAGAGATGGTTGGAAACAGGGGCCGATCGCCTTTTATGGACTCGATCGCCCATCCAGGGATATTGTTCCGGTTTACCAATTTGTTGCTACCACTCCCTACTACCGCTATCAATATTCCACCAGTCAAACGGTAGATGGCCCTGGCTGGACGAATGAAGGTATTGCCTTCCATGCGGCTCCTTCTCCGCGTCGTCGCTATGCGCCAGTGTATCAATATTTCTCGGTAGACAATGGCAACTGGCGCTATCAATATTCCATGAGTCCCGCGATCGGCGGTGGTTGGACACGGGAAAAGATCGCCTTTTATGTCCCCGTTCCCCCCTGGCATCAACCTCGTAATGAATGGCAGGGTTAATTCATTTCACCAGACACTAAAATATCCAACTCAGCTACTTTATGACAATGCCAGAGAACCCTTCCAGCCCGTTGCTGCGAGGGGTTTTTGCTAGTCGCTATATTTATCCCCTGACTTATCCACACAGTCTTTCTGCATGATGTCGGATGTGATCCTCCATGAAGGTGGAGATAAAGTAATAGCTGTGATCATATCCTTCCTGGCGACGGAGGTTGAGGGATTGACCAACGGATGCACAAGCCTGTTCAAATACCTCCGGCATCAGTTGGTTCGCCAGAAATGAATCCGCCAGTCCTTGATCAATCAAAATTGTGTCCTTGAAGGGCTGCTGAACCACTAGCTCACTGGCATCGTAAGACTTCCAGCTTTCCCGATCGCTGCCTAAGTAGTTCGTAAATGCTTTCTGTCCCCAGGGGCTTTGTATCGGAGCGGCGATCGGTGCAAAGGCAGACACAGAACGATAGCGATCGGGATTTCGTAATGCACACACCAACGCCCCATGCCCCCCCATCGAATGACCGAAAATACCCTGGCGATCGGTTTGAGCAGGAAAGTGTTCTGCGATCAGGGCAGGGAGTTCTTGGGTGACGTAACTGTACATCTGGTAGTGGGCACTCCAGGGAGCCTGGGTCGCATCCAGATAAAATCCCGCTCCTGAACCAAAATCCCAGTCGTCATCTTCTCCAGCAATTCCGGTTTGACGAGGACTCGTATCGGGAACCACCAGCATTAATCCATACTGGGCGGCAAATTGTTGTGCTCCTGCTTTGGTGATGAAATTCTCCTCTGTGCAGGTGAGTCCAGAAAGAAAATACAGCACGGGTACAGGCTGAGCGTCTGCCTGCGGCGGTAAATATACAGCAAACCTGATCTCGCTGTTGCAGCTTAAAGAATCATGCCGATAAAACCCGACCGTACCGCCAAAACATTTGAAGGTATTCAACGCAGCAAGAGACACCATAATTCATTCCCCAGTACTATCCATCGATCGGACGATCGGACAACGATCGCCCTACCAATGCCCCGAAATTTTAACCTATTTCAAACATTACAAACCGTAATCATTCCAGAAAAGAATCTGCAAAATGATTAGACTCCAATTACAACATGATAATAACTGTCAAACTCCTGCTTACGGATCTACTCCGTCGGGATGTTTGAACATCTGGGATACAAAAAACATCGCACCTATCCTGAGCGAGTACGACACTACCTGAAGGAAAACGGACGATTTCCCGCTTTCCGCTTCACCATCCCCCTAAACCTGCTCTAGTATTAAATCATGGTTGTGTGGTGCGCCCATGAATCGTCCGACTGCAACGCTGTTAATTTCCTGCCCTGACCAGAAGGGTTTAGTGGCGAAATTTGCCAACTTTATTTATTCTAATGGTGGAAACATTATTCATGCCGATCAGCATACGGACTTTTCGGCTGGGTTATTCCTGACCCGAATTGAATGGGAGCTAGAAGGCTTCAACTTGCCGCGAGATATCATCAGTGCAGCCTTTGGCTCGATCGCCCAACCCCTGAACGCGCAATGGCAACTCCACTTTTCGGATCAAACTCCCCGAATTGCCGTTTGGGTCAGCCGTCAAGATCACTGTTTGTTTGATTTAATCTGGCGACAGCGATCGCAGGAGTTGAGGGCAGAAATTCCCCTGATCATCAGCAATCATCCGCACCTGCAAGGTATCGCCGAACAGTTTGGTATTGCCTATCACCACATCCCAATCACGCCGGATACGAAGCCAGATCAGGAAGCCAAACAGCTAAAACTGTTGCAACAGTACCAGATTGATCTGGTGGTGCTGGCCAAGTATATGCAGGTTCTCAGTTCAGACTTCATCGCCCAATTTCCCCGAATTATTAATATTCACCATTCCTTCCTGCCCGCCTTTCCCGGAGCCAATCCCTACCACCGGGCCTACGATCGCGGAGTCAAAATCATCGGAGCTACTGCCCATTACGTGACGCAGGATCTGGACGAAGGCCCAATTATCGAGCAGGATGTGGTGCGGGTCAGCCATCGGGATCAGGTAGACGATCTGATCCGCAAAGGCAAAGATCTGGAGCGGGTCGTTTTGGCCAGGGCTGTTCGCCTCCATCTGCAAAACCGAGTGTTAGTCTACGGAAATCGCACCGCTGTATTTGCCTGATTTCCTCGAAGATGGATATTCGACAAACTAAATTTTTTGCGGTAAGGTGCTGCACTGGGGCAAAATTGGTCTATCACGAGCCAACCAGTGGGTATGTCTAAATCACCAATTCGAGTCTGCATCATCCTGGGCACCCGCCCCGAAGCCATCAAGCTGGCCCCGTCATCCAGGCCTTCAAAGCCGATCGCGCCTTTGAAACCCAGGTGGTGCTGACGGGACAGCATCGGGAAATGGTGGCTCAGGTAATGGACTTGTTTGACCTGACGGCTGATCATGACCTGGCGATTATGCAGCATGGACAAACCCTGAGCGATATTACCTGCCGGAGTTTGCAGGGGTTAGAGAACCTGTTTCAGGAGCTTCAACCCCATGTGGTGCTGGTGCAGGGAGATACCACAACTGCCTTCGCAGCGGCGATCGCAGCTTTCTACCAGCAAATTCCCGTGGGGCACGTTGAGGCAGGGTTACGCACCGATAATATCTACAATCCTTACCCGGAAGAAGCCAACCGGCGGCTGATTTCCCAGATGACTCACCTGCACTTTGCCCCAACCACGCTGGCAGTAGAGAATCTGGAGCGATCGGGGGTGCTGGGACAGATCTACCACACGGGGAATACAGTGATTGATGCCCTGCTGACGATGGCGGCCCGGCATCCCGATTGCCCAGTTCCTGGACTGGAGTGGGATAACTACCGCGTGATTCTCTCCACCGTCCACCGGCGAGAAAACTGGGGAGAACCGCTTCAGGCGATCGCGGCGGGCTTTTTGCAGGTGTTGGACAAATTCCCCGATACGGCTTTGCTGCTGCCCCTGCACCGGAATCCCACCGTACGAGAACCGCTCAAGGCGATCCTGGGCAACCATCCCCGCATTTTCCTGATCGAGCCGCTGGACTATGGGGAACTGGTGGGGGCAATCCAACGCTGCTACCTGCTGATGACGGATTCAGGCGGACTCCAGGAGGAGGCTCCCAGTTTGGGTAAGCCCGTTTTAGTCCTGCGAGACACGACGGAACGCCCGGAAGCGGTGAGTTCGGGAACGGCAAAACTGGTGGGCACGGATGCAGGGGCGATCGCGGCGGCAGCATCGGAGTTATTGAGCAATCCTGAAGCCTATGATGCAATGGCAACAGCGATCAATCCCTTTGGGGATGGGCAGGCTTCCCAGCGGATTGTGCAGGCGGTTAAACAGTTTTGCCAGTGATTTTCCTGATTTTTTGAAAAACTATTTGCAAAATGCGATCGACCTGCTACTATTAATAATTGTGCGATTGATTAGCACACCGCTCGGGCGGTTAGCTCAGTTGGTAGAGCGCCTGCCTTACAAGCAGGATGTCACTGGTTCGAGTCCAGTACTGCCCATCAGAAAATCAAGGTTTCTAGCTTACAGTTAGAGCATTCGTCGATCGCCCTAAGGGAGATACGGCAGAATAAGATACCCGTTAGGGATGCGCTGTTGTGCGCCCTTACAACGGAAAAGGAGAGAGATTCAAACCAAACCTCCCTCCTCCTGTATTTTTCAATCAATCAACCGATCGAGTCCAAACTAAGCTTGCGTTAACCGCGTCAAAACCTGGTTCGATCGCTCCACAAAGGACTTCATGCCGTCCGCATCAAACCCTTTCTGCGCCATCAACGCCAGATCGTAAACGTGCTGACAGATTAATGTGGCCAGTTCCCCGGACGGAGACGTACCTTCCGTCTGGACAATACTGCCCTTGTTAATGCTCAGCAGGTTTTGAATCAGCGGATGGGAGGTGTTGACGACCAGAGTGTGTTCCTCTGGAAACTCTACGGATTGCTGCGTCAACAGGGCACTCATTTCCCGCATCCGTCGCAGGGCTTCTGGGAGCAGGACGATCGCCGGGGGAGCGGCTTCCGCATTGTCGGACTTGAGTGCTTCCGTGCGAATGGTGACTTTGGGTTTGTTCAGTGCCTGTTCAAACAATTCCTTCACCGTTTCGCTGCGGGTCTTATTGGTGGCAGGATCGACAATTTCGTTGGATTGATCTTTATCCAGCAGCGTTTCATCTAAGTCTGAATCTACCCGCGAGAACTTGACCTCGGAGTATTCCTGCTCCAGGAAGCTGATGAAGTGGGAATCGATAAAGGAATCCATGAACAGCACTTCTAAGCCCTGGTTCTTGTGCAGTTCCACATAAGTCGCCTGGGATGCCCCATCGGTGCAGTAGTAAACCCGGTTCTCATGGCGAGATTTGTTCCGCTCCAGGTATTCCTTCAGCGTGGTGTAGGACTGACCATCCAGGGAATAGGGCGAATCAGAGTCGCTGCTGGAGGAGGGCTGTACTTCTTGCCAGACATCTCCCTCTTCCGCCTGCACCTGTACCGCTGGAGCCTCTCCAGATTCCTGTCCACCCGTCGTTGAACCGGCATGGGTCGTCCGATAGATCAGAATATCTTCGACCTGTTTCTTGAACTTGTCATCGTTCATCGAACCGAATTTAACAAAGGTTCCCAGGTCTTGCCAGCAGCGAATGTATTGAACCCGATCGTCCCGGTATAGCTCCTTCAGCCGATCGCCTACTTTCTTGGCAATGTAATCAGCGATTTTGCGAACCGTGCGATCGTTTTGCAAAAAGCTGCGGGAGACGTTGAGGGGAATGTCGGTGCTGTCAATCACACCGCGCAGGGGCAACAGGAATCGGGGAATCACCTCTTCGCAGTTGTCGCTGACAAAAACTTGATTACAGAACAGCTTGATCTGGCTCTTGGTGACATCCACATCCGGCTTCAGCTTCGGGAAATAGAGGATGCCATTCACCACGAAGGGGTAGTCCGTATTGAGGTGAACCCACAGCAGGGGTTCTTCCTGGAAGGGATACAGGTAGCGGTAAAACTCCAGATAATCCTCATCACTGAGGTTGCTGGGCGATTCTTTCCAGGGGGCTTTCTGCTGGTTGATCTGCTCGCCATCCAGCTGGATGGGGAAGGGCATGAAGTCGCAGTATTTCTTGACCAACTGCTTGATGCGGAAGGGTTCCAGGTAATCCAGTTCCTCTTCCATCAGGGTCAGGGTGATGGTGGTTCCGCGATCGGTGCGATCGGATTCTGTCAACTCAAACTGAGTCGAACCATCACAGGTCCAGTGAACCGCCTGCGCCCCTTCCTGGTAGGACAGGGTATCCACTTCCACGCGGGAAGCCACCATAAACGAGGAATAAAACCCTAGCCCGAAGTGACCAATGATTTGCTCCTCGTTGCTCTTGTATCGTTGGACAAATTCCTCCGCACTGGAGAACGCCACCTGGTTAATATACTTTTTGACCTCATCGGCCGTCATGCCGATGCCCGTATCCGACACCGACAGTTTCTTATTATCTTTATCAATCGTAATTTTGATTTCCGGTTCACCAATATCGCCAGAATATTCCCCCGATCGAGATACCATCTTCAGCTTTTGGATGGCATCTACCGCATTGGAAATCAGCTCGCGCAGAAAGATTTCGTGATCAGAATACAGCCATTTCTTGATGATGGGAAAAATATTCTCCGTATGGATCGAAATATTTCCCTGTTCCAAAATTGTTGTCATGAGTCTACGTGGGTATGACTGGGCAACGCTATCATGCCCTAGCTTAAGGGATCGCCTTTATTCTAATCAGTCGGAGTTCCCACCGCACGAGATCGGATTTCCCCACCTGTGCCCTTACCTATGGTTCCAGCAGCTCAAAGCTTTTCACCTCCAGGACTGGGCCAATCATGGCGATCGTCATCACATCCTCCCGGACCTGCCCCTTAACCCGCACCTGTAAGTTGGGTTTCAACAAGTCCTTGGGCGCATCTTTATGCAGTTCGTAGGTGGTGCCATCCCGGCCGCCAGGGCCCAGGTTCCCGCTCCCATGTCCGATCGTTGTACGGTTCCTTCCACTGTAATCATGATCTGACTCCATTGCTTTGCTTGTCCTATGCTACCGATCCTACTCGCCTCAGATTTAACTGACAGAGAATAATGTACCTCCACAGCCAATTAAAGGGGCGATCGGGCAATTTCTGGAGAAGGAGCCTTTGATTTCGCCTTCATGATTAAACGGGGTGGCTCTGTATAATAAGTGATCTATAGTCTAGCCTCCGCGTAAAACTCCTGATTCTGCTAAGTCCGTTGGAAGACCTGAAAGCATACTCCTGGGCGGGCTAACATAACTGGAGGAAAAGCTAACCCTGGACGAAGTTACCCAACGGGTCAAAATCCGATCGCTCCTGGTACGCATTGCTGATGCTCGATCGCCTTATGTTTGTCTATTTCATCCAAAAGAGATGACTAACAGTAAGCATTCTTCAGCGGGACACCCCGATTTGCTGGAGTAGGGTTGAGGTGTCTGGATAGAGCCAGGTTTCAGCAATCTGACTGTTCTCCATGCGATAAAATGCCACTCCTGTAAAATCAATTTTTTGACCCGTAGCAGGAATACCCAACAGATCGCCATCATGCCATCCGGTAATGGCGTAATGTACAACCACCTTATCGGCTTCAGCAACGATCGCCAGAACGGTGAACGTTTGCTGGGGAACCCCTCGTCCCCACAGACGGAAAAATTCCTTGTATTCCTCGCGGCTTGTGGGACTTTTACCACCTGGAAAGTTGTGGGTCATGATGTTAGCAGATACCAACGTGTCGATCACATCAACGTTACCGCTGTGAGTGGCATCTAAAAATTGTTCAACCACTTGTTTGTGTTTCGTTAGGGTTGAGGGGGAAAACGCTGTAGACATTGTAAAAACCTCCAAGAAAAGATGCAGATACTGTCGTTTCGGCAGAGAAGAAGGGGAAGACAGATCAAGCCGTCATCAGCTTGCCCATCATTTGCTCAAATGCCTGTTGATCAGGGCCAGGGGTGGGCGTGGTGTGACGGGCAGGTTGCAGATTAGCGATCAGGGCTTGCACCATACCAGCGGCGGGCGGCAGGTGGCTGCTCAAAATCCACTCGGCATCCAATTGCTGTACAGCGGATAGGGCTTGGTTAAATACCTGATGATCGACCATCGAAAGCCAGGGAGCATCCACCATTGACCAGTTCACCAAACCTTCGCGTAGGGCATGGGGAGCAATCTCCATCGCAGTTTCTGTAGGAGTTTGCATCAATGCGCCAAAGCAGTCGGCACTAAAGAAGGTTTGGGTGCTGTGGTCAAACAATCCCGTGGTTTCCGGCGCGTCAAAGCAGGGTGGTTTAATGGCGGTAATGATGCGATCGCCCAAATTCATGCTTTGCCCTGGGTTCAGTAGATAGATGCGATCGAGGGGAAGTTGTAAAAGTCCCAGTTTGCCCATCCCCAAGAATGTGGTAATCACATGAGCGTGAGGAGCGGCATTGAGAACATCCACCAGATTGCCAACATGATCCGGATCAACATGGGTTAGCCAGATCCAGCGCAGATCTTCAGGATGAATGAGTTGGCTCAAAGTATTCATAAAATCGGCTTTCAGGCTAGCTAAACCCGTATCAACCAGTAAGGGCTGGGTTGCCTTTACCAAAAAGGCATTGACAGGCAGAATGCCCGCACTGGGTACAGGTAAATAAGCAGGCAAAATATACGTTTCTGTCGTGACGCGACGTGCTTCAAATAATGTGGGGGATTGCATAAAAACATCTCCTGAAATAAAAGTAATGAATTAAAAAAACGATCGATATTACCTACACACTGATTGGGAGTGAGAGCACCGTATTTGCTGTGACGGCACTGGCTTCAGCCCAGATGGGAGTGAGGCGAATTTGCAAATTGGCAAAGTCTGGATGGTGCTGGATAGTCTGGGCGATCGCCCCGTTCAAATAAGTGTCCGCTGCCGTTTGTGATTCAAACAGATAAATGCCACCTGCCTGGCGGGTTGCTTCATCCATCAACCAAATTTTCCAAATTAGACCAGGGACTTGGGAAATGGCTGGTGCCAGGTTTTGCCCCTGCTCTTTTGCCTCAGCAGGCGAATTTTGAAACTCGAAATTCATCTGTAGAATGGTAAGCATCATATTCTCCTAGTCAATCCGCTCGTCATTACACTTTCTATCGTGGCTCATGGCATTGAGACAGGGGTGATCAACTCATGATCGTTTGATGAGAAAGCAATGATGCGAGTCAGTTAGTTAGGAGAGAGGTTTTCCCTTCAAAGCCCTTTCAAAGACGAAGAATGTTGTAGTTGTGGAGAATGAGCTATGCCGACGATTCAAGACCGCATTCACCAACAGGCACAGCAGGGCTTTGTCGGGCGTTCTGAGGAACTATCTATCCTTTGGCGGGCGTTGGATGAAGACGGTGCGTTGGTTACGTTCGTCTCTGGAATTGGTGGGATTGGCAAATCTACCCTGTTGCATGCGTTTGTCCAACAGCTTCAGGCTCAACAGATTCCCGTTTTGCAATTGGATTGTCGCGCGATTCAGCCTACTGAGCAGGGGGTACTGTTGGCGTTGGGACAACTCTGTGAACAACCCTGCAACACTGTGGGAGACCTGGGGCAAGTGCTTGGGCCGACTGGAAAACCCGTTGTCATTACCTTCGACACCTATGAGTTGTTTCGCTTACTGGATGATTGGTTGCGACATGTCTTCGTCCCTGCCTTACCTGACCATGTACGGCTATTCTTTTTTGGGCGGGAATCTCCGGTAACGGGATGGTTCACGGCTCCTGGCTGGCAGGGGTTATGCCAAAACATCACTCTGGGGGCCTTGGATGAGGTGACAGCGACGGCCTTACTCCAACAAATCGCCGTTCCCTCGCACCAAATTACTGCGATCGCCCGCTATGCCCAGGGACACCCCCTGGCTCTAAGGCTAGCGGCGGCCGCCCTGGCAGAACGTCCGAACTTGAGCCTATCTGCTCTGACGGGTGCCTCGGTGATTGGAGAATTAGCCCAGATGTACTTACAAGATGCCCGCGATTTAAGAACACGACAGGTTTTAGAAGCGGCTGCGGTCGTACGGCGAACCACGCGATCGCTCCTGGCTGCCATGATGCCGGATTTTCCTGACTCCGAAGCCTACGAACACCTGTTGCAATTACCCTTTGTTGAAATTGGGCAGGATGGATTGGTGCTGCATGATCTGGTGCGGCAGTCCATCAGCAGTTTCTTGCAAGCCACTGATCCGGAGAAATATCACACCTATCGGCGGCGGGCATGGCAACACCTCCGGCAGGAATGGGCGAGCGCTGGAGAAAATCATCGCTGGCGTTACACCGCTGATATGCTGTACCTGATTGAACACCGCATGGTTCACGATGCCTTTTTCCCACCCCATGCTCATGTCATTGCGATGGAACCGGCCAGGGCTAAAGATGGAGACGAAATTCTGGCGATCGCCCGGAGCCACGAAAGTGTTCAAGCTGCCGGCCAGCTCAGGGACTGGTGGCAACAGGTGCCTGCGGTCTTTCGGGTAGCCCGTGACCCCCAGAATGATCTGGTGGGGTTTTCCCAGGTCTTTGACCCAACCCAGGTGCCTGTGGACTTGCTGCTGGCGGATCCCATTACCCGCTGTTGGTGGCAGGAGTTGCAAGCGAATCCGGTTCCAGAGGGGGAACGGGTCTTTTTTATTCGCCGCGCTTTAGGAAAACATACCGGAGAAGCCCTCTCCCAAATTCAGGCAGCCTGCTGGTTAGATGCCAAACGGCTCTATCTGGAACATGTAGACACCTTGCGGAGGGTTTACATTGTGTTTCGGAGTGTGGATGAGCAGGGCCCAATTGTGGAACGGTTGGGGTTTCGCCCCTTAGGCGCGGGGATTGCACTGGATGAGGAGGTGTATTACTCCTATCAACTGGACTTTGGTACTCAACAGGTGATGGGTTGGCTGGCGGGGTTGGTGGATGCTCAATATGGTGATCCAAACGTTAATTCCCTCAACATGAATTCCCTTGATGCTGCGTTTCAGGCTCCCCCGCCGCAGATTTTTGAGATTGAGGGCCATGCACTGGTGATTGCGGGCGATCGCACTCCTTTGACCCCGCTGGAATACGGTGTCATGCACTACCTCTACAGCCATCCTGGTAAAGCCGTGAGCCGCATTACATTACTGGAAGAGGTCTGGGGGTATGACTATGAGGGCGGTAGCAATGTTGTAGACTCGATTGTGCGATCGCTGCGAAGAAAATTAAAAACTCATGCATCTGCCATTACTACAGTGACAGGCGTAGGTTACCGCTTTGATGGATTTTAAGAGATGCATAGCACTAAGTTCCAGACCAGAGGCTCAAATCGATCGAACTCTCCAGATCGGGCAATGATTCAATAATGTTGTATCCTGCCATTCGCATCGCAGCTTCCTGCCATCGATCGGGGGAAATGGTGCCGATTTGTGATTCTGAAATGTTTCTTAGAACGTAAGCCTTGACTAACTCTAAGGATTGAAGCTGGTATTCCAGATCAAAGTAGGAGCTGGTGGGATCGACGTATTCCTGCACCACCGTTTGGGCAGTATTAAACACATCATTGAGGGCGATCGTCCATCCTGCAAAACTGGCGGAGAGGAAATCTCTAAGGGATTCCGATTGTTGTTCTAGTAGTTCGTCAGTAGTAAATAAAACCTGTGCGTAAGCGATATACCCATATTCATCCATCGGTAATACCGTCGGCAGTTCTCCCACCTGTCGCAAAAAGCCGATTGGTTCATCCACAGCATAGCACTGAAGAGCCGCAAATTCGCCACTCAACAGGCGATCGAGCTTATTCTGGTAGGGAATTTCTACGACTTCAATCTCCGTGATGCCGCTGATTCCCTGCACCAATTCCATCACCTTGAGTCCATCCACATGCACCCCAACTCGCTCTCCCTGTAAGTCGCCGAGGGTGGTAATGCCCCTGTCCGGCAAACTCATCAATCCATAGGGTGAAGCCTGAAACATGGCGGCGATCGCCTTCAGGGGCATTCCCTTTGCCTGAGCATCCAGAATTAAATTTTGCTCAGCACACCCGATCATCCTCGGCGTTGCTGCCACCACCTCTGTGATCACCTGCTGGGATTCCCAGTCCTGAATCACCACATTCAGCCCATGCTGCCGGTACAATCCTAAATGATCCGCCAGCAGCAACCCCGCAAACTGTACATTGAACACCCAGTCCAATTGCATGATCAGTGGCTCAGGTAAAGCTTCTGTCCCGTTAGTTTGAACCAACAGGGAGTCCGGGGGAGTCATGCAGCTTGCCAGGGTTCCCAGTCCCATTAATCCAGACAGTTGCAGGAGCGATCGGCGATTCATACTAACTTCCTGATAACCGACTCCGGCGTTGGCTCCGACGGGGTTCTCCGCTGCTGCGTCTGATGCGATCGCTCCGTCTGGTTCGGCTGGGAGGGCGATCGTCTGGATAGTCATAGGAATCGTCGTAGTTCCCACGGTCAAGCGATTGGCGATCGGTCTGATATTCTTCTTCGTACACCATGCGGCGGCTCACATCAACAAACGCATCACGCTGCACATAGGGATAGTCAGACACCCAAAGGTTGTAGTCCGCCAGATACACATCGGTTGCCTGGGCAATACGGCTCAGATCCGGGCGATTAGACACGACCAGCATCTGGGCTACATCCCCTGGACGAACCATGCGATGATCCCGCTTTAGGGGCACCTGGAGCCGCGTATAGAAACCTGTTTCATCCCCCACTTCCAGATTCAGGCGGCGTTCGCGATTTTCTACAATCACTAACTCACCCCGTTTATTGACCGTTTCCTCCGTGCCCACTAGCTCTTCTGAAATAAACACATCCGTCACTTCCCCTTCCCAGAAACCGCTGTAGGGATAACGACGCAGTTCCCGGTTGCGTTGACTGGCCAGGTAAACGGGACCCACAGCCAGTAAAAGCCCCCGGCAAAGCCGATCGGGAAAATGATCAGATCAAAGCCGCCCTCTAGCAGGAAATGGATGATCACGCCGACCACGACGGCCGCGATTGAAATGAGAACCCGTCTCAGCACATCCGACGGCTTACCCCAGCAAAACTTATACTGATCGCCCGTTGCCACCACTGGAACTAGCTCTTCAAATTTTTTTCGCGTCAGGGGAATTAACATACAGTCCGCAGCCACAGATACATCTAGAGCCTAGCATTTGGCTGGAGGATGTTACAAAGAGTTGGTTTGAGTTCAGCCTTAGTTCAGCCTATGCTTCTGGGAAAAGGTGAATTTACGGAATTTTTGACAAAAGTGCCAGACGGTTGGCAAAAAAAGTTCCGTACTTCTCGCGTCGTTGATCGGGGGTGGCAAACGTGAGAATGGAATCACTTCTGGAGAACGCATTCGGAAGGGCTAGATAACCAGGGGGCAATTGGGTTGTTTAGTTCTTCCAGTTAGGAAAGCGTCCTTACAGGTGAACTGCCTGACCTTGGGGGCTTATAGGGTCAGGCAATTTTTTCTTTTTCTACTGTTTCTACAGCATCCGGTTTGGGTTTTCCGGCTAGATTTTTCCAAATGTTACAAACTTAACTAGCTGAGATCCTCAAAAATAATGCAAAATAAGCGGAACGCATGGTGAAGGAGTCTTGAAATGAAACTGAGGCAACTGCTAACCACCTTATCCAGTTCTGCGATTGTGCCGGAGCATCCCGCCCTGGATGCTGAAGTGAAGGGACTGGCGACCAATTCCCACGCTTGTCAGCCCGGAGATTTATTCATTGGGATGCCAGGAACCCGTGTTGATGGTGGCGAATTCTGGTCCAGTGCCATTACAGCCGGAGCGATCGCAGCGGTAATTTCCCCCACGGCGGCCCAAAAACCAGCTCCCTCCCCAGAGTTGCAAAACTCCTGCCTGATTCCCTTCGCCGACATGACCCAGGCCTGCGCTCAACTGGCCGCTGCCTTCTACGGCTACCCCACCCAAAAGCTGCAATTGATTGGGGTGACCGGAACCAACGGCAAAACCACGACCACTCATTTGATTGAATACCTGCTGGATCAGGCTCAGAAATCTACGGCTCTGATGGGAACCCTCTACACCCGTTGGGCAGGCTATCAGCAGACCGCGATTCACACCACTCCCTTTGCCGTTGAGCTGCAACAGCAATTCTCTGAGGCGGTTGCCGCAGGCTGTGAGTATGCCGTGATGGAAGTCAGTTCCCATGCGCTGGCCCAGGGGCGGGTTCTGGGCTGTGCCTTCGATGTGGCGGTCTTTACCAACCTGACCCAGGATCACCTGGACTACCACAAGGACATGGAGGATTATTTCCAGGCAAAAGCCCTCCTCTTCGATCCGGCTTACCTGAAAGGGCGGGCGATCGTCAATCTGGATGATCCCTATGGTAAGCGGCTAATCGAACAGCTCGATAGGGATCAGGTCTGGTCCGTACAGCGTTGCGGATGCCACTGCCGATTTATGGACGAGTGATTGGGTGTACGAGCCGGAAGGGGTGAAGGGCATTCTGCACACGCCCCAGGGAGAAGTGCCGTTCCAGTCGCCTCTGGTCGGTCAATACAACATTTCTAATCTATTAGCAGCCGTTGGGGCAGCCCTTCAGGTTGGCTTAGAACTGGAGACGATCGCCCAGGCACTTCCCGGCTTCTCGGGTGTACCGGGGCGGATGGAGCAGGTGCAGGTAAGCCCTGACCAGGACATCAGTGTCATTGTCGATTATGCTCATACCCCTGATAGTCTGGAAAATTTGCTGAAGGCCGCTCGTCCCTTCATCCAGGGACGAATGATCTGTGTGTTTGGCTGTGGGGGGGATCGCGATCGCACCAAGCGTCCCCAGATGGGAGCCATTGCTGCACAACTCTCCGACTGGGCGGTAGTTACGTCTGACAATCCCCGCACTGAAGTCCCAGAACGCATCCTTCAGGACATCCTGGCAGGCATTCCCGACTCAGAAAGTCCCACGGTGATTTGCGATCGGGCTGAGGCGATCCGGGCGGCTATCCTCCAGGCAAAACCAGGAGATGGGGTTTTGATTGCGGGTAAAGGACACGAAGATTACCAGATTCTTGGCACGGAGAAAGTCCATTTTGACGATCGGGAACAGGCTCTGGCGGCATTATCGTTGCGGATGGAGCCGTCGAAGTAAAGGTCGTTGGGAACAGGGGCGATCGGCTTTCAAAAAAATGTCTGACTTTTTACGAACAATCTCGCTTCACTTCGGCTAAGTTTGATATAGTAGAGAACTGAAGCGCGGCGGCATAGCCAAGTGGTAAGGCAGAGGTCTGCAAAACCTCCACTCCCCAGTTCGAATCTGGGTGCCGCCTTTAATTCGCATGACAAAAATTAGCCGAAACCCTTTATTTTTCAGGGGTTTTCTGTTGTGACTGAGCACATTATATTGCGCAATTTTCAAATGGGTTGCGCAACAACCTTTTTAAGGCATTTTTCGATGAATTCAAATGAGTTGCGCAAAATTGTACAGATTTCAAATGAGTTGCGCAATCACCCGGCGAAATTATCCAAGTCCTGCTCAATTCCTACAATTGTTGTAGATAGAGCATTTTAAGACCTTTAGGTGGATTGAATTTTAGTAAATGAGTTGCGCGAAATAGAACTATTGCAAATGGGTTGCGCAGAATTACGTCAGTTTGCAAATGAGTTGCGCACTTGTACGTTTTCACGAAAAATGGTGCGGCTTTCAAATTTGTGGTGCATAGCTCAGTTTTACCCACATTTTAAGCCTTTCAAATTCTGTCAGCCGTTGTCAGCCGTCACCCTATTTTGCGCTACCGTCGCATTTGCTGCGCTGAATAAGAAATAGGAGAGACGCAATCCCCTTTCTGTAATATGCATACACGATGACTACTTATCGTACCCAGGAAATGAAATGACGCGATTCGCAAACCAGTAGCACAAGCATTGGCATCCGGTGACGGCTGCCCAAAAACTAAAAGTGGGTAGGATGCCCAACATCCTACCCACTACTCTGCAATTTTTAGTAGTACGCCATCTCAAGTCAGCTCATAACGCTTACCGTAGGCAGTACGGCTGCACTGAACCGATCGACAAACTTTTGAGGAAAATTTGCAGACTTCTGCCTCTTTCAACCTACCCGGAGATCAGTATTGAACCGATCGTTTTTCAAGCCTTGCAGTTTTGGAGTAGCCCGCTTTCAACCCACCCACGAGCGGGAGGGCGATTGCAACTCATCTCGTTGTCTGTTGGATCTTAAGCGCACTGAGTCTTTCAACCCACCCACGAGCGGGAGGGCGATTGCAACTCCCGGACTTGAAAGCCTTGCCTGCCTTGGTTCTGTAGAACGGTATTGGCAATCCTAATAAATTTCCTTAGTAGCAATCAGCTAGCATAAGAACTCATCTGATTGCTAATGCAGAAAACCTTGAGTAGCAAGGGGTTCAATCTTTGACCAACCTCCCAGCAAAGTTGACCTTGCTTCGGTTTGCCAGATTGAAGAAAAGGGGTAGGCTCAACCCATGCTTGGGGCGTATGGTAGCTATCCACCGACTGCAACAACACAATGCAGTTGTCGGCATCACACGTATCTCTGTATCCTTAAAAATAGAGACTGTCTATTCCTAAGAACTGCTTCCTGAGATGCTGACGCAATTCACCTCGTGTCTTGTTCGTGTTGTCTCCTGCATCAAGCAGGAAACTTGTATCGCACGACTCGACGGAAGCGGACAACTACCTGGGACGGAAAGCACTGAAACTGACCCATCTAGCTGCATAGCAGCGCGTCAAAACTTGATAAAACTAAATCTGTCAAGCTTCAAAAACTCTGTTATGTCACGGGACTCCAGGGGGCACCGCTCTCGCCATCATCGCCGCCTTGTCTCGCAAGGCACCTTCTTTGGGTTGCCACCGAGTTGTCACTGGAATTCTGGCGTGAGTCGTATACTGGCGAATCGCGTGAAGAAGATTCTTGTAATTCCAACGATGCATACGCATTCTTAGCTCCTTGAGATATTGTTTTTGAAGTTGGACATTGTCACCTGAAAACTTCTGCCTGGCTTTTGCCTGAATCTCGCATTCAAAGTTTTCCCTGATATTTCCTAATTCAGGTAAAACGATCATCCCGACTTGATAGGTCTGGCACAGTTGCACAATTCTCTTAGCCAACAAACGATTGAGATACTGTGCCAGGTTGGACTCCTGATTACTGCGCTTGTATAATCCACGTTTCTGCTCCTCCTGGCGTTGGGTCAAGTTTTTCTTGCGATGTTTGCGCCATCGTTTCACCAATCGATACTGCTGCAATTGAAGTTGTTCAAGGCTTCGTCCGCCTTTGAGCATGCCTTGATGTTTCTTAAGGCGCTCCTCAAGGACATCAGAACGGTGTTCGGTCAATAAATCTTTTACCTTCTGAAACTCAAGTATCTCCTGGGTTTGCGTGTTGACTATGGCAACGGCAACAATGGCAAACTTGCTGACAACCACGACTGCTGCAATATCGCTTCGCCCTTTATACAGCAGACGACTGGGACGAGCAGGAGGAGGATTTTTAGAGCGAGCCAGGGTGGTTTCTTTCTTTTTAATCGTTGTTCCTCCCCTAGCTTGCGGTGTTTGTCGCTCTTCCTCCACTCGTTCTACTGCTTGCGGTTTGGATGTTGCAGTTTCCGGCTTGAATTGATCAAGATATTGCTGGGTTGTAGTCGTCTTTTGTGCGATTACCTCTTTTGTTCCCTCAGCGGTTAACAACCGAGAATCGATCGTGCAGTGAAGATAAAGACGGTGAGATTGCCAGGGAAAAATGGTATTGATACACAAGAAGCTGATGATCCACGAGTCGAGTTCCTTATCCGTGACCGTTTCCTCTCGCTGCATCGCAAAGAGAAACTTGAGCCAAAGCAACGAAGTGGTAGAGGCACGTTTCCTTTGTAATCGCTCTGTGTCCTCCTTCCAGACGAGACGTGCAGAGCGAAGGGTAAAAATTCCTCCCATAAACTTTTCGGTGTCCTTCCGTTGCTTCTGCACCTCCCGATCAGTTAGAAATTGCTTAAACACAGGCAACTGACGACGATCGCAATAGACCCCAAAGCGATGATTTTTTAATTCTTTTCCCGCAAAGCGCACGCAAAGCCGTTCCTGCACCTTTTGCTTATGTTTGGGTTTTCTACGACGTTTTGGAGTCCGATGCGACTGCTGTTTCTGTCGAGTCGTCCCTGGATTCGGGTCAACCTGTTTTAATGACCAGTACAAGTCACCAGCACTACCGAAAAGAATAGGATAAGGCAAAGTTTCGTAAAGGGTTGAGACAAGTGCTGCCCGCGCAGAATCTCCTTGCTCCCATGCATCAAATTCAGCATTACCCGCCTGCTGATGATAGACATAGCCTAAAAAAGGGATGATTAAATGCGACTCATCGTTTGGATTTCGCTGCAATACTTGATGCCAGTTTATCCAAAACTTTGCAGGCACAAAGGTTAAATGGTCGGCAAAGGCGATTGCCTGAGCAAGGTTGCTGGCAAACCGTTCACCTGTTGGATCACGTCCATCCGGCAGTCGGCGCTCTAATTGCTTTTCGAGCCGTGCGATTTGAATACGCTTTTTCTCAAGGCGCAGTTTCAATGCCTCTAGATCTTCTTCTGCATCGTTAACCTGGCAACCATTCTTCAATAAGTGCGCGATCGCACGGCGTTCTAGAAGATCTTGCGACTGCTCATGCCTGTCGAACAGGATTGTCATGATCTCACGATGACTTTTTGATGTCTCGCCTGACTTTTTTGAGGACTTCTTTTTTCGCTTCTGCTGAGATTTCTCATGTTGTTTGGAAGCTTGAGACAGAATTTCAGATGCCTGAGTTTGAATCATCTGAGGGCTGAAATCAGTATGCTTTGCCACCTCTAAATCGTTATCCAACACCGCCAACCACTTCTTCTTCCCCTGAAGCTTGTAGGAGTGTTGCTGGTGCAATTTAAGCCAAGATTGGTAGATATAGAAAACCAATAGAGACGCTGAGGTATAAAACCGACGAGGTAGCTCTATAAATTGCTCCTGTTCTGGACTTTTAAATGGTTCACAAAGCTCTACAACAGCTTTTTCGGATATCGTCCCACTGTTTTTCCATTGCTCAAAATCTTTGTGCTGACTTACCTGAATTAGCAGCTCATTGACCAGTAAAGTGTGCTTAATGCTCCACTGCCAGAAGTCCTGTCGAACCTTCTCGTCAGCACCAAGCTTACACAAGACTGTTTCATTAAAGCCAGTGCCCTCCTCCAATTCATTCATGATTCGTTCTCCTAATTTAATTTCTTTGCTCTAATCCTTCAGTCCTTCGTTAAAACTCCGCTCAGTCAGCCACAGTCAAGATCGAAGTTTTCCTATCAAAATTTATTTTTAAAAAGCATCTTCTGGAGAGTTGAGCCAAGTCTTGCCTCCCTCTTCTACCTGCCGTATTATTTGCAAATAAAATCCCAATAGTTTTCCAGTCAAGTTGTCACTAATTTCTTCAATTAGTTTAACAACAATCAATTCGAGCTCGTCTTCTTTTAACCCCACTGCTTCCGTTTCAAAGTCCGAGTCAGCGAAGTTGTCGATTCTTGCTAAAAGGTCGCAAATTGCAGCATCAATCCGTGCCGAAGGTGTTGTAAGTTCTACCATCTCATTATCCTTGAACTGGATTGAAAGAATTTTTGGCAATGTTAATACGGGTGCCAAATTCCCCCAACTGCCTGAATCACCGGATTGAATATTGAACCGATGCTGACGAGAGTGGATGGAAACGGCAAATTCAGTCAAAATTTGGAGTAGGTAAACGTTAACCCAAACTCAATGGAGGTAGGCAACTAGGGATGTACCAATCGACAGGTTTTATTAAATAAGAATCTAGCAATAACTATACAGAGCTTTGAGGCTGTTTGCAACACCTTGTCTCGAAGCTGGCTTTGAGCGCAAAAAAATCAGGGAGAGAAATTTCTCCTGGGACTCATGGAACCTATAAAGACAAGTCCGAAGTCCTTGTTTGATGCTTGGAACTGCTATGTCGTTGACGTTCAAACCCGGCAGTCTGAGCGGCAAGCTTATATGACGATCGCTCGGACTAAAACCGCCATTATCCGTTATCTGCTTCCCCACTGGGGATTGCCTCCGTTTTCAAAAACCAATCTAACGCGCCAGGAAAATGAGCAGGCGTTAGACTTTATGAAACAAATCGAGCTTGAACAACTGCAATTTGGTTTGGTCGCGCAAGACCACGTCTTTCAGGCAAACCAGGTTCCAGATCGGCTCCAACGCACCTATCGCGCTGCCCTAAATCGCTTCCTGCTCTGGTGCCAGGAGCAGGATTGGTTTAAGGCGGCTGTTGGGGGAGAACCCAAACTGCTTCAGCCTCTCAAACCACCTAAGCGATCGGCGGAAGAGATCCGAAAAAATAAGAGGAACTTACAAGCCTACGATATGCCCTACCAGTACGCTTTGGGGGTGGTGAAGGGCGATGTGATCAACCTTAAACTGCAACAAGAGCTTAATGCGTACAGGCAATTTAGACTGGCTCCCGATTTGCCAGCCTTTAAGCCTGTGAAATCTATTACCGTTGATCAGGAGTTAGCGACCATCCATCAGGTTCTCGGTTGGCTGTATCGATTTGGTGGGGTCAACAACGACGATCTAAGCCTGAATTGTATTGCTCCTTACGCTGAATCAGGTTCACCCGATGCTGAGGCGGCGGCACAACAGGGGATCGCGTTGGTCAGCGATTACATCACCTGGCTACAAACCCCTTTAGCAGAGGGAGGCAGGGGCAGCACCAACAAGCACTATGAGCTTGGGGTCTTGGCAGTTCTCCTCAATGTTGCTCGGTTTATCTATCGGCATGAAGTGAGCCAAAACCAATCCGTTGCGCTTATCCAGGCGTTGAAGAAGCTCAAAAGGCAGCAATACAGCCTGAGTCTGCAACAATCAGAACAACGAGTTTCAGCCAATGCACAAGATCGGGTGACGGAGTGGAAAGAGGTCTTGGCGATCGTGGAACACTTAAGGTCAGAGTGTTTACCGCGAGCATTATTAAAAAACCAAACCCGCAAACAACCGATTCAGTACGGGCATCTTCGCCCACTCACTGCGATTGCTCAAAGCTATCAGAAGTTTCTGTTGTTTGCCTTAATGAGTTATATTCCTCCGAACAGACCGCAGGTTTACAGAAACCTGATCATCAAACAAGACAATGCCGTTCCCCAAGCGGACTGGAGTGGCTACCTTTATCAGAATGGCAAGTCCTGGTATGTGAGCGTTTGGCAAAACGCTAAGTCCGAACCCCCGCTCAAGATTCCCAATTTCGAGTATCCCGATGGACGGTGCTTTTATCAATATCTGCAAGAGTGGCTCGTTGAATACGTTTACGTTGACCCAAAAGGCGACCACTATGAAGTCAAGGGGTTAAGACAAGCGTTTGAGCCTCAGCATCCCTATTTGTTTACGCGCAAGAATGGGGAGAGATACAAAAGAACTACCGAGTTAACCAAAATTGTCAGAGAGACATCCTACGGGATAACTGGGAAAACGCTTGCGCTTCGCCAATTGAACGCTCTCTTCAATGCACAGATCCAACAAACTGAATTGGAGACCAGTGAAGTGGCAAGGAGATTGGCTCAGGAGTTCATTGATGCTTACCCTGTGTTTGAGTAAGGCCCCCATCTGTTGTTGAAGAAACGTAACAAGCAGGAAATCACTCCACTGCTCCATATGGGCAAGAGCTTGGCAACTTCGGCAATCCCAGATAGCTGATCCACTCCCCGAAGCAGGCACTCTTTGATTGCAGAATTGCAGCCACAATTTCACTAAAACCTTGGAGATGGCGTTGGTCTTTCGGGTGTACCCATTGACGCAATTAGTTTTGCAGTTGACGATACAAAAGGGGTATTTCCATGTGTTTTGCTGAGAGTTGGGGAACTTAAGCGTCTCATGAAATGCTCCTTCTCAGCTATCCCTGTCTCAATTGAGACCTCGACAGGGTAAGACTTTCAAGACTTTTCTGCACCATTAAAGATGATCTCTAAAGAGCACACTTATCTAGTTCCAGAAGCTGAAAACTTGAATAGCGGTAGAGTTAGCTAATCTGTTAAGAACATCATTGACAGTGGCATCCTTCAACCAAGCTTGCATGAATTCATGAATCTGAAATTTGGCAGGTAAAAGATCTTGATAAATGGATTGCTCTGAAGACTCAAACAAGAAATTGAATAAAGGTTGATATGCTTGAGGATTTTCTGGGATAGAAGCCCAGTCAATTCTGGAGTGAGTCAACAGTGAAACTGGGCTAGCTTGGAAAACTGATTGTTGAGTAAAGAGACCAATTGCTTTGTTAACCAAGTAACCGCCAAATGTATAATATCGAGTGCCTTCAATTGACTGAATAAAAGGAATTTCATTAATGTGGCAAATTTGCCTGATTCCAGCTAGCCAACTATCAATCTGTTGATTTAAAGATTTGGATAGTACATCAGCTTGAATATCTTCTCTATGAATTAATTGCCATATTTGATTATATAAAAAAGAGTCAGTTCCTAATCCTTTTCCTGAGTAGGAGAAATTAACTGTTTTGCCTTTCGACTGAGTTGGTTCAACTAAAATTGCTTGAGAGGAAACTTTGCAAACTTTCCAGATTTGTCCTACAAAACGAACTAAAGTACCTGATCTAATTTTAAGGATATTATCAACTGGCACTTCCCCTAAAGATTTTGAACCGTAGCATACTTCGACCTGTCGAGAGCCAATGCCAAAGTTGCCGTAGATTAGCCGATAGTCTTCAAGCCTATAAAGATTGTCAGCTGCACCATATTGATTTTTGAAACCATGCTTCTGCAAATATTCTTTGCTAGACAATTCATCAAGGATTGCTTCTAGTTTTGGTCTATCAAGATACTTTTGGTGGTCAAATAGCTTGTATAAGTCGGAAACGCGAGTAAAACGTCCTTTATCTGAAGCAATCATACTAAGGCATTGCTGCCCAACTGCTCCGTATAACTCATATGGAGATCGCAAGGGTAGCTGTCCCTTTTGAGCAGTATCAATTAAGGCAAGAAAACTGAGTGTATCTTCAATATGATTTGAAGTTTGATCAGTGACTAAACAGATGACATTTGTTTGGTTCTCTCGGCGGTTGCTACGCCCAATTCGTTGGAGAAAAGACTCCACTCCACTGGGCACACCCCACAGAATAACAGCATTGATATTACCAATATCGATCCCTAGTTCCAATGTGCTAGTGGAAATACAAATGGCATGTGACTTTGCTTGTGAAAACTTGTGTTCAATTTCTACTCGCACTTCAGCTGAGAGTGAGGAGTAGTGAGTAAAAACTTCTAGACGCAGGCTCCTCTCCTGTTGAAGAACACCAGCTAGGCGTTCACACTCTCGTCGTGCATTACAAAAAACTAATAGTTTAGTTGTAGGATAGCCTTGTGTTAGCTGCTTGATACACTTTATAAATTCTGCTTCGTGATTAATATGACGAATGTGCGATTTGATCGCTCGGTGTGCAGAAAACTCAAGAAACTCTGCTTCTTCTGTACCAAAGAGAAAATCTCGAACATCAGATAACCTTCCAACCGTTGCAGATAAGGCAGCCCATTGTAGTGGACGTTCTATTTTCTGTTTAAGTCTTTGAATCAAAACAGATAATTGTAATCCTCGTTGGGTGTTGTAAAGTAGATGAACTTCGTCAATTACAATAGACTGGATATTGTCTAAAGCAGCATCTTTCCGAAAAGAAGAACGTCTAAAGATTCTGGAGTTGTGATTAGAACGTGTGGCTTAAAACTGGATTGAAGATCATCTCGATCGCCATGCCGTATACCTACTCGAAGCCCGATTTTCTGTAGGACAAGACTTGTATCCGTACACAGGGTAAAGCAGAAAGAGTGAGCGATGTGAGGGTAAGTCTGCTAGGCTAAAACGCATGGAATCCCCGAATGCCTTTTTAAGCGAAATTTCAGCAGAGGACTGGGCCAACACACCGGAGAGTGTCAAGCAGTTGGTGCAGCGTCTATTGGAGCGTATTGAGGCATTAGAGGCAGGCCAGCAAGCGTTACAAGAGCAAATTCAGCGCAATTCCAAAAACTCCTCGCAACCGCCTTCGCAAGACCCTCCGAAGGGATTCAAGGCTACCCCGAAAAGAAAAGTGGGAAAGCGCGAGGCGGACAACCGGGACATCCGGGACATTCGCAGGAACTTTACCCGCCGGAACAATGTACGCGCATTGAGGATCACTACCCTGAGGTGTGTTGCGAATGTGGACATCGCTTGAGAGGGAAAGATGCCAATCCGCAACGGTGTCAGATCGTAGATTTGCCACCGTTACAACCGATTGTTTTGGAACATCGCTTTCATGCGTTGGAGTGCCCCCAGTGTGGGGTAAGCAGCCGTGCCTATGATGGCGAGATTGTGGATGGTTGTCGCTATGGGGAAAGGCTGTGTGCATTAGTCGCACTGTTGAGTGGAGAGTATCGTCAAAGTCACCGGATGGTGGTGCGGCTGTTGAGTGAATTGTTTGAGATTCCCATCTCCGTGGGCAGTGTCGGACGCTTGCGGCAACAGATGAGTGAAGCGATTGAGCAACCCGTCGAAGCGGTTCATCGCTATGTGCAGCAGCAACCCGTTGTTGGGATAGATGAAACGAGTTTGCCTCAGGGTAACGCCGATGGGAACAATGGCAAGGGGAAGCGAGGCTGGTTGTGGGTGATGGTAACCCCGTTGGTGTGCTATTTCCAGGTGGCGTTAAGCCGCTCTCAAGCCACCGCTCAAAGCATCTTAGGAACTGATTTTGCTGGGATTGTCAACAGCGACCGCTACAGTGCTTACAACTGGTTAAACTTGCAATGGCGACAATTGTGTTGGGCGCATCTGAAACGCGATTTCACCAAAATTGCCGAACGGGGTGGGGTGAGCCAGACCTTGGGAGAGCAACTTCTCCAACAGCAAGAGAAATTATTTGAGTTATGGCATCGGGTGCGAGATGGAACCTTAGCACGCCCCCAATGGATAGAAGCCGTAGCACCCATTCGACAACGGGTGAAAGCACTGTTGGAAGAAGGAGCGGCTTACCCAATTGGGACCAGAGAAAAGACACCTTTGGCAAAGACGGTGCGAACCTGTCAGCAGTTACTCAAAGTAGAACCTGCTTTATGGTTATTCGTCACAACCGTTGGAGTAGAGCCAACCAATAATGCAGCAGAACAGGCGATTCGTCCAGCAGTGTTGTGGCGACGCTGTAGCTATGGCTCCCAAAGTGAGGCAGGCAGTTTGTTTGTCGGACGAATGATGACGGTTGTAGCAACGCTGCGGCGGCAAAATCGCCATGTCCTCGATTATCTCACCGATGCTTGCTATGCCAAGCGTCGGGGCTTGCCTGCCCCTTCTTTACTTCCGCTTCCCGACCTACAGCGATCCTCCTGACTACCTTGCTAACCCTGTGTACGGATACCAAGACTTAACCTCTTTTCTAGATCGTTAACTAGGGCTTTAGTCGGTGCAATATACAGTATTGTGAGGGCATCAGCTCGAATTGTTTGTCGCCAGTAGCGGCTAACAAGCGGTGCCATCACTGCTTCAGTTTTTCCTGAACCTGTGCCAGAAGACAGTATTAGGTTTTTCCCTGAAACTAGTGGCTCGATCGCAGCCTCTTGAGCAGGACGTAAGTTTGAAAAATCTCCATAGAAGGTAGATGCGATACGCTGATCTAGTAAGTTAAGAGTATTCATCGTCTTCAAGTAATTGATCAAGACATTTAACCACTTCACAGATGGTATAGCGAGTGCGATCCTGTAGGGGCGTTGATGCTGCTTTAACAACGATACGTTTTAGAGACTTCTCAACTGTCAATGTGTTCGTGTCCAAGTCATAAGCAATTCCATGAAATTGCCGGATTTTCTCGGCTAGTTCTTGTAAATGGCTTTCTTCTAAGGGACTCATTTCAAAGGTTGGTAAGGCATCAAAGTGGCTATAGTCGTAGTCCCAACAACCTTTTGTCATCAAGCGGTGTTTGCATTTCTCTACAAAGCCAGGAGTGATTGCAAAAAAGCTCATGCCTGTAAAGAAATTACCAAAAAAGAACTGAAATAGGTTTTGAAAAGCTACTTTTTGATGTTCGATATTGCTAATGTTATAAACAATATCTTCAAACTCATCAAATAGAATGATTAAACCACGAAGCTTAGAAGCTCTTGCTAGTGTGTCTAAATCTTGAATCACATGCCATGATTGAACATAAGCATCACGCTTGAAGTTGAATAATGATGCTTTAGTTGTATAACTAGACCATTTAAGCGAGCCGTTAACTTGTAGCTCTTCTCGGAAAGAGATTTGAGTTTTTCTGATAAGCTCACGGTCTAGATCAGTTGCCTTATATCCCCCTGCTTGATGCAGCCAATCTTCAATCAAATTTGTGTTCGCTCTACCGCTTACCCATGCTCTTAAAGCAATAAAAATGCTAGGAGATTTAATGATTCTGGAGTAATTCCAGCGGTTGTTATTGGTAATTTGACTCCAATTGCTAGCAACCTGCCCTTTTTTTGACTGTGAACTAATCCAGTCGAAAAATGAAGCAATACCCTTCTGTTTAACACCTGGTACTTCTAAACCACGGCATATTGCACCAAAAATTTGATCCATTCGGTTGAAACGAACAGCAGATTTAGCATCTAGCGTGACAGAACTCACTGCATAACCCTCTTTTAATGCCGTTTCACGAATGAATTTTAGTAGGTGACTTTTGCCAGAACCATAATTTGCCTTCAGCAGCAAAGCTGTTGATGAGGGCTGCTGAAGGGTTGTAGTTAGGGTATTAATTTCCTTGAATCTGCCTACAGTAAAGTAGCGGACGTGCCCTTCGGGTGGAATTCCTAGCCGAAGGGATTCGATCGCCTGTTGTGCTTCTATATTCATCGACTATTCCTCACGCAGTCGATCCATGACGTTGACGTAGATTTCCTCAACGGTTCTTTCTTCACCTTCTTGGCAGTCATCGAAGCATGTAACCAAGGCCGTGACCATAACTCGCCAGAAGCGCACCCCAGCAAACTCACTGTGCTGAGAAAATAGATCTTTTATGAATAACTTAATTTTCTGGTTAGACGGTAGTTCTGCTTCTGCCTCCGGATAGGCTATGGTGTAAACTTGACGAATTTTGCTGGCAGCAGCCTGATAATCTTCTAGGCTTATAGAAACTTCGTCGAAGTTCCAAATTTTATCTAGTGCCTTTGGTTTCCGAGACTCAGGTTTGCCAATTCGTCCAGACAGAGCACCGTAAATGATAATTCCGTGCTTTGGATCGTTGAAGAAGTCCGGAGTCGTAGCATAAATCAGAAACAAACCTGAAAGAGCCTCAATGTTATTGATAAGAGATAGAAGGTTGTTATGTGCATCCTTAAGTGAGGATTTCCGCATGATTGAGTAGGCTTGCTCTGCCTCGTCAAATAAGATGACCAAACCTCGATAACCTGCTAGCTTGATGAACCCTGCAAGCGATTGAAGCATCAACTTAGCATTATCTTTGCTAACAATTTTGTTTACTCCAAAGCGTTTGCTATAAAAAGATTTTGAGCCTTCTCCACTAAACCATTGCAAAATTTCAGCTCGGTTTTGTTCCTGAATCGCAGGGTCAGGAGATTCTGGCAGAAAAGTCTCCCAATACTTCTCAACCATCTTCCGAAAATCAATGTCGATGCTGCGATCGACCATAAGGGCTTCTCTAGCTTTCACAAAGTCTTCATAGGAAAACCCATTCTCTGTTGACGTACTACCCTTGGATAGAAAAGCAAGGGATTCTTTTAGTACCTGTCCAAAGGGTGCAATTTCAGAGCCGGATCCTTCCTCAAAACAGGATGGTGTAGCAATGTTTTTAATGATTGAGTAGAAGACACGCTCAAACTTATTGAGGGCAGCATCATCGGCATTTAGCTGAACGTTGGAGACAAGGCAGTTATTTTCAAAAGAAACTTCCCGAAACAGCCTAAAGAAGTGAGTTTTGCCTGCTCCCCATGAACCACTGATAAAGCGGATAGTGCCCTTTTCCCCAATGCTACTCAAATGGAACTTTTTGAGTATCCGTACACAGGGTTAGCAAGGTAGTCAGGAGGATCGCTGTAGGTCGGGAAGCGGAAGTAAAGAAGGGGCAGGCAAGCCCCGACGCTTGGCATAGCAAGCATCGGTGAGATAATCGAGGACATGGCGATTTTGCCGCCGCAGCGTTGCTACAACCGTCATCATTCGTCCGACAAACAAACTGCCTGCCTCACTTTGGGAGCCATAGCTACAGCGTCGCCACAACACTGCTGGACGAATCGCCTGTTCTGCTGCATTATTGGTTGGCTCTACTCCAACGGTTGTGACGAATAACCATAAAGCAGGTTCTACTTTGAGTAACTGCTGACAGGTTCGCACCGTCTTTGCCAAAGGTGTCTTTTCTCTGGTCCCAATTGGGTAAGCCGCTCCTTCTTCCAACAGTGCTTTCACCCGTTGTCGAATGGGTGCTACGGCTTCTATCCATTGGGGGCGTGCTAAGGTTCCATCTCGCACCCGATGCCATAACTCAAATAATTTCTCTTGCTGTTGGAGAAGTTGCTCTCCCAAGGTCTGGCTCACCCCACCCCGTTCGGCAATTTTGGTGAAATCGCGTTTCAGATGCGCCCAACACAATTGTCGCCATTGCAAGTTTAACCAGTTGTAAGCACTGTAGCGGTCGCTGTTGACAATCCCAGCAAAATCAGTTCCTAAGATGCTTTGAGCGGTGGCTTGAGAGCGGCTTAACGCCACCTGGAAATAGCACACCAACGGGGTTACCATCACCCACAACCAGCCTCGCTTCCCCTTGCCATTGTTCCCATCGGCGTTACCCTGAGGCAAACTCGTTTCATCTATCCCAACAACGGGTTGCTGCTGCACATAGCGATGAACCGCTTCGACGGGTTGCTCAATCGCTTCACTCATCTGTTGCCGCAAGCGTCCGACACTGCCCACGGAGATGGGAATCTCAAACAATTCACTCAACAGCCGCACCACCATCCGGTGACTTTGACGATACTCTCCACTCAACAGTGCGACTAATGCACACAGCCTTTCCCCATAGCGACAACCATCCACAATCTCGCCATCATAGGCACGGCTGCTTACCCCACACTGGGGGCACTCCAACGCATGAAAGCGATGTTCCAAAACAATCGGTTGTAACGGTGGCAAATCTACGATCTGACACCGTTGCGGATTGGCATCTTTCCCTCTCAAGCGATGTCCACATTCGCAACACACCTCAGGGTAGTGATCCTCAATGCGCGTACATTGTTCCGGCGGGTAAAGTTCCTGCGAATGTCCCGGATGTCCCGGTTGTCCGCCTCGCGCTTTCCCACTTTTCTTTTCGGGGTAGCCTTGAATCCCTTCGGAGGGTCTTGCGAAGGCGGTTGCGAGGAGTTTTTGGAATTGCGCTGAATTTGCTCTTGTAACGCTTGCTGGCCTGCCTCTAATGCCTCAATACGCTCCAATAGACGCTGCACCAACTGCTTGACACTCTCCGGTGTGTTGGCCCAGTCCTCTGCTGAAATTTCGCTTAAAAAGGCATTCGGGGATTCCATGCGTTTTAGCCTAGCAGACTTACCCTCACATCGCTCACTCTTTCTGCTTTACCCTGTGTACGGATACCTTTTTGATGCCCTCAATCAGCTTTTCATTACCAACTGAGTAAGCATTTACTCCTCTAATAGGTGGAATACCACTTCGGAGAGACTCGATAACTTGAGTAGCACTGCTTCTGTTCATACTTTTTACTTGAATACTACAAAACCAACGTATCCTCGCCCATCCTTACCATAGAGAAGCATTCCTCGGTTTTCATCTTTGGTTTGCTGTAGCTCAAGGCATCGACCGTCGATCTCCACAGGACCTTCTTTAACTAACTGAGAGAGATCAATGAGAAATTCGTCGGTGCGGAACTTATCCTTATTCTTCCCAAGTCGTCGAGTAATATCACGAATGGATATGGAATCCCCATCTTTTTTCTTCTCCTGCTTAAGAAGAGCCAGATATTGAGCACGGAGCATCTTTAGGAAGGCTGCTCCATCAAATTTCCGTTCAAAGAGCCGTTGATGTTCGCGTTGGATGCCTTCTACGATCGCACCTGCATCGGCTGGCATCTCCCAAAGTGCCTTTGCCTCATAGTTTGATAACCGAGCAGTCTTCTTACTCTCATTAATTGTCAGTTTGAAGAAGTTGTGATCAAACAGGTATGTTGGGTGCCTGCTTTCCTTATCAATGGGAAGATCAGCATCATTACAAGCATCAGCTAGGGTTTTAGGAAAGTGTACAGGACTAAATTCGGACGCCTGTTCTGCTGCTAGATGGTAAATTTCCTCAAATGCCGCCATTGCCGGATGATTCTCGGATACCATTGTTTTCAACACTGAAGCTTGCTGTTGCTTGAGATCAAGGATGTGGAATATCCATCCCTTGCTGAGAAAGTGAAATAGGGCTGCTAGAAGTTGATGGATTTGCTCTGCTTTTTCGGCTTCCGCTTTTAGATCTGCTGCCTTTTGAGCCGCTTGCTCTGCTGACTGTTTTGCCTGTTCTATCAGGTTTTCAGGGAAGGAGTTCATATATAGTTCCTCGACGTAGCAATCTAATTATCAACGCTTGAGTAGGTAACGCTCAGGTTGCTAGAATCCTTGTAATGAAGGTGAAACTCTTCTTTCAAGGATAAGTAAGTAAATTCAGTTCCTGAATGAAGCGAAAATCGCGTTGATTTTTACTTAATAGGGGAACCTGGTTCTCGATCGCAGTTGCCGCAATCAGGGCATCCGCAATCAGCAATCCGTAACTGAGAAAATAGTCTTGAAGAAGTTGGGTAGCGCGATCGCTAATCTGGTTGGTCAGTATCAGGACTTGGAACTGGGCAAGGAAGCGATTGAGAGTTTGTAACTCGGACTTATTGCGGCAGCCAACGATGAGTTCCATAACAGTCACGGTTGAAACAGCCAGAGCGGAGGTTTGGCTCTCGGTTGTGAGCCGAGCTTTGGCGATCGTGCATTATTCGCAATATCAATGAGGATATCGGTATCAACCAAAATTTGAGCCATATCAGGTACGCCAGTGCTGTTGCCGAACTTGTCTAACCCATGCCGTGCTGTCTTGCATCTCTGGTTGATCGCTCCACATGCCGACGAATAGCTCGTTTTCCAGGTCTAGAGGGGCTGGGGGTGGGGTTTGTTCATAGGCATAGCGTTGTTTGAGAAAGGCAACGAAATCTACCACAAGTTGTTGGGCGGTTTCGGGAAGGGATGAAATATCGTCTCTCAATTGCTCAAATTCTGGCATGGTATCGTCCTCTCAATTGAAGGTTCATAAGCTTTCAGGTACTTATTCTCTGTCTTGTAGGTATTTCAAAATGTCCCAACGGGTAGCGATTCCTAGTAACTTTTCGCTCTTTTTCCCGTTCTGCGTAATCAGAACTGCTTCTAGGAAAAGGTTGTCAGAGAACTGTTCGATTACTTCATCAACTGATATATCACGGGCTATAAAACTGCAATTCGTTCTTATTTCTTCTTCTGGGAGCAGTTTTGTAATCAGAATTTCTTCAAATTCAATTAGCGTGAGATTCGTTACAGTGTGGCGTGCAAGCCAGCGGGTAATACCATTTTCTGTTAGAAGTCCAATGAAGCGATCGCCTTCATAAACTGGAAATTGGGAATAATCACACGCATTAATTCTTTGAAATACCCAAGCAAGCGGTCTTTCGGGAGTTAGCGTTTCAACTTCTCGCTGAAATGTGGGAATCACTTTTAGAGGATTAATTAAGCGATCGCGGAATTGCTTCACCTGTTTAATCGTTCTCTCACTAGGAACAGCAGGGTACTGACTTGGTTCCGTTGTTTGATGAACTAAAATGTTCCTCAAATCTGCTAAGTTCCGAAGCTTCTGGCGATCACTACGCCATGCCTTGCGTCGGTCTATGTACTGGTCGATAAGCCTTTTGAATTCAGTTTGCTCGTTTTCCTTAAGGGTCTGGCGTAGATAGGCTTCAATATCATTGAACGTGCTGAGAAACGTTTGGCAACGGGTTTGCTCTTCTTGTGATAACTGCATACCTTATCTCCTATTTCTCGTTGTTTATTAAATGGGCAACGCTCGGATCGGTAGGGGGTGGATCGAGCAGGGTTTGATAGGGTTTCCCTGTTTTCATTGCCTCTGACATTGCATCGTAGATTTCTAAAATCTTGTCTTTGGTGCGATAGTGCCCGTGTTTCTGTTCGTCTTTTCGTTTGACGATCGGGAAGGTTTGCGGAATATGAATATCTATAGGGAAAAAAGCAAATTCTGAAAGGGTTGGGTGTTTTTCCATCGGTAAGTTTTGAAGTCTCGTTGATCGACTGAGAGGATACGCCCATGTCCTAAATGTTCTGCCAGAATGATTAGCGAGGCATCCGCAAGATCCATTGGCAGATTAGCGTATTGTTGCATCAGCATGACGATTTGAGGCTTATGGTGATGTTTTAGGTCGAATAGTTCAATTTGGTCAGTGGACAGGCTATTTAGAAAGCTGACTTGGGCGAAGTTACCCATCCGTGTGAGCAGGAGATAGCAAGTCTCTGTGACAACGCACCAAGTTGTAATCAGCGGTTCGTTAACTCGACTGAGGGCTTGTTTAGCTTGCTGGTGATATTGATCGCGATCGCTAGCAAGGGCAAGCCAGAATCCAGTATCAGCGATGATCATATTTTTTCTCAAGCTCTTCTTGGAGAACGGTTTTATAGTTAACTGAGAGATCAGGTTCAGCAGAGCCGCAACCGATGAACCCAGATTGGGTCAGGGCTTCTAGTGGGGTTTTGGGAGGATGTTGCAGTTTCTGATAATATTCGTCGATCGCAACTTTGAGAATGGTTTCTGTGTCTTGCCCTGTTTGTTGCTGAATGTAAGTCAGTTTATTTGCAGCATCGTCATCGAGTTGAGTGGTAATTTGCATGGTTTTGTCCTCTGTAGGTTGGAATTAGCTTGATCCTAACGTGGGGAATGGGCAACGCTCGGATCGGCAGGGGGTGGATCGAGCAGGGTTTGATAGGGTTGCCCCGTTTTCATTGCCTTAGCCATTGCATCATAGATTTCTAGAATTTTGTCTTTGGTGCGATAGTGCCTGTGTTTCTGTTCGTCTTTGCGCTTGACAATGGGGAAGGTTTCCATGATGTAATCTACGTCGTCGCGCTGGATGCCGTAGAGGTGGAAGTAGGCGGCATCGAGTTCACAGCGCAGGAGGAAGCGGCGTTCTTCATTCCAACGGAAGGGGGCACCGTCGTAGCCGCAGTCTTGGGCGAAGGGTTGGAGATCCCAAGCGGTATAAGTTAGTTCGAGAACACGAGAACAAATCCAATCAACTATCACATTAACGGATAACCAAGGCACTCTCTTCTCATAGCTATGAGGTACTAAAATTGGTAACTGCTTTAGATAAAAATATGTTAGATGCAGCCCTTGCAACTTAAGCCGTAGAATATATTCAACAACAGACGTGTTCAGGTTCCCAAGGAGAGCAGCGTTAAAGCGGGCAGGATAAGACGAAAAAATTAATGGAAAGGGATGACCAACACCTACTGCTGGAATAATTGTAAATACTCCTAAAAAAGTGCTGGTCGTTCCAGTAATATCCTTAAAACCTAATAACCATTTATACTGCCATTCTCCTAGACGTTTTATGGCTTCTCCCTCCTGAACCCAATACATAGGTTCGGGAGAGAAATTGGGATTGAATAGATCTTCTAAGGAAGTAGACTCTTTAGAGATTTTGCGAAATTCATGCCCACTTGCACTTAAATTAGCAGCACGGTGATTGAATTGCTGTGCCATCTTTGCATCAAATAGTGGTACATACTTCTCTTTCTCCTTTATATATAACTGCCCTTCTTTGTAAAATCCCATACTGATTAATTGTTCACTTGTTTTGAAGCATTTTGAATCACTTGCAACATTAAAAGTACCTTGCCGAAAAGTTATGTTCCAGCTATTATGCTTGATTCCTCCTTCGCTTATCAAAACAGGAACATTGCTATAGATAGATTTAACTAACTCAATATCGTGTTTTCTACGAAATACTGGACAGGTTCCAGTATTAGGATTTACAGTTCTAACATCTTCAATAGATAGCGTGAACTTTCTGTCATTATCACAAAGCTCTGCAATATTGCGTAAGAAGAACGAAAAAAGAGGCTCTTTTGCATTTTGTGAACATAAGGTTAGTAAGCAAAATTGTTGATGCCCTCGAACATCTGGAAAGAAACCTTCCTTGTTGTCAAAATCATACAAGCTGTATAAAAGCCTGTCGTGCATTACCTTTGAGAAGAATTTCTTTGTGGTATCGTCTGTTGCAATACCAGTAGGTACAACACATCCAACTCTACCGTTATTGGAAATTAATGAAAGCATTAACTCTGAGAACACAGCGTAAGTATTTACTCTTCCTCTTCCACACAAAGGATATTTTCCAGAGTTGCTAATAAGAAAGCTGTTGCCATCGTGTCTGCGTTTATCTTCTAAAAAAACGTCGTATAAAACTGGATCACTATCAACAAGTAATGAAATAAGTTTTTTCCGTTCACTTGATTTAGCCGCGATGGAAATTTCAGGTTTCCGCATCGCAAACCATTCGATCTCTTTAAGCTCTGTGTGCTCCCAAGGAGGATTTCCTAAAATTGTGTCGAATCCACCACTCCAGCCGTTTTGCTTGTTCTCAGTATTTTTGTCTCCGACCTGAAACACGTCAGGAAATGCTAAATGCCAATGAAAAAACTGATACTGATCACGCAATTGCTCCACTTCTCGCTGCATCCAATGTGGTGCATTAAACGGATTTCGTTCAATCTGCCGAAACACTTCATCGGTAATGGGGTACAGCAACTCCTCTGACTGCCGCTTCTTCCATACAAACGCCGCACACCAGGCATCTGCCCAAAATCGGCTAAACAGATAAGGCGTAGACTTCACATATTCCTCGTACTGCGTTTGTTTTCGCTGCACCCCAGCAATGTCATCATCCGCAATCTGGTTCAGGTTCACCAAACTCGTTGCCAGGTCTCCCAACCGCTCCCAGGGTTCATTACGCTCATCCAGCAGCGTCAATTGTCCCTTTTCCCGCTCCTGCTTATTCTGCTTCTTGTACTTGCTGCAATACGCTTTTTCATCCCCCTCGATCGGTGTAAACGCCTCATCCGGAATCCCCTTCCGCAGCAGAGCAGGGGTTGCCCCCAGCAGGCTATTTCCACACTGGATGTGATGCTCCAAAAACGACAGGGGCTTGCCTGGTTCCAGCGACTCCATCCATAACGCCACCTTGCACAATTCCACCGCCATTGGGTTCACATCCACCCCATAGATGCACCGCCCAATCACATCCCGCAATGCCTTCTGGGTTGCCTCTGGTGATGGTTCCTCATCCCCAGTACGAATCGCAGCCAACCGCTTCGCCATCCGGTGCGCCGCTGCAATCAAAAAGTGTCCGCTACCACACGCAGGGTCACAAACTTTGAGATTGAGAATTGCCGCTTCTGGGTCAGCCTGCTGAATTGCCTCATCCACCACCGGATCTAACGCCGAATCTAGCAAACACTGCACCAGACTCTCTGGTGTGTAATAGCTGCCTGTTGTCTTCCGCTCATTACCTGCTGCCGTCGTCAGCGTAAACGTTCCGGCACTCACATTCAGTTCTGGGTGCAGTTCCAGCAATGCCTCATAGACACTGCCCAACTCCTCCGATCGCAAATTCTTGTAATCCACCGGACGGCGACCATGTTTGTCCCTAATAAACGCGAGTGCCCGGATCGCCTCTAGCAAATCAGTATTGGCAATCTCAGTAGATCGCAAATTCATTCTAGAGAGGGTAAATAGATGGCTGTGATGACTGGGAAATGTCGCTCGACAGCCTGAGAGAGAAACTCCAACATGGTCTTGAGACTAAAGAGTTCTCGGTAAACGACCCGTCCTCCTCGTTGAGTACGGCTCACAAAGAACCAGAGCAAATACACCCAGAGATTGACCAAAATAAACGCCAGAGCCACAAACAGCAAACGGGTGACTGGATTCTTGCTCGTGGTGCGGATACGGCACCCATTTTTCATCCTGTAGCTGGTCTCGATACCGAAACGGTCTTTGTAATGCTGATGCATCTGCTCCAAAGCAACCCTCACACGATGCACCACGTATAGGGTGTATTGGATACCATGTTTCCCTTTGAACCCTTTGTAATAGCTGCAAATCACCCGCATCTGACAGGTAACTGAACCATATTGAGGGCTGTTGAGGGTATAACGGGTGGCATAACTTTTGCGCCCAATCAACAACTGGCGAGTACCTCCACGTTTGCCTCGAATTACCGCAGGCATGAGAAACGGAATATTGAGAGCTTTGAGCCAACGAATGACTGGTACACTATAGAACCCACGGTCAAGATAAAGCCGTTTGACGCGGACTCGTAAGGGAGTCAGCATGGCTAATAAATAAGTGATGGTTGCAACCAATGTTTCATGCCGATGCACGGCATGAATACCCAAAGTAACCCGTTTGTTACGACAAATCACATAGACGGTGGCATAGGCAAAGAACGAAGTCGTGCCTGCCTTAGCTTGAGAGCGGTAGATGTAAGGCTCAGTGGCGACGTTCACACTGCCGTAATAGGGAATCAGATGGAGGTCAATGGCAATACGATGCTTGCCCTTACGAATTTTTGGGGGGATGCGGCTTTGCAGAGCGGCATTGAGTTGAGATTCCAGAGTTGTGATATCGTCTAACTTATCGAGATGATAGCGAATGCCATTGCCACTGGGTACGCCCTCCAATCGTTGTGTTGTGTGTTCAATGCTATCGCTGCGACTGGCGGCCCGTAGCAAAATCTCAAACAGATCTTGGAGTGTGTATCCACCTTGCATGTCCAGGGATAAGTGTTCCAATAGGCAGTCGAGGGCTACCTCCAACGTCGCTTCATCCGTCAAAGCTGGAGCAGGCGATAATGAACTTGGGTAGATCGTCATGGCTTTGTTTTAATGCGTTTAGCCTGACCCTACCCCTTTCCTAGAGAATTTGCGATCTACTGAATCTGGCAAGACACCACATCCGCCACAAATGCCTCTGACCACAGCAAACTGCCCAACGCCGATAAACCCAACTCCTGACAGCCTTCACTGCTGCCCAATTTCTCCATCACCAACCGCAAGCCAAAAAACAAATCGGCATGGCGGGTGCCCCGTCGCTTTTCTGCCAGGGTACGGAGCCGAGCCGTTGAGTAGTAGAGGGTGTAGCGTTCCCGTGCTGCCACCTCTACTTTCGGGTCAAGCAAAAATTCCCGGTCTTCTGCCACAAACAAAAACAGCAGTCGATAGACCAACCGCAGCAGTTGCCGATAGTAGTCCTGTGTTGAAAGTTGCCCCGACTGAAGTTTCTGGCGCAATTCCCGGTTCACCGGATGGGAAAGAAACCCCTGACCAAGGGTGGCGATCGCCACTTCCACCCCTCGCCGCAGTTGATCCAACGCACGGGTTCCCTGCTCCTGTGCCGTCTTCGACCACTTCTCCAGCCAGCACTGCTCCGGCTTCTCCGTCTCCACTCTGGACTGGTGACACAGCAACCACAGCAACACGAAATCTGCATAGACCTCGCCTGCCATCATCGCTTCCAGGTCAAACTCCACATACGCCTGCCGCGTCAAGCTGACGTTATCCCGCAGAATGCGTAGCTGCCGACCATTGGAAATAAATGCCCACAGATGCTCCTGCGATCGATTCAGCAACTCCTGTACCAGGCTATGAGGACTGCTCCGTGCTGCCCCTGCCACCCCTGCCGTCCGCCGATCTAAATCCACGCGCCAGCCCACCAGATGAATGGGCGTATGCAGCCAACCATGAGAAATCGGGTAACTGCGGGTTTCAATCTCGATCGCTTTAGCGGCTGTCAAACGACCATAACCAAGCTCTTGAAATAAGGGGAGGAGGAGGCGATCGCGCGTTACACTCGTTCCCGGATCATTGGATGGCAACTTCTCTAACGCCGCTTTGAAACTGACCCAGGCACCCCGCAACCGATTCCAGGAACGGTTAATTGCCTCATTCAGCTTTTCCCCTTCCAACAGATGGTAGGAGGTGGGTGAAAGCCCATCCAGGTCTTTATCCCCATCCACAATTCGCTGCAACAAATCCGCTGGAAGAATCGCTCCTTCAGTCCGAACAGTGGTAAAGATATTTTTGCTGCGAATCGTCATAGTCCTGAACCTAACTTGGGGATTTGGAAGAAGAGGGCTGGATGGTTGCCTGACCAGAGGGATGAGCAACACCTAAATCAGCAGGGGGTGGGTCGAGTACGGTTTTGTAGGAACGTCCCGTGAGTATGGCTTCCATCAGCGAGTCATAGACATTCAAAATCCGGTCTCTGGTTCGGTAGAAGCCGTGCTTCTGTTCATCCTTCCGCTTAATGATGGCGAAGGTTTCCATAACGAACGCTACATCCTCGCGTTGCAAGTTGTAGAGATGAAAATAAACTGCATCTAACTCGCATTGCAGCAGAAAACGCCGCTCCTCATTCCACTGGAATGGCGCATCCCCATAGCCACAGTCTTGAGCAAATGCTTGTAAATCCCAGGCGGTGTAGGTCAGCTCCAGTACACGGGGAAGTATCCAATCCTTGAGTTCAAGTGCCCTATCCCATAAACACTGCTGCTTGTAGGTGGAAGGAATCAGGGTTGGCAACTGACGCAGAATGTAATCGGATAAATGATTGCCAGGAGTTCCCTGACGACAGATGAAGTCGAAGCAGAAACTATTCCAGTTCGCCAATAGGCAAAACATGGCAGATGGCTCATGGTTGGAAAACAGAACTGTGCGAACGCTGGATAAAATGGCTGATTTCGGCATCACACAAGCCAGCATCGTCCGTGTGTTCGTGGCGCTGGTGACATCCTTGTACCCAATAAACCACTCGTAGGGATAGGCTGGCGGGATGCGGCGATCGACTTCGTGTGGGGATGCCCAGTAACGGGGTTGCGCTAAAAACTCTGGATCTTGACGTTCTTCATTTGTGATCTCGATGCTGACCCCAGTCCGAAAGGTATTTTTATCAGTTGTCGCCGCAGAACATTCTCGATGGTTAAAGAGGCTAATCATCCTGGCTTCATAGGTTCTTACCAGTAGGTTGCCATTTAGTTCTGGAGAGGCATACAGGTAATCACCATCGGTACTCTGGTCAAACAACCCTTGCACGATTTTGATATTCCAGGTGTCCTCACTGCTGGAATTAGGATGACCGAGAACGGGAACTCGGTTGTAGATATGTTTGGCGATCGCATACTCCCGTTGAGTTCTAAAAATTGGGCAGGTCTTGGTATGTGGATTTAGAAGTTCAATATCTTCAGGCGTAAGCTGGATATGGCGCTCCTCCAAATCCAGATCTTCAATTCGATGGGCAAAGAAGACAAAATCACCCGGTTCAGCAGGACGACTCCGACCTGCCAAAGTCATGAGTGCAAATCGCATTCGAGAATCGACATCTGGAAACAACGTGCGTTCTCGATTCTCGAAATCATAAAAACTCACCAGAGAACCTGAATCAATCAAGTCCTGGAAGAAGAACTTGGTTGTATCAGTTGTCGCCAACCCAGAAGGAACGATACAACCCATCAACCCGTTTGAATCCAGCAATAGCCGATTGGTTTCAGCAAAAATGGCATAGGTGTTGATGTCTCCCCGCCCACACAGCGGAAACCGTCCAGACTGATGGACAAAATGGCTTTCTCCCTCAGCCTGTCGGCACTCATCCATAAACAGGGCGTATAGATAGGGATCTTCAGTCTGAAGAGCTTGAATCTTACGCTTCCGTTCCGCTGAACTGACCGTATTGGAAATATCAGGACGATAGGCAGAAAACCATTCCCGCTCCTGAAGTTTGATGCGCTCCCACGGGGTATTCCCCAGTTCCACATCAAACCCTCCCGACCAACCAACCTGGTTATTCTCTACCTCTTCCTCATGCTTCGGCACTTCAAAGACATGGGGAAACGCAATATGCCAATGGAAAAAGTGATATTGCTCCTGCAGCCGTTCTACCTCTTCCCGCATCCAGTCCGGCGCATTGTACGGGTTCTGCTTAATTTTTCGGAACACCTCATCGGTGATGGGAAACTCTAACTCCTGGGTCTTCTTCCACACAAATGCCGCACACCAGGCATCAGCTCGAAAACGGCTAAACCGATACTCTGATGACTCCACCAGGGATTGATACTTTTGTTGCTTGAGTTGAACCTGGGCGATCGATTCATCGGGAATCTGATCCAGTTCTTTCATCGCAGCCGCAATATCCTCTAACTGCTGCCAGGGTTGGTGTTCCGGTGCATAGATGGCAATGTCTTCTAGCCATCCCCAGGGTTTTGAAGATGGATCAACTAAAGTCAATTGCCCTTTCGATCGCTCTTCCTTGTTTTGCTTCTTGTACCTGGAGCAAACACCCTTCTCATCACCCTTAATGGGATTGAAAACCCCATCGGGAATGCCCTTTGCCATTAAAGCGGGTGTCGTTCCAATGAGTGAGTTTCCCCACTGAATGTGGTGTTCCAGGAATGGCAACGGTTTACCTGGCTCCATTGCCTCCATCCAGAGTGCCACCTTACAAAGCTCAACCGCCATCCGGTTCACATCGACTCCATAGATGCACCGTCCAATCACCTGACGTAGAGCAGTCCGAATAGCTTCTGGGGCGGGTTCCTCTTCTCCACTGCGAATCGCAGCCAATCGCTTTGCCATTCGATGAGCCGCTGCCGTTAGAAAATGCCCACTGCCACAGGCAGTATCACAAACCTTCAGGTTGAGAATCGCTGTTTCTGGATCAGGTTGACGACACGCCTCTTCCAGCACTGGATCAAGGGCTGAATTGAGCAAGCATTGAACCAGATTCTCAGGCGTGTAGTAACACCCCGTCATCTTGCGCCGATTACCTGCTACTGTCTTTAACCGAAATGTTCCAGCATTAACATCAATGTCAGGATGTAACTCCAGTAACGATTCATAGATGCTGCCTAATTCCCGCGATCGCAGATTCTTGTAATCAACAGGTCTTCGCCCGTGACGATCGTTAATGAAGGCGAGCGATCGCATCGCATCCAGTAAAGCCGAATTCGCAATTTGACATGGCTCAAGGGCTGGGATGGCCTCATCTGACCACAAAAAGCTCCCCAACGCAGGCAACCCTAACTCAGGATAACCTTGCCCACCCAAGCTTTTCATCACTACCCGCAACCCATGAAACAGGTCACTATGCCGTGTTCCGCGCAACCGTTCTGCTAACGTCCGTAGTCTGGTTGCCGAGTAATGGCGGAGGTACTGTTCCTTAACAACTGGGGCAGCGGTCGGATTAAGGAGAGCATCCCGGTCTTCAACGACAAATAGGAAGAGTAGACGGTAAACCAACCGCCGAAGCTGGTGATAGTACTCCTGGTTACTGAGTACACCAGACTGTAGGAGCTGTCGTAACTCTCGATTATGTGGATGGGACAAGAACCCCTGCCCCAATGCCGTAATTGCCGCTTCTACTCCCTCGCGCAATTGCTCTAGGGCACGAGTACCATGATCCTGAGCTGCTTGTGACCATTTCTCTAGCCAGCAATGCTTGGGTGTTTCTGCTTCAACCCTCGATTGATGACACAACAGCCACAGCAACACAAAGTCGGCATACATCTCTCCCGACATCATTGCTTCCAGGTCAAACTCAACGAAAGATTGTCGAGTCAGACTCACGTTATCTCGCAAAATGCGGAGCTTACGCCCATTGGAAACAAAAGCCCAAAGATGAGCATTTGAGCGGTTCAGTAGCTCCTGCACCAAGCTATGGGGACTACTCCGTGCTGCCCCTGCTGCCCCTGCCGTCCGTTTGTCTAAATCTATCTGCCAACCTACCAGATGAATCGGCGTATTTTGGTAACTGTGGGAGATAGGGTAATTCTTGCCTTCTGTAGCGATCGCCCTTGTTAATGCCAACCGCCCATACCCAAGCTCCTGAAATAGGGGAAGAAGGAAGCGATCGCGCGTAACACTAGTTCCCAAGTCATTAGCAGGCAATCGTTCCAAGGCTGCTTTGAAACTAACCCAAGCACCTCGCAGTCGAGTCCAGGAACGATTAATTGCTTCGTTCAGCTTTTCCCCTTCTAGCAAGTGGTAGGATGCAGGGCTAAGACCATCCAGTTCTTTATCTCCATCGACGATACGCTGAAGCAAATCTGCCGGAAGAATTGCCCCCTCCGTGCGAACTGTGGTGAAGATGTAGGTTTCCCGTAGTCTCATTCTGCACTCCTAGCCCATTAAGGGGTTAGCTTTTGTTGAACTCAACCTGCCCAACATAGTCATACTGTCCAGCTCGATCATCTCCACTAAATAGGCTTACCTCATACGTTCCTAAACCTGATAAAGAGCAAGAGATTTGGTTGCCTTGAATGGGTTGTTCCAGGCAATTTTGAGATTGCCCACCTCCTTTAGGGCTGTAGCTAGCTATCAACCACTTCTGGCGTGGGTTTTCGATTTGTAGCAGTGCATTACCCTGCACGTCCGTCTGCGATCGAGTTGGAAAGACAAGCTTCAACCCATCAGCAAAGAACTGAGGTCTTAGCATGGGCTGCCTCAGAAACTCACCACGGGTTAGAGGGGTTTGTAATAACTGCCATGCTGAATCGTCTGGGAAATGGCTGATTGCCATTACATTTGGTGGTGGAAATAGATAGCTTGTCTTGTACTGCTTAGTAAAACCTGAGCGATCGACATACCCACTGTCCCAGGTAGCATCAATCAGATACCAATTCCCATTTACCTTTGCCGCATTCCAGGCGTGTCCTTGACCATTTAAGTCACTGGTTTGACTGCGGGAATCGCCCACAACATATACAATTTCCTCGCCCGCCGCTTTTCCTAAAGCCTCCAGCAATTTGGCGTAGCCAGCACAAACCGCTGTTCGCCGCTGAAAAACGGTTTCTGCATCTTGAGGCGGGTATTGCCCAGCAAAATACGAAGGGGCATCATAGGCAATGCGATCCGCAACATAGTCATGCAGCGCCTTGATCCTCAGTACAGGGTCTTTCTCCTGTTGAACAATATATTGAGCCACAGATTCAAGACTTGTTTCTGCACTCGCAGGCATATTTGCAACAGCGGGATGTATGCCAACTCCCTCCCACGGCCACTGGCTGGCTTGTTGCGACGGCTTGGGAGGCGGTGTTGAGGTTTGATTTGTAGAGGGTTGTGGTTGAACGAGTGTTGAATCTGCGTACTGCTCAAATGGGTTTTGGTGGAAAGATAGATAAAGCCATTCCAGTTGATTAGCTAGATAGAATAAGCTCTTTCGTGTGACTTCAACGGCTGTTCCCTGACGACCCTCTAGCATCCAATCTCCACGAGTGGAAAGGGCTAGAAATGACGTTTGGGGGCGAAGTGCCAGCAAGCAGGCAATGAACAAAAAGTTGAGGACGAGAGTCCGTAGGGTGATGCGATCGCCCCACGACAAAATTCCAAAAGCCTTACGTTTTCGATGTCCCCACAAATCCCAAACAATTGGAATCAGCGGAAACAGCAGAATTCCCGAAAAAACGGTGAGCCAGACAGGACCATTGATATACGCAACCAGAGACGATGCTAACCACACTCCCAAAATTGGCGTGGAGAAAACAAAGAAGTAGAAGCCAAATTTGAGTAGAGCTATCGGTAGGTCAATGAAAAGGAAGCGCATGACAATCGCCTGTTGCTGAAGAAACTAGGAGGGGAGTGAAGGCAGGTAGATAAAAATTCCTAAAACATCTGGTGGAAGTTGCGGCTCAACTCGGTAGCTGACCCCTTTCATACGAGCGGCTGTCCGAACTCGACGATGAGCATCCAGGAGTTCCTGTCCCCGGCTCTCAGCCACTCGCTCCAAGTGAGGACGAAGGTGGTCGAAGTTATCAATTACCTTCTGTAAAAAATCCCTTGCCTGGTCAGCCCCAATATTGGCATCTGAACGAGCTTGCAGTAGTTCCTCCGCCATTCCACTATCCAACCATTCAGCATTTTGAGGAGAGCCTGCAAAGACCAGCAGTTGGCAATCTTCAGCAAGTAATGGATGTTCCATTTCCCCTCGCTTTGTCAGGATATGGTAGCGAAACCGCATAAGCAGTAGCGTGGTGCGTCGCTCTACCTGGCGAGTACGAATTACGCCACACCGTTTAGCAACGCCATTTCCAAGTGCATCCAGAGCACTGTCCATAACGTAGGTTGCTAAACCTTCCACAACAGGATGAGTTCGGCTGAGATACAGTTGGCTGTCCTGCACAGGTAGCTCGAACCTTGCCTGAAACTGCTCGTGACCACCGATCGCTTCCTGTAAAGGTTTGGGCGTTTCCTTCAGGTTAAAAATGATGCCCTTACGTTCTGCTTGAACAGTGCCGCCATAAATTTTCAGGGCTTCTTGCGTGAAGCTTTCAACATCAACCCCTGAACCGATCGCAGAACGAACCGCTCGAAGTTCCTGAGCTACTTCCTCAACCTTGATGGTTTCCTGGGCAAACATGGTGCGCGATCGCTTCTCCCGATCCTGCGCGGCTTCCCATTGCTTAAACAGTTGATCTTTTTGCGGTTTGTAGAAGCTGTCGTCAAACAACGTCAATTGCTCCGAGTCATTATGGGATTGTCCGCGCAGGAGCAGCCCCTCAAAAATCGCTTCTACCACCTGATCGGTATCAACTGGAACAGGGACAGAGATACCCAGAGAACTACGAATCGTTCGGTGTTTTCGGATCAACACGTCCAGCACAATGCCATCAACCTGGTTATCTGTGCCGTAGTAGGTCAAAACTCTCACCTTATCGTTAGCTTGCCCATAGCGATCGACCCGACCTTCCCGCTGTTCGTGGCGAGTCGGGTTCCAGGACAGGTCATAATGCAGGATGGCATTGAAGTCCTCCTGTAGGTTAATGCCTTCACTTAGGCAATCCGTACAGACCAGGACTCGCTTTTGGGCTTCTGCCAATTGCAAAACTCGTGCTTCCCGTTCTTTGGGTGGCAAATTACCCGTGACGGCTGCCACTTCTACTCCTTTGAGCGCATTCCTCAAATGCTCAGCAACATATTCTGCTGTCTGAATAAACCGACAGAAAACAATGGGCTGGAAACCATCTTTGAGGAACGTTTTGACTAAATCAATCGCCTTCTGAAGCTTTGCGTCTTTTTTCCCCTTCAGTCCCTCGGCTTCCCGCGCCATACGAAGCAAGCGATCGCGGTTCTTCTGCTCGTCCGTTGCCACCTCACCAATATCACTCCCCGGTGGCACATCTACCCCTTCGGCTGCTTCATCGTCCATTAAATCCAGTACCGTACGACGACCCACTTCATCTGCTGCTTCCGGAGTATCCGTACCTGTTGTGTCTGCACGGTTTCGTAAAGTTGCGACGGCGGCGGCTGGACTGGAAGCTAAGGAACGCAATAATGCCAGGGCAGACCACCACCGTACCCGTTGACGAAAGCGATTCCCCTCTGCCGGATCTTGAACCGTTTCGCGGGCATACTTCAGAACCTTCTCGAACAACTTCTTGTAGTCTGACGAAAGGGTGTAAGTCTCCTCCTTGTCCTCCCGAACGGGGAATGGCGTATCGGCATCCAGGTAATGTTGAATGTCCCCTCGTCGGCGCTGCACTAGATGAGCAGCAACCTGACGACGGTACTGCTCGTTTTCCTTACCTGTCAGATCTTCCGGCAGATTTGTAAAGGTAGGATTGAGAAGTCGCAGCAGCGATCGAAACGCTTCCTCTTTACCACTGTGAGGAGTTGCCGTTACTAAAATCAGGTGGCGATCGAGGTTAGCCGCAAGACCAGAAATGAGTTGATGACGTTGATGCCGCCCTCCCCGACCCTCTCCTGTGGAAGCACAGGTGTGAGCCTCATCCACAATCACCAGTTCTGGACAGGTTCGTAGAAACTCTTCCCGCCGATGCTCAGACTTGATGAAATCAGTAGAGACGATCACATAGGGATAGAGGTCAAATAGCGATTGCCCTAAGCGACAATTGCGCTCCAAACGAGTTGCAGTACTGGGAAGTACCAACTCGGCTTCAATATGGAACTTCTCCAGTAACTCTCGTTGCCACTGTTCTGCCAAATGAGGCGGACAGAGAATGGCTAACCGTTCCACTTCTCCCCGATCCAGCAGTTCTCGCGCAATCAAACAAGCTTCAACGGTCTTCCCAATCCCCACGTCATCGGCAATTAATATCCTGACTGGATCGAGCTTGAGTGCCATGAGTAGAGGCACAAGCTGGTAGGGACGGGGTTCAACGGCAATCTTGGCAAACGAGCGAAAGGGACCAGCACTGGAGCGGAACCCTAATCTCACAGCATCCCGCAGTAATCGGCAGGAGCGATTGTCTCCAGGTTGGGTTGGATCAGGTAAATCAAACTGAGCGGGTTCAACCTTCTCTAGGGGAATGTAGATGCCTGTTACTTCATCTTCAGTGCCACCTAGAGGGCGCAGAATGAGCATTTCATCAGTAGATTCGGGAAGAACTACCCACTCGCGATCGCGTGCCTTAACCAATGAACCAACTGCAAAAGTCATTACTTCTCTCCCCGCTTCATACTGTGGCTTGTGTAGGAGCTGTCAGTACCTCTTCTAGGAAGCGGCTTGGCGAACCTACCCAACTTGCAAATACCTCATCCCGCGCCCGCGTCACGCTGACATAGAGCAACTGCTTCTCTCGCTCCAGCGCAGCCTCACGCGAAGGTTGATCGGGCATTTGGTTCACCAAATAGATTAAGGGCATCTGATCATCGGACAGGTTAATGACAAACACCACTTTGAACTCCAGTCCCTTGGCGCGGTGCATGGTGCCAAGATGAATGGCATTCGCTTGAGCCTCTACATCACGGCTTAACCGTTGATAAGGCAGTTTTGCTGCCTCTAGGCTAGATTCAACAGGTTTGAGCGCATCGTTTGTGCGAGCGAAAACGGCAATTTCGTCCAATGCCAATCCCTGCTTCAAAAGCTTCTGGATCTCGCTAACGACAAATTTAAATTGCTGAGCTTGGGTTTGAAATCCATGAATTGTCGGCTCTGGCCCTCGGAGCAAACTGATGGTGCCTTTGCGTTCTTCTGGCTCTCCATTCAAGTCATCCCGGAGATCGCCCACAATTTGATCGGCAAAGCTGCGAATTTGCTCAGTTGTTCGGTAATTGATGCGGAGAATGTGCGATCGCCCTCGCACATCAATACCCAAACTTTTCAAATTTGTTCGTCCTGCATAAATGCGCTGCCCTGCATCCCCCAGCAACATCAGGCGATCGGACCCTTCGCCCGCAAGAGCCGCCAAAAGTTTAATCTCTTGAGGACCTAGATCTTGTAGCTCATCTACAATCACAGCATCGAAAGGACTTTGGACTTTGCCACTATTGAGTAGCTCGATCGCACGATGGCAAATCCCCGACCAGTCGTTTTCTCCCCTCATCTGAAGGGTTTTCAAAACTTGTTCAAAGATCAGCCACACCTGTTTGCGGTCTTTGACAGTTAGCGGTTGTCCCCGACCAGCGCGGTTTGCAGTACGATATGCCTCCCAACTGGTGATGCCCTGTGCCTGGATGACGCTTTCCCACTCCAAATACAAATAGGCAGGGCTAAGCGGGCAGCCTGAATGATAGAAACGCTCAATCAGTTTTTTGATAGCATCGTCATCGACAGCTTCTAAAGTTTCTCCAGCTTGCTTTAACAACTCTTTTGCCTGCCGATGTACGGTTGTCACCGTAATATTGTTTAATTCATCTGGTGTACAAAGCAGTTGTAAGTTGCGTTCTAGGTTACGGCAGAGGGTTGTAACAAAGCTGGTCAGCAATACTCGTTTACCCTGTCTAGCCAAGTATCTCGCTCGGTGTAACCCCACAACGGTTTTGCCCGTTCCCGCTGCTCCGGTTACTTTAACGGGACCCTTAAATGTTCCAGACGCTAGTTGTTGCTGAGACGGGTGTAAGAATGCAATCCAGGTTGCTAGAGGAGCATCTAGTAGTTTCAGTAAATCCTGATTGCTATCCAGAACAGTGAAACGGCGTTGGGTATCGGGGCTGGCGATCGCTGGTTGATCTTCAGCTAAAGGTGTAGGAGGTGTCACAAAACCACCTTCTGCCAAATCCAGCAACCGTTCTGCTACCTCTTCTGGTAGTTCTAAAACTGCATTGAGCAAAACATCTTTCGAGCGAATTTGCCGAATTGTAGGCAGCCACGTTGGTGGTACTCCCAAACTCAGGAGGTAATCGTCGGGATACTGAGTAAAGAGCGAAGGTTGACTGACGGGCGTTGGATCGGCTTCTACAATCGAGGCTACCGCCTCTGGAGCCACAACAATTTGCAAGGCTCCCGTCTTGATGTGTCGCTCGACGGTACGGGTTTTTGCCCAGTTATAAGCATCATCATGATGATCAACGTGTAAGACCGTCCACAAGTCCCCTTCTTTATGGAGGATTGCTCTCAGGTCATCACTAATTCTGCCAGACCACAAGTTAGCATTTTTTATTTTTGTCAGCCGTTCTATGCTGAGGCTGGGATGAGCTGGATTTTCCCAGAATTTATCAAGAAACGTCCAAACTCGATGGGCTTCATTTGCACTCAATTTCCGGGCGGCACTGGCAAGAGAATTGCTCAAAGCGACTGGCATTATGCTTCTCCCTCCGTCTTGATGAGATAAGGAGTAACATTAATCCGTCCTTTACCTTGTTTTCGATCTAAACCAAAACTCTCCCCCTCTTTATGAACTCGTATATGCCAGTACATTCTGTCATCACGCTCAGTAGTCCAGAAATCTTCTAACCATGCTGATAAGTGATTAAAGGGAATTAGAATGAGTTGATCTTCGTTACCACATCCTAAAGCCAAGTATCCTTGTAATGAGTTTTGTAAGAATTCCTTCTGAGATGGGTGAAAGGCAAACCAGTAGGAAGGATGCCCTACATCATCATGGTTCTTTGAAACAGCACACACAACAGAAACTGTACTGTCATCAGCATTATAAGTAGTACGAGTTTTAGAAATTAGCTTTTTCTTCAAATGTTTTTCAATTTTGACGATACACTCTTTATGGAAAGAAACAGGAGAATTCTTGTCATCACTAACAGTGTCTAATTCATCTAGTGAATCATCATTAGGAGCTTTAGACAAAGCCATTAAAATAGCTGCTAAACCTAGCTCAAGCTGATTTCGATTTACTTTGACGACTTTCGCTCCTTCCTGTTCTAATACACTTTTAATTTGTTCAGCATTTAGCTCACTATCACTTAAAACACGAATGGTCTGCCCATCGCGTGTGACATCCGCCAAGTAACTTCCGATGACGCAGCCATTTTGTTGCACATCGCTACCTGCTTCGATAGAGATTCCTTCAATTTTTGACAGGGACTGAATTAGTAGATGCCAGTCTGAATCGAAAAGATCATAGTCCACTAGATGCGTTAACCTATATTGAATGGGTTTTCCCATTGCCTTACTGATACGCTCTAGCAACGCACTTTCACGAGATTGAAAGAAAGCATCAAAATCATCTCCACGCAGAGTTGATGGATCAATTACGTGAGATTGTAGAGTTGCATCCATCTGTGCCTCAGAAATCCCTGCCGTTTTTTGAATATTAGACAAATAGAGGCTTGGAGCTTTGTCACTAATTTGTCGATTGGTTTTATAAGACAATGGAGTTTTATTTACAATACTGTCGTAACGTTTGGAGTCAATACCACGTTTCTGGCACCAGGACTGGGGAAAAATATGATGAATATCAATCTTGTCGCCAAAGTATATTTGTTCGTCAATAGATGTGCCAGTGCGGAAATCTAAACCTCCATCCCGTAGTAACAAAGCATAGATTCCCTTATATGCTGCACTATTTCGAGTTCGCAAACTTAAAAGGCGAGTAGGTACAAAGTTAGCTGTGGCTATAGTATCTGGCTCAGAACCACCAGATACCCAAGACAAAACTTCTGGTAAATCTTTTGCAAAACGGCTCTCTACAGCACTACCGTAAAGTTCACCGAGTACACCACACCAGTACCATTGAGTTAATTTAGCTTTGATTCCTAAACTCTGAGCCTGATCTCTCAACACTGTAAGAATTGAGGCTAAAGGAATCAGTTGAGTTTTATAAGGAATGTCTCGTGCAGTAAAAATATTTTGCCCGTAGAGTAAACGAGCAGCTTCCTCAAATCCCTTGGTTACTCTATCAGCCCAATTTTTATATTCACCTAATGTAAGACGCAAAATATCTCTACGCTTACAACCTATCCCTGGTAACTTATCTGGTTGAGTACCACTAGCAACAGCTAACTGGTGCCTTTCATAGGAAGTTACTAAAGTGACAGCTTGTAGAAAATCTGTATTCTCGATTGTATTAAGCACATTGTATTTGTGTAGTTCCTGTACACGCTTCTCCCAATCCTGTCTAAGCAAAAAGTCTTCCGCAGCAAAGGTAGCTGTTAATAGTTCAAAAACAGTTAGAGAAACCCCGCCTGTATTCACTTTCTCAAACACTTGGCAAACAGCTTCTTTGGGTGTCTCTCTACCTAGAGAAATGACAGGCACTTGATATTGTTCAAATCGCTTAATGACTTCTTTTTCAAATTGAATGAATAGCTTGATTTTGTCTTTGTCATAATCCCAAAATTCATCATGTCCTGCTCGCCAATTTGAGCGGTCAAAAATTTGGCTTAATGGAAAGAGACCAGCCTCGTATTCTTTTTCAGGTGTAGAGTAATCAACTATAACTTCACCACGAAAGTTTTTGATTTGTTTACTTTCAGCCAGACTAACAATTGTCTCTTCCCGATCACAATTGGAGTTAATTGCTTTATTTATATCAATGTAGTACCATCGGCAAATTTGTTTCCCTCTTACATCTCGTGTTAGAACATATTGCCCAGAAAAGAGGGATTGAAAAAGTGAGGTTAGCCGCTGTTGACCATCAAGAATTAGTCTCTCAGGTTCTACGATCTGATCTAGGCGCACACCTTCAATGGGTCGAGCTTTGAATTGCACGTCTGTATTGCCTGTCTGTAGCATCATTACAGCACCAATCGGATACGCCAAGGAGATGCTAGCTAGCAGGCTCCGGATATGTTCATCATCCCAAACCCATCCACGTTGAAAATCAGGAAGCTGAATTTTACCGGCTTTGATGCTTCTTAGGAGATCAAGTAAAGACTCTTTAGTGCTATCAAATGTTGTAACTGAAGTCATGTCTATTGCTCCTGAGAAACTCTAATAATTTCTTTGACTATCTCCTCTACAGATTCTTGAGATACATAAAGAACATTAAAGCCCTGTGCCTCTAAAGCAGCTTTAACATCTTCTGACGACTTTTCTCTGTCTATCAATCTGATAACGTATCCATTACAAGAAACCTCAGCAATATAATCTCCAATTACCTGGTTTTCCTGAACGACATCTCCACCAGACTCGATGAAAATTCCTTCATGTGAATTGATTGAATTAATCAGTGAATGCCAAACAGGATCAAATAAATCTAGGTCTAGAGTTTTATCTGAGGTTTGCAAAGCCGAGCTGAAGCTCATAATTATTCTTTGTTGTGGATTGCCAAAGACATGAGGATATTGTTGTAAAACAGTTTCCCAATTTGATTGCAAATCAAATCGAATCACTGAGTAACCAAAATCTTCTAAACATTCGGTTTGGCTTGCGTCACGTTGAGCGCGATCGGGATAAAGGTGATGCGGACCATCAATGTAAATGGCTGTCGTTTCAGCTTCATATAAGAAATCAGGGCGAGTCTTACATGCTGAAATGGAAGCTTGAGCCTTAGATGGCAAACGGTATCCTCTTGTTTCCAAGTAATCTAACCAGTCTTGCTCTAGAGTTGATTCCACTTGCTGCATTAATTGTTCCAAGTGTTCGGAACGAGGTTTTGCAGCAGGAGCCGCAATGACTTGAGTTTGAGCTAGTTGCAGAAGTAGATTCCGTAACTCCTTGCGATCGAGCAAGCCATGATCGCGTTGATTGCTATAGTTCATCAAACAGTCATAGCATGCCGCTTCACAAGTTTCCTCCGATCGTGGTCCATGATGACGATCTTCTCCAGTCTGAGGATCGAAGTGACAGATTTCTAGAGCAGCTTTGGCAACTTCAGCAAGTCCTTGAGGATCGTCTAATAGCCGCTTTAAGACACCTGCACCACCCTCTGCTGATTCATAAAACAGAATGAGACGACGATTATCGCGAGAAGGAAGGGGTTCAGCAGCCAGTTCATTATCCTCGAGCTGGTATTGCACTTGAATAGCTTGCTTCAATGCAGCTTGCAAAGATGCCATCATCTCAGCTGGCAGACGAGATGATGGTTCAAATAGTAGACAGTTCCGATGGTCTTTAACAAAGGGAATAACTTTAGCAGTTCGAGAAGACATCGCATCTGACTCTGTATCGTCTACTGCTTGTTCATTCCTTGCCCAATAACCACGCTCAACGTCTAGTACAAAACCATAGTCGTTTTTGTTTTTCCGTCTTGCCCAACCTAAATTAATTCGCCACAGATCTGCTCCCTGAGCGTAAGTTAATTTTGCCAATGTTGATCCGGCTTGCTCGACAGTGGCAACTCGATAGGATGGCTGACCACCACGCTCCGGAAATCGAACCCCTGTCCGAATTTCATACCCCAGGCGAACTCGTTCCTCCTCATCGCTATTAATCTTGTCTCGACGTTTAGTTGTTACGTTTTGAAGTTGTAATAGCGATCGCAGAGAACCATTTAATTCAGTGTTACACCGTTCACAATTGTTGAGAGTATCAGGTTCACTCACCGAATGAAGATATCCACAACTTGGGCATTGTTTTACTTGGCTCGTTGTAATTGGTTCATCAGTGTCAGAAACGGGCAGAATGACACGATTGATGAGATATTTTGAGCCTTCGTGATAAACAATCGCTCGGGTCCAAATTCTGAAATTGCCAGAAAACGTGGACGAGACAAGTATTCCTCTCGCCCTTTTCGTCCTCGACGGGCTGGAATAAAAGCAGAGAGAGGGAGACGAGGGAAGTTATAGCCAGGGAGAAAGCCCTCACTGGCAAAGTAACGGTAGCTGTAAAAGTCAGACTGTACCGAGTTGCCGCTATCAGTCAGCAATTGTAGTTGCGCTTCTGCCTCCCGCCGTAAACGTTTTGCTTGTTCCTTATCATTCGAGCTACGGGAAGCATCTTGAATGATTTGGCTCTGAAGTTGTGCTTGGGCAAGAGCAGCTTTGTATAGATCTCGCCAGCGATCGCATGCCCGATCAAACTCTTGAGCAATATGAATTAGGACATCATCTAACCAGCGATCGCTATACCAGTCAGTTGTTTGCAACTCGGTTTGGATAGTCGCTAGAATTCGATTCGCTCTTACCCTTGTCCGCTGTCTCGGTTGAGTATCCTGAAGAACAGCTTGAACTGACTCAACCAGTGTCAAACTTGGAGTTTCGCCTACGACATCCAACAAATCCCGCAAAGTTGTGCCTAAGCTCAGTTTTGCTTCCGCTAACCAAATTGCATGAATGTGTGTTCGGATTAAATCTTCATTCCCCAAGTCCAGACGTGGGGGAGTAACCGCTCCAGTCACCATCTTCTCAGGGCGTTTGAAGAAGTATTGGTCGTGGGAACTCCCTGTAGAGCAGTAAGAAAAGACTAATGCTGGTTGCCCTCCACGTCCGGCACGACCACTCCGCTGAGCATAATTGGCTGGGGTCGGTGGCATATTCCGCAGATTGACTACATTGAGATCTGAAATATCAACCCCTAATTCCATGGTGGGCGAGCAGTAGAGTAAAGGTAACGCTCCCTTGCGGAAGTCTTCCTCCCTCTGCTCCCGCTCATCAGCTGGTACTTGAGCTGTATGTTCCCGTGCTTCTAACCCTTGAGCTGTTGCCGCAATACTGCGGTAAAAATTCAAGAAGAATGGATTGGGTTTGCTACCTTCTTCAGGCTGTTGAGGAACCCGGATCGGATCATGGAAGACTTTAGAGCCATCTCCGGCAACCCAAATTAAGGCAGACGCAGGGAGTTGATAGCCTGCCACATCGCTCTCGTTACGCGGTTCCAGCACAACTTTTACAAGTTCTGCTTCCTGTAGCCCTTGCAATAAATCTTGAATAATCGTTTCCGTATCTGCTACTTTGAGGCGATCGTGAAATTCGTTAAACGTACTGGGTCGTCGCAGGTATTGCCCAAACCCACCTCTGGCAGACAGATAAACATACCCACGGTAGTCATCCTTACCTCTCCCTCTGGGTAGCAGGATCGATGAGTGCTCCATGCGTTCGTTCTCATCGATCGCCCAAGGAGCAATGAGTTTTTGAGAACTAAGCTGCTGAATCTGCTCCTGAAAGAGGTTGTCTAAGTAGTCCACCTTAATCGCAAGCTCACGCCGCATGTAATCCAGTAGGACTTTAGCGACTTTTGCTCGTGTCTCAGGTCGAGCCATTGCCAAAGCAGGGTGGCACTTCTGCCATATATCTTCTGCCTCACAAACTTCTTGCAGGGATAGATATTTGATTTCCAGTAACCCACACTGCTCCAGATTTGGAGAGGTAATGCGCCATCCGCGCCTTAAATCAAGATAAAGTCGATAGCCTAGCACATTTCGTAGTGCTCGTTGAGTTTCTGCCAGTGCCCCAAAACGTATCGATGAATCTTCTGTGTACAGCGATAGGGGCAAATTCAAGGCATCAAAGACTTTCTGGGCAACTTCTTCATGGCGCAGTCCATTGGGTCCGGCTAAATCAACTGCTTTATAAAGAGCCGCTCGTAGCAAGCCAACCTCAACAAAGTCGTTGAAGTGCCCAGCTTGGAGAGAAGCATCTTGCCGATTGTCAGTGAAGCTCAGGAGTTTCTTGGCAGTATCTTCGAGGGTCGTTTGCTTCAAGCTCAGAATTGTGGACAAACTAAGAATGGTTGTTGCAGTGCTACGTCCTTCAGAACCAAGGGAAGTTAATTTACCAAAATCGGACTCTTGTCTAGCACCATAAGACACTCCACAGTTCAGGCAGAACCGAAACGGTGCTTTGAGGTAGTGCCCAGCTAAACCCTCCCTCCCAATGAAACCATCCTTCTTCAGGTGAATGGCTTGAGGCAAATCTGGTATACGATTCTTCCGAATCTGTATGCCCTTAGTTGGGTGCTCTTCCAACCAATCATCGGGCAGTCTTCTGACTAGTGTCTCGAAATCATCAGACCAGGGATTGTTTGTGCTGACATGAAAGAAACCAGACTCACTGGTTGTGTCATTCAGTACATCAGTCAAGTCTCGTGGTTCAAACTTCCACTGATCGGAGTCAGAATCGTGAGTTTTTCGGACAGAGTAGTATTCCTGCCCACACTCCCGACAAAAGACAAGAGGCAGTAGCACCCGTTCCCGATCGCCAGGAACATACTGCTGTGCTTGCAGAGTGAGATGCCGTTCGGCTTCAAGTTCCAAAGATCCGTAAACGGTATCTCCACGACTAATGAATTGATGTAAACGAAACGCAAAGGGAGGGTAACCTGTTTCTGGGTTTGAATCACACTGATATCCCCCCAATAACCCTGCCTGGAGGGCTTCTGCACATCGCTCCAGGGAAAGCCCGGTTAACTGACTCAATTCCTGAGCAGCCCCATCTTTACCCGTTAGACTACGAGGCTGAGCACGCACGAGCCGTGAGCTACCAGGCTCAGTTCTGACTCCAAACGTACTTTCGATCCAGATTGAGAGCGGATCTGCGATAAACTCAGCGTACCTTTGTGGAGGTTGGTGAGTTGGGTCAGTAATACGGTCGGTTAAAGAGCAAATGAACTGAGGGTCTTGTAAATTTTGATCTGGGGTGGTGCGTTTGAGGGTTTCGCCGATCACGTGCTGTGGATGAACCTTTGCACCAAAAAGTTGAGTGGCTATCTCTGCAACTTTCTCCTGACGTTCTTCGTAAGTGCCCGCACTAGACAATGTTGCTGAAGTTCCAACACACTGCATCTGCTCACTTGCCAGGCGATCGCGAACCCGTCGTACTAGGAGGGCAACATCTGCTCCCTGCCGCCCTCGGTAGGTATGGAGTTCATCTAGAACTAGGAATCGTAGTCCCTGAGCCGCATTGATTAGGTCTTGTTCCCTGGGGCGGGTCAGAATTAGCTCCAACATGACGTAGTTTGTCAGCAAGATATCAGGCGGATTGGCTAGAATTTTTTGCCGATCTTCCTCCGATTCTTGTCCGGTGTAGCGAGCAAAGGTAACAGCTTCTTGTCCATTCTCATATCCGCGACATAGAAACTTTTCTAGTTCCTTGGCTTGGCTATTTGCTAAAGCGTTCATGGGATAAACCACGATCGCTTGAATCCCCTGTCCCTTCCCGCGTTGAAGGACGTGATTCACAATCGGGACGATGTAGGACAGGCTTTTACCTGAGCCAGTGCCTGTCGTAAGAACGTAGTTATAGTTATGCCCACCTTTCGCTGTTCGGATCGCATCGGACTGATGCTTGTGTAACCGAAGAGGTTTACCCTCGTGGGGCGGTTCATCTTTCTTTACACGAAAAATACGGGAGCATTCAGTATGGAGCGCACCCTCTGCAACTAAATCGTCTACCCATCCACCTGACTCAAAAGAAGGATTAAGCTGAATCAGAGGGTCGGGCCATAGGATACCAGCCTTAAAGCTTTCTTCAACTTTCTGGCGAATCCGGTCATCTTGAATCTGAATGAAGCTGACGACGTAGTCAGAGTAATCCTGGACGAGGCGATCGCGAAAGTCGAAGATGTTCATACACTGATCTGGGGTAGAACTTTTAAGCCGGGGAGCTTTGGTCGCAGGTTCATTCCATCTCACAAAGACCCACTCACCAATTTCTTATAGTATTCCCAACAGAGATACACCCTTAACAGCAAAGCTTTGTAGCTTTGTTCTATTAAAACAGTCCCTTGGCTGATTGCCTAAGAATTGAGCTTTTCTACGAAGTTTTTCTAAAAAACTTAGCAATCAGCAAAGAATATTGACTAAACTCTTTAAAATCAAACACAAACATCGTCGATTGATGGGCTGGGATTAAAGATCCTGCTCAACCCGGTTCCACGATCGCAACTGGTCATGAATCCGAATCGAGGTGCTGTCTTTGTGCAAGTTGCGGAAATAGATGTATGCGATGATGCATTTAGTCACCTGCTCAAATTAAGCCTTTCATCTCCATTAGGCTTGGTGGTGCAGAAAACTTTTTCGGATCGATTTTGAGCAAGTGTACTACAGTCCAGAGCCTCATATCTTCGTTGAAATTTTAGCCATTCTCAATAAAAATTCTTATTGAGAAAAACGAATTTATTGGGTTTCAGGAGTTTTCTGCACCACTAAGCTCCATTAGGTAGGGAGACTCAAAATTAGGTAGGAAGACTCAAAACTTTCTGTTCTGCGTAACTTCAGAGTTTATTCAGAAGTTGTGTAAGAATCAATCACGGTAAAAGAGACAAAACATCAGATATGGCGATCGCTTTTAGAACAATAAGTTTACAATTACAAGTAAGAATATTACCTGGCTTTTGGTATGTAAATTTTTCAGTTGATAGCAGAATTTAGCGCAATAAATTTATGCTTTGATGACAATGAATTTACCATATAGAATAAGATTTAGAAACTAAAAGAATGAAAGAGCTATGAATGAAGAACAAGAAGAAGCACTCCGGATTCTCTTTGGAGAACTCGACGCTGAACTGATCAACGCTTGGTGCCGCGTTACTCAACATGGCGATACATTGAAGTGGTTGGATGCGATTTTGCTGACAGAGATATTTGAGGCTTGGGATGGTGATGTCTCAGATTGTCCAAATTTAGATCTTAGAGACAAGTTAACCCTTGACCATTTTGCGGGCATTGGGTTTTTCAGTGACTCATCTTGCTCAAATTCTACTGTTAGCTACGACTGAGCAATTGACACTGTTTCCGCAGCCCTGTCAAGGTGGCAGCTCCAGATGAATAAAGAGGAATTTGGGGGAAATGGATCGAGTATCAGATCTGCTGCATCGACATCGATCGAAGCTACTCTAGCTGGTGTTTGACCAGTACAGATGATCAGCTACCTCAACCATCAACCGCCGCGCCTTCTTCAACAGCACCGCAGGAAAGTTCTCCGTCGAGATGAAGATCGTCCCATCCCCATCAACCACAAACCCCAACTCCTCGATCGCCACATGCAACGGAAACCAACTCCCCTCCACCGAGTAACTCTGGCGCAACCACTCCAAATCCAGTTCGCACTCAGGAGTGAGCGGACTGACCATCAGTGCCTCCACCTCCCGCAATCCCACCTCCCTCACCTCGAACTCCACCTGCCCCACACTGGTCATCACCTCCCTTTCTGGCACCTCTTGCAACTCCAACTGCTGCAACTGCTCTGCTAGCTCCTGCATCTCCCGTGCCACATAGCGCAACTGCTGTCCCGTATTCTGAAAGTAAGGCGTGAAGTCAAACCTCAGATGGTGCTGCTCTAAGCGCTCCTGTAGCCTCCGGTTCACCTGAGCCATCGCCCGCCGCAACAACTCCTCTCCCTCCCGCCCCTGCCCCTCGATCGCCTCCTGCCGCATCTGCCGTTTGACCAGCTCCATCACCCCAAACTCAATGAACTGGCTGTACCCCGTCTTCTCCCTACTATGGAGACTCTCTACCAGCTTGAGCAGGTCTTGCAGCAGGAACTCCTCCTGAGAGCGAACAGCAACGCGGCTCATACCTGCACCTCCGTCAGCAACACCTGATAGTGCGACTCACTCAGCAGACAAGTGCCTACCAACAGCCCACGCACCGTTCGCACATCCAACTCAGCACAGGCAGAGACATAGGCTGCCATCCGCAGCAGCTCCTCATTCATCACCTGATGCAGCACCGCGATCGGCTGGGTCGTGCCCTTAGCTTCCACCAAAAAGGTCTGCTTCCCCTCGTTGAGTACCAAATCGGGATAGTCCCCATAAGGACGTGCCAGCAGATGGCACTGGTATAGCCACTGCGCTAACAGTCCTGCCACCGCTTCTCCGATCGCCGCAACCGCACTTTTGTTGGGTGACACGCCTCGTCGTCCCCGGCAGCCGTAGAACAAAGGAGGATAGCCCGGTTGCAAGCAGATGCCGCTGGAGTAGGTGAACCAGAAGCGCACCTCATCAAGGGCACGATGCACCAGTTGCTCGGAGTATTTCCAAACCATGTACTTGAGCACCTCTTCGGGGACGCTGAATGAGGTGACAGGGGTATAGCCATGCAGTCGTCCTGCCAGTTGTGCCTCCAGTTGGATTGCCATTGCCTGACGACTGGCAGCAGCTTTGGCCAGGGCTTGCTCTACGGGCGAGAGGTGGATACAGCGACGCTCTACTTTGATATCGATCATCAGGAGTGCTTGGGGGTGCCGCAGCGAAAGACAGTGCTGCCCACCATAGATCCCCCTCGACCAGCAGAGCAAGCCTTGGGGCAGGACTCCCATCATTTGATGGGAATTGGAGCAGGGGAATCGGAGCAAGGAGGGGGTCACTTCAGTTCACTCCTCCCCTTGAGCGTTCTCTTCACAGACCGGGTAGAGGATCGATCGCACGGGTTCTGGCAAAGGACAAATCGACTCGAATACCTCACGGGGAATCTGATGGTAGTAGCGAATCAGAAAGTAGAACTCGCCCAGCCGTCGCAGGTAGATCGCCTTGTAGGAGCGGGGTTCTCGGTTGTGGCTCATCCAGCGTTCCATCGTCGGCAGGCTGCATCCAGCAATCAGGGCAAGCTGGTCATAGGTCAAGTCGTATTCCTGGTAGAGCCGTCTGGGATGAACCAGGGAGAGCTGGCAGTTGATATAGAGCTGAAACAGCACTCGCTCTGCCTCTCCAAAGGGACGGGGGCGAGGAGGAGGGTTCATCACAACCTCCCTGGCGGCTCAAGGGGTTCGAGGTCTGCTTCATCGACCCAATCAGCAACGATCCATCCCCAGGAGGGGCTGCTGGGCTGGAGCAGAATCAGGTAGACCCATGACCATCTAGTAGGTGCCTCTCGTTCATCGGGAGCATAGACCTGACCGATGACGACCCCGGCATCAGCATGCGGTTGCAGCAGCCAGCGGCAGTGGGTGCCGAAGGGGTATTTAGGCGGAGTGACCCGATGAGGGAACTGGGATGGCAGGTGAATGACCCCACAGTGGCGGCTTTGCCAGGGAATCAGGGGAATTGCCGCATCGGGGGAGGCAGCAGGGAGGTTAGTGCTAGTTTCTGAGGTAGAAGCAGGGCGATCGGCGGGTTCAGGAGGGTCTACATGCATAGGCGTTTGAATTAAATATTGGATTGAGCGCAATAAACAGCGGATGTACAGAGGGAAGGATTACAGAACTCGATCGCCAGTTCTGAGTTTTGGTTGAGAGATATGACCAGGAAAGCACCCTGGCAAAAGGATTGCTGTGTTTCTGGATTGCAGTTTGGACATGAGAAGACTTAATCGTTGCAGAAGCCACTTTACTTATAGTCTATCAAACAATACTTTTAGTCTATGGCTTAAATCTCTGCATTCCTTCAGCATGATGCCGTGAGGCAAGACGAAGAAGCAGACATCAAGTATCGGTTTGGTAAGGCGATCCGGCGACGGCGACGTGAGCTGGATTTTTCGCAGGAAAAGTTGGGAGAATTGGCTGGACTTCATCCAACCTATATTTCAGGAATTGAGCGTGGCGATCGGAACCCGTCGTTAGAGAATATTGAAAAGTTAGCGCAAGCGTTGGATTTATCTTTGGCAGAGCTTTTTACCAGGTATGTTGCTGAAGCGAAAGGTAAACCGTGAGTTGAAAGAGGAAGCGCATCAGGCTGTAGCAGAATCGGCAACCAAGCTGTCCTACCTTCGCAGCAGTGAATCCTGCCTATCCCCTGTTGTAGGTTCAAGCAATGGCGTTGCTAATCTGAGGTTCAAGTACTTTATTTTGCTATGACCCAGATTTCGGAATGGTAAAACTCTCCATGTTGCTCCAATGTATACCCGCCTAACAACAATCCTAGCCAAACCTCTACGAGCGGCATGCACAAGCTTTGACACAGCTTGCTCAAGGACACAGGTTGCTCGTTTTTGTGCTGTCGTAGCCATTGCTCGATCGCCGTTAGCCATTCAGAAACGCATTCTTCACCTGCCAGTTCTCGCAACATCTGTTCAGAAGCCTGTTCTGCATCAATTTTCTCTACCAGATCCAAAAGTGTAGTGCGATCAACCTCTCCTACCACTGAATTTGATTTGGATAAACCAGATAGCTGCTGTTGCTTGCGTTGACGCTTAGATTGCGGCTGCTCAATGAATGCGTCAAGGTCAACGTACATCGCCTGTCTAACCCAAGCCTCTAGTGTTTCAGCCTCTATGACAGGTATTTCGTCATCAGGGATAGATGCCTCCTCCCAGGCTGACATGAACCCAAAAGAACGCAGCGTAAGGAGTTCGGCAAGTTTTTCAATCGCCTCACCTGCCACCTGAAGCTGCTGTGATTCCGGTACTTGGGCAAATAATTCATCCAGCAATTGGCAAAGGCGAACGAAGTTAACCGATTGAGGCAAAACCGTAGCTTCCTCAAGCGCGTGCCAGAAGTCACAATCGTAGTGAGAGGACGGCATGAATCTCTAATGGGTCTTGTCTGCGTTAAACGGATGGAACCCTGGGCAATCCCTGATATGGCAATGTACTTTAGCAGAGAACTTAGAAAAGCGCTTACCGTTGTTGTAATGCGCTGCAAACTGATTTGAAAAGGCATCCAGAATTTGCGGTAGAAGTGCCTGTACTTTATCACCTCGCATTCCCAAGCAAAGAATAGGGTCTAACTTTGCCTTGCATTCCTTACCCAGCCAAAATTCAGCCCCAATGGCATGAATCGGCATATTGTCACTGGCTGTATGAGGATACTCCGAGTAAACAACGAGCACGATATTTGCAAGAGGCGGAACAGCGACCGAAAGGGGTTCACTCAGTAGATTGTTCTTTTGGTTTTGGCAGCGATAGTGAATACGACGAGTAGCATTGCGTCTAGCCCGGTTCCGGTAATGCGATCGACGTTTTTTGCACCGTGCGGCATCCCAACAGCCGTCACCCTCAATCCCATGAACTTGCTGTGCTTCATAGACACTGAGGGAAGCGCAAGATAAACATTTAGGATTGACCGATCGCGCCATGCTACAAAAGCGTTACATTCAGGTTACATTACAACTTAGTCAGACTTTAGTAAGACCAAGATATTAGCTAGGTATCTTACACGATGATATAGTACTTCCGTACATAAAGGTTTGGAACGCGCCTTCTATGACAGCCGACCAGCAACCATTCCCGCCCATTCGTTTGCTCTCCAGCCAACCAATTCCGGTTACAGGTGAAAACGGTGTTGATCTGCGATCGGAGCGAGTGAGGGAGTTTCTACAAGCCAGCAATCTGGCTCCTAATACCCAGAAGGCGTACCGCATTGAACTTGAACGTTTTATTGGCTGGAGTAACAAAGCCTGGATCAACGTGGCACCACGCGATCTTGCCCAGTTCAAGCACTACCTGAAGCATCAATGCCAAACCAAGCAGGGACAACCCTTGTCACCTGCCGCAATCAACCAGGCACTCACGGCGCTCAAAAGCTTCTACAAATGGTTCCAGCAAGCGGGGTATATGAGCCTATCCGATGTGTTGCCAACGGCTGCGGTTCAATTTGAGAAATTAGGTGAGCCTCTACCTCGCCATCTCAGCTCTGAACAAATGGAGGTCATCTTTCAGACAGTTACCGGCGACGAAGATATTGATCGGCGCGATCGGGCGTTACTGGCAGTTTTGACTCATGGATTACGACTGGAGTTTAGACTAATTGGGAAAGAAAAGCAGCCAAACCCGACGGTTTGGCTGCTTAATGGTCATGTTGCATCAATAATGATTGACCATGACTAATTTTGACCGCTTGAGGGCGTTTCGACATAAATCCTACATGCTGATTGGCAACGGCAAGGATGCTCTCTTCGACCTGATGGATGCCGTGCTAGTGAGCCGCAGTGTGTACTCCTTTGCCGAACTGTCGGTTGCCCCTGTCTTTCGACGCCAATGGCCGAGTTTGTATGAAGCCCTACAGGATAGCAACCCGCCTCGACTGGAGTGGATGGGGTTGTACCTGGAGCAAATGCCCCAGGACGAACGGGTTGTCTTAGCGGGAGACCACACGGCATGGTCAAGGTTACAGGCACAAACCCTGCGAGAACGGACGTATGAACATCAAGCAACTCCGATGAGTGGAGCCAAACCGGTGACGTTGGGACAAGGATATAGTACGATTGCGTGGATTCCAGAGGAGCAGGGCAGTTGGGCATTACCGTTGCTGCATGAACGCATCACTAGCGCAGAGAGCCCCATTAGCAAGGCAATAGTGCAATTGCGTCAGGTGTGTGAGCAGTTCCAGGTTCGTCCCTTATCTTTGTGGGATGCCGAATATGGCTGTGCCCCATTCCTCAATGGTACGGCGGATATTGCTTGTGACAAGTTGATTCGGTTGCGTTCCAATCGAGTACTGTATGGACCACCGCCTGTTTATAGCGGAACGGGTCGTCCTCGGCAGTATGGGGAGAAGTTCAAACTTAACGATGCCACCACCTGGTGGTCATCTGATGCCGAACTCCAGGTAGAAGAGTCCCGGTGGGGACGATTACACGTGCGGATGTGGTCATCAATGCGACTGCGACGCGTTGCCAACCAGACGATCTGGTTAATTCAACTGCAACGCCTCCATGACTCTGCCCTCCACCCCGCCAAACCTTTGTGGCTAATTTGGGTGGGACAAGCACCACCCGACTTAGAGACGGTGTGGCAACAGTATTTCCGTCGCTTTGCCATTGACCACTGGTATCGCTTCGCTAAGCAACGATTGCACTGGACGTTACCCCAGTTGGCAACGCCCGAACAATCCGAACGCTGGAGCGATCTGATGCCCTTGCTCACCTGGCAGTTGTGGTTGGCTCGTTGCCACGTCCAGGACTCCCCCCTGCCCTGGCAAAAGTCATCTGCTAAGCTATCTCCGGGACGAACCGCAAATGCCTTTGCCTCTGTTTTAGCGTTGATTGGCACACCTGCCCCCCCGCCCAAACCACGCGGAAAGTCACCGGGGTGGACTCCAGGGCAACCCCGTTCCCGCCGTATTCGCTATCCAACGGTCAAAAAGCGCTTCACCAGACCCAAGAAGGTGGCGAACAAGACCGCTTAACCACTAAATTTTTCCCAATCTTCAGTCTCGCTCAATCCAGATAAGGGGGTTGGGCTATTTCTGCTGTGATTAGTCTAAACTCCAGTTACGAGCAGAGGATGTTTCAGCTTTGAATGTTGGTAATTATGATGGCATCCGTTTGCGGTTTGTCCGTAAGAAGGATAAGAGTGACGCGATCGTTCCCAGGCAGCAAGGGAACACATTCAAGCTTACTTGGAGCGACGGCAAGGGCAACGGGAAGTACTGACAAACGAAAGCCCACTGTTCTTGTCCTATGATTTCCGCACTCCAGGACAAAGGCTTGGCTACCAAGGCATCTATTACTTTACGAAAGTTCGACTGGGCGCAGTAACGGGAATTCCAAACTTGACACCGCATCGCTTCCGACATACCTACGCCAGTGAGCTAGTGGAGTTGGGGATTGATAGCTTGCTTGCGCGTAGCCTAACAGGGCACAGATCGGAGAAGGTATTCGAGCGCTATATCAAGGGCAAGCGATTAGCAGCGGCAGAAGACGCTTTTTTTAGGGCAATTGGAGAACAATAACAGAACTGCCTTCAGGTGGAGCAACTAGTATGCCTTTTGCTTCTTCATCATTGTCTTGAAAGGCATTCCACAATGCTTACAACCTGTTGCGTTCAACAATTCTTTGACCGCAAATTTCTTTTCACAAGCCCAGCATCGTGGTAGCAGTCGAAGCCGATGACGCTCGCACCCTGCCGTTGAATAGAGTTGCCATGCTATTCGATGGTAAGGACTCTCCAAGCAACAGGCGGCGCAGATACGAATTGTGTTTGGTTGCGATCGTTCCCCCTCAGGAGGGAACATTTGCCAGAGTCTATCGACTTCAACTCGCGTAACGTTGCTGAGTGCTTCCACCTGTTTCTGCTTAGGCTTTCTTCCACCAAACAAAAGATCTTCCCAACGTTTAATTGCTGTGCCGACTTCAAGGATTTCTCCTAACTGCCTTGCAGACGAAATTCGATTACCTTTTGCTCGTCGGAACCGATATAGGAAACTGGCAATACTCTCACCTTCTAGCGGCGGTACGTGGGTGTAAGGCTGATTGGGATCGAATAAATAGATATCTAGAAAAGATTGCTTCTCAGGCACTATTCTGCCTCCTCATCCAGATAAACTATACCGTAGCTCTCTAGAACCTTACTTAAAATTTGTGGATCAAAATACAACGCATTATTGCTAGATGAACGTCGAATCACCTGAATCAGGATTTCAATCAAATCTTCAATGTTGCCCGTTGTTACACTATACAAGGTTGATACGGACTCTACATCAATTAACTGAATGGATTCAGGCAACTTTAAAAAGTCACGCTCAAACGTTTTAATAGTTGCTGTGAACTCACCAGGAGAAAGATTCTCAAAATGATAAAAGGGCTTGAAGTAGTCAAATCGCCCCATCTTCTTGAGCCGTGCATCTAAATCAGTTGATCCAATCAGGATGACCGAAATGCGATACTCACGGTGACGATACAGGGCGATGAGTGTGTCAAGTGCTTTCTCTGTCAGGCAACGAGCATTATCGACCAGCAGGACGGATATGTCAAACAGATTGTGTCAGGGAGCAAAGTTAAAGCGGAAACCTATCTTCAAACTCGATGGCAAAACGGTTGAGTGCCGCCTTCCAATTTTGAATCGGCATCGTCCACTTTTTAGCAATGTTAGCAATTGCCAGGTAAACGACTTTGAGCGCAGAATCATCGGTTGGGAAAGCTCGATGATTTTTGAGGACTTTCCTGAGGGTCATGTTGAGGGATTCGATGGCGTTGGTGGTGTAGATAGCTTTGCGAATTTCAGCTGGAAAGGCAAAGAATGGGATGATGCGTCCCCAGTGATTCATCCAGGACTTGCTGATGGTCGGGTATTGTTTATCCCAAGCCTCTGCAAACTCAACTATCCGCTGTTCTGCCTGGTTTTCAGTGCTAGAGGTGTAGATCAATCGCAGGTCAGCAGCAACTGCTTTGCGATCTTTGTAGGAGACATAGCTTAGGGAATTCCTCCCCATATGGACAATGCACAACTGCACCGTCGTTTTGGGAAAGACCGTCTCAATGGCATCGGCAAAGCCTGTCAGTCCATCGACACAAGCGATGAAGATGTCCTTGAGTCCTCGATTCTGTAACTCTGTCAGAATCGCTAACCAGAATTTGGCAGATTCATTCTGAGTCATCCACATCCCCAGTAATTCCTTGGTACCGGACAAGGTCACCCCCAGAGCCAGGTGGATCGCTTTGTTGACCACTCGTCCGTCTTGGCGAACTTTGACCACAATCGCATCAAAGTAGACAATCGGGTAGAGCGCATCAAGCGGTCGATTTTGCCAGAGTTTGCGTTCCGCTTCGACCGCATCAGTGATGTTGGAAATCAGTCCAGTCGATACCTCCACTCCATAGAGGTCTTGCAATTGAGCTTGAATATCACGAGTACTCATGCCTCGGGCATACAGGCTGAGAATCTTGTCATCAAACCCGTTAAAGCGAGTTTCAGTAGATCGCAAATTCATTCTAGAGAGGGTAAATAGATGGCTGTGATGACTGGGAAATGTCGCTCGACAGCCTGAGAGAGAAACTCCAACATGGTCTTGAGACTAAAGAGTTCTCGGTAAACGACCCGTCCTCCTCGTTGAGTACGGCTCACAAAGAACCAGAGCAAATACACCCAGAGATTGACCAAAATAAACGCCAGAGCCACAAACAGCAAACGGGTGACTGGATTCTTGCTCGTGGTGCGGATACGGCACCCATTTTTCATCCTGTAGCTGGTCTCGATACCGAAACGGTCTTTGTAATGCTGATGCATCTGCTCCAAAGCAACCCTCACACGATGCACCACGTATAGGGTGTATTGGATACCATGTTTCCCTTTGAACCCTTTGTAATAGCTGCAAATCACCCGCATCTGACAGGTAACTGAACCATATTGAGGGCTGTTGAGGGTATAACGGGTGGCATAACTTTTGCGCCCAATCAACAACTGGCGAGTACCTCCACGTTTGCCTCGAATTACCGCAGGCATGAGAAACGGAATATTGAGAGCTTTGAGCCAACGAATGACTGGTACACTATAGAACCCACGGTCAAGATAAAGCCGTTTGACGCGGACTCGTAAGGGAGTCAGCATGGCTAATAAATAAGTGATGGTTGCAACCAATGTTTCATGCCGATGCACGGCATGAATACCCAAAGTAACCCGTTTGTTACGACAAATCACATAGACGGTGGCATAGGCAAAGAACGAAGTCGTGCCTGCCTTAGCTTGAGAGCGGTAGATGTAAGGCTCAGTGGCGACGTTCACACTGCCGTAATAGGGAATCAGATGGAGGTCAATGGCAATACGATGCTTGCCCTTACGAATTTTTGGGGGGATGCGGCTTTGCAGAGCGGCATTGAGTTGAGATTCCAGAGTTGTGATATCGTCTAACTTATCGAGATGATAGCGAATGCCATTGCCACTGGGTACGCCCTCCAATCGTTGTGTTGTGTGTTCAATGCTATCGCTGCGACTGGCGGCCCGTAGCAAAATCTCAAACAGATCTTGGAGTGTGTATCCACCTTGCATGTCCAGGGATAAGTGTTCCAATAGGCAGTCGAGGGCTACCTCCAACGTCGCTTCATCCGTCAAAGCTGGAGCAGGCGATAATGAACTTGGGTAGATCGTCATGGCTTTGTTTTAATGCGTTTAGCCTGACCCTACCCCTTTCCTAGAGAATTTGCGATCTACTGAGTTTGTCCCTTCTTGACGATGATGGGCTCAAATTCACTGTGACGGTCACGGGGAAGCGCGATCTCAGCTTGTCCAAACTCGCCCTTGATTGTCTTCTTGCTGTGCCCGTTGCGACGATTGCGAGCCGTTTTGCCCTCACTGGCTGGTTCAGAGGATTGTTCCTCCAGATGCGTTTTCATCTCTGCATTCAAACACCGCTCTACCAAGGCTGCCGTCAATTGTTTGACAATGCCCTCGTTGCCTAGTGCAACTTCAGGAGACCTTTTTTGCAAGGGGTTCTAGCAAGGGACATTCAAACCAGTCACACACTCTGGTCTTTAATTCCTGTACACTCAATTTCTGTTGCGGTTCTACAATTGCTCGTTTTGCATGTATCCACTTCGGTTCAATCGCATTCAACCAGGGACTCTTTACTGGTAACTGACACACGATCAATCGCACTCCCTTTCCAGTTTGTTTGACTTGTGCATTATGTTGTTTAATCCATTGCTGGACTTGTTTAGAGACATGCCAGCTCGCATTGTCCCAGACCAACGGCATGACTCGTTTTCCCATCTCGCTCACTTGAGCCGTGACCCACTCTAAAAATTGACAGGTGATCTCACTGACCGGGCGCTGCTCGACAAAACGCAATAACATTTGTGCCTCTGCTCTCAAGTAAATGCCATAACAAGCAATTGCCTTCGGCTCAGTTTCAGCTTTGTCAGCTGTCTTCTCCACCAACTGCAATGGCTGACCCTCCTCACTCCAACTGTGCATCATTGGATCACGCAGCCGACTCCACCACACCTCGTCGAGAAATCCTACCACCCAATCTGGGTTTTGCTCACTCATCTGGATCAAGCGGTCGCGTTGCCGCTTTTTTAGCTCATACTGCTCATCGGGAGAAACAATCCAGGCTTTAGCTCGACGCCAGCTAATCCCCATTGCTTTGAGTGCTTCCTCAATCGTGGTACGGCTCACCTGATGCTCGGTGAGACCTTGCTCATGAGCCACCTCTGCTAGCAAGTCCAACGTCCAGGTGGAACGAGATTTGCCATAGTGCCGAGGATTGGCATGCAGCAACTGATGTAACTGAGCACGCTTGTCCTGATCAAAGATGGGTTTGACCGTTTTAGGGCGACTCGATTGGGCTTGCAAACAAGCTAATCCCTGCTGATGGAAGGCACGTATGGTATTGCGAACAGTCTGAACACTGCAACCGACCGCAGCAGCAATTTCTCTGGCTTGAGTTCCTCGGGCACTGGCAAGCAGAATTTGGCAACGGCGTAGGGTAAAGGCATTTTTAGATCGCAATCCCTGTTCGAGGGCTGTTTGCTCAGTCTCACTCAAGGGACGCACGTATAGGGGGGGAAGCATCAGGACAATCAGCAAATTAAAAGTTGTTAATCCTAGCGTAACTTCTGCTCTCACCAATTGCACAATAGCTTCGGTGAAGTCACACTAGGAGGTCTTCCGGGTTCTCGTAGCCTTGGAGCAGTTCATCGAGTAATTCAGGTCGAAAAGTCATAGGGTTGTGTCTCAAGTTCTATAGTTCATTAGATCTTGTTTTATTCTCTGACACAATCTAATTTACAATCCCAGCAGGACGTTAGCCTTGAATAGTTTTAGAGCATCTCCAGCCCTCAGCATAGAATCTTTGGATTTCCCACCCTTCACGCCACGTCCGAGGCTGCCTGTGATAAGCTTGCAAAGCTTTCTCGAATCACATGAAGGTGGGCAGTCAATCATGTGGATGCGTAAAGGAATAGGTAGCAAATCGCCTCGCCGACCACTAATCTCGTCAACCCAACATTGCGAAGCAATAGATTTGCCTGATCGATCGCGACCCACAATACGACCACATAACTTATCAAGAGAAATCTGTTTTAGCCAGTTTGAAAGCTCACTAAAGTAGCTTGTTTCTGCCAAAAACTCACGGTCAATTAGCGCCCTGATCTGATCCTCAACCGTGGGGGAATCAGGAGAAGTCTGAATAGGATAATCAATTGGTACACACTCTGGCAGCATTTCTGTTCACCTTTCTACCAAGATCGACCTTTTCGACGAGGCACAACCAATCTGGGGCGGTTAGCCTCAGCAGCCATGAGTTGTTCCTCAAAAGACTCTACATTCTTCTCATGAAATTTTTCCTGCATACTAATCACTTTTCGTGGGTCGGGTATTGCTGTCGTCGTTGGAGCAGGAGTTGTATGTTCCTGCTGTGTAGTCGCTAAACCATTAGAACTTGGATTTTCGTTAAGTTCTGGTGTTGTAGGAGGTGCAGTACTTACCGAGGAAGCTTTACCTCGTGAGTGCTTTGAGTTCTTCTTGCTACTGTTCTTCGTTTGGCTCCTTCGCTTTCTTAACTCTTTCTCCCTAGACTTCACAAGGTCGTTCCCTTTCCCTCTATACTTCATGCGGATAGGTTCCGTTTCAGATTTTCGCTCCCCCTTCCCAGCTTTAACCGCAGCAAGTACCTCCTCTAACTCTTCTAAAGAGAACGTTTCAGATTTCAGGTTATTAAGTTCAAGTTTCTTGATTGGAAGTTTTAGCTTATCAATCCACTTATTAATCTCGTAAACATTCCGCATTTCAACAAAACCTAGAAAACGTCCTGGTTTTGCATCAGTTTCTAGTTCATAGGCACGTAACCGCAAAATGTCATCGGAACTATATCTTATAGTCACACTTTGACCAGCAAAGGCTCTTAGAAACTCTCCTTGATAGTGTCGATTCTTGAACTGAACGACACCGTCTCTGTAGACCTTAGCATCCTGCATTTTTCTCAGACAGGAATCTAGTTTTTTTTCGTCTATTACGGGTGGCAATTCACCATCCATGCCCTCCAGCCACATGGTGTAACGGGTTTCTGTTGGGTCTTTGGTATGGTTCTCATTGTTATACTCGCCATAGAAATACCAGGACACCCGCTTATCCATATCTCTAAACGTCAAACATGCTTTTTCTTGTGCATCTTTCGGACGCTCAGTCGTATTGGAGCCTGTATAAGACGGATCTTCTGACCAAACTCGCTTATTCAGCCCACCGAAAACGCTCTCTACATCACCACCGTCCGAGGGTTTACGTCTCAAATGAACGATAAATCCAAGACCAGGACTAATACGCTTAAGGTATCTGCCAATCTGCTTGACATGCTCAGCAGTTAAATCTTTTCCGCCATCTACATAGAGGTGACTGAAGCTGCCGTATGGGACTTGTACATCTCGTAGATCGTAGTCTGGAGGAAATTGTTTAGGCAGAATGACTTTACGAATCAGTTGAGCAACGTCTTCTGAGCTTGGTTGCTTAACACTCAAAAGATGACCCAAAATACATTTAGAAAATACATCTTTCGCGACAGATAAATAAAGACGAATAGCACCTACTATGGGTGGAATGCTATCGTCTTCAACTTCCACGATGTGGAACTGATCCTTACCATCAATGATCAACGAGAACGCATCAACTTTGGTGTGATCAATTTGTATAACTTTATTTGAATAGTCTACTTTTAGTGTTTCTCCAGCGCGAGTTAGAAGATGGCTGATCGTTCCCTGCCCTGCACTGCTGGCACCGTTCTTCGCTCGTTCCTTTTCAATCAATGGTTGGAGGATGCGACGTACAGTTGAATAGGATGGGTACTCATTCGTCTTGCGTATATCAAGAGCTTCTCGTTCCACCTTACGATGAACGGCAGCAGGATTCATGATTCTCTTGCCTTTGCTGCCTTTTTTCCAAGCGTTAATTATAAAAGGTTCCCATTCCAGGGTGAGATCGTGCTTGGGCTTCTTTCCCCGAGAGAACCTGGGTACAGGCTCACCAGCCAAATGTTTAGCTAGCCAATCCTCAAAGGTACGCTTTTTTGCACCCAGATACTCGATCGCCGATTGCTTGCGCACTCGCTTGATGGCTGGAGTCAAGGATTCTGCAACCCATTGAATAATCCAGAACTTCCACTCCTCTTTTTCAATTCCCTGCTGTACAAGCTCCCGAACATACTCGTGGATATTCGTGCTGTAGCTGGTTTCGTCAAGCAGAACAGCGTTGTCTGGGCATTCAGGTAGTTCGGTTTCGGGGCGATCGTCAGACATAAATAGGAGTGCGCTAACCTGTAGGAAGCAAACTGTCAATACAATACCAGAGTCACAAAAACTGCGCCACTCATTTGCTCATTTTACTGGGAAGCCGGAGACACAGTAAGCTTTCAGTTGTAGGGTTTCTAGCCGATTAAGCCTGCGTTACCAAGGAAGATATAAAATAGACGAAGATCCAGTGATCAAGGATTGGCATGACCACACAGAGAGTCACGATCGATCTTCCAGAAGCCGTCTTCCGACAATTGGTACGGATCGCTGAAGCCACTCATCAATCAGTAGAGGGGTTAGTGGCACAGAGCGTGATGAGTAATCTCCCCCCATCCGTGGATAATGCCTCACCTGAGCTACAGCCTGAATTTTTGAGAATTCAGGGCTTAACAAACGAGGAGCTACGTGCCGTTGCCCAATCCCAAGCTGAACCTCATCAATACGAGCGTCAAGTTGAACTCTTGGCAAAGAATGAAGCGGCTCTGCTAACCCCCGAAGAACGACAAGAGTTAACAGCATTAAGACAAGCCGCCGATCATCTGATGTTGCGCAAAGCCTATGCCTGGTCCTTATTACGCTGGCGGGGGCAAAGAATCCCACCTTTGCAGGAGATGCCAGTGCCACGGTGAGTATCTCAGACAGTTTGAGGCAGCAAGTCATTGAAGAAGCTAATTATCGCTGCGAATATTGCAAAACTTCTTCCCGGTTGACAGGGACACCCCTGGTTATGGAACACATTTTGCCACGGTCGCAAGGTGGAAGCGACGATCGCAGTAATTTGGCTGCCTCTTGTTACCGCTGTAACGAATTTAAGGGAGTGAAAACTGATGCACCCGATCCGGAGACTGGTCAGCTTGCTCCCCTTTTCAATCCCCGCACGCAAGAATGGCGTGATCATTTTGCCTGGATTAATGGTGGAACCCATGTGATTGGAGTAACACCGACAGGTCGAGCAACGGTTATTGCATTACGGCTCAATAACGAAAATATGGTTGAGGCGCGATCGCTGTGGATTGAGTTTAGTTGGCATCCGCCCGTAGATGAGCAATGAAGAGCAATGAAATAGAGGTACTGCGTCTAGAAAAGATTATGCATGTCCTAAATAGTTTTATTTGCAAGGCTTTCAGTGCCTAAAAATTCTACGCAACTCATTTGCTCAAATTCTCGCCTTAATACTGCTGAAAGGCTAAAGACCCATCCTCCAAGGGCTATGGCGATCGCAAATTCTGCGCAACTCATTTGCAAGTGATTTAGAGGGACAATTTTCAGAGGCATAAGACTGTTTACAAGATTACTGACGATCGCAGATTTAACGAAGCCTGAAACCCTTTTGAATCAGTAGCTTCAGCGGCTAAAATTCTGCGCAACTCATTTGCAAGCGTCCAAAAAGGGTAATTTTCGCCTGAAGGATTATCTTGGCTTGGAGAGAATAATTCTGCGCAGGTCATTTGCTCTTAGGGTTGATATGGATGCAAAAGTTCTAAAAAGGCTGAAGTTTTTGCTGTGAAACGGTTCTAGGCTTCATGAGAAAGCGCAGGTCATTTGAAAATTGCGCAATATAATGTGCTCAGTCACAGCTGAGATGGCTAACTGATGAGTCTACAAATCAAACGGACAGATCAACAATCTCAGCCTGAACGGCTGCACCATCCAGATACAAATGGGCTAGCGTGATGGGAAGCTTAAATCGTCTTGGCCCAGCACTACCAGGATTGAGAAACAACACCTCGTCGAGTTCTTCTAGCAGCGGTTTATGAGAATGTCCGCTGATGACCACGCGGATTCCTGCCTGTTTGGGATCGATCGCCAAATCCTTAATGATGTGCAACAGGTGAATTGAAACATCTGCGATTTCCACTGTTTCTCGCTCTGGAATTGTCTCTGCCCACTTGCCTTTGTCATTATTGCCCCGCACCGCAATGACGGGAGCAATCGCTCTGAGTCCATCTAGCACCTCTGGTTTACCGAGGCGTTGCATAATTGAAAGATGATTTAGGGTAATCTGCAATGCAATGTCCAGAGTGTGGGGCTACTCATATCCGTAAAAACGGTAAGAGGAAAGGTAAGCAAAATCACATTTGTGTCGCTTGTGGTCGTCAGTTCATTGATACCTACGACCCGCATCGAGGGTACTCAGACGAGTTCAGACGCGAATGCATCAAGATGTATCTCAACGGCTCTGGGTTTCGAGCGATCGAACGGGTCAAAGGAGTACACCATACCACGGTCATTACCTGGGTGCAGCAGGTCGCAACGCGCCTGCCGGACGCCTATGCACCGGAAACGCCCCCCGAAGTTGGAGAACTCGACGAATTGGAAACCTTTGTCGGCTCAAAAAAAACAAGATTTGGCTATGGACAGCCGTTGACCACTTCAAAAAGGGAATTTTAGGCTGGGTTCTGGGTGACCATAGTGCTGAAACCTTTGTCCCACTCTGGCAGACTGTGGCGGACTGGAACTGCTATTTCTACGTCACTGATGGGTGGTCGGTGTATCCCGGCTTCATTCCCGATGGCGATCAGATTGTCAGCAAAACGTATATGACTCGAGTTGAAAGTGAGAACACTCGCTTGCGGCACTATCTGGCTCGACTGCATCGCAAAACGCTGTGCTACTCCAAAGCCGTAGAAATGCTGGCTCACTCTATTCGGTTGTTACTTCACTACCTCAGGTTTGACGATGTTCCAGTTCCTCCGAGGTTCATCTCTTGATTCAGCAACGCCCTCTGGTTTACCGATATCTCCGGCGTGCAGAATCAGGTCAGCATCTGCCAAAGCATCTACCGCTTCAGGGCGTAGTAGTCCATGAGTGTCGGAGATGACGCTAATTTGCATGTTGGTTTCCGGTTCGGTGGGTATTAATCGTGTTGGTTGATTGGGTAAGGCAGAACTGAATCAAACTAGCCCAATAGGTCTGAAACACTGGCTGAATGGTCTTGAGGTTGAGCCACTCGTTGGGAGCGTGAACATGACCACTTTCGCAACCATAGGCATTGATGATGGGAATCCCCAATGGGCTAATTACATTACCCACACTGCCTGCACCATTAGCCACTAAAGCCAGTTCTTGATCCATAATGCTGCTTCCTGAGGTTGCTCTGTAGTAGGCTGCATTTTTCCTCAAAATTTTAACGAAGAGATGGTATTGATGTGATGTTTGTAGACTTATAGATTCATCTGAAGAAGAAACTGCGATCGAAAGTAGCGCATCCAACTTAAAACGATCGGATTGTCGATCGAACAGATTCAAAACTTTTGCAATTACTGCATTGCTTGCTAGACCCTGAATGAGACACAAACGAAAAAACGTCAATCATTTTGTTCATCCGTAACGATGAATATGGTCAAAGCTCATCGGAAGTCCGCTAATACGCTGCAATGTTCGCTCTCCGATCGCTGCATACCGAGGGTTATCAACTAATCCAGTATCGAGTAGGACAACGCCAAAGAGTATCGCCCATCCTCTCGCCCGTTGCAGGGTTGCTTCGGAAGCGTTGTATTCTACAGTGACCTGTTGACGCACTTTGGAATCCGAAAAGAGCATCCAGATTGCCGCCAGATCCGTTGCACAGTCGCCTGCTGTAATGTCTCCCCAATCAATAACGCCTGTGATCACACCATTATCAACCAACACATTGCAGGGATGAAGATCACCGTGTATCCAGGTTGCTTTAACATCCATTGCTGCATCTAATGCGTGTTTCCAGGTGCGTTTAATAGCTGGAGTGATCAGATTCGTTTTCTGCTCAAGTCGCTGGATTCGTTCCTCAACAGCAGAGGCTCGCTGATGCAGCGGTACGCCTCTAAAGGGGTTAGAGGGTGCATTCCTTGGTGCAGGAACATGGAGCGATCGCAGAAATGCCGCAAACTGCTGTGCCTGATCTGGATGGGGTTCTTGCTGGTCAGCCGTTACCCCTGCCAACCAGGGCAAAATGCTCCATTTCCAGGGATAGTCTTGTCCCGGATTTCCCTGTCGATCAGGAATGGGAATCGGAATGGGAAGATTGGGCAATTGGGGGAGCCAGGTTTGCTCATGTTCGATGAGAGGGGCAGCAACTTTGCGACGAGGCAGTCGGACAGATAGCTGATCACCCAGTCGAAAGATGGCATTGTCCCAACCTGCGTCTACTGGATGGAGCGGTAAATGCGCCAGGTCAGGATGCTGTGCGGCTAGAAGGGAATGAACGAGGGCGGCATTGATTTCAATTTCAGAAGTGGGGGTTCCGATCGCGCTTGCTATTTGCTCTGAACTCATGAATGCCTCCCCAGTTCATCTCAAATCATCTCAAACAGTGCGTTCTAAATGTTGCTCTCGGCGATATAGAAAGAAGGATAGAGAACAGGAAAGTCCAACGCCGAAGGTTGATCCAAAGAATTCAGTGGCTTGGGGTTTGGAAGAGGGGGAGGAGTGAGGGCGATCGGATGGAGTTTGGTAGTCTTACTTTTGTAAAGGATGGAGAATGAACAGCTATTTCTGAAAGCTTTCTGCTAAAAGCGAATTGATGTCAGGCTATTTTTCTCTATTTGATGTCAGGCTATTTTTCTCTATCCTTTACAAAAGGGCACTACCTAGTTTTCACCAACAGATTCAAGGAGCGCATTTTCTATAAGCTTCTTCAATTTCATGCTTTTCTACAGTATCACCTCGAATGTATTTCCTCAAACATACTTCAATCGCTTCTGCGCTTGTACCAGAACTGGTAGATTGAGGACGAGTGATTGTATTGTAAGTGCAGCTACCAAATAGAGCAGCTATGACTATAAACCCAGCAATTCCTTGAAAAATCAGTGTTTTCTTATATCTGTCGGAAGAGATAATTGTGAGGCTTTCAATCTTAATCCCCAAGTTTTTAAGAGACTCTGAAAATTCTTTTCCTTTTTCTGGTTGGACGAAATACATATTAAAATCACTATTTTCGCCTTTAATAATAATTCCGCTTTGTGGCGCAATGGAAAATTTATTTATATGAATATAATCCAGAATTAGAGAGACTTCAAAGTTTTTCCCAATAATGACATCAGACTTGAAATAAACGCAGATAAGCCTTTCAGAGGTCAGGACTAAAAATGAATTCTTTCCCTGAAATCTAACTCCTGTAACATCAAGAAAAGACTCGCTTGATTTTAAATTATCCTCCAAAAATCCGACGATGAAACCTATGGGAAAACTCTGGCTAGAAATGCCGGTAGGCAAATGCCCTTTAGTCTGAATCAGTTGCTTGTAATTTTCTTTCATCGGGGGTGCTAGTGTATATACTCTGTATGCTCAGTATTTTCAACTTCGTGAAGCGGTCTCCTAAGAAATCAGATTTTCAATAAGTGTAAATACTCATCTAACAAATCTGATTTCTTTCACCCTGATGACGCGTAGCGTATGGAATGCGAACTCTTGGTTAGGCAGTAAAGATTCTGCCTATCTCCCCTCATAAGGATATTAGACAGATATTTTTCTATCTAACATCCCAGAATAAGTGTTAGACAGAATTTTGTCTGCATAAAATCCTGTACCAAGATATTAGACAGAATTTTTCTGCCTGCTTACCTTCACAGGGGGATTATACAGAATCACCATCAACATCCTAACCGATCGCCCCAAAACCATTCTAAAATCTCAGTAAATCTTCAGATATATAGAAAGCTATTCGTATAGATTAATGCTTTGCGGTAAGTGACTCAGTATAAATCGTCCCTTGTGCTGCCACACAAAACGGTTTATTGATTCGGCTTCCGTCCGCGCTTCTTCGGTTCCTGCAATTTCGGCAAGAGAGACAGATCGGCATTTGGGTTATTCATCGCCTCTTCCGTCAACTGGCGATGTAGTTCTACGATCGACACCCCATTTGCATCCGCCTCTAGAACCCGACGCAACAACTCATCTGGTTCAATCCCATAGACCTTACAGTAATAATCCCGTTGAGCCGCAATAATATCCTGATTCGCCTCAGTCCGAGCCACCGCAAGATTTCGGAGCAGCCCCCCCTTGCTCTGCCGCTCATAAAAACACCACTCAATGAATTGAGCATATTGGAAGTCGCCAAATTCGGAACTGCCGATCCGGGTATCCATTGGAGAATTCATCTGTAAACCTCCTCAATTGTTGCAGATTCCCAACACTTACAGAACGGGTTTCGGCTGAAAAGCTGGCTGAAGCGTTAGAGTTTACAGATTAATTCTAAGCTCTTGTTGGGATATTTGCTGTTAATCTGTTGAACTTTCCCAACAAGTATGCAATATTTGAATCAACGAAAGTTTTGCCATATCGATCTGACTCGGAGAATGCGCGGAGGGAATGCCTGATTAGACCAGCCAGCGCCAACCCACCAGAAGCTAGCGGTGTAAAGCCGCAATTCTCCAAACCGATCACAAGCGTTCAAACCCAACCGGGGCGACAACCGATCGCCCCTTCTTCCCCTACCCAGGAGTCATGTGTGATGAATTACGATATGGAGCGGTACACCTGGAGCATTCGCAAAAACGGCACAGAATGCGCCCGATCGACCACTCGCGCCGAAGCCGATCGGATTATTGTGCAACTGCGAAAAATGAGTCCCAACGCCCAATTCACCGTGCATTACGAAGGCAAATCCATCAGCCATTGCGATCGGGGTGGGAAACCCTTGGGATAAAGAAATGAGGAGCGAAATGCTCTACAAGTAACATTAGGCTGGCTTCAGAGGCAAGCGGTCAATAGAATTGTAGATGCCAAGAATCTCTTGATAATAGTGCGATGGATACAGATACCCCAACTGAATATATTGCCGCTTTAATTGATTTGCACCGTGGACTTGACCGTAAAGGTCCCGGTGACTCTAACTTCTCGCGCAATATTTTGAGCAACCTTTCTACCTTGCCCCCCAAACCGCGAATTGCCGATCTAGGATGTGGCAGCGGCACAGGTGCATTGCTGCTTGCACAACACTACCAGAGCACCGTCATGGCAGTAGACTCCTCATTGGTTTTTATCGATGAACTCAAAGCCCGCGCCAAACAGCTTGGACTTGAGCATTTAGTAATGCCAATTCATGGTGACATGGCGAAGCTCAATTGGTCAGTCGGTTCGGTTGACCTGCTTTGGTCTGAGGGGGCTGCCTATAATCTTGAGTTTGAGCAAGCCCTGAAAATCTGGCAACCGCTTCTGGCCAACCGAGGCATTGCCGTTATATCAGAGATGAATTGGTTTACTGATAATCCGCCAGAGCCTGCGATCGCCTACTGGCAAAACGCCTATCCGACGATGGGAACCGAGGCTGAGAATATCGATCGGGCGAATCGATCGGGCTTTAGTGTCCTTTCTACCCATCGGCTACCGAGTCAGGCCTGGTGGGACAATTATTATGAACCGCTCCGTCAGCGAATGCAGCAGATCGAAATCACTCCCATTACCCAATCCGTTATTCGTGAAACCGAGGAAGAAATGAGACTGTTTGAAAAATTCAGCGACTTCTATGGTTATACGTTTTATGTTCTGCAAGCAAATTAGCAAACCGTCAAACCATTCATTCGATCGCCCCCACACCCCACACCCCACACCCCACACCCCACACCCCACTCCCTATTCCCCACCGACTCCTTCCTCCGGCAAGATCCGCAATCGAATCAGCCGCGAAAAACTGCCATCCTGATCACCCAAACTCACCTCCAGCAGTTCATTAGACAGGGGAGCCAGATGAGACAGGAGCGATCGCAAATTGGGCGTACTGGAACCACTATCGAGATAGACCCGTTCCGCCAGACTATTGAGGCGTTTCCAGGTGGTATAGAGTTTAACGATCGTTTGTTCCAGTTGAGAAGCCTGATTCACCAGATCCGCAGTGCTATTGAGGCAACCAATCCGCAGAGCTTCTTCCAGGGCAGATTCTAAATCCAGAGAGTCCTGATCAAGCACCTGAACCTGTTGGGCCGCAGATAAATACTTGGCCAGATAGCGGGCAGAATTAGTCACTTGCTTCACCGTATCCACATCTGGGCTTTCTGCCACCTCCGCCTTCAGGGTAGCCTGATGGGATTCCGGCAGCTTTTCCATTTCTTTAACCAGGGGGGTCAGATAGCGCGTGGGAATGGTGCTGTTAGCAGCTTTTTCCTTAACAGATTCTGGCAATAGATCAGAAGACATCGTCGTCCATTCATCGTTAAGCTGCCGCACATCCCGACGGGTGATCTGGGGCCGGTTACTAGCGGAATGATTAGCAGTTTCCAATTCCTTGACCCGATCGCTAATCATTTGTTGAACTTCTGGGGACGCCTGAGCCGTTTCCACAAAAGCGCGCTTACTGAAGTGATTCACCTCATCCGGTTCCAACACCCCCTGTTCCAGCAGGTCATCCGCACTATTCGCCAACTCAATCAACGAATAGGCCTGACTTTTACTAATTTCCTGTTCCTTCAGCCAGTTCAAAAACCCAATGCCACGTCCATCACCGCCCCGCTTTTCCCGATCGCGCACCGCCCGCAGGATTCGTCCCCGCCAAATATCAGTTTGGAGATCGAACCGATCGCAGACCTGCCAGGCCACCTCAATTTGCCGTTGAAACTCCTGCTCCGAAATTTGCTCATCCTCTGGATCCGGAACTTGAAAATTGAGGTCACTCAGATCAATCCCATTGCTCCAGTCCGGTGAATCAGACGATCGAACCAGATGTAGGGAACTATGAGCCGTATCAGCCATATCCGTTGAGCGAAGCGCGTGAACCATGAGCCGTGCCACAAAACAGCCCGATCATTATGCCACGACTTTTAAAAAGCACAATAGGCAAAACCGCTAAATTTGGAGGTCAGCCCCTGAGATTTGCAAAAGTTGTGCTATTTGTAGCGTCTGTGCCCTTTTACCAGGCGGGATATGACATTTCTTGATCCCCTCCTGATTCCCAAGATTCCAGGAGAGAGCTGTTCCACCCGTTTTATTTCATTAGTTCTTTACAATATTCACCTTTAAAAAACGGACTCTTCATCAAATCAGGATTATCGTCAAACAATGATTGATGAACCACTTTGTATCACAAGCAGAATGGTACCTACGTCACAATTTCAAGCCAATAAAACCACTACAATCACGAACTGAAACCTCGATCGAATGAATGAGGTCTGGATACTACAAAGTTTTGTCTACTTAGTGGAGGAAAGAACTAAAATGCTCCATTGAACAATTCATTCAGCGGAATTACATCGGGCATATTTTTTGGATCCACTGATCTCCTTGAAAGCACAGCAAAAGCACAGCAAAAGCACAGCAAAAGCACAGCAAAAGATATACCCTTGGCAAAGGAGCGATCGCCCGATGGATAAAGCTGGAGAACCAAACCTGATCCAACCGATTCGTTGCGCTCGAACTGCTGAATTGAGCCAATTAACCCATCTCATGATCTAACCCTTGATCTGACGCTGAAGGTCTAACGCTCCCTGCACCCGGACTGGATACCCTCAGACTGGATGCCCCATCTCACAGCTCTTTGTCTGTATCTTCGCTGGATCAGGTCAACTTTCATGGTCAAAAATCCAGTAGTTTCACGCGCTTAACAAGTTGTGATCTGGGGCAACATAGCGAGTGTTAGGTCAAGAGGATGTCCTTCATCCTCCACCTAACCAGGGACTTTTCTCCCTGAGCAGGGGAAAGTGTATGTCAGACTACAAAACCAAACATAAATTTTTGGTTAAGTCTAGAATCGTTCCGAGATGGCCTGTACAACCTCTGTAGATGATCAATAACGAGGTTGATCGATTATCATCAAACCCGCCGCAGATTTGAGGAATGGACTGATGAATGCTTCCAACATTCAAACCGAAAACTTCATCCAGGGTGAAACTGTCATTCAGACTGAGAACCTGGCCCTAACCCAATGGGTCTGGATAGATCAAACCAGTGACAAAGCGCAGTCTGAATCCATTTCATCGGTGCATCGCCCTCCGTCTCAGCGTGACTGGTTGAAACCAATTCGCCAATGGCTGGATCAGATTGAAGTGAAAAACGCTCGATTTGCCCGATCGATTTGTCAATTCATTCCAGCCCAGTGCCCCTTTGAGCGAGATATTCAACTGTTTGGGCGGACGCTGTTCCACATTCCACCCATGTGCAAGTTGAATCCAGTCTATGAAGAAGTTGTCGCCCTGCGGTTTCGGGCGTTGTGCTATCTGGCAGATGTCTGTGGAGAAGACATTTCACCCTACTGTTAAACAAGATTTGTAGAGCAAAATGGGCTGTGTGAGTTATCACAGGGAATAGAACCTTCAATGGCCAAATCTGCGTGGTGCAGGTTGAGCCACCCCTATGGACTCGCAGAGCCATGAATCAGCATCATCTGTCTGCTATTACCCGGATCGGGCTGTTTGCTGGAATTGCATTTTTTGCCCAAATATTGGCTCATATCTTGCTGTGCGGGCATGGAGAAGAGCAACTGAGCCATATTTTTGAACTAGTCATCGTTGCCATCATTTTTTCAGCCGCATCCTGGCGCATCAAAGCCGTTTTCGATCGCCTGGAACATCATCATCAGCAAACGGGTTATGCCCTGCGAGACAGTCAGGAGAAGCTCAAAATTGCGATGGATGCAGCAGGACTGTGCATCTGGGAATGGGAACCCGAAACGGGAGTCGTCCAGAGATCAGCGCAGTATGATGCATTGTTTGGGTTAGCAGATGGAGAATTTGCTGGAACCTACGATGCATTTTTGCAAATGGTTCATCCAGACGATCGCAGTCTGGTGGAACAATCGCTGATGGATGCCAAACGCCAGAAAACGCCCTGGAAAATGGACTATCGGATCGTCCATCCCGATGGCAGTATCCACTGGATGAGTGGCAGCGGCAAGTACATCTTGAACCATACCGGGCAAATTCTTCGGATGCTGGGGGTGGTAGGCGATATTACGCAGCAGAAGCAGACGGATGCGGATTTGAGGCGGTTAAATGAAACGCTGGAAACGCGGGTTCAGGACAGAACCATCGAACTCTCTCAGGTCAATCAGCAATTGCAGCATGAACTCTCTGAACGGAAACAGGCGGAAGATGAACTGCGATCGCTCACCTATCGGTTGAAGCAAAGCAACGAGGAACTGGAGAACTTTGCCTTCATCGCCTCCCACGATCTGAAAGAACCCCTGCGCACCATTCACAACTTTAGTGGGCTGCTGGAGAGTCGTTACCATCACCAACTGGATACTGCTGGACAAGATTACATTCAACGGATCCGGCGAGCCTGTCGGCGAATGCAAACTCAAATTGATGATTTGCTGGCGTTGTCACAAATTACGACCCAGGCCCAACCCTTTGTTTCTGTAGATTTGCATCAAATTGTGTCTAATGTTCTCCTGGCCCTGGAAGCCAAGATCCAGGAAACTCAGGCAGAAATTGCGGTGGAACCCCTCCCCACGATCGCAGCCGATCCAGGGCAAATCTATCAACTGTTGCAAAATCTCATCAGCAATGCCCTGAAGTTTCACGGTTCTCACCCACCTCGCATCAAAATTTATAGCTACATCGCTAACCACCCGATTCCACCGCCTGATTTCCCCCGTGATCCGAAATTGCCCCCTGATCCAGCCGATGACTCCCAGACCGAATTAATCTGTCAAATCCTGGTAGAAGACCAGGGGATCGGGCTGGATGAGCAGTACCTCGATCGAATTTTTAAGCCCTTTGAACGATTGCAAAGTCATAACGAGTACGATGGAACCGGGATGGGGTTGGCAATTTGTCGTAAAATTGCGGAACGGCATAACGGCAGCGTGACCGTTCAAAGTAAGCTGGGTCACGGGGCTACTTTTATAGTGTCATTGCCAATGAACCACCCTGTTTCAGACTTGTGATTACTTTGTATGAATTCCGTTTCCTGGTACGGCAGCCTTGTAGTTGCAGAGGATAACCCTGACGATCGACTCTTGTTCGAGGAAGCCTGGTCTGAGGCCGGTTTAGCCCAGCTTCATCTCGTTAACAACGGCGAAGAATTAATGGACTTCCTTTGCCATCGTGGGAATTACGCTGATTCCACTCAGGTTTCCAAACCCGATCTAATTGTGTTAGATCTGAGGATGCCTAAAAAGAACGGCTATGAAGCAATTCGAGAAATTAAGGCCCATCCAGATCTGCGTACTATTCCAGTGGTTGTTCTGACAACATCAACATCAGAATCCGATGTGAACCGTAGCTATGACCTGGGGGCTTGTTCGTACCTCTCTAAACCCAATTCCTTTGAACAACTGGTCGAGTTAGTCAAAGTATTGAATCATTACTGGTTTGAAACAGTTCTTTTACCCAATGACCAATCTTAATGTTTAATCACTGAGGATGATCCACCGTTTGGACAATCACCCGATTCAAGTTCTCCTAATCGAGGATAACGAGGACGACTACGTTTTTACCCGCGAACTCCTGGCCGATGTGCATACACCTCAGTATCAGCTAGCCTGGGTATCGACGTATGAATCGGCCTGGAGGGCGATCGCCGAGCAACAATACGATATTTATCTGTTGGACTATCGCCTGGGTGAGCAGGATGGCTTACAGCTTTTGCGTCAGGTCGCAAAATTACCGCATCGGGTTGCCATTATCCTGCTGAGTGGAGTCGCCGATCGCAGCGTTGATCTGGAGGCGATGGAGCTGGGGGCGATCGACTTTTTGTACAAAGATGAAATTACCGTATCGACCCTGGAACGATCCCTGCGCTATGCAATGCGGCAAAAGCAGGCAGAAGATGCATTACAGGAGCAGGCGGAGCGGGAGCGGCTGATTCGAGAAATTACGCAACATATCCGTGGTTCCCTGGATTTGGATGCCATTTTGAATGCAGCCGTTGCCGAAGTGCGGCAATTTTTAACCGTCGATCGCGTGGTGGTGTATCACCTCAATCCCGATAAGAGTGGACAAGTGGTGGTGGAGTCAGTTAGTTCACCGCAGTTGTCCATTTTGGGGCGTACCATTCAAGATTCCTGCTTCCAAAACCAGTGGCATGAACCCTATCGCCAGGGACGAATTAGTGCGATCGAAAACGTTGCAACCAGTCCAATTCAACCCTGTCATGCGGAACTGCTCACCAGCTTGCAAGTCCAGTCCAATCTGGTCTTCCCCCTACTGCAAGGAAATACCCTGTGGGGTTTACTCATTGCCCATCAGTGTATAACCCCCCGGAAGTGGCAACCGTCAGAAATTGATCTATTGAATCAGGTGGCCAGTCAGTTAGCGATCGCCATCCAGCAATCTGAGCTATACCAGCAAATCCAGGAACTCAATACCAATCTGGAGCAGCAGGTGCGCCAGCGTACGGCCCAACTTCAGGAAGCCTCCGACTTTGAAGCCACCCTGAAACGGATCACCGATAAGGTGCGAGACAGCCTGGATGAACGGCAAATTTTACAAACGGCAGTGGAAGAACTGGTGTCTGCCCTGGATGCCGAGGCCTGTGATATTGGCTGGTATGATTTTGAACAACAAACCATCACCATCAACTACGAATCGGTGAGCACTAACGTCCCGGCTGCTCTGGGGTGTACTGCTCCGATCGCCCAACTACCAGAAATTCACGCTCACACCCTCCAGGGGCAATCCGTTCAGTTTTGTCTGGCTTCAGCAATGCACCTCGCGCTACGGGGCGAAAACGAATGGTTCAGCATTTTGGCAGCTCCCATGTCTAATGAGCAGGGAGTGTTTGGCAATCTCTGGATGTTTAAGCCCGCCCAGCATGGGTTTAGCGAAGTGGAAGTTCGTCTGGTGCAGCAAGTGGCCAACCAGTGTGCGATCGCCCTCCGGCAGGCTCGCCTCTATGAAGCCGCTCAGACGCAGGTGGAAGAACTGGAGCGACTGAACCGCCTCAAGGATGATTTCCTCAACACGGTGTCCCACGAGCTACGGACACCCATGGCCAACATCAAAATGGCAACGCAAATGCTGGAAATTGTCCTGAAGCAAGCCGGAATTTTGGGAACGGAAGCGGGATCTGCCGATCGCTATTTTCAAATTTTGCAAGATGAATGCCGTCGGGAAATTAATCTGATCAATGACCTGCTGGATCTGGCGCGATTAGATGCCGAAGTGGAACCGCTGAATCTGATGGAGGTCGAACTACAAACCTTCATTCCCCACGTTGCAGAACCCTTCCTGGAACGGAGTCGCCACCAGCACCAACAGCTAGACATTCACATCCCACCCCACTTACCTCCCCTGATGACCAGTTTTGATGGAATTGAGCGGGTGATCACAGAGCTGCTAAACAATGCCTGTAAGTACACTCCTCCCCACCAGAAAATTGTCATTACAGCGCAGCCCGCACCGGATGCCATACAGATTCACATCCTCAACACAGGCGTAGAAATTCCTGAACTTGAACGCGATCGGGTATTCGATCGGTTTTATCGCATTCCCAGTAATGATCCCTGGAAATATGGTGGCACAGGGTTAGGGTTGGCACTGGTAAAAAAGCTGGTGGAGTATTTGGGGGGTTCGATTTGGGTGGAAAGTGCCAGTCAGCAGACTTGTTTTGTGGTGGAATTGCCGCAGCGGGAAGAAGGAGGGAGTAGGGAGTGGGGAGTAGGGAGTGGGAAGTAGGGGCGAATCGAGATTCGCCCGCACCGGTAGGAGGGGGAAGGCTGTCTTCCCGATCTCACCGAAAATGATACCGATTCAAATCGTTTGCACGGCAGATAGATTGCCCGTAGGGGCGCACTGCTGCGCGCCCTTACCAGGGTGTGCAATTTCTGCCAATCAAATTGGTATGAGAGCCTTCCTACAGGGTCATCGATCGCACATAGATCCGCATGATTTCCCCCGGTTCTTTGGTGGTGGCTGGCTGGATTTGCGAGAAGGGGAGGGGACGGGACCAATCCTCAACGCGGCAGAAGTCGCACTGGTACAGGCGGGCGATCGTCAATTCCACATCATGGGGTTGACCGATCATCAGGATTTTTACGGAGCGACGGGCAGGGGAAATCAGCCGATCGCCGAGGGGAGGCTGACCGAAAAATTTGTCGGACATGGTTTGTGAATCTCCTTTTCCAGGGTTTGAAGAAACCCTAGAGACTAGCCCTCAATGTCAGACAGGGCAAGCGACAGGCATCGGGTGGTATCATACACCCTAGCCTGGACTAGCTTGAGTAGTCTGGGTCAGGAGGTTGAGCGTTTTGCTTGGTAGGCACGCTTGACCTCCGCTAGAGAATTCGCCTCTAGGTAGAGTTGCTATCTCGCAGGTCAGGACAACCCAAAAGACAGCTATAGCTGAAGAGCGTACCATCAATCGATCGGGCAAATCAAGTCAAAATTGTTACAGTTCAATCCTTACGGTTTGTTGCATTTCCATTTACTTTGTGGCAATTAAGGATTGATGGCGGTTCAACGCTTTAGAATTCTACCGTTGAGTTGAGTCAGCACAGATGGGAATTCGCGCTCTGGCAGCAATCATCTACGGCATTTTGTCTTTAGTAGGGGGAATCATTGGCTATGCTCAGGCCAGGAGTCTCCCATCTCTGGTGGCTGGCATCATTAGCGGTGTTTTACTGATCATTGGCGCGATCGCCCATCAGCAAGGGGCAGCCTGGGGATTGACTCTGGCCATTGTGGTGACGATCGCTCTGGTGATCACGTTTGCCGTTCGCTTCTGGAAAACCCGAAAGTTCATGCCTGCGGGCTTCATGTGTTTAGCGGGAATCGTGGCTCTGATTGCGATGTTCTTTGCCTGATCCCATTCTTGGTTTGCCTGGGTTTTGGTTGTTCTATTTCCTGTCGCTCCTCCTCTCGTTTGGGTGAACTCAATTCGCCCCTACTCTTTGCCCATTTGGGCGAACTCAATTCGCCCCTACTCCCCACACCCCACACCCCACACCCCACACCCCACACCCCTCCCTATGCCTTCTCCTCTCCCCCGTGTTCAATTCCTTCAACGCCAAGCTGCCTCGCTCTTGCTGTATCAGTCTGTGCTGGATGGAGCGATCGGACAATCATTTCTGCACCTTTTGCAAGCGTTACAGCAGGGGTATGTTGGGGCGATCGAGCAGGCTGATGATTTTGCTCAGAGCAATTTGGGGGAACAGGCTGTAAATCGGCAAGCGATCGAGAGTCTGGCTGCCTACGGACGATGGTTTCAGGCGATGGCGGCAGCGGGATGGGGCTGGCAAGACTACTTAATCCACCAAATTCTTCGGGCTGATAATCCTTTTTCTCGTGTGGCCCAAAGATCGATGGTTGAATCAATTCCCTTACCCCTGATTCAGGCTGTTCAGCAAGATCTCCAAGCTCTGCAAAGCCTCTATCGCCATGAAGGTCAATGGCTGAGTCAGCGAGTCAAGGAAGTGGCGAATCTGGAGGTTGCGCCGATCGTCTGGGAAGAAAGTTTCGTAGAAGACGAGAGGAACCAGGATTTTCCAATTTGGCACGTATTTCGCAGGTCTGAGAATTGGGCCGAGTTGGTTTTTGATCTAGCAGCCCACTATCGTCAGTTTGGTAGTGGTAGGTTTGCTGAGTACTGGGCCTTTCGGTGGCAGACAGGACAACTGGCAGGGGTGGCCCATCCGGATCCGATACAGCTTTCGGAACTGGCGGGATATGAACTGCAAAAGGCGACACTGGTGCAAAACACCGAGGCATTACTGGCAGGATATCCAGCCCTCCATATCTTGCTGTATGGCAGTCGGGGATCGGGTAAATCGTCGCTAGTGAAAGCGTTACTGCAAACCTATGGGCAAAAAGGATTGCGCCTGATCGAAGTCAGTAAGGCTCACCTTCAGGACTTACCCGCGATCGTCGATTCCCTGCGATCGGTGCCCCAGAAATTTATTATTTTTGTAGACGATCTGTCCTTTGAAGAAGACGATGATGCCTACAAAGCTTTGAAGGTGGTGCTGGAGGGCAATATTACCGCTCGTCCGCAAAATGTTGTGGTCTATGCCACTTCCAACCGCCGCCATCTCATCCGCGAGTTCTTTGGTGATCGACCCGGCCCAGTGATGCCGATGAAATTCACGCCTGGGATACGGTGCAGGAGAAACTCTCTTTTAGCGATCGGTTTGGCATCACCCTTACCTTTGAGCCTGCGGATCAGCCCACCTATCTAGAAATCGTGCGCCATCTGGCTGAATTGGCTCAGGTGAATCTGTCCCCTCAAGACCTGGAAGCCCGCGCCCTGCAATGGGCCACTCGCCACAATGGGCGATCGGGACGAACCGCCCGCCAGTTTGTGGACTTCCTCAAGGCTCAAACCATCACCGCCGAACTGCCCACACAGAGTTCATTCAACTCCGACTCTTTCCAGACCTGACCATCCAGGGCCATCTGCTCAATCAGGCTGGCCAGTCGCAGGGCTTTGAGGGCCTGTTCTCCACCAACGGAAGGCTGATTGCCCCCCCGGACACAGCTCACGAAATGCTCTAACTCAGCGTGAAGCGGTTCAATGTTGCTGGTATAGACTTTCTCGATCAAACCATCCTGGCGGTACAAAACCTGACCATGATCGGTAAGACAGTTGGCTGTCGTCTGCCGGTGAATCAGGATCTCGTTGTTGAGGAAATCGGCTTCCGTCAGGGATTTACGGCAGTGGGCAGCAATCCGGCGAATCTTGCGGTGGGTGACTTTGCTGGCAGTGAGGGTGGCCACAATCCCATTGGCAAATCCTAAGATAGCCGTCACGTAATCCAGATAACCCGAATCAGCGGCGCGGCTACCACTGGCCGTCAGGCGAATCACCGGCGAACCTGCCAACTCCAGCAGCAAGTCGATATCGTGGATCATCAAGTCCAACACAACCGACACATCATTGGCGCGATCGGAATAGGGACTCATGCGCTGGGCTTCCAGAGCCAGGATCTCTTCAGTCTTGAGGACTTTGCTCAATTCTTGAAAGGCGGGATTAAACCGCTCAATGTGGCCAACTTGTAGAATGCAATGGAATTCAGCGGCTGCATTCACCAGGGATTCTGCTTCTGAAATGCTAGCGGCGATCGGCTTTTCAATCAGGACATGAACCCCAGACTGCAAGCAGGTCATCCCCACCGAATGATGCAGACGAGTGGGAACAGCAATACATACAGCATCCACATGGGGCAGCAGATCGTGGTAGTCCTCAAAGAACCGGACGCGATACTTACTGGCCGTGTCCAGCCCCCGTTCCACGTTAATATCTGCCACACCGACCAGCTCAACATCTTTTAGCAAACTGAGGACGCGCGTGTGATGTTGACCCATATTCCCCACGCCAATTACACCCACCCGAATCGGATCTGGGTGATGACGATGTCCGTGAGTGCCCACTTGTTCTATTACAACTTTTTCCTGCACGCCTGCTCACTCCTACACCACAAAAATCAGGACGCGGACGAATGGTTCAACCGCCAAACACCCAGATAGTAGCATAGTGATTCTTAATATAAAGAATCGTAACCCTCCGCTGGGCAGAACTTAACAGTGATCCGACCACATTCTCTGGGGTGATTCCGCCGCATCAATGGCTAAATGTGTCAGTTTCTCGCCCGTCCATTGGTACTTTGATAGCAATGGCCCATCAGAACTGAACTTAACGGTGGTTTTGGTTCGTAAAGCTCTATCCTTGAAGATAAAAGCTCTATCCTTGAAGATATCTGTAAACCCAAAGCTTGTCTTAGTCTAGAAAGTCTAGAAATATGAAGACTTGCAGAGCTGTCGTATACCCTGGTAGTGGGGGCGGCGAAGAATGCCTGCAAGCATTTTGTTTTAATAGAAATGTATGTAATCGTCACCTCTCGTTCCTCACCCTTTGTTCCATGCCTCTGACGATTCTTGTTGCTGACGATGATCTGGGCACACGACTTTCGATCGGCGATTACCTTGAGCTATGCGGGTATTCAGTCGTTTCGGCTGAGAATGGCCAAAAAGCACTTGAAATGGTGGATGATTATCAACCCCATTTGATCGTGACTGACATTACGATGCCTCTGATGGATGGGTATGAACTCGTGCGCCAGGTGCGTCGCCAGCCTGCGTTCCGGTTACTGCCTGTCATTTTCCTGACAGCCCGCACCAATGTGGAAGAGCGGATTCGGGGCTATCGTTTGGGATGTGATGTCTACTTGCCTAAACCCTTTGAATTAGAAGAGCTGGGGGCTGTGGTACGTAATCTGCTGGAACGATCGCAGATGATCGAATCAGAATGGCGGCAGCGAGTCCGTTCCAATGACCCCGAAGAGGAGCGAACGACTCAGCCAGAATCGAAGCCCGTTAGCACCCTGACGCTGGATATTGAACTGACTCCCAGAGAGCAAGAAGTTCTGGTAGTGGTCGTGGAAGGCTTATCCAATGGGCAAATTGGCGATCGGCTCCATCTCAGTCCCCGGACGATCGAGAAACACGTCAGCAGTTTGTTACGAAAAACCGAGACGAACAACCGGGCGGAACTGGTGCGCTTTGCCCTGGAACATCATCTGGTTTAGCACCCCTGCCGCTGGAATGCAGCCATTGAGAGGGAAAAGTCAGTGTCTTGGCACAGCATGATGCGGCATGATAAAGCGAGCAAAGTTAAGCAGACAAAAGAGCAAGTGATATGGATGTAATTCCAGCGATAGACATATTGGAAGGTCGCTGCGTGCGGCTGTATCAGGGTGATTATGCCCAATCCCAGGTGTTTGATGAGAGTCCGGTGGCCGTCGCGCGGCAGTGGGCAGAACAGGGAGCGACTCGCCTTCATCTAGTCGATCTGGATGGGGCAAAGGCTGGTCGTCCGGTCAATCAGGCGGCGATCGAAGCGATTGTGCGATCGGTGGATATCCCGGTGCAAGTGGGGGGCGGCCTGCGCGATCGATCGTCGGTGATGGACTTGCTCTCTCTGGGCGTACAGCGTGTCATCCTGGGAACCGTCGCCGTGGAGCAGCCGGAACTGGTTGACCAACTCTGTCAGGAATTTCCGGGGCACATCGTCGTTGGGATCGATGCTCGCAATGGTAAGGTCGCTACGCGGGGCTGGCTGGAAACCTCTGAAGTGGATGCGATTCCCCTGGCCCAGCAAATGGCCGATTTTGGTGCAGCCGCCATCATCTACACTGACATTCACCGGGATGGTACGCTGCAAGGGCCCAATAAGGCAGCCCTGCGGGAGTTAGCGTCTGCCATTTCGATTCCTGTCATCGCCTCCGGGGGCATCAGTTCCATTAGCGATCTATTGAGCTTATTAGCCCTGGAAGCAACAGGCGTACATGGGGCGATCGTCGGTCGGGCTTTGTACACCGGCGATATTTCCCTGAAGGAAGCGGTTCGAGCCGTCGGGCAGGGACGCTGGCAGGATATTCCACCAGATTTTGGCTCATCGGCACTGGCTTAACCTGGCACAACTCCTCCCAGTTCCGATACAATAGGAAACGCTGTTTAAACGAGGGTCTAAAGTTCCTACATGGCAAAGAAAAGCATGATTGAGCGGGAAAAGAAACGCCAAAAACTGGTGGAAAAGTACGCTCAAAAACGGCAAGAACTCCAAGAGCAGTTCGCAGCAGCCGAAACCCAACAAGAAAAAGTTGAAATTCATCGCAAAATTCAGCAACTGCCTCGCAATAGTGCGCCCACTCGTCTCCGCAATCGCTGCTGGCTGACGGGTCGTCCGAGAGGGTACTATCGTGACTTTGGAGTTTCTCGCCACGTTTTGCGGGAAATGGCTCACCAGGGATTGCTTCCAGGTGTGGTCAAGTCCAGTTGGTAGTCGAGTTGCCAATGGTTTGGGGAAATTTGCAATCCCCATGCTAAATTTTCAAATCCACTGTCTGAAACTCGTTAAATTCGATCATTATTGGAGGGAGTAGAGAGTCGCTACAAGTTCTCAGACTCCCTCTAATTTGCGTGTTTATGGATGTTAATCAAACCCCATTGGAACAGTTAGAACTCCACCGCCTGAAGCTATCCCCTTCCCATTCCTTGGACAAAACTTTCAGAGCCAAAACTCCCCCGGATCAAACCTCCCATCCTTTTCCCCCCGGGCACACGTTTTACAGTCCTGGTGGACACTTTACCTATCGAGTGGTCGGGCCCTGCTGTCGCCTGTTCGATCGAGAGGAACTGCCCTGGCCCTGCTGTCGGCTGGAGTGGCGGGGCAAAGAACCCAGTTGGCGGCGCATCGGCAGACGGTTTGTCCCAGACATGGCTACGAAGAACAGTCCCTCCTACTGTGTCGAAGTGTTGGGGCAAGAGCAGTCTGGTCGTACCTTTGTCGTCACCCTATATCCGGTGAAGCTGTCTCCAGCAGTGAAGGAATGGTGGCATTCGAGATGAGGGAGTGGGGAGTGGGGAGTGGGGAATGGGGTTTCCGTAGCGCAGGCATCTTGCCTGCGGGTGAAGCATCTCTTCGGAACAAAGCAGGGAGCCGCACCCCTGCCATCGGGCATTTTGATCAGCTAAATTTTCGGACTTTACTGCTGCCCTGTTTGAGGACTGTGTTAAATTAAGCGATCGTCTCCTGCTGCGAAAATGCTGGCTCTGTGATGCTGGATTCTGTGACGAATCACGCCTGACATTACCCAATTCAACGTAAAATGCAGGACACAGGGCAAGGACACCAGACCCCAATTTTGCGGTTCCCCTACTCCCGTTCGGCTGACGCTCACGGCGGAAGCCTACCCCCTACTCCCTACTCCCTAAACAATGCGTTTCGATAAAATCCTGATTGCCAACAGAGGAGAAATAGCCCTTCGGATTCTCTGGTCCTGTGAAGAACTGGGAATTACCACCGTTGCGGTGCATTCCACCATCGATCGCCACGCCTTGCATGTGCAGTTGGCCGATGAGGCGGTGTGTATTGGTGAACCGCCCAGTAGTAAGAGCTACTTGAACATTCCCAATATCATTGCGGCAGCCCTGACCCGAAATGCCACGGCCATCCATCCAGGATATGGGTTTCTAGCGGAGAATGCTCGGTTTGCGGAGATTTGCGCCGACCACCAGATTGCCTTTATTGGCCCCACCCCCGATGCCATGCGATCGATGGGGGATAAGTCTACCGCCAGGGAAACGATGCAGCGGATTGGGGTGCCCACTGTGCCTGGGAGTGAGGGACTGCTGACTGATGAGCAGGAAGCATTGGTGACCGCGCAGGACATTGGCTATCCCGTGATCATCAAGGCAACCGCAGGGGGAGGCGGTCGGGGAATGCGATTGGTGCGGACGGAAGAAGATCTGGTGAAATCCTTTTTGGCAGCTCAGGGAGAGGCGGAGGCGGCCTTTGGCAATGCGGGGGTTTACCTGGAGAAATTTATTGAACGGCCCCGCCACATTGAGTTTCAAATTTTGGCGGATAGCTACGGCAATGTGATTCACCTGGGTGAGCGGGATTGTTCCATCCAGCGACGACATCAAAAGCTGCTGGAAGAGGCTCCCAGCCCAGCCCTCAGCCCAGAACTGCGGGAAAAAATGGGGGAAGCGGCCGTGCGGGTGGCCAAGTCGATCGGCTATGTGGGAGCGGGAACGGTTGAATTTCTGCTGGATCATTCCGGGCATTTTTACTTTATGGAAATGAATACCCGGATTCAGGTGGAACATCCGGTGACTGAAATGATTACAGGACTGGATTTGATTGCCGAACAGATTCGGATTGCCCAGGGCGATCGGCTTTCTATCACCCAGGAGCAGGTAGAGCTACGGGGCCATGCGATCGAATGCCGAATTAATGCTGAAGACCCGGATCACAACTTCCGTCCCCAACCGGGACGGATCAGCGGTTATCTTCCCCCTGGTGGGCCTGGCGTACGGATGGACTCTCATGTCTATACCGACTACGAAATTCCGCCCTACTATGATTCTTTGATTGGCAAACTGATCGTTTGGGGGCAGGATCGCCCTACAGCCATTAAACGCATGCGGCGAGCCCTGCGGGAATGCGCCATCACTGGACTGCCCACCACGATCGGCTTTCATCAGCGCATCTTGGAAACCCAGGAGTTTATCGAGGGGGAAGTTTATACCAACTTCGTGGAGCAAATGAACAAATAGGGAATCAAAATTTAATCACCTGAAACTCTTGTGAGGTGAGCATCTTGCCCGCCCAGTCAGCAAAGTAAAACGCTTTACAGATCATTTGAGCCATGATCCCAAGCGATCTGATCTCAACTCAGTAAAAACAGCCCCAGGGGAATCGTCAGCACCAGTAACCCACTGGTCAGGACAATACTACTGGCAATTAATTCTCGATCGAGTTCATACTCCTCCGCCAGAATCAGCCCCGCAAAAGCGGTCGGCATACCTGCCATCAACACCAGTGCTAATCGGGCATCTCCCGTAATCCCGGCGAGCGTTGTGACGATCCCAACCAAACCCGGCAGCAAAATTGCCTTGAATCCAGCGGGGATCACCGCCATTTGCAGACTCTTCCAGCCTTGTAGTTGGCTAATTCGCATTCCCATCAGCAGCAGTGCCGCCGGGATCACCACCCAGATCGAAGCCTGGAGCCCCTGCTCTAAAACAGTTGGGAGCGCGATCGATTGAGTCGTAGAACCCAGACAAAACGCCCACAGGGAGGGAACCGTCACCACATCCCGAAGCTGTCGCCAGCCGCGATCGGGGGATTCAGCCCGCCCAAAGTAGCTGGCAATCACCACCCCAATGCCGTAGGAACCCAGGATGTTGTGCGTCACGCTGTAGAGCACCACCCAACTCAAATAGGGAGCACTGACGAAGGCAGGAACCACTGCCAGTCCCACAAACCCCGTATTGGCGAGGATGGAGGAGAGGATAAAGCTGCCCTGAGTGGGGCGGGAAGCAGGGGGAGTCGGGAATCGGGAGTGGGAAAGGGCAAGTTGGGTTTCCGGAGCGCAGGCATCTGGCTGGCGCGCATGAAATACTTCTAGCAACTGTAGGGTCAGCCAGGACAGGAGCAATCCAACCAGCAGCACCCCAACTGCAACCATCGGCACCACCCCAGCCTGAAGTGAAAACTGCGATCGACGGGTCAGGGCTAAAATTTCCAGGGGAACCCCCACCCAGTACAGGCTACGACCTAAGAATCGAGGTAAGGCATCAGGCAGAAACCGAATTAAGACAATTCCCAGCCCTGTCCAGGCAAACAAAGGCAGATAGGCATGCAGCAAAATATCTGTCATCGTTCAGTTGAGTCACTTGACTACAGCAGCCAGGGTTCACGGCTTGACCCTTTAGTAAGGGCGCACTGCTGTGCGCCCCGACCGGATGCGAAAAAATAACCAGCGCACTGCTGTGCGCCCCGACCGAATGCGAAGAAATAACCAGCGCACTGCTGTGCGCCCCGACCGAATGCGGGGAAATAATCCATCCCCCTTACTCCAAAACTTGCCAACCCTGAATCCGCCACTCATCGTCAACCCGAACCAGATTGTATCGGACGCGCAGAGTGGAGTCATAGGAAGACGTTTGATCAAATTGGCCGTCGCTGTAGAAATGTCCTCGCTCAGACACGATCGCTTCAACAAAGGCTTCCTGCGGTACAGCTTCACTGGCAGTATTCTGTCCGGGGGATGCACCATCCAGATCCGTCCCCTCGGTCGCCGACTCATCTGACAACACCTCAACTTCGACTATTTCGACATCCGAGTGTTGATACTCCCAGTAGGAATTTGCCGCCTCGACTTGCTGGGCTTGCTCCTGCCAGCGGGATAGGGCAGGATCCGTCAGAATCTCCGACAGCCGATTGGTTTGACGGCCCTGCCCCATTGCGGCGGACTTCGCTGCTAGCCAGTTGTCGATTACCGCTGCGGCATTGGTTTCATCCAATGGCTCATTTGCCCCGATCGCCTGGGTTTGGGAAGGGATCACTTCCGATAGAACGGGTTCTAGCTGCTCAACCTGAGGTGTACCATTTCCCGCCACGGGTGCAGGTTGAGGTCGGGCGAACAATCGACTGATGAAATATAGCAGCAGAATGACCCCTGCCCCCAATGCGGCCAGGATCAACACCCGATCGATCCGCAGGGAGCGTCCACCCCCTCGTCGAGTTGGCGTTCCCCCGGTTCGACCATTGGTGGAGCGCGGGCGATCGCCACGGGAGCCAGGAGGGATATGAGTCGGGGCTACGGCATGATCTTCTCCCCGGTTATCCCCGTAGCCAGCCCCATTCATCGTCGGTGGAGCATCCAGAGCATGAATAGTGGCCGCTGTGGTCGCTGCCATTCCAGCCATTCCAGCTATTCTGGGTTCCGTGGTTCTGGGGTTGAGCGTCTGCAATCGGGAATGCGATCGAGTTGAACGCTCTACCGGTTGACGGTAGGTATCTCCAAACCCCGATCGATGAGCTGCCCAACTGGGTGCAGGTTCTGGCTCATTAGGCAACTCTTCCAGGTAGGACTGGACATCCTCATCCGCAAAATATTCCTTCAGGGAAGCTTGCCTGTACGCCAAATCCCGGAAGTGGGGGAACACCTCATCCTGGAGCCAGCGTTCGCTGTAGAGACACAATCCTGGCAACAGATCCGGCGATCCCTGCGAATGCTCTCGAATAAACGCCAGAGATTCAAACTCCTGGCTCAGTTCCAGTGCCCGGCTCGCTTCCTCCGTTTGCCCCAGCAAGAGGGAACAAACCGCCTGCTCTAAATGCACATCCTGCCGCGTTCCCAACCGTAACAGCATGCCCTTCGCCCGTCGAATCAGGGCAGGTTGCCGTTCTGCAAACCCCCTGGCCAGGAGCGAATAAACTGCGAGATAGATTGCCACGGCTGATGGCCGACGGGATTCTGCTTCAAACAATGTTTGTTGTTCCGCCGCAGTCAGGTAGGAGCGCAACTGCTGAATAAACCGCAGAAAATCATCCACCGACAAGCCCGACTGATCATCTCCATTGCCATCAATCCCGCCCCGATCTTGCAGCATCTCTCCCAGGAGATCGAGTCCTTGATAACGGGCATTGTCCTGCGACTCTGGCAAGGCGACCAATTCGAGAATGCGATAGGGACGAAGTTTGTAGAGATCGGACTGCATTTCTCCTCGCAGACTGGGGAATAAACCCTCTTGCAACAGCAAATCCTGCCCCATCTTGAGCGAGTCAGCCGCATTTTCGTACTGGCCCTGCTGCCATTGTTCCCGGCCCAGTTCCAAGCAGGACAAAGCCGCTGTCATCACCACATCCGCCAATACCAGATCCGGATCGCCCAGCCGTCCCTGCTTCAGGGCAAGATTACTCCCATCCAGATAGGGACGACTCAGCTTCAACACTAGCTCGTATTCCCCCAGCTCCTGGAGAATGATCAGGGCACCAATGAACTGCTCATCCTGAATATCGATGTTGGGAGAATAGGAATCCGGACTGCTGGGATCCGATCCAGCATAGCCAGCGGGTTCATCTGCATACCCCTGCTCATCGAAAAACTCAGATGATTTGCCGACTTCCAGGAGTTCATAGGACTTGGCCAAAAAACTGGCATCGTAATCCTGACGGCGACCTGGATCCGAGAGAACGGCATAGGCTTCATCAATTAACTGACGACGAGTCTCGATCGCCGCCTCCGAAAATTCGCGTCGGGGAAGTTGCAGAGTGCGATCAGCGTGGGCTTGCTGCAACTGCTCAACCGTTGCTTGAATCGGTAAACCTAGAATTCGATAGTAATCAAGCGGAATTCGCACAATTCCCTTCCCCCGCGACAATCTATTTGGCTCTTTGGGTCTAATGATAGATGCAGGTGAGGTAAACTGCCCTGCATTTGAGTCTCCCATCCTAACAGAGGATCACCCCTGAGGAATCTGCTATAGGTGAATCCTCGACGGGCGCAAACAAATCTTACTTCTACATAAGGTTTTGCAACACATGGACTCACTTTTGCAGCGTGGGCATTCAATTCAATTTACCCCTATGTTTATACTTTGGACTCGAAAGGTGTGCAATAAATAAGAGCAACCTTTACACTTTTTGCGGAATCTGCCGCTTCTGCCTCTGCGCTCTGGGTGGTTTTGGATGTCCGTCTGAGACCTGATTCTGAACCTGAATTGTAAACTGCAAAATTCAGCTTCTTTAAAGAAATTATGTAACAGTCGCACCGTTGTGTAAAAGCAATACCGCAGTACTTGAAGCTAGAGAGGTCTAATGGATATGCTGAGTTGAGGCGGATTTTACCTTACACGTTTGCCTGGTCGCCATAGATCCCCCCATACAGTAGAATCTCTATCCAGGACTCTGCTAATATCTGGGGCTGCGGTGCTAGCACTTTACTGGCACTTTAAATGTAACGCTTACCGTGTAATCCTCGTCGGGCACTCCTCCGACCAGCAAGGAATTTGCCTGAGAATCCCTTGACACACTTCCTTTAGCGATCTAGCGATTATTTGTTGATTGACGTTTAGTGAACTCTTGCAGTTAAGGATAGTACAAATACATGAGCCAGGAACGGACAATCCCAACGTTGCCCTCCATTAACCCGATCGCCCGTGATGAGGGATTGATGCTGTATGAAGATATGGTGCTCGGTCGGACGTTTGAAGACAAGTGCGCCGAGATGTATTATCGGGGCAAAATGTTTGGGTTTGTTCACCTCTACAACGGTCAGGAAGCCGTTTCAACCGGGGTGATCCGCGCCATGCGTCCGGGTGAGGATTTTGTGTGCAGCACCTACCGGGATCACGTCCATGCCTTGAGTGTGGGGGTGCCTGCGCGAGAAGTCATGGCAGAACTGTTTGGCAAGGCTACGGGATGCAGTAAAGGCCGCGGTGGTTCCATGCACCTGTTCTCAGCAGAACATCGGCTATTGGGCGGTTATGCCTTCATCGGTGAGGGAATTCCAGTGGCGTTGGGGGCTGCCTTCCAGAGCAAATACCGGCGGGAAACCATGGGCGATGAGGCAGCCGATCAGGTGACAGCCGCCTTTTTTGGCGATGGGACGACGAACAACGGGCAGTTTTTTGAATGCTTGAATATGGCAGCCCTGTGGGATTTGCCCATTATCTTTGTGGTGGAGAATAATAAGTGGGCGATCGGCATGGCCCACGAACGAGCGACCTCCCAGCCAGAAATTTTCAAAAAAGCCAGCGTATTTGGCATCCACGGCGTAGAAGTAGACGGGATGGATGTCCTGGCCGTTCGTACCGTAGCTCAGGAAGCCGTGGCTCGTGCCCGTGCTGGCGAAGGCCCCACCTTAATTGAGTGTCTCACCTACCGCTTCCGGGGTCATTCCCTGGCGGATCCAGATGAGCTGCGATCGAAGTCTGAGAAAGAAGCCTGGTTAGCCCGCGATCCCATCAAGCGGTTAGCGAATCATCTGACTGAAAAAGAGTTAGCCACCGCTGACGAGCTTAAAGCGATCGATCGGCGGATTCAGGAAGTCGTTGAAGATTCAGTCAAGTTTGCCCAGGAAAGCCCCGAACCCGATCCCAGCGAACTCTATCGCTATGTCTTCGCCGAAGATTAGTTTCGCCGAAGATTAGTCCTGTCTGTGCGGGCGATTGACCGATCGCCCCGACTCCCTACTCCCCATTCCCCACTCCCCACTCCTATGCCCGACTCCATCATGTACCAGGAGGATGCCTACGTTCTGCTGGAACCTAACCAGCCAGAGCAAATTCTCATGGCAAATGAATTATTAGAAAAACTAAAGGCTACCCTTCAGGAACAGGAACTGCCCCAGGAGCTACAGAAGTTTGACAGCCTGGAGGAACAGGCAAAACATTTGATGGAAACTGCCTGTGAGCTAGATGTGGGGCCAGAGGGGTTCTTGCAGTGGTATGTGATTCGGTTGGAGAAGTAGGAGTAGGGAGTAGGGAGTGGGGAAGATAGGGTTATCCTCTGAATTTCATTCCCGATCAGCCGTAGTGCAGGCATCTTGCTTGCCAATAAATCCAGCCCGCTTGCCAATAAATCCAGCCTTGCCTGCCAACAAACTCAGGGTTTTCAATTAGTAATTTGTGCAGCGTTTTACTTTGCTGACTGGGCGGGCAAGATGCCCACCCCACAAGACTTTCAGTTTGTTAATTCACAGTCCTTGGTATCGCTTGCCAACCCTGGTTGTGCTTCCAAACCCTTTATTCTGCGGGTTGCACCATTCTGCGGGTTGCACCATTCTGCGGGTTGCACCGATATGCAGTGACCCTCAGCGTTTACTCCTGTAAATGCTGGTTCAGAAACGCGATCGTCCGGTTCCAGGCATCTTCAGCCGCTACAGCGTTGTAGCGAGTTCCTGAGGGATTGGCAAAGGCGTGGTCGGCATCTTCGTAGATCAAGATTTCCGCAGATTTGCCCAGTTCATTGAGGGTTGCTTCAAATTCCCGGACGGTTTCTGGGGATGGATTGTCATCTAACTCACCAAAAATTCCCAGAATAGGCATCTGTAAGGGGCTGAGCGTTTCGGCATCGGTGGTGATTTGCCCACCGTAGTAGATCACCACGGCATCCAGATCTTCGGGAAAGAGCAAGGCAGTGTTCAGCGACCAGGTTCCTCCAAAGCACCAGCCGATGCTAGCAATGCTGGGGGATTCCTGCTCCGTTTGCAGGTATTGGAAAGCCTGTCGTAGATTTTCCTCTAACCGCTCTGGCGTTTGGAGAGCCGCTTGCACTTGCTCGCGGGCTTGTTCGGGCGTATCAGCGACCTGTCCCTCAAATAAATCAACGGCCAGGGCTGTGTATCCTTCCCCTGCCAGGCGATCGGTCATCATTTCGATATTGTCATTTACCCCCCACCATTCGTGAATCACAATCAGTCCGGGTAGGGGTTCTGTGGCATCGGCTGGACGAGCCAGATAACCCTGAACGGGAGTCCCCTCCAGGGAACCATAGGTGACTCGTTCCGAAACGACAGGAATTGCAGGAGCCTGAGCCACTATGGGGGTCGCAATGGGTCGATCGCCCTGGTGCGAGTGCATTAACCGCTGGCCGTAATCCTGGCTATAGTCCTGTTGAGCTGAATAATTTGACTCAGTTTCCGCCGCAATTAACCGATCGCTCGCTGGCTGAAGCAGTGCTCCAATCAACACCATGAAGCAGCTAATCAGCGCGAGTCCAAACCATCTACGCATGGCAACCATCACCTAAATAGTGTCTTTCGAGAGGATAACTAGAGGTATCCCCTCTGCAATCTATCAAAAGTTAAGATTTTTTTCATTCTGAACAACACGATTCGGTAGTTCCTATTCCTGATCCCCCAGGTCGTCGAATTGTTCTTCAATGGATTGCAGTAGTTGGGTCAGGGCAGGGAGTGCGTCAAACTTAGTTCCTGACAACCCCGGTTCAGCATAGGCCCGATCGCGGATTTCATTCAGCTTGGTCTGAAGCTGTTTGGCAATGCCCAGGGCATCTCGTTTCAGTTTGGTCATCTGTTGCCGCTGGTAGAACCGCAGGGCAGCTCCACGCAATACCTGAAGGGTGGCTTCTTCGCCGTACTGATTGGGCATAAACCGGAAGCGCAGCAATACCCGATGGCGATCGTATAAACGCTCAATTTCAGCGTGTTTCGCCTGGCTCACGGGAATCGGAGAAACCTGGGCAACTCGTTTGAGTTCAACAATCAGCTCTGTGAAGAGGGGAAGCGGCAAACTGTCCAACACCGACTGCAATACCCCATCCTGGCTCCACAATACCCGCCCATATTGCGCATGGCATTCAAAATACAATCGCCCAATTCCACCCAGCAATACTCGGGCCAGCAACTCCTGCAACAGTTCTGCGGCCGGAAGCGTGGCTAAAATTTCCACCGGACTGGATAAATAGTTGGATTGAATATCGAGGACAGGAACCTGTTCAATTAAGGGAGGATGTTGAGCATCATTGGATTGAGTCAGGGAACCGGATTCAGGCTCAGGGGACTGGAGAGAAGGAGCGGACGGCGATCGATCCATCCCCTCAGAAATAGCAGCCTCAGCTACCGAATTTTCCTGAACAGACTGGACTGCGGCAGAATCGTCGGAGGATTCATCCTCTTGCAGAATAGTAATCTGTTCAATTAAATAGTCTGCACTGGATACTGGCATCGCAGCAGGTGAAGCGGGTACTGGCGGTGGAGAAACCGTCTCTGGCATCCGCGTACTTTCAAATTCATTCAGCAGCTCATCTGGCTCATCCAAAATCAGGGTCGGTCGCATCGTTTGATCCACCCCGCTGCGCTGGCTATGGGCGGAATGACGATGATGTCCGTAGCTGAATCGTTCGGGTACAACTTTGCCGTCCGCACTAGGACTCCCTGTGCAGTTTAAGTATCCAGTTAATGCCACCTGAAGCGCGTCGTAGGTAATTGCACGGGGCACCAGGGAATAGTTTAAATAAGAGACAATGCGGCGAACATACTCCAGAGCAGAGGTGTCATTGGGGGTCACCATGCCCAAATGCAGGCGATTTCCCTCTAAAAATAGCGGTAACACTTGATAGTAAAGACAGGCTTCAAGCGGTAGTACGCCCTGAATCAGGGTGAACATTTGCTCAACGTTGAGCCGCTTTGCCCAATCCCCCTGAAACTGAGCCAGAACACGCTGGTGAATGTCACTCGGAGGATTCGACTCGTTCAGATTTTCTGGAGACACCATAAGATTTTATTCCATTCCCTGTTTGGGAACTCCACAGATCCAGGATTCCCAACCCAGCCTCAGTTCTACTCACGAGAATACTGCACAACCAAGGTTTTGCTCAAAATTTTGCCGAATCTGGAGTAGCCTGAGAAGTGGAACTCCTTTCAGGTCAACTCCAGCAAGACAACCCCAGCCATAAGAATTGTAACGGTCTGACTATGCGCTTCGATATTGTGACGCTGTTCCCCGATTTTTTTACTTCTCCCCTCCATTCCGGTTTGCTGGGTAAAGCATTAGCCAGGCAAATTGCAACGGTGAATCTGGTGAATCCGCGCGACTTTACAACGGACAAGCATCACAAGGTTGATGATGAACCCTATGGTGGGGGGGTAGGAATGTTGATTAAACCGGAGCCAATTTTTGCAGCAGTGGAGTCCCTGCCTCAGCTCCCCAAACGAGAGGTGATTTTGCTGACTCCCCAGGGGCAAACCATGAATCAGCCCATGTTTCAAGAATTGGCGACGGAATGTGATCAGCTAGTTTTGCTCTGTGGTCACTATGAAGGGATTGACGATCGCGTCCTTCATCTTGTTTCCCGCGAGGTGTCGTTGGGGGATTTCGTTCTCACCTGCGGTGAAATTCCTGCCCTAACCCTGCTCAATGGTGTGGTTCGGCTCCTACCGGGTACCGTGGGCAAAGCGGAATCCCTGAAAGCAGAAAGTTTTGAAGCGGGTCTATTAGATTACCCGCAATATACCCGTCCGGCAGATTTTCGTGGCTTAAAAGTTCCCGAGGTTCTCCTATCAGGAAACCACCAGCGCATTGCTCAATGGCGCAAAGAACAGCAGGTTCAACGCACCCGCGATCGTCGTCCTGATCTGTGGCAGGCGTGGGTGGAGCAACAACAGCAGTAGGCAGGAGTAGGCAGGGGGCGGCTCAGGCAAAAGTAGGGACGAAACTGAGGACGAAGATTGGGATCACGACCCTCGACCTTCCACTTTCCGCCTTCCCTTGCCCCTCCTTCCGCTATAAAATTCCGGTATAGTGTAAAAAATAGGTAACATTATCAAAGCGTCCATACTAAGGCACCAGATTTAACCGTGTTTGTCCTCAATGGCTACGAGTATTTTCTAGGATTTGTCATCGTCTGCGCCCTGGTTTCTGCCGCAGCGATCGTCCTGTCCACCCTGTTTTCCCCTCGGCGGACTGGGGTTGAGCGTCGCACCACCTATGAATCTGGGATGGAGCCGATCGGCGGAGCCTGGATTCAGTTCAACATTCGCTACTACATGTTTGCGCTGATCTTTGTGATCTTTGACGTTGAAACGGTGTTCCTCTATCCCTGGGCAGTGGCGTTCAATCAGCTTGGGCTTTTGGCCTTTATTGAAGCCTTGATTTTTATCGGAATTTTAGTTGTTGCTCTCGTTTATGCGTGGCGTAAAGGAGCCTTAGAATGGTCATGACTCCCCAAACTTCTACTCCCAACAATCCGGCTGAAAAGCTGCTCAATCCGGTTGGACGGGCTGAGGTGACGCAGGATCTCTCCGAGAACGTGATTCTGACCACCGTTGATGATCTACATAACTGGGCCCGGCTTTCTAGCCTCTGGCCAATGCTGTACGGCACAGCCTGCTGCTTTATTGAGTTTGCGGCACTGATTGGCTCCCGGTTTGACTTCGATCGCTTCGGTTTGCTGCCTCGTTCCAGCCCCAGACAGGCGGATCTGATTATCACGGCGGGAACTATCACGATGAAGATGGCTCCGGCGTTGGTGCGGCTATACGAGCAAATGCCCGATCCGAAGTACGTGATTGCCATGGGAGCCTGCACAATCACGGGGGGGATGTTCAGTATGGACTCTACCACCGCCGTGAGAGGGGTAGACAAGCTGATTCCAGTTGATGTTTATATTCCTGGTTGTCCGCCTCGTCCAGAAGCCATCATCGATGCCATCATCAAGCTACGGAAGAAGATTGCTAATGAATCCCTGGTAGAGCGAGGCAATTTTGTTCAGAGCCATCGCTACTACAGCGTGAGCCACAATCTGAAGCCCGTGCCCGATATTTTGACTGGGCAGTATTTACAGGCAGACACACGACAAGCTCCCCCCAGAGAACTGATGGAAGCAATGGGGATGCCCGTTTCCCCTGCCCTGGAGCAGCAGGTTGAAAAGGAGGAAAGTGATGGCTGAAGAGGAATCTAAATCTCCCACACCGGAAGAAGGAAATCAAGAAGAAACCCAGATTGTTGAAGCCGGTAAGGTATCGAAATGGCTGACCGAGAATGGGTTTGAGCATGACAGCCTGGAGCCGGATCATCTAGGTGTAGAGGTGCTGAAGGTCGATCGTGAGGTATTGCTTCCTTTCTGCACGGCTCTCTATGCCTATGGCTTCAATTACCTGCAATGTCAGGCTGCCTATGACACTGGCCCGGGCGGTGAGTTGGTTAGCATGTATCACCTGGCGAAGGTGGCGGATAACGTCACTGATCCAGAGGAAGTTCGCATTAAGGTCTTTTTACCCCGTGATGATGCCAGGGTGCCTTCGGTGTACTGGATCTGGAAGGGAGCCGATTGGCAGGAGCGGGAAAGTTACGATATGTATGGCATTGTCTACGAAGGACATCCGAATCTGAAGCGGATTCTGATGCCGGAGGATTGGGTCGGTTATCCTTTGCGGAAGGATTACATTTCCCCCGATTTTTACGAACTCCAGGATGCCTACTAGAAAGCAGGATGCCTACTATCAAGTAAGGAATGGGAATTGAGTAACTTGTCAATCCTTCTGCCTCTTTGATTGGGCGGGCAAGATGCCCACCCCACAAGAATTTTAGATGATTCAATTTGCATTCCTGGGTATCTTTCGGGTCAATTCAGACAAACTGTTTCCGCCTGGCATCAACGGGCGATCGCCCCTGGGCTTCTCACCTGCCTCATAACCGATCTTGGCTTCTTCCACAAATCTGACCCGATCCCCTTAGCTCCCCCTTCCCCAGGCTACCGTGTACACAGATCTTGACTGAGCGGCTCAAACCCTGATAGATCCCCCTAAATCCCCCTTAAAAAGGGGGGACTTCTAATCCGGTTCCCTCCTTTTTAAGGAGGGTTAGGGAGGATCAAACCCAGTCGTGGCTAGAGCAGATGACTTGTGTGTACACGTAGCTTCCCCAGGGGAACTTTTGATCTTCACGATTTTCTAGCCAAACCGATAACCAAATCCCCGCATCGTAATCAAATATTTGGGATGGCTGGGATCGTCTTCCAGCTTTTCCCGTAGCCAGCGGATATGAACATCCAGGGTTTTAGGATCTTTGAGAAAATCGCTGCCCCACACTTCCTGAACCAGGAGATCCCGTGAGAGCACCTGGCGCGGATGTTCCATAAAGAATTGCAGTAGCTTAAATTCTCTGGGAGAAAGGGAGACTTCCCTATCCCGGACGTGAGCGACCATCAGTCGGCGATCGAGCGAAATATCTCCGATCGCCAGTCGTCTGTTACTGTCTGGCGGCGAGTCCCAACGGCGCAGTAGGGCCCGACATCGGGCGAGCAGTTCTCTCATGCCAAAGGGCTTAGGTAAGTAATCATCAGCCCCAAGTTCCAACCCAACGACTCGATCGGTTTCGCTCGTTTTGGAGCTAATCATCAAAATTGGTACGTTACTGCCACTCTGACGTAATCGCTGGCAAATCGTCAAACCATCCACAAGCGGCATGGACTGATCGAGAACAATCAAATCCATTGGCTCCTGCTCGGATTGAGTTGACTGGAGAGCTAGGTCTAAACCCGCGCTGCCATCAACAGCGGTGAATACCTGATATTGTTCATTCTGTAAGAGTTGGACGATCGCCTCTCGTAGACGCTCATCACTTTCTAAAACCAGAATGCTTTTGGCTTGATAAGCATCACCAAAGGTTTCGGTGTGGGGGTTTGACATCGACCTTTGAAAAAAGGGGCAGTGAATGAATTGAAAAAAGGGGCAGTGAATGAATGAGCAAAACGCGCAAATCGGATCCGGAATTTAAGAATAATCAGAATTAGCTGATATCAGGCTAACAAGCCAGGCGAGATGCGAAACTGAGAATTGAGACCAAATTTGAGAGCAGATCAGTCCGCTTGGCATAGACCGCAGCAGGAAAATCAGCCAAATCGACCGCTCACATAATCCTGGGTTGCCTGTTCCCTGGGTGTGCTGAAGAGAATCTTAGTGGGGGCGAACTCAACTAGATGATTAAGCCTGCCGCGATCGGTGACTTCAGAGTTGAAAAAAGCAGTCCAGTCCGAGATGCGGCCAGCCTGCTGTATGTTGTGGGTGATGATGACGATCGTGTACTGCTGCTTGAGTTCAGTCAGCAGATTTTCAATCTGTAGGGTGGAGTGGGGATCAAGGGCAGAACAGGGTTCATCCATGAGCAGTACTTTGGGTTCGATCGCCATCACGCGCGCCAAACACAGCCGCTGTTGTTGCCCACCGGAGAGGGATAAACCACTCTGCCAGAGTTTATCTTTCACTTCATCCCACAGATCCGCCCGGCGCAGGGTGCGTTCCACCAGTTCATCCATATCCCCTGGATAACCATTCACTCTGGCCCCAAACGCGATGTTTTCGTAGACTGATTTGGGGAGCGGATTCGCTCTTTGAAAAATCATGCCGATGCGGCGGCGCACCTGAACCGGATCGACATCTCCGGCATACAGATCGACCCCTTCAAATTTCAGTTTCCCTGACAGCCGAACCCCTGGAATGAAATCATTCATGCGGTTGAAGCAGCGCAGCAGGGTACTTTTGCCGCTCCCGGATGGCCCAATAAAGGATGTCACCTGATTTTTGGGAATATCCAGGGTAACGTTTTGAATGGCTGGAACTGCACCATAGTGAACCGAAACGTTTTCTGCTTCCAGGATCGTTTCGGTGCGAGGGGTAATTGCAATAGAAATACTACGAGCCATAACCCAGCCTAACCTTAATCGAGCTGATCAGGCAGCATGAGCCATTGAGAATCAGGATCAAAACTGTTTTTTGGCTGTGACAACCCGAGCAATAATACTGACCGACAACACAATTCCTAATAGAACCAGAGCAGCAGCCCAGGCAAGTTCCTGCTGCGGTCGGAAGGGAATGATTGAAAAGAAATAAATCAAGACGGGTAAAGTGGCGATCGGTCGAAACAAATCAGTAGACCAAAAGTTATTGTTGAGTGCCGTAAAGAGCAGGGGAGCCGCCTCTCCCGCCGCCCGGGCCAAACCCAGCGTGATCGCAGTGGCGATCGTGGGTAGTGCAGCCGGAACAACAATTCTGGAGATGGTTTGAAAGTTGGTTGCTCCTACCGCCAAAGAACCTTGACGAACCTCCTGCGGCACAATCAGCAATCCTTCCTCCGCAGTCCGCATCACAATGGGCAACATCACCACCGCTAGTGCAACGCCGCCGGAAAAAGCGGAAAATCGGCCCATTGTAATCACCACAACGGTGTAGGCAAACAAACCCGCAATAATCGCTGGCACCCCAGTCAAAACGTTGGCTCCAAACCGAACCCAGTAGGCAATCTTGGTCCCCTTACCAAACTCATTTAAGTAAATTGCAGCCAAGACACCAATTGGCACAGCAATAGCAGCAGCAACTGCCAGCACAATTAATGTCCCCAGGATTGCATTACCAAACCCACCTTCCGTCAGACCCGGAGGGGGAGGAAGTTGGGTGAAGGAAGCCAGTCCAAGCCGGGGTAGCCCTTGACGAGCCACATCAAACACAAGAGCAAAGAGGGGAACCAGAATGAATAATGTAAATACTACTGTCAAACCAGTCATGAAGATGCCAAACAGGTTCTTGACAGAGCCTTGCTTTCGCTCCAGATCATACTTTGAACTGCCTTCCACTGGCCCTTGAATCGTTGTCATGATCTCAATTCCTAATACTCTCTACATCTCTTACGCGGCCCAGCGATGATCAGGGCAGCATGAAGCCACTCACTTAGACGTTTTGGAACTTACGAATAATGATTTCAGCCAGAATGTTGACCATCAATGACATAATCATCAAAATGACCCCAGCGTATAGCAACGCCGCCACCTGAGTTCGTCCGGCTTCCCCGAACTGAGAGGCAATCAAAGATGCAATGGTTGAACCGGGATCAAGCAAAGATGCTGACAAACGGTTCGAGTTACCTACTAGCATTGCAGCGACCATCGTTTCTCCCAGAGCACGTCCCAGAGCCAGCATGATCGAACTGACAATCCCAGACAATCCAGCGGGAATTAGCACCTTCAGCAGGGTTTCCCAGCGAGTTGCCCCCAGGGCCATTGAACCTTGACGGAGTTCTGGAGGAATCTCAGCCAGTGTCCCGCGAGTGATGGAAATGATGATGGGAACAATCATGACTGATAGGACAAGTCCCAACGTCAACAGACTAAAGCCTCGGGCATTACCAGCAAACAGCGGAATCCAGCCCAACGTATTGTTGAGAAAGGCAAAAAAGGGACGCAGGAAGGGAACTAAAACGAAAATCCCCCACAGTCCAATGACCACACTGGGTAGTGCCACAATCAACTCAATGGCAAAGGCGATCGGAGTCCGAATTTTGTCAGAAACAAAATCTTCTGTCAAGAAAATTGCAGTTCCAATCCCGACGGGAATTGCAATCAGTAGTGCAATAAAAGACGTGACCAGGGTTCCATAAATTTGAGGCAGAATTCCATAGATGTTCTGCACAGGATCCCAGGTCGTGCGGGAAATAAAGTCCCAGACTCCAAATGTTTGAATGGCGGGCCAGGCAGACGAAGTCATTTGTAAGACAATCCAAAATAGCAGAGCGGCAACCGCAATCGCCATCGCCAGCGTCAGCCAGAAAAACCCTCTATCAAAAATGCTTTCTGTCGTTACCTTCCGTTCAATCGATCGCTTGGCGAATCGAATTGATTCTCCAGTGGATGAAGCCATAATGATTCTCCAACCAACCTACTCAATTTTAATGTTCTTATTTCACTCAACCATCATAAGCCCTACCCGAAAACCCTTGTGTTCTCGGATAGGACTTCAGCCAACGGGGGCTAGTTTACTTGAACTTGATCCAGGGTATCCCGAACCCGTTCAACAATCGTATCGGGCATCGGAACGTAGTCTAGCTCTTCAGTGATGTTTCGACCATCCGTCAGCCCCCATTCCAGCACACCTCTGAGTGCTTCCCATGTGCGAGCATCACTGTACTCTGGGTAGACCAAAATCCAGGTCAAACCAGCAATCGGGAAAGCGTCTGGGTTAGAGGGGTCAGGAACCAACAGTCCGAAGTCTTCAGGAATTTCTTCATCCTCGAAGGCGAGAGAAGCAGCTTGCGCATCCGGGTAGATAAAGTTTCCAGAGCTATTTTCCAGGGCAGCTCTAGGAATTTCATTCAGCTTGGCGTAGGCATACTCAACGTAGCCGATCGTCCCTTCGTTTTGCTGAATCTGAGCAGCAACCCCTTCATTTCCTTGACCACCCACACCCGTTGGCCAGTCTACGGAAGTTCCGACTCCAGCTTCCCAACCCGGACAAACTTCATTGATGTGGTTCACAAAGATGAAGGTCGTACCACTACCGTCGGAACGGTGGGCGAAGGTGATGGGCAGATCAGGGAAATCAACCCCTTCATTTTCTTGGGTAATCAGGGGATCGTTCCATTGAGTCACTTCACCCGTCACAATACCGCAGTAGGCATCACGGGAAAGATTAATTTCATCCTCAACATCAAATCCCGGTAAGTTGTAAGCCAAAACCACGGCTCCACCGGCCATCGGCACCTGAATCGGTTCTGCGTTGAATGCCGCACGGAAAGACTCTAGACGATCGCCCGCAATAGGTGCATCGCTGGCTCCGAAATCTACCGTTCCATTGATGTACTGTTCCAGTCCAGCACCACTACCCACAGACTGATAACTGACCTGAACGTTCGGATCAACGGATTGGTTATATTCCGCAAACCAACGCTGATAGAGCGGAGCAGGAAAGGTTGCACCTGCACCCGTTAGGGCTACTACATCACCACCGCCACCACCCGCTGCCACCGGAGGCGCATCTCCATCTCCATCCGTTGCCGTAGGAGCCGTGCCAGGGCCACAAGCAGCGACACCAACAGTTAAAGCTAACGCAGACGCAAAGAAAGTTGCCCGACGAGATAAACGCTTAGAGAAAACCATATCACCTCAACAATGCTGAACAGGACTGTTGACCATACCGTACTCACTTGAGTAACGGGCCAACATAACTAGAGCCATCAAACGGGAGACGCTGAAGTGCCTTTCAGTCATGCACAATCCTTCTGAAGACAGATTTCAGCTATATCCCCGTATAGAGTAGCAGACAAATATGACACAAATAGGACAAATGGATGGCGAATCTGGGCGGTATCGTATCACTCACTACAACTTCTTGCATTATGAAGAGAGATGATTGAAATATCTATACCTTGTTGCAGGATTGGTAGTGCTATTTTGTGAAGGTAGAGGCCAACCCATCTGAAAGTTGCAATAGATCCAATGACTGCGATCGACTCTCTGACAGGGGGCATATCCTACTACCGTTGCTTTCCCATGACAAGCAGCTCACTGGCCGGTAGAATGCCTGTGCGATAGATTGGTTTGTTTAGTCTGTAATGAGTCTGTAATAATTCCTGACTTCGATCGGGGGCAACCTGCTAATTGTGAGAAACCATCAAATCCTGGGCATGAGCCGATAGCCCATCCCGTAGATCGTTTCTACCCAGTCCGATGCTCCCAACGATTTCAGCCGTTGACGCAACCGCCGGACTAACCGAGTAACCGCATTACTTTCTGGCTCCACTTCCCACTCCCAGAGTGCCTGTTCAATCTGATCATGGGTTAACACTTGCCGCGGATGGCGCAGGAAATATTCTAAAAGCTGGAATTCCCGCCGGGTCAGTTGGATTGCTTCTTCCCCTCGTTCTGCCGTTAGCTCATTTAAATGCAGCTTTAAATCCTCCAGACTCAGCGTATCGCCATGCCAGATCGGTGGTCGTCGAGCCAAAGCCCGAACTCGCGCCAGCAACTCTACAGTATCGGTGGGTTTTACTAAACAGTCATCTGCACCGGCATCCAATCCCATCACCTTGTCATACAGGGTGTCCTTCGCCATCAGCATTAGAATTGGCGATGCCTTACCCATCGATCGGTACTGACGGCAAAGCTCCAGCCCACTAACCTTGGGCAAAACGAAATCCAAAATCAACAGATCGTAATCCTTACGGGAAATCAGCCACTGAGCCACAGCACCATCTTGGATCCCGTCTACAACATGCTTTGCATTAGACAAAGCCATTTTTAAGGGTTCAAGCTGGGCAGGATCGTCCTCTACCAGGAGAATTCTCATCGAATCTTTGCTTTACAAACACTCCGGACTTCTTGATAGTAGGAACTTTTGATGAAGGGAAGGTTAAGCCTGATTTAAGTTGAGATAAAACACAGAACATAAAAAGTCGAGCGAGGAGCAGGCTAGCTCGATCGAATCAGCATCACGAATAAATAAAGCGTGAATAAATAAAACGCGAATAAATAAAAAGGACAGGCATTGCCCGTCCTTGCAAATATTCCTGTTAAAAGGTCAGATTCCTATCGCATCCAATCGAACCGAATCCAATGGGATAGAATCCTATGCCGACAGGGTGCGGCGTTTGGTCACCAGACGGAAGGACTCAATAATGTCACCTTCATTCCAGTCTTTGAAGGAATCCACGCCGATACCACATTCATATCCTGCATTGACTTCCTTCGTATCTTCCTTCATCCGCTTCAGGGAATCGAGGTTGCCTTCGTGGATAACCTGCTTGTTCCGCTGAACTCGTACCCGGCAATTGCGAATCATCTTACCCGACTGGATATAACAACCCGCTACAACACCGCGACCAATCTGGAAGACAGCCCGGACTTCAGCCTGTCCTAACGGTTCCTCAACCAATTCAGGTTCAAGTAAGCCTTCCATCGCGCCCTGAACATCTTCCAGCAGCTTGTAGATGATGTTGTAATCCCGGACATCAACCCCCAGCGTATCCGCCGCATGACGTGCACCACTGGCAAAGGTCGTGTTAAAGCCGATGATCACCGCATTACTGGCAGCTGCCAGGTCAACGTCAGTTTCCGTGATTTCTCCCGGAGCCGCTAACAGTACCCGCACCTGAACTTCCTTCTGGGGAAGCTGTTGCAGGGAACCCAGAATTGCTTCCACCGAACCCTGAACATCCGCCTTCAGAATCAGGTTGAGTTCCTTCAGTTCGCCTTCTTGAGCCTGGGCAGACAAGGAGTTGAGGCTAACTCGACGAGAAGCCATCGCCTGCTGTAGACGAGACTGCCGTTGTTGAACCGTCCGGCTGGAGGCAACCGATCGCGCCTCTTTCTCTTCTTTGTAAACCTCAAACTCATCACCCGCTGCGGGCACGTCACTCAGACCAAGAACCTCCACGGCAAAGGATGGGCCAGCCGCCTCAACCCGATCGCCGCGATCGTCCACCATCGCCCGGACTTTACCTAGCACAGAGCCAGCAACCAGAACATCTCCTACTCTCAGGGTGCCGTTCTGGATTAGCAACGTTGCAACGGGGCCTTTAGCCTTATCTAGATGGGCCTCAATGACGGTTCCCTTAGATAGACGATCGGGGTTGGCATGGAGATCTTCGACTTCCGCTACCAACAGGATCATTTCCAGCAACGCATCCAGGTTTTCACCCTTGATCGCGCTTACCGGAACGACGATCGTATCGCCACCCCACTCTTCAGGAACTAACCCGTACTCAGTTAACTCCTGCTTCACGCGATCGGGGGATGCATCTTCCTTATCGATCTTGTTGACGGCAACCACGATCGGCACTTCTGCCGCCTTGGCGTGACTGATGGCTTCGATCGTCTGAGGCTGCACCCCATCATCTGCTGCTACCACCAGAATGGCAATGTCCGTCACCCTGGCACCTCGGGCCCGCATGGCGGTGAAGGCTTCGTGACCCGGCGTGTCTAAGAACACTACCTGCTGCACTTCACCATCATTGCCCACATCAACGTGGTATGCACCAATATGCTGGGTGATTCCGCCTGCCTCACCCTGGGCTACCTTCGTCTTACGGATGGCATCCAGCAGAGTCGTTTTACCGTGATCGACGTGACCCATGATAGTGACGACGGGAGGACGGCGTTGGAGGCTATCCAAGTCAGTCGCATCCAGCATCTCAGTGGTTTTCTTCGCTTCCGCTTCCGCTTCCGCCGTGTTCACCACTACATCAAATTCCTCTGCCACCATCGTGATGGTGGGTAGATCAAGAATCTGGTTAATGTTAGCGGCAATCCCCTTGAAGAACAGGGTTTTAATAATGTCCGTTTCAGGCACCACAATTACATCAGCCAGATCATGGACTGACATACTGCCCGTTAAAGTCACTTCCTCTGGACGCTTGCGCGTTTCTTCCTGACGGCGATCGCGCCGATAGCTTGGCTTAGCTTCACCTGAACGCTTTGGCTTCTGGGTTGCAGCGGGCGTAGACGGACGACCTTGAGGAGAGCGTTTTTGCTTCGGCGGACGCAGGAGCGATAGGTTAACCGGAGTCCCAGACGAATCTTCGCCTGCTTCCTCATCATCCAGTTCCTCATCGAGATCCTCTGCACTCAGAATTTCGTCGAGATCCTCATCTTCGTCAATGACAGGCTGAACCCGGCGTTTCACCTTAGTGCCCGCCTTATTAGCCTTTGCAGACTCTTGATCTTCCTCTTCGTCCTCTTCCCAGCCTTTTTGCTTCTTCGGAAGTCGAGGTGGAGTGGGACGACGTAATTCTGGATCGCCCAAAAGCCGTTCCGTTCCAGCCTCGTCTTCACCCGTACCCGTTCGTGCCGATACACCTACTGCCTCTTCTTCGGTCGCAGCACTCGGACGCATGGGCTTACGACGAAGCTCCGGAAGTTGCGGCTTTGGTTTAGCCACGGGTGCAGCAGCAGATCCGTCTGTATCTCCTCGCCGAGGTTCCCGCGTTGCTTGTTGACTTTCTCCCCTGGAGGAAACGTCACCACCATTGCGTTGCGATCGACTGCCAACAGGAACCCGATCGCCATCCTTGCTGACCGCTGGTTGGTTGGCATCCCGGGAACGTTTTAGAACGGGACGATTGACTGTGCTGGGCTGCCGACTCGGTGCTGCATTAGCTCTAGCCGGCCGTTCAGCTCCCTCCCGATCAGCTGCGGGTTTAGCAACAGGTCTGGCGGGGGGAGGAACCAGTTCAGAAACCTCTTCGTTTGATTCGTCAGTGTCAGTCACGTCAGGTTGATCAGATTGAGATTCAACGGGCGTGGGAGAACTCTCTTCAACAGCTGGAGAATCAGCGGTAGCCCCATCCTCCACCTCTGAACTTGAGTTCAAATCAGTTAACTCAGCCACTTCAGCCATTTCAGCCATTTCAGCCACTTCAGCCACCTCGGTGTCGGATGGATGACTGGGTGCGTTCAGCTTCATTGCAGGACGAGACGATGGTGCAGAAGCAGGTTTGGCCGGTGCAGACGATGGCTTGACTTCAGCCGCAGGGCGCTTAGGTGGCTCTGCCAAGGGTTGATGCCGCCGAATTTCTACAATTTGCTGCTTAACGGCTGCCTGGGAACCGCTTTGCCTGGATGCCGCACTGGAGGCATGGGATCGGGTAGTAGAAGACGAGGGGCTATGGGCATACTTCTCAGCAGCAGACCGGATACGGGCAGCTTCATCCTCCGTAATGGTACTGCTGTGACTTTTCACTGAAATATTCAACTTGTCGCAAACCGCCAAAATGTCTCGATTGTCCAAATTCAATTCCTTCGATAACTCGTAAATTCTCACTTTGCCTGTGTTCATCCACTATCCCCTCTGCGTCCCAACTGATTTTTACATAGTGACCTGCTACTTTAGTAAAACTACACTTGAACTTTAGACTCAAACCAAAGTACCTAACCTCAAGCCTAGCGGATCCGATCCAGTAAAGTCTGGATCTTGCTCTAAAGTACTCTTTTTCTCTTGTTTGTCGATCATCCTCCTGATCCAGGCTAACGTATCACTGCAATGCTGGGGCAAAACAGCTTCTCTTCTGGGCTTGTTTTCTGTCGATGTTTGTTTTCTTTTAACTCAGCACAGTTGTTTCAATTACTCAAGCTGATCTCACGCAAGGTCATCGGTCGTTCCCATCCACAAGGTTATGACGGCTATGCCTGTAGCTGCCCTGATTGGGTCTTCTGTAGAACCTGATGTCTTGCTGCGTTGATAAACCTCCCAAACTGTGCAAGTCTAATCGCTTTAGTTTAGTTTGTGAATCTGTCTGTAGATATCTTAATCCACACTTAAGGGTAAACGCCGCCAAAGATCCTGATAAATGTCTGGCGGAACATGACATTTAAGGGCACGACCGAGTCGATTTTTCTTTGGGCCATCTGCAAACAGTCTGCATTTGGGCAAAGATACGCCGATCGACCCATCCCCTGATCTAATTGTACTGTCCCAGACGGATAGACCCGCACAGTTCGCCAAAATGATTCTTTGGGAGCAACTTTACGGCAGGAAACACAGCGACGATAGTTGGGGGGCATAGGTCTAGAAGGGAAAATTTGGCCAATGGTGATCATGGTGATCAGGGAGGGGGCGATGGGTGAATTTAGCAGCCGAAGGTGAAGTGAACGGGGGAGCAAGATTCCTACCCTTCAGGAGCGATCGCTGATTGGTGCTCATTTCCCGTAGAGGGGGCGATCGACTTTATTCACCATCATCATTCACCATCATCACCCTGAGCTTGAGTCACCATTTGATGGTCTATCCGAAAATTCACTGGAGTTTTTGAATTCAAAACCCCTGATGGGTGTTCGTCCAGGTTCTAAGACTTATTCCATTAAGACTTTGGACGCTGCAAGGCTTCACCCAGTTCAATGCCGAATCCATCCCTCTGTTCTTCCTCTTCATCGGATTCATCAACTTGATCCTCTAGATCTTCGTCTGCCTCCATTTCATCCATTTCATCCATTTCGTCTAAATATTCTTCGGCTTCTGCCTCAGCCGCTTCTTGAGCTAAACGACGTTCTTCTGCCAATACCTCCATTTTGCGGGTTTCTGCTTCGTAGTCATATTTAGCTGAATCTTTGATGTCAATTTTCCAGCCCGTCAGTCGGGCCGCGAGCCGCACGTTTTGTCCTTCTTTACCGATCGCCAGGCTAAGTTGATCATCGGGAACTAGAACGTGGGCTTGCCGTTCGTCGGGATTGACCAACCGAACTTCATCCACCCTGGCCGGGCTAAGGGCGTTGGCAATGTAGGTTGCGGGGTCAGGCGACCAGCGAATTACGTCAATCTTTTCTCCCCGTAGCTCATTCACCACAACCTGAATGCGGGAACCCCGTGCTCCAATGCAGGCTCCGACGGGATCCACATCCCGTTCCAGGGTATCTACAGCAATTTTGGTGCGAGGGCCAACCGATCGAGAGGGAGGGTTGGCTTCGCGGGCAACCGCCACAATCCGAACAATTTCATCTTCAATTTCCGGAACTTCTGTGGCAAACAGATCCACTACCAGTCCAGCATCAGTACGAGACACTAAAAGCTGTGGCCCACGATGAGAACCCTCTAACACTTTCTTCAGAAATACTCGAAAGGTGGCATTCGCTCGATAGTTATCATTGGGTAACTGATCGCGTTTGGGGAGTTCGGCTTCCACTTCAGGTTGACCAAAGCCACTGCTGACCGCCATCACAACAGACTGCCGCTCAAACCGGAGTACGCGCGCCTGAAGCACCGTTCCTTCTAGCTCCTGGAATTCTTCCTGCACCAGCTTTCGTTGCTGATCTCGCAGCTTCTGGGCTAGCACCTGCTTGGTTTGAATGGCGGCCATTCGGCCAAAATCGCCCTGATCGGGAGTGACATCCAGGACAACGGTATCCCCCAACTGGGCTTCCGCTGCAACTTCCTGAACTTCTTCCAGGGCAATCTGATGATCTGGATTGGATACCGCCTCTACGATCGTTTTGGTAGCCAGAACCCGAAAGCCTTCATCTTCTACATCCAGTTCGACTTCAAAGTTGCTGAAATATTCTTCGTCAAACAACGTGGTGTCGGGCCGGTGGGTACGGCGGTAGCGTTCATAACCTTTGAGCAACGCTTCTCGCAGCGCAGCCTGAACCGCATGTTTCGGTAAATTGCGTTCACGACTGATACTGTCAATCATCTCTTGCAATCCAGGTAAAGTGACCATTGACATAAGGGCAACCTCTTGAAGTGTATGAATTGGTTAAGTCAGAGAAATGTTTAGAATCTGAGCCTGGGTTTGAAAGTTCGAGCTTGAGGCTTGGAAGACGTGAATGAATGCCGCATTTTTTCTGAACAGGGGACACTCAATGCCGGTTTTTTCTCCTTAAAGGTCTTTAAAACACCTCACCTCAAGCCTCATGGGTCAATGCTTCCCTTATTCAGCGCGATCGACCAGCAGAACTTGATGAATAGACTGGCGGGGGATAGCGATCGATCGACCTTTTTGGTTGATATAAACGGATATTTCATCCCGTCGAATTAATTGTCCCGACAGGGATTTAGTGCCATGAATGGGTTCAGTTGTTGTAACTTCGACGGGGAATCCTTTAAAAGAAATAAACTCTCGATCGGTGGTTAAAGAACGAGAAATACCAGGGCTAGAAATTTCCAAAACGTAGGCATCCAAAATCAGATCTGATAAGTCCAGGGCAGTTTCCAAAGCTCGGCTCATTCGTTCACAGTCATCAAGGCTGGTGTCTTGTTTCAGATTCCGGACATCGACTCGTAGGACTGGGGGATGCTGATTGGTATGAAAAACTGCTCCTACAACCTCCAATCCCAGCTCGGCTGCAACGGGGTTTGCAATATCAATTATCTGAGGAATCAAAGGATGCGACATGAGCTTTGAACAGACTTTACTTAGGGCTATAACTGGGACTTACTGGGACTTTAACGGGTGCTTTAATTCGCTATAACTAGGGGCTTGGTTCTAATTGCGCACAATGCGATCGTGCATCTTGGCAATTGCCGTACAGGGCCAGATGAAACAGCACGACTAAAATTAAAAAAAGTGGGCAAGAACCCACTTTTCAGTGAAATAGATGTCCGTGCAGCTAATTAGAGAATTAGCTCTGGATATGCCCAAGTGTAGCGCATTCAACTAAAATCGTGTCTGCTGAAAGGCAGATTTGTAGCAATCTTGCAGTAAAAAGAGTTCTGGTACGCTAGGATCGTAACATTGTGTTACATTTCACCCCTCAGATTGGGTTGACTAATTGAGTCATGCAAACCACCGTTGTCCTCCAAACTGGATCTACCTGGCAGTGGCGTGGACATTCAATTCATTACGTCAAAGCCGGAAATCCTCGCCCCGATCGCCCGCCGTTGCTCCTGGTACATGGGTTTGGAGCTTCAACTGATCACTGGCGCAAAAATATTGAGGGATTGAAGGCCGAATTTGAAGTCTGGGCGATCGATCTGCTGGGGTTTGGGCGATCGGCCAAGCCAGATATTGAGTACAGCGGTGATTTATGGCGCGACCAGCTGCACGAATTCATCACTGATGTGATGGGTCGCCCAGCGGTGCTGGCTGGCAACTCCCTGGGAGGATATGCTTCGCTCTGTGTGGCGGCCCAGCGTCCGGAATCGGCAGCGGGGTTGATTTTGCTTAACTGTGCGGGCCCCTTCACTCCGACCGAGAGTATTCCAGAACCCAATCCTATTCAAAAGACGATTTCTACCGTGATGCGATCGTTTTTACTCCAGCCTGTTCCCAGCTTTTTACTGTTTCAGTATGTGCGGCAAAAGTCGGTGATTCGCAAAACGCTACAAAAGGTTTACCTTGATCAAACGGCAGTTACGGATCAACTGGTGGAGGATATCTACCGTCCGTCGTGTGATGAGGGAGCTGCCAGGGTATTTGCATCGGTCTTTAAATCACCTCAGGGAGAAAGAAATGATGTGCTGCTGACCCAAATGCAGTGTCCTTTGTTGATGCTGTGGGGAGAAGGGGATCCGTGGATTCGGCCAGGGAACGAGGGGCAAAATTTCGCCAGTATTCTCCGCAGCTGACGGAATACTATTTACAGGCAGGGCACTGTCCCCACGATGAAGTTCCTGATCAGGTCAATGCACTGATCCAGCAGTGGGTGCTGGGTTTACCAATAGTTCAACCTGAAGAATACTCATAGAGCGGAAGGCAGAATAGCTACTTTTGCCACTGTCCTACTATCTACCCTCGGCAATCAGACGATCGCCGCTGCACTGCTGGTCGGTCGGTATTCCCGCTGCTCAAAAACTCTCCTCACTCCTCACTCCTCATTCCTCACTCCTCACTCCTCACTCCTCACTCCTCACCCTCACTCCTCACTCCTCACCCTCACCCCATCTCCACCTCAAGTTGGACGCTTAAACTACCTCAAACGGTGTAGTCTTCTTTTACATTATTGATAAGTTCTATTGAGGTATCACTGGTGGTTCCCCTAAAAGACGACAATCCCACTCGGATTACGCCGTATGTCACCTATGGGTTAATTCTGCTAAATGTGCTCATCTTCCTTTATGAGGCCAGTCTTTCAGGGCCTCAATTGGAGAGCTTTTTCCGAACCTGGGCCGTGGTTCCCAGTCAGTTAACGGCAGCCCTGGAGGGTGATCCAAATGTCTCCTTATTTCAAGAAGGTTTGACGCTGATTACCTCACAGTTTTTGCACGCCGGACTGCTCCACCTGGGCGGGAATATGCTTTACCTCTGGATCTTTGGCAACAACGTTGAAGAGCAGATGGGCCGGGGGCGATACATCGTGTTCTATCTCCTGTGCGGCATCCTGGCAGCTCTGGCACAATGGTTTTTTGCCCGCTACTCGGATATTCCATCCCTGGGGGCCAGTGGGGCGATCGCTGGAGTCATGGGAGCCTATATTATCCGCTTCCCGCGAGCGAGAATTTTAACGCTGTTGCCCATTTTCATCTTTATTACTGTCATTCGGATTCCAGCTTACTTTTTCCTGGGACTCTGGTTTGTGCAGCAAGCTTTCTACGGCGTGGCAAGTTTAGGGATGGACACGAATGTTGGGATGCAAAACGGTGGGATTGCCTACTGGGCCCACGCAGGCGGATTTGTCTTCGGGGCAGTTTTAGGGCCAATTTTCGGATTGTTTACGCCACCTCCCTCGGCTAAGTAAGGGTTGCTGATGTGGGGTGAATGGGGAGTGGGGAATAGGTTATGCAACCGACAGTTAATTCCATCAGTCAACCCGATCGGGGAAGCAAACATCTGGAGCGCATAACCCAGGAAAGGAAAGCGTCGTGACGGTCAGGGTCTTCAGGTCAATCCGACGGATGGCGTGATTATTTGTATCAGCAACGTAGAGCCGATCGCCAGCGAGGCTGAGTCCAGAGGGTTCATAAAACCGCGTTTGTGTTCCCTGTCCATCTCTCTGCCCCGGAAGGCCATCGCCAAACCAGGTTTCGCATATACCAGAGTGGGGGTTCGCCTGCTTAATTTTGTGGTTGTAGGTATCCGCAATCCAAAGCTGATTGTCCCCACCGTGGGCAACCCCTAAACAGTGCTGGAGCCGAACGGCTTCCCCCTGCCCATCCTGATCGCCAAAGCCAAACAGTTCCCCACTGCCGCAAACCGATCGCACGATTGCCCGATCGCCCAGACCCACGGCCCGAATCGTACTGCCCTCACTGTCTGCCACAAATAGTTCCTCACCATCGGTGGCCAGTCCGCTGGGTTGGGCAAAGGTGGCTTCTGCCAGAGAACTGTTAAAACAAGCTTCAGCTCCAGTTCCGGCATAGGTGCCCAGCAGTCCATCCGTCAGATCAAGGGCCCAAATTTGATGGGAACCTGCCATTGCAATGAGCAGAAATTGCTCGATTTTGACCAGATCCCAGGGGGAATTCAGTGCGGTTTCTAAGGCAATCCCATTGTGGGGCTGAAGCTGTCGGCTTTGACTTCCGGTGCCAGCGATCGTCTCAACCCATTGCTGCTGCAAATCCACCCGGCGAATCCCATGATTTTCGGTGTCTGCCACGTAGAGGGACTGGGTGGGGCGATCGAAGGCCATGCCCTGAGGGGCAAAGAACTGCGCGTTGGCAAATTCACCATCCCGCCATCCAGCCGTACCGGAACCAATGATGGACTGCACTTCGCCCTCCAGGGAGGAGATGATTAAACGATGATGCCCTGTATCCGCAATAAAGAGTAACTGGCTCTCAGCATCGGCCAGCACTTTTCCAGGAAACGCTAAGGGAGATAACACTGGCTGCCGCTGTTTTTCCAAGATGAAATCCAGTGCCTGAAACGCTGTCCCCTGCGCCTCCTGCTCTTGCCTGAGCTTGTCAATGAGCTGATCCAGCATTTCGCGCTTCCCTTCTCCTGCCACCTGACCCACCACATATCCTGCTGGATCAATTACTGCGATCGTCGGCCAGGCTCGAACTGCGTACTGCTGCCACACCTGAAAGTCCCTATCCACCAACACTGGATGCTCAATGTCGTAGCGTAAAATCGCCTGCCGAATATTTTCGATATCCTGTTCGTGATCAAATTTGGCAGAGTGAACCCCGATCACGGTCAGGCAATCTTTGTACTTTTGCTCTAAATATTTCAGATCAGGCAAGATATGCAAACAGTTAATGCAGCAGTACGTCCAGAAATCGAGCAGGACAATTCGCCCTCGCAAGTCTTTCAAAGCCAGGGGGCGATCGGTGTTTAACCAGGGAGATTGGGGTAGTTCAGGAGCGCGAATCCGAGCCATTGTTAAGTTCTACCCAGCCAATTTCTAACCACATTGCCACTGAAATTCAAACACTGAAATTCAAACTACGTTTCCAGTGTAGCGAGGATTCCAGCGCGATCGCCGTTCCTCAATATGCATGGTGGCTTCGTTCTTCTTCAGGTGGCGGGGGCTACTTTCAAAGGATAAAGAGGACGGCAACTCGGATCCATACTCGGACTGAATAAATGCCATCACCTTTTCATAGGGAGGAGAGAAATTCTCTGCGTCAGCTTCAAGATTGAGATAGTGTCTCAGTCCGATGGAAAACAGCCCCGTTCCATCATCAAAAAACCGTTCCGTTGTCGCCCCATAGCGATCGTAGGGATGAAAGGCTACATCTTCTGGAGCATTTGCCGCCACCCACGAACTGTACGACCAGTATTCGCTAAATGTACCGAACTCAACCGCCGATCGCATCATTAACAGCGTCCAGTCATCCTCCGACTGAAAGTAATCTTTAAGTTGCTGTTTAAAGGTTTCCAGATGGGATTGATTGAACCACATATGGTGTGGAATAAAGGTTCCTTTAACATCCGTTAGCGGTTCCACCTTGAGAATCGATCGAATCCACCGTTCCCAGGTTGATACGATCTGAGCGTTGCCCCACTGATTGTGTTGCAGCAGGGCAAAGGTGTGTTGAATAGTTTCCTGATTCGGTCGGATCAGTTCCCAGGTATTCACAGGAAGTAAATCACTATCCCATACCATATACCATGCGCTCAGATCGTCAATTCCCTCAGCCGCACCAAGCTTGAGAAGCTGCTGATAGAACCAGCCAGGTGTGTACAGCGATCCTGCCAGATCCAGTTCCGCACAAATTCTTTCCTTTGTTAGACGACTCCTCTGGAAAAACGTCTCTTCCCCATGAACGTCAGTTGGAGCAATCTGCCATTCCCTGAGCCGTTCCTTGAGCGATCGCACCCCTGGCTCTGGTGTGATGATGTGGATGGCTCTGGGTGAGTAATGGAACGTGATTCCCTCCAAAACAGCCCGAGTGTTCCAGCGCATTCGGTAGAGTGGAATAACAAAGTCAAAATCCTGGGACATAATGGCACATGAACGCTTTAAACGGTTGATAGGGCTTCTTCAGTGGTTTCACCATTCGTGGTTTCGCCATGATACAGCGCGGGTTCAACTGGAATGGGATGAGCCACCGTAGACGGATCTTCTAACCCTACATCTCGGCAGAGTGGATCAATTCCCAAACCCTGTCGGGGATAGTCGGTGCAGATCTTGCAGTATTCATCGATCGCATCATCCAGTTGTTCACGGCTCAGGGTATTGAGATACCCACATTGACCAATTTCTCCCTTGGGTAGGGGAGCCGCCAGATTACCGCCCCGTTTCTGGACAATCTTTTCTTGAGCTGCCCACAGCAGATCTTTGTCAATTAAAATATCGTGCCAGAGACTTAACCCAAAGGAGCTAATCAGTCGCAAGATTCGGTGAAACGCTTCAGCCGAAATCCAGTTCATTCGGTAGCTCAAATAGGCTCCAAAACCCATGCCGATCGAAACCGCGTGACCATGCAGTAACCCGGCTGCAATTTCAAACCCAGGCGACCAGGTATGACCGTAGGCATGGGGCCGACACTGATGGGTTTCATACAGATTGCCGTATTCTGCCTCTACATAACTCCGCAGGGCTGCCCCCAGGATTTTTTGAGAGAGCAGATTGATCTCATCCTCAGGCTCACAGTGAATAGTGCCAAACCGTGTGGTAATCAGCCGCGCTCCAGCCTGCTCCAGGTAGCCAAACAACTCGGCATCTTTGACCACCGCCATTTTGACAATTTCAATAATGCCGTGCCGCAACCATCCTTCCCGCAGCGTCTTAAAGAAAAAGCGATCGGTGATGGAGAGAACAGGGGGATGATAGGCACCAAACAGGTTCTTATACCCAAAGCCATCACAGCAGGTTCGGGGAGAGGGCCCGGCATCAATCCCAGCTACGATCGAGGTAGATAGCATTACGTAGGGCGTATTGCGGTGATACAGGGCGCAGGCAAGTCCGGCCGTATCCGCCAACACACCACCCCCCATGATCAGCACTGGCTCATTCCGAGACACGCCTAACCGCTTCAGGTCGCCCAGCATCCGTTCAACGGTATAGATGCCTTTATCGACCTCCATTGCCCGATAGACCAGCTTCTCTAAATGAATGCCGTGGTGTTGAAAATAATGCTCAATCTGCTCACTGTAGAAGCGATCGACATTTTGATCGACTAGACAGACACATCGCCCCAGGGAAATATACATATCCCTCAGCAAATTCTGTTCTGGATCAAGAGCGTGATCTACTAACTGAATTGAAGTAAACGTAGCAGAACTAACCACTGCCTCAATGATTTGATCATCGGCACTACTCACGATATGTCCCTGGCTTTCTCGATAGCTGGAGGTGGGATATACCGCATGGGGATTCTCTTCAACCAGTTGCTCGGAAAGCTCTTGATAAAACTGCCGTTCCTGGCTTTGTAGCAGATAATCCAACAGCTTCATTGTTCCCCAATCAGACTGTTGAATTTGATGCGCGAACTCAGTCCACTGCATCCCGATCGCTGCATCGAAGGCAGCAATCAGTTGAGCGAATAAACCAAAAAAGTGCCCTAATGAATGATTCAAACCACTCCGAAGCTGACGGCAAGCTGACAAACCAGAAATTGCTCCCGCCGCTGCGAATTCTTCTCCCAGTGCCTCTGAAAAGGACGGGGTATGAATAAGGGAAAGCAACAAACTCCGAAACTGTGAACTACAACAAACCACTTCAACCGCGTGAGCGACATCTTGATATGCCAAAGGCATACCGTCATACGTATCAATAAAATCCCTGACCGCTGAGGTAGTCTTTGTCATTATGAGTTCTGGGAAAATCTTATCTGTGATCCAGCCAGGGGATAAAAACCCCTACTAAAAGTAAATTATCACGACTCTCCGAAAAAGATAAGAAAAATTACAAATTAGAAACCGTTGAGCTTTTTTGTGATAAAAATTTCAGATTTTGCGGTTTTTTGAAATGTAGAACACAGTCTGACTGAAAATTTCTTGATAAAATGTTGGATCAACAACGACCTAATTGCTTCAAGCAAAAACATCTGGCTTTTAGATCGTCAGCCCGATCGCCAGAGCAACATAAACTACGGTCTGAATCAGCAGCGCAACGGCTGAACCCTATACTGCGCTTTGATTCTCATCCTCATGGAACAATTCTAATTTATTCCTCTTGATTTATCGTGGTTTGCCCTTTCCTCTGCTACGGTTGAGGGAGTATTCGATCGTCGGGAAGGGAGTTTTATGGTATCTGAGACTACTCAGCAAACGATATCTAACTTGCCGGAAACGCAGTTTTATCAATGGCAGGAATATCGCTGCGCCTATGAAGTATGGTCTTCCCCTGATTCAGACGTGCAAAAAACGCCTTTGTTGCTGATTCATCCCATCGGAGTAGGGTTATCTCGTCGATTTTGGGATCGGTTTTGCCAGCAATGGATGATGGCGAATCAAGAGAATGCCATTTATAACCCCGATCTTCTGGGCTGCGGTGAGAGTGATATGCCCCAGCAAGCCTATCGGTCAGAATTCTGGGCAGAACAGCTTCAACACTTCATTCAGACGATTATTCAGAAACCTGTAATTATTGTGGTGCAGGGAGCATTATTTCCGGTTGCAATCTCATTATTCCAAACGATCGATCCAGACCTGATTAAAGGCATGATTTTAGCTGGGCCACCCGCCTGGAAAATTATGACAACTTCAACCGAGAATTGGAAACAGCAATTAACCTGGAAAATTCTCTCTTCCCCTGCCGGTACAGCCTTCTACCGCTACGCACGACGACGAAAATTTTTGCGCTCTTTTTCCGATCGCCAACTGTTTGCCGAAACTGAGGCGGTTGATCATCAGTGGTTGGATACCCTGGAAGCTGGCGCGACTGATTTGAATAGCCGCTATGCTGTATTTTCCTTCCTGGCTGGATTCTGGCGTAAGGACTATGCGATCGACATGGCTAACCTGAATGTGCCTGTATTGGTCGTCATTGGTGAACAGGCCTCCAGCATCAGCCGGACTGGAAAAGGGGAGCCGCCAGAACAGCGATTGGGAGATTATCTCCAACATCTGCCCCAGGGACAGGGAATGGAGCTGAGCGGACGAAACGTTTTGCCCTACGAATCAACCTCAACCTTTGTGACGGCGATCACCCCCTTCGCTCGACAGGTTGAGACCGTGCTTTGAATGGGGACACCTCAAGGCACCGATCGCTCAAATTTGTGGTTTGTTTGAGTCCACAGAAAAACTGATTACAGGTTGTGTTCTAACCAGGTGGTCACTTCATACGGCTGAGTGAAATCCAGGGATGCTTCGCCCAAAGCTTCCAGTTGGTCGATCGAGAGCGATTGAATCTGAGATTCTACCTCTGGTTCCAAGTCACCAAACCGACGTTTCAGCAGCCGTAAAACAAAAGATGTCTCCCGATGGAAACCTTGTTGTAGCCCTTGTTGTAGCCCTTGTTGCCGTCCTTCCTGTAGCCCTTGTTCCAGGATGTCCTGATAAATCACCGACTCCTTCATAATCTCCTCCCGCAGAATTTGCCGAATCACCGTTTTCTCTAATACTAATCCTGCCAGAACAGAAGTGGCTGCCGCGACATTGCTTTTGCTAATTGAATTGGGCAGGGCTTCAACCTGTTGCACAATCTGTTGCAGGGTTTGGGTCTTGTCCTCGGTGTAGCCCAGAATCGCCAGGGGTAACAATCCGGGATATTGCAGCAGGTCGGCGATCGGCACTTCCCACAGCCGAATCACTTCAAATTCATGACGAGTTCCAGGAATGGTAAACACGGTCTGCTGGACTAACTCTGAGTCACTCGGCTTGAGGTAGATCACTACCTGACGCATGGCTTTGTGGGGGTGGCGACGGTAGAGGCGCAGGCGGTAATCCGCCATCCGAAACGGAATCTCTGGATCGGGTTGGGTTTGAAACTCCAGATGGAGCACGACCTGTTCTGAAGCCAACAGGATCAGGGCATCGGCCGAATCGGGGCAACGGATAACTCAGATGGATCAAGCTGGGTTAAGCCGATCGATTCTCCCAGGAGCCATTGAGCAAAGTCCTGGCTGTAGCTTTCGGCAAGAAACTTGCAGACGTTATCATACATGCCCAGATTCTATCTATCCAATTGTCTTTATCCATTCAATTGACTCTATCAGCCCGATCGCTGCCGATTTCTTAAGAGAAGCTTGTATTTAGTGACTTTGCTGTCCTGCTAACTTTATTTCTTAGGGGGTTTCCGGCAAACTGAGGAAGCGAGTCACCCTGGGTGGCGGCTGAACAACACCAAACCTCATGCGGAGTGTGTTCACTATGAAAATCCTGGTACTCAATGCCGGATCGAGCAGCCAGAAAACTTGTCTATACGACATTACTGATGCCACTTTGCCAGATCATCCTCCAAAGCCCATTTGGCAAGGAATGATTGATTGGACTCACCAAGCGGGTGTGGCAGAAATAGCGGTAGAAACTGCACAGAAAACCGTAGAGCAGGAAATTCCCTTTGACGATCGATCGTCTGTTTTGAAATCGCTGCTGGCAATGAGCTGGACGGGCGAAACTCAGGTGATTAACAGTCCTGGCGAAATTGATATCGTGGGGCATCGAGTCGTACATGGCGGGCGCAAGTATCACAACAGCACGCGCATAACACCAGAAGTCAAAGAAACGATCGCCCAACTTTCTGAACTGGCTCCAGTCCACAATCCAGCAAACCTTCAGGGAATTGAAGTCGTAGAAGCGATTTTGGGGGAAGTGCCGCAAGTTGCAGTGTTTGATACGGCCTTCCATGCTCAGATGCCGGATGCAGCGGCCATTTATCCCGGAACCTATGAATGGGTGGAGAGAGGGCTAAGACGTTATGGGTTTCATGGAACCAGCCATCAATACTGTGCAGAGCAAGCGGCTGAATTACTGGGACGGGATTTGTCGGAATTAAAAATCATTACCTGCCATCTGGGGAATGGAGCCTCCCTCGCTGCCATTCGGAATGGACTCAGCATCGATACCACGATGGGATTTACTCCTTTAGATGGATTGATGATGGGCAGTCGATCGGGTGCAGTTGATCCTAGTATCTTGATTCACTTGATACGCCATGATGGTTATGATGCCGATAAGTTGGATCACTTGCTCAACAAAGCGTCTGGATTACTGGGAATCTCTGGGGTGTCCAACGATCTGCGACAGGTGCAGACAGCCAGTGATCAAGGCAATCCCCGCGCTCAGTTAGCGTTAGAGATTTACATTCATCGGCTGCGATCGGGCATCGGCTCCATGCTGGCCAGTTTAGGGGGATGGGATGCGCTAGTGTTTACCGCTGGGGTGGGCGAAAATGCGGCTCAGATTCGGGCCGCAGCCTGTGAAGCCTTCGAGTTTTTAGGACTGGAGCTTGATCTAGAAAAAAATGTAAATCGTCCCCGGAATCAAATTATTTCTACCCCCGATTCCCGAGTTCATGTGCTAGTAATTCATACCCAGGAGGATTGGGCGATCGTCCGTGACTGTTGGAAACTATTAAAGAACGAGTAGCACAGCTAACTGAAGTTTAAATATTTAACTCACACCTGCCATGAAATTTGTTTCTGAGCCATCCACCACGGTCAAAATGCAAAAAATGAAGCAGCGTGTCCGATGGCAAGATCCGGTCATTCGGGAGCGGGGTATAGACCAGACTGCCGTTGTCATTGATGATGAGCAGACGGAAGAACCCGAATTTTCCTTTATGGTGGTAGGCGACAGCGGTACCGGCAAGCACCGGGGTGAAAGTCCCCAGCGACAAATTGCCGAGCTGATGCTGGAACACCGGGAGGAATGCCGCTTCGTTTTGCACACGGGAGATGTGATTTATCTGGTTGGCTCCAGCGAATATTACCTCAGTAATTTCATTAAGCCCTATCGAGAGTTTTTAGTCGGCGGCAGTGAACCGAACAAAATTCGTTACGATCGCATGACGTTCAACCAGCCATTTCTGCCCGTTCCCGGTAATCACGATTATTATGATCTGCCGGTTGTATTCGGAGCATTGTCTATTCTGTCGCTGCCAATCCGCCGTCTGGCTCGATCCCGCGTTGATCTGGATGTGGGTTGGCATGGTTCTTGGCAGGGAAAAGCCTACGCTAAAGCATTTTTGGATTACCTGGAGGGCATTAGCAATCCAGAGGAACTAATTCGGCACCTCGATCGCCATTACACTGCTCAGGGTACTCAGGGACGCTGTTTGTGCTATAAGCCTTCCCAGTTCACCCGTTTACCGAACCGCTACTACACCTTTCGTTATGGTGGCATTGATTTTTTTGCAGTGGATTCCAATACTTTCAACGATCCGGCTCCCCTCGGCAAAGACAAGGAAAGCGTTAAATATCGTCAACAACTGGAAAAGCGACGAGTGGCGATCGAACGGGAAAAAGCAGAGATTTCTGAACGATTTACGGAGCTGAATCCAGATGATCCGGAACAATCCGATCAACTCGACGATCTCCGCACTCGGCTAGAGCAACTAGAAGAAAGTGAACATGATATTGACAAACAGCTTGATACGTCCCATGAGCCTGCGGTTGATCAGGAACAACTGGACTGGTTGGAACACCGGCTGGTCGAGTCCTGGAACACTGAGTCCGTGCGGGGTCGAATCATCTACTTCCACCACCCGCCCTATGTTACTGAGGCCACCAAGTGGGATCAGGCACAAACCTTAGCGGTGCGGTATCGATTGCGTCAGGTGCTGGACAATGTGGCCAAAGCCGTTGGCTCACAGGCTGAAAATCGGGCGATCGTTGATCTGGTTTTAAACGGTCATGCCCATTGCTTAGAGTACCTCCGCACCGTCAATACCGGCCATGCAGATTCTCATATTAATTGGTTAGTTTGCGGCGGGAGTGGCTACAGCTTACGACGACAGCGGGACGAAGGAAACCAACTCTCGGAAGTCGTTCCAGAGGAAACTGGAAAAACTCATTTAGTGGCTGAATCTCACCTATTCCTGGGTCGGACTGGCAGCGGGTCGGATAAGCATCGCCCCTACTCCTTTGCCCGCATTGATGTGAAGTCCGGCACTCCGCCGAAATTTGTGGTGCGTCCCATCATTGCAGAACGCCATCGCTCTGAATGGTCGAGTAAGTCTCTCCCTTCCTTTGAAATGAGCTAACGCCATGAAAAAAGCAGGCTGTTACACCTGCTGAAAGATAATTGCGATCGGAGGAATCGGTCTCAGTAAAACCAGGATTCCTCCGAAGGTTCGATCAGGAGCTTAATCCAGAACCTTAGTAGTAGTAGTAGTTGGAACGAACAGGGCGTGCACACCGTCTATAGCTGCGCGGAGCATAGTAGCGTGGCCCATAGGAAACTCTGGAATAATGGGGGCGATGAGAGCGGTAAGAGTGATACCGGCCACCCGCTTGAGCAGGTTCAGCCGAACTCAGAACTCCAGCAGCAGCCACAGTCGCTCCTAACAGAGCCGTTGTCATAACCCCTTTCAGCTTGCGGAAGCCTTGTTGCTTTTCCGATGCGTTGTGCAGGGTGTCACACGTATTCATAGGTATGTCTTCCTCAATCTTTGGTGAACTCAACAACACTGGTAGCCGAATATCACTATGTAGATATCCAGGAATTCTCATACATCCTGATTCAATTAAATACAGAGCTAGTAAACCAGCCGTTTTCAGCACCACAAAGTCATAAATCGACTCTGAAACGATAAAAACGTCTAATTTGGTGAGTAGCTATCTAAAAATATAACTTTCTACTAATGATTTGGCTAGGTCAGATCAGATTAATTTATTAATTGTCAGAAAAGAATTAACCTTGATCACAGCCTTTTCACAGAGATTGCTATATTAGATTGCTTTCAGTTAATACGCACCCTAAGAATACAGAGCCGGAAAAAATGAAAGAAGAGATATCCTAATTCAGGTTGGCAGCGTTGAGACACTGACCCGATCAGGCTGATCTTACCCAAGCCAAAGTCCTCAGTCTGCCCAATTTGCCAAGTTTCTATCAATGACACACGGGTGGTTTAGCACAATCCCATGACAGTTAAACAAATCAAAAACATTTACACCGATGGCGCCTGCTCTGGAAATCCGGGGCCCGGTGGTTGGGGAACAGTCATTTACTTCGCAGATGGTTCAGTCCATGAACTGGGCGGATCGGCAAGCCAAACTACCAACAACCGCATGGAGCTACAGGCGGCGATCGGCGCACTGGAATATCTGCTGTCTAGCCAACAAACTGAACCCATTACCCTTTATACAGACAGCGAGTACGTCAAAAACGGCATCACCAAATGGGTGAAAGGCTGGAAAGCGAAGGGCTGGAAAACCTCAGCCGGAAAACCCGTGCTTAACCAGGATCTTTGGGAAACCCTGGATCAGCTCAATCAAAAAGCAATGCGCCAGATCCCGGCCCTGCAATGGCAATACGTCAAGGGGCATTCTGGCAATACGGGCAACGATCGCTGTGATACGATCGCCCGCACCTTCTCCCTCGGACAAACCCCCAGCCTCACTACCCTTTCCCACCCTCCACTTTCCACTTCCCCCTCCCCACTCCCCCAATTTGAAGCCCACGCCACCGACGAGACCCAGTCAGAAACGATACAATCCTCTGACGACAATTCTCAGCAGGATAATTCTCTTCCAACTTCTAATTTAGTCATGGTAGATTCCACTACATCTTCAATTACCGACGGTTCCGATTTGCCGCGTGAAGTCAGGGTTGCTCAACTCCGAAACTTGGTGGAAACCTTGCACATGGCAGATGAAATTGCTCGATTGGGTTATTTAATCACCAGCTCTGAACTGGCGGATCTGATGGATGTCAATGCCAGTGCTGTCACTAGTCGGGGGGATAACTGGGTCTGGCGTAACTGGGTAGTGTCGCGGGTGCGGCGGGAAGGAAATCAGATTCTCTGGCAGTTGGAGCGGGTTGATTAGTGATCGCTGTACAAAACTTATAGAAGTTCAGGAGCAGTACTGAAACCGCCTGATTCACATTTCTCTAATCACTTTGTTCAGAGAAAATAACCATATCTAGAAATCTATGGCATTCTATACGCAACATCTAGAGTCAATTGGATGCTGTAATCACCCCAAAGGACAAGAGTAAGCAGTGGAAATTATCCTGGAAAACCTGTGGAATCAAGTGTTGGAGCGGTTACAGCTTCAACTGAGCCGTCCAACATTTGAAACCTGGATTAAACCTGCCACTGCTGAACGGATGGAGGGAGACTGTCTGGTCATTTGTACGCCTAACCCGTTTGCTCGAAATTGGCTCCAGAAGTACTATGTCAAAACGATCGCCGCTGTGGTTGAGGAAATTGTTGGGCGATCGGTCGAGATTCAAATTATTGTCAAGCCAGGGTCAGAAGCCGAGAATGGGTCTGAAGCAAACGAAATGCTCTGGCCGCTCCCCGCTGAGGCTCCACCTCCGGAACAGGCTGCCCCCAGCAAACGCCTCCGCCACACTGACCTTAACCCGAAGTATGTCTTCTCCCGGTTTGTCGTCGGTGCAAACAATCGCATGGCCCATGCTGCTTCCCTGGCGGTGGCTGAATCTCCTGGACGGGAGTTTAACCCTCTGTTTCTCTGCGGTGGAGTCGGGTTGGGCAAAACCCATCTGATGCAGGCGATCGGGCATTATCGGCTAGAGATCAATCCAGCGGCTAAGATTTTCTACGTTTCCACAGAGCAATTCACCAATGACCTGATCTCCGCTATCCGCAAAGACAGTATGCAGAGCTTTCGGGAGCATTATCGGGCGGTGGATGTGCTGCTGGTGGATGATATTCAGTTCATTGAGGGCAAGGAATACACCCAGGAAGAGTTTTTCCATACCTTCAACACCCTGCACGAGGCGGGAAAGCAGGTGGTGCTGGCTTCCGATCGCCCACCGAATCATATTCCTCGGCTTCAAGAGCGTCTTTGCTCCCGCTTTTCGATGGGGCTGATTGCCGACATTCAGGCTCCTGACCTGGAAACTCGGATGGCCATTCTGCAAAAAAAATCAGAATACGAAAATATGCGGCTGCCCCGCGAGGTGATCGAATATATTGCTTCCAGCTACACCTCCAACATTCGGGAATTGGAAGGAGCCTTAATTCGGGCGGTGGCGTATGTGTCTATTTCGGGCTTACCCATGACCGTGGAGAACATCGCTCCAGTGCTGAATCCTCCCATTGATCAGGTGGAAGCTTCTCCCGAAACGGTGATTAACATTGTGGCGGAAATGTACGGAGTCCCGGTGGAAGATCTGAAGGGCAGTTCACGACGACGGGAAATTAGCGTGGCGCGGCAAATCGGCATGTACTTAATGCGCCAACACACAGATTTAAGCTTGCCCAAGATTGGTGAGGTGTTTGGCGGCAAGGATCACACGACGGTACTGTATAGCTGTGACAAAATTACGCAGCAGAAGGACAATGATCCTGATTTAGCGCGGGATTTGCGTCAATTGAGTGAGCGAATTAGTGTATCGAGCCAGGTAAATTCGGCTCGGAAGTAAGGAGTACAGCTAATACTCGGCAGCAATCCACCCACCTTTCGTAGTGCAGGCTTCCATCCTAGGCGGACAGGATGCCCGTTCTACGATTGCTAAGGATCAGGGATTAAATAACCTGTGCAACGTTTTACTTCGCTGACTGGGCGGGCAGGATGCCCACCCCACAAGAATTTCAGGTTTCAGGTTATTGAATGTGCACGCCTAAATTCACGCCCACCTCTACTAGAGCGTTGGATGGGGAGGAACGGCAGAAGGATAGACCTGATCTGCAACAATCACGGGTCGGTTCGTATAGCGTGCAATGAACTCTTGCATTTGAGCATCTGTCCAATCCAGATTTGCATCCCGCAGCAGTTGCTCACTGATAGGCTGTGCCTGTCCCGTTACCACAATATTTTCACCGTCTTCCAGTTGAGCCGTGTCAACAAATTGATCAACGCCGATTACCAGGACACCCACATCGTTAGCCCATCCTTCCTCGAACAGAGCAAAGGCATTATTGGTTTCTTCTAATCGTCTGAGATCCCCTTCCACCGCAACGGGCTGATTGATGAAGGTTCCTTCAGGTGCATCCCAAAAATCCTGGGGTCTGGGAGCAAGGGCAACACTTTGGGCAATAATAGCAGGCTGCTGATCGTACTGCTGGGCAACGTTAGGTTCGATGCCATACTGTTGAGCCTGAGTCGTATCCAGGGTTTGCAATTCTCCTGTCACCTGAAGCGGCACTTCCTGATCAGGGAGCTGGAAGGGTGTTTCGCTCACAATCACCACAGGATCCCCCCCTTCAGATTCAACGACGAATCCATTCTGGCTGAGGATATCGGTAACGCCACTACGGATTGTGACTAATTCTCCGATCGCCGGATCACCAGGAGTTGCGTCAGTCACATCCTCTGTGGTGACTGTACCATTGCCAACGGTTTGATCCTCCTGAGTTGGCGGTTGACAAGCACTTAACAAAGAAACACTTAACCCTAAAGTAATGACTCCTAGAGAAGATACGGCTCTTCTAGATAGTCCAAAAATCGTCTTTGCTTTTTCACTGGATTGATGTCTCATCATTTTCTCCTTCAGAACATCTATTTATCGTGAAGAACATAAATTCTTCTGAGAGAGCTGACTCAACCTCTAACCTGTTTTGCGTTGTGGCGATCGCAGTCAGCCGCCTATGCGGTGATTTACTTCGTGATCGATTCCCGATACCTATCTAAGTAACTCACAAACTCACAAAAATGTGTGATGGTTATTTCAAGCACTCGAAAGGCCTAATCATCACAAAATAGAACCGTAAGCTCATCACGTAAATATTGGGCTAAATGATCAGTAGCGAATTATAAACCTCAACTACTGCTAAACCCTAACTGATGATCAGCCTAACGGTTTTTTCCCAGGAATACCTCTACCAGTAGATAGCTTTTGTCATGCTTCCTATTTTGCTGACGTTTGCTACGCTACATTGAGGAGAAACGCTAAATCACGGTTTAACTATCTGAAGGATGATTTTTCTTCTGACTTCCATTCAGATTCAATTTTCAATCACAAATGACTCATTCCCCTGCAAACCCGATCGCCCCTGAAATCTCCAGAAACGATCGGATTCGAGAACTGATTTGGAATCAATTGGTGAAATGGGTTGTCGAATTAAGTTGACGAAAAAATTAACGAATTAGAGCGTCATCGATCGCACGTAAATTCGCATGATTTCACCCGGTTCTTTGCTCGTTGCTTGTTGAATCTGCGAGAAGGGTAAGGGTCTTGACCAGTCTTCGACGCGGCAAAAATCGCACTGATACAGACGAGCAATGGTTAATTCCACATCATCAGGCTGACCAATCATCAGGATTTTCACCGATCGACGGGCAGCGGAAAAGGAACGATCGCCCATAGGAGGCTGACCGAAAAATTTAGCAGACATAGTTGATGAATCTCCTTGTGTTCCAGGGTTTGAAGAAACCCCAGAGACTAGCCCTCGTTCAGACAGGGCAGACCGCAGGCATCGGGATGTTATCATACACCCTAGCCTGGACTAGCCTTGGTAGTCTGGGTCAGGAGGTTAAGCGTTTTGCTTGCCACGCGCGCTTGACCTCCGCTAGAGAATTCGCCTCCAGGTCGTCCAACTGCCCCCAGGTCTGTGCAACCCAAAAGGCAGCTATAGCTGATGAGCGTACCATCAATCGATCGGGCAAATCAAGTCAGAAATGTTACAGTTCGATTACATCGTTTGAGCCTTCACCCGCATCCGAATTTGTAGCACTCTGGAGAATTCCTACTCAAAAGGAGAATGTCCATAAAATCCCCTCTTGGGAGGGGCAGGGGTGGGTTCCACTGTCTGATACCACCAGACCTTTGTATGTCCGATCGCCCTACCTGAGAAGGGAATGGAGGGTGAGGCTGCAAAACTAAGATGCTCCCCAAACCTCTTTTATTCTTCTCCTACTAGCGTCTGTCTTACCTCATCAAGGGGAAATTCCAACTCATTCGTTGAACCATTCGATTGATGATTCTCATCAGGGATTTCATCAGGACGAAACTCAACCTGAATCCGAACCTTTCCGGTTTGCCATCCTTTACCATTGGGTCGAAGCACTTTACATTCCACGCCTTCAGTTGCCCACTTTTCTTCTTCCCCTTTCCAAATTCCAATCTGTTTTTTGATAGATTGCATCATCTCATTGATTGTGAATGTAGGGTGGGAAATTAAATTCCATTTGAGATCATTTACCGAAATCACTGCATCACTTTCCAACGAATAAAACCGATCGCTCATTTGAATTTCTCCTAAATATTTGGGTTGGGTAGGCAAAATGTTTTAGTTGGGTAGGCAGGCAAGATGCCTGCCCTACGGTTTGTCGATCGGATGGGGAAATTTGTTCTAGCCTTCTGTCGCTAATCCTTCTGTCGCTAACCCTTCCACAAACACCCCTTCGATCGCTGCCTCTTCAACACTTTCAGGTTGATTCTGCACCGCCAATTCCAGATTTGAATCCTCTGAAACCGTTGGAACGATCGCCAGGTCTGCTTCGCTGATTGCGGGTAACTTTTTGCGATCGAGTTGTAGGGTTTCCAGGCAGGCATTCACCCCAGAAATCGCTTGATTGTAGATGGCAATTTTTTGATCAACCTCCGCCTGTTCTCGCTGATTCGTGCGAATTTTCTCTTCTGCTTCCTTATCCAACACTTGCGCCAGATAAGTCCGTGCCTGATCGTACTGTTGTAAAATCACATCGGCTTGTTCAGCAGCATTCTGCAATAAATGCACATTCAAGGTTTGGTTAATGGTCTGACGGAAGGTTCGCATCACGGTTTCCTTCACCTTTTGCTCAAAGTCGAGCTTGAGTAACTGCCGAATCGCGGGTTCTGCCTCTATCATGTTCTGATAGTCATAACCACGGCAGGCTTGCTGTAAGGTTTGGCGCAGTTGCCAGAGGGATACGGTTCCTTCCGTATAGAATTCAGGACGTTCTCGCACGTAGCGATCGCATTCAGTTCGGGCTTCATTCACCAAAGCCTCTGTGGCTTGATGTTGCAGTCGTAGTAAACGCTGTTCAATTCCACCGTCATTTCCCAGTAACCGATAGAGATCGCGGTAATAATCCTGCTGTCGGACGCGATCGATCAGGGTGTGGAAGAAGGTTGCAACCACTTCCCTGGAGGCATCCACCAGCACCGCTTCCAGACCGTCCGCCAGATAGTAAAAGGCTTCCCCCAGAATCGAGAGCAGGGGAACGACAGAATGCCGCTTGTGGCTAGCCTGGGCCCGTTTGTGAATTTCGCTGATGGATAGAGTGTTGAGCAATTCATCCAGTCGGCTAACCATACGGGCTTTCAGCTTCATGAAACTGCCCTCAAAGGAGGCATTCCCATTTGTCGCCACTGCCTCATTCACTTCCCGCTCAATGTCCTGCCGGAAATCATCGCCAAGTTGCTTCAGTTCCCGATTCAGTTGCCGCAGCTTTTGCTCCTTAATGGCGTTAATGTCCTGAGGCTGACTTTCTAACGCCTGCCATTGGTCTAGATAAGTCTTCTTCAGGCTAATGCAAAGGGGCTGCAAATCATCCGCTAAATTAGCCAGGAGTAACGGACGTTTTTCCTCCATCAGGTAGCGCGTCACCGCAACCCGAAAGGCTTCAATGCCGCTATCTTTAATTAATTGCTCAATCAGAGGATTGCCCTGTTCACTCAGAATCCGCACATAGTTCTCATTCGGCGACTCATAACCCCTCACATCAATCCGAAATCGATCGCCCGGTAGTTTCCCAGAAATGCAGTAGCGATTAAATTCATTGACAAACTGTGGAGTTTCTTCCTGTCCACCAACCCCTTTCACACTTTCAGCAAACAGCGTATCCAACCCAAAGCGATCGTCCCGTCCCGCCTGACGGATCTGGCTGCCATAGAACCCCAGCAAACCACTGGTTTTATAGACTCGCTGCGATTCCCGAAACTGGTCTTGAATCAGGCGTTCCAACCGCTGGCGTAACTGCGTGTTGTACCAGGTTTCATCGACTCGGTTGAAGACATAAAACACACGATCGCGGATTCCAGGATTCGATCGGGTTTTCTCTAACAGTTCTGTCTCCTCCGTGGTCATATCTCCGGCGGAAGCAGGCTTTAAAACGCAGACAACGGCGGATGTATCTGGATCTTCAATTTTGTGATAGGTCAGTTCCGCATCCTTTTTCACTGGAGCGTCAATTCCGGGTGTATCCACCAGAATATTGCCATCTCGCAACAAGTCATGATGACAGTAATATTCGACTCGCTTCAGCACCGCACTATTGGCTCCCCGACGGGCATAGTTTGCCGCTTCCTGCAAATTGCTGAAGTGAAACCGCTCCATCGAAAAGGTGTTGTTTTGAGTGGTATGAATGTGTTCCCGATTCGCCACAAATCCATCCAATAATAAGTGTAATGCGCTTGCCTGTTTAGCGCGATCGGACTTACTTTCGCCCCCTTCCTCCTGAATCACCTGCTGACATTTCTGCTGCAACACATCCACCACTTCGGGCTGATTGATGTTAATGGCGATCGAGAGTCCCAGGCGTTGGCACAGGGCATTGGCCTGTTCTCGAATCTCGATTTCACTCATAAAGGTGAGAACCACGCGCTCCTCGGCTGGTTCGGCATAGGCAATCTGACATTCCGTGCCGGTGGCATGACCTTCCGCACTGTACAGCAACTCTCGTTCCAGCAGGGCATTAATCAGCATCGACTTTCCAGCACTGAATGCCCCCGCAAACACAATTTCAAAGGTCGGTGAAAGGGCTTTTCGGAGGGAATTTTGAATTGCAGTAGTGTCTAATTGTGCGCGTAGCAGTGGTTCCTGTTGATGCAGTTGCAGTAAGCGATTGACCTGATCTTGCAATTCCTGGCAGGGTGAAGCATGGGACATGAGAAAAAATCCTTGAAACAACCTTATGAGCAGCGAGACATAACCTCCTTCCTAGAGTTCCCACACCACTTCCCAGATCCACTCCTCACTCCTCACTCCTCACTCCTCACTCCTCCTCCCTAAATTCACATAAGATTCCGTATTTATCGGGATACAGTCTCAGTAGATCGCAAATTCTCTAGGAAAGGGGTAGGGTCAGGCTAAACGCATTAAAACAAAGCCATGACGATCTACCCAAGTTCATTATCGCCTGCTCCAGCTTTGACGGATGAAGCGACGTTGGAGGTAGCCCTCGACTGCCTATTGGAACACTTATCCCTGGACATGCAAGGTGGATACACACTCCAAGATCTGTTTGAGATTTTGCTACGGGCCGCCAGTCGCAGCGATAGCATTGAACACACAACACAACGATTGGAGGGCGTACCCAGTGGCAATGGCATTCGCTATCATCTCGATAAGTTAGACGATATCACAACTCTGGAATCTCAACTCAATGCCGCTCTGCAAAGCCGCATCCCCCCAAAAATTCGTAAGGGCAAGCATCGTATTGCCATTGACCTCCATCTGATTCCCTATTACGGCAGTGTGAACGTCGCCACTGAGCCTTACATCTACCGCTCTCAAGCTAAGGCAGGCACGACTTCGTTCTTTGCCTATGCCACCGTCTATGTGATTTGTCGTAACAAACGGGTTACTTTGGGTATTCATGCCGTGCATCGGCATGAAACATTGGTTGCAACCATCACTTATTTATTAGCCATGCTGACTCCCTTACGAGTCCGCGTCAAACGGCTTTATCTTGACCGTGGGTTCTATAGTGTACCAGTCATTCGTTGGCTCAAAGCTCTCAATATTCCGTTTCTCATGCCTGCGGTAATTCGAGGCAAACGTGGAGGTACTCGCCAGTTGTTGATTGGGCGCAAAAGTTATGCCACCCGTTATACCCTCAACAGCCCTCAATATGGTTCAGTTACCTGTCAGATGCGGGTGATTTGCAGCTATTACAAAGGGTTCAAAGGGAAACATGGTATCCAATACACCCTATACGTGGTGCATCGTGTGAGGGTTGCTTTGGAGCAGATGCATCAGCATTACAAAGACCGTTTCGGTATCGAGACCAGCTACAGGATGAAAAATGGGTGCCGTATCCGCACCACGAGCAAGAATCCAGTCACCCGTTTGCTGTTTGTGGCTCTGGCGTTTATTTTGGTCAATCTCTGGGTGTATTTGCTCTGGTTCTTTGTGAGCCGTACTCAACGAGGAGGACGGGTCGTTTACCGAGAACTCTTTAGTCTCAAGACCATGTTGGAGTTTCTCTCTCAGGCTGTCGAGCGACATTTCCCAGTCATCACAGCCATCTATTTACCCTCTCTAGAATGAATTTGCGATCTACTGAGTCTGTTTTGCTTAACCCGCATGATGGGATTAGGATCTGCGGGATTCAGGGTGGAGCGTAGTATTGCGGAAAAAGACCTATGGCGATGGAATTGGAAGGGATTACGAAAATTGCCCAAAATCTACTCTTGCTACATCAACAGGTGGCAACGGGAAAACTCGTCATCACCCACGGGAAGCAGTCCTCACTGCAATGGCATATTTACTTCTACCTGGGTCGGATTGTCTATGCCACGGGGGGTGTCCATCCAGTGCGCCGCTGGTATCGATCGTTCAAACACTGTTGTCCAGAGTGCTTTGGTACCAACTGGCTGATCCAGGCTCAGTCTGACGCAGATTTGTGGGAAATTGATCTGCTGAATCAGGCGATCGGCCAGGGGTGCATCAGTCCCAGCCAGTATAAAGCTGTGATTCAAAATGTGGTGCAGGAGGTCGTATTTGTAGTGCTGGGGCAAAAGTTTTTCACGACTCAGTGGCTCCCCGGTCAGCAAATTCCGCAACAGTTCACTTTCCTATCCGTGGAGCAACTGATTCGAGATGCCCAAACGTTTCGAGAGCAATGGCGCGACTGCGGGCTGGGCTTTTTGCAGGAATTGATGGTGCAATTTTCCCCCGATCTCTCTCCAGTCTTACAAAATCGGGCTTTGTTAGAATCGCAGACCTCTCAATCCTATAAAAGTATGCTGCGCCTGATGCGGGGACAGCACACCCTCTGGGATATTGCCCTGGAAATGCAGCAACCCCTGCCGATCGTCGTGCGCTCCCTGATCCCCTGGATCCGCCGGGGCATGATTCAACTTAAAGAAATCCCTGATCTACCTTCCCTCTCCTCCAAGCCAGCCCATACTCTGGTTTCTGCACCTGTCACCCCTAAAATCCTGGTGGCCTGCATTGATGAAAATCCTGGTGTCGGTCATGCCATTGCCCAAGCCCTTAAACCATTAGGGTATGAGGTGCTGATCATTCTCAACCCGCTGCGAGGTATGGCTTTACTGCAAGAACGCAAACCCAGGCTGATTTTCCTGGATCCCGCCACCTCCAACGCCAACGGTTATGATTTATGTGCCTTTCTCCGTAAAACCCCTGACTTTCAAACCACTCCCATCATTATCCTGACCAAACATGATTCCGTGGTCGATCGCGTCAGAGCTAAGATGGCTGGAGCATCTGAATTTCTGAGTAAACCCCTCGACTCCGCGAAACTCCAACAGGTGATTCAGAAACACTTTCCTGCTGCAACCCTGTCGGTTGTCGCTTAAGCTGATTAAACTGATGAAGGATTCCTGCAAGTCAGGCAATAGGATCGGCCATGCCCATCCCCTGAATTCAGCCCATCATACGTTTCACTGCTCCACTGTGTATGCCTCCCGTTCAACCCCTTTTCCCACCAACGCCCCCTCCCCCTCGATCGCCCCATTCCTCCCTCTGGAAGCGCGGACGGCTCCTGTTGCTGTTTGGGCTGGTTTTGCTGTGGAGTGTGCTGGGCGGACTGGGACTGGCACAGGCGCGATCGGGAAACGGGGCTAATTCAGGCGAACGTTCCAATTCAACGGCAGGCGCGATCGCTCAGGTCATCTCTCCTGCCCCTGAGGGACTCGTGGATCCAGTGCTGCCAGAATTTCAGTTGGGCCAAGAACTGTATCTAGAAAACTGTGCCTCTTGCCATGTCGGTTTACCGCCTGCGACCATGCCTACGGAAACCTGGCGGACGGTCTTAACCAATCCCACCCACTATGGGGTACAAATCACGCCCATCTCAGAACCCAGCATCTACGTCGTCTGGAACTATATTTCTTTTTACTCGCGTCCCCTCCGCAGCAACGAAGCCACGCCCTACCGCCTGCGAAGCTCTCGCTATTTCCGCGTTCTTCATCCCAATGTCGAATTTGGGAGCGATCGAGTAACCGTCCGAAGCTGTGTGGCCTGCCATCCCGGAGCCGAACAGTACGACTATCGCAGCCTGACACCGGAATGGGAAGATGCACCCTGAGCAGTACCCCAGAGCATGAAAATTGGATCAAAGCTGAATCAACGCCTGTAATTTATGCGGCTCCTTCCTGGGAGTACAAATACTCCTGAAATCCAATGAACGCTCCTCGAATTTCGGAAACGCTACCTAAATCGGCAAGGGCATCTCTCAGGTCGTGATATTTCAGTTCCAACAATTGAGGGAGTTTGTCCTGATCAAGTTCTCCAACACCGGCTTTAATGTACTGCTCAAGCACAAAGTCGAGAAACTCTTGCTGTTTGCCGCTGTAACGGGAGAAGATCAGCGATTTGCGGGCGATGACTCGATCGCGTCGGCTGATGGGTTCAGATGCGTAGGCAATGTATGCCAGCACGTCATATAGATCGCTTTTCTCAGCGTCAATTAGGCGGCTAATTTCGGTCAGTTGTTCGTTGCCATAGCCCTTTTCAGATAGTCCTTCCAGGAGGGCTTTGCGGGTGCCTGGGTGGCTCCAGAGTTCCCGGAGTTCGCTTTCGTTTTTGAACAGCTCTGGAATTTCTCCAAATAACCGTTCCACAAATTCAGTAGCCGTCATGGGCTTACCGTCGGGACTCCAAAAGCTGGTAGACATTCGGTGTTGAAGAGTGCGTTCTTTGCCGTCAGCCAGCTTAATTTTGATGGTCTGAGGGCGGCGGGATGTTCCTTCGCGGCTTTGATGGCTGGTGTCTGGGGATACTGTATATTCGCCTTGGGGTTCGCGTACCCGATCGGATGTGACTCGCACTGGCTCTTGTGGTTCACCATCCCATTCTGGATCGTTGAAGTGTTCGTAGGCTTCGACAAAATCATAGATGGTGAAGTAGTCTTTGCCATCGAAGAGGCGGGTGCCGCGACCGATAATTTGTTTGAACTCGATCATTGAGTTAATCGGGCGCATCAGCACAATATTGCGAACGTTGCGGGCATCGACTCCCGTGGAGAGCTTTTGGGAGGTGGTGAGGATGGTAGGGATATTTTTCTCGTTGTCTTGAAAGGTGCTGAGGTGCTGTTCGCCTAATTTGCCATCGTCGGCAGTGACCCGAACGCAGTAGTTTGGCTCAGTGCTGATTTTCATTTGATTGATCAGATCGCGCACTGCCAGGGCATGATCCTGAGTGGCGCAAAACACCAGAGTTTTCTGGTTCTGATCGATCGCTTCCATGAACAGTTGAACTCGGTAGCGTTCCCGTTCGGCAATCTCAATGATGCGGTTAAAGTCAGCTTCAGTGTAAGTTCTGTCCTCGTCTATCGCTCCTTCAATCAGTTCATCATCAGCACTGTAGATGTATTCGTCCAGGGTGGTATCAATCTGCCGAACTTTGAAGGGGGTCAGAAACCCGTCGTTGATGCCGTCTTTGAGGGCATAGGTGTAGACTGGATCACCAAAATAGGCGTAGGTGTCGGCGTTGTTTTCTCGTCTGGGAGTGGCGGTAAGCCCTAGCTGTACGGCAGGTGAGAAGTATTCCAGGATGCCGCGCCAGGTGCTTTCGTCGTTGGAGCCGCCCCGGTGGCATTCATCAATGATGATCAAGTCGAAGAAGTCGGGAGGATAGTCGCCAAAGTTGGGGGTGGGGTTGCCAGCCTCGTCTCGTCCAGCCATGAAGGTTTGAAAAATGGTGAAGAAGACGCTGCCATTTTTAGGAACTCTGCCTCGTTTTTTAATGGTTTCAGGATCAATTCGCACCAGGGCATCATCGGGGAAGGCAGAGAAGGCGTTGTAGGCTTGGTTGGCAAGAATATTGCGATCGGCGAGGAACAGGATGCGGGGGCGGCGAGTGGGTTGGCGACTGAGGTTCCAGCGGCTTTGAAACAGTTTCCAGGTAATCTGAAAAGCAACGAGGGTTTTGCCGGTGCCGGTTGCCATTGTGATTAGAATTCGATCGCGCCCTTCTGCGATTGCTTCCAATACATGCTTGATGGCGTTGTGTTGATAGTAGCGGGCTTCCCAGGTGCCACTGCGGGTTTCAAAGGGAATATCGGCGAAGCGGTCGCGCCATTCATTGTCTGTGCTGAAGGTAGCTTTCCATAGCTCATCTGGACTGGGATAGTGGCTGATGTAGCCTTCTGTTCCAGTCCGCATATCGATCTGGTAGATGCCGTCGCCATTGGTGGAGTAGGCAAACCGGGTTTCGAGTTTTTCGGCATACTTTTTGGCCTGGCCCACGCCTTCTGTGTCGCGTGCGCTGCGCTTTTTGGCTTCAATGACAGCCAATTTTTCGCCGCGATACACCAGCACATAATCTGCAATGTCGGGTTGAGCGCGCCTACCGTTACCGACCAAGCGACCGGGGGCGATCACTTCTCGCCGAATTCTGCTACCTTCGACAACGCCCCAACCGGCTTCTCGGAGGGCAGGATCGATCAGTTCGGCGCGGGTGTCGGCTTCGTTCACGTTGGTTTGTGGATGGCTAAATGTTCGGCTAAGGAGGTTTGAATGATGGACTGGGGCGTTATTCCCAAGCGATCGGCTTCTTGCTCAATCCATTCCAGCATCCACACGGGGAGGTCGATGCTGATGGTTTTTTGCTCGGAGTGGTAACGCTTGGCTTGGGATAGGTCAAGGGCTGAGGTAATATCTTCACCCGCGTCAAATTTTCGGTCAAATTCTTCAGCTTTCATACAGGGCAACCTCTTCTATGCGCGATCGACGGACGGAAATAATCCGAATGTTTTGACCCCGGTAGGTGATGACTCCTGACCAATGCTTGTTTTCTATTTTACCCACGACTAAAAACCTTGCCTCATCTTTTGTTCTAGCGGGAATTTCGAGCAGATTAGGGTCGTTCCACAGTTGCTGTGCTTCTACAAAATCAATCCCATGTTTGAGGAGGTTAGTCTGGCTCTTGTTGTTGTCGTATTCAAAAACGGGCATTGTTTAGGACTGCAAATTGATTTCAGCAACGGTTATCAGCTCATTCCCATTGTTGGAGTTCCTCTTCGGGCAGGGGTTCAAAGAAGGCATCGCCAAGCTGTCCTACGAGGAGTCCGGGGGTACGCGACTGGGCTGTCTCTTTTGTTCATGATGGCTCATTCTGGGAGGGTAGGAGACGACGGCGGGCTGAGACGATCGCCTCATGCAGTTTGTTTTGCAGCACTTCTTTGGGGGGTAGCACAGTCAGGTATTCGGTGACATGAATGCCGCTTTTATCGAGTTCCAGGAGTTCGATCTGTTCTTGCTTTTTGCCTGCACATAAAATTATTCCCAGCGGGGGGAGTTCATCGCGCTCTTGTTCATATTTAGCAAGCCAGCGGAGATACAGTTCCATCTGGCTTTTGTGTTCGGGACGGAAAGCACCCAGTTTTAGCTCAATAGCGACCAGGCGTTTTAGTTTGCGGTTGTAGAAGAGAAGATTGATGTAAAAATCGTCGTTGTCGATTTGTAGCCGCTTTTGACGAGCAACAAAGGTGAAACCTGCCCCCAGTTCCAGCAAGAATTGCTCGATTTCTCGCAGGAAGTCGCGTTTGAGGGGGTCGTCGATGCTGATGAGCAGCCGGAGATGCGACCAGCTCAATTTTGAACACACTGTGTGCAGAATCTCCCGATCGGGGAAAACGCTTGCCAGCATGACGCAGTAGTGGAGTTGTCGTTCGCCCCAGCCTTTGCCGTATGCCTGGGTAAGGCGGCGAGAGAGGGTGCCAATGACCTGTTTGCCGTATTCGGCTCGCTGACCTTGCAGCACTTCGGTTTGGATGCGGTGGCCGACCTGCCAGTACAACAGGGTGATCTCGGCATTGATGGCAGCAGCGGCTCGCTGTTTGGCGGCATCAATGAGCTGTCCAATCTCTTGAAACAGCAGATCTCCCGGTTGAGCCAGGTCATTGCTCATGCGGCAACAACCTCTTTGGCGGCTTTTGTTATCTGGTTGGTGGTGTCTGCGGTGAGTTCACCTGTGAAGGCTTTTTGCAGAATGGATTGTTTGAGTTCGTTGAGAGCGGCAAGTTTTTGTTGGTAAATGGCTTCGAGGCGTTTGGTCTCTGACTTTAGTTCATCAAGAGAATCAATAATGCTGTACTGTTCCCTAAGAGAAGGCTTACTAAACTTAAAACTTTGAATTTGTTTCCCACTGATATGGGGGACACTAAGCCCTGTCTGACTACCTAATACGTGTTGTGTAAACGCACGCCCACTAATCAAGTACAAAAGAAAGCGGTTCTCAAGATTGTCACCTCCACGAAGACATGCAGTTCGTTGAACTAGCAAACATGGGAGGTCATCTTTAGAAATTTGTGCACGTCTCAAACCCGTTTTTATCCAGGGACGATCCATTGCAAGAACTACATCACCTTCTTGTAATTGATAGCGGAGATATTCATTGACCTTAGATTCTGGCCATCTCTTGACACCATCCCAACGCAGTGAACCTGGGATGATATTGTCACCTCTCAGCAGTCGAATGCTTTTATCTGAATCGGTGTAACCGCTACTTTTAAATGCAAATCCGGTCAACAAATTAATTTCTTTACCCAACGTTGTTTCTTTCCATTGCCTGCCTTTTCCAGACAAAACGGCATTTAGATAGCTTTCAAATAGTTCGCGGGTGTTGGTGAGGTTCTTTTCGGTGTTGGCGATCGCGCGATCGATCCCCTCCAACGCCTCATCCAGAATCGTTACGATTTGCTTTTGTTCAGGAAGTGGTGGAATCGGAAGTATTGCTCTTTTTACGAGATCCTTACTTATGTTTTTGACGACTGACCCTGCGGCTAGGGAAATAAACTGAGTCTGAACTAGCTCAGAAGATAGAAGGTAATGGAAGAAATTTGTATCAATATTGTCTGACAACCGCAGAATAAACCAGCCGTCGTGTACATATCCACTAGTTGCCATTACGTAAGGCTTACCAAAAGACATAGAATTCGAGAGGATGAAGTCTCCTGGCTCAACTCGTCTTGATTTCTCTGCTCCCTCTCTTGTTATTTTTTGCTTTGTTGAATATATGTACTTATCGACATTTTTAGTATCACCAATTTTTACCCAATTAACACCATCAGAGCTATCAGTTAAATATTTTTCAATCGGGCGTGGTGAACTTCCCCTTTCAACAATGCACACTTCGCCAAGAGTTTTACTTGTCCATCTATCTTTCATAGCATTCTCCCAATTCCAGCTAAGATCTCTGCACTCTTTACATCCAGTGCTGCAATCAGAGTCAGTACATTTCTACACTTGCTCATAAGCGGCAATAAAATCATCTCGTGAAATACCAGATTGAGTGCAGATACTTCTGAGCGTAGAACCCTTGATGCGATTATGGTTTGGCAGTGTTAAAGGAGTTTTGCTGCCATCAGGGTTTTGTCGAACCATAGAAATATGCTCCTTTTCTCTGACAATCACAAAACCAAACCCCTCAAGCACTTTAATGACCTTTGCTTTGGGTGCATCGACGGGAAACTTTGCCATTACACGCTTGCCTCTGCCACAAAGGCTTCGAGGATCGAAGATTCAGACTCCAGAACCGACTCTCCAAACGTTTCAATGTGAAATAAGATTGCCGATCGCACATCATTTAAGGCTGCTTCATAGGTATCCCCTTCCCCTACGACAATCCCCTGAATTCCTAATGGATAGGCAACATAGCCCTCAGGATGCTTTTCGACAATGATTTTGATGTTTTTCATGGTTGTTTCTCCCAAATTGCTTTGAAAACCCAGGGCGAGCTAATACAGTCTATCAACCGCGCAACATCCCTCCAATCCCAGCCAAAATCTCTGCACTCTCTGAGTCCAAAGCCGTGATCTCGTCCATAATTTCCTGCGGCTCTCGAAGTGCCGATTCTTCTGCCTTATTGGGGTTCTTTACCGACAGATCAAAGGAGTGCTGCTCCACATCGACAATATCCACCAGCCAGGATTTTTCAGCCTCGGCAAACGTCGCCTGTAGCTCTACAAACTCGCGCAAATCCTCATCATTCAGGGCATTGGTTTTGCCCATATTTCGCCCTGGGTCGAGTTGGTAGTACCAGATTTTTTGAGTGGGTGTGCCTTTCTCAAAGAAAAGCACTACAGTTTTAACTCCAGCTCCGATGAACGTACCACCAGGACAATCCAAAATCGTGTGGAGATTACAACTGCTCAGAAGTTCCTGACGTAAAGCACGGGAGGCATTATCTGAGTTCGACAGGAACGTATTTTTGATCACCACTGCCGCTCTGCCGCCCACCTTCAGCATTTTGATGAAGTGCTGCAAAAACAGAAACGCCGTTTCCCCGGTTTTGATGGGAAAGTTTTGCTGAATCTCCTTTCGTTCCTTACCGCCAAAGGGTGGATTCGCCAGGATCACATCGAAGCGGTTTTTATCCTGGATGTCGCTGAGGTTTTCCGTCAGCGTGTTGGTGTGGATAATATTCGGCGCATCAATCCCATGCAAAATCATATTCATGATGGCAATCACATAAGCCAGGCTTTTCTTCTCCTTGCCCACAAACGTATTCGTCTGAAGTTGCTCAAGCTGCTTCGTCGTCAGCTTCCCCTGGCGCAAATAGTCATAGCTCTCGCACAAGAACCCGGCAGACCCGCAGGCTCCATCGTAAATGCGTTCCCCAATCTGCGGCTTCACCACCCGAATCATGGCGCGAATCAACGGACGCGGCGTGTAATACTCACCCCCATTTCGCCCCGCATTGCCCATATTCCGAATCTTGGCTTCATACAGGTGCGATAGCTCGTGCTTCTCCTGCTGCGATCGAAACCGCAACTCATCAATATATTCCAGCGCATCCCGCAGGCTATAGCCACTCTGGAACCGATTCTTAATCTCGCTAAAAATCTCCCCGATCTTGTACTCGATCGTGTTTGGGCTGCTGGCTCGCTGCTTGAACCCCTGGAGGTAGGGAAACAGCTTTTGGTTCACATAATCAATCAAATCATCCCCAATCAAAGCATGGTCATGATCCAGACTGCCATCTGCCTTCTTCGGCGCAGCCCAAGACGACCAGCGATACTCCTCATCCAAAATGAACGTATACGGCTTGCCCAATAGCTCCGCTGCCAAAGCCTTCTCATGCTCCAGATCATCCAAATACTTCAGAAACAGTAGCCACGAAGTTTGCTCCGTATAGTCCAACTCCGTCGTGCAGCCTGCCTCCTTCCAGAGAACATCATCAATATTTTTGAAGGTTTGCTCGAACATTTAGATCTGTGAATAAAAGTTCAGTCAGGAGGGTCAAAGTCGGCTAAATTATAGCGTCACCCCCATAGTTTGAAAGCTCCCACTATTTTGGCATCCACCGCTCTGGGATGAAAAGTCTAAGGGGCGAAACCAGGAAACCCGCAATGCCAACTCTAAGACCAGCACCGGGGATGGGGTGATCATCAACTGTCTAGCCGGTTCCTATGTCAGGTTCAAAGCCCTCAAAACCGCGATCGCTCGGCAACTGCCAACGCCGGTGAGTTTTTCCAGTTCGCCAACTCTACGACCTATCACCACCAAGACAGCACTGATAAGGAGTTTGGGCAGCGGGAGCATGGAACTGGTGGGGAGATTGGATCCTCGGCAGAGGCGATTCTCATCACTTCGGTATCATGGTGCTGACCCGATCGCTTACAAATCTGGTGAAAGCTAAGTCGTAGTCTGGGAGAAATGGTAAGGTGGAAAACTGCTTCACCAAATTCTTATTGGTTATCCATAATCAGTAGTTGTAAACAGTGATTGAAGTACACGCAATGCCGTTATTTGACTTCGTGCCAAACAAGGTTAATAGTGTTCCAGCTAACGAGATTATCGCTCTTGCCAAAGAGGTGCTGGCAAATAATGCTGATGAGATTACCAATCTTGAGTCAACCTCTATATTTTCAGACCCCCACAATTACTCCTTGCACCCTGCAATGACAATGCACTTTTTGCAGAAGGGAGATGAGTATCAAGCGGAAGAAATTTTAACTGTGTTTGCCGATGGGAGAATTGAGCACCTAACAGCAACGATCCCTTCTAGGATGCGAATTAGAGAAATGAGTAGTGCTTCTGTATTCCAGTCTGAGCATGGAGGTTATTGGGCTGCTCTGATGCTTTTTCACAAAGGAGTAACCTACTTTACTCAGGTAGAAATTCCTGATGAATTCTGTAAGAGCTTTTGCCCCACTATATTGCCACCCTTAACGACTGACTGACGCAAAACTGCCCCTATTTCTCCTCCAGTTTCCAGACTCCATCCTTCCATGTCTCATCCGTAGGGGGATGATCCAACCAATGCTGGCAACGCTTGAGGTAAAGCTTTGCAGATTTCTCCTCCTGATCAATCTCTTCCAGAATGGTGCCAAAAGCCATCATCGCTTTGCTGAATTTCCGTTCCAGATAAAATTCCCGTCCCTGATCATAGAGTTCGATCACCCGCTTCTTTTCATTCGGTAGTGGGTCAGAGCGAAAACCCAATAATTCATAAATTCGGACTGGCTTATTTTTCCCCTTCACCTGAATCAAATCCAGCTCCCTAGCCCAAATTCGATCGCGGCAGGGTTCATAGGTGCTTTCACTAATCACGATGTCTGTGCCGTATTGCTTCGTGGCCCCTTCCAGCCGAGAGCCAAGGTTCACCCCATCCCCGATCGCCGTAAACTCCATCCGGCGGTTTGAGCCAATATTGCCGCTAATCACATAATCCGAGTTGATACCAATGCCAATTTTAATTTTCTGTGTTTCTATCCGCCGGGAATTAAAATCGACTAGACGATGGCGCATTTCGATCGCAGTCTGCACTGCCATCCAGGCATGGGTGTCCATGTTCAACGGCGCACCATACACCGCCATAATCGCATCGCCAATGTATTTGTCCAGCGTGCCTTTATACTGGAACACCGCATCCACCATCGTCTCAAAGTATTCATTCAGCATCGTGACGACTTCCTCCGCCTCCATGCTTTCCGTCAGCGTCGTATAACTACGGATGTCGGAGAACAGCACCGATACTTCCTTGCGTTCGCCACCCAAATTCGCGCCACTGCTAATCAGCTGTTCCGCCAGTTCCTGAGTCATGTAGCGATACATCGTACTCTTCAGCCGCTTTTCATCACTGATATCATCCATCACCACCAGCACCCCCGACACCTGAGTACTGTCATTGGCATCGGCGATCGTGTTAATCGACAGGTTGACGCTGTGCTGTTCCTCTCCCTTGACGGTTTGCAGCGTTTGATCCGGATAGTATTGCTGGCGGCTCTTATCATCCGGCGCATCCAGGGCAACGTTAAACCATTTAGCAAAATCGCCCTTTTCGATGTGGATGAGTTCAGAAACTTTCTGTCCCTCCAGGGGATCGAAGGGTTCCAGTCCCAGGATTTCCCTGGCACTCTCGTTGGCAGCAATGATTCTGCCCTCTTTATCCGTTGAAATTACGCCATTGGAGAGCGATCGCAAAATGTCCCGCTGCATTTGTTCCTGCTGCTTCACCGTGGCGAACAGTTTGGCGTTTTGTAGGGCTACCCCGGCTTGAATATTGAACGCCTTCATGAACTCCTGATCATTGCGGTTGAAGCTGGCTCTCCAACAGTCCGGCGCTTCCGGGTAGTTTTCAGGATTGTAGGGGGGATATTCTCCCTGCTTTTGCTTATTGACCAGTTGAGTCACGCCAATCAGTTCCCCGTCGGCATTAAACACTGGCATACACAACATACTGCACGTCCGGTATCCCGTTTTGCGATCGGTTTCCTTGGCCGTATCAGAGTTGGGATGCTCGTACAGATCAAAGGGAATCAGCAGGGGTTCGCCCGACATGGCCACCTGCCCAGCAAAACCCGCATCCATAGGAATCCGAATTTCTTCCAGATGATCGTTAATTGGAATTTTCGTCCAGAGCTGATGCTGCTGCCGATCTAACAACCACAACGTACTGCGATCGGCCTGGAGTAGCTCTTTGGCCTCATCCATGACCTTCTTCAGGGTTTCCTCCAGATCCAGGCTGCTCTGGCTCAGGGCCTTGGTGGCCTTCATCAGGGCCGAGGCGGCCCGTTGCTGCTGGGAAGCCTTGTAGAACGATCGAGAGGACTCCAGAATCAGCCGAATCGACGGCGCAAAGTCGCGGAACACTTGCTCATCAGTTGCAGTGAACCCAGCTAAATCAATCTTTTCATCCAGGGGATCCTGGCGATCGTGAGTCCCCTTCAGCTTGTTGATTAACTGCACCACTGCCACTAAATCTCCCTGCTCATCCAACAGGGGCATCGCCAGCATCGTGTAGGTGCGGTAATGATTTTTCTTATCAATCACCTGGGCCGTTTTGGAGCGGGGATCGTTGTAAAAATCGTAGGGAATATTAACAACCGATTTCGTCGTGGCAACCTCTCCAGCAATGCCCAGGGTTTTGGGTACACGCAGTTCCAAATTATGACCGCTCTCATCCTTGGCAACGATCGACCACAGCTCGTCCTTCTCTTCATCCAGCAAAAAAATCGTTGTTCGATCGGCATTGAGCAGCTCACCAATTTTCAGGGTGATCGATCGCAGCATTTCATTCAGGATGGCATCAAACCCTTTAGAACTGAGGACATTATCCAACATCGACAGGGTTTGGTTCATCACGATCAGCTTCTGCTCCACATCGCTGACGACCTGCTTAAAGGTTTCCTGAGTCAGCGGAGCCAGGAAGGTCGAAAACGATCCCCCGCCCGTTGCTAACGCCCCACCTGAATTGGAACCTGTCTGACGGTTCTGATTAGGGGACGAAACAGCCGCTTCGTCCGACGATTGTACTTGCGATGTAGATGCTGTAGGGTGTGTCACGTTATCTAAATGCACAGTTACATCAATCACCTGTCCCATGGCCGCAGCAACCCCCAACGCCAGTTTTTGAGTGGCTACTTCAGTCACAGATGCCCGATCGCTCGGTGCTAGATTACCAGTAGAGTCCTGGGGAAAGGGAGACGGAAAGGGAGCGGCTTTCATAGTTGCTTCAGCTCAAAGAGCTTCCAGGATAGGAGTAGACACATTTAGGAATGTGCTCTTAGAGCAATAACCAGAAGCCAGCATCGCTAACCGTTCAGTCAATTCAGGCAGGTTAATTAACCGACCTGACCATAACTATATCTGGTTATTCCAAACTACATGAGCAACAGTCCATACAAAATGCAGCACAAAGAGCGGCACTGAACGGAAAACACAAGTACAAACCCAAACCCATAGTGCCCAAAACCAAAAGAAGAGTAGCAGCTTTATTCTTTCTCTGACCGCTCGCTGCTAGGATCAAGGAGGAATGGTGAATCTTAGCGTTTGGTCATGTCCTTAAATAACTTACGTGACCTCTACCAACAGGTCATTCTAGAACGATACAAGAAACCCCGAAATCGGGGACGTACAACTCCCATCGATCGCCAGCAGAAAGGGCACAATCCCTCCTGTGGGGACACGATCGAGCTAACACTGAAGCTGAACGCCGAGGGCGATTCCATTGAAGATGTCAGGTTTGAGGGTGAAGGCTGTGCCATTGCGATGGCCTCGGTGGATCTGATGGCAGACGCGCTCAAGGGTAAGAGCGTCACCGAAGCCCTGGAAATGGTGCAAACGTTTCAGTCCATGATGCGGGGAGAAGCAGAATTTCCCCAGGAGCTACGCAAACTCAACGTGATGCAGGGTGTGGCCCAATTTCCCGTTAGAATTAAATGCGCCAATCTGTCCTGGCATACCCTGAAGGCGGCCCTGGAACGCCAAGGAGCCGAACCCGCCGGATTTGTCAGCAACGAGTGAAAAGGAACCTATGCTAACGACTGATGCTTTTCTAACCTATGCCCAGTGGGCAGGGATCACCACGATCGCCTTTGGACTGATTGCTGTCCTGGGGTTTCTCTTCAAGTGGGGAATACGTTTTCGTTTAGTGGGCGCAACCGGATTTTTGCTCGTCCTCACGGCAGGATTGTTTGCCCTGGGGATTGTTCCGTTTACCCGAACCGTCATTCCCGGAGCCGTACGGTTTACAACGGTGTTTGATTCGGGCGCAACCCAGGCAGTGATTGTGGTTCCTCCTGCCATTACTGAATCTGAGCTAACCGCCACCCTGAAGCAAGCGGCCAGCGATCTGTACTCCTACGGCCGTTTGGGGGGGCAAAGTAATGAAATGCTGACAATTCGCGCCAGAACAATTATTCATCCAGAACCCGGTCTATCTCAACCGCTCTACCTGGGCCAGGTCAAGCGATCGCTGGTGAATCGAGAGGATGAGCAGATGGACATTGAGATTTTTCAGAATAATTTAGCCAAATTACCCAAATCTGCCGAATCCTAGCTTCCTGGGACGGCTCATGTCGAAAAGACGATTTGGGGTGGAACAAATTAGGATCGATCCAGATGAGTGTAGTAAAGTAATCTTTACCCTGCCTTAATCCCTTTAGGTGGGGATTTATGTTTTCGCCATGACAGACATTTCTCTTTCCGTTCCACCTTCAACTGCCCCTTCGCCTGCTTTCCTGACCCTGAGCATCGCTCCAGCTCAGGTGGTTCGGGGGGCTGGTATTCTGTCTCAAATGGGAGAAGCGATCGCGCGGCTGGGTCAGCGTCCTCTTGTAGTGGGGGGCGATCGAACCCTGTCCGTTGTGCAACCGTTTCTGGAACCTGCGTTAGCCCAACAGTCCCTTCAGGTGGCTCAAGCTTCCTACGGCGAAGACTGTAGTGAAACCAGCCTTAATCAGTTGCGTCAAGCGGTTTCTCACCATCAAGCCGATCTATTGATTGGTGTGGGAGGAGGCAAAGCACTAGATGCAGCGAAACTGGTAGCTCACCAGGGTCACTTACCCATCGTGACTATCCCCACTTCGGCTGCCACCTGTGCTGCATGGACAGCCCTTTCTAATGTCTATTCTGAACAGGGTTCATTTTTATATGATGTGGGATTGGCGAAGTGCCCCGATTTGTTGATCCTGGACTACGACCTGATTCAGACAGCTCCCCGACGCACCCTGGTATCAGGAATTGGGGATGCCCTGGCCAAGTGGTATGAAGCCTCTATCAGCAGTGGGCATTCTGAGCAAAGCCTGATCGTTGCGGCCGTTCAGCAAGCCAGAGTCCTGCGAGATTTACTGTTCCAGAAGTCTACGGCTGCCCTCCAGTCTCCCGGTAGCCAGGTTTGGCGAGATGTAGTAGATGCCTCTGTGTTAATGGCGGGAGTGATTGGTGGATTGGGCGGCGCGCAATGCCGTACCGTGGCGGCCCATGCGGTTCACAATGGACTCACCCACCTGCTCCAGAGCCACCACACCCTGCACGGCGAAAAGGTGGCCTACGGGATCTTGGTGCAGTTACGGCTAGAGGAAATGATTCAGGGTAATCTATTGGCTACTACCGCCCGGCAACAACTGCTCAAGTTCTATGAGGAGATTGGTCTGCCCCAGAGTTTGGCGGACTTGGGTTTGCTGGATGTCACCCTGGCCGATTTGCAACGATCGGCCGAAGTGGCCTGCCGTCCCGGTTCCGATCTCCACCATCTGCCCTTTGAAGTCACCCCCACCCAACTCATGGCCGCAATGGTTTCCACTACAGCCCCCACCACAGATATCCGTTCCCAGGAATCCAGTTTCAGATCCCAGCCTCAACCCGCTCCTTTGGATTAAACCCTACTCCCTGTATGGGCGATCGGTTCCTCGGAGTTGTTCAACGAACGTGCCTTGCCTCTACCCTACTCCCTATTCCCACTCCCTACTCCCTACTCCCTAACCAAACTATGACTCTCGACTGGATTACACCTGCCGATCGCCTGAATACCCTGCCGCCCTACGTATTTGCTCGCCTGGATGAGTTAAAGGCCAGAGCCAGAGAGCAAGGCTTAGATCTGATTGACCTGGGAATGGGCAATCCGGATGGGGCCACGCCTCAACCCGTAGTGGAAGCTGCGATCGCTGCGTTACAGAATCCAGCCAACCACGGGTATCCTCCGTTTGAGGGAACGGCTAACTTTCGGGGGGCAATTACCGACTGGTACTTTCGGCGGTATGGGGTGAAGCTGGATCCGGATGGTGAGGCGCTGCCCCTGCTGGGATCAAAGGAGGGGTTAACCCATCTGGCGATCGCCTATATTAACCCTGGGGATTTGGTTTTGGTGCCCAGCCCGGCCTATCCAGCGCATTTTCGTGGGCCATTGATTGCAGGCGGACAGATTCATCCTCTGATCCTCAAGCCAGAAAATGACTGGTTGATTGATCTGGCAGCCATTCCCGATTCCGTTGCCCAACAGGCGAAGGTGCTCTACTTCAACTATCCCAACAACCCAACGGCCGCCACTGCTCCCCGTGAATTTTTCGAGGACATTGTGGCCTTTGCTCGGAAGCACGAAATCTTGCTGGTTCACGACCTGTGCTATGCAGAATTAGCCTTCGATCACTATCAGCCCACCAGCCTGCTAGAGATTCCTGGGGCGAAGGAAATCGGCGTAGAGTTCCACACCCTATCCAAAACCTACAATATGGCCGGATGGCGGGTTGGCTTTGTCGTCGGTAATCGCCATATCATCCAGGGGTTACGTACCCTCAAAACCAATCTGGACTACGGCATTTTTACGGCTCTCCAGGCTGCCGCTGAAACGGCCCTGCAACTGCCCGATGTTTACCTCCACGAAGTTCAGGCCCGCTACCGCAGCCGCCGCGACTTTCTGATTCAAGGACTGGCCGAACTGGGATGGACGGTTCCCAAGACTAAAGCCACCATGTATCTCTGGGTTCCCTGCCCACCCAATACTAGCTCAACGGATTTCGCGCTTTCTGTCCTCCAGCAAACGGGGGTTGTTGTGACTCCGGGTAATGCGTTCGGAACGGGAGGAGAAGGGTATGTGCGGATCAGCTTGATTGCGGAGTGCGATCGCCTGCAACAGGCACTCGATCGGTTCCGGCAGGCAGGAATTCGCTATCAGACGGAATTGGTTTCGCAGTAGGAGGAGTGGGGAGTAGGGAGTAGGGAGTGGAAAGAGAATCCGTAGCCCGGGCATCTTGTCTGCCAGGAAACGGGAAAGAGAATCCGTAGCGCAGGCATCGCGCCTGAAAATTTTGCAATCAGGGAAGGGAGCAGGAAATGAAGCGATATCCCCTTCCTGAAGTTTGGGAAGAATTTACTCCTAAAAATTGACTCCTAAAAACGTCAAATGAGGCTAACCCAGTGTCAGCCCCATTGTAGATGTTGATTGAAACGATTGAAACGATCGAATCTACTAAACTTAAGGTTACGAGTGGACGTGAGCAAAATAGTTACTAGTTGGTGAACAAAAATCGTAGCTTCAATTGCCTACAGCTCAGAATGCCCCGTCTCTTAGGAGACTATAGAGCTACAGTGGTGCGTGCCTTGCATGCCTCAGGAGGTAACTTTTGCATTTGGCTAGACGCAATCTCACGTTCATTAAGGGTGCATTTCGCTGTAGCGAGGAGTGCTACGCCTAGACTAAGAGCGGGAGACACAGGGCTTTAATCTAGCTGGTTTTGGGTTGTTGATGTATTGATTTCTGTGCCATGAATTTAAGATAACACCCTCCCCCAACCGGTTAAAGCCCTATTAACAAAACTTGCTCATCATTAACTGAAGTTTATCTTTGAGTAAAAAACCGCAATCATCACAGTCAGGGAATTTTCCGTACCAAAGGTTGCCGCAACCAGGTGCGATCGCTGTCTCTGTGTCGCTGATAGGTTTGCCGCATTAGAACTGTGGTGGCTGGATTATTGCTGTAGTAGAACAGTCCAGGTGGCTGGGCCAACGACTCCATCTGGTTCCAGATCATAATTCCGTTGCGCCAACTGAACCGCCGCCAGGGTTTCTGATCCAAAAATGCCGTCAATGATGCCGTTAAAAAAGCCCAATGCCGTCAGCCGATCCTGTAAGCGAGCCACTGCTGGCCCCTGCATCCCAACCCGCAAAATGGGTAAATCAATGTCCACGAGAGCAGCTTGTTCGTCCGCCCTTTGTTCTGGTTGAGCTGGGCTATCTGGGGTGGCGGGAGGAGACGGTTCGGTAGGTGCCGGAGCAACAGGAGTGGGGCTCGCGGCAGGAAGTGGAGTAGGGCTCGCAGGCGGAACCGGACTGGGACTGGGGGTAGAACTCGTAGGGACGGATCCAGGTGCGATCGTGGGTGAAGGAAAGGTCGTTGGTTCAGAAGCCGTTGCCGTTGTATCCGCAGGAGGAGAGGGTGGCAAAAGACGACCCCAGGTATCCGGGCCAGCAATGCCATCGGCTTGTAGTCCTACTGCTTGCTGAAAGGCAGAAACCGCCGCCGCCGTACTTGCCCGATAAACTCCATCCACAGCCCCCGAATAATATCCCAGCAGTTTCAGCATGGCTTGTAGTTCTGAAACTGAATCCCCTTCACTGCCTAAGGTGAGGGTAGGACGAATCCGGTTTGAAGGAGAGGTTGCGGGGGCGGGTTCCGTAACCGGATCGCTGGCTGGATCGCTGACCTCAGGGGATTGACTACTGGCAGGAATCTGTCCCAGGCTAAACACCAACAGCGCGATCGGCAACAATGCGATCGGTAAATGGCTAATGCGGGTAATTTTGAACAATCTCAAGAACAATCTCAATAAGATAGGAGTAAACAAGGAACTGGGAGGACGAGAACTAGAAGTCTGAGAATTGAGGGTAGGGATTGGGAGTCGAATACGCATAGCTCTGGCAACGGGTCGGCGGACTGTTCAAATTCCAAGCAATATTCCAATGAACCCAAAATGTGGTTCAATCTTTTGGCAGATTAAAGGCTAATCGTAACGAACTGCAAGGGAAACCCGTTCAGACCCCAACTTTATACCCCAACTTTTCACCTTGGGAACATCGTTCATAATTTGTATCGCTTCGAGTGATGCTGGCTTCGGTATGACCGACGCGGATTTTGTTTCTGAGTTCCACTTGCCTTGATCATTTTGTTTGACCCTTAGAGTTTGACCCTTAGAGAATGCAATATTCACTGCGCGATCGGTTTCGAGGAGCCTTCCTGGGGGCAGCCATTGGGGAAATGATTGGTACTGACCACTCAATCCGCCCGAACGCCGCTCTCTCCTCTGCCCAGTCCTCTATTCCCGGTCGAAGGGAAAAACTGTGGGAATTTCCTCCTTCAGATCGGATCGATCCGATCGCAAAGAAGGACTGGGGATCTCAGAACGGCTGGGGCAAGCTCCTGATTCAACAAACAGAAGACCTGGTGCAACCGCTTTCTGAAGCAAAAGATGGTGATCCATGTAATTCCAGTCATTTGGAGGATAGGGCAGAAAGCGTTCCGTTGGATGCGAAGGGGCAGCCGATTACGGTTTCAGTTCAGGGCAGCCTGGCGATTACAACCATCCCGATCGCCCTCTTTCACCACGACCATCTTCGCCATCTCCCCCACCGGATTGAACAGACCATCACTGAACCATCCATGACCCGCAGGCAGCACTCAGCAAACCTGGCAACGGGAGCGATCGTGATTGGATACACCCTCGCCCTGGCGCTTCAAGAAAAGCTCCACCCCCATGACCTGATCCCCCGTTTGTTAACCGATCTGGATTTGCACGATCGAGATTTCCTCCTAACCCAGCAATTGCAGCAAGTTCAGAGTTGTTTGGAACAGGGTTATGGTTTAGCAATGATAAAAAGCCTGATGCCAGTTTCCCAAAATCCAGCGATCGATCCCGCCCCCATTGCGATGGCCCTATACGGGTTTCTTAGCACACCGAACTTCTTCCAGCTCTCCCTGCGACGATCGATCCGTCTAACTTCCCATCCTCAGATCGTTTGCTGTCTGGTGGGAGCTTTATCGGGTGTTTACAACAGCGTGGCTGGATTACCGATCGGCTGGCGAACGAGGTTGAATGGAGTAGGAACACAACCTATAGTGGGGAATCTGCCGTCTGAATCAAAGCTGATTGAACAAGCCGATCGACTCTTCGCCGCATGGTCAGGGGTTTATCAGCCGTCTCAAAGCCCTGAGATGGTGACGGCCTTACCGGATCTGATTCGTCCTCGACCTGATTTACCCGCCTATCTTCAGTAAGCAGCAGCTCACCCCCTCATTCCCGGAATCAATCCTGAACTCAACCGCTTTAAAGCTCGATTTGCAACATCACTGTACCGTAATTGCCCAGAGAGAATTTGCACCATCCGTTCCGTCGCTGAAGGCCGCTTGATGCCGAGCCTGTAGCCAACATTTGGAACTCGATAAAACACCTGGGCGAGCCGCTGGGCCCACACCATGTCATCGCCCCACTCTTGATTGATGATTTCCGTGTAGTGTTCCAGGGCATTGGCATCCCCCGACAAAGCCCGATCGATCGCCTCTGCCGCTTTCACCCCGCTAAATATAGAGGGACGAATCCCCTCTGCCGTAAAGGGATCAACGACACAGGCCGCTTCACCGGCCAGCACTGCATTCTGAGTGTGCAACGTCTGGGTTCCATCCCATAGTCCGATCGGATGGCCATACTGCTTACACGAGCTAAGGGAGACATCAAAGGTTTTGGCGTACTCCGTTAAGATTTGCTTGAAGTCCTGGGGTTCGCCGCCTCGGAAGGTGCCAATGCCAATGGAATAGCCGTCTGCCTTGGGAAAGTTCCAGATATAGCCGTTCTTGACCATACCAAAATCAAAGTGAATCACCTGGGAACCATTCTCCACCGGAGCTTCCGCTTCCAATGCCCCAGCCAGCCGCCGTTTGCGCTGTTTGAACCCCAGCCAGTTTGCCGTTGGCCCCTTCGTCCCATCCGCAGCGATTAAATAACGACCTGAAAAACTGCCGTTTACTGTATTGACCTGCCAGCGATCGCTCTGGAACTCAATCCCCTTAACCTCCAGGCTGTCCTTGAGTTCAGCCCCCTGTTTCTGGGCCTGCTGAACTAAAAAGTGATCGAACACATCCCGCCGCACCATCCAGATCGGTTCCATGTTGTCCAGGCTTGAATCCACCGGATCGCCCATTTTCCAGGTATAGCGAATGGCATTGACCTTGAGGGAAACGGCAGGACTAAAATCAAAATCAAACCATTCTGCCACCTGGGGAGACACTCCACCTCCACAGGGTTTGTAACGTGGGAGTGCTTCTTTTTCAATCACTAGAACTGATCGCCCTCGTTTCGCCAGATGATAAGCTGCGCTACCACCAGCGGGGCCAGCTCCTACAATAATGCAGTCGTACATAAAGGTGGATCACTCCTCCGTTAGCCAATTTCCAAGGGAATTTGTCACCAACCCAGAAGCGGTCGGTATTTGCTGATCGTATCTTCACCGTTATCCATCGTATCCAAACCAGAAGCGGAATTCCCCAGTTGTACTGAATGCAAAGTTTATGTAAAGCCAGTAGGATATCGATGAAGAACGGATAAAGCATTGATACAACAGGATCGAGTCAACAACCCGTTGCACTGAGCCTCCGTGATTTTAATGCTGAATCAGCCTGGGTGTGGGAACTGCCCCAAACAGTAAGTGTGGTTTTAAGAGGAGATAGGGATGATCTGGCAACTCTGTATTCAATACGCCAACGGCAGCGAACGAGTCCTGCGCTCTTTCAAAAATCGGGAAACTGCTATTCGCTGGGTAGATGCCCTCTATAACGTCAATGGCTATCCACTTCACTATGCCTACGTGGTTCGGGGTCATCAGGTTGCTTAGGATCATGCCTCCAATCAAGTTTCACTGACCTGATAGAGAAAGCCCAGCGTTGCCCAGGCATTGACATCTAAGGCATAGGTATCGGTAGGAAGGTCAATTTTAGGCAAAATATCTGCACTGGCGGCATGGAGATCTTGCAAAATCGTCTGGGCAAGGTCTAAGGGATTGTGAACCACTCCAATCTGGCGGCTCTCCTTAGAAGAAGACTTGAGGGCAGCATAGGACTGAGTCAGGGGCGATCGACTGAATACCAGATGGGTTTCAACTAATCCGGGTGGATCTTGAATTACCCATTCGGAAATTGCCTGGGGCACAATGACCGTTTCCCCTGGAGGAATCAGATTATTCTCTAAGGCTGGAAAGAAGGCGATCGGGTTGCCTCTAGTATCCAACCCCAGCAAGATGAAGTAAACTGGCTGCTCACCATTGTTCTGTAAACGATAGCGGATCCGACTGCCCGTAGGAATTGTAATTGCGCCATCCCCGGTGAACAAATCAGCCGTATACACCCGCGCCTTCGCCTCTCGCCTCTTTGCAGGCTGTCCTCGTACCGTTTCCTGCTGCATCACAATCCGCTCCTGAGGATCGGTTATTTCCAGCGTGGCATGGATCGGTAGACGCGAGGATCCCCGGTTGGCTGTGAGTCGCAGCAGTTTGAGAGCCAGCAAGGTGCGAAGTTGAGGCGTGATCCGGTTGATAGCGGTTTTAACGGCTTCCTCTTCCTGAACTAGCGTGTTAGGAATTGCATCTCGTCCTAAAGAGAATAAACCATAGCCCCGCTTAAGCGAGACGGGGGTAGGAGTCAGAGAGGCGGTCAGGGTAGGAGAAACGGGGGAATTGGGGAGGGTTTTACCAAACAAAAAGTCAGCGGGTTCCCCAGCAATCACAGAAGATACTCTGGGAACCGCAGAAAAGGCGCTCGTCGCATCGACCCGCTCAATCCGCTCCAGGCTGGCATCTAAAGCAACCGTCAGCCCAATATTCCGTGGCAATAGCCGAACGGCTTCCTGCACCAACTGACCTGGGTGAAGATCAATCGATCGATCGCCACAGCAAGGGCGCGCCCTAAAGGTGAGACCATCACGGGAACGAATTTGCAGCAGCGGTGTGGATAGGGTTGCAGTCGTCGCAGGCTCAGGGGGAGATGCTTCTGGCGTTGGGGGTTCAGTAGGACTGAACGCGGGGCTAGAACTGGCAGGCGGCGTGTCGGGCAACTGGATCTCTGCTGCAGGGGGACGATCTGAAGCGGGATGAACGATCGACAGGACTGAGGTGCCATAATTTTCCAGCACAGGGGTGGGCAATCCTGCCAGCCATAACTGCACTTTGCCATCTTCATCCACTGCCCGCACAACCCCATCTGCATCCGGTGTGGCAGGGGACAGATAATAGGCAGAAACTCGCTGATTCTGAACCTTCTGTCCGCTCAAGGCAGGCAACTGTTCCACCCCAGCAAACTGCCGCACCGTTCCAGTCGCTAGCGTCAAATTGGTTCGTACGGTGGTGGCTGGAGTGCTCCACCAAAGTTGCTGCGTCAGGGCGTAGGTAAACAGCCCCGCCGAAAATCCATTCCACTGTCCTTCGGTCGCTACCTGCTGCTGCCGAGTCGCTGACAACAACGTGCCTGGTAATTGACCCGATCGCCACTGTGCCTGAATTTGCGCCTTCGACACTTTCAATTCAGCCATGAGCCGCTCTTGAAGAGCCAGTTCGGTTTCGTGTAATCTACCGCTCGGTGCATTGGGTCGAGAGCGAATTCGTAGATTGCCTTGAAAGGTGCGTCCCAGGTTAGTGTAGCTCGCGTCCAGAACCGTTGTTACATTTTCAGTATTGAGCGATCGCAATAGTAACCCCAGGGTTTCGTGGGGGATGTCATTGATAGCAGCATTGTCTTCAGTGGATAACGTCCCATCCACCGGAACCAGTGTGTTTCCTGTTTCATCTTCACCTGCTCCCGTCCACTGAACCCGACTGCCCAACCCGCTAAAGTGAAAGACAACCACATCGCCGGGACTGGCTTGCTCAATCAGGTGAAACCGAAAGGCATCCTCGATCGCATCTCGCGTTGCTTTCTGATCCGTCAGAGCCACTATATCAGTGGGATTAAACCCAAAGCGATACACTAATAGTTCTCGCTGCAATTCCACGTCGGTCAGGCAACCGTTCAGGGCTGTCCCCCGAACTGGTACACAATCACACGCCTGCTCTGGATACTGATTAATTCCCACCAGCAATGCCAGTTTTCGACGGGTGGGTTGGGCCAAAGCCTGCTGATAACGGTCTGTCAACGCTAATAACCCAGCTTCACTTAATCCCAGTGCAGCCAGTACTACTCCCGATCGCTGTAAGAAAGTTCGTCGTCTGAGTCCCATGCCTCTATTTCACCACTAAATGGGACAGAAGCCCTGTGCTATGAACCACTATACGATTTGTCTACTCCTGGTTGATCGACTCGATGAGGAAATCTCGCGTTCCAGTTTGACTCAATTTGGCTAATTTTTGATTTGCTTAATTTTCGTGGCTTTCGCTTTGCCGTCAAACTGGCTTGACGAATTCACCTGGAGTATCGCCTGCCCCCCACTCCCCAAACTCTTCCACAAATCGATCGGCTAGAATGGCTTCTCGAATTCGACGGGTAAACTGAACCAGTTCAGTGATGTTATGGATGGAAATCAAGGTATGAGCCAATGCTTCCTGGGATCGCAACAGGTGGCTCAGGTAGGCACGGGTAAAGTTTTGGCAGGTGTAGCAGGAACAATCTGGATCCAGGGGAGTAAAGTCTTCCCGGAAGCGCGCATTTTTCAGGTTCCAGCGTTCTCCTTTCACCAGGGCGTTGCCATGACGTGCCAGACGAGTTGGGATGACACAATCAAATAAATCAACTCCCGCTGCGATCGCCTGCACCATTTCTCGATGCGTTCCAACTCCCATCAGGTAACGAGGCTTGGTCGGTGGCAGGATTGGCGTAGTGGCGTGGACGATCGCCGCAATCAAGTCGGGCGGTTCTCCGACACTCACCCCACCGATCGCATAACCCGGCAAATCCAGACCCACCAGCAGTTCGGCAGCTTCCCGTCGCAAATCAGGGTATACTCCCCCCTGCACAATCCCAAACAGGGCCTGATCCGATCGTTGATGGGCTTCAATACAGCGTTTGAGCCAGCGATAGGTGCGCTGCGTCGATTCCATGATGAAGTCTCGATCGGCGGGATAGGGTGGACACTCATCAAAGGCCATAATCACATCAGCCCCTAGCGCGTTTTGGATCTGAATGGATTTCTCCGGCGTGAGATGAATCATCTGCCCATCCCGAGGCGATCGAAACGTCACCCCTTCCTCAGAGATGGCCCGAATTTCGCTCAGGCTGAATACCTGAAACCCGCCTGAATCCGTCAAAATTGGGCCATTCCAGTTCATAAACCGATGCAGTCCCCCAGCCCTGGAGACAATCTCTTCCCCCGGTTGCAGATGCAAATGATAAGTATTAGCCAAGATCATTTGGGCCCCAGTGTCTTTCAACTGAGCAGGGGTCACCGTCTTGACATTTGCCAGGGTTCCCACTGGCATAAACCGAGGGGTTTCAATAATGCCGTGGGGAGTCAAAAACTCGCCAGCACGGGCATGGGTATGGCTGCACTGAGCCTGGCAGCGAAAGGAGAAACTCTGATTCAGCATTAAATGAAGTATGACTATATTCAGCCGTCTTGGCGCGATCGCTATTCTGCCAATCGCTACTTTTTACCGATCGCTATTTTAACGATCGCAGTCTTTGCGGGGGGTATCCCACAGATAGTTGTCCAGATCAATGCCGCCTGTATCCAGTCCGGAAGCTGACACAAAAAAGCTCCCCAAACTGTTCCTAGCAGCCAGAGAGCTTCAAGCACTCATCGAAATTGTGAAATCGGCTCGATGCGCCAACCTGCTCCTTCCACGCTCACAATTACTTGCACCGTAGAAAAAATGCTTACGATTTACAAGCTGAAGCGCACACCTTACCGACTCACCCTATAGAATTGCAGCAAACGCCAGCCTTTGAAGTTTAATTTTGTAAATTCCCATGACTGAATCATCAGACACTATCTTCGGCAAAATTATTCGCCGCGAAATTCCCGCTGACATTATTTATGAGGATGATTTGTGCCTGGCCTTTAAGGATGTCAATCCCCAGGCTCCAGTCCATGTACTCGTCGTTCCCAAACAGCCGGTCGCCAAACTAGCGGATGCTGAATCTCAGGATCATGCTTTGATGGGCCATTTGTTACTAACTGTAAAGAGAGTGGCTGACCAATTGGGGCTAACCAATGGTTACAGGGTGGTGATCAACACTGGAAACGATGGGGGGCAAACCGTCTACCATCTACACCTGCACATCCTGGGAGGTCGTCAGATGGGCTGGCCACCCGGCTAAGTCGTAAAGATTATTAAGGAAATCTGTAGAGTTTGAAATCTTTCTCAGGTTTACTTTACAGACCGTAACATTTCCCTTATTATTCTTTACATGGGTGATTACCTCACCCGAATTCATCAAATTTTGATTGTTCAAGCACTCATTGGAATTATGACAACAACCTTACAGAGACGCGAAAGCGCAAATCTGTGGGAGCAGTTCTGCAACTGGGTGACCAGCACCGAAAACCGCCTCTACATTGGCTGGTTCGGCGTACTGATGATTCCCACCCTGCTGGCTGCCACCACCTGCTTCATCATCGCCTTCATCGCTGCTCCTCCTGTGGACATTGATGGCATCCGTGAGCCTGTTGCAGGTTCCCTGATGTACGGCAACAACATCATCTCCGGCGCAGTAGTCCCCTCCTCCAACGCCATTGGACTGCACTTCTACCCGATTTGGGAAGCCGCTAGCTTAGACGAATGGCTCTACAACGGTGGTCCTTACCAGTTCATCGTGTTCCACTTCCTGATTGGCGTGTTCTGCTACATGGGACGGGAATGGGAACTGAGCTACCGCTTGGGCATGCGTCCGTGGATCTGCGTCGCCTACTCTGCGCCTGTAGCAGCAGCGACTGCAGTGTTCTTGATCTACCCGATCGGACAGGGTTCCTTCTCAGACGGGATGCCGTTGGGTATTAGCGGTACGTTCAATTTCATGTTTGTGTTCCAGGCAGAGCACAACATTCTGATGCACCCGTTCCACATGCTGGGCGTAGCTGGCGTGTTCGGCGGCAGCTTGTTCAGTGCGATGCACGGTTCGTTGGTGACTTCCAGCTTAGTGCGTGAGACGACCGAGAACGAGTCCCAGAACTACGGTTACAAGTTCGGACAAGAAGAAGAGACCTACAACATCGTGGCAGCGCACGGCTACTTTGGACGGTTGATCTTCCAATATGCGAGCTTCAACAACTCCCGTAGCTTGCACTTCTTCCTGGGTGCATGGCCGGTAGTAGGGATCTGGTTCACGGCATTGGGTATCAGCACGATGGCGTTCAACCTGAACGGGTTCAACTTCAACCAGAGCATCATTGATTCTCAGGGACGAGTGATCGGTACTTGGGCGGATGTGTTGAACCGTGCGAACCTGGGGATGGAAGTGATGCACGAGCGGAATGCGCACAACTTCCCCCTCGACCTGGCAACGGTGAAGGCTCCTGAGATTGTTGGCTAGGTAGCTGACTTCGACCGAGCACAAAATTAGTCCGAAGGGTTCTTCCGAAAGGGGGAACCCTTTTTGGTGCTTGATAGTTTGTTAAGACGATCGAAGTCAGAATGGATTTCTGATCTGTAGCGGAATTTCGCAAATCGGTATCAGAACCATCAGTAATTTCTTGGAGGAATTTATTTCAGAGCAATTATTCCGATTATTCTGCCTCTGGTGTCGGAGATACTTCTGCTTCAGGCGTGGCTTCTGCCTCTTCTGGGGATGCTTCTGGTTCTGGCGCAGCTTCTGCCTCTTCTGGTTCAGCTTCCGGCTCAACCTCTGGTTCGATCGCCACAGGTTGTTTCCACTCTTCGTAGGGACGACCCACTGCATTTTCAAAGTTGGGTGGCACCAAAAACACGTCCAATTCCTCTGCCGCTTCCGGTGGATCAACCAGAGCATAGAGGGAAGTCTGGTTAAAGTCGTATCCACCCAGCACAAGCCTATGGGTTTCTTCGTTCTCCAGCGTCACCTCCACCGTTGCCAGAGGTTCATCCAGCCCAAAATCAGCTACATCCGCTGCCGCCACCGTCACCGATCGCGGACTTCGAGCTGTTGCCATCTGATTCAGTAGAAATGCGATCGAGGCATCACTGGCGGGAGTTTGTTCAGGAGATACCATTTGCCAGCCCGCATCGGTGCGATCGAATTCAAACAAATCGGTCTGAGTTTCCAACCGCACGGACTGAACTTCACGTTCAATAAATGAAAAAAGTTCCTGGGGTTCCTCCTCCTCCGTCTGGGCAGATCTGGGTTCATTCGTTTGCACCGTCACCACTGTCACCAGTCCAAGCAGTAAGGCCACCAGTACTAAACCGATCGTTGTAGGTTTAACCTTCATGGGGATTTTGGATTTTAGATTTTGGATTTTGAACTATCTTCTGCGCCACCAGACAAAGGCGGCTGCCAGAATGCCAGCGAGGGGAAGAACTGCGATCGCCAACAGGGCCGCCGAAAGCTGCTGGATGGGAGTCATCAGAATCCGCCGATTGGTCATTTCCCTGGGACGAATCGATAGCACCTCATCATCGTTCTGACTCAACCAACTGACCGAATTCAGAAACACATCCCCGTTCAACTGCTGCTCAAACAGGCGGTTCCCGGCAAAACTGGCATTGCCAATCACCACCAACCGTGCCTGCGGATTTCCCGCCAGGTCTTCCAGTTCCTCTGTACCTTCCGGTTCTTCTAACGCTTCCCCTGCTTCATCTGCTTCATCTGCTTCATCTGCTTCATTCGTTGCCCCGTCCGCCGTTTCGTTCGGCAAATCCCGGCTCAAAGCCAACCCTAAATTGAATGGCCCCCTCGGATCGGTTTCTGGGTCAAATTCTAGTTCTCCCGATTCTCCTAATCGATGGGCTTCCGTTCGATCGCTGGTTACAAGGAGCTGCACAGCCTCCACTTCGGGAATCTCTGCCGTTTCCAGAGGACGGGCAAGGGGAAAGAAAGAAATGCCGTTACCAAAGCCGCGGGTGATGGGATGATCCCCATACTGATTCACGATCGTTACACCCAAACCTAACCCCGATGCTTCTCCAGCCGGATCGATTACAATCCGATCGTTGAGTCGGACTCCCCATTCTTCCAATAACGGGTTCAAGCCAAAGTCCACCTGAGGATTATTCGGTTCAGTTTGGGGATCGATCAAGAGCAGCACACCGCCCCGCTGTTGCAGGTGCGATCGCAGGGCATTGATTTCAGCTTCCAGCAACGGTCGCTGAGGCCGGCCACTACCACTACGCCAGCATCCTCTGGAACCACGGGATTCTCCGCTAAATTTAATGGCTCTACCCCGAAGCCCTCTTCACTGAGGCTCGCCTGCACCTGTGCATAGCCGCCCTGTCCTTCAGTTAATTCCCGTTCGCCATGCCCTTGCAGGAAGTACACTTTTTGCTCTTGAATGCTGTTGATTTGAGCTAACCCGTTGGTTAACCGTCGTTCCGAGAGCCGTTCCTGAGCGTTAATCGTTTGAATAAATCGTTGAGTATTGCCCGACTCCAGATAGACTTCACCAAAGGTCTGTACGCCAAACTGTTGAGCCACACCGGGCTGGGCCTGCGGATCAACGTACTCATAGCTAAACTGATCCGTTTCCCGGCGGTAGTTCTCCAACAACTGGCGATCGATCGGGTCGGGCGATTGGGCAAATATGACGGCTCGAACGGGTTGCTCTAACTGCTGGACCGTCAGTTGGGACTGAGGAGCCAGGGTAAACATCTGGTTTTCAGTGAGGTCAATGCGGGCCCCATGACGGGCAGCCAAAAAGTTAATCAGCCCCAGAATCACCAGCATCGCCAGAGTAGCAATAATCGCATTGGTTCCTTCCTGGGTCGATCGCCGGGCCCAGAACCCCCTTTGTGTTGCCCCTTGCCATACTAGCCAGACGAGTCCCAACAGTACCCCTGTCACCACTAATCCGGCTGGAATCCCTGTCCAACCTGCGATCGCGCCTGCGGTCAGCCCCATCACAATCAACACCGGACTGAGCCAAAACAGGTACTTTAGAGCCTGCCAATTCAGGGGCTTCCAATTGAAAGATTTGAGCTTCTTTGCCATAGGAAAAAGAGGAAAATACTGTTACGTTGGGCTGAACCCAGTGGAACCGGGTCGCAGCACGTCAAGAACGCTGGAATCGTAAGGCTTCGATCGATTGTGCCGTCAGAAATACGCCCAGCAAAATATAGCTAATGAACAAAAGAATGCTGCTGACATCCAGGATTCCCTGCGTCAGGTTGTTGTAGTTGCGAATCAAGGAGAGATGGGTTAAGGCATCGCCGATCGGCCCACCAATTCCGGCGGCAACTAGATCAATAACCCACAGAAGCAGAATCAGCGCAAAGGTGAGAATTGCCGCCAGAATGGTGCTATCGGTTAGGGAGGAAACAAACATTCCCAGAGACAAGATCGCCGCTGCCATTAAAACTAACCCAATGTGCCCCATAATCAGGACATCGGGTCGAACAGGGGGATCTGCCGCGCCCAGGGCAATACTCTGGTAAATCAGCAGGGGAAACACCATTGAAACGAAAAAGGTGACAACGCCCAGAAGCTTACCTAATGCCACAGCCCAGTTCGTAATGGGTGAAGTTGCTAATAGCTCCAACGTGCCGCGCTTGCGTTCTTCGGCATACAGCCCCATCGACAGCATCGGCAGGACAAACAGCGATAGCGAGCCAAGCACCCCCAGAAAAAAGCTGAGAAACTGATACGCCACATCGATCGGCGGATCGGTAATGCCTAACTGATCGCGTAAGGCCGCCTGGGCAATCAGTCCTTGTTCTCCCAGGAGAATTGCCATAAAGAAAAAGCCGCTCAGAAGCCAGAATACTCCTGCAATCAAATAGGCAAAGGGCGAAGCAAAATAGCTCTGGAGTTCTCGGCGATAGATCGCCATGACGTTGGCAAAAATCATTCCCATTTCAGTGACTTTTCCTCCTGATTAATTGGCCTGGGCATCCTCAGGTGAATCAAGGTTCGTTTCCAGGTTTGCCTCTGAAACACTCGATCGCAGTTCTTCTGCGTTTTCTGCACTATTCCTGTCTGGCTCTCCGGCAATTTTTTCTTCGGTTGTGAGTTCCAGAAACACATCTTCCAAACTGGCTTGCAATCGCCGCATTTCATACAATCCCAATCCAGAACGCACTACCATAGCTGCCAATTCACGCCCCGGATCAAATCCAGATTGAGTGGTCACCCGCAATCGATGGCGACGATTTCCCATCCGCCGATCGCGTAACACTTCAACGGTTTGAATTCCCGCCAGGGACTGGAGGCGCGATACCAAGCCTTCCATATTGCCGTCAATCTCTAGCTCATACCCGGTTCCTTCTGCCAACTGGGCCAGGAGTTGTTCCGGCGTGTTCGTGGCTACAATCTTGCCTCGATTAATAATGGCGACACGGTCACAGGTCATGCTGACCTCTGGCAGGATGTGAGTAGACAAAATGATGGTGTGATCGCCCGCCAAACTCTTAATCAGGTTGCGTACATCGATAATTTGGCGCGGATCCAGACCGACTGTTGGCTCATCCAGGATAATCGCTGGCGGATCATGGACGATCGCCTGGGCAATGCCGACCCGCTGCCGAAACCCTTTAGACAGCTTGCGAATCAGCACATTTCGTTTACTCAGCAAATTACAGCGGGTCATCGCGGATACAACTCGCTTAGGGCGATCGCCTGCGGCCATTCCCTTGATCCGTCCCACAAAATGCAGGAAGGCTTCCACCGTCATATCGGGGTAAAGAGGTGGGGTTTCCGGTAAATAGCCGATTTGTTGGCGTACCGTCATGGAATGCTCATGCACATCGAACTTTGCAATTCGGGCCGTACCACTCGTTGCCGGAAGATACCCCGTCAAAATTCGCATCGTTGTGGTTTTTCCAGCCCCATTTGGCCCCAGAAACCCCAAAATTTCCCCTTTTTCCACCGAAAAGGTGACATCTTCGATCGCAGGGTTTGTGCCGTAGATTTTGCTTAAGTGTTCAGCTTCGATCATAGGAGGACTGAGGACTGAGGACTGAGTAGGAAATTAGAAGAGAGGATAGAAGATGAGGGGTGTGACTTTCGCCTTCTACCTTTCGCCTGATCAAGTGCAAATACTGCTTATGTAAGTTACAGACATCGGGGACGATCGCCTATCGTAGACGACCGCAACGCATTGTAACTAAAACAACAGCGATCGTGCAGAGTCTTTACAATTGCCTTGATTCAATTCACCGCCCCCAAAAGATCAGCCTACAAGCTGTAAGCCACTCAATCACTGACTTCCCACGCTTTGTTGTTTGACTAATCCCCCACAGTGGCCACACTCAAATCAGGGCGTAAATGTTGCGCTTGCCGCAGATAGGAGTGGTGAATCTTCACAAATGGATCGGGAACATTAATGTGGATCAGGCAGCGGATGCAGCGTTCCAGGCTATTTTTAACGTACATCTGCTGTACGTCTAATAACGGTACATTCTGCCAGTGGGGCCGCTGTTCCCGGGCGATCGAAGCGGGGAAAATGGCATCTAAATCGCGGGTGACGGAAAAAGTGACGCTAACAATATCGTCGGGGTCAATTTGATTATGTCGCTCCAGATCATTCAGTAACTCTATAACCGCTTCCCGAATTGCCTCGATCGAATTTTCGGATGCGGTTGTCGCCCCCCGAATTGCCCTCACTTTCCAGCCCACGCGCGTATCCTCCTTTTTATTAATTTGAGTTTTTTAGGTTTGCAAAATAAGTTTGCAGAAAATAAGAATGAAGTATCCAAAGGATAAAGGACAAAGCAAACCTTCAGCCATGCTAACGGCTCAAGCCAGTATGCTAAAACCCCAGGCTGCTGACTTTGCTCAATTTTTATTTCAAATGCTTTGCCCTTTATCCTTTTCTTGCTTTACGGTCTATATAGCCACAATGGCAAGCCGCTGGTGGTCAGTTCAAATTCTAACCATTCCATGCCCGCTAGCACGCCCGGAGGCAAATGATTCAGGTTGAGCAACGTTCCACTTGCGCCACTGGCGACCTGCCCACGTCCAGGAATCAACCGATTGATCAGAGGTTTGCGTTCCTCCAGGGTGTAGCACTCGGCTTTTTCCGGATCAAGCCCTGCCAGTTCGGCGGCCCACCGTCGGGCATCTTCTTCAGTCCCCAGTCGATCGACCACACCCAGTTCCACTGCCTGCTGTCCGGTGAAGATGCGACCATCAGCAAAACTCCGCACCGTTTCGACTGACAATTTTCTGGACTCCGCCACTGTTTGCACAAATTGCTGATAGCTGGTATCAATCAACTCTTGCAAAATGTTTTGTTCCGGTTCCGTCAGTTGGCGATCGAAGGCCAAAATGTCCTTGTAGGGGCCGGACTTAATCACCTTGAATGACACTCCAACTTTATCCAACAACCGCTCCAGGTTATTGCCCCGCAAAATCACGCCGATGCTGCCGGTAATCGTGCCGGGATTCGCCATAATATGATGTGCTCCCATGCCGATATACACACCACCGGACGCTGAAATGTTGCCAAAACTGGCGATAATCTTGACTTTCTCGCCCAACCGCTTCAGGGCTTCATAAATTTCCTGAGAATCGCCAACGGTTCCTCCAGGGCTATCAATCCGCAGCAGCAACGCCGGAAATTTTCTCTCTTTAATTGTTTCAATTGCCTCTAGAACATGCTTACGGGTTGATCCGGCAATCACTCCCGATACTTCAATCCGCGCAATTTGCTTACGAAAACGAGGCTTAAAAGGCCAAACCATGAGTCGTTAACCAAAAATAATAGAGTGAGGTGGTCGATTTGCTTACATCAAGCTGAATTCTAGTGTGCCTTATCTGGGGGGAGAAAGGTGAGGCGTAGGGAATGGGGGGAGTAGGGGCGAATCGTGATTCGCCCGTAAAGGAAGTGGGGAATCAGAACCCAGTTCCCGATCAGCCATAGCGCAGCCAGCGTTCGACTGAGCTCACGCCGAAGTCTTGCCTGCCAATCAATCTCGCCTCACCTACCAGTTATCCCAATCTTGTCTGGGCAGTCGAGCAGGGCATAAACAGGTCATAACAGGTGCTCCCAACAACTTTAGTGATTCAACCTTTTCATCCATACTTTAATGGGTTCGTGATTTAAATGAGCCATGTTCAAGTCGGCCATATTCAAGTCAGCCATATTCAAGAGAGCAACATTGTGAGTGACGTAACGCAAAGTCCTTCATCTGAGCAAACACCATCCGCCCAACCCTCTACCGCTTCCCTTGCCTCAGTCCCCCAGGAAATTCGGCTAATTGTCCTTGATCTGGATGGGACAACAGTGGGAGAAACCAATGAAATTCAGCCTGTGGTCAAGCAGGCAATTCAGGCGGTGCGGCAAAAGGGAGTACAGGTGGCGATCGCAACGGGACGAATGTATCGATCGGCGTTGCGCTTTTATCAAGATCTTGACTTGAACTTACCGTTGATGGCGTACCAGGGGGCTTATATCAAAAGTCCTGGGACGGATGAACTCCATCGGCATTTAACGGTTCCCAAGTCCCAAGTCATGGAACTGCTGGATCTGTTGCTTCAGCCAGATTTGCAAGAAACTTTATCGGTGCATCTTTATATTGATGACAATCTCTATGTCCAGGAAGAGAGAGCGGAAACCAGGGATTATGCAGAACGGAGTCAGGTACAGCCGATTCCGGTGGGAGATTTTCGCCAATTTCTCAAGGCTGAACCCACTAAAATTCTGGCGCTCAGTGAAGATATTGACCTGATCGATCGCCTGCTCACCTCCCTCAAGACGCGGTACACCACGACGGAATTGTACTTAACCAAGTCGGTGGATACCTTCCTGGAGGCAACCCATCCCCTGGTCAACAAAGGAACCGCTGTACAATACCTGGCGGAAGAGTTGCTGGGATTGACCGCTGCCAATGTGATGACCATCGGTGATAACTTTAATGACCTGGAAATGATTGAATATGCTGGGATTGGCGTGGCAATGGGCAGCGCCCCCGATCGCGTCAAGTCCTTTGCGAATTGGGTGGCACCGACGGTAGAGGCGGATGGCGTTGCAGCGGCGATCGAGGAATTTGTCTTGAGCCAGCTTTAACCCAGGCGTTAACCAAAGTAAGGCGGCTCGTTGCCCTGCTTCCACTTGATGTTGCAGCCAATACTCGGCTTTTGCTCCGAGGGAACCGATCGATCGCTGAGAACTGCATCGATCGCAGCTCGCAAATCTTTGCCTGTAACGGGTTGACTGTTTCCGGGGCGGCTGTCGTCCAGTTGACCGCGATACACTAAGGTGCGATCGCCATCAAACAAGAAGAAGTCCGGTGTACAGGCTGCCGTATAGGTTTTGGCAACTTCCTGAGTTGCGTCGTAGCACAGGGGGAAGGTGAATCCTAGTTCGGTTGCCATCGCCTTGAGCGAATCCGGGGCATCATCGGGATAGTTCTCGGCATCATTGGCACTGATCGCCAAAATCCCTAAGTCTGTATCAACATAATCCTGACCCATTTTTGCCAACTCCGCCTGAACGTGCTTCACAAACGGACAGTGCCGACAGATAAACATGATCAGCAGGGCTTTTTTGCCAGTAAACGAACTTAAGGAAATGGTTTCGCCTGAAACGGTGTCGGGTAGGTGAAATTCTGGAGCTTTCGTGCCCAATGCCAGCATGGTGGATGCGGTTCTGACCATGATTGGTGTCCTTCTGCGATCGACTGTGTAATTACACTACTCCTGATCCTACCGAGAAATTTGTCCTTCCATTTCTGGCTGCGTGGGTTTGGTGAATTGCCCGCAAGGGACGATCGGCAGGCAAAACGCTGGCGCTATGGATGTTTGAGAATTTCAACCCTGACAACCACCATTTCCCCCCTTCCGATTCTTTCCTGCTCACCTCCGTATCTTTTCGATGAATTTCTGCCTGAAAGTCATGAAGTTCCTGAAAAACATACTGCGTAGTGATATTTCTGTATTTCTTCGGGGAAAGTTGATATTAACCGCGATTCATTCTCGAATAACGCTGTTTCTTCTATTTTCGTCCAAGCTACTTTAAGTCTCATTCAATTTTGTAAATTGCGTTCAAACTGCTCCAATGTAGAAATTTCTGGCATCTAAAAATTAGCGAACGGTCAGTGCCAATCGTTGTGTGCTGGATGTAATCGGTGGTTACATTCACAACTGTGGTGTTTTGGCGATTCTGTGCTGCGGTTTTTTAGATACCCAGGTTTTTACGTGATCCTGCATCTTGTTTTTTCCCTGGAGGCTTCTCACCCATGGCTGGCGCGATCGTTAAAACTACTCAGCAAAAGCATCTGACCGCTTCATCTCAAACGGCTACTGAATCAACTCCGTCCCAACGCAAGGTGAAAGCGGGACGATCGCGGGCTGCCAATCAGGTGCATTTACTGGTGGTGATTGATCCAGGAGTTGAAGACTATCAAACTCTGGCAGCGGGCGTGGTTGAAGGCGCAACGGTATTGATCTTAGATCCCGATCGAGATGGCATTACACAAATCACGGATTACCTCCACTCCCACTTCCCACTCCCCACTCCCTACGCCCTCCACCTGATCGCCCACGGTTCCCCCGGCAGCCTCTCTTTAGGGAATACGCCTCTCAGCCTGGAAACCCTCGATCGCTACAGTTGGGATCTGCAATCCTGGTTTCCCACTCCCCATTCCCCACTCCCCATTCCCCACTCCCTCTTCCTCTACGGCTGCAACGTTGCCCAGGGCGATCGGGGTAAATCGTTTGTTAAACAGATTCAACTTCTGACCGGAGCCAGTGTCGCGGCTTCAACCACTGCGATCGGTCATGCGGAGTTGGGGGGAAATTGGGAACTGGATTATCATCTGGGTTCTGTGCGATCGGAGTTAGCGTTGCAGCCAGAAATCCAAGCGCAGTATCCCCATACCCTTCATTTGACTTGGGATGCAGCCAACACGTTGCCAAATAACTCTCCTAATATCTCTGGGCAGCATGGTTTGGAAATCTATGGCAACTTCCTCTACGTCACTGACACTTCTGGTGGTAACATCGACATTTACCAAATCAATGCGGTGACTGGGAGCCTAACCTACACCGCTTCCTTTGGTTCGGGAGGGAGTGGTACCGATCAGTTCAGTCTACCGGTCGACTTAGCCTTTTTCTCCACTTCTGGTGGGCAAACCAAAGCCTATGTGCCAGATCGGGGGAACCGACGCATTGTGGCATTAAATGTTGACTCTACAACGGGTATGCTCACTTGGGATGCAGCCAACACGTTGCCAAACAACTCTCCCAATATCTCTGGGCCGGTTGGTTTGGAAATCTATGGCAACTTCCTCTACGTCACTGACACTTCTGGTGGTAACATCGACATTTACCAAATCAATGCGGTGACTGGGGGCTTAACCTACACCGCTTCCTTTGGTTCAGAAGGGAGTGACACTGATCAGTTTAGCTACCCGATCGACCTAGCCTTTTTCTCCACGTCTGGCGGGCAAACCAAGGCCTATGTGCCAGATCAGGGGAACCGACGCATTGCCGTGTTAAATGTTGACCCAGCTACAGGTACGCTCACTTGGGATGCAGCCAGCACGTTGCCAAACAACTCTCCCAATATCACTGGGCAGCGTGGTTTGGAAATCTATGGCAACTTCCTCTACGTCACTGACTCTTCTGGTCATAACATCGACATTTACCAAATTGATGCGGTGACTGGGGATTTAACCTACACCTCTTCCTTTGGTTCAGGAGGGAGTGGTACCGATCAGTTCAGTCTACCGATCGACTTAGCCTTTTTCTCCACCTCTGGTGGGCAAACCAAAGCCTATGTGCCAGATAATGGAAATCGACGCATTGTGGTACTGGATGTTAACCCACCACCAGTCGTCAGCACCGTTAGCCTAACTGCTCCTGATTCCACCGCCACCGAAGCGGGCGATACCGGAGTCTATCGCATCAGCCGTACCGGAACCGCAGGCAATCTCACAGTCAACCTTTCCATTGCAGGAACGAGCACCGCATCCGCAACGGACTACACTCTGAGCAGTGGCAATGCCACAATGTCTGGTTCCAATGTGACAGTGACCATTCCTGACGGCCAGAGCTTTGTGGATGTCACCCTCACTGCCATTAGCGATAACAAAGCCGAACCGGACGAAGCCCTGCGACTGGAACTGGCGGCTGGTGATTATGCGATCGACCCTGATGCGAACAATGCCACCATTACTATCCTGGCGAACGAATTTGTTGTCACAAATACCAACGACGCTGGTGAAGGTTCTCTCCGCCAGGCAATGCTCAACATTAATGCTTTAGGCGGCGGTACGATCACCTTTGCCATTCCTACCACCGATCCAGGTTATAACGCGACCACTGAAATCTACACGATCAACCTCCAGTCTGGCTTACCGGAAATTACTCAAACTGTAACGATCGACGGTCGAAGCCAGGCGGGATTCGCTGAAACCCCTGTTATTGAGCTAAACGGAACCAGTGCAGGCAATACAGCAGGTTTGATCCTGGGAGTGGGTTCGGATGGCAGCACCATTCAAGGTTTGATCATCAACAACTTTGAGGGAGCTGGAATTGTTGCTAACGGCGACAACCACACGATTCAGGGCAACACGATTCGTGAAAACAACGGTACAGGAATTACCGTCTACGGCAGTGGAGTCGCCATTCAAAGGAATGCGATTCACTCCAACACAGGCTTAGGCATTGACTTAGGTGGAGATGGAGTCACCGCCAATGATCTCGGTGATGCGGATACCGGAGCCAATGGGTTGCAAAACTTCCCCATTCTCACTGGCGTTTCAACAGACGGGACGAACACCTACATCGCCGGAACTTTTAACAGTACCCCCAATTCCACCTTCCGCATCGAGTTCTTTGCCAATTCCGCCCTTGATCCCTCTGGGCATGGAGAAGGTCAGAACTTTATTGGTTTTATCGATGTCACGACAAATGCCAGCGGTGATGCCAGCTTTACTCACAGTTTCCCCACTTCAATCTCCATTGGTCAGTTCATTACAACCACCGCAACGGATTCGGCAAATAATACCTCAGAATTTTCAGCAGGAGTGTCCGTCGGCAGCACCCTCCCATTCCTGAGCGTTGTCATCAATGAGATTGCCTGGATGGGAACCCAGGCTGATGCAGCCCACGAGTGGCTTGAGTTATACAATCCCACCGGCAGCGCGATCGACTTGACCGGGTGGACATTAACTGACGGAAATGATATCAATATCGCCTTAAGTGGGACGATCGCCGTAGGGGGTTACTTTCTCCTAGAACGTGGAGATACAAGCGTTAGTGACATCATTGCAGATCAAATCTATACGGGCGAACTCAGCAATAGCGGGGAAACATTAAGGCTGATAGCCGCTGATGGTCGAGTTGTTGATATCGTCAATGAAGATGGGGGAGCCTGGGCGGCTGGGGTGAACGCAGCAACGGGACGCTTCACGATGGAGCGGATCGACCCAACGATCGCCGGAATTGATTCCAACTGGCGCACCAATGATGGGCTAACTCGTGAGGGAATTGACGCAGCAGCAGATCCAATTTACGGTACGCCAAAAGCGGCAAACTCTGCTGGAGCAATTCCGGTAATCAGTATCAGCAATGCTAGCGTTACAGAAGGCAACACGGGAACGACCACGGCATCCTTCACAGTTACTCTCTCCCACGCCACCAGCCAGGCGGTTACTGTCACCTACGCGACTGAAGATGGGACAGCCACCACGGCAGATGGGGATTATGTAGGTATCCCTGCCACAACATTGACTTTTGCTCCTGGTGAAACCAGTAAAACGATTAATGTCATCATCAACGGAGATAATAAACACGAAGCGAATGAAACCTTCCAGGTCAAGCTGAGTGCAGCAAATAATGCCACAATTAATCCTGATGCTGCGATCGGAACCGGCACAATTTTGAACGACGACGGACAACCGATCGTATCCATCAGTCCAGCCACGATCGCAGTCAACGAAGGAGATAGCGGAAAAACAACCCTCACCTTCACCGTGACGCTATCTAACCCCAGCGATGAAGTCATTGAGATTGCCTACGCGACCATAGATGGGACGGGCAGGGCATTCGATTTAGACTATGACGAGATTTTTGATAACCTCATTTTTAACCCCGGACAACCCCTCAGCCAAGTCGTTACAGTAGACATCAACGGCGATACGAAATTTGAGCCAGATGAAACATTTGAAGTCCAGCTCATCAGCGCAACCAATGCCACTGTTAGCGCAACCGAATCGACCAGCATTGTCACCATTCTAAATGACGACTCACGCCCAGCTATCTCCATTAACCCGATTGAGGTTTCCCGTGTAGAAGGCAATGGTGCTTCGATCGCCTATACCTTCACCGTCAGCCTGTCCAATGCCAGTAGTGAAGTCATTACCGTTAACTACAGCACTCAGGATGGAACGGCGATCGCAGGCGAAGATTACATTGCTGCCAGTGGGACGTTGACCTTTAATCCGGGGGCAGCCTTGAGCCAGACGATTGCGGTTCTGGTCAATGGCGATAATATCTATGAAGACGATGAGACTTTCTTGGTTCGGCTCGACAATTCAACCAACGCTACGATTAATCCAGAATTTCAGCAGGCCACAGGAATCATTCTGAACGATGACCCGATACCCACGGTGTCAATCAGTCCAGCCATTGTCAGCCATCAGGAAGGCGACAGCGATACGGTTGCCTATGTTTTCACCGTCAGCCTGTCCAATCCCAGCGACAGACCCATCACCATTTCCTACTCAACCAATGACGGTACAGCAACGGTTGCCGATCATGATTACATCGCTAACGACGGTACGCTCACCTTTAATCCCGGCGATCCCCTGACTCAAACCATCACCGTCCTGGTGAAGGGAGATACCACCTACGAACAAGCTGAAACCTTTACCGTGCGTCTGAACGATGCCATAAATGCCAATATCAATTCAGCCAGTGCAGTGGGAGTCGGGGTCATCTTCAACGATGATCCAATCCCCAGCCTCAGCATCGATAATGTTTCGGTTCTGGAAGGGGATTCCGGCACCACGATCGCCACCTTCACGGTCAGTCTGTCCAATCCCAGCTACCAATCCATCACCGTCAACTACGCGACCCAGGATGGAACCGCCACCGTTGCCGATGGAGATTACTTAAGCCAAACCGGACAACTCACCTTTGCTCCGGGTGAAACCAGCCAGACGATCGCCATTACCATCAATAGCGACACCAAACGGGAAGCAGACGAAACCTTCAATCTGGTGTTGAGCAATCCCACAAACGCCACGCTTGAAACGGCCACTGGCATTGGCACAATCCTCAACGATGACGGCATTCCCGTCGTGACGATCGCACCTGCCCAGGCAACGTTCCTGGAAGGGAACAGTGGCACAACCCCTTACACCTTTACCGTCAGCCTGTCTAATCCCAGTGCGAATTCAGTCACAGTCAGCTACAGCACTCAAGACGGAACCGCCACCGTTGCTGATGGGGATTATCTTCGCAGTAGTGGAACGCTCACCTTTCGGGCGGGTGAAACTACAAAAACGATTACTGTCCTGGGTCAGGGAGACAACAGGTTTGAACTGGATGAAACCTTTCAGGTGAAGCTGAATCAGGCTACCAATGCAGTGATTGATCCGCAGGCAAATCTGGCAACAGGAACAATCCGCAACGACGATCGCCCCCCTACAGTCTCCTTCACGACTGACAAACAAATTGGCAAAGAAGGCGATCGACTGTTGATCACAGCACAACTCTCAGCGGTAGCAGGGGTCGATGTTACCGTTCCCCTCTCACTATCAGGTACAGCAACCAGCGGCAAAGACTACGCAATTAGCAGCAATTCCATCTTAATTCCAGCAGGCAAAACCAGTGCCAGTATGACGGTGAACTTGCTGAAGTCCAATCAGGATCAATCTGATGAAACCTTGATTGTGAAAATGGGCAATCCGGTCAATGCCACCCCTTCTAGCATCACAAGTCATGTTATCTATATTGACAAAACGATTTCATCGGGAGCAATTTTTGAGATTCTGCCCAATCTTCGGGAAACGAGTCTGGATGTCATCACGATTCAGTTCAACGAAGCCATCACTAACTTTACCCTCCGTGATCTAAATTTGACGCTGGATGGGCAACCCATTTCCCTGGAAGGAGCCGTTCTCACGACAACCGATCGCATTACCTGGACAGTCAGCAACCTGACCAGCGTGACGGAAATGGAGGGCATTTATCAACTGACGCTGAAAACCGGAACGATTACCGATTTAGCTGGCAATTTACTCACCGAATCTATCAGCAGTACCTGGATCACCGGACGCACAGGCAACGCAATACCTGAAATTAAGTTTAGAAAGGAAAAAAATGGAATTCTAACCCGCGGGACAAGCAAACCTGAGCTGATTCGGGGCAACTGGCGTAATGATGTGATCTATGGTGGGGATGGAAATGACACGTTGATTGGCGGTCGGGGTAAGCCTGGATTTGGACACGATCGCCTCTACGGGGGCAAGGGCAACGATCTCCTGGATGGCGGTAACGGCAACGATTCCCTGGATGGGGGTAAGGGAAATGATACCCTCTATGGTGGTAAAGGTCGGGACTTGCTGATTGGGGGCGAGGGCAACGATCGGCTGGTGGGCGGCCAGGGACACGATATTTTAATTGGGGGTAAAGGTAACGATACCCTCACCGGGGGTAAAGGTCGGGATATGTTTGTCTTCCATCGCTTAGATGAAGGAGTTGATCTAATCACGGATTTCAATCCCAACGAAGACCTGATCGACCTGCGCCGCATTTTTGCCAACCCGATCTACACTGCCGAAAACCGCTTTGCTCAGTTCCGCAAGTTTGTTCAACTGGAGCAGGTGGGCAGCAACACCGAAGTACGGATTGATGCCGACGGCAATGGCGAAGGCACAGCATTCACCTCGATCGCGGTTCTCAGAAACCGATCGGCCGACACCCTTCAGGTTCGCAACTTTGTCATGGGCTAATCATCTCCTGGGTAAATAAAATCTGGGCGATTCGCAAATCGCCCCTACCCTTATTCTGGGCGGTTGTAAGGGCGCACCGCAGTGCGCCCCTACCGGGGACGCTATTTTTCCGCATACCCCCTACCTTTATTCTGGGCGAACGCAAATCGCCCCTACCCTCCTCACTCCTCACTCCTCACTCAATACTAATTCCCTCAAACGTATCTGCCTGACTCCGACTCATCACCGGAGCCTGTTCGATCGCCCGTGCCTGTACCTGATGGGTTTGGAAATACTTCTGCCATTCTTGGGGTGCATCCAGGGTTTCACCTCCGTGTTTGGTCAGTCGTTGCCGTACCTGGCAGAGAACCGGGGTATTGACGCAGGCTCCAGAGATGATCACCTGTCCTTTCGTGAGCGCAGGCAGTTCCTTGAGTAAGTCTCGCCCGGCTGCCTCTACACCGTACTTCAGGCTATCCTGATCGACGGGATTGACAATCCGCATGATGAACTGACTCATACACTGGGACAGCACATCTGAATCCAGCTTTCCAGGCCGTTGCGTAATTAATCCAACTCCTAAACCAAACTTCCGTCCCTCACTCAAGATGGTTCGGATCACTGCTTTACAGCGGGAGGGTTCGTGGGCAGGGGCAAAGCGATGGGCTTCCTCTAACAGAATGAACACGGGATAGGGCAAATAGTTCTCATCTCCGGGTTCAATTAACTCCTTTTGAGTATTCATGCGGGCATGGTTGGACTGCCGCAGGACGGCCGCGCAAATCACCTGCTGTTCATCCTGACTAATCTCGTTCATTTGCAGAACGGTTACTTGACCCGGTTCAAACAAGTCCTTGGGGGAAAGATGCTCAAAGGCGTGGAAATAGGGCGATCGATCCAGTCGATCGAGTTTCCATTCCAGGGCCGGAGCCGAAGAACCGAGTTTGATATCTCCATCATCGGTTTCTTGACTGTCTACTTCTCGTACCGCAGCGATGAGATCTTGAATATTCCAGCGATAATCTCCTTTACGATGGCGACGTACTAAATCGAATGCTTTACGGAGAACCGACTGCTGCCGATCGCTCATTTCCGGGAGTAAACCTAAAATATCATAATAGTCCAGTGAAGAGATGCGGATTCGTACATCATCAGGACGGAGAATCTTTACCTTTGGTGCATAGCCATTGGAATCAGTAAAGGCATGATGCCCCCGCATCTGGGCCAGTGTGTCATACTCGCCGTGTGGATCAAAAATTAATACAGCCGCCCGGTTTTTAGGTAACAACAATTCTTCGACTAACACACCAGCCGTATAAGACTTTCCCGATCCTGTTCCGGCCAGGATTGCCATATGGGTACTGACCAACTCCTTCACATCCAACGCGATTGGCACAGATCCCAAATCTCGTAGCAGCAGCGATCCAATGTATGCTCCACCTACCTCCTCTGGCTGCTTCTTATTCAGCACTTGCCGCAGCATCTCATCCTCCGCCAGGTACACCTTTGCCCCTGGATCCGGAGTAATGCGGGGATTCATGAAACCCAGTATGGGATGGAAGTGACCAATCACATCCACCGTCACTTCATAAAGTTCAGGATTGGGATGGACGAAGCCCACCAGAGCGGCGATCGTTTCCGGGCTGATTTCGGTATCGGCAAAGATGCGATCGGGTAAATGGTCAATCAGTCTTCGGGCAGATATTTTCCCTAAAATTTGCAGCGTTTTGGGAAGTGAATCGTCTGTTTCTACCTTCTGCGCACTGTAGTAGACAAATTCGCCAATTTTCACATGACGATTATCCGCCGTAATGAATACGTACTGATTGCCGTTTTCACCAGGTCCCTTTACTGTGCCAATTGTGTTAAGAAAAACGGAAGAGTTTACTGAAGCCATAGTCATCAGAGCGCGAAAGATGGAAGTTAAAGAAGAATACAGCTAGATTCGGATAAATACGAGGGTTAGCTGAGGATCAGCATTCCAGGTTTCGACAAACGTGAGGAAATCACGGATACCGTTAGCGATTAGAGCGTGTAATCTAAGGTCAGTTGAGTTGGTATTGCTGAAAGATTGGAATATTCACAACGAAATATTTACCCTGGACATTCATGATAGACAGACTGGCATTTTCATCGCAAGTTTTAAGCTTACCTTGCCTGTACTTTATTGAACCAACCCAGCTTACTTCAACTTGACCTTATCTTTATCATTTTGCGCTTTATCATTTTGCTATTGAGGGTCAGTTCTACCTGTGTGCTACAACAGGTGTTGGTGAAGTAGCTCTGATGTAGCGCACGCGGCATCACCATCCTTCTAAAAACGATGAAAATGGACTGTCAATCTCGCTCAAAGACGGAAAGGGATGTCCAATCCCTCGATACAGAAAAACCGATCGAGTGGATTGATCCAGTCCCTCCTACTTCTCCCCAATCCCTGTTGTCCCCTTCAGAAAACCAGCACACTGGAGCGCATCAAATTACAGATCTGCCTGTGAGTCTCGTTGCCCTTGAGCGATCCCTGACGCAAGCTCTTTTGGCCAATCGGAATACCCAAGAAGCACTATTCAATTTTGCTCAATTAATTGGAGAAGCCTTTGCTGTAGACTGCTGCCTGATTCTACCCCAGGATCGAGGAACACCCCAGGCGATCGAGCAAACTTTCCAACAGGTATATAGCTATATTGTCTCGCCATTTCAGTACTCCGAGCAGCTACTGACCCTCTTCAGCCATCCCCGGATTCAAGCAAATTTGCCCACGACAGAAACAATCGCTGTTGATGATTTGCAAGCCCTCAGCCAATTAACAGCTTCATTCCGCCAATCCTCAGATAAGGGAGCCAGTCCCCCAACCGCCCAATCCAGGCAAGCGCCTGGTAACAGTTCCCCTCCCCCCTCTGCCATTCCATCTCAAGTTCGCTCCGTTTTAATTCAGAACACCCAATACCAGGGGCGGATCAATGGAACCGTGATTTTAATTCGATCGCAACCCTATGATTGGAAGGAGACAGATGTGCAGCAACTCCAGTCACTTTCGCCTCATGTTGCAGTTGCCCTGTCCCAGAACCAGCTTGAACGGCAGATGGAGCAGCAAGCCCGATACCAAAACCTGGTCAACCAGTTGACGGCAGCTATCCGGAATAGTTGGGAGTTGGAACAGATTTTTCAACTGGCCGTTGAAGGGGCAACTTCGGCGTTACAGTGCAGTCGTGGTCTGGTATTCCTACTGAAGTATTCCGATCCAATGTACAAAAGCCGGTCGCGCGGCATCCCAGAGGCAAAAGTCAATGTGGTGGCTGACTGGTTTGAACCATTCCCTGAACGGTTGCAGATGCAGACTGAGCCATTGGGCGATCGAACTATTTGGGCTTCAACTTGTTGCCTCTGTCGTCAGGTTTTGACCAGCAGCGAACCGATCGCTATTACGTCCTACATGGACTGGGACAATAGAGAAATTGAAGGGAAAACTCCAGCCCCCTTCTTTGCCCTCGATCGATTTCCAGCTCTCCTGTTGGCTCCCCTGGAAAATCAGGGAACGGTTTTAGGCTGTCTTGTGCTTCAACATCATCAGCATCGGATCTGGGAACCTGAAGAAATTGCCTTTGTCAAACTGGTTGCAGCCCAATTGAGTACGGCAATTATTCAAGTTCGTACTCTCCAGCATGTTCAGGCATTGGTGCAGGAACGAACTGCCCAACTTCAGCGCAGTCTGGATGTTCAGGCCAAGCTCTACGAAAAAACCCGCCAGCAAGTTGAGCAACTCCGACGACTGCATGAGGAGCGTGAAGAGTTTCTCAGCACAGTGAGCCATGAATTGCGCACTCCGTTGACCAGCATGACTCTGGCCATTCGGATGCTGCGGCAGGCGGATCTATCCGTTGAACGGCGTACCCGCTATCTGGACATTCTGGAACAGCAATGTGTTCAGGAAACTCAATTAATTAATGATCTGCTGGATCTGCGAAAACTGGAGTCCACTACAACGACAGCCCCCTTGCAAAAGTTGGATATTCGCTATTTAATTCGCAATACAGCCCAATCGATCGCCGAAACCCTGGCAGAGCGAAACCTGAGCCTGGAGCTTGACTTACCCACAAAGCCATTGAATTTGTACACTGAACCTGACAGCCTCAGTCGAATTTTAATGGAGCTACTGACGAATGCTAGAAAATATGCAGATTCTGATAGTGTGATTCAGCTCCAGGTATCTTATGATCCGACCCAGCCGATGAATCAGGTGGTGATTGCCTTACGGAACATTGGTGCAGGAATTTTGCCCGATGAACTCCCCTATATTTTTGATAAGTTTCGCCGGGGACGAGGGGTGACTCAGCAGGCAATTCAGGGAACCGGATTAGGGCTGGCTCTGGTAAAGCGGTTGGTAGAGTACCTGGGGGGGACGATCGGAGCATCCAGTCAGCCCCTCGAACAGAGTTCATCCTGGCAAACTTGCTTTACCGTCACCTTACCCCAATGTCCGGAGGGGTTGATGCAGGGCATGACTTGATTTAGTCTAGAGTGCGTCCAGAGATGGAAATTTGTCAGATTTGGTGAACAAGGGGCGACAGACTGCCTGACGTTCAGATAATCTAGGACAAAAGCCGTGCATCTTGTTCGATGGTTTCCATTTGTATCAATGGTTCCAGTCAATTCGTAGATCTATTAGAAATGCGTTGATAGGTTACGTAGCTATGAATTCTGAGTTTGAAGATCTCACAACTGAAGCAGCTTTTTCATCCACTGAATTACACGACAGTGAGGTGGACGAATTGACTGATGAGTATGGTGATTTGCCCTTTGAGGAAGTAGAGGTGGCAACCAGCAAGGCCGATGGACGACAGCGGCAAATTTCTGCAAAGATTCAAATTCCCTATGCGATCGAGCAAGTCTGGCAAATTTTGACGGATTACGATCGGCTGGCAGAGTTCATTCCTAATTTGACCAAGAGCCAGCGCATTGAGCATCCCCAGGGCGGGATCCGGATTGAGCAAGTCGGAACGGAGTCGTTACTGAAGCTGAAATTCTGTGCCCGTGTGGTGCTGGATATGGTGGAACATTTTCCCCATCGCCTTGATTTCAATATGGTAGAGGGCGATTTCAAGACCTTTACCGGAAGCTGGACACTACAACCTGCTTCTCCTGACGGTACAGCGACGGAACTTTGCTACACAGTCTCAATTCTGCCCCCTCGGATGATGCCCGTTGGGATGATTGAGCGGCGATTACAGCGGGGACTGGTGCTGAATCTCAGTGCGATCCGGCAGCAGGCGGATGTGTTGTTTGATCATCCGTCATAATGCCTCACTTAAAGTCAGGATGTGACGGATATCTACATTTCCCCCGCTAAGAATCACCCCTACCCGCGAATCCGGTGCAGGATTAATTTTTTTCTCCAATAGAGCCGTAGCAGCCAAGGCTCCGGTGGGTTCTATCACTAGCTTGAGCCGTTCCCACAAAAAGAACAGGGTTTGCAACAGGGATCGATCGGAAACCGTCACCATATCGTGGACGTAATGGAGAACGAGGGGAAAAGTATAGTCACCCAGGCAGGGAGTTCTGGCTCCATCGGCGATCGTGTCTGGATTGTGAACCGTTTGCAGGGTTTTCGTGTGAAACGATCGGGTCGCATCATCGCCAGTTTCTGGTTCCACACCCACTACTCGACAGTTAGGAGAAAGCGCATGGGCAGCAATGGCACAGCCAGAGAGCAATCCGCCACCCCCACAGCAGACCAATAGCCAATCGAGTTCACCCACGCTCTCAAATAATTCCTTTGCAGCGGTTCCCTGCCCGGCAATCACAGGCGGATAGTCGTAGGGGGGAACGACGATCGCCCCTCGCTCCTGGGCAATTTGTTGAGTCAATACTTCCCGGCGGGTTTCTGCCCGATCGTATAAAATCACCTCGGCACCATACCCCTGGGTCGCGGCGCGCTTAACGGCTGGAGCATCCTGGGGCATCACGATCGTGGTAGGCAGATTGAGCAGCTTGCCAGCCAATGCCACTGCCTGGGCATGATTTCCTGAGGAATAGGTCAACACGCCTCGCTGCCGTTGGGCCTCTGACAGGCTGGACAGAGCATTGAACGCGCCCCGGAACTTGAACGATCCCGATCGCTGCAAGTTTTCGCACTTAAAGAACACCTGACATCCGGTGCGATCGTTTACGGTGCGAGAGGTGATCACAGGAGTCAAGTTTGCCTGATGGTGCAGCCTGATGGATGCAGCTTCAATGTCTGAGTAATGAACTGAGAGGGGGATAGTCACAGTGCAGTTTGATCGGGAATACCTAAGGTTAGCCGATCGCAGGTTTTTGATCCCACAGGGAATTCAGTTTAAAGGATTTCTACCTGCTCAATCCGCTGCAAGTCTCGCTCCACCTCGTACCAGAGCGATCGGTTATTGGGATCGGTGCGCAGGGCTTTGCGGAGATAGAGTTTGGCTTTTTCCTGCTGATTGTGTTTGATCAAATACCGCCCAAACCGTTGATAGGTGATGGCTTGCCACTGCCGGACTTCTGTATCGTTGGGCATCCGCTGGGCTAACCCCTCCACCAGGGTAATAGCCCTGGGAAACCGCTGTTCCCGCAGGGCTTGCTGCAATTGCTCGTAGGTATTTTGCTTAAGGCGGCGATCGATGCTAGAGAGATCCGGCGCGAATTGCACTGAGGGAGTATTCGGCGGGGATGGAGGTGGTTTGGCAGGGGATGATCTGGGAGATGATCTGGGGGATGACGATTTTCGAGGAGAGGCGGCGGGAGGTGTAGTTGATTGCACCGATCGATTCAAATTCCGCTCATCGGAACTTGCCGATCGAGGGTTTGGTGTGGAATTGGCGGGTTTCGTCCCTGCGGTTCTAGATGGTGAAGGTTTGACAATGCTTGTCAACCGCCGGTAAGCATCCGTTAATTGAATGAATCGTTCCTTTGCCTGCTGCTGATTGTCAGGATTGGCATCGGGATGATAAATTCGCGCCAGCCTACGGTACGAAGCTTTGATATCCTCATAGCTCGCGCCAGTTCTTAACCCTAATAGCCGATAGCAATCTACAATCTCCATCAACGTTTATTCATGGCAAGGATTATCCAAATTCTGCCATTAACTCAGCCAAAAGGTGAAACACTCTGGGCAAAAAACCTAAAGAATTCCGAAAAAAGACCTGAATCTGTCTATTTCTTACGGTTCGCCTTTTGCCTTCCGCCTTTCACCTTTTGCCGTCGCTAGTTTTGATCCACAATGACGCGATCGATCAATCCATACTCCTTGGCTTCTTCCGCCGACATAAAGTAGTCTCGATCGGTGTCTTTACGAATCTGCTCCAGGGATTTACCCGTGTGGAGGGCCAGCATTTCATCCAACTGCTGCCGAATTTGCAGCGTCCGGCGGGCTTCAATCTCGATATCCGTGGCCTGGCCTCGGAAACCCGTCAGAACCTGGTGGATCATGATCCGGGAGTGGGGCAGAGCCAATCGTTTGCCCTTTGCACCCGCCGCCAACAGGAAGGCTCCCATGGAAGCGGCCAGTCCCAGGCAAATCGTCACGACTTCCGACTTAATGTGCTGGATTGTGTCGTAGATGGCTAACCCAGCCGTAACCGAACCACCGGGCGAGTTGATGTATAGATAGATGGGCTTGGTCTGATCTTCGGAATCCAGGTAGAGCATATAGGCGACCAGGGCATTGGCGATCATGTCGTCTACTTCCTGGGTCAAGAAAATAATCCGTTCCCGAAACAGCCGATCTTCAAGATCAATCCACTGTTCGTAGGTGCTACCGGGAAGGCGATAGGGGACTTTGGGTTCACCAATTGGCATAGGTCTAAAAGAGGTGGTAAGGGACGGTAAATGAGTGAGGAGTGAGGAGTGAGCGCGGAGCCCGTTGGACTAAGGATTGAGGGAAGAAACACTCTTGTGGAGTGGGCATCTTGCCCGTCCAGTCCGACAGGCGCAATGATCCACTAATACTCCTTGTCCTAAGTCTTCTTATCCTAAGTCTCCTTGTCCTAAGTCAAAACGGCTTCCGGTTGCCGCAGTTTGGAACTTTCGATCACGCGATCGATCAGTCCGTACTCCTTCGCTTCCTGGGGAGACATATAGAACATCCGATCGGTGTCTTTGGTGATTTTTTCAATGCTTTGTCCTGTGTTTTGGGAAAGAATTTCTAGAACTAAATCCTTCTTGCTTAACACTTCCTTGGCATTGATTTGAATATCGGTGGCTTGCCCGGATGCTCCCACCTTGGGATGGTTGAGGGCGATCGTGGAATGGGGGAGACTGGCTCGTTTACCGGGAGTGCCAGAAGACAGCAATAAAGTTGCCATCCCCATCGACTGCCCCAGACAAATGGTGACGATTTCAGACTTGATATGCCGCATGGTGTCGTAAATGGCGAGACCTGCCGTAATGGACATCATGCCGTACATCACCGATCCCATTCCGGCCGCGACCGGATCGCCCAGGGAGTTGATATAGAAATAGATCGGCTTCGTCTGATCGTCTGAGTCCAGATACAGCAGAGCCGAAATCATTTCGTTGGCGAAGCTATCCGTCAGGGGTTGGTTCACAAACAAAATTCGTTCCCGGCTCATGCGCCCATAGACGCTGATCCACGACCAGTACTGAGTACCGGGCATATTATAGGGAACGCGACGGTTGGAGTTAAAGGGCATAGTGCAATGTGATCCACACGAAGAAGACGCAACGATTTAGGTCAGAGCAGGGATTTGCTTGGGTAGATCTTTGGTGCTTTCCAAAACGCGATCGATCAGTCCATATTCCTTCGCCTCTGGGGGGGTCATGTAGAACATGCGATCGGTGTCCTTGGCGATCTTTTCCACCGTTTGCCCTGTATTTTTCGCCAGGATATCCAGCATTGCGGCTTTGTTGACCAGTACCTCTTTGGCCCAATTTGAATGTCAGTCGCCTGACCTTGAGCGCGGGAACGGGACTGATTCAGGACGATCGTGGCATGGGGAAGACTGGCCCGGAAACCCTTCGCACCTGAGGAAAGAATCATGGCTGCGGTTCCCATTGCTTGCCCAATACAAATGGTATGAACGGGCGGCTTGATGTAGTTGATCGTGTCGCAAATGGCGAAGGCTTCGGTTTCAAACCCAGCCCCATATAGCGTCCCCATTGAGTTGATGTAGAAGAAGATCGGCTTATCTGGGTCGTCAAACTGGAGGTAAAGCAACTGGGCAATAATCAGCTTGGTGACATCGACCCCCACCTGACGCTTCAGGTCATCTGCGGAAAACAGGGGTAGCCCCAGGTATACAATCCGCTCCTTGAGCAGCAGGGAGGGTAAATCCGGAGGGGGAGTCCGATACCCTGAGTCCCCGTAGTAGTAATTGGTTTGAACAGCCTTAACAGTACTCATATCGCACAGTTGCCTAGAAAAATGGCATCATTTCTACCATAGTAACGTGATACTGAAAGCTTCTGATGCAGGAGGACGGCTGAACCCGTGGGATTACTGGGGGAAGCGCAAGGACTTTGAAACGAAAATTAGGGAAATCCGTACAGTCCGTAATTCAGAATTAGAGACTGAAGTTATTGAAGTTACCCTTCGTATAGCTTTAAGCCTTATACAAACCTCTATTCGTTCGTCCTCACACCCTCATTCAGGAGTTTCGTTGTTATGAGAGTTAGTTTGCAAGTCGCGCTGAGTGATGCTCACCTGGATGCGAACCAGTCCAGTAGCCAGAGGCAACTCGCCATTTCGCTGTCTGCCAATCCTGCCGCTGAAGGACGTAATGCGCCGCTTAATTTGTGTTTGATTTTGGATCACAGTGGTTCTATGAAGGGACGACCCCTGGAAACGGTGAAGCAGGCCGCCCATCGGATTGTCGATAGCCTGTCTCCCGACGATCGCCTTTCCATCGTGGTGTTTGATCACAAGGCGAAGGTGCTAGTGCCCAATCAAATGGTTGGCAACCCTCAAAGCATCAAGCAGCAGATTAACCGACTGCAACCCAGTGGCGGCACCGCGATCGATGAAGGAATGCGGTTGGCCATTGAGGAGTTGGCCAAAGGTCGCAAGGAATCCATCTCCCAAGCTTTCTTACTGACCGATGGAGAAAACGAGCATGGAGACAACGATCGCTGTCTGAAATTGGCTGAATTGGCGGCTGGGTATAGCATTACTCTAAATACGTTGGGGTTTGGGAGCAATTGGAACCAGGATGTGCTGGAAAAAATTGCTGATGCTGGCGGTGGAACGCTGTCCTACATCGAACGGCCTGAAGCGGCGGTGAGTGAGTTTAGTCGGCTGTTTAACCGGATTCAGTCGGTTGGACTGACCAATGCTCATCTTTTAATCAATTTGGCGGACAATGTGCGGTTAGCCGAACTCAAACCCGTTGCGCAGGTTGTACCCGATACGATCGAATTACCCGTCATTCAGGAAGCGGGACAGTGCACCATTCGGCTGGGTGACTTGATGATGGATGGGCCACGGGTGGTATTGGCGAATCTATACGTCGGGCAACTACCGGAAGGTATCCAGCCGATCGCCAGTGTTCAGGTGCGCTACGATGACCCCATTTCAGGACAGGAAAATTCACTTTCCGAACGTATTCCGGTGGAAGCAGACATTCAGCGAGTGTTTCAGGCGGCTCCCAATCCGCAAGTCCAGCAACACCTTCTGGCACTGGCAAAATATCGGCAAACCAAAATTGCAGAAACCAAACTACAGCAGGGCGATCGCGTCGGAGCGGCCACCATGCTGCAATCAGCGGCCAAAACAGCCTTACAGATGGGTGATCAGGGTGCAGCAACGGTACTTCAGGAAAATGCTACCCGGCTGCAGTCTGGAGAAGACTTATCAGAAGCCGATCGCAAGAAAACCCGGATTGTTTCCAAAACCGTGTTGCAAGACAACCCTCAATAAATCGATCGTTTCACTTTAATCAAATAAGGTATCCATCAGAAATGCCATCAATGAATCAGGGCTGATGGTATCCAGCGATTTGGTGTGAACAATGTCAAACTTTGCGCCGACGGACTGAAGGTGATCATCGAGAGCGGTTAAGAATCCCTTCGCCAGCAAATCTTCCCCAATCTGCACAAACCCAATGCCTAACTCTTCATTCACCTCCATCTTTTGGGTTGCCGTTTTGATCGCTCTAGCAACGGCCATCCGATCGCTTGGTTCACCATCGAGTAATACGATCATGATTTCACCATTGAGCTTCGTCGTTCCCGCCGTTTTCCGAGCAAAGTAATCTTCTAAAGCCAATTCCAGCACTTCCCGCAGGTTAATCTGGTGCGGCGGTATGTTTTCTTGAATCAGTTGAGTCAGGCGATCGCTGGTAACGTGCTCATATTTCTTAAACTGACACGACTCCTGAGGATCCAAACAGGAGACATATAACGTAATCCCGTCCGGATCATGAGCTTCGCAGGCCTGTGCCAGAGACACGATCGCCCCTTGCGCTGCATTCCAGCGTTCTGCAAATCCAGGTGGCTTGTTCGCTTCATCCAGCGTTGTCTTGGCAATGATCAGGGTATAGTCGCGGTTTTGCAGCAGAGTTGTATCCATCAGGTTGTTTGGGGTGAAGATGCAGAGATGGGAACCATCCAACACCATAAAACCCCAATTGCCCTCAGTATCTAAAAAATTCTTAAGCTAATCCTGATGGAAGTTAAGCATTGAACAAACCATTCCTACCTAAAAAATCTTGGTTGCTTCAGTCAGGGATTGTTGCAGCGATCGCCAGTCTTCAAAGGTGAGCTGATTATTTTCGTATAGATCTCTGAGGATTTGAGTCAGTGTATGACAGGCTTTGTAGCGATCGATAATTTGCTTGGCCGCAGAGATTGCAGCAAATTCAGAACTATAGGCTTTGGGGAGGCTGAAGGTTTCGCGGCAGGGAGAGTAGCACACACTCTTAAACTGCTCTCCCGATTGAGACACTTCAATTAGCCAACCCAGGTAAAAATCCACTAGGTATGTTTCTCTCATAGGTAGTCAATAAGACGTTTGATAGCAGTAATTATTCTGAAGTAACTTCCAGCATACTGACTAATCAAGGGTAGACAGTTGGGTAATTTGGCGGAGATCTCTGCGCCATTTCTGCGATTCAGATAGGGATCGGAGCCTGTTTGGTGTTTAATGCTTAGTTAGGCCTGTCAAACGCTTGCACAAATTTCCACTCCCCTCCACAATGAAGATTCTCTCAACCATTACCGATTGATTTATCTATCCGTTTAGAATATTAGAGTGCGCTTGAACGATCGTCAGTGATCTGAGTAGTCTGAGCGATCGGTTATTTTTATACAGGTATATACAGTTTCAGTTGGGATGATGATTCGCTGAGGAGCAGCAATGATTTACTATTTATGAGTTAGCAGCCCTCGGTGGCTATCAACCGTCTCATCCTGGTTCACTTCCTGATCTTTCAGGTTCTGTCTGTGTGTTTCCCTGGTTTTCGATGACAGTAAACCAAAGCCTATACTGGGCAGGGTATCATTCGAGGGACTTCGTGATTTTAGGAGTCTTAATGTAGCCTTCTCCTTTGAAGAATTGCCCGCGTCCTCAGTGACCATCTATGCATCCCCCTAGTGTCCCTCATCTGCTTAAATACAACATCACTCCTGTTGCAGGGGGTGTACTCTTAAGAATTTGGGAGCCTGCCGAACGTAACGATGTGCGGGTGAAACCCTTTTTATATATGCTGAAGTACCGCCTAACGTCAGAAGCGGATGCCCGAAAATTTTTAGCGGAGTACCTTTCCGTCTATAAGTCTTCAGTTCTACAAACTTCCCACGGTCGGAGAGCAGAAGCTGATTGAAACGGCCGTTAGGGCAATGCGGAAAAATAATGTACCCGTTAGGGGGTGTACTGCTGTGCGGACTTACAGCAGTTTGATCGACGAAACTACAGCTTGGTGGGGAGTGCCCACCCTATAGGCATGCTTCCAGCAGATTCTAAACGGGGACAGCACGACAGGTTACTTTGCTAACTGGGCGGGCAAGATGCCCACCCCACAAGAGTCAAAGTCTGAAATTCGCATTCTATGATGCTGGAGAATGCACTTTGCCCAAATCAGACGGATTCATGGTTTCAAACTCTTCAAAGGGCTGATGAATCCACGGATTATCCGCCAGGTAGTCTACGTAATAATCTGGGGCGATCGATGATGAGGACTTGTACCACAACACCGCAGAACGTACCTCATCAATATAAAAGCCATATTTTCGATCGAGCCAAACCAGCGTACGTTCCAGGCTCACCCCAGAATCCACCAGATCATCTACCAACAGGATATGGCTGCCTAAATTGGCTGTGGTCATGGTTAAGTCACGGGCAAAGGTGATAGAACCCCGTTCTTTTCCCTCTGCACCGCCATAGGACGAGGTAGCTAGAATCGCCATCGGTTTGTCAAAAATGCGAGACAAAATATCTCCGACGCGCAGCCCGCCTCTAGCCAGGCAGATAATTTGGTTAAACTCCCATTGGGATTCGTAAATTTTGGCAGCAAGCTGAGTAATTTTTTGGTGATACTCTGACCAGGAAACGTATAAATCCGGCATGGTTGGGTTGAATGGTTGGGTTGATCCGATCGCAAAGTTGAAAAGCATCATACAACCGTAGGGGACTTCCGTGCAGTTCAATCAAGAGATTCAGTCCAGGGCAGTTTGATCTTGTGCCATCCCAAATCGACTGAATCTGTCAACCCGGATCCAGTGCCACAGGTCAAATTTAGGGGATTACGGAGAAGCAACCTAACTGAGTAGGGGCGGGCTGCTATCTGTATGCTGCTATCTGTATGACGACCGCTTGAGTCTAAAATCTAGAGTTTTCAGATTAAATATTAAACCGGGAAAGAGTGTGCTATAAAAACTACAGTAACCACATCGATTAACTAGGGATTTAAGGATGATTCACTGTCGCTGAGTCCCGATCTTACTCCCCTTCTCTCCGTTCCAAACCTAACTTTCCATTCTAAAGAGGAACTGCATCGTGGGCATCGTCATTGAAAATGTATCCAAACGGTTTGATGAGTTTCAGGCAGTGGATCAGGTGAATCTGGAAATCAAAACCGGCTCGTTGGTTGCGCTGTTGGGGCCATCGGGGTCTGGAAAGTCTACCCTGCTGAGGCTAATTGCAGGATTAGAGGTTCCTGATGCAGGTCGAATCTTCTTAACTGGACGCGATGCCACCTACGAAAGTGTGCAGGAACGCAACATTGGCTTTGTGTTTCAGCACTATGCCCTGTTTAAGCATATGACGGTGCGGAAAAATATTGCCTTTGGGATGGACATTCGCAAGATGCCCAGGGCGAAGATTCAGCGACGAGTGGAAGAGCTGCTGGAACTGGTGCAGCTAGGAGGATTGGGCGATCGCTATCCATCTCAGCTTTCGGGAGGGCAACGGCAGCGGGTGGCCCTGGCGCGGGCATTGGCGGTAGAACCAAAAGTCTTGTTGCTGGATGAACCGTTTGGGGCATTGGATGCCAAGGTGCGGAAAGATTTGAGAGCCTGGCTGCGGCGGCTCCACGATGAGGTTCATGTGACAACGGTATTTGTTACCCACGATCAGGAAGAGGCGATGGAAGTGTCGGATGAGATTGTGGTGATGAATGAGGGCAAGGTGGAGCAGGTGGGCAGTCCAGCCGAGATTTATGACAATCCGGCAACGGCATTTGTGATGAGCTTTATCGGCCCAGTTAACGTTCTACCCAGCAGTTCGCACATCTTCCAGGGAAATGGCTTTGATTCGCCCCATCCCGAAGTGTTCCTGCGTCCCCATGATGTGATGGTGGATGTTCAGCCCAATGGCACAACGGTTCCAGCACGGGTGAATCGTTTAATCCATCTGGGCTGGGAAATTCAGGCGGAACTGGTACTGGATGATGGACAGGTGGTCACGGCCCATCTAAGCCGCGATCGATTTGATCAATTGAAGCTTCGACCGCAGCAGCGAGTTTATGTTAAACCAAAGGATGCCAGGGCTTTCCCACTCTATTACTCAATTTAGCTCTACATACTCAATCTCAATTTAGCTCTATTACTCAATCTCCTGAATCACAGCCCTCAAGCCGCTCTGGCTCAGGGTTTGCACGGTTTGTTCCGCATTGGCGCGACTGCTAAAGGCTCCCACCTGAATCAGCGATCGACCGTTGATGGAAGTTCGGAAGGCGGAGGGAACGATCGATTGAACGTGGGTTTGATCCCGTTCATCACTGGTTTCTACGACAACGCGATAGCGTAATCCAGCCCGACTCACCGTGTTTCCTCCCCCTCCTCCTGCCCGAAAGGCGACGTTGCGAGAAACATTGACGGTGGGCAAACTGCCGATATTGCCAACGGGAATGTCAGCTTCTGGAACCGGAAGTACATCGGATTGGGGCATTTGGGGAGGAGGCGTTGGCAGATTCCGACTGGCGACGGCCGCGGGTGCGCTTGGGCTGGATTCGGGAGCAGGAACCGGAATATCGATCGGAGTATTGAAGCTCGATCGCGATTGGGGAGATGGAGTTGGCAGAGGAGGGGCTTGGGTTGCTGATACGAGCTGACTGGGTGGAGAAGCCGGAATTTCCAGGGCGATCGGTTCAGTGGGAGCGATCCGATTGGCGGCATGGATGATATCCGAGGGATGGGTAGAGCGAGGACGACGCACTGCAACGGGTCGCAGGTTGGATGAGGTGGAAACGGTGGGTCTTGGGGCAGGTGAGAGGGCGGGTCTTGGGACGGGTGGGGTAGGAGGCGGAACGGCAACCTCGATCGTGGCAGTCGTAGCCGGGGCAGGAGGCGGAGCGTTCACTGAGACCACTGGAGTGGGGGGAAGTTCTGTGATGGCAGGTTGAACATTTGAAGCCGCAGGAGGGGGTAATTCCGTAATAGATTCTGAGGAATTGGCAGCCGGGGCAGCAAAGCGATTAGCTGGGGGAGTGGGAGGGCTGGCGAGGGGCGTTGTTCCAGCCAGATCGACTTCACCCTGGAGTCGATCGCCTGTGAGCTGATTGCCGTGTGCCGGAATCGTCTGGCTTGTGGCATTGGCATTCAAATCAACTGGATTATTGGCAAACACATTATGTCCCGGATCGCTGGCAGTCCCTAGATTGGGTTGCGCATTGCTGATGGCGGTTAGTCCATCTTCTCGGTTTGCCTCAATGCGATTTCCCCGCAGCACGGGCTGGGCATCACCCTGAACCAAAACGCCAATCCGGTTTTGACTCACCTGATTGTCAACGACCAGAGGAGTCGCCTGTTCAGCCACATTAATCCCAAAGCCCGTTCGCTCAAAGGCATTCTGCCGGACTTCTGGCTGCGATCGCCCAAAAATCGTAATTCCATTGGCACCGTTTTGGGTAAACCGATTGTTTTGAATCAGCGGCGCACTGTTGCCGACGGTGGAGATACCATCATGGGTATTTCCGGTAAAGGTATTGCCGCGCACGATCGGATGACTCGATTCCACCCACAGACCATAGCCGCGTGGATTTGGGTTAGTGACTGTAACCCCTAGTAGCTGCGCCTGATCGGCCCCCAGCAGGGTAATATTCTGTCCCGCTGAAGTAGGACTCAGAAAGGTGCCTCCACCGCGAATCACAATTCCCCGGCCATACTGGCTCGGATCCCCCTGGATCGTCACATGGGGCTGCATTACGAGCGGAAAAACTTCTCCGGTTTCCGCACTATAAGTTCCTGGAGTTAACATGATGACGGTATTGGGCTGGGCAACTTGCAGGGCATGGGTGATGGTGCGAAACGGCGATCGCTGACTGCCATCTCCACTCGCATTGTTGCCGACGATCGGATTGACAAACAAAAGGTGGGAAGCGGTGGACTGGGTTGAAGATTCAGGCGCAGAAGGCGTTGTTTGGGCGATCGCTTGCTGTTCGCTGCCGGATACCAGGATAAGAAAAACCCCCAAGCCGATCGTTGTTGAAAAAACTTTGAACCACCAGGGAACCCCAATACTGAAAAACAAGACAGATTGAGCAGAGCAATGGAAACGATGGGAGGGAGGACGCAAACGCATAGAAATTCTCCTGACACTGGACAGCTACAGGTTGCTCAACGCTATATGTGGTTTATTTTGCCACGAAAGAGTTATTTATTCTCTATATGTAGCGCATTTGTGAATAAATTTTACTTAATCAGATAATTTTCCCAGTGCTGCTCCAACAACGCTTGACCCAGCCTGTTAGGATGAAAAATAGAGGGGGAAACGAAATGGCTGAAACGGATTACCAACGCTCGATCGGGCAAGGCTTTGCTTCCCAACCTGCGGTCTTGCGAATTTTAGATGCAAATTTAGATCGATCGCGGGAAGGGTTACGAATTATTGAAGAATGGTGTCGATTTGGGCTAAACCAGCGTGCCCTGACGGAGGAATGTAAGCAACTGCGTCAGTTGATTGCTCAATGGCACAGCGATGAGATTCGGGCAGCTCGCAATACGCCGCAGGATCCAGGTACCGATCTCACCCATCCTCAGGAGCAAGTGCGATCGAGTGTCGCTCAAGTCCTACAGGCAAACTTTTGTCGGGTTCAGGAAGCTCTGCGGGTGTTGGAGGAGTACGGCAAGATTGTGTCACCAGAGATGGGAGAAGCCTGTAAGCAAATCCGTTATCGGGTTTACAGCTTAGAAAGTCAGTTAACCGAGCATTTATCCAGCCATCGTCGGTTGCAAAAGCTATTACAGTCTCGGCTGTATCTGATCACATCCCCGGTGGAGAATTTGCTGGATGTGGTGGAAGCATCCCTTCAGGGGGGAGTGACGTTGGTGCAATATCGGGATAAAACGGCGGATGATCTAACGCGCCTGCATACCGCTAAGGCCCTCAAGGAGCTTTGCCATCGTTACGATGCGCTGTTTGTGATTAACGATCGCATTGATCTGGCGATCGCGGTTGATGCAGACGGAGTTCACTTAGGGCAGCAGGATGTTCCGGTGGCTCTGGCGCGGCAATTGCTGGGTTCCCAAAAAATTGTTGGGCGATCGACCCACTCACCAGACGATCTCGATCGAGCGATGCGGGAAGGAGTCGATTATGTGGGGGTTGGCCCCGTTTATGAGACTCCCACGAAAGCAGGCCGAGCGGCGGCTGGATTGGATTATGTTCGTCATGCGGTCAACCATGCTACCCTTCCCTGGTTTGCGATCGGCGGGATTGATCTGGAAAATCTCCACGAAGTGCTCTCAGCAGGGGCAGAGCGCATTGCGGTTGTGCGCGCCATCATGCAGTCGGAACAGCCCACTCTGGCGACTCAGTTCTTTATCTCCCAACTGAACCGCCAACAAACCCTCCATTCAATCCACACACGGTTTCGATCGAATGAAAGCATTAACTAAGGAAGCTGTTGTGAGGGTGCATAAGAGGCGCACAGCAGTGCGCCCCCTACCGGATATATTATTTTTCCCCATATCCCTAACATGACTCGCTGCAACGATTTTGGAAACGACTGTACTGTCTAGAAAGCCATAAACCTTAAACTCATGGAATCTACTCAAACTATCACCCTTTACGTCAATGGCGAAGTCCAGCAGTGCCCTCCTCAAACGGCAATGCCCGATTTACTCCTGCAATTGGGTATGAATCCGCGCTTAGTAGCTGTTGAATACAATGGCGAAATTCTGCATCGCCAATTTTGGGACAGTACTCAGATTCAGGAGGGCGATCGCCTGGAGATTGTCACGATCGTTGGTGGTGGCTAAAGATTCTGGTTTCTTCCCTCTTCCCTCCTCCCTCTTCCCCATTACGGTAATCCCCCATCTCCCATCCCTAAAATCCCCCTTAAGCCGCACCATTACCCAAACAGTAAGGCGGTAGACTAGAAATGTAGACAATTTGTAACGTTTGGTAAACTGTAACGTTTGGTGAATCCGGTGGGCTGATGTTGCCCCCCAGCCTATCCAAAGCCGACAAGGTTGCTCGTCAATTTGACAGGTACGGCATATGCACAAAAGACTATTTGCATGGATTAAGCCCCTTTTAAAGCCCTTACTCGTTTCATTCCTGGTGATCACGCTGGTATTGGGTCAAGCGGACTCTGCTCTGGCTGCCAGAAGTGGTGGTCGGATTGGTGGCGGTAGCTTTAGGGTTCCAACGCGGACAGCTCCGGCTCCTCGGACGTATGCTCCTCCCGGTGGTGGCGGCTATTACCCTGGTGGCGGCGGTTTTGGCTTCCCCTTCATTGTGCCGATCTTCGGCTTTGGTGGCGGCGGTCTATTCACGCTTCTGCTGTTTATGGCTCTGGCCTCTTTCATCGTTCGGAGTTTTCGAGCTGCATCCAGTTCCGATGAGTATGGTTACACAACCACTTCTCCAAAAGTTTCCGTAGCGAAGTTGCAGGTGGGTTTGCTGGCTCAAGCTCGTGAACTTCAAACCGATCTCAATCGCATTGCCCAAAGAGCAGACACCAGTTCCTCTGAAGGGTTAGCCCAGGTGCTGCAAGAAACAACGCTTTCCCTGCTTCGTCATCCGGAGTATTGGATCTATGGGGGGAGTGAGTCTCAACAAGCTCGACTGGAATCTGCCGAAGCGCAGTTCAATCGGTTGACTCTGGCGGAGCGGAGCAAGTTCTCTGAAGAAACCCTTTCCAACGTCAACAATCTGCTGCAAGAGGCTGAAAAGAGAAAAGCGTTGGCAGCATCGGGAGAGTTGGCAATGCCAGAAAATCCCAGTGAGTATATCGTCGTTACTTTACTGGTAGCAACTCAGGGCAAATTGGAACTGCCTGATGTGAAAGACTCACAGGATCTTCGTAAAGCAATTTCCCAACTTGGCGCAGTATCTAGCGATCGTCTGCTGGCAATGGAAGTTCTCTGGACTCCGCAGGCGGAAGGAGATACCCTCTCTGCTGAAGATGTATTAGTTGGGTATCCAGAGCTGAGATTAGTTTAGAGGTTGGTTCCTCAGTGATTTGACCAATCATTGATGGAACGACTTAAGTTAAAATTTGCGGGATTATGACGGGGCCGAGAGAATCGCCCCATTTTTTATGGAAACCTGGCATTGCGGATTGGCGTTGCTGAATCGAGGTATGAATACTCTGAACCCCTTCACTCTGCCTCAATTTTGGGGTGGGAGAGGCTCCAGGTGAAACCTAACTGGAACCAAATTTCAAAATCAGTTCTAATTATTTTATTTTGTGGTTGCAATTGCTCGATCGAGTTTGCTATAGTTCATAGAGACAAGCAACGGCTGTTCCCTGACATCGGCTGTTATCCAGGTTAAAGCTGTTCTCTGAGAAATCTCTGAGAAATCTCTGAGAAATCTCTGACAAAACAGCAGCCCTTAAAAGTTTTAGTCTAGATCGATACGGCTTGCCATTCCTGGCATCGTTGCCCCGATCATCTCTACGCATTTACCATTCTTTTCCGATTTTTATAAGGGCATTCCTGGATCGTCGTTGTCGATCGAGTATTACCTGACATTTTCTAAAATTCAGGCATTTTAACTGGAGAGCTTCTCTCTGCGTTGACAACCAGTCAGCGTTGATTGCTTTGCTCTTGAGCAGTCGTTGCTGCATGATGTTTGTCATTTCGCTCAAGTTACAAGGAGTAATCATGGAAGGATTCGACAATCATACAGAGTTGCATGATCATGACTTGACTCAGACGGGTGATTTTTCCGCTTCTGGTTATGAATCTGATCATCATTCAGGTGGTTCAAACGGTACTTCAGTACAAGAATCAACCTTTGAAGAGGCACTCGATTCTTCCCTGGAAAAGGAAAGTAGCCAACAGGATCACGGTCATTCCAGCTCTCACAACGATCAGGGACATAGCCACGGTTCATCTGATTCAGATGGCTTCGACGTGAATGATTTCCATAATCATGCCAGACCAGATTCGATCGACAATCCGCTGCATGTTTCATTAGATGCAGTAGATGTGCGATCGCTGGATTTAGGTGGCATTCAAACCAAATCAAATCTGCGCGGCCATCTGGGCGGAAACGGTGATTTGTTAGAACCCGGTGGCGGCAATAACACTGTGATTGGTTCCAGCGGTAATGACATTGTCGTTGGAACCGGGGGTGGGGTAAATACCATCACCACAGGCTCTGGCAAAGATATGGTGATCTTAGGCAAGGAAACCACTAACCGGATTTTTGACTTTGATCCCAGCAAAGATATTCTCGCCATTGCCGATAACTTATCAATGGATGACATTGTTATCGCTCAAGGCAAGAACCCAACTAAAGCAGGTGTGCAGCAACCGTTTGATAGCGAGAATAACGCACTCGTCATTGATAAATCTACAGAGCATATCCTGGCGGCCCTGACCTTTGTTAATGCCAGTGAACTGTCAGCCAGCAATTTTGTTCAAGTCACATCTGATGCTCTGCGGAACTTCGATAAAGGCAATAGCTTTGCATCTGTTCAACAGGCAGGCGATGGCGGAGAACAGCTAACTGGAACCCGAGGACGCGATCGGCTCACCGGAGGGAATGGCGATGATTTCCTCTATGTGGGTGATGATGGGATTAAATTTGATACGGCGATCGGTACTGGCCGGGAGAATTCCCCTTCCCTAACGACAGTCCGGGCTTGACCGAGATGAATTTGGAGCTAAAAGACGGCATTTTGCGGGTTGAGGGTTCTTATAAGGACTTTGAAGGATTGCCCCTCTTCAGCGATGGAGCAACCGAAGTCGATCCCAAGGCGGTGATCCCCAACGGAGCCGATCCTCAAGCCTTAATTGAAGGCTTCTTGAGAGTTCCAGAGGATGCAGAGGGTAACCCTCTCAGCGGATTCCACATCCACTACAGTGCAGAAGGATTTGCGGATGCCACCGTAGAGCGGTACTTCACTGTGAATCCAACCGATGAAAAGTCGGGACAGGTGACGGGTGAATTTAAACTGGAACCCGAATTACAGGCGGCTCTGCTGGGGAATGTGCTTTACGGCAACCTCCACTCCACGATCCATCCAGTGGGTGAGAATCGGGTCGAATTTAACACCGCTAAATTCGTGTAGAGCGGCTGTGCCGCAGAGTTCAAGCAGTTGATAGTGAAAGGAGGAAATGCAGCGAAAACATTGTTAGATTTGCCTTTTTGAGTCAAGAGATCAGAGTTGATGACCTGTTGGGGATACAAGGCTCCTCAGCAGGTTTTTCCTATGGAGCCAATTGGAGCCAATCACGAAATTAATTTAGACTCAGTAGATCGCAAACCCAGTTTAGATCCCCCCTAGCCCCCCTTAAAAAAGGGGGAACCGAGCCGAAAAAGGTTTGAAGTCCCCCTTTTTAAGGGGGATTTAGGGGGATCAAAAGCAGGCGTTGCCGTGAATGCAATCCATTTTCGATCTACTGAGACTGCTTGAGAGCGCATCGATTCCCACCCTGTACCCTCTGGTTAATCCATCCATCCTGATAGGCTTTGCTTATGACTGGTGCAGAGCGGGGAAACCTTCAATAAAATGATCGGTTGAGAAAAAACCAGTGAACTCGTGTGTTAGCCAAATCAAAATCTAGAAAGATTTAATGTTTGCTGACTCGAAAAGAGTATCCACATCAAGGAGAAATTTCAACCCATGACATCAACCTTCACTACTGCCTCCAGGCTGATTTCTATCAATGGGGAGCCAGCCGTTCCCCTGGAAGCCATGCCGACTAGCTGGCAGCGTGTTGCCCAGGGAAGTTGGATGAGTGAACCGCGTGTTTATGCTGCCCTGGCGCAGGTCTTTTTGGCGAAGAATCAAGGGGGGCATTTCTTGTTCCTGGAGCGATCGAACACAGGGCATTTAAGAGATGCCTATCGTCAGGGAAATGGGCAACTGGCCTGGGAAGCAGTCTCCCACTATGGCGAGATGTTTTTACCCGAACATTATCCAGATTTGGAGAACATTCGTTGTCAGGTAGAATCTACGCCGGAAACCAGGGAGGAATCCAGTGGTAATCAGCCCGTTGCTAAAAAAGCCGATCGCCTTGCGTTGATTAACGTGGTCAGTGACTTGTTTGCTGAACTTCAGTACGATGTCCCAGCGACGTTCTATTGGACGTTCCTGCATCCCCTTCAGCGAAACGATTTGTTTGAAGTGCGATCGTTCCGTTTTAGCGAACAGGATCTGGCCGTTGCGCGGCAGTTTGATGCAATTCTGCATGGTGGGTATGTGACTATGCTGCGGCGGTTAATCGACAGCATTTCCAGTCGGCATGGATATTTCATTGAACATGGTTGCGGCTGTGAAAGCCACCTGGCAAAGCTCAAACCCTGCGATTCCCCCTTTGAATACACCATCCCCGCTGAATCACGCCAAAAAACGCTCCGGGCCTTCTTCTGGAGCGTCATGGAAGAGTATTTACTGTTTGAACTGCGATCGGCGACTCGGCTAGTTTATGCAGACAATTTAACGCTGTAGGAGTGAGGAGTGAGGAGTGAGGAGTGAGGAGTGAGGGGTGAGGAGTGAGGGGTGAGGATTAAGGAATGAGGAGTGAAGCATTGCACGGGAGTATTGCATTCACAATCACTCGAATAGGTATCTCACCTAATTTTGTCCAAGCCCTTCCTTCTCCTCCTCTCCCTGATAATTACCTTTCAATACATCTCCTGCATCTCGGTACACGATCCAGGGGCTTCCGTTGCGATGGAGTAACGAGCCTTTATCCGTAACGCAAATTGCGACAGATGCATCTTCCCTAGGCCCGCGAAATAAGATGGCTGGATCTTCGGATGATCCCCCCAACTGATAATTCGCACAGGTAATTCTTTTTTCTACGAAAATGAAGGATTTATCAATCGAAAGACAGGTTTTTTGGATTTCGGATAACGTATTTCTGACTTCATTTAAGCAATCCTGTGGCGGTAAATCCCTTGCGGTTTTGAGTAATTCGTAAATTCGTCGTCCGATCTCTTTACGAATCTGGGCTTTGGGATTAGTTTCTGCTTTGGAAAATTCACTCTCGTAAGACTTTAGGTTTTGTTGAAGCTGTAGCGACATTGGGCAATTACCAGATGAAATGAAGAGATGTTTGGAAAGGGTAATGCCCCTGATTCTTGAGCGATGAACTGCTTTCACTATTCCATTAAAGCCTATAGATCGTTCGATCGCCAATCTAAACTTGATTCAGAAGAGAATTCGCGTTAATTGATCGCAGTTAATCACTTGTAGGCGGAACAACTGCTGTAACTGGGAATTCGATTTCAAATGGCTCAAAGCTATTATTGACCGATTCCCCCGATAGCACGACCGTATAGGCTCCCGGAGTTGGAAATGTAATGCTGGTGCCGATCGCCTCGTATCCATTGACCCAGGTGCTGGATAACGGCAGATGGTGAAAAACCATTTCTCCTTGAGTGTCGTAAACCCTGGCTCCACAATCGCAGTCCGATGGGGAAATGACGCTGCCATCCGACTGCATCAGCATGAACCAGGTTTCACTGGCATGTCCAGCATGGGGCGTATCATCCGGGTCAAGGTGAATCATGACGCTGATACCGCTGGAATCAGAAGGAACTGCCTGATGCTGCTGGTGAGCAATTAAAGAAGATGAATGCAGTGCTGGTTCGATCGTTAAACCGCAAACTGCCAGTGTGCCAGCCAGTAATATTTTTTGCATGGTAAATTCTCCTACTCTTACATTGAATCTTTCAAAACACCTTAGCGAACAGAACGTAACCCATCGATCGCCTTAATTAGCTCATCTGCAACATAGCTGATGGGGCCCGCTCTCGGACTCGAATATTTGCTACTAACGTCATACCTGGCAGAATTGCAAAGCGTTCGTTATTACGCTCCAGAAACTGCTGGTCTAAGCGAACCTCAACTGGAAATGCCGTTTGTCCAGTGGTCGGATCTGTTAAGGCCTCACTCCCCACTCTCGAAACAGTGCCTTTGACTGAACCATACTCTGTAAAGGGATAGGCATCTAAGCGAACATCTACAGACATTCCCACCTGAATATTGGCAATATCCGCATTGGCCACCTGAACTCTGGCAATGAGGGACTCATTGGGTACAACTTGCAGTAAGGCTTCTCCGGGTTGCGCAACCACACCCGGCAACTTTGGTCCCAGGTTAAACACCACCCCATCCACCGGCGCACGGAGATCTTGATTTTTGAGGTCTAATTCTACCTGATTTAGTTGAGAGGAAACCTGAATCATCTGGCGTTGGTTGGCTGCGATCGTGGCATCAAATTCTGAATCCAGGACAGCCAACTGTCGTTGTAAGTCTTGATAGGTTTCCGTTACAACTCGATTACCTTCCACCTGTGACTGGAGCTGGGCCAGTTGAAGCTGACGTTGCTGCAACTGATTTTGGTTCATCTGGCTTTGCAGCGTGTTCACATCCACCGCTCGACGCAAAAAGTCGGTGCGTGAAATGGCTCCTTGATCCATCAAAGGCTGCAACTGCGTCAAAAGCTCTTGCTCGACACCCAGTTGAAATCCTGTTTCATCTAGCTGCGTTTCCAGTTCAGTAATTTGCGTCCCTAAACTGGAACCCTGGAGCTGATTAATTGACAGGCGATCGGCTAACTGACGTTCAAACAGTTCGTATCGCTGCCGTTGTTCTGGAGGTAAGGGAGATGGATCTCTAGAGATCTGCGCCACTAGCAGCATTCGAGTCTGAACCCGATTCATTAACTCCGGTGAAACGTTCGCCACCTCCTGATACAGGGTTTCTGCCGAAGTTCCCTGCCGCGCCATTCGCAGTACGGCTACTTCCTTCACCAACTGATCCTGCTGGAGTAAAAGCGCCTGAAGCTGATTCAGCAGTTCTGTCTTATCCAACTGCACCAAGACCTGTCCCTGCTCGACCTGCTCCCCCTCACGCACCAACACAGTCGTCACGACTCCCCCAACCCTGGACTGCACCGCCTGGGACTGAGAAATGGGTTCTAATTTACCCCGTGAAGCAATCACCACATCAACTCGCGCAAAAATCGACCAGCCAATTCCCACCGTCATTCCGACCACAATCACCTGCGTTAACCGCCGAGTCCAGATTGCAGGCTGAGGTAAATTAATTGCAGAGGCAGTCGAATCCTGCTCAATTTGCTCCAAGGTCTTGCGCTGTAAAGCTTGTAGTGGATTAAGAAAACGTTGTGGACGCATCGCTCCTCCTAGAATTGAAAATAGATGTGAAAGTTTGGTTTCCTACAACCGTGCCTGCTGGGTATACAAACAGTAATAAAGCTGACGACGAGCCATCAGATCGGCATGGCTGCCCTGCTCCACAATCACGCCAGACTGCATAAACAAAATCCAGTCTGCTCGGGCGATCGTATTCAATCGGTGCGTAATGAAGAACACAGTTCGATCGCCAAAGCGTTCCATTAGATTTTCACAGACTCGTCGTTCGGTTTCGTAATCTAATGCGCTAGTAGCTTCGTCAAAGATTAACAACCGGGGACTCCGGGCTACCACACGGGCGATCGCAATTCGCTGTCTTTGTCCTCCTGACAGGGATGTACCTCGTTCTCCGACCTGGGTACTGTAACCTTCCGGTAGCTGCATGATGAAGTCGTGGGCTTCTGCCACCTTCGCAGCCGCAATCACCTCATCGTCCGAAAGGCTACCAAACAAGGCGATATTATCCCGGATTGTACCCTCAAACAACACTGCATCCTGAGGTACGATCCCGAGCTGCGATCGAAGGGAATTTAAGTCAACTTTGCTGATGTCGTAACCGTCGATCAGAATGCTGCCTGCTTTCGGTTGGTACAGGCGCGGCAATAACTTGAGCAAAGTACTTTTTCCCGAACCACTCTGACCGACAATTCCAACAAATGAGCCAGCAGTCACATCGAGATTGACATTAGTGAGTTGCAGTTGCCCTTCCTTAAACCCAAAACTAACCTCCTGATACTGAACATTTCCCGTGATGAGCGGCAGTTGTAGTGGGGTTGCAGTGGATATTTCTTCAGCCGGAAAATCGACAATATCCGCTAGCAGCTCCATTGATAGGGAAGTTTCCTGAAACCGTTGCCACAATCGAGACAGACGCAGCAGTGGCCCAGTCACATACCCTGTCAAAATCCGAAAGGCGATCAATCCCCCCAGGGTTAATTCGCCTTCCAACACCAATCCTGCTCCCATCCACAGCACCAGCAAGTTGCTCATGGTGTTCAAAAACTGGCTGAAGGAAGAAAACATGGTATTCACCGTTGAAGTGGTAAAACCACTGCTGAGATACTGGACATACCGTTCTCGCCAGGTTGCTTCCACCAACGATTCCATATGCTGGGCTTTGACGGTAAAGACCCCTCCCAGGATTTCAATCAGATAGGACTGCACCTTTGCACCGTAATCTGCTTTTGTCCGAATTAGCTTCCGCTGAATCGTAGAAACAAATAACGTCGAGAGAATAACGATCGGAATAGTTGCCAGAACACACAAAGTCAGGCGAGGGCTATAGAGCACCATCACACCGATATAGAACAAGGAGAAGACTGCATCCAAAACAGCCGTGACAGCAGTTCCCGTTAAAAACTGGCGAATATTCTCCAGTTCAGATAGCCGTGAGGACAACTCTCCGACTGGACGCTTCTCAAAAAAGTTCAGGGGAAGTTGCAACAAGTGGCGAATGATTTCACTCCCCAACCGTAGATCAATACGATGGGTTGTGCTGGCAAAAAGGTACATTCGGAGAACCGTTAGAACTCCCTCCAGGCAAGCAAACATGACCATCAAAATACCAAACATGGTCATAGCACTGAGATTTCCACTGACAATTACCTTGTCAATGACCTGCTGCACTAATAAGGGATTTGCCAACCCCAAAATTTGCACAAACATGGAAGCCAGTAAAACCTGAGTGAGGATGCCGCGCTGCTTGGCTAAAACGGGAATGAACCAACTAAAGCCAAATCGTTTCAGGGGCGTTTGAGGAAGACGCTCTAAAACGATCGCATAACAATCGGCAGAAGGCTGCTCCCGGCCAGGAGGGGTACTGGACACCAGACGGGCCGCCAGTTCATCGGGGGAGAGCCGCAATAGCCCTGTTCGAGGGGAACCCACTACCGTCATGCTGGCAGTGGCATCATGGAGTACCGCCAGTACATCTCGAAATGGGATCAGGGCCGGGGTAGCCAGACGGTTAATTCCTCCGGCGGTAGGCGTGAATTTGACCCGTTGAGCACTTAGCCCGATCGCCTCTGCAATGCGGATACATAAATCTAACCGATCAAAGTCGTGAATCGATCGCTGTAACCGACGACGAAGTGCATCTGGACGGTAGGGAACCTGGAACCGATCGCAAATCATCCCAAAGCAGGCGACCAGGTCTTCTACAGGGTCAGCAGAGGGGGATTTCCAGATGGGGAAATGATTGGTAGGGGGGGAAGGTTCTGGAACGGCCAGGGCAGGGGAGCTATCTAATGCGAGGGCTTCGGGATGGAAATGGGAATCAACGGGGCTGATAGACCTATCGCTAGCCCCCGCAGGAATCCCTCCACTCAGGAGGGCCGATGACAGAAACGCTCGATCAATTCCAATTAACCGTACCGGAAATTTGGAGGGGCGAACGGGTTTAAGCTGACTGACGGAACCCACTGGAGTCCCGATCGTCAGGTTCAAATACTCCCCTCCACTGACCAACCAAATGCGATCGGAAGATAGCTGTAGTGACGGATCGTGGAATTTGCTGGAGTTGGGAGTCCAGTGTTCGACTACTGCCAAACCTTCCTGCACAATGTATTGCACCAGATCCTTCAGGTTCAAATCCACAAACGGAGTGGACATGGCTGAAAGAAATCGAGACAGCGCATCAAACAACTCGGACAGGCTGACTCGTTCCGCTAATACAGGCATTAAATGCTGCAAGGCGATCGCCTCAAACTCATCCGCAGGGAGGGAAAGCGTCAATACTTCCTGCTGATCGGTAATGGTTGTAAACGTGGCTCGGACTGAACCCACCGCCACCCGCCGCACTAAGCTATCCCAGCCAATCACTGAACCTTTGCCGACCACTGCCAAAGTCGGACTTTGATAGGACGTTGGGCCCAGCAGCCGCACCTGTTCCTGTACGACACAATGAATCACAGAAGGTAACTCCCTGGCAGGATAAATCAACTCTCCTGGACGAAACGAGCAAAGCTTTAACTTAGGGGTGATTTGACTCCGTAGTGAAGTGGGTAAGCGGTCAAAGGGCCATGCTTCAAAAAAGTCTGCCAGATATGAATGCAGTTGGGTGTCAACATAGGTCATGGTGGCAAATCCTTAAGGGGCAATTTCCGTAGGTTGAGGACTGATTTGCGGCGGGGCAGGAGCTTGAGCAGGGGAGCTAGCGGGCAGAGCGGACTGTACGGCAATACTTTGAGGGCTGGCGATAAACGCTTTGACTTGAGTTTGCAGCCATTGGTGATATAAACGGTCAATCAGGTTGGCACGGGTTGCACTGGTTAAACGAGCCATCATCAACCGCTCCAGGCGGATTAACCAGAAGCGATCGGCCACTGGAATTGGGCCATAAATGACACCAGCCCCCCCACTGCGCAATAGCGTTGCCGCTTCGATCGGCAGCGTAGATAAGGAGACTGGACCAATCCACCCGCCTGTTTGTCGTTCATGACCGATCGAAAACTGCTGTGCTAAACGAGCAAAATCAGCATCATCATCTCGAAGCTGGAAGTACAGTTCTTGGGCTAGGGCTAAATCCGTGAGCTGAATCAAGGAGTATTCAATCTGATCAAAATCCGACTTGTGACGCAGAAACTCAGATTCTACCTGGTTGGCAAACCGAACTTGCTTGAATTTCTCAATGCGTAAATCTCGTAATAGAACATTTTCAAAATAGGTGGGGGTTACGCCCTGATGCTGACACCACTGGATTAAGAATTGGTTGAAATCGTCCGGTAAGGGAGCATTAGCCGCACCGACTAATCGTTGAAATAGCTCTTGTTTTGAGAGCGGAACATTCTTAATCATCTCATCTAGTAGTATTTGACCCACTAATGGTTCTAGAAGTTTGTACTTGACTAAGGCAGAGATGATCTGATCGCCATCTAAAAGGCGATTACCAATTTTCAAGCAATTGTTCATGGTGACTTTCCTAAATCATGCACCAGAAGATCTGAGTTGCAATGCTTCTGCATCACAAGATGGTAGAACGCTGGTAGAACAGTCTCCCACTACATACTGCCTTAATTAGAACCGTTCAGGAACATTGTGGATTTAGAAGCAGTCATGGTAAGGGTAATTTCTGGCGGCAGCAACCGACTGAGCGTGAGGCGCAGAACTGTTCGTGCCTCATCCCAGGGTCAAACCTTAGAACAAATTTTGTCCTTCAGCCAGGTCTTTCGCCTGCTGCTCCGGCTGAATTTCTTTCAATCCCTGATTCCTTGACACCCGATTCTTTAATCTCTAATCACATCCCGCTACGTAGGCTGTGATTCCTATCACCGATCGCCCAAAAATATCTAGAAACATCTAGAAACATCTAGAAACATCTAGAAATATCCAGAAACACACGAAATACTCATATCACGATCGAGCTACTGCACACTATACCATAAAGTTTTCAATGAATTAGATAATTAGAACCAAAAAGATAAAACTGTTCTAATTGCTCTGAAAATAAGGTCGGATAATTTCGTGATTTCAATCACTCGATCGCTATTTTAAGTGACATATATAACTAGTGATGTACGGAAATACAGAATTGAAACCTGTCTTTGTCTTATATTTGCATTCATTTCCGCTTTAAATTGGTTCCTCTCACCTGAATACTTGAGCCAAATTCGCCTATTCCTGGAAACAATATTTCTGCTTTGAGAGAAGAAAGTATAAAAAGTGGCAAACGAACGATTTTTTTTCTGCATTATTCAGGTTGGCGAAATGAATTTTTCTCAACTATCTTTGTGAATGGAAAACCTGCACTTGAAGCAGTGCGCGTGTAGGGACAATATTCGACTAACCTGGTTTCGACCAACCAAGTTGTGAATCTAGCGGTCAATTTAGCCATCGCTATTCTGTGGGTGCAAAAGCCAAACTCTATTCCAGCGTTAAATCGGCTTTGAAGCGATCGGCTTGTTCTCAGGTTTTACAGCAATTTTCTGCGGGTTAAGCATACCCATTGCAACGGCATTCCGAATGTCGTTCTAAATGCCCCAGTAGGGGTATACAAATTCTGTGGTATCTCCGCCTACCCATTGCTCTATTCAAGGTCAATCCTGCGGTTTGGCAGAGGCTGAATTGAGGTAGAAGCCAGATTCACAACCGCATTGCAGCTTATTCTCATGACAAGGATTTTGCTATGTCTTTCATCACAGAAAATGCGATCGATTCTATTCTTCAGACCTTAGAAGAGAACCGGGCTGCTCAGAGGGTCAGAGGACAACGGTTTCGCGGTACCGGACGAAGTGACGTTATTTTTGGCAACCGTCGCGATAACCAAATTGAAGGTCGGGGCGGAGATGACATTATCGTTGCCAGGGCTGGAAATAATGATCTGCGCGGCGGCGGCGGGAATGACATTTTGATCGGTGGCGATGGAAATGACACGCTGATTGGAGGACGCGGGGATGATGTGCTCCTGGGCGGTGCAGGAGATGATGTGCTGAGGGGAGGCAATGGGAATGATACTCTTAATGGTGGATTGGGCAACGATCTCCTCCTCGGCGGTAATGGTGATGATGTGCTGGTGGGTGGTGCTGGTGTGGATACTTTGATTGGTGGCGCTGGCCGCGATCAATTTGTTTACAACGGAGATTTGTTTGCCAACGGTATTCCCACTCTGGCCGCGGCTCCAAATATTAATGTCCTGAACCAGCCCGATACGATCAGCGATTTCACCAACGGCGAGGATCAGTTTGTGTTCGATCGCGTCAGTTCCAGACTAAACGAAGTTCGGTTCCAAAAAGGCACTGCCGCAGATATTGCCGATGGTAATATCATTATCCTGACCGATCCCTTTGCTGCCGCTGGAGGTGCGGCCCGGGCGATCGCCAATAACGACAGCATCACCACCCGCGAAGGCGTATTTGTTTACTTCAATAGCACCTTAGGGGTGAATCGCCTGGTTTATTCCAATGACTTAGCCAATGGTGGCGATATCAGTGTGTTAGCGAACCTCGACAATCAACGAGGGGATGCCGGACTGGCAGGATTAGCCAATTATACTGCGGCTGATTTTAGTGTTGGTTAGGAAGTGAGGAGAGAGGAGAGAGGAGAGAGAGAGGAGAGAGAGAGGAGAGAGGAGAGAGGAGAGAGGAGAGAGGGAGAGGCGTAAGCAAAGAAGGTTTTCAAACCATTTGAATGGGTTTGAGCCATTAGCCCGCAATTTATTGCAGGGTAGGTGAGATAACCCGGTACAAGAGCTGAGTTGAATCATTGCGGGCGATGCCCACCCCACAAAATTCTTCCGGCTCCTGACTCCTTAACTCCTGACTCCTGACTCCTTAACTCCTCACTCCTCACTCCTCACTCCTCACTCCTCACTCCTCACTCCTCACTCCTGACTCCTTAACTCCTCACTCCTGACCTACCGCTCTATTGTTCCTTTGTGAGACGCTAATATGAACCGATGGATACTGGGAAGCGGAGCGATCGTGACTTCCGCTGTAACACTGTATAGTTGGAATCCTTCTTTTGTGCAAATAGATGATTTAGAGGAAGGAAATCAAGCTGCGGGATCAAATCCGTCAGAATTCTCGGATTCGTCTCGTAGTCGTGATAAACAGGGTATTCATCGCATTCCGGTTATTAGTCATACATTGGAGCTTCTTTCCTTTGATCGCCAATGGAGCCGTAATGCCACCGATCGTCTACCGCGTTCCATGGAGATGATGTATCGGGATCGGTTAAAGCAAGCGCAGTCTGCCGCAGAGGAGGGAGACTTTACAGAGGCCGTCACCCTAGTTTCCGGCGTTCCTAAGAACAGTCAGCATTATGAGTTAGCGCAACAGTTGCAAAATGACTGGTCGCAGGAGTTGTTGCAACAGGCGACCAAGCTCTATCAGCAAGCGGATTTGGTCGGTGCCTTAACCATTCTTCAAAGCATTCCTTCCACCTGTGATCAATCCGATCGCGCCACCAGTCTACGGGAACGGTGGGGACAACAGGCAGTGTTATTGGAACGGACGATCGTTGCCTATAGAGCCGGGGAATGGGATCGGGCGATCGAGTCGGTGCGAGCGTTGGAAAATACGCCCCTGTATCACAGTGTTCTGGTGCAGGATATCTTGCAGGAATCTATTAGCAATCGGCTCCGACCGGATGAACGCCTGATGCAAATTGCGTCTGCGAATCTGCCTACTGCTTCGGCCATTCCGACCACCTTGCCTGCTCCAACCTCGTATCCTGCCCCACCTGCCCTTGAGCCAATGGCAACCCCCCTGTCCCCCCAGCTTCCCGTTGATGTGAGTCGTGCTTTGGAGTGGTCTTCTCCCCCCCCTGCCATCTGTTTCGGGGGAAACGCCGATCGCCGATCGCTATGACTTTAGCCTTGATCCCCTGACTGCTAAACCCGCTGTTCCTCAACCTGACCTTTCCCGCGATGCGAAACCGCTGGGCAATCAGGCTACCACACCCTAGCATTTGCAATCAGGCAGTCGAAAGGCCCTTGGCAATGTCTTAAAATAAAGGGTCTTTCCTGCTGAAAAAGTGCTGACAACCATGACCTCCTTCTTCCGTCCCAATATTGAATCGATGGCTGGGTATGTTCCGGGAGAGCAACCCAAGCCCGGTACGCCCATTATTAAGCTCAATACCAACGAAAACCCCTATCCCCCTTCCCCAGCGGCGATGGCGGTATTGCAGACTTTAGACAGCGAATGGCTCCGTCGTTATCCCGATCCCTATGCCAATGAATTTCGGCAGGCGGTTAGCGAAGCTTTAAATGTGCCAGCGAACTGGGTGATCGTGGGGAATGGCAGCGATGATGTGCTGAATGTGATTGTGAGAGCCTGTGGAGAGGGCGATCGTCGGGTGGCGTATCCCATGCCGACCTATGTGTTGTACCGGACTTTGGCTGAAATTCAACCGGCTAAAACCGTTGAAATTCCCTATGGTGAGGATTTCCAACTGCCCATCGCAGAATTAGTCGCTGAAAATGCTGCCATTACCTTCATTGCCTCTCCCAACAGTCCATCGGGTCATGTGGTTCCAACGAACGATCTGCGCCAGCTTGCCGCCCAACTGTCGGGAGTTTTAGTCGTAGATGAGGCCTACGTTGATTTTGCTGATGAAACAGCGTTACCCCTGGTACAGGAATTTGAAAATGTGATCGTGATTCGTACCCTATCGAAGGGGTATTCCCTGGCGGGGTTACGGCTCGGTTTTGGGGTTGCTCAACCCAGGCTGCTGGAAGGTTTGTTCAAAGTCAAAGACAGCTATAACATCGATGCGATCGCCTGTCTGGTGGGATCCGCCGCCATGCGCGATCAAGCCTACAAGAATGCCTGTGCTGAAAAGGTTAAGGTTTCCCGGGCTCAACTGGCCCTGGAACTGAAACAACTCGGTTTCCGCGTCTGGGATTCCCAAACCAATTTTCTACTGGTGCAGCCTCCCATGGGGGATGCTGAAACAATTTACTTGACGCTGAAGGAGCAGGGGATTCTGGTTCGCTACTTTAAGCAGCCAGGACTGAGTGACAAACTGCGGATCACGGTGGGTACGGATGAACAAAACCAGAAGCTGATCCAGCTCTTATTCGCCCACTTTGGATTTTAAGGCTGGTGGGTCGTGCGATTTCCCCAAGGAGACCGTAGCGCAGGCAAGATGCCTGCGTGAGCTGGTCATTGAAACGACTGCCCTCAAGATGCCCACCCCACAAGAGTTGCAGGTAATTAGATTTGCATTCTTCAGCGCGATCGAATCATTTCAAATCGAGCTAATCCTTCCGGTGGTTCGTAGCTCACTTCCAGATCGATCACATTCGCTGCTGGAGGGCCTTTGCGACACCAACGGAGCATTTCGTCCACCTTCTCCTGGGAACCTTCAAACACCGCCTCTACTCGACCATCGCGCAAATTTCGCACCCAACCGTTAATCTTCAGCAAGACCGCCATATCTTGAGTCGAAAAGCGATAACCCACTCCCTGCACCCTTCCAGAGATGAAGACGTGGACACGAACTGGTACTGACCCAACTTGAGGTTGATTCATCGTTTTCTTAATCATCTGTAATCACTGAACTTTGAGAAAGAAAAATCAACTCAAAATCCGATTGACCAACACAATGAGACTAATGTCAACTAAGTATTTAAAAGACTGGAGTTTGTATACTTTGTGAGTACTGAGTGCTTAAGCCAATTATATAACGCTGAATCACGCTTCAAAGAGATTCCCTGGAGAGGGCAGAACAATTAAGCAGGGCCGCATCCAAATCGATCGCTTTCAAGAGTTCATGCTTTGGGGTGAGACAAATTCACTCGTTTGGGAGAGACTTTATCTGAAAAATCCGCGTACTTTAATCTTAAGTTTTTAGTTTTACTTGAGATCATATGTTCGGAATCAATCAACTTAGAACCGTTGCTTTATTAGGATTGCTGAGTGGCTTAATCGTTCTGGCGGGCTATTACTTAATTGGTAATGAAACAGGACTGCTGATCGGGCTGGTAATCGCGGCATTCACCTCGGTTAGCTCCTGGTACTTTTCAGATCAGGCGGCTCTGGCAACCTACCGTGCCCAACCGATCGCCCGTGATCAGGCCCCAGAACTATACGACACCGTACAGCGATTGAGCGATCGGGCCGGCATCCCTATGCCAAAGCTGTTTGTGATTCCAACGGACTCCCCCAATGCCTTTGCCACTGGTCGTGACCCCGATCATTCCACAATTGCCGTGACACAGGGAATCGTCAAACTATTGTCTAAGGACGAGCTGGACGGGGTACTCGCCCACGAGTTGACCCATGTGAAAAACCGGGATACTCTGATTCAGGCTGTTGCAGGAACGCTGGCAGGGGCAATCACTTACCTGGGACAGATTCTGACCTTTGGGGCCCTCTTCGGTGCGGGAGGTGGACGAGGACGGCAGGGAAATCCGCTAGGAGTGTTGTTTTTGATTGTGCTGGCTCCCCTATCCGCATCCCTGATTCAAATGGCGATTTCCCGAACTCGAGAGTTTGCGGCGGATCAAGGTTCAGCGGAAATTACAGGAAATCCCCTGGCGTTGGTCAGTGCATTGCAAAAGCTGGAGGAATTGAAGCAACAGATGCCCTTACAGGGTAATCCTGCCTTCTCCCACCTGTTTATTGTCAATCCGCTGAACCCTCAGGGGTTGCAGTCCCTCTTCCTGACCCATCCTCCCACTGAAGATCGGATTCGGAAGCTGAAGGAACTGGCCCAGCAGGACAGCCAATCCCCTGAACCCTCTGCGGTCTAGAACGCTGCGGTCTAAAACGTCGGTGCATTCAGACGGGGCAGGCATCTTGCCTGCCCTACGCAGCATCAAGCCAGGAAAATTTGTCGCCTGAACAAACGGTGGGGAAAGGTCAGCCACAGCCGATCTGACCTCACCCAATTCCGCTTCACTTCATCCCCATCTGCACCCGCCACAAATTCGCATACACCCCCTGTCGCTCCAACAATTCCTCGTGGGTGCCCTGCTCCACCAACTGCCCATACTCCATGACATAAATTCGATCGGCATTGCGAATGGTAGAAAGCCGGTGAGCGATCGCAATCGTCGTCCGGTTTTGAGTAATTCGTTCCAGGGAGCGTTGGATCGCCGCCTCCGTTTCGTTATCCACCGCAGAAGTCGCTTCATCCAGAATCAAGATGGGCGGATTTTTCAAAATCGCCCGGGCGATCGCCAGCCGTTGCCGTTGTCCCCCCGATAGTTTCTGTCCCCGTTCCCCCACGATCGTGTCGTATCCCCTGGGCAATTGCTCAATAAATTCGTGAGCTTCGGCAATCCGGGCCGCAGTCATCGCCTCCTTCAACGTCGCAGTTGGACTGCCATAGGTGATATTTTCCAGCACCGTTCCGTGAAACAAAAACACATCCTGACTGACCCAACCGATCGCCCGTCGCAAATCCTGAAGCTGCAACTCTCGAATATCCAGTCCATCCAGCAGAATATTCCCCGACTGTACCTCATAGAGCCGCAGGATTAACTTCACCAGCGTACTTTTACCCGATCCCGTTGAACCGACAATGGCGATCGTCTTTCCCGCCGGAATATGCAACGACAGATTTTTCACCACCGGAGCAGTTCCCTCATAGGCAAACGTCACATCCTTCAGGTACAACTCACCCTCGATCGGATAGGGATTAACCGGCAATTGGCTCTCCTCCTTCCCCGAAAGCCCAGTTCCCCGACTCCCGACTCCCAACTCCCAACTCCCGATTCCCAACTCCTCTCTCCTCTCTCCTCCCTTCTCTCTCCTTACCCCTCTCTCCTCTCTCCTCACCAACGGCAACTCCCCCGAATGAATCGCAATCGGCGTATCCAGCAAGTTCATGACTCGATTAGTTGAAGCCATTGCCCGCTGGTATTGATCCAGGGTTTCGCCCAGGCGCGTCAGAGGCCACAGCAATCGTTGAATCAAAAACACCAGCGTACTGTAGGTTCCCACTGCCAGCGTCCCAGCAACGGCAGCCAACCCGCCATACACCAGGAGCGCCGTAAACCCCAGCAAAATAATCATCCGGATCAACGGTGTAAAGGCCGCACTGAGGGCGATCGCTCGACGGTTACTCTGACGATAGGCATCACTTTCCGCATGGAGGCGATCGACTTCGTAGGCTTCCGTCACAAAGCTTTTAATGGTGACAATACCGCTCAGGTTGTTGGACAAGCGGCTGTTGAGTAGTCCCACATTCTCCCGTACCTCGGCATAGCGGGGAGCGAGCAACCTCTGGAAGCTAAACGATCCCCACAAAATAAAGGGAATGGGTAACATCGCCATCCAGGCAACGCTGGGGGCTACGACGAAAAATCCGACTCCAATCACCAGCACGGTCGTCAGTACTTGCAAAACTTCATTCGCGCCAAAGTCCAGAAATCGTTCTAACTGGTTAATGTCATCATTCAGGATCGCCATCAATCCGCCCGTACTCCGCTCCTCAAAGTAGGCTAACTCCAACTCCTGAAGATGGCTGTAGGCATCCAATCGTAAATGGTGCTGCACCTGTTGAGCTAAGTTTCGCCATAACCGGGCATAGGCATATTCAAACAGAGACTCCAACGCCCAAATCACGAAGGTTAGAATGGCCAGCACGATGAACTGAGTCTGCACCGCCTCAATGCCGAGTCGTCCCAGCAGCGAGTTCTGCTGTTCAACCACCGTATCCACTGCCACCCCAATCAAAACAGGGGGAGCCAGGTCAAATACTTTATTCATCACAGAGCAACTGGCGGCGAACCAAATCTGCCGTCGAAATGCCTGTCCATAGCGAATCAATCGAACGAGGGGATGCGCCCTTTCTGTCTTAGCCAATGGTTCTGTCCTGCTTATCTGTGCATCACAACATCTCCCCATTTTAGGAGGTTTGGTACGGCAACCGGGTTGCAGCCAACGAGCCGCGTTAGTCCCAATCGCAGGCAGGGCATTCTAAAACCAATTCACGCTTTTACTCCAACGGGTAAAACCCCAATCATCAGGGAAATTTATATGACTAAAACCCTACTTAAAACCTCCAGTGCCACCATGCTCAAACAGAAACCGATTCAGTCTGTAGACTTACGCGATCCTGAAAAACATCCGATCGCAGCCGGACAGGTTTTTGAGTTACATTCCTACGCTCCAGAACGCGATCATATCCGAGTGGCATTCGCTAATGAATTCTTCAATGGATTCAACACCTGGTACGTGTACGCACCCCATGTTGAGATTGTCCGAGACGGTCGGCCCGTTTTACCCAAGCCCCGTCCGCAGTCAATCAAGTTACCGATTCCCTACAAGTCGCAACGAGATAATGCTGAAAATCCCGATGGTTCCTGCAATGTTACTTCCCTGGCCATGTGTCTGGAATACCTGGGAGCCAAACGCCGCACGGGCTGGGGGCAGTTTGAAGATGAACTATACCGCTATGCCCTTAACAAAGGGTTGAGCCGCCACGATCCCCACGATTTGGCAGTGATTGTTGAGCACTATGGCTGTCGAGATGACTTCCGAACTAACGCCACGATCGAACAGGTGCAGAATTGGCTGGCCGAGCGCAATCCGGCTGTGATTCACGGTTATTTCACTTCCTTTGGTCATATTGTGGTGCTAGCAGGTTATGACGAGAAAGGGTTTCTGGTTCACGATCCGTACGGGGAGTGGAATACCTGGGGATACGATCGCAATATTCCTGGCTCTAAGAATGAAAAAGGAAAATATATTCACTATTCCTATAACTTAATCCGTCGCTTATGCATTCCCGATGGTAACTTCTGGGTTCACTTTATTTCCAGGCGGTAATTCTGGTTATTTTTAAGCGGTTGGGGTTGGAGTTGTCCTGAGTAGACTTCGTTTCGTCCCCGGTGAATCACCAGGGCAATACCACCCAGCACCGCGATCGAAGTTAAACCCAGGCGCAGTGTGATGGGTTCATTCAAAACCCCGATCGCCCCCACCGCCGCCAGGATGGGGACGCTCAGTTGAACGGTTGCTGCCTGAGTTGCGTGTAACTGCGGTAAAGCCTTGTACCAAAGCACGTAGCCACCGGCTGATGCGATCGCCCCCGAAATAATCGCATATCCTGCGCCAAGACTATCCCAGGTAAAATCTGTTTGGGTCATCAAGCTCAAAATCATCACCAGTGGAACTGTCCGCCCAAAATTACCTGCGGTCGCCTGAACGGGATGATTCATTCTTCTCCCCCTTAAAGAATAAATTCCCCAGGCAATACCTGCTCCCAGCATCAGCACAGAACCCTGAAGGGGTGGAGTAGACAGCCCCGGCAGCAGCAGCCCGATTAATCCAATGAACGCACTGACCAACCCAACGATCTGCAACCGCCGCAACCGTTCACCTGTCCACAAACCATAGCCAATCATCGTGATTTGGACTGCACCAAACAGCAATAAGGCTCCCACTGCTGCGGGTAAGCTGACATAGGCGATCGAGAAGCAAGCGGCATAGGTAAACAATGCCAGAGCAGAAGTCCAATTTCCCGCCTGACGAACGTAGCCATTCCGGCATCGAACGATCAGCCATAGCATCGCAGCTCCCGATATCAAGCGAATGGAGGTAAAGCTGGATGCATCAATTAAGGTGTGCTGAAGGGCCAGGCGACAGAGTAAAGAGTTGCCAGCAAAGGCGAACAGAGCCAGGAGGGTTGTGAGGGTAAGGGGGATGGAAGACATAGGGGGGAGTGGGGAGTGGGGAGTGGGGAATAGGGAGTGGGGAGTGAGGAGTGGGGCAAAGCACTTGTGCTGTTGGGATGCTTGGTTGACTGGGCGGGCAGGATGCCCACCCCACAAGAATTTCATGGGTACAGTTAATTTGATTTGGATACACCCGTTGAAGGACTTGTCCTGAATCAGAAAATCCCAGGGAGAACCTGGGAAGGATAGGAGTTGGGAAAAAGTGCGATCGATTAGCGATTAACGCAACTAACGGCTATAGATCCCGGTCACTTCCAGGAGCCGCATCTGTTGGGCAGGACAGACTCGCTTGAAGGTGGCTATGAACTGAGGATGAGATAGTCCAGAACCGATAAATGTCCAGCGATAGGAGGCTGCCTGAATGGACTGAATCTCTTGCCGTTCGGCTTCTGTGAAGCTGCGATCGATCGTCCTGGCCAGGCTTTCCAGATCGAGCTGCACCTGCATCATCAGCCCCCCGTTGAGGAACTCAATCAGCTTGAAGAAGTCTTCCACCCCTGCCTCGACTTCAGATGGCTCTAGCTCTTGCACCAGTTGCTCCACTATTAAAGTATCCAGCGTTGTGTGCTGGGCTTCCTCCAGCCAATGATTCCTGAGTAAACTGCAAAATTGGGGATCAAGGCTTTCGCGGAAGTTATCGCGGATGCTGGCTAGATAGTGATACTGGGTCATCCATTCAATGTAGAGGATGATCATCACTACACCGAGGGGATGATGCTCCAGAACGGCGTTTGCAATGTCTTGCACCGGGCCAATCCCTTCACACCGACGACCAAAACCCAGTTCAAATTCTTCAGAAAAGCGACGGAATAAACGAATATGTTTACTTTCTTCTTCTGCGAAGTGCAGCAGAGCTTGGGTTGCAGTGATATTCTCTAAGCCTGTAGTTTTAACATGGTTGATCACGCAGGGGACGATAAACTCTTCCACTAATCCAAATAAGTGTAGATAGCTGTTGCCGCGAATTTGGTTGAGAATGATTTTTTCCATATCATTGAGACAAGAAATCTCATTCACTTGTGCCAGTGCTTCTGGCATAAACCGTCGGGTAAAGTCTAAACGCTTGTCTCCGCCGATGATATCTTCAATTCGCCAATTGACCTTAGCTGCGCGATCGAGGGATTGTTTGTAGCTCTGGTTGTTGCTGATAATTGCAGTCATTGAATGTTCTCCTTAGGATGATTTGAATTTAAGGTTTACAAAGGAATTGATTTCAGAAGAAAAACTTACAGCATGTATTCCTTGCTTCTATGGTTAGAGTATTCTAGGTACCGTCCTGAAAGTGTCCGAGAATCGTTGAGCAGTTGTCCAAAATCAGTAGGTTTTATTTAGTGAACGTTATACCGTTGATCGAGCCAGAATCGGACTTCCGACTCAGAGGTACAAACGATGCGCTGATGGGAGTCGGGATCGGTAATGATCCAGCGTTCTTGTCCATTCCGACGAATACGATAGGAAATCTTGGGTTCATGATCTGTCGTGAAGAACCGAATCATTGCACATTCCAGGCGATCGAGGTATTTAGTCAACTTTTGCAGCCACTGGTGATTACGAACATGGGAATCAGTTGTTGTCACAGGGAAGGAATCTGAGTCAGAGATCATGGTATTGCTCCAGAGGTAGAAACGGGATTAAAGGGATTCTGCTAAGGCGATCGTTGCTCCGTAGGGGTGAACCGAAGCAGGATGGGATAGGAATTCGCTGTAATCTGCTAATTGGTCTACACCCAGAAGGTTGAGGGAAAGTTCGAGCAGGAGCCAAACTGAAACCTTAGTAATTAATGTTTTCCATTTCACTTGCATTGTGATCACCTCCTGGGTTTGAGGGATTTAGCCAGAACGGTTACTCAAAAAACCGTTACTCAAAAAACCGTCGTTCTAACCAATATCGAGCTTCCATATCGGTAGGGAACCAGTTGGGTTGATGTGTGGCAGAATCATCAATAGACCAAACGATCGTTCCACTTTTGCGTCTATTGAAATGAACTTTTGATTCATTTTGGGTAGGTTGGTTTGTCATTGCCTGGCTCAATTGTTTGACTGTTGTTGAAAGGATCTGTGTGTGAGAGAATAAAAAACTTGCTTGAGGAGAAGAAAAGATGGACGCTGTTGCAGTCGATCGGTGTTTCACCATGATGGAGGCTCCTGGCACTTGGGATCGGTTTGAGAGAATCATTTCTTCTCTGCTATCACTCTATTAAGGAGGGTGTCCAGAAAGCGTCCAGAGAACGTCTACATTGCGTCCACCTGCCTCTACCCGGCTCTAAACGAAGACAAAATCCCTGGCGATGACCACATCAACCGTATCCTGGACGATCGCAATCAAGTTATCCCGATGGTATATCTGAGTATCCAGGGTTGCACTGCCAATTAAGTTGCTATGGGCTAATCGGTATCCACTGCGATCGGTTGCAGAAACCTGAATTTTATCGCCCTGAAAGTCATTGAAATCGCTAATAATGGCGTAACCCGTTCCCCGATAATGTAGTCCTACAGGAGCCTGGGTTTCCGTTTTTGCGCTACCCAGAACAAATACATCCGCGCCTCTGCCACCCATCAGGGTATCGATTTCGTTGAGGTTGCCACCATATCCAATCAGGACATCATCGCCATCATCACCCACCAGGCGATCGTTCCCCCGTCCACCATACAGCGTATCTTTACCATTACCGCCATAGATAATATCGTTGCCATCCTGGCCGTACAGCACACTGGCTCGAATAGGATTACCGTGAATCACGTTATTCAGGTTGTTGCCCTGTCCACGAGTGGTGGTTCCTTGGAGCTTCAGGTTTTCCAGGTTTGCCCCCAGAACATAGTTGTTATCGTAGCTGAGAACCGTATCAATTCCTTGATTTACGCCTTCGTAAATTAGATCTCGCTCCCGGTGATAAACCACATAGGTATCGTTGCCAGAACCGCCGAACAGTTGGTTAATTCCTCCACCCGCACCGCCATCCAGGTAGTCATCACCTGCTCCCCCGATGAGCGTATCGTTTCCGGCTCCACCGTACAGCGTATCGTTGCCATTACCACCGTCTAAATAGTCATCGCCTTCTCCACCAAACAATAGGTCGTTTCCATTTTCGCCAAATAGTCGATCGTTACCGCTCTCGCCATACAGAGTGTCATTCAGTGGCCCACCGTATAGCGTATCATTTCCAGCTCCGCCATACATTCTCCATTCTTCCCAGCGTAATCCTAAATAAGTTCTATGCGCTCTCTTATTGTCATTACCGTTTGTGCCTCTCCAGGTGTGTGCCATGATTGTCTCCTTATTTTTAGTTGATAGGGTTTGTATCGGTACGGGAAAACTTCTTTGTGTTTTCTGATATCAGGTTATTCAGCAATGAGTCCTGAAAACGTCCGTGATTCATCCACAAAGCATCCAGTCAGCTTTAAAGACAAGGATTCCTGTATCACAAAGCAGAATTGCCTTGCGATCGGCTCATTTGAATCGATGCGATCAAATTACATTGCTTAAAAACTGAGTGTTGCAAGGGGTGTTAGAACCCTGATTGACTGACAAAACTCCTGAAACCCTGATTCTCCCGTAGGTTGGGTTAGCGATAGCGTAACCCAAAGGAACATAGGCTGGTGTTGGGTTTCACGTTGTTCAACCCAACCTACGGGAAAAGATTTGTCAGTTAACCAGGTTAGAACCTGGCGTTCAGTTGTCTCGCTTGCATAGTTCTATCTTGCCGGATGCTATCCCTGACCGTCGTGAGGCCAGAGTCCCAACTTTGGCAAACCACCGTGCGGCAATTCTCACCCGATCGGGCTAGGACATCACCTGATTGGATTAGGACTGTAATTCTTTCGGTGTTCCAAAACCAGCTTCCCGGGCCTGCACGATCGCGGCTGCACGAGACTTCACCTGCATTTTGCTGAAGATGTGGGTAATGTGATTTTTCACCGTTTTGGGACTGAGGACTAACTGTTCGCTGATTTGAGTGTTGCTGAGTCCCTGCGCGATTAGTTCCAGAATCTGCTGTTCTCGATCGGTGAGGGCTTCGACTCCTTGGCGATTGAGCCAATCGGGTTGAGGGTTCTTTGAAGCGGCAAAAGCCGATTCCTCTGGTGTGGCATCCACTTGAATAAAGTTTTGCACTTCCTTCAGAAACCGTTGAGTCAAGCTGATGATGATCCGGTGAGCGATCGATTTAGAATCATTAGTTCGTATCAAGGATCGTATCAATCTTGACTTGATTTCCCTGATCATTGGTGATAGGCTCAACAACTATAGTTATCTTTTAAGTTAACCAAACGGAGGAGATGACTGGATACCTGGAGGCGAATTCTCTGCGGAGGTCAAGCGTTGCCTGACGAGCTAACACGCCCAACCTCCTGACCCAGACTATCGTGGCTAGTCCAGGCTAGGGTGTATGATAACACCCGATGCCTGTTGCTTGCCCTGTCTGACATTGAGGGCTAGTCTCTAGGGTTTCTTCAAACCCTGGAACACAAGGAGATTCATAAACTATGTCCGACAAATTTTTCGGTCAGCCTCCTATGGGCGATCGTTCCTTTTCTGCTGCCCGTCGATCGGTCAAGATTCTGATGATCGGTCAACCTGATGATGTGGAACTGATCATTGCCCGACTGTATCAATGTGATTTTTGCCGCGTCGAGGATTGGTCAAGACCCCTACCCTTCTCGCAAATCCAGCAGGCCACCACCAAAGAACCCGGTGAAATCATGCGGATTTATGTGCGATCGATGACCCTCTAATTCAGGATGCACTGTAGGGGCGTACTGCTGTGCGTCCCCACCTTGACCGGAAACGAATAACCTATCCGCAGGCTCCCTGCATGGGCGCATTGCAATGCGCCCCTACGTTTTGACTATTGGATCACGCTTCGCCCCGACTCCCGACTCCCGACTCCCGACTCCTTCCAGCAAACGAATAACCTATCCGCAGGCTCCCTGCATGGGCGCATTGCAATGCGCCCCTACGTTTTGACTATTGGATCACGCTTCGCCCCGACTCCCTATTCCTGACTCCCCACTCCCTCCAACATCAACTCCAACTTCACATCAAACTCCGCCTCAAAATTGCCCTTTTTCAGATCCAGACTCCATAGCTCCAGGGCGCAGTCGTCCCTGGGATTAGCGGCTTGTAAATGCAGGTGTAACCTCTGGGATTCTGCCTGATACTCACAGCGAATACTTTCGATCGCCCCAATTTGCCGCCGATCGAGCGCAACCGCCAGCCGCAGCAGGGGATGTAGTTGATCGACCATCCGCCGATGCTTTTTGCTGCTGATGCTGCGATAACACTCATGCTTCTTTTTAGGACTGCTCTTGCGGTGATAGCGGGCCAAGTTGGCGATCGTCTCGACTTCCACTTCGGTATATCCCAACAGCTCCCCATTACGGATTAGATAATAGGAGTGCTTATGGTGGGAAGAATGGCTGATAAAGTGACCACAGTTATGCAAAATCGCCGCCGCCCACAGTAACTCGCGCGCATCGTCGCCCCACTCGTGCAAAACTCCCCCTGTTTGATCAAACAAACTGAGGGCAAACTTCGCCACTCGTTCACTATGCTCCAGGTTGACGTGATACTTCTGGGCTGTTTTAATCACGCTACGCTGCCGGACAGATCCCTGATAGCGCAGGCGGTCTTCAATCATGCCGTGGGTCAGCATCCAGTCCACCACCACGCCTTCCCGCAGGGCCCGCTCGCAGATTGTAATGCTTTCCAGCCCCAGTAAAGACATCGCTTCTTGTAAAATCACCGCCCCGGCAACAATAATCTCGGAGCGGCGATCGGACATACCTGGGATATCAGAGCGTTCAGAGTAGTCAAGCTTACGCAGACGGTTAACGATTTCTCGCAGGTCTTTCAAGCTGAACTGATAGCCATTGAGCGGGTCAGGAACCATCCCCAGCTTTTCACGGGCGTGGATTGCAGCGAGCGTTTCGATCGTCCCCGATGTCCCCACCATTCGCGGCGTTTCCCCTGGCTTCAGGTGGCTGCGCAACTCCTCCACCGATCGCTCCAGCATTCCCCGAATATAGGCTTGCAGGTAGTGAAATTCACTGTTGCTAATGGGATCGGTCTTAACAAACTCAGCCGTCAGCCGCACTGCTCCCACTTTGGTACTACTGAGGGTACGCGGTTCATGTCCATCGCCTAAAATCAGTTCCGTAGAGCCACCGCCAATGTCAACAATCACATGGGGCTGTTCCTGAAACTCCATGCCCGACAGCACACCCAGATAGATCCGGCGAGCTTCTTCCGTCCCCGAAATCAGGTCGATCGTTAGCCCGGTTTCGCGCTCCACTTGATGTAAAAATGTCTGCCCATTTGGAGCCTCTCGCACCGCACTGGTTGCCACCGCAATTAAATCCTGCGCCCCTAAACTTTTGGCAATCTCCTGACAGCGTTTCAGGGCATTGATGGCCCGCTCCATCGCTTCTGGGGTGAGTCGTCCGGTCTTTGGATCTCGATCGCCCAGGCGCACCGTATCTTTTTCTCGATCGATAATCGTGAATGCTGGAAAGCTCGGCTGGATCTTCACCACCACCATATGGATGGAGTTGGTTCCTACATCAATGGCAGCGAGAATACAATCCTGCTCCGCATTAGAATTCAGAGCATTCAGGACTTGGTCTTTAGTTTTATGGATTAAGTTAACCATCCAGGTGTTCGGGGGTAGCAATACAGGATCGGCAGAGCGTGCAGCCCAAAGCGGCGCACCAAAATCGCCGTTACTACTAACCTTCATGGCTCTAAAGACCTGCTCCGGTCACTTGCCGAGCCAGAGGAAATGCCACGACTTGCCTAGATTCTATCGTTCAGTTTGATAATTTAGATACTAACTTCAGTAAAAATTGAATGAGATCACACCATCAGGACGGCAACAGTGGTAGAAGCAACGTCATGAAGTAATAGATCAGGGGCGCGGTGAACACATAACTATCGGCGCGATCGAGAATCCCCCCGTGCCCAGGAATTAATTGGCCAGAATCCTTCACCCCTGCATCCCGCTTCATCATCGATTCAGTCAGATCGCCCAACAAACTGGCAATGCCAATCATCAAACCCAGAGCCATCCCGCTCAAAGGCCCCCCTGCCAGTTCAAGTAACATGATCCCACCGTCGCCACCGCAACACTGCCCAACACGCCAAACACAGCTCCCTCTACCGTCTTCTTGGGACTAATATCCGTCAGGCGAGTCCGTCCAAAAATCTTCCCGAAAATATATGCCCCAATGTCTGCTGCCCAGATGCTAAAGAAAGCCAGCAGGGTAGTGGTTAGTCCAACGGGCAGGTCTGCAATATTCGGCAGACTGGTGGGGAAATAGCCCTCTAGAGGCAGGTTACTGACTTCAGCATTGCCGATCGCCCGCAGGCGCACCCAATAACTGGGTAGGTATCCCCCATAAAACAAGCCCAGAATTGAAGAAGAGATATCGGCGATCGTGGCGAACTTAGGCTGAAACAGAAGGTAAAAGCAGATTAGCGTTCCGGCGATCGGCATCAGAGCATCTGCCAGGGAAGAAGAAATCGTTGCTGTAACCAGCAAAACCTGGCTAACCACCAGCGTTGTTTTCGCCGCAGGAGCCACCCCCTTAGCGCGAACTAAATCAAAATATTCTTGCTGTCCCAGGTAAACAATCACCCCCAGGCAAATGGTGAAGTACCACCCACCGAGAAGCGTCATCCCCAGGGCAAGCAGGATGGCAACGATAGCACTGAGGATACGGGACAATGGCATAGGAAAATAAGGGTGAGCGAGTTTATGACTGGTTCAATCCACTCCGATCGGACGTACTGTTGAGCGAAAACAAGCAGGTCGTTAAATTCAGATTAAGGAACACTGTGGCATAGATTAACAGAATTTTCGGTAACTGCTGCAAAAATCCCATCAAGCCCTCCAGAGTAGCCCCTATTAAAATTTAACGCTTTCTTTTGAAATGCCCTTTTGCTTCAGTCAACTTTGCCCGCGAAGGTGGGTAGAATACGAGACGAGATAGCAAAAAAGACTTGAAAATGGCAGAATAATGCTTGATTGAGGCAAAACTTGGTTTTATTTTTTGCCAGATTTCCAGGGTGTCATCGGTGTTATCAAACAGTGCGTATCCTGATTGCTTGCTAAGGGAGCGTATATGGATTGCATGGGAAGAAGCTGTCAGTATTTATGGGGTCGGCTTTTTGATGTCGGCACAAGTTTTCCTACTGCTCTGTAAGTAGGTCATGGTTCCTGGTTTGTTGATTCGCTGCTGTTGATTAGTTGATTAAACTTCTGCCCAATCAGTGTCCGCTCAGTAGTGCAAATGTTTGGCTGCGCTCTGCTGGTGATCGAAGTTCCAATTATCTGCTTTATGATAGCTACGGGCATTCGCATGATCAGCGAACACAAATGGACGGTAGGATAACGCTCTACTCCTTCAAATGCCTTATATTCGGTTAGGACCCGTCGAAGATGCAGTGATGAATCAGAAACGTAATTCACCCCCAGCTAACGATTTCTCCATCCCCCATCACCTGCTCGCCAAGGGGCTGAGTTGTCTGAGTGGGATCGGTCTGCTTAGTGCGGGGGCGGCCTTCGCTCAAGCTACTCCTGAACTCTATGTTCCCAGTGCCCAAGACCTGCTTCAATCGGATGTTAACTTTACCCCTGCGCCAGATCCGATCGAATCGGCGAGTCCAGAACCCTGGATCCCCCCAGCGATCGCGGCCCCTGAAGTAGAGCTGGTTGTACCCGCTCCCGCCGCCCCTGAACCTGTTCTGACGGAAACCCCGCTCCCATCTAATGGCAGAACTCCAGCGGATCTTGTTTCCCCCAACCTTTCAGAAGATGCTTCGGCCGCTTTTGGAACGGGAACCTATATTGATTCCACACCTTATGATTTGGGCGCGACTCAGACGAACCAGCCCGATATTGTTTTATCTGAGCGATCGACGGGCTGTCAGTCGGTGCTCAAACCCGGTGATACGGCTCCATCCAGCATTTGTCCACCTGCAAACCTACCGGCGGGTGTGGTCGGGCAGGGAGGGGGATACAACCCAGCGGGTGGATACAGTGTGTACAACCTGGGCAGCAACCCAACGACCTCAGCTCGCAGTTTTTATAATCTGACGGTGCGTCCACCGGCCCGCCTCAGTAACGGCAATGTGAATCTGCTGTTCCCACTGTCCATTCCGGCAGTCATCAGTTCTGCCTTTGGTTGGCGCGTTCATCCGATCGCAGGTGAAATGCGTTTCCACTCTGGAACGGATATTGCGGCTCCTCAGGGAACTCCGGTGCTGGCAGCCTTTGATGGCAAGGTGGAGATTGCTGACTTTGTAGGGGGATATGGCTTAACGATCGTCCTTCAGCACAATAAGGGGACGGAACAAACACTGTACGCTCACCTGTCCGAACTGTTTGTTAAACCTGGGGAAACAGTGAAGCAGGGTGAGGCGATCGGTCGAGTCGGTAGTACAGGTCTGTCAACCGGGCCACACCTTCACTTTGAATTCCGCAAGCTGACTCAAGAAGGCTGGGTCGTGATGGATCCGGGAACTGCGCTGGAGCAGGCTTTAGTTCAAATGCTTCAGGGGCCCCAACTGGCTCAAAGGAGTACGGAATTGCCCGCGGTATTCCAATATCCCGGTAAGTCCCTGCGAATGGTGATCGATAAGGAGCAGGCTCCGTCTGCTGCTGATTCTGCCACTGAGCCGGAGACTGAGCCAAAAGCGCGTTCTTGAGATTTTTAACTAACCCCCATCAAGGGGCTTCAGTGATTAGCCTGCAATGGATGGCCGGTGTGATATCCGGTGCAAGCGAGCACGCATCCCACTTTTGTAGCGGTGACTAAGGGGGATGCAGCAGAATAACATACACCCGTTAGGGGTGCACTGCTGTGCGCCCTTACCGCCGATTTTTTCAAGGATTGGGATGCCATTTGATTGCAACTCCCTAAGCGGTGACTAATCCGCCCCTGATCCCTCCTCCGTTCCCGATCAGGAACGTCGTTTTTTGATTGAACCGATCGCCCTGAACCGATCGCCCTGAACCGATCGCCCTGAACCGATCGCAACAAAAACCATGCAAACGATTTTGACGCTCTATGAAAAACCAGAAAACACAATTTAATTTTCTTAACCTTCGTCAATTTCAAAAAAGACGTGCTATAAGGATGGGGAAGCAATTAAGTGATTGATTTGGACAGGCTAATGAAGTTCCGCCAGTACACAAATTACATTTGATTTATGATGGTGTTCTACTGCGTTGAAGCTCCTTAGCTATCCATTCACTCACCAATCGTTCAAGCTCTTACTCTTATTGCGAGGCAGGCAGTATCCTGATTAAGGTTGTATAAAGATTTGACCTTAAGATGGGGGTTGTACTGGAGTTGCAATACTGCCCTGATGCTGAATAGCAGCAGTTTGGGAAGAGAGATTTAATTGCGAATTCGGTCTGATCTTCAAACCGAATTACTCTAAAACTCTGGATCTGACTCATCTTAGATAGTCCCTTTCTAGGGAAAGTATCTTGCTGATTTGTTTGCTCTTGTGAGGCGGCTTCGGCTCGGTTTGTGCCGGTTCAAATTAGCAAATTAGCAGACCATTAGTTCAATTGTTTTAGGGTAATTAGGGCTTATTTCTTGCAAATTCACTGACAAAATTCCATCCTAGAGGTTTCCCATGCAGTACTTACTAATCGACACCCATCAACGTCCCCTTGGCACTCTGAAAAGCGACAAAACGTTCGCTGTTGGAGATACGTTTGAAAGCAGTGCTCAAAGCTACACAGTGATTGGTTTGAACTGGTTTAACCAACGCCCTCAAACGCAGTCCCTGACGGTGATCCCAACCCGGTTAGTGGCCAGGGCTGCGAACTAAAGTGTAGGTGTGTGGATGTGTGGGTGAGTGGGCGAGTGGGTGAATTAAGCGATCGATTACGGTGGTTTGTTAACTTACTATTCTATTCATCCATTCCTCCTTTCTCGCTATTGAGCAAAAACTTTGCCAGGGCAGGTGATTATCCTGGCAACTTTAGGGAATGCCTTCTCAAATATTGCCGGAGTAATAGATGTGTATTGGGGATGGGTTTGCATCAGCGGGATGCTCCCCGTTCAATCAATGTTCAAAGATATTTTGGTATTGCAGCAAGTCCAACTCCACGATCGTCGGTAGGCAAGCAAAACAGCGTTGAGCTAACTCCCATCGTCCTTCCCGTTGCAGCATCGCTGTGAGTTTCGATCGGACACTGATCAGGTAGCGGACATCGTTTGCGGCATAGCGGAGTTGTTCATCGGTGAGGTTAGCGGGATTACCCCAATCAGAGCTTTGCGCTGATTTGTCGAGTTCGACTTGCTCCAATTCCATTACCACGTCTTTTAAGCCATGTTTGGGTGCGTACGTTCGGGCCAGTTTACTGGCAATTTTGGTGCAAAAAACGGGTGTAATTTTGATCCCCAGGTGATAGCGCATCGTAGCCAAATCAAACCGGGCAAAGTGAAAGATTTTTTGAACTAATGATGATTCCAAAAGCTGTTGTAAATTCGGTGCGCTATTTTGCCCAATTTCAATTCGCACCACTGTGACATGCCCCTGAGCATCAGACAATTGCACCAGACACAACCGATCGCGCTGGGGCAATAATCCCATCGTTTCCGTATCGACCGCGATCGCATCGGTCGAGAGATAGGCAGCAAGTGTCTCTTCTGATAAGTCTCGATCGCATACCTGAAAATCATTCAATGCCATAATTTATTCTCACAGCTCCTTAGCGACGGCGAACAAATAGTTGGGTAAAGTAATATTCTCCTTCTGCATTTTGAGCCACTCCGATCCCCGTGAGATCAAAATTTCCTTCGATATTGTCCCGATGTCCGTCACTATCAATCCATCCCTCGGTGGCCTGCACAGCTGGTTCAGTAAACCCCCGATTAAATGCTACATTTTCTGCGGCACTGCGAAGGGGAATAGCTTGGGAAATCGCTTCTGCCCGTTCTTCAAATCCATCATGACTGAGGTTACGGCTGGCTGCCATTTCTTCACTGTGTAGCCGAGCCTGCTCACTAATTTCTGCGTTCAGCAATAGTTCAGGCAAGCCCCGCTCCGCCCGATACTGATTGATTTGCTCAAAGATAATTTGCTCTAGTTCAGCATAGTCTCCAGTGGGAACATCTGATTCCACCTGGCGATCGGCTCTACGTCCCGTCAGGATGGGCGGAAGGTCAAACTGCTCCAGGATCTCGCAGCCCCCCAGTAAAGATGCTAAAGCAAGGGCTAAAGCAAGGTTTCTCCAATTTGATTTGTACATACAGAGTGAGGAGTGGGGTGTGGGGTGTGGGGTGTGGGAAGTGGGGAATGACTCCGTAGCGCAGGCATCTTGCCTGCTGGTGTTTGTCCCATAGGTAAAGATTGGGTAGTGTTGAATCCCTACTGCTGATGGGGTGGGCTTCCTGTTCAGACAACTCTGTGGGCTTCCTGTTCAGACAACTCTTACGATTTAATTACTAACCCTCGATCGCGGAGTTAGGGCGCACAGCAGTGCGCCCCTACCAGGTGGTACGTTATTTTCTACGTGCACCTACTCCTCTGGATTCAAAAATTTTGCTACGGTGTGAACATCCTTATCGCCGCGACCGGAGCAATTAATCACGATGCGAGGATTGCCCTCTAGCTGAGGACAAAGGGATTCGAGATAGGCGATCGCGTGCGCCGTTTCCAGGGCTGGAATAATTCCTTCCAGGCGAGAGAGCTGCTGGAAGGCTTCAAGGGCTTGCTGATCCGTCACGCTGTAGTACTCAGCCCGTCCCGAATCCTTCAGATAGCTATGTTCTGGCCCGACACCGGGATAATCCAGTCCGGCACTGATGGAATGGGGTTCAATCACCTGTCCGTCTTCATCTTGCAGCAAATAACTCATAGCTCCATGCAGCACCCCGACCCGTCCCCGTGTCAGCGTTGCGGCGTGTTTTTCTGACTGAACGCCTTCACCGCCTGCCTCAATGCCAATCATCCGTACACTGGTATCTTTGACAAACTCATGAAATAGTCCCATCGCATTGGAACCACCGCCCACGCAAGCCAGCAGGATATCCGGTAAACCGCCCCATTTCTCCAGGCATTGTTGCCGCGTTTCCTGTCCAATAATCGTCTGAAAGTCCCGCACAATCATGGGGTAAGGATGGGGCCTGCCACCGATCCCAGAATGTAGTGGGTGGTTTCTACATTCGTCACCCAGTCCCGAATCGCCTCTGAAGTGGCATCCTTCAGCGTTCCTGTACCGGCTGCAACGGGACGAACTTCTGCCCCCATCAACCGCATCCGGAACACATTCAGGGCTTGCCGTTCCATATCGTGAACGCCCATGTAGATGATGCACTCTAACCCAAAGCGGGCACAAACCGTTGCGGTAGCCACACCATGCTGTCCAGCTCCCGTTTCAGCAATAATCCGCTGCTTGCCCATGCGCTTGGCTAACAGAACTTGCCCCAAGGCATTGTTAATTTTGTGGGCTCCCGTATGGTTCAAATCCTCTCGTTTCAGGTAAATCTGTGCGCCACTACCAGCCGATCGCGCGTAATGTTGAGTCAGCCGCTCCGCAAAGTACAATGGGCTGGGTCGTCCCACATAGTCCCGCAGTAGTCCTTGAAATTCTTCCTGGAAATCTGAATCATTGCGGTATTGGTAGAATGCTGCTTCTAACTCGCTCAGAGCAGGCATTAATGTTTCAGGGACGTATTTTCCGCCAAATTGGCCGAAGCGACCCTGGGCATCAGGAACTTGAACAACGGGAGAATTAGCTTGGGAGTCAGTGGTCAGCATTAGACTTCAGTGAGATGAAACATGTTGGGATGATTGAATAGTTTTTATTATACGGGAGTGGGGAGTAGGGAGTGGGGAGTGGGTTTCCGTAGCGCAGGCATCTTGCCTGCCAGCGATCGAATGGGGGATTGAGAAGTCATTCCGTAGCGTAGGCATTTTGCCTGCCAGCATGGGTCTGTAGGAGGAATTGGTGATGGGTAAACGTAAATCTGGTGAGCCGGGATCAGCAAGTAATCGGGTGGTGTACTCGGAGTTTGGCAATCATGACAATGCCGCTCTGGAACGGCCGATCGCTGAACTCCCTCCCAATCAGCAAAACTTGCGCGTTCAGGCAAGTCGTAAGGGGCGTAAGGGAAAAACGGTGACGGTGATTAGCGGCTTTCAGGCAAAACCCGAAACCCTGGCGGATTTACTGAAGAAGCTGAAGACTCAGTGCGGAGCTGGAGGGACGATCGAGGAGAACGAAATCCTGATTCAGGGGGATCATGCTCAAAAGTTAGTCCAGCTTTTAACTCAGATGGGCTATAAGGCGAAGGTGAGTGGTGGAAAGGGTTAGCGGATAGGATGTGAATGTTTAATTACAAGGCGATCGGCACTCAAAAGGGAATGATGGTAGTCAAATATGATACCGGCAATCAGGAACTATAAATTTCAATGGGTCAGCTCATCCGATGAATCCTCCGCGAATGAATGGCGGATTATGAAGTGAAAGTCCATTCAAGTGGACTCAAACCCCTTCCTAATTTAATTCAATTGTGACTATGTCTCCCTTCTTCCCCCTGCTCGGACAACCCCAGGCCGTTGAACTCCTGACTCGCGCCATCGCTCAAGATCGGATCGCTCCCGCCTACCTCTTCGCAGGGACACCCGGCATTGGCCGCAGCCTCGCCGCCCGTTGCTTCGCCGAACTCCTCCTCGCTCCCCCCTCCTCACTTCCTACTCCCCCCTCCTCACTCCACCAACGCATCCACCAGGGCAACCATCCCGATCTTCTCTGGGTCGAACCCACCTATCTGCATCAGGGCAAGCGAATTTCAGCAGCCGAAGCAGTAGAGCTAGGATTAAAGCGCAAATCTCCCCCAGAAATTCGCCTGGAGCAAGTCCGGGAAATTGCCCGATTTCTCAGCCGTCCGCCCCTGGAAGCACCCCGATCGGTTGTGGTAGTGGAACAGGCAGATAGTATGGCGGAAGCCGCTGCCAATGGCTTACTGAAAACCCTGGAGGAACCGGGGAAGGCTACGATTATTCTCCTTGCACCCAATACCGAATCCTTGTTGCCCACACTGGTTTCTCGCTGTCAACGGATTCCCTTTCAACGCCTCAGCACAGAAGCGGTTGCCCAGGTGCTAAATCAAGCCGGACACGCCGAACTGTTAGAGCATCCAGAAATTTTGGCACTGGCTCAGGGCAGCCCCGGAGAGGCGATCGTCCATTGGCAACAACTTCAAGCCATCTCCCCTGAACTGCTGAGTGAAACCACTCAACTACCAAATACTTTGCGGGGTGTGCTGGATCTGGCGCGTCGTATTGCTCAAACCCTGGATACCGAAGCCCAACTGTGGCTTGTCACCTACCTGCAACACCACTACTGGCAAACCCAGGGACAGCCTGAACAGCTCAAACACCTGGAAAATGCGCGACGGTACTTGCTTCAGTTCGTCCAACCTCGCTTAGTGTGGGAAGTGACTTTGGGAAGGATGCAGCAGGAAATTTAATGAAACTTATTTCTTTCAAAAGTTATGATAACCATCACAGCAAGCTTGAAGCACTGAGATTTGGTATGGACGTTCTTACGGTTCAACTGCCTGCCTCTGCGCCCTTAACTGACGAACAATTCTACGATCTTTGTCGGGCAAATCCTGATTTGAGAATTGAACGGAATGCCAATGGATCATTAATCCTGATGCCACCGACGGGGGGAGAAACTGGAAACCGCAACTCAGAGATTAATGCGGATTTTGTCATTTGGAACTGCCAAACCGAGTTGGGCAAAGTATTTGATTCCTCCACTTGCTTCAAATTGCCGAATGGGGCTGTTGGCGAAGTCAGCTCTGCGAGCTTTCGTTCTCCTGATGTAGCCTGGGTCAAGCAAGAGCGATGGGATGCCCTCACATCTGAGCAAAAAGAGAAATTCCCGCCGATCGCCCCTGACTTTGTGTTGGAACTCATGTCGCCTAGCGATACTCTGGAAACTGCTCAAGCCAAAATGCAAGAGTACATGGAAAATGGTGTCAAGCTAGGATGGCTGATCAATCGGCGCGATCGGCAAGTCGAAATTTATCGTGGGCAGCAAGCGGTTGAAACCTTATCTGCCCCAAGTCGTCTAGCGGGTGAAGCGGTTCTGCCGAATTTTGTTCTGGATCTTCAGTGGTTCTGGGATTCATATTAAAGCGAATTGAGATGGGAGGTAGTGGATATATGAAATTACGTCCGATAAAAACTGAAGCAGATTATCAGGCAACGCTAAAAGCGATCGAGTTGCTATTTAACGCCGCACCCAACACGCCTGAATCCGATCGCTTAGATGTACTCAGTACCTTAGTGGAAGCTTACGAGAAAGAACACTGCGCGATCGAACTTCCTGATCCAATTGAAGCCATTCAATACTATATGGATACCCGTGGTTGGTCTCGTCATGATCTGGAATCCTGTCTTGGCAGTCGAGCCAATGTGACTGAGGTATTGTCCCGCAAACGTCCTTTAACGTTGGAAATGATTCGGAAGCTGAATCAAGAGTTGGGAATCCCAGCCGAAATTCTGATTCAACCCTATGAGCTGATGCAAACTTCTGCCTGATTGAACTCACGACCATTAGTTCCTGGGAAAAAATCATTTTCCCTTCGTGTCTCCATATCCCAAACTCACTGCCCCCGGAGCCAAACAAACCTCAGAACCGATCGCATCTTCCACCCGAACGCGGAGTTGCCCCGTTGGAGTAATGCCCATAACCACACCACGCTTCCCCTCAAAGGCGATCGATTGTCCCAAATTCACTAACAGCTTTTCATAGGCAGCCGCACAGACGAACGGATCAACTCGCTGCCAGTAGGTGTAGCCCAACTGCAAACCCTGAAGCACGATCGCAGCCAGGATTTCAAGGGAATCGATCGAGGGTGTGGAGCTTGATGATTGGGGGGCTAGAGTGGCTAAAACCGTCTTCAAATTAATTCCTACCTCAGGTACAGCATTCTGCCAATTCAGCCCAACTCCGATCACCGCTTGATGAATCTGCCCTTGAGCAATGCGAGTTTCCGCCAGAATACCGCCCAGCTTTCGCATAATCAGACGATCGGAATTACTTCGATCGTTCATGCCCCGATCCGGAATCACCAGGTCATTAAACCATTTGATCTGCACCGGAATGCCCCAGTCCCGTAACGCCATTGCCACCCCCCAGGCACTACTGAGGGTGAGCTGTCCTGCCTGCTCAACGGGTAAGTTTGGTTTAATTCCAAGGGACAGATACAAGCCACCCCCTGAAGACTGCCACTGATGTCCCCACTGTCCCTGCCCCGCAGTTTGTGCCAGAGCAATCACTACCGTCCCAGCCGGTGCTCCCTGACGCAGCAACTCCCAGGCGATCGCATTGGTTGAGGCAACCTGCTTAAACAGATGTACCTGAAATTCCGGCAAATCGGGTAAAGTGGGCGATCGATGAGGAATGCGTGCCGCTAACTGCGAAAAGCGATCGTGCTGTAGAGCCTTTTCTAAAATTTGAAGATCAAAATCCACAACGAAAATTAGCAAGGAGATGTGAAATCTGGCTATAGATTCACAAATCTACAGGATTTTGGCGTACGCTAGCATGAGCGGAGAGCTTAAAGACCGAATCCCTACTCCCTACTCCCCACTCCCTATCTCCCCTTCCCCACCATGCAAACCTGGCACTTGCAAACCTGGCAAGGACTTCCTTATTTCACCTGCGACTTGTTGAGTGAGTGGAAACACGGTTTTTTTACTCAGCAATTCTGGTCGCGGACTCCTGCCGATCTAGTGGAAATCCTTGAGCCAACGGCGGACATTTACCGAGTCAAGCAAGTTCACGGTAATACGGTTCTCAGCTCTTCCGAAATCAATCGCGCCACTGAACAAGGACTGATGGCAACGGAGGAAGATGGAGATACCGATCGCCCCTCTTTCCCGATGCCGATGGCTTGTTGACTGAGTTGGCAAATCAGGCAGTGTGGGTATGTTCGGCAGACTGTACGCCCGTGCTCATTGCCGATGAAGCGACGGGACAGGTGGCAGCGGTTCATGCTGGATGGCGCGGTACGGCTCTGAGCATTGTGCCAAAGGCGATCGAACGTCTGTTGGCTCAGGGGAGTCAACTACATCAATTGCGGGTGGCAATGGGCCCGGCGATCGCTGGAGAAGTGTATCAGGTTTCCACAACCGTTGCAGCTCAGGTGGCAGCAACGATCGTCAAACAACCTGCGGGGGTTCTTGCCTCTTCTCTTTCTGAGTTAGAGCAGCCCACCCCAATTGAACCCAACGAAATTCTCAAGGCAGTCCAACAGTTACCCAACTCCCCCGTACTGGATGATCCCCAACCCGGTCGATCGCGGTTAGATGTGCGCCGGGTCAATGTCCTTCAGCTCGAACAAATGGGCATTTCGCCAGAGCAAATTGCGATCGCCCCTTACTGCACGTACCAAAATGCGGATTTATTTTTCTCCTATCGCCGAGAACGGCAGAAGCGGGTGCAGTGGTCGGGAATTGTCAGTCAGGGAGAATGACTGATGGATGGGCAATATGCCCGCCAATCAGGGAACCTTTAATCCAAATAGTCCCAATTCTTGTGGGGTCGGCATCTTGCCCGCCCAGTCATCTAAACCTTTCAACAAAACAAAAGGACTCGTATTCGGCATTTCCAAAAACGAAGTCACCCACCCTTGGCACAGGCACAGCTTGCGGTGAACAAATCTTCTTTGTGCTCCAGCCCCGGTTCCCGAAAATGCACCTGGGGATCAATTACACCAGGCAACAAAGTTAGCCTTTTTGCGTCGATTTCTTTATCTGCCAGGGGATTGTTAGGAGGAGGTAATTCTGGAGCAACTTGAGCGATCAGGTGATCACGGACTTGCACATCTCCCGCAATGAACTGACCATCGGGCATCAGAATTCGGGCATTGCGAATGTACAAGCAAGGAAGAGGATCAGCCATAATGGATAGAATTTATGAGAAGCATTTCTATGCTACATAAGCGGTTATCTTCATCTCCGTCCTTTGGGGTATGATCAATCACCTGTTACGGTCACGAACTAACTCCACTCTGTGTTTCCCATCAGGGAGAGCATTGCCCCCTTTAGGAGCGTCTGCTAATTTTGTAAACTTTTCGTTCATATTCACCCCCATGATGGGGCTGGTAGCCTAACCTAACTCATGTCTAACCCTGATCAAAATTCGACATCGTCCAAGCCCGGAAACGCTTCAAAGCCAACACCTGGCACTCCTCATTCCACAGCACCTTCCAATCCTTCAAAGCATCCACCCTCCATGCCATCCAATCCTCCACCGAAACAAACTGAAAATCCCTGGGTTGAAGCCCTCAAGACAGTGGGACTGAGCCTGGTTTTGGCTTTGGGAATTCGGCATTTTGTGGCAGAGGCTCGCTACATTCCCTCTGAATCGATGGTTCCCACGCTGGAAATCAACGATCGCCTCATCGTTGAAAAAGTTAGCTATCACCTGACTGAGCCGGAACGGGGTGACATTATTGTGTTCATGCCACCGGAAGCGGCAGGACGAGAATGTTCCGGGTTGCAGGTTCAAAATGGTCAGTTAAAGGATGCCTTCATTAAGCGGATCATTGCCTTACCGGGTGAAACCATAGAGGTCACCAACGGACAAGTGTTGATCAATAATGAACCGTTGCAGGAAGACTACATCAGTGCTCCACCCAGCTATCAAATGGCTCCCCAGGTAATTCCAGAAGAGAGCTATCTAGTCCTGGGAGATAACCGTAACAATAGCTGTGATGGCCATTTCTGGGGGCCAGTGCCTCAGGAAAATATCATTGGCCGAGCGGTATTTCGCTTTTGGCCACCAAATCGTGTGGGTGGCATAGACCCATAGCCGTGACGAGTCCTGCGAAAACCCGGTATAGTAGCTCTGAGCGATGTGCCTCAAAGCAACAGATTGAGACTTCTAGCGTAGTCTGGCCAACATGGGGACAGCATGATCTGGCGAATTCAATTTGTTGCTGGTTTGGCGGTGTTAGCCCATTTCTCACATTAAGCTCTGAGTCCAACCCTTAGTTGATACTGTGAATTCTGTTATGGTACGTTTTCGGTCTATTCTGGCAATGGTTTTAGCGATCGTTGCAAGCATTCTCCTGTTTTGGGGCAGCCCAGCCGCAGCAGCGCGATCGGCCAAACCCTACGTTTATACTCCTGCACAACTAGAGCAAATCCAGCGTTACACCGACGACGTGGAAGAATTACGCGATCGAATGCTGGAAATTCCAACATTGGTTCAGCAACAGCGATGGATTGATGTCAAAACCTTTATTCACGGGCCGTTGGGTGAACTGCGAACCAAGATGTTCCGCTTATCCCGCACCTTAGATCCCAAGGTTCAGAAAACGGCCCAGGTTGCTGCTAAGGATGTCTTTGAACATTTGATTCTGATCGACGAATCGGCCGATGCCCGTGATACCACCAAAGCCCTGCGCAATTACAATGAAGTCCTGAAGGATCTGGATGCTTTCTTTGATTTGATTCCGTCTAGCTGATCCCGGTTTAATGCCCCATATCATCATCATTGGCTGTGGCATAATTGGAGCCTCGATCGCCTATGAACTCAGCCGAGAGCCGCAATTTCAAGTAACTGTGCTCGATCGCCAGCCGCCTGCTCAGGAAGCAACAGGGGCGGCCCTGGGCGTGTTGATGGGAATTATCAGTCAGAAGCTGAAGGGTCGAGCCTGGGCGATGCGGCAGTCCAGTATGCAGCGGTATGGGACGTTAATTCCTGAGCTAGAAGGGATGACAGGGCAAAAGATCCCCTGGAATCGACAAGGGATTTTGAAACTGCTGTTCGAGGCAGACGATCGGGCAAAGTGGCAGCGATTGGCTGAGATTCGGCAATCCCAGGGCTGGCAGTTGGAACTGTGGGACTGTGAGCAGGTTCGATCGCACTGTCCCCAGATCCAGAATCCGCGAGTCACGGGTGCTGTCTATTCCCCCGACGATCGCCAGGTGAATCCCACTGCCTTAACTCAAGCTCTAGTCACTGCTGCCCAACGCAATGGGGTGACATTTCGCTTTGATGCCCAGGTGACTCGGTTTGCAAGTCATTCTAATCCAATGGGGCAATTTCCTGGAGTACAGATGCAATTGGCAAACGAAACGCTCTCTGCCGACTGGGTAATCGTTGCGGCAGGCTTGGGGTCTACGGAGTTGACGCAAACGATGGAGCATCCGATCGCCCTACAACCTGTGCTGGGTCAGGCGATGCGGGTGAAGCTTCCTGAGCCAATGGGCGATCGCACCTTTCAGCCCGTGATTACGGGAGAAGATATTCACGTGGTGCCGTTGGGGCAGGCAGAATACTGGGTTGGGGCAACGGTGGAGTTTCCAGCCGAATCTAACCAGGCCACTCTGGAAGCCATGAAGCAGGAAGCCATGAAGACCGATCGCCTGGAAACTGTATGGCAGGGAGCGATTGCCCTCTGCCCGGAACTGGCACAAGCGACCCTTCTCAGCACCTGGTCAGGGGTACGACCTCGCCCTCACAACCGACCCGCTCCCATTGTTGAGCCGATGACAGGCTACGCTAACGTTTTGCTTGCCACCGGCCATTATCGCAACGGCGTATTGCTCGCCCCTGCAACGGCTCAAATGGTGCGATCGATGCTGCTATCTGCTTCATCGTAGCGATATCGGATATTAACCAGAGCCTTACCCGATGCCGATATGCTCTACCCGAGCATCAAACCCGACTCCACGCAGACGGTTGGAAATTCGAGTGGCATCTGATAGGTTATCAAATTCACCCGCATTCACGAAGGGTCCCGCGTTAGTTGCATCCAGGAAAGCTCTAGGGATAAAACGTCTGACCTCAGATAACAACTCCGGTTCATTACCTGGAATCACCACCACATAGCGACCACATCTGGGTTGTAGCGAGAAACCGCTATCAAACGCACTGGAAGTGCAAGTCGTACCTGGGCCAGGAGAAGGATGGGAAACAACGGTACCGCCTCCAGGATGACAGGTTCCAGAATGGAGCGCGCTCAGGGTTTGGGGCCCGGCAACGCCATCAACCGCTAAACCGCAAGCTCTCTGGAAGGCAATCACGGCTGATTTGGTTTGAGGCCCGAATAATCCATCGGCCCGAATCCCCAATGCGCGTTGGAGGCGAGCCACTTCTGGGCCAGCCATGCCTCTGCGAAGGTAGATTCCTGAAGCTTCAGCAGCAATGTCCACGCTAAACACAGCGGTGGCTGCGATCAGGACTAATGCTCCCTTCCAGAGAACGCTTGACAATTTCCCAGTCAGCGAATTAAATGGCTTCAGTTTAGGAGGTACACTTGGGTCTCTGCCTGGTTCGGCAGAGTGAGTAAACCTTGGCAATTTCATGGGTTTCCTCGCTCAGTTTGCTTGTGTTAATTGAGACTCAAGTAACTCATGGGCAAAGGCTCGATCTGATCCATCGGGCTTTTGCTTTTTTCATTTCTGCCTGGCTCCACTGTAGAAATCCAGAGGAAGTCCAAAGGAAGTCCAGAGGTGAAATGGTCATGATTACTTTTGTTTAATTTTTATTTTCTCTCGGAAATTCCTAATACGCTAGATGCAGTATCTCCGTAAATTTGCGCTATAATCACCGATCGATCTAGATGTGGAGAAGATGAGGGGAGATCTGAGAGGCTGTCCCCCAGAATTAGCGTTGTTGATTTTTTTTGCGAAAAATTTAATTTATTAGAACGCTCGATCGGCAACACTACTGTTTTGAGGAGAGATCACAGGCCCTTCTAAAAGCTAGAAAAGTCTGATGAGTATGGGTTTAAGGCGACTGAAGAGTCTCTTCTGGCATTGCAGGCATCGGCAAAAGGTCTTCTAATTCAATCACCTGTTGATTGGTGGAGTGCAGGGCAATTTCTGCTGAGTTTAAAGCGTGAGCAAATTCAGTTCGCTCCTGCAATTGCTCACTGGCAGCAACCAGATTGCTTAATCCATTTACCAAATTTCGCAAGTTGTCCCGAAAAACGGGATCACCCGTCAGTTCATCCAGATCGGCCGTGATTTTTTGGGCATTTTGGAAGGTGGCCCGGGCTGAATCCAGGGTTTGCTGCAATAACAGCAGATTTTCAGTATCGCCGATCGCCTCCGTCAGCGATCGTAAGTTCACCGATGCTTCGACTGCATTCACAGATAGGGTTTCCAGATTTTGGAGGAGTTCACTTTCTTCAAACTCGGTCAGCATTGGAGAAATCCCGCTGACCAATAGCTGCACATCCCGACTGGTTTGGCTGATGCTGTCTAGAGTGGTGACAATGGCAGTACGGTTGGAAGTAATCAGTTCATCCACCTGTCCCGCCGTTAAAGCGATACTATTGGCTGCTTGCCCCACGGAAGTCACAGTCGTGGAGGTAGCATCAGAGATCTGTCCTAGCTCCTGGCGAACCGATCGCGACAGATTAGTCATTTCCTGACTGAGTTCAGTGATACCATCGGCGGCACTGGCTGAATTGCGGGTGAGGGTGCGAATTTCTGCCACAATTTCTGGGTCGGAGAACAGGTTCGTAAACCGAGTCATGGAGCCGACCAATTCACTAAAACTGACTCCCGCTTCTCCCACAACCCGATCGCCACTACAGATGATCAGGCTAGGGTCACAATCCGTCGCCAAAGGAGCCGTTGCCAGAGCAGCTTCAGATAAAGACCGTTCTGGGAGAATGTCTACATAGCTTTCGCCAATCAAACCACTCTGGATCACCTGAATCAGGGCATCTTTGGGAATCACCAGAGTTGCTGGGCGAACTTCTACCTCCACGGCTACCGCATTCGCTGCTGGCTGCACCGCAGTGGTTTGACCCACGGAGACCCCTCGGTATCGGACGGGTGCTCCCACCTCCATGCCGGAGATATTGGGAAATTCGATGATGAAGCGATAACCTCGCCGCGTTGGATCAAACCCACGAATCCATAGAATCAGCCCCCCCAGCAGGCCCAATCCCAACAAAATCAATAATCCAACTGAGCCTTCTCGAATCGTTCGTGAGCGCATGACTTGCCTTCCCTAAGGGGCCACCTGGATTCGCCCATCAACACTACCACTAAAGAATTGTTTGATTGCGGGATGCTCGGTCGTTTCAATGTCGTTCACCCTGCCTTCCCACTGTACATTCCCTTGATAGAGAAAGATAACTCGATCGGTTGCCCGGCGAATGGTGCTGTGCTGGTGGGTCACCATGACATAGGTGCCACACCCTCCCTGCTTGTGCTGTAAATCTCGAATCAAATCTTCAATCACTGTTGAGGCGATCGGATCCAGTCCTGCCGTTGGTTCATCGTAGAGCAAAACCTCTGGATTTGCCGCCTGATCTTCGGGATTTTGCATCACGGCTCGGGCCAGACTGACCCGCTTTCGCATCCCGCCAGAAAGTTCCGCTGGATAGAGATCCGCAATGCCAGGAAGTCCAACCATTTCCAGTTTTTCTTCCACCAATTGACGAATTCGTTTACGAGGCAACCGTGAATGTTGATAGAGTAAAAAGCCGATATTTTCATCCACGTTTAGCGAATCAAACAGCGCAGAATTTTGAAACACTAAACTAATGCCGATCGCTTCTGTTTGATCTTCAACTAACCCCTGGCGACGGTTTCCAGCAACATAAATTTCCCCAGCATCCGGTTCCAATAACCCGGCAATTAGCCGCAGGATGGTGGATTTTCCTGTTCCTGATGGGCCAATAATTCCCAGAGCTTCCCCTCGATAAATCGCCAGATCCACATTATCTAGGACCACATGACTGCCAAATGCCTTACTTACTCCTTTCAGTTCGATCAGTGGCTCAACCATGACACTGGAATTTGACGCTTGAGTAAAGGCAGGCTGGGAAGTAAGCATTCTACAACGACGATGACACAACGAGGAGCAATGGAAAAATTGAACGATCGAGCCGAACCCGATTGGAATAGAATCTGTTCTGTAGGGCTGAGGTTCGTTTCTGCTGACAAGGGTTACTACAAATGAAGAATTTGCTGCTACAGGTTCAGTTGTAGCTTAAATCGAGTGAAATCGGGTTGGCCCAAGTGGACAGAATCTTGTTTGGATCGAGTTGGGGCGTTGCTCCTACTATCCCAGTCGATTCTGCTCTATAGCGCATTGTCCTGCCTGGTTGTGAAGCATCCTACAAAGGAAAAACTGGATTCGCCCTATCCGGGTTTGCATTTTGGCTTCCTTTGACACAGCTTGCCTTAAACTTAGGCATCCAATCGGGGAACTGATCCGGACAATTTGGCGCAAGTTTATGGAAGTTAAATATTAAATTTGTGTCCTTGTGTCGGTGCGATCGCCTTGATTTTCCTGATGGGCAGTTTTACCGTGGAATACACTCGATATCTTGACTGACCGTTACTTCAACCAATTCTTAACACTCGGCAATTTGGGTAGATCTAAAATGGGTTCATTTTACAGTGAACCCTGGGGTTGATCCCCCTAAATCCCCCTTAAAAAGAGGGACTTCAACCTGCGTGAAAAGAAGCCATTTTGGCTCAAATCTCCCCCACAGGTAAGCTCCCTGATATCCAGCCAGGCGATCTAATTTGGATTTGAATCCAAAGTGAAATCTATACCCTGTTACCAATTGACTAAAGACTTGCTAAAGTTACTCAGGTGCAGTAGCGGTTAAGGATCCTCTCCAGTTATATACGTAAGGGGTACGTCGTTGGATCGTCAAACCCAAGATCCTTCAGTTCGATTTTCATTATTATTGTTTTTCATCTTTTGCCCAGTCGTCATGTCAATTGGTCTTCTTAAACACGCTTTGGAAATACTGAAGCAGGAATCACGCCACCGTACCCCTACCCGCGTTAATCAATGGTTTAAGTGGCTGGCTCCTGGCTTGCTGATCAAACGCTGGCTTTTTATCAGTGCGATCGGAGTTGTTTTTGTGGGGTTGGGGTTGGCAACATGGTCAAATCTAACCCCAATTTTCTATCTCAGCGAATTGATTCGAGCATTTTTGAGAACACTGACGCAACTCATTCCCAACTATGTCAGCGGGCCGATCGCCGTCCTGACTGGAATTCTGCTGATTTTGTGGGGGCAAACCCGCAGCCTGGGAGCAATTACTGAAGTTTTAATGCCAGAAGGGAATGGGGAATTGGTCGATCGCCTCATGACCCACCGTCGTTTGCATCGCGGCCCCAAAATTGTGGTGTTGGGCGGGGGAACGGGTTTATCAACCCTGCTCAGAGGATTAAAAACTTACAGTGCAAATATTACGGCGATCGTCACGGTGGCAGATGATGGCGGTTCCTCAGGGCGACTGCGGCGGGAGATTGGTGTCTTACCACCGGGAGACATTCGCAACTGTCTGGCAGCTCTGGCGGATGAAGAAAAGCTGATTACGGAACTATTTCAGTATCGGTTTCGGGCAGGGGATGGATTAGTGGGGCATAGCTTCGGCAACCTGTTCCTAACCGTGATGAGTGAAGTCACAGGCGATTTGGAGCGAGCGATTGCTGCCAGTTCCAGTGTTTTGGCGGTGCGAGGACAGGTGTTGCCGTCCACCCTGAGTGATATGCGCCTGTGGGCGGAACTGACCGATGGACGACGGATTGAGGGAGAGTCTCATATCACTGAAGCCAACGGTAAAATTCGGCGCATTGGCTGCACTCCGGCGAATCCCCCCGCGCTCCCTAAAGCCCTGCAGGCGATCGAAGAGGCAGATTTTATTATTATTGGCCCTGGCTCCCTGTATACCAGCATTGTGCCAAATTTGTTGGTTCCCGAAATCACAGAGGCGATTACCCGCTCTCAGGTGCCCAGAGTTTACGTTTGCAACATCATGACCCAACCGGGCGAAACCGACGGTTTCACTGTATCTGATCACATTCGCACGATCGATGAAGTCTGCGGTGGGCAATTGTTTGATGTGGTTCTGGTACAGAAAACTTCACCCTCGGCCCAATCAATGATCCGCTATGCCCAGGAAAGCTCTCACCCCGTATATTTCGATCGGGAAGCCGTCCGGCAACTGGGACGACGCGCCATTTTAGCCAATGTCATGGATGAAGATGAGCAGGGGTTAGTGCGCCACAGTTCCGATCGCCTGGCCAGGGTGCTGCTACGCTGGTACAGCCGGATCAGTGGACTGTAGATGGAAATGGCGCATCTGAAGCCTGTAGGGTGGGGTAAATGGGTCAGGTGATGACCAATTCTGTACCCTTGTCCAGGAAAAGGTTTAACTCAGTTCATGTGCCCGCAGTATTCCCCACCCTGGTCAACAAGCGACATGATGCAACGAACTCGTGACCGGAGTCGTTTTCTCAATAATCTTAAGTAATATAGAGAGTGGTCTAAACCCATTCCCTACTCTCCTACTATGTCCCAAGAATTGCTGCGATCGCTAGTCTGGATGGATTACCGTCTGGCAGTGGTCTTCACCGTTATCCTTCCCCTGGTTTTGCTGATTTGGGCTTTATTCAAACGAGTGGAAGCCATGCAGCGATTGCTCATCATTTACTGGCGCGTATCCAGCCTGTTAGCCATCACCGTGTATTTGATGATTGGCGGCTTTCCCTTCAGCTTTCTCACCAGTGTCATGGCGCGAGTGCTGATTCCGATCGGACTGTGGTTTTGGGCAGATATCAATGAGGAGATTGATGATCAACCCCGGAATCAACTCAAACTGGCCTTTACGTCCTGGCGATGGGCAACCACGGTGTACTGCGTACTAGGCGTAATTGCATCGATTCCGTTTCTACAGTGCGCCTTCTCCCGCGAGGCCTTTACTACCCCCTTTTGTCAGGTTTGGCTTGATCCGCCCTTTGGGTTTAAAAATGCGTTCCATCCCAACTACACCCCTGGATTTTTAGGATTTTTGGGGATTGCAGGGCTGATTATTTATCTGCTCTACCTGGGTCACTTTGTCATCTTTCGACTGGCGCGGCAGGGACGCACAGCAATGGAGCAATGAGTGACAGACAGTCTTTAGGATGGCGGTTGGAACAATACACCTTGAAGCGACCGCAGGAAGTGTTACTCGTGACGATCGAGGATCAAGGAGACACGGATCAGATTGCTATCTTTAAGGGCTTTTCCAGTTCTTTAATGCGATCGACAGACTTTGATCCGGATATTCCCGTATTACCTGCAACGGCAAAAATAATGACCGTCGATCGATTACAAAGCCCCTACACTCCCCAATCTCCTCGCTACATTCAGCAGGGATTATCGGCAGAAGAAATGCACCAACTGCTGGCAGAAGTCGGGGTGTGATGGGGAGGGGGATAGAGCCGCAATCAAAGCCGTGAAAGCACACCCGTAAAAGCGCACTCGTAAAAGCAAAAAAAAGGCGATTGCTGATGAATCGCCTTTCAACCTCAGGGGGCTAGCTGGCTGCGATCGTCGTTGGTAACGGGGGTTCAACCTGCTCTCCCCGTCGAGCACGATATAGCTCTACTAACCGAAGTTCGCAACGGTGCAAGTTTTGAGCAATCTGGGTAAATAGCTCTGTTGTAACTGGGTCGGTAATCTGGCTGCTTAAATGATTGGCATCAACCAGCCCGGTTTGAATATCGCCTAAAGCACGTCGCAAAATCGCCGTATCATCAATATTTTGCAGCAACCAGCTTTGCAGCGTAGCATAGGCTTCACTTCCCGCTGCCTGCCAGGTAATTTGTTCACTAAACAGGTTGAGCCGTTCTTCCAACAGCACCGTATGGCGTTCTTTGGTGGCAATAATTTCCTCCAGCACCAACTTAAGTTCTGGATCAGTGACTCGGTTGGCGTAGTGTTTAAAGGAAGCTAACGTATATCGCTCACCAACGATCGCCGTGTTCAGCGCGTTGAGAATGTCTTGACGGCTTGATCCGCCCCACCGTTCGGCAAACTGCCACCATTCCACCATCCGATCGCTGGGATCAGGTAATAGCATGCCTTCGATCGCTAACCCCAACCGACCCAGTAAGGTTGCAGTGAACATGGGCAAATCGCTGGGTTGGCGGGCTGTAATTAAGTTACCATCTACAACAACGGGTTCGTCAACATAGGTGACTCCCGCATTTTCCATATCCTTACGAATGGCCCGATAGCCGGTCGCCTGCTTATCTCGAAGCTGATCTGCTTCAATCAACACCTGAGGAACCATGACAAACGGCTGCGATTACCTTGTCCTGCGCGATCGCTTCTGTCACTAATTGAACCACATTGGGGTTGGTGCGCATCAGATCCGGTGCGCCTCCGCCCGGAATGACGATCGCCTCAAAATCTTCCGCTCGCACTTCGGCGGCAGTGGCATCAGGACGAATGGAAACCTTACCCTGCTTGCCGTGATATTCCTCATTCATGCGCGAACCAATCACCGTGACTTCCGCATTGGCTTGCTTCAAAGCAGTATATGGAACCTGAAATTCTGAGTCTTCAAACGAATTTTCAATGAGAACTGCTACCCGCACTCGATTCATGCCATTTGTTCTGATCACAGTAATTCCTCCTAATGTCTGCATAGGTTCTGGCTATCCAATTCGGTTGACGAATCAGCTTCAGTAACCGCGTATATTCATCAGTCAACACATTCAACTCAGTCGTACTCAGCTTGCTGGGTCAATTCGCCGAGGAACAGTGAACGAAACGAAGCGGTGTCATTGAGTTGACTGAGCAGTTGACGAGTTACGCCCTTGAACTCACTGCTTTGATGAGCATTCGGCAAAGACAACACCAAGCAATTATGATTCCACAATAAAGACTGGCAATTGGTTTTGCTTCGCTCTAAAGAGATAGGTTCGTTGGGTCAGCCAGACTTACTTCGGTGGGGTGAAGTCTGTCTCCATAAAAAGGCAGATGTGTACCCTTCTATGGATTGGTAGGGTGATGTGGATAACGACGTGAAATCTATGAGAGGTTCATTATGATGAACTTATTAGTTGCAGACCCTGTCACCCAAGCACCCAGTTTTCCGATCGCGTACACTGCGGTTCTTATTATTGGTTTTATCGCTGCGGTTACGATCGGTTCTATTGCCTGGTATAACTCCAAGCGTCCACCCGGTTGGGAAGGCAAGGAACGTCCTGATATTGTTCCTGAAGTGGACAAGTCAGAAAATCCGGGCGTATAGCGTTGTTTGGTTTTTTACTCTTCAACGGGTCTACTTTTTAATGGGGTTTTCTAATGGGGACAGGCGCTCGTTTGTCCCCGTTTCTCACGACTTACCCACCCTGCAATTAAGAATCTGCCATAGAACAGCATCCCAATCTTTGCAGAAATCTGTTGTCAGGATGTACTGCTATGCGTTCCCTACCGGGTACATTATTTTTCCGCATACTCCTTAGCTGACTAAGAAACCTCGTTGGGTTTGTCGCTCGCGGATAGAATCCAGTGAGCCTTTGGGAATAGCCGCGATCAATTGTTGAGTATAGGGCTGTTGAGGGGTCAAGTAAATGCTTTCGGCGGGGCCCACTTCTTCAATCTTGCCTCGATTCATCACGACAATTCGATCGCTCATAAACTTGACGACACTCAGATCATGGGAGATGAAAATATAGGTGAGGTTAAACTCCTGCTGTAATTCTTTCAACAGGTTCAAAACTTGCGCCTGCACCGATACATCCAGCGCAGAAACCGACTCATCGCAGATAATAAACTTCGGATTGAGAGCCAGGGCACGGGCAATGCAAATCCGCTGTCTCTGTCCGCCCGAAAACTCATGGGGATAACGGTTCGCCCACTTCGGATTAATGCCGACGCGATCGAGTAAATATTCCACTCGTTCGGCCCGGTTACGCCGACTCATATTGATACCGTGAATTTTCAGGGGTTCCGTGATTGCCTCCTGAATCGTCATCCGGGGATCCAGCGAGCTGAAGGGATCCTGAAAGATAATTTGCATATCCCGGCGTAATTGTCGGAGTCGATTGTTACTCAACGGGGCAATGTCAACCCCTTCAAACACAATCTTGCCTCGCGTGGGCTTCACTAAGCGCAGCAGGGTTCGCGCCAACGTCGTCTTACCGCAGCCCGACTCACCCACCAATCCCAGGGTTTCCCCCGGATACACCTGAAACGAAACGCCATTGACCGCCATCACATACCGTTGAGTCCGCCCAAAAATGCCGCGAATGGGGTAGCTCACCTGAAGATCTTCAACTGAGAGCAAGGGAGCGTTCTGCTCCAGATCTGCCATGCGCTGACTGGAATCAGCGGTGCTCATTTCTGAGTTGATCCGCAGGGCTTGCTCCACAGATAGCTCTTTTTCCTGGATGAGCATTTCACCATTGGAGTCTGTCGTGACTTCCATAAAGTCAGTGATGGTGGGGAGATACTGCAAACGGCGATCGGGTTGCGGTCGGCAGGCGAGCAGTCCTTTAGTGTAGGGATGCTGCGGATTAGAGAAAATATCCCAGACCGAACCATACTCGACGATTTTGCCCTGATACATCACTGCCACCCAGTCGGCAATTTCAGCAATAATGCTCAGATCGTGGGTAATGAAAATAATCGACATCCCTCGCCGATCGCGCAATTCCCGCAGAAGTTCGAGGGTGCGAGCCTGAACGGTAACATCCAGCGCAGTAGTTGGCTCATCGGCAATGAGCAAAGAGGGATTGCAGCAGATGGCCATGGCAATCATGATCCGCTGAATTTGTCCGCCAGATAGCTCGTGGGGATAGCGTTTCAGAATGGCGTGTTTGTGTTCACTCACCTGCTTCGATAGCTCTCGATCGGACAGGGCTTTGGTCGGATGAGTCTTTTGCCACTGATCTCGATATTGCTGCTGCAAATCCTCATCGCTGGGTAGGAGCTTGACTTCCTGGAGCAAATTAATTGCACGACGACGGGCTGCTGCTGGAGAAATATTGGGTTCGTGCTGCCGGATTGCTTCCATGATTTGAAAGCCGCAGGTATAAACCGGGTTCAACGAACTGAGCGGTTCCTGAAAAATCATCGACACCCGCCCGCCTCGATATTGCTGCATCTGTCCCCGGCGAAGCTTCACCAGGTCGATCGGTTCCTGATCTTCCGTATCCTGAAACCAAACTTCACCGCCGCTGATTCGTCCCGGATTGGGAACCAGGCCCATTACCGCCAGGGAGGTGACAGATTTCCCCGACCCCGATTCCCCTACGATTCCCACGGTTTGTCCCCGCTTCACCTGAAAGGAGATGCCATCAACGGCTGTGAGGATGCTTTCGCTGGTCAGAAACTCCACTTGAAGATTGCGAACGTCGAGGATGGTGTCATTCATGGAAGTCAGCCGGGTCAAATTGCAGATCTCAAATTTAGCTGGATCTTATCAGCCCTCGCCACACTTGGACTGTAAATTCAGTTAGCTTCATGGGGCGATCGACTATCACAAGCATCGTTTGGGATATGACTGGAGTTGCGGCAAAGAAGTTCCGCATAGCCCGGCTGATGAAATGACTGACCTGGGAATGGCCTATCTGGATGGCATTAACCGATGGCGATCGAGCCAATAATCCGAGGGGTGAAATCGGGTGGTGTAGTATGCCTCCTCAATCCATGTAGCCATTTCTGATTCAGACTGACACACAACAGAGGCATGCGTGACCGGATCATAGGCGTGCCAGTAGGTTTGTCCAGCGCGATCGGTGGTTTGCCAGACCTGTAGCTCATTGCTGCTCACCAAACGCTGAGTTAACCAGCGCCGAATCGCCTGGACTGGATGATAAACATGAGAGGTTCTCATTTCGACACTCCTCCAAATTCGTCTCTTCTCCACCCTATCCAGCCACTCAAAGGTTTACAAACTATTACATCAATAGATGCTATCGACGGAATTCATACACCTGGAGGAATGCGGCAACCGTTTCTAGTGGCACGATCGATCAGGAGGCTGTCTACGCAGGAGATGAAGCAGTATCACTATGAATCTTTCACAGCTTCGAGCCATTGTTGCAGTCGCCGAGGTCGGTAATTTCAGTGAAGCAGCTCTATCCTTGAATCTGACTCAATCCACCATTAGCCACTCGATCGCCTCCCTGGAAGAAGAGTTGGGCGTACCGCTATTTTTGCGGGGACGGCATGGAGCAACGCTAACTCCGGTTGGGGAACGCATCACCCACTATGCCCGTGAAGTCTTGCAATTACTCGATCAGATGCAGCAGGAAGCCCAGTCCCAAAGAAGCCTGAAGGGGGGACAAGTCCGAATTGCTGCCTTCCGCAGTGTGGCAACCCACGTTCTGCCTGCGGTGATTGCTCAGTTTCATAGCCAATTCCCAGGAGTGGCTACTACCCTGGTGGAATGCGGGGTTCATACGGATATTGAACAACTTCTACGGGATGGTCGGGCTGACATCGGCTTTACCTACTTGCCCACCAGTGATGAATTTGCCGCCTGGGAGATGTTGCGCGATGAATACGTGGTTTTATTTCCGCCACCGGTTCTAACTCCCGCTGCTGCCGCTCCGCCCGATTCCCTCACCTGGGACAAGCTCGCTCAACTGCCCCTGATTTTGCCCCCAGAAGACCAACCCTGCGAAATGGATCTCTACAAACACTTCGCCACCTTTGCGCCCGCCCTCAACATCGTCCACAAAATCAACCAGGACTCTACGATCGTCAGCATGGTAAAGCAGGGGTTAGGCGTTGGGATTCTGCCCCTTTTGGCTGCCGAACCGTTGCCTCCCGGAATTCGAGTGCGTAGCCTGCCTATCCCCTTCGAGCGGGTGATTGGGGTGATTATTCTAGAAAACTCCCTCCACATTCCGGCCGTTTTCGCGTTCCTAGATTTACTCAAGCAAATCGGTCAGCTTAATATGGCAAAAGCAGACCAAACGGTGGTGAATTTGCCTGAGTCAGTTTGATGCGGTGCAAATTGTGGCTATTGACAACTGAATCGCGGTTAGGACTGTGAGTATAATAATTGCCTGTCGGAAACCTTGGCAGGGTTTTTGGCATTCCAATCCCTACGGCTAAATCCCTGTCGATTATGATTGGGTTTGCTTGTCCGTTCTGTCAGTGTCCGCTTTATCGAAGAGTGTGTGGTGTAACAGAGTGAATTCTATTCCGTCGTTCGATCTCAGCAAGCAATACAAACTAATTGGTGATGAAATCCGGGCAGCCGCCTCAGAGGTACTGGCATCGGGTCAATATATTGGCGGTTCGACGGTTCAAACGTTTGAACAACAGTTTGCTGCCTATACGGGGACAACCGAATGTATCGCCTGTAACTCTGGAACAGATGCCCTGTTTCTGGCATTACGATCGCTCCAAATCGGTGCAGGAGATGAGGTTATTACAACTCCATTTACCTTTGTCGCAACGGCTGAAGTCATTAGTGCTGTTGGCGCGAAACCCGTTTTTGTGGACACCGATCTGCACACCTATAATTTAGACCTGAACCAGGTAGAAGCTGCCATTACCGATCGCACCAAGGCCATTATTCCAGTGCATCTGTTTGGGCAACCAGTAGACATGACCCGCCTGATGTCCATCGCTCAAGCCCATCAACTCTGGGTGATTGAAGATTGCGCTCAGGCAACGGGAGCCACCTGGGCAGGGCAGCGAGTCGGCAGCATTGGGCACATCGGCTGCTTTAGCTTTTATCCCACCAAAAATTTGGGGGCTTGCGGCGATGGAGGGGCAATTACGACCAACGATGCCGCCATTGCCGATCAACTCCGCATTCTGCGGGATCATGGTCAAAAACAACGCTATCTCTATGAGGCGATCGGGGTGAATAGTCGTTTGGATGCCGTGCAGGCAGCCATTCTGCTCGTCAAGTTGCACTACCTGGATCGCTGGAATACCCAACGACAGGCGATCGCGGGTCGGTACCATGAGCTGCTGCAATCCCTTTCTGGCATTATGATTCCCCAGGAAACGGAAGGCGGGCAAAGCGTCTGGAATCAGTACACGATTCGGGTACTTCCCCCTGAGGCAGGTTCAACCATTGAAGAGCCGCATAATTGCCGCGATCGCGTCCGTCAGCAGCTTCAGCAGCAGCAGGTGGGAACAATGGTCTATTACCCCAAACCGCTTCACCTTCAGCCCATCTACGCTGAGTTGGGCGATCGGGCAGGACAGTTGAGGATATCTGAGCAACTATCACAGGAAGTGCTGTCTCTACCTATGTTTCCAGAGCTAGAGGCCAGTCAGCAAGAGCAAGTGGTTTATGCCCTCAAAGATAGTCTGGGATAGGTTGACTGATTGACTTTGGCTTGGGCGGGCAAGATGCCCACCCCTCAAGAATCTCAGATTATTCAATTGCATTCCTAAGCGGGTTTAGCCTTACGACGCAGCCCAAAAATGCCAACGATCGTCATACCAGTCAGTGCCAGTACGGTGGATGGTTCAGGAACTCCCATCAGGTGATTCAGGTTCGCGGTTCCAATGTCGATTACCACTACCACATCATTGAAGTCTCGATCCGATCGCTCGTTCATTTTGCCCGTCAATGGATCAATTCCCGTTGCTCCCAATGCACCATACAGATCCTCAAAGCCGAGAATAATGAAGTTCTGGTAGGCATAGGCCACAACGTGCTGGAGTCGATCGAGGTTCGATTCAGTTTGCGTTCCAAAGATGTTTGTGCCACCGTTGAAACCATTTGCCCGCAGCCAGAAGTCTAGCTGTGTGCCGCCGGAAATCGTTCCCAGGCTCACCCCATCTCCCTTCCGCAGGGCCCCGTTACTTTCAGACAAAATAGACTCAGGCGAGGAAATATCGTTGAACACCAAGCCAGTGGCGTTTGTAGCTCCGGTGGCTTCAAAGGCAAGCTGATTGCGATATCCAGCCCCTTCATTAATGAAGTAAACCATCACCTCATGGTCAAACTTCAAAAACAGCTTCTCTGGATTCAGCACGAACTGTCCAATGTTTGGCAAAGCCACCCGTTCTGCCTGAACAAACTGTTGAAAGGGTGTGTCATCAAACCCAGTTTCAGCTTTGGTCTGAACCGTCGGTTGAGTCCAGGAATTATTCCAGGAAAAGGCGTTTGCGGGTGCTGCAACGGACAAAAGCCCTGCCAGGGTTGTCGTCAACGCGAACCCGGTCGTAAGTAAATTTTTCATAGTAGGAAAGTGAAGGGAATGAAGGAATGATGATTGAATGGCACTGACTCAAGGCCAGTGCGCGGGCAGCATCCCATTGCTGCAAAATGATCGATTTCTGTAGCGCAGGCATCTTGCCTGCCAGTGAACGCTCTGTGAACAATCCGTCAGGCAAATGCAAACGTGGGATACACCCGGTGAGCAATGCCCACCCGGCAAGAAATCAAGGCTTGAAGCTCAGTCAGAAAATGAACGGGTTGGAAGATCAACAGGTTGGAAAATCAACGGATTGACGGACACGACAGGGTATAAGCAAGGTGCCTGACGCAATTCAATTTTCACCATCAATTTTGTTACACGTACCCCATCCATCAAAACCGCAAATCTTCTGAATTTTCCTGTGGTTTGAAGCGGAAGATTCTTCCATTCAAAGCGTAAATTTATCGAGTCATCTATCCCTTCAAACTCAATTGCCGCGATCGAAAATTAAGCTACCGAAAAAACACGGAAGGCAAATTTGCAACTTCATCGTCAATTTGATTCCCGTCAATTTGATAGAGCGATCGATAGGACTACCTCAGATCCCATAGGATACGAATTATATAATTTAGCTCGGATTACTCCTTAGAGTCCCGGTATGGCTCAGCCTGCCTACAGATGCAACCCCAACCCCCTACCCAACTACGCCTATGATGTCCGATTCTGATCAGCCTCAATCCCTTGCCGAAGAAAATTCTGCAGAAGTCCAGTCCAGCCGTTCCGATCGCTCCCGATCGGCTGCCCAGGAAAGTCTGATTTCAACCCATTCGCCGGATGTTGTCGAGACTCGTTCACTCTCTGGAACTCAACCCTCCTTTGTCCAACCCCAACAAGAGTTGCCAAACTCCAGGGGGTTTATGCCCAAATCGCCGGTGAATTTTGATCCGCCTCAATCCAAGTCTCCGCCCTACGGCTTGCTGATCCTGACTGCGATCGGGGTCATGCTGGTAGGACTGAGTTTAAATCTGGGCTGGTTGGGGCTGGCTGGGGCAGTGGTGGCATTGCTGATTTCCCTGCGGGTGATCTGGAGAGATGTGCAAACGGTGGTGGTGGAGTTATTGTCTCCTCAACAGCGCACTCTGACCATGAGCTTGATTGGGTTTGTTGCCGCGCTCTTTGGGTTGTTGCAAATCAGCGGAGTCTGGCGCAGATGGGGCGGCTGGTTAGATCGGCTGAACTGGGAGGCGATCGGCGCGACCGGTGAAGTGATTGGGGCGATTGGACAAATTTTGATTGCAATTCTGGCGGTGTATGTAGCGTGGCGACAGTACGTCATTTCTAAGGATCTGACCATTCAACAAAACATCATTACGCAGCAGCAGACGATCGATGCTTTTTTCCAGGGAATTTCGGAACTGGTGCTGGATGAAGAGGGATTGCTGGAAGATTTGCCCCTGGAACGGGCCATTGCGGAGGGGCGCACAGCGGCAATTTTAAGCAGTGTGGATGCCAACGGTAAGGCAAAGGTATTGCGATTTTTGTCTCGATCGCGCCTGCTGACTCCCCTGAAGCGAGATGGTCGGCTGGGACGAGCCATTCTGGACGGATTGGGTGGATATGCAGAGGATCGAAATTATGGAACGCGCGTGGTGGATCTGGGGATCATGCTGGCGGGTGCGGATCTCTCAGGGACAGACCTGCGCTGGACGGATTTAAGCGGCATTAACCTGATCCGTGCCAACTTGATGAACTGTGATCTGGTCAAGGCAAATTTAGCCCGCACGGTTCTGCTGGAGGCTAATCTTGCTGGGGCAGACCTGATGGGGACGCGGTTATTCTATGGATCAGCCCAAACCGCAACGCCTCGTACCCCCCACGATATTCCCAATTACACCACTGGCGAATTTACTGGGGCAGTAGTGGAAAACGCCGACTTCACTAACGTCCAGCGACTCTCACCGGAGCAACGAGAATATTGCTGTCGATGGGGGGGCAGGAACACCCGATCGACGATTCCTGGCGGTTGTGAGGGAATACCCGATCGACTGAATCCGCAATAGATGATTTGGTTCAGCGATGTGGAGCTGTCCAATCTTAAAGCTCTCCGCCAACCACCAAACCTCCTAAAGTAGTCCCTCGGATCACCAGCCCAGGCGGCAAATTCAAAAGCTCATGCACGGATGGGCCTTGCGGCTCACTCGGATCGCCATTCACTTCCCGATTAATCTGCGTCGCCAGCGTATCTAACTGTTCTGTATCAATGCCGTCCTGCGTATTGCGCTCAAGCTCCTGGGTTCCCAGAGCCTCGGCATCGGATTGATTCACCTGGGCGATATGAACTTCATGACTCCAGCCCATAGAAGCAAAACTCAAGGGCAGAAGGACGGATGCGATCGTGGCAATCATAATTTTCATGGCATTTTCCAGTATGAATTTCCAGTATGAATAAGGGTTAAGACAGGGATGTTAATACAGGTTTTGATCTAGTTCTAGCTTAATCAAACCGGATGTCAATGGCCTTAGGAGATGCGGCAAAATAACATACCCGTTAGGGGGCACAGCAGTGCGCCCTTACAGTCGATTTTTTAAAATTGGGATGCTATTTGATTGCAGATCCCTTATGTCACTCGATCGCTGAATGCCATCAATCGCCGGAATATCACCGATCGCAGCCAGATGTCTATGCTCCGAGGAATCATGAATTGCCAGCTGAATTGCCAGCTGAATTGCCAGTTGAATTGCCACAAATCAACCGATCGCAGTAGGGGGAATGGGTGAATTGCCCGCTACTGAAGTTTTTAGTTGAAAAAACAAATGCTTTGAACATGCAGATTTATAGGCAGGCAAGACTTCGGCGTAAGCTCAGGTCGAACGCTCAGTCGAACGCTGCCTGCCCAACGGAGATTACTCTGCCTTTTGGTGATAAACCTCAACCACGGTGTGAACGTTGCCGCGGGGAGAGAAATCCCCTTTGATCCTTGCTTCCAGGGGATCGCAGGCTGCCACAAAATCATCCAGAATTTGATTGACGGATTCTTCGTGGGAAATGTATTGATCGCGGTAGCTGTTGATGTATAGCTTGATGGCCTTCAGTTCCACTACCTTTTCGTTTGGGACGTACTGAATATGAATGGTGGCGAAGTCAGGATAGCCTGAAAACGGGCACTTGCAGGTAAATTCGGGCAGAGTAATGTCGATCGTATAACGTCGGCCAATGCGGGGGTTGGGGAAAGTGATTAATTTCCCTTCAGCGATATGGCGTTCACCATACTTCATTTCAGCAGCGTTCAGATCCGCATCAGGGGCGGCCTGCGTCATAACCTCTGCATCCTGGAATTGAGAAGATCGTTCAGCTTGCATAGTAAGTGTGATTGATTGTGATTTGCTGACAAGGCACAGATTAAAGATCTTAGATCAATGCAGAGTGAGCCATCTAGGTCATATGGAACAGGCGATCGAAAAGAAAAACAAGATTTTTGAACGAATCGGTGTCAAAAATTTTAAATTCCACTATGATTCATGGGCATATATTTTTCTACTCGTACCGTAATTTACCAACTCTGTTCGAGGCAATGAAATCAAAAGCGAATTCCAATCCTGTAACCCGAACTCCGAGCGCGTCTGGACAATCCCCATCCGCTTCTGTTCCTCTTTCAGTGTATCGAGAACTGGCCGCAGAACTACAGGCCACGCGAGCAATGGTGGATTCTTTGAATAGTAAGAATCAGGATCTGACCTTACAAAATCAGCGACTCCGGCAAGAAATTCAGCGATTTGTCAAAGCTGCGATGAATCTGCAAGTGCTGGTTGAACCAACCCAATCCTCCGTCAATGGTCAGCCTGCAACCCATCCAGCCACTGCTCAGGCCGCAAATCCGCCAACCGGAAAGCCGCGTCGAGGCAAACCTCAGTCTGGGGGCGATTACTCAACGTTGCCCACTTTAGAAGAAACTGCTGCCGCTTCGGCCGTTGCGGCCCAACTGCGATCGCCTGAAGTTGCTCAACCCGTTACCGAACCGGAAGCTCCACCCCGTCCTAAAAGAGACTTCAGTGGACTCTGGCTCACCTTCATTGTGATTGCCATTATGGTTAGTGCCTTCGGTGCAGGTTTTCTGGTGGTTCGTCCCCTCCTGCCGACTGCCGACAACGAAGACGCGATCGAAAATCAGTTCACTTCTCCCGAAGCTGACCCCGATCCTGTCCTCTCTCCCAGCGCAAATCCCTCCTCTCCCTAACGCCTGCTGCTATTCTCAATTCCCACTCCCCATTCCCTATTCCCCTCCCTCCAACCGACGACGAGCCGCCTCTAACAATAACCGCCGTTCCGCTCGGACGATCGCCTGATAGGTGGGTTCAATTTCATTCCACTCTACCGAAATTGCGGTCACACCCCAGCGCACAAGAGCGTTAATCGTTTCAGGGTATTGGCTGGTCAATTGCCCGCAGATGGAACAGGGGATTTGGGCCCGTCGAGTCGTCTGGATGATTTGCTGAATCGCTCGCATGACCGCAGGATGGTGAGAATCAAACGCAAAGGCCATTTGGGGTTGCTCCCGATCGATTCCCAGTAAAAGCTGAGTCAGGTCATTACTACCAATAGACACCCCTTGCACGCCAGCTTCAATATAATCGGGCAGCAGCAACAACACCGACGGAACTTCTGCCATAATCCACAGTTGAAAATGAGGATTTTGGCGCAGTCCAGCTTGTTCAACCCGTTGGCGACATCGCCTGAACTCTTCCACCGTTCGCACAAATGGCAAGATCAAATGGACATTATTTCCTCCCTGCTGTTGCACCTGGCGGAGGGCAGCCAGTTCCACCTCAAACAGGGCTGGGTTGACCTGATAATTTAACGTTCCTCGCATTCCTAAAGCAGGATTCAGTTCCGGCACCCCATCTCCTCCCTCCAGGTGCATGAACTCGTGGGAGCGCAGATCGGACGATCGATAGAAAACGGGGCGTGGGTAGAAGGCTTGAGCAAACTGCTGAATTCGTTGGGCAATGCGCTGGGTTAACTCAGCTTTTTGTCCCTGGGCTAACCATTGCTGGGGATGCCGCTGTTCCAGAAGTTCTAGCATCATGAGTTCAGACCGTAGCAGTCCTACTCCATCGATCGGTAAATCGGCAAGGGGATCCAGATTGGGTTGGCTAAGAGTAACAAACAGTTGTGTGGCTGGCGTTTGGGAAAGTTCTTCCACCTGAGCCGAGGCTGCTTCAATGGGGTCGAGATCAAAGGCGGTGAATAATGGCTTGGCAGGCATTCGAGTGCCTGATCTATCCTGCGGGTAGGTAGGTGCTTCCTGCGTTTCAACCGCATTACCTCGCCGGACTTCCCCCCGATCGCCATCGACCAGAAGCTTCTCACCGGTCTGAATCAGGTGAGTGGCATCGACAATTCCTGTCACTGCTGGAATTCGCAGTTCTCGTGCCAGCACAGCCCCATGACTGGTAAATCCCCCCTGTTCGGTGACAATTCCCACCGCGTTTTTGATCCAGGGCAACCAATCGGGTGTAATGGTGGGAGCAACCAGAATGCAGCCAGGCGGAATCTCCACGTTTTGCCTGGCAGGATGCGAACCCATTGCAGTTTGGGGCATCACCCAGGCAGTGGCAGCTACCTGTCCGGGAGCAGCAGCCAACCCGACATAGGATGCAGTGGGTACTGAAGCGGAATTCTGAGCCGAACCTGTTGGCCGATGAAACCGTTCTCCTAAATGGGGAATCACCTGAGTCAGGCAAAACTGTGGTTCTGAGTCCGAGGCATCATGGTCAGACGGATGATCCAGCAAAATCCATTCCAGTTCCAGCAAGGTTCCCAGTTCGGTCGCCGTTTGTTCTACAAGCTGCACCAAACTTTGCAACTGTGCTGTGGTCAAGACCGGATCAGTGGACTGTGCAAACTCAACCAGGTGACTTTGATAGGTTCCCTGGAGTCGGTTTGCAGTGCCGATCGGGGGGGTACTGAGAAGTGGCGATACATCATAGGCGATCGTCTTGATGCCTGGTTGATCGGTATGGGTTCCTGTTTGGCGATCGACGGAGTAATAATCGGGCATAATTTCACCATTCACCAGCCCTTGCCCCAAGCCCCAAACCGCGCGCACTTCCAGTTGAGTATCATGCAGTTGAGCAGTTCCAGAGGCCAGCACCGATCGCATGGGTTGCACTAAAACCGCCAGGCGAATCTGCTGAAGTTGAATGTGCAAACGCTGCCAGTACAGCAGGCTTCTCGCCCGAAACAACTCTGCCCACACCTGCTTCAGGCTTTGCGCGATCGCGTCTTTGTTCACTGGGCAAACCCTTGCCTCCAGTAAGCCTGTCGTTTTTAAACTCACAGTTGGATCCAGTCCAAACGGTAAAGCAAGCGACGGTCGCAGGATTAACGCGGGAGAGTGCCACTGCTGACAATATTGCTCCAGGCGATCGAGCAAACCGTCGGGTAGAATAGCGGATTGTAAGGTCTGCCGAATATTTTGAGCGACCGCTTGCAATTGGCGCGGATTATCTACATCCAGATACAGGGAAGAATTGGGCAAATCGGTGAACATTGGTTCTGTCCACTCAATTTGCTCTAAAGAGGCTTGAAACACTTCCGCTGCTACCACGATTCCAGGAACAACCGAATAGCCTCGCTGTGCCAGAAATCCTAAGTGAAAGGCTTTATCGCCGACCGATGCCCGGTGGGATGGTTGAATCTGATCCAGCCAGTAGAGGGAGTTTTCTGGCATAAGGGGCCGCAGCAGTCGATCGAGCAACTGTTCTCAGATTGTCTGAATCTGTTGAAAATATCAAGGAGATTTTCGCAGGGGGCAGGCAGGGGGCAGGGCGCAGATTGCAGCACTCCAATTGGAACTGGATGAGAATCGACCTGACAGATCATCGCCCAAAACAGTGATCCGATGTGAACGATACGTCTCGGCGTGGTGGCTCAACCCGCGTTTTGCTGCTGCGATCTCGCATTGAATCAGCTTTTCCCTGCGAGGCTGGTTTGTTAAGATCATCTTCCAGTAATTTCAAGCTGGATCGTATCACCCAACACTGCCAGACCGTGGGACATAACGGTACGAAGAATATTGATCGAACCGTTTCATCCCTTGTCCCGGTTGACGCACAATCCAGATCAATTGCAGGAGTAAAGTCGAGTGAATGCAGCAGAACAGGCGATCGGACTTGAAGTAACCACCCGGATTGCTGCCGTTGTCAATTTATTTAAGGCTCAGTTTCCGGATGCCAGGGCGGATCTCAAACCCTGGGCCAACGATCCGGATACTCAGGAATGGATGGATCCAGACTCGATCGACATCGGATTTCATTTACCAGGATGGAGTCGATCGCTCCAGAGCCGCAGTGTTTTGGTGCAAATTCGGTTTTACTCCGATCCCATGACCCAGACTCGACGGGCAATTGGGCTGGAGGCAGCCGGATTTACTCACCTGGGGGAACAGTGGCGATTATCAACGATCGAAAACTGGCGGTTTGTGGGTAACACTCAGCCCACCGATGAGGTGAAAGAAAAGCTAAAACTTTTCTGCCGTCAGGTGTTTGAGTTGTTTAACTCAGGAGAAGACGAGACAAGTTAAGGCTTCCCTGCCTCGTCTGGTTGCCTAATTCGTGGTCAGTTTGCCAATCTCCCTCAAAACCGTTAACTAGACAGAGTAGAATAGCAAAGATACCCCATACCCGGAGAGGTGGCAGAGCGGTTGAATGCGCTTGACTCGAAATCAAGTTTGGGGCGACCCAACGGGGGTTCGAATCCCCCCCTCTCCGTTTTACAGCTAGTTTTACAGCCAGTGGCAAAAAGATTGAGACGATCGAAGCTGAGGAGTGACGCTCATACCGTCTACTCTGTTGCCTTTTGCCTCAATGCATGATTTGCCTCAATGCATGATTGCCACCTGGTTGCGGTATCCGCTGGCACGATCGCACTTTTGATGCTGAATCACCAGCACGGGACAGGAAGTAGAGCAAACCACATAATCACTGACGCTGCTCTGGGTTGAAGTTTGTAAATCTTCGGGTTCGCGCCGTCCCATCACGATCAGATCAGCCCCCCAGTCGATCGCCAGGTTGCAGATTTTATCTCCCGGATTGGCAAGGGGTTGGGCAATATCAGCTCCAATCCCGGAGGCCTTGGCGATCGCATGGAACTGTCGCAGCATTTCCAAACCGTTTGCATGGTGTGCGGGAGCATTTGCTAACCTCGGCATTTCATCGTAGTGAGGATTTCCCTCAGCATCTCCACGCCTGCGCGTATCTGAATCATTCATTGTGTCTAAATCAGACAAGACGTGAGCTAATAAAAGACGGGCCTGGGTGAGTTGGGCAAGGGATAAAGCGGTATCAAAAACGTGCCTGTCGCCAGTCGATGTATCAATTGCAACTAAAATTCTCTCAAACATGACGCTCTCCTTAAACCTTTGGCAATCAGCGGGTGAAACCAAGAAGAATTGACATTATTGCTGGCACTCAATTCTTGCCTGTCGCGTAATTCGATCGCTCCTCACTCACTTCAAGCTTAGGGGAGAAATGTGAGGGAATGTTGAAGAACGAATCGCAATCGCAGGAATGACACAAATCTATGGAAAACGGAATTCGTCCCCTCGACGGGGTGAATTATATGAAATTACTTCGTGGGCACGTCGAAATTCGCCCCTACTTCTGACTTTATGGGCGCATCGCAATTCGTCCCTACTTCTGACTTTATGGGCGCATCGCAATGCGCCCCTACTTCTCACTCCTCACTCCTCTCTCATATACCCTTCCCTTCCAAACTCCTCCCTGCCCCCGCCAATGTCGCCACGCAGAATCGATCGTCATCAGGTTGTACAGAAAAGCAATTCCAGGTAGAGCGAGGGCATACCCAGGAGAACATTGGTAGAACTGTACCGTTGGCAAATAGGCGATCGTCATCAATAGCCAACTAGCCAATCCAACCAGGGCAATCTCCCAACTGCCAATCCCCACCCCCAGAATCAAGCTAAGGGGTGGAATCAGATAAACGATCGCCATTCCCACTACCGTTCCCGCCAGTAGCAAAGGGGAATAATCTAACTGTGTGTAAGCACTGCGAGCCACCATATCCCAAATGCTTTTTAGGGAAGAATAGGGACGGAGACTGAGGGTGCGATCGCTCAGACCGAGCCAGATGGGGGTGTAGGGGGAGTCAGTAGGGGCGAATTTCGACGCGCCCATAAAGTCGGAAGTAGGGGCGAATTTCGACGCGCCCATAAAGTCGGAAGTAGGGGCGAATTTCGACGTGCCCATGAAGTCGGGATCCAGGAGGGGGGGACGGCTCTTAACGGCTTGTGCTAAGGCGCAATCATCAATTAGAGCATCTCGGATGGAGGCAATACCCCCGATCGCATTGAGGGTTTCCCGTCGTACTAAAATACAGCCCCCAGCGGCGGCAGCAGTAGGATTGCAGGGATCATTCACCCATCGAAAGGGATACAGCTTTTCAAAGAAAAATACGAAGGCTGGAATCAATAGCCGCTCCCAGAAGCTGTCACACCGTAGCCGTACCATCACGGACACGAGGGATAAACTGTCCTGAACGGCTTTGCTGCTCAAACGATACAGATTCAGCGCATCATGCTGGATATCGGCATCGGTGAGCAGAAGGTAGTCGGGAGCAGCGGCTTGTGCTTTTTGTACCCCTTGCTCCATTGCCCAGAGCTTTCCTGTCCATCCAGAAGGCAGCGGGGCAGCCTGCATCACCTGAAGTCGATGAGCCTGTTGAAGGGACTCAGCCGCCTCGATCGCTGCTTGAGCTGTACCGTCGGTGCTGTGGTCATCCACGACAATGATCGTGAAATCTCCAGGATAGTCCTGAGTCAGGAGCGATCGGATTGTGGCTGGCAACAGATCAGCTTCATTGCGAGCCGGAATAACGGCGCAGATGGAGGGGAGGGAGTTGGGAGTTGGCGGGAGCGAAAAGGAGGCGGATTCGAGTTGCTGATCGGAACGCCAGAACTGTCCACGCAGGACTAATAGATAGAGCCAGATAATCAGGGAGAGGAGAGTGAGGAACAAGAGTATGAGGGATGGCAGGGAAAACGATCGCAGAGAAATCAGTAAGAAGGGAGATGACAAAAGGAGTAACGCTAGATCAATTTGACCCATTGGAGTGTTGCCAAGGTTAGGGAGCATGACGCACAATACAGTATTCTAGCTTTGAGACAAAGCTTAACAATGAAGGACTAGGGAAAAGGGGTAGAGGAATCGCAAGGGTAAGCCGCAAATGTTGATGTGAGTGAACGGTATCCTATGCAGACTCAATACGATGAATCGAAAGCATCTTCAAGTTCAGGAGGAACACCAGCCAAAGAAAGTCCAGCACCCAATCCAGCCCAACTTGACCCAGCCCAACTCGACGAGGCGATCGTCCGTAGCCAAGCCTATTTGCTTTCGTTACAGCATTCAGAGGGGTATTGGTGGGCAGATTTAGAGTCCAATGCCACCATTACGGCAGAAGTGGTTTTGCTGCACAAAATTTGGGGCACAGATGCCACTCGTCCCCTGGCTAAGGCAGAACAGTATCTCCGATCGCAGCAGCGGGAACATGGAGGATGGGAGCTGTTCTATGGCGATGGCGGGGAACTGAGTACCTCCGTAGAAGCTTATACGGCTCTGCGATTACTGGGAGTGTCCGCCAGCGATCCGGACTTGCAACGGGCAGGGAGTTTATCCTGAGCCGGGGGGGCATCAGCAAGACTCGAATTTTTACCAAGTTTCATCTGGCGTTGATTGGCTGCTACGACTGGCGCGGTTTGCCATCCATTCCGCCCTGGTTGATGCTGTTGCCCGATCAATTTCCATTCAATATTTATGAGCTGTCGAGTTGGGCCAGGGGCAGTACGGTTCCCCTAATCATTGTGTTCGATCGCAAGCCCGTGTATGTGGTTGATCCAGCGATTACATTAGATGAACTGTACGTTGAGGGTAGCCAGCGCACCTATGAACTGCCGCGAAATGGCGACTGGACGGATCTATTTGTCGAGCTGGATCACGCCTTTAAGTTTGCTGAAAGCCTGAACTTGGTGCCTTTCCGCAATGAGGGACTGCAAGCGGCAGAAAGGTGGGTGCTGGAACGGCAGGAAGTCACTGGAGACTGGGGTGGCATCATTCCCGCCATGCTTAATTCGATGCTGGCCCTACGCAGTTTAGGCTATTCGGTTCACGACCCGATCGTGGTGCGTGGACTTCAGGCGATCGACCATTTCGCCGTTGAAACCGAGGATACCTACTGGGTGCAGCCCTGCGTTTCTCCAGTGTGGGATACGGCCCTGGTAATGCGATCGCTGGTGGATTCGGGCATTGCCTTTGATCATCCCTCCCTGGTTCAGGCAGGAGAATGGCTCCTCCAGCAGCAGATTCTCGACTATGGCGACTGGGCGGTGAAAAATCGTCAGGGCAAACCGGGGGGCTGGGCCTTTGAATTTATCAATCGCTTCTACCCGGACGTGGATGATACCGCTGTGGTCGTCATGGCCCTCAACGCCGTTCAACTGCCTGATGAACCCTTGAAGCAGCAAGCGATCGATCGGGCCATTGCCTGGATTGCTTCGATGCAATGCCAACCCGGAGGCTGGGCCGCCTTTGATATTGATAACAATCAGGACTGGCTCAACCTCCTGCCCTATGGCGATCTCAAAGCCATGATTGATCCCAATACGGCTGATGTCACAGCACGAGTCCTGGAAATGGTAGGACGGTTAAAAGGAATCGGGAATCAAACATTCTCCTCCCTCTCGACTCCTGATTCCCGACTCCTGACTCCTGACTCCTCTCTCCTCTCTCCTCTCTCCTCTCTCTCTTCCCAATCCCTCGATCGCGCCCTTTCCTACCTGATTCAAGAACAAGAACCTGACGGGAGCTGGTTTGGTCGCTGGGGGGTGAACTACATCTATGGAACGAGTGGAGCTTTGACTGCTCTGGCTTTAGTCGCTCCGCAACAGTATCGATCGGCTATTGAACGGGGTGCAAACTGGTTACTCAGTTGCCAGAACCCAGACGGGGGATGGGGTGAAACCTGTCGCAGCTACAATGATTCGTCGTTGAAGGGGCAGGGGGTAAGTACTGCATCTCAAACCGCCTGGGCTTTGATTGGGTTGATGTCTGCCGGAGATGCGATCGGAGATTATGCCGAGACCGCTATTCAAGCGGGTGTGCAATATTTACTCACTACCCAGAGTGCAGACGGGCGTTGGGATGAAGTTGAATTCACGGGAACGGGTTTTCCCTGTCACTTTTACCTGAATTATCATCTCTACCGCCAACATTTTCCCCTCACTGCATTGGGGCGATATCGATCGATATTCCTGTGCATGGGGTAGCTACGGAACGTCTATCTAAAAAAGAGCTACTCTCTTGTACGGTGTAGGAGGATTTTCAATTTATAGCCCCTAAATTACAGTAATTTTCTGGGGTTCACAGTACAACTAGCAGCAAGTTGAGGAGTGCAACGTATGGATTTATATCGAGATGCCCTAGAGATTCTTAAAGAGACGAGTCGGACGTTTTATATTCCCATCAGTCGGCTACCGCGTGGATTGCAAGAGGCAGTTGCATCCGCCTACCTGTGCATGCGGGCGATCGATGAAGTGGAAGACCATCCTGAATTGGAAAACGCGCTCAAGGCGAAAATTTTGCGATCGATCAGTCAAACGATGCAGACGGGAGTAAACGGCTTTGCGGTAGATGCCTTTGAAGCAGAACTCAAACCTCACCAGGATGTTTTACCTGAAGTTTCATTGCGCGTTCGAGAATGGGCCCTGCTAGCTCCCGGTACGATCGCCCCTCGGATTTGGGATGCAACGGCTGCCATGTCCGATCGGATGGCAAATTGGGCGGATGTCAATTGGAAAATTCAAACTGAATTAGATCTCGATCGCTACACGTTCAGTGTGGCAGGTGCAGTGGGGTTGATGCTGTCGGACTTGTGGGCCTGGTACGACGGGACTCAGACCGATCGCACCGAGGCCCTTGGATTTGGTCGCGGACTCCAGGCGGTTAACATTTTGCGGAATCATACCGATGACCTGGAGCGGGGAGTCAACTTCTATCCAGAGGGGTGGGGAGCCGCCCAAATGCATAGCTACGCCCAACGCAATCTTGCCCTGGCGGATGCCTATGCTGCGGCATTGCCGGACGGGCCCGCCCTGGACTTTTGCCGTATTCCGCTGGCTCTAGCCCACGCCACTCTGGATGCTTTGATTGAAGGTAAGGAAAAACTCAGCCGGAGCGAAGTGATGTCTTTGATTGCGATGTGTAGTCAAAGTTAAACCAATCTAACTACCCATCGGTAGTTTCTGAGCACTCTTGTAGGGCGGGCATCTTGCCCGCCTCAATTGTCTGTATCTCTTTTGAGAAAGATAATGGCATTGTAAAAATCGATCGCAGCTTTCATATCTATTTTCATATCTATTTTTATATAGCTATCCTCCGTAGGATTTGAACGGGGTGCAGGGGTAAACCCCTGGTGTGGGGGCGTTGCCCCTACCCCCTTGTTCACAAACAATTTGTGAACGCTATATCAGTTTTCATATCTATCCAGATGAAGAGTTGATTGAATCGATCGTTCGCTACGGTGTAGATAAGAAAATTTTAAAGACCACAAATTTGCCCAGTCTCTTAAAAAAGAAAAGTTTGAGCCTAAATCTCACTTTTTAATTCAATCATTTGTCGCCTTACTGTTCAATTGATGTTCTTCAGGATATGCGATTATGCTTGACAAAAATCAGCACTCCAAATCAACCGCAAATGCCAAAACGATTGGGAAAAATGCCGAAGAACTGAATCCTGAACCGGGATCGAAGGCAAGGACAAAAGCAAATCCACCTGAAGTGGAAAGTTTAGAATCTGAGACCGGCTTAGAGGAAGTGCCGTTTGATCAGGCTGTGATTGATACGGTTGCTGTGGATGACACAGATGATAATTTTGCTGCTGACGATGACGGTGTGGTATCTGAGCCGGATGATGCAGGGGTGGTCAGTAACTTGCCTCAGGAACAGACGGAGACTCGTGGCACTGGACTTCAGGGTCGGCCGAGCGATCGAGCAGGTAGATTTTCCCGACGAAGTGACGATCATTTCAACAACAGCGATGCTAGCCCTGTCCTGACCGGGGGAGATGTGGATGCCAACTATGAACAGGCAAGTGCCGTTGGGGATGAGGCAGTTGGTGGGACGGCAGGTACGCCCGACCAGGATGTTGTTGAGGAATTAGCCGCAGCAGTGGGGGTCGAAATTGATGACCACACAGACGTTAGGATTAACGAGTTACTGGAGGAAAGGGACGATCGACGGTGGGAGCTAGATCCCAAATCCTCAGAGGATTATCCAGAGCGCAAGGATTAATGCCATTCCAGTCTCTTTTTGTGAGGAATGCCATGAGCTTAATGATGGTGGATTTGGACGGCACAGTCCGTGAACCCCTGAGCGGTCAGCAGTACTTTCAATATCCTCAGGATCAGCACATTGTTCCTGGAGCTGATCTTGCAATTCGCTCCTATTCACCAGATTGGATTATCGTCGGTATTACTAACCAGGGCGGTGTTGCAGCCGGTCACAAGTCCATGCAGCATTGTATTCAGGAACAACAATACACCCTTCACCTGTTTCCAGAACTGCGAGAGATTTATTTTTGTCCTGACTTTGCAGGCAGAAAGTGCTTCCGCGTCACTCGTCACAATGTTCATAATCACAGCCAAACGAAATGGTCGGGTCAGTATCGCAAACCGCGATCGGGAATGTTGCAACTGGCAATGGTACGCCACCACCATACACCGCAAGATTCGTTCTATGTAGGCGATCGACCCGAAGATGAACAGGCAGCACGGCAAGCGGGGGTGTCCTTTCAGTGGGCAAGGGACTGGATGAAAAACCGTGAATCGATCGATGAATCAATCAATGAATCGAGCAATCTGAACGGAAGTCAAAAAATTACCAAAATATTAAAAGTGGGAGAAACTGATGAGTGATATGAATGACAAAGTAACAAATCAGCATAAAGCAACAGACCCAGCCTCCTATCCAAACCAGCCGGATGAATCAGAAAAGTCACCCATTGATGAAAAAGTAGTCGATACGCGGGATCTGGTATACAAAGGCGGCTATACCAAAGATCCGCAGGAAATCCTCAGCAATCCGGCTGTTGCCCCCCAGATGTATACCGAAGGACGGGATCTGCGCACCGATATTTTCCGGGAAGCAGAAGCAGCCACTCCTGAACCATCTGAAGAACCAGGGGATGATTAAGTCAGCAATTCCATGCTGGACACATTCCACTGATGCAAATGGAGCGAGTTCCGTAGCGCAGGCAGTGTTTCGACTGAGCACTCAAGCCGAAGTTTTGCCTGCCAGTAAACTGCCCATCCCGCCAATCAAAAGTGGGATATACCCTGACAACTAGAATCTAGACCTCAACCAAACCGTTTTTTCAACTTATTCCAGTTTCGTTTCAGCTTCAGCCCCATTAGCCGGGTTGAAGTCAAAGGCTCGATTGGTTCGCACGGCTTTTGAGTAAAGTCAAAAAAGTGGTTAATCTCATTTAGAATCACAGTCAGACGACTGAGGATTTTCTCAGTCCGATGTTCCGCAAAAAAAGATTCTGGTAATGGTGCATTATTGCAATCCTGTAATACATGCAAAATGCGCTCTACATCATACGCTTGAGCATAACCAGCAATCTTGTGGCAATTGAACCCCGGATCTAAATAGTCTGCCAACCCTCCATTCACACTCGAAAACACTTGACAACCGCAGGCTAATGCTTCCATCGGCTGCAACCCAAACCCTTCCGTCACTCCCTGCTCTGCCCAATATTGCGCTGAATCATAAAGGTAAAGGCGCGATCGGTTAAATAATCCCGGCAGATCCTCAACGAAGGAATCGATCACCGTGACCCGACAACGCGATCGCAGTGCAGGAATCAGTTCCTTTAGTAAATAGTCTGAAGACTTGCGGGCTTGTACCAGCACATCAATATCACGGTCTAAGTGGCGATCGTAAAACTCATCTGAAATTTGATTCGGTAAATAATAGAGCAAGGCATGGGGGGATTTCTGTCCCCAATAGCCCAGTGTATGACGGCTGACGGTAATAATGGGCATGGCAGAAGGCAGTTTAAAACCGTACTCCGCACTGTGGGCGTGATAAACCACCTGAAGCGATTTCAGTTGACTCACGAGCTTAGGTACGTCAAAGCCCCAACTCACCATAAAAATGGCGTTTTTCAGATCGGACTGCTTCAAGACATCTGCTAAAAACGGCTTATCGACCTCTCGCTGCCGATAGGTAACCACTTCTGCTGAACAAATTTGCTGGGCTAACTGAAACGTTTTCAACTCTGCCCACAGGCCGCCGCAGGCAAACCGACCCGTTGTTCCAGGAAGCAAAAAGTATAGTTTCCTCATTCAGATCAATCACTTAATTTAGATCAATCACTTAGTTCTGATCAGCAATACGCTGGTTTAGCTCTTTGCACTTGGCTTCAGCTGCCTGATATGCATTCAAATAGTCTTTCCCCCCTAACATCACTTCACCGTAGTACTCGTAGGGAGCATCACCGTAAATGGGGAGCGGCTCATCCTCCGGGTAATCTTCCTTTGCCTCTTCAACAGCTGCTTTAAGTTGCTTTACGGTCAACTGTTGAGCAGGGAAGTAATAAAGATCTGGCGCGGTGCAGTGCAGGTGGGGCAATGTTGGGTCAATAATGCGATCGTCGAGCTCTAACCAGCCATGTTCAAGCAGAACGTAGGACTTCCTCAAAAGAGCCAGAAACCCCTGAACGTATGCAGCTCCATCCGTCACCAGAGCAGCATTGTAGGCGTTTTTAAAGGACGTTTGTGCCCGACTATTGACCTGTTTTGCCACTTCGATCGAGAGCGATTCATCCAGCGTTTTATTCGTTCGCACAAGTTATTCCCGAAAACGTTTGATGGTGCCTAGTATAGCCAGCTTAGGGGGACTAATTCGCCCTCCTGTTCCCATCCCTTCAGTCTCAAGAATTAGATTTCCTTATCGATTATGCTAGCTTTGATAATCATTAAGACTCTTTACAATCGTTAATGATCTGCTACTATTGTAACAAGTTCGTAATACGGGCTGACATACATACATCATTTGCAGTTTGTAGTTCAAGCACTCATTGGAATTATGACAACAACCTTACAGAGACGCGAAAGCGCAAATCTGTGGGAGCAGTTTTGCAACTGGGTGACCAGCACCGAAAACCGCCTCTACATTGGCTGGTTCGGCGTACTGATGATTCCCACCCTGCTGGCTGCCACCACCTGCTTCATCATCGCCTTCATCGCTGCTCCTCCTGTGGACATCGATGGCATCCGTGAGCCTGTTGCAGGTTCCCTGATGTACGGCAACAACATCATCTCCGGCGCAGTAGTCCCCTCCTCCAACGCCATTGGACTGCACTTCTACCCGATTTGGGAAGCCGCTAGCTTAGACGAATGGCTCTACAACGGTGGTCCTTACCAGTTCATCGTGTTCCACTTCCTGATTGGCGTGTTCTGCTACATGGGACGGGAATGGGAACTGAGCTACCGCTTGGGGATGCGTCCGTGGATCTGCGTCGCCTACTCTGCGCCTGTAGCAGCAGCGACTGCAGTGTTCTTGATCTACCCGATCGGACAGGGTTCCTTCTCAGACGGGATGCCGTTGGGCATTAGTGGTACGTTCAATTTCATGTTTGTGTTCCAGGCAGAGCACAACATTCTGATGCACCCGTTCCACATGCTGGGCGTAGCTGGCGTGTTCGGTGGCAGCTTGTTCAGTGCGATGCACGGTTCGTTGGTGACTTCCAGCTTAGTGCGTGAGACGACCGAGAACGAGTCTCAGAACTACGGTTACAAGTTCGGACAAGAAGAAGAGACCTACAACATCGTGGCAGCGCACGGCTACTTTGGACGGTTGATCTTCCAATATGCGAGCTTCAACAACTCCCGTAGCTTGCACTTCTTCCTGGGTGCATGGCCTGTGGTCGGCATCTGGTTCACGGCATTGGGTATCAGCACGATGGCGTTCAACCTGAACGGGTTCAACTTCAACCAGAGCATCATTGATTCTCAGGGACGAGTGATTGGTACTTGGGCGGATGTGTTGAACCGTGCGAACCTGGGAATGGAAGTGATGCACGAGCGGAATGCGCACAACTTCCCTCTCGACCTGGCAACGGTGAAGGCTCCTGAGATTGTTGGCTAGGTAGCTGACTTCGACCGAGCACAAAATTAGTCCGAAGGGTTCTTCCGAAAGGGGGAACCCTTTTTTATCGGGCATATTACGATTGCTATAGGGTTCGTGACACACAGTGATACGAATCAATGAGTGTTGCGTACATTTCCTTGATTTGCCCTCTGGTATAAATTCCTTCATGACGCTTACGCAGGTTCTTGGTGTATTACTGATTTTCATCCTGTGTCCACTGCTGGGTGGGCTGCCGCTAATTCAATGGATTACCTATGGCTTCACTCGACAACGTCTTTCTAAAGTAGGGACAGGCAATGTGAGTGTTTCAGCCGCTTTCTATCATGGGGGAACGATCGTTGGCGTATTAGCAGTCCTATCAGAAGCAGTTAAGGGAATTGCAGCAGTTTTGCTTGCACGTTATTTTTTTCCCTTTGATCCAACCTGGGAAGTGGTGGCGTTGATTGCGCTGGTGTTGGGGCGCTACTGGATCGGCCGTGGAGCCGGAACCACGAATGTCGTATGGGGCTATATGGTTCATGATTGGATTACGTCTGGTCTGGTGCTGCTGATCGGCGGTGTTAGCTTCACCCTATTCCGGGAACGGCGCTCGGGTAAATTAGCGGTTCTCATCCTGCTGGTACTGCTCACAGCATTACGCCATCCTCAGAATGGAGCATTGATTGGGGCGACGGCACTCCTGAGCCTGATTATGGGTTGGATCTACCACAACATTCCAGACGATTTAGAGTTACCAGAGGCAGGCGTTCAGAGGGATTCGCGGAAAGTGTTTCAGTTCTTTAAAGGTGACCAGTCCTTACTCACGTTAGAGCAGGCGTTAGATGCCAATAAGGTCGGGCAAAAAGCAGCTACTCTGTCCCAATTAAAGCGATGGGGTTATCCGGTGCCGATGGGGTGGGTGCTCCCGCCTGGGGATGCTCCCGCTTCCTTGCTAAACAAGGTACAACCTTCACCCGAAACCCCCTTTGTGGTGCGCTCTTCAGCTGTGGGGGAGGATTCAGAACATGCTTCTGCCGCAGGTCAGTATGAATCCATTCTCAACGTCACTAGCCTGGCTGCCTTAGAACAGTCGATCGCCTACTGCCAGACTTCCTATAATCTCCCGGCAGCAATGCAGTACCGCCAGGATCAGAACGCCACTCAGGGTGGCATGGCGGTTTTGGTGCAAAAGCAGGTACAGGGAATTTATTCGGGAGTTGCCTTCAGCCGCGATCCGATCGCCCGTCAGGGAGATGCTGTGATTGTGGAAGGACTGCCAGGAATGACAAACCAGGTGGTATCTGGACGGTTTACGCCAGAGCAATATCGGGTCTGGGTTCGGGAAGAGGACTTAGCTGCGATCGCGGAACGCTCAGAGCCTACTCCCACTGCCAGTCGTTCTGTGCAATGGCAACTGCCCCCCGAAATTCGCCTGAAAATGGAAGGTAAGGGCAAATTACCTGCCCTGTTGGTACAGCAGGTGGCCTACCTGGCACGTCATCTGGAAATTCAGTATCACGGCATTCCTCAAGATGTGGAATGGACTTACGACGGACAACAGTTGTGGGTACTCCAAACTCGTCCCATTACGACTTTGCTGCCCATTTGGACGCGAAAAATTGCCGCAGAAGTGATTCCAGGGTTCATTCATCCACTCACCTGGTCAATCAACCGTCCCCTGACCTGTGGCGTGTGGGGCAATATTTTCACGATCGTTTTGGGGCGGCGATCGACTGGCTTGAACTTTAATGAGACTGCAACGCTGCACCACTCAGCCGCCTACTTTAATGCCTCCTTGCTCGGGCAGATTTTTCGTCGGATGGGACTTCCCCCGGAAAGTTTGGAATTTCTAACGCGGGGGGCAAAGTTCAGCAAACCACCGATTCTCTCAACCTTACGGAACGTGCCCGGACTGCTGAAGCTAGCGCAGCGAGAGTGGAAGCTAGAGAAAGACTTCAACCAGATGTCTCATGATCTGTTTGAGCCAGGTTTATCGGAATTTACTCACCAGCCCCCTACCCATCTGCCGCCCCAGATGCTTCTCACGCGGATTTATCGCATTTTAAGAATGTTGAAACACGCCACCTATTTCAGCATTATGGCTCCCCTGAGCGCGGCAATGCGGCAATCCTTGTTTAAGGTGAAGAGTAGTGACCTGGACAATTCCCAAACGCCAGAAGTAACCTCAATGAGGGCATTGCAAAACCTGGCAGCCAATGCGCGTCAGCTTTTACCTAATTTGAACGAACTCTCTCCGCAAAGTGAGGTTGTTCTGGCCGAACTCTCAGAAAGTTCGGATGGGGAAGGGATACTGCGGCAGTTTGAGCAATTTTTGCAGAAGTATGGCTACCTCAGCGAAGTCGGAACTGATATTGCCGTTCCCACCTGGAAAGAAAATCCACAACCGGTGCAGGAATTGTTCACGCAGTTTTTGTTTCATCCCCCTCCGCCATCCCGTACAGAGTCAGTTAAACCGCACAATTGGAAAATTCGTCAGGTGCAACAACGGCTGCATTTGAAGGGAAGGGTAACTGCCCTTTATAGTCGCTTACTTGCAGAACTGCGGTGGAGTTTTGTGGCGTTGGAGGAGCAGTGGCGATCGAATGGTTTACTTCAGCAGCCAGGAGACCTTTTTTTCCTGACCTTTGATGAGATTGAGCAGTTAACGACTGATGCTAACCCAGAATTGAGGGAAAAAGTGCCTAAATTGATTGCCCAGCGACGATCGAATCTAGAACAGGATAGCCAGCACGCACCGCCCTCCCTGGTTTACGGCAATCCACCTCCCTTTTCAGAACAGCGGGATTTTGTCATGAGTTCATCGGCTCAAATCTTGCAGGGGATTGGGGCGAGTCCAGGCTATGCCGAGGGTTCCGTTAAAGTGCTGCGTACCCTGAAGCAGGTGTCTGAAATTGGGCGTAAAACCATTCTGGTTGTTCCCTACACAGATTCTGGATGGGCCCCTCTGCTGGCCCAGGCAGGGGGATTGGTGGCGGAAGTAGGCGGACAGCTTTCCCACGGAGCGATCGTTGCGCGTGAATATGGGATTCCTGCGGTGATGAACATTCACCAGGCGACGCAAAGGCTGAAAGACGGGCAACAGGTCAGAATTGATGGTGAGACGGGAGTGGTTGAAATTTTGTCTCCTCCCTCGGAATCTGTTCAGGTTGACGATCAATCTGTGTGATGATCTGTGTAAAACGATTGCAACGAAAACATTACACTTCATTGCAAACTAAAATACGAATCAACCGCAATATGTTACGTTCAATATCGTTGCTCAACATTTGTGTAGAGTTTCTAGAAGAGGGAGAACACTTTGGTCGCTAAATTCCAGCAATCTTCTAATCCTGCCTTACGTGAAGATTTCAGTGAATACGTTGCTCATCTTCAGCTTCATATGGCGTTGCAAGCCCGCAATTTAGTTCCGACGCTGACGAACACCGCCGATAGCCGTGAGCAGCTTTTACATCAAACCCAGGCTGATTTTGAAAAGTTTGTTTCTCGTCAAGTTATTTAACCGGAAACAACGGCATAAATAAAATCATTTTAAGTTTCCATATCAACCTTGTGGGTCAGGGCTTCACCGCTCTGACCTTTTATTTTGCAAAATCCTACTGACAGGCAAGATGCCTGCGCTACCTGTCAAGTAAGATGTGTGAGCTACCTGGCAGGCAAGATGCCTGCGCTGCGGTAACAATTATCTCCTCACTCCTCACTCCTCACTCTCAACCGGCTCATACAAATACTCAAACCAATTTCCCTCCGGATCCCGTCCGTAGAAAGAAGCCGTTCCATCCCGGTGTTCGTGAATGTGGGTCACGTGAACCCGTGCCGTTTTGAGGCGATTGTAGGCTACATCGACCTCCGCGCGATCGTGGAAAATAAAGCCGAAGTGAGGGCCAGCCTGTTCGTAGTTAGGACTGAGCAGAGCTAACCCATCCTCCCCCGCTTTCAGGTAAGCCCAGTCTGGATCTTTCCATACCAGCTCCATCCCCAGATTTTGGTAAAAGGCGGCAGCCCGATCGAGATCCTGTACACAAATAGCAACGTGACCAATCCGTTTAAGGTTCATATTTTACAAAAGCAAAAAAATTACCAAAAAATTACAAAACATTTCTGGTTTCCCCACTTTCATTTTAAGGCAGCTATTTTGGGTGTAGTTATTTGTCTGGTTGAGATCTGACTGCGCTACTTTTTCCAGTTCGACGGCCAATTTCTTACTTTTTATTAACCACAATGCCCCTCTTTGATCTTTCAAACCTTCCGTACTGGATTCTTCTGGGCATCGGTGTTTTGCTATTTCTGTTTGTGATCGTCTCTGGCGGCGGCGGTGATGACCTGGACATGGATGCAGATGTGGATGTCGATATCGATGTCGATGCCGATCTGGATGTCGATGCTGATCTGGATGCCGATGCCGATGCCAGTGATTTCAGTGCGTTTCAGGCGTTGGGCTGGCTAGGGTTTGGTAAAGCACCGCTGATCCTGCTGTTGGCAACCGATTTGAGCCTGTGGGGATTGTTTGGCTGGATGCTGAACGTTTTCCTGGGTGAAGGTTTGGGCGGATTAGTAGGTGGGTTCGTCGGTGGAATGATTTTTACCCTCTCGCTCGTCATTGCTTTATTGGTGGGCGGACAAATTGCCAAACCGATCGGCAAAGTGTTTGCAGCCTTTGGCGAAGATGCCAGTGGCGATCGACTGGTAGGCTGTATTGGCACAGTGAGTACGGCCCGAATTCCCATCACGACCGAGGGCAAAATTGGTCAGGTGGATGTGTTAGATCCAGCCCGCAATTTAGTCACAGTAAATGCAATCTTGCCGGACTGGGCTAAGGTGATTCCCACACGAGGGGACAAGGTACTGGTGATTGAGCGATCGCCCCAGGGTTATCTCGTCATCTGTAAAGACAGTTCTGATCAAGAACACTGGTTTTCAGCCAAAAATTAAATAAACCATCTGGATCGCGTTTTATCCTTTTTCCTTCATTTATCCTTATGCTGTTCTGGTTAACGTTTATTCAAGCTCTCCCGTCCATTGCTCTCCCTGAATCAGGTGCTGCTTCTCGATTAGATGCGCGAAGTGAATTAGCTACCGCTCAGGTGCCTATTCAGTCAGAAGTTCGTGTCCTTTCTCCTACTCCGACACCTGTGATCGGGCAGTTGGGGGGATTACTGATCTTTCCCGGTGTGATTGCCGGGTTAATTGTGCTACTGCTGGTTAGTGTTTGGGCCTACACCCGCGTGTACACAATTACACCCAATAACGAAGCGTTTGTGCGGACGGGGGGAGTGCTGGTTAAGCAAAAAACGGTGGTCTTGAATGGCGGCTGTGTGGTGCTGCCAGGATTTCATGAACTGACCCGTGTACCGTTGCGGGAAATTTCGATCGATGTGGAACGGACTGGGAAGTTAGCCGTACGGACGCGGGACTATTTGCGGGCAGATATGCGGGTCACTTTCTATGTCTGCATTAATGCGACAGAAGAAGATGTTCTGACTGCGGCAGCACGATTGTCCCAGGGTAATCGGATTACGCCAGAAGACATTAAAAATGCCCTGGAAAAGCGGGCGGATGATGCAATCCGTGCTGCAGCAAAAACCAAGAGCCTGGCAGAGATTGATTCAGATAAATTAGGCTTTGCCCAGGAAGTTCTGAATCTGGTACAGCAGGATCTCAACAAAGTCGGTTTAACCCTGAACAACATTGCAATCTCTGAAATTCAGGAAAGCGACACCTACGACACCAACAACTTTTTTGATGCTCAAGGGGTGCGATTGCGGACAGAAACAATCCAACGATCGATCCAGCAAAAGCGGGAAGTGGAATTATCGACCCAGGTGGCGATCGAGCAGAAAGAATTGGATGCCCAGAAGCGATCGTTACAAATTCAGCAGGAGCAGGAAGCCGCCCGGTTAGAACAGCAGTTTCAGGTGGAGGCTTTAAAAGCCCAGCGAGAACGAGAAATTCAGGAAGCCAAAGAGCGGGAAATGGCAGCAACCCAGCGAACCAAGATCTTGCAGCAAAAGCTGGTCGAAGAGGAGGAAATTCGTCGTAAGTTGGGAGTCCAGGAAAGCCAGATTGAGGCAGATATTGCCCTGGAGGAGCGCAACAAACAGTTAAAGGTTGCCAAAACTCTACAGGAGCAGGAGGCAGAGGTTGCAGAAATTCATCGGCAAAAGATCCTCGACTCGAACCGGCTGGAAGCGCAGGTGCAGGTGGCAGAATCCGAGCGACTGGCTCGACTGGCCCAGGAAGATGTGGTGATTGCGATCGCCAATAAGCGGAAATCCAGTTTTGAGGCAGAAGCGGAACGGGCTAAGGCAGAGGCGGCTGTCACCACTGCAACTGAAGTCGAAGTCGCAGAACGGCAGCGGCAACTAGCCACGATCGCAGCCCAAAAAGCAGCAGAAGAACAACGGATTGCCGAGCAAAACGTGGTGGAAATTGATGTGTTCCGACGGCGACGGCAGGCGGAAATTGCCAGACAAACGGCAGAGTTAGAAGCAGAGGCGATTCGCGTCCGGGCAGCGGCCAATCGGGATGGCGCTTTGGCGGAAGCCGAAGGGTTGACGGCTCAGGTGGAGGCAAAGAATAAATTGACGAATGCTCGGCTAGCGGCGGAAACCTTCACCACCGTCTGGCCGGAACTCTCCGAAAAATTGCCGGAACTGCTGCAAGCCCTGGCCCCCAGCCTGGCGTAATTGGCGATGCGCGGATCTATGCCTTTCCTGGAGCAAATGGCAACGGCAACAGCAACGGGAATGGAACGCAGGATATGAGCAAAATTCTCCTGTCCACCAGCGGTTTAGCGGTACTGAATACGATTCTGGAAGACGGCAAGCTAGGGTCGTTGATTAGCCAGATGGGGCAGGCCATGCGGCAGAACCCGGCGGATCAGATTAATGGCGGCGATCCAGGGTAAGCTGAGGGAGAAGCAGAATCTTAAAGCGGTTTATGACTAAAGCGATACGGTTTAGAGTTTGGGGCCTGGCGATCGGTTGTGTCCTGTGGTTGTTCAGTGGAATGATCGCTCCGGCAGCATGGGCACTGACGCAAATTAACTTGACCGATCTCTCCTACCACGAATGTCCGGCCGAGTTAGCGGAGGGAGCCATTACGCCAGGTGGGGCAAGTCGTCCGGCCAACTGCTTTATCATCACCGGAAATGCTGAAAATCGATCGGGAAAGCCGATTTACAATGCCGATATTTTCGGGCGGGTTTACGATGCCAACGAAAATCCAGTGATGCAGAATCGGACTCGGCTGGGATCAATTGAGGAGGTTCCCCCCGGAGTCAGCGAGTTTGAGCTGAGAATTTCAGTTCCAGCCAATCAGCCTACTCCCCTGAAGCTAAAACAATTCAAAGCATCAGGCTTTACGGGGACGGTGCGTCGTTAACCCTTTGCCGTCCATCTGCATACCATGACCTCCCACCCGATCGCCACTCACCTTGATCAGGGTCTTGAGAGCCTTGCTCAGGGCCAATATGAAGCGGTAGTCACTGCCTGCGAACAGGAGATGGCGGCGCATCCCGATCGGCTGTTGAGCTACTGGTATTTGGGTTTGGCGCGACTCTTGCAGGGAGATGAAGCGGAAGCCCAGGCGATTTGGTTTGCTGCAACCACGGTGGCAGAACCGGAAGACCTGGAAGCGGGCATGGCAGAGTTGGTGGATATCCTGTGGACAGAAATCGATCGGCAGTTGCAGCAGGGTAGACCCGACTTGGCAGAGCGCATCTGCTGGCAGTTGATTGAAATCGATCCTGATCCAGCCAAGAGCTATCTGCAATTGGGACAAACCCTGGCCCTGCAAGCACAGTTTGAAGCAGCGATCGAGCAATGGCAAACGGTTCTGACCTTCCAACCCGATGCAGTTGAGGCGTATCAACGACAGGGGGAAGTTTGGCAATCTCTGCCCAGTGGGATGAGGCGATCGCGGCCTATTCTCAAGCGATCGCACTTCAGCCGAGTTGGGAGATGCACTATCAACTGGGAATCTGTCTGGGACGGCAAGCCCAATGGGCAGATGCCCTGGCGCAATTTGAGCAGGCTCTATCGCTCCATCCTGACTTGCGATCGGGCTATGGCGATCGGGGTTGGGCCCAGCTTCAGCAGGAACAGTGGCATGCGGCTGTGGCTGATTTTCATACAGCGCTTTGCACCCGAACCCGGTGGGCAAAAATTTACTGTGAGTGGGTGGATGGACAGACTAAATCCCATCAATCGCCCCTGATCCAGCAAAATGCTCGATTTTTTCAGGCTCTTTGCTCCCAGGAATCAGCCGCCATCTATTTTGGGCTTGGAAAACTTTTGGCGCGGCAGCGGAATTGGCAGCAGGCGATCGCAGCCTATCGTCAGGCTCTACAGGAGCAGCCAGAGTCACCCGAAGTCCTCACCGCTCTGGGAGATGCCCTGAGGACTTCTGACCCGCAGGTTGCGATCGCAGCTTACCAGACGGCACTACGCTATCACTCAGATTTGCCGGAAGCCTGTTTGGGGCTGGGACGGTTACTGTTGGTGCAGGATCGAGATTATGCGGTAGCTCTATTTCAAAAGGCGATTCAGCTTCAGCCAGAAAATGCCGAGGCGTATGTGCTCCTGGGGCGATGGTCGAATGCATCGGTATCAGAAAAAATCACGCTTTATCGGCAAGCGTTAACCCTGCAACCCGATCGCCTGGATGCTTTGCTGAATTTAAGTTACGCGCTGGCGGAGAATGGGGAAACCCAGGAGGCGATCGAAGGCATGCAGAAAGCTCTCACCCTTCAGCCCAGCCTGTACCGTACCCTGCAACCTGTCCTGAAATCCCTGTTGCCGATCGATTCAGAGCCAATGGGTTCAGAGCTAATGGATTCAGGTTTGAGTTCAGATTGGTCAGATGCAGCAGATTCAGATCCAACAGATGCAGATCCAGCAGATCCCGATCGTTCTCAATACTCCCCTGCTCAACGACTGGGACTGTGCGAACCCCCCACCGGATTTTATGAAACCACTGAAGCCTGGGCAGATCAAACGTCCCAACCCTACCTTGCTGTTGACTCCCCTACCGTTATCCATCTCACCCTGCCGAAGGGATTAGATCATCAGGGAAACCCACTCCATCAGCGTGAAGCCCACGTTAGCTACCGTTTTGGTTCCCAAATTCAGCTTCCAGGAACCTTTGTTGCAACGATTCCCCAGGGACAATTCTGGTTGAGTCCTGATCAAACTGCCAGTGCTGTTTTAACCGCAGAAGATCAGATCTTGGGCGATCTCTCGCCAGAATTTCCCCTGCTGAGTCCCGGACATCCCGATCGCCATCCCAGTTTTCATTCCCTATTGTCAGTGGAAAAGCGTTCGCCCCGCAAATCGCTGAATGGAACGATCGCTGTACTATCTGGCTTGACCAATGATATGTATTTTCATTGGATGTTTGATGTGCTGCCGCGAGTTCATCTCTTGCAGCGATCGGGAGTTGATTTACAACAAATCGATGGTTTTGTAGTTAGTACGAATTTGACTTTTCAGCAGGAAACTTTGGCGTTCCTTGATATTCCAGAATCTAAAGTTTTACCAACCGAACACCATTCCCATATTCAAGCCGATCGCCTCATCGTACCGTCCTATCCCGGTAGTCCAGCCTGGATGCCGCAATGGGTTTGTGATTGGTTAAGAGCGTTATTTTTAGGAGACAGTTCCCAATCCTCAGGCACCGATCGGCTTTATATTAGCCGCCAATCCACTGCCAATCGTCGGGTTATCAATGAGTCGGAAGTGCTGGAATTGCTGGAGCAGTACGGCTTTCGCTGCGTTAGTTTAGAGGAGCGATCGGTTAAAGAACAGGCGATGTTATTGGCCAACGCCGAAATTGTGATTGCCCCCCACGGCGGCGGACTGACCAATACGGTCTTCTGTCGTCCTGGAACAAAAGTGATTGAGCTGTTCTCGCCCAACTATGTCTATCCCTGCTACTGGTTGGTCAGTAATTTACTGGAACTCGATTATTACTATTTGACCGGGAAAACGCCAGCCGGAACCTTTTTGCATGACTATCTTTACCCCGATCCACGACTGGCAGATATTTGGATTGACCCGAAGGAATTGCAAACCCTTTTGAGCCTGGCAGCAGTGAATCCGATCGCTCCTTGATGTTGCCTATTGATCTGGTGTTATCCGCCACATTTGCGATCGTTTGAATTTTCAAGCTCCTCTAGAAGATAGATGCCTGAACCGTCTAGTGCTACTTACACTGAACCATAGATTGAAAAGAGTTGTACTTTGTACATACTTCTTTCGGTAGCAATTGCAGTGGTTAGCCCCGGTCTTGTGCAGTGTACGGCAGATCTGTAGCTTTTTACAGGGTAGTGATCATCGCCGTTTGACGTGAGCAGGACACTCGGAATGCATTGCTGAATCGCTTAGGGTTTTCCTTTATTCCTCCTTGTGAATCATGTATACAAACATCCTCAAATGTACTGCTCTAACTGGTTTTACGGCATTTATGCTAGCCGCCAACAGCCTAGTAGCCCATGCGGAGCCAGCTATTCCCAATACTGATGGTGTTGATGGTGCGACCTATGATGCGGCAGTAGAATCTTATGCCGAGAGCGCAATGGTTGCCAATGATCTGAACGATCGGGATGCAATCGCCCTGGAACCTACTGATCTGGAAGCCACTGATCTGGAAGCCACTGATCTGGAAGCCACTGATCTGGAATCCGCATATCAAGAGCCAGCCCTGGTTCCAAGTTTTGATCCGACTACGACTGAACTCAATACTCTGGATACGGCCACTTCAACCCATCTAGAGGCGATCGAACCTAATCCATTTGATCTGGCATTAAATGAGATTGATTGGATCGATGAGGCTTATGGTGATGAGACGGATGCTTTAGCTGAATTGGATACGGTAGCTACTCCTGCAACCGTTCCTTCAACCATCGACGGCACCTCAGATTTCCTGAGCTTAAATGAAACGTTTGAAACTTCAACTTTGGAGACCCAAACGACGGCACCTGATGATGAAATAGCGGATGCGACAAACATTCCTGAAGAGATTGCAGCTACACCCGAAAGCAACCTGGTTAGTGCTTCAGTTGAGGCGAGTACCGATTCAGAACCGATCGCTCCCCTGGCTGACGCAGTAGACAGCACCAGTGCGATGGATTTAATCAACCAACCGACTCAGGCTCAAACCACCGATCCGGCTATTGATGGACTGGAAGTTCCGGCTACTCCAGGTGATCCAACCGAAGCAGACACCTCCATTGCTCAGGTGATTGCTCCCGGTCAACCGACTCGTTCTGGCCCAAGCTACATTGGCGCAGGCGGAAATATTGGTTTCGGAGGCAGTACCGGAATTGGGCGAGGCAACTTTGCTGTATTCAGTAAATTGGGTTTAACCAACAACTTCTCCCTCCGACCCGCCGTCTTCGTTGGCGATCGCACCACATTCCTGATTCCCGTCACGCTCGATTTCCCAACCGGAGCATTGGTGGATGATGCAGTCCCCTTCAGCATTGCCCCCTATGCCGGTGGTGGAATTGGTATTTCCACCGGAGATGACAGCCGAGTGCGACCCATCATCACCGCAGGAGTTGATGCGCCGATCACCAACCAATTCACAGCCACAGCAGGGGTGACAGTGGGATTCTTCCGCAACACTGAAGTTGGACTGATGCTGGGGATTGGCTATAACTTCGGCGGATTCTAAGGGGGGTGCGGCAAAATAACGTACCCGTTAGGGATACACTACTGTGCGCCCTTACAGCCAATTGCCTTTCCATGACAAATCGCTCACAGGTAGACAAGACTTCGGCGTGAGCTTAGTCGAACGCTGCCTGCGCTACGGCGATCGTCCATTTGCGTCAGTTATTTACGTGGGATACTCCCAATAAAGAACAGGAAAAGGTTGGAACCAACCAAATTCTCAACCTCTTCCTGCTCTTAACTTTTCTCAGCCTTACTTCTCTACAGCCTTACTTACTTTTACTATTTACTAGTACGTTAACTAGTACGTTTACAGGAAGAATGGAACACCCGGTAGCGGAACTCTCAAATCATCGCTAACGACTATTTAAGCAACCACTTTCCGAAGTGCTTCGCTCTGACTCAATCTCTACAGGAGTGAATCCTATTTATTCAGGATTAGTATCACCATCGTAGGGTTGAACCCCAATATCTGGACATTCATCTTCACTCGGACTAAACAAGCGAGTGGCAGCTTCAACCACGTATTGAACCGTGTCTCTAATGGCCTGAACAATATTCATAAGTGCTAACCTCACAATTCTACTAGCGAGTCAACTTGCAGGATGCACTCACCTACCTGCTACCCGTAGGATTAGCTGAGTTTAAGAAAGCAGCATAATAATGGGGATAGAACGAATAGCTGAATGCCTGGAATGGATTGAATGAACTCGTGAGATGAACTAGATAACCTGGCAAGCCAGACAAGGTTGCAAATGGATTATCTTGATTCCCTTACAATTCGATCATAAAATTTTCGCTCAACAATGCAAGCGATCCGCCACCATTCTTTACATGGAACTCTAAATAACGCTACCCCTTTACGCCATTACCATTCCGCCATCAATGTTAATGACTTGCCCCGTGATGTAGGCAGCGGCCGGATCAGCGGCTAAAAAACGCACCAGACCCGCCACTTCTTCCGGTTGCCCATAGCGGCTTAAGGGAATTAGCTTCAGGATTTCTTCCCCTGCTTTTAAATCAGAGGTCATGTCCGTTTGAATGAATCCAGGAGCCACTGCATTGACCGTAATTCCCCGACTGGCCACTTCCTTCGCCACCGTCTTCGTAAACCCAATCACCCCTGCCTTGGACGCACTGTAATTTGCCTGTCCTGGATTGCCCATTTCCCCCACGACAGAGGTGAGGTTAATGATGCGACCCGATCGCTGCTTCAGCATAATTTTACTGGCGACTTTGGTGCAGAGAAATACGCCCGTCAGGTTCAGATCGATCACCGCCTGCCAATCGTCGAGCTTCATTCGCAGCAGCAGGGTATCACGGGCAATCCCAGCATTGTTCACCAGCACATCCACCCGCCCCCACTTGTCCATGACGGCATTAAATAGTTCGTCTACCTGAGCGGCATCGGCCACATTTGCTTGCAGGACGATCGCCTCGCTCCCCATCTGAGCAATTTCTGCGGCGACGGCCTCTGCTGCTTCACTGGAACTGGCATAATTCACCACCACTTTTGCACCCTCGGCTGCCAAGGCCAACGCCACAGAGCGACCAATTCCCCGTGATGCCCCTGTAACCACTGCAACCTGATCCTGCAACCGCTGTGATGTTCCTGAAGCTGCCATGAACGATACCTGACTAAACTGCACAATCTCTAATGTTAAGCCATTTGAAACACCAATATTAAGACATTTGAGTGACCCTCTCCTGTCCGGGAAAAATTTCATTAGGATCAAAGCACGGGTAGTGTACGAATCAGCCGATGGGTCGTGGCTGCAATAGGAATGCCCGTAAACGAATTCTACGAATTGACATCCTATGGCAACCAAAAAGCAGTTTGGCAGTTTTCAAGAGCTAGTCGCTGATTCTACGAAGCCCATACTGGTTGATTTTTACGCTCCCTGGTGCGGCCCATGCCAAATCATGTCAAACATTCTGGATGATGTGAAGTCAAAGCTGGGGCAACGAGTCCAAATCGTCAAGATTAATACTGAGAACTATCCTGATTTGGCTTCTCGGTACGAAATCTATGCCTTGCCAACCTTAATGCTGTTTCGGGGTGGCCGACCTGTCGATCGCATCGAAGGCGTAGTATCAGCCCATCAACTGGTTGAGCGGTTACAACTCTTTACCTAAACCACCCAAGCAGGCTGCCAAACCTAACCGCTAAGGTAGATGCCGTTTTGATGGAGCGAGTGTTTTTCTGAATATAGAGGCATTCACTGATCAGTCAGTGAAGGGGCATAGATTTTGTGCTGCAAAGTAGATCTATTTCCCCAGGAAAGCGATCGTGAAGAGTAATTTTCCCTGAATCGTAGATTGCCAGGCTGTATTGTTTATTGTTTTGACCTAAGTCCTATGAACGAAAATAACGAGCAACCCAAATTCAGATTTCCGCTTTGGGCCTATTTAAACCAACCCATCTTTAGTCCAAAGTTTAAGTCCCTTAACCCTTCCCGGTTTTGGATGCTTCATAATATTGAGCAGTTAGAAAAAAATTGGGCTAAGAGTCAGAATATGGAAATTAAAGATGCTGATGTGTCTGGTTTCCTGGAAGGCTGCTGGGGTAAGGAGACGCGCCATATTGAACCCAAGCTCGATCCAGAGTCGATTCGGTTTTTAGAACGTTGCTGGGCCAAAAGCAAGAGTCGATCCGGAGGATTAGGCGAAAGTCGGGGATTCTTTGATGAAGAATGATTTCGTATTTCCCTATCTCCTAGCCATGATTCATTATTTTTATTCTTCATCGCAACGATAAAGTCGATAGCGATAGCCATCGGTGAGCCGTCGTTTGGTTACAGCTTCGCAGTTTTGTCGATCGAGTAAAACATCAATTGCCTGTTCAGGGGTATCTCGAAAGTTAATAATCCACAAATCCAACGGTCGGGACGCTTGATTCAGTGTACTGCGCAGTACCCGGACGATCGATCGTGCATCGCGGGTGAGGGGAGCTAGCAAAAACTGGACATTCTGGGGGGGCGGTTGATCGGTGCTGCGGATAGGGTGCTGCAAGTCCCAGGCAATGCCCATGAGTCTTCCTGTCTGTCCGTGGGTTTGGTGGGCAATGGCCACCAGGACTTCTTGTCCAGCCGATCGGGTGCGAATCTCTTGGGCCACTACATCAGGGCGGTGAGTTTTCTGGTATCCCCAATTGCTGACCACTGTTAACGCCCCCAGGAAGCCCATTAGCCCAATCAAGATCACCGTCCGGGCACTGCTCCGATAGAAAAAACTGAACCAGGATGCAGGAGCCTTAGGTCGGTCGGCCATTGCTCCCATCCAAATAGAGGACAAACCCGCACCCGTCAGGAGGATGACCGCCGGAAAATAAATAAAGTTATAGCGAAATGCACTGGTGAGATCACGCGCCAGTAGATACGTGATGCCCAGAAACAGAGCGATCGAACTGATCACATAACAACCCAGGACAAAGACTGCTAAACGCGAGTCGCGGTGCTTGAGCTGTAAAACCAGCCCCCGATAAACCTTGGGAATCGTCCACAGCGTCAGCCCAATTAGAGCAACACCCGACCCCAACACCAACCAGCGCAGTCCAGACTGATCTGGGAAGTTTTCGGGTGGCTGAATGGGTAAGAGATAGAGCATTGTGATCCAGCCTGCCAGAACCTGCCCAATCGGGCTGAACCAATCCCACCCACTGCGTTGGCTCTGCACAATCCAGGCTGTGAGCTGACTGTCTGTATCCAGATAGGGCAACCAGACGGCTCCTCCCATGATCGTTCCCAGAACTATGCCGATAATCTGTCGCCAATGACCCAACGGATACCAGTGGCCCTGCTCTTTCCAGCTCTGAACCAGCCCCATGATGACTAAAACGATCGCCTCTGCCACCAGGGCTAAAATCATCAAATAATGGGTAGCAATGCCCAAAACGTTAACGATAACCCAGGTCAAACAGAGCCAATTGGGTAACAACAGTCGATCGCGGATTGCACGAGCCGCAGCGATCAAACAGGCAAGCGAAGCAATAATCCAGAGTATTGGCAAAGTATAGTGCCGGGCTTCCTGAGCCAGGTAAATCCCAAAGGGGGAAACCGCCATCAAAGCTGCTGAAATTTGCCCGACCAATCGAGAGCGAAAGGCAAAGACTCCCAAGCCGTAGATTGCCGGAATGGAAACCGTTCCCCACAGCACTGAAAACAGGCGTGCCCCCCAGACCAACCGTTCTCCACCCTGATTCACAAACAGCTTTAACCACCCGTGCATCAACAGAAAATAAAGCGGTGGATGATTGCTCTCCGTTAGCAGATGACGTACCACCGATCGCGCACCCGCACTCGAACTTGCCTGGAGGGGTTGCAGCAATTGTTCAGAAGTCAGTGCTTCACCCAGCGGCACAGTCGTAAAGCTATTTCCCAGGCTGAAGACGATCGTAGAAAACTCATCGGTCCATAGGGGTTTGTCCGTCAGATTTGCCAATCGGAGTCCCAGCCCAATCACAATCCAAACGCACAAAAGCAATAAATGAAGTCGAGCAATAGACTGCTGAGATGGAGCCAAAGATGCCCTCACGGTTCGATCGCCTCACAAAGTTGCCATTAGACCTGCATATACTTAAGACTTGTCCAAACCCGCGACAGAAGGTTTTAAGGCAGAACCTATATATCCTTTGCTTCTATGGAGAGTAGATCTCGAAGGGCTTCAGCCAATTGATCATACTCTGTTGCGGTGTTGTAGACCTGAGCAGACACCCGGATGGCTCGATCGGGTTCTTTGCTCCAGGGGAAAATGGGAACCTCGATCTGAAACTGCCGAAATAATTGATCTTGTAAGGATTTAGCGGATCCTCTGGGAAGGGGCAAAGTTGCCATCGACCCAATCATTTCTGCAGGACAGGGGAGAGAAATGCCAAGGGCTTGACTCAACCGCTGACGCGCAGACAGGATCACCGCTCGATTATGATCCATCAGGCCTGTCCAGCCATCAGGAAAAAGGGAACCCATCAACCGAATCGCTGTTGCCACACACAGGTAAGCCGTAGGATCAAAGGTTCCAGTCCAGTCAAACTCTAAGTGAAACAGGGAACGATCGCGCCGTGGCGAATTTGCTCCATGACTAATGACCAGAGGACGCAATTGCGGCTGTTTATCTTCCCGAACGTACAGAAAGGCTGCACCTTTAGGAGCACACAGCCATTTGTGGCAGTTCCCAGTGTAGTATGCCGCCCCCAATTCCTTCAACTGGAGCGGAATCATCCCTGGCGCATGGGCTCCATCCACCAAAACGTCAATGCCCCGATCGGCTAGTTCTTTCACCAGAGATTTCAGGGGGAAAACCAATGCCGTTTGGCTGGTGACATGATCAACTAGAACTAACTGAGTCCGGGGAGAAACCCTGTCCAAGATGGCTGTGATTGCCTGTTCCGAGGAGGCGATCGGAAATGGAACCTGAGCCACCACTACGGTCGCTCCACTGCGCTGGGCCACAAAATCCAGGGCATTACGGGACGCATTGTATTCATGGTTGGTGGTGAGCAGTTCATCCCCCGGCTGAAACGTGAGCGATCGCAGTACCGTATTCACACCCGTCGTGGCATTGGGCACAAACGCGAGATTGGCTGTATCGGCTCCAATCAACTGCGCCAGAACCGAGCGGGAGTCATCCAGTAAGGGTTCTAACTGGGTTTCAAAGAAGCGAACGGGTTCTGCCTCCAACTGCGATCGAAATAACTGCTGTTGCTCCAGCACGGCGATTGGACAGGCTCCAAATGATCCATGATTCAAATACGCGACGGTTGGATCAAGTGCCCAGAGCGAACGGAGGTGATCAGGAGAACCGGCGGAGGACAAAGGTTCAGGAACGGAATGAGAAGAATCTGCCATATATTGCAGTCTACGTCATCTCACCTACTGCATCCCGCATCGCCTTTGACTTTCTTATTTAAATTTTTTAAACTCCCCAGGCTGGATTCGAACCAGCGACCAATCGGTTAACAGCCGACCGCTCTACCACTGAGCTACTGAGGATCACGATTAACAATAGTAGCGATAGGAGATGCACTTTGGCAAGTACTTATGCAAATTTTTTTGGGATGATTGTTTGCTTATTTCCACTGCTTAATGCTCAAACCCCTGATTAGCAACCGTTTGGAGTTGGTTGGCTGATTGGCTAATTGGCTATCACTTGTCCTTTTTGCCCTGTTCGCCCATCCGTAGCCTGGCGAGTTGCTGACGTGCGACGGGATCAAGGCTGTTGGCCAGGAACCGCTGAGAGGATTGCCGTTTGCGCTGGGTTTGCTGTTTTCGCCGCACTCTGATCACGGCTAACTCCACCTCAGACCGGAGCTTCTGGGCAGACATCCACTCTGCACCGTATCCCACCACCGTAAGCTGCTGCGCTCGATCGGAGGTAGCGACAATCAGCCGTTGCACAAATTTACGTACATCTTTGCGATACTGGGCACAAGCTTTTTCAATGTAGGTATCTGCGGTCTGGCGATAGTCTGTATAGCAGACCATGAGATTGCCGGTAATGATCTCCCGACTGCCCGGAGCGTTCTGGTATTGGGAGTCGAAAACAAGGTGGGTGTTAAAATTCTGGTAGGCACTGTAGTCGATTAGAGCGGTGACTAGCTCTCGTCGCGCCTCTTCTAAGCCATGTCGATCGCGCACCTGCAAAAGGTGATGCCAGGCTCCAATGACGTTGTAGCCATCAACCAGCAGCAGGGCTTGGGGGGGAGAAGAGGACATAGTTCACATCTAGTTCACAAACTCTAGTTCACAGATTCAAATCGACATCTCAACAAATCTATTGATTCTTCTTATATGATGCCGTGAATGATTGCATTTTGTAAACTATGCTTAAAATCTAGCAATCTTCCTGGTCAACTTCCTGCTCTAATTGCTGCATCAGCCGCTGCTTGAGATGGATCGGATCGCCCTGTTCCACGACCCGTCCCTGCTCCAGCAAGAAAGCTCCATCGCAATAGTCCAACTCTTCCAGTCGATGCGTTACCCAGAGGGCTGTTATCCCTCGTCGTTTCAGAAGTTGCTGCACCTGCTGTACCAGATCCATTTGGCTATCGGGATCAAGCAAAGCCGTCGGTTCATCTAATAGCAAAACTTCGCAGTGCCGCGCGATCGCCCCTGCAATGGCAATTCTCTGTTTTTGCCCACCGCTCAGGGCATAGATCGGTCGTCGCTGTAAGTGCAGCAAATTCACGGCAGCCAGGGCATCTTCCACCCGCTCCCGCACCTGCGGATAGGATAGTTTTTCTTCCACCAGTCCAAACGCCACATCCGCTCCTACGGTGGGCATGACCAGTTGATGATCGGGATTCTGAAACACAAATCCGATCGGCGGCGCGATCTCAACCTGTCCTGATTGGGGTTGTAATAAACCCGTCAAGGTTCGCAACAGCGTTGATTTACCACTGCCATTACTGCCCAGCAGCATCCAGAATTCCCCCTTAGGAACTTCCAGAGAACACGATCGCAAAACGGGGGCCTCGTTTGACCACTGAAAGCAAAGCTCATGAACGCGAATAGCAGGTTGGGACATTGAGGAGGGTGGAGGAGGGTCAGGGATGGAGCCGTAGTAGCGCGGCAGGCTCAAATGCTAAAGCGGTGGGCACTGCCCACCCTACAAAATCTTATTCTTGGGGGGGGTGGGCATCTTGCCTGCCCACTCAGCAGGGCCAGTCAGCGGGGGAGGAAATAGGACTTGACTCAATTCCTACTCCCCACTCCCTCACCCTTGGGGAACCGCAAAAAATCCAGGCGGACGACCCGAAGCAGTGGCAGTGCTCGATTTCTCAGACATTTGTACGGCTGAGATTTCGCTGACGACTACCCCCACCGTCTTACCGACCATTTGTTCACAGGTCAGTTCCAGAACGGCAGGAGAACCGGACTTAATGGCTTCTAGGACTTGGGTATATAGCGACTTAGCATCGCTCTCTTCTTTACGCTGTACCGATAGCGTTACTGGCGTATTCTTTAACGTCACATCAATGATGTACATGGAATTTCACACTAATCCAGACCTTATCAAGTCTAGTATCTCCTAAACTTTTGTGGGTTTGCTCTCAAAAATTTCGATTGAGATCCTGATTTCAGTTCAGATTTCAGTTCAGACAAGCCAGAATTCTAAATTTTTTCTCAAGGTCAAATTCGGTCAATTCGTATCTTGAGCTACAGCCAGAGGGGCGCAGAAACAATTATTGGTGAGGCATCGCATCCGGTAGGATAGGCATACTAAGGAATGCAAATTTAACAACCCGGAATTCTTGTGGAGTGGGCAGCGTTTCGACTGAGCGTTCGACCTGAGCTCAAGCCGAAGGGCTCAAGCCGAAGTCTTGCCCGCCCAGTCAACGAAGTAAAACGTTAGAACGAACACGATTTGACCGTGCGATTTGACCAATACGACCCCGAAGATTTTTACGATGAGCTGTTCTTAACTCAGGGCCAACCCCGACCCGAAGCGGCTCTCCTGACAGAACGCATTAGCTCTCTGTCCATAAAGGAACTGCACCAGCGACAGCAAGCCGCACAAAATGCTTTGTTTAAGCTGGGTGTCACCTTCAATGTTTACAGCAACAATCAGGGAACCGAGCGGATTTTGCCCTTTGATATCATTCCGCGCATTCTATCTGCCAGCGAGTGGGATTGGATTGAGCGGGGGTTGAAGCAGCGAATTTATGCCTTGAACCTATTTCTGAATGATATTTATAGTGAGCAAAAAATCATCAAAGATGGTGTGCTGCCGGCGGAGCTGATTCAATCTGCCTCTGGCTTTCTCAAGCCCTGTCTGGGGTTAAAACCACCTGAAGGGATTTGGTGTCATATTACTGGAACGGATTTAGTCCGCGATCGAGATGGTCAGTGGTACGTGCTGGAAGATAATCTGCGCTGTCCTTCTGGCGTGTCCTATGTCTTGGAAAATCGTCGGGTGATGAAGTCCACCTTCCCGATGGTGTTCAATCGTATGGACATCCAGCCCGTGGATGACTATGCAGGTAAACTGCTGGGAACCTTGCTGGATCTGGCTCCTCCGGGTTTGCCCAGTCCTACAGTGGTTGTGCTGACTCCCGGAATGTATAACTCCGCCTATTTCGAGCATTCTTTCCTGGCCCAGCAGATGGGGGTGGAACTGGTGGAGGGCCGGGATCTGGTGGTGGCGGATGGCTACCTGCAAATGCGAACCACAAAGGGATTGAGCCGGGTAGATGTGATCTATCGCCGGATTGATGATGACTTTATTGATCCCCTCGCGTTTCGCCCCGATTCAATGCTGGGTGTTCCTGGACTCATGGAGGTTTACCGCGCCGGACGAGTTGCCATTGCCAATGCGCTGGGAACGGGCGTTGCAGACGATAAGGTGATCTACGCCTACGTCCCCCAGATGATTCAGTATTATCTGGGCGAAGATCAAATTCTTCCCAACGTACCGACCTACCTTTGCTGGGAACCCGATCAGCTCCAGCACGTTCTCGACAACCTGGATAGCCTCGTCGTTAAGGCAGCCAGTGAGTCCGGCGGATACGGTATGTTGGTAGGCCCCCATGCTACGCCAGAAGAACGAGCTGAATTTGCCGATCGCATCAGCGCGAATCCGCGCAATTACATCGCCCAGCCGACCCTTTGTCTCTCCAGAGTTCCCACCCTGTTTGAAGATCATTTCGCGGGATGCCACGTTGATCTGCGTCCATACATTCTCTACGGCAAAGACGACAATATCTACGTTAACCCGGGTGGCCTTACCCGCGTTGCACTCCGCAAAGGCTCCCTCGTCGTCAACTCCTCCCAGGGAGGCGGCAGTAAGGACACCTGGATCGTCGGACACAACCAAACTCAAACCCAATCGCAATCCCAGGGAAATCAAACCCAATCCCAAACTCAAGGGGATCAAACCCAATTCCAAACCCAGGGTTGAAGGCCGCTGAATTAAAGCTGGTGGGCGATGCCCACCCTACGAGAAATCAAGGCTACTTCTTTTTTACTTCTTTTTTACTGGTGGGCGATGCCCACCCTACTTCAGTCCTCAGTCCTCAGTCCTCAGTCCTCAGTCCTCAGTCCTCAGTCCTAACTTCCCATGCTCAGTCGTGTTGCAGATTCCATCTACTGGCTCAATCGCTATGTGGAACGGGCGGAAAACATTGCCCGGTTTGTCGATGTCAACCTGACCCTGTTGCTTGATTCTCCCCCCGGAGTACAGCAGCAGTGGAACCCGCTAATCTTGACTACGGGTGATCTGTCTCTATTCAAAGAGCGGTACGGAGCAGCCACCGCCGAGAATGTGATTCAGTTCCTCACCTTTGATACGGATTATCCCAACTCGATTATTTCTTGCCTGCGGGCAGCCCGCGAGAATGCCCGATCGGTGCGCGAGATCATTTCCTCGGAGATGTGGGAGCAGGTGAATGTGTTCTACCATCAGGTGAAAGATGCAACTCCAGCTCCGCAGTTAGCAGGATTATCTGAGTTTTTCTCGGACGTGAAGTTATCGAGCCATTTGTTTGCAGGCATTATGGATGCCACCATGTCCCACAACGAGGCCTGGCACTTTGGGCAACTGGGACGGTTGATCGAACGGGCGGATAAAACAGCGCGAATTCTGGATGTGAAGTACTTTATTCTGCTGCCTTCCATTCAGGATATCGGGACAACTCTGGATGAACTTCAGTGGATCGCTTTACTGAAATCAGCCAGCGGCTATGAAATGTATCGCAAATGCCAGCATCGAATTACGCCCCAGGATGTCACCAATTTTTTGCTTTTAGACCGAGAATTTCCGCGATCGGTGTTGTTTTGCCTCCTTCAGGCGGAGTGGTCGCTGCACGAAATTTCGGGAACCTCCACTGGACGCTGGACGAATCCAGCAGAACGGACGCTGGGTAAGCTTCGCTCTGAGCTGGAATTTATCACGATCGAAGAAGTGATTCAGGAGGGACTGCATGAGTTCCTGGATCAAACCCAGAGCCGTCTAAATAGCGTCAGTGAGCGAATCTTTGAGACATTTTTTGCCCTGGAAGCTGCCTCATAAAAATCAGGAAAAAAGTCGGGTCTCTTTCCTTATAATTAGGGGTTGTGTGAGGTAAAGCCGGATTATTTCCGGATCATTAAGAGCCAGACAAGACAAATTATGTTGCTGTCGCCAGAATCATCTCTCGAAGAAGCATCTATCCTGGGCCTGCCTATCCACGTATCTGATGATTATGCGGGTTGGCTGCTCGATCGCCTTCAGCACCGGCAAGGGGTTCATGTGGTCACCCTCAATGCTGAAATGGCCATTCAAGCAGAGCAAAAGGATGAATTAGCCAGCATTATTCGTCAGGCTGATCTGATTGTGCCGGATGGGGCAGGAGCCGTTCTTTATTTACGGCTACGGGGCAAACAAGTCCAGCGATGTCCAGGTATCGAGTTGGCTGAAACGGTGTTACGGCGATCGACTCAGTTACAACGACCTTGCCCAATCTTTTTCTATGGCGGACAGCCTGGAGTCAGTCAACGGGCCGCGCAATGCTGGCAACAACAGCTTCCCGAACTGGCGATCGCCGGAACGCAACATGGCTACATCTCTCCTGAAGAACAGGCTCAACTGGCTCAAACCCTGGCCGATTTGCAGCCGAGTCTGATTCTCGTTGGTTTGGGTGTCCCCCGGCAGGAGCTTTGGATTGCTGAACATCGCCACCTGTGCCCGAATGCCGTTTGGATGGGGGTGGGTGGCAGTTTTGATATTTGGGCGGAGAAAAAACCCGCGCCCCTGGCTGGTTACGCGACAACCATCTGGAATGGGTGTATCGGCTGTATCAGGAACCCTGGCGGTGGCGACGGATGATGGCTCTGCCTAAATTTGCCTGGCGAGCTTTGATCTATCGTCCGGGGTAGTAATTGTCCCTGACATTTCAATTAGAAAAAATAAATTTTTTGTGAAGTTCGATCGGACTTCAGAAATTTCCTCGGATTTGGCTCAGTCTGTTCTGCAAAGATTACTCAGATTCGCGTCTTCGGTATTTCGACGACTGCTGAGGAGAGTAAATTTGGAGGTACGCCAGAGCCTATGCCGACAAAAGGTTTGTCAGGTTTGAAACAAAGGGCCACCCTGCCCGTGCTTGGGTTAACCCTGCTGACGTTTCTCTCGAATGCCCTACCTGCGACTGCCATTCAAACGCTGGTAGCCCAAACCACCGCCCAATCTGCACCAACCAGTCCGCCCCAGTCCGAGCAGCCCTACACCCTGGGAGCAGGCGATCGAGTTCAGATTGAGATTTTCCAGGTGCCGCAGTATAGCGGTGAAAGCGATGTTTTGATCGATGGCACGCTTAACTTGCCTTTGGTGGGAAGTGTTTCGGTTGCAGGATTAACCCTGGAACAAGCCACCGCCACTATTTCTAGCCGATACGCTCAATTTCTGAGACGACCTGTCCTCACCGTTACCCTGATTAATCGTCGCCCGATGCAGCTTGCCATCTCTGGGGAAGTGACTCGTCCCGGCTCCTATGCGATTCAGCCCGATGGAGCAGAATTTCCAACCTTAGCTCAACTGATTGAGCAGGCGGGAGGCATTACCCAAAGTGCTGACCTGCGCCAGGTGCAGGTGCGGCGACCCCGACCCGGTGGTGGGGAAGATTTAATTAGCGTCAATCTGTGGGAACTGTTGCAAACGGGGAACTTGCAGAATAATGTCAGGCTGCGAGATGGGGATACGGTAATCATTCCAGAAACGATCGTCGATCTGGCGGAAGCTCCGATTATCGCAGCTTCTAGCTTTGCCCCCGAAGAAAACCGTCCGATTAACATTGCAGTGGTTGGTGAAGTGTTCCGGCCTGGAGCCTATACGGTGACGGGGGGTGTGGGTCAGGTTCAGGATGCTGGGGCGATCGGTGGTGTAGCCCGTGCAGAGAGCTTACCGACGGTGACGCGGGCGATTCAAGTGGCAGGTGGCATTAAGCCCCTGGCTGATATTCGTCGAGTGGAAGTTCGTCGCCTGACTCGGACTGGGGAGGAGCGATCCTTTGAAGTAGATCTCTGGGCTTTGCTCCAGGGGGACTTACGCCAGGATGCCATTCTCAGCGAAGGAGACACTATCATCATCTCCAGGGCTGAAACGCTTGATCCGGCTGAAGCCACTCAGGTTGCAGCAGCTAGCTTTTCTCCAGAAACCATTCAAGTCAATGTCGTCGGTGAGGTGGAAAATCCTGGCGCGCTCCCCCTACCGCCGAACTCTACGCTTAATCAAGCTGTACTGGCTGCGGGTGGGTTCAACACCAGGGCACGACGGAGCAGAGTTGACCTCATTCGCCTCAATCCAGATGGCTCTGTGACGCGGCAGGAGGTAGAAATTGATTTTGCTGAAGGATTAAATACAGCCAATAATCCCCTGTTGCTCAACAATGACGTGATTATTGTCGGTCGGTCTGGACTGGCAAGCGCCGGAGATACCCTGGAGACAATTCTGGGGCCGCTGGGTGGCGTGTTCTCAATCCTGGAACTTCCCTTCCGATTCCTCAGACTCTTTGAATAGGATTAACTTTTGTGGGGTGGGCATCTTGCCCGCCCTGTCAGGACTGAGGAGAGAGGAGAGAGGAGAGAGGAGAGAGGAGAGAGGACTGAGAATTACCTTAAAACTCTTGTGGGGTGGGCATCTTGCCCGCCCTGTCAGCAATTTTTCCTGACTCTACTATTTCCCCAATTTATAGAAAGGACGCTTCACCACCGTTGCCCCATAGGTTTTGCCCCGAATCTCGACTTCCAGAGCTTGATTCACTTTTGCCAGAGAAGCAGGAACATAACCCAGCGCGATCGGATAGCCTAAAGTCGGAGATAAAGTGCCGCTCGTCACCTGACCAACCGCTTCACCTTGATGCACGATCGGATAATCATGGCGAGCGATATTCCGTCCATCCATCCGCAGTCCGACTAAGCGACGAGTCACCCCGTCCTGCTTTTGCTGCTCCAACACCGATCGCCCGATAAAGTCTCCCTTGCGATCGAGGTGAACCAGCCAGCCCAGACCTGCCTCTAGAGGAGTGGTCGATTCATCAATATCCTGTCCATACAAGGCCATTGCTGCTTCCAGGCGTAGCGTATCCCGTGCCCCCAGTCCACAGGGAGTCACTCCAGCCTCTACCAGGGATCGCCATAATTGCACGCCACTCTCCGGCTCCAGCATCACCTCAAATCCATCCTCCCCGGTGTAGCCCGTTCGCGCCAGAAATGCGGGTTTGCCTGCGATCGTCCCAGTGATATGCCCAAACCGGGGCACCTGGGATAAATCTTCCTGAACAAAGGCTTGCAGCGATCGAACGGCTTCTGGGCCCTGCACGGCAATCAATACAAGCGTTAGGGATAGATCCTCAAATTGAATTTGTCCAGAATTCAGATGGGTCAACAGCCAGTTCCGATCCTTCTCAGTCGTCGCCGCATTCACGATCGTGGTCATCTGCTCCAGTCCCGCAGCATTCACCCCCTGATAGTAGAAAATCAAATCATCGACGATGCCGCCCTCTGGATTGAGCAGCACGGTGTATTGCGCCATTCCCGGTTGCAGGGCACTCAGATCTGAAGGCACCAATTGTTGCAGTTGGTCAACCAAACCCGTTCCACGCAAAATGAACTTCCCCATGTGGGAAATATCAAACATGCCAACCTGCTGGCGCACTGCCTGATGCTCTTTGCTGATGCCGCTGTACTGGACAGGCATCTCCCAGCCAGAGAAGGGAACCAATCGAGCTGCCTGCTCAAGATGGGCCAGGTAGAGGGGAGTTCGATGAAGTTGGGGGGATGAGCTTGACTGAACCATAGAAGCCTTAGACACAGTACGCCTTGGATTGTATAGCAGCACAGAGGAAAATCAGAGATTGATTGCCTTGATCATTAATTGTCTTGCTCGATCGTCATGTTAGCCATGAGCAAATTGAGCCAGGTATCCCTTCTAAGCTAAGGAATGCAAATCTAATACCGCGACTCTTGTGGGGTGGGCATCTTGCCTGCCCAGTCAAAGCAGCAGAACGGTGGGCAGGTTATTCAATCCACAATCCTAAATTTCCCCTGGGAGCATCCCGGTTTTGCAGCCCTCACCCTAAATCCCTCTCCCAATCAGGGCAACCGGGTATACAAAGATCTGGGGCATCAGATATGGGAACCCACCCCTAACCTCTCCCAGGAGGGGAAACCTGGAACCCACCTGTAGTCCCTTCCAGAAGGGGCAACACTGGAGAACCCCTGCTTAGAATCATGGATTAAGTAACCTGTGCAACGTTTCACTTTGCTGACTGGGCGGGCAAGATGCCCACCCCACAAGAATTTCAGGTTATTAAATTTGTATTCCTTAAAAGGAGAATGTTCATCAATCCCCTCTTGGGAGGGGCTGGGGTGGGTTAATCTTCAGCCTGTTATAAAAGTGGGATAATCCCGGTTCCACCATTGGTTTCATCTCCCAAATTCATGAGGTTCACCGTAAGGTAGCAAACAGCATGAGCTAAGAATTACAGTACCAACTGTCTTTCCTGAGAAGGAATTTGGGTAACTTTACCTTGGTTTAAGACCGTCTGAAGCAGGTGTGTGTCACAATGTAAACGGTTTTGCCAACTCGACTGGAATGCTTTGGAGTGGGCGTGAGTCATGGAATCTATATATGAGTATGCCTGGTTAATTCCCGTTCTGCCATTGGCAGGGGCAATGATCCTGGGCTTAGGACTAGTTTCATACAACAAAGCGATGAACGCGCTGCGAACACCCAGTGCCGTGTTCATTGTGTCTTTGTTGGGGGCAGCAATGGTGCTGTCATTTGCAATTTTGTGGAGTCAGGTTCAGGGACACCCGCCCTATACCCAGTTAATTGATTGGGCCGCAGCGGGCGACTTTCACCTGACGATGGGCTATACCATCGATCGCCTCACCTCGGTCATGCTGGTAATCGTGACCACTGTGGCCTTCTTCGTCATGGTGTACACCGATGGTTATATGTCCCATGACCCAGGCTATGTGCGGTTTTATGCTTACTTGAGCTTGTTTAGCTCATCCATGCTGGGACTGGTGGTAAGTCCAAACCTGATACAGGTGTATGTGTTCTGGGAACTGGTCGGGATGTGTTCCTACCTGCTGATTGGCTTCTGGTACGATCGCAAGCCCGCTGCGGATGCTTGCCAGAAAGCCTTTGTCACGAACCGAGTCGGCGACTTTGGGTTGCTGCTGGGAATCCTGGGTCTGTTCTGGGCGACGGGCAGCTTTGATTTTGAAGTCATGGGTTTGCGCCTGGAAGATTTGGTGGAAACGGGTGCCCTCAGCGGTGCGGTGGCGGCTCTGTTTGCGATCCTGGTCTTCATGGGGCCGGTTGCCAAGTCGGCTCAGGTGCCCCTCCACGTCTGGTTGCCGGATGCGATGGAAGGCCCAACTCCGATCTCAGCCCTGATCCATGCAGCAACGATGGTGGCGGCGGGTGTGTTCCTGATTGCGCGGATGTATCCCGTGTTTGAGAACATTCCGGTGGTCATGGATACGATCGCCTGGACAGGAGCCGTGACTGCGTTTGTCGGAGCCTCGATCGCCATTACGCAGAATGATATTAAGAAAGGGTTGGCCTATTCCACCATGTCGCAGTTGGGGTACATGGTAATGGCAATGGGCATTGGAGCCTACAGTGCGGGAATGTTCCACCTGATGACCCACGCTTACTTCAAGGCGATGCTGTTTTTGGGATCGGGTTCGGTGATCCACGGCATGGAAGGCGTTGTTGGCCATGATCCAACCCTGGCCCAGGATATGCGGCTGATGGGGGGATTGCGGAAGTATATGCCGGTTACGGCCATCACCTTTTTGATTGGGACGCTGGCCATTTCTGGGATTCCTCCCTTTGCTGGGTTCTGGCTCAAGGATGAGATTATTGGGGCGGCCTATGAAGCCAGTCCGTTCCTGTGGGCGATCGGCTGGTTAACGGCTGGAATCACCGCCTTCTATATGTTCCGGATGTACTTCAGCACCTTTGAAGGCAGCTTCCGGGGCACCAATGAAGACATTAAACGGCAGCTCAAAGTGGCCCAGTTGCAAAAGATGGGTCTGTCAATGGGACCGGGCGCGATGAATCCCCAGGAGTTGGCGATCGATGCTGAAATGCACGATGAGCACGATGGGCATGGCGATCATCATCACAGCGATTCACCCCATGAATCCCCCATCACGATGACGATCCCCCTGATGGCCCTGGCGATTCCTTCTATCCTGATTGGACTGCTGGGTACGCCCTTTGCCAACTACTTTGAAGCCTTTATTCACCCCCCCAGTGAAGTGATCGAGGGCATTCCCTCGGAGGTGGATTGGTCAGAATTCCTGACCATGGCAGGCAGTTCGATCGGTGTTTCGCTGATTGGGATCACGCTGGCTTCGTTGATGTATCTCAGGGGCAAAATCGATCCGGCAAAAATTGCCAAGCAAATCGAGCCGCTCTATAAGCTTTCCCTCAACAAGTGGTACTTCGATGAAGTGTACGATGTCCTATTTGTCAAAGGCAGCCGTCGTCTGGCACGGCAGGTCTTGGAAGTGGACATTCGTATTGTGGATGGCATCGTGAATTTAGCCGGATTTGTCACGCTGGTGACGGGTGAAGGGCTGAAGTACCTGGAAAATGGACGGGTACAGTTCTACGCGCTGATTGTGTTTGGGGCTGTGCTGGGGCTGGTTCTGGTTTCTGGCGTAACCTGAATTTCCAGTGTTACCTGACCAGTAGCGTAACTGCATCGGCTCGGTTCTATCCGCTATCGGTAGTTTAGATTAAACAATCCGTGTTGACCGAATTCACCACAGATAATAGCGATAGCGGATGACAACCACCCAACCCTCTATAACAAGCTGCAATGAATACAGTTGATTTTCCCTGGTTGACCACAACCATTTTGTTTCCTGTTGTTGCCGCCCTGTTTATTCCTTTTATTCCGGATAAGGACGGCAAAACAGTACGCTGGTATGCGCTAACGATCGGTCTGATCGACTTTGCTATCATCGTCTACGCCTTTACCAACTTCTACGACTTTTCTGACCCTGGAATGCAGTTGGTTGAAAGCTATTCCTGGGTGCCATCTCTAGACTTGAGATGGTCGGTCGGGGCGGACGGGCTATCAATGCCGTTGATTCTTTTAACAGGCTTCATCACAACGCTGGCGATGCTGGCATCCTGGCCAGTGACGCTCAAGCCCAAGTTTTTCTACTTTCTGATGCTGGCCATGTACGGCGGTCAGATTGGTGTGTTTGCTGTGCAGGATATGCTGCTGTTCTTCCTGATGTGGGAACTGGAATTGATCCCGGTTTACCTGCTGCTGTCCATCTGGGGCGGGAAGAAACGGCTGTACGCGGCAACCAAGTTTATTCTCTACACCGCAGGCGGTTCACTGTTTATTCTGGTGGCAGCTCTGGCGATGGCGTTCTATGGGGATACTGTCACCTTTGATATGCGATCGCTGATGGAGAAAGACTTCCCTGTCAATCTGCAACTCTTGCTATACGGGGCGTTTCTAATTGCCTACGCGGTCAAACTGCCGATTTTCCCCCTCCATACCTGGCTGCCCGATGCCCACGGCGAGGCCACGGCCCCGGTGCATATGCTGCTGGCGGGAATTCTGCTAAAAATGGGCGGTTATGCCCTGATCCGAATGAACGTGGAGATGCTGCCGGATGCCCATGTCTACTTCGCGCCTGCCTTGGTGATTTTGGGAATCGTCAACATTATCTACGCAGCTCTAACCTCCTTTGCCCAGCGTAACCTGAAGCGAAAGATTGCCTACTCTTCGATTTCCCACATGGGATTTGTGCTGATTGGGATCGCTTCCTTTACCGATCTGGGCTTGAGTGGGGCAGTCCTGCAAATGGTGTCCCATGGACTGATCGGAGCCAGCCTGTTCTTCCTGGTGGGGGCAACCTACGATCGCACCCACACCCTGATCCTGGATGAGATGGGCGGAGTCGGCAAGAAAATGCCCAAAATTTTCGCCATGTTTACAGCCTGCTCCCTGGCTTCCCTGGCATTACCGGGAATGAGTGGGTTCGTCGCTGAGTTAATGGTGTTTGTCGGCTTTGCCACCAGTGATGCCTATGGTCTGGTGTTTAAGACGATCGTGGTCATTCTGGCAGCCGTTGGGGTCATCCTGACTCCAATTTACCTGCTCTCGATGCTGCGGGAAATCTTCTACGGCCCTGAGAATAAAGAGTTGGTTGAGCATGAAGTCCTGATTGATGCCGAACCCCGTGAGGTATTCATTATTGCCTGTCTGTTGATCCCCATTATCGGGATTGGGTTTTATCCCAAGCTGCTGACGCAAATTTACGATGTTAAGACGCTGGCAATTACCGAAAAGCTGGAGAATTCGCTCACAACGCTAGCGGAACAGGAAATGCGATCGAAGCCTTTGGCGGAGGGGATCCTGCGGGCCCCGGCGATCGAAGGTGAGGTGAGTACAGTTGAAGTCAATGCGGCCCATAACGGATAGGTTTGGGAACAGGCTGATTTCTCAACATTCTGGGTCAAGCTGGATCAAGACAAACCTGGTCAAATCCTGACTAATCAAACATTAAAGGGTGGGCATTGCCCACCCTTCTTTCATGCATACTTACGACCGGGCTTGTCCTAATGGGATTGCCTCAGGTTCGGTTCTTGTCCAAGCTGGAGTAGCGAAGGCAGTTGGGTTTCAGCCGTTGGTTGTTGCTGCTGGTAGTCAGCGATCGTCACCTGTAAAGCACCAATGGCTTGCCGATAGTAGGGATCTGCATTCGTGCCAATCAAATTCTGATCACCAGCGATGGCCCGACGATCCTGTTCCGAAAAACCGACGGCAATGTCAGGTGTGATGCCGCGCTGGCTAATGTCCGTTCCATTCGGCGTGTAGTAGTGGGACACCGTTACCGCCAGTCCTGACCCATCCGACAGGGAATGCACCGATTGCACTAGAGCCTTACCGAAGGTTTGACTGCCTACAACAATGGCGCGATCGTTGTCCCGCAAAGCTCCCGTCAGAATTTCGCTGGAACTGGCTGAGTTACTGTCTACCAGCACGGCCAGGGGAAGCTGGGTGAGCGAAGTCCGGTTGGCATTAATTTGGTCACTCTGCCCCGTCCGATTCACCGTCCGCACGATCGGCCCATTCTCCAGCCACATCCGGGAAATATCGATACTGGCTTGCAACAGCCCCCCTGGATTCCCGCGTAAATCCAGGACAAATCCATCTGCACCCTGATTCAATAAAGTCTGGATAGCACGCCGCATTTGATCCGGTGCATGGCTGCTAAACTCCGTCAGGCGAATATAGCCAATTTGATACGTACCTTCCTGCCGCAGCATATAGGAAACGTTGGGAACCTCAATTCGGGCGCGGGTCAATTCCTGGTCGAAAGCGTTTTGCCCCGGACGATCGATCCGTAGGGTAATCTGGGTGCCTACCGCTCCCTGAATCGATTGCGAAGCCTGCTCAACCGTCATTCCCTCCGTCGAACGACCATCGATCGCCAGAATTCGATCGCCCCGTTGAATTCCCGCTGCGCTGGCGGGAGAATTTTCGAGCGGTTCCACCACCGTCAGGGTTTGGGTGTCTGCATCCAACTGGAGCCGAATCCCGATCCCGGAAAGCTCACCAGAGGTTTGATTGGTCAAGGCTTGAAATTGTCTTGGATCCAGAAAACGAGTGTAGGGATCGTCTAGCTGTTCCAGGGCCCGACGCAATGCTGCATAGGCTTGCTCCGAGGAACTGTAATCTCGACTGAGCAATTCTGAGCGAACCGCCTGCCAATTCACCTGATTAAACTCAGTGTCTACATACTCCCGGTTCACAATTTGCCAGGCTTCATCCAAGACGGCTCTGGGACTGTTGCGAAAGGACACCTGGGCGGAAGATTTTGAGGCGGGAACAAGCGATGAAAGAATGGTAGTGGCAGCAACCAGCCCACCACAGACAGCAGCACGGACAAAGCGGGAGGAATAGACCATTTGATTCATATTTGAATTTGAAATCAGCCAGTTTAGAGTGAACCGGGTGGAGAAACCGTCAGGCTCAATAGACACGAAAGTAGATACACGAATTCTCCCACCTCCATGCAGAAGATGCTGCAAAGAAGCAGAGATTGAACAGCGATCGACCCCTGAGTGATCGATCCTTGAACGAACGACAGCTAAACCCTGTTAGGCGGACAACCTGGATTGGCGAACCATTCCTACCCTCAAATGGCTAAGATCTTACCCAACCATCATGAAGGGATCCTAGGACTGCAAAAACTCTTCATCGAGCCTTTGAATCGGTACAAAAAGCGCATCCGCCCCTAAGCCAAATCCAGTATCAATAAATACTGAACCCACAAAACCAAATTTGGAGCAGTTCAGCAGCAGCGGTTAACCTTTGCTCACACCTGAAGCCAAAAACACCAGTTCATCCAGGAACACCTGAGTAGACACTCACACCCCCATAAAGGAATCGAAGAATGTCCTGATCTCTCATACAAGCTTCAAGATTGCAATTACGCAAACTTTCTCTGGTGCCAAGACACCTGATGCAGTACGCGCCCTTATGCGTCCTTGACTACCTCAACAACATTCAGCGTTTTCAGCTAGCCTTTCTACAGAGTATTACCCATATTCTGACAGAAATCACTGAGAAGCACGGAAGCTTAATATTCCAGTAATACTTTCAGCAATACCTTCCAGGCTATCTTCTACCGCTGCTTTTAATCACCGTGTCTATAGCAATTTTACCGCATGCTCTATTCTTGCTTTGGACCCACGACCATTTGCAAGATAAATGGCATTCCACCCGCCTTGTGGTAGCGATCGGCCCAGGCGCGCAGCACTTCATCCAACTCTTCCATCGCCTGTTCCAGCCGATCAGGGGGAATATCCAGTTCTTCTAACATCCGCACGACTTTCGGCTGTCGCTCTGCCCAGTCCTTCATCATGCGGAAAAAGCGGGCAGTATCCTCCACCATGATGTAGGTGCGCTCTTCTTCATTGGCAGGGGAATAGAAGGCGCGAGTCAGGGCATAAAAGGGCATTCCCCAGGGTGAATCAACCCGCAGAATTGTGCCAGAGTAAGTCAGGCGACGCTTGATGTGTTCAGCCAGAGCTTCGCTGAGGGGCATCTGTCGTTCTGGTGGTAAGTCTTCCTGGGAGCGATTGTGGAGAAACTCGATGATGTCCATCAGTTGGAACGAGTTGATCAACTGGGCATCCGGCAAATTAGAGGGCAGTTTCGCCTCAATCTGACGTTTTTCGTCACTTGTTAAACTCGTGCCTGGAACCCGCGATCGACCGGGCTGCCAGGGATACTGTTCTAACCAGACGTAGGGAAACTGAATCAGGTAACGCGGCTCCTGGGAACCCAGCATTTTCAGCAGTTTGCCTTCCGTGAGGGCTTGCCGAACTTCTTCAACAATCACCTTCACGCGCTTTGGCTCGATATGGTGCAGGTGCCCCGTCATCCGCAGATTCTGTTCCTGCTCTAAATACGTCATATATACGGCACACTTGGCAGCCGTCGCCGCAGCATCCAAAAATGCACCATGCCGATGTCCACCAGTACGCATGGCACTAAAGGCTAGATACAGCATGATCTGATCCATTGCACTGGGACTGAGGCGTTTGATCAGATCGGTGTCGTTGGTCATTTCAAAATTAATTCAGCAACATCAAGTAACAACAAGAATCGCTAGCCGAGCCAAATGCCAGAGGCAGTGCAAGAACCAGCTTCAGAATGCCCTTCGACCTCTGCCGCTAGACGAGCAATGAACGTTGGCAAACTGGAGCCAGGAGTAGTAAAGGGGAATCTTGAGGGGGGTTCTGTAGCTTAGGTTATTCGGACTAGACCACAGAGCGGCTCAGATTAGACCTTTCTTTACCTTTTCTTCATTCATTATTTCTCGTAACAGGAATCGGAAGTCAAGCGTTAATCAACCTATTTGTCATCTTACTGCCATCCCAATGATTTATTCTCCGCTTTGGTAAAACGCTTTTACACAGTGAAAGACCGACTCATTTTACTGCCCAGCGATCCAGGATTCAACGAAAAACCTCCCATGAACCAGATAAGCCGATCTGTGCCTCACAAGACAGCTTTTAATCAGGTGATATTGATTTCGCTTTTGTGAAAATCGTCAATCATTATTGAAATTTGATGACTTTGAACACTGTTATTAAAGCTTTTTATTCAGTATAGGAGGTGTTAGCCAGAGGAACTACAGATTAAACCAATAGTTCTCTAATTTTTTTATCATCGATTCAACTCTCTGAGAGATCACTGATCGCCAGGGTTTCACCGTCCACTTCCTCGATGAAAATGGACATTGACCGACCTGTAGCGATTTGTACCATCACGCCATGAAGTTAAGAGGTTATCGTGCATAACCTGAGTTCCATATCAGCTTTTCTACTTCCTGATACGCACTCAATTGTCACAATCAGGAACAAATAAAATGGCTTTACCAAGTCTAAATATTTGCAAACTCAAAACAGGAATTCGACTTGCCCAATAAACCTTTGTGTCACAACTCTTTTGATGTTTTCTTTTTCTGATACTTTGAGAGACTGATTGCCAGAGTTCAGAAAATTTACTGAGTTAAAACAATTCATCAATTGAAAGTTCTGTGGCTTTGCTGAGGTGGAAAGTTAGCTCTCGTTCTATCACGCTGTGTGCTTGGTTGAGAGGTTCATCTCTTTAGGCTGTTGGTTCGATCGTTTGTTGCTCGATCGCAATTCTTGAAGTCTCTTTGCTGATCAAAACAACGATCGCTCAATTGATTTCAGTCCTAATTGACCATACAAGCGGCAGAGATTGAACCCGAAGAAATTACTACCCCTTCATCAAATCTACATATACCCAGCATCCTGATCCCTCGTGATCCCTGAAGCCGGATCTGCAAATCCTCAGGGAGGATCTCCTGTCCGTTCTCAGCAAAACTGGCAGAATTCAGGATTCAGGGGATATCCCAATTTGGCATTTGCACGAAAAACTATCCCACTGGCAGGCAAGATGCCTGCGCTACGGAAGCTGAATCCGGAAGTTGATCAATTGGCATCCAATCAATTGGCACTAAATCAATTGGCATCAATTGAGATACTTGCTGTCAGGTGAGCGATCGGCAGACGGAGATTTCGTTGATTTCGTTATCGGATGCCAGGGAATTCACTATTAGAAAATAAAAATAAATTTCCGCAGAGTTCGGTTATTTTCTAAATTTTTGAGGATAATATGCGGAGTGATTTTCTCAACAAATCCTCTTTCCTCTGACGAGCCAAAAAGCAGCAGGAGCATATGAATTCAGTTTGGCAACAGCTAACCTTAGCAAACCTATCGGTTCAACAGTGGAGCCAATCCAGCTATGTTCACCACATCGTCGGTATTCTGCGATCGTGGCGGAGGGGCAGTTGGCTGATGCGTTGGGCAGAGCCGATCGCCGCACTGCTGATCGCACTGGTCTTTATCATGGCTCCCTTTGTCTCGACTTCGTTAATCGGGATCCTCCTGGTCGCCTGCGCCGGATTTTGGGTGCTGCTGACCCTATCGGACGAGGCGGAGGCGGGAACCGGACTCACTCCTATCCACCTGTTGGTGTTGCTGTATTGGGGGATCGCGGTGGTGGCGACGGCCCTCTCCCCCGTTCGGACTGCGGCCCTGGATGGGTTGATTAAACTGACGCTTTACCTGCTCTTGTTTGTGTTGATGGCGCGGGTGTTTCGATCGCCCCGGTTACGATCATCGGTGATCACAGCTTACTTGCTGGTGACCGCCGTAGTCAGCGTGGCGGGTCTACGTCAGTGGTTTTTTGGTGCAGATGCCCTGGCCACCTGGGTCGATACCCAATCGACGCTGGCTGGAACCACACGGGTATACAGTTTTCTGGGGAATCCAAACCTGCTGGCGGGATATTTGATTCCGGCTGCGGTTTTGAGTGCGGCTGCGGTGTTTGCCTGGCGAAATTGGCTCCCGAAACTGCTGGCTCTGACGCTCTGGGTGGTCAACTCCGCCTGCCTGGTGCTGACCTTCAGTCGCGGGGGGTGGATCGGCTTTGTGGTGGCCGGATTTGCGTTTCTACTGTTATTGATTCACTGGTTTAGCGTTCATTTGCCCCGCTTCTGGCGGATCTGGGCGGTTCCTGTGGTGCTGGGCATCTCGGCAGCTCTAGTGGTGTTTGCGGTATCTGCCTTACCCCCTTTGCGCGATCGCGTGGCCAGTATTTTTGTAGGACGGGGAGATAGCAGCAATAATTTCCGGCTGAATGTCTGGATCTCCGTAATTGAAATGATCAAAGATCGGCCGTTTCTGGGAATCGGGCCGGGAAATGTGGCGTTCAACCGGGTCTACCCGAACTATCAGCAGGTGGGTTACAACGCACTGAGTGCCTATTCAGTCTTCCTGGAGATTTTGGTGGAAACGGGGGCAATTGGCTTGTTGTGCTTCCTGTGGTTATTGGTGACAACGTTAAACGTGGGTTGGCAACGGTTGCAAGCCTTCCGGAAGCTGCGTCACCGCGAGGGATTCTGGCTCATGGCGGCTGTGGCCACGCTAATTGGGATGTTAGCCCACGGCATGGTAGATACGGTGTGGTATCGTCCGCAGGTCAGTACCCTCTGGTGGATGACGATGGCATTAATTACAAGCTATTACATTGCTGCTGAACCTGAGTTCTTGCCCAGTGAGCCGATCGAATCTCCCAATCCCCCAAAAGAAGACACAAAAAATGGGCGATCGACGATCGCCTGATTTGAATTGACTGGATTGACCATTGCGGCTCACCTGAACTCAGAGAAATTCCGGTTTAGCTTAGAAGCCACCCATGCCCACCATGCTGCCTGAGAAAGCAGTCAGTTGACCCGCCACAAACCAGAGCAAAAAGGTTGCCAGCATCGGTGAAAAATCCATCCCCCCCAGAGGCGGAATGATCGATCGGAAAAGATTGAGGTAAGGATCCGTCAGTTGGCTCAGGATAGAGAAGGGAGGGTTCAGCCAATCAACGGTTGGGAACCAACTCAGTAGCACCCGCAGGATAATCAAAACCAGGTAAAGGTTAATAAAGATTGACAGTGAATTCAGAATCAATGCCATAGAACTGTTCTCAAAAGTTGCGATTGGATCCCAGATCAGAAGGTGTGCTCCCAAAAGGGACGATGTTATGCTTAGTTTAGCGGATATTTTCGTCTGAAACTCGTTAAGGTTATTACGAAGTCGGTACGGCAAACCGCAGGGGGGAAAGTTGAGCAATTACGCTGTCTGGCTGTCCGGTCGCTGCCTGGGCAAAGCGTTTCGCCAGGGGTGGCAAGATGGCAAAGGGGTTGCTAAACCCTGAAAATAAATGAATTCCCTCCAGTCCGGAAATTGCGCCAATTAATGGTAGACGATCGCCACTAAAGGACACCAGACATTGATGCCATTCTCCCGGAACATCTTTTAAGCCAGGTAAAATCTGCCCCACGTTCAGCCGAATGGCCTGTTCACTGGCGGTTGCATCAATAGCTGGGGTGGGATCGGTCAGGGTGCGGCTCCATTGCCCCATCCGAATCCGCCCATCCCGCAGTTGAACCGCTCCCGGATCGAGGATCGGGGGATGGACTTCGTGCCCTGGAGCATCCCACAATTTATCCGTTTCCGCCTGACCTGCGGCCGCTTCCATCTCGAACCGTTTGGTTTCAGCGGGCATGATCACTGACTGCAAGCAAGGATCGATCGCCACGGTTTCAATCAGTTCTGCCTGGGTAAAGTAAAGTCGTACTGACAGTCCGATGGATGCCAGTAGAGAACGACTCATGCCTCCAGCACAAACCAGCACCCGATCGCCGTAGAATGACTCCGTTGGAGTAACCACACCCGTGACTCGTCCCTGCGAAGTCAGTAAGCCCGTAACGGGAGAAATTTGGCTCGTTCCACCCCGCTTCGTGAAGGCTTGAATATAAGCTGCGACCATTGCTTCTGGGGAGACATGACCGTGGGGAAATTGCAGGACTCCTGCGATCGCCTGTTGATCTAGCATGGGTTCCAGGTCGTGGGCCGCAGCAGGGCTGAGAACAGTGGGGGGAATGGCAACCTGAGCATATCGGGCGGCAATCTGCTCTGGATCTCGATCGGGTTCTACGGTTAGAAGCAGATTGGTTTCCCGAAATTGGGTATCCTGTTCCAACTCAGCCGATAGCGATCGATGGGTTTCAATGCCTTCCTGACACAGTTGGCGGGTCAAGTCTGTAGACCCGGACCAGTAGGCAATGCCACCATAACTGTACCGAGTGGCACTGTCCGGATCAGATGAGCGATCGAGGAGCAGGACTGAAAACCCTGCTTTGACCAGTTCATAACTCACTGCGGCTCCCGTTAGCCCGCTGCCAACCACAATCCAATCGTAGGTGTTCATTCCACTACAACCGCATCCACTTCAATTTCAACCAACATTTCTGGAGTAGCCAGGCGGCTCACTTCCACCATCGCATTCACCGGGCGGATCTGCTCAAACCATTCTCGATGAGCTTTAGCGATCGACTGCCAGTCATCCATATTGGCAACGTACACGCGAGTCCGCACGACATCTGTAAGCTGGGCATCTACTGCCTGTAGGGCCGCTTCGATTTTTCTCAGAATATACGCTGTTTGGCCATAGGGATCGCCTGGATGCTGGATCTGTCCCGTATCATCGGCGGCGGTGGTTCCGGCCACGAACACTAGATTTCCGACTCGCACAGCCCTAGAATAGCCTGCGATCGACTCCCAGGGGGTTCCTGTTGAAATTTGCTGACGCTTCATGGAGGTACTTCTAACTGATCATTCAACCGTAGAGAGGGCAATGGTCAACGGATAGCATTATTCTTTACATAAAAGCAAGATGGGGTGTATCCCAGTTTTGTACTTTTATGATCAATAAAGATTGGGATGCCATTTTATTGCAGATCCTCAAGGTCTGGAAGTTGGGAAGGGTAGACTCTGAGCCACTATCATCAATGGGGAATAAGTTACACTAAGCACATATGAAACCGAACGATGAGCAGGCTCAAGGGCTTTATCGGCTCTGCTACCGGTTAGACTTGCGATTTATTCTGGATGGCAGTATAGAGCGATCGAACTGGTTAGAATTGATGAACGAACCGGGAGTCTGTACGTGCTTGCCGGAGGTAGTCTGGATTTTGAGATCAAGCTAGAGGGAGGATACGGGCCATGACGGCAACTCATTTTGACTCGATGAATCTGGACGAGTTGCGTCAGTATGTCCTGTCTCATCGAGAAGACGAAAATGCCTTTCAGGTTTATGTCGATCGCTCTAAAGCATCGGGACGCATGATTTCGATTGATCTGGATGATCCAAATTGGGAAAAGACCCTGGAGCAAAAGATTCAAACCGTCTCCGGCGAAACCGAACCCAATTAAATGCCCGATCATTCTGCTCAATAATTCAATAAGTCGTGTCGGCCGCATGTCAATCCATTTCCTTGTACCCCTGCCCCTTCGTTCCATTGGGATGATTCAATGACTAATGTAAGTCCCTCCACCGGACTGGCACGCACCAATCTCCAGAACGTTCACGTCGATCGCGCTCGATCGAGTTTGAAACAAACCCTGCAACGCTACAGTCATCAGTTGCGGATGAAACGGCGCAGTCCTGAAACGGTGGAGCTACAGGCGGCGTTGAAGGCTGACCTGGATCGGCTATCGGCGGCTCTGGATAAGTTAAACAGTGCCTTGTTCAAGATTGCAGTGTTTGGGCTGGTGAGTCGGGGCAAGTCGGCGATCGTCAACGGGTTGCTGGGGCAGAAGTTACTTCAGACGGGGCCACTCCACGGGGTAACGCAGTATCCGCGATCGGTCTATTGGTCAGTGGCAGGTGGGCAGGTTCAGGTGGAGTTGATTGACACCCCGGGACTGGACGAGGTGGGTGGAGAACTGCGGGCAGGCATGGCGCGAGAGGTGGCAGAACAGGCTGATTTAATTCTGTTTGTGATCTCAGAAGATATCACCCGCACGGAATATCAGGCCCTCAAAGAATTGCAGACTGCCTGTAAGCCGATCGTGATTGTATTCAACAAAGTTGATCTGTATCCCGATGCAGATCAACAGACGATTTATTTAAAACTAAAAGACCTGTTTGCCCGGCAGGGAGAACGCGATCGCCCCTTTTTTACACCAAATGATATTGTGCTGGTGGCGGCAGAACCGTCTCCAATGGAAGTGCGGGTGGAATGGGCCGATGGGACGGTAACTCACGAATGGGAATCGCCTCCTCCCCAAATGGATGCCCTCAAGTTCAAGCTGCTGGACATTTTGAATCAGGAAGGCAAGTCGCTATTGGCTCTGAATGCTCTCCGTCAGGCCCGAGAGGCAGAAGGATCGATCGCCCGCAAAACCATTCGTCTCCATCGGGCAGAAGCGGATGATCTGATCTGGCAATATACCAAATGGAAGTCGATTGCGGTGGCAGCTAATCCGATCGCCATTCTGGATCTACTGGGGGGAGCAACGACGGACTTGATCATGATTCGTTCCCTGGCGCGGCTCTACGGTTTACCCATGACTCGTTATGAGGCAGGAAAACTTCTGAAGGCGATTCTGTTTAGTTCGGGTGGGTTGCTGCTGGGAGAGTTGGGCAGTGGTCTATTGTTGGGAACCGGCAAAAGTGCAGCGGCCGTTACCTCAGTGTTTGACAGTGCTTCGGGGGTGATGGCCTACGGAGCAGCCGCAGTGGCGCAAGCAACCCTGGCCGGCTACGGCAGCTATCGAGTGGGTAAAGCGGCCCAGGTTTACCTGGAGCAGGGCTGTACCTGGGGGCCCCAGGGAGCCGATACGGTGATTCAAGAAATTTTTAGCCAGATCGATCGAAATACGGTCTTGCATCGCTTGCGGCAAGAGTTACAGTTTTAGTCTCTGAGCTGTCGTAAGTAACCGACCAGTTCTTTCCCAGCATCTCCAATGTGCCGTTTCAGTCCCTCGATCGCTCCCTTCGCATCCTGCTGCTGACAATATTCTAAAAGCCGATAATGCTCCTGCTGGCTATGTTCCTGATAATTCGTCTGCTTGAGCTGAAGCCGAACGTAACGATCAACGTTAATGTGCAGCATCCGAATCATGCTGAGTAAGCGGGGACGATCGGCAGGGGTATACAGCGTAGAGTGAAACTCCCAATTTAGCTCTGCCCATCGGTTAAAATCCGTCGCCTGATCCGTTTCCACCAGAATCCTTTCTGCTGTTGCCCAACAGGTTTGAGATTGATTGGGGATGGCATATTGCAGCGCAGTCGTTTCCAGTGCTATCCGAATCTCCACAATTTCCTGCACTTCTGCGATCGACAATACCGTCACCACCGCTCCCCGATTGGGAAAGAAAGTCACCAGTCCTTCCACTTCCAACTGACGCAACGCTTCCCGCACCGGAATCCGACTCACTCCAAACTGGGTAGCAATCTCATCCTGCCGAAGGGACTGTCCTTCAGCAAAAACGCCATACAGGATCGCCTGGCGCAAGGCATCGGCAATTAAATCCGGGGTACTGCGCTGGTGTTGGAGGAGATTAGCCGCAATGTCAGTTAATTTCATACTTTATATTGTATACGATTTTGGAATTTCGTATACAATGTAGAGTGAAGATGAGAGATGGGATCGAGATCAAAATACTATTGCTGACTCCCGACTCCCGACTCTCGACTCCCGACTCCCCCTATCAAGGAGAAAACCAATGAGCATCCACCCCAGTCCCGATCGCGTCATTATTTTTGATACGACCCTCCGTGATGGCGAACAATCCCCCGGAGCGACTTTGAATGTAGAAGAAAAGTTGGCGATCGCCCATCAATTAGCTCTTTTAGGCGTTGATGTGATTGAAGCGGGGTTTGCCGTGTCCAGTCCGGGCGATTTTGAAGCAGTCAAACGAATTGCTGAAGAAGTGGGCAAAGCTGATGGGCCGATTATTTGTAGTTTGGCAAGAGCTGTTAAAAAAGATATTGAAGCAGCAGCAGCAGCAGTTAAACCCGCAGCCCGATCGCGGATTCATGTCTTTATTTCTTCATCGGATATTCACTTGAAATATCAGTTACGCAAATCCCGTGAGGAAGTGCTAGACATTGCCGCAGAAATGGTGGCCTATGCCAGAAGCTTCGTTGAGGATGTGGAGTTCTCCCCGATGGATGCCACGCGCACCGATCCCGATTACCTGTATCAGATCATCGAACGAGCCATTGCTGCCGGAGCAACCACCATTAATATTCCGGATACCGTTGGCTATAATACGCCTAAAGAAATGGAGCGGTTGATTCAGGGCATTCAGGCGAATGTACCCAATATCGATCGCGTGATTCTCTCCGTCCATACGCAAAATGATTTGGGACTGGCAACGGCCAATGCCTTAGCGGCGATCGAGCATGGCGTGAGGCAGATTGAATGTACGATTAACGGAATTGGTGAACGCGCAGGCAATACAGCATTAGAAGAAATTGTCATGGCGTTGGAAGTTCGTAAACCGTACTTTAATTCATTCTTTGGGCGTGCAGTAGACTCTACTGAATCCTTAACCAACATTAGAACTCAGGAAATCTATAAATCTTCTCGACTGGTATCCCAATCGACTGGAATGCTGGTTCAGCCCAATAAGGCGATCGTTGGGATCAATGCCTTCGCCCATGAATCGGGAATCCATCAGGATGGCGTGATCAAACATCGGGAAACTTATGAAATTATGGATGCCAGTTCCATTGGCTTAACGGAGAATCAAATCGTCCTGGGTAAGCATTCCGGTCGTCATGCCTTCCGGGCGCGGTTGCAGGAATTGGGCTTTGAGTTGAATGAGGATGACTTGAACAAGGCCTTTAATCGATTTAAAGAGATTGCGGATAAGAAAAAAGAAGTGTCCGATTGGGATATTGAAGCGATCGTGCGGGATGAAACTCAGATTGCGATCGAAGAAGGATTTCAGTTAGAACATGTGCAGGTGACGTGTGGCGATTGTACCTGCCCTACTGCTACTATCACTCTACTCACCCCCAATGGCAAAATCCTTACCGATGCCGCCGTTGGTACAGGCCCGGTTGATGCAGTTTATTGCACGATTAATCGTTTAGTCGATATCCCAAATCAACTGATTGAATTCTCAGTGCAATCCGTGACTGAGGGAATTGATGCGCTGGGAACGGTAAATATCCGCGTCCGCCATGCAGATCGGATCTTTGCTGGACAAGCCTCTGATACGGATATTGTCGTCGCTTCTGCCCATGCCTATGTTAATGCTTTGAATCGTCTCTACCGCTATTTACAGACTCAGGGACGATCGAGCTATGCAGTTGCTGAGTGATAACCGTAATTCTACTGAGCCGATCGCCTCCCTACTTTAAATTCACAAAATTTACCAGCGAAACTGCGATAGTCAGTCTCCTGAACTTTGTCTAAGCTGAAGCAGAACATATTCTGCAAGACCGCTGCTTGTACCTGGTTGCATTCACTCTGGAACGTTGGGACAGAATCCAGATGGAGCAGGCAGATTTTTGCTGCAAAGCACTGGTGATTGCTGCGGTTTTGATTGACTACGGTTTCTGGTGCTGAGGCTTTTTGAAGGAGGGATAACTATTGCAATTTCAAAACCCTCACCCTGCGGAGGCGGTTCGGGTAAAGGCGGCAGGAGCTAGTTCAGCCCCCATTCTGGTTCCCGGTTTTCCCTCAAAACTGGGACAAACGGCGGTACGTTCTTTTAATCAGTTTAATGCTCGATTTAGTATTCGTAACAAAATTTGCTGGGGCTATGGGATCTCGCTGGGAATTGCTGTTTTGGGAACGGCGATCGGGTTAACCGTCGGCAATCTTTACCACCGTCAGGCCCGAAACCAACTTGTGAATGCCCAGCGACAGGGGGCTGCCCTCAATCGCCTGCAAATTACCATGTCAAACTTCCGCCCGGAGCGAGAATTTTTTCCGGTTTTGCGAAACCCTACGCGGTTTGAAACGGCGCGCTCTGAGTTTGTACAGCGTGTTGAAACTGTACAGACCTTAATTGCAGAAATTCAGGTTCTTACAAAAAGTAATTCGACCATCGTTTATCCGTTCTTACAGGCGTTCCAAATTGAAGTTGAAGAGTATGCTCAAAATCTGGAGGCGATCGTATCTCGCGTTGATCCGGCGAACATTACCCCTGAGCAGGCTACTCAGTTTCAACAACAGATCACTCGCTTTACTAATAGTTCTACCTATACCAAATTAGCACGTTATTCCGCTGAACTAGATACATTGTTTCTGTCTGCGGAGGAGCAAAATCGGTTAGCAGAAATTGCGCTTGATCAGACTGAATTACTACGGTTGAAAGTGATTGTCATCAGTATGTTGCTGTCAATTACAATCGCTGCTTTGCTTGCGGTATACATTAGTCAAGCGATCGCTCGTCCGATTCAGACTATGACCCAAGTAGCCCAGGCGGTTACGGAACAGGGCGATTTTAGTTTACGGGCATCGGTCAATACAGAAGATGAAGTAGGGTACTTAGCACACTCCTTCAATCAACTCATTGAGGGGATTGCTATCTATACAAAAGAGTTGCATGCAACCCAAACGCAACTCATTCAAACTGAAAAAATGTCTAGTTTGGGGCAAATGGTGGCAGGGCTGGCTCACGAAATTAATAACCCGGTCAATTTTATTTATGGTAATCTCAACCACGTTAACACTTATGCTGAAGAGCTGTTGGAGTTGATTCGTTTATACCAAAAGCACGATGCTCATCCCAGTCCAGAAATTCAAGCTCATGTTGAATCTATGGATCTGGAATTTGTGCAGAACGATTTGCCTAAGCTATTAGTATCAATGCGAATCGGAGCGGAGCGAATTCGTCAGATTGTTTTATCACTACGAAACTTTTCTCGCCTGGATGAAGCAGAACAGAAAATAATCGATTTGCATGAAGGCATTGACAGCACATTGTTACTACTGAGTAATCGTACCAAGCAGGAGATTCGCCTTATTAAGCACTATGGTGATTTGCCTCCTGTGGAATGCTATCCCGCCCAAATTAATCAGGTTTTTATGAATATTTTGAGTAATGCGATCGATGCGCTGCTGGAGAACAGAAATCAATTAGATAAACAGATTATTATCCATACTGAAGCAGAAAGCGATCGGGTCAGAATCAGGATTCAAGACAATGGAATAGGCATTCCGGAAGAGATCATTGGAAAACTCTTTGATCCCTTTTTTACAACCAAGCCGATCGGTCAGGGAACCGGGCTAGGTCTGGCAATTTGTTATCAGATTATCGAGAAACATAGGGGTAGTATTCAAGTGCATTCATCCCCAGGGCAAGGAGCTGAGTTTATCGTCACCTTACCCGTTTAATTCCCTTATCCCAACGATGCCACACAACTTCACGATTCAATAGGAGAAATCAACTATGCGATCTCACGGCACTAGACGCAGCTTTTTAAAGGGTTTTGCAGGGTTCAGTAGTGCGGTGTTGCTTCATGCCTGCACTTCTGCCAATTCTCGTTCAACGAGTGGCGCAAATGAGAATTCTGAACCAATTAAAGTGGGCTTGAATGTCGGAAATATTCCCTGGGAATTTCGGACGGAGACAGGTGAATTGGTCGGTTTTGAAGTTGATTTACTTCAGGAAGTAGGTAAACGTCTGGAACGAGCGGTTGAGTTTGTTGATACACCCTTTACCGCCCTATTTCCAGCGGTTCTATCAAGCCGGATTCATGCAGCAGTTTCCTCCATTACCATCACAACTGAACGCCTGAAAACCCTTGACTTTGCCCAGCCCTATTATGATAGCGATCAATCTCTGACGGTGCGGACAGATCGCGGTATCCAATCCCTTGCTGATCTGAGGAACAAAATTGTCGCAGTTGATAGTGCTTCAACAGGAGATGCATGGGCACAGCAACATATGGAAGAATACGGTTTTGCCGAAATCGTGCGCTACGAAGGCTTAGTGCCTGCTATGGCAGATTTAGAATCCGGACAGTTTGATGGCTACATTTCCGATATTCCTTCGTTGCTTTACTACACCAAAGACAGGGCATCGTTACAGGTAGTGGAACGCATTCCGACCGGAGAACAGTACAGCATTATGTTTGCAAAAGGGAGTCCATTGCGCGATGAAATGAATGCTGTTATTACTGCACTGAAACAGGACGGCACCCTGGCACAAATTCATCAAAAATGGTTTGGTGCGGCTCCCGAATCCGGTACATCGACCGCAGAGGTTCGATCGCTGCCCAGATCATAAGGAATGCAAATCGAATAGTCTGAAATTCTTGGGGGGTGGGCAGCGTTTCGACTGAGCTTTCGACCTGAGCTCAAGCCGAAGGGCTCAAGCCGAAGTCTTGCCCGCCCAGTCAACTAGACAGAATGGTTGAAATAACCCAATTTAATTTTTAACCGCCCCAACAATCTGTTCTCGTACAACCGATCGCCTGACTTTTCCGGTTGATGTGGTCGGAAACTGATCGACCGTAATGACATATCGGGGAAATTTAGTCGGTTCAAGCTGAGTCCGCAATCGATGCAGCAGTTCCGACCGAGACAACGGTGCCCCCACCCACTGAATGGCTGCCCCCACCACCTGACCTCGATCGCCATCCGGTATACCCACTACCACGGCATCAGCGACTTCGGGCAGGCTGCATAAAACCGTTTCAACTTCCGCTGGATAAATATTGATTCCTCCGCTAAGAATCATGTCCTGTTCTCGTCCGACCAGATGCAGATAGCCCTTTGCATCTTGCCAGCCCAGATCCCCAACCGTTGCCCAGCCATCCACCACCCGATAGCCGCTTTCTGATGACTCAACCTGTTCCAGATATCCCAGGCTAAACATCTGACTTTTCACCCCAACCCAGCCGACCTCACCGATCGCCGCTTCTCCTGCTCCATCTAGCTGCCGGATAGATAACTCAACCCCCTGAAACGATCGCCCCACCGAGTCAGGGGGCACGGCTTCACGGGAAGTCGCCAGGCTAATAAAACTCAGTTCCAGGGCTCCAAAATATTCCAGAATTTCAGCCGTCGGAAATGCTAGGGGCAATTCCGATCGCAGGCTCAAATCCAGCTTAGAACCACCGGCAATGACAGTACGCAGAGCAGGACAAGTTAGAGTTTGTGAAATGATCTGTTTAGCGATCGGTTTGAGCAGGGCCGGAACCGCCACCAGAACGGTGATTTGCTGGGAATCTAATAATCTGAGAACTGCTTTCGCACTGAACTTAGGGAGTAAATACAGCGTTGCGCCAGCATTCAGGCATTCCAGCGCAGTGTAGAGGGACAAACTATGGGTTAAAGAGCCAGGCACCAGAATCCGATCGGCGGCACAGGTGCCAAACTCAATTTGGCTGGCAGCAAAACTATTTACCCACGACTGATGGCTTCTGACCACCCCCTTGGGAATTCCAGTCGTTCCAGAGGTAAATCCAACGTAAAAGGGAGTATTACTCGCCTCGCTCGATTCGCGCCCACTGACCTCACTCGTTACGCTGCACAGGTTCTGCCGTTTAGCTGCTGGAGTCTGACTCTTTGGGCGGATATTACCGATTGCTGTCGCTTCTTCCGCCTCAGGTCGTTGGGGCACACAAATTAGAGGCAAGTTTGGGAAGGACTTTTCAATCTGCGCCACCCACTCCGATGCAACAAACACCAGAGCAGGAGCCGATCGCCCAATCACTTGCTGTACCTGATCCAGCGTCCACTTCGGATCAAACACCATTGCTACACCGCCGGCGATCGTCACCCCCAAAAAAATTTCCAGAAATTCAGGACAGTTTGGCAGCAATAATCCAATCCGAACCGTATTCTGGAGCACTGGATTCAGTCCAGCCATCCGTTCAGCTTGATTCTGCTTATTTTGGACTAACGGTGCAACGATCGCAGCCACTTTCTGGGCCGCAGTCAACAACTCTCCATAGGTGCAAGTGCGTAACTGAACCTTGGGAGAGGAATCGCCAGAAAACTGCCCATCCAGAAAACCGATCGCCAACTGATCTGAATTCTGAAGGGCGTGGGCAACAAATCCATCGGCAAGGTGCGTCATTGATCGGTCAGCTTATCCTCTAATCAAGGGATAGCTCCGTTTAATGGTGACAGCCGCCAACGCCGCAATAACCGCTTTAATCACATCCCCCGGCAAAAACGCGATCGAAGCCAGGGCAACATTCCATCCTGCACCCAGAGCCAACCAGGGCACCCCAATCGCATACAGTACCACTACGCCACCGATTAAGTTAAACAACAGCGCATTCAGAAAATTCAACCGTCGCCAGAACCGCTCGGTCAACCAGCCAATCACCCAGGCTGCCACCGGAAACGCCAGCAAGAAACCACCCCTCGGCCCTAAAAATACCCCCAGTCCACTGCCCCCAGATGCTTGGGGAATCCCGATCGCAATCAGCACTAGAAAGAGTGCCATCGCCCACGCTCCCCGCTTTGCCCCCAACAATGAACCCGCCAGCATCAGCCCCAGCGATCGGGCAGTAATCGGAACCGGAATAAATCCCAGTGGAATGGCTGGAATCAGTCCCAAAACAATCACGATCGCTGCAAACAAAGAAATGTAAACGAGATCACGGTTACTGATGGTGATAAGGTTGCGGTTCATGGCAGGAGGAGTGGAGCAATAAAATCAGCGTGGGATGGCCACGAAAAGGGTGAGATGCCTCACCCTGACCGTATAGATAAAAAATGAGATGGATTAGCACGTGTCTGGAGGCATGGATATCATATCCGTTCTGGAGCCAGCCGCATGGAACCGCCAATCAGATTAGATCCCGATTAGATTAGATCCCGATTCCCAGTACCAGGGTTTGGTACTGCCAAGCCCAAACCAAATCCCATTCTCCAGGTGACTTAATTCATAGTCCTAGTCAATAAATCCCATCAAGGTTTCGCTGTCATCAATTTCGTTAGAAGCGATCGGACGACCTCCGGGTAGCGAGCTGCCCTGAAGCAGCAGCGGATCGCTGGCGAGAATGGGGCGACCGCCAGGCAGGGAGAGATTGTCCAGTACGACAATTTCGCTAGCAAAAATCGGACGATTACCGGGCAAATATTCTAATACTTTGAGGTGGCTTGCCATCACGGGGCGGTTATTCAAGATCGTGCCGTAGACATCCATGTGGCTTGCACCGATCGGGCGTAGTCCAGCAGCCGAAAAACTGCTGACTTCCATGTCCCCTTTACCAGGCAAAGCTAAACCTGATTCATTCCGTCCGTTCTCATCCTTTTTCTTGGACAACTCCAGCTTGCCGCCACTGGGTGCAGCGACCTGAGTTGAATCGCCATTCGTTGAAGTCTTTTCCTGTTCAGCCATTGCTTCCTCCTGTATCACTGCATCAGTTGGGGATTGATCCACTGCTACTGCAACTTTCACTACAACCGTTACTGTAACTGTTGTTGCAACTGCTACTGCATCAGCCGCTCAATTTCCGAGATTGCTTCCTGCCGCTCACCTTACCACCTGCCTCCACCAGAGAGCTGACTCCAGAAACTCCAGAGCAACAAATCACTTAGTCAGAGACAGTCAACAAAACATTAAGATTTTTTGTTAAAGCTCATCTTGGGATTGGGTTAAATCTTAGGAAAATCCTAAATCTGGTGAATATTATAGGCGGAAATGGGCTAGCTCATCCTTAAGCTTTTGCTGAACAATGATAGTTATCTTTTAATGTTTTGATTAAGTTTGTTTCTCAGTGAAAAATTTCCAGAACAGTAAGTCGCAAAAGTTTAAAAATATTAATCAAAACTAAGGCGGGCACTTCGAGTACGGAGTGACTGTGACTTGGATCGGAGTGGATGAGCCAGCTAGCCTGAGTACGCTGGTGCTTTGCGGCAGAGATCTGCCTACTCCAAAATCTGATTACCCCATTTGCCTCCTACCTCCTGGTGCCTTCTGGTTAAAAGGTTGTCGAACTGAATCGCAGGGGCTGCTAGTTAGGATCGTGGGTTAAATCACCTGTTCATCGTGCTGCTTCTTTGACTGAGTGGGCTGTTCACCGTTCTGCTTTTTTGACTGGGCGGACAAGATGCCCACCCCACAAGAATTTCGGATTATTAAATTTACATTCCTTGTGCCATTTCGTAAAAGACGAAAGAAATTGATGCAGCGGGTTGATCCAACCGTCGTGCAGGACTCTTGCCTGCGTGGACTGGCAGCCAAGATGACGGCCTACGGTTTTTCTCTATCCTTTACGAAATAGCATTACCCGAACTTTAACAAAGCCTGGAAGTTACTGAAACGCTTGATACAGGAAGTAGGTCGCCATGGGGATTACCGTGGCAACAACCAATAAAGCAACCACGATGATAGTGGCACTCTTACTGTCCGTTTCCTCCGCTTTCGCAAAGGTACCCTCCGTTTGAATGTTCACCTCAATCACAGGTGGCCCTGGATCCGGCTGACCAGATAGAATCGCTACAAGCCGATCGCTGGCATCCAAAAACGCCTGGTTGTACTTATTCCCATTTCGCAGCGGCACCATGACCGTTTCCTGGGAAATGCTAGTTGCTGTTTCCTCTGGCAAAATGGATCGAAGCCCCTCGCTGGTATGAATCGCGGCACCATTGGTCACATTGTCTAGAGCCAGGAGCACCTGATTCTCCTGGGCTTCTGGAGTCGGGAACCATTTCTCAAATAGTTGACTGGCGAAGCTTTCGATCGTCTCTCCATAGTCCAGACGATGAATGGTGACAAAGCGGACTTCCTTACCCGTTGCTTCCGCCAATTCTTCCAACTGAGTGCTAATTTCTCCGCGCGTCAGGCGGCTCAACACACTGGCCTGATCAATAACCCAGGTTGGCTCCCCAGGGGATACATTAGGGAAGCTATAGGCTCCGGTTGCCAGGGCTGCGGCTGCCCCAAACAGCCATACCTGTATCATCAAAATCAGTGCCAGGGCCGACACTGAAAAATATTGAACGAGTCGTTCCCGATTTAATATCTGGCTCAGGTGTTGTATCATCCTACGCAATCCAAGCTACTTTTTTTCAAAATACTACAGGTCGATGCCCCAGATCGAGGCACAGGTTAACGGAAACTTGACGATCAATTTGGTCGTCTTGTTTCAAGACTTGTAACTGCATCCCCAATTCCTGCTGAATTTCCTATCCTGAAACTATGCCCTCCACGATGAAGTCAGACACCTCGAAGCCTGCCTGGGACGAGTTGACCCTAACGAGTCAGCCCGATCCAACTCAGCTGGACAATATCAAAGCTCAGTTGGATCTGGTGCTTTTGGCCCTGGAAGCACTGGCTAACGTCAGTTCTGAAGCCATTCTTCAGGCAGCCTCTCATTTGAACTTGACCAGCGTGGTGGCCGATCGAGTTTCTTTGTGGCGGTTACGTCAGTCCAGCCCGCTGCGGCGCGGACAGGGGCGCAAACGTCTTGATGTAGAAGAAGCACGGGCCCTGGTGTTAATCACCTGCCATCTGGCCAAACAGCATCAGGAACTGATTCGGCGGGCGGTCACCCTCCTGGAGCAGTTGACGGAGCAAAACCGTGAACTCCACCAGGCAGCACTCCTGGGGGATTATCTTGATAATTTCAGCAATACCTACCAGGAGCGAATGGACGACGGGGAGAGCATCCCCTCGGAACAGTTGACTCATCTGGCACTAAAGTTGCTGATTGACTTGTTATTCTATAGTGCACCGAATGGGTCGCGTCGATTATGGTTGGCGTTACTTGAACGATCGGTTCGAGAGTGAGGTGGGGAGTAGAGAGTAGGCTGCCGCTTTTTCTTCCGGTGTATTGCACCTGACCTTGATTCATCACTGACCTTTACATCCTGCGTTTTGCTCATGTCCACATCTGTTCTACGTCGATATACTCCTCCAACTTGTACGCTGGAGATCGCGGCGACAGGCTCAGTGTTGTCCCGTTGGACGGATCGCACGGTGCTAAAGAACTTGCGATTCCAGTTGAATTTTGACGATCCAACCTTGCCGCCCGAAAAACAGGTCAAGATTCATGGCGATCGATCCCAGCTAGAAGCCCTGTGTGAGGTTGTAGAGGGTTATGTTCAAAGCTTGTTAGCCCAGCCTTCAGAACAGTTCCATCGATCGGTGATTCACCTGGAGGAGGCAACCCATTCTGCCAAGCTGTTGCCCTTTCCAAAGGAGGCTGGTGTGGATGAGCGGGTTCCGGATGCAGGAATTCACCTGAAGCCGAAGGGACTCCTGGCCCATGAGTTGGAACTGGGAACGTTGGCAAGTAGTGAAACCGGGTCAAGTGTAGCCCTCAACACCCTACAGCTATTTGACCTGTCCAATGCCCTGGATGAGTATCGAGCAGAAGCCTTGAGCCTACCTGCCCTCAGCCGACCCGCCTGGTTGAAGTCTCCTGCCAGTTGGACGAAGGTTGCCGCTGTGCTCGTTCTGGCTTTGGGGGCAACCGGAGCCGTCACGAAGTTTGTGCTGGATATTGCTTCTCCCGTTCAGGTCGCTTCTTCTGAATCGGCAGAGACCAGTGATGCAGAAATCAGTTCAATCCAGCGATCGGATCTGGCGCGCTTACCTGTCCCCGCTTCTGGCACAACCCCCTCTGAGTTAGATCTAAAGCTCCAGAGTCAGTTTCCTCCCAAACCGCCCACGGAAGCCCTCCAACCGGAAGGTGTGGCAGAATTGCCGCCGGTAGGAATTACCTCTGTATCCCCTGATCAGTTGGCAGCCTTACCGCCCTCTGGTGCTGCGGGGAGTGATCCCGCTTCTGGAACCGTGATTCTGGTTCCTTCCGATGTCCCGGTGGATGCGGCTCCTGATGGGGATGTTGCCCAGGCTTCCCTGTCCGATCCCTTAGCCAATGCCGTTCCCACCGATCCCAACGGACTGCCCACTGCCGCTCTATTGCCCTCCTACGGAGCCGATCGCCAGGTTGCTTCCACTGCCAGTCGAGCGGAATTGGCTCAGTCAGACCCCAGTGATGCTCAGATCGCAGCGGCTAGCGGCACCGCCTTCGATACCCACCCGCAAATCGCCGAAATTCGGAATTATTTTCTGCAAAACTGGCAGCCGCCCGCAGAAATGTCCCAAACCATCCAGTATCGCTTGCAACTCAACCCCAACGGCTCGATCCGGCTGATCACGCCCATGGGGACAGCTTCTGAACAGTTTGTCGATCGCACCAATATGCCGTTGATGGATGAACCGTTTGTCTCACCGCTCCAGGGGATAGATTCCCTGCAAGTCCGGCTGGTGCTCGATCCAGATGGTCGGGTACAGGTGTTCCCGGATGGGAATTAGGGTTGAGGCTCAGGGATCGGGATCGAGAATCGAGCGATCGAGAAGATCGAGCGATCGTCGTGAGGTCGAGGGTTTGGGAGGATGCTAGAACAGGAAATAGCGTTGGGCCATGGGTAATACGGAGGCCGGCTCACAGGTTAACAGTTCTCCATCCGCCCGAACTTCATAGGTTTCAGGATTGACCTCCACCTGGGGCATGGCATCATTCAGCTTCATGTCTTTTTTCGTCAGCTTCCGAATGCCGGATACAGCGGCAACTTTTTTCTGGAGCTTTAAGTCGTCAGCAATCCCAGCTTTGTAGGCCGCTTTTGATACAAAGGTCAGCGAAGTACTGCTCATGGCCCTGGCATAACTCCCAAACATCGGTCGCATGTGGACGGGCTGGGGGGTAGGAATGCTGGCGTTGGGATCCCCCATCTGGGCCCAGGCAATGAATCCCCCTTTAATCACCAGTTCGGGCTTCACGCCAAAGAAAGCAGGTTTCCACAGGCACAGATCGGCAAGCTTGCCGACTTCAACGGAACCGACATAATCGGAAATGCCGTGGGTGATGGCGGGATTGATCGTGTATTTGGCGACATACCGCTTGGCCCGGGTATTGTCATTGCGATCGCTATCCCCCGCTAAACGACCCCGCTGATCCTTCATCTTGTGGGCCGTTTGCCAGGTGCGACAGATTACTTCCCCGACGCGCCCCATCGCCTGGGAGTCCGACGAAATCATGCTGAAGGCCCCTAAATCGTGGAGGATATCTTCGGCGGCGATCGTTTCCCGGCGAATGCGAGACTCAGCAAAGGCCACATCTTCTGGAATGCCCCGATCCAGGTGGTGGCAGACCATCAGCATATCCAGGTGTTCTTCCAGGGTGTTGACGGTGTAGGGACGAGTTGGATTGGTTGAAGAGGGCAGCACATTCAACTCACTGCAAACCTTGATGATATCGGGCGCGTGTCCTCCGCCTGCTCCTTCCGTGTGGTAGGTGTGGATACAGCGATTCTTAAAGGCTGCGATCGTGTCCTCCACAAATCCTGCTTCATTCAGCGTATCGGTATGGATCGCCACCTGAATGTCGTAATCCTCCGCCACACTCAGGCAGGTATCGATCGCCGCTGGAGTGGTTCCCCAATCCTCATGGAGCTTTAAGCCGATCGCCCCTGCTTCCACCTGCTCGACTAATCCCTTCGGTTGGGCCGCGTTCCCTTTTCCCAGAAAACCAAGATTAACGGGGAAAGCATCTGCGGCTTGCAGCATTCGGTGAATATTCCAGGCTCCGGGGGTGCAGGTGGTGGCATTGGTTCCCGTTGCAGGGCCCGTTCCTCCCCCGATCATCGTCGTTACTCCAGAGGCAATGGCCGTTTCAATCTGCTGAGGACAAATGAAGTGAATATGGGCATCAATCCCGCCTGCCGTCAGGATCATGCCTTCCCCCGCGATCGCCTCCGTGCTGGGGCCAACGATGATAGTGACATTGTCCTGAATGTAAGGATTTCCTGCCTTGCCGATCGCACTAATTCTGCCGTCTTTAATGCCAATATCGGCTTTAATAATCCCCCACCAATCCAGAATCAGGGCATTGGTAATCACCACATCCACCGCCCCATCCTTGCGGGAAATCGGAGACTGTCCCATGCCATCCCGGAGCACCTTACCGCCGCCAAACTTGACCTCATCGCCGTAGGTGGTGTAGTCCTGTTCCACTTCGATGATCAAATTGGTGTCCGCCAACCGCAGCCGATCGCCTACGGTGGGGCCAAAGGTTTCAGCATAGGCGCGCCGATCCATTCTGTAGCTCATGACACTCTGTCTCCGTCCTTCCGTAAGGGTTCTCTATACCCCGAAAATTTTCTATAAAGTCTTTGCAAATTTCACCTGCAAATGCTGCAATCACAATCGGTGAATCGCCCCATCGTACCATGAATATTTTTTCAGGGCAGTTTAGCCAGAACAGTTGAAATGTTTCCCTGGGGACTTCCGAGTTTCTACTGATGGAAGGGAGGCATACCACCGATTTTCTCTATGAAAATTGTCTGAACTTTTAGGAACTCGTCCTGAGCATTCGGAAGATCAATAGTGAAAGTGAATAGGATGCCTGCCTTACCTCAGGGATAGTACTGAGGCAGAGGGAGGAAATCTCGATTTCCCAGAGAGGTTGAATCGATGAGTGAATTGTGTCTCCTTGCGGTTAGTCTGCTCGTTCCAGGACAAGCTCCAGGAGGGCCGTTAACGGTTCCCATATCTAAGCTCCCCAGCTCTTTACCTGCGGCCGTTGAAACTGGGCTGGCTCGGTTCTGCAACACAATTCACCCTAAAACGGTAGCGAAAGACGCGATTACCTCGATCGAAGTTGCCCCCCCCGAATTTAGTTCTCCTCTTCAACTGCGATCGGTTTCCTATTCCTCGGAGTCAGCCCCCGCTCTCCCCGCCCCTCCCATTTCTCCCACTACACCCTCCCCACCTGATGCAGCCATCAGTGATGCTCCGTCCAGCTTTCTGCCCGTTGCGCCAGCCCGTCCCTTAAACGGCGGCCAGTTGTACCAACAGCGTCAGGCTGCCCTACAGGCTGGAGCCACCTACACCCGTCTCCCAACCGACAGCTTTCAGGAACAGTGGATGAATACCGCAATCCAGCCCACCTACGATCAGTGGGTTCGCTTGCTCAACCAGGAAGCCCAGGCCATGGCCGGGGGACAGGGGGACAGTAAGCTGTCGGTGATGATTGGGGACTCCCTCTCCCTGTGGTTTCCGCCAGAGTTGTTGACTGGCGATCGCTTCTGGCTGAATCAGGGGATTTCTGGTGATACGACGATGGGCGTACTGCAACGGCTCTCGGCGATTCGAGACACGAATCCTGACACCATTCACGTTATGGTCGGCATTAACGATCTGCGGCGAGGATCCACGGATACCGAAGTGGTGAGCAACCTGCGGGAGATTATGCGCCAACTGCGGTATCACCATCCCAATGCCCAGGTGATTGTCCATTCCATTCTGCCGACTCGGCTGGCAGCCCTACCCACCGATCGCATTCGTCGGTTGAACTATATGATCGCCAATGCAGCGGAACAGGAAGGGACGGACTTTCTGAACCTGCACTATGCCTTCAACGATGAAATGGGGATTCTCCGCCGCGATCTCACCACAGACGGCATTCATCTCAGCTTGCGCGGGTACGAATCCTGGGGCGCGGTCATGGCTTCGATTTTTTAATTCCTAAATTTTGTGAACACTCAGCGATAATGGGGGCAGGTTGATTGGGAAACTGAGCAGCCAAACCCTAAGAGGGTGTTTGAAAAGTGTTCTGTTGTGCTTTTGGGCACCTGAGATCCCCCCTAACCCCCCTTAAAAAAAGGGGAACCGAACTCAAAGTCCCCCTTATTAAGGGGGATTTAGGGGGATCCAAACCGTTTTGCTACCAACAGAAGGACTTTATAAAGCATCCTCTAAAGCTTAGACACTGCCGATCGTTGAGATTGAACCTTGGGAATTGATCTTCGTAGCTACGTTTATCTAGATAGTTTGCAGTCCCAGCACGCTGCCTACCTGGGCACTCAGGCCCTGGGTTTTTTGCCTTTACCGGGGGATTCTTCCCTGTGGGTAGAAATTTCGCCGGGCATGGAAATTAACCGCCTGATGGATATTGCCCTCAAAGCGGCTTCTGTCCGGCCCGGAGTCCTGGTGATTGAACGGTTGTATGGTCTGCTGGAAATTCATGCCAACAAGCAAAGTGATACCCTGGCCGCCGGACGAGCCATTTTGGAGGCGATCGGGGTACGGGCAGGGATTCCATCAAACCGCGTGTGATTTCCAGCCAAATCATCCGAAATATCGATGCTCACCACACCCAATTGATCAATCGTACCCGTAGGGGCAACATGATTCTGGCTGGGCAAAGCCTCTATGTTTTGGAGGTGGAACCGGCTGCCTATGCTGCGTTAGCCGCCAACGAAGCGGAGAAGTCAGCCCTGATTAACATCCTCCATATTTCAGCGGTCGGTAGCTTTGGGCGGCTTTACCTGGGTGGCGCAGAGCGAGACATTATTGCTGGGTCAACGGCGGCCCTGGAGGCGATCGAAAATGTCGCAGGCCGGGATGTCCTGGTGGCAAATCGGAATGAATAGCACCCGATGGGCAGGGTGGATTGGGGAATCACAGGCAGGCAGGAGCAGGTTGACTGGGGCAGGACAATGGCGAGGGCAGAACATCTTTCACAGTTGAAATGGGGAGCGGTTGCCTGGACAGATTGGCGGAGCAGACACCCGGAGGTTTGGCCAGATTTGCGTCAGGCGGACTTGCGGAATGCTGATCTGGAGGGCGTTGATTTCAGCCAGGTTGATCTGGAACAGGCTTACCTGCTGGAGGCACGACTGGTCAGGGCCAATTTACGGCAGGCGAAACTCCGGAAGGCGAACTTCTATGAAGCGGATCTGACGAATGCGGATCTGACGGAGGCGGAACTGATCGATGCGAATCTGATTGGCGCAAACCTGACCGGGGCCGACCTGCGAGGGGCGAACCTGCGGGGGGCGGATCTGCGCGAGGCTGTCTTGATTCAAGCCGATCTCAGCCTGGCGGATTTGATTGGCACTGATTTGCGGCAGGCCAATTTGAAGGAAGCTGATCTCAGTGATGCCAACCTGACCCGGACTGAATTCGATCGCGCCCGGTTAATGGCCGTTAACCTGAGTGGAGCCAACCTCAGCCGGGCTAACCTGCATCTGGCAGAACTGATGGAGGTGAACCTGGCGAGAGCCAGCCTCTACAAAACCATTTTGATCCGAGCCTATCTGGTGGGAGCCGATCTTTTCGCGGCAACCCTGATTGAAGCCCAGTTGACGGGAGCGGATCTGAGTTGGGTAAACCTGAGTCGAGCAAATGTATCAGGAGCTATGCTCGATCGGGCCAAACTCCGAGGTGCTAACCTCTCCAGAGCCGATCTGCGCCGTGCCAACCTTCAGGGAGCCGATCTCCAGGGAGCCAACCTGCACCGCACCAACCTCCAGGGAGCCAACTTGCAGAATGCTAATCTGTTCGATACCAATCTCTCAACCGCCAACCTGCGAAACGTCATCATGCCCGATAATGTCCTTCACCCTTAACGCCTTGCCATATACTCAAAGTGTGCTGTCGAGTGAATTTCCATGCTGGGACAACTGCTAGATGGGCGATACAAAATCCTGGAAAAATTGGGTGAAGGAGCCTTTGGAGAAACCTATTTAGCGCAAGATCAAAAACGCCCCAGGGAACCCTTTTGCGTGGTCAAACGCCTGAAGCCGGGATACACCGATCACCGAGTTCTAGAACTGTTTGAAAAAGAGGCAGATATTCTGGAACGCATGGGACGGCATCCCCAAATTCCCCAACTGTTGGCGCACTTCGCGGATGAAGGAGAGCTGATCATCGTCCAGGATTACATTGAAGGCCATTCGTTGCGAAAGGAAATTCGCCCTGGTCGAAGACTCAATGCAGACTATGTGGTGCGAATGCTGCGGGATATTTTGCAGATTCTCGTCTATGTCCATCAAAACAATGTGGTGCATCGAGATATCAAGCCGGAAAATATCATGCGCCGACTGAACGGTGAACTGGTGCTGATTGACTTTGGAGCGGTCAAGGAATTGGGAACGATGGCGGTGAATCCCATGGGTCAGATTGCGACATCTGTGGTAATTGGCACCCTGGGTTATATGCCAACGGAGCAGGCCAAAGGCAAGCCCCACCTGTGCAGTGATGTGTATTCGGTGGGGATGATTGGCATCGAAGCTTTGACCGGAATCTACCCCCTTTCCCTCCCGGAAGACCCGCAAACCGGAGAGGTGATCTGGCGCAATCGAGCCGAAGTCAGCGATCGTCTGGCGGATATTCTCGATCAGATGGTGCGCGATCGCCACATTCACCGCTACTCCTCTGCCCGCGAAGCCCTGGAAGCCCTCCAGAGCATGATTGATACAGAACCTGCTCCTTCCCCTTCGCCTCCCAGCAATCCATCCATTACCCAATCGATCGCCCAATCCCTGGGTTCCACCATCAATGTTCTCACGATGAAGGTCGATGTGCTGACGGTGAATTTACGAGGGCAGGAAACCCTGCGACGAGCGCGAGAAATTGAAATCATTTCTGATGATTTAGGAGATGGCACGATTTTGGAACTGGTGGGCGTTCCAGGTGGCATCTTTGGCATGGGTACGGCTGACTATGAGATGCCTGATCCCGCCGAAATGCCGCTGCATTCAGTCAGTGTCGCCCCTTTTTTCATGAGTATGTTTCCGGTAACGCAAGCCCAGTGGCGATCGATCGCAGCCCTACCACAGATTCAGCGGACCTCGACCCCCTACCGGCTCGGTTTAAAGGTAAAGATCGGCCCGTGGAAATGGTGTCCTGGGAAGATGCGATCGAGTTTTGTGCCCGCCTTTCTAAGTGCCGCCAGCGCACCTACCGTTTGCCGACGGAAGCGGAGTGGGAATACGCCTGCCGTGCCGGAACCACGACCCCGTTCCACTTTGGTGAAACCCTGACTCCCGATCTAGCCAACTACAACGGCAATCACACCTTTGGCTCTGGCCGAAGGGCGTGTACCGGGAAGAAACTACCCCCGTCGGCATTTTCCCAGCCAACGCCTTTGGGCTGCACGATATGCACGGCAATGTTTGGGAATGGTGTCTGGATCACTGGCATGATTCCTACGAAAATGCGCCAACCGATGGTAGAGCCTGGCTACTGGAGGATACGCCCCACTTTCCCCGCCTGTTGCGTGGTGGAGCCTGGAACAAAGATCCCTGGACTTGTCGATCGGCCTACCGCGATCGAGATAATCCATCTACCCGCAATAAGTTTATTGGGTTTCGGATTGTCTGTGAGTTATGACGGTCGGTTCGCTGATTTTGAAGGGGGATTGAGAATATTGTTGCCCGTTGCCATAGTACAAAGTTGCTAAGCGGCGGTCAGAAAAGCGGATGGGGGGTTTGGCAGTTGATAGAGATTCGGGGGAATGCCCATCAAGGAGAGGATCTGGGTTTGCAATGAACTTAAGGGGGTTGTGTAGTAGTCTCCGGTAGGGAGTCGGCATAGCGTGATTCCGGCAAACGCTCTTAACAAGGATTCAGTCGAGGGCGTCGGGTGGCGCGTTTGGGATTGCCTGCATAGAGTCCGGCTAACTCGGTTTTGTCTTGTTCGAGTTGACGACGCACGACAAACTCGATGAGGGTGAACAGACGCAGGGATATGTCAAACAGATTGTGTCAGGGAGCAAAGTTAAAGCGGAAACCTATCTTCAAACTCGATGGCAAAACGGTTGAGTGCCGCCTTCCAATCTTTGATAGGCATCGTCCACTTTTTAGCAATGTTCAGTAGATCGCAAATTCATTCTAGAGAGGGTAAATAGATGGCTGTGATGACTGGGAAATGTCGCTCGACAGCCTGAGAGAGAAACTCCAACATGGTCTTGAGACTAAAGAGTTCTCGGTAAACGACCCGTCCTCCTCGTTGAGTACGGCTCACAAAGAACCAGAGCAAATACACCCAGAGATTGACCAAAATAAACGCCAGAGCCACAAACAGCAAACGGGTGACTGGATTCTTGCTCGTGGTGCGGATACGGCACCCATTTTTCATCCTGTAGCTGGTCTCGATACCGAAACGGTCTTTGTAATGCTGATGCTGTGAAATGTCAACTATTCGTGCCGGTGAATGACTATTGGTTTGCCGATTCCAAGGGGCAGAACTAGATGACATCCTAGAGTGACAACTAGACAGAGCAAATCGACAACGACACAAAGAAGACCTGTCATTTCACAGACGACAGGTCCTATATCAAAAAAGAGACCCTCAGGTAGGAGAATCTCAAAAGATAGATGCACTATCGATAGATAAAACAGCGCAACGACTCAACACGAGATCGCTAACTCAGAGCATCACACTATGGCTTGGGTTTAGCGCGCTCAACGGCTGAATGCTTACGAAAACTCTCTGCCTGGATTTCAATGATCAGTGCATGGTGTACGAGGCGGTCGACCGCAGCGACGGTCATCATCGAGTCAGAGAAGATGGCATCCCACTGGCTAAAGGGATGGTTCGCGGTAATCAGGAGGCTGCGACGCTCGTAGCGATGAGCAATCAGTTCAAAGAGAACGGAGGTTTCCGCCTCATCCTTTTTGACATAGCCGAGGTCGTCGAGGATGAGGAGGTCAAAGCGGTCCAGCTTGGCTAAGGTAGCCGGGAGTTGGAGTTGGAGCTTGGCGTACTGCAACTGTTGCACCAACGCCATCGCTGAGAAGAACTTGACGCGTTTGCCCAGGTGGATCGCTTGTTGGGCGACTGCTGCTGCCAGATGAGTTTTGCCGACACCGCTCGGCCCCAGCAAAATCAGGTTTTCCGCCTGCTCCAGCCAAGTGGTGTGTTGCACCAGTTGCATCAGAGCAGCGCTATTGAGAGTAGGACAATGGTCAAACTCAAAGGTCGTAAAACTTTTTCCGGGTGGGAGTTGGGCCTCGCCTAGAGCGCGTTGGATGCGGACTTGAGCGCGACGGTCGGCCTCCAGTTGGCATAGCGCTAGTAAGAATTGCGCGTAGGACCAGTTCTCTTGAATGGCCTTGGCTTCGATGCTCTGCCAGTGGTTGAGCATGTGGGAGAGGCGCAGGTGTTTGAGGGTGAGGCTGAGGGTCTGATGCGGGTTGCTCTGGTTGGGGGGTATCGGCACTATCGAGTCCATGAGAGGGGAGGAGTTGGTCATAGGAATCCAGGGGATGTTGGTGAACATTGAGGTTGGACATCGAGGAGCGGGGAACGATTCCAAAGTGGCGTTGTAAGCCATTCAAGGTCAGTTGACTCGTTTGCAGCTGCATCTCTAGATAGTCGGCAACCGCCGTTTCCTGGTTTGTTTGATGAGCGATGAAGAGCGCCTCAACGATGAGTTTGGCGGCGCTATCCGGGTCGAACTGTTCACTGATGTGCGACCACAGGGTCCGCCAGTGCTCATTGGGCAAAATGTCCTGCTGCCATGTACAGAAGAGGAACGCTCTGGGTTTGCGCCTGAGTCCCTCAATGATGTGGTGGTAGTTGATACAGCGGGCGCGGCGTCGCGTGCCGCTTCCAGACCCCCGAATCCGTGGAAGTTCCACCACCTGCTGCTGCCCCAGATAGCCCACCAATCGGTCATGGTAGAGTCGCAGGTTCAACTGCTGGCCAATCAAACGCGAGGGGACGCTGTAGAGGACGCAGCGCACCGTGATGGTGCTGAAGCGACTGACCCGGGCGATGACCTCTTCGTAATCAGCAACGCGGTAGCGGGGCAGCGGCTGTAGATGCTGCTTCTCCTCTTCGTACTTGACGCTGCACTTGCCGTTGAGCTTTGCCACCACCTGTCCAATAAAGTCCTGGTAAGCGGCCACCGATGGAAAGTCAACGCTCTCACGGAGATAGAGTTGCTGGATGAGGCGGCGCTTGAGGTGCCCGTGAGACGCCTCTATAGCCCCGTTCTCGTGTGCTACACCGGTGTTGTTGCGTGTCGGCTGCATCTGATAATGCTCACACAGCTGGTCGTACAACTGGGTCAACGGCTTGTGGCGTTTGCCGGCCATGTTGCGGTAGGCCGCACTCAAACTATCGGTGCGATGCAGCTTTGGTACTCCGCCACACGCCGCCAGCGCGTTCTGCAGCCCTTCGGATAGACCAATGAAGCTCTCGCCGCCCTGAATCACCTGCACGTACTGCCAGCCACTGTAGGCTAAGCGGTAGTGGTAGAGAATATGCTCGAACGGCACTCCGGCTATCGTAATCGTCACCCCCTTGAGCTCCGTGAAGTCCGACAGACCCATCTCACCCGGCGTGTGGCGAATCTCAAACATCACTTCTTTCGGGTCGCCGTGCAGCGCCTTCCAGGTCTGTACCCGCCGCTGCACGGTTCTCAAGGTTGACTCATACTCCCCAGGGTAGCGCTCTACCAGGTACTCATACAGTGTCGTCGCTTCCAAGCGTGGTTCTCGTTTGAGCATCGGCTCGAGTTCCTGCTCCCATACTCCAGAGAGGGGGTCTGAGCGTCTGCGCCAGTGGCGCTCTTCGGGCAGACGCTCTGTGCGTTCTCCACGTTCAATTCGTCGGCCGCTGCGCTCACAGCATCCAGCGATCTTCGCCGATTGCACCTGCGTGCAGCCTTCCTCTCGTGCTCGCATATACACCTGAACTTGGTAGGGTTGTAGCATCGGCACTAGCTCTCGTTCTGCGTTCAATACAGAAATGATCTAGTGCTTTTCTATGGTTGCGACGACTTCTATCTAGTTGTCGCTGGTCTTAGGTGCGATCTCTCACGGGTCTACGATCTCAAAACTGAGCCAGTGCGATTTGCTCACCGGTCAAATAGTCGTCGTTCTCATCTATTTGGTATTGTCGTCCAACAACGGCATGAATACCCAAAGTAACCCGTTTGTTACGACAAATCACATAGACGGTGGCATAGGCAAAGAACGAAGTCGTGCCTGCCTTAGCTTGAGAGCGGTAGATGTAAGGCTCAGTGGCGACGTTCACACTGCCGTAATAGGGAATCAGATGGAGGTCAATGGCAATACGATGCTTGCCCTTACGAATTTTTGGGGGGATGCGGCTTTGCAGAGCGGCATTGAGTTGAGATTCCAGAGTTGTGATATCGTCTAACTTATCGAGATGATAGCGAATGCCATTGCCACTGGGTACGCCCTCCAATCGTTGTGTTGTGTGTTCAATGCTATCGCTGCGACTGGCGGCCCGTAGCAAAATCTCAAACAGATCTTGGAGTGTGTATCCACCTTGCATGTCCAGGGATAAGTGTTCCAATAGGCAGTCGAGGGCTACCTCCAACGTCGCTTCATCCGTCAAAGCTGGAGCAGGCGATAATGAACTTGGGTAGATCGTCATGGCTTTGTTTTAATGCGTTTAGCCTGACCCTACCCCTTTCCTAGAGAATTTGCGATCTACTGAGATTATTTCTGCCTAAGATCCCAAATTAGGTGGATAGGCAGAACGATTCCGCATAAGATCCCAAATTACTACTTATGCCGATTATTTCCGCATAATACTCCGTTTGACCTGATTAGCCAGAATCTTTCCGCATAATTTCAGATTCCTATTCCTTGCATAGATAAGGTGCACTATTGGGTGCGCTATGCATCTACTTTTCTCTATGCAACTACCTTCTAAAAAGTTGCTAAATCAGGTGCGAAATGCCATTCGTCTCAAGTACTCCGCCGATCGCCCTAAAGAAACCGATGTACGATCGTGGATTCAATCGCCTGTGCGATCGCTTCACTTTGCTGACTGGGCGGGCAAGATGCCCACCCCACAAGAGGACAATCAAAATGGTAAATGGTAGGGGCTGCACCGCTGTGCGCCCTGGCTTAGAGGGTCATCGATCGCACGTAGATTCGCATAATTTCACCCGGTTCTTTGGTGGTGGCTTGTTGAATTTGCGAGAAGGGGAGGGGTTTTGACCAGTCTTCGACTCGGCAAAAATCGCATTGATACAGACGGGCGATCGTGATTTCTACATCATTGGGTTGGCCGATCATCAGAATTTTGACCGATCGCCGGGCAGGGGAAATCAGCCGATCGCCTTCAGGAGGCAGACCGAATAGTTTGTCGGACATATTGTATGAATCTCCTTGTGTTCCAGGGTTTGAAGAAACCCCAGAGACTAGCCCTCAATGTCAGACAGGGCAGGCCGCAAGCACCGGGTGTTATCATACACCCTAGCCTGGACTACCTCAGATAGTCTGGGTCAGGAGGTTAAGCGTATTGCTTGCCAGGCGCGCTTGACCTCCGTTAGAGAATTTCGTCTCCAGGTCATCCAGCTACCCCCAGGTCTGTGCAACCCGAAAGACAGCTATAGCTGATGAGCGTAGCATTAATCGATCGAGCAAATCAAGTCACAATTGTTACGGTCAGCAATTCTCATTTTGATTCAAATCGTTTGCACGGCAGATAGATTGCCTGTAGGGGCGCACTGCTGTGTGCCCTTACGGGATGTGCAATTTCTGCACAATCAATTTCATTTATGTTAGCCGCAGTGAAATTGAAGCAGGATGAGTTCGCCACAATTGCTCCAGATGGGTGGCAGGCATCGTCAGGTACAGCACATCTCCCGGATTCAGTTCCACATCCAGCAGATTCCAACCGTGGGCAGTCTGGCGTTTTGCTTCCAGATAGAGCGGCACCAGATCAGAATCCATCGCCACATCTTTGATCAGCCGACCGCAGAAAGGATGGGCGGGGGTAATCAGCGTTGAGAGGGCAACCCAGAGAATGTCAGCCGTTAAGCCATTGCCCAGCACCCTTCCCCCCAACGCAGCCGCAGCAAACGAAGGAGCCGCCAACTCCACCGGACTCAACACTGCATCGAAGTCAAACACCTGTTGAGACAGTTCAGCAAACTGAGGATTTTGATTTCGCACAATCACCTTGACTCTGGGGGCAATTCCTTTCACCGTCAGGGCAATGTCAATGTTGGTGACATCATCACTGGTGACGGCAAGAACGGCAGACGCACCCGACAGATAGGCTGTTTGTAAGGTGGCAGCAATGTTGGCATCCCCCTGAATCACAGGCACCTTCAGCGATCGCGCCATATTCAGGAATCGATTGTTGGGATCACGCTCAATCACCACCACTTCGCAGCCGTTAGCATGCAGCTGGCGCAAAATCTGTACGCCGACTGCTCCCAATCCGCAAATAATATAGTGATGGCGGTGGGGGATTCGCGCCTTATTCCAGAAGTCCTGAAACCGTGTTCCCAGCACCAAATCATTCAACAGGGCATAGAACAACCCAATGACTGCTGCCCCCACCAGCATCATCATCACTGTGAACACCTTGATGCTGTCTGGAGACAATTCGGCTACTTCCTCTGCCCCCCCGGCTCCCGTGATCATACCCACCGAGAAGTAGAGTGCGTCTGCTGCGGAAACGTGGGCATTCACCATCATGTAGGTGAAGGTGGCTGCAAAAATCGTCAGGAACAGAAACAGCGTCACCAGAATCATGGGGCGGATATGCTGCTGGAAATAGCGGAAGCCCGTCAGCATGCGGATCATCTGTTGCCGGAAGGTGTTCTGTACTGCCTGAATCCGGGGTTGAGTGGCAATGATGAGCCGATCGCCCAACTGAAGGTGCCGTCCAGACACTACGGCTGTTACCAGATCCACCTGTTGATGGGCAGGCAGGTAGTAGATCAGCATCCGGGAAGTATCGTCCCACAGGTCACTTAGCTTGCGGCCGCGCCAGGGATGGGTTTCGTCAATGTACTCTTCTCGAATCGGCCAGAGCTGATCAAACAGCCGCAACTGCCCGATCGCCCGGTTGCCGAGAGCTGAAAACGCGAAGACGGGAGCCGATAGAGCCGCCACACTCATGGAGAAATGATCGGACAGAATATGATCCAGGCGATCGCCTAAACTTTCATTGAATAAACGGTTAATAATACGGATGTGGGGATTGAGTACCCGTGCCTGAGTCAGGGCGGCCAGGTTGCTGTGGTCATTACTGCTGGATAATATCAGCGTATGGGCATCCTGGATTCCGGCTGCAATCAGAGTCGATGCCGCACACATATCACCAATCAGAATATGGCTGGCTGCAATTTCCGCTTCCAGATAGGGCAAAGGGCGATCGTTGATGCCAATTACCATTGCCCCCTGTTGCTTTAAGAGGCTATAGACCTTGAATCCGGTACGACCCAAACCGCAGACAATAATTCGGGGCTTCATAACGTTAAGGAAATTGACAAAACCAGTAGAAGACGGTTCTTTGTCCATAAACCCTTATTGTTCTGCGATCGGAATTCCAATAACTGTAGCTGATGACACGATGTTGTAAATTTTCCAGCAAAAAATCCTAACAATTTGTAAGCGTTGCAGCTCTGATTGTCGGGCTGGGAATACTGAAGGCGCAACTTAGCGGTGAACCCCCATGTATCAGCAGTCAGCCAGAGGTCAAATTCGCCCCAAAATTAGCACCATGCCACGGCAGCAGTCTGAGGCAACCGCATTTTTAGATATCTATAAGCTTGTGATTGAGAAAAAACGGCTTCAGCAAGAGCTTCAGGGAATGGATCAACGACGGCAGCAGATTGTCGATCGCCTGGCTTTGCTGGAAACGCAAGTCTCCACGCTGGAAAAAACCGCCCAACAGTTCCGCAGCACAGAAACTCAGAGCAACCCACCTACTGTTCAGCCGCCCAGGCGATCGGAACCTGCTCCACCCGCAGAGACGCTGGATACCCTGTTTTTGGAGTATTAGAGCAGTAGGAACTGCAATTCTGATCATCAGTACTATCACTAACCGTATTTTCCCGCACCGACTCAGCATGTTCCCCATAGCTTTATGGATTTTTTACAGTAAACCGCTTGACAGGGGTAGGGAATATGAAGAATTAGTGAGGCCTCGCATCAAAGACTTCCTTTGGTCAAATTCGATCATTTAATCTCAGTTTAACGAACAAACGAATTGGACAAAAGGTTTACCTCAGTCCGATTTCTCTCTAGTCAGTGCCTCACAGTGATTCAACGTTGAAGTTCGATCGTTTCGAGGTTGAATCCGTTATCCGGTAATTAACACGTCATACATTCATTTTTACGGAGCGAGTTATATCAGCATCAATTTCATATTTGGGTTGAGTGTTAGAAAAGCTTTGGTTTAGCAGAACTAGTGCTCAGCAATGGATAGGTGAATTTCAAGCAAATCGTACAGGTTACTGTCTCCTGATTAGCGTGAATAGCAATTTTCTATAACTAAAATTACTTACCTGAAATTTTCACTCATCGGGGCTTGAGGTCAAAAGTGTGTATTAAATAGCTCCAAGGAGCTAGTCGAGTCAGCATACAGCATCCTTTAAACACTCCAGGATGTTGTCTGGTCTGATGTAGTCGTGTGTGATAACTGGTCGATTTAGACTTACTTTTCGGGATCTATAAAAATTCCATCATCCATTCCATTTTTTGGTTCTTTAGCTGAATATATGGCGGTTTTTCTATAGTCACTCCCGTATCGTTCGCTTTCTATTAAGCCAGATTTATTGTGGTGCAACCATCAGTTAGATGGAGCATGGGTTTTTCATGTTCCCTTGCTGTTTATGGTTCTGGTTTTCATGTCTTATTATTTGCTTCCCTAATCTCTTCATTCCTGAAAACTTGTCTTAAATCCTGGAGGGCAACTTGAAGTACCATATCGCGCTCAGTCGGCAGTTTGACTTAGATGGCATTCAACGCAAAGCTGAAATGGGTTTGTGTCCCCGGCATACAATGTGGATTTTGCAACAGCAATTGAATGCAGTTGTTCACCAACCCGACAAAACGATCGTCACCCGTTTCGATCGGCTCCTGGCTCGCATCATCGGACAACCCGAACATTGGGCGTTAGCCCGGAAGTTGTCCTCAGACTTGAGCAGTGAAGATCTGGTGGTTTGTGCGGGTGAAGACATTGGATTGCCGCTGGCAATTTTGTGTGCGTTGCGTGGCATTCGGGCGAAGTTGGTGGTGATGATTATGGCTCCCGATCGCCCCAGACCCAAGATCCTGACCAAGCTCCTGAACTGGGCCAAACCGATTCAACTGATCATGACCAACACTCAGCAGAAAGCCGATTTTCTACAACAGCACTTGCAGCTTGCCGACCATGAAATTTTTGTCTATCCCGAACAGACAGACGCTCAGTTTTTCAATCCTGGCCCGATGTCGGCGGACAAACAACGACCCCTGATTGCCAGTGCCGGGTTAGAACAACGAGACTATCGGACGTTAGCTGCGGCAACTCAGGATTTAGACCTCGACGTGCGGGCCTGTGCCGTGTCGCCCAATGCCTCTGCCGCTACGCGAGTCGCCTTTCCAGAGGTGATGCCCAGCAATATGGTGGCTCAACACTACGACTGGCCGGATCTGCGCCAGCTTTACCGGGATGCAGATATCGTTGTGGTTAGCTTGCTGTACAACCATTATTCTGCTGGGTTGACGGTGTTAATGGAAGCTATGGCCTGCAAACGTCCAGTGGTGATCACACGCACCCCCGGATTGGCATCCACGCTGATTGATCTGGGCATTGTGACAGGGGTAGAAGCGGAAGATCCAGCCGGACTCAAACAAGCCATTCTCCACCTGCTCAACCATCCTGAGGTGGCGGCGGCCCAGGCTCAACAAGCCTACGAACTCTTCCTGGAGCAATTTACCAGCGATGGTCATGTTGAAAGCATCATTGCCCAACTGCATGGACTGGAGCAACGGACTGCACTCACCCCAGGCGATCGACCCCAACCTGTAGGGGAGCTGCCTCTAATGAATGGCATGAATCGATTAACGCAACGGCTGAAACCTTACCTGAAGCGAACTTAACCTTTTGGTTGGTCAGTCGGAAAGTTAGTTTAACTGCAAGTCTGGCTCTGTTTGTGCCCATCCTTTACTAGTATGAGAAAGCGGGGGCAGGGATAGACCGATCGCCATCGATCGCCAAATCACTCTAGTGAGGTCATCCGTAACGCCCCAGCTTTATTTGTCTAATCATTGGATGAATCGCATGATGGAGCCACATGATGCTGATTTCACAAATTCTCCCGAATCGACTCCTGCCCCTGGGAAGACTGAGAATCAATCTGAAAATCAAGCCTCTGAAACCACGCCTGAAGCCATTTCTGCGGTAACGTTTGAGCTAAAGGGAAAGGAGCAGTCCAATCCAGTTCTGAAGCTGTGGAATCAGACGACTACCCAGATCGCCAATCAGATCACCCAACGGCTACCCGTCGATCAGATTGCTCAAACAGTGGTGCAGTGGTTCAACGTGGATGAGGAGCAGCTCGCCAAAATATTGGAAACGGTACGGGCAGAACTTCCCACAACGGAAGCGCTTTTGGTGGGTAAACCCCAGGCGGGTAAAAGCTCGATCGTCCGTGGGCTGACTGGAGTTTCGGCTGAAATTGTGGGTCAGGGATTTCGTCCCCATACTCAGCACACGAAACAGTATGCCTATCCCTCTGATGATTTACCCTTACTAATTTTCACGGACACCGTTGGCTTGGGGGACATTGCTCAGAACACACCAGGGATCGTTCAGGACTTGACGGCAGAACTCAAACAAAAGTCCGATCGCGCCCGGGTTTTGATCCTGACGGTTAAGATTAATGACTTTGCGATGGACACGCTCCAGCAAATTGCCCAACAGTTACGCAAACAGCATCCCGATATTCCCTGTCTCTTAGCTGTCACCAATCTGCACGAACTGTACCCTTCTCTTGCCACCGAGCATCCTCCCTATCCCCCCGACTTTACGGAGATTCAGCGAGCCTATACCGAAATTCAGCAAGTGTTCACAGGGTTGTTCGATCGCAGTGTTTTGATTGATTTCACCCTGGAGGAAGATGGCTATGATCCCGTCTTTTACGGACTGGAAGCCTTTCGGGATATGCTGGCGGAGTTGCTGCCCGAAGCAGAGGCTCGTACGATTTATCAGCTTTTAGATGAAGGGGTGGGGCAACAGTTGGGCAACCTGTATCGAGATGTGGGACGGCACTACATGACGGCATTTTCCATCATGGCTGCCACGATCGCCGCTGTGCCCCTGCCCTTTGCGACGATGCCCGTTCTCACCGCCCTGCAAGTTTCTATGATCGGTGTGTTGGGGAATTTGTATGGTCAAACCCTTTCTCCCTCCCAGGCGGGCGGCGTGGCCAGTGCCATCGCTGGCGGATTTTTGGCTCAAGCCGTTGGGCGAGAACTGATCAAATTCCTGCCCGGATTTGGCAGTGTGATTGCTGCATCCTGGGCTGCTGCCTATACCTGGGCCCTGGGAGAAGGAGCCTGTGTCTATTTTGGGGATTTAATGGGCGGTAAAAAGCCTGATCCGAAGAAAATTCAGGCGGTGATGAAAGTCGCGTTTCAGTCGGCGAAGGAACGGTTCCGGGGCATCAAACCCCTGCCAGAGAAATCGCATGATTAAGATTGTGGATCAAATAACCTGTAATCATTCTGCCTTGCTGACTGGGCGGGCAAGATGCCCACCCCACAAGAATTTCAGGTTATTAAATTTGCATTCCTTAGCTCAATCGGCTGTAGGCTGCGATCGGTTCTTTAATTAACCGAATATACAGGTGCTTGAAGGTAGACTGAATCACGCGGGGCACGCCAAAGTCGATCGGAGCCATGCGGGAAGGCAGTTTCCAGTCGGTGATCTGAAGTTCGGCGGGTGTGCAGAGCGGGAACTGAATCTCGGCGGGATCAGGGCAAAGTCCAAGCCGCTGGGACGCTGCCACCGTGGGAATATCAGCCGGATTGACATTGAGCAAATCAACAATGGCTCGATCGAGGGCAAATACATCGGTTGAGGCTCCCAGGACTCCTAAGAGCCGGGGTTCTCCCCCACTAGGCCCATTTCCTTCGTGACCGATAATGCCGTCTATGATCGTGAGATTGGGAGCGATCGATCGGGCGGTTTCCACCAGCATATTGCCGAAGCGGGCACTATCCTTGCCGGCCTCCATGTGCCACCAGGCCTTCATCTTGCCCGGAACACAGCCAAACAAGTTCTTCACCCCCATCGTCAGGGTCAACTGTACATGGGACTTGAGCTTGGGTAGATTGATCACTACATCCGCCTCCATCGCTTCCTTGGAGAGCAGCAGATGGTTAAAATCAGTGTTCACCGTCTGGTATCGCGCCCCCTGGAAGTCAATAATGGGCAATCCTAACTCATCAATGAGGGGTTGATACCCATTGGCAACCGCCACGCCCTTAGCACTACCGAACGCCGGACTATCTCCCAGAAACGGGTCTCCCCCCGCCTCACGTACCATCTGCGCCACGCAGTACACCACCTCCGATCGAGTGGTACATTCCTTGCCCGGCCGTGCTCCCGTCAGCAAGTTTGGCTTCAGCAACACCCGATCGCCCGGCTTCACCACTGCGCCCATGCCTCCTAACGGCTCCAACAACCGCTCCAGAGACGATCGCAAAGATTGATGCTCATAGGCAGTTGCCCGAACCAAACTCACCATCGGCATGATTTTCTATCCTCCATCTTCAACGGCTGGCTTTTCTTGGTTTTACCCCCAATCGCCTTGACCTGCAACCCGCTATTCCAGCCGACGGACTCAGCCCTATCTGCCCCGATTCAACGCGGTCACCCGCTCCACATTGTTAAAAATTCCTTCTCCGTGAAGCTGGTTCATGACTGGCTTGACTTCAACCTTCACCACATTAGCCACATTAATCATGACCGTCTGTTCCGGCAGATTCAAAATCCACCAATCTTTCTCCAGGAAGCGACGCATTTCCATCTGTAACCCCGGCACCGTCGGATCATCCGATTGCTCAAAGACATTGAACGATTCGCTCTGGCCATTGAGGTAATAAAACGTAAATTGGGTGTAAGAACTTTCGGTATACATCAGCCGCTTCCTTAAGCTATCCGAGAAATACGCCACCAAGACCCTGCCCCAACCAGGCAGGATTTATCGCCGCTTCATTATTTTGCCTTACCGCCTCTCCGAAAACTCGCCAGAGGGTTTGGAATCCAAAATTCCCGACGGGGTTTCCGGAGAGGTTTTTAGTTGGGTTAAGGGTAAGAAACGATCGCCTCGCCCGTTTCGGTGTCAAACAAATGAATTTTGTCCGGCGATAACGCCAACCAGAGGGTTTCGCCGATGGTAACGGTGCGATCGGGTTCAATCCGCACTTGCAGCGGGGGAGAAATCCCTGGACGGGCAGCAGTTTCAGACAAATTCACCATCAAATAGGTTTCACTTCCCAGGGCTTCAACGCGCTCCACCTGCACGGGGAGATTTTTCGGAGCAGGTAAGCTCACACTCAGGTGTTCAGGCCGAATGCCTAGCGTAATCGATCGCCCATCGTAGGGTTTCAGGCTGGCTTCCCATGATTCCGGTAGCGTAATCCGAAACTGGGGGTGCTGAATCAGTAACGGAGCTTTAACCTGGACTGGAATAAAGTTCATTGGCGGAGAACCAATAAACTCTGCGACGAAGCGATTCGCTGGAGCGTTATACAGTTCTAACGGTCGGGCCACCTGCTGAATTTGTCCGGCATTCATCACCGCAATGCGATCGCCCATCGTCATGGCTTCCGTCTGATCATGGGTGACGTAAATTGTAGTGATGCCCAACTGCCGCTGAAGACTCACAATCTGAGTCCGGGTTTCTGTGCGCAACTTGGCATCCAGGTTCGACAACGGTTCATCCATCAAAAAGACCTGCGGATTCCGCGCCATTGCCCGTCCCAACGCGACTCGCTGTTTCTGCCCCCCTGAAAGCTGTTTGGGATAGCGATCGAGCAAGGCTTCAATCTGGAGCATCTGCGCTACGGTTAACACCTGTTGTGCGATCGATCGCTCTGTGTCCAGCCAATCCCGCATCCATTTTGGCGATGAGGGGCGATCGATCAGGGGTTCGACCAGAGAACGCCACAGGGAACGGGAGCTTCGGAGAGTTTGGATTCTGGATTTTGGATTTTGGCGTTTTGATTCTCTTAGATTCCCGATTCCCGATTCCCGATTCCCGATTCCCGATTCCCGCCTGATTCCCGCCTCCCGATTCCCGATTCCCGCCTCCCGATTCCCGCCTCCCGATTCCCGATTCCCGCCTCCCGATCGCCGCAAGCCAAACGCCAGGTTGTCATACACTGTCATGTGGGGATACAGGGCATAACTCTGGAATACCATTGCAATATCGCGCTGTTTGGGGGGCAGGGCATTCACCAGCCGATCGCCAACCCAGATATTCCCCCCGGTCAGGGTTTCCAAACCAGCAATCAGCCGCAGTAGGGTACTTTTGCCGCAGCCGGAGGCCCCACCAGCACCATAAACTCGCCATCCTGCACCGTCAGATCAATCCGTCGTAGCACACTGACCCCTTGAGCCGTGCGATCGGCAGCCGTTGGCAGGGCTTGAACCACCCGATCGCCCCGTTGATGGGGAAAACTTTTGTAAACGTTTTCTAAAACAACCTGTGCCACGATCGATTTCAACTTGCTTGCCTGCTTATTGTCCCCTATCGTGAAGAGTTTACCTGAACTCTCCCAAATTGGGACAGGTTGGAACGTTTTTCATTTTGCTCTGGTCGATTGCTTTTGATTCAATGGCGGTTGACCCAAAAGACAACGATCGAAAAGTCAAACCCTTAGAAAGTCAAAACACCGGGTGCAGATGAAGATACTGTCACACGAACAGGGTCAACTCCGGAGGATAGAAGGCATAACAGAGGGGAGGCTAAGTAACCGCTTGCCCAAAAGCAAACAAAGCAGGCTACATTCCTGGCTCCCGATTCCTGAATTCCGATTTGCCTTCCCAAACAGTTGGGAACTTCAAATAGCCTGATCGAGGGTTAAGGTTGATATAGCGTATATCAGTGTAGTGACTGCGAATGGTGTGGTTAAGGAGTGATTCCGATGGAGCGGTTTGTCAGTGCCCTTTCATTGACCATATTGCTCACAGGGCTTGCTGCTGTAGCCCAGGTGCAGTCTTCCGTCCGCGATCCGATTCAGGAAGTCGTTGATGCGGGGTTAATGACCCTATCGGAAAATGGGGAATTCCGCGAAGATGAAACGGTGAGCCGTGCCGAACTCGCCAGCATTTTAGTGAGAACCTTTCGGCTTGATCAGCGGCATATTGAACATCACGTCCTGCTGGATGTCAAAGATGTGCCCCCCTCCCACTGGGCCTATCATGATATCCAACTCGTTCTCCGGAATGGGATTATGACAGGCTATCGGGAAGGATTGTTCTATCCCGATCAGCGCATTACCCGAGCCGAAGCGTTTGCCATTTTCGCCCAGGCGCATGGCGTTTTTCAGTTTCCCGAACAAACCATCAACGAAGTGCTGGCTCCCTATCCTGATGCATCGAAAATTCCAGGTTGGGCCAGAAAATCGATGGCAACGGCGATTAAGGCGGGGTTTGTCAATCTCAAGGAATACAATCAAATCGACCCGCTCGGCCCGATGACCCGTGAAGATTTAGCCTACGCCCTGAGTTCCTACCGCACCCGGCAAAATCCTGCTTCGGCTTCTCCCCGTCCTGTTTTTCGCCCTCTAAGAGGTTAATGCCCCGCTCGTTTAGCTGGGATCATCTGGATGGGATCCGTCAGATAGGGGGATAGATTCAAGATGGGCTGAATGCCCTACAAATGCACCTGACTCAGAATGATTCGGAGGCGATCGTAGTCATCTTTGAGTAGCAAACTGAGGGAACGCCCTGCCTGGACTAACCAGGTGCGATCGGCCTGGCGCAGTTGATAAATTTCCCGGAGGGTTGCAGCAGTTAAGGCATCCACTGGTGCATTAGACAATTGCAGTAGAGTTCGCAAAAAGTCAAACTGTTCGCTAAACTGCACGATTTCCTCGACCTCGCAGAAGTAAACCGCCTGGTGAACCTGGGGCGGACGGGGTGGAAGGTGCTGGTAGATTGTATTGAACAGCGAACCATTTACGCTGGTTTCTGGGTTCGATCGCCTGGAGCCATTTTTGGATTTACTGGGAGTTGCCTGGGGTGGCTGAAACCCAACGATCGCGGCTCGAAATTCCGTTTTCAGCATGGCAAAAATCTGTGGTTGCTGCTCTCGCAATTCCTGCAAGGACAACCCTAATGCTCTAGCCCGATGCACTGAGTCGATCGGACTGGTTGTGGCATGGTACACCACTGCATAAATTTGATTGCCCGACTCCTCATCAAACGCCTTCACCCAACTGCCGAAGGGGGGCATCACGGCAAAGCTCAAATCCTCCGGTTCCAGGCATTGGGCAAAAACTCCGTCGTTGAGGTTTCAATCACCTCAGCAATGTGCCCAGGCTGGCGATTTTGAGTAGAAAATTGGGGCAGGGGAAGGCGCATGGTGAACCTACTTCTTGCTGCGTCCGGCGGTGGCATCCACTGATTCCAGTTCCGATAATTTAAACGTGACTAATTTATCCCAGTTGCCGCCTTCAAATAGGACTGCAACCCGGCCACCGCTGATCCGCTGGACGAGTCCCTGATATCCGTAGTAAATGTCATTGACGTTCTTAACGCGAACCGCTGAACCTGGAAGAATCATCATAATGGGCAGTAGTAACGTAATAACGGCAGGAATGTGATCTGCTCCTAGTGTACTCCAAGCGATTCCCAACTTTTTCATGCAACGGTAAAGCGCATTCAATCCAATATCAGGCAAAGGCCGCGATCGAAACCCGTGCTGCAATCTGTTGGGATACCTTCACCAAAGCCTGAGCCGCAGCCGATTCTGGTCGATCGATCACGATGGGAATCCCCCGATCGCCCCCTTCCCGCACCGGCATTTCCAGCGGAATACAGCCCAACAGGGGTAGGCCCAATTCTTTGGAAGTCTTCTCACCCCCTCCAGAACCGAAAATATCGTACTGGCGATCGGGCAAATCCGGCGGCACGAAGTAACTCATATTTTCCACAATGCCCAGTACCGGAACCTGCAACTGCTGGAACATCCGCAAGCCGCGCCGCGCATCCAGGAGTGCAACGGTTTGAGGTGTAGACACAATCACCGCTCCCGCCATCGGCACAGCCTGAGCCAGGGTGAGTTGCGCATCTCCGGTTCCGGGGGGCATATCGACAATCAGGTAGTCCAGATCGCCCCACTGCACCTGATAGAGAAATTGCCGAATGATGCCATTCAGCATCGGGCCGCGCCAGATTACAGGCTGATCAAAATCAATCAAAAAGCCCATTGAAACCAGCTTGACCCCATAGTTAAAGGCAGGTTCCAGCACCTCGCCCTTTTCCGATTGCTGCACTGTCACCTTGGCATCACTTAACCCCAGCATGGTCGGGGTATTGGGGCCATAGATATCCGCATCGATTAACCCTACCTTTGCCCCAGCCTGGGCTAGAGCCACGGCCACATTCACCGCCACCGTACTTTTCCCAACCCCACCTTTACCGCTGGAAATTGCAATAATATTTTTTACCCCGTCAATGCCCGTGCGATCGGGTAATGGCTTTTGCTGTGGTGTTTCTGCGGTGACTTCCACCTCGACAGATTCTACCCCTGGCAGGCTTTTGACTGCCCGTTCACAATCTTCCACAATGAACTCGCGCAGGGGGCAAGCAGGGGTCGTCAAAACCAGGGTGAAGCGCACATGACCGCCATCGACCTTCACATGGCGAATCATGTTCAATTCCACCAAACTTTTTTGGAGTTCGGGGTCTTGTACGGGTCGCAGGACATCTAGAATCGAACTTGTATCAAGGGTTGTAGGCATTATGTTCTCCATCCCGACTTACTCGTCAGGAATCTCTCCGTATCGGCTCTCTCCTACAGATATTCTACAGGTGGGGTGTGCCCACCAGAGCGGCGATCGGGCAGGGGTCAGTCAAAGAATGCCCATAGAAATTTCGTAGTTCTACCCGTGGGTTAAACGAATACTTAAAACCACAAATTGCACCCATGAACCTCAGAAATAACTCCAGTGAAAAGGGGGCAGGGTTTCGTAGAGTCGGTGGCCCAGATGCAAAACAAAGGGAAGGGAAAAGAAAATAGTCAGGATGTCAGGACTGGTGAACTTAGGACGGGTGGAAGGGGGCTGCTGGCGATCGCGCTCTGCGGCCTGAGCCAGTTCGCTAGCCACACGAGCGGCATAGGGACGAATAATTGACCAGACGAGGGGAGATAGCCAACCCCGCAGGGTGACGGAGTAAGTTACACGAGTACCGCACAGGGTAGACTCCACCTGGTAGGTGACTCGTTCCTCTAACCCAGGCAAGGCGAAAATGCGTACACTGAGCAATTCACCCGGCTGCACCCGTTCCACAAAAATCCGGATGGCGATGGGAAATAACCGACTGACAGCTCGATAAATCAGTCCCGGCTTAGGGATCAACCCATAGGGCACATTAGTTCTAGCCAAGAGAGGATGCCAGGAGACATCAGCGAGATTGACCACTTTCTGCCACAGGTCATCCGCCGACGCTGAACTCAACACCTGGTACGTTCCGACCGGAGGCGGGAAGGGCTCAAAAGATTTGTGTGTTAATTTATACCAAAAGCCAGCCATTTTAGCTTATCTCCCATATCTAATAGCACCGGAACGGAGGAAGCTAATACACGACACGCTGAAGACCTTACTGGAAGCGTGAATAAACGATCGGTTCTCGGTTTGCCCCCAATCCGCTTGTTTCGTTTTGGCTTAAATCATTGTAAACGAGTCGCTTTTACTCTAGAGAAATTCATCAAACTCGTCAGCACGGTTCAACCATAATCAAACATAATTTGTTACAGAAACCAGGAGCAGTTCAGCAGCTTTGATTACAAACCACCGCCATTCCCATACAGTATCGCAACAAATATTTATAGCTGCTAGTAATATTCGTACTCTTCTAAAAATGGGTTGAAATGAGGCTAGAGCACTTTGTGAATACCCCTGAAATATTGCTGACTGGATATTGCTAATCCTTTCGGCATTTCACCAGAATTAACAAGATTAAATTGATAACGAGCTGAAGTCATCTTTACTGAAATGAGGGAAATTGATAACCCCTCTCAAGAGAGATTTTGTAGATCTTCGTTACATTCTTTATACTGTTTACTTTCTGTGTCCAAATTCGGTATAGCCTAGATCCGGACTGGTTTTTTGGTCTGGAAATTATCCGATCGCACCAGGACTATCCACGTTATTCCGTTCGTTGGCATCATTAATCAAAGGCTATGGTGAAATCCTTCCCCGATAAAAAATCGTCAAATTCCCAGCGATCGCTCCCGCCATCGGATTCACGCCAGCGGGTCAGTGAGTTTATGAAATCCCTGCAAGATAACATTTGTGCAGGGCTGGAAGCGGTTGATGGAGAAGGCAAATTTCAGGAGGATTCCTGGGTGCGGGAAGAGGGCGGTGGTGGCCGTTCCAGAGTCCTGAAAGCAGGAGGCGTGTTTGAGCAGGGAGGGGTAAACTTCTCGGAAGTATGGGGCAAAGACCTGCCGCCTTCCATCCTGGTACAACGTCCAGAAGCGGCCGGGCACGGATTCTACGCCACAGGTACTTCCATGGTGCTGCATCCCCGTAATCCCTACGTGCCGACGGTTCACCTCAATTACCGCTACTTTGAGGCTGGCCCTGTCTGGTGGTTTGGGGGTGGTATCGACCTTACGCCCTACTATCCCATCGTGGAAGATGTGGTGCAGTTCCACCAAACCCTGAAGGATGCCTGCGATCGCCACCATCCTGAGTACTACCCAGTCTTTAAGCTCTGGTGTGATGAGTATTTTTACCTGAAGCATCGCCAGGAGACGCGCGGGGTAGGGGGAGTGTTCTTCGACTACCAGGACGGAACAGGCAAGCTATATCACGGCCCAAGTGCGGACAGCCCGGCCCATAGCCATAGTGATGCGGTAGGTGAGCTGGAACCGCGCAACTGGGAGCAAGTCTTTGCCTTTGTGCAGGACTGTGGTAATGCCTTCTTGCCAGCCTATTGTCCGATCGTGGAACGCAGACAGGGCACTGAATGGGGCGATCGGGAGCGGCACTTCCAGCTATACCGTCGGGGTCGCTACGTGGAGTTTAACCTGATCTACGATCGCGGCACAATTTTTGGACTGCAAACCAATGGTCGGACTGAGTCGATTCTAATGTCGTTGCCGCCAATGGTGCGCTGGGAATATAGCTATCAACCTGAAGCTGGAACCCCAGAAGCGGCTCTGTATGAAACCTTCCTGAAGCCTCAGGATTGGCTCAACTGGCACTAACGACTGGCAAAACTGATAAATCCTAACTTTAGGATGATGGAGTTTGGCGCTTGTGGGGTGGGCATCTTGCCCGCCCAGATAACCCAATGCAACCATTGCAATAATTTACGCCAAAATTCTAGGGGATTTGTTCACTACAATCCTCTCCTGGTCAGCCTTTTCGCAAACGCCCTGGTACAACTCCCTTCTCAAACGTCCCCTGGCTGTCTACACTGAACCATGTAGAGTGCGATCGGGAGGTAGCCCCTTGCTGGACGAACAGGCCAAAAAAACAATGCTGCGGAAAATTCCTCACGGGCTGTATATTTGCGGCGTGAAAGAGGGAGATGAAGTCAATGGTTTTACCGCCAGTTGGGTAATGCAGGCATCGTTTCAGCCGCCCCTGGTGGTTAATTGCGTCAAACAGGATTCTAAATCCCACGCCATGATCAAAGCCAGTCAGGTCTTTGCCCTCAGCATTTTGGCAGCAGAACAGAAGGAACTCGCGCAAAAATTCTTTAAACCGCAGCGTCGGGTTGGGAACAAGTTTGAAGATGTTGAGTTTTACCTGGGCGAAACGGGATGCCCCATTATCTCTGACACGCTGGGCTATGTAGAATGCCGCGTTGTCGGTTCAGTGGAGCAGGGCGATCACACGGTTTTTGTCGGCGAAGTCATTGCCGCAGGGGTTCACCGGGAAGGCGACCCACTCCTCTTAGAAAGTACAGGCTGGCAGTACGGCGGATAGGAATCTTCGCCCCCGCTCCGCGAACACTCCTTACTCCTCACCCCTCACTCCTCACTCCTCACTCAAAATCATGCCCCTGATCAAAGTTCAAACCTCGATCGCATCTCCTGAAAAAACCGATGTAGAAGCCCTGCTGAAGGACTTGTCCGCAAGTTTGGCCAAGCATCTGGGTAAGCCAGAGTCCTACGTGATGACGGCTTTTGAACCGGATGTGGCCATGACCTTCGCGGGAACCACTGATCCGGTCTGCTATGTCGAAATCAAAAGTGTTGGCACGATGAATCCGACGCAAACGAAGGCAATGAGCCAGGATTTTTGCCAGAAGATCAATCAGGCTCTCAGTGTCCCAACGAATCGCACCTATATCGAATTTGCGGATGCGAAGGGATCGATGTGGGGCTGGAATGGGAGTACCTTTTGAGCTTTGAGGGGAGAAGCGAGAAACCTTTCTTATTCACCCCTCGACAGCGGATTAATCACCTCGTTTAGACCTTCACCCACCAGTGATAACCCAACCACCAGGAGGGTAAGAGCCAGTCCAGGAAACAGGGCTGTCCACCAAATTCCAGTCGGCAGCGCATCCAGGGCGTATTGCAGATCTCTTCCCCATTCCGGAACCCCTTCGGGTAAGCCTAACCCCAAAAATCCGAGGCCTCCCAGCACCAGCACTGCATCGGCAGCGTTCAAGGTGAAAAGTACCGGAACACTTTGAATCACGTTGAAAAAGAGATACCGAGTCAGGACGCGCCAGGTGGAAGCTCCCATAGCCTGAGCAGCCTCGATAAACAATTCCGTTTTAATGCTGACCGTATGGTTTCGCACCACGCGATAGTACTGCGGCACATAGGCAATGCTGAGGGCGATCGCTGCATTCCAGACTCCACGCCCCACGACGAAGGCTAATGTGACTGAGAGCAAGAGGCTTGGCAGGGTGTAGATCGTATCCATCAAAAAGAGCAAGAGGCGATCGACCCATCCCCCCAGATATCCGCTCAACATTCCCAGGGGTACACCAATCAGCACACTTAAGATAGTCGCTAAAACAACAACTCTGAGAGCCGCCTGACTGCCAAACAGCGTTCGAGAAAACACATCATAGCCCTGCCGGGATGTGCCAAACCAATGATCGGCAGAAGGCGGTTGGTGAATTGGATTTGCCAGGGATTCCAGGGGATCCTGAATCCAACCCCAGGATTGCAGCATGGGAGCGAACAAAGCGGCCAGAATAAACGCCAGCGTGATCACCATTCCCACAATCATCATCTGAGTGGAGAGGGATGAGGCGGGAGCCAGCAGGCGGATGGAGGGTAGACGAAATTTGGTGGTAGTCATGCGGTCAGGGGTTGGGAGTTGGGAGGTCGGGAGGTCGGGAGGTCGGGAGTCGGCAATCTGATCTACTCACATTCTTGTGGGGTAGGCATCTTGCCTGCCCAGTCAAAGCAGCAGAACGATCGCATAAGGAACGCAAATTTAATCACTTGAAACTCTTGTGGGGTAGGCATCTTGCCTGCCCAATCAACCAGGCAGAATCATTACAGATTGTTTGATCCACGATCGCATCAATGACTGAGTTTATTCCCCTTTAACTCATACTCCTTCAACCGGGTGGCTCGATCGTCTTACATCTTACCTTCAGTCCGTCTTTCCTTCATACTGAATCCCACTCGATCGCATGGGTGGTTACTGAGTCATGGTGAGGCGGGTTGATTTCTGGGCATTCTACGAATAGTCCACCTGCAATTCATCTATCCGCACCGCACCTGATCATGGGCAGAAAAATCGTTGGAATGCTTACCTCCTACCAGGGGTTAAACCAAAGCGACTGGCTCTGGCAGCAGACCCCTCATTCCTGTGGGGTTTGGAAAAATATCCAGATGCTTAAGAACGCTCCCAATCCAGATTTCCTACTGCTGTACCAGTACGATTTTTTTGCTCCACCTTCCCGCAAAAGCTGGCGCGATCGATTCCTGAAACCCTCGCCCCAACCGGTTAGTCTAACGGCAAAGGATTTACGGGGAGTTCCCCCAGCCCGATCGATCTACCTGCTCCGAGAGCCGCCCCTTGCTGAAATTCTGCATAAGAATCAAATCAACTACGATGCCGCCAGGGCTTACTGCGACTATGTTTCTGGGCCAGAAGAGGCTGCGCCAATTCCCGACTACATGCCGGCCATCTGGTATCACGCCAATTCTTTTCGCGAACTAGATCAGATGCCTCCTCCCGAAAAGGTCAAGCCCTGTAGCTGGATTACCTCTGGAATTAATCGCACCGAGAATCACCGCAAGCGACTCGCGTTTCTCAACCAAATTCAGCAGAGTGCGCTGGAGGTGGACTTTTATGGGCGGGGATTACCCCAGGAGGTTCGGAGCGGTGGCGAATTGAAGAACAAATGGTATGGGATGGCTCCCTACTATTACAATCTGGCGATCGAAAACTATGCCGATAACGATTGGTATGTCAGTGAGAAGTTATGGGATTCGCTCCTGGCATGGTGTTTGCCGATTTACTATGGGGGGTCAGCCGCCGATCGGCTTCTACCTCCTGGTAGCTTCCTGCGGTTACCCAGCATGGATGAAACGGGAATGGCCTACGTTCAAGAAGTTATTTCCAGTCCTGAAGCCTGGTATGCCGCAAAAGAGGCGATCGCTGAAGCCCGGCAGATTATTCTTCACAAGTTGAATTTACTCAACTGGCTGTCTGAGTTTGTGGAAGCCCGATCTTAACCCGCTAAAATCCAAAATTCAAAATCCTATGGTAGACGGCATTTGTACCCTGGCAAACGACCAGGTTTATCACCAGCTTGTGGCCTTGCTCAATAGCATTGAAGCCATGATGGGGGCATTTCCGGTTTGTGTGTATCCCTACGACGATCGCTGCGATCGGATTCGGGCGGAAATTGCTCGCCGTCCCAATGTCCAGCTTTATGCCGATCAAGACTCGATTCAACAGTGGGATCAGTTCGTGCGGCAGGTGTGGGATACCCATCCAACGGCTCGCCAGCGTTGGGGATTGGGTGATCCGACGGCTTACTATCGGGTCGGAACCCATCGACGATTCTGTGCCTTTGATGGCCCGTTCGATCGCTTCCTGTATATGGATGCAGATACGTTGCTGTTGAACCCAGTGGAGTCCATTTTTCAGCAGCTAGAGCATCATGACTGGGTGGTGTACGACTTCCAATACAAAGATCCAACTCACGTTTATGAGGTCAATTCACCAAAGTTAAACCAAGTCTTTGCGGCTCCTCGCATTGCCAGGGAAATCTTTTGTTCCGGACTTTATGCCTCAAGGCGGAATTTGTTTGAGCCAGAACAGCAGGATTGGTTGCTTGCTGAATTGCGATCGGGGGATGCGGAAATTTTGTACCCGATGGCTCCTGATCAAACCGTACTGAACTACATGGTGATGAAGTCGGAGCGATCGATTTATAATTTTGCGTTACAGTTGCCTCCAGCGCAAAAAACGGGGTGTTGTGTCACCTCTCCTGGTTTCACTGAGCAAAATCACCTGCTCTACGATCGGGGCAATCGCCTTACCTATCTCCATTACATTGGTCTATCTTCCAGTCTGATTAATCGGGTCTGTGAGGGAGAAAATATTGAGTTTCCTTACCGCGATATTTTTCTGCACTATCGCTATCTCCACGAGCCAGAGCAACGTCCGACCTATCGCCAGCCCGCCCGCGCCTACGATGCACCTCCCAGTCTTTCCAATCGCGTGTTTCGTAAGCTCGGATTGGTTCGCCAGTAGTTCGCCCGGTATTCACCAGGCATTTACTAATGTCAGTAGATTGAAAATGAATTTGCATTTATGGCAATACCTGCGTTCGATCCCCCTAAATCCCCTTTAAAAAGGGGGATTTCAGACCTTCTTGGCTCGGTTCCTCCTTTTTAAGGGGGCTAGGGGGGATCTAAACAGGGTTTGCGATCTACTGAATGCATTCACCAATTATTAGTTACAAAGGATTATCAGCATGAGCCGTGGGATTTATATCACCGCAAACGATCGCGCCACAGAACAGGCTATTGCTTTACTCAAAAGCATTCGGTTTTATGATCCAGAAACACCCGTTGTTTTAATTCCCTACGATGAGAATTATCAACAGGCCGCCGCCGCATTAGCTCAATTTGGCGTAACGGTCTACGAAGATCTGGACTTTATCGATCGCCTGTCCCATCAGCTTTATGAAATTTTTGGGGAAGGTTTTTTTGCCCGTCCCAATCAGTTTCGCAAACAGGCCTGCTGGTTTGGAGCCTTTGATGAGTTTATCTATATCGACACCGATATTGTCGTGTTTGAGCCAATCGCCAATAACCTGAATTACTTAAAGGAATACGACTTTATTTGTGCAGACTATCAACACGCAGGCGGCATCGCTAACGTTTTTACACCAACCGTAATTGAGCAGGGTGTATTTACAGAAGCCGAGTGTCAGGAAATTTTTAACGGCGGATTTTGGGGTTCTAGAAAAGGCTTAATGTCGGAAGAAAAACTCTATGCCATCTTCCGGGAGTGTGCCGCTCATCCCGAATATTTTGATTTCTCCCAAAAAACCTCCGATCAACCCATCATTAACTACATGGTGTTGAAGCACATTCCCAAACGGTTTAACATCGTGCGTCGTCCGGGCAAAGCACCGGGTAACTGGGCGGGCAGTTCCCACTTTATGGTTCAGGGCGATCGGTTATTTGATCCCAACCTGAATCAGCCCTTACAGTACCTCCACTGGGCAGGACTGCGGATTCAGCCAGGCTGTCCCTACTGGGAAATCTGGGAACATTACCGCTACCTGGGTGAACCCAAACCAGTCCTACCGCCTGCTCCGCCTCAAACCTTTTGGCAACAGGTCAACCATCGAGTTAAAACCTACTCTCAAAAGATCAAAGCCTTCAAAGGTTAGAGTAGAAAATCCATCTTTGTAGGGGTAAAGGATTAGGAAGAGTAGGCAATGAGTATTGCTCAAAACCGGCTCTAGCTATCCTTTGCTCCTATTTTTATTGATCTTTGCAGAAGGCAAAAAGCGGCGATTTTTTAACCTGTATAAAGAGAAAAACTAACTTCAAAGTCTCTCCTCGGAAGGAGGATTAATTGAGGTTTAACCTGTTTACTACTAATAGTCAAATTTTACAAACGCTCCTTGACTCAATCCTCAAGTATGGACACTTGTTGTTTTTAAGAACAGTTTGACTCTGTACAAATTAAATCATTCAGCAACAACTGTTTAACTTAAGCATTTAGAGGGTGTTTGAAAAGTGTTCTCTGTGCTTTTAAACCCGTTAGATCCCCCCTAAACCCCTTTAAAGAAGGGGGGAACCAAACTCAAATTCCCGCTTAGTAAAAGGGATTCAGAGGGATCCAAACCGTTTTGCTGCCAACAACAGGACTTTTAAAGCATCCTCTTAAGCACCACAGGCGATCGATAACGGTCGATGCAAAATTAATTTTTCAGATCTACTGCTTCTTTACACTACCTCTGCACTACTTGGGAGATTTAATATGCGGATTGCTCAGATTGCCCCCCTCTGGGAGTGTGTACCTCCCCCTGCCTATGGTGGAACAGAGTTAATCGTCAGTTTACTAACCGATGAACTGGTACGTCGTGGCCATGAAGTGACACTGTTTGCCACGGGCGATTCCCAGACGATCGCCAGGCTAGAACCCGGATCGCCGAAGCCCCTGCGCGCTCTGGAGATCACCCATCAAGAGGCTGCTGTGTATGATCAGATGCAGCTCAGTCGCGTGTTTGAGCGGGCCAAGGAATTTGATGTGATCCACTCCCACATTGATTTTCCAGCTTTACCCTATGCCAGCTTGACGAAAACCCCCGTTGTTCACACGATCCACGGCATCTTCACCCCGCTAGTGGAGCAGATGTTTATTCGCCACCGGCAGCAAAACTTTATCAGCATCTCTCACTCACAACGCAGGACAGAACTTAAACTGAACTACGTCGCAACCGTCTACAACGCGATCGCTGTCGATCGGTTTGAGTTTTACCCAGAGCCAGAACAACCGCCCTACTTAGCTTTCCTGGGACGCATCTCTCCTGAAAAGGGCCCCCAAGTGGCGATCGAGATTGCGAAACGGACGGGATGGCACCTGAAAATGGCGGGAAAGGTTGACCCAGTCGATCGGGTCTTTTTTGAGCAGGAAGTGGCTCCCCTGATTGATGGCAAACAAATCGAGTTTTTGGGTGAAGCAAATCATCCTCAAAAAAACAAATTGATGGGCAATGCAACGGCAACCTTGTTTCCGATCACCTGGCGGGAACCGTTTGGGTTGGTGATGCCGGAATCGATGGCTTGCGGTACTCCAGTGATTGCGATGGCAATGGGTTCTGCACCAGAGGTGATTGTGCAGGGACAGACCGGTTTCCTGTGCCAGGATCTGGATGAATGCGTCGCAGCAGTTGATCAGATTGCCAGTATCGATCGCCATGCCTGTCGGCAGCATGTGGAAAACAACTTCAATGTGCAGCGAATGGTGGATGGATATGAACAGGTTTATTATCAAGTTATATCCGATCGTCTGGATCAAAATGGACACCTGAAAACGCCAGCTCTGTTAAACAATTAATCTGACCGTTGCTGTTAATTCAGGATGCGAATTTAATAATCTGGAATTCTTGTGGGGTGGGCATCTTGTCCGCCCAGTCAGCGAAGCAAAATGTTGCACAGGTTATCTCATCCATGATTCCTAAATAGGACAGTATGCAATATGACCGATCCCATAATGGTTAAATTTGTCGATCGCTGATCCGTACCTGCAACAATTCCCGGAATAATCTGGTGCGATTCAAATCTGTATATCCACTGAATTATTGCGGATTTGCCAACTCAATTAACCCAATTTTTTTATCTGCTGTCATATTTTTTATCTGCTGTCATAATGACTCTGTCGTTCAATCTGTGATTCAAACGGTGTAAATGCAAGGAGCAATGTCTGATTCTGATTTTTCGACTCCCGACCCTTCCCCGGATTCAAGGCTTACAGACGCGAATGGAGCGATTGAAGCAAATCCGAACCCTGATGAGCTAAACATTGTGCAACTGGATGACGATCGCACCTTTGCCCCAGCGGAGCAAATCCCCATTCCAGAGTGGCCCTGTACCATCACCAAGCAGTTGCAGCCCACCCTGACCGTTAAAGATGACGATCTGTTTTTGATTACCGATACCCTGGGCAACATTGCTGGGTGCCTGGATGATGAAACAGATATGAGCCTGGGGTTGTTTTGTAAAGATACCCGGTTCCTCAGCCGTTTGGAATTGCAAATTAACGGACTCTCTCCCATTCTTTTGAGCAGTACGGCGCAACGCGGATTTGGTATTTCAGTACTCTGTGCCAATCCCTATGTTGAGGGCTGTTTTCAAGCAGAAACCGTAGGTATCCAACGAGATATTGTGCTGCAAGGCGGTTTGTTTGAAGAGCTAATCATTACCAACTACAGCACGCGCCCAGTGCAGTTTGATCTGAGTTTGAGCTTTGATGCTGATTTTGCAGATTTGTTTCAAATTCGGGGATTCGTTCGTAGTGGTGGAGGGACGCTGTTACGCCGCATCAAGAAGGACGATCTCACATCACGTGGCAGTGCGAGTATGCAGACCCTGGCTAAAGAAACGGGGGAACTGACGCTAGCCTACCAGGGACGCGACAAAGCTCTGATAGAATCCCGCATCCAGTTCTACCACCGCCAGCCTGATACCTTTGAAGGCTACACTGCCATCTGGCATCTTACCCTTCAACCTCACGAAACTCAGGCTTTGGGCTATCGGCTGCAACCCTTCATCAATAGTCACCCTGTCTCGGCTGTCAGTGCCCCAACCACCCTCAAGCAAGCCATTGCAGCGGAAGCAATGGAAGAACAGCACTGGCGCGATAGTGTCACTCGCATCCGTACCGATAACCGTGCCCTTAATCAAGTGATCGAGCGAGCGGAACAGGATATCTACTTGCTGGGACAAACCTTCAGCACAGGCAAGATTCTCTCTGCGGGAGTGCCCTGGTTCTCCACGCTATTTGGCCGGGACTCATTGATTGCCGCTGCTCAGACTTTAATTCTTGATCCTAGAATTGCTCAACAAACGCTGTTGACCCTGGCCCAGTATCAGGGACAGGTTGAAGATGAGTGGCGGGAAGAGGAACCGGGCAAGATTCTGCACGAACTTCGCTTCGGTGAAATGGCCCGTTGTGGAGAAGTGCCCCACACCCCTTACTACGGTACGGCGGATGCCACGGCCCTCTGGCTGATGCTCTATGCCGACTACTACGCCTGGACCCACGATCAGGACTTACTCGATCGCCTCTGGCCCAATGCGCTAGCCGCAATGGAATGGATCGATCGCAGTTGTGAGAAAACTGGCTATTTGCGCTATGAGTGCCAATCGGAAGGCGGACTGCGTAATCAGGGCTGGAAGGATTCGGGGGACTGCATCCTCGACTCGAAAGGCAAACTGGCGGAAGGGGCGATCGCGCTGGTCGAGGTTCAGGGCTACATCTATGCCGCCAAGACGCGCCTGAGTCAGATCGCCCGGATGAAGAAGCGCATCGATCTGGCAGATCGCTGGTTGGAAGATGCCCATAACCTCAAGACGCGGTTTAATCGTGACTTCTGGTTGCCTGAGCATGGGTTTTATGCGATCGCCCTGGATGGAGAGGGACATCCGGCGGATAGTATTACCTCTAATCCAGGTCACTGCCTGGGGTTAGACATTATTGAGTCAGAGAAGGTCTGTAGTGTTGCCGAGCGATTACAGGCTCCAGATATGTTCAGCGGTTGGGGAATTCGCACCCTCAGCAGTTCATCGTCGGCCTACAACCCCATGGGCTACCATATCGGTTCAGTCTGGCCCCACGACAACGGCATCATCGCGGCTGGACTGAGAGCTTCGGGATTAGTGGATCAAGCCCTGGAAATTGCCAGGGGAATTCTGGATATGACGGTTCAGCAACCCTACCAGCGACCGCCAGAGTTGTTTTGCGGTTTTAAGCGTACGCCCGACAGCAGCCCGGTACGCTACCCAGTGGCTTGTTCACCCCAGGCCTGGGCAACGGGGACGATCTTCCAACTGTTGCAGGTGATGGTGAATCTGGTTCCTGATGCACCAGGGAACTATTTGAGGATTGTGCAGCCGACTCTACCGGAATCCGTGCATCATCTCTCGTTGCAAAACTTGAAGATCGGGCAGACCATGCTGGATCTGGAGTTTGAGCAATCGAATGGGGCAACCGCCTGTCGGGTTGTGCGGAAACGGGGGAACTTGCGGGTGGTGATTGAGGCTTAAAGGGAGGATTGGAGCTTAGAGGCAGGCAAGATGCCTGCGCTACGGATTCCCTTACACCATTCGTTCCATCATGAACAGCAAGCCCTGCTGACCCACCAATAATTCCCTCAAAAGGCTAAAAATCCCTACCCAGATGATGGGAGAGATATCTACTCCGCCCAGGGGGGGGATGAGCTTTCGGGTGGGAGAAAGAAACGGTTCCGTGGGGACAGCAACAACGTTGAAGGGAAAACGGGTGAGGTCAAACTGGGGATACCAGGTCAAGACGATGCGGAAAATGAAGAGCAGAATCATCACCCCGAACAGAGGAGCCAGAACCCAGGTGGCGATCGTTGCAGCAGTCATAAATCTTTAAGCTTTGTAACTAGGCTGTCTCATATTTTAGCTTGCTTTATGGCTGGATTTACGGCGGTTTTTGGGAAGAGGGGACGATCGGCTCCGGGTTTCATTCTTAGTAGATCTTCTCAAAGGATTAACAGACCGATAAGATAATTAATGAACAACTTGCCTGAACCTAGGGATAAAACCTTATGACACCCTCTTTAGTGAACTTCTTCTACAGCTTGTTGGCTGGTGTTGCCATCGTTGTCATTCCCATTGTGGTTGGTCTGGTTTTCATCAGCCAGAAAGATAAAATTCAGCGTTCCTAATGCTTTTCTGAAGCTGCTGTTTGGCGTTTGAGGTTGGGTTGAGTGATTCAATCTGGCCCATGCGATCGAGCAGCAGCTTTCAGCAGGAGTCGCTCGCTTTTATAACCCTTTTGTGGTTTATTTTACGGACAGTTCGATCGCAGATGAGGGTACAGTTACCAGGAACCTGCCGAAACTTGCTGGAAATTTACCAGGAATTTCGGTGGAGGCTTCATCACCTGACTCGTTAACATAGGGATATCACATCGGAGAACTGTAATGGTAAACATTGGATTCGGCTGGGCTAGCCTTCTGGGTATCGCTCTTGCTTTATCAGGAGCAGGACTCTATGCCCTGCGAACCATGCGTCCGGCTCTAGCACGAGATCAAGACATTTTCTTTGCTGCGATCGCTCTACTGTGTGGCGGTATTCTATTCTTCCAGGGATGGCGGCTTGATCCAATCTTGCAATTTGCCCAAACCCTGTCTGCGGTTTCTGCCGTCTGGTTTGCCTATGAGGCGGTTCGACTCAGGGGAATTGCCACCGAACAGGCGAAACGGAATACTCCAGTCGTTGACGATGAGCGGCCGGTGAGTCGGGTCTATCGAGCAGAACTGGATGACTATCCTCCCCTGGATGAACGCGATCGCTTCCCCGTCAACCGCCGGATTCGCGGGACTAGAGAAGCAGTTTCTAGAGACGATGACTATGGACGGGAAGAGATCCGTCGTTCGTCTAGCCGTCGTAGTGCTGACCGACCCAGCCTGAGCGATCGTCCTCGCAAACCCCGTTCATCTCGCACCTCCAGTCTGCCGCCTGAACGAGGTAGCCGGGATGATTGGGATGACTCCAGCAGTTCTTCTAACACCCGTGAGGTGATTCGTCCGAGCAGCTTAGATGACGATCGCCCTCGTTCTCGTCGGAAACCTCCCACTTCCCGCCGTCGCAGTGGTTCCTCCGATTACGTAGATTATCAGCCCGTGAACTACACAGACGATTGGGGTTAAACACCTTACAATTTTGGAATCCATTGAAGAAATTTATGCAATGGGGGCGCACGGTTGGTACGCCCCTTTTTTAGGGCTTAATTAGGGCACTCTATGATTATTAGTAGGGCACTCTATGATTATTCACATTTCTAACGTTGACATTCATAGGGGATGGTAGGCAGTAATAGAAGTGGAGTAACCGTGAAAGGGCTAGGAAATGGATCGCTACCAACAATTAACCAAGATCCTGTAAAGCCCTGAGGAGTGAACGAAATCGGCGATCGCTGCTGCGTATTTTATTAATAGCTTCTGTACAACGCAATCAAGCTGCACTTATGAGTATGAATCCTTCCCGCCTGGCATCATCTAGTTTGGCTATCTTCAGCACCGCTTTAGGTCTGAGTTTTCTGAATGCATTTACGCCAATCGAACTCCTCAATCCTATTCAGCTAGGTCAAACCAGCGGACAGTTGGCGATCGCGGTCGATGCGGAGGAAGACGTGAATGTGCGCGTCTACCGGGATGCGAGTCCGGCGGTCGTTGCCATTGAAGCCCGAACGGGTTCAGGGAGTGGCAGCATCGTTAGTCCAGACGGCTTAGTGTTGACCAATGCCCATGTGGTGAGAGGCTCTCAAACGGTAACGGTACGCCTGGCAGATGGGCGAGAGTTTGAAGGCGAAGTGATTGCATACGGGCAGGGTGGACTGGATTTAGCAGCAGTACAAATTCTGGATGATGTCACGGATTTGCCCTTTGTGCCCCTGGCCCAACCGGAAGGCGTACAAGTCGGACAACGGGCCTTTGCGATCGGTAGTCCCTTTGGATTTCAGGGCACTTTGACAACGGGAATCGTCAGCCGTCTGGATCTCAACCGAGGACTGATTCAAACGGATGCCGCAATTAATCCAGGGAATTCCGGCGGGCCGTTGCTCAACAACCGGGGAGAACTGATTGGGGTTAACAGTGCCATCTTCACCCCCAGAAACAGCTCGGGGAATGTCGGAATTGGATTTGCCATTGCTACCGATCGCGTTGATGCCTTTTTGACCTCAGTCCAGGATGGTACTGCCCTCAGCACACCGGATTTGCCTCCCTTACTGGCGGGAGGTCGCCCCGCCGAACGGTTGACCCTGGCTCAAGCACCCATCGAAATTAAAGGGGACTTAAACCAGGACAGCAGCACCTTACCCAGTGATAACAGCTATTTCAATGCCTACACCTTTGAGGCGGAGGCAGGGCAGCAGATCGTGATTGAGATGAGCAGCAATGAGCTGACTCCCTACTTGATCTTGCTCTCTGCCGATGGCGGCAGCATTGCTCAAAGTGGGGCGCGGGCCACTGAAGAATCACAGATTGAGATGACCCTGGCGATCGAGGGAACCTATACTATCCTGGCGAACTCCCTATCGGCGGGAGAAACGGGAGAATATACGCTAAAAATTTCCAGCCCTGGTATCAGCCCCGTACTCCTACAGCAAGAAGGAACGCTGGATGAATCTTCTTCCCAGGTGCTCGAAGAAGACGGCAGCCTCTACAACGAGTACGAATTCACTGGAGAAGAGGGGCAGTCCATCAGTATCTACATGGAAAGCGAAGATTTTGATACTTTCCTGGTTTTGACTGATGCCGAAGGGGAAGTCCTGGCTCAGAACGATGATATCTCTTCAAGCAATTTGAACTCCCTGATTAACTTTACGCTCCCCGCAGCAGGAACGTATCGAATTATGGCCAATTCGTTCGACAGCAGCGGCCGGGGGAACTATACTCTCACCGTGCGTTAGTTTTTCTGTTTTTTTGAGTAGCACTCGATCGCCCATCGTCAATGATGAACTTATGAATACTAAGGTTTTTCGTCTAGCCTCCTCTAGCTTTGCGATCGTAGGGACTGCGCTAGGGATCAACTTGCTGAACGCGGCCCTACCCATTGACCTGTTGAGTATTGCGCCGCTGGAGTCGCCCAGGACTCAACAAGCCTATGCCCAGGATGCAGAGTCAGTCTATGAAAGGGTCAGTCCTGCGGTGGTATCCATCGAAACGGACAATAACTCTGGAAGCGGCAGCATTGTTACCTCTGATGGACTGGTGTTGACCAACGCCCATGTGATTGGTGAAGCCCGAACGGTGGCTGTGATCCTGGAGGATGGGACGCAGTACACCGGAGATGTGATCGGCTATGGCCAGGCAGGACTAGATTTAGCGGTGGTGCGAATTCGAGGTGGAAGAAATAACTTCCCGACGGTTCGTTTCGCCAGCGCCGGATCGGTGCGTCCGGGACAGCAGGTGTTTGCGATCGGCAATCCGTTTGGACGGTTCCAGGGGTCCATTACTCAGGGGATTGTCAGTCGGATCGATCGAGATCAAGGACTGATCCAAACCGATGCTTCCATTAACCCGGGTAATTCGGGGGGCCCACTCCTGAACCGCGATGGAGAATTGATCGGGGTCAATACCTCGATCTACGCGCCCAGAGGGACGACGGGGAACATCGGCATTGGCTTTGCGATTCCCGTCGAACAAATTCAGCCCTTCCTGACCTCGGTCAACCAAGGTTCCGCCCCGCAAACAGCCCAGCGGGAATCACCTTTGATTGCGGGAAGTCGAGGGGTTGAAACCCTGGCCCTCAATACTCGGGTGGAGGGTCGTCTGGATAACCGCAGCAGCATTCTGCCGGCAGATAACAGTTTCTATAACGCCTATATTTTTGAGGGGCGATCGGGGCAGCAGGTGGTGATTGATATGCAGAGCAGCACCTTTAACCCCTATCTCATCTTGCTCACTCCCAGTGGTACCCCCCTGGCGCAGGATGGTCAGAATGGCGTGCCCAACTCTCGTCTATCGGTCACCCTCCCCGATGATGGCGTATACATTATCCTGGCTAACTCCTTCGCACCTGGAGAAACGGGGGACTATCGGCTGGAACTGGCAGCAGCAACGTCAGCCGCTCGGAGCAGTGAACCGCTGTTGCGGATGGAGGGACTGTTAGGACAGAACTCTCGCACCCTCCAGGATGGTTCGCTGTACGAAGAACACACGTTTCAGGGCACCGCAGGACAAACGGTGACGATCACCCTGGAAAGTAGCGAATTTGATACCTATCTCATCTTGCTCGATCCCAACAATCAGGTGATTGGTGAAAATGATGATGCATCTCCCAGCACCTTGAATTCAGCGTTGACCATTACCCTGCCCTTGACGGGAACCTATCGGGTGATTGCCAATGCCTACGATTCATCTGGACGGGGTCGCTATCTTCTCACCGTTCGCTAGGAATGCGAATTTAATAACCTAAAATTCTTGTGGGGTGGGCATCTTGCCCACCCAGTTAAAGAAGCAGAACTCCTAAAATTCTTGTGGGGTGGGCAGCGTTTCGACTGAGCTCAAGCCGAAGTCTTACTCGCCCAGTCAAAGAAGCCGAACTGTGAACAGGTGAATCATTACAAGCAGCACGGGGAGAAAGTCCTGCGTGCTGTTTTACTGTTTCGATCGCTCCTACTGTAATCACCCCGATCGGCTGTGGAGCATTTTGCCGATCAGTGAGAGCAATGCTGTGACTTGTGGCAGTTTAGCGGATAAGCTTGGGAAAAAGAGCTTGTCCGATCGTCCTTGAAAAGGAGCTAACCCAGTGATTCGCTAACCAGATTCAGAACTGTCTACTGACAGCAGGGGAGCTGTTTTGGCAAAAAAAATTTACGATCGCCGCAATGTCTCTCCAGCTCTGGATTTGCTGTCTAGAGGAAAAGCTTTGAATCGATGAGTCTAACAAGCCTTTTTGCCTGGCTCAGGAAACCACCTGAGAAAGTGACCTACCCCAAGTCAGGGATTACCGTAGGAAACCCGAACCATCTTGTAGGCAGAGTATAGAGCAGAACAGAAACAACTTGCTTAGATTTGGGTTCTAAAGAAACTAGATGACCTGAGAAGCTTTTTCCCAGCTCCAAAATTCATCTGTTCACTCAGCCCCTCTTGCAAGTATGAGTTACTCTCAAAACACTCTGCCAAGCCTCTCTACCAATGTTGTGCATCACCCTAGACGCGCCATGAACTTAGAATCCTCAAAATTGCCTAGCCCCCTGGAACCGATCAACGAGTCCAGTCGCCCTGACTCCCGCCCTGACTCTGTAGAATTGACGCAATTTTTACTGGCTGAGTTTCATTCAGAACTCCCACCTGCCTCTAATCGCATGTATGGGGTCTTAGCTCGGATTACTGCAGAGGTAGAACGAATTTGTGCCAAAAGCGATCGCATTCAAGCCTCTGGAGAAATTCAATCCTGGAAACAAAATTTAGGACGGCATCGCCTGCAAAAATGCCTGCATTATCATAAGTTGGGTTCCCGGCAAGGACGGGTTGACCTGCATAGCCACCTCAGTACGATGGTTTATCGTCATATTGCGCCCGGACGGGCCCAACTGGGATTTAATGCTCGCTATAACCTGGTCGAGGATTTCTTGCAGGGTTTTTACATTGAAGCCCTTAGGGCCTTTCGGCGAGAGCATCAGCTAGCGGAGGACTATTCCCCCAAAACGCGGTTAGAACTGGCTGAATATATGGCATTCACCGAACATTATGCCAAGCGGCGGATTAGTATCAGAGGGCAGCGTAGCCAGCAGCTCATCGTCCTGCGGGCCCAAGGCTTTGCCAACCGCCAACCGCCTGAAACTTCTTTAGATATGGAATTGGCGATGGATTCCGCGAAGGGGGAAGAAGCAGAAATTCACAGCCGTTCTCCGGTGGTGCAGCAAGTCCGTGAGCAAATGGTTGCCGATGCGATCGACCCGGCTGATTCTGTCGTGCGCGATCGGATTGTAACGGAACTGATGGAATACCTGGAGTCTCAGGGGCAGACGGACTGCGTGGATTACCTGACCCTGAAGTTGCAAGATCTGTCCGCTCCGGAAATTGATGAAATTCTGGGACTTTCTGCCCGGCAAAGAGACTATCTGCAACAGCGATTTAAGTACCATGTTGAAAAATTCTCTCGATCGCATCAGTGGCAGTTGGTTCATCAGTGGCTCGGTGCAGACTTAGACCAAAACCTGGGGTTGCCCAATCAACAGTGGGAAGCCTTTGTCGAACAGCTTTCACCAGAACAACAGCAACTGCTGCGACTTAAACAACAACATATGGATGATCAGGACATTGCCAAGCAATTGAAATGTACCCCTAAACAAGTGCATAAGCGATGGGTGCGGTTGCTCGAAATGGCCTGGCGGTTACGGAATAATGGCAGCGATGCTTCAATATAAGTTATGCCGAGATTCGTAGAGAATGCCACAATTAAGATCAGGTTTATCGAGTGAAGCCCTTCTGCCGCTAGTATTGTTTCCCTGAGTGTATTCCAGGGTACTTTACTATTTCTCAGTAAATTTGGCACTATTTGTAAATCACTTGACCGGTGCTGTATGAAGCCCTTCTCTGCCGATCGCTATGGCCAGAACTAAAGAACCAACTAAGACCCCATCCGAGATCAACCTCACTGATGCCAAGTATTACCTCAACCGAGAACTAAGCTGGCTGGAGTTCAATCGCCGGGTTTTGAGTGAAGCCCTTGATTCCCGGACTCCTTTGCTGGAACGCCTCAAATTCATGGGGATTTTTAGCTCTAACCTGGATGAGTTTTTTATGGTACGGGTGGCCGTGTTGATGGATCAGGTGGATGCCAATGTCACCTCCCTGACTCCTGATGGCCGATCGCCCCAGCGGCAGTTGAAGGACATTAGCAAACTCCTCCGCCCAATGGTGGTGGAACAGCACGAACATTTTGAACAGGTGCTTCGCCCAGAACTGGCTGATAACGGCATTCACTTGCTCAACTACATTGACCTGAACCAGGAACAACGGCTCTATCTTCAGCAATATTTTGAAAAGCGGATTTTTCCAATTCTGACTCCTCTGGCAGTCGATCCCAGCCATCCGTTTCCCCATATGTCTAACCTCAGCCTGAATCTGGCAGTGGTGGTAAAGGCTTCGGCCAACGCAGAGGAGAAATTTGCCCGGGTCAAAGTGCCAACCAGTAACTTACCTCGCTTTATTCCGCTGCCGGAAGAGTTGCAGCACCACACGGGCCAGCCGACGGTATGGACAGGGGTTCCCCTGGAACAGGTCATTGCCCACAACCTGGAAATGCTGTTTCCGGGAATGAGCATTCAGGAATATTCTCTGTTTCGCCTGACCCGCGATGCCGACCTGGAAGTGGAAGAAGATGAGGCGGATGATTTGCTGCTGGCGATTCAACAGGAACTGCGGAAGCGGCATTTTGCTGGTTTGGCAGTCAGGATGGAAATTCATTCCTCCATGCCAAAGTCGGTGCGAGAACGGCTGGTACAGGAGTTGGATCTCTCGGAGGATGATGTTTACGAGGTGGATGGTTTGATGGGGCTAAAGGATTTAATGTCCTTCATGAGCTTACCCCTGCCCCAGTTAAAGGATCCATCGTGGTCGTCGGTGGTTCCGCCTCGACTTCAGCCAGTGAATCACTTAATGAAAGATGGAGCCATACTGGATGATAGTAACGACATTTTCTCAGTAATTCGCCAGCACGATTTGCTGTTTCACCATCCCTACGAGTCTTTTTCCAGTTCGGTAGAACTCTTCATTACCCAGGCAGCGATCGATCCCAAGGTGCAGGCGATTAAGATGACCCTGTATCGAACTTCGGGAGACTCGCCGATCGTCAACGCGCTGATCAATGCCGCAGAAAATGGCAAGCAGGTGGCTGCATTGGTGGAGCTAAAGGCGCGATTTGATGAAGAAAACAACATTAGCTGGGCCCGCAAGCTGGAAGAATCGGGGGTGCATGTGGTGTATGGGCTGGTGGGATTAAAAACCCACACCAAGATTGTGTTGGTCGTGCGGCAGGAAGGCGACGAAATCCGCCGCTATGTTCACGTTGGCACAGGGAACTACAATCCCAAAACTGCCAAGCTCTATACTGACCTGGGGCTACTCAGTTGTCGGGAAGAGTTGGGTGCTGATCTGACAGATTTATTTAATTTCCTGACGGGCTACTCGCAACAGCGATCGTATCGTAAGTTGTTGGTGGCTCCCGTTAGCCTGCGGGAGCGGATGGTGTCGATGATTCACCGAGAAATTGACCACTGTAAAAACGGCAAACTGGGTCGGATCATTGCCAAGATGAACTCCCTGGTGGATCAACAAATTATTGCATCCCTGTATGAGGCTTCCCAGTCCGGGGTGCAGGTTGACCTGATTGTGCGAGGAATCTGCTGCTTGCGTCCGGGGGTGAAGGGAGTTAGCGAGAATATTCGGGTGATCAGCATTGTGGGGCGATACCTGGAGCATTCGCGGATCTTTTACTTCCAAAATGACGGCAAGGAAGAAGTTTACATTGGCAGTGCAGACTGGATGCCGCGTAACCTCGATCGCCGGGTCGAGGCGGTGACCCCCGTTGAAGATCCAAATTTGTCTAAGGATTTACAGGAAATCCTGAGCGTTATGCTGTCGGATAATCGTCAGGCGTGGGAGCTTCAGCCTGATGGCTCCTACATTCAACGTCATCCGAAGGATGGGGAACCGGAACGGAGTGCCCAGGCAATGCTTACCCAAATGGCCCATGACTCGGTTCATGAGGCTTAGGATCGCAAATTAAATAACTCCGATTTTTTCTGTACGGGCGCACAGCAGTGTGCCCCTTCTGGAGATTAAATTTTCGATTTTATGTAATTTGTATTCCTTGGGGTTGCAGGTCAATCCCTGACACATTGTGATGGATGCTGTCAGGTTCAGGGGGTATGCAGAGCAAACAAGTTCTGAATGCGCGGGTGAATTGTTGAGAAGTATGTCTTAAGACGCAAGCTATATCTTTAGTGCGAAGAAGAAAAACGCTATTCACGTTATTTTTCAACATATTGATACAGAGGTTACAGCGATGGATTTACTAACCTGGTCAATCATCGCCCTAGTCATTGCAATCATTGCTGGAGCATTAGGATTTAGTGGAGTGGCGCGAGGTGCATCGACGATTGCCTTCGTGTTGTTTGGCATTTTCCTGGCGATCGCCCTGATTATGTTTGTACTGATTGCCCTAGGGGTTGGGATTGCCCTTTAAACCATTACCTGTTCACAGGCAGGGATTGGCAGGTCTAAATTGTTCCTCAATGCACCCCATTGTTTGAGTGCAGTGGGTACGGAACTGAGGAAGGCTGATGCGTGAATACCAGTCATCAAACTGAACTGAAGTAACTGGCGTTGATCACTCAAAGTCAGCCAGTACCGCACGGAAGGTTTTTAACGGTGGAGAATATTAATGGAATCTGAAACGCGAAGAACTCTGAAAGAAGGCACGGTCTGGTCGATCGTTCTAGGTATTTTACTGATCGTCTTAGGTATAATTGCGATCGCAGCTCCATTCTTTGCCTCCCTGGCAACGGGAATATTTTTTGGCTGGCTGCTGGTCATTGGCGGTATTATTCAAGCGGTTTATGCCTTTCGCCACAACCGACCCGGAAATTCTTTTGCACTCAAACTGCTCCTCAGCGTCCTTGCCATCATTGCAGGAATTTTGCTGATTGCAGATCCCCTGGCCGGCGTAGCTTCTTTAACGTTGATTATTGGAATTTACTTCTTTATTGATGGCATTTTTCGAGTGGTGATGGCATTCCAGCTTAAGCCATCGGCTAATTGGGGTTGGGTTCTGTTTAACGGTATTTTGATGATCATTTTAGGCATTCTGATCTGGTCACAGTGGCCATTTAGCGCAATTTGGGTACTGGGACTTTTAGTTGGAATTGGGCTGCTGTTTAGCGGTATTGCAACGGTTGTTTTGGCGGCTGCGGCTCGTACCAGCCTGGATGGCACTCGATAAACCATTGCACTCGAACAGCACTCAAATATCTGGGCGATCGTTTTGCTGAGTGGACTGGGCGAGCCAGATGCCATTGGTGTCAAGTTAAGGAAAATAATGCGTTGCAGGGCAAATCTTTCACGGGCAGGCAAGATCCTGCGCCGTGAAAGATTTGCATAAATGGGATGCGCCCATATCGTTTTCATATAATCTTGATTTAAACTGAACGGAGTCTATACAGCGTCACAATCTCTGCCGCTCTAAATTTACTCTTCCATGAACGTTATTTGAATGGGAAAATCCAAATTAAATGCCTCTAAGATTGCGGATTTAAATCTCTTCAGGCGCATAATCAGAGGAGAAATACATATTCCTGTGAATGTATTCCTCATGAAATAAAGTTAATGGCGGAATGAATGAGCAGGTTTTGAGTAGGCGTAGGAATTCCAAGGTAAAAATTGATTGAATTAAAAAACAATAAAGATCGATTAGTTTGCCTCCATCCACGCGGAAAACGCCAGCTTATTACGGCAGAAGCAGTTGTCAGAAGGTAGGAAAGTTTTATGGAAAGCTTACATCCAAACCACGAGGAATTATCTGCTGCGGAGAAAGAACTTGAAAGACTCCATACCCTTGTTGGGTCGGCCAGGGCAGATGGTGTCACAAGTGGAGCCGAGCAGGACAGGATTTGGGCGGCAGTGCAACCCAACGATAAAGTGACCGCTGAAGAGTTAGAGCTGGTTAGGACGTTGATCTTTGACAAGGTGGCAACCAAGGAAGTTAGGCGAGATTCCTCCTCGTGACTGCCTATTTTCAGGGCTAAATTTCCTTCATATCAGTTTCATATTTTTTTGTTCTACGCTAAAAAGCAGGTTTTGTCCGCTTAAATCAATGCTGAGTCAGCAGTCTGAGTTTTTAAAAGAACATAACAACATCTGGAAATTTTACTGGGTTAAAGATACTGTCAAGTCAGGCTGATGGCAGGTTCCTGCTTCGGATGCTTGAGAGTTTTAGGATCAGATAGATTTATAGATCTGGAAAACGGTTCAGCATAGAAATGGCTGGAAACAAAGTCTTGCTTGCGGGGAAAAGTTTCGGGATTGAACCAGCGATCGCCGTTTAACCAAGTTGTCCTGTAACCATCTAATCCATCCTGTTTGGAGAAGCTGCATGAACGAACAAGTGACGGATGATGTCAAACGAAGCTTCGGTTGGTTGATTGCATTAGGCATTTTGATGATTTTGTTGGGACTTGCCGCACTGCTAAACCCCCTCTTGAGTTCGATCGCCGTTGCCCGCATCCTCACCTGGATATTGTTATTTGCAGGGATTGTCCGCACGGTTTATGCCATCCAAGCCTGGCGACAACGCGGCTTTTGGTTAAAGTTGCTGGTCGGCATTCTCTACATTGCTGTTGCAGGTTTGTTACTCAGTAACATTTTTGGAGCCACGCTCACCCTAACCTTGGCTTTGGGGTGGGTCATTGTGGCTCAAGGAATTCTTGAAATTATCACGGCCTTTAAAGTGCGTCCTGATCCGAACTGGGGCTGGATGTTGTTTAGCGGCATCGTTGCACTGATTTTAGGAATCTTGATTTTGAATCGCTGGCCCTTCAACGCAATCTGGCTGCTAGGCTTTTTTACGGGAATGAGTTTTATCGTCACGGGGTTTTGGATGATTATGCTGCCCCAGACAATTAGTAACTATCTCACGCGCAATGAGTGACGCGCGGAGAGAATAGGTTGTGTCTCAGATTAAACATTAGCCATTAAGTACTCCAATTAACACACAAAATGGTGAGGCATCTATGACGGCGGAAAGGCAACGGCTGGAACAAATTCGGACGGGCGAAGCAAATTGGCACAAGTGGGGACCGTATCTCAGCGAGCGGCAGTGGGGCACGGTGCGGGAAGATTACAGTTCAGACGGCAATGCCTGGGATTATTTTCCCCATGACCATGCCCGATCGCGGGCCTACCGTTGGGGTGAAGATGGGTTGGGCGGCATTACCGATGACCATAATTTGCTTTGCTTTGCGCTAGCACTCTGGAATGGCAATGATCCGATTTTAAAAGAGCGGTTGTTTGGCTTAACCAACAGTCAGGGGAATCATGGTGAGGATGTCAAGGAGTATTACTTTTACCTCGACAGCACGCCCACCCATTCCTACATGAAGTATCTCTACAAATATCCGCAGGCGGAATTTCCCTACAATGACCTGGTGGAGACGAACCGTAACCGCAATCGCTATGAGTTGGAGTACGAACTACTGGACACGGGCATCTTTGACGACGATCGCTACTTTGATGTGTTTGTGGAATACGCTAAGGCCGATGCTGAGGATATTTTAATTAAAATCAGCATTGCCAACCGAGGCCCTGAAGCAGCTCCACTCCACGTATTACCCACCCTCTGGTTTCGTAACACCTGGTCTTGGTTAGATACGGGTTCTAGACCAGTACTGACGAAGTACGAAGGAAGCGGAAATAGCGTAGTTCATGCTCAGATTACAAATGATTTATTGAAGCAGCATATCACTGAAGGTTATTTCTATTGCGATGGTGTTGTGCCTCTGCTGTTCACAGAAAATGAAACGAATCATGAACGCTTGTTTGGCACAGCGAACGACACTCCTTACGTCAAAGATGGTATCAACAACTACATTGTCAACGGACAACAGGATGCCGTTAACCCTTACAATGTGGGAACCAAGGTAGCTCCCCATTACGAACTGATGGTGGAGGCTGGCGAAACGAAAGTGATCCGTCTACGCCTCAGCAAAAAATCTCCGGTTCAGCTCAGCGAGGTATTTGCTGATTTTGATCAAGTCTTTGCAACTCGGATCAAGGAAGCAGATGAATTTTATGCAACTGTGATTCCGCCCTCTGTGCTGGCAGATGCCGATCGCGCCAATGTGATGCGGCAGGCGTTGGCGGGAATGATGTGGACAAAACAATACTTCTACTACGATGTTGATCTGTGGCTGCGGGAACGCGGTATTAATCCCTGGGCCCTACCTTTGAGCGCAAGCATATACGCAACAGCGATTGGTTTCACATGGCCAACGATGATATTGTCTCCATGCCAGACAAGTGGGAATATCCCTGGTATGCTGCATGGGATTTGGCGTTCCATGTAATTCCCATTAGCATGATTGATCCCGATTTTGCTAAAGGTCAGTTAATGCTGATGCTGCAAGAAGATTATCTGCATCCCAATGGTCAGATTCCCGCCTATGAATGGAATTTTGGGGATGTTAATCCGCCCGTTCACGCCTGGGCAACCTGGGAGATCTATACCCGCGATCGCGTCATCAACGAGGGAGTGGGAGACATTGAATTTCTCAAATACGCTTTTTCTAAATTGCTGATTAACTTTACCTGGTGGGTGAATCGCAAGGATGAGGGCGGTAATAACTTATTTCAAGGGGGATTTCTGGGGCTGGATAACATCGGCGTATTCGATCGCAGTGCAGATTTACCCACGGGCGGTCATTTAGAACAGGCAGACGGTACAGCCTGGATGGTGTTTTTCAGCGAGCAGATGTTTCAGATTGCGATCGAGCTAGCTCTGCACGATCCGCTCTACGAAGACTTTGCCATCAAGTTCTTTGAACATACGATGTGGATTGCTGGGGCGATGGATCGCATCGGTGATCACCAGGACGAATTGTGGGATGAAGAAGATGGATTTTTCTACGATGTGCTGCGCCTGCCAGACGGAAAGTCTAATCGGTTAAAGGTGCGATCGCTGGTAGGTTTATTGTCGCTGATGGCAGTGGCAACTTTTCCCCAGGAAGCCTTTGAGAAGTTACCGCGCTTCCGGGAAGAAGCCGAAAAGTTCATTACGCGGCATTCCGAATTAACCAGTAATATTCATCTGGCTTCACAGCCTGGAGTGCAAGGACGCTTGATGCTGTCGATTTTGAATCAGGATAAGCTCCGCCGCATTCTTTCTCGGATGCTGGATGAATCTGAGTTTCTCAGCGATTACGGCATTCGTTCGCTATCGCGCTGTCACCTGGAGCATCCCTACTCTTTCTACCATGCAGGACAGGAGTACAAGGTGGGATATGTACCGGGAGATTCAACCTCTGGCATGTTTGGCGGTAATTCTAACTGGCGGGGGCCGATCTGGATGCCAATGAATCTTTTGCTGATACGCGGGTTGCTGCAATTTTACTGTTACTATGGCGATTCTTTTACCATTGAATACCCAACGGGGTCTGGCAACCATCTGACGCTGTATCAGGTAACGGAATGTATCAGTGAGCGCATTGTCAGTATTTTCCTTAAGGATGAATTGGGCCGTCGTCCCCTGTATGGGTCGGCTGAAAAGTTTCAGACGGATCCCCACTGGCGCGATCTCATCCTGTTCTATGAATATTTTCACGGGGATAATGGGGCAGGCATCGGAGCCAGCCATCAAACGGGGTGGACGGGCTGCGTGGCCCGCATCATTCAGGCATTGGGCTACTTCACGAAGGAAACTGTTCTAAAGGGGAGTGCGGCTGAGCTGGCAAAGTACGCTTAATGGCACTTGATAAGTGACAGGGGGCATTATCCAGGATCAGTAGATCACAAACCTTGTTTAGATCCCCCCTAGCCCCCTTGAAAAGGGGGAACCGAGCCGAAGAGGGGTTGAAGTCCCCCTTTTTAAGGGGGATTTAGGGGGATCAACCCCAGGGATCCCTGTGAAACGAACCCATTTTAGATCTACTGAGGATGCCTCCTGATTGGAGATGCGATCGATCGCTCTCACGATCGTCTGATCAACATTAGAACATTAGAACATTAGAACATTAGAACTTCAGAACTTCAGAACTTCAGAACTTCTATAGGCAGAAGAGTTTAAGTCGTTAATTGGGTGGAAACCATAATGATTACTCGCCCCAATTAACGACAAGACCTTAATGAATTGCAATCTTTAACCCAAGTGCCTGCCCTTTCAATTTGTTATCCACTCATCGGACATCACCTGATAACAAAGAAGAATTGCCATTGGTTGTGGGAGGAGTCGATTGGCAAATTGCTTTCTTTCAAGAAGTGTCTGAATCCAAATCGACGATTGCTGGAACCTTAACAGGTAATTTTGACCGTGCAGCCGTTCACGAACTTTCGCCCCAAGTGTGGCCGATCGTCGAATCGCTGCGAGAGGCACAGCGAGCGGAAGCTCTACAAGATTTTAGAGAATGCCATCAGTGCCCAGAAGTTCGTTTCGACGATCGGGGAAGCGTGGCGGTTAGCCCACGAAGGACGAGGAAAACGGCTGTTGGTAGAAAAAAACTATCATGTGCCTGCGATCATTACCGATCGCGGCAAGCTAGAGCTAGTGGATCAGCCTGGTGGCGTAGAGGTAATGGATGATGCCGTGGATGAAGTCATTGAGCTGGTGTTGGCTAAGGGAGGGAAAGTGAGCCTGGTGGATGATGAACACTATCTGCCCATCAACACATTGCGTTAATTTTGCGGTATTGATTATCCTGTTCAAGGAACGAAGTTAACGTAGGTTCGCCAATCTAACCCATGTCAACACTCACCCATCCTCTACTCTATCAGGTCAATACTCGCGTCTGGACAGCAATGCTATCCAAACAGTTGAACCGTCCGGCAACGCTGGATGATATTCCCGATGCGGCTCTGGATGAAATTGCCACTCTTGGCTTTGACTGGGTGTATTTCCTGGGAGTTTGGCAGACGGGAGAGGCAGGACGCATGGTTTCCCTATCGAACCCGGATTGGCTGATAGAATATCGCCTACTCCTGGCAGACTTCAGTGATGATGATGTGTATGGTTCCTGTTTTGCGATCAAAGACTATACCGTGAGCGATCGCCTGGGAGGGAATGCAGCGATCGAACGGTTGCGCGATCGGTTGCGTCAGCGTGACTTAAAACTGATGCTGGACTTTGTCCCAAACCATATGGCTCCCGATCATGCCTGGGTGCAATCTGATCCTGATTTTTTTGTGCAGGGAACCGAGGAATGGTTAGAGCGAGAACCGCAAAACTATTGCCGGATGGCTCTATCTGGAGAATATGAGGGTGAGTATATCTTTGCCCACGGACGCGATCCCTACTTTGCAGGCTGGCCCGACACCCTGCAACTGAATTACGGGAACCCCACTTTGCAAACCGCGATGCTGAATGAATTGCAGTCTATTGCTCAACTCTGTGATGGACTGCGGTGTGATATGGCGATGCTGATTCTGCCGGAGATCTTCCAACATACCTGGGGCATTTCGATCGAACCTTTCTGGCAATCCGCAATTCAAAAGGTGCAGTATCAGCAGCCTGATTTTGTCTTTATGGCAGAAGTTTACTGGGATATGGAATGGACGCTGCAACAGCAGGGGTTCGATTATACCTACGACAAACGGCTGTACGATCGCCTGCGGGAACAGCAAGCTGAACCAGTCCGTGAACACTTTTGGGCGGATTTGAATTATCAAAGTCAATCTGTTCGTTTCCTGGAAAATCACGATGAAGCGCGTGCAGCCAACGCCTTTTCACCCGATGTCCATCAAGCCGCCGCCATTCTGTCTTTTCTCAGTCCAGGGTTACGGTTTTTGCATCAGGGACAGCTAGAAGGATTTCAGCACAAAATTTCAGTGCATCTTCAGCGCGGCCCATCTGAACCGATCGATCCAGAACTCTACACCTTTTATCAACAACTGCTGGACTGTTTGCGGTTGCCGGTTTTGCGACGGGGAAGCTGGCAATTGCTGCACTGCGCCCCTGCATCGGAGGACAACGAAACATGGAAACATTTCATCAGCTTTGCCTGGGAAGATACAGCAGGAGAAAAATTGCTGGCGATCGTCAACTATGCACCCCATCAAAGCCAGTGCTACGTCACGCTGCCGGATAACGATTTCACAGGCAAAATGTATTATCTGAAGGATTTAATGAATCCGATCGGTTATGAACGATCGGGGGACAGTTTAGTTTCTGGTTTGTACTTCGATTTACCTGCCTGGGGCTACCATGTGTTTGACCTCCAGCCCTTGTTTGAGACACTTTAGGGGGGAAAGGATTTAGAATGATTGAAAATCATCTTCTCTAGCACTCTGCTGTAGGCAGTCACTTTTTGGTTTATGTTGCGTTTGTATCGCTTTTTGCTGATATCGGCGATCGGTGTGGTGACTTATTCCTGCCAACCAACTGCTTCAGATACTCCACTGCGCATGGAAGATCAGTTCAACACGGTGGTCGTGGAGACAGAAACAATTGTCACAGGACAAATGGTCTATGTGCCGGTGTATTCTCACGTTTATCAGCGTAATGTGAATAACCCGGTCATGCAACTGTCTGCAACATTGAGCTTTCGTAATACGGATCTGGAAAACTCTCTAATTCTCACTGCTGTACGCTACTACGATAGCCAGGGGGAACTCGTCAGAAACGCTTTAGAGAGGCCGATCGAACTTCCCGCCTTAGCCTCTGTCGATTATTTAGTGGAGGCTGAAGATACCAGTGGTGGCATTGGGGCCAATTTTATTGTGGAATGGGTTGCGGCAACCACAGTGACCGAACCGGTAATTGAAGCACTGATGATTGCAACAACTGGAAATCAGGGCATTTCATTTATTAGCCCTGGACGAGTGATTCAGCAGCAAGGAACCCCAGTCGCTGCACCATCTGACTCGCCGTGAGCAATATTTTTCAGCGATCGCAGATGAGTTTTTGTTTGCGATCGACAGGAAGAATGTATCTGATGTGTGCAGCTTTCATCCTCTATCATTAAAGAAACAATGAAACAGGACAAACTATTTAATGAAATCTACTCGATCGATCAATCTACAGGATTTTACATGATCGAGATTGCCCTCGATCAATACTCAGATATTTTCAACGAATGGGATCCCGCTCCCTTTAAACGACGAGACATTGACCCCGATCTCCAGCTTTATTTAGAAGGCAGTTCCGAAGAAATTCCGCTGCGTCATCCGGTTGAATTATGTTTTACCATTCCTCCAGGTAGACGGGATGAAAAGTTGGAAGCAGAAGTGCAAAGTGGTCTGAAGAATAGCTTTGCCTTTAAAAGATACCTGCTGAAAAGAGAGATCGGTAAGACGAATCTTCAAATCCTGCGCTGTATTATCCTTGGTTTTGCGTTTCTGTGGTTTGGCTCGGTTTTCTCAGAGCAATATGGAGAGCGGGATTTTCTCTCGCTCATGGCGGAAGCCTTGTTTATCGGCGGGTGGGTGTTTCTTTGGGAGGCAGTCTCTCTGTTCTTTTTTACAGAACGTGAACTGTTTCATCGTTATCGCGCTTACAAACGGTGGCAAAATGCCCCGGTGTTTTTTCGGGAAGTGGTGCAGTCCTGACCCAGCAGATTGATCGTTCAGAACACATGGTTTAGCCTTGAGCATGGCAGGTCAAACTTCACTCGATCGGAGCCTCCAGTTTTTTCACCGTTTTGGGCAATAAAAACGATAGCCCTAAGCACAACAGGCACAGGGCCAAAATAATCAGCAAGGTGTTTTGCATCGCATCTATTGCTGAGGTTTGGAAAATTGTGGTGAGGGTCGGCTGTATGCGTTCGGGCAGGTCAGCAAAGAGGGTTCGACGTTCATCGCGTCGGAGGGTTTGAATTGCAACTTGTAGCGATCGAATCGCATTGCGACGCACCTCTGGGGCAACCGACTGTCCGAGTTCAGCAATAATCCCGTCTACGATTCTCAGCGAGGCCAGACTCACGAGCAAAGTCCCTAAAATGCCACGCCCCAGGGATGCTCCCAAATTTTGAAATGGACGGTAGACCCCCCTGGCTTCTGCTTTTTCCTCCTCCACAGTATCCGAAAAGGCAAGGGAGGTAATGTAGGTTACAAACAGCCCAGTGCCAATGCCCATCACCACGAGAGAGGGCATCAAGCTTAAAGGGGAAGTGATATTTCCTATAGCGGCAAACAGCATCGCAATTCCCACACTCTTCGCCACTAGACCGAGCTGGAGCAACGATCGCGGGGGAAACTGGGGTCGTCGTTTAACCAGCAACACCAAAACAATGAGTTGGGCAATGGTGAGGGGCATCACCGTAAGTGCCGTTCTGAAGGAGTTTAACCCAACGACGGGCGGAATGAATTGAAACAGGTTAAACTGCACCCCAGCATTAATCATCGTGTGTAGGGTGCCTATGACTAAACCGATCGTATAAACTCGACGGCTAAACACACCCAATCGCAACAGCGAAACCATTCCACGGTGCGATCGCTGCCGCTCCCAGAATATCAGTAATCCCAGGCAAATTAAGCCAGAAGCAATCAGGATGGGTACGATGGAAATCCCGAAGGGAGCCAGCACAAAGTCTAGCCTTTGGGGATCGCCTTTGGGTTGCCACCAGCCCAGATCTGAGGCTAAACTCAGGCCGCCAGGGTGAAGCCAAATCCTGCTAATGATAATAGTCCGCCTACCCAGTCGAGCGGTAAGGTTGGCGGGGTCATAGGAACTGGAGTTTGGCGAACCAGCAGCCAGATGGCTGGAATTAACAATAGCTCAAAGGCAAAGGCCCAACGCCAGCTTAACTCGAAGGCCAGCAGTCCGCCTAAAATAGAGCCAACCAGACTACCCATGACACCCGCGATCGCTAACGCCACGAGACCATACTTGCGAGACACTTCATCCGCATAGAGATGATCGATCAAGGCTACCGGCGTACTGACTAATACGGCTGAGGCTAGCCCAGTCATCCCTGCCAGCCCAAAGGTAAAAGTACCAATGTCAGGGCTAATGATGATCAGACCTAAACCCAATGCAAACAAGATCAGGGCCATGCCAAAGGTTAGCTTACGCCCCAGACGACGGCTGAGGTTCTCTGCGGTGGGAGTGAAGGATGCCGTCACCAAAGACATCAGCACCAGGGCAGACTGCACATAGCCCACGCTAGAGTTAAACTCCCGTACCATGGGCGGCATAATCGGTTGCACGACTCCGATGGTGTACGACAGCATAAACAGGGTGAGGCAGAGGCCGATCGGGCTAGCCCACTTGTTCCCTAAAGTCCCTTGCTGATGCATAGTTCAGTCATGATTGTGGTCAAACAGTGTGGAGCGGTGTATTAATTCTAAGGGAAAATCGGTGTAGCCCCATTTAAGAGCAGTTTTATCCGATCGGGTTGCTAAACGATAGCCCCTACCACAAACTCATTAATTACGCTATTCTAAGCCTAAAGGGAAATGGAACCTATGCAGAAATTTCTCGAAAATGGTTTGGTGAAGCTAACCAATTAAACAAGGGTGATTGAGTCACTTCCCTGATTGACTGACAAAACTCCTGAAACAATGATTCTGTAGTAGGTTGGGTTAGCGATAGCGTAACTCAACGAAATATAGACGGGTGTTGGGTTTCACGCTGTCCAACCCAACCTACCAAAAGGATTTGTCGGTCAACCAGATCCCTTCCACACTCCTGGAATCTTAGGGAGCCTTATGTCACCCTGAGGAGCGTTTTGTCAGTGATGGAAGGTTTCTGAGGTTAGACAGGTTTGAGGTTGGAGAGGTTTGAGTCAGCAAGTTAATCCTAGTAATCTGCAAGTATATTTGAGGTAGTATTTTATGGTCACTAGCAGCTTTTTTACCGATTCCCAGGCGCAATTCGATGCAACCCAAAAAGAGTTCGCCAAACTTTGGGAAGATTATCAGAAACAGTTAACCGAGTCGCAGCAGGAAGTACTGAATACATGGCTCAAGAGCATCCCTGATACCAATGTTTCAATGAATTTTTCCGACAGTGTTGATAAAGCACTGAATTTTCAACAGGCACTGATTGGCTCTGCGTTGGAAACTCAGCAGGCTGCCCTTCGGATGACGGTGGAAGCTCAAAAGCAGTTTTGGAATAGCTATTTTCAACTGGTGAAGAAGACGGTGCAGCAAGTTCCAACGGCGAGTTAAGTTCTCTTGACAGGGGTTTCCCATTGCAATGACTCGTCTCAGCAATGGGAAATTCCCTGCCTGACGCTTCGATATTCACGCTTCAACACGCGCTTTCAGCCAATCTCCAATCACCGGAGGTAAGATTTGTTGTACCCGGCTGCTGACATACATACCAATATGCCCCACGGGAAACGATCGCACCGTGTAATCTGCTGTGCCAACATACTGTTCTAGAGCTAAAGAAGATGCTGGCATGACCAAGTGATCTTTTTCAGCATACAGGTTCAGTACAGGCATACGGATATGGCTCAGGTGAACTGGCTTATCGCCAATCCTCACTTCCCCTTTAATCAACTTATTCCCCTGATAGAAATCCTTGAGAAACTGACGATAGGCTTCCCCTGCCTGATCGGGACTGTCAAAGATCCACTTTTCCATTCGCAGAAAGTTGATCAGTTTTTCTTCGCTGTCCATGATGTCGATGAAGTCCAAATATTTCTGAACACCGAGTTGCCACGGCTTCAGCATCAAAAATTCAAGGTTGAGAAAATCACCGGGAATGTTGCCCAATGCATCTACCATTAAATCGATGTCCAAAGCCTCTGCCCCGAGCGTACAGCCCCCCTGCATATTTAGAAGCGCGTTAGGAACTTGAAAATCGACCGGAGCAACCATCACGATCAGGTTTTTCACCTTTTGCGGATAGATGGCGCAATAGCACAGGCTGAAAGTTCCACCCTGACAAATTCCGAGCAGGTTAATGGCATCTGAATTCAGCCGTTGGCGAATGCAGTCCACGCAGCGGTTGATGTAGCCGTTGATGTAATCATCCAGCGTTAGCCAACGATCGGCCCGAGTAGGGTAGCCCCAGTCTATGAGGTAAACATCTAAACCCAGCTTTAGTAAATTGGCGACCAGCGATCGATCGGGTTGCAAATCAACCATAAACGGACGATTGACGAGGGCATAGACAATAAGAACCGGAATATTCAGGGGTTGTTCGGCGATCGGTTGAAAGTGATATAACGTGATTTTATCTTCGTGGTAAATGGTTTCCTTAGGAGTCACACCGATGGCAATATCTTCTTCCCGCAGATGACTTAAATGCTCAATTCCTTGCATCACCTTTTTAGTCATCTCAGTATACGCGCTGGTTGCCCGCGTAAAAGGCAGATGCATGGTCAAAAATGGCAACATAGTCAATGTTTTCCCTATTCTAAAAGTAGAAATACTGAAGACGTTAGAAGATCTCTCAAGAATCCTATTCAGCATCCTCAAAGGGAATAATTTGCACTTGAGATTCGTACTGCGCCAGGGTTTGTTTCAAGTGTTTAATCTCTTTACGGAGATCATAGATATTCTTATGCACCTCATCCACTTCACTGCGGGTAGGCAGATTTAGCATTTGCATATAGGTTTCAATTAGCTCTTGCTGACACAGCTTGTATTGGTTAACGGCATTTAAAAACTTGCCTCTCACTCTTAGATTATCTTCAGAGCAGAATGCTTGATCAAATATCTGGTCGGCAGTTTGACTCCAAAGCTGTTGAAATTTCGCCCATTCTCTTACCGTTTCCCCTTGTTCTGCCAGGGACAGCAGTGCCTGCATCAACGCCTCAAAGGATTGGATGTGAACCTCCGCCAGTACGATCTGATAGTTAAGGCTAGCTGGATAGAGTTGTGCCCAAGCGTCAAACGATCGCATGAGCTTGTGGTGGAGCACCCGATTGGGCCCCAAAGCCGGCATCTGGATGAAATGCCCCCATGTTTTCTCGTAAATTTGGTTCCAGTAAAGATGGTTTAGCTCAGTCCAGGGATTGCTGCTGCTTGTGGAGTTCTGGCTAAATAGATTACTAAATGGATTAATAGATGCCCCAAAAATAGATGTCCCAAAAATAGATGCCCCAAACGTGCTGCCCCATATCTGATTAAATTTCTGCTGTTCTTGAATATAGATTTGCCATAATTCTGCCGTGTTTTGTCTGGTTTTCTGCGCTTCTTCAGAGAACGCTTGAATCTGAGTACGTAATTCCTGTACATAGTGATCGAGCAGTTGCTGCCAACCTTCACCAGATTCAAATTTGGGCAAAAGTTCTTGCCAGGCCTGAAAAGAAAGTTTCAGCAGGCGAAGTTGCAGTTGCTGATAGTCTGTAAAGCTTTGGGGATCTGGCTCCGACTTTGCCTGATCGTAGGCCATAGAGTTGCTTGGAGCAGACTCTATTAAGTCTAACCAGCTTTTCCACGTCGCAATGCTAACCTCTGCCCAGGCTTTGATCAGTTGGGGGGTTGTTACACCAATAAAATCTGTTTCTTCCATTTGTCTTGCCTCTCGGAGATTTTGTCGAAGTGACCTGATTAAGCTAGGTGTCCAAACTGCTTGGCAGAAATGATGCTTCAACAATACACCATCCGAAATCTCAGACAAAAATTCTAATTTGAGGGTTTCCCTACTTTGGGGACAAAGTAAACAGGTAAACAGCAGGCGGACAAACAGACGAACCCTCAATTTAAAATTTCTCTGACTTTCATATCAGTTTCCTATTTCTGTATTTTATACTGGCTAATCCATCAAAAACGCTTCTATTAACCATTCGTTAAATCATAGGTTTTTTGTGGTAGTTTTTGATAATAAGCTTTGGTTTATTAGGAATAAAACGATCGGAAAATGTGATCTAGGATGCACCAACTTGGAATCGAATTCGAGTATATTGAGCGTCGATCGGCTATTCAATTTTTATGTAAACAAATTTTATGAGAACAAAGATCGCAATTGCTTGTCAGGGAGGGGGGAGCCATGCTGCTTTTACAGCCGGAGCACTTCAGGCTCTTTTTGAGAACAACATTCAAGACAAGTTTGAAATTGTTAGTTTAAGTGGCACTTCGGGAGGTGCGATCTGTGCGGCTTTAGTATGGTATGCCTTGAAAAAAGGGGAACATCCCGTTGAGCAACGATTGCTTGAATTTTGGCAGGATAATACGGCTCAGACTTATCAAGAACGGATATTTAATGATTCATCCATTAAAACGCTAGAACTGACCAACAAGGGATTACTTCCGCAAATCAATATTAGTCCTGCATCACCCCTGCTACAAAGCTGGTTATCTTTAGTAACAATGGGTTTGCGAAGCCGATTTGTCAATTTCCCCGAACTATTGAAAGCACATATCGACTTTCAGGAACTCGCTGATTGGGGAGCGTTACCCGATCCGCCAGTCCTACTCTTAGGAGCCAGCAATATTCTGACTGGAAAATTGTGGATGTTCAATTCATCCCATGAAGCCATTAAAGTCGAACACATTTTAGCTTCCTGTGCGATTCCGAATCTCTTTCCTGCCGTTGAAGTAGATGGCGGGGTATATTGGGACGGCATCTTTTCAGACAATCCACCGATTGAAGAGCTGATTAGACCATCTTTTGTCGGAGATACAAATATTCCTCAAGAAATCTGGGTCATCAAGTTAAACCCGACTTTTAGAGAGACAATTCCCATTCAAATCGACGATATTCTGGATCGCCGTAATGAGTTAGAAGGAAATATTTCCTTATTTCAAAGTCTACGAAGCGTTGAGCGGCTCAATGACCTCATCTTAAGAGGAGCATTTAAGGACGAGTTTTTGCAAAGGTATCACGTTAGAGAACCAATCAAAATCCCCAGATCTTTTGCTGAAAAAGCAGATAAACCCTACTACATTCCTTTTATTGAAATGTCTGCTGACTTACAGAAAGTCCTCAACTATGAAAGTAAACTCGATCGCAATCCTACATTAATTAATCAACTCATAGAAGATGGAAAACATCAGGGGAAGAAATTTTTAGAAGCACGGGGCTAAAGCCGAGCTTTATATCTTTTTCATATAGCTATCCTCCGTAGGATTTGAACGGGTTGCAGGGGTAAAACCCTGGCGTGGGGGCGTTGCCCCTACTCCCTTGTTCACAAACAATTTGTGAACGCTATATCTTTTCGTTTTAGACTAAGGGACAAGTGATTAGGTGAGCCTGCCTTTTCATAAGGTTGAGATGTCATTTTCACTCAACAATAAAGCTCTCGTCTTCTTGATTTTTCTGATTTAAAGGAACTTAATTCGATCGTCCTGAACCAGAGGAGTAGAGAGTATGCAACAGGTTTACATTGTTTCAGCCGTCCGTACCCCAATTGGTCGCTTTGGAGGGGCACTTGCCAGTTTTTCTCCGGTTGATTTGGGTGCAATCGCCATGCAGGCAGCTTTGCAACGAGCCAATGTTTCTGGAGATTTTGTAGACTTATACATCTTTGGTAATGTCCTTCGTGCAGGGCACGGTCAACTCTTGCCTCGTCAGGCTGCATTTAAAGCCGGTATTCCAGAGACGGCAAATGGATATGCAGTAGACATGGTGTGTTCATCGGGCATGATGAGCGTAATGAATGCCGCCACTGCGATCGCTGCGGGGGAAGCAGATCTGGTGCTGGCGGGTGGAATGGAGTCCATGTCTCAAACTGGAATGCTGTTGTCCCACCGGATGCGATGGGGATGTAAGTTGATCATGGATGCATCAGAGCAAGTGATTGATCTAGTGGTGCGTGACGGTCTTTCGGATCCCATTACCGCTGAAAAGATGGGAGAGCAGGCGGAACGGTTGGCAAAAGCCTACAAGGTGACGCGAAATGAGTTAGATGAAGTCGCTTTGTGTTCCCAGGAGCAGGCGATGAATGCAACTCAGCAGGGTTTTCTGCATCGGGAAATTGTTCCCATTGAGGTTGCAGGCAAAAAGGGTATGCAACTGGTGGAGAAGGATGAGGGTATCCGTCCAGAAACGACGCTGGAAAAACTATCTAGCCTCAAACCAGCTTTTAGTGCGGATGGGGTATTTACGGCTGGCAACAGTAGTCAACTCTCTGACGGAGCCGCAGCGTTGGTTTTGGCAAGCCCGAAGGCAGTGGAAGCGTACGGATTAAAACCCATTGCCCGCATTGTGAAAGGAACGTGGGCAGGGGGTGAAGCGTGGCGTTATCCAGAAATTCCAATTCATGCGGTGAAGAAGCTGTTAGACAAGCTAAAAATGCAGGCTACAGATTTTGATTTTTTCGAGAATAATGAAGCTTTTGCCCTGAGTAGTGTTTTGTTTAATCGCATTCTGGGGATTCCCTATGACAAACTGAATGTGTTTGGAGGGGCGATCGCATTGGGACATCCAATCGGAGCTTCGGGAGCAAGAATTCTGGTGACGTTGCTGAACGCATTGCAGGAAAAAAACGGACACATGGGATTGGCCTCTGTGTGTCATGGAAGCGGGGGGGGAACGGCGATTGCCATTGAGCGGTTGTCATAGAAGTTGCCAGCAGCAGAACGAACAAAAACACAGAAACATTGGTCATTGTTGTATAGACAATTTCAGGGTATGAACGATTTGGGATTAGCAGGTAAAGTTGTTTTGGTGACGGGGGGCAACCGAGGGATTGGAGCGGCGATCGTCAGCCAATTGCAGCAGTTAGGGAGCCAGGTTGCCTATACCTGCCGGAGTGAGCCAGGGATTCATGGTACGGTTCACAATGATGTTTTAGCACTGCAAGCAGATGTGACGAATCCAATCGCAATGGAGCAAGCAGTGGCATCCGTTGAACAGAAGCTCGGCTCAATTTATGGGGTTGTGGCGAATGCCGGAATAACCAGAGACAACTTTTTCCCAAAGCTCACAATTGAAGATTGGGATGCTGTCATTGAAACTAACCTGAAGGGCGTATATAACACGCTACGTCCTGTGATTCCCAGGATGTATGAGCATCGAGCCGGTTCTGTGGTCTGCATCAGCTCTATTTCCGGCGAACGAGGCAATATTGGGCAAACCAACTATGCTGCATCAAAAGCAGGTGTGATCGGGCTAACCAAATCTCTTGCTCTGGAAGCAGCACGGTATGGGGTACGAGCCAACGCGATCGCCCCAGGATTCATTGAGACGGAAATGACCCAGTCCATCCCCGACAAAGTGAAAGAGAAGATTATTGCAGAGATTCCGTTCCGTCGCTTTGGCAAGCCAGAGGAAATTGCCTGGGCGGTAGCGTTTTTGTTGTCACCGATCGCCAGCAGTTTTGTCACCGGCACGGTGCTTTCGGTGAACGGGGGGCATTACACATAGAGGATTCACAGCAAATAGAAACTCACAGCCTACCGAAGTTCTCTGCGATGGCAGTGAAGGATGCAGTCACCCAAGACATCATTTTGTCCTCTGAAAGCGAGCCAGCAGTGAAAGGTTGGCAAACACGAGCAACCCCATCACTTCCACATATTCCTATCAGTTTCATATCTTCCCCTCGTAAACTGTTGTACAAGTAGGTCGTTCATGTACTGCATTAATTATTTCTACAGCGTATTGATGTGGTGAGATAACGTTTGTTTTTTGAAGCTACAGCATTCCCAAATCAATCAACAAGAGAGTGCGAGCTTTATTCCTGCTCAAGGAATTTACCTTGAGGTGATCAGCGATCGCAGTCTTTAGACTGATGAATTCGAGCCATATCAATCAATAGGAACCGGAATTCGAGGCGGAGACGCATTGCAGAGGGGTCTGTTGCTATCCCCTTTTTCACTTGAATCCCATTTCGCTGCCATGGAAAACAACAAACCGTTCCCTCTGTTGATTAGCGTGAGCCTCTGGACGATTGGTGGACTGCTCGGAGGTTTAGTCGGCTCCCTGACTGCGGTAATGCTGACTCAGGAGATTAAGCAAATCCTTGATTTCGTCTCCGGGCTAGGCCCTATCTGGCTGCTGCTGCTGCCACTACTCGGGGTCACATTAGCGGTGCTGATACTGTTTGGCCTGGGTAGAGGCACGCCGGTACAAACCCTGGTTCCCCGTCAGGATGCCAATCTTGATCATCGGCTGAAGCAGACCTGGTACTCTTTCCCTCACGACGTTGCTCGAGCCGATCTAACAGGTGACGTGGTGAACACTACCGGAGAAGAGGAGCGGTTCCCCTGGAAGCGGGCACCATTACGTGCTCTTGCAATCTTGTCTACGGTTGGGTTGGGCGCACCGATGGGAACCGAATCCCCGGCGGCCCATATTGGCGTTGCGACAGGAGTCTGGCTGAGTAGCATAAATCCAGCCCTGCACCATTTGGTGCGTCCCGCTGCGATCGGGGGGGGTGCTGCAGGGGTGTCAGCCTTGATGGGGATCCCGCTGGTGGGTAGCTTCTTCATGTTTGAGTTGAGTCAGCGCCGAAAAATTCCACTGACCCCGGAACGGGCGGCGGCGATGTTAGCCGGGGGAGTGGTGGGTTGGGGGGTCAACTTCATCTTCAAGCTCAGTCTGATCCGGTTGGTCGTGCCCAGGGTGCCTCCTGCTGACTTGTGGGATGCGACGACGGCAGCGTTGTTCATCGGAGCGATCGCAGGTGTGATTACATCGCTCTCAGGTGAGGCAATCTACTGGGCTAGAGGCTTACAGAAGCAGACCCGTCCAGCCACACGTCTGCTGTTTGGCAGTCTGGCCATGCTGCTGCTGGCGATCGTGACTGCACAAGTCGCATCTCCAGCAGCAGCGCTAGGGCCAGGTGGAGGGGCCATCGTCTGGCCGAATCCGTCGAAACGACCCCTTACCACCTGCTGGCTGTATCCTTGCTTCGAGCTGCATCTACCACAGCTGCGGTTGTAGCCGGGGGGTGTGGTGGAGTGTTTGTGCCTTTCCTGGCGATCGGTGATTTGAGTGGTCGAGTGTTTGCAGCAGCCTTTGGGGTGCCTGCGGATCTGGCGGGGGCGGCGGGGGCAGCGGCGGGTATTGCTGGGGGTTATCGACTACCGCTGACGGCAGTGGCAATGGTACTGGGAGTCGGTGGCCCAGCGACCGCCAAGCTAACTTGCCTCGCCACAGTTGGGGTCGCCACCCTTTCTGGCTTGATTGCCTCACGGCTAGCCTATCAATGTTCCAGTTCTGTACGTACGAGGCTGGGTCAAAGAACATCATCAGAAGACTGAGACCTACCTGGCACGCTGAATCTAGCTTGCATCCGGCTGCGGCTATAGTTTTAAAAAAATAGAACCTGGAGAGGCGTGAATCAACCCCAAACTCCGTCATCAAAATCCAAATGCAGCTAAAAGACCAATCAATCCTGCGATCGCTAAGTAGATCAAATTGACTGGGAGAACTTTGCGTAACCTGCCAGACTGGATACCCCATCCGCCAGCGTCAGGGGCATACTCGCCAGTCCTGACCCATTCACACCTGAATTAATAAACACTTTTGCCATTGGAACTGAGGTCCTGATCGCCAGGGCGGTTCCCATCAGTTTCTGCATCGCACCAGCGATCGCCCGTTGCATCTGCGACGGTTCCATCTGGTACAGGAAGTAGGCGACGAACACCACCATGATGAAAAAGGTTCCGGGTAAGAACAGCGGCTGAGTGGAAATACTGACGGTAGTTCCCAAAATATTGTTGAAATCAATTTGGAGTGATTGTAACCATGGTGACCACCAGCCCTTCTACCGTGGATGCAGCAACGTGCAAAAAGGGCACTCGCCACACCAACAAAGCCAGCAGCACCGTAACAGCATAGGCTGCGGACATGGCTTGAGTAGCCGGACGATTTGCCATAATCAGGAGTGAAAAGGCGACTATGATGGGGGCGATCGCCAGGAGTGAGTAAAGGGCAAGTTCCATGATGAGACATCGTAGATGGGTCAACAAATGGATCAAACAAGTTGAAATCAGCAATTTGTTTCTAGTTCATAGGCAACTGCCCTCTCGGTTGCTAGACAAGGAAGGTCAAAGCTCCCAGAGACATCGAACCAGCATTGACAATTCCGATGAGGAAAGCACTCCAGAGCGTATGGTCATTCATGATCGGCTAATTGGCATCACAGCACGATCGAAAGCCCTAATAGAATCAGGGGAATCACAAAAAACACGCCAATAAGATATACCAAAGCAATCAGCTTATTCTCGCTAGCTGTTGCGGCCAAGCGTTCCGCCCCAATCACAGGCAACGGGCGCAAGAATGGAAGGCCAAAAATCAGCAAAACTCCTAACAGGTTGAAAAACAAATGCACTTTCGCAATCTCTAGAGCGGGTAACGCCATTTCCCCAGTGACAGCCGTCGCAGAAAGCAGGGAAGTCACGGTCGTCCCGATATTTGCACCGAGCGTAAAGGGATAAATGACATCGAGCCCAAACACGCCGGCACCGGCGAGCGGAATCATCAAACTAGTGGTTGCTGAAGAAGACTGTACCAGGATGGTGATAAATATACCCGCCAAAATTCCAGCGATCAGACCTTTGCCCATAGCGGTGTGAAGGATATCCTTGGCTCGACCCACCATCAACCGTTTAAGCAATTTGCCCACGAAGTAAACGGCGACAAAAACTAAGCCAACGCCAATGAAAATCTGCACAATACCGTTATAGGGTTCAGGCAGAAAACCTGTCGCACTCAGAATCAAATTGCGGGCAGGTCGAGTCATGGCACCCACCAGGTCAAACTTGTCCACGCTCAGATCGTAGTCGCCGACAAAAAGGCTGGCAGAAGCGGTACTGAGGCGTTCCAGAGGATGAAATAAGATCTCCAGTGGGAAAAAGATCAGCACCGCGATGAGATTGAATAGATCCAGCACAATGGATGCGGCAAAGGCTTGTTTAAAGTCTTCCTTGTTGCCTCTTACAAAGCCTAAGCTAGCAATGCCATTGGTAATAGAGGTGCCAATATTAGAACCCATGATCATAGGAATTGCGATGCGGACGGGTAGACCGCCTGCAACTAGACCCACAATAATCGCCGTTGTAGCACTGGAGGACTGCACTAATGCGGTGGAAAGAATCCCAACCACGAGTCCGACAAATGGGTTTTCGGCAAAGGCAAAAAGCTGCTCTGCCTCATCGCCAAAAGTGGCTCTAAAGCCTCTGCTAATGACTTGAATGCTGACGAGCAGCAAGTAAATTAAAGCAAGAACAGCCAGCCAGCGGAGAAGCGTTTTTCTTCTGCTTGTTGGTTGCAGTAGAGAAGTTTGCTCTAAGGCAGTACCCATAAAGAACCTCGTATTATTCTCAAAAATGAAAAAATCTGAGCTAACACTGTTTACGCTTAGACATCCTGAACTTGTCTATCTGAATTTGTCGCGACTCAAGGTATAGCGATCTTTAAAGCCAACAAACAATTAGGCTTGCAGAAAGACTTTGTAACCAAACTCAATTCATCTAAATTGAGCGATCGTTTTTCGATCGCGTTTGCTACGTGATTATACAGAGACTTACAAATTAATATATAGCTATCCTCCGTAGGATTTGAACGGGGTGCAGGGGTAAAACCCTGGCGTGGGGGCGTTGCCCCTACCCCCTTGTTCACAAACAATTTGTGAACGCTATATTTACCCAGAAGGGGTTAAAGATAATTATCTATAACAGTTGCACAGTAATAACTTGAGCAGTAACCAGGACAATACTCGGCGACATTGATGAAAGATTGCAGAACAAAGTCGTTCGATCGCTGAAGTTGATAAGATAGCCGCTTCAAGAGATATGGATTTTACGTTACAGAAGGCGATCGCTTCGTCTATCAGCAACCCTTCCAGATTAATCTGGGTTGATCTATCTATTCGTTAAATTAGGATAAAAAGATATGAAACTCATAGGAAAGAAGCTAACAATATAGCGATATTATCGACAGGGAATTAATTCCACAAAACGCTCATCGACTGCACGCCCTCATGTTGATTATTGTGCAAATCCTTTAACTACCTTTCCTTCCCTACAGCTTCTTTTCTTTAGGTCAAACTTATGTCATTAAGCTTACAAATTCAGAACCCAAATTAAATATATTTTTAATGCAATTTTAATCCAAATTTAACCCACATATTTATTAATTTCCATTACTCTATACAATAGTAATTTGTAAGAGGAAAACAGCATACAAGTAGCAATTCTCATATTTTTAATTGTCCCAACACGCTAGTATAAACAGGGAAAAGTAGGCAACTATGGTTTGTGGACGAAACGTACATCCGAGTGCGAGGCAGCTGATGTTATTTGTACCGAGGCATTGATGAAGATGGCCATTTGTTCGATGTAAGGATAAGCAAGAAGCGAGACATAAAGAAGCTAACCCTACAATGGGACACCATTGATCAGGAATGATGATTCTGATCGTGAATCTGAAATGAAGGGGAAGTGTAGTCTTCCGGGAGATACTGGTCAGGAATCGTCGAATGATTTCCATCACGAAGCGCAGCATAAGCGGGAGATAGAATTTCGATGCCTGCTTGATTGCAGTAGTCCTGAAGGTTTTGGTGGAGTTCTGAATAGATTTGGGGCATGAGTTCAGGACGATTTGTGTACGCATTTAACTCATAGCTCACATTAAAATCATTCAATCCAGTTTGTAGTACAAATGGCGGCGGATCGGAAATAACGCCCGGAGTTGCTTCTGCGGCTTGAATCAGGACTGCATGAATTGTGCGCCAGGGAACATCGTATCCCAGGGTGATTGTGGTTTGAAGCAGAAGATATTGCTTGGGTTCGCGGGGTGCTGTGCTGTCTTTGCGAAGACTAGATGCTATTTTGGGAACTCCGGGAATGCGGGAAATAGCATTGAAGTTAATCAAATTGCTGTTTAGAACCGATGAGTTGGGAACCGTAATGACTTCCCGCCTAAAGGTCAGCAATCGAGTGACAAATAATGATTTTTCAACCACCTCACCTTTAATCTCGCCGATCTGGACAATATCACCAATGTGGAAAGCCCGCGTATAAATCAAAATAATGCCTGCGATCGCATTTGCCACCGCAGAGGATGACCCCAGCGTAAACAGCGCACCCAAAAACAAACCAATTCCCTGAAAAGCAGGTGAGTTGAATCCAGGCATAAAGGGAGTTGCCGTAATGCAGGCGACGATCACTAAAAAGACGGTTGCCAGTCGGTTTGTCGGCTGTATCCATTCTGGATAAAACCAGGGATAGGCATCATCTCGTCCTAATTCGGTGACAACGAGTTTGACAAACTGAATGAGGTAGTAGGTGAAAACTCCGATCAGGACAATAATAACCAGATTTGGCAGGTATTCCACAAATGCGGCACCGGTCTGATTCATGCGCTCAGCAGTACCGCTCAGAAGAGAATTGCCGAGCGCGCGCGTTGCCGGAAACTGACTGAGTACAAAGGGAATGTAGAGATAAAAGCTGGCGAGAACCAGAATCAGCCGCAGGAGTCCAGCTAGACCTCTCAGCAAATAACCCGTTGCTCCAGAGCCGAGAAGCTGAAGATTTTGAACTCTGAAACTGAGTGCCCTGGTTCTTTGAGCCGCTTTAATTCTGAGGAGAAAACGCGAAATGAACCACTGCACCAGCGCCAGAAATCCGATCAGGGCAATCGTGCTAATGAGGGTGAATAACACACCGTACACAAGCTGCTGGGCACTGCGATCGTGTCGGTACTGCGCCACTGCAGACTGTACTGCCTGAACACTCCTGGCTGCAGTTGCCTGCCGAGACTCATTGCCATCGCGATCGCTCTCTCGCACTGTAAACAAAACGGTGTCGCCTGCCAGAATTACAGAACCGCTTTTCTCTTCCTCAACCCGGATTGTTTCCGGTGAAATGGATTCATCATTTGCGATCTGAACTAAGCGAGTATTGACAATGTTCGCCCGCTCCTGGGCAGACGCAACGCCCGGAATTCCCTGCCTGACGCGAAATAATTCGGTTCCATCCAGAACCACTGGATATCCATCGATCGGATTTCCAGCTAAAATCTGCGATTGAGCAACCGCTGGGCTAAGGGCGATCGTCAAAAGCGCGACTGCCAGACTAAGAATCAGCCAGCACTGCAATCGCTGATAAAGCCGGTGAGATTGCTGAAGAAGGGATTGCATCTCCTTATTCCTGGCTATGTTTTGAAGCAAACCAACAAGCACTGCAAAGCGAACATCCTGACCAAAACCTACCAAACCCGGCTGAAGGATTTGAGTCTTTGAGTCAATAGGGTGGCAATTGAGTGAAAAAAAAATATGAAATTAATCGGAAGGGTCGTGTTCTAGAACTGTGGATAGTTTTTAGGGGCATTCTCCATCATAGTCTGATTGAGCAATGAGGATGAAATTTAAGGATGAAACTTAGTACAGCGTCAACAAAAAACCGAGGTCAGGGCGACCGATTGAAATTGACGGAGTGCAACGGGCTAAGGAACGCGGATTAAATAATAAAATCGAAAATTTGATCTCCAGAAGGGGCGCACAGCAGTGCGCCCGTACAGAAAAAATCGGAGTTATTTAATCGCGACACCCGCAGCGGCATTCGATCCTGGAGGCGCATGACTGTCAGTACTAACAGAATGTCGGAAAATTGGGAACTGTATTTGTTTCAATCTGGGTATCAATTGCCCTCTGATAAATGGATGTAGAGTGGCTCAGGCTGACACTGCCCTGGGCGTAGTCTAAGAACACCCACTCTTCTCCAAAATGACTGTACTGATGCTCCGCCAGATTAGCGGGTGGAACCATCGTGACCATATCTGCCATATTCAAAATTCGGTAACTGTTTAGAACGATCGTTTCCAGAAATTCGACAAAGGCTTGATTACCGACTCTGGGCGCACCATAGCTATAGAGCCGAATCTGATCCTTGAGCGTCGGGTAATTATAGGCAAGATCTGCTGCTGCCAGCGTTGCGAGTGCGCCTCCTAAACTGTGACCTGCAATGAAACAGGGCAGAGAGGGATCGAGCGTATTAGCCGCCTGTCGCACTTGTCTTGACAGCCGATTATACAGTCGCAGAAAACCCCTATGGACGCGACCTCGCACCGTCCGTGATTGCACATAGTTACTCTGACGGGATTGAAAGTTTGCCATCCACTCTTTTGGGCTTGATGTCCCGCGAAACAGAATAATATTGTTGGCTTTTGATGCCAGCACAAAGCCGATAAACGCAAGGGTCGAGGGAATAATTCGTCCAGTTATTCGCCTGCCGAGCTGACTCAAATCTGGCAGCAGCGTGGTGGTTGCATCTAGCTCAACTCTGAAGGTTGCCACCTGAGTATATTGCTCCAGTTCACGGGAAAAACTCTCTAAGGCTCGAATCGAACCCTCATATCCGCGATCGCGCTGTCCCTGGGTAAACTGTTCCATTCCCAATTGACTACAGCGGATCAATAAGCGCGACATGGCTCGATCGTAGGGGATTGAGGGAGATATAGACAACCCAAGAGGGTTAGCGGGAGAACGACTAGGAGCTAAACTTTCTGAACCAAAGATGGCATCCAGTGTCTCGTCGGTTGCAATGATTTCGTCTGCAATAATTTCGTCAGGGTTGGGTTGGGAAGGCTGTGCCTGAGCGGAACGGGTGACTTCCCTACTTGCAATACCTGCCGTCACACTTGCAAACAGGAATTTGCGGCGACTAATATTACTCATGTTTAGAGGATGAAGTTTAGAGGATGAAACTTAGTCTCGAAATATCCTAGAAAATTACTTGCTGGCAATCTTATTTTGTTCTCTGAAGGCGATCCAGCAGTGAAAGGTTGACATGGGCACAGCGATCGCAAAAACTGCTTTTCAAGACTCCTCTGGTGTGACACCTGCCTGCTTGCGGTAGTTATCAATCAGAATATAAACGCTAATCAGAAGTACCCACAGTGGAAATAGCATGAAGACCCATCCCAGCCGATCGATGCTGCCAATTCTCAGAAGCATGAGGGCTGCTAATCCATATCCCAACAGCGCCATCCAGCCAGGCACAACTCTGCTACGCAGGAAAAGGGTGCAAATAGAAATCATAAAAACACCTGCCATCCGAATGCCGTAGGTATTCAGAACTATACGGGTGACAGTGCGTCCCAGATTGTAATAGGTCAATACGATTGAGGGATTGGATACGTTGTCGTCCAGCAGCAGCAGGCTCCCGGCCACCGCCGAAGCGGTAAACAGCATGGCAAGGAACAATAGCCCACTGCCGAAAAATACGGTCGCAAAGAACTGGTCTTCTCGCTCTCCCAAGCGATCGCGCACTGCACCAATAAACCAGAGAAATGCAATTCCTGCAAACGGAACAAGGTTGAGGGCTAGCAGGGTATTTTTGTTAGCAAGAAATGATGTCCCGGCATCACCTAGAACGGACGCGGTGCTGTTCAAAATTAGCGCAATGCTGATCATGAGGAGAACTGAGAACACAATACCGGCAATAGCGGCAGCTTTGGGTGCCCTCAAACGAGCACGAAGGTTTAACGGTGTGGGCTGCATTATATCCTCCTAAGGATTGCCAGAAAGCATTGCCAGCCAGTTCGTAACTACTAACATTACTGGAAGGCAAATATCCGTTGCCAGTCTCGCTGCATGTCCACCACAATCCATTCCTTCTTGTCGGCTTCAACCAGTGCGTCCTTGAGGCTACCCATTGGTGTTTGGTCATAAGCAAATTCGCGATCGCCATCAGTATGTCGCACGATTAGTCCCAGGGTTTCTCCTGGCCCTGCGGTCGTCCATTGCAACATCTGTAAATCACCATCAGAGTTGCCAAAGGCGGCGATCGGTCGCTTGCCGATGTAGTGCTGAATCGCAGCCGGTTTACCTGCTTTGTCATTAAAGAAATACAGCTCTGGAAGCCGCATAATCACAGGATTACCGTCCCGCATTTCAAACTGAGTTTTGGCACTGCTGCCAATCACCTGTTCTGGAGGCACACCATAAATCTGCTCAGCGCAGGCTCGCATGAACTCGACTCCACCACCAGAGACGATAAAGGTTTTGAACCCGTTTGCCCGCAGGTAGGCCAGCAGTTCCACCATCGGCTGATACACCAACTCAGTGTAAAGTCGTTTCAGGCTGGGATGGGTTGCCGTGGCCAGCCAGGTCTTGGCGATCGCCCCAAACTCATCGGTTGTCATCCCGGCGTGGGTCGCCATCACCAGTTCCACCAGTGCCGATTCGCCTGCCGCCATCGCCGCCTTTAGATCCCCGTTCAGCACGGACGCAAACGGCTCCTGGGTCTGCCATTGCGGGTGCTGGGGGGCCAGTTGTCGGACGCGATCAAAAACAAAGAATGCCTGCACATACAGGGGGTGCTCCACCCAGAGAGTGCCATCATTGTCGAAAACCGCAATGCGATCGGCGGGTGGCACAAAGGATGGGGCATTCGGTGTGGTTACTTTCGCCACAAAATCGAGGATTGCTTGTTTGGCAACCCCATCATTCCAGGAAGTGAGAAGGTCAGTCATAGAGAAGGGAGTGGGGAGTGGGGAATAGGGAATGGGGAGTAGGTAAGAGTAAGGGTGATTAATGTCCAAAGTTGAGATTCCTACTGTCTACTCCCTACTCCCCACTCCCTCCTATCTAAATCAGTGGTTACGGCTACTGGCCGCGTCTTCTAACTGCCGCATCACCGCATCCAGATTGAAGGAAGCCGGCTTCTGACGGGGAGGAAACTGCACAAACCCCTCAATTTGCTGCGCGACCAGCCCCTGCATGGCGTACACCAGATAGGCATGGGAGATCACCCAGTCCCAATAGGTATTCGAATTCTCATCGGCTCGTTCAAAGGGATCGCGGCGCAGGTTAAACATTTTAGGTACCCGCAATGGCACAAACGGCTCAAACCAGCATTGCAGTTGCTTTGCCCGCTGTTCCATTAAGACCATCTTCCAATCCCCATGCCGGAGGGCGATCAGTTCACCATCATCACTGAAGTAAAAGAGAGAGTTGCGGGGGCTTTCTTTCACTTCACCCCTGAGATAGGGCAGCATATTGAAGCCATCAATGTGGACGTTGTAGGTGCGATCGCCGATGGTGTGCCCCTTTAACAGCTTTTCCTTAATCTCTGGCTCACCCGCCGCCGCTAACAGGGTGGGCAACCAGTCCTGGTGAGAAGTAATGCCATTTACGACGGAACCTGCCGGAATCTGACTGGGCCAGCGGACAAACGCCGGAACCCGCCAACCGCCTTCCCAGTTGGTGTTCTTTTCGCTGCGGAAGGGAGTAATTCCTGCATCGGGCCAGGTGTTGTAGTGAACCCCATTATCGGTGGAGTACATGACAATAGTGTCGTCCGCAATGCCTAATTCATCCAGCTTGTCGAGCATTTGGCCAATCAGTTCATCATGGGCCACCATGACATCGTTGTAATCCCCCTGGCCGCTCTTGCCTTTGTGTTTGTCCGGGCAGTGGGTGCGGAAGTGCATGGCGGTGGTGTTGTACCACATGAAAAAAGGTTTGTTGTCTTGATGGCACTGGTCGATGAAGCGGAGGGCATGCTCGGTCACCTCTTCATCAATGGTTTCCATTCGTTTCTTCGTCAGTGGGCCAGTGTCCTCCACCTTCTGTCCGCCCTTGCCATCGGCCCAACTGTGAATTACGCCGCGAGGGCCAAACCGTTGTTTGAAGGCGGGGTCTTTGGGGTAATCGGGGTCTTCGGGTTCCTCCTCAGCGTTGAGGTGGTAGAGGTTGCCAAAGAACTCATCAAAGCCGTGCAGGGTGGGCAGAAACTCGTCCTTATCCCCCAGGTGGTTCTTGCCAAACTGCCCGGTTGCATAACCCAGGGGTTTGAGCAGTTCAGCGATCGTCGGATCTTCCTTCTGTATGCCAAGATCGGCTCCCGGCATTCCCACCTTGGTTAAACCCGTGCGGATGGGATTCTGTCCGGTGATAAAGGCGGCCCGTCCAGCCGTACAGCTCTGCTGCCCGTAGTAGTCGGTAAAGGCCACGCCTTCGTTCGCCACACGATCGATATTAGGAGTGCGGTAGCCCATCTGCCCCCGGCTGTTATAGCTGATATTCCACCAGCCAATATCGTCACCCCAAAGGATCAAAATGTTTGGTTTCTTACCCGTTGTCATAAAATTATCTCCAGCAGAGCTCAAGGGCCTGAAATGAGTTAAAACCTGATTGCCTGAATTTTTTTATAAATTGGGTTGAACACCGTAACCCCAATATCGACAGGCTAACTCTAAAAAATAGGAAACTGATATGATGCCAAGAGCGAGCATTCTGGCATTCTCATATCCCGATGAACAGCAATAGTAAGCCTGATGGCAAGGGATGAAATTCTGATAGGTCATCAGATGCAAGATTAACCACACATTTATTGTTTACTAGATAAGATCTTGTAGAATATTCAGAAATTGCTTTTTAGGGTGCGGCCTTAGAAACAGTTTTTAGATTGTTTTAACAATCTCTTCCAATTCTCCTTTCAGCCCTTCCCTTAAAATGATTTTGCTGGCTACATAATTTTGTCTGAAGGCAATTAGAGTTTACAGGGTCGAAACCTCAAATCAATCAATCCAACTAATAGCTAGCATTCATGTCTGCTCGGCTCATTTACCAACATTCGTTTCGCAACTGTGAGCAATTTTCGCAGGCGATGGCGGCTCGACGACAAACAACCGTTACGCAAATCAGCTTACAGTCGTTTCGCTGTGATCTGTTGTTGGTTGAATTTGACCACATCCAAGTTGCTTACTGTACAAAGTTATCGGTTCCCGTTCGGGTTATAGGGGGCAAGGGGCATGACTCGCTCGAATTTGCGTTTATTCTCCAAACTGGGCAACAGGAGCTTTTTTCCCATCGGTTTGCCGTTCCCCAAGGTACGATATTTGGCTTTGACCCAACCCGTGAAGTAAACCTGATTGTGCCTGAAAATACTCATTTCTGCGTTGTGCAGATTCAGCAACCGGCGTTTGAATTGTGTACTCAAATCATGGAACGGACGGATCTGGATGCTCATTTTCTCAAGACGAATTATGTCTGTAGATCCGATCGATCGCTTGGGGTTCATGCTTATCTAAAAGAGCTTTATTGTTTAGCAACTCACCATGCCAGCTTTCTCAAGTCTCCTGAATCAGAACGCATTTTGTTTGAAGACTTTTTACCCCAATTAGTGGATGCCCTGCCTCCTTTTCCTTCCAGATCAAGGCAAGCATTGTGCATCCCACGTCGATTTGATTTAGTTGAACAAGCGAATGAATATATGCACGCGAACTTACAGAAATCCTTTACCCTCATGGATCTCTGCAAAGCTTTAAACACTAGCAAACGCCCCTTAAATTATGGATTTCAGGAGGTATTCGGAATTAGCCCCATGGCTTATCTCAAAGCCCTGCGCTTGAGAAGTGTGCGACGACAATTGCAAACGGCTGATCCAACCACGACCGTGATTGCCAACGTTGCCCACCAGTATGGTTTTTGGAGTTTGGGGCACTTTAGCCGAGATTACAAAACCATGTTTGGGGAATTGCCTTCAGAAACGCTGAAGCAGGGATAGCGATCGCCAGGTACCGCGTTTCAGCAATTCGACCCCTGATGCGAACAACACCTGAGAGTCTCCCGACTTGAAAACCAGATTAGGGACGCACAATAAGACGGAAGCCTAAATGACAGGTGGAGGTATCTAGCGGTTCTGCCATGCGGGCGGGCGGGCGATAGCGACGACAATAGCTGGGCGCACACAAAAAGGAACCCCCCTTAATGACCTTGCGGGGAATCTTAACACCGGGCATCTGGGGATCGTAACTGGCTTCGCGATCGCCGCCCCGAGGATTCACCAGGGAGTCACAGCAGGCGTCTTTTTGAATCTGACCGTGTTCCTGATACCAGTCCGTCGTCCATTCCCAGACGTTGCCAATCATGTCGGACAGCCCATAGCCATTGGCGGGAAACACACCCACTGGCGAGGTGCGCTCATAGCCATCGGTTTTCAAGTTCTCCCAGGGAAACTCGCCCTGCCAGGTGTTCGCCATCATTTTGCCCTTGGGATGAAGTTCATCGCCCCAGGCAAACTCAGCATCTTGCCGTCCGCCCCAGGCAGCAAACTCCCACTCTGCTTCGGTGGGAATCGCTTTGCCCATCCAGTTCGCGTAGGCTGTTACATCTTCATAGGTGACATGCACCACCGGATGATGCTCACGCCCCTTGATGGAACTGCCAGGACCTTCTGGATGTCGCCAATTTGCACCGGGAATATAAGCCCACCAGTTGTAGTGATTTCCGCGATCAATCGGGCGATCGGGTTTGACGAAGACACAGGAAGAGGGGTGCAGCATGTCCGGTCGGGCACCAGGATAGTCTTCGGGATTGGCTGGTCGCTCTGCAAAGGTGACATAGCCTGTAGCTTTGATGAACTTTTGGAACTGGGTATTTGTGACCAGATATTGATCCATCCAGAAGCCATCCACCGTTACCCGATGGGCGGGAGCCTCTTCCCCATAGTGATGATCCGATCCCATCAAAAAGGTGCCGCCGGGAATCCACACCATGTCTTTCCCAGGGGGACGACCGGGAGGTTTAGTCAGTGAGGATAAAAACTGATTTTGACCCATAAAACATTCGTTATGTAAGTTTTATTATCCAGAATATAGATCTGAAATTTTTGATTTCGGAGTATTCAAAAAGTGCTTTTTTACACGTTGAGACAACTGCATCACTTTAAGATGTATACAAAATTGCATCTTACAAGGAATGGGAAATAGATACAGCTTTCGATCAGCGTTCAGGAGGGGGTATAAAGGGAATACCCACAAGCTGGCAAAGAGTGCTGGGTTGTTCAATGCTGTTCTAGATGCCGGGATAGTCTTCACTCCGCTGCTTGTTAAAACCTACATTTGTAAGCGTTGTCCCCCCATCAAATATTGAGGAGCAATCACGTGCTGCCCCCAAAGATTTACAATCACGACATCATGCACTGCACCCATCAGAACGTGACTGGCAACTACCTGTATGGTAGCCGCATCCTAGGACTCACGCATCCTGAGGATATAGTGCAACTGCGCCCTGAGGTTCAGCCGGATTGGGGGGCAATCACCGCTCATTATGACCGCATCGGTTTGAGCTACAGTTGCAATGTCATTTGGGATGTAGACCTCAAACGGTTCACTGAATACCCCGACTACCAACCTTCCGTCTTTATCTTCGGTGATCCGCTTCATCCTGGAAGTCTCGATGAAGCATACTTCCGTGAGATGGATGCCGATTGGCTCACCAGTGTTGAGTTCATCAACAATAAGAACAATTTTGTCCAGATGGCGGATGAACTGGGGGTTGAGATTCCTGAAACCTGGTGTTTTGAGCGGAAAGCAGCAATTGAGAGTTTAGCCGCGTTCCCATATCCTTGCTACATCAAACCATCTGTTTCTGTGGATGGGGTGGGGATTTTTCGGTGCCAGGATGAACCAGACCTGAGGCAAGTGCTAGCGGGATGGGATGACCTGATTCCTCTACAAATTCAAGCCGAGGTAGTAGCATGTGCGTTTTTGAATTTGCAATATCACGTCAGTGTCCAGGGGGCAGAACGACTGGCTGCGACCGAGCAAGTGTTAGATGGATATGCGCACAGCGGCAATCGCTATCCGACTCTGCACCAACCCTGGGACATCGTCGAGCCGATGGCTGAGTGGTTGGTCGCACAGGGGATGAAAGATCTCTTTGCCTTTGATGTGGCGGTGATTCAAACACCAACTGGGTATCGTTACCTGGCGATCGAATGTAATCCTCGCTTTAATGGGGCATCTTACCCGACAGGAATTGCCAATAAACTGAAGATTCCTTGTTGGAGCAGTGAAACATTTACGACAGCTTTCCGCTCGCTGAAAGATCTTGATTTACAGGACATCGAGTTTGATCCCCACAGCCATACAGGTGTTATTTTGGTCAACTGGGGCACGATTCAAGTCGGCAAATTGGGGGTGCTCTTAGCCGGATCAATCGCGCAGCAAAATCAACTTAGAGCCACGTTAAAACAACGACTCAGCGAATCGCCTGCTGGTTGTCAAGACAGAAAACCTGTTCCCTCAGAGATAAGAAGTGCTGAACTATAAGGGCAGCGATCGGGTTCGGTGATTATTGGGGGCAATGACTTTTTCCATTCCAGGTATGCAGTAAAACGGTTTCCTCTACAAACGAGTTCCTTAGGGACGCAAATTAAATAACTCCGATTTTTTCTGTACGGGCGCACAGCAGTACACCCCTTCTGGAGATTAAATTTTCGATTTTATTTAATCCGCGTTCCTTACTGATTAATCCTGTGGTAGCTCTGCTGGCTCCTCATGGGAAGATTATTGTTCAACAACCTGAACAGACTGATGGGGTGAATGCCTTAATTCGCATGAATTTACCGATGACTGGAACCTACAATATTCTGGTTACGAGTGCCACGGTAGGCGATGGAGGAGCATACAAACTCACGCTTCAAAAACTCGATCAAAGCAACTAAAATTCATATTCCTTGAGTATATATTTTCTGTGCTGAAATAACTCTTAAATTCCTCTCCTGATTTCTTAAGCTTATCTTCTGACTTTCTTAACTTTATCTTTCGATCGTGCTCTTTTAGCTGTAGTATAGCTATCCTCCGTAGGATTTGAACGGGGTGCAGGGGTAAAACCCTGGCGTGGGGGCGTTGCCCCTAACCCCTTGTTCACAAACAATTTGTGAACGCTATAGAAGGAAAAGGGCGCGGGACGGATCGTGGTGAGCGATATGAGCGGAGTTAGACATCTCGATCAGCGTCTAGGAGGGGTATAAAGGGAGTACCCGCAAGCCTTTGAAAATTACCCAAGGTAATTCTTCAAGATTTCAGTTTAGGATTCCTATCAGTTTCATATTTTTTCACTTTAGTGTGAGAAATAATCTTACACTTTCTCAAGTTTTGGTTCTTGATTAGCGGGTGATTTTGATTAGCGGGTGATTTAAAGGTTCTACGGTGAGTTGCCAATCTTGAAAAGTCTCCTAAGCCCTCTTTGATTCTAGAGGGGTTTTTGAACTGAATTCCCCTCTCTTTGAAGTAGAGACTAGGAGGCGATCGTGGAGCCTGTTTTGATACATCGTGGCAGGGTTTCAAGCGGCTTCTCAGGTGATTTTTCCAGGTATTCCTGAGATGCAATCAGTCCTATGGGATTGGAGTCAGATCACCCAAAAGTGCAGGAATTCCTTACTGGGTTTATCTTATTTCTTGGAGAAGGTTAAATGAGCATTCAACAATCAGTCACTCCAGATTCCCAATTCGCGAAGGATGAGCATTTTGATCCAAAGGGTAAGATGCCGTCTGCATGCACGATCGAGTTGCAAAATAGTTTACGTAAGAGCTTACCATTCCAGGATCAGCGTGATTTTGAAGAAGCGCAACGAGGCTTCATTGCCGCTCCCCCCTACAAACAAATCGTGGCAGAAGCTGGTAATGTGGCATGGGATATGGGCAGTTATGAGTTTCTATTGCGTGGCTTCGACAGTGTGTTCGATAGCATTCATCCTTCCTTACAGCGTCAAGCGATCCTCAACATGGCTTACGGGCTGTATGAAGTCGTGCCAGATAAGATTTATCAGGTGCGCGGATTTGACCTGGCGAACATGACAATCATTAAGGGTGACACAGGTTGGATTCTATTTGATGTGCTGACCTGTAAAGAAACCGCAAGAGCCGCATTGGAACTGGTGAACGAGCATCTCGGTCAGCGTCCGGTGGTGGCGGTGGTGTACTCCCACTCCCACATCGATCACTATGGTGGGGTGCGCGGCGTGGTGGATGAGGCCGATGTGAAAAGTAGCAAAGTGCAGGTGATCGCCCCGATCGGCTTCATGGAACATGCGATCGCGGAAAATGTGTACACTGGCAACGCCATGACCCGCCGCGCATACTTTCAGTATGGGTTGCTCTTACCGCGCAGTCCGTTTGGTCATGTCGATCAGGCGATCGGCAAGAACACCGCAGCGGGCAGAGTCGGACTGATTGAACCCACCCGTTACATTGAGCAGGATATTGAAGAATTAACGATTGATGGAGTTCGGATGGTGTTTCAGAACACTCCCGGCACCGAAGCACCTGCCGAAATGAACACCTATTTCCCGGACTGGAAGGCATTCTGGGCTGCGGAAAACATCTGCGGTACGATTCACAATATCTACACGCTGCGGGGGGCGCTGGTACGGGATGCCCTGGAGTGGTCGAAGAAAATCAGCGAAGCCCTCTACCTGTTTGGGCAGGAAGCCGAGGTGATGTTTGCCTCCCATAGCTGGCCCCGCTGGGGAAACGATCGGATTCAGGAAGTGATGCGGGTACAGCGGGATGCCTATGCCCATCTGCATAACGAGGTACTGCATCAGGCGAACCAGGGCGTCACCATTAATGAAATCCACAATGTTTACAAACAGCCCGAAAGTTTGCGCCAACAGTGGGCGGCCCACAGCTATCACGGCTCGGAAGAACACAATAGCCGCGCAGTAATTAACCGCTACCTGGGATACTGGGATGCCAACCCAGCCACCCTCATTCCCCTATCTCCGGGTGAATCTGCGCCGCTGTATGTTGAAATGATGGGTGGTGCAGAGAAGATTTTGACGAAGGGTAAGGAACTGTACGACCAGGGCAAATATCGGGAAGCGATGGAGATCTTGAACAGACTGGTCTATGCCGAACCCCAGAACCAGACTGCAAAAGATCTGCTGGCGGATGCGTTTGAACAGATTGGCTATCAGAAAGAAAGCCCCAGTGTCCGCAATAGTTTTCTGGCCGCTGCCTATGAGCTACGCAATGGTTTTCCTAGCGGGGTGGCGACAAAGTCGGTGACTCCGGACACGGTTCGCGCCATGTCCACCGAACTCCTGCTCGACTTCGTCGCGATTCGGGTCGATAGCCAAAAGGCGACTGGGATGAAGTTCACCATTAACTTAGTCACTCCCGACAATGGTGAGAAATTTGCGGTGGAAATGAGCAATTCCACTCTGACTAACATCAAAGGTTTCCAGGCGAAAAATCCCGATCTCACGATTACGATCAACCGCAGCGATCTGGAATTGGTGATGGCGGGATTGACCACATTTCCGGCTTTGATCGGCGAAGGCAAGGTCAAGCTAGAGGGGAATCCCGCCGTCTTTGAGCAACTCAAGAGTGTCCTGGTTGAATTCACTCCAGACTTTGACATCATGCCGGGAACCAAGCCTGCAAAAGTGGCGATCGCCTCAGAAAAAGATGCTTTTGCCCAGCCTGAACCCGCAAACACATCGGGGGGTTAATTAATTGTGGTAATCCCCTGGCTCTGCCAGGGGACTGAATACTCACCTGACCATCGAAATGAATCGTTTATGAATCGTCTTTTATTAAGTAGCCGTTATCTGATTAACCTGGCAGTAATAGTAGCTCTGGTTGGAGCGGCAGCTATTCTGGTCTATGGTGTGATTGTATTAATCTATCTCATGATTGAGTTAATCCAAGCTCGCACCTTTACTAGCGAGGCAGTAAAGAATATAACTCTGAGTTTCATTCAGTTGATTGATTTATTGTTTCTAGGGATTGCCTTATATATTATTGCCTTGGGGCTTTACCATCTGTTTATTGATACTTCCCTGCGTCTACCACGCTGGCTTAAAATCCACGACTTTGATGAGTTGAAGATTATCTTGTTGAGTGTCGTCATTATCATTTTGGCGATCCACTTTACGGGCGTTGTGGTGGATTGGGATGGTGGTGCTGCAATTTTGAATCTGGGGTTGGCGATCGCCGCTGTCATTACAGGACTGGGGCTCATCTTCTATGTCCGCCTGATCGCCTCTCGCTATTCAGAATTAGGGGAAATGACTGTAACGAAACGATCTTTGGAGGAGCCCCCCTAAGCCCGATAACGGCAAACATTAACGATGATTAATAAATTCACGATTAATGAATTCACAAATCAGCTCTCTTGCAAAATACACCATGACAACCAACGATAACCTTCAACGCCAAACCCTCCCAATTCCCGAACTGCCTTATGTCGGGTTAACCACCTACGATGCCAAAGATCCCGACACAAAGTATCCACCCATCCGGGAACTCCGCCCTCCCAAAGGTGCGCCCAACGTTCTGGTGATTCTGCTGGATGATGTCGGGTTTGGTGCGTCCAGTGCCTTTGGTGGCCCCTGCAAAACACCGACCTTTGAGAAACTGGCAGCCAACGGGCTGAAATACAATCGGTTCCACACCACGGCGCTCTGCTCTCCCACCCGTCAGGCGATGTTGACCGGACGCAATCACCATTCGGTGGGGATGGGCGGCATTACCGAAATTGCCACATCGGCCCCCGGCTACAACTCGATTCTGCCCAACAACTGCTCCCCAATCGCCCGGACCCTCAAGCTCAACGGCTACTCCACCGCCCAATTTGGCAAATGCCATGAAGTGCCCGTGTGGCAAACCAGCCCAATGGGGCCGTTTGATTCCTGGCCGACCGGGGGCGGTGGCTTTGAGTACTTCTATGGCTTCCTGGGCGGCGAAACCAACCAGTACTACCCCGCCCTCTACGAAGGCACAACCCCCGTGGAGCAGGAGAAAACCCCGGAGCAGGGCTACCATTTCACGGAAGACATGACCAACAAGGCGATCAAGTGGGTCAGCCAGCAAAAGTCCCTGATGCCCGATAAGCCCTTCTTCGTCTACTATGCACCGGGAGCTTGCCATGCACCCCACCAGGCTCCGCAAGAATGGATTGATAAGTATAAGGGGCAGTTTGACCAGGGCTGGGACAACCTGCGGGAACAGATCTTTGCTCGCCAGAAGGAGTTGGGGGTGATTCCAGGTGATTGTCAGTTGAGCGATCGCCACCCCGAAATTCCCGCCTGGGACAGCATTTCGCCTGATCTGAAACCCGTTCTGGCGCGTCAAATGGAGATCTATGCCGCGTTCCTGGAGCACACCGATTACCATATCGGACGGTTGATTGACACGCTGGAAAATCTCGAAATTCTGGATGACACCCTGATCTACGTGATCATTGGCGACAATGGAGCCTCCGCTGAGGGAACACTCCAGGGCTGTTTCAATGAAATGACTCCCCTGACGGGCTTTGCCGACCTGGAAACGGTCGAATTCATGACCGAGCGGCTGCATCTGTTTGGTGGCCCTGAAGCCTACAACCACTATGCGGTGGGTTGGGCACACGCCACCAACACGCCCTATCAGTGGACGAAGCAGATCGCCTCCCATTGGGGTGGCACCCGCAACGGGTTGATCGTTCATTGGCCCAGAGGCATTCAGGCGAAAGGCGAAATTCGCAGCCAGTTTCACCATGTGATCGACGTGGCACCGACCCTGCTGGAAGTCGCCGGATTACCGGAACCCACCTTTGTAAATGGCATCCAACAGCGTCCGATCGAAGGGGTCAGCATGGCCTATTCCTTTAACGATGCCAGTGCCGCAGAACGACGGGAAACCCAGTACTTCGAGATGGCAGGCAACCGGGGCATTTATCACAAGGGTTGGACGGCTGTGACCCGCCACCGCATTCCCTGGCAGACGGGCAATGTCAAACTTCCCGCCTTTGATGAGGATGTCTGGGAGTTGTACGACACCAATACCGATTGGACTCAATCGAAGGATCTCGCCAAAGCGCATCCCGATAAATTACACGAACTGCAACGGCTATGGCTGATCGAAGCCGTGAAATACAACGTGCTGCCCCTGGACGATCGCTTTGCCGAGCGGGCGAATCCCGAAATTGCGGGTCGTCCCCAATTGATCAAGGGGACACGGCAAATCCTGTTTAGCGGCATGGGGCGACTGACCGAAAGTTCGATCGTCAACTTTAAGAACAAGTCCCATGCGGTCACGGCTGAGGTGGTGGTGCCGGAGTCTGGCGCAGAAGGGGTGATCATTGCTCAGGGCGGGTTGACGGGGGGCTGGAGCCTCTATACCAGGGGCGGTAAACCCAAGTACTGCTACAACTTCTATGGCATCGATCGCTACACCATCGACGGCACCATCCCCATCCCACCCGGAACCCATCAGGTGCGCATGGAGTTTGCCTACGATGGCGGCGGACTGGCAAAGGGCGGCACCGTGACACTGTACGTGGATGGGCAGAAAGCGGGTGAGGGTAGAGTCGATCGCACAGAACCGATCGTTTTCTCCGCCGATGAGACCTGTGATGTCGGCTTTGAAGCGGGTTCGCCGGTAACCTACGACTACCCAACCCCAAGCGGCAAATTCAGCGGCGAGGTGAACTGGGTGCAGATTGATGTGGATAAAGATGCGGAAGATGCCGATCACCTGATTTCACCGGAAGAACGGCTGCGGGTGGCAATGGCCATTCAGTAAAAGCCTAAATCGAGGGCGGGCAGTGCCTGCCCTATCTGAGCACACAACCGCCTTTCAGGAGCGTGTACTCATCCCCCCCTTAACGAGGATTCTAAATCGGATGCAATCATCAATCACTCTTACCCCCGAAACAGCCCGCAATATTGCCTGTGAAGCCTACACCTACGGATTTCCAATGGTTGAAAGCTACAAAACACTATACAAACAGGCGATCGCTACCAGCCACCCAAATTTCAAAGCTTGCTGCTGCATAGCTTCTTCCTATCACTTTCATAGAACAGTAGATCAAGCTTAGGTACAGGTTACTTTCTAAAAAATTGCTACGCGAAGAATCAAGCGAGTGCAGCGTCAAATCTTAATTTTAGGGTTGCTACTTTACGAAAAGACTGCCAAGTAAGGCTTTCAAAAGACACCAACTCTAATTTTTAGGATTGACGCTGCACTAATGCCGTTGATTCAGGAGAAAATATCATGAACACAGAAAAACTAACCACACCGATTGGCGATTTTGAATTTGTGCTGGGCGGGTATCCAACCCAGGAGTCAGTGAAAAAGCTGTTTGATGCGCTTGATTTTCAGCGCGCCTGCCAGGCTTACCTTGATTTCATGCCCGCAATGTCCATGTATTCATTGCTTGAGGGGCAGGAAAAGGGCTGGGGGTGCAAGGAATGTTTTGACCTGGCGGTGGCCGCCAATTTGCTCACCGCCATCCCGCTGGTTTTGACCGGCAACACGGAAAGCGTTTATTTCGCCTGTAATGTTGACCTCAAGAAAGATGGTCCTACGGTGGTTGAAATCCCGCCGCAGGTCTTGGGGATGGCCAACGATGCCTATTTCCGGTATATCGTCGATTTTGGCATGGCTGGCCCGGATCAGGGACAAGGGGGCAAATATTTGCTGCTGCCGCCGGATTATGAAGGCGACGTGCCCGAAGGTTATTTCGTCGCGCAGTCGCGCACCTACAGAGTTTGGGTCATGGGGCGTGCCAGCCAAACGATCAGCGGCATGGGCGAACAGGCCCTCCAGTGGTATGGCGATCATTGTGCGGTCTACCCGTTAAAGGATGGCTACAGAAGGCCCAATGTCATGAATTGCGGCAGCGTGTCAGCAGATACCACTCACCCCAATGATCTCCAGTATTTCGTCAACCTCGACCAGGTGATTCAATACGAGCCGACGGCGGCATTTGCGCCAGAACAGTTGGGGCTGTTGCGATCGCTGGGTATCGAGAAGGGCAAGACGTTTGCCCCCGACGAGCGCATGAAGCAGATCCTCGATACGGCGGCCAAAACCGGCTTGGGTATGGCCAGGGCCATTGCCTATCAATCGCGCGAGCCGGAAGCGCAGGTTTATCCTGACCGCAAGTGGGAATACGTCTTCGTTGGCGGCAGCCACGAATTCTTGAGGAATGGCGTTAGAAACCTCGATGCCAGAACCTTGTTCCACTTTGCCGTCATTTGCGTGACCCCGGCGATGGTGAACAAGATGGTTGGCGTCGGATCTCAATACATGTGCGCCTATGTAGATGCCGACGGCGATTACCTGGATGGCGGCAAGAACTACCAGCTTCACTTGCCGCCAAACATCCCCATCAACAACTTCTGGTCGGTGACCCTGTACGATCCTGGCACGCGATCGCTGCTGCAAACCGACCAACCCAAGCCGAGCGTAAACAGCTTTGATCAACCGGAACAGAACCCCGACGGTTCCTATGACATCTATTTTGGCCCAGCGCCCCAGCAGGCAAGGAAAGGAACTGGGTTCAGACGGTTCCTGGCAAGGGTTGGTTCACCTACATTCGCCTGTACGGACCACTGGAGCCTTTCTTCGATCAGACCTGGAGACCGGACGACATCGTGAAAGTTTAAGCAGCGGTGCCAACGATTTGACGCAACGGTATCAAGGACAAACCAACGAATAAGGACAAACCGATGAATAAAGAGAAGTCATTTCCTGACATCGAGCGACAGGTTTTGCAGCATCGCGCCATTGAGGCAATCATCTGGGGGATGCCAGCGGTCAACCGTGATCTCATGTACCAGGCGATGCTGCGCGAGACCGCGTGCCGGGACGATCAGATGCTGTACTGGTCGCGCTTGCTCGATTGGAAGACCCAGACGCTCACACCCAACACCGATGTCATCTATTTCACGCCCTACTTCGATACGAAAGAGGTGGGGCCGATCGTGCTGGAGATCCCCCGGCTGATGATGGGGCCATCGTAGGCCACATTATGGATACCTGGCAGATGCCGCTCGAGGACATTGGTGTAGCGGGTGTAGACCAGGGTAAGGGCGGAAAATACCTGATCCTGCCACCGAGCTACAACGAGCAGGTTCCTGAGGGATACATCGTTTTGCCGTCGCTGACCTACAAGGGATATGCACTCATCCGATCCGTCCTGAAAAGCGGTAGCGAGGCAGACCTGGCCAAGGCGGTCGAATACGGCAAGCGGATGCAGATCTACCCCTTGTCGCAGGCGCAGGCTCCGCCCCCCACCGTGTATGTGGATGCGGCTGGCGTGCTCTACGATGCGACCATCCCCTATGACATCCGCTTTTTTGAGTCGCTGAACCGCATCGTTCAGTCCGAACCCTGGCTGGAGCGCGATCGGATCCTGATCGATAAGTTGCGCATGATCGGCATTGAAAAGGAAAGCCGTTCGCACCGGACGCGGAGCGCACTAAATTGCTCAATGAGGCAGCCGCCCAGGCGCAGGCGTTCCTCGACGGGACATACAAGGACGTGGTCAGGGGCGGCGCTTTCGCCAAGGGTAGTCGCTGGTCCTTTCCTAAGTCCATTGGACTCGTCTTCAAAGCGGCCCAGGAGCAGTTTGCGGATCCGAACCTCTATCCGGTCGATGCGCGCGGACTGCTATTCTCCTTTATTTTCTTTACGCCCAAGCGCATGGGTGAAGGTCAGTTCTACCTGATGGCCATTGACGACCAAGAGGGCCAGACGCTTGACGGCGGAAAAACATATCGGCTCAACGTTCCGGCCAATGCCCCCGTGCGGCAATACTGGTCGGCTACGGTCTACGACATGAAGACCCACGCCCTCATCCGCGAGATGTCCCATGCGGCGCGTTCCTCCCAGAGTCCGGGATTACAGGTCAATGCGGATGGATCGGTGGATCTGTACTTCGGCCCAAAGCCCCAGCGGGTCAAGAGTCGAACTGGACCCCCACGGATCCCAATGGGGAATTCGAGATCCTGTTCAGGTTCTATGGTCCCCTGCCATCACTCTTCGACAAGACGTGGGTGCTGCCAGACATCGAACGCCTCGAGTGACTTTTAAGGGGGAACTATTCCATCGGAAACCATGAACCGTCTTTTATTAAGTAGCCGTTATCTGGTTAACCTGGCCGTAATCGCTGCCCTAGTTGGAGCGACGGCTATTTTGATATATGGGCTATTTGTATTAGCCCATATCATGATCGTTTTAATCAATTCCCATGACTTTACCCGTGAGGCCATAAACACTATAACCCTGAGTTTTATTCAGTCAATTGATCTACTGTTTCTGAGTATTGCCCTGTATATTATTGCCCTAGGTCTTTACCATTTGTTTATTGATCGTTCCCTGCGTCTACCAAACTGGCTTAAAATTGACGATTTTGATGAGTTAAAAGTGATCCTAGTGAGCAACGAGTGCGACTATCTATCTAATTCATATAATCGAAAACCCTATGGCAAGTTCAATATCTAAACAACTACAACCTTCTCCCAACTGGGGAGCAGATGGAAGTGCCGCACTCACCAACACGCTGACGATGATCCCCGATGCCCTGGCGAACGCGCTGCTGATGGGGGTCAATCCAGTCTATGGGCTGCATGCCTTGATGGTGGGAACTCCCCTGGGAGCACTGATTAGCGGGTCTGAGTTCATGACCATTAATGCTACGGGTGCGATGGCGGTGGTCACGGCGGGTGTGCTGGCAGACTTCAGGTCAGAGCAGCAAGGGACTGTCCTTGTGACGCTGACGGTGCTGATCGGAGTCTTTCAAATATTACTGGGGCTGTTTCGCCTGGATGGCTTTCTCCGTTTCGTTTCCAATGCCGTCCTGACTGGATTTATGAATGGAATTGCCGTTGCAATCGTTCTAGGACAACTCGGTGATTTGACTGGATACAAAAGTGAGGCTGGAAATCGCATTACTCGAACTCTCGATTTGCTACTGAACCTGAATCAAATAGACATCCCAACTACTGTAATCGGAGTAAGCGCGATCGCCCTGATCTTGGTTTTAGCGCGTACCCGCCTGATGCAATTTAACCTGGTACTGGCATTGCTCATCATCACAGGGTTGGTCTCCCTGTGGCAACCTGCCTCTGTTCAACTGGTGAAGGATATTTCCCCCGTCCCACAATCGCTGCCGATGCCTGTCCTTCCCGACCTTTCCCTCATCCCCCAGGTGTTCCTCGGAGCGATCGCAGTCGCCTTAGTTGGTTTAATTCAGGGGGCTGGGGTAGGCAAAACCATTCCCAACGCAGATGGACGGTACGGCAAAGCCTGGCAAGATTTTCTGGCTCAAGGGGTGTGCAACCTTGGGTCTGGCTTTTTCCGGGGTATTCCACTGGGAGGGAGTGTGTCTGGCACCGCCATTAACATCAGTGCCGGAGCCGTATCACGCTGGGCGATCGTGCTGGTGGGGTCGCTGGTGATCTTAGCCGTGCTGGTGTTTGGTCGGATTGTGGAGCAGTTTCCGCTGCCTGCGATCGCAGCTTTACTCGTCGTTGCGGGGTATCAGTCGTTCAACGTTGGGAAATGGCAGGATGTGTGGGACACGGGCTGGGTTCCCAGGATCGTCATGCTAGCAACCTTCGTAGCAACACTACTGCTGCCCATTCAAAACGCCGTCCTGTTGGGGATTGTCCTGTCAATCCTACTGTATATTTACCAATCCTCTCTGGATGTGCAGGTGAAGCAGATCCTGCCAGCGAATGCAGGGCAATCCTTCCGGGAACATCCTGCACCTGCTAATCTCCCCCCTAATGCCATTACCATTTTGCACATCTACGGCAGCGTCTTCTACGCCAGTGCAGACATTCTGCGAAAAGCTTTGCCCTCCCCCTACACCGCAGATCGATCAGTCGTTATCCTGGGCTTACGGGGGCGCAACGAACTGGGTAGCACCTTTATCAACCTGCTGAAACGCTATGCCGATGAACTGTGTACTCGCAATAGTAAACTGATGCTGACAGGGGTTGCCCCCAGTGTGATTAAACAGCTTACTAAAACAGGCATCACTGATACCATTCCCCCCTCCGACATCTTCCCCGCCACGGCTATCCTCGGAGAATCCCTCCAACAAGCACAAACCGCTGCTGAAGAGTGGCTTATGACTCTCAGATAAGAACACACACCTCAGCGATTTGGCCCAGTTGGCGAACTAAGAGGACATTATACCTGGAGTATTTTATACCTGGAATATTTCCTCAGAATTCTAGAGCGTAACAAGTGGTGCAAAAACCGTCAAACCCTTCGGAATGCATACAAACTCGATCGGGTTCGCTTCCAGGATTTCTCCATCAACGACCAACGTTTGAGCAGGTTCTGTCGTCACCTTTAAGCGTGAGGTTCGCAAACACAGAAGATCGTCGCGCTGAGTGGGATTGCCGACGGCCGCAGAAGCCACCAGGGAGGCAAAAGCATTTAGCCCCTGCAAGCGCGTTTTGCTAATGGCGATCGTCACTTCCAGCAAGCCGTCATCTGGAATCACCTCGCCCAAACCTTGAGCCAGGACTGAAGTGGGCGGCGCAACATTGGCAACGGTGATGGCGGTCGTACTGAGATGGGTCGTCTGTCCATCAATTTCTAAAGTCGCTTCAAAGGGTTGGGCGGTTGCTAGCTGTTGGGCTCCTGCCAGTACGTAGGCGAGGGAACCAATTCGGTTTTTCAGTTCTCGGTTAGCTCGGTTCACCATGCCCGCCTCAAACCCTAAGCCTGCCAGCAAGATCATCGGAATATCATTACAGCGAGCCGCATCCACCACATGGGTATTGCTGGCCAGAATCGTTTCACAGGCAGCCCGAAGATTGGTCGGAATTCCCAAACCAACGGAAAAGGCATTGGCCGTACCTCGCGGAATAATTCCCAACGGAATGCCCGTGCCGATCGTCGCCCCAGCAACAGCGGATACGGTTCCATCCCCGCCAGACGCAATAATCAAACTGCCCCCGAGTTCATGTTCATTCTTGGATTGAATATTGGCAATCACCGCCCTCGCCTGATCTGCCGGATCAACATCCGGTTGGGTCATGATCACATTGACTAAAATTTGCGGTTCTAGGATTTCCCGAATCATGGCTAAAGCTAGATTCGGATTCCCCTGCCCTGCGACTGGATTAAAAATTAAGTAGGCAATCTGACTCTTGGCTAACCCCCGCAGCAGCAGGGTGGCAGACATTTCATTTAAGGCGATCGGGATGCTTTGCAATTGGCAGGCGTGCAGCACCACTGCAAAACTGGGATGACCCGTTGTCAGCATTTGAGAATCTGCAAAAAACAGAACGCCTGCGATGTCTCCTGCAAGAATCTGTGCCGCCAGTTCAATATCGCCCCCCTGATCCGCCGATCGCAGAGAGACCAGATCAATTCCCGTGACATCCCATCCCTGTTTAATCCGTTCAGCAATTTCTGCGGTCGCTCGAATCTGAAAATGCGTTAGAACTCGCTGATTTTTAGATAACCAATCAAGCAGGCGATCGACTTGAGGGGAATGGGCGAGGATGGCAAGGGTACTGGGCATATTGTCTGTTTAATTGGGTTCTAATGATGGTTTAGGCAAACAGCATTACTGAATTGATTGAACTAATTTAGGGAAAAGAAGTGGAATTAAGTCATTAATTATAGTCTCTAGCTTCTAATCTTTTCTTGTTTTCAAGATCCTGTCAACACCGTGATTATAGTCAAGCTAGTTTTAATGAATTCAAAAATCTGTTTCCTATCTATTTCATATTTTCTTTGTGTAGAGTCTGGATAGGGAGTTTTTTCAGGGTTTCAAGCAGAGGTTTGGGATGCAGCCCGCTCGCCTGCCAGACAAGCATCTGCCCGACAACCGCAAAAGCGGATGCTCTCAGCACTTTATTTATATTGGATTGATCTTTGAAAGGATCAAACAGATTTTGAATATTAAATTGTGTTAAAAGATAGGGGATAAAGTCTCTATTCCTTTCGCTAAAATGGATGGTGGGAATATCGATTTGATTATGAATAGACCTGATTATGAATAGAGCAATTTTGCGATGGATAAACCGATCGATTGCCACTGGATTGATCGGTGTTGGTTTACTGGCTTTAGAATCGACCTTTTCTTCGGCTCAGGCCGCACAACAACTTTTCTGTAGCGGTCAAATGAATAGCGGCTGGAGCTATACCGCTGAGTTTCTGGATGGGCGTTTTACTCATATTCGCTGGGAGCGATCGGGGCAACCTCCCCAAATGACTCCCCTGACCTTTGTGGCCAACAATATTCAGGGACAGCCTGTATATAAAGGTTCGCTGATGGCGGCAGTGTCTGTAACGTTAGTGGATTTGTCCGGCGGAGGTGTGGGGCAAGGGTCAGAAATTTCGGTAGGAGTTGAAGAGTGGGGATGGTCTAGAGGAACCTGCGGCACATCTCCGAATGAACGAACCGAGGCAGAGGCTCCCCTTTCGATCGCAATGGTGCAGCAAAGCTTGATGGGTGTGGAGCAAGCTCCCGCGCGGGAATGGCTGCGGCAGAATAACTTCTTCTTCACCCAGACGATGGATCACACGGATACGCGGGTTGTGGAGCGATGGAATCGAGATGCGAATCAAGCGATCGATGTGATTATTTGGAATGGTCAGGTATTTGATGTGATAGAAGTCCGTTAGCGGATTCATCTAAGCTGAATGCAGTCTTCTTGATCCATTCGTCCTATGATTCGGTATTTGCGCTCTACCATTCTGCCCTCCAGACCGGCCCAACTGTTCATCCAGACAGGGATGAAGTGGAATCAAGACAACGTTCCTGGCATGGCGGCGGCTCTAGCCTACTATACCCTCTTCTCGTTGTTTCCTTTGCTCTTGATCCTATTGAGCATCTTTGGTGCCTTTGTTGGGGCAGATACCGAGGCCTTTCAAACCATTCAAGAGTCCGTACAACGGTTTTTGCCGCCGCAGGTGCATGATCTGGTGCGGGGAACCATTATTGCCCTTAATGAAAATAGTTTTGGGGCTGGAGTCGTTGGTTCCGGTTTACTGTTGATGAGTGCCAGCACGGCCTTTGCCATCCTGAGAAATTCAGTGAACCGCATCTGGCGATCGCCCCAGGAGCCAACCCCGGATGCAGGCTCGCCGACGAAGATGGTACTGGTTTTTGTGGCGAATAAACTATTGTCCTTTTTGCTGGTTTTCGGAACTGCTTTGATCTTGTTTGCTGCTTTGTTGTCCAGCATTGCCATTAAGACGATTCTGCAACTGGTGGCAACCTTTCAGGAAACCTTTGCCTTTGTCCAGGTGGATGAATTGCAACTGACGAGAGGACTGCAGATTGGCTCATCGTTTTTCATTCTGACGTTGGTGGCCTGCGTTTTGTTCAAAATTTTGCCCGCAGCGAAGGTGTCCTGGCGGGATGTTTGGCTGGGGGCTTTACTGACGGCCCTCCTGCTGGTGGGCTTGCAACAGTTGGTGAGTAATAGCGTGATTACGATCGGCAGTCGGTTTCTCTCCTATGGAGTCATCGGCAGCGTCATGATTCTGCTATTGTGGATCTTCTTCACGTGCCAAATTTTTCTATTGGGCTGTGTATTTTCCTATACCTATGCCTATCTGTTGGGAAGTCGTCGCCATCGTTCTCCTAGCTCGCATCAGGCTGGCTAATGGCTCAAGTCAATGAATTGATTAGTTCTCCGGCAGCCAATCTTCTGCCAACACCCACTCTGGCGAATAGGGGCACACCTCTGGAAACACCGAAATCTCCATATGGGTTTGGTTTGCCGCTTGACGACGTGCGCGTTGATAACTCTTTTCCAGTTGCTCGGTAGGGTAATTCTTCAGGCTAGGACTGTCTTCGATCGTCAATTCAATCTGGGTTCGCGCATCAGTAATCGAGTCAAGCCAGCTATCTGAGCGGCGTTGCGGTTGATATTGCCACTTGAGCAGATGCAGCAAAAGACGAGTCAGTTGGCTGGCAATTTCTCGCCGTTCACTTTTGCCCAAGGACTCAACCTCTTCAATCAAATTAGGTATATCAACTTCATGCCAACGACGTTCCCGTAATAGTTCGGCTGTTTGGCTAATCCACAAGTTAAAGTCTGTTGAATACTGCTCGCGCATATGAAACCCTTACTCTAACAGCTCCAGTTTAATCGTTAGTTCTGCTTGATGTGAGTCAGTGAGGCGTGTTCCCGTGAACCAGAAACTACTGTTGAGCTTGGTGGCAATCCCAACCCTGACCGGCTCAATGCTGACGATGTTGTTAGCCAATTTAGTCTATGCGGCTGAAACAGCAAACCCCTATCAAGCCAGTACGCTTGCGCCCGAAGCGGCTTCCTGTAGTGTGCCTCCCGAACTGATGGGGTTATCCAACCCAGTGATTCGATCGCCCCTTGCTCGATCTAGTCAAAATCGGCGCGGGTGATGGAGTTTGCATTGATGCCCAGCAACAGAGCCACACGACTACCATTAGCGAGAATCAGCGTATGATTGCCCTGCTGCTGAAATAACAGGTTATTGAATTCTAGACCACCGGAAAGCCCCAGTTCATCGATTCCGCCTTGAAAGTCACGAATGATATCATTCCCTCTCGGTTGTAGGATAAACGTATCGCGGCCGGCACCGCCAATGAGCGTATCCCGCCCTGAACCACCAACCAAATCATCCTGACCGTTACCACCCCGCAGGATATCGTTGCCAGCACCGCCGAAGAGATCATCGTCACCATCACCACCGATCAGAATATCGTTTCCGGCTCCTCCAATCAGGTCGTCATCTCCACCCAGCCCAATCAGCCGATCGCGTCCTCTTCCTCCTATGAGGTCATCGGAGCCGTTGGTGCCGCGAATCACGTTGATGCGATTAGTGCTTACAAGATTAGTGCTTACAGAATTAGTGCTTACAAGATTGGTGTTTACAGGATTGGTGTTTACAGGATTGGTGTTTACAGGAGCGTCACTAGTACCCTCGCGCGTACCAATCCCATTGCTGCCACTACTATCTCCCAGGGTGATGGAGAAAGCATCAAATTCTCTATCATCAAATTCGCCGGAAACAGTCAATTGTTCGCCAACTGATACATAACGCTGGGTCGCATCGCCATAGAGATCCCAGGCATCCACTGGGAAGGTGCGATCGCCGATGTTTAAGGAAAAACCATCTTCCCATACCCGCTCGACGGTTCCAGTTAGCGAAAAGCGATTTCGTGCCCGATTCTCGTTACTCATCTCTTTCCAAATATTTTACGAAGTTGCTAGTACCAGGATGTGTTCTAAAGCTTCTAGTTGTTTGCTGAACTGCGATGATCTCCCTGAATCCCCCTTGAAAAAGGGGGACTTTGAGTTGTTCTCCTTCGTTTTTAAGGAGAGTTAGGGAGGATCAAAGGGGTTTAATTGAAAAGAAAAGTGGAGGAGGTGGAAAATTTCTTGCTGAATTCAGCCATGCCATCCACCAATCCGAAATGTTTGTCAGTTTCTCTGGCAAACCCCAACTCCATCAGGATTAGTGATGGAAAAGGCATCAAAATCACCTCCTCCAAATTCACCTGTCACCGTTAAGCGATCGCCCACACTGACATAATTTGCCGTAGAATCACCGCAAAGATCCCAGGAATCAACCCGGAGGGTGCGATCGCCTGTATTTAACCGAAAGCCATCCTCCCAGACACGCTGCACGGTTCCGGTAAAAGAATTGTCTTGCTGCGCGTAGGCATTGGACATTACATTCGCAACAATCAAACCACTGAGCGTCATCAGTACTGCTGTAAATAATTTCATTGCGATAATCCTCCATTTCCTGTGTCTATTGCGTTGAGGATGAAACGGCGTTCCTTAGGGCATTGTTTTGGGGCAACACCTGGAAGTAAATAACGTTCCATCCGCGCGTTCAGCCTGTATCGGTGAACTGAACTTAGTCTAAAAGTTGAGTAGTAAGAGAATCGTAGGAAAATGGTAAGAAAGCTCTTACGATGCCATATAGGGGAGCTTCGCTTTTTCTTTATGCGTTTGTCTTAGCCAATCTGACTCTGGCTGTAGTTGGGAAAGGTGACTGTGAAGGTTGTGCCGTATCCGGGCTGGCTTTGAACTGCGATCGCCCCGTGGTGGCGGTGGACAATTTCCTGAGCGATCGCCAGTCCCAACCCCGTTCCCCCCATCGCGCGAGAACGCGACTTTTCGACTCGATAAAATCGCTCAAACAGATGGGACAAATGCTCTGGTGAGATCCCTATCCCGCTATCACTCACGCTGACCTGAATGCCATGGTCGTGAACGATTGCGGTTAAACTGACCTTACCCTGCTCGGGAGTATATTTCACCGCATTGTCGAGCAGATTAAGAAACAGTCGAATCAGATGATCTGGACTCCCTTGAATCTGAAGGTTGGGTGCGATGTGAGTTGAAAACTGAAGCTGCTGAAGATCGGTTAACGGTTGCATTTGCTCGGCGATCGCCGCTAATAAGTCACTCAGATCAATGGGTTCTAAATGCACGTCTTGATGGCGCTGCTCCAGCCGAGAGAGGAGTAGGAGATCGTTACTGAGACGAATCAACCGATCGACTTCTTGCTCAATCGCTTGCAGGGTTTCCTCATACATCTCTACGGTACGCGGTTGGCTCAGCGCCACATGCAATCGTCCCTTAAGGGCGGTCAAGGGTGTGCGGAGTTCATGGGATGCATCAGCCGTAAATCGCTTTTCATGCTCAAAGGTTTCTTGCAGTGAATCCAGCATCTCATCAAATATCGTGGCCAGCCGTTCCAATTCATCATTGGTTGTGCCCTGATAATGAATGCGCTGAGTCAGATCGCCGCTAACCCTGACTTGTTGTGCCATTTGAGTGATTTGACCAATCGGTTTAAGGGCACGGTTCGCCAGAAACAACCCGCCTAAACCAACCATGCCGAGGAGCAGCGGAACTTTCAGGAGGTGTTGATTCAACAGGTTTTGTAAGGTAATGTCAACGGGTTGTAGGGAACGCGCTACCTTTAACCAACCGGGGGGTCTGTCATCGCGCGGCAGGATTGCCTGAGTATAAATTCGCCACCGTCCGTCGTCAGTGGCGAGCGTCTTAAACCCAGGCTGTAAGCTCTGCGGAGCCAGTAACATCAGTGAATTGCCAAAGTGCTCTTTGACAGAACCATCTTGTCCCAGCAAATAAATCTCGACTCCTGCATCATTCAACAACGAAGCTAGAACCGGAGCTTCCTGGCGAGGGTCAAACGCTAGGACATCAATCTCATCATCGAGATTTTTCAAGGCTTGAATGGTCGTGACTTCTAGCGAGTTGTCAATTTGATCGAACAACGTCTGACGAAACTCAAGATACATGAAACCATCTGACACCAGCATAGACAGCCCTGCCAGCATGCTATACCAGGCGATCAGGCGTAACCGCAGATTTTGCCAGGGTTTTCGGTACTTCATTATGGCTCAAACTCGGACATCAGACGTTCATCGTCGGCATTAATCCGATATCCTACACCCCGCACTGTTTGAATCAGCGAAGCAGGCTCGTTCCGATCGATTTTGCGCCGCAGGTATCCGATGTAGACATCAATCACTTTAAAGTCTCCATAGAAATCAAAGCTCCAGACATGCTGGGCAATTTGCGTGCGGCTGAGAACCTGGTTAGGATGGCGCATCAGGTATTCTAACAAGGAAAACTCGCGGGGGCTAAGTTCGATCAGGCGATCGCCCCGTTTTACCAAGCGTTGGACTGTATCCATCTGGAGATTCCCCACCTGGAGCACCACATCAGTCTGGAGGGGAGGTCGCCTCAATAATGCCCGCAACCGAGCCAGTAACTCAGTGAAGTCAAACGGCTTAATCAGGTAATCATCGGCTCCTGCATCTAAACCCAACACCCGATCCTGTACCGTGTCCAGTGCCGTTAACAACAGTACCGGGGTCTGCAATCCTCGTTGGCGCAGATCTTTCAATACGCTGAGACCATCCAATTCAGGAAGCAAGACATCTAGCACAATGACATCGTAATCAGCGGCGATCGCGTAGTTGATTCCGTCACGACCATTGGAGGCGATATCCACGGCGTACCCCGCTTCGTTCAGGCCCTGATGGATAAACCTGGAAATACCTGCGTCATCTTCTACGACTAATACGCGCATATCCGGCGAACTTGTGCTCCCCAATTAATCCATATTCATAGTTTAAAGTAGCCGGTAGTCTGATAAGAGGGCTATATGAGTATCAGTCTTACTCCTGATCAAGAACGCTTTGTTCAAACCAAGCTGCAAGGGGGTAAGTATGGCTCTGTTGAAGAAATTTTGGAAATTGCATTGCGGTGGCTTGATGAGTACAATCGCTGTAAAGCAGAGTGGGTTGAAGATGTGCAAGTCAAGCTTGATGCGGCGATCGAAGGGATGGTGCAGCATTGGCAGATCTTCGGGCGGAAAAACTGAGCCAACCAGAATGCTGGAAGGGGCGCAATCGAGCGACTCCTGCGCAAATCCGGTTTAACCGTTAGTTCTGCTCCGATTTGAGGTGAGAACTCATTCAGAGCCTTCTCTTTCCAGCGAAGAACGATCGGCTAATCTCAGGTCATCTCAGGGATTTTTGTTCGATCGCCCCCCTAGATCTGGAGGAGCTGAATTGAAAACACTCCAGATTTAGCGGATATGCGGGAGTGGTTTCCTTTGAGATGGGTAAAAGTGTGCCAAAATTGCCAAAGCGATATACTATTATTTCTCAGTACCCTTGATCCAGTTGATGTGAGTCAGTGAGGCGTGTTCCCGTGAACCAGAAACTACTGTTGAGCTTGGTGGCAATCCCAACCCTGACCGGCTCAATGCTGACGATGTTGTTAGCCAATTTAGTCTATGCGGCTGAAACAGCAAACCCCTATCAAGCCAGTACGCTTGCGCCCGAAGCGGCTTCCTGTAGTGTGCCTCCCGAACTGATGGGGTTATCCAACCCAGTGATTCGATCGCCCCATGATGGAACCCTCGTGGCTACTGCGATCGAAATTCCGGTGGAGATGCCGCCTGAGCAGCCGTTGGAGTATCCCGTTTTAGATTTCAGTGAGGCTGAGAGTGATGCGGCAGTCGCCCTGTTTGGTTGTGATTGTCCGGCCTGCATCAATGCCCTCCGGCAACTCCGCCGCCAACCGCCTGCCCCAATGACGTTAACCAGCCGCCGATTGGCTCCGACGAATCCCTCCAGTGGCCCATTTGTCTCCGATCGCCCCATTGTTCCCGGTCGCCAAGACATTCCAGGGAGTCAGTTGATTGCCAGTAGTCAAGTTGTCCCCGTCAGCGATCAAGACCTGTCTCACAGCGTACAGGGGCATTGCTGGGTAAACCTGCAACGGCGATCGACTCCAGAGGATATCCAAAATGTGCTTCAAAATTTGGAGGCGGAGGAAGCGAATCAGGATTAATTTTTGCCGTTTGCCTTCTCTGCCATCAACCACACTTCACCATTCACCAGGGTTTGCAGCTAACCAGGTTTCCAAATTGGCGAGCGATGTAAAATCCAGCAGTTCCTCACCCAGGGCTTCGAGTTGAGTGAAGGAAAGGGACTGGATTTGAGCGGTGCATGAGGCGGGAAGAGTCTGGTTCAGACGACGAGTCAGTTGTCGAAGCACCAGATTGACTTCAGACTGTTTGGCTTCCTGGCGAACTTCCTGGCGAACTTCCTGGCGAACTTCCTGGCGAACTTCCTGGCGAACTTCCTGGCGAACTTCCTGGCGCGCTTCTTCTTTCAACTCCTGGTAAATCACTGATTCTTGCATGAGTTCTCTCCGTAGCACTCGTCGGATGGTTTCTTGATTTAATACTAACCCAGCCATAATTCCTGTCGCTGCTGCCAGGTTACTTTTTTCGGTTGGATTACCGATGCCCTCGATCGCCTGCGCAACTTGTTGTAAAGCTCCAACTCGATCGGTTGTTTCCGTTAATGCAGCATAGGGCAGGAGTCCTGGACGTTGGAGAAATGGCTCAATCGGTTGTTCCCAGAGCCGCATCACCTGAAATTCATGGCGCAGGGTGTCTAGCTCAAAGGTGGTTTGCTGTACCAGGTCAGACTCCGTAGGACGCAGGTAAATCACGACTTGCACCATGCGTTTGTTGGGGAAGCGACGATACACGCGCAGTCGATAATCCGCCATGCGGAAGGGCATGGTTGGGTCTGGAGCGGTCTGAAATTCGCAGTGCAGTACCAGGTCATCGGATTGCAGCAAGATTAGGGCATCGGCGCGAATCGGTTCGAGGGACAGTTCAGAGGAACTGAGTTCAGTCAGGGCGATCGGTTTGCCAATGAGCCAGGTGGCAAAGTCTTCTGGAAACTGTTCTACGAGAAATTTGGAAACATTATCAAACATAAAACTTCACGGAGAAAGTCGATCGAACCGTAACATTTGTGACTTGATTTGCTCGATCGATTAATGTTACGCTCTTCAGCTATAGCTATCTTTTGGGTTCCCTAAATCTGCGAGATGGCTGCTTCACCTAGAGACGACTTCTCTAGCGGAGGCCAAGCGTGCCCTGACAAGCTTACGCTCGACCTCCTCACCTCAGACTAACGAGACTAGTCCTCGGCTAGGGTGTATGATAGCACCCGATGCTCTTGGCTTGTGCTGTCTGAAAAAGCTGAGAGCCAGTCTCTAGGGTTTCTTCAAACCCTGGAACAAAGGAAATTATTCATATGTCCGACAAATTTTTCGGTCAGCCTCCAGTTGGCGATCGGCTGATTTCCCCTGCCCGTCGTTCCGTCAAAATTTTGATGATTGGACAACCGGAAGATGTGGAACTGACGATCGCCCGTCTGCATCAGTGTGGCTTTTGCCGAGTCGAAGATTGGTCAAAACCCTTACCCTTCTCGCAAATTCAAGAGGCAACCACCAAAGAACCCGGAGAAGTGATGCGAATCTACAAGCGATCGATGACCCTCTAACGGCATTCTCGTGTTTCTGATTATTACTTCTATTGTGGTGGTTTACTTCTAAGAAGGGCGCACAGCGGTACGCCCCTACCAGATCTCGTCTTTATTAACCTCTTGTGGGGTGGGCATCTTGCCCGCCCAGCCATCTCACCCTGAACCTCTTGTGGGGAAGGGCGCACAGCGGTACGCCCCTACCAGATCTTCCCATGATTAACCTCTTGTGGGGTGGGCATCTTGCCTGCCCAGTCAACCATCTAGAACGCCAACAAATCCTAATCCTTTAACGGTAACGTCAACGTTAACGCCGTTTGACCCTCGATCGCCTCATTCAGAATCAGATCCCCATTATGAGCACGAGCAATTTCCCGTGACAAACTCAGTCCTAATCCGACTCCTTCCACCTTGCGATTTCGAGCCGGATCACCCCGATAAAATCGATCGAAAATTCGATCGCGTTCACCGTCAGGAATTGGGTTAGAGGCATTCGTCACCGTAATTCGTACTGATTGATCCTGCTGCTGTCCTTGGATCTGAATCCAACCATTCGGTAAGTTGTACTTAATAGCATTGCTAATCAAGTTTTGTAAGACCTGCATCAGTAAGTCTCGATCGCCCCAAACCCAGAGATGATCCGCAATATCCATCTGCACCGTCAAGTGGGGAGCCAGCAGTTCCATATCTTCCAGCATTACCGTCAGCATTTCGGATAGATCGACCGCAACCGTGTATAAACTCATCTGTCCAGCATCGGCCAGAGAGAGGAGTAAGAGTTTGCGAACAATTCCATTCAGCCGACTAACTTCATCCAGTAAATTGCTCAGATTCTGCTGTAATTCTGATCCGGGTTCTGCGTGCTGCATGGCCCGTTCCAATTCTCCCTGCAAAATTGCCAAGGGTGTTTTCAGTTCATGGGCTGCATCCCCACTGAAGCGAGAAGCCTGCTTAAAACTACGTTCCAACCGTTCCAACATCTGGTTAAACACCTGGATCAGTTGGACAAATTCCACATCCGCCTCACCAACCGGAACCTGGCGATCGAGTCCGGTAATAGTGACGTGCTGAATTTCGGTCGTCAGTTTACGAATTGGACGGAGGGCACTTCCAGCCAGTCCCCAGGCTCCCACTGCCACCACCAGCAGGGTCCCCGAAATCGCCACTAAAAAAATATTGCGAATTGCGCCCATCTCCTGATCGATCGCCTCTAGACTCACTGCAATTACCGCCTGAGCATGGGCAGATCTGACCGCACCCACCCGCCAGCTTCCGTTGTCCAGGGTTTGAGTCCCCAAACGCGGTTCCGGGACAGGGACAGCGCCTGGAAACCGAAAGTCTGGATGAATTTCAGAGTCCTCCAGGGAATCAAACGTCCGGGGAGAGCGGCTGCGGTTTAGCTGGGGCGGCTGCGAAGCTGGAGAGGGGGGCGTTGGTAAGGCTGGAATCCGTAATTCCGCAGACCAATCCTCAGACCAATCCTCGGATTGATAGATTGGGCTGCCATTGGCATCAAGCACCTGGAGGCGAATCGGAGTTGCTACATCCGTTCCCAATTCACCGGGTAACGCTCTGACGAAGCCAGGCCACCAATCGGACAAGCGGGGACGGGCAGCCCGACGGGTTTGCTGCTCTAACCGGGCATCCAATCGACTGACTTTTGCCACGTAAATTAACCGCCAGGCGACAAAGCTAAATGCCATTAAGCTACTACCCGCCAGAACGGTCGATAGTACAGCAATGCGTAGGCGGAAGGAATTTAATTTCACGATCAAGACTCTGGATTACGAAAACGATATCCTACTCCTCGGACGCTCTCAATCCAGCTTGTGTCATTCAGGCGATCGATTTTTTTGCGAATCCGCTGAATGCAAACGTCCACCACATTGGTATTAGGATTGAAATCATACCCCCAAACGTGTTCCAAAATTTGAGTTCGGGTGAAGACGCGACCCGGAGAGCGCATCAGGTATTCCAGCAAGTTAAATTCACGGGTGGTCAGTTCCACCATTTGTTGATCGCAGGTGACTTCCCGCGTTAGCCGATCGAGCTTAATTTCTCCCACACTCAGCAGATTTTGCCGATCGCCCGCACTGCGTCGCACCACTGCATGGATCCGCGCCACCAACTCCTCTACAAAAAACGGTTTGGCAATGTAATCATCGGCTCCCAGGTTCAACCCCTCCAGGCGATCGTCCAATTCATTTCGGGCTGTGAGCAAAATCACGGGTACATTGCGCCCCGATCGCCGCAAAGATTTTAGGATAGATAGTCCATCCTTTCCCGGCACCATAATATCCAGCACAATGACATCATACTGATTGCCCATCGCCCGCTGATATCCCTCATTCCCGTTGTCGCAGTAGTCCACCACGAACCCTTGCTCCTTTAATCCAGTTTGGACAAAGTTAGCAATTTTTGGCTCATCTTCCACAAACAGGATGTGCATTGCGTCTCGATCGCTCCACTGAACACAACTGTAGGCTTTTGTCCGTTTTTACCCAAAATGACAAAACTGTAATTTAGATGGAGGGTTAAAGGTCATATTCAGGTTGCTTAATGCAGATCATAATCGACACTATCCTGTTATTCAGTTTAGGAGTGCAATGGTTGTGAATCGTGATCATTTGATGCGGCTCTCTACGGCGGTGCTCGTCGCGGCGGTGATTTTGCCTGGTGCGATCGGGTTTACTGGCACAAACCCGTCTGTAGCTCAGGAAATGATCCTGATGCCTCAAGCGGATCTACGCCCTAAGGGACAACGCGCGGAAGGGAGAAGACGCACCCGCATTGATTTTGCTGTGGCTGCGGCTCAACTGGAAACCACTGAGGCAGAACTGAAGGACGCTCTGGGAATTTCGGACAATCGGGAAGAATGGGCGAACCGAATGCGCCTGCGATGGCAAACTGCCGCCACTGAATTAAACGTCACGGAAGCTCAACTTCAGGCAGCTTTGGGGATCACGATCGATCCAGAAACGGGTCGCTTCTCCCGTCCCCCCTCTCGTCCCAACCTGGAAACGGCTGCGGCTGATCTTGGCGTGACGGAAGCCCAACTGCGGTCAGCCCTGGGACGATCGGAGCATACGTCCGGCGATCGAGCGGATCGCGCCAGAGGAAATCGCTCCTGGGGCGATCGGACAGAACGGACAGAGAGAATGCGCCAGAACCTTCAGCAAGCGGCAACTCGGTTGGGTGTAACAGAAGAACAGTTAATCGAGGCGTTGAGAGCGGGACGGGAGCAGGAGTAGTCGAGAGCATGTCACTTTTGTCGCCCTCACCCTAAATCCCTCTCCCAAAGGGCGAGGGACTTCGATCCGGTTCCCCTTCTCCCCGCTTGGGAGAAGGGGTTAGGGGATGAGGGTCAGACTTGCAAACGTGACATGCTCCCGGAGTAGTCGAGCTATTACCATCGAATCATCTATCCAGAGCAGTGGCAGGGCAACTGGCGATCGTCCCCGCTACTGCTGATTTTGGGGGGATTCTTGTGGCAAGACTAGAAAAGCGGCAAACTAGAGGAGCAACAACTTCCCGTTGTGGCGCATTCATTTAGATTGATTTCAGAGTCACTTATCCAAAATCATTATGACAGCCTCTTCTGACGCACCCATTCGAGTTTTGATTGTTGAAGACGATCCAATGATGCAGTTGGGGTTGGAGCAAACCCTATCAACTACACCCGGCATTACGGTGGTGGGACAGGCGGATGATGGCTATCGAGCCGTGGAAGAGGCTAAGCGGTTGAAGCCGGATGTGATTGTGATGGATATTGGGCTGCCTCGCCAGGATGGGATTGCGGCTACGCGACAAATTAAGGAGGCAATGCCAGAGGTTCATGTCGTCATGCTGACCTCGCACACGACTGAAAATGAGGTGATTGGCTCCCTATCCAGCGGGGCAGATGCCTACTGTGTCAAGGGAACAACGGTCGATCGCCTTTTAACGGCGATTGAGGCAGCCCAGGAGGGAGCAAGCTACCTGGATCCCCTGGTAGCCCGGCAGGTGATGGATCATCTCAAGCCCACTGCATCGGCGGAAACCGGCATCGTGGGGCAACTCTCCCAACGAGAATTGGAAGTGCTGAAGCTGATGGTCGAAGGGCTGAGTAATCCTGAAATTGCGGCGGCTCTCTACCTGAGTCCTAACACCGTCAAAACCCACGTTCGGGGCATTATGAACAAACTGGCGGTAGACGATCGAGTCCAGGCGGCGGTTGTGGCACTGCGAGCCGGATTAGTTTAGGAGCTGCCTTGTCAACGGAGCTATCTTGTCAGCGGCTTTGACCCACGTTCCAGGGATCAAGGTAAAAGTGCAATTTTTTGGCAATCAACATTAATTTTTGTAACAAAAAACCAATCCCTGTAGGTAGGTACGCTTTTACAGATTTTCTTTTTTCGGACGCTACCTATGGCGTAAGTAACAATCAAAACTGGATGAATGGGCTAAAAAGGCGGAACCTGAAAAGCCCATTTCAAGGCACTTTCAGCAAAACTCGCGTTGATTATTAACAGACGAATTTAGCCCTGAGTGACTACAATATGAATATTATCTGGCAGTAAGCAATCTAACCTGAACAGGCTTATGTTCAGGGCGGTTTTTGCTTGAATTTAGTTCCGATCGGGTTTAAGTGATCCTAGTGATGGCTTAAACAGTGAGGACTAGGCAGATGCATCAGTGAGATCATTAGTCAATACGCAGGTCAATATGCATTGGCAGATGAAGCTTCAGGTGTGAGCGAGATGGTAAAGACAGTATTAATGCTGTTTTGAAGCACTGTTTCATATTTCGACAAGTTTATCTCTACCTAGACGGTTTTTAACAAAACTGCTGGCATTGATTCACTGACTAGTCAATCTCTAGGGTAATGGGCGATATGACTACTTTTGAAGACATATACCAGTTTTTTCGGAATCCTCCTCCGTTCTATCTTAATAAGGAATTGGCAGTTTGCTACGTGCTGGCTGTTTTATTACATAGAGATTCCTACGGGACAGAACTGATTAGCTTACTGGAGCATGAGTACCCCAACTACCGATTGTCCGACACGGTGCTATATAGCGCGTTGAAATTCCTTGAGGATGCGGAAGCAATCACGGGTTATTGGAAGAAGGTGGAAGGGCGGGGTCGGCCCCGTCGGATGTACCAAATTTGTCCAGACTGGCAACAGCAGGCTCAGGATTTAGCTCGGCTTTGGTATAGCTATGTTGGACGGTCTGAACCGCTTCAGCAGGCTTCTTCGCAACGATAGAGGGACATCAGAGGGACATCGTCGGATCCGGTCTTCTGATCAGGGCTGTGCCTGTCCGCTTTCTTGCCGAACGCTTTTTGCTGAACGCTTTTTTACCAGGTGCTTTTTTGCCCAATCGGACGGTCTTCTACGTCTAGTTGAAGGGTGTGCCTTATACTCAAATCTGGTAGCCCTTTCTGAGCCGTAAGATTGGTTGGTAATGCAAAATCCAGTTCTTTTATCAACTGCCCTGCTGACACTGCTGTTGTCGGTAGGGTTGTTTTTCTTTATCCGAGCCTCTGCTAAAGATCGGACTCAGGTGGTTCAGCTTGTCACCGATCAGCAGGAGGAACCCCTGTTTGAGCAACTGCAAACCTACTTCACCCAGCGATCGTATCGTCTCAGTGGGGTCGATGCAGAGCAACATCAGATCCGGTATGAGGGATTGGTTCGTCCCAGCCTATTTCTGGCAATTTTTCTTACTTTTTTAGCTGCGATCGGGATTTTCTGTCTCTCTCTGGTATTGTCTTTCCTTTTTCCTGCCGCAGCGAGTTATTTACCTGCCCTGGTGCTGATTGCTCCCATCGCGGGCTGGTTTTACTGGCAGAAGGCAGGTCGTCCAGAACAGGTTTCCCTTCAGGTTGAAACTTTAACGCAGGCTAACGCTCAAGCCAAGAGCCTGCTGACGGTTACTGCTCACCGAGATGAGGTGTTGGCGATGCGGCGATCGCTCAATCTACAAGAGTTTGAGGGAGATTAACGATTCATCCAACGTTCGAGGGTGTGTCCCAATTGTGCATTTGCATGACCAATCCTTCATTGGTGGGCAAGATGCCTGCGGGGTAGCAATTCTCAATTTGCAGCAATAGGATACTCCCACATTCGATCGCTTGACCAATAGCTTTACACAGCGCAATCGAGGAACTTAACCTGGATGATATGGAATTGACCATGTTGGGTTGCGGGGAGAATGCCGCAGGGAATGTCTAGCTCAGGGAAAATGGGTAGTATTGGGAAGGGTGAAAGCAGCCCATACCTGACCATCTTCTAGTTCAAACTAACTGTTTAAAACTGTTTAAGACTGTTTAAGACTGAGTTGTTTTTTCGGAGGCAGACGCTGACATGAAAGTTGCCGTCTTTAGTACCAAGAAATACGATCGTCAGAGCCTGAGTTCAACCAACACCAGGCACAATCACGAGCTGGTATTTCTAGAAACGAAACTAAACTCACAAACTGCCCGTCTAGCCAATGGATTCCCCTGTGTTTGTCTATTTGTCAATGACAAGGCCGATGCGGAAGCTTTAGAAATTTTAGCGGCTGGCGGCACCCGTCTGCTTGCCCTGCGTTCTGCTGGGTTTAACCATGTCGATTTGCATGCTGCCGCTCGCCTGGGAATGACTGTGGTGCGTGTGCCCGCCTACTCTCCCTATTCAGTCGCAGAACATGCAGTGGGTCTGATCTTGATGCTGAACCGGAAGCTGTATCGAGCGTATAACCGGGTACGGGAAGATAATTTTGAGCTAGAAGGACTGTTAGGGTTTGACATTTATGGCAGTACGGTCGGTGTAATTGGAACGGGTAAGATTGGCCTGATTTTTGCTCAGATTATGCACGGATTTGGCTGTTCCCTGTTGGGGTACGATGCTTACCCTAATTCAGACTTCACAGCGATTGGGGCAGCTCGCTACGTTGAGTTATCAGAACTGTTTGAGAATGCTGATATTATTTCACTGCACTGTCCTCTACTGCCTGAAACCCATCACCTCATTAACGCCGATGCGATCGATCAGATGAAAACCGGCGTAATGCTGATTAACACCAGTCGGGGTGGGTTAATTGACACGAAAGCGGCGATCGAAGGGATTAAGATCGGCAAGATTGGCTACCTGGGAATTGATGTCTATGAGCAAGAGGAAGAACTATTTTTTGCCGACTGGTCAGATTCCATTATCCAAGATGATGCCTTTCAATTGCTCCAGTCTTTCCCCAATGTAGTGATTACCGCTCATCAGGCATTTTTCACTCAAAATGCGTTACAAAATATTGCTGAAACAACCCTGTCCAACATCAGCAGTTTTGAGCAGGGGGAAGCACTGACCAATGAATTAAAGCTCCCTGAATCAAGTACTCCAAAAGTCACAGCATAAGGACTATGAACGAATCAATCTGAAAAACGACCGCTGTAACGCTTTAGCACTGTCAGATCCGTAATATCCACAGTCAGCTTGACTCAATTTGCAGCCTTGAAGAGGATTACGAGGATTACAACGATCGCACGCCTGCAATTAATCCTCGACACACGCCAGTCATAAAATCCAGATCGAGGGTATCCAGGCGATCGCTTTCTTTGTGGTAGTGGGGATTCCGCATAAAGGAAGTATCTGTCACCATCAGGGCACGGTAGCCCAGATCCCAGAATGGAGCATGATCGCTGAGGCGGGTTTCAGGCACAATCAATCCTTTTTGTCCGGCTGGCAGCCACTCGCAGGGAACTGGCCCCGCTTTACGCATCTGACGGCTGAGGCGCAGTAAGTCGGGAAGGGTGGGAATATTGCCAATCAGCCCAATAAAGTCACCGCGATCGGGATAAAACCGCTCCAGTCCAGCCGGATAGCGCTGAGAGCCAGAAGTCCGATCGCAATAGCCCACCATTTCCAGCGACAGCATCAGTCGTAGCTTTTGCCCCTGTTGATGCAGAGTTCGGGCATAGGCTTTGCTGCCAACTAAACCCATTTCTTCCAGATCAAACGCCACAAATTGCACCGGATAGCGGCAAGGCGTATCGGCAAAACTCCGCGCCATTTCCAGCAGCACCGCCAGCCCGCTAGCATTATCATCCGCGCCGGGAACGCCGGGAACTGCATCATAGTGGGCCCCAATTACAATCGGCGGGCGATCGGGTTCTCCAGTTTGGGCGGGCACCTGCAAAATCAAATTCTGATGGTTTCCCCCCGAAACTCAAACTCATGGGTTTCGATCGCCCCCCATTGTCCCAATTGCTCCCGCACGTATTCCCGCACATACAGATGACCCGTCGGCGCAAAATACGGATCTCGATCGCGCACCACTTCCTCCAGGTGAGCCAGCAGATTGTGCCGCAGCGTAGCGTCTAGGGTAGAGTCATCCATACAAACCAGATATGCTTAGGATCATGGGTTAGATAACCTGTGCAATGTTTTACTCCGCTGACTGGGCGGGCAAGATGCCCACCCCACAAAAATTTCAGACTATTAAATTCGCATTCCTTAGAACAGAGCCACCACAACCATCCCAAACATCAGTAACGTCAGGATTCCCATTGTGATCATCATCCCTCGCCCCAGTTGAGATGAAACAAAATGAATCCGGGGCAGCCAGAACCAGCCCACTGTTTGGATGAAGGCAGCTAACATCACATCCCCCTCCAGCGTCCGTCCACCCGCCTGCCGCAACGGCTCCGCCAATTCTCTGGGAGCTAAGGCAATCATGAAGACCAGAAAGCCCGCTCCCAGGGTCATTACTGCGCCCAGAACCGCAAAGGTAACGGTCATGCCTTGCAAAAAATAAAAACCATCATGGCGGCGATTGGGCATTAGAAACGGGAGAAAGGGAAAACACAGCAGAGGCGGGGCATTGAGCGATCTCCCTAACCTCTACTGCATAGGATAAGCCTGGACAGGACGAAGGGGAAGGCTATGATATTAAGCAGTTGATATTTCTTAACGATCCCTGTGACGATTTCTTTCCCCAGCTTCACCCCTGCCAAGCGATTCCTGACCGAGAAGATTTTCTTCGGGAACGAACCGAGCCCAGAGTTGATCGCTATTCTGCTGGTCTACTTTGTCCAGGGAATTTTGGGATTGGCCCGCCTGGCCGTCAGCTTTTTCCTGAAGGACGATCTGGGTTTAAGTCCAGCTCAGGTGTCGGCATTGATGGGAATTGCAGCTCTGCCCTGGATGGTGAAACCTGTGTTCGGTTTTATCTCAGATGGTTTGCCGATTTTTGGCTACCGTCGCCGCCCCTACCTGATTTTGTCGGGCTTGTTGGGGGCAGGAGCCTGGGTTGCAATGGCCACCGTTGTTCATTCAGCCTGGGCCGCCATCACGGCAATTACGTTTAGCTCCCTGTCGATCGCCTTTAGTGATGTGATTGTCGATTCCCTGGTGGTGGAGCGGGCCCGGGATGAGTCGGCTAGCGATGCAGGATCGCTGCAATCCCTCTGCTGGGGAGCTTCGGCAGTCGGAGGCTTACTCACGGCTTACCTGAGCGGGTTTCTGCTGGAACACTTCAGCAATCGCACCGTATTTGGAGTGACAGCCACCTTTCCCCTGATCGTGTCTCTGGTGGCCTGGCTGATCATTGAATCCAGGGTGGAACGGGCAGAGGACTGGTCGATCGTCTGGAATCAAATTACCCAACTGCGGGGCGCAATTACCCAGAAGGCGATCTGGTTGCCAACGGCGTTCCTCTTCCTCTGGCAGGCAACACCCACGGCCGATGCTGCTTTCTTCTTCTTCACCACAAATGAGCTAGGCTTCCAACCTGAATTTTTAGGGCGGGTTCGGCTTGTGACCAGCATCGCGTCCCTACTGGGGGTATGGTTATTTCAACGATTTTTCCGCACCGTTCCCTTTCGCACCTTTTTTGCCTGGTCAATTATCATCTCCACCCTTTTAGGCATGACCTCCTTACTGCTCGTTACCCACGCCAACCGGGCGATCGGCATTGATGATCACTGGTTCAGCCTGGGGGATAGCCTGATTCTGACGGTGATGGGGCAAATTGCCTATATGCCTGTCCTGGTGCTGGCGGCTCGGCTATGTCCTCCAGGGGTGGAAGCGACCCTATTTGCCCTACTGATGTCCGTCACTAATCTAGCGGGGCTACTGTCCTACGAACTGGGGGCCTCCTGACTCAGTGGCTGGGCGTGAATGAAACCAATTTTGACAATCTCTGGCTGTTGGTTACGATCACTAACCTCAGTACCCTGCTGCCCCTGCCCCTGCTGCGCTGGCTGCCCGATGCCCAGGCTGGAGCCGTTAACCCACCGAATCTAGATACCAACGGTTCAGCGTCCATCTCCCCCACAGCCGATCGAGACGATCCATCCTCCACAGCAACGGCGATCGACAAGGAACTCGTTACCGATATTCGATCTTAAGGAATACAAATTCAATCAACTAAAACTCTTGTGGGGTGGGCATCTTGCCCGCCCAGTCTACCTACTAAAACTCTTGTGGAGTGGGCATCTTGCCCGCCCAGTCTACCCACTCAAACTCTTGTAGAGTAAGCATCTTGCCCGCCCAGTCTACAGGTGTATCTTTACACTTGCATGACTCATATCTCACAGGCAGGCAGAATGCCTGCGCTACGGGAATCTATCAATAAAAAATCTTGGGCAAAGAGATTGACGGAACCCTCAGAATTCACTACGCTATTCGATTAAGGCGATGAAATCCCCTGGTGTGGTAAAAAACGTCGCCTGGCTCTCAGGAATCTGGCGTGACCGAGCGGTGAGATCCAACACCACTCAGCCACTAACCCGACAGACAGGCTAGCAACGAGTCTGTACAGGCTGGGGTCTATTTTAGCTGAGGTTCGTCCAAGGCTAGGAGCGATTCTGGTTTGGTGGGGAAAACTGGGTTCCTGAGTTTCTTCCCTCAAATATTCAAAGGAATTCTTTTCATGACAGGCGAAAACTGCATATTCAACTCTGGCAGCGAATCCGACTCGTTGCCCCATCAGGAGTTGCCCCATCGGGAATCGATCAAATTGATTGCGATCGGTTCCCCGGAAGGCGTGAACGAGATCATCCATCAACTGCACGTCCTCAATTTCCGCGATGCCACCACCTGGAGTCGGTTTCTGCCTACGCCCAATCCAAACGAGGTGATGAAAATCAACACTCACTACCGCCGGAGGAACCAATAACAGATTCTGAATGATTCCAGGTAGGGGCATAACCTGATATAGACTATGCCCCTATTCCTCCCCCAATCGAATGTCCTTCAGAGTCGGCAGATTCAAAATATTGGCATCCTCTGGATTGACATAGAGCAAGTGATGCACCAGCAAAAAACCAACGATCGTCCAGGTTTGATAATGTCGCGCCTGCTGCCCCATCCATCTTCCCGTCGGGCCATCGAAATATTCCGCCCAGTTTTGTCGCGGCAAATGCTCCAACAGCAGCGTATAGCTCGACTCCATCAGTTCCCGCATCCCAGCCAGCAGATCGGTATCGGCATCCGGGTGAAGCTGTTGATGTCGCAGCACCGCAACCACCAGAAACCACAGAAGGCAGGGCCAGTGTCCCGCATTGTGGTAACACCAGGGCAAATTTTTGCGATCGTATCCCGTCTGACTGCGCCATTCTTCCCCCTCCAGCGGCGGATGGCAGATGCGTAACGGCATTTGCGCCACCAGGTCAGCCTGATTTTGCCAGATCAATTGGAACAACGATCGCTGTTGAGGTGCAGTAATCAGATCAAAAATAGCTGCCAAACTATTGCCCAATGTAAAAAAGCGAAAATCCGGCCGTCCCGTGCGGACATTACCAATCAAATACCCCCCATGCTCTCCCAGCCACTCCTGCAACCAGTGGGGAATTGTTTCTGTCTGGATGTTGTATTCGTTTTCGATCGCCTCACCATATTCTTCCGTCGGTCGTCGCCGCAACACCTGAACCGTCGTACTCGTCACCCAATACTGCTTCAACACATACTGCCGCAACCGATGGGCATACTCCGCGACATCCCCAATTCCCCATTCTCCCTTTCCAACTCCCTCTCCTCCCTGCATCAACCCGATCGCACTCAGCAACGAGCCATACAGCAACACCTGAATCTCCAACGGCGTTCCCCACACATCCATTGGGCGATCGATCATAAAGGCTCCATCAGGAACAAAAAGGGTGGGAGCCGCTCGGAAAGAAGGACGGAGAATCAGATCCAGATAGCTCTGGAGGCTGGACTGTACCTGGGGTTGCCGGGCAAAGGCTTGATCGCCCGATCGCTCCACATAGCAGTGAGCCAGAATCACCCACCATAGGGTTGCATCCACGGAAACCACTCGCCCGATCGCCCGTTGACCGTAATCTGCAATCAGTTTGCCCTCTTCTTCGAGAAAGCTGGTGGGAAAAATGCCCCTGGTGGGAGGATGCTGGCTCTGGAGGGATAGGCAGAGGGTGAGGAAATGGCGGACGATCTCATGCTTGCCCTGAATCAGCAGGTAGATCATCACCGGAATATTGTCCCGAATGAATAGCTCGCTGTAGTTCAGATCAGGCTCGATCGCCCCTGGTTTTGCATCTGGTTTGAATGATTTAGGTGGAATCGCGGCCAACGTTCCAGCCCAGGCTCCCTGAATTTGCACCATTGCCTGCTGATACAGCAACGCTTCGGCCATCTGAACAACTGTGGAGGATGAAGTAGGCTGACTCATGGGGAAAAATTGGCGAAAAAAATTGGCGAAAAAGAATTGAGAGAAGCAGAAGCAGGGATGGAGCGGCGATCTAAACGGGTGTATCCCAATTTCGCGTTTGCGCGACAACTATCTCACTGGCAGGCAAGATGCCTGCGCTACGGAAGTGAAATACCTTGCACAATTGGGATGCTCCCGATCGAACCTATATTTCTTCCATCCTCTCAATAATGCCATTACGCCCAAATGTTATTCACTCCAGACTGTATTCCCCAGACTGTATTCCCTAGACTGTATTAAAGTGTGATTCAATCCATCCCCATCAACGATGCAGCGTTCCATCCGGCAGAATTACCTCACTCCAGACCACCTCCTGACGATCGCCCCCTGCCGTCACCGCTCCCCGCAGGCTGGCCTTGGTTAAATTGGCCCGCCGCAGATTCGTATCAATTAGTTTGGCTCCCCAGAGATAAGCACCATAAAGGCAAACCGCAAATAGATTAGCCTGTTTCAAAACCGCAGCATTGAGAATGGCCCCCGTTAAATCCGCTTCGCTTAAATCTGCTTCGGTCAGATCCGCCTTACTCAAATTGGACTCCCGCAAATCCGATCGCCGCAGATCGGCCCCGTCAAATTTGCCGCCCGCAGGTTCACCTGAATCAAGTTAGACACCCGCACCTGAGTCCAGCTTAAATTACTGGCAGATAAATTCGCCCCAGCAAAGTTGGCTCCATTCAGCCTGGCTTGACTCAGATCCACGCCATCGAGATCAAACCCGCGAAAGTCCACCCCGTTTAAAAAAGCCTCACTCAGTTTTGCCCCATACAGAGAAGCACCCTCAATACAGGCTCCGCTCAGTTTTGCCCCAGTTAAATTCGCCCAGTTCAGGTTTGCTCCCTGCAAATTCGCCGATCGCAGGTTGATCCCCCGCAGGTCTGCGCCACAGAGATTCACCCCCTGCAAATTCGCGCCTCGCAGATTGACCCCGCTTAACACTGCGCCACTGAGTTTTGCCTCGCTTAAATTCGCCTTCACCAACGATGCCCCCCTCAGATTGGCTTTCGTCAGGTCTGCATTGGTCAAATTGGCTTCATCAAGCCGCGCAAAGCTGAGGTCTGCTCCGTACAAAAATGCCTCAGCAAGGTTTGTGTGGATCAATTTAATCCGGTTCATTTGGGCTGATCCCAGTCCAGCCTTCGCCAAATTTACCCCCGACAGATCGATCCGTTCGAGTCTTGCTTCAGTCAGATGAATCCCTTGGAAATCCCACTCTCCAAGGGCATAACACCTTAGCAGTTGCTCTACATCCATATGCGTCAACCTTCGGTATCAACCAGACACGACCGCCTTAGAATGCCCGCATCAAACAAGAGTAGCGACGACTGAACGATGAGCTGAGGTGAAGATCTGTGGAGCAAAAGGTAACAAACACCGCCAATCGGTAACATTTGCCCATCCATCCAGTCCACTCCACCCGGAACTGAACCCAAAAACCCCAAAAGGCTACACTTTATCGAAACATTTTTTTACAATTAGATTAATATAAGTTAAAAACGGTTAAGCAGGTACAATTCATGGCAGCTATGGACGATCGCAAGAAACGCATCATGGAACATCTGGCACGGAGTACAGGAGACTTCATCAAACCATCCGCCTCCACCTCCTCCCCAGAACGCAAGCAACGCATTATGGATCACGTTAACCGAACCAAGGGCTGATCTGAACGATTTTTGACCTGAAGAGGTTCAGTCACCGTTCCTTTCCCCTGTTTGCCTCGATCGCAAGCAGGGGATTTGTTTGTGCAGAAATTTGATTTGGCAATTTGATTTGGCAATTTGATTTGGCAATTTGAATTAGAACTATCCTGACTACCGGGGGTTGAATGTGATCTGGATCAGTAGATTCGTTGTAGTTTGTCCATCACAATACCCCTTATTGCTTTACCCACATCAGGTATCACAGAAAATCCGTTGGTTCGGGATTGAGTTAAAACTATAGGGCAAGGGGTGACATCATCATGCTTCAAGAAAGCTCGTAGAATTAAAATGCTTTGAATTTAAAGCGTGCTTTCATCGAGTTCTGTGAAGTCGTGCTTTCGATCAAGTACTGTAAGAAGTGCTTGCTGTAACGCCTTGTCTAATGCCTGTATCCCTGCATTCATCCCTTACTGGTTGCATTCCCACCTGAATTTAGCACTGAATCTGGCACTAACATTTCAAGGAGGTCGTAGAAAACAGTGAATGTGTTTGAAGTATTTGCCAGAGGTGGCCCGGTAATGTGGCCGCTGCTGCTCCTTTCATTTTTGGCACTTGCGATCATTTTTGAGCGATCGTGGTTTTGGTCAAAGATTCTCTCTCGTGAACGTGAAGTCGCAGGACGGGTACTGGAAGCAGCGCGACGAGATTGGCAGGCAGCCGCCGAAATTGCGCGCAAATCTGGTGATCAGCCGATCGGACGGTTTCTCTACTCTGCCTTGGAACTCTACAACCCCGATCCAGAAGTCTTTCAGCTCGCCCTTCAAGCCTCTGCCGATGAGGAACTGGCTCTGATGCGTCGCGGCGAAAAGCTGCTGGAGGCCATTATTGCGATCGCGCCTCTATTGGGATTGTTGGGCACCGTTTTAGGACTGATTCAGTCTTTGGGAAATGTGCGGATTGGGGATATTGGCACCGATGCAACGGCGGGTGTCACCACAGGGATTTCGGAAGGGTTGATCAGTACGGCAACGGGCTTGATCATCGCCATCATGGCCCTCGTCTTCTACCGGATTTTTAACAGTCTGGTGGCTGGGCAGGCTAAACTCTTTCGCCAATCTGGAAACGATCTGGAATTGATGTATCGCAAAACCCGATCGAATCACTCTGATGCGATCCCCGTTCAAGAGCCGCCCCAGACCCTACTTGAAACCGATCCTTAGCTTGCAGCTTGCCACACAGCACCTTTTCAAGTCTCCTCAACTAGATTATGAAGCTGAATTACGAGAACCCGGAACAGGAGGTGCGGATCGAGCTGATCCCCCTGATTGATGTCATTTTTTGTATTCTGACGTTTTTCATTCTGGCGGCCGTTACCCTCACCCGTCAGATGGCCATCAACGTTGATTTGCCCAGTGCCAGAACTGGAACGACTCAACTGCGCGAGTTGTTGATCGTCAGCGTTGATCCCGTTGGGCAAACCTACATCGAACAACAGCGAGTTACGGAAGAACAGTTGACTCAAGCGTTGCTCAACTTCCGACAATTAAGCCCCAGTGGTTTAGTCGTGCTGTATGCCTCTCGCCTGTCAAATTACAGCGATGTAATTGAAGTGCTCGATCGAATTCGGGAAACGGGTGGACGAGTCGCTCTGGCAACTTTACCGGATAGCTCTGGGGGCAATCAACCCCTACCCTCACCCGAAACAATTCCCAACCTGGATAACCCCGACGGTTCCCTGGATCTGTTCGAGTTGCCCGGTGGATTGTCTGATCCCAATCCTGGTGTACCAGAGCAACCGATCGCGCCTTCCCCAAATCTAACGCCCTTTCCTGGAACGCCAAGTCCAGGTTCACCCTAAGGAATGCCAATTTAATAACCTGAAATTCTTGTGGGGTGGGCATCTTGTCCGCCCAGTCAGGATGGTTTAGGCAAATCTCGATCGGGGTGATTGGTAAATCGCCCCACGTCTGAATCATTGCCTACTCCAATAGGCAAATCCCGTACCAGATGGCCCGGATATTACTTCATCTGACAGATTAATAAATCATTAACATTTCGTTACGATGAATACAGTAGAATAAAAAGGTTATAGCCAGGGAGGTCGAAAGCATGAACGGCAACCTGCGCGTCGGCAGCTTATTCGGTATTCCATTTTATGTGAACCTGTCATGGTTCTTGGTTCTGGGTCTGGTGGTCTGGAACTACGGTAGTGAGTTGGGATATGCGTTTCCTCAGTTGGGCGGTGCAGCCTGGATTTTTGGTCTGGTTGCAGCTTTACTGTTGTTTGCTTCAGTGCTGGCGCACGAATTAGGTCACAGCTTTGTTGCAATCCGACAAGGTATTCCTGTCAACTCAATTACGCTATTTCTCTTCGGCGGGTTGGCAAGTTTAGAAGAAGAGTCTAAAACTCCAGCAGAGGCATTTTGGGTGGCGATCGCAGGGCCCTTGGTCAGCGTTGTCCTATTCGGTGTGTTCACTGCGATTAATGTCTTTACGGGCATCAGTGGGCCCCTCGCTGCGATCATTAATTTGTTAGCCTACATCAACTTGATTCTGGCGGTGTTCAACTTGCTCCCTGGCTTGCCTCTAGATGGTGGAAACGTCCTGAAGGCGATCGTCTGGAAAGTAACAGGCAAATCCTACAAAGGAGTGGCTTTTGCTAGCCGGGCTGGACAGTTTTTAGGATGGACGGGCATCACGCTGGGATTCTTGAATCTGTTGGGCGTAACTCCCTTTGGTAGCATCTGGACGCTGTTGATCGGCTTCTTCCTGCTGCAAAATGCGACCCGATATGCTCAATCCGCAACGATTCAGGAACAGTTGAATGGTCTGACGGCTGCGGATGCGGTAATTCCCAACAGCCCGATCGTCTCTGCGAACATTTCGCTACGGGAGTTTGCTAATAATCACATCATTGGCAACTCAGCGAACTGGCGGAAGTATCTGGTTACGGATGAAAACGGTCAGCTTATTGGCGAGGTTGCCGTCGAAGCTCTGAAAACAATTCCAACTAACGACTGGTGGGATATTCAAGTTCAAGAGCTGATGCAACCCGTCGAAGCTCTGGAAACCGTTGATTCAGACGAACCCCTGCTGGAAGTCGTCAACCTGCTGGAACGGAAGCAACTGCCGAATCTGGTGGTTCTCCAGGAAAGCGGTATGCTCCTGGGTCTGTTAGAAAAAGCATCGGTGATTAAGCTGTTGCAGAAACAAGCAGAAGCAAAGGCAGCATAGATCCTAGGATCTAACTCCAGGATCAGGACAATAGCTCAAAATTCTTGTGGGGTAGGCATCTTGCCTCCCCTTTTTAATGGGTTGCCCGTCCTGATACCAATTCTTTGTTATGAGGGCCAACAGGACACAGATTGCGATCGTGCTATTCAACCGGGATTCCGGAGGCAACTCAACTAACTCTCCCCGTACTAACTCATACCGCCCTACCAGCGACATCGCATCACTGTAGTCCAGATACTCTGCAAAAGAATTAAACTTCACCCTGGCCTGGGTCATGGGCTTTTCCCCGCCGACGCTAATCTCATCCTATCTGCTGGGTGGGGTAATATTTTCCTTGGATTGTAGATTAAACACCCTATGCGATCGGTTGATTGGGTTGACCGGACAGGTTACTCGGTTGACTGGGCAGGCAAGATGCCCACCCCATAAGAGTTGTCACTTAGTCCTCACTCCCCACTCCCCACTCCCCACTCCCCACTCCCCACTCCCCACTCCTCACTCCCCACTCCTCACTCCCCACTCCTCACTCCTCAGTCCTCAGTCCTCAGTCCTCAGTCCTCAGTCCTCACCCACAAACGGCTTCCGCACCTCCTGCCACCCCAAATTCTTCACCACCATCCGGGCAGATTGGGGAACGTCGTTCGCAATGAAATGTTCATGGAGCATTTGCACACTCAGTAGGTGATTGATCACAGCATCCAGTTGGACTCGTTCAGACACAGGCGTTTGATGGTTCCCATGCCGTTGCAATACCTGCTGGACTCCGGCGTAATCCAGTAACCCGGAAGCCTCGATCGCCTGCTTTGATAAATAGGTTTCGGCCAGACCCCGCATTGCCTTTTCCTTAACTGGATCGGTGTGGGAGGGGGGAGCCATGAAGGCAAACTTCTGGCGTTCGTAAAGGGCTTTGGGCAGGAGGGGGCGCATGGTTTCCCGCAGGATGTACTTGTCCTGGTAGCCCCGCAGTCGCATATTGGGCGGAAGGGTGACGGCAAATTCCACTAGATGGTGATCCAGAAAGGGCGGACGGGCTTCCATTGAATTGGCCATATCCACCCGATCGCCAGCCCAGCCCAACACCTGGGATTCAAACTGGGTCTTAATCCAGACGTACTGAGCCTTATCCAAAGGATGCCGTCCCTCCAGTTGGGAACGATCGAGGGTTTGGGCGATCGCTGTGCCGGGGGAATAGCCCTGAAGGTCGGGATGGCGATCGGGGTGAATCAGTCCTGAAACCAGATCGGCGGCCGAGAGCCAGGATTGCAGACAGCTTGGCGTAAACCCAACGCGATCGGTTAGGGCGGGATCATTGAGGGGATTTTCTGCCAGCAAATTCCCCTTAAATAGGCGATTGCTTTCTGCCAGCCAGGCTTCCAGATCCGCCCGTTCCCCTGGGGAAGCATCCTCCATGCCGTGCAGGATCATATCCAGCCGCAGTTGAGGGTATCCAGCAAACAGTTCATCGGAGCCTTCCCCCGTCATCACCACCCGATAGCCCGCCTGGTGGACGTGTTCACTCAACAGCAGTTTGGCGATGGTAAAGGTGTTGTAAATGCTGCGTTCCGTATGCCAGAGGGTGCGGGCAAAGTGATCGTAGAGCTGCCCCCCTTTGATCATGACAATATCCTGATCGGCTCCCACGGCGGCGGCCATTTCCCGCGAGATCGCCGTTTCATCATAATCCTGATCATCAAATCCAACGGTGAACGCCTTGACCGGAGACTGCTGACAGGCAGCGGCTACACCCATGATGGTGCAGGAATCGATCCCTCCTGACAGATAGCAGGCGACGGGCACATCGGCTTCCAGGCGGAGTTGCGTGGCTTCAATGAAGTGATGGCGCAGGGCTTCCATGTAGGCTTCGTCAGTCTGCCGATCGCCCCGTTCCCCCTGACGCGGAAAGTTCAAGTCCCAGTATTGCTGCGTTCTCACCCGCAAGCGACCCTCCTGGCGATCGACGATCACCATTTGTCCGGGTAGTACGGCATGAATTCCGGCAAAGGCGGTTGTGCCTGGAACCATGAGCTGCATCAGTTGATGAAATAACCCCTCCGATGAGATCCGTCGCTGCACCGAGGGATGGGCAAACAGCACCTTAATTTCTGAACCAAACACCAGCCCGTCTGGGGTCATCGTCCAGTACAGGGGCTTAATGCCAAACCGATCGCGCACCAGGAACAACCGATCCGTCGATCGCTCGTAGAGAGCCAGGGCAAACTCTCCCCGCAGATGGGGCATGGCTGCCTCCAGTCCAAACCGATCGGTTAAGTGCATCACCAATTCAGTATCACTTTTAGTGCGGAATTGATAGCCCCTGGAAGTCAGATCAGCTCGAATCCGCTTATAGTCATACAACTCACCATTTTGAGCCACCATGTACTGACCATTGGCTGAGACAAAGGGTTGCCGTCCTCGCTCTGGGTTCAGGTCAATAATTGCTAACCGAGCATGGGTAAACCCAACCCCGCGATCGCCCATGATCTTGACTCCGCAACCGTCGGGCCCACGATGGTTCTGAATCGCCGCCATCCCCACCAGCACATTAGGGTCGATCGGACGGGACGGATCATGGTGCATTACGCCGCCAATGCCGCACATAGGCTCCTTCTTTCCTCAAACTCAACTCATTTCAGCAGCACATCACGCTGTCCTGACCTCTTTGCCAGAGTGATGTAGCGATCTTTTTAGGAAAGCATAAGAGCGATCGGGGCTGCAATCGGTTCCAATACGTTTTTCAAGCAAAATTCGTGCTAGAGGATGGGAAAGTTGTTCCTGCGTCAGGAATCGTAAGGCTCTGGCTGATTTTCAGCAGTAAAAATCTGCTCGACCATCAACTCCAGGTCGGGAAATTCGATCGAATCAATCCTTTCCGGCGTTCCGAATACTCCAACTTCTTGATACCCCTCCCCAGCCAACGACAGCACCATCACTGTTTGAGCTGCTGGATCCATCAACCAATACTCCGGTACCCCGATCGCCGCATACTGATTCCGTTTGTCAACATAATCTCGATCGCGGTTGGGTTTCCCTGGACTCACGACTTCTACCACCAGGCGAGGAGGCGGCATCTCCAGGGTGATAGTTAATCGTCGCTGGGTCAACTCCAGATGCTCCGGACGCAGCACCACCAGATCGGGGTAACGATTAGCCGCATCATTGGGCTGTAGAACGGGCACTTGCAACTCTAGCGTATGGATTTTGATCAGGCGTAGCGGCACAACCCTGGCAGACACCAGGAGAAATTGCAAATAATTCGCCAGCCAATCATTGAACTCTGACTCTGGTGGCAATGCGACCAACTCCCCCTGCACCCACTCATACCGCCCTGCCAACGGGGTGCGATCGCTGTAGTCCAGATACTCCTCAAAGGAGGCAAACGTCACTTTGGCTTGGGTCATCGGCTTTCCCCCGCAAATGTTGCTATCATCCTATCCCGCTGAATGAGATCTTTTCATAGTCCCAGCTTCTCCAGTACCGGACGGGTTGAAACGATGTGTCGATCCAGTCCCAGCTCTTTCGGAGGAACTCCCAGAGCTAACGCAACTAACTGGGGCAGGTGTAGCACCGGCAGACCCAATTTTTGACCCATAACCCGCTCCACTTCCGGCTGGCGAGAGTCCAGATTGAGATGGCACAGGGGGCACGGCGTAACCATGCAGTCTGCTCCAGCGGCGATCGCCTCCTGAATGTGCCCCCCTGCCATATGGAACGACTGATCTGTTGCATAGCTGGAGAGGGGCCAGCCACAGCATTGGGTTCGTCCCCGATACATCACGGGAGTTGCTCCGACCACACGGAATACATTCTCCATTGACTGTGGATCGTAGGGATCATCGTAGGGTAAATGCTCCTGGGTTCGCAGCAAATAACAGCCGTAGAACGCTGCACACTTCAGCCCCGATAATTTCCGCGTCACCTTAGCCTGAAGGTTCTCCAGCCCCACATCCCCCACCAGGGCCCACAGCAAGTGCAAAACAGTCGTGCTGCCTTTGTAGGGAGAGCAACCCTCTTTCTGTAACAAGCCATTAACTTGATCCACATACTCCGGTCGCTGTTCACCCGCTTTTTTCAGCCGCTCATCCACCCGACCGATTACCCCCTGACAGGTACTGCAATGGGTCAACAGGGGCAAATTCAGCGACTCCGCCAATGCAATATTGCGAGCGTTGACCGTATCTTCTAAGAGTTGAGAATCTTCCTTAAAAGTTCCAGACCCACAGCAGGATGCTTTTTTAAGCTCAATTAATTCAATCCCTAGAGCTTGCGTCAATGCACGAGTGGACTGATACAGTTCCCGGCAGGCTCCCTGCGCCACACAGCCTGGGAAGTAAGCATATTTCAATGTCATGATTTAGCGTTTCGCGGGCGATCGACTCTTTCTATCATCCCTCTGATTCCAGGGATAGAGCGCAACTCCTCACACTCCTTTAAGAATGGCAGCGGATGAGCTGTGGGTTTGAAAACTCAGGGGTTATAGCCGAAAACCGATACACTGAGCAAATTGGCTTGGTTCAACTGGGGCGATCGCTGTAGCTGCTAGTCTGTTATCAGAACAATCTTGGCAGGAATCTGTTGTAAGGGCGCACTGCTGTGCGCCCCTGCGGGGTATGTTTGCCATGTATCCCTTAATCCCCACTCCCTACTCCCCACTCCCTACTCCCTACTCCCCACCTCCCATGTCCGAAATCTTCTACCTGATTCGCTCCAAAGCTGATGGTCAATATCTGGTCGCTCGTCCGCGAGTGGCTGATGCACAGGAAGGAGAAGCCAATCCAGGATTTTTACTTTTGTTTAAAGAGCATTTTGATGCCTTAAGTTATCTCAATACTCACGGTTCCGATGTTGCACCCCGATTTGCAGTGGAGTCGATTCCGAGAGATCAAGTGGGCAGCATTCTGAAACGCTGGGGGTTTGCGGGAGTCGGCATTGTTCAGGATCCACTCCTACCGCGAGTTGAATTTTTGCAACAGGATAGCCGCTTCTAAATCCAAACTTAAACCAGGCGAAATATGATGAAAGCAAGATCAGGCAAGCGATCGGCTGATTTCTCCAATGACTGAACGGGAATGATTGAGTGACATTGAGCGATACAGAATGAGGCGATAGAGGAAGTCCTATGTTTAAAAAAATCATCGTTGCAATTGACACCTCCGCGACCAGCACCTATGCCCTGGATGAAGCCGTCACCCTGGCAGAAGCCACCCAGGCCACACTGATGCTGCTTCACGTTTTAACTCGCTTTACCGACGGCTATCCAGATCTGGTGGTTCCGGCCCAGAGTCGAATGATGGCAGGAATGAACCAGATGGAGGCGATCGGCATCTATACCGAACGGTGGCAAGAGTTTGAACAACAGGGGCTGGAAATGCTGAAGCAGCTTACAGAAACCCTGACGGCACGGGGAATTGCCACAGAGTTTACCCAGTCCTTTGGCGATCCGGGTCGGGCAATTTGTGACCTGGCTGCAACCTGGGAGGCGGATTTAATTATGATGGGGCGACGGGGCTACAAGGGTTTGAAGGAAATGTTCATGGGTAGCGTCAGTAACTACGTCGTGCATCATGCCCCCTGTTCAGTGCTGACCGTATACAAACCTGGTGGTGATGCGGATGATCTAGAAGGAGACGAAGCGGTAAGCTGAAGGCTAGGACAAAATGAACCAAAGGGCTAAATATCAACTGTGAAACTCAGCGAATGGGCAATTCTCATTGGTCTGATTGCGGCGATCGTCATTCTCTGGCAATTTCGAGAAATTTTGATGCTCGTGTTTGCGGCTGCGGTGCTGGCGATCGCCCTTAACCGATTGGCGCGTTACGTTTCAAGACGACTGGGCATCTCCAGACGGTTAGCCGTTCCAACGGTATTAGCCCTGGTCGTTGTGGGGATGAGTGCCTTTGTTGGATTCGTCATGCCCCTATTCATCGGGCAGTTTCAACAGTTGCTGCTTCTGGTTCCTCAAGGCGTACAACAACTGATTAACTGGGCAAACCAAATTGTCCTACAGCCTCCGCCCTGGTTTCCTGAGCTAAACATTGAGCTACTTCCGCCCTTCTCCGAGCTGCTTCAGCAGGGGTTAAGTTTATTCAGGCAAATCTTCGGCAACTTCTTGATCTTCTTTTCAGGCTCCCTGGCGATCGTTCTACAAGCAGTGTTTGTGTTAGTCCTGACACTGATGATGACGGCCAATCCGATACCCTATCGAAATTTATTAATTCTGTTATTTCCTTCCTTTTATCGTCGTCGTGCTGATTACATCTTTTCAAAGTGTGAAAGCTCATTAATCAATTGGCTCAGAGGCGTTTTTATTAATTCCATTTTCGTTTCCTTTGCCAGTGCGATCGGCTTGATGATTCTGGGTGTGCCCTTTGTCTTTTCCCATGCGCTGATTGCCGGAATTTTTAACTTCATTCCTAATATTGGGCCGTTCCTGAGTGTGGTCTTTCCTGTCTCCGTCGCGTTGTTAGATTCATTCGGGAAGGCGGTTGCAGTCATCATTCTCTACGTCGTCATTCAAAACGTTGAGAGCTACTGGTTCAGCCCGATGGTGATGCAAAAACAGGTTTCCATCCTGCCAGCCATGACGCTGATTTCGCAAATTTTCTTTACCACGATACTGGGCCCCCTGGGGTTAGTTCTGGCATTGCCCCTGACCGTCGTTGCTAAAACCTGGATTGATGAGGCCTGGGTCAAAGATGTTTTGGATCAATGGCAGGGTAAAAAGCTGGCTTCACCTGAAGAATTGGCACCCGCAGCCGATCGCGGTGTCTTAATGCCTTCATCGGAGCGATCGACCCTGGATTCCCCTGCATCCGATCTCGCCTCCCCCACCATACCGCCATCAGAGCCAAATCCCCTGAGTTCCAATCCATGGATCGATCAGCCTCCGGCGGATTAGAACTTCCAGTCCAAAGAATTGCCTCAATCCCTCCCACCGCAACGCGCACGACGAGATGATCTGGCCCAGCACTCTCCTCCAGGCATAAGAATCAAGCTCTCCTGAGAGAGATGCACTCCATTCTCCCTGGTTGATTCAACCCTTTGAGAGATGAGCTTCCGGTGTAATGCTGTCACCCTGAAGAGTAGGGTGATGTACTGAGCGACACATTAAAGCATTCATCAGAGCAAACCTATTCATCAGCCACGGGAGCGTTATGAATCCAAGCAACACATCTCAGTTTGCCGCCGAATGGGTCACAAAGGAGCAATTTGAACCCTATCGAGATGCCACCGTTGAAGCCACGGATGGCACAGTAGGAGCCGTTGAAAAATTGATTGTTGATCCCGACGATCGCGTCACTCACATCGTGGTGCGTCGGGGACGACTCTGGAATCGGGCTGAACTGACCTTACCCGTGGCTGCGATCGATCGGATGGAGCAACACACAATTTATTTGAAGTTAGATACCCAAGCGGTGGAAGTCTTACCGACTGCACCGATTACTCGACTTTACCAGCTTCCCAAGCATGAAATTGGGGAGGTCGGGATGGCGATCGCCGTTTTTCAGGGAACCAATACAGCGAATGAAGTATTAGCATCTCTGAAACTGCTGAAACATAGCGATTTAGAAGTCCTCGGTATTGCCGTCCTGGAAAATACGGTGGATGGTATTGCCGAAATCAAGGCCACAGAAGTTGATTCTGACACGATCATGAGTAGCGTGATTGGCGCAACTCTGGGGGCAGTATTGGGGTCAATCTTAGGGCCCGTTACGGCAGTTCTGGGCGCGGCGGGCGGCGGCGCGATCGGGGCCATGACTTCCCCGGCCCCGCAACTGAACTGATTGAAAAGCTATTAGAGAAGCAACATTACGACGTGGCTCCTGATCACTCTGCATTAATTGTACTGGTGGAACCCAACTGGCTGAGTCAAACCGTCAATATCCTGCGAAGCCACACCGATCGCGTGAGCCAGAAAATCGTCACCCGCGAAACGGTGAACCAACTATTGGATGAGTCAGAGAGTTAGTTAGAAATCCGAATTTAATAATCTGAATTCTTGTGGGGTGGGCAGCGTTTCGACTGAGCTCAAGCCGAAGTCTTGCCCGCCCAGTCAACAAAGCAAAATAATCACACAGTTTAAATTCACAATCCTCAAGGGGAAGAAGGAGCCAGGCAGTTTGTAGGTTTACGCTCCGCCTGCATCCTGCTGCCTTGACTAAAACGAGACGTAAAATCGGCGGCTCCCTGTTGTGCCTTCGCGGATCACAAGGGTTAGATCTTGAGATCCGGTTTCCTTCCAGACGCGATCGAGCAAGTATACCTCACCTTGCAGTCGTCCCCCTGGAGCAATCATGGCATCTGGGGATCCATTAAACGTCACCCTGGAGCTTACCGTTTGCCCATCCGCATCCCGAACCTCAGCAAAGAGCGGCACAAAGCCAAAGGTTCGCTCGCTATCGTTTTCCACCAGGATCGTTGCGACAAAGGTACCGCGCGGATTAACTCGGGCCCCACTCAGGCGCACCGACACTTCATTGAGGGTTTGCGTCACTGAGAGGGGCACATTTCCGGGCGGCACAGGGCTACTGGTTCGACTCAACGCCAGGCGGTTTGAAGGAGATGGGCTAGCGGGCGCAGGCTGGGGAGCCGGCAGGGGCGCGGCTGTCACCGGAGAAGGTGAGGTTGGCGCGGGGGCATCGCCACCGGGAGCCAGACTGATGGATGGAATACTGCGGCTGGTGCGGGAGGTGGGTTGGGATGCTGCTCCACTAGCTGATGGAGTGGACTGAGGAGGTTTTGCCGTTGAGGAAGACTGAGGGGTGGGAGCAGTGGACTGGGGCGCAGGAGAGGCTGACCCTTGGGACACACTACTGGATACCACTACGTCCGCAGGCGAAGAGCTACCTGATGAGCGACGGGTAATTCGCAAGCTGGGGGTATCGGTGGGACTTGGGGAGGCAACGGGAGGAGCGGCTGCAATCTGCTGTTCAACCTGATTCAACTGAGCGGTGTAATCCTGCGATCGCGTTGCTGCTTCCTCTGCCACAAAGGAAGTACTGGAAATCGCCCCGATGGTGGCTAAAGCCTTGCGCCAGAGCGATCGAGCATTTTCATAATCTTGCCGGGTTCTGGCTGCCTGAGTGTGCTCTGTGGCCATGCGAGCCTCCACTTCAGCCCGACTGAGCAGCTTGGCCGATCGCTCTTCTTTTTCTAAGCGCGATTCGATTTGGGCCAGAAGATCGTCGTAATTGGGAAGCACCTGCTGAACGGGATCAGCATAATCGCTAGAAGAGGGCAAAATCCGGAGTTTGCTAATCGCCTGACGAATGCGATCGCGGGCCTGTTGCAGGTCATCAATCTGGCTGGCATTGTCCGACAGAGACTTTGCCGTTTCTGCCTGATGGGTCGCCTGTTGATATTCTCGCTCGACCCACTGACCATCGGCACAGTTATTCAGCGATCGACACAACATAGCGATATGGGGAGATTGTACTCCAACCGCCAATCCACTCATGGACAACACCCCCAGCAAACTCAGCAGGGCTAGCTGTTTCGTCCTCCGCTGTTTAGGGGATTTATCCACTAAGACCGTCAACCGCGTGATGGAGGTACTTTGCTGCGGTGCTGTGATCGGATAAAGCGTAGACAGATCAGCCAGAGGAACCGCTGGTTCTGGAGAAGAGGGACGGTTAGCCTTTGTGCCAGCTCCTCCGGGGGAACGAGAGATGGCATTCGATCGAACCCGTGCAGGGAAATCATCGTTGGAGGCAGTACCGCTGTGGAAAGCACGACCCCTGGATGACATCCTCTTAGAGTCCGTAGTAGCCGATCGTGATTTAGAAGATGGAACCGCCAATTGCCCAGCCGCCGATCCTCTAGCGACTCCTTGTCCAGCCGCCGCCAATTGTCCAGCCGCCAGTCCAGCCGCCAGTCCAGCCACCGACTGCTCCAAACTACGGGTTGAACGGTTTGTCGCTTCCAGCAGGGTTGAATCCAGGCTCAGAGGAGCGGACTTGTTCCCTTGAGAAAAGATGGCCGTCACTGCATGGGGAGAAACTGGAGCCTGATCGAGACCCGCTGACCGGATCACCGTTGTTGTGGCGGCGGTTGCATGCATTAGATCTTGAATGGCTACCAGATCATTAAGCACCTGATCGGCTGAAGCATAGCGATCCTGGGGCCGCTCTGCCATCATCGTTTCCAGAATTTGAGCAAACTCTGGCTGGACTCTGACCAGCGATCGCCATTTCCACTCCAGCGACTTCGGATCAATCAAATGATTGGGCGACTTAGCCGTCAGCAATACCGCAGCCGTAACTGCTAAAGCATAGAGATCGCTACGGGGGGAGCATTGACCAATCCGAATTTGCTCATAGGGGGCATACCCCAGTTTGCCAACCGATACCGACGCTTCAACCGAACCATCTGGATTAATTGAGCTGATTTCGTACCAGTGGGGAGCCGCCTGCTTGACCACTCCAAAATCAATCAGTACCGGCAGACCCCCATCCCTGGGCAGCATGATGTTATCCGGTGAAATATCGCGGTGAACAATATTTTGGTGATGCAGATAGCTCAAGACCGGCAGCAAGTGGCACAACCACTGAAACACTTCTAGCTGGCTAAAGGCTCTGCCGCGCTTTTGCCGTTCCTGAAGCAGTCGCCAATAGGTCTTGCCGTCGATGTACTCCTGGGCAATGAACAGGCGATGATTTTCTTCAAAGACAGCAAAAAATTTGGGGATCTGCGGATGATTGAGCTGATGTAAAATCTGGGCTTCGCGGTGGAAGAGTTCATGAAGTTTTTGGGCAATTACCGAGTCTCCCTGGTGTCTGGGCACAAACTCTTTCAACACGCAGAGTTCGCCAAACCGCCGATCGTCAGCGGCTAAGTAGGTTCTACCAAACCCGCCTCGCCCTAATATCCGTTTTACTTGATAGCGGCGATCGACAAATGTTCCAGGGGATAACTCTGAGCCTTTCGTCACTGTCTAGCTCCTTCTCTTAAAGCGCTTAACTCTCATAAACACACGAATAAAATGATGCCCTGATAAATATTACGGCACAGCCCAACATTTACCTAGTGCCCCCTACCGGATGCCCACCCAACACTCGATCGAGCTTTTGGCATTCAAAGCCCTGTTGGCCTTGGGGCAAGCTTCTGGAGGGTGACGAAAGATCTGGGAAAAATTCCTCAGATTAGCCCAAACAGTATCAGAAGCAGCTTTGATGCTCTGTATTAAAGATATCTAGACATTAAAGATATCCAGATCAAAAGCAACGAGTAGGGTTAGCAACTAGATTATAAAGATGCCCCGTATAGATGACCAGATCTTTATGAACAGTGGGCTTTCAAGATGTAGGCTTTTAAATCGTGGATTTTCAGGATGGTTGCTTTCAAGATGACAGACTTTTGAACCTCGGAATCCCCAGACTGTTGCAGATCAGGCAGCCTGGATCGAACCGCACCCCATTAAGATGCTACCTGAAAATCCCGTAGGGAGTCTGGCATCCCAAAATTCTGTTGAAGTTTCACAGGCAGTTTTGGATCAGCCGATACAATGCACCCGTGATTACTATGGCACATCTACGGGAATAAATTTGTTTTCTGGTAAATAACTACAGTAGCGGCCCTCGTCCGCCAGGATAACCACCAGACGAAGTGTCCAATCTGGCTCAACGGCGGGCAAATCAGCCCAGGGAATGGCTACTTCCAGGCAGGTGTCAAAGGCAGCCTGGGCGCGACTGACGCGGGAATGCCACTGATAGTAGCCGATCGCCTCCTGAAACCAGGTGGTCTGGGTCAGTAGATTGATCCCTAAATGATGCCGGAAGAGATAATTGAGCGGTGGCTGATCGGGCAATTCCGCAATCGGGGCAGGACTCACAGGCATGGGGCGATCGGGGTAAAACCAGAGCAGGTGCGCTTCCGAGGGTAACTCAACACCAGGCTTGGCTCCCGTTTTAAAATCTACCCTGAGATAGAGATTCAGGTGATCGACTCCATACCACAGCCGCTGCACCAGAGTACTCTGATGCATAGTTCCCCGCGCTCCCCCAATTTCAATCCGTCCTGCCCGGTTCCAATCCTGTTCATCGCCAATGCCATCAATGACAGGGTGAATAAAGCCATCGGGACGGTGATCCCCTCGCGGCAGATGGGGTTCCACAGGTTGACGCACTTCGACCGGCACCGGTTGATTCAAAGCTTGATACAACGTCGTCAGGTGCTCCCGAAACAGTTGATCAAACATGGCATCCTGATTGGAGGAATGCCCTTCACCGAACCACCAAAACCAATCAGATCCTTCAGCCGCATAGAGAGCTTCCCAGGCTTCCGGATTGTTTTCTTCTGTGGCTTCTGGTTGATTTGCCAGAGTTTGCCGGGCCTGGATCAGCAAATCCCAGGCGCGATTTTTCGCTGAGTCGCCAATCCAGGTGCTAAAGCTGCCATCCACCCAGGATCCACTATGAAGCTGATGGGCAGGCAATGGCACCGTAGGCGGAAACCGATCGAGAAATTCCGATACGGTCACCAGCTCGATCGCCGGATGTTCACTCAAAATCTGGTATAGCGATTCCAGGAAGGGCTTGCCGTCTTCCTGATAAAACTCCCAGCAGTTCTCCCCATCCAGGGCGATCGTTACCAGCCAGGGGTGTTCCAGGGCAGTTCCCCCCTGCTGCTGATGGGATTTCAACGTGCGCCCGATCGCCTCCAAATGCCCAATTAAGTCAATGGCGGCTCGCTGAGGTTCCATGTTGCCATAGGTGAAACCAATCAAATCTGATAGGCGATGATCCCGAAATACGATCGCCAGATCGCCGTGGGGAGTTTCTAGCCGATAGGGACGATAGAGCAACTCCGGTTCAGTGAGCGTTCCCGATCCATCCCGATGGAAAAAGTGATGCAGCGTCCAGCCCAGCACGGCTTCATCAGCACAAATCCACTGGAAGCCCTGCTCCGTAATGTAGGGCAAAATGGCCGGGCTTACCGACTGTTCCGACGGCCATAGCCCTCGGGGGTTACAGCCAAACCGATCGCGGTACATCTGCTTCGCTCGGCGCAAATGGCGCGGAATATCCTCTGCCCAGCGGAAGCGATATTTGGGCAGCGGCATCTCAGGCAGGGCAACCCGTCCTGCATTCGTGTCGGCTAATAACGGCAGAATCGGATGGGTATAGGGTGTAGTGGTAATTTCTAGCTGTCCTGCTTCCTGCATCCGACGGTGCTGGGGAATAATCCGGCTCAGAATTTCTCGTTGCTTAGAGTAAATACGCTGGCGATCGCTCAAGGTATAGCCCTTTCCCCGCTCCAGCCAGTTCGCAATCTCCAGATCCTCCCAAAACAAGGGATCAAACCAGGCCAGGTTATGCCACGCCAATAAATCGCTATAGTCCTGGGCAGTCCAGTGATTCAAACACCAGTCTCGTCCCTTGTCCTGTCGTTGTCCATACAGTTCCCCATAGCGTGGATGAGGATCAATCATCGTATGGTGCTGAGCATCAAAAAAATGCTCAATGATGAACTGCTGTTGCTCTGGGCGGAGCGTTTCTACAGGAGACAGCAATAGGGCAAGATAGGGATCAAACGCTGTTCCCGCAATGTAGTCTTCGATTTGCAGGATCAGAGAAGGCACCAAATTCACCGTCTGATGCAGTTTGGGAAACCGTTCCAGCATTAGCACCAGATCCAGATAATCCTTCGTGCCATGCAACCGCACCCAGGGCAATCGATATTCACCATCCAGATTGCTCTTATAGAGCGGTTGATGCTGATGCCAGATGAACGCAACGTAGAGAGGATGAGTCATGGCGGCGTGAGAAACCGAATATCAAAGAGCAAAAAGCAGGAAAACTCAACTTCATTTCCCTGCTCTAAACTCTATCGGTTTCAGCGAAGATTACCAATCCCTGAACCCAAGAAAAATTTTCAAAATGGGTTGAGGCAGTCCCTATAGAACTTGCTCGACCTCAGCAATTTCAGGAATCGTTTCCCGCAATTTGCGCTCAATTCCCATCTTCAGGGTCATCGCTGAGCTGGGGCAGGAACCACACGCCCCTTGGAGCCGCAGTCGCACGATCGGCCCATCCAGTTCTACCAATTCTACGTTGCCACCATCCGACATCAGATAGGGACGCAGTTCATCTAAGACTCTTTCTACGTTTTCCGAGGTTAATTCCATAGTTTGCATAATTCACCTTGCGATCGGTTGCAATAATCCCAGCGTTGCTACTCTCCATTGTAATCAAGAGGAGGACTGAGAATGATGCCAACTGAACGACAGTTCGCCCTGCAGGGACAAAGCTGTTAGGAGTGAATGAGGATCAGGAGCATTCCGCTAATGCCAATTTGATTTTATGCCAATTGATTACCGCAGGGTAGGCATTTTGCCTGCTGGAAAGAGCGCGAAAGATCCTTGCGATGCAGATACCAATCCGGGGTGCACCTGCGGAAATCTAAGATTCAGCGATCGGGAGACAGGCATTAAACGTCAGGAGTTAGATCCCAGGAGCGGGCTTCCAGAAAGACGGCAAAGGGCAGGCAAGATGCCCACCCCGCAGGAGTTTTAGATTATTAACCGTCGCACTCCCTAAACAACCGCAGGTTGCAATAACTTCACGTTGGAGAAACTAAATTCTGTGACCGGAGCATCTTCATCTTCGGCTGAGACGATAATGCGCTGAGTCAGGATGAAATAATTGCCAACCTTTTCATAATTGTCCTCAAAGTCCGTTTGAGGAGCCTTCTGCTCGCCTGTTTTAGGGTCGTGATAAACCGAATCATAGCGGTGGGACAGATAACCTTCGCCCGTGTTATGGCTGCTGAAGGTGTTGATCGTCACGACGATGCCGTGAATATGGCGATGTACCATGCAGACTTCGTTATTGCGAACTTTGTAACGATCGCCTTCCGCTTTACCGCCAACTATAATTTCGATCGCCCCAGTTTCATCTTTTTCACCCAGAGAAAAGTATTTTTCCCGTGGGTTTCCTCAAAGGTGCGCCGAACCCGGTGAATTGCGATCTCCCGCAGTTGGCCAATGATTTCATCCTTGGCTGTTTCGTCAGCCACATCCGCAACCTCAACACTGAGGTTTGAATCCACGCGTACCTTGCCTGTATAGGCTTCATCACCACGCTTTAACGTAACATCTGCCGTGTAGCCAGGAAAATTTTTGTCCCAGGTATATCGATTTTCGTAGGCAGATTGCATCAATTTGCGAGCGTCCATTTGCTCAGCCATCTAGATCCCTCTTCAGACGACAGTTTCTAGTTTAGGAGATCTGAGGGTTTAAGAGCAGTGATTCAAAGGGCAGAATTCAGAGTGAGGGCTGCGGAGGATCTGGTGTGATTAAGCTTTGGAACGGAACCGCCGCTTCTTACGTCGGGCGATCGCCTTACGCTTGGCTTTCTGTAGCGGCGTTTCAAAATGTCGATTTTTCTTCATATCTGCGAAAATGTCTGCCTTGGACACTTGACGCTTGAAGCGACGCAATGCAGACTCAATTCCTTCATTTTCGCCCAGAATTACTTGAGCCATCCCTATAGACCTCCTAGGTGTCAACAGTAAAAAATGGCTCTCCAACACTTTGTACCGTCATCAGTGGGTGTTTCAGAGGCAAGACAAAAGAATTTTGTACGAACTTCCTTTATCAACAAGCGGGAGAGCCAGCAGAGGGAGAGCGAACTTGGTTTTCAAACCCGCCCAAACCCTCCAAGTCTTAAGCCTTTTTAGCTTTTCAGATTTTAGCTTTCTGAGAATTTCGCTAGTAGCGGCGATTATTCCGTTTGCGGTTATCCCAACCTCCACCGCCCCCTCTGGCAGGACGTTCTTCACGGGGTCTGGCCTTGTTGACCTTTAGATCTCGCCCCATCCATTCTGCACCGTCCAGAGCATCGATCGCTGCCAACTCTTCCGATTCTGAAGCCATTTCTACAAATGCGAAGCCACGCATACGCCCGGTTTCTCGGTCAGTCGGAATCTGGATGCGCTTCACTTCACCGTATTCTGAGAAAACCTCATTAATCTCGGTTTCAGTTACCTGATAGGACAGATTTCCCACATAGATTGACATAACTACTCCATTAAAACAGCACAGAGAATGAATAATCGGAGAGTTGACTGTCAAGGATGTACAGGTACAACTTAAAACCGAATATGAAATCTCAGCTTTTATGTTAGCTCAGAGATAGGACTTTCGCATAGTCATGTCTGGGGGCAGCGACCTGAACCAGATTGGGATGACAGGAGCCTGCTCCGGCCTACCTTTTACGGGCCAATCAGTTCCTCCAACCAACCTGGCATTTACAAAGGTTTCAGAAGGATTGACTATCCATCAGGGGGTCATGACATGGCCTTGACTGCGTTCTTTGCTCCTACCCAGTGGATCCTAATGAATACTAAACTGACTCAAGGTGGGGACGATCGCTCATCCCCACCTCTATTGATATATTCAGTAGATCTAAAATGGGTTCATTTCACAGTGAATCCTGGGGTTGATCCCCCTAAATCCCCGGCTCGACTGAACGTTCGACTGAGCTCACGCCGAAGTCATCGCCGAACGTCCTTAAAAAGGGGGACTTCAACCCCGCTTCGGTTTGTGCTACGCACATGCTCCGCGAACGGTTCCCCCCTTTTCAAGCTACCGTGTACACAGATCTTGGCTGAGAGGCTCAAACCCTGATAGATCCCCCTAAATCCCCCTTAAAAAGGGGGACTTCTAATCCGGTTCCCTCCTGTTTAAGGAGGGTTAGGGAGGATCAAACCCAGTCGTGGCTAGAGCAGATGACTTGTGTGTACACCGTAGCCTTTTTCAAGGAGAGCTAGGGGGAATCTAAACAAGGTTTTTGATCTACTGATATTGGTTTGATGGCTCAGATCAGAGTTATGACAGATCAAAGCACAGATCAGAGCCAGACTTAAAACCTATTTCATTTTCTTTTCATTTGCTTTGACTTGAGCAAATTCCTTTAATCGGGAGGCTACATTTGTTGCGCCTTCACTGGGCAATGTATTGGTTGCAGCCCCTTCAACTGGGCCACCGATTTCTCGCCAATCTTTTAAGCCACCCTTAAGTTCAGCAATACGAGTAAAACCAGCTTCTCTTAACTGATTCGCACCCGCAGCCGTTTCTTCATCCTGGAGTTTAGACTAATCACAGCAGAAATAGCCCAACCCCCTTATCTGGATTGAGCGAGACTGAAGATTGGGAAAAATTTAGTGGTTAAGCGGTCTTGTTCGCCACCTTCTTGGGTCTGGTGAAGCGCTTTTTGACCGTTGGATAGCGAATACGGCGGGAACGGGGTTGCCCTGGAGTCCACCCCGGTGACTTTCCGCGTGGTTTGGGCGGGGGGGCAGGTGTGCCAATCAACGCTAAAACAGAGGCAAAGGCATTTGCGGTTCGTCCCGGAGATAGCTTAGCAGATGACTTTTGCCAGGGCAGGGGGGAGTCCTGGACGTGGCAACGAGCCAACCACAACTGCCAGGTGAGCAAGGGCATCAGATCGCTCCAGCGTTCGGATTGTTCGGGCGTTGCCAACTGGGGTAACGTCCAGTGCAATCGTTGCTTAGCGAAGCGATACCAGTGGTCAATGGCAAAGCGACGGAAATACTGTTGCCACACCGTCTCTAAGTCGGGTGGTGCTTGTCCCACCCAAATTAGCCACAAAGGTTTGGCGGGGTGGAGGGCAGAGTCATGGAGGCGTTGCAGTTGAATTAACCAGATCGTCTGGTTGGCAACGCGTCGCAGTCGCATTGATGACCACATCCGCACGTGTAATCGTCCCCACCGGGACTCTTCTACCTGGAGTTCGGCATCAGATGACCACCAGGTGGTGGCATCGTTAAGTTTGAACTTCTCCCCATACTGCCGAGGACGACCCGTTCCGCTATAAACAGGCGGTGGTCCATACAGTACTCGATTGGAACGCAACCGAATCAACTTGTCACAAGCAATATCCGCCGTACCATTGAGGAATGGGGCACAGCCATATTCGGCATCCCACAAAGATAAGGGACGAACCTGGAACTGCTCACACACCTGACGCAATTGCACTATTGCCTTGCTAATGGGGCTCTCTGCGCTAGTGATGCGTTCATGCAGCAACGGTAATGCCCAACTGCCCTGCTCCTCTGGAATCCACGCAATCGTACTATATCCTTGTCCCAACGTCACCGGTTTGGCTCCACTCATCGGAGTTGCTTGATGTTCATACGTCCGTTCTCGCAGGGTTTGTGCCTGTAACCTTGACCATGCCGTGTGGTCTCCCGCTAAGACAACCCGTTCGTCCTGGGGCATTTGCTCCAGGTACAACCCCATCCACTCCAGTCGAGGCGGGTTGCTATCCTGTAGGGCTTCATACAAACTCGGCCATTGGCGTCGAAAGACAGGGGCAACCGACAGTTCGGCAAAGGAGTACACACTGCGGCTCACTAGCACGGCATCCATCAGGTCGAAGAGAGCATCCTTGCCGTTGCCAATCAGCATGTAGGATTTATGTCGAAACGCCCTCAAGCGGTCAAAATTAGTCATGGTCAATCATTATTGATGCAACATGACCATTAAGCAGCCAAACCGTCGGGTTTGGCTGCTTTTCTTTCCCAATTAGTCTAAACTCCAGTTCATCGGAATTACCGTAAACGTAAATATCCCGCCCTGGCAGCAAGGCTTGCTTCGCCATTTCGAGCGCATCAGGTAAAGGTAAGGTGATCGCTCCCATAATGCGACATTCGTTGAACGTATCGTGATCCCGAATGTCTACAATGGTCAGCCCTGGCTCTCCCCAATTTAGACGCGACTTAAGCTCGTAAGCAGTCGCCTGACTATGAAATTCAGGTGGGACGGGGGTGATCTCAGGCATTTTATCCTTAGCTGCCACAACGGCATCTTGAAGATTATTTTCCATGAGTGTGAATATCCCTTTAGCTACACTTTCCCAACCCTATCAAAACCAAAAACAATAAACCTCTTCCTAGAGAACGAAAGCAGCTTACCTATCTATATCAACATCATTAGATTCAATTGAAATTGAAATTTACAGGCAAAAATTAACTGAAACCAGACATAAGAATTGCCAATGCAAATCATGAACAAAATCAATGTTTTTAAGAATACATTTCAACTTTATGCTCTTTGGACGATGACTTAAATCAGCTCGATCGGTCACTCTGTATTAATAATAGATAAAGAGTGGAGATCTACTTTATGGCTACAACTCAAACAAATTCACAAGCAATTAGTGATCTGGAATATGATCTTCTAACGGTTTTACAAAACAAAGCTGAAGCCGTACAAATGTACGATCGCTATATTCAGGATGCCCAGAATGCTAACTCGCAGCCCTGTGCTGAACTGCTCAAAAAGCTTCAACAGGAGGATAGAGAGCAGGTTCAGGAAGTGCGTCGTCATCTTCAGGAAGTGATGCAGAAAGGAAAAATGTAATTAACAATCCTGAATTGCTGTTTGATCTGTTTAGCAGGATCTAACAACAATATAAAATCACCTTTGGGATAAGCAATGCTAGTGGAATAGGCAATGCTTATCCCAATATAATTTGAGAATTTAGTTTGGTAATTTAGTAGTGGGAAATTAGGGGCTTTGTAATCTGGTGATTGATAATTGGAGATCAAGCAAAAGTAGTGTAAGCCCAAAAGTGGAGCAATCATTTATGGCAGATGAACCTGATTTAACTGAGCAAGCGATCAATAAACTCTTTGAATTGGCCCTTTCCAGTCAGTTAGATGAAGCGAAACAGGTTGAGGTTGATATTCGTACTGAGCCGACGAAGTTAGTTCAAGGCCAGTTTGATTCTGTAGACATCTCCGGTAAAGGGATGACCTTCAAACAGGCTATCCGAATTGAGGCGATCGATGTTAGTACTGACGCAGTCACGATCGATCCCCTAAAAGCCATAACGGGCGAACTGGAACTGATTCAACCGCTCAATGCTCAGGTGAAGCTATCACTCACTGAAGCCGACCTCAATCAAGCGTTAGCTTCTGAATATATTCGCCGCAAAGTTCAGGGACTACAGATTGAGCACGAAGGTCAGGTCATCACCTTCAATGTGGAACAGGCGATCGTTCGTTTGCAAGAGGCTGGGCAAATGGCAGTAGAGACCCAAATCTTTTTACCGGACTCCGGTGAGTGCAAAAGCCTTTCTGCGATTGCCATTCCCTCCGCCAGTGAGGACGGTTATCGCATTGACATGAAGTTTGTATCTGCTCAGGGAGAGGGATTTTCCCTGGATTTTCTGGTGGTGTTATTTAATCAGGTGGTTGAACTGCTCGACCTGCGGAATCTTAAGCTTGGCGGTAATTCCCTTCAGCTTCAAGCCCTTGAAGTATACCCAGGTAAACTGTTGCTTCAGGTGATGACTCGCCTCCAGCATATACCCAAAGTTTAGAACTCCTGCCAGCTCGATTCATTGGCTCAATTGGCGTAAACAGTAGAACGATCGAAATGCATAAGTAGAAGTACGGAATTTTTCATCCAACCTGCATCGCAATTTTACTGAAAATCCGTCAAGCATTGTCCTTGAGAATTCAATATATTGGAGCATCTAGCAGGATCTTGTTCTGCTCCAACAGTAGCTAGTAGCTGTTCTGCATCTATCTCCCCTCCTATGGAATTCTCTCCCGCCTCTCTACCTTTTCCCAGCGATTTGATGACAAGTGAACGCTCTAACAGTAAAGAATGGGCCGTCAGTATGGGCAGTGTAGACAATATTCTGGGCAAGCTTCCCCCTTCAGCCCGCACCTGGGTAGAAAGTCTATCCTGGCAGCAACGTCGTTATATGCTGTCCCTCTGTCATCTCATCTGTGCAGCTCCTGCCGAAGTCCAGGCTGAATTCCTGGACGATTATACTGCCGATGGTCTTGTGACGCGAAAGCTGGAGGATCAAGAAACAAAGCTGCGCGTCAAGCAATATCTCAAGGATTTTCACATTGAAACTGAACTAACTGAGTCCGTCCTGCGAGACTACATTCGTCAGTTTTATACCCACTCTGCCCAGGATACCCGTCGCCAACCAGACTTGTACTTGCAATCTGCCTTAAAGCTTGTGTTTAGTACAGAGGAACGCAACAACGTATTTAGCTATATTCTGGGGTTTGAACTGCTGAAAATGATGTTTCAAATGAGCTGGTTTCAGCACGAAAAACTGTACCGAATCCAGCGTAATCAGGAAGAGTTTATTAATACCTACATTAAGCCGATTCAGCATGCGCATCGCATCAATGGCATTATTGTGCCCAGAGATGAAGGCGTGTTTTTTGCCAAGCGCAACTACTTTGTGCAAACCCCCGACATTTCAGTCAAGAAGCTGGTTGAACTGGTAATGGCGACCTTCACCACTGAAGCCACCGCAAATTTCGGCTTCACCATTATTCGGCACCCTAATTCCCTCAGCTTCGATTACGACTACATTTTTGAACCAGAACCCAACGCGATTTTCTCCTAGCTTGTTCTGGTATTACCGCCAGTGCCGAATCATCTCCGCCACTGACCAGGCCTGGGCGATCGCGCCTCTGGGTAAATGAGGTGGATCGCCATCAAAAATTTCAGACATGGAATGAAAGCAGGCTTGCTGCTCAAAATGTTCGATCAAGGGCTGCCAGTCGTAGGGCACAGGCTGATGGGGATAAAACCGTTGCCAGGCTCGAATGAACGGGCCGAGGAGCCAGCTCCAGACACTTCCCTGGTGGTAGGCTCGATCGCGCTGCCAAATTCCCCCGACATATTGCCCCACATATTTGGGATCAGCCGGATCCAGAGAACGCAATCCGTAGGGAGTCAACAGCCGATCGTGGGCAACCTGTAAAGCCGGTTGACCCATCTGATCTGAAAAACCGCAGTGATAGAGGGAGAGGGCAATCACCGCATTGGGGCGAATGCTGCCATCCGGGTAATCATCTGGGGCGATCGCGTCATATAGATAGGACTGCGCCGGATTCCAGAATTTTTGCAGCGAGACTTTCACCTGTTCAATCTGGGTTCGGTAGCGACGAGCTTGATTGGTAAAGGCTGTAGTGTCCACATCTGGCTGTTGCTGAAGGTGAATCGCCCACTTCTCTGCCCAACACAGAGCCGAATACCATAGGGCATTGATTTCTACTGCCTTACCGCGACGAGGGGTTACGGGTTCCTGCTTCACCACCGCATCCATCCAGGTCAGGGCAACATTGGGCGCATCCCAGGTCACCAGTCCATCAACGGCATCAACGCGAATGTTGTACCAGGTTCCCGCCATCAGTCCCTTATAGATTCGACCAACGATCGGGTACTGCTCCACCAAAAAGTCCCAATCCTGCGTCGCTTCCAGGTAAAGCCCCAAGGTTTCAATCCACCATAAGGCTGCATCAATACTGTTGTAGAAGGGTTGCGTGCCAGCATCAGGAAATGCATTCGGAATCAACCCCTGCTGACAGTACTGCCCAAAGGTTTTCAGTAATCCTTTCGCCAGGTCGTAGCGTTTAGGAGTTAAGGCCAATCCTGGCAAAGCAATCAAGGTATCCCGTCCCCAATCGTTAAACCAGGGATACCCTGCAATCACAGACGGCCCATTGGTTGAAGCGCGATAGACAATAAATTGATCGCCGGATTTGAGGAGAGAGAAGGCCAGGGGAGGGGGGAAGAAGAGGGGGAAAGAACTGAATCCTGGGACCCTGAATCTGCATCCTCACTCCCTGTCCCCTGTGCCTCAATCCCCAGCCCTGCAAAAACCGTCCTTAATCGCTGGTGTTCCTCCGCAATGGCACGATCGACCGTTTGCGCATCCAGGGGAAAATCGCACCCATCAGCAGAACGGACTCTGGCTTCCAGGGTGATCGTGTCGCCTGGATTTAGGGTCACCGTCAAAGCACCGGGAGTGTAGAGATCTTCTCGATCGGATAAGCCACGAGCAGTTTCTTCTGGATAACGATAGCCCCAATACCACATTCCATCTGGCTGATAGCGTCCCTGGCTCCAACTCAACTGCCAGGATGTCCCCACCCAGGCCGGACTTCTCGCTTGCAGCAGAATGCTCTGGGCTTCGACCAGTTGAACAAACTCCAGGTCGGAGTCGGCGTGTTGCTGATAGTGAAAAATGCGATCGCCCACTAACGGACGCAAACTCAACGTAGCGGATTCTATCCCTTCATAGTGATAGTCGATTAAAACCGAATTCTGAAACCACACATCACCAGACAGATTAGGAGTAGATAAGCCATAGGGCATCACTAACCGCCGCCGCAGTTGCCAGTTATTCCATCCCCAGATCCATGTCGGAACCGGGTCAACCTGAAATTTCTGCAACAGCTTGTAGCCCATCGGTGCGATCGCCCCACTCGTCCAAAAGTTGGTGCCCAGATCAAACACCTGACCGCCAATCTCCAGACTGGCATCAATCCGAGACAGTAACAACGTTCGCTGTCCAGGCGGTTCCAATGCTGCAATCAGCCAACCGTGATAAGTGCGCGTATGGGCATCACAGACCGTACCACTGGCAAAGCTCCCCAATCCATTCGTCAGTAACCATTCCCGACTATCTAATTCATCCATGAGCCACTACTGCACCGATTCGACAAACTCCTCAAACCAAACTTTAATGAAAAATACCTTTGAAATGAAAATACCTCTAAAAGAAATAAGCATCCAGGCGATCGCGCACTCAACCCAGCCCTTGGCAAAACCCTGCTCTCAACCGGGGGATCTGCAATTAAATGGCATCCCAATTTTTGAAAAAATCGGCTGTAAGGGCGTACTGCTGTGCGCCCCTAACGGGTATGTTATTTTGTCGCATCCCCCCTGGATAGGCGGTACCCAACCCACTCCCCACTCCCCACTCCCACTCCCCACTCCCAATTCCCTCACCTTCTACTCAAAATCGTTATGACTATGATATAGTCGTAACAGTTCGTAAATTGCGAGTCAATGAGCCTCTGGTTTGCAAGCCAGAGTGTCCTCAAACAATACTTTAAGGTCATCGCAAGTTGCTATTGAAGGAGCATAATTCATGACAGAGCATGCCGAAGGTTGTATCAGAGTGGGTCAATCCGCGCCCGACTTCACAGCAACCGCTGTGTACGATCAGGAATTCAAAACGATCAAATTATCCGACTATCGTGGCAAATATGTCGTTCTGTTTTTCTACCCATTAGACTTCACCTTCGTTTGCCCGACTGAAATTACAGCATTCAGCGATCGCTTCGAAGAGTTCAAAGCCCTCAATACCGAAGTCTTAGGGGTGTCTGTAGATAGCGAATTCTCTCACCTCGCCTGGATTCAGACCGATCGTAAGTCTGGCGGTGTCGGTGATCTGAGCTATCCTCTGGTGTCGGATATCAAGAAAGAGATCAGCACCGCTTACAATGTGCTCGATCCGGAAGCAGGCGTTGCGCTACGCGGATTGTTCATCATTGATAAAGATGGCATTATCCAGCACGCAACGATCAACAACCTGGCGTTTGGTCGCAGTGTAGAGGAAACCCTGCGGACGCTGCAAGCGATTCAGTACGTTCAGTCTCACCCTGACGAAGTCTGCCCAGCAAACTGGCAGCCGGGTCAGAAGACGATGAACCCTGATCCAGTGAAGTCTAAGGACTACTTCGCGGCTGTATAGTGTTGTTGGTTTAGGATTCGGCTAGCTCTTGGAGAGTGAGCCAACTTCATCATTAATTGAGGCTACTCCAGGGGAGTTCAGGGAAACCTGGATCTTCCCTGGAGTTTTATGATTGATAGACAGATGAGGCGATATCTGGAGGGACTGATTTCTGAAATGACTGGTTTTGCAATGACGGACGACAATCGCATTCAATCTATCCTCCAAACGCTGAAGGCGGATCTACCCCATCTATTTCAGCGCGATATTTCCTACGATATTTATTCCCAGGATATTTACTTTCACGATCCGGTCAACACTTTCAAGGGAAAACTGAACTACCGCATCATCTTTTGGACATTGCGCTTCCACGCCCGCCTTTTCTTCACCCAAATCTTTTTTGACCTTCACGACATTACCCAGTCCTCGGAAGATGTGATTTTGGCTAACTGGACGGTACGAGGGACATTGCGCGTTCCCTGGAAAGCCCAAGTGTTGTTTAACGGTACATCAACCTACAGGCTCAACGCCGATCGCAAAATCTATGAGCACCAGGACATTTGGGATCGCAAACCGACTGAAATTTTGAAGCAATTTGTTCGCAAAGCCCCCGATCGCACCTCAGAATCCTGAACCAGGCTCCTGCTATCTTCTGCATCAGGCATTGAGCTATCGGGCTTAATCCTATGGGCCTAATCCTACGAGCTTCATCTATGAACTGATAGCGGTTTGCACTTGCGTAGACCACACAACATTTGTAAGGGCAGTTCGCGAACTGCCCCTACGGTGGCTGACTCATCTGGGAATCGCTATAGATTCGCCTCAGCTTCCAGTTGCGATCGCCAATCCACAATATTGTTCAAATCCTGGGCAGACCAATGGTGATAGTATCCCGTTTTTTGGAGCTGGGCACTGGCAGCCTGGAGGGACTGTAACGGTTGAACCAGGACTAGCAAATACTGACCATTACTGGTATTGATATGGCTGAGGGTTGTTTCTGGATTGCCTGGATGATCGACCAGTGCCACCAGATTATGCTGAGCGAACTCTGCATTCAACTGCTGCACCTGGGCAATCAATTCATGACCGTCCACCAGGGCAGGATGGGTGGCTACGATTGCCACTTCCCAGGACTCATCCCAAACATGGGGCATTGTCAGGAGGGTTTGGCAGGTTTCCACCAGAGAGTGACAACAGTGAACCGTAACTCGGCGATCCAACCAGGCCTGACGACAGTAAGGACAGGGAGGCAGATTGGAAAATTCAGATTGGGGGACACTGAGGAAGTCCTTGATCCAACGGTCTAGGTGCTGCTGTACCTGAGCGGGTTGAAGTTGGTGCATAAGTAGAGAAAATCTTGAACAGACTGCCTAGCCCCAGAAGACGGAACTTGGTCTTTGCGTTTCTTAACAGTATTTACAGGGGCATGAGATCTACTGATAGATAGAGTTTTTCTTAAGAGAAGAATAGAGCTTGCTCGATATTAGGGTGAATTTGTGGCATGGTATGCTGCCATCGCTACGGATCATCACTGGGGATCGCTGAATTCCTATGATGAGAATTGATGCTGACAGACTTCAGCCTTTGACCTCAATTTGATAGGCTGAGTACAGGTGTGACACAATATGTAACTGAAGCAATTCCCCGCATGGATACCAAAGCGTTTAAGCGATCGCTCAACAGTTCCGCCAATTACCACCGCAAGGGGTTTGGTCATGATGCTGAAGTCTCTGGACAAATGCAGACGGAGTACCAGAGTCATTTAATCCAGCAAATTCGGGAAAACAACTACACCCTCCAGCGCGGGGATGTCACCATTCGTTTAGCAGAGGCCTTTGGCTTTTGTTGGGGGGTAGAAAGGGCGGTGGCCATGGCCTACGAAACGCGGCAGCACTTTCCCACAGAGCGCATCTGGATTACCAATGAAATTATTCATAACCCGTCTGTCAATCAGCGATTGCGGGAGATGAATGTCAGCTTCATTCCGGTGGAGCAGGGAAGCAAGGATTTTTCTAGCATTGAGCAGGGAGATGTGGTGATTCTGCCGGCCTTTGGAGCCAGCGTTCAAGAAATGCAGCTCCTCAACGATAAGGGCTGCACGATCGTCGATACCACCTGCCCCTGGGTATCTAAAGTGTGGAATACGGTAGAAAAGCACAAGAAAACCCAGCACACCTCCATCATTCACGGCAAATACAACCACGAAGAAACGATCGCCACTAGCTCCTTCGCTGCCACCTATTTGATCGTGCTAAATATGGCAGAGGCGCAGTACGTTTGTGATTACATCCTGCATGGGGGCGATCGCCATGAGTTCATGGCTAAGTTTAGCCGCGCCTGTTCCGCCGGATTTGACCCCGATCGAGACCTGGAGCGCGTCGGCATTGCCAATCAAACCACCATGCTCAAGGGAGAAACCGAGCAGATCGGGAAGCTGTTTGAGCATACGATGATGAAAAAGTATGGCCCCAACAAGCTGAACGATCATTTCCTCAGCTTTAACACGATTTGTGATGCCACTCAGGAACGACAGGATGCCATGCTGACCCTGGTGGATGAACCGCTGGATCTCATGGTTGTGATTGGTGGCTTTAACTCATCTAACACCACCCACCTTCAGGAAATTGCCATCGATCGCAGCATTCCGTCCTACCACATCGACAGTGCCGAGCGCATCATGGGCAACTGCATCGAACATAAGCCGTTGCATCAAGGCTTAGAAATTCAGGAGAATTGGCTACCAGAAGGAAAAATCGTAGTGGGTGTAACCTCTGGAGCCTCTACCCCCGATCGTGTGGTAGCTCAGGTGATTGAAAAAATTCTGGAGTTGCGGCCCACCGTAGCAACTGTTTCGTAGGGCGCAGATCCCTTACCGTTCGCCAAATAGGGTTCGCCCCAAGCGAATCATCGTTGATCCAGCCTCGATCGCCAGGGGATAATCCTCCGACATGCCCATGGAAAGCTGCTCCATCTGGAGATGCGGCCAGTTTTGCTGCTGAATCTGATTCGCCAGGGCACGGGTTTGCGTGAAGGCATTCAGCGATTCAGACGTATCCAGCCCATAGGGAAGAATCGTCATCAGACCAGAAATTCCCAGGTGTTTGCATTGATCCAGCAACGGTAAATCGGTTAATAATTCCGAAACTGACCAGCCGTACTTATTGGGATCAGGCAGAACCTTCACCTGAAGGCAGGTTCGCAAATTGACGGACTGATTTTCTGCCAATTGATCGAGCCGTTGCGCCAGCTTCAGGCTATCCACCGAATGAATCCACTGGAATAATTCGATCGCCTTGGCTGCCTTGTTACTTTGCAAATGCCCAATCAAATGCCAGGTAATATCGGGCAAGTCTTGCAATTGCATCTGCTTCTGCGCCGCTTCCTGAATTCGACTTTCGCCAAAATCACGAATGCCGAATTCATAGGCGACTCGCATTAACTCAACTGGAACTTGCTTGGTGACAGCAATTAACCGCACGGAATCGGGCAGCGTTTGGTAAACCTGCTCCAGCCGTTGGGTAATCGTTTCCGCAGAAAAGAAACGGGTCATTGAAAGGTACGCTTATGGGTCGCCTGGAGATCATCATACAATTGCTGTTGCCCAGAGCGACGCAGCTCCCGTAAGCGGCTCTCAACCATGATGCGGGCCTCACCCCGGCTAATTGGCTCAAACTGAACCCCTTTGGTTCCTGTTGTCACGATAAAAAACAGCCGTTGAGCATACAGCGTGGCAAACAGTTCTCGGTTTTCTTCAACCAGACAGATTCTAAATAGTAGTCCAAATGTCGGATGGTTGAGATAGGTTTCCGTATTCATTTGGACTTTGGCTGCAATAGGAACACGCGGATCTATCATTTAATGCAAACAGCACGGGTAGTAGGATGGAGCCAAAACAACAATCAGTAGGGCAGTAGGGGCAATTGGACAGTCAATCAAACGTGATCAAAACCGGGAGAATGCTGAAATCCCAGTGCACTGCACTCAGCTAAGAAGGGGCGATCGAAAGAAATCCTAGACTGGCAAAGTGGGTCGCCTGAGCGATTCTCAAGGAATCCGTGATCACAAATACTTACCAGAAATTATCACTATACTACAGGAATTCTAGCGTTTTGTGCGGCTCACTTTTCTACCCCAAAGGAGTATAAATCTCAACCCTCAAAAGTCTCCCTTTAGGTATTCCGCACAGCGGAATAATTTTATTAAGCTCTGTAAACGGGGTCGATCTAACTTCAGTAGATCGAAAGATCGAAAATGAATTCGCATTCACCTGCGTTCGTTCGCGCAGCCTGTGCATCGCACAATCCCCCCTGGCAGTTAAATTATTGATACAGGTTTATACAGGAGAGCTGCACAGGGGATCTGCGGGTTGGCTGGGCGAAGATGCTTATCCCACAAGAATTTTAGTTAATCTGGTGTACCTTTATGCAGGAGCAGGCGCATGTGCGGACGATTTACCCTTACCCAATCTGGTGAAACCATTGCCAGAATGTTTGACCTGGAGGAGGTTCCCACCATCCCGCCTCGCTACAACATTGCACCGACCCAGCCGATCGCAGTGATTCGTAGTTCAACGCCTCCTGGAACACAGCAACCGGAGCGGGAGTTCACCTATCTCACCTGGGGGCTGGTGCCTTCCTGGGCAAAGGATCCAGGCATTGGCGCGCGGATGATTAATGCCAGGGCAGAAACCGTAGCGGAAAAACCGTCCTTTCGGGCAGCGTTCAAGCGGCGACGGTGCCTGATTCTGGCAGATGGTTTTTATGAATGGCAGCGATCGCCAGAGGGAAAACAGCCCTATTACTTTCATCTGAACCATCACGAACCCTTTGCCTTTGGCGGACTCTGGGAACACTGGGAAAATGGCAACGGGGATGTGATTGAGTCCTGTACCATCCTCACGACCACTGCGAATGATGTCCTCACGCCAGTCCACGATCGGATGCCGGTGATTCTCAGTCCAGATGGATATGATCTCTGGCTCGATCCCACGGTTGAAACCCATCAAGATTTGCCTACCCTGCTCCGGCCCTATGCGGACGATGCGATGGTTCGCTATCCTGTTAGCTCCACCGTGAACAATCCGCGCCATGACCGCCCAGAGTGCATCCATCCCCTGGAAGATTGAATCGTGGCAGGCAACGATCGCAACCCATCTTCTGCGCCAGCAATTCTCTCCGACTGAAGCCGATCGCGCCACCTGTCAACTCATTCTGGCTCTGCTCTGGCTGTATTTGTGGGAACAGCGGGGTGGGGTTGCTCCTCCCCTTCAGTCCTTACAGGGCGATCGAATCTATGCCAAATTCCTGCGATCGCTCACGGTGCTGCATACCAGGCTGGGGCTGGCCAACCCCTTCCCCCGGCTCACTCAGTTCGAGTTAGACGATCCGGTGCTGCGGGGTGTAGTAGCTGATTTGAATCAGCTTGAATTGGCCAACCCGATCGCCTGCACGATATTGGGACAGGTCTATGAACAGATGCTAGGACGATCGATCGATTCATCTGCACAACGTCCTGTCGCTGCAAGCCGCAAAAAATCAGCCGGGATTTACTATACACCTCCTGCGATCGTTCAATCTATCCTCCAATCCACCCTGCCCCGACTGCTCCCAGGTACACTATCTCCAACCGATCCGCCACCTTGCCTGCGATTGCTTGATCCCGCCTGCGGTAGTGGTGCGTTTTTAGTAGCCGCCTATCAATATTTGCTGGACTGGTATTTACAGCAATACCTGCAAGATCAAAATCCTCTGTCTGACCAACCAGCACTACAGAGAGATAGCGATGGTCAGTGGCGATTGACCCAGGCAGAACGAGAACGAATTTTACTGACCCATCTGTTCGGGGTAGATCTTGATCCACAGGCGGTGGTAGTGACGCAACTCTGCCTCTGGTTGACTCTAATGGAGGATTTGCCCGACTCAATGCCGCGATCGTTGCCCTGTTTGGGGCACAACATTCAGCAGGGAAATGCACTGATTGGCTCAGAGGTAGAATCCCAGCTCGCAGATCTTTGCCCCCTGGACTGGGAGAAAGCTTTTCCAGCCATCATTTCAAAGGGTGGGTTTGACCTGGTGTTGGGCAATCCGCCCTACATTGATTCTGAAACCATGACGCTCCATCTGGCAGAATGGCGAGCCTATTGTGGACAGCATTACCGCACGGCACAGGGCAACTGGGACTTATTTTGCCTCTTCATTGAAAAGGCGATCGCACTTTGTCGTCCCGGAGGCATCACCAGTCTGATCGTGCCCAATAAGCTGGCCTCCGCCCGCTATGCCCGCCCAGCCCGACAAATTTTGAGCCAGGAAAACCAACTCCTGCTCCTGCGGGACTATTCCCAGGTTCCCGTGTTTGCGGCTTCAGTGTACCCCCTGGTTTATGTCGCCCAAAAAACTTTACCCACTCCCGATCAGACCGTTCGCTGTGAAATCATGCAGGATTTACACCAGGTCAAGGCGGTTCGATCGCTGTCCCTCCATACTGCACCACCAGAGGCTCCCTGGTTATTGACCCCCACATCTTACCAATCCAACCTGCTGCTTCGCCTGCAACAAACCTTTCCCGCCCTAAGCACGATCGCTCAGGTCACTGGCGCGGCAACGGTGGAGGAGGCCTATCGCATTCAGCCCCTGATCTGCGATCATCCAGCACCAAGCCCAGCGGATTTGCGCCTGGTGAATAGTGGGACGATCGATCGGTATGGCGTGCAATGGGGAAAAAAACGGTTGCGCTATCTGGGTCAAACCTACCTGCATCCAGTGATTTTATCCGAGGATCTCGCCCGACTACCTCCCAAACGCTACCAGCAAGCCACCCAACCCAAGGTGATCATTGCAGGCATGACACGACGGCTGGAGTGTGCCCTGGATCAGGAAGGGATCATCCTGGCAGGCAAGTCCACATCGGTGATTTTGGCAGCGGCGATCGACTTACGATATCTGTTGGGATTACTGAATAGCCAACTTCTGAGCGTTTACTTCAATCACTGGTTTGCCGGAAATCGGCTTCAGGGGGGCTACTTTCGGGTTGGCCCACCCCAACTACGGCAGTTACCGATCTGCATCCCCAATCTAAATAATCCATCGGAACGAGGAGCCTACGAACAAATCATTGCCTGGGTTGACCAACAGTTAGAACTGGAATCCCAAAGGCAGTTTCCCAATGCTGCAATCAATCAGTCCGTTGATCAGGCAATGGGGCAAATCCCTGATCAGCCGATCCCTTTGACGAGCCATCCAACGATCGATCAAACCATCCATCCAGCGACTCATCCGGCGACTCATCAAACCACTGATCAAATAACTGATGCTCAGATGACTGATGCTCAGATAACTAATCAAACAATCGATCAGGCGATCGATCGGTTAGTTTGCCAGCTCTATCACCTTACCGATGCAGAAATTGGCACCTTATTTCGAGAATAAATTCCTACCCGCAGGACGGTGAATTGGTCAGGGCATCTAGAATAGTAAAGATATGTACACAACAGTTTGGACTGGTTGGGGGTTATGTCAGTTTTAGCGGCGATCGGAGTGCTTGCACTTTTAATTGTGGTTCATGAGCTGGGACACTTCCTGGCTGCTCGCCTTCAGGGAATTCATGTGAATCGGTTCTCCCTGGGGTTTGGGCCCATCCTATGGAAATATCAGGGCCGCAGAACGGAATATGCGGTTCGGGCCATTCCCCTGGGCGGGTTTGTGGGATTTCCTGATGATGATCCTGATAGTGACATTCCCCCGAATGATCCTGATTTGTTACGCAATCGTCCGATTCTCGATCGGGCGATCGTCATCAGTGCAGGGGTCATTGCGAACTTAATCTTTGCCTATTTTGTATTTGCAACACAGTTTGTTGCCGTTGGGATTCCTCAATTCAGCGATCAATCTGGGGTTCTCGTTGCAGATGTTATTTCTGTGGAAGCTCCCGCGGCCCAGGCTGGACTGCGGGCAGAAGATGTAATTCTGGCGGTGAATGATCAGTCCCTGGGAGATGGGAATGAGGCGCGGATCTTGTTGATGCAGCAGATTCAGGAACACGCCGATCAACCGATCGACCTGACGGTGCAACGTGGAGAGCAGCAGTTGGATCTCACCGTGACTCCCCGCTCTGAGGAAGATGGCATTGCGCGGATTGGGGTACAACTCTTGCCCAACCGCCGGGTTACAGGCTATCGTCCGCCCAGTGGTGTGGTAGAAGTGCTATCGGAGGCGGCCAGAGTCTTCCAAAATGCCTTCCTGGCAGTCGCCCAGGGGTTTATCTCCCTGGTGACAAACTTTTCCTCCGTCGCCAGTCAGGTGGGCGGCCCGGTCAAAATTGTGGAGCAAGGAGCCAGTTTTGCCGCATCGGATGCCACGCGGCTGTTTGACTTCGCTGCTTTGATCAGCATTAACCTGGCGATCATCAATATCCTGCCGCTCCCGGCCCTGGATGGTGGACAATTAGCCTTCCTGTTGATAGAAGCCTTACGGGGCAAACCGTTGCCCAATCGGATTCAGGAAAACGTGATGCAGACGGGGCTGATGCTGCTACTGGGTCTGGGCATCTTCCTGATCGTCCGCGACACCACTCAACTGGAAGTGTTTCAAAACCTGTTCCAGTAAACCGCTCCAGTAACCTGTTCCAGCAAATATCAACCCATACCCTGTGTCTCCCCGTCGTAAAGTTGCTCCCAAAAAACAGCGGCCCTGGAAATTCTGGTGCGCCTCAAGCGGTTGTATCCAGATGCCACCTGCACCCTGAACTACGAAACGCCAGTCCAACTTCTGGTTGCCACAATTTTGTCTGCCCAATGCACTGATGAGCGGGTGAATCTGGTCACGCCAGAACTGTTTCGCCGCTTTCCAGATGCGGCTGCCATGGCCAGGGCAGATTTGGATGAGATTGAACAATTGGTTCGATCGACGGGCTTTTATCGCAATAAAGCAAAAAACATTCAGGCTAGCTGCCGCATCCTGGACTCCCAATACCAGGGGCAAGTCCCACAGCGCATGGAAGAACTGCTGCAACTGCCAGGAGTTGCCCGCAAAACGGCCAATGTGGTGTTGGCCCATGCCTATGGGGTGAACGCTGGCGTAACGGTAGATACCCACGTCAAACGATTAAGCCAACGATTGGGGCTGACGCAATACACAGATCCCATTCGGATTGAGCGAGATTTGATGCGCCTTCTACCGCAACCCGATTGGGAAAACTGGTCAATTCGACTGATCTATCATGGTCGCGCGGTCTGTACCGCCCGCAATCCTGCCTGCGATCGGTGTCTCCTGTTCGATCTTTGTCCTGCGGTGGATTACACCAAAGTAACTCCGCCAGTGAGTCCGGTTCCGACTTCAGTATCTGGGTCGCAGGGGAGTCGGGAATAGGGAATAGGGAATAGGGAATAGGGAATAGGGAATAGGGAATAGGGAATAGGGAATAGGGAATAGGGAATAGGGAATAGGGAATAGGGAATAGGGAATAGGGAATAGGGAATAGGGAATAGGGAATAGGGAATAGGGAATAGGGAGGGGGACGTTTGTAAAAGCGTCCTTTTTTTTGGATTTTTTTGAGAAAACAGCCCCGATCGAATAAGTTCCCTTAGGGACACAAATTAAATAACTCCGATTTTTTCTGTACGGGCGCACAGCAGTGCGCCCCTTCCGGAGATTAAATTTTCGATTTTATTTAATCCGCATTCCTTAGAATTGCGTTGGCAACCGTAGCGCAGGCAGTGTTTCGACGGCTCGACTGAGCGTTCGACTGAGCTCACGCCGAGGTCCGAAGGGCTCAAGCGTTCGACCGAGCTTTCGACCTGAGCTCACGCCGAAGGGCTCACGCCGAGGTTCGAAGTCTTGCCTGCCAGTAAACTATCCATTGCACAAATGCCAAAGTGGGATACACTCATCTGGACTCTGGCTATCCAATCAGGGCTGAGTCCAAGGGATGCACTTTCCATATCAGCAACGAGTGACAAACTATTTCTATTAGGATCAGCGATCGATGAAATTCCTTGCTTCAGAATGGGTAGTGGATATGGGAACTCAATAGAGAAAAATCCAGCCGTCGATCGCCCCATGAACGATTTTTCTTTGTTCACGAAGATTTTGATTTCCCATCACTTGTACTATTTTTGAACTCATCTGAAAACTCAGCAAATCAGGAAAAACTGCGCTCTCCCTTAGATTGGGACAAATGTTCGTATGCTTGATGGCACTCCAGATTTAGAGGCTTGGCAGCTAAAATCACCCTACTTGTAGCGGAAAAACCATCTACTGCCCTAGGAGCGATCGGCAATCCAGGAGCGATCGGCTGCTCGGATGGCTCTGTTTTAGTCTAGAATTTCTACAGTCGTACTGTTAACTCAGGGTTATACGTAATCTTGCTGATACAACTTCAATAGATTTGATTAGAATGTTAAGCAGGTATTCTGATCAAGCTGAGTTTTGAACTCGCTCAGGTTGTTGAGCAAGTCTTCTACGGACTAGGAAATTTGAGTCGTTGAGAATTTAAATCAGCGTTGCTCTACTTTAAGGTTTGTGACTAGATTGGGAAGGAGGGGAAGGACGCAATTAAATTAATTAGATTAAGCAATAATGATCCCAATTAATTTGGATTAGCTATTGTATTAGCAGGAAGCTTGGTACTCCTTTTCCAAAAGGCAGCAGCATCAAGATTCTTCTCGCGTTGTCTTAATCTTCCTTACCCCCGAATTGATGGGCAAAAACTGTGACTAGTGGTCTCAAGAATCTATTCTCAAGAAAGACAAAAGGGATCGGTGTAGAACTGGCTCCCGATCGTGTCAACGTTTCTCGTCTCAAGAAAAAAGGTCAGGGTTTTCAACTGACCAGCCTGGCTTCTGCTGAGGTTCCTGATGGCATCTTTGAAGAGGGGCAAATTTTAGACTCTGCGGGAATGGCAGAGATCATTCAGTCCGTACTGGCTGAAGCAAAGCTCAAGGTGAAACACGCTGCCACAGCTATCCCCGGAAGTCGAGATACCGTGACCCGGATTATTCCTGTTCCGGCTGAATTGGACGATCGAGAACTGCGGGAAATGGTTTTGAACCAGGAAGCAGGTCTGTATCTTCCTTTTCCCCGTGAAGAGGCCGATGTGGATTACCAGAAGTTAGGGTTCTTTGTCGATGAAGACGGGATTGAGAAAGTTCAGGTCTTGCTTGTAGCAACGCGAAAGGAAGTTACCGATTCTTACCTGGAAACGTTCCGGCAGGCAGGGCTGGTTGTAGATGTTTTAGAAATCAGCAGTTTTTCCCTCATTCGAACGATTCGGCAGCAACTCCGCCAATTTACTCCCCAGGAGGCAGCGGCGATCGTTGATATTCAGTTTGAAAGTACTGAAATTTCCATTGTCGTAGATGGGGTGCCCCAGTTCTCGCGGACGGTTCCCATCGGAACCTATCAGGTGCAAAGTGCCCTCAGCCGAGCCATGAACTTGCCTCCTACCCGCAATACAGAACTGCTCCAGGGGATGACGGTTCCCGTTACCCCGATTGACAGTATGAGTACAGCGGCTCCCAGACCAGGTGGCACGAACCCTGGAACGGCTGCCATGCTGCGGATTTTGGGCGAACTTGCCGATGAACTGCGTCGTTCGATTGACTTTTACCACAATCAGGGTGAGAACACGGAGGTCGCGCAATTATTGCTGGCTGGCCCCGGTGGCGCAATTGGACAACTCGATGAATTTTTCTCGCAGCGATTAAGTCTACCTGCCAGTCAGGTTGATCCGATCGCAGCCCTATCGTTAGAGGTGGAGCAAGAGATTCCACCGATTCAGCGAGCGGGTTTAGGTGTGGTGTTGGGGTTAGGTTTACGGGAGGCTTGGTAGGGAGAACGACCCATGTACAGTCTAGATGTCAATTTTCTCAACGATCGTCAGGATCGCCCTACGGAGGCAGGCTTAAGTCGGGTTCGTACCGTCAGGTCTAGCCCCCTGCCGCTTTACCTGGGTTTGGCAACCATGATTGCTTTGCCTGCCCTGGTGGGAGGGTTCTGGCTGTTTCTGCAAAACCAAAATCAACAACTTGCCCAGGAGCAAGCCGAACTGGATAATCAGCTCACGGCCTTAAATGCTCAACTGAGCGTCATCAACGACATCAACACTCAAATCAGCCAGATTGATCAAGAAAATCGGGCCCTGGCAACGGTGTTCGATCGGATCAAACCCTGGTCTGCCGTTTTGCAGGATGTGCGGGGGAGAGTGCCCAGTAATGTCCAGATTCGGCAGATTGAACAGGTAGAGACCGAGGCTCAACCCACAGCCGCTCCTGCGACTGCGGACGATGGAACAGCAACAACCCCTGAAGCTCCACCGCCCCAATCGGGGGTTCGGATTATTGGCTACGCTCAGTCGTTTAATGATGTCAATGACTTTGTATTGACCTTACAACGATCGCCCTTTCTCAACGCTGGCACAGTGCGGATGGTGGGTTCGCGTCTGGTGAATAACCCCACAGAGGTTGAAATCTCTGGAGATCAAACCGATCGAGAGATCGAAGTTGAACTGCCCAGAGTCGTGGAGTACACCATTGAAGGCGATCTCACCAATCTTCCTGCTTCAGCCCTGCTGCAAGATCTAGAGCGAACCCTATCGGTTGGGTTCGCCACTCGAATTCAAGCCCTTCGTGACAGAGGAGTAATTCAACCATGACGGCTGGTGGAGACTTTATCCCAACGGGAGATCCCAACGAATTTGAAGAGCCGAGCTATCCAAAGCTATTTGGACTGAGCCTGACCCCCACCGTTAGCGGTATTTTGCTGGCTCTGCTGGGGTTAGGTGCCGCGATTTGGCTCTGGTCGGCGGTGGTGCAACCTTCCCTACAGCGCAATCAAGAGCTACGCACCGACGTGGCCACCAAGCGGCAGCAGTTAATCGATCAGGAAGAAACGCAGCGTCAGATTCAAGAAGCCCAAAATCGGTTGACGGAGGCTGAACAGCTACAGTCCGATGTCTTGGGACTATTTGCGACTCAACGGAGTTTGGACACGCTGTTGCTGGATGTGAATGAGCGAGTGCAGTCAGCGAACGCGGGGATTCAAGATCCGGCGCGGCGGGCGAATCTGGTGCGGTTTGATCTCAACAGTAGTGAATCGGGGGTTGTTACCGATGGTTCCTACGGCAGTACAGTGGATGGTCGGCTCCGACGGCAGGTATATGACGTGGAAATTGAAGGCACTTTTCCCCAGGTGGTTTCGATCGTTCGGAGTATTGAACGGTTACAGCCCCTGTTGGTGGTGGGTGATCTGACCTCGCAGTTGGATACAACGACTCAACGCCTGGTTTTAAATCCGGATGGACAGGTGGCCGCTGGACAACCCGAACCCAGAATCAATGCCGCGTTTCAACTGGCCGCTTTAGTGCCCGTTGAACAAACCGCTCCCCAACCTACCGAGCAAACTGACGCAACAGAGGAGACTGAGGAGGCAGAAACCGCTCAATAGGTAGCCTGATGATTGTCCCAGTCCTGGCTCATTCAATCATTAAGCCCAAAGTTTGATCAATCGATTTCGGTGAGCATTTGTGTGACAAGGATGTGTGATAAGGAGGAGTGAACTGTGAAACGCGATCTTGGACTCAGTGGGATTCTTGGGGGAGCAGCCGCGATCGTTATGATTGCCCAACCTGCCCATGCATCTCCTGCCCGAATTACAAACGTACAGGTGAATCAAACCCAGGAAGGAACCAATGTCGTCCTGGAAATGCGGAATGGCGATCGACCGCAGGTGTTCACGGTTAATCGTGGCAATGCGCTGGTTGCTGACATTATCAATACTCAGTTGCAACTACCGGAGGGGAATGGCTTCCTGCAAAATGCACCTGCTTCTGGGATTGCTTCAGTTAGCGTCACTCAACTGGATGCCAATAGCGTTCGGGTCATTGTCACCGGGGATGGCGATCCGCCCAGCGGTGAAATTTTGACTCGTGCCAACGGCGTTGTGCTGAGTGTTAGCCCAACGGGTGGGGTGGCAACCGCACCTCCCCTCTCTTCGGAAGAAACTGCGATCGCCCCTCCGGTTTCTGCCGCTCCACCTCCTGCCCCTGCTGCACCGGAGACTCAAACCGCGCAAGCCCCCGATCCATCGCTCCCCCCGCCTTCCCCTTCGGATGTGCTGGTTCCAGATCCCGGTATCACGATCGATGGTGTGCCGGTTCTCCAGCCGAGTCGGGGCTATGTGCCACCCACCCTACCCGCTCCGGTTCCTCCACCGATCGGCGATATTGCCACCTCTAGCCTGGATACCTCTCCGCCAGAGGTTAACTTAGGGACAACGGAAGTGGTACCCCGGTTGGTGCTGCGGGATGCGCCTGTCCGAGATGTGCTCTCTCTCCTGGCCGGGCCGCCGGGCTAAACGTGGCCTACATTGGTGACACTCAGCAGGACACACCCACCCAGCCAGGGGCAGAAGAAGTTCCTGATGTCAGAATCTCATTGGACATTGAAAATGAGCCAGTCCAAAACGTCTTCAACTATGTGGTGCGGATCGCGGGTTTAGATGTGAATCGGGTCGGACGAACCATTTTTGTGGGGCCACGCTTACCGAACACAGCTCGCCAGGTGATTGCCCGGACGCTCCGGCTCAACCAAACCGATGTCCCCTCTGCCCTGAATTTCCTGGTTGGCTTGGGAGCAGAAACCTCCGTCAGCCGTGAGCGATTAGTGACCAGTGTTAGTGCCGTTCCGGTTGCGGCGGCAGCTGAAGGGCAAGCATCTGCAATTACCCAAACTCAGACCACCACTGAGCAACGGATCGAAGTGCAGCGGGTAGACTATCAGGACTCTACTCCCCTCTTGCGCGGATTGCAGGTGACTGGAGATGAACGCACCAACTCGGTGACGCTGATTGGTAATCCCAGGCAGATTGAGGTGGCAGCCGCCCAATTAGCCCAGTTAGATGTCCGCCGTCGGCAAACCGCTGTGAATGTCCGCGTGATTGATGTCAATTTGCTGGGTATCGATCGCGTTTCCACCAGTTTCTCCTTTGGTATTGATGATACCCGGGTGATTCAGGATGGTGGGGTTGGCATTATCAACTTTGGGACTCGCCAAAGTGTGAGTACACCCGCCCAAATCACAGGGGATGCAGACGGAATTGTGGGAGGAACACTGGTTTCCCCAATTCCCCCACAGGGCTTTGACTTTATTCGGAGCTTCCTGGCTCAGTTGCAAGTAGCTGTGACCAGCGGCAACGCTAAGATCTTGACCGATCCAACTCTAGTGGTGCAAGAGGGACAAACCGCTGAAGTGCAGCTAACCCGCGATGTGGTCACGAACTTCAGTCAGCAGATTACAACAACGGATCAAACCTCTACGGTGACGCTAGAAGCCGAAACTGAACCCGCTGGCTTAATTCTTCAGGTTCAGGTGAATCGCATTGATGACAACGGCTTCATCTCCATGTCGGTTGCGCCTTCAATTTCCGCACCCGTCGAAAATATCACCGTGCAGTTGGCAGGACAGTCAAACCAGATTACGCTCCTTTCCGAACGCCGATTATCCTCTGGGTTAGTCCGAATTCGGGATGGACAAACGCTAATTTTGTCGGGCATCATCGAAGACCGCGATCGAGTGGATGTCACCAAAGTTCCGATTCTGGGTGATATTCCGATTCTGGGTGCATTGTTCCGGAGTACACGCCGGGAAAATGAGCGGCGAGAGGTGATCGTCCTGGTGACTCCCCATATTATTGATGACTCGGATACTGCGACGTTTGGCTATCGCTATACGCCGACCACTGAAACTCAGCAGTATTTGCAAGAGCAGAATATTCGCTTGCCTTAGGAATGCAAACTAAATAATCTGGAATTCTTGTGGGGTGGGCACCTTGCCCGAATCTAGAATTCTTGTGGGGTGGGCATCTTGCCCGCCCAGTCAGCAAATTAAACCGCTTTAAGGGGTGGCGATGAACCGTCATCCCTTTTTACTAACCTCCTGACTCCTGACTCCTGACTCCTGACTCCTGACTCCTGACTCCTGACTCCTGACTCCTGACTCCTGACTCCTGACTCCTGACTCCTGACTCCTGACTCCTGACTCCTGACTCCTGACTCCTGACTCCTGACTCCTGACTCCTCACTCCTCACCTAAATCTGCCAATCCCCCTACATTCTCCAATCGCAAATCAGAGCAAGTCCGCTTCATAATTCCCGTCAAAACTTTACCGGGCCCCACTTCGACCACTCGATCGATTCCTGCTTCTGGCAGGGCCAGGGTAATTTCTCGCCAGCGAACTGAACCCGTCATCTGTTGGGCCAGTCGCGCCTTAAGGATATCGGCATCTGTTGCTGGAGTCGGTTCAACGTTGGACAAGACGGGAATCCTGGCAGGCTGAAATTCTACTGCGCTCAAAACCTGCTGAAATTCTGCGGCCGCTTCTGCCATCAGGGGAGAGTGAAAGGCTCCACTTACATTGAGCTTAACGGCACGCTTGGACTTCACGTTGGCCATAACGGACTCCACCGCTGCAACGGTTCCCGAAATCACGACCTGCCCCGCGTTGTTGTCATTCGCCAGAACCACATCCGGCGTTTCGGCAATTTGCTGTTCCAACTGAGCGCGATCGAACCCCAGCAAGGCTGCCATAATCCCTTCAGAAGCCTGTTCCATCAGTTCGGCTCGCCGCTTCACCAGACGCAATCCCGCTTCAAACTCCAATACTCCGGCTGCATAGAGGGCAACATATTCTCCCAGGCTGTGCCCTGCTACCAGGTCGGGCTGCTGACCGCGATCGTGCAGCAAGTCCACCAGAATGCTTTCGATCGTGTACAGACAGGGCTGAGTGTAGAGAGTATTGGAAACCTTATCATCTTCACTCCGGCAAATCTCTGGAACTGACCAGCCGAGAATCTGTTCCGCCTGGGCAAACTTCCCTTTTGCGGCGGGTAGCTCATACAAATCAGCCCCCATGCCCATCGATTGGGAGCCTTGCCCCGGAAACACCCATGCAGTCTTAGTCATAGCAATTGAAAAATGTCTATACCAGTTTGTAACCAGACTTACATTTTACGGTGTTAAGGGAACGGCGGTGTTTCCTTATGCCATGACATTGGGAGGGCAAATATCGGGACGTAGCCCTCCCTCGTGAACCCAGACGATCGTCGTTAAGCAGGGCATGGATGAGTAGAGCATTGCATTTCTTATGCCTTTCCCCAGCGAAAAATGGTTGCGCCCCAGGTGAGTCCGGCTCCAAAACCCGATGCTGCGATCACATCTCCCGGTTTTACCTTACCCTCGCGCACCACCTCATCCAGGGCGATCGGAATCGAAGCCGCCGAGGTGTTGCCGTACCGGGCCATGTTGCTGATCACCTTGTGGCTGGGAATCCCTAAACGCTGGGCCACTGCATCCAGAATCCGCTGGTTTGCCTGATGCAGTAATAGCCAGTCCACTTGATCCACACTGAGATTAGCCCGATAAAGGGATTTTTCGATGACTTCTGGCACTCGCTTCACAGCAAAGCGATACACCTCCTGACCGTTCATGGCGATCGGCTGGAAGGTGCCCTGCCCGATGGTAATATCCTCAATCAACTCGTTCGGTTGGGGTTGAAACGCTAACGTCAGGCACTCGTTTTGGCGACCATCACTGCACAATTCAAATCCCAGCAGCCCATTCCGATCGGGATTTGCCTGCATCACTACGGCCCCCGCCCCATCACCAAACAGGACACAAGTACGGCGATCGCTCCAATCCGTCCAGCGAGACAGCACATCGCCCCCAATCAGCAGCACAGTCTGATAGGTTCCCGCCTGAATAAACTGAGCTGCCGTGACCATACCAAACACAAAGCCCGAACAAGCTGCTGTCAAATCAAAAGCTGCGGCTTTGACTGCCCCCAGTTCTGCCTGGATTTGGCTTGCTGTCCCAAACAAATCATCTGGCGTGGAGGTAGCCAGAATGATCAGATCCACCTCTGTCGCTGCCACACCCGCCATATCCAGCGCATGACGAGCGGCCTCAGATGCGATCGATTTCAGTGATTCATTCGGTTTCGCTAACCGTCGTTGCTGAATCCCTGTGCGAGTGCTGATCCACTCATCCGAAGTATCCACAATCCGACTCAATCCATCATTATCCAGAGCGGCCAATGGGGCAGATGAACCACACCCCGTAATGGCAACGCCAATTCCTGATTGATGCAGCATTATTCTCCGTCTGTGGCGGTCGCTTTCGTTTTTCGAGGTTGAAATTGCATACGGTCTAGTACTTGATGATCCACCGCTTCCTTAGCGAGGCGTACCGCATTGAAGATCGATGGAGCCTGGGAACTACCATGACTGATGATACAGATCCCATCCACGCCAAGTAGCAAACCGCCCCCGTGTTCAGCGTGATCGATGCGCTGCTTAATCCTTCTAAGGTTGGGCTTAAGGAGTAACGAACCAAGCCGACCGCGCCAACCCTGAGGCAATTCCTCCCGCAGAATTTGCAGCAGTACCTCACCAATGGCTTCGGCAAACTTCAGCAGGACGTTGCCAACAAATCCATCGCAGACCACGACATCGAACTGCCCCGTCAACACGTCGCGCCCTTCGGCATTTCCAACAAACGTCAGATTACGGTTTTGTTCAAGCAGTTCGTAGGTTTTCAGGGCTAACTCATTGCCCTTGGAAGATTCCTCACCAATATTAAGCAAACCGACTTTTGGATCGTCAATTCCCAGGACATAGCGAGAGTACACCGTCCCCATGACGGCAAACTGCTCTAAAAATTTGGGTCGGCAATCCACATTTGCCCCCACATCTAAAATCAGTACGGATTTCCCTGCCATGATTGTGGGTAGAACCGTTCCGATAGCCGGACGATCGATTCCTGGCAAACGACCCAACCGCAGTAAAGCTGCCGCCATCGCTGCACCCGAATGCCCCGCAGACACGACCGCATCAGCCCGTCCTTGCTTCACCAAATCCATTGCCACGTTAATGGAAGCCTTGGGCTTACGACGCAAAGAGCTTAACGGTTCTTCATGCATCTCAATCAAGCCCTCCGCCGGGACGATCTCCATCTGAAGAGAAGAACCGTGTGGCTTTAATAGAGCTTCAATTTTCTGGGGTTCGCCTACCAGTAAGACTTTCACCCCCAACTCCGCTTGCGCCCGGATTGCGCCAGCAACTATTTCATCGGGGGCATGATCCCCCCCATCGCGTCAATTGCGATCCGTGCCTGAGTCGATCCCATTGATCAATAGTTTGTAGAAACCTCACAAATTTTATCAGATGGACTCTCCCCAGTGGGGTAGGGAATTAACGGAAAACCGATCGAAATCCTACTTATTTCCTTCTTCACCCGGCGGAACAATCCGTTGAAACAAATAGCCTGTGCCTCTTGCAGTCAAAATTAGTTCAGGATTGCTGGGATCATCTTCCAGTTTGGCCCGCAGGCGAGAGATGTGGACATCGACGACCCGTGTGTCTACGTGACGCTCAGGTGTATAGCCCCAAACCTCTTGTAGAATTTCCGACCGGGAGAAGGGTTCACCCGATCGCCCCACCAGCAACTCCAGCAGGCTAAATTCCATGCCAGTGAGCCGAATTCGCTCATCGCCTTTATAAACCTGGCGTTTATTGGTGTCGATCCGAATGTTGTTGATCTGGATCACTCCAGAACTGGGAATCCCAGAGGTTCCCACCTTCTCTACCCGCCGTAGCACCGATCGAATTCGAGCTTCCAGTTCCTTTGGCGAGAAAGGCTTCACCACATAGTCATCAGCCCCCAACTCCAGACCCGTGATGCGATCGGCAACATCCCCCAGAGCCGTTAGCATAATGATAGGGACATCGGATTCCTTGCGAAGCTCCTGACACACCCCGTAGCCATCCAGTTTGGGCATCATCACATCCAGAACCACGAGATCCGGATTGGCATTGCGAAAGGTTTCCAGTGCCTCTTCGCCATCCGCGGCCGTGACCACGTCATATCCAATCATCGAAAGACGAGTTTCTAGAATGCGGCGAATACTCGCTTCGTCATCTACTACAAGAATTTTTTCTTTGTGGTTTTCCAACTTACTTAACGCTCCTTAATTCAGCTTTTTCATCGTTAATTTTCATCACTTTATCATTAAGATATTAGCTTATGCGATCGAACTTAGAACGCTGAACTTCCGATTATTTCTACATTTCAACGTTTCTTAAGATTTATCTAGATCCTATCAGAGTTCAACATTTCTGAACTTCCGTAAACTCTTGTCTCTGGCCCATTTTCAGCAATGCCTAAATCCCGATCGCAATATGTTTGTCATCAATGTGGCGGAGAATTTCCTCAGTATTTTGGGAAATGTCCAGCCTGTGGTGAGTGGAATTCTTTGGTAGAGCAAGTCGTCACCGCTCCAGCACCCGGTCGAGCGACTACCCTTGCCACGCCTCGTTCTGCCAGCAAATCTCGTCCCCCCCAGTCTTCCAGACCCCTCGCGGCCCTCACCCTGGCAGAAATTTCTGACTATCCCCAGTCGCGCCTCACCTCTGGCTACACAGAACTCGATCGGGTTCTAGGGGGTGGCATCGTCCCCGGTTCCCTGGTGCTGATTGGTGGCGATCCAGGCATTGGCAAATCCACCCTCCTGCTCCAGGTGGCCAATCAACTCGCCCAGCAATACCCGATTCTCTATGTCTGCGCTGAGGAGTCGGGACAGCAGGTGAAGTTGCGATCGCAGCGGTTGAGGATTGGGGAAAGAAAGGCGGAAGAGGGAAGGCGGAAGGCGGAAGAGAATGAGGGAACGGAGGTTGAACGTTGGGAGTCCGAACCTACAGCGGCAAACAGCAAGCGAAGCCCCAAACGCAAATCCACCTCATCCGAAACCTCCCCTGACTCCCCTGGCTCCTCACTTCAAGGGCTACGCTCGCGCTCCGCGAACACTCCTGACTCCTCACTCCTCACTCCTGACCTCTACCTTCTCCCCGAAACCGACCTGGAAACCGTCATCCGAGAACTGGAATCCCTGCGCCCTCAGGTGGCCGTGATTGATAGTATTCAAGCCCTTTACTTTGCCTCGTTGAACTCGGCTCCAGGGTCAGTGGCCCAGGTGCGGGAGTGTACGTCTGCCCTGATGCAGGTGGCCAAGCGAAACAACATTACGCTGTTTATTGTCGGTCATGTCACTAAGGAAGGAGCGATCGCCGGGCCGAAGGTGCTGGAACATTTGGTGGATACAGTACTGTACTTTGAGGGCGATCGCTTTGCCAGTCATCGGTTGTTGCGATCGGTGAAAAACCGCTTTGGCGCGACCCATGAACTGGGCGTGTTTGAAATGGCGGATGTGGGCTTAGAGGAGGTGAAAAATCCTTCGGAATTGTTTCTGGGCAATCGGGATGAACAGACTCCAGGCACTGCAACGATCGTGGCTTGTGAAGGGACTCGTCCTCTGGTGGTGGAACTTCAGGCGTTGGTCAGTCCAACCAGCTATGCCTCTCCTCGACGATCGACGACAGGAATTGAATACAATCGGCTGCTACAAATTCTGGCGGTATTAGAAAAACGGGTGGGAGTTCCCCTATCTAAATTAGATGCCTACGTTGCTGCGTCGGGAGGTCTGAACGTTGGAGAACCCGCTGCCGATTTGGGAGTCGCCATTGCGGTTGCAGCCAGTTTCCGCGATCGAATTGTTGATCCAACCACAGTATTAATTGGAGAAGTCGGATTAGGGGGGCAGGTGCGTCCTGTGTCTCAGATGGAATTGCGCTTGAAAGAGGCAGCAAAGTTGGGCTTCAAACGGGCGATTATTCCCTCCAGCCAGGCGGTTTCTAGCTCTGAGTTGGAAATTATTCCGGTTTCGCGGGTGGTGGATGCGATCGCGGTGGCGATGGTGGCTGGGGGAGTGAGGAGTGAGGAGTGAGGGTTACTCCGTAGCGCAGGCATCTTGCCTGCAAATCATTGGCACTTTTAGAGCGGGTTTTCACCATCGATCGCATCGGCTTTCCACCGGACAAAATTGGCTCAATCCTGAACCTGCTATGTTACGGTTGAACCATTGGCAGCCATCTTATTCTCCTGAAGTCTGCCCCCTGATTACCCTGCACCCTTTGTATCCCCTATGGCTTTTCCGTTGCGACGACCTATTTTAGTGGGTGGACTGGGCTTAACCGCTGGAGCCTGGGCCCTAAATGCGATCGATCCGTCGTTTCTCAATTTGGCAGATACAGCGGTGTGGGGGCTGGCATTATTGGGGCCGGGAATGTGGCTACTGAAGCAGCGTCGTCAGGGCACGTTGGATTTGACCATGGTTCCTCCGGTTGATCGAACGGCAGTGGAACAAGCCATTAATCAGGTGAATGCTCGCATCGATCAGCTTATTGCTGAAAGTCAATCCATTACCGATCCAGCAAATGCAGAAACGATCGCCTCGGTCGTTGTTCAGTTACAGTCACGACTGCAAGAACTGCGATCGGGGATGGATCGGAGAAATATTGGACTGGCAGTGGCAGGGCGCAAAGCGGCAGGTAAAACGACCCTGACAAAATTACTCAAATCCGGAATCCTTTCCAGCACGGCTTCTACAACTTTCTTACTACCGACTCAGTCCCTTGTTTCTGAAGTCACTGATCCGGAAATTGATCCGGAAGCCGAGCCAGAAACTGATCCAGAAGTACGAAAACTCAATAACTCCTCAGAAGATATTGAAACGGCAGACTTAATTCTGTTTTTGATCGCCGGAGATCTAACGGATTCTGAATTCAAAGCGATCGAACAGTTGGTACGGCAAAAGCATCGCGTTCTCCTGGTTTTGAACAAACAGGATCGATACTTGCCGGAGGAACGTCCCCTGATTTTGCAACAAGTCCGCGATCGGATCAAAGGCTTACTGTCTCCGGAGGATGTGATTGCCATTTCGGCGAAACCGGCCCCGGTGATAGTTCGCCATCAGCAAGCCGACGGCAGCCTTCAGGAACGGACGGAACAACCCGAACCGGACATTACTGCACTGCAACAGCGAGTGGAAGCCATTTTGTCTACGCAGGGACAGCAGTTGGTGATGGCAACACTCCTACGACAAGTCTCTGCACTGAATGTGGGCGTACAAATTGAGCTAAATCAGCTCAAGCGGCTCAAAGCATTACCTGTGATTGAGCAATATCAGTGGATCGCAGCAGCGGCGGCCTTTGCGAATCCGGTACCCAGCCTGGATCTGGTGGCAACGGCATCGGTGACAGCGCAACTGGTAGTAGATTTAGGCAAAATTTATCAGCAGTCTTTTTCCCTGGATCAGGCGAAGACGGTCATGGGCAATTTGGCGACGCAGATGGTGCAGTTGGGACTGGTTGAGGTTGCCACCCAGGCGATTTCGCCGGTTCTGAAAAGTCACGCGCTGACCTATGTGGCTGGGGGAACGATTCAAGGCCTCAGTGCTGCCTATTTAACTCGGATTGCGGGATTGAGTTTGGTGGAATACTTTGAAGAGTGCAGCATGAGTCTGGATGGTTCCAGTAGTTCATCTTTGCAAATCGATCGCCTGGTACAGAAGGTGAAGCAGGTATTACAAGACAACCAGCGATCCGTATTTTTACAGAGTTTAGTTAAACAGGGAATAGGACGGCTGATGCCGCAGTCCAATCAAAAGAAAGAGGCGATCGAGATTAAGGCTTATGTAGAGTAGGTTTTGACCGATTCCAGATTATGAAGTGAATCGTTGCAGGAACTAAATACAAGCTTGAAGTTGATAAAGATAGAATGAATTCCATCCCTAAAGTCATGTATCTAAAGCAACAGGGGCATACTATGGAAGAAAAGAAGATCTTCTGTCCCTAGTTTTGCAGGATGACGATCATGGAAGGTTATTCAGTTCTAGTTACTACCCACAGCAAGCAGATTGCAGTTCCCTTCAACACTAAAAACGAGGCGATCGGCTACATTGCTTACATTTATCGGAACTATAAAACGAGATTTAATAGTGCCAAGGTTGTGCCCACGCAGCAACTCGATCGCAGGGTGGAGCAGCAAGACGATTTCAGATTTTTGGCGGCATAGCAGCAGATTATCCGACACCCGTTAGCTGGCTCATCGAACCACTCAGCGATCGGCTCCTTTGTTCTCAGATTCACGGTCAAATTTCTACTCAAGATCCTCGACTTCGTTGAAAAGCCGGGGATTTTTTTGTTTGGGGCATCCCTCTCAATTTGCCGCCAGCAGGGAAGCTCTGGCCTGAAATCCAGCCTGGACGAGCGCATTTACCGCCGTTTTGTCATCCTGCACTCGGAACTGTGGGCCCAGCCGTACCATCTCCCGGCGATCGCGTCCCGAAACCACCGCTACTACTGGAATTTTGCCGCTTTCATCCTCACCCCGCTGCTCCAGCAAAACGGTGCGTAAGAAGTGCTGTTTGGTAATGTCTCTGGCGGTATGGGCCTCCAGTTCCACCATCACCATCCGCACCGCTTCGATCGGCTCCGCATCTTCAACAATGAACTGCACCCGATCGTCCCGGCGATCGACTTTTCCCCACAACATCAGGCGTTGATCCACCTGAAGATGCTGATGAATGCGCTCGTAGGACTTGGGAAAGACCACGGCTTCCGCCTGTCCAGTCAAATCCTCCAACTGTAGAATCGCCATCCGATCGCCTTTCTTGGTAATGATGGGTTTCATGCCATTGATCATGACGATCGCGCTGAGGAGGGTACTGTCGGACTGATCCGCCAAATCTCCCAGATTAATTGGAGCCAGCACTTTCGCAGCTTGCTGAATCGATTTGAGGGGATGATCGGAAATGTAGAATCCCAATAGATCTTTTTCCAGCTTCAGCTTTTCCTGGGGTGGAAAGTCGGCAACGGGAGTTGCTTTGGGGGCACTCTCGAAGCCATTGGAACCATTACTCAATCCGCCATCTCCGCCCAACATATCAAACAAATTGCCCTGCCCGACGGCTCGATCCCTGGCGCGAGACTGAGCCCACTCCAGCACGAGTTCCAAATCATGAATGAGCTGATTGCGATTTGGCTCAAACACATCCATTGCGCCACACTGAACCAGGGCTTCCAAGGCTCGCCGGTTTACGGTGCGCGGGTCAATTCGATCGCACAAATCCGCCAAAGATTTAAACTTCCCGCCTTCCTCACGGGCAATTAAGATGTTTTCGATCGCCCCTTCTCCCACATTTCGCACAGCCGATAAGCCAAACAAAATGCTGTCCTGCAAGGGGGTAAAGTCCACACCCGATCGGTTGATGTCGGGCGGTTCTACGGTAATTCCCATGTTGATACAGGTGGCAATATATCGCTGCACTTTATCCTGATCACCACTGTTGGCGGTGAGGAGGGCTGCCATGTACTCAACGGGATAGTTAGCTTTCAGGTAAGCGGTTTGGTAGGTGACATACCCGTAGGCGGTGGAGTGGGATTTGTTGAAGCAGTTGGAGGCGATAAGGCCATTTGCCAGAACAAAGTTATGGTCGATCGATGCCACACCAATATCAAAAACAGGTTGTACTCCAAGGGATTTGCGGCTAACAATTTTGACCATAACGTTTACCTCTATTACTGCGTTGCTGGGGGTGAATGGATCAGGGAATCTCTAATTGTTTTAATTGATTTTGCTTAATGATTTTACTTAATAGTTTTGAATAAATAACTCCCGACCGCGGGCGGCACATTCCTGCTTGTAATTATTCATGCCGTATTGCAGTGACCACTCAGTAATTTTAGCAAAATCAAATAGCTTTCTCACTTCTGGGGAGTCATCATAGGTGATTAACCACTTGTGGGAACATTGGCGCATATTTTTGGCAAATCGATCGTGATCAAACGCAGTATGTAAATTTCCTTTTGTGCCATAGAGCCTGGATTTTGTTGCGCTTAAATAGGGAGGATCAAGAAAAATGAAAACGTCTTCTCCCTCCTGAAATAGCAAGCTTTCATAGTCGCTATTCGTGATGTGAACCGATGATAGGTAATCAGCAAGTTTTCGCAGGCGATCGATCGAAGAATCAGTAAAGCGTCGCTCAAACGCCTGTTGGGAATAGCCACCTGAATCGACGGTTCCTGAAAAGGTGATGCGGTTCAAGACAAAAAACCGAACGGCTCGCTCAAATTCACTCAGTTTGAGATCTTGATGGGTATAATGTGCAAACAACTCTCTACCGTTGGCGTATTTTCTCTTAATTGTATCTACTTCGTTTGCCAGGGATTCAATTTCAGTTTTTGCGTATGTCCAGAAGCAAAACAAATCAAAATTTAGGTCATTGATCCAATATTTTTTGATTTGATCACCAAACAGTTGTTTTACAGCCAGAAACACTGAGCCTCCACCCAAAAAAGGCTCTCGATATTCAGTCATGCTTGATGGAACTGCTGGAATGATCTGCTCTAAAGCTTTCGATTTTCCACCAGGATAGCGGAGCGGACTTCTGAGTGGAGGCATAGTTGGATCAACAAATAACTCTCATTTCAATCTTAAAGAAACAGAAATATCTAACCCACGATCGCCGGAACCTTCATCTGTGCCAACTCTAATCCCCGCTCAAAAATGTCATCGATCGCCATCATCTTTCCTCCAGTTGTCATGAATTTATGATCATTTGTGGCGCGAATAACTGAGCCATCTTCTAACTCATATTCAAATAGTTCTTGTTCTCCGCGATCGTGCCATTGGACGATCGGTTGGCTGTAGATATAGCCATTTGCATCAACGCTGTAGACGGAGCATTTGATTTGTTGTCCTACAATTTTGCCGATCGGTAATGCGCCATACTCAACCGTCAGAATTTCCGTCTCATAGCTCAAACAGTATTCAGCAAACTTCACCATCTGATCAAACAAATTTACTGCGATTTTGGCATCAACGCCGCTTTTTTTGGCTCCTTCTACAAAAATCGTTTGGTGCTTTTCCATCTCCTCTTTTTTCTTTTTACCCATTGCCCGCCGGAGGAGATCAGCTTGTCCTAAAGAATAACCACCCATGTCTTGAGCAATCTTCATAATTTGCTCCTGATAAACCATAATTCCATAGGTTTCACTCAGAATGGGTTTCAAAAGATCATGCTCATAATCGATTTTTTCAACCCCATGCTTGCGGTTAATAAACTTAGGAATTAATCCTGCATCTAATGGCCCAGGGCGATACAAAGCCAACACTGAAGAGATGTCTTCTAGTCCAGACGGTTTTAAGTCACGAACAATCTGGCGCATCCCGGAGGATTCCAACTGGAAAATTCCTTCGAGTTCGCCTCTTGCCAATAGTTGATAGGATTTTGGATCATCCAGGGGCAACCGATCGAGGTCTACATTCACCTGATGAGTTTGTTGGATCAGATCGATCGTCTTCTGGATCATCGTCAGGTTTTTTAGACCCAGAAAGTCCATTTTCAGCAAACCAAGGGACTCAATATCCTCCATGTAGTATTGAGTGAAGACCGAGCCATCCGCGTTGCGTTGCAGAGGAACCACTTCATCCAATGGCTGCGCTGAAATCACCACCCCTGCGGCATGAATCCCCACACTTTTGTTCGTACCCTCAATCCGCATCGCCATATCCAGCCAGTGGCGCACCTTCGGATCATTCTCATACTTTTCCTTAAACTCTGGGGCAGGCGTTGCATCCGAAATCATCACCTTCAGCTTGGTTGGCTTACCCCGCACCACCGGAATCATTTTCGCCATCCGATCGGACTCCGCATAGGGAATATCCAGCACCCGCGCCACATCCTTAAGTACCGCCTTAGAGGTCATGCGGTTGTAGGTAATGATTTGGGCGACTCGTTCTGGTCCGTACTTGTGGGTAACGTACTGGATCACCTCATCGCGGCGATCGATGCAGAAGTCGGTATCAATATCCGGCATGGACTTCCGTTCTGGGTTGAGGAACCGCTCAAACAGCAGTCCGTGATGCACCGGGTCAATATTGGTAATCCGCAATGCATAGGCGACCAGCGAACCCGCCGCCGACCCCCGACCTGGCCCTACCGGAATCCCATTGTCCCTGGCAAATTTAATGTAATCCCACACCACCAGGAAGTAGGCATCAAAGCCCATCTGGTGCATCATCTGGAGTTCGTAGTCCAGCCGTTCTTTGTAGGTGTCGTCTAGCTCATCATAGGACTGGAGGTTGAAGCGTTCCAGTAGTCCTTCCTGCGTCTTTGCTTCTAAATAGGTGGCGACCGTATGCCCCTCAGGAACAGGATAATCAGGAATCCGGGGTGCGCCCAGAATGTCGTAGCTCTCTACTTTTTCAGCAACCTGTAGCGTTGTGGCGATCGCCTCTGCAATCACTGCATCAGGCAAATGATCGCGGAAGAGATAGCGCATTTCCTCCGCCGACTTTAGATACTCCGTGCCGCTATAGCGCAGGCGTTTTTCTTCCGTAATCAGCTTGCCCGTCTGGATGCACAATAAAGCATCGTGAGCCTCTACATCGCTACAGCCCGTAAAATGAGAATCGTTGGTAGCAATAATTTGAATATCTAATTCGCGGGCAATGTTGACCAGCTCTACGTTAACAATCCGGTCTTCAAGATAGCCATGATCCTGAATTTCCAGATAATAATCCTCGCCAAATAGATCCTGATACCACTTTGCCACCCGTCGGGCAATCTCCGGTTTTCCTTGCAGAATCGCCTGGGGCACTTCCCCTGCCCGGCAACCGCTGGTCACAATGAGCCCCTCACGATATTGCTCGATGTAATCCTTATTGATACAGGGACGAGAAAAAATCCCCTTGCCCTGAGTCCCTTGCAGATGGGAAATGGTGGTTAGCTTAACGAGATTTTTATATCCTTGAGTGTTTTTTGCTAGAACCACCTGGTGATAGCGGGGACGACGTTCCTGCTTCGAGATGTCCCCATTGATCACATACATCTCATTGCCGATGATTGGTTTGACCCCTTTGGCCTTACACACCTTCAGCAGCTCGATCGCCCCATACATCACCCCATGATCCGTCAGGGCAATCGCAGGCATTCCCAACTCCACCACGCGATCGACCAGTTCCGGCAATTGACTGGCTCCGTCTAGCAAACTGTAATCACTGTGGGTGTGTAGACCAACAAAGGACATATCTTCTCAGACCCGATCGTAAGGTTGAGATTTAGGGTACTCGATCCTGAACGCTATATCTAGAGGTTTTTAAGAATTTATATGCAAAAAACCCCATTGCTGGAGGCAAGCCGATCGCTATAAAAGTCGATTGTTCCTTAAACCAAGGAGCAATTTTACCCAACCTCGCCACTCTCCCACAAAAGCAGAACCCAACAATCCCAACTCTTGTAGGGGTAGGCAGCGTTTTGACGGCTCGACTGAGCTTCGCCGAACAACTGAACTCAAGCCGAAGTCTTACCCGCCCAGTCTAAAAATGGGTACGAATGTATTAATTTTAATGTATCAAATAATAAATCGATCGAGCCAGATTCGATTATTCCACCCACGGGCGTTTTCGCCCCCATCCCAGGTGATTAACCAGAGTCAAAATTGCTAATCCGATCGCCAGCACAATAGCAGTAATAGAAACGATCGCAAAATCCGATTGCCGAATTGCCACCGCCACCAAAGCCCAAACTATTACCAGTGGATAAGCCAGCTCGCGCCGTTGTAGGGTCAGAATTGCGCCGATCGCCGTTGCAATGCTCATCACCAGAACCGTCCAGATTTCGGGTGCCAGACCCCAGCCATCCCAATTGTTATAAAACAGTGCAGAGGCCACATTGACGATCGTGGCGACACTGATCCAACCCAGGTAAATACTGAAGGGAATATGGGCAAACCATTTCTCCTGACGGGATATTCGCCGCAGCCCAATCCCCAGGAGTCGGTAAATGGCGATAAGGGACAGCAAAATAGCCAGCATTGCCACCACAGACCCCCAAAATTCTCGCAGCAAAAACAAAAATACCCAGATTGCCTGGGCAATGGAGGCAAAAATCACCAGGTAATCCACCTTGCGGATAGTCGGATTGGTTCGCTGGGCTGGGAGCAACTGCCAGATCCCAAAGGCGACAAGCCCCAAATAAATAACTCCCCAAATGGCAAAGGCATAGCTGGCGGGAATAATCAAGACATCTGCAAAAACCGTGTTAGCAATCTCACCGATATTCTGCCCGCCGATCGGCTCAATGTTTGTCCAGGCGTTAACCGCAATGGTGCCCACAATGGCAGCAAGCGTCAAAACCGATCGCAGCAGGTCTGCGGGGCTGGAAGGGTGAGAAGGCGATGTCATGGTTCAAAAACACACAGAGGGCAGAAACAGTCTGCGTTCGCAACTGACTAGAGAAATTGTAAAGCTTTTGAGCTAAACGATCGTCTGTCTAAACTCAGATTCTTGATGCAACTTCATTAGATGCAACTTCATTAGATGCAATTTCATTGAGGCAATTTTATAGATGCAATCTCCAGGCGCACTGCCTGACCGCGCCATCAGGTTCCTGCGGAATGCCATAAAGTGGCGATCGGTTGAAGGGATAATATGCTCCTTAGCCAAGAGATCAAGTTTTGATAAAGAAGCGGTAAACCTTCTCCCTGCAACCTCACCTTTTTGTATAAGGAACTACACAATTAAAGCTGACAGGCATATTCACCGGAAACGTCCGTTGGCTAATTTCCGCGAAAATGTCCCGAAGTTTGACCTGGTAATTCTTTTCACTGCAAACTATGATAGTTTTTTGCCGTGTTGGTGTACTGTAAAGAACAGTGTATTTTTCGCGCGCCTGAACTCAACTCGCTGTATGTACGAGAAGTTGTTTTAGGAGGGCATCGGGTGCGGCTCCTTCTGGTATCGTTCCAACCTACTCACGCTTAGGGTCTGACAAGTTTGCTCATGTTAACGGTTCTAGCATTTCTATCTCTGGCACAGATCGTTGCGCCCATTCCACCCTCATCACCTGCGCCCTCTACCCCCGCTTCATCTGAGGTAGAGCCTTCCCCATCACCTCAACCGCCTGAACTTCCCGCTCCATCGGACGCAACACTGCCAGCTCCTCCTGCTCTAAGGACAGAACCCTTGACTCCACCTTTAGCACCTTCTCCCGCTCAGGTGCCTCCCATTCAGCAAGTTGAACTGGTTCGTCCTCAAGCGGTTCGGGCCTTGCCAGGTCAGCTTGATGAAATTCCAGTTTTCAATAGTAATAGTCCTGAACTGGTTCAAAAAGACGGCATCTTGCTGTCTACCTTTCCAGGCGATGGCATGCGAAACCCGTCGGCTCATCTCAACTACCCGCTGCAAGGACGGTTTGATCTCTTTGCCCATCATATTGCGCGGGGAATCGATGGAGATGATGTTCGCACTTTATTCTTAGGCGTGATCGCCCATAATCCCGGTAATGTACCCGTGACGATCGATGTCTTGCAGGCGGTCAGCTATTTAAGCCAGGACGCACCATTTTTGGATTTGCCATCCTACGTCGCTAATCCGATGGGAACCGTTTATGCTGGCCCGGGCAGCCGAACCACCAATGATGTATTGCGAGGACAACGACAATCCCATTGGCCCGCCCAGATTACGATTCCCCCCGGCGGCAGTCAGCTCATTATCAATGCTCCAATCCCCCTGCGCCGCCTCACCGTAGCAACGGATGGCTCTCTCCCGCCTGGTGCTCTAATTCCTCCCCCTACCCCTCCCATTGCTGCAACCGCCACCGCCTCTACCGTTGGAGCATCTCCTACCCCCAATCCGAATCCTCAAACTGGCGCAATCGAGCCGCCTACGCCTCCCAATCTTCGTCCCAGCAATCGTCCCGTTGCAACGAATGGCCGATCGGTACTCATGCATTTGTCCAGCGACGGCCCGGTCTACCTGGCCAGTCTAGCGATGTATGCCCCCGGTACCCCGACAGGAGCAGAGCGGGTTCCAACCTTACGAGAATGGGAAAGCCTGCTGAGGACAGGAGAGTTGTCCAGTCCGCGCGATCGAATTCCCACCTCGCCCGATGCCAGAGCGTTTCTCCGGTTCTTCTACGGTCGAGTGGCGGGAGTTGCCAGAGGCTCTCAGTGGACTGCCCTTGCAACCGATGGCCCAGAGGTAGACCATCTGACAATTCCCCGTCCAGGTGATGCATTCTCCTATGTCCTCAGTACGGTTGATCACAACACGTTTGGTACGGGGCAAATTCAGAGTGCTCCAATGCTGGTTCGCTATGCTGATACGGCCTACCGTGCCCACGGAAACTACGGCATCAAATACGATATTTCCTTGCCGTTATATAACGACACTGATGCAACTCAACGGGTCACAATCCGTTTTCAAACCCCACTCCAGGATGAGAATTTAGAGAACGGTTTACGATTCCGTGATCCGCCAGATAACCAGATTTTCTTCCGAGGCACAGTTCGTCTTCGCTTCACTGATGATTTGGGTATTCCGCAAACACGCTACCTTCATCTAGTGCAGCGTCGAGGTCAGCAGGGTGAACCCCTCCTGCGCATGACCATGCGGAGTGGCAGCCGTCGGTTAGTGGAGGTACAGTTCATTTATCCCCCCGACGCTACACCGCCGCAGGTGCTCACGGTCGAAACGCAGGAGAACCCAGAAACGATCGAAGCCAGCAACTAGCTGTGTGGAAACAGAGGAGAAACCCTAAGAAACCGTCTCACCTGATCCAGATAGGTGTCAGGATCTTCCAACATGGGGAAATGAGCGGTTTCAGGAATAATAACGTGCTCCACCTGATCGCTCAATGCTGCGGCTTTCCGCCCCAATTCCGCCGGAATAATCTTGTCATACTGCCCTGAGATTAGCAGGGTAGGCACCGTTAACCGGGCAAATTCCTGGGGCATCTCCTCAGCTGCTCTAAGACTGACTGCGGTGTAGACTGTGCCGATCGCCGCTTCGGAATCCGCAATCAGAAAATCCTCCAGAAAGACTCGATTGATTGCCTGGGTTAGGGGACGATACAGGAACCGGGCCATGAACATCCGATCGACAAAAGGAAGCTTCAGCAGCCAATTAGGTCGAAAGCCAACCACATAACCACTCGCCTTATGGAACACTCGAAAGGCTCGTTCGTCATATTCAAAAACACCACTACAGGTCAGAATCGCCTGCTCTACCCGTTCAGGATAGCGGTTAAGGAAGAGGACTGCGATCGAAGCCCCAGTGGAATGAGCGTTTAAGTAAACTCGCTGCAATCCCAGGATGTTTAACAGTTCTGCCAGATCGTCCGCATAGCTCTCCAGTTCGTAGCCCAATTCAGTTACATCTGCCGGAATCGGACGGGGCAACAGCGATCGACCAAAGCCGCGTAAATCGTACAGCAAACAATCAAACTGTTCAGACAGAGCTTGAGCTGTAGTCGCCCAATAGCGGGTTGACCCAGCCCAACCGTGAACAAACACCAAAATTGGCTTGTTGGTTAATGGATTGTGGTCGGGCGCAGCATCCTTTGCAGTGGTAATCCACTCGTAATAGTGTTGAACGCCACGAATTTGAATGTACGGCATCTTAACTGACTCAAACCACGACCTTACCTTCAGGCAGACTCCGGCTTGGGTAGCGAAGAGGGATGCAGCAGCAGTTCAGCTGTCGATCGCTTCTCAACCATTTCGCGGGTGATGGTACAGCGAGTCACATCCTTGCGGGATGGCAGTTCATACATCACATCCAGCATTAGCTCTTCAACAATGCTGCGCAGGGCCCTGGCACCCGTCTTCCGGCGGTAAGCTTCCTGAGCGATCGCTCGCACAGCATCCTGCCGAAACTCTAGCTGCACATTGTCCATCCGCATCAGCTTCTGGTACTGCTTCACCAACGCATTGCGCGGCTCAGTCAAGATCTCGGTCAGGGCATCTTCATCTAGGGACTCAACCACTGCCATCACCGGAATCCGCCCGATAAATTCAGGAATCATCCCAAATTTCACCAGATCATCCGGTTCAATATGCTTCAGCACATCAGCAAGTCGCTTTTCACGGGGCTGATAAATATCGCTCACAGGCGTTTCCGCAGCTAACTCAAACCCCATCGGATTCCGCTTGCCGACTCGCTGTTCGACCACCTTATCCAGACCCACAAAGGCACCACCGCAGATAAACAGAATATTGCTGGTGTCAATCTGAATGCAGTCCTGGTAGGGATGCTTGCGGCCGCCCTGAGGCGGAACATTGGCCACTGTGCCCTCCAGCATTTTCAGTAGAGCCTGCTGTACCCCTTCCCCAGATACATCGCGAGTGATCGATGGGTTCTCGCTCTTACGGGCAATTTTGTCAATTTCGTCAATGTAGATAATGCCGCGTTGGGCCACATCCACATCTAAATCCGCCACTTGCAGCAGCCGCAGGAGGATGTTCTCGACATCTTCTCCGACATAACCGGCCTCGGTCAACGTGGTGGCATCGGCAACCGCAAAGGGAACATCCAGCATATCCGCCAGGGTTTGGGTCAGGAGGGTCTTACCGCAACCCGTCGGCCCAATCAGCAGAATGTTGGACTTTTGCAATTCAACGGCATCATCGTTGCGACCCGTGCCCTTAGATTGCACATAGGCCAGCCGCTTGTAGTGGTTGTACACCGCCACCGACAGAATTTTCTTTGCTTCATTCTGCCCGATGACGTGCTCATCTAAATGCTTCTTAATTTCCCTGGGTTTGGGAATCTGATTGAGGGAAAGGGCAGGCGATCGCACCTGTCGTTTTTCCGGTTGGTGTTCTCGTCGGGCTGAAGGTTGCGGAACCGATGAAGTAGAGTCGAATAACTCCTCATCTAAGATTTCATTACATAAATCGACACATTCATCGCAAATATAAACACCTGGCCCAGCAATCAGTTTGCGAACCTGCTCCTGCGATTTACCACAGAATGAACACTTGAGATGGGAGTCATACTTAGACATATTTGCCCCTTACTTCACTGCGGTAACAGACTGTCCTGGCGATGGCAAAGGCTGTTGCAAAATCACCTGATCAATCAGACCGTAGGCTTTCGCTTCCTCTGCTGACATATAGAAGTCACGCTCAGTATCAGCCTCAACTTTTTCGAGTGGCTGACCTGTATGATAAGCCAACAATTCGTTGAGAGTGCGCTTATGATACAGAATTTCTTTGGCTTGAATATCGATATCGACCGCCTGACCCTGGGCTCCACCGATCGGCTGTTCGACCATCACCCGCGCACTGGGCAAGGACAGCCGCTTTCCAGGAGCACCTGCGGCTAGGAACAGCGAGGAAATTCCCGCCGCCATGCCGTAGCAAATCGTAACAATATCAGGGCGTACCTGCTGCATCGCATCGTAAATTGCCATGCCCGCATAAACCGCCATTAATCCGGCTTGGGGCGACCCACCATAGGAATTGATATAAAGCTGAATGTCTCGCTCTGGATCTTCAGCATCTAGAAACAAAAGCTGGGCAACGATGGAATCTGCAATATTTTCATCAATTTCCGTTCCCAGGAAAATGATCCGCTCTCGCAACAGCCGCGAGTAAATATCCAGGGCCCGTTCCCCTCTGCCAGATTGCTCCACGACCATGGGCACACCGTTAGCGGAGGGCGAAGCTGCGTCAAGGCAATCGAATCCGTAACGGGGATCGACGGAGCCAATACTGTAAATAGGATGGTCAGGCGAGTTGGGAAAAACCATAGTATGAGCGAAAAGGTTGAAGTCATTGTGGAGGCAGTTAGCTCCGTTCATTAGATCGATTTGCACCAGTAAACCTTGCTAGCTAAATCCTGGGGAAGACTGCACTCACAATTACAAGGGTTCTATCCAATCATTATGCCTCATTCAATCCAGTCCGACTGGAAATCGCTGGAAGACTTGAGATGAACATATTTTGTTTGCTCAGAGTTATTTAGTCCTGCGATCGCTCTCAGTTGATTTGAGCACATTCTATCAACACTGAATCCCCAGCCAGGGCGAAGACCCGGAGCCAACCGTCCATCTCAAGACGCAGCTACTTCTTCTTTTTCGATTTTGGCTTTGAGGCAGGTACCTCTTCTTCTGCGTTTGCCTCCTCAACTTCGGCAGTCGCTTCCACCTCGGTCGCTTCCACTTCAGTCGCTTCCACCTCGGTCGCTTCCACTTCAACGGTCGTCGTCGCGGCATCAACCGTTGACTCCTCAGGAGAAGCTTCTGATGGCGCAACCGTTACCGTGTCAGCCGTAACCTCATCTGCCCCTTCGCTCAAGGCATCTGCCTCGGCTTCTGGGGTTTCCACCGTCAGCGTCCCTTCAGGCACCAGTTCGATCGTGCTCTGCCCCTCCAGCCAGTCCAGAATCTTATCTTTGAGTAGATCTTCTTCAACCACCTGACGCAAGCGATCGAGATCCACATCTTCACCTGGATAATCTTGCAGAAACTCCTGCATCTTTGCCTGAATCTCGTCCGCTTCCACCTTAATTGATTCTTGCTTGGCCACTTCCCCCAGAGCATAGGTGCGCTGCAAGCGAGAAATGGCTTCAGGACGAGCCTGTTGACGCAGGGCAGATACCACTTCGCTCGTGAAGGCCTTCCTGATGTCTAAACCTTGCTCACTCAAACGCATTGCTGTCTGGGTGATAGAAAAATCCGCCTCCCGCTTGATCAAAGTTTCGGGCAGTTCGGCCTCCAGGTGCTTCACCAGTTCATTGAGCAGTGCTTCTTGTTTGTTTACTTTGGTCTTCTGCTCTGCCTCTTCCTGATAGCGCGACTCCAGGGACTCTCGGAGTTCAGCGATCGTTTCAAAATCACTGACTTCCTGGGCAAAGTCATCATCCATATCCGGCAGTTCTCGCTCCTTCAATTCCTTCAGGGTAACGGTGAAAACAGCCGGTTTCCCAGATAACTCTGCCTGGGGATATTCCTCTGGAAAAGTTGCGGACACCTCTTTGGTTTCACCCACTGCCATGCCGATAATGCCATCGATAAAGCCAGGAATAAACCGCCCTTCAGATAGCTCTAACTCAAAATCCTGGGCACTGCCACCTGGAATTTCCTGGGGTTCCTCCCCCTCTGCGACTTCCTCATCAATGCGGCCAGAGAAATCGACCGTAACCACATCATCCGCCTGAGCTGAACGCCCTTCCACTGGAACGAGGGTCGCCAATCGCTTCCGATAATCCTCCAGAACCTGATCTACCCGTGCTGGATCGTACTTGACTTCCTCTGCCTGCACCGTCAGCCCCGTATACTGCTTCAGGCTCACCTCTGGCTGAACATCCACCACCGCAGAAAAGTAACTCCGGCACCGGGTTCAAACTGCTGCACCAATTCCTCCAGGGACGATCGCAGTTCAAAATTGCCAATCGCATCAATCTTCTCCTGCTCCAGAGCTTGCTGCAGGCTATCCTGAATCAAATCTTCTAAAACAGCCGCCTTGATCCGGGTTGAACCAAATCGCTGAATCAAAACCTGCCGAGGAACTTTACCTTTTCTAAACCCAGGGATATTGGCATGGCGCGTAAACTCTTGTAGAGTCTTTTCGTAGGCTTGCCGAGACATCTCTGGCGTAACCTCGATTTCTAAGCCAATTTGGCTGGCAGGTAGTTTTTCCTGGGTAACTTTCATCGTGCCTCTCGTTCCAAAGTTCCTGAATTAATGGGTTGGTTCCGCGTTAGCCGCAATTAGCTATGGTAACTGATCCTGGCAAAACCTTGGGTGGGATTCAGCAAATTTGCAGAATCTCTGGGCGGTAGTCAGCAGATATATTTTGGTAGATGGTGGGTAAATGCACCCGTAATCAATGCCATAATCAGTGCCATATCAATATATCAGTGCCATAATCAATGCCATAATTAAGCGTATGCAGCGCAACAAACCAGCAATCACGTCAGGAAAGGACTGAATGGGCAGCGGTTAGGATGGGGAGCGATCGGGTGTTGAATCGCAGGAGATGGGAATTTCAGGATTGAGCGAGGACTGAACTGGAAGGATTAGATAAGGATTAGATTTAGATGGCGGAGCTTGACCCTGGATTGACCCTGGCCACCGCATTAAACTAAAAACTAAACAGAAAGCATCTTCCAAAGAAATATTTTCCGAAGAAATTTAAGATACCAGTAAAACCCCCAGCAAAAACCGGGAAAACTAGACCAGAAAGGAACTAAAACTTTCAGCATTCCATCACTAGACTCAGAAATTCTGCTTAAATCTACATTTATTACTATTCAGCTTCATTACTCTCTATTAAGTCCCTGTCCCACTCCTATTAAGCTGTCCGCTATTAATGCGAATTATTCCATCATGAGCTTAAATCTCTTGAATCAACATCAACATCAACATCAAAGTTGTCATTGGAGGATATGAGTTTGCCTCAGTCGTATCGAATCGCCATTCTAGGAGCAACTGGAGCCGTTGGGGCAGAGTTGCTGGATCTTTTGGCAGAGCGTCAGTTTCCAGTCAAACGCTTGAAGCTGCTGGCCTCTTCCCGATCGGCGGGACAGCGGGTGCCATTTCAGGGAGAGGAATTAGTAGTTGAGGAAGTCAACGAGCGATCGTTCGATGACATTGACCTGGTATTAGCTTCCGCAGGTGGCTCCACCTCCAAAGCCTGGGCCAGTAAAATTGTTGAGGCTGGGGCGGTAATGATCGATAACTCCAGTGCCTTCCGTATGGATGCCCAGGTTCCCCTGGTGGTGCCAGAGGTCAATCCTGACGCTGTAGCTACCCATCAAGGCATTATTGCCAATCCCAACTGCACGACTATTCTGATGGCCGTTGCCATCTATCCCCTGCATCAGGTGCAGCCCATTCAGCGAATTGTGGCCGCGACCTACCAGTCGGCCAGCGGTGCCGGAGCCAGGGCAATGGAAGAAGTCAAGCAGCAGTCGAAGGCGATTTTGGCAGGGGAAGCCCCTCAGCCAGAAGTCTTTCCTTACCCTCTAGCCTTCAACCTCTTTCCCCACAATTCGCCCCTTAATGAAGCAGGGTATTGTGAGGAAGAAATGAAAATGGTCAATGAAACTCGCAAGATTTTCGGCGTACCCGATCTGCGAGTCACGGCGACCTGTGTTCGGGTTCCCGTACTTCGTGCCCACTCGGAGGCGATTAACTTAGAGTTTGCCACCCCCTTCAGCGTCGCCCAAGCTAGAGAAATTCTGAGTCAGGCTCCTGGAGTTAAGCTCGTGGAAGATTGGCAAAGTAACTATTTTCCGATGCCGATCGAAGCAAGTGGTCAGGATGCAGTGCTGGTGGGTCGCATCCGTCAGGATCTTTCTCATCCCAATGGGCTTGAGCTATGGCTAAGTGGCGATCAAATTCGCAAAGGAGCTGCCCTGAATGCCGTTCAGATTGCAGAACTCCTGGCCGCTCAGGGTTTGATCCGAGTTCCTGAACGCGCAGCGGTTGGCACGAAAGGGTAAATGTGCAAGAGAGGAGTAGTTTGAGTGTGACTCAGTTTGGACGTGTTCTCACCGCGATGATCACGCCGTTTAAGGAAGACGGTAGCGTGAACTTCTCAGTGGCAGAAGCATTGGCAGCTCACCTGGTTCAACACGGAACGGATACTCTGGTGGTTTGTGGAACAACGGGAGAGTCTCCAACGTTAAGCTGGAATGAAGAGTATGAACTGTTTCAAGTGGTGCAGCAATCGGTTGCTGGCAAAGCAAAAGTGATGGCTGGAACTGGATCAAATTCTACTCATGAAGCAATTTCGGCCACGCAGAAGGCAGATAAGTTAGGATTAGATGGAACCTTACAAGTGGTTCCCTACTACAACAAGCCACCCCAGGCTGGTTTGTATCAGCATTTTCGGCAAATCGCTGAAGCGACCCCTGACCTTCCTATCATGCTGTATAACATCCCAGGACGAACAGGGCAGAACCTTTTGCCGGAGACGATCGCTCGTTTAGCTGAGATTCCAAATATCGTTGCCGTTAAGGAGGCAAGTGGCAATCTTGATCAGGTGAGTCAAATTCGACGATCGACCCCTCCAGAATTTGCAATTTATTCAGGAGATGATTCTCTGACTCTGCCGATGTTAGCCGTTGGAGCAAAAGGTGTGGTGAGTGTTGCCAGTCATCTTGTCGGTGAAACGTTACAGCGTATGATCCAAGCATTCGAGCAAGGACAGGTACAAACAGCAACACAGATTCACCTCTCGCTTTTTCCGCTATTCAAAGCCCTGTTTATCACGACTAATCCCATTCCAGTGAAAGCAGCCCTGAGGTTGCGAGGATGGCAAGTGGGTTCAACCCGATCGCCGTTAGAAGATTCCTCTGCAACGCTACTCCCAACTCTGGAAGCTGCCCTCACTGATCTGGAACAACTCATAGGGTGATAGGGTGAGCGGTTCGCAGATACCGTCAGCCAGAGAATTCGATCAGCATTATTGAAGCGCGTGTCATCACCAATTTCTATTTGATCTATTTGACGAGTTTTAGACAACTGAATATGGAAAGGTGAGTTTAGGAACGATGGATCTGGATGCAGTCCATTGGATGTCAGTTAAAGGATGTCAGTTAAACCCAGCAGAGGATTAAGCCGCAGCGATCGGATCAACACGCGTAGGCTTGCTTCATTAACGGTTCCAGGTTTAACGGTCAAGCTTAGATCTCGTTTTTCTTAATTTTGACTTTCATCGTTGTTACCCTGACCGCTCATCACCCCGCCATCGATTCACACTACAACCTCAATTCCCTAACATCTGCCTGGTTACTCAATTTATCTCTTGTTCATTTAGCAACAACTCAGACTTAACCCTACACATTGAAGGACACACAAAGGAAACACATGAGTCAAAACGGTTCCTCAAATTCCATCAAAATCATTCCCCTCGGTGGATTGCACGAAATTGGCAAGAACACCTGCGTCTTTGAATACAACGACGAGATCATTCTGCTGGATGCAGGCTTGGGGTTCCCCACCAATGGGATGCATGGCATTCAAATTGTTCTGCCAGACACGACCTATTTGCGTGAAAATCGCCACAAGATTAAGGGGATGATCGTCACCCACGGGCATGAAGACCACATCGGCGGAATTGCTTTCCACCTGAAGCAGTTTGATATTCCCGTTATCTATGGCCCTCGTTTGGCAATGTCACTGCTACAGGACAAGCTGGAAGAGGCAGGCGTTTCCGATCGCACAGAACTCCGGACGGTGCAACCCCGTGATATGGTGCGGGTTGGATCATCCTTTTTAGTGGAATATATCCGCAATACCCACTCCATGGCCGATAGCTATTCTGTGGCGATTCATACTCCCCTCGGTGTCATTATCCACACGGGAGATTTCAAGATCGACCACACCCCTGTGGATGGGGAAACGGTAGATTTCCAACGATTGGCAGATCATGGCGAAAAGGGCGTGCTGTGCCTGATTAGCGATTCAACCAACTCAGAAGTACCTGGGTTTACTCCGTCTGAGAAGTCGGTTTTGCCGAATCTCGATCGCGTTTTTGCTGGAGCACAAGGACGATTACTGGTAACCACCTTTGCCTCCTCCGTGCATCGAGTGAACATCATTCTGCAACTGGCAAAGAAACACGGGCGATCGGTAGCGATATTAGGTCGCTCAATGCTGAACGTGATTGCCCATGCGCGGAAGCTGGGATACATCCACTGTGAGGATGATCTGTTTGTGCCACTCAACATGGCCAACAAGCTACCCGACGAAAAAGTCCTGGTGCTCTCGACGGGTTCCCAGGGAGAGCCGATGGCAGCCATGACCCGTATTGCCAATCAGCAGCATCGCCAGATCAAGATTCGAGCTGGGGATACGGTTGTCTTTTCGGCTAACCCAATCCCTGGCAACACGATCGCAGTTGTCAACACAATTGACAAGCTGATGATGCAGGGAGCAAAGGTGATCTATGGACGTGACAAAGGCATTCATGTTTCCGGTCACGGTTCCCAGGAAGATCAGAAGTTGATGCTAGCCCTGACCCGTCCGCAGTTTTTCCTACCCGTGCATGGAGAACACCGGATGCTGGTGAAGCACTCGGAGACGGCTCAAAGCATGGGAGTTCCAGCCGAAAACATGGTGATCGTTGACAATGGTGACGTGGTAGAACTCACCCGCGACAGCATTCGGATTATTGACAAAGTACCTTCTGGTATTGAGTTAGTAGACTCCTCCCATTCTGGTATTGTTCACGATCGCGTTCTGAAGGAGCGGCAGCAGTTAGCAGAGGATGGCATTGTCACCATTGCAGCAGCGTTAAGCTGGACGGGTGAATTGATCGCCAAACCGGAAATTCATTTACGGGGTGTCGCCACTTCCGTTGATCGGGAGCGGTTAGAGAAGGCGATCGCCCAAACGATTGGACTGGCTGTGACCGATCGATGGGCAGAACTGACTCGCAGCCTGGATAATTTAGCGGAACTAGACTGGAAGCGATTACAAGGAGACATTGAAACGGAACTGCGACGGTTAATCCGCCGGGAACTTCAGAGCAATCCCACTCTGGTGTTTTTACTTCAGACTCCCCTGGAGCTACCTGTGGCGAGTCCCAGCGTCGGCACCCGACGGCGATCGTCTGCTAAGGTGGCCTCTTAGTAGGTTCGGGCTGTTCGAGCCATTATGGCGCAATAATCAACAAGAGCCAGGAGACAAGGGAGAGGAGAGCAGCTTGTGGTCTTTCTATCCTTTGGCTTCTGGCTCTGAACCTGGCAACTGCCCCCGTTTTATCTTTATAACCGCTGCTGCAGACTACGATCGCTGGAATGGCTCATCTTTAATCTGGACTGGATCCAGGCTGTAATGATCGGATTTCCGATCGTGTTAGGTGACATAACACGATAGAATTTTTACTGAAGTTAAAGATGTGAACAACAGGAAGGGGCATGACGACTTCTACAGAACCCCAAGCAGGTAATGCGGTGAATTTTAATTTAGATGAGCTAAACCAACGATTTGAAACGGCTCATCCTCAAGAAATTTTGGCGTGGTGCGTTGAAAATATTCCCACTGGCTTTGTCCAGACCAGTGCGTTCAACGTTGACGATGTAATGATTACCGACATTTTATATCGTCAGCTTCAACCCGCCCAACCCGTTCCAGTGATTTTTCTGGATACCCTTTACCATTTCCCCCAAACCTTGGAATTGGTTGCTAAAGCTAAGGAGCTATACAACCTCGATCTGCGGGTATACAAAACGCCAGAAGTCAATACCCGTGAAGCGTTTGCCGATCGCTACGGTGAAGCTCTGTGGGACAAAGACATTGAACAATTCCACCACCTGACCAAGATTGAACCGCTCAACCGGGGATTGGATGAACTGAATACCGTTGCCTGGATTACGGGTCGTCGTCGCGATCAGGCAGTGACTCGGGCAAATATGCCCGTTTTTGAGCTAGATAAACAGCAACGGCTCAAGGTGAACCCCCTGGCAGCCTGGACGCGGAAGCAAACCTGGGACTATGTGGCAAAGCACAAGATGATTTACAATCCGCTGCACGATCAGGGCTATCCCAGTATTGGCGATGAACCGATCACAACTCCTGTGGCAGATGGTGAAGATGAGCGCGCTGGACGCTGGCGGGGATCAGGTAAGACGGAGTGCGGTATTCATATCTAAGGGGTACGCGGGTCTAAGGGGTATGCGGGAAAATAGCAGCCCCGGTAGGGGTGCACAGTAGTGCGCCCTTAAAACAGATTGTTGCAAAGCTCCTTAAGCGTTCAGATCGAATACTAATTCTCTATACAGTCGCACATTAGGACGACCCCTCCCAACCTCTCCTTGCTAAGGGGCTAAGGTGTACACACAAGTCATCTGCTCTAGCCACGACTGGGTTTGATCCTCCCTAACCCTCCTTAAACAGGAGGGAACCGGATTAGAAGTCCCCTTTTTAAGGGGGATTTAGGGGGATCTATCAGGGTTTGAGCCTCCCAGTCAAGATCTGTGTACACGGTAGGCTAAGGGGAGGAACCGCAGGCGGTGGGGCAAATTCTATGCAGCATTACAAAGAATGGGGATAAACCTTTAGATCTGACAGGGTAATCGGAGGTCGCGCGCGCTTCGTCAAGCGACTGCTCGCAACAGAGCTTCAAGAACGAGACGATCGAAACAGGATAGGATCGGTTCATTCACGCAAGATGTTCTGAACTTAAATTCTTATGACCACTGCGATCGTGTACCCCAACGCCGCTGATTTGACAGCCGATGATTATATTGCGATCGGTTTAGCGACCTGCTTCATCAAAGACGATGGTGAAGTGCATCAGGTCAGGATTGCTGAACCGATTCCTTCTGCGGCTCTGGAAGCCATTACCAAAGGCATTGCAACCTCCTACGAACTGGCTTACGGTACGACTTTGGGAGCCGTTTTGCCCAACGAAAGCCCGCAGCTTCCCGCAGGCTTTCCCCCCGAAACCCAGTTTTGTGATGACTTTGCTGAACGGTTGACGGCTGCTGCTCGCACCTACAAAAAACGTCCGTCCGCCCAGGAGATTATCCCGATCGGTTCTACCAAAGCAGATTTCAACTTTTCCACCGATCGTAAGCGAGTGCTAAACTCAGAGCGCATTGTCAAAACGGAAGACAACGTGAAACAGCATTCCTACACCCATCAGGTACTTTAGCCCCAGGTGCATTCGCCAATGATTTCTCTTTATGGTGGAGCCAGAACCAGAGCGTCGATCGTTCAGTGGTATCTGGAAGAATTGGGCTTGCCCTACGAATATATTTCACTGGATCTCCAGGCTGGAGAACATCGTCAGCCTGCCTTTCTGGAGATTAATCCCGTCGGTAAAGTGCCTGCGATCGTCGAGGGGGACTTAAAGCTGTGGGAGTCGGGAGCAATCTTGCTCTATCTGGCCGATCAATACGATGAAACGGTTGAAACTCCGGCGCAACGGGCCGAGTTAGCTCAATGGGTGCTATTTGCCAATGCGACCTTTGGCCCTGGAGTGTTTGTAGAGGCCAGCCGGGAACGGGAAATGCCGCGATTGCTAACGATGCTAAATCAGCATTTGGAAACCCGATCGTTTATTCTGGGCGATCGGTTCAGTATTGCAGATGTGGCAGTTGGCTCTTTCCTGGCTTATATGCCCATCATGCTCAAAATTGGCTTTGATGACTATGCTGCGATTTCGTCCTATCTGAAACGTTTGATGGAGCGTCCTGCATTCCAGAAGACGATCGGCGCACGGGTATCGGGGTAAGGGGATTTTAAACCCAGAGTTGCAGAATCAATTTGCAGAGCCAGCCCATTCACGCAGAACGATAATCCTGAGTGAATTAGAAAGGCGGACTGAATAATCTGGAATTCTTGTGGGGGTGGGCAGCGTTTCGACGGCTCGACTGAGCGTTCGACCTGAGCTCAAGCCGAAGGGCTCACGCCGAAGTTCTCGCCGAATACCTGAGTTCAAGCGTTCGATCGAGCTCACGCCGAGATCCGAAGTCTTGCCTGCCCAGTCAACCAAAGTAGAACACCAGTCACCAAAGTAAACAATTTACAGGTTATTTAGTTTACGATCCTTAGCTGAGTCTTGCAGTGCATTCTAGAATCAATCGCTGATTCAAAAGATCGTGCGGCTGAATGTCCAGAGTCCGACGAAACGCTTTAATGGCTTCCCGGTAGTTACCCAGAGCCGCGTGACACAGCCCCATGCCGTGAAACGCCCCAAAGTGAAGAGGATTCAATTCAACGGTTCGCTGGCAATCTACCAGCGATTTTTTGTAATCTCCCAGAATGTAGCGGAGAACAGCACGGCGATTCCAGGCTTCCGCAAAATCTGGCTGATCAGCAATCAGATCAGTCAGAATCGCCTCTGCACCAGAAAAGTCACCATTTTCCAGGTGCTCCTGACTCTCCTTCAGGATTTCCAGACCGTACTCTCCTTTTTGCCTGAACCAAAGCTGCCACAATTCAGTGGTTGCCTGCTCCCGAATGTCTTCATCAGGTTGCTTCAGATCCTCCAGCAGGCGATCGATTAACATATCGTCCATGATGTTGACTCCTCCATTGACTTTTGCAGCTCAGAACATGACGCAGACGGCGATCAGGGCGTGCACTGTTACAAAACTTATAGCATGGATGATAGACCTCTACATCGTACTAAAAAGTTTAGACATGATGGGGGCACCTCGTCCAATCCAGCACCTCAGAAGATGGCATTCTGGATCTTAAAGCTGGATCTTAAAAGCTGGATCTTAAAGAAACTTGCCGTTCATGTATTTGAAGACTCTGCACCTGAGACAGTTCCGCAACTATCGAGAACAGCACATTGAGTTTTCCGCCCCGAAAACGATTTTGCTGGGAGATAATGCGCAGGGCAAATCCAATCTACTGGAAGCCGTAGAACTGTTAGCCACCCTGCGATCGCATCGGGCCCTCCGCGATCGAGAACTGGTGCTGGATGGAGAACCGATCGGGCAAATTACAGCCACGCTAGAGCGGGAGACAGGAACGGCAGATCTGGCGATCATCTTCCGCAATAACGGTCGGCGGACGGTGAGTTTAAACGGCGAAACCTTGCGGCGACAATTGGACTTTTTGGGCGTAATGAATGCTGTGCAGTTTTCCAGCCTGGATCTCGATCTCGTTCGAGGCGGCCCCGGAGAGCGGCGCAGTTGGTTAGATACATTGCTGATTCAACTGGAACCCGTTTATGCCTATATTTTGCAGCAGTACAATACAGTGCTCCGTCAACGAAACGCCCTCCTGAAGCAGCGGCGGCGGCAGCAAGAAGCAGGGGAACCCCTCCCTGAATTAGAACAGCTTGCCATTTGGGATGCCCAGTTAGCGGCGATCGGTTCGCGGGTGATTCGGCGACGAGCCAGAGTTCTCGATCGGTTCGGCCCACTGGCGCAAACCTGGCATCAGGCTATCAGCAGCAGTACAGAAATGTTAGAGATTCGCTACGCCCCCAATGTCCCCGCTGAACAAGATGAACCCTTAGCCGTACAGCAAGCCTTTTTAGATAAGTTGGCACAACGGACGATCGCCGAACAGCACCAGGGCACAACATTAGTGGGGCCCCATCGAGATGAAGTGGAATTCACCATCAACCAAACGCCAGCGCGGCAATATGGTTCCCAGGGACAGCAACGCACTCTGGTTTTAGCCCTGAAACTGGCAGAACTCAAGCTGATCGAATCCGTCGTTGGCGAACCGCCCCTGCTGCTCCTGGATGATGTCCTGGCAGAGTTGGATCTCAACCGTCAAAACAAGCTTCTGGAAACAATTCAAGATCGTTTTCAAACATTAATCACCACCACTCACCTGGGTTCCTTTGATGCTCAGTGGCTCAAATCGTCGCAAATTCTGACCGTGCGATCGGGATTTATCTGTGGGGAGTGAGGAGTGGGGGTGGGGAGTGGGGAGTAAGGAGACTTGCTCTACCCTGTAATCCGATAGGCACAACGTCGATCGCCTTGCAGGATATGCTCGATGCGCTCTACGGTCACGGTTTTTCCCAAAACAGAACGAAAGACTTCTAACTCTGTTGTGCAAAGCTTTTGACAGGCTTGCGCTGCGATGCAGATGGGGCAGTGGTTTTCAACGAGCAGGAGAGTTTGATCGGCTTGCTCAATCACTTCCGCCATATAGCCTTCCTGCGATCGCAGATGCGCCATTGCCCAAACCCGCTGCTGCCAGTTTCCTGAAGCAGACCCCTCAGCCAATTGGTGACGATAAGTTTGAATTTGGCGATGTCTGCGTTCTGCCATGAGCTGTTCCAGACCTTTCGGGCCAAAGGCAGACTCAGTGCTTCTCAGCAGATCCAGGCTCAGATCCACATGGCGATCGGGAAAGCGATCGTTAGATTGGGGGGTCAATTGCCAGAGCTTGACCGGACGACCTAAGGCACGGTGTTCCTCTTGATACGTTACCCAGCTTTTTGCCTTCAAAGTCTGCAAATGCTGACGAATTGCCATGGGAGAAACGTGGATTTGTTCCGCCAGTCGGGTGGCTGTCTGCGCCCCTTGCATCTTCAGAAGATGCAAAATTTGGTCTTTGACGGGTGACTTATCGTCAATCATTGCACCGAAATGGACTATGAAAGGATTGAGTGAGTACCCTATTGTAGCCACGGAGACGGGCGAGATCGATGACTGTAGGTGGATTAAAACAGATTTCCAACCCGCAAAAACCTGAACCCTAGACTAAACCAGCACCGGCAAGTCTGCGGACGTATCTAATGAGGATGGAACAGAGGCAAGACGCTGCTGCTTCAAAGTTTGAAGCTGTTGAAGCAATGCATCAATATCTTCCTGAAGATGAATCAATTCAGCTTTATGATTTGCCTGGTAAGGGAGCTTGTTCAGCTTTATGAGGTTTGCTGAATCTGGAGCACTGACCTGAACAGACTGGGTAGATCCCTGCTCAAGACAGTCTGCATTAACCCTAGGTGATTCGGAGACAAAATTTGGCATTAGAGTCCGACTAGTCATTATTACCTATTCACACCACACAGGTATTCTATCTTAAAGACTGTTCTTAATCGTATTGAATCTTATACTTTACACAAGCACAAGTGTGTCGGTTTGCGAATTGGCTACGGCAATTTCGTTAGTCGATCGATCGCTCAACCCACTCAGGAATATAGCACCAGCCTTTGTTTAGCTCAGAATCATACAGCCTGTAGTCTGGTTCTTTTTCAGCCACCAAATTCCAGAATTGAACCGAATGATTCAGGTGAACCGTGTGGCACAGCTCGTGGATAAAGACATAGCGAACCAGATAGGACGGCAAAAACAGGAGTTTATAGTTCAGGCTGATGTTTTTCTTGCCCGAACAGCTTGCCCAAATGGTTTTCTGACCTCGAACGGCAGCCTGGTGGTAGGGAAGGTTCATTTCTTGACTGACTTGCTGTAACCAGGGCAATAATTCAGCTTCTGCCTTGCGCATCAGCCAATGCCTTAAAACGCGGTAGCAAGCCTGGGGTTGGTCTAAGGAAGCATGAACTGCCAGTTGGTTTGTCCCTGAAACATTGGCAATCAACTGATTTCCACCCCCCTGGTAATATTTAACAGACCAGGTTTGAGCGATCGATCGCAGTTCCAGATGGGAAGGGAGTTTTTGCGCCGGTTCAGGAGTTTTGACCGCCATCAACTGCCGTTCTGCGGCGATCCGTTGAGTGGTTTTGGCAATCCAGTCTTTCCGTCGTTCCAGAATTTCTGGAATTTTCCGACGATCGAAGCCTTGGGGGATCACCACCTCAACCTCACCCAGGTGAGACACTTTGATGCTAACGTGCTTTGCCCTCGTGCTTTCTCGAACACGGTACGGTTTTGTATGAGAGGATTTCGCCTTCGCCATCAGTTGCCCGCTCTGATACTTGCTCTAGATGATTGCTCTATATTTCACTGTAAGCCTTTCATCGTCGGTTATCTGCGATGAGTGAAAATTTCAATGGCTAAATTCAGTGCAAAGTTACTATCAATCGTACAATTTCAACCGATCGCGGGATTGGTAAAACTCCAGCAAAATTTGTTGATGGGGGTAGGCGATCGGACGGTGTTCCCGGAGGTGAGGCGAGTAGCAGTAACCTGCCTGAATTTCTGAATAACTCGCCAATCCCATGTCCATGCCTTCATTCAGGCTGAGGGAATTTATCTCAACAATCAGTGGCGCGTAGAACACATGGCGATCGACCGGGGCATCGTTCTGGTAGGAGCTGAATAGCGTTACCGAGGGAGGAGTGTAGCCAATTTCTTCGATCAGTTCTCGCTGAAGTCCTGCTTCAGGGGTTTCTCCTGGATCCAGATGTCCACCAAAAAAAGCCCACTTACCGGGATGGGCGATCGTGGGGATATCGTCCCGCAGTTGAAGCAGACACCGTTCGTTCTGATACAGGATGGCAAGGGCCACTTGAGGACGGTCAGAGGTAGCGAGTTGAGTCGGCGATCCAGTGCTGTAGCTCATAGGTTGATCAAATCACCGTTACCTATTATCCTCTGCCTCCCCAAAATTCGCACGGGTCACTCAGCCACTCAGGATCATGAATTGAATAACCTGCAACGTTTTTCTTTGTTGACTGGGCGGGCAAGATGCCCACCCCACAAGAATTTCAGATGATTAAATTCGCATTCCTCAGTCACTCGGTTGATTCGTCTCCTCCCTCTGACGCTCAATTTCTTCGATATACGCCTCTCCCAGTTCCAAGTCCTCGATCGCAATCTGTTCAAACCGTACTGTGCCCTGTACCCGCACTCGATCGCCCGGCTCAACCTCTGGATCGGCAGACAGCACCCAAATTTCCCCCGTCCCATCCTGAAGCTGATACACTACTGCATCAATCATCGGTGCGCGATCGACTACGGTTCCCTGGAGTTGTACCGTCTGGTTGAACCAGGAACGATGGGGGTTGTTCTGTACCCGTCGCACCGTTGTTACTCCGCTACACCCCCCTAGCCCAAACCCAATTAAAGCTATCCATAATCCAGCGTTTCTCACAAAACCCAACTCCCTCCCTGATTTTGACGATCGCAGGCAAGATTCCACCCCACAAACATCCCCAGTCGATCGCAGGTTAAGATGCCTGCACTACGGATTTCCTGACCTTCCATTTCTTGTGCGGGCGCACTGCTGTGCGCCCCTACCCCATTCCCCATTCCCCATTCCCCATTCCCTACCAAATCCTGCCTTCCCTCTTCCCCAGGGGGTTCCCAATCTGAGACACTAGATAGAGTGCGAATTTTTCTTCTTCATCCTTTCTTTCTGCGACTCCATGACTGCCCGCCCCTTAATCTACCCAATTTTTGAACCCTTAACTTGAACCCGTATATGGCTGGTGTATTAGACGGTAAGGCGTTGGCAACTCGGATGCAGGCCGACCTTGCCCAACAGGTAAAGATGCTCCAGGAACAAGCTGGCAGACCACCCGGTTTAGCGGTGCTGATGGTAGGGGATAATCCGGCCAGTGCTGCCTATGTCCGGGGTAAGGAGCGAGCCTGCGCGAAAGTAGGGATCGCTTCCTTTGGCAAGCATTTTCCAACTGAAACGACCCAGGCTGAACTGGAGCAGGTGATTCAGGAGTTGAATCAGGATGAGCAGGTGGACGGCATTCTGGTGCAGCTTCCCCTGCCGGATCACCTGGATTCAGTGGCTCTGTTAAATCAAATTGATCCGGATAAAGATGTGGATGGACTGCATCCAATGAACCTGGGACGGTTGGTACGGGGAGAGCCTGGCTTGCAAAGCTGCACCCCTGCCGGAGTAATGCGCTTGTTGCAGGAGTATGAGATTAATCTAAGGGGCAAACAGGCGGTGATGGTGGGGCGCAGTATCTTAGTGGGCAAACCCCTGTCCTTGATGCTGTTGGCGGCCGATGCCACCGTGACGATCGCCCATTCTCGCACACCGGATCTGGCAGCCATGACCCGGACTGCCGATGTGCTGGTGACAGCGATCGGTCGAACGGAGTTAATCACGCCAGAAATGGTGAAGCCAGGAGCGATCGTTGTAGATGTAGGGATCAACCGGATTGAAGATGAAACGGGGAAAGCCCGGTTAGTGGGAGATGTGCAGTTTGAAGCGGTCAAAGAGATTGCTTCGTGGATTACGCCCGTTCCAGGTGGAATTGGGCCGATGACTGTTACCATGCTGTTGCACAATACAGTATGGAGTTATTGTCAGCGTTTGAATATAGCTCCGTAGGGAGATAAGAAAAAATGACACGTTCAGTGAATCAAGGAATCGTCATCGCAGAAAATCAACCCCCTGAGCCGCCTCCAGCCTTTAACCTGAAACACTATTTGTCTGAGCGGCAGGCAATCATGGAGACAGCTCTAAGTCAGGCGATCGGAGTCACCTATCCTGAAACGATTTATGAATCCATGCGCTATTCCCTGATGGCGGGTGGCAAGCGGCTGCGTCCGATTCTCTGTTTGGCAACCTGTGAACTGGTGGGGGGAACGATCGCCATGGCTCTGCCTACGGCCTGTGCCCTGGAGATGATCCACACGATGTCCCTGATTCACGACGACCTGCCTGCAATGGACAATGATGATTACCGACGCGGCAAGCTGACTAATCACAAAGTCTACGGTGAAGATATTGCCATTCTGGCAGGGGATGGATTGCTGGCTTACGCCTTTGAGCACATTGCTGTAGAAACCAAAAACGTACCTGCCGATCGCCTGCTGCAAGTGGTGGCTCGCGTGGGTCGAGCGGTGGGAGCCGCTGGGCTAGTGGGGGGACAGGTGGTCGATCTGGAATCGGAAGGCAAAACTGATGTCACTTTGGAAACCCTCACTTTTATTCACCGTCATAAAACCGGAGCGTTACTGGAAGCATCGGTCGTTTCTGGGGCAATCCTGGCCGGTGCCTCCGAGAACGATGTGCATCATCTAACTCGCTATGCTGAAAATATTGGGCTGGCGTTTCAAATCGTGGATGATGTCCTGGATATTACCGCGACCCAAGAACAGCTTGGCAAAACCGCAGGAAAGGATCTACAGGCTCAAAAAGCCACCTATCCGAGTTTTTGGGGCATTGATGAGTCTAAACGTCAGGCTGAACAATTGATTGCTGAAGCGAAGGCTGAACTGGATCCCTATGGAGATGCGGCTCAACCCCTAAAGTCGATCGCTGAGTTTATTACTGCTCGAACGCATTAGATTTGAGGGAGTCGGGAGTCGGGAGTCGAAACTTACGACAAAAGCACTGATTGGCTCGATACTTTGATCCAGAACTTAACAAACCTATAAAGAAGCGATTTCAACTGCATTCATCTCCCCTATTTTCCTTCCCACTCCCCACTCCCTACTCCCCATTCCCTACTCCCCCTCTTCCAACCCACCATGCAGGACTTTTCTCAAATTCTGGACAATCACATTCTGCTGATCTCCTTGCTGACCTGTTTGTTGGCTCAAGCCTTGAAGCTGTTAATTGAGCTGATTCGGCACGGCAAAGTTACCTTCCGGACGTTGGTGACAACCGGAGGAATGCCCAGTGCCCATTCTGCTCTGGTGACTTCCCTGGCAGCGGGAGTGGGTCAAACGGCGGGATGGGAAAGTGGGGAATTTGCGATCGCCTTCGTGTTTGCCATTATCGTGATGTACGATGCGGCAGGGGTACGACAGGCGGCAGGCAAGCAAGCCCGAATTCTGAATCAAATTGTCGATGAGTTGTTCAGTGGGGATCACGCCAAGTTCAACGAGGAGCGACTGAAGGAACTGTTGGGGCATACACCCGTTCAGGTGATTGCTGGCTCGATTTTGGGGGTGTTGGTGTCGTGGTTTGCCGCTCCAACTTACTAAAGTTGCGGATAGTCCTAAAGTTGCGGATAGTCCTAATTTTATAAAGGATAGAGAAATAAAGGGTAGAGAACAACCGTAGGATCTTCGTTTCGCCTGCTAGCCCATGCAGGCAAGATGCCTGCGCTACGGTGATTCAACCTGCTGCATCGAATTTTTCTTCATCCTTTACGAAATATAGCTATCCTCCGTAGGATTTGAACGGGGTGCAGGGGTAAAACCCTGGCGTGGGGGCGTTGCCCCTACCCCCTTGTTCACAAACAATTTGTGAACGCTATAGTACGATCGATGGTCGAACTTATGCCAGGAGCTGTTAGGCGATCCCCTGGCCAGCGGGTCTTTTTTTATCTCGTTCCCCCCTCATCCTTAGCGATAACCCTTTAGAATGAAAAGTACAGTAAGTACATATACACACTGGATGAGAATACAGCTTTATGAATGGTAGCGAGTCTCAGACCTCTAGTTCCCTCTCAGAGCGGGAACTACAAATTGTTGAATTGGTGGCTGCGGGCTTGACGAACCAGGAAATCGCAGAAAAGTTAGAAATCAGCAAACGCACAGTTGACAACCACATCAGCAATATTTTGACCAAGACAGCAACAGGAAACCGAGTGGCTCTGGTTCGCTGGGCTTTGCAATGGGGCAAAGTTTGTATTGATGAAGTCAATTGTTGTACCCTACCTCTACCAAACTCCGCGATCGACTCGAACTCTCCCCAACCGTCTTGAGCAATTCCCTAAAATTCCTCTAACTTTCTCCGTTCCCCTTTCCATGCCTGAATCCTCTACCGAAGCGCAATATCAACTTTATTGCCCCCACTTGCCTCTAACCACATATCGAGAAGTGGCAGCTCATTTACGTCAGGTTACAGGCGTAGAAGTTGGACTGTTGCCTCAGCGATCGACTCAGTTTGACTATACCCAAAGTCAGGTGGGTGGGCTGTGGATTCGCTATACTCCTGAAGCCGATAGTGCATCTCAGCAGCGGATTGAACAGATTTTGGCGTATTATGCTGATCGCTATGGGGACTGGGAAGCGGTTCAATAAGGTAAGTCATTAGGGTATGAGTACAGTTCAAGCAATTCGAGGTACACGGGATATTCTGCCAGAGGAAGTGAAGTACTGGCAGCAAGTAGAGGCTGTGTCCAGGGAAGTACTGGGACGGGCAGCCTACCAGGAAATTCGGACTCCCACCTTTGAGCAAACGGAGCTGTTTGAGCGGGGAGTGGGCGAAGCGACGGATATCGTCAGCAAGGAAATGTATACCTTCCGCGATCGCGGCGATCGATCCCTGACTTTACGTCCCGAAGGAACGGCAGGAGTGGTACGCGCCTATATCGAACATCACCTCCATGCCCAGGGAGGGGTGCAACGGTTGTGGTATCTCGGCCCTATGTTTCGCTATGAGCGGCCCCAGGCTGGACGACAGCGACAGTTCCATCAGGTCGGAGTGGAGGTGTTGGGCAGTGCCGATCCCCGTGCCGATGCGGAGGTGATTGCCATTGCCTCTGATTTGTTGACCGAGTTGGGTTTGAAGAACTTGCGGTTGGAGTTTAACTCGATTGGGGATCAAAGCGATCGCCAGCAGTACCGGGAAGCTCTCATTCATTACTTAACGCCCCACAAAGCCGATCTGGATGCAGATTCCCAGGATCGTTTGACCCGCAATCCCCTGCGAATCTTAGACAGTAAAGATCAGAAAACCCAGACAATTCTCCAGGACGCTCCCAGCATCCTTGACTTCCTCAGTCCCGATTCCCAACGCCGATTTGAGCAGGTTCAGCAATTACTGGCTGATCTGAACATTCCGTTTAACATCAACTCCCGACTGGTGCGCGGATTGGACTACTACACCCACACCGTCTTTGAAATTCAGTCGGATGACCTGGGTTCCCAGGCAACGGTCTGTGCAGGCGGACGCTATGACGGCTTGGTATCGGAACTGGGTGGCCCGGAAACCTCGGCAGTTGGTTGGGCCAGTGGGCTAGAGCGATTAATTTTACTCCTGCAACAACTCCAACCGCCTCACCCCGCAAATTTGGATTTCTACCTGGTATCAAGGGGCGATCGAGCCGAAGCGCAGTCCATGAAATTAGCTCAAATCCTGCGGCGGTTGGGCTTTTCGGTAGAACTGGATCTGAGCGGTAGTGCCTTTGGCAAACAGTTTAAGCGGGCCGATCGCAGTGGGGCTATTGCCTGCCTGATTTTGGGCGATGCTGAGGCAGAAAGTGAAACTGTACAGCTCAAGTGGCTGGCTTCCGGTGAACAGGAATCCCTCCCGCAGGCGGAGCTACTGACTCAGGCAGAAACCCTGCGCCACAAGCTTGATGCTCTAAAATAGAATTACGAGTATTAAGAAATGTAAAAAATCTGAATGAATGTTGCGGCAAATCGGCAGGCTTTCGATCGGACTCTAACTTCTACCAACCCAGCGGCTGCCAGAATCGTGGTGATTGGGGCAGGCATTGGCGGGTTAACCGCAGCGGCGTTACTGGCCCATCGAGGGGACTCGGTTTTAGTGCTGGATCAGGCGATCGTCCCTGGAGGATGTGCATCTACGTTTAAGCGTAAGGGATTTACCTTTGATGTGGGGGCAACCCAGGTGGCTGGGCTGGAACCGGGTGGGATTCATCACCGGATTTTTTCAGAGTTAGGGATTAATTTACCGGCTGCATCTCCCTGTGATCCAGCCTGCGCGGTTTATTTACCTGGGGAGAAGGAACCGATCAATGTCTGGCGAGATCCAGACCAATGGCGAGCAGAACGACAACGACAGTTTCCGGGCAGTGAACCCTTCTGGCAACTGATGGCTGACCTGTTCCGCTACAGTTGGGCATTTCAGGCGCGAGATCCGGTGTTACCTCCCCGAAATCTGTGGGATCTATGGCAGATGGTGAAAGCCGTCCGTCCCGATACGGTGTTGACCTTACCCCACACCTTTTCCACCGTTGGTCAGGTTCTCCGCTGGTATGGATTGGGGGAGGATATCCGACTGAAAACTTTTCTGGATCTACAGCTTAAACTCTACTCCCAGGTGGATGCCGAAGAAACGGCTTTACTCTACGCGGCAACGGCTCTGGGCGTTTCCCAGTCACCTCGTGGGCTGTACCACTTGCACGGCAGTATGCAAACCCTGAGCGATCGCCTTGTGGAATCCCTGGAGCGGGATGGCGGTACACTGCTAATGCGCCATACGGTGCAGCGGATTTTGACGGAAGGGAATCAAGTTAAAGGAGTAGAAATTCGGGATCAGAAGTCCGGTCAGGTCTGGATTGCGCCTGCGGATCAGGTGGTGGCCAACGTCACCGTTCAGAATTTGGTGCAACTCCTGGGAGATGCCATGCCACGGGGCTATCAGCAGCGCGTGGACAAGTTACCGCCTGCCTCTGGTGCATTTGTGATCTACCTGGGAGTCAAACAATCTGCCCTGCCTCCCGACTGCCCACCCCATCTGCAATTTCTTTATGACTACGAAGCCCCGATCGCCGAAAATAATTCCCTGTTTGTATCGGTGAGTCGTCCGGGGGATGGTCGGGCCCGGCGGGCCATGCCACGGTGATCGCATCTTCCTTTACCGATCCGTCCATCTGGTGGCAACAGGGAGCAGGACAGCGGGATGCAGCTTACCAGTCCCTCAAACAGCAATATGCTGATGAGGCGATCGATCGCCTGGCTCAGTTTTTTAACTTGAATGATGAGACGATCGTTCACCGTGAAGCCGCCACTCCTCGTACCTTTGCCCGATATACCCAGCGCGATCGAGGGGTTGTGGGCGGTATTGGTCAGCGGGTCAGAACCTTTGGCCCCTTTGGATTTGCTAACCGGACTCCGATTCAGGATTTGTGGTTGGTGGGCGATTCTACCCATCCCGGTGAGGGTACGGCAGGGGTAAGCTATTCGGCGTTGACGGTGGTAAGGCAGATTGAGGCTGGGAGAAGAGTGAGGAGTGAGGAGTGAGGAGTGAGGAGTGAGGAGTGAGGAGTGAATCCGTAGCGCAGGCATCTTGCTTGCTCAAACAACCCTAACCAAACCGTGGCGCAGGCATCTTGCTTGCTCAGCAACCCTACCCAAACCTTTTACCTGCGATCGAACTCACCCTCCCCAGCCCTTCAAACTGGTTTTCTGAAAAACATTAAATGCTGTTGCGGTAAGATCTCCTCCGTTTTTTCCCACTCCAATCCCACCGATCGCAGCTCTCGTTTCACCTGGCGTTGGGTCATTTTGTGCAGTCCCTTGATGGGGATTAACGGATTCTCGCCGCGATATTCAGCTAATACCACTCGTCCGTTGGGTTTCAATGCCTGGACTATGCCTTCCATCATTTCTCTGGGATAGGCAAATTCGTGATAGGCATCAACCATCAAAGCCAGATCGACTTGATTTGACGGCAAATGGGGATCATCCTCCGCCCCCAGAATGGGTTCAACGTTCTCGATCTGGTTTTCCCGCATCAGGAAATCCAGAATCTCCAACATTTCCGTCTGAATGTCTACCGCCAATACCTGACCTTCGGGAACGAAACGGCTGAGACGAAAGCTGAAGTATCCTGTCCCGGCTCCGATATCAGCAACCACATCCGTCGGCTGCAATTCCAGAGCAGTCAGCAACAAATTAGGACGTTCTTCCAGTTCGCGGCTCGATCGCTCCAACCAGGCCGCGCCTTGATGTCCCATTACCTGGGCAATTTCTCGCCCCATATAAAACTTGCCGATGCCATCGGGATGGTGAATCGATCGCGCTTGATAGACTCCCGTGTCGCTAATAATGCCGATCGGCAGCGCACTGAATCCTCCCAACAGTAGACCCAACATGACCACCAGCACGAGCAACCACCGCATCACGATTTCCGATCCTGTATTGAACTTAAAGTGGACTTAATGTGAACTTAAAGATATACCGTCCTAAGGAGCATTCACTTTTGTCGCCCTCACCCTAAATCCCTCTCCCAAAGGGCGAGGGACTTCGATCCGGCTCCCCTTCTCCCTGTAGGAGAAGGGGTTGGGGGATGAGGGTCAGACTTGCAAACGTGACATACTCCCCCGTCCTAGACTCACCCTACCGTGTCCTCGTATGCTGTAAAGCTTAAACTCTAAGTTTAAAGAATTGACCAATGGAACTTTATTTAATTCGACACGGAATTGCAACGGAACGAGGCACCTATGCCAATGATGATGAACGACCGCTGACCGATGCTGGAATTCGCAAAACCAAACGAGTCGCCAAACGACTGTATGAGCTAGATATTCGGTTTGATTTGATCCTGACCAGTCCTTTGGTTCGGGCCCGGCAAACCGCCGAAATTCTGCAAACGCTCGGGCTATCTAAACATCTTGAACCATCTCCCTATCTTGCACCGGCTGGCTCCTTCACGGACTGGCTGAATTGGCTAGAATCCTGGCGATCGAACGGGGGGACTCAATTGGCGATCGTGGGGCATGAACCGGATCTGGGGGAATGGGCGGAGCAGTTGGTCTGGGGCGAACCCAAGCAGCGGCTGGTGGTGAAAAAAGCTGGAGTGATGGGGATTCTCATCCCGCAAACAGGAAATCCCGTCGGGCGAAGCGAGTTGTTTTGGCTGACTCCACCCAGGCTGTTGTTAGGGGAATAGAAGGCGGGGAGTGGGGAAGGGAACCATCCCGACACGCCCTTTCCCTTGAGTCGTACACCCGCTTGAATGCCCTCGGTGCAGGAGGGAAGCCCTACAGGTCAAACGCTATAAGCAGGAAAAGTAGGAAAAGTGGGTGAAATTTGTGTCCAGGATCTGCCGCTGGAACCTCGATCGCATTTCGAGAAACTTAAGAAGTAGGAAAGATGAAATACATTCACTTTGAAACTAACAGCTTTAGTTGGAAAAGTAGGATAAATTTCCTCTTTTTCAGGCTCAAATATTTGGAATTTAAATTAATCAAAAAGTTGCATAAATCCCTTCCCAAAATCGATCGAATACGTTACATTAATATTAACCTTTCTACCAAGGATCAGCGGAAAACCGTAGAAAGTGGGGCAATTTATGATGCTTTAGGAGCGGGTCTTTCAACGGACTCGCCCTTTTTTTATGCCTTTCTATTTCACAGTCTCTAATCTGGCAAGTTAAAACTCCGAGCGGTTGTTCTTCAAGTTGCATGAGTTTATTTGCATGGCAAATATTTCATTCGCAAGCAAGATGCCTGTGCTACGGAAATGGAGCAATCGTCGATTGATCAACTGGCATCAGTTAGGATGCTCCCTTGCAAAGTTAAATTGGACAACTGCGATCGAGCGATTGTTCCTTTACAGACAGGATGCTTGCTCTGCGTCCTGCGATCGTCCCCTTGGCGGCAAATACAACAGCATCATTACGGTTCACCCCAATCCGTAGACTGTGCAAAGTTCCTACACTGGAAGCGTTGAGGAATTTTGGATCTTGTGGCTCTTGAATCATGAAAATCCAGAATTCTTAACCGCCCCAGTTGGTGTTCGGTAAACCCGCCTTCATCGAATGGGCAATGGCACACAGTATATAAGTAGTGCCGCGTCTCTGCTGCACAGTTCAGTCCTGCCCTGGATTACTGTGTCAGATACATCAGAAGATTACGAGGATTCAGGGCGATCGGGAGTGACCCACCTACAGCCGAGGGATACAAGCCCCCAGATGAATTTCTCAGTTAGGAGCTAGAAGTACTAGAACCGGAGTATTTGTTTTATGGCAAAAGTTGTTGGAATAGACTTAGGAACAACCAACTCGTGCGTCGCAGTTATGGAGGGGGGGAAGCCCACTGTTATCGCTAATGCAGAAGGGTTTCGGACAACTCCCTCGGTCGTAGCCTTTTCAAAGAATGGCGATCGTCTGGTTGGACAGATTGCCAAACGTCAAGCCGTAATGAACCCAGAGAACACCTTTTATTCGGTGAAGCGGTTCATTGGTCGTCGCTATGACGAAGTGTCCAACGAGTTAACAGAAGTATCCTACAAGGTGCTGAACGTTAACGGTAATGTCAAGCTTGATTCTTCTGCCAAGGGTGAGCAGTTTGCACCAGAGCAGATTTCTGCTGAAGTCCTGCGCAAGCTGAAGGAAGATGCCAGTAAGTACCTGGGTGAAGACGTTACCCAAGCGGTAATCACCGTTCCTGCCTACTTTAATGACTCTCAGCGTCAAGCTACGAAGGACGCAGGGCGGATTGCAGGATTGGAAGTACTGCGGATTATTAACGAGCCGACCGCTGCATCGCTAGCTTATGGATTAGACAAGAAGAGCAACGAAACCGTTCTGGTGTTTGACCTTGGGGGCGGTACCTTCGATGTGTCAATCCTGGAAGTGGGCGATGGCGTATTTGAAGTGCTGGCGACCTCCGGTGACACTCACTTGGGAGGAGATGACTTTGATAAGAAAATCGTAGACTTCCTGGCGGAACGATTCAAAGCTTCGGAAGGCATTGACCTCCGCAAGGATAAGCAAGCTCTGCAACGACTAACCGAAGCAGCCGAAAAAGCCAAGATTGAGCTTTCCAGTGTCACTCAGACTGAAATTAACCTGCCCTTCATCACGGCGACCCAAGATGGGCCGAAGCATTTAGATGAAACCCTGACGCGGGCTAAGTTTGAAGAACTTTGTTCTGACTTGATCGATCGCTGCCGGATTCCGGTTGAGAATGCCCTGCGCGATGCTAAGAAAGACAAAGGCGGGATTGATGAAGTCGTACTGGTAGGCGGTTCCACTCGGATACCGGCAATCCAGGATCTGGTGAAGCGCGTCCTGGGCAGAGATCCCAACCAAACGGTGAACCCGGATGAGGTTGTAGCAGTGGGTGCCGCGATTCAAGCGGGTGTATTGGCTGGGGAAGTCAAGGACATTCTGCTGTTGGATGTGTCTCCCCTGTCTCTGGGTGTAGAAACCCTGGGCGGAGTTATGACCAAGATCATTCCTCGCAATACCACTATTCCTACGAAAAAGTCTGAGACTTTCTCTACCGCTGCTGATGGGCAGAGCAACGTGGAGATCCACGTCCTGCAAGGTGAGCGGGAAATGGCAAACGACAACAAGAGTCTGGGAACCTTCCGTCTGGATGGCATTCCGCCAGCACCTCGTGGTGTACCGCAAATTGAAGTCACCTTCGATATTGATGCAAACGGGATCTTGAACGTTACTGCGAAGGATAAGGGAACGGGTAAAGCCCAGTCCATCAGCATCACTGGCGCATCAACCCTGCCTCAGGATGAAGTAGAACGCATGGTGAATGAAGCCGAGCGCAATGCCTCAACCGATAAGGAGCGGCGCGAGAAGATTGACCTGAAGAACCAGGCTGACTCTCTGGCATACCAGGCAGAGAAGCAGATGAGCGAACTGGGCGATAAGGTTTCTGCGGATGACAAAACCAAGGTCGAAGGACTGGTGAAGGCTTTGCGGGAAGCGATTCAGCAGGAAAATGCAGATCAGATGAAGTCTCTGACGACTGAACTTCAGCAAGTTCTGTATACGATCGGCAGCAGCATCTATCAAGGTGCAGAAGGAGCTACTCCTCCTCCAGGAGGCGGTGAAGATGTTGGTGGTGGTACTCCTCCCTCCGATGGTGCTGATGATGTAATCGACGCAGAGTTCTCAGAGGATAAGTAGAGTTATTAGTGCCTAACCGAAAACTTGCTAGTACACTGCGGCTTGAATAGGCCTACCATCTGTAGGGCAGGCTTCTAGCCTGCGCGGGCAGGATGCCCGCTCTACGGTCGCTAAACTCACGCTAAGGTCTACTAGAGTTTTTGGTATCCAAAACCCCTGACGGGGTTTTCTGGATAGGTTCTAAGAGGGGCAAGGCCGTCTCAATGCTGGTTAGCAAGGGTACAATCTGTGAAGTAATACTGCATCTAGGTGTAGGATTTATTCACTAGATGCTTTGTCCCTACTCTGAAACTGTATGACTTCTGCTGTGATCGGTCACTATGCACCTGATTTTGAGTTGCCTGGAACGGATGGTTCGGTGCATCATTTGGCCAAGTATTTGCAGACCTTTCGGGCGATCGGTGTAGTCATCATGGGGAACCATTGTCCCTATGTTCAGAGCTACCTCGATCGCCTGAAGTGCATTCAGACTGAATTTTTCCATCAGGGAGTGACGCTGATTGGCATTAATCCAAACGATGACAACCAGTGTCCGGAAGACAGCTTTGACGCGATGAAGTCATTTGTGATAGAGCACCAACTGAACTTCCCCTATCTCAGGGATGTAACTCAGGATGTTGCTCAAGGCTTTGGAGCAAAATGGACTCCAGAGGTGTTTTTGATTGACCAGGCAGGGTTAATTCGTTATGGCGGGGCAATCGATGATAGCCCACAAACGCCAGATGCAGTCACGGTGCGCTACTTACGAGATGCGATCGAACAACTTCTTGCGGGAAGGGGAGAGGTCGGATCTACAACCGCTGTGGGATGTCCCGTTAAATGGCGGCAGCCCCAGCAACAGTAGAGCTGATCTAAGGTCTGGAGCCGAATTCCGGTGAGCTCCTGAACAATAGGTCATTCTTCTACTGCTATTGTTATGTTGCAAGCACTTAGGACTTAAAAACTATCATTTCATGGGACTAACCTACCAGCGCGTTTTGCTGAAATTAAGCGGCGAGGCTCTCATGGGCGATCTCGCCTACGGAATTGACTCCAAGGTCGTTCAAAGTATCGCTCAAGAAATCTCTGACATTGTGGCAGAGGGCGTGGAAGTGGCGATCGTTGTGGGAGGCGGCAATATTTTTCGTGGCATTAGCGGAGCCGCCGCAGGCATGGATCGGGCTACGGCAGATTACATTGGCATGATTGCGACGGTAATGAATGCGATGACCCTGCAAGATGCCCTGGAGCAAGGCGGTGTCCAAACCCGGGTCTTGACGGCGATCGAAATGCAGGAAGTCGCTGAACCCTATATTCGTCGTCGGGCCATCCGTCACCTGGAAAAGGGTCGGGTGGTTATTTTTGGGGCAGGTTCTGGAAATCCCTTCTTCACCACCGATACAACGGCAGCCCTGCGAGCGGCTGAAATTAATGCGGAAGTTGTCTTTAAGGCAACCAAGGTAGATGGTGTATATGATGCGGATCCAAAGCTCAAACCGGATGCCCGTCAGTATCAAAGCCTGACCTATTCTTACGTCCTAAACAACGACCTTAGAGTGATGGATACCACCGCAATTGCTCTGTGTAAAGATAACAATATCCCGATCATTGTGTTTAATCTATCCGTTGCGGGTAACATTCGCCGGGCGGTTATGGGAGAATCAATTGGAACGATTGTAGGAGGCTCCTGTGAAATTACCTGAAGTTGAAGATCATATGCAAAAGGCCGTTGAGGCCACTCAACGCTCATTTAATACGATTCGGACGGGACGGGCAAATGCAGCCATCCTGGATCGGGTGATGGTGGAATACTACGGCTCTCCTACACCGCTAAAGTCGCTGGCTGGAATCAGCACCCCTGATGCTTCAACCATTACGATTCAACCGTACGATCGCGGTTCGCTGAACTTGATTGAGAAGGCGATCCAGATGTCAGATGTGGGCATCAACCCCAGTAACGATGGGTCGATTATTCGCTTGAATATTCCCCCTCTAACCAGCGATCGCCGGAAGGAGTTGGTTAAACAAGCCGCGAAAATGGCAGAGGAAGGCAAGGTTTCAATTCGCAATATCCGTCGGGATGCGATCGATTCGGTGCGGAAGCAAGAAAAAGCGAGTGATATCTCTGAGGATGAATCCCGCGATCTGCAAGACAACATCCAAAAACTCACAGATAAATACGTGGGTAAAATTGATCAAATCCTTTCCGAGAAGGAAACCGACATTATGACCATCTAAAGCGAGGGCGATCAGCAAATCGCCCTTCCCGCCCAGGTAACCGCCAAACTATCAAACTATTAGGCCATACTGTTCTCGATCGCCCAGCGAGCTAATTCTGTACGGTTATGCAGCCCTGTTTTGCCCAGCATATTGCTGACATGGCTTTCGATCGTCCGTTGGCTGACGTTGAGTTCTTCAGCAATTTCTCGATTCGCCATCCCCCGCGCCACATACTGCACTACCCGTAGCTCAGTGGGGGTCAATTCCACATCAAAGGGAACCTGAATGCGAGGAGCTGAGTCGCTGGATTTCTCCTGACGTTGGATCAAGCGGGAAGCCTGCTTCAGGGACGATTCAACCTGAGCCACCAACTCCTCTGGCTCGAAAGGCTTCACCATGTAGACATCAGCACCGGTGTTCAATCCCTTCACCCGATCCTGGCTTTGCCCCTTCGCCGAGAGGAACAGCACCGGAATCCAGCTTGTGCGGGGATTTTTGCGGACGTGTTCCACCAGAGAATAGCCATCCATCTGAGGCATCATTACATCGCAAATGATCATGTCTGGAGTATCTTGATCCAATACCTCCAGAGCTTCCTGACCATTTTCTGCCGTGATGACCTCATAGCCCCGAAACTCTAGATAGTCTTTGACTAACAAAATTAGGTTGGGGTCATCGTCAATTAAAAGCAGCCGTTTATGCTCTCCCACGCCAGTATCCTTACTCATGCTCCATTACTCACCATGCTTAGGATGAATAGAGTCCTGCCAATCTATGATATCCAGTTATCTAACGATAGCCAGCATTTTGTCACCCAGTATTTTTACATAGTGCCAAAGGTTTCACTGGATCGGTCATGGCTGACAATTTTCAAACCAAAGCGAAGGTCTCCATTTAGCAGCGAAGAACCAGACCAGGCCAGGAGATCGCTGAATGTACTGGATTAAGCTGCCCTCGCTTTAATCCTGTCTTCTAGGATAACTGTTAAATTGCGGTTGGACACAGTTAAACGCTTGAGTGCGCATTTCTACACACGGTGCTATTATAATTTTCTTTTCTGAGATTGAACTACGGTCACTGGGGACTTCGGAACTACAGTTGACAAGATTTATCACTTCGCAACAATCTCTTGGATTGAGAACTCTGGCAACCCAAGTAGACTGGGAACCCAAGGATCGGGAATCCAATCATCTGTTAATTGTTCTACCTCACTGACGGGACGGGCAAGATGCCCACCCCACAAGAAGTTCAGTTTGTTTGGTTCGTATTCTTCAAGAATTGGTGCAATTCTGCCGAGTGGGCAAACCAAACAGGGTATCCGCTACATAGGAATTCCTATAAGTGCAATTTTCATTTCTCATTCCCATGCCTCAAGCATCATTGGCGGTTGATTCAGGCAAAGGGTGAACCAGAAAAGCGTATTCCTGGACGATTTGATTGCCGATGAGATGCTCCTGAATAATGCGTTCGATAACCTCTGGTGTCACGCTGTGATACCAAACCCCATCCGGATAAACCACTAAAATGGGCCCTTGCTGACAAACGCGCAAGCAGTTCGCCTTCGTCCGAAATATGCAACTGGGGCGATCGTCCGTTGGCTGATCGAGCTTCAGTTCCTTCAGCCGCTGTTTGAGGTAGTTCCAGGCGGTTAAACTTTCTGCCTTGTCGCAGCATTTTGGCACAGTTTGGTCGGCACAGATGAAGAGATGCCGTTGAATTTGGGGTAGCCCCAGCGTTCGAGCGCAGGCAGTGAGGGAATGGGGAGCGGAGGTATCGCAGTCAGCAGCCATAGGGGAGTAGGGGGTAGGGGCGAATTGCGTTCGCCCGTGTGGGAAGTAGGGTAGGGGCGAATTGCGTTCGCCCGTATGGGGAGTGGTGGAAAAATAACGTACCTGGGGGGCGCACAGCAGTGCACCCCTACAGCAGATTTCTTCCAAAATTAGGATGCCGTTTTATTGCAGATCCCTTTCCCAACAAATTTACGATCCTTAGTTTAATTGGTTTGAGTCCGAAGTCGTTAAACGTCGTTAACCAAGGTTACTCCTGTCAGTCGATCGCCTCATGCTTTCCTGGCGATATCGAGATTTATGGGGCATGAAATCTTTCTGGCAGAACGATCGAGTGATGTCTTGATTTTGAGATCTCCTGCTATTCTGTTGATGCAAGTCTCTGGATGAACCGATCGCTATCCGTATAAATAGTAGGGGCGTGTTGGTGTTGGGAGTGGAGGGGGTAGCGTGTGATGAAGACAGCGGTGATTCATGAGTGGCTGGTCACCTATGCCGGGTCTGAACGAGTGGTTGAACAAATTCTGAACCTTTATCCAGAGGCAGACTTGTTTAGTCTGGTGGAATTCCTTCCGGATGCTTTGAAGGGATTCATCCAGCATAAGCCTGCTAAAACCTCTTTTTTGCAGCATTTTCCCTTCGCCAATCCGCGATTTCGCCAGTACCTCCCTCTGATGCCATTGGCGATCGAGCAGTTTGATTTATCTGACTATGACCTGGTGATATCCAGCAATCATGCGGTGGCTAAAGGGGTTCTAACCCGCGCAGACCAGCTTCATATTTGCTACATTCATACACCGATCCGCTACGCCTGGGATTTGCAGCAAGCCTATCTTCAGGGGGCAAAGCTAAACCGGGGAATACGCGGGTTTTTGACCCATGCAGTTTTGCATTACCTGCGGCTATGGGATTTATCCACAGCGAACCGGGTTGATCACTTTATTGCCAATTCCCATTACGTAGCACGGCGCGTCTGGAAAACCTACCGGCGATCGGCCCATGTGATTTACCCTCCCGTGGATGTCGATCGCTTCCAGCCCTGTGCCCAGCGGGAAGAATTCTACTTTGTGCTGTCGCGGTTTGTGCCCTATAAGCGCGTGGACTTGATTGTGTCGGCCTTCAATCGGCTGGGGTTGCCGCTGGTGGTGATTGGGGATGGGTCTGAGGGGAAACGGGTGAAGTCGATGGCCAAATCCAATATTCAATTCCTGGGACATCAACCGGATGTGGTGGTGGTGGACTATATGCAACGCTGTAAAGCCTTTGTCTATGCAGCGGCTGAGGATTTTGGCATTACCCTGGTGGAAGCCCAGGCGGCGGGTGCTCCTGTGATTGCCTACGGAAAAGGGGGAGCCACTGAATCAGTGATTCACGAGAAGACGGGCATCCTTTTCCCAGAGCAAACCGTAGAAAGTTTGGTAGAGGCGGTAAAGTTATTTGAATCGGGAAGCTATTGCTTTGATCCGGAATATTTGCGCCACAACGCAGAGAAATTTGCCCCAGAACACTTCCGAAAAAAACTTTTTCAATTTATTGAGCAGAAATGGACTGTTTTTTGCAGGGGAATGGCATAGAGTATTAGCGTGAGGAGAAATGTATTGCAATGCAACTGAACCGAACGTTACAGCCCGCGCTTTCCGCTTTGAGTATCTCCACACGCTCATCCCCCACGTTTATCTTCATGGTTATGGCAGATCTGGTGGGTTTGAGTCTTTCCGGGGTGATCAGCGTCTACATCCGACAAGTCTTTTTTGAGGAACAATTCAATCCCCTGCTGTATTGGCAACTGGCTCCTGTCCTGGGGCTATTTGTGGTGGCCTATGCAGTCGTGGGGCTTTATCCAGGGGTGGCTATTAGCCCGATCGACGAATTGCGCTGGACCAGTCTGTCCACAACGCTCATCTACTTTGTGCTGACGGCAACGCTGCTGTTTCGGCGGGAAGGGGAAGTGTACGATCGCGGCGTATTTTTGCTGGCGTGGATCCTATCCATTGTGCTGGTGTTGATTTCCCGCGCCTTAGTGCGATCGATGTTTGCCCGGCGACGCTGGTGGGGCTATCCGGTGATTCTGTTGGGGGCCGGTAAGACCGGGGAAATGGTGATTCATACGCTGCATCAGCGACCCAGCATTGGCTTGAAGCCTGTCCTGGTGTTGGATGACGACCCGGAGAAGCATGGTTGGTTGGAAGGGGTTCCGGTGGTGGGGGGAGTAGCTCTGGCTCCCGAACTGGCTCGACGACGGCACATTCCCTATGCGATCGTTGCCATGCCTGGGGTTCCCCGCGATCGGCTGTTGAGTTTGCTGGAGCGATATGCGACGGCCTTTCCCCATTTGCTGATTATTCCGGATCTGTTCGAGTTTTCCAGCCTGTGGGTGTCGGCAAAGGATATGGGTGGTGTTCTGGGGTTAGAGGTTCGGCAACGATTGCTGTTACCCGGCCCCGGTTGACTAAGTTTTTGATTGATTTAGCGGCGACCCTGATTGGCGGCTTGATCTTGCTGCCACTCATCGTGATGATTGCGATTTTGGTGAGATTGGATTCGTCTGGGCCAATTTTCTATAGCCAAATTCGCATCGGACAAGGCGGACACCACTTCAAAGCCTGGAAGTTTCGGACGATGGTGAGAGATGCGGAGCAGTCCCTTCAGGATTATTTAGATAAACACCCTGAACTGAAGGATGCCTGGATCCGCGATCGCAAATTGCGCTATGACCCCCGCGTCACTCGTGTCGGTCGTTTCTTGCGGCGAACTAGTCTGGATGAACTGCCTCAGCTCTGGAATATTCTGCGGGGTGAGATGAGCCTGGTGGGGCCACGGCCGATCGTGGATGAAGAGGTGGAGCGATACGGTAGTAAGTTTGAGTTATACAAAAAGGTGATTCCAGGGCTAACTGGACTATGGCAAATTTCTGGACGAAATAATATTACCTATGAGGAGCGGGTGAATCTGGATGCGTATTATGTGAGGAACTGGTCGGTCTGGCTGGATGTCTATATTTTGCTGCGGACGCTCTGGGTGGTGATTACGGCGGAGGGAGCGTATTAGAGTGAGGAGTGAGGAGTGAGGAGGTATGCGATCGATCCCATCTCTTTACAACCTTTTGCGGGGCAGCCTTATTACTTTGCCCTATCTTTCCTACCTGGGGTTGGTCGGATTGGGGGTGATTACGCTGACGCTGGCCGGACGGTGGCTGACGGGTTCTTTTCGTCGAACCACACCACCTGTTAAGCGATCGAGTCTTGATCCGATCGCCAGTAATGGTTTATGGCTACTAACCGGACTTTTGCTGATTAGCTGCATTGGGGCAGAGGATCGGGGGGAAGCATTTTTGCAACTCACCAACTTTCTGCCGTTTTTTCTCTTCTTTGCAGTGGTTCTATCGATCCTGAAGCCTGTAGAGCGATTGGCGCAGATTGCTCTGGATCTGGTGATTACGGCCATTCCAATTAATCTGATTGCCCTGGGGGAATACATTCTGCGATCGAACTGGATTCCTCGACCGATGCGGCGGATTCCCTTTGTGGACTGGGTGCGCGATCGTCCTCATTTTGGGCGGGCTACGGTCATGTTTAATCATCCCAATGCCCTGGCCAGTTATTTGGTGATTATCCTGGGCTTGGGGTTGGGACTGATCCTGTATCAAGCGACCTGTCAACGGTTCGATCGATCGCCGCCCTTTGTTCAATCCCCCCACCTGACAAAGCTACTTTACCTGGGAACCTACTCCAGCCTGATTGGAGTGTTCTGCTCTGGTTCTCGGAATGGCTTGGTGGTCGCAGTGCTGCAACTGATGGGGTTTGGGCTGTGCTGGGGCCGGTTCCTGCGTGTCAGTCGGCGGGTTTGGCTGGCGGTTACAGCCGGAGTCATCAGCATTTTGACGGGTGCAGCCGTATTTGGCATTGGCGGACGATCGCTCCTGCCCACGACCTGGGCTGATGATCCTCGACTGCGGCTATGGGGCATTGCTCTGGATTTGTGGCGCGATCGACCCTGGTTTGGCTGGGGGCTGGGGAACTATAAGTTTCAGTTTCCCGAACGGTTGCTGAGTGCCTATCCAGATTGTTTAGCCCAACGAACTCTCCCTGTAATTCCGGTGGAATGTGCTGATGTGGTGCATCCCCATAACTTTTGGCTGATGATGCTGGCAGATGGCGGAATCTTCGTGGCGATCGGTTTTACGGTTTGGGTGGGTTATGTTTGCTTTTGCGGCGTGCGATCGTTTAGCTCCAAAGCCCTGATTCCGACTCATAAGGCTCTCCTCCTGGCGTATCTGCTGGCGTTCACTAGCTGTATTGCCTTTGCCCTGTTTGATGTCACCCTCTACGATGCGCGGGTGAATGCGTTGAATTGGATGGTGTTGGTGGGGGTGGATGGAGCGAGGAGTGGGGAATGGGGAATGGGGAATGGGGAGTGAGGAGTGAGGGGTGAGGGGTGAGGAGTGAGGAGGTCAGGAGTCAGGAGTCAGGAGTCCCTGGTAGGGGCGCACTGCTGTGCGTCCCTCAGATGTAGGTGCAGTTCTCAACAATAGTGTTGGAAGCAGGGCAAGCGACAGGGGAAAATCTGGTGCACCCTTTAAAGGTCAGGTTTTTTCAATCCAAAATCGCCAATCTAAAATCCAAAATAAGATGGGATGAGGACTGAGGCGAAAAAAGGGCATATGACAGACCCAATTAAGACAATGCGGCAGAGCGATCTGATGAATCGGCTGGTGATCGATCGAGATTCGCGGGTGGAGATGGGGCGGGTGGAGGTGCTGTGGATGTATCCACCGATCCATCGGGTGTTGGGGTTTGTTTGTAAGTCTGGCTTTTTGGGCAATAAAAAATTTGCCTATCGTCTGGCCCAAGTTGCGGAGTTTCAGGACAACAGTATTCTGGTGCATTCTCCACCAGATGCCACGGATGCGGAGCGGGTGCGGGTGCTGGAATCGTTGCTTCAGTATGAGGTCTGGCGGGCGGATGGGGATACACCGGAGGCTGCCCCTCAGGAGCGGATTGGCAAAATTAACGACTGTCTGTTTAAGCTGAAGAATGGCAAGATTGTTCACTACCTGTTTGTCTCGAACGGACTATCGGGAATTTTGGGGGATATTTATCAGCTTCCGCCGGCCAAAATTCTCAACATTAACGAGAACCGGGTGCTGGTAGCAGCTTCAGTCGTCCCGACGTTGCACCTCGATCGAGAGGGGATTGTCCAAAAGTTAACGGATGTCAGGGAATTTGTCCGGGAGGAGGCTGCTTTTGAGTGGCGATCGATCACTCGACGGGCCAACCGAATCACATCTGGCACCAAAGAACGCTTCCAGGAAATCACTCAACAAACCCAGGAGTTCACGCAGCAAACTCAGGAACGATCGCAGCAATTCACTCAGGAAGCCAAGGAACGATCGCAGCAATTCACGCAAGAGGCGAAGCAAAAGGTGAAAGTTCTGGATGAACGGCTTCAGGAATTCCCGCAGGATTGGGTCGATCGCCTCCGCAGTAAGAGTCAGACGGTGGCGGAGCAGGTGAAGCAACGGACGCAGGGTTTGAGTCAGCAGGTGGAAGAGGGAATTGGGGTGGTTTTGGAGCAGACGGGGGATTGGGTTGAGGGAGTGAGGAGTGAGGGAGTGGGGAGTGAGGGAGTGAGGAGTGAGGGAGTGGGGAGTGAGGGAGTGAGGAGTGAGGGAGCGGGGAGTGAGGGAGTGAGGAGTGAGGGAGTGAGGAGTGAGGAGGTTGATGGGCAGGAGGTTGGGACGGGTGAAGCGGTGAAGGGTGAGGAGGTGAAGCCTGAAGACGTGAAGCATGAAGACGTAAAGGGTGAGCCAGATGTATGGGATGACGATGAGTGGGATGATGTTTGGGGTGAATTGACGCTGGATGAGAAATCCGATCGCCAAGCTGCTTCAAGGTCGGGGGCGAGGGTTACTGATGATTCGATCGATTCGGAGATGGCAGGCGATCGGTTGTCTGATGAGCTTAAAGACGAGTTTGAGGATGAGTTTGAGGATGAGTTTGAGAATGAATCAGATAGTAATTTTGAGAGCGATCGAGAGAACAATTTAGATCAATCTAAGAATCAGAATGACGCAGAAGATCTAAATGATGAGGATGATGAAGAGGACGATGATGAACCCTGGATCTGATCAAAACAAATCTATGCTGACGGTCATTCCTGCCTGACGTAACCGTTTTGCCAGAACCTGACCCAACCCTGTTGCTGGGGTCAGAATGCCGCCCCTTGCCTGCCCCCCTGGCAGCTCATCCGTTGCGAGTGCCAGGCTTAATGCTGATTCACAAACGAATTTAACGGTTGCTCGATTGCCAGGATCTCCCTGATCCTGAATCAGTCCCCGCAGCTTGCGGCCATCTGTGGCAGTGCCCACTAATTCACAGGAGAACCAGCCCTCATCCATTTTTTGTTCTGAAGGGCCGCTTCCCGGTTGGGGCAGGATGGGTTGAAAGAGCGATCGCAGTTGAGGTTGTTGTAGCGCACCGGCAAACAGGGCAAGACCTGCGGTGACCCCAGTTGCTTTCAGCCATGCCAGTGGTTGATCAAACTTGAGATACTCCTGATAGCTAAAGTCTGAACCATAAGGCTCTTGCCACTGATCATATAGAGCACTGCTGCGGCGAACAACGCGGGTATTTACAGCTCCCATGAAGAAGGGAGCCACCCAGGTCTGGAGGTCTGGATCAAAGGATGGGGCTTTCGGGTCGCGGTTCTGTTCAACTTCAGCTTGGGTGTGTGATGTAGACGGATTCAGCAGAAAGGGATCATTTATCTGTGTAATTCCTGCTGAGTCATAGAGATTGAAAGCAGAGGCTAAGGTGCCGCCATTAAACCCGCCATAGGCCTGAAAATAGCCCTGTACCTGCTTGCAAGACAGATTCAATTGCTCTTGTAGGTGACGAACAACCAGATAGGTGCCGAGGTCGGACGGAATAGAATCAAAACCACAACAGGGAATGATACGAGTACCATCTACTGCGGCCTGAGCATGATAGCGATCGATCAGGGTTCTAACCCAGGGCGTTTCTCCGGTGATATCGACATAATGGGTTTTGAAGCGGACACAGGCATCAACCAGGGTATTGCCGTAGAGGGCAAAGGGCCCGGCTGTGGTCAGGAGTACCCGTGTTTGAGACACGATGTTGTCGATCGCCGGTTGATCCTGGCTGTCGGCAACTAATACATCTACGGTGACACCCACCTCATCTCTGACGGCTTCTAGCTTCTGGCGGTTACGTCCGGCGATCGCCCAATGCAGTGATTCAGAACCCGGATGGCGGGCAAAGTATTGGACGGTTTGTTTCCCGACAAAACCACTGGCACCATAGAGGACAACATCATAGGGGCGATCGGACATAGAGGGGGCACTCCTGGTAAACGCGCTATATTGCTACTGTAACGAAAGGGAGGTTTACAAGCAGTAGAGGTTGGTTTAAGTCGGGTTTGCCTGAAAATGCAGGTAAAAGCACCCGATATGTGGGTGTGTGTTCCCAATCTTTGAGTGCATTGAAAGTGCATTGAAACTGATCGGCTTTTAGATGAATAGACAATTGGGGGTAGGTAGCTTGATTCGCAAGGTGGTAAAGTTGGTTTAATGTTTTGGAAGATCAGAGCATGGCTAGTCGCGCACAGCAGGAAGAATATCTCGCTTCGATCGCTCAAGCTTTTGATGTTGGTGACTTCGACTATTTACCGCCTGATCAAATGCAATCTCTGAACGCCCTAATTGCCGATGCCTGGAAAGCCTTTGAGCAAGGTGGAGATGCAGAGGCTCAGATTAGTAAAATTCAGCAGGCTTTGGGGCGGAAATAGCTATACGAAAGGTTTTACATCTCAAGTAGAGTACCTGTCCTTGCCAGGATCAACTGCAAAGGGCGATCGTTTTGCTTCAGCAGATTTCTTGTGGGGTAGGCATCTAGCCTGCCCTGATTCTGAGTGGGGGCAATTCACGAATCGCCCCTACCTGCATAAATGGATTAAAAGCCTTTCCTGACGAAAAAGTCATTTTGTTTGAACGGACTTCAGCGAGCAGTTCCAAAATGATTCGAGGGCAGGGGGTTAGAAAAGGTGCAAGATTTGAGGATTAATTTACCTTTTTGCGGAATTTCTTGCCTCACTGCGGTAATTATATTGAAATAGATAAAAATGCCCCCTTGCGGTTCTCCCCAAAGTCTATGCCATGAATGCCAAAGAGGTATTAAACCGCTATGCTGCCGGAAACCGAGATTTCCGCAGACTTGACCTGCGGGGAAAATCCTTTAAGGGTAAAGATCTGGCAGGGGCAGACTTCAGCGAGGCGGATATTCGCGGGACGAATTTTACTGATGCTAATTTGCAGGGGGCGAACTTTTCAGGGGCGAAAGCGGGGGTGCAAAAGCGATGGTGGGGGGTGCAACTCATCCTGTCATTCGTTTTGTCGGTTGTTTTCAACTTTGTAGCAGTGTTGTTCAACGCTGTTTTTTTATTTGTTCTTTTCGAGCCGAGTATAGTTAGAGATTTCACAATAATCCCTGCCTTGGCAATGCTTTTTGTCATTGCTGCCACTTTCTGGATAATTGCCCGTCAAGGTTTGACAACCAAAGCAATAATGACGATCGCAGTCGCGTTCTCATTTGCAGGCATGATCTCGTTTACGGTTGCATTCGTAGTCGGAGGCGCAGTCACATCCTCATTTGCAGGCACGATCACATTTACAGTTGCATCCGTGGTCGGAGGGGCAGCCTCGTTCGCATTCGCATTTTCATCCGTAGTCGCAGGCGTAGGCGCGCGCTCATTTTCAGTAGTAGTCATGATTTCATTTGCAGTCGCAGTCGCAGTCGCAGGCATAGTGATAGGTGCCAGCGCAGTCGCAGTCGCAATTGCAGGCACAGTCTTGACGGTGCTGTTTAGCCTGTACATGGCACGCCGGGCCCTCAAGGGGGATGAAAAATTTGCCCTGGTGCGTCTCTTTGGGATTGCCTTTGGCGCAATGGGCGGAACCAGCTTCTGTGGAGCCGATCTAACCGGGGCAAACTTTACCGGAGCAAAACTGAAAAGTACGAACTTCCAGGCTTCCCGCCAGAAACAAACCATTCTCGATCAGGTGTGCTGGCAGGAGGTGAACAAGCTCGATCGGGCCAGAGTAGGCAATTCCATCCTGGCAAATGCTGCCGTTCGGGATCTGCTTGTCAGCCGTAATGGGTACAAAAAATCCTACGTGAAAGCCGATTTCCGAGGAGCGAACCTATCTGGGGCGAACCTGAATCAGGCGAATTTGCAATGGGCAGACCTGAGTGAAGCCAACTTGCAGCAAGCAGACTTGCGAGAAGCCAACCTCCGGGAAGCCCTGTTGCTGGGAACCGACCTGACTAGAGCGCACCTTACCGGAGCCTGCATCGAAGCCTGGAACATTGATCACACCACTGTTTTAGAAGCGGTAGACTGCCAATACCTTTACCTGATGCGACAACAGCAAGAACGCCGCCCCAGCAGTGGAAACTTTGCCCCCGGAGAATTTACCAAACTTTTCCAGGAGGTGCTGAGTACTGTTGATTTGATCTTTCGGAATGGCGTGGACTGGAAAGCGTTTGTCGCTGCCTTCCAGCAGGTGCAGGTGGAAAACGAAGGCACTGAATTAGCAATCCAGAGTATCGAAAACAAAGGGGATGGCGTGGTCGTCGCCCGGGTCAACGTTCCCCCCGATGCCAACAAAGAAAAGATCCACAGCGAATTTAACCAAATCTATGAACTGGCATTGCAGGCCCTCGAAGCCAAGTACCATGCCGAACTGCAAGCCAAAGACGATCAAATTATTATCTACCGCCAGCAAAGTGCCGAGATGACAAAAATTGTGCAAATGATGGCAAACCGACCTGTTACCGTTGAAGTAAAGGCATCCGCCGAGAGTAAAGCCATGAACGACAGCACCGACCAAAGCCGCAATATCAACGCAGGACGAGACATCAACCTCACGGGCAGCACCCTCAATTTGGGCGAAATTAGCGGCAACGTCAGCAATACTATCCACCAACTGAAAACTACCCGCCCCGAAGCGGCCCAGTTAGCGGATCTCTTAACTCAGTTGCAGCAGGCGATTGAGCAAGACCCCAATCTACCAGATACGGACAAGTCCGAGGCATTAGAACAGGTTAACACCCTGGCCAAAGCCGGACAAAATCCCCAGGACAGCACCCTCAAGAAACTCGCCAATACGTCCGTGAAGATCCTCAAAGGAACCGTCGCCGCTCTCCCCGATGCTGCCAAACTGGCGGAGGCTTGTAGTAAATTATTGCCTGCGATCGTCTCTCTATTAGCGTGGTGAGAGAGGACAAATACAATTAACGATTGTGGATTAAACAACCTGAGCGATCGTTTTGCCTCGTTCACTGGGCGGGCAAGATGCCCACCCCACAAGAGTTTCAGCTTATTTGGTTTCTATCCTTACCTCCGGATGCGGTAGTGGGTATTGATTTTCATCACTTCATTCGGGTTGGGAGTTGGGAGAAAGCGGCTCCAGGTGGTGGCATCCCGGACGTTGAGGACGTGCAGTTGATGGATGATCTCATTCACGCCTTCATGGGAACCGATCGCCACTAATTTGATCGATTCCCGGTTGGGCAACCCTTGATTCGGCAACGAGTCGAATTCGCTGCCGGAGTTGAATATGAAGTTTTCGCCTGTCATGAAAAGAATTCCTTTGTTTAGGGGAAGAAACTCAGGAACCCAGTTTTCCCCACCAAACCAGAATCACTCCTAGCCTTGATCTAAACCCTTGGTTATAACCTTAGCTAAAATAGACCCCAGCCTGTACAGACTCGCTGGTAACTTGTCTGTCGGGTTAGTGGCTGAGTGGTGTTGTCATCACCGCTCGGTCACGCCAGATTCCTGAGGATTGGCGACGTTTTTTACCACACCAGGGGATTTCATCGCCTTAATCGAATAGCGTAGTGAATTCTGAGGGTTCCGTCAATCTTTTTGGCGAAGATTTTTTCGCATTGTCCACAACAAACGCGATCGACCCTGCATAATTTTGCGAAATGACCCCATTCAAAAACAGCAATTCTGGAATTAAGGTTCGCAGTTTTTGACTCAATGTTTCGATCGTGTCTGCCTCTGTTGCCAACCCCGGAATGTCATCGCTGATTGCCACCCAAACGCCAACATCTGTATCCCAAAACGCATTCACCTGATAGGATTGCTGCATCAGTGAGTCCTCAATCTTGATCTCCAGTTTAAATCTCTTTACTCGTTTTCAGTATTTTGCTGCTGAAGGTGTTTCCTCGATCGCCTTGCATTCTGCGCCACTGGACGATCGCCTTCTGATCATGAGCGTATACCAGTCTACCGATCGGCAAACTCCAGCCAATGCAGCAAATCCTCTGCCGTAGCAAAATCCAGCAACGCCTCTCCCAACGCCTCTAGCTGCGGAATCGCCAAACGCTGAATTTGCTCCTGTACCTCCGCCGGAATTGCTCCTACCCGACGGTTCAGTAGCCGCAGGATAATGGCAACCTCTCCTTCCTGTCGCCCTTCTTCCCGCCCTTCTTCTCGTCCTTCCTGCAAAATTTCCTGATAAACAATTGATTCCCGCATCGATCGACTCCTGAAGATTTGTTGAATCTGCTGTTGACTAAACTTTAATCCTGCCAGGACTTGCGTGCAGGCATACCCAGTCAACCCAACGAATTCGTTGCCATTGCCTGTCCCGCCAACCATCCCGTCGTCCAGGCACTCTGAAAATTAAACCCGCCCGTCACCCCATCGATATCCAGAATTTCCCCGGCAAAATATAGCCCCGGACAGTGCCGACTGGCCATCGTCTTAAAGTCCACTTCCTTCAAACTCACCCCACCGCAGGTCACAAATTCATCCTTGAATACCCCTTTCCCCTGAATCGTGAATTGCCCCTGGGTCAGCTCCTGGATCAAGCGGTTCATGGCCGACTTGGATAAACCCGCCCACCGATCGCCCTCAGCAATACCCGATCGCGCCACCATATACTGCCAGAGCCGTCGGGGTAACGCAAACCCAATATCCGAGGCGATCGATCGCTTGCCGTGATCCGTTTTCATCTGGTGTAAGGTTTGGCGAACCTGTTCCGCGTTTTTTTGGGGCAGCCAGTTCACCTGTAGGGTTGCCTGGTAGCGGCGATCGTGCAGTAACCGTGCCCCCCAGGCGGATAGCTTCAGAATCGCAGGGCCACTGAGACCCCAATGGGTGATGAGAATCGCGCCCGTCTGCTCCAGAGGCTTTTCATTCGGCACGATGAGTTTAGCCTGAGCCGGTTCGATCGCAATCCCTGCTAATTCGCGGAGTTGGGCATCAGGAACCGTGAAGGTAAACAGAGAGGGAACAGGCGGAACGATCGAATGGCCGAGGGTTTTAGCGAACCGATGCCCCTGGGGACTGCTGCCTGTGGCTAAGAGGAGGCGATCGGCGGTGATGGACTCTCCCGATTTCAGGGTCAGGGTAAACCTATTTTCAGATTGCACCACTTTAACGACGGGCGTACCCGATTGAATCTGCACCCCTGCGGTCTTTGCCGCTTGAATTAAACAGTGGACGATCGTTTCCGAATCATCTGTCACCGGGAACATTCGCCCATCCGCTTCCGTTTTCAGCTTCACGCCCCGTTGGGTGAACCAGTCCACCGTATTCCGAGGTTGAAACCGGGTAAAGGCTCCCCGCAGTGCCTTACCGCCCCTGGGATAGTGTTGCACTAATGAGGCTGGCTCAAAACAAGCGTGGGTGACATTACAGCGTCCCCCACCCGAAATTCTCACCTTGGAAAGGACTTGTTGCCCTGCCTCCAACAAGACCACCTCCGCATCCGGATTGGCTTCGGCACAGGCGATCGCCCCAAAAAAGCCCGCCGCCCCACCTCCCACAACCACAACCCTGAGTTTTGCCACCTTCGTCTCGTTGCCCTCCACCCAATGCTGTCCAAATCTTCGCAGAATTTTATCCGCAGGTGAAACCTACCCACTCTCTCCGGGAATACTATAGGTTAGGGAATCAAGCATACCCTCCCGGTACTTTGTTCTTGATCATTTCCCTGGTTCCATACTAGACCTTGTACCCTGGTTCTTCGTCTGGTGTCGTTTGGTGCCCCATTGGGTGCAGCATTGCAGTGCAAAGTTGAGGAAGGTTCATGTCTTTGGAAAAACTCCAGCCAGCCAATCCGCGTGAAGTCAATGTCTACGCGCCTTATTACCAGGGGCGCAAACGGAGTGCCTTACCGTTAGCCATTACCCTGTATCAGGTGGGCAGTTTAGAGGGAATTCGGAAGATCGAAGGGGGTGAGAGCATTCCCTTTGTCGCCAGTTGGAATGTTTCATCCTTGCCGGCCGATCTGACTCGCTGCCGCTTGCAGTTTGATGGCAATGCCGAGTTGAGCTATGAAGTGATGCTGGCCAACTTTGAATTTGTAGATTTTTTGATTGAAGTCTTGTTCTACTTCAAAGCGAATCGCGTGGCTGATTTTTCCCAGGGCTTTTATCGTAAGCTGCTGCGACTGGATGATTAAGCGTGTTTTTAGCCAACGGATGATTCCCTAAACCATTAAGAGTGTTTTCATCCGTTGCTCCTTTCCTTTCAAAAACGGTAGGGTGGCCATATCAGACGGTTCGCTGAACTTGAAGATGCACTCGGCACTTCCTTGACCGATGCTTGAAATTAAAGAACCAACAGTATTGACCCATTCAAATGTTCCTGGTTGGGAATATGTGTCCAGGGTGCCAACTTTTGCCTTGCGGTCTTCGATTCGTCTTTACAGTGGCTACTACCAAAACACAGAACAACCTGTGTGTCGTTTGCAAGCTCCCAGTGGTCATGTGATGCTGGTTTTGGGGTTTGGCAGTGACATGAAGATTCGTCAGATTGGCTCTGGGGTGGACTCTGGTATCAACTCTGGGGTGAACCAGTCCTTTGTCGCTGGACTGGAAGCGCAACCGTTGCTGCGGGAGCACGATGGAGAGCGATATTGTATTGCGATCGCTCTGCCTCCCTGGGTTGCCTATCGGCTGTTTCAGGGTGCTGCAACTGAGTTTGTTCAAGAAGTCGTTGCCCTGGAGGATATTTGGGATGATGCCGATCGGCTTGTGGAACAACTGAGTGAACAATCGTCCTGGACACAACGATTTGCCCTGGTCGATCGCCTCCTGAAAGAAAAACTGTTTGCCTCTCAGCACCTCGTTCGTCCAGAAATTCGCTGGGCGTGGAATCAACTGGAAGCTCAGGGGGGGTGTATCTTAATTCGGCAGTTGGCCCGCACCATTGGCTGGAGCAATCGGTACTTTGCCAGGCAGTTTCAGGAGCAAACGGGAGTCACCCCGAAAGCGGCGGCCCGCCAGATGCGATTTGCCCAGGCCTACCGACTGCTTAGGACTTCCAATAACCATACCCTCAGCGAGATTGCGCTAGATTGCGGTTACAGTGACCAGAGCCACTTCACGCGGGAGTTTCATGCTTTCTGTGGCTGTGCGCCCAATACCTTTCAGAAAGCTAAAGCTGCGGTGGCTGACTTCCCTGGACTGCCCGGAGAGCCTGGTGTTCCAGGAGAGATGGTTAGAGATATTGATGAGTAGGTCATTTTTTTTCAAGACCGCGCTGACCCGGTTGATCTACGATATCTGAAACACCGTTCAACCAATCCTGAGTCTTTGATTTTAATCGTAAGGGTTTTAATCGCAAGTATAGCTGGAAGCCAGGATTTGGGAGGCGCGATCGGGTTCCCAGTCGGCACTCGAAATTTGGCAATGAACTTGGACTTTCCATCACCCAGAATTAGGCATTCAATCAACTGGGCAATGGCTCTGCTGGGTGAACTGGGCGAACCAAATGCGCGCGCTCCAGGAATTGGATTTTGTTGAATTTCGACTGAATCGGGAGATGATGTCATGAAGATATTAACAGTTGATGAACGTAAATTTACCACACTAGAAAATTCTGAAGGAACGGAATTGTGCTTAATCCGGGAATATGAAAACAACGGACTGGCTGCCCTGGTGAGAGTGAAGCAAGGCTCAAAAGTGCCTTCTCACAGCCATTTTGGCGATGAGGAAAGCTATATTATTCAGGGCAAAATTGATGTCGGTAATGGCAACGTTGCCCAAGCTGGCGATTACGTCCTGATGGAAAAGGACGAAAACCATGAGTTGGTCGCCCTGGAAGATACGCTCTTCTTCGTGACCATCCATAAAGATTTTCAGTGGACTTAACCCATGCGTGAATTGATGCGTTGAAGGGCGCAAGTGGGTTCGATCGGTGAGTGAAACCAATCGACCCAACCACGGCGGAGTGAGCTGTGCAGCCTGCTGCCAAACCGGAATTGATTCCAGGTAATTGATGCTGATTGTACCATCTTGATAATTTTGGATATAGAACCATGCCATCAGTACTTTTTAATGTCAAACGATGGGTTAAGGCAGTGGTCTTGGCGTTCGTAACTTTGGCGATTGTTGGTTCATGCGCTTTGGCCGTTGCACCGGAAAGGGCGATCGTTTCAGCCGTGAACGATCCGCAGTTGGAGTGGGGAGCCTGTCCCGATTTCTTTCCGGCGGGCTGTGAGCTGGCAGTACTTCAGGGTGATCCGGCTGAGAACAACTCAGATATCTTTTTCAGGGTGCCGCCCAATTCTGCCTTACCTCCCCACTATCACACCTCAGCCGAACGCATGACCCTGGTATCGGGAAATCTGCAACTGACCTTTGCGGAGCAGGAACCCTTGCAGATTGCACCGGGTAACTACATTTATGGCCCGGCAGAATTGCCCCACGAAGGCTTCTGTACAGAAGGCGATCCCTGTGTGCTATTCATCGCGTTTGAATTGCCGATCGATGCCATTCCAGTTGAGCAGTGAGAGCAAACTTGATATTTGAATTTAAAGCAATGCGACAGATCACCACACCAACTCAAACCACCGTTTCCTACGAGCAGTACGGCAGTGGTTCTGCTTTAGTGCTGGTGCATGGCAGCTTCTCAGACCACGAAACCAACTGGGCATTGATCAAACCGTTGATTGAACCGCAGTTTACCGTCTATGCGATCGCCCGGCGCGGTCGGGGAAAAACCGATGCCACCCAGAATCACAGTGTAGAGGATGAAAGCCAGGATGTGGCTGCCCTGGTCAAATCCCTCGACGAAGCGGTCTTTCTCCTCGGACACTCCTATGGCGGGCAAGTTGCGCTCGGTGCGGCGGCGTTGGTGCCGGGTGCCATTCGCAAGCTGGTACTCTACGAACCCCCGTGGCCGCACATTATTCGCAGAGACACGCTCAACCGCCTGCAGGAACTAGCCCAGTCTGGAAACTGGGATGCACTGGTGACAACATTTTGTCGCGAAGTCATAGCCATGCCCGTAGACGAACTTAATGACCTGCGGCGCACCCAGTTCTGGTCGGATATGCTCGCTGATGCAAAAGTGTCGCTGGGGGATATCCGCGCTCTGAGCCGTTATGACTTTGACCTCGATCGCTTACGTGATCTGCAATTCCCAGTGCGGCTTCAGATTGGCACCGAAAGCCGTCGGGATCTCTATGTCACCGATGCCCTGGCATCTGTCCTACCTCAGGTTCGCATTGAGGCACTACCGGGTCAAGCCCATGAGGGCATGAATACAGCCCCCGATCTGTATGTGGAGTCTGTATCTCGCTTTTTGCTGAGGTCGGCGTAGATATCAGTACTTGTCACCAGATACCCAGAAGAGACTGGAGATCTTTCGCGGCTTCCCCATAACCCTGTACAGGAAAAAACAACTTTTCTCTAACTTCTGAATTCTGTGGAGAACCTGTCCTATGCTAGATCTTCCCATTGATTACCGCGCCATCACCGCAGACCAGCAGAAAATATGGGCCACAGGCGACTTTAATCAGATCGGTGTTCGCCAGAATGTGCGGATGGCCGAAGCCCTGGTGCAACAGGTTGACCCCCACGCGGGGACTCGGGTGTTGGATGTAGCCTGTGGGAGTGGAAATGCCGCCCTGATAGCAGCCCGACGATACTGCGATGTCACTGGAATCGACTACGTACCAGCCTTGATCGAAAGAGCCAAGATGCGGGCTATGGCTGAGGGGCTAGAGGTGTCCTTCAGGGTTGAGGATGCTCAAAATCTACCCTTTGTGGATGCCAGCTTTGATGTGGTGCTTTCGGTGTATGGGGTTCACTTCGCCCCTGACCAGGCTAAGGCCGCCCACGAGATGCTCCGGGTCTGCCGCCCAGGCGGGACGATTGCGTTGGCCAGTCCGATGCCGACAGGCTGGAGTGGCGAGTTTTTTGCCATTTTGGGCACCTATGTGCCCCGACCATCCGGCCTTCAGTCACCTCTACATTGGGGAACGGATGCCGGACTGGAGGATCTGCTCGGATCTGGCACCCGTTCGATCAGCAGTGAACAGCGCACAACCTTGCAATACTTTCGGTCAATTGAGCACGCGACCGAAGTGTTTATGACCTATTTTGGTTCAGCCCTACGAGCGGCGGAACAGGGGCATGGTGAGAACCTGCGGGAGGATCTGAAAGCGATGTTCAGTCGGTATAACGTCGCCTCCGACGGCACAGCCATTCTGGAAAACACTTACCTGTTGACGGTGGCCACTCGAGCCTAAGGCCCATGTGGAGGTACTACCAGATCAGACCCACGAGGGCATGAATACAGCACCCGATCTGAATGCGGAGTCTGTATCTCGCTTTTTGTTGGGGTCGGAGTAGATATCAATATGAACAAAAAATCTTAAACAGGGTTCATCTCATCCCATATGGTCGGCTGTGAAAGCAAAAGGTATTGCAACTGCACCCCAATTTGTCGTTGACAGGACCAATATCTCAAGGAGGAACTATGAACGATCGCACTCAACCAACCACAACTAAAGCACCCCAACCCACAGATGTTGTCATGCAAATGGTGATGGGTGCCTGGGTGTCCCAGTCGATCTCGACCCTGACGCGGCTGGACGTACCCGATCGTCTAAAAGACCATGGCCCTCAATCAGTTGAAGAATTGACCCAAACCCTGAGCGTTGATGCCAAACCGGAATTTCTAGAACGGTTGCTGCGGGCTTGTTCCAGCATCGGACTGTTCAACGAGGGGGCAGATGGTCGGTTTGGTATCACTCCCCTATCGGAGGTATTGACCAGCGATTCCCCGGTATCCCTTAAGAAACTGACCGAGGTGTTTGGAGCCAGTTGGTGGCAGCTTTGGGGGGGACTGGAAGATGCCCTGAGAACGGGACAATCTCAGCCGATCGCCCTGTTTGGCATGAACTACTGGGAGTATTGCCTGTCCAACCCTAAGGAGATGGCAGATTTCGCAGCAGCCATGAAAGCCAACAGCCTGAACTCAATGCGGGGAGTGCTGGAGCATTGTGACTTTTCCCAGATTAAAAAAGTGGTGGATGTGGGAGGGGGTGCGGGGCATCTGGCGATCGCCCTTGTGAAGCAATACCCACACCTGCAAGCGGTGGTTCTGGACTTACCGGAGCTGATGCCGATCGCCCAGCAACAGATTCAGGGGGAGGACGAGAATATTACCCAAAGGCTGAAGCTTGTCGGTGGAGATATGTTTCAGGCCGTGCCCGAAGCCGATGTCTACATCCTCAAGCACATCATGCACGATTGGGATGATGCACAATGCCTTCAGATTCTTAAAAACTGTCGGCAAAGCATGACGGGTGATGGCCGTTTGCTGTGTGTCGATGCGGTGCTGCCACCGATGGGCAATACCCAGGGGACACCCGCCAAGTTTCTGGATGTAGATATGATTGTCTTCGGCGGCGGCAAAGAACGGACGGAGGAACAGTGGCGAGAACTGTACGCAACGGCAGGCTTCGAGCTAATTGCGATCACGCCGCTTCAGGACAATTTTGGCACCAGTATTGTTGAAGGTAAAAAGCCAGAACATCAGGCGTAGTGAGCTGATCGTAGCGAGATTTGTTCCACATTCTGGATTCATGGTTGCCAGAACAATTATTTCCAGAACAATTATTTCCAGAACAACTTCAAGATTTTCGATCGATTCTTTCCACAAGGATGATCAGCCGTTATTGAACAATTCAGGGAGGAAAAATGGTTACTCAAACACCTGAAACAGCAGCTCAAAACAAATGGTCTAGAGTGTCTGCATTCATCTACGGACTGGTTTGTTATGTCATCTTTTTTGCCACATTTCTGTACGCGATCGGATTTGTTGGCAATCTGGTTGTGCCTAAATCCATTGACTCTGCCCCCATCATTCCCCTGGGGCAAGCACTGCTGGTAAATATTGGACTGCTCGGTTTGTTTGGCTTACAACACAGCGGCATGGCTCGGCAAGAATTCAAAGCCCGGTGGACTCAAATCATTCCCAAATCGATTGAACGTAGCACCTATGTTTTGTTTTCTAGCCTTTGTTTGCTCACCCTTTTCTACTTCTGGCAACCGCTCGGCATCACAATCTGGAATGTGGAAAATCCGCTGATCCGCCAGTTGCTCTACGGGTTATTTGGAGTGGGTTGGTTGACTGTGTTAATTAGCACTTTCTTAATCAATCATTTTGATTTGTTTGGCTTACGTCAGGTCTACTGCTATCTACGGAACAAGGAATACACACCGCCCAAATTTGTCACACCCGGCCCTTACAAATACGTTCGTCATCCGCTCTATGTTGGGTTCCTGATTGCATTCTGGGCAACCGCCACCATGACGGCTGCTCATCTAGTGTTTGCCATTGTCACAACCCTGTATATTTTGACCGCCATTCAACTGGAAGAACGGGATCTCGTCAGGATTCACGGTCAAGACTATGCAGACTATCGCCATCAGGTTCCGATGCTGATTCCATTTAGCCGTCGCTAGAGATGAATTGAGACGGGCTGACTCTTTTGAAACGTCACTAAGGAGAATTCCCATGAAAGCCTTATCGTCACTTCTATTCATTGGTGCATTACTATTCGCCCTACTGATTCCAGGTCTATTGCAAGCCCAGGACAACTTAGCCGCCGGAATTGTTGACCGTGGCCCCGAGCAACGGCTGCTTTATTTCCCAGAAACCGTTGAATGGCAAGCCGCTCCCCCTTCCCTGGAACCCGGTGCAGAAGTTGCCCTACTAGAGGGAAGTCCCAGCGAACTGGGAGTCTTTACCATGCGAATTCGGATGCCGGATGATTTCTACATCTCTCCCCACTGGCATCCGGGAGTGGAGCGCGTTACGGCCATCTCTGGTTTATTTCAACTGGGAACCGGAGATGAACTGAATCGAGCCACTACAGAAACCCTGGAACCGGGCAGCTATGTATCGATGCCGCCAGAATTTCGCCACTATGCGATCGCAGAAGGGGACACGGTGATTCAACTAACCTCCGTTGGGCCGTGGGAAGTGAACTATATCAACCCTGATGATGATCCGCGCCTGAAAGCATAAAACTGAGAGCATAAAACAATGTTCTTTCCGTGCGCTAGCGTAGAGATGTAGATAGTTTTGATCTCGCGCTGTGAGTTGCCTGTGTTAGTTCCTCGGAAGAAAATTTCTTTATTGACTGGGGTTGCGGTTAGTTTTGCCCTAACGTCTTGCGCCAATGGAGCCTGGACAACCAATCTGGAGCGATCGCTTGAAGCAGATCCAGCTCTGAACAATAACCCGACTTTGTTGGGCGGCAGAGAGCCAGGGGACGGAGAAACGACTGATACCGAGGCGACTCCAACCCCGGCCGATCGCCCCAGTCCGGACAGTGTGCAGTTGCCGGGAAGTTTTCCGGGTGAAATTCCGGCTTACCCGAACGCAGCACTGATCGCATCCTTCCCCCAACCGGGTGGCTCAGAGCCGGGCCATTCAGCCTCGATCGGGCAAACCCGCTGGCGTACAACAGACGATCGTGGTCAGGTGGAGCAGTTTTACCAGTCGCAATTTCAGGAAGAGGGCTGGCAGCTTGTTGAGTCATCCAATGAGTCAGCCAACTCCGCATCAGTCGTATCGGCAACCAGAGACAATTTGCGCGTGACGGTGGCGATCGCACCCTCCAGAGCATCAGAAAATAACCTGGAGGCGACCGAATTTACGATCAATTACCAGTTCACCGATCGTCCGGCTACCAGCGATGCGGCAACGAATCCAGCCACCCCTGCCCCTGAATCAGCTGCACCGAACTTGGCGGATCTAGAGCAAGCCCCCGCAGAACTTCAGCCTTACATTACCGATTTGCGGCAATTGGGTGCTTTGTCGGTGGAGGGGAATGAGTTTAACCCGAATCAGGAGATTACCCGTCGGGAATATGCCCGCTGGTTAGTAGAGTCCAATAACTTGATTTACGCCAATCAGCCTTCCCGCAAGATCCGGTTGGGCAGTTCGACGGATCAACCCGCCTTTCAGGATGTTTCAACGGATGATCCAGATTTTGGGGCGATCCAGGGGTTAGCCAATGCTGGCTTAATTCCCAGTTCTCTCTCCGGCAATACCACTGCCGTCACCTTCCGTCCCGATGCCCCCCTGACCCGTGAGGATATGGTGCTCTGGAAAGCCCCGATCGACTCCCGACAGGCTTTACCCAATGCCTCGATCGACGCAGTCCAGCAAACCTGGGGCTTTCAAGATGCCCCCCGCATTAGCCCAGAAGCCCTCCGCGCCGTACTTGCGGATTACCAGAACGGGGATCTGTCCAACATCCGTCGCGCCTTTGGCTACACCACCCTGTTCCAGCCGCAGCGATCGGTTTCCCGCGCCGAAGCGGCTGCCGCTCTGTGGTTCTTTGGCTCCCAGGGAAATGGACTTTCTGCCCAGGATGCCCTGTCTTCCAATCGGCAAGCCAGTTCAGATTGAGAGTAACACCCAGAATTCAGGTTGGATCGACTTGAGCCTTTTCGCTGATTTTGGGTGCAAAGGGCTGGGTCGAACTGCCCTGGAGTTGGGGCGATCGAGTAGTTTTAGCAGTTGAGGAAGCTGAACTGGAGGCTTGGGGAGAAGATTGCTTTAAAAGTTGTAAACTCTCGACTAAGGCGCGACAGACGATCGGCTCTGTTTCGCGGTTCAGCATCAGCCGAAAGCAGTCCGCAGTCTGGGTAGGAGTCAACTGATCCGGTGATGCATTCGGGTGAACCGTGGAGTGAGGGGAAGCGATAATTTGTTGAGTGATCCGCCGAATCGCAATCAACCGCAGCAGTGGGTCAGGATTTGCTAACTCAGTCAAGAGGGAATTGGAAGCAGGTTCTGGCTTCAGATCAGGACGATCGATCAGCGGTTTGATCACCATTTGCCAGACCAGCAAACCCAGGATTAGCAAAATCCCTATTCCTTCCAGAATCATCCCCTTCGCCACCCAGGAACCCCCTGCCTCCTGCCAGATGGCGATCGACACATAGGTGCTGAAGCAGCCCACCACGCCACTGATTACCGATAGAGTGAAGGGTCGGTTCGATCGGCTCCAGAATCGATGCCACTCCACGGACGGCAATTGCCACTGGCCTTGCTGCACCAGATAAACCGCCAGCATTATTCCCAGACCCACTCCCCCGGATACCACCAGCGGCCAATTCCACAGGTACAGCAGCAGCAGCACTGCCAGAGCCAACAGCCAACCCCTGGATGCCTCTAGCCGCCGCGCCACTATTCGATAGGCGGAAGAGTCCAGCAAAGAGTCGAGGAATTGCCAGAGCCGATGAATGAATTGCCGAAGGGGGGGAGAAGCCTGTGCCACAATACTGATTTACCAAAGCTACCTTGAGCATACCAAGGTTAATTATCCTAGTGCATAGGAGGATATGAAGTCACGTTAAGTTTAGCCAGAGATACCGTTCAGTTTAGGCGATGAGGGCATAGGAGCAGTCTGTGTCTGTGTATGAGGCGATCTATGAAGTGGTGCGGCAGATTCCCTACGGCAAAGTAGCAACCTATGGTCAGGTGGCAGAGTTAGCGAACTTACCGCGCCGGGCCAGGCTGGTGGGATACGCCCTTTACCGGGTTGACATGAGCCATTCAGACGTTCCCTGGCATCGGGTCATTAATGCCAAAGGAGAAATTTCCCAATCTCCCTTCCGACAGGGCAGCGATGACTTACAGCGATCGCTATTGGAGCAGGAAAATATTTTATTTAGCAAAAAGGGAAAAATCGATTTACGCAAATACCAGTGGTGGCCAGACCCGCCAGCCCCATCTGCCTTACCCTCTCGGTTCGTTACAGTCCCGGCTCGTTTGAAGCAGGATTTTGAGATGGAGGAGCAGGCGGAATTTGGAGGAGCGGTCGCCGATTGAAGCTGAGACGCAGCATGGGCTGATCGGACTTCAACTGGGAAACCAGGGCGATCGCAACCGTGAGGGCAATTGCGTGAAATATGACCGTTGCATGAACGGCAAGCCAGCGAACCATGACCTTGTTACAGAAACTGCTTTCTTTCTTATACCGCCTGAACTAAGGGTTACTTTGGCGGCTCCGGAAAGATTTAATCTAACGCAAGATAGTGAAAAAATCTTTAATGGACAAATGGAGCTTTGGCCCAATTGCGATCCTTTCTGGCTGGGCCCACTAGCTATGCAGATAGCTATGCAGAAACGATCGGGCTATTGTAACTTGAGATCAAGGTTCTCTCGATATTATTTACCTGGTAAGTATGACTGCCGCCGTTGCGATTGAAAGTGTTCATAAGGTCTATAGCAATGTTCATGTGGTGAATGACCTCTCCCTCACCATTGAACCCGGAGAAGTCTTTGGCTTACTGGGGCCCAATGGAGCGGGCAAATCGACGACGATTCGGATGCTCACGACGCTGACTCAGCCGACTCAGGGAGAAATTGTAGTGGCTGGGTATGATGTGATTCGTCAACCCTTTGGGGTCAAAAAGCAAATTGGGGTCGTGCTGCAACAGACCAGTGTAGATATGGATCTCACCGTCTGGGAAAATATGGAATTTCATGGGCGCATGCACCATATTCCCAAAGACCGGCGGAAAAAAGAAATTATTCGCTGGCTAGAGTATGTGGAACTGCTCGATCGCCGCGATGATCTGGTGAAAACCCTCTCCGGCGGTATGAAACGACGGTTGCAGATTGCCCGGGCCCTGCTGCATCAGCCGCAAATTTTGTTTTTAGATGAACCAACGGTCGGGCTAGATCCTCAAACCCGTCGTCGCCTCTGGGAGATTATCAAGGGTTTGAATCAGCAGGGAATGACGATTTTATTGACCACCCACTACATGGAAGAGGTGGAGTACCTGTGCCATCGCATCGGCATCATGGACAGTGGCAAGCTGATCGAATTGGGCACTTTGGACGAACTGCGCCAGCGGCACGGTGAGGGTTTACTGATGAAGCAAGATGGCGATCGCTGGGACTATCACTTTTTCCCGACGATGCAGGATGCCAGTGCTTACTTAGAACAGCAACCCGACAAAACCGGAATGATGATTCGTCCATCCAATCTGGAAGACATTTTCGTAGAATTGACCGGACGGAATTTAGATTAAAACTGCCTGATTAAAACCGCATTTCCGTAGCGCAGGCTCTTGCTTGGCGAGGGGGAGTCGGGAGTCGGGAGTTGGGAGTGAAATAACCGTAGCGCAGGCATCTTACCTGCCCGCGAGTTGTTTCTTGTGGGATGGGCATCCTGCCCGTCCTGAGCGCAGGCATCTTACCTGCCCGCGAGTTGTTTCTTGTGGGATAGGCATCTTGCCCGTCCTTCTGAATCAAGTGTGCTGTTTAAAGCAACATACAGTACACTCAGAGGCATTCTGCCATACCCTGCTTCCATAGTCTGCTTACAGATCCACGTCAGATTGAGAGAATAGAGGTCATAGAGGTCAACCGATGGTATCTGCTGTAATGTCGCGTATTGCCAGTCGAATTGAAGCCATTCTTTACCTGAAAGCGCAACCTCTGACGATCGCCAAGTTAGCGGAGTATGCTCGGTGCGATCGAGACTTGATTGAAGAAGGGCTGATTGAACTAATGGCCGACTATGCCCATCGAGATAGTGCGCTGGAAGTGGTGGAAACCCGTGATGGCTATTGCTTGCAGCTTCGGGAACCCTATCAAGACCTGGTGCAAACCCTGGTTCCCGTCGATCTGGGGGTAGGGGCTTTGCGCACCCTGGCAGCGATCGCCCTGAAGGGCCCCATCACCCAGACCGCTCTGGTTGAACTACGAGGATCGGGAGCGTATCAGCACGTTCAGGAATTAGTCAGTCTGGGTTTTATTAAGAAACGTAGACAATCCGATGGGCGATCCTCCTGGGTTCAGGTAACAGATAAGTTTTACCAATACTTCCAGGTGGATCAGCTACCCAGCCCCTCTGTTCCTTCCGTTCAGCAGAATTAACCTACTGTCACTTCCGTACTTATGGGGTGTGCGATTGTTGGGTCGGGATGCTAAGTTAGGAATACCTGGTTACACCAGTCAGTATCAATGTCACAATAGACTAAGATATCTGTAATATTTTTTAGGAATCCAAAGCGACTATGGTTTTTAACCCTGACAATTTTGAATTCTTCGGTGGTGAGATCGAAGAGGGTCAGGCGAATCAGTTGTTGAAGTATCTTCAGCACCAATCTCCTGAAGTTTTGGCAAGAGTTGCTAAATCTGTTAGCCCTGAGATCAAACAGATTATCTCTCAAAACGTTCAAGGATTGGTTGGCGTGTTGCCTTCAGAAGCCTTCAATGTCCAGGTGACAACCGATCGAGAAAACCTAGCGGGTTTGTTGGCTTCCGCAATGATGACGGGGTATTTCCTGCGGCGGATGGAGCAACGCATGGAACTAGAATCCAGCATCCGAGGCTCTACTTCCATTAGCTTTGATATGGGAGATGCGGATCCCTTTGGATCGGGAGACTAACCCAGCATCAGGCAAGATCGGCTGCGTCAATGCTGAGTTGCACGGTTGGGCGAAGTGTCCCACTCAGGGAAGATAATGGTTTAGTTACAGCTTTGGGGTATGCGGAAAAATAACATTCCTGATCGGGGCGCACAGCAGTGCGCCCTGACTGCGTTTGGTCTAAAGGGTCTATAGCCAACGATCGATCGCGGTTAATCCACCGGACAGTAGTTGCCACAATCCGATAAAAGCTAGCACCACAGTGATGTACTGAATCCAGCTTACAATCTCTGCTTTCTGTTTTGGGGTGAGAGGAAGCGATCGTTTCATGGTACTTGGGGAGGGCTGATGAGTATTATGGTTTGGGGAAGGGGCAGGCGAGATGCCCACCCCACAAAAAGGTTGTTTGAGGGTTGAGGGAAGGGGCGGGCAAGATGCCCACCCCACAAGAGGTTAATGGATTAAGGATGCTTAGGATCGTGAATTAGATAACTTGCCAATTAATCTACCTTGCTGACTGGGCGGGCAAGATGCCCACCCCACAAGAGGTTAATGGATTAAGGATGCTTAATGGCAATGGCAGGGGCGGAGCTTACCATTTTTTGTAGGGTAGGAATTTGCCGCTCATGATGATTTTGACCCGATCGCCCTTGGGATCTTCTTCTTTCTCAACGTCGATAGTGAAGTCGATCGCGCTCATGATGCCATCGCCAAACTTTTCGTGAACCACGTCTTTGATCGGCATGCCATACACCTGCATGATTTCGTAGAAGCGATAGATCAAGGGATCCGTGGGAACGAGTGGCCCTAAACCTTTCACTGGACAAGCCATGAGTTCTGAGGCAATGTCTCCTCCCAAGCCCAAAGCATTCACAATTTTGGTGGCTTCTTCCTCGGATGCGCTGGCCTGACGGTAAATCACGGCTGCAATCCACACCTCGTCGCGTCCAACGGCAGCTTCCAGGTCAGAAAAGCTCACGCCCTTGGCTTCTTTGGCAGCTAGCAGCTTTTTGGTAATTTCTGGAAGTTCAATTCCTGGCATGATTCTCTCCTTCTAAAGTACAAATTCCACTTTTGGTGGGCAGTGCCCACCCTACTTTTGCTGAATCTCTTGTGAGGTAGGCATCCTGCCCGCCCAGAGTGACTCGCCTACCCCTAACTGAATTTCTTGTGGAGTGGGCATCTTGCCCGCCCAGAGTGACTCGCCTACCCCTACTTGATCCGGGCTTCTTCAACGGCGCGCGTTTCCTTGGTCAAGTGCAATTCCATTTCTGCTTTTAGCTCGTGATAGGCAGGATGCTGATCCAGCGTTTCTCGATGGCGAGGACGGGCAAAGGGAACATCCAAAATTTTGGCAATGCGAGCCGCCGGACCACGGGTCATCATCACAATTTTGTCGGACAGCAAGAGAGCTTCCTCAATGCTGTGGGTGATCAAAACCACCGTTTTCCGCTGCTGTTCCCAAATCCGCTCCACCTCATCCTGCAAGAAGCCTCGCGTCAGGGCATCCAGCGCCCCAAAGGGTTCATCCATCAGCAAGATTTGCGGATTAATTGCCAGGGCACGAGCGATCCCTACCCGCTGCCGCATACCGCCCGATAGTTCATGGGGATGTTTACCTTCCGCTCCGTGCAGTCCAACTAATTCGATATATTCCTGGGCGATCGTTTTCTGTCGTGAAAGCGGCAATTTCGGATTCACGGTTTCGATCGCAAATCGGATATTTTCCAGTACCGTCATCCAGGGCATTAAGCCGTAGTTTTGGAACACGACACCGCGATCGGGGCCGGGTTTGGTAATCGGCACACCGTTCATCGCCACTGATCCAGTCGTCGGTTGAGACAAACCAGCCAGGATATTGAGGAGTGTCGATTTACCGCATCCAGACGGGCCAATAATCGAAACAAAGGTATTCGGCTCAATCTCCAGATTGATGTCCTCTAGAGCGACAAAATCCGCTGAGGAACGTCCTCGCAGCTTGCTCATCCAATCCCGCTGACCCGGAAAGACTTTAGAAACATTCTGGATGGACAGATGAACCGTAGAGTTCGTGGAAGAATGGGCCGTGGATTGTGAAGAAATCATCATACTCGTCGTCCAAACGCAACCCAACTCTGCAATAAACCAAACAGGCGATCGAGAATTAAACCCACCAGACCAATCACGATAATGGCAGTGATAATACTGCTGATCTGAAGGTTGTTCCACTCGTTCCAGACAAAGTAACCCAATCCGGTGCCGCCCACCAAAATTTCAGCCGCGACAATTACCAGCCAGGCAATGCCGATACTGATCCGCAGTCCTGACACAATATAGGGTGCCGCCGCCGGAAGAATGACTTTGAACAGTGTCCGCCACCGGGAAGCCCCCAGGGTCTTTGCCACATCCAGGTAGGACGGATCGACATTGCTGACCCCAAATCGGGTGTTGATCAGAGTGGGCCAGATACTGGTAATGGCGATGACAAATAGAGCCGTATTTTCAGAACTTTTGAGCAGCCCTAAACCCAAAGGCAACCAGGCCAGAGGAGAAACAGGTTTCAGAATTTGGATAAACGGATCGACTGCTTTGGAGGTCACTTCGGACAAGCCAATGAGAATACCAAGGGGAATGGCAACGAGCGAACCAAGCGCAAACCCGATCGCAACTCGCCGTAAGCTAACGAGTAAATGCCAACCAATGCCTTTGTCATTCGGGCCGTAATCGAAAAATGGATCAGAAATCCAGCTCCAGAAGTTGACGATCGTTGCACTAGCCGTTGGCATCAGTTGGGAAAAGATACCTAACCGCGCCCCCATTTCCCACAGTCCTAAGACCACTGCCAGGATGAGAAGGAACAGCAGAAAGGCTTTTTGATTGGTGGTTAAAGTGATCCGCTTAGTAGCAGACTGGGTACCTTGAATCATGCTGTTTTGCATTGGGCTGCCTCCTAAACGTTGAACTTTTCAATTTGTTCTTCGACGTAGGCATCGGGATTGGCTGGATCAAAGGTATCGAACTTCAATTGTTCAACCCGGTTTTCTTCAGACGGGGGATTCTGCCCGAGAGATTCAGACAGTTCTCGCGCCAGATCCGTCATGAAGATATCATCAGCAATGCTGGCGTAATCTGCCTGAGCTTCCGGCATTAAATCCCAGCGTACTAACTGAGAGGAAATCCACTTGGCAAAACTCTTCCAGGGGTAGGGATCAAAACCAATTCGATCGGGTTCATTGAAGGTATTGCCGAGTCCATCTTCAAAGTTACCCGTCAGCACCGCCTGCACTACCTCCAACGGCTGGTTGAGATACTGGCGATCGATCAATGCTTCAGCAACGGTTTCTCGGTTAGCACTGTCGTTGGCATAGGCACAGGCATCAATAATGGCCTTGTTGACTGCCTGAAAAGTATTTGGATTTTCATCAATCCAGGCTTGGCTCGCTGCAAAGGCACAGCACGGATGTCCTGCCCACAGTTCCTTGCTTAGTAAGTGAATGTAGCCAACCCCTTCGTACACTGCCCGCTGGTTAAATGGATCCGGCATTAACATGGCATCCAAATCACCGGCCGTCATTCTGGCTACGCTATCTGGCGGCGGAACTGCACTAATCTGGACATCGGTATCCGGATTTAATCCACCCGTTGCCAGGTAATACCGAATTAACAGGTTGTGCATGGAATAGGGAAATGGAACGCCAATCTGAAATCCCCGGAAATCTTCCGGCCCTTGAACGCGATCGCGGTGCTGCATTGCAACGGTAATTGCCTGCCCGTTGATGTTTTCAATACTGGCAAGCTGAATTGGAAATGCCGTTGAGCCGAGTCCTAATGTGATAGCGATCGGCATGGGGGAAAGCATGTGGTAAGCATCCAGTTCACCGGCAATAGCCGAATCTCGTACTGCCGCCCAGTTCGGCATCTTCACCACCGATGCATTCAACCCATACTTTTCATAAAACCCTAAGGGTTCTGACATGACGATCGGCGTTGCACAGGTAATGGGAATAAACCCAATTCGCAAGTCAGTTTTTTCCAGACCATCGACTTCAGGCGCATCATCTGCCACTGCCTGGGTTGTCGAAGTTTGATTCCCTTGAGCGCAACTACTCATGGCAATCAACGCTCCAGCAACGGCAACCTTTTTCAGAAAATCCCGCCGACTAAAATCGCTATTGCGAATCGTGTTGCTGAAAAATTCGGTGGCATGAACCCCAAAGGCTGCTGTCATCGCCTGATCCAAGCCGCCCGCTTCTTTAATGAGTGCCCGGCATAACTTTTCTCGCGCTGGATTGCCGCCGCTGATCTGCCGCAGCAGTAATGCCTCTTTGAATTCGACCTGCGTTAAAGTATCCGCGAGTTGCAAGACCTGAGGTTTGTACACACCCATTTTGATCAAATCATCAATCAAATCCGTGGGGCTTTGCGGCATACTCTCGGCAAATTGCCAGTGGTCATAGGTCATTTGATCCTGCAAATGACCCTGCGGCAGATGATTTCCACCACAGGGACACAGCGATCGGTTCAATAAACCCGATGAAGAATAGGATAAGGACGCTTTCGTTGGAAATGCCATAGGAGAACTCAAATCAACGTCAAATATTGAACGCGAATGACAAGCCCGATCGGGATTCATCGGGAGTTCAAAGTCTTGTACGTAAGGTATCAGAGCAGTGATCCGTTGCCATTGGAACAATTTTTGGAAAAGTAGGATTTTCTTTAGATTTGTCAGGCGCGATCGGAGCGATTGAGTGAGGTATACGGATAGGCAGCCAATAAGCACTTATGGATACGGTTGAGCAAAGTGAGGCACACTAAACTTCCGTCGGTAATCTCCTGGCGTGATTCCGGTGATTCGTTTAAACAATCGTCGGAACGAAGCTGGATCTTCATAACCAACGCTCCAACTGATCTGATCAATTGATGCATTCGTTCGTTCTAGTCGGCGTTTTGCATCCTCAATTCTCAGATGTTGGACGTAAGCGATCGGAGCATATCCTGTTGCTTTACTAAAGCGGCGTTTGAAGCTCCGTTCTGGAATACCGGACTGTTTGACCACTTCCGTGATAGGAGCGGCAACTGAAAAATGCTCAGACAGCCAGACTTGTGCGTCTCGAACGATGGCATCTTCATGATCAATGGGCAGATCGAACACTAGATAAGGAGCCTGTCCATCATGATGCCATTGCAGGGCAAAGAACTTAGACATGGCTTGGGCGGCCATCGGGCCCACCTGTCGCGCCACCAGATAGAGTACCAGGTCATGCCATGATGCAGACATGCCTGACATGACAAACTGCTCATGCTCTCCCGTAATGACTAGAACTTTCTCAAGGCGTAGATGCACCTGCGGAAAATTTTGCCTGAATGTAGCCGCATAGGCCCAATGCATCGTCGCCTCTTTACCATTCAGCAATCCAGTTTCGGCTAATAGCAATGCACCGGAACAAGCCGAACACAAGGTTGCACCCTGGGAATGCATATCCTGTAACCACTGAACCACCTCAGGATAGCGTCCCGTTTTCCATACCCCGTGTTGCACCATGACAGACGGGACAATCACAATGTTGGTGGAATCAACCTCTGCGATCGCCCGTTGCGCATTGAGTGGCAAACCACTGGCAGTACTCATGGCTTCTCGCGTTGGTGCCACAATCTCAACTTGAAAGGGAGAGTCCTTGGGGAGTGCGTCGTTATAGGTACTCAGCATCGAAAAGGCATTCAGTACCTCATAAATGCCGCTTAAGGTAGAAAACATGGCATCGGGAATCGCAACAATGCTGACATGAATGCTGCTCATGGACTTTGCTCCAATGGCATTTATGACCCTGACATTTATGACCCTAACATCTATGACCCTGACATCTATGACCCTGGCATCTATGACCCTGGCATAAATGAACCGGATATGGCTATTTTGCCACTCGATTTAGGGCTTTACAAGCAGCAAACTTAAAGCATCACGAACCGCATGATGAAACTTAAATCTTACTTCTGGAGAATATGAATATGACTGTCTCTGAACAACGACTGGACGAACAAAAACTGTATCAATTTCTCGATCGCGTGGTGGGTGATCTCGCATCTGGATATGGTGGTGTGATGGTTAGCCTGGGCCATAAGTTGGGGCTTTATCAAGCAATGGCTGGGGCAGGGCCCTTGAGTTCCGTAGAACTCGCCCATCGATCGAACTGTGCTGAACGTTACGTGCGGGAATGGCTCAATAGTCAGGCTGCTGGAGGATATGTTCTGTATCATCCAACCAGCCGCACCTATGAACTGTCTCCTGAGCAGGCAATGGTATTGGCTCAAACGGATAGCCCAGTTTTCATGCCACCAGCCTGGGAAGTTCCGGCTTCTATGTGGCTGGATGAGGAGAAGACTCTTCATGCCTTCAAAACCGGCACTGGTGTTAGCTGGGATGAGCACCACGATCGCTTGTTTTGTGGGGTGGCAGCATTTTACCGCAATGGTTATCAAAGCAGCTTAGTTTCGCAGTGGTTGCCCGCCCTAACGGGTGTGGAAGCCCAACTGAAGGCAGGGGCAAGGGTTGCTGATGTGGGCTGTGGTCATGGTCATTCCACGCTGCTAATGGCAAAAGCCTATCCTCGATCGCGCTTTTGGGGATTTGATTACCATGCTGAATCCATCCAGGCTGCCCAAGCCCTGGCTCAACAAGCTGGTTTAACCGATCGAGTGTCCTTTCAAGTGTCCACTGCAAAGGCATACCCCCAGGAAGGCTTCGACCTGATCTGCTTTTTTGATTGCTTGCATGACATGGGCGATCCGGTGGGAACGGCGAAATATGCAGCTCAATCTCTGGCTGCGGGTGGCACGGTTATGCTGGTTGAACCGTTTGCCCACGATCGAGTGGAGGATAATCTAAACACCGTTGGCCGTATGTACTATGCTGCATCCACAACGATTTGTTGTGCCCATTCACTTTCTGAAGAGGTGGGAGCTGCCCTGGGCGCACAAGCAGGCGAGGAACGACTGGCACAGATCTTTAGGGAGGCTGGATTCAAAACCTTCCGAAGAGCCACTGAAACCCCCTTTAACCTGATCCTGGAAGCTCGGTTATGACGACTACCGCATGAACTTGCAGACAGCCTGCGGATGACTCGATTAAATTCCCAAAGAATGCAAACTTAATAGCCTGAAAACCTTGTGGGGTGGGCATCCTGCCCGCCCAGCCAAAGAAGCAAAACGGTGAACAGGCGATTTAATTCACGTTCCTAATTTCCATCCGATCGAATTCATCACTTGCATCTCCCAGTCATCCTTTTTGTTGCCATAACACCAGAAAGCGTTAACGTAATCCAGTTAACCTGCCTGAGCAGAAATCGATCGCTCCTCAATCCGATCATCAGACGATCGCCAGGCGTGGGGAGAGGTGCCGTGCATCTGGCGGAACTGCCGGACAAAATAGCTCGTGTCTGAGTAGCCAACAGACTCAGCAACCTGGCGAACCGATTGAGCTGTAGTGGTTAACAACGTGCGAGCTTGTGCCATGCGTCGTTCAATAATCCAGCGTTTGACTGTGCGTCCGGTTTGAGCCTGCACCAGGTTGGTTAAATAAGCTGGAGAGTAACCCACCGCTTGTGCAACATCACTGAGTCCGATCGACTGATGGTAATGGGATTCAATGAAGCGAAACACATGATTCAGCTTAGGACATTGCGGAAAGATCAATTTTAAGTTAGGAAAGGAATCATCCGGTTCTGGGAGTTCAGAACGATGGGTATACCAGTGCTCCAACGCTGCTTGCCGCTCCAAACGAGTCGTAACAGCAGACAAAAACTGCTCTACCGTGCAGGGCTTCGTGAGGTAATCATCTGCTCCCAGTTCCATTCCCTGGCGTAAATCCGCCATCGTTACCTTAGCCGTCAAAAAGACAAAGGGCACCGCTGCGGTTGCGGGTTCTTGCCGAAGTGCGTTCAGGACACCGTAACCATCTACATCGGGCATCATGATGTCACAAACGATCAAATCAGGGTGATGCATTTTCGCCAACGTAATGCCAATTGAGCCGTTTTCTGCTCCCAAAGACCAGAACCCTTCAAAGGACAAACATCGCAGAAAAATGTCGCGCGTCTGAGCTTCATCCTCGATCACTAAGATCTTCTTCATGATGCCTCTGCATTTGGTAGGATTACACCTATTCCTTTAGTAAGGGTTTAGCAGTATGTCGTGTGGTGTACTGCTATACAGTATTTCTTCAGTATTTTTCTTTCAGTGTTTCTCAATGCAGCAGTACGATTGGCTTGAAACCGATTTAAAGAGTTTGCAGCGGCAGCAGCAGCTAATTCTTAATGCAGTTGGGGAAGGAGTATATGGTGTAGATTTGCAAGGTAATGCCACCTTTATTAATCCAGCCGCAGCTCAAATGATTGGTTGGGAAATCCAGGATCTGATCGGGCGATCGATGCATGCAGTTCTACATCATTCTCATCCTGATGGGGCTCCCTACCCCCGTGAACATTGCCCAATTTATGCAGCATTTCAGGATGGCATTGTGCATCAGGTGGCCAATGAGGTGTTTTGGCGCAAGGATGGTACAAGCTTTCCAGTGGAATACATTAGCACTCCCATGCGCGATGAGCAGGGAAAGCTGATTGGGGCAGTGGTTGCCTTTCGAGATATTACGAAGCGGAAGTGGGCAGAAACCGTTTTGCAACGAGCCAACGAAGAGTTAGATCAAAAAGTGCGAGAACGTACTGCTGAACTCCGTCAGGCCAATGAGCAACTTAAGGAACTGAGCGAGATTCGATCGCGTGTTGTATCGATGGTGTGCCACGAATTTCGTAATCCCCTCAACAACATTCTGCTGTCCGTGTCATCGCTGGAAAGGTACGATGCCCATTTACCCATTGAGCAAAAAACGGCTTACCTGGAGGGAATTAAAGCCAATGTAGAACGAATGACGCAGATGATTGATGATGTTTTGGTGATTGGAAAACTAGAAGCCAAACAGCTTTCAGTTCATCCGGTTTCGCTGGATTTAGTGCAGTTTTGCCAACAGCTCATTCAAGAAATTCAGATGAATACGGGCAGCGATCGAATTGTTTTTAAAAGGCGCAGTCAGTCCCTATGGGTTGATGCCGATGAAAAATTGCTGCGATCGATTCTGAGTAATATTTTATTAAATGCCCTGCGATATTCACCTGAGAAAAGCCTGGTTCAGCTTAAAGTTTCTCGGCAGCAGAAGCATATTATTTTTCAAGTGCAAGACCAGGGAATTGGGATTCCATTGGAGGATCAACCCTACCTGTTTGAACCGTTCCACCGGGGCAAAAACGTTAGTAATATTCCTGGAACAGGATTGGGGTTGAACATTGTCAAACGGTTTGTTGATCTACAGCAGGGACAAATTAAGGTGAACAGCACCTTAGGTCAGGGTACAACCTTCACCGTCATGCTTCCCTTACCCAGCCAATCCCCCAGCCAATCCCAAAACTGACGCTTCTTCAAAGATCAAATCAGTTCAAATAACCTTCATTTTCCCAAGAGTACCCTTCGGGGTACTGCCGATCGCCCTGGCCGAATTGCATATTGAAAGAGGCAAGGTGCTTGTGGTTCGCTTTTGTGCCTAGCAATTGAGTCAATGGAACACTCCTACCCGCAATTTGGCTTCATATCTACTCGGGTTCAAGATGCTTTTAGTCTGAAATTTGTATGGACTCATCTCATCAAAGCTCTTGTGTTTGTGAGCCAACGTGTCGATGTTCAGAAAAAACAATATATAGTGCAATTGAAGGAAACTCAAATGGATGCAATTCTGTATTGGAACGAGGTTGCTCTGGAAGCAAATCGCATCAGCCATACAAATGGTATGCGAGAGCAAACGGGGCCCACTTTAAGTTCTCGGGCCTTAGCCATCGTTCACTTAGCAATGTATGATGCCTACGCAGGAGCAGTAGGAAATCCAGTTCATCCTGTTAACCTATCTCCATACTTGCCAAACTTACCGGCTCCTCAACCGGGTGCATCTCCTGAGGCAGCGATCGCAGCAGCAGCTTACACCACTTTAACCAGCTTATTTCCCAGTCAGAAAGCCTTTTCGACACGAAATATGCCCAGGCAGATTTGTCTGGAGACGGTTTACAAGCGGGTCGTAATTATGGTCTTTTAGTCGCTCAAAAGCTGTTGGAAAAGCGGCAGGCTGACCCAGGTGCCAGCGATGTGGGTTATGTGGCATCTTTGGCTCCGGGTGCCCACCGTCCTGATCCAGATAATCCTGAGCAGGGATTTCACGCTCCCTTTTATGGGGCAAAATCGCGGTGTTTTGCAGTCACTGAACGTCATGAATTAGCTCCTCCGCCTGCTCTGCAAAGCCAGGAATATATTGATGCCCTGCGGCAAGTCCGGGGTAAAGGGATTGCGCCCGCTTTAATGGGGACACTCCCAGCCGATTTCGATCGCCGGACTCCAAATGAAACGGTAGTGGGGATTTACTGGGGTTACGATGGTGCGGCTGGGCTAGGCACTCCACCTCGGTTATATAACCAAATTGTTCGCGCAGTTGCAATCCAACAGTGCAACGATATTGCCCAAAATGCTCGGCTGTTTGCCTTGGTCAACGCTGCCATGGGGGATGCTGGCATTCTATCCTGGGATCAAAAATACATTCATGATTTCTGGCGGCCCGTCGTGGGGATTCGGGAAGCTGATCCCTCCTTAGGCCCTGCCGGAATGGGCAATAGTGTAACCAATAGGATTAGCGAGGATGCTGATCCGTCCTGGCTACCGTTGGGTGCTCCCAACACAAATTCTGGAGGGAAAAATAACTTTACCCCAAACTTTCCAGCATATCCCTCTGGTCATGCAACCTTCGGTGCCGCTGCGTTGCATATCACTCGGCTGTTCTATGGTGTCAAAGGTCATTGCAATGATGATTTATTTAAGAATCTCACCTTTGTCTCCGAGGAATTCAATGGTGTGAATCAGGATAATCAGGGAACGGTACGTCCAAAGCACGATCGCAGTTTTCCAGGCGGTTTATGGGAAATGATTCGTGAAAATGGAGTCAGTCGCGTCTACTTGGGGGTGCATTGGTTGTTTGATGCATTTGTCGAAGATGAAAACAAAAATATCAATCTTCAATGCAATATTGGCGGTGTACCCCTAGGCGTTAAGATTGCCGAAGACATCTTTTACAACAGCTTGAACTTGTCCAACGTTGGCCCTCGGCTGTAATCCTCGATCGAGGGATAGAGGGATAGCTAATCAGGGAGGTCGTGCTTCTAGAAAGGGCGGCCTCCTTTTTCCCTTTCCAGGCTAAAAACGGCGATCGGGCGTTCAACCCCTGCCTGAACACCCTCGATCACCCCCGATCGTAGTTCTCAATGCAAAATTCTAACCAGGGAGGTAGGACAGAAAACTCGTGTCCTGCGGATTTTTGATATAAAATGCTATCGATAGTTTACAAAACTGAGCTATGGGAACCGAGGACTGCCTATCATTGCCGAACAGACCAGGTTCCCTGAGAGTGCGTTCAGTTTTGGTTGCGAGACAAGCGCGTCTCAGTCCCCGCCTGAAACCTCACGGAGCTTTTGGAATCCAGAGCTTCTACCGAGATTTTGGACAGGGACACAAAGCTAGTTCATGCAAAGACTAGTGCAGTTGCAAACCGAGAGAGGATTGAACACATGGCATTTAAACAAGATCCCCTACCCTTTGATGACAGTGCATTAGAGTCATCGGGAATGTCTGCCAAAACCTTTGAATTTCACTACGGCAAGCACCATGCCGCCTATGTCAATAAGCTGAATGACATGGTAGCCGGTACGGACTTAGCGGACAAATCCCTGGAAGAAGTCATCAAAACCTCCTATAAAGAAGGCAAGACTGGCATTTTCAACAATGCTGCTCAAGCCTGGAACCATGACTTCTTCTGGAAGTGCCTGAAAGCCGGGGGAGGCGGAAAACCGAGTGGTGATCTGGCTGCCAAGATCGACAAAGACTTCGGTAGCTATGACAAGTTCAAAGAGGAATTTAAGACTGCGGCTGCAACGCAATTCGGCAGCGGTTGGGCATGGCTCGTTTCTGACAGCGGCACGCTGAAGGTGACAAAAACAGCGAATGCTGAGAATCCTTTAATCATGGATCAGGTGCCTTTGCTCACCCTGGATGTATGGGAACATGCTTACTATCTGGATTTCCAAAATCGTCGTCCAGATTTCATCGCTAACTTCCTGGACAACCTGGTGAACTGGGACTTTGTAGCTAGTAACTTGGCTTCTGCCTAGTTGATTGAGCGATCGAAATTGTAGATTCTGATTAGTTTCATCATTAATCTCAGGGTAGGCTAAGGCCTGCCCTATTTTTGGTTCTAGCTCACCCGCTTAGAATGGCTCCGGTTCATCCAGCAGCGTTTCAATGAGTAAATCAACTTGCTGCTGCTGTCGCGTTAAAAACGTTTCGCACTGGCGCAGGCGTTCCACCGCTCTGGCGAACTGATCAAACACATCGGCCAGATCCAGTTCACCTCGTTCAATCTGATTGATAATAATTTCAATCTCAGCGACCGTTGCCTCATAGGTCCAATTGGGGGGCAGTTGTACGCTGAAATCCTGGCTGGAATCCCTGTCATTCTGAGTATCAGGGTCTTTTGCGATCGCCTCAGCTGAGATGGACTGCACATCAGAAGCGTCAGAGTAATCATTCATAGGTGATGTTGGGGTTCACTGGATTTAGGATTAGGAGATGGGTTCAGGTCATTCACGGTAACCGTCATATGACCCTGGGAGAGCTGGATGTTCAATTCTTGCCCGATCGCCAGATCCGCCGTCGATCGAGCCACTGCACCATCCATTTGACGCACCAATGCATAGCCTCGCTTCAACACGGCTTCTGGATCAAGCGTCACCAGTTTTTGCTTGAGCAACTGACAGTGTTGCGTCGCAAATTGTAGGCGTTGGGTTGTGCCCTGAACCAGCCGCTGCTGCATCCATGTTACCGTCTGCGTTTCCTGACGAATCTGGCGATCGAGGTGGAGCCGTCGGAGCCGTCCCCGCACCCTGGAAAGCTGTTCCAGGGCAATATCCAAATCGGCTGTTACCACTCGCTTCAGCGCGACAATCCGTTCCTGATGCTCGGTTTGCAGATCGGCTAAAAAGGGCACCGCCTGTTCCGCTGCGGCCGTTGGCGTGTGAGCATAGACATCTGCCACCAAATCAGCCAGAGACTCATCTCGCTGATGCCCAATCCCAGCAACGACGGGAATGGAACATTCCGCAATGGCTCGCACCACCCGCTCATCGTTAAAGCAGGCCATATCTTCGGTTGCCCCACCGCCCCGCGACACAATCAACACATCCGCCCGCCCATCTCGCTCCACTCGTTCGATCGCCCGAACAATGGAAGCTGGAGCCTGCTCACCCTGTACCAATGCTGGGGAAAACAGGACGTGCAGGCCAGGATATCGTCGCTTTAAAGTCCGCTTAATATCCCCCAGGCCGCAGCCTGGGGAGAGGTAACTACGGCGATCGTCTGAGGATAGGGGGGTAATGGCTGTTTGCGAGCCGCATCAAACAATCCCTCCGCTTCCAGACGATTTCGCAATTGGCGATAGCGCAGGGCCCGCAACCCCTCTCCCCCAGGGAGAGCCTGCCACACAATCAATTGATAGTTGCCGCGCTGAGGATAAACCTGGACTCGCCCCAGAATGATGAGCTGTTCTCCAGGTTCGGGAAGGGTCGCCAACCGATTCAGTTGGTTATTCCACACCACACAGTTAATTGCCGCCTGAGCATCCGGGTCTTGCAGCGTAAAAAACAAACCACTGCGATAGCGATTGGCACTGGATACTTCCCCGGTTACCCACACCTGCTGAAGTTGTTCGTCCTGCTCCAACAGGGCTTGAATGTAGCCAGTCAATCCGGCGACAGAGAGCGCGGTATCGGGAACGAGTAGCTGGGAAAATTTGGGTGTCATGGAGTGCTGAAATCAGATGAGATGGAAGGAGTGGCTAAATCTGCTTGAATTTAGTACATTTGTATAGTAAAACCAAAAATCATATTAGGATAGAAGATGCAACAGCACTATTTTTAGGAGCACTGCCTCTAGAGTTAAACATACCAACTTGCACTCAAGTTGGCTGGATTCTGGTCAATAAGAATTACTGTTTGTGCCCGTTTCAGGGCGAACTGAAGTAGACAGGTTGGTTTGTTAAGGTTGGTTTGCAATATTTAGTTTGCAATAGAAAGTCTGAGGTTAGACTTAAAGGCGACTCCTTAGATTTTGCTGTTTGGCATTTGGTTGTCACTTTTTATTGATTTCGCAAGTCTTGCTTGAGGTGCGAATGGCTAAGACCAGTAATGAGAACTCGGAACGCGAGAAGGCCCTGAATCTGGTGTTGACCCAGATTGACCGCTCTTTTGGCAAGGGCACGATTATGCGTCTGGGAGATGCATCCCGGATGAAGGTAGAAACCATCTCAAGTGGCGCATTGACGCTTGATTTGGCCCTGGGCGGCGGCATTCCGAAGGGACGAGTCATTGAAATTTATGGCCCAGAAAGTTCGGGGAAAACCACCCTGGCCCTCCATGCGATCGCAGAAGTGCAAAAGGCGGGAGGCGTTGCTGCATTCGTAGATGCGGAACACGCCCTTGACCCGTCCTATGCCGGAGCCCTGGGGGTTGATATTGCCAATCTCCTGGTTTCCCAACCGGATACGGGAGAAGCGGCCCTGGAAATTGTCGATCAACTCGTGCGATCGACGGCGATCGATCTAGTCGTGGTGGACTCAGTTGCCGCCCTGGTTCCCAGAGCAGAAATTGAAGGAGAAATGGGCGATACCCATGTGGGCTTACAGGCCCGCTTGATGAGCCAGGCTCTGCGGAAAATCACCGGAAATATTGGGAAAACCGGCTGTAGCGTAATTTTTCTCAACCAGCTTCGCCAAAAAATCGGTGTTACCTACGGGAATCCTGAAACAACCACAGGCGGTAATGCCCTGAAGTTTTATGCCTCCCTCCGGCTCGATATTCGTCGAATCCAAACCTTAAAGAAAGGAAATGAAGAATACGGTATTCGCGCCAAGGTCAAGGTAGCCAAAAACAAGGTCGCTCCCCCCTTCCGCATCGCTGAGTTTGATGTCATTTTTGGCAAGGGCATTTCCACCCTGGGCTGTTTGATCGACCTGGCCGAGGAAACGGGAGTCGTCACTCGGCGCGGAGCCTGGTACAGCTACAACGGTGAGAATATCAGTCAGGGTCGAGATAATGCGATCAAGTACCTGGAGGAGAACCCGAACGTCGCCAAAGAAGTGGAAAAATTGGTGCGGGAAAAACTGGAAATGGGAGCAGTGGTGTCTGCCAATTCTGTCGCCCCCTTTGAGGAAGAAGAGGACGATGAACTGGACGAAGCAGATTAAGGGATATGCGGAAAAACGAACGGGTCTGGCAGGGGGCGTACAGCAGTGCGCCCTTACAAAAGACTGAAGCCAGATCTGGCATCACTACCCAGATAAGCCCTGGGAGGGAGGGCGGATAGTTGTTGTTGTGAAATATTAAGCAAAAGGATAAACATCTTATCCTAAGGTCAAATAGAGAAATATTTATGTTTTCTCTTGGAGATTTAAGTCGCTTAAAACCTGCTTTCTCGCTGGTATGATTCTTGACTGGATTCAGGAGTTAAGCGAAACTAACTTAATAAGCGAAGCCTCATTGGTCTGCTAATTTTTGTTGCATCTTGACTCGAAATGATTCGCCTTATTGGGATCAATTAAGCTAACCCTAGCTTATCCTCTCCCCGAAAGCCTGATTTTGAAGAGCCGATATGCAGGATGCAGTGGACTGTTGCCAACTGAACCATCGTTAGCTGAGGAGTCAGTTTGCAGGCTCGCTGACTTGACCTAGTCCCTTGCTTGAGGATCGTTCGTGAACATGGAAACACTGGAGTTCATCATTTATCCAGATGGTCGAGTGCAGGAAAAGGTGACAGGCATCGTCGGTCGATCCTGTGCTGAAGTGACTGCCGCGATCGAAGCCAAACTGGGTCGAGTGGTGAACCAGGAAACAACCTCCGAGTATTACACTCAACCTGTTCAGCAATCGGTTTCAAATCCCACCCAAACCACTCACAGCGAGTGGTAGATTTCGCACACTATCTTTCCGTCCTGTCCAAACAAGATTTATCAAAAGCCTCCCATGTCACACTTTAGTCAGATTAAAACTCAAATCCGTGATCTCACCGCTCTGCAATCAGCCCTGACTGATTTAGGCATCAGTTGGAAGTCCGGCCCTCAGCCTATTCGGGGCTATCGGGGCCAAACTGTTGATGCAGAGATTGTGATTCAGCAAGACAATGGTTACGATGTCGGGTTTAGCCGCAATCAGGAACAGTACGAGCTGGTTGCCGATTTGCAATACTGGCAGCAGCCGCTTTCCGTTGAAGGGTTCATCAAGCGCGTGACGCAACGCTACGCTTATCACACCGTACTGCAAGAAACTGAGCGGCAAGGCTTTCAGTTATCTGAGCAGCAGCAACAGCAGGATGGCTCGATTCGTCTCGTCCTGCAACGCTGGAGTGCGTAAATTCTCGAAGTGAAAGCTTGCAACTGAGGACTGAGGGCTGAGTCGAAGGGAGCGTGACTCAAATCTCAGTCTTTAGTATTTCAAACTCCAGTGTTTCAAACTTTAGTGTCTAAATAAGTGTTTCAGAACAAGTCTTTCAAGACCAGCTTTTAGAATTTCGTTTTTGTCGATCGCAGCTATGGGCATAGTGCAATGAGCGAATTTAACCCATTTCAGCCCTTTGAATCTTCCGAACCGCCCCTGACTCAGGCATCATCTCCTCAGTCTGGATCTCAGTCTGACACTCCCTCTGGTCTAGAGCCAGAATTAGGGGGGCACTGGCGAGATGCCCCGGAGCGTACCGGGTTAGAACCAGAATTAGGGGGAGTGGTTCGCCAAACGGGAGTTTATGTTGATGAAATTACCTGTATTGGCTGTAAACACTGTGCCCATGTCGCCCGCAACACCTTTTACATTGAGCCAGATTACGGTCGCTCTCGTGTGATTCGCCAGGACGGTGATCCGGAGGAGGTGATTCAGGAAGCGATCGATACTTGTCCCGTGGACTGTATCCACTGGGTTGATTACACTGAACTCCGTACCCTGGAGGAGGAGCGGAAGTATCAGGTGATTCAGCCGATCGGACTGCCTGTGATGTCTACCTCATCAAAGCGACGGGGAAAGCGTAAATCTGATAACGGTTGAGCCTGTTAGGATCGTGAATTAAATAACTTGCACAATCATTCTACTTTGTTGACTGGGCGGGCAAGATGCCCACCCCACAAGAATTTCAAGTTATTCAATTTCGATTCCTTAGCATGATTCAGGTTAATTGGCTCCTGGAATAGAGGGAGTTAAAGCAGGTGCAGAGGATCGATGTCGATCGTCAGCCCGACGTGGGCAGGACAAAGGGTGCGGAGTTCGTCCCAGAAGGATTGAGGGAGCGTGGTATCAGATAGGCACTTGATCAGAATTTGCCAGCGGTATCGGCGGGAAACGCGGACAATCGTAGCTGGGGCAGGGCCAGAATTTCGTAGGAAGGCTGAGGGGAAGGGGGATTGGGGTCGTCTGGTAAGGTAGAGGGTAAGAGGGACGATCGCAGTCGTTGGGCGATCGTTTCGGCGGTTTGTTGCACCGGGGTTGATTCCATGCCGCTGAGCCGCAGGGCAATCAATTTACCAAAGGGAGGATAGCTGAGGGCCTGGCGATAGCTGAGTTCAGTTTCCACAAAGTCGGCATACTGCTGACGAACCACTGCCTGAACGACGGGGTGATCGGGTGAATAGGTCTGGAGGATGACCCGTCCTGGATCTTCGCCTCGTCCCGATCGTCCGGCCACTTGAATTAAGGTTTGAAAGGCCCGTTCACTGGCTCGAAAGTCTGACAGATGTAGCAAGCCATCTGCTGCCACAATTCCTACTAACGTGACCTGGGGTAGGTCAATCCCTTTGGTTAACATCTGCGTCCCCACCAGCAGATCGGCTTCCCCCTGAGCAAACTGTGTTAGCAAGGTTCGATGCGCCCCCTTAGTGCGGGTAGTATCACTGTCAAACCGCAAGCAGCGCAGATCTGGGAACTGTCTGGCTAGCTCCTGCATCACCCGCTGAGTGCCACTACCAAAATGCTTCAGGAAGGGCGAGTCACACACTGGACATCGGGTCGGATGAGTCTGCCCATAGCCGCAGTAATGACACCGCAAAGATTCATACCCCCCTGTTTGAGTCTGGTGATAGGTCAATGAAACATCACAATGCGGACATTCCAGCACGTGCCCACAACTCCGACAGGAGACAAAGGTACTGTGTCCCCGACGATGGATAAACAATAATCCCTGCTGTCCCTGTTCCTTCATCTGCTGAAGCGCAGTTTGCAGCGATCGGCTAAAAATTGATCGGTTATTCTGCCGAAGTTCCTGCCGCATATCCACCACATCGATCGGTGGCATGGGCCGGGATTGAATGCGATGGGGGAGGGTGAGGAGTGAGGAGTGAGGGGGGAGGAGTGAGGGGGGAGACTCTATGGCTGATTCATCCTGATTTCCGCGTATCTCCACAGGAGAACTCCCGATTCCCGATTCCCGATTCCCGATTCCCCACTCCCCACTCCCCACTCCCCCACACTGTACCCAGCTCTCCAACGAAGGCGTAGCCGACCCTAAAACGATCGGACAGTTGGCCAGTTCGGCTTTCCAATGGGCAACGGTGCGGGCATGGTAGCAAGGCGTGGGTTGATCTTGCTTGAAGCTATCATCGTGTTCTTCATCCAGGATGATCAGCCCCAGGTTAGCAAGCGGGGCAAAGACGGCGGAGCGAGTACCAATAATGACCTGCGGAGTACCGAGCAGCATTTGCCGCCAGGTGTCGTAGCGTTCTCCCTGAGAGAGGGCACTGTGGTAAACGTGGACAGCTTTGCCAAACCGCGATCGAAAGCGATCGGTCAGTTGGGGAGTCAGACCAATTTCGGGGACGAGGACGAGGGCGGATTTGCCCTGCTGCAGGAGGGGCGCAATGGACTGGAGGTAGACTTCGGTTTTGCCTGAGCCGGTAACCCCATGGAGCAGGATGGAAGTGCAGTGATTCAATTCAGTAATGGTCTGGACTGCCCTGGATTGGTCTGCCGTCAGTGACTTGGGGCGATCGGATTGAACCGTTGAATCTGCTTCCAGGCGCAGCACTTCCTGTCGTTGAATCACCACGCAACCCTTGTGCTCCAGGGTTTTCAATACAGAGGAACTGACCTGACAGGTTCGCAGCAAATCTTGCAGCCAGAGTTCTCCGCCTCGTCGCTTTAGCACCTCAAGTATTTCGCGCTGGCGGGGGCTGAGATCGACAAGGTTGTAGGATTCAGTCAACGAGACCGCTTGCTGCCGTTTAGGACGTACGGGGGCAGGGGGTTCCAGATAACTTTCCACCCATCCCTGCTGCATCAATTCTCGCAACCCACGGCTGGCTCCCCGAACTTGCCGTTGCAGATAGTGCCAGGAATAATCCCCCTGTTTCTGAGCTTGCAGGAGTTCCAGGAGGCGTTGGGCAGGAGGGTGTAGGAGTAGCTGGGCATCCGAGGAGGAAGGGGAAGCTATGAGCCGAATCCGTCGCTGCGATCGAACCAACAGTCCGGGAGGTAATGCGGTTCGCACCACTTGCATTAAAGGAGTGCAGTAGTAGTCTGCCACCTGCTGTAGCAAAGCCCAATAGGATTGAGGAAAGAACCCCCGACTCACCACATCTTCAACGCATCGAACCGATGTGGATTCCAGGTCTGGCGGCAGATGGGTACGCAACTGAATGGCAATTGCCCCAATCTGCTGGGAGCCAAACGGTACGCTCAAAATATCTCCAGGTTGCAGCACGAGGTCGGCTGGAATGCGATAGGTGTAAAGCCCTTGGGTGCCCGGACAATCAACCAAAACCTCAACCCACTGAGGCGAGGACGGATCGACTGTGTCTTGCGCACTCAGACTGGCACTCAGACTGGCATTCACCTCACCCTCCCGATGTCGATCGCCATCCTCCCGCTCATCGGCATCACGGCGATCGGCGGGGGTTGGCCTATCATTCCGTTTAGCTTCAGCAACTTTTCCCGACACCGGAAAGCCGGAGGTTAAAGGCATTGCAGAGACAGAGCCAGGGAGTTTCACAGGAGGTTCAGGCGCGAATCGATACATTGTATTCAACTAATGCTGATTATGCTGAAGCGAACTAAGGGGAGCTAGTCCATCAGGACGGCAATCATACCAGCTCAAGGGTATGCAGGAAAATAACGACCCAGTGGGGACAGGCAGCAGTGCGCCCTTACAGTAGATTGCTTCCAGGATTGGGATGCCATTTTATTGCAGATTATTGCAGATCCCTAATCAGCTCACTGAAGATCCCAGCTCACTGAAGATCCCAGCAAACAGGAAAACCCAGTTATAGAACGAGGCGTAACAAACCGTAGGGCCGTACAGATGCCTGCCATCCCTGATCGACGTACAGGTATTTTAAATCACGATCGTCTCCTCTCAGATTCGATCGCCCCAAGTCTAACGGAATCTCCTGGGTTTGCCCACATCAATTTCAATAGTTCGATTTCAATGGTCGATCGGTTCGATCGGTTCGATTGGATCGATTGGATCGTTTTTGCGATCGCATTGAGCAACGTCATCTAGCAACATCATCCCAGCAATCCCAGTCCAGCTCTGGATTAGCTCTGTTTTCCCCCAGCCCACCCTCTACCGTCCGCTCAAGAATTTACCTGAAATGGGTGGCGAAGGAATTAAGTTAAGTTAAGTTAGATAGACGATTCACAGAGATGAGGCTAGACTTCTTCCCGCTACCCCTTTATTGCATCGGTGAAACGAGCAAATTGTTGTTCAAAGAAGTGATTTTGCTTACGAGACAGGCGGGCTAAATGAAAACAAGCGGATTAGATTGCATTTGGAGAAAGAATCCATTACCCTGTAGCTGGATTACGGAGAAATGGCAATTCCAAAGCTAATAGCAAAACTGAAGTTTCTTTCAGAGTCCTTGTTTAATTTGGGCTTGTTGGGTTCGGGAGTGAAGTTCCTTAAGTTAGCCTTGTTAAATAAAGTGTAGTCAGACAGACAGCTTGTTCCGCTATTTCAGGTAGGGTGACACAAGAGGTTAAGCCCTCTCGTCTTTGATAGCTATCGCCTCCGAGCGGAGTATAGATTCCATTCAAAGCTAACCATTTCCTTAACGGGCAGCTCACCTGTACGCGGGTTCGTCCAATCGATGAATCGTTTTAGTTAGTCGAGAATTGGCAGATTTACCGATAGCTCGAATGATTTCTGCATCTTTCCATAAAACTTTAGAAGCAAAAATTTCTAAGTTCAGGAGTGACGTTGGAAATTTACGGTAGATTCTTTAAATTTTACTTAATTCTGGTAACGCTGACGATTTGATTAACATCTTTACTCAACTTTACTGAACCCCATCAATCTAAAATCTTGACGCATTAAGTGAAGTAAAAATTATGACCGCAGTATTCAATCATAACGCCCAACAAAGAATGAATAACTCCATCGAAGACTCAACCGACCTCATCGGCTTAATGAATCTTTCTGAAGGTGAGTTTCTCTCTGCCGATTCAGACTTACAGGACATGACCTTTGCTGCTTCCGATGAGGAGCGAGAAACCGGGGAAACCGGGGAAACCGGGGTTGTGGTTGATTTTGATGGCGATGAAGAGTTAGGAGATTTACTGGCTAGTCGGGCTTCTGGCTACCGAAAAACGGTTTCTGATGATGCGGTAGGAGCTTTCTTTAAGGAGATGGCCCGATATCCGTTGCTCAAGCCAAACGAGGAAATTGAGCTGGCACGGCGAGTCAAGTTTTTGAATGAAGTAGAAGACTTGCGTCATCGCCTGAAACAGGATCTCGATCGCCCGCCCACCAAAGCGGAAGTTGCGGCTACGTTGGAACTGACGGAACGACAACTCGAACATCGGCTTTATCTCAGTCGGGTTGCCAAGCGCAAAATGATTCGATCGAATCTGCGGCTGGTGGTATCGATCGCCAAACGCTATTTGAATCGGGGTGTACCGTTCCTGGATCTGATTCAAGAGGGAGCACTGGGCTTAAACCGGGCGACTGAAAAGTTTGATCCCGATAAGGGCTACAAGTTCTCAACTTACGCCTACTGGTGGATTCGTCAGGGCATTACCCGAACGATCGCCAATGATGCCCGAACGATTCGGCTACCCATTCACATTGTTGAAAAGCTGAACAAGCTGAAGAAAGCCCACCGGGAACTGCGGAAAGAGCTAAACCGCAACCCAACGGAAGCGGAACTGGCAGCATCGCTGGACATGACCGCAGAACAACTTCGCAATTTGCAACAAGTCCGACGGCGTTCCCTTTCCCTCAACCATCGGGTGGGTAAAGGGGAAGATACAGAGCTGATGGAACTCCTGGAAGACAGCAGCACCCAGTCTCCAGAGGCGCAGATGAGTGAATCGATGATGCGCCAGGAAATTTACAATGTGTTGGGGGAAGTCCTGACGGAGCGGGAACGGGACATCATTGCCCTGCGCTATGGATTGACCACTGGAGAAACCCACACACTGGAAGAAGTTGGCGGTATTTTCAACCTCTCCCGTGAGCGGGTGCGGCAAATTCAGACGAAGGCGATGCGGAAACTACGGCGGCCCCAGGTGGCGGCTCGGTTGAAGAGTTGGCTGCGATAAGAGTAGGGAGTGGGGAGTAGGGAGTAGGGAGTAGAGACAGGTGGGTTTTAGGATTCGGGCGGCTCAGGTTGAGGATGTACCGACAATTTTTGAGCTGATTCAGGCTCTGGCGGAATATGAAAAACTGTCCCATACGGTGACAGGAACGGTGGCGGCGTTAGAAGCACATTTGTTTGGCGATCGCCCCTGTATTGAGTCGGTTTTGGCGGAGATAGAGGGAGAACCAGCAGGTTTTGCCCTGTTTTTCACCAGCTACTCCACTTTTTTGACAAAACCCGGCATCTATTTGGAAGATCTGTTTGTGCTGCCGGCCTATCGCGGTCAGGGAATGGGTAAGGCATTGCTGTCTTATCTGGCGCGGCTGGCACTGGAGCGGGATTGTGGGCGACTGGAGTGGAGCGTTTTAGACTGGAATGAACCTGCGATCGGTTTTTACCAGCGGATGGGAGCGGCTGTGTTGCCGGATTGGCGGATATGTCGTGTTGCTGGGGAGTCGATCGCCCAACTGGCTGAAGCCTATCCATCTGAGGTTTGCTGAGTCATACTGAGTCTTAAACGTCGGAGGCATTCTGTGAAAATTTGGGTAAATGAGCAAATAGACCCCTGTGGCATTATCCGAGCCTGTATCGCCTGTCGAGATGAAACTCAGGCTCAGGAATGCCATGAGTCGTTTGAAACCAATCTCACCACCCTGCAAAAACAGGAAGGCTGGGTCGCTCGCCTTCGCACGGTTGAATCCTGGGATGAGGTTCCGGTGAATGCCTTGAAGTTGGATTAAGTGAGGAGTGAGGGGTGAGGAGTGAGGAGTGAGGAGTAGATGAAACTTTAAAGTCTTGTCAGGCTCTTCAATACCTAGTTGACTGACAAAACTTCTCAGCCAGAACCCTGGAAGCCCTCACCCTAGCCCTCTCCCGAGAGGAGAGGGAACTGAAGAAGTGGATTGGCTCCCATCGCCCTCTGGGAGAGGGGTTGGGGGTGAGGGCACACAACTTTTGTCAGCCAATCAGCTTCAATACCTTAAACCAGGGGCAGTTCCACACTTACCCCTATAACTCTTTTGCTCCTCACTCCTCACTCCTCACTCCTCACTCCTCACTCCTCACTCCTCAACCCTCACTCCTCACTCCTCAACCCTCACTCCTCACTCCTCACTCCTCACTCCTCAACCCTCACTCCTCCCAACAAACCCCAAATACTGATTCGCCAACTCCTTTACCGCAGCTTCATAAAGCTGCTGACCGTGTTCTGGAGTGGCCAGGGCAGGATTGGAACCCATGCGGCCGTCGGGGTAATTGCGGCGAAAGTCGATCGCCCCGTAAATGGGATGACCGGAAGCAACCTCTGGGCTGAGGGGAGCCTGTTTGATGGCATCGGGATAGGCGTACTGGGTCAGGGCCACTTCGCTGGGGGTGGCGTGGGAACCTTCCTGATTGCCATAAAGTTGTTTGGCCAGGGTATAGACAGAGTGACACATGAACCAGTTGGCCAGACGACACTGAACCCGATCGGCATTGGGTAAATTCAAATCCGCCAGGATCGCGTAGGTTTCGGCGAAGGCCGCCTTCAGGGTGGCCATGTTGCCGCCATGGCCGTTGATGAAGAAGAATTGGGTGAATCCAGCTTTCGCCAGGCTGGTGATGTAATCCCGGATGACCAAAATTAAGGTACTGGGACGGAGGCTCATACTCCCAGGGAAGGCAGTGTGATGCAGGGCCATACCTACATTGATCGTGGGTGCAACTAATGCCTGCGTTACTTCTCCGACCCCGTGGGCAATGCGCTCTGCACAAATCGCATCCGTACCGATTAACCCGGTGGGGCCATGTTGTTCGGTGGAACCGATCGGCAAAATGATGCCCTGAGAATGGGATAAGTAGGTTTCAACCTCGGGCCAAGTGCTTAAATGAAGTAGCATTTCTGTAATTCCTGATCCCCAAATTTAACTGAATCTCGTTAGAATGGAAGGCAAGCTTCTTTATACCGAAATGTTGAGCGAAGGGACTTGGATCAAACCTTGGGGAAATACTTTTATAAAGATTGGCTGTTTGAGCGGCTATCCCCCTTCACAAATTGGCTCAACTCAAGTTTTAATTGCCTTAAACGCACACGCGATCGCTTGAGCCGTTTCCCTAACCAATCTTTTAACAATCTGTTGTGATGATGAATTCAAGAATCGCATCCCACCCCAGAAACCGCTTCACACTTTTTCACTCTAGATCAAACAGAAGACCAAATGGGTCAAGCGGGTCTGATGTTTTTGATGTTCACAGAATTTTTGCAGATTCAAGCTTATGAACCACCAGCACGATGAAGGGTTTTCCATAACCCGGTCTGCGCTTTTTCAGCATTGGCGGTTAGCATTCTGTCATACTTTGGCTTGATGGGATGCAGAGTTAGACGAAGGCTGTGACTCGACACTCGATGATTTGCTCGATTTTTGAAGTTTTGTTCAGGAGAAGCGATACATGTTACACCGCAAGATCTATCAACTCTGTTGTGATGGTCGTGAGGTTTGGATCTTTCTGCGGGATCAGCAACGCTGGATTGAACGCGCTCGCATTCTCGACATTGAGGGAGATTTAGTTACCGTTCGCTACGAAACGGAGGAAGATGAAGAAATTTGCTCCTGGGAAGAAATGATTCGCCTGGAAAGTATTGGTTCCGTGATGCAGCGGTTGGCTACTGTACCCCGTGGAGATGTGGAGCCGCTCGTCTCTGAAGATTGTCCTGAAGCAGAACGCATCCGCGATCGATATCCCGAATCTAACGCCGACTAGGGAGAAAAGGTACTGCGATCGGCATTTACGCCATTCATCATCCAGATTTGCATCACTCAGTATAGGGAAGCAGGAGCGATAAGGCACGACTTGACCTCCTGCTTTTTTGCTTTTCCGACTTGCCGCTCTTGCCTGCTAGAAAGGGGTTCTTGTAAAGTAAGATACAAAATCATAGGACACCTGGATTGAGATCCACCCATCCATCGCCGTCCACTGGAACCACGCTTTGAGTTAAACAAAACTGAAAGAAAATCAGAATAATTCTTCACACAGTTTACATATATTAATATTAAAGAAGGCGCATCCCTTTCGACCATTGGGTCAACCTAGCAGAGTCTAGAGGAGAAAAAGTTGACCATACTTCAACGCTTAAAACAGGATCTTAAGAACGACCTGATTGCGGGTTTGCTGGTGGTGATTCCGCTAGCCACTACCATCTGGCTCTCCATTACGATCGCCAGTTGGGTGATCGACTTTTTAACCCGCATTCCCAAGCAGCTCAATCCCTTCAACGACCTGAACCCCCTCCTCGGTAACTTGTTGAATCTGGCGGTGGGATTTGCAGTGCCGCTCCTCAGCATTCTGTTGATTGGTCTGATGGCCCGCAATATCGTCGGGCGTTGGCTGTTGGACTTTGGTGAACGATCGCTGCAAGCGATTCCCCTGGCTGGATCAATCTATAAGACATTAAAACAATTGCTGGAAACCGTTTTGAAGGACTCCAGTAGTAAGTTTCGGCGGGTGGTGTTGGTGGAGTATCCCCGCAAGAATATTTGGGCGATCGCCTTTGTGACGGGGGTGATCAGCCCCCACATTCAAACCCAAATGTCGGAACCAATGTTAAGCATTTTTGTCCCGACCACGCCGAATCCAACGTCTGGCTGGTATGCGATCGTGCCGGAAAGTGAGGTGGTTAATCTATCAATGTCGATCGAGGATGCCTTTAAGGTGTTGATTTCTGGCGGAATTGTCAGTCCAGGTTCCCTGCCGACCCCAACCAATGGTGGATACGAAGGACGACGGCTTGATTCTGCTCCTGAAAAACCCTTACCGGAAATGAAACGACAGTCGATCGCAATGCTGAATGAGGAGTGAGCCTCCAGGGTGTTGCTCGATTAGACACCCACTTGCTGACACATTTCTAACACTGGACAGGTTGGACACTTGGGACGGTTGCCCGTGCAGATGTGTTTGCCGAAGGGGACGAGGAGTTCGTTGATTTCAATCCAGTACGCCTGGGGTAGTTTTGCCTGTAGAGCGGCCAGGGTTTTCTCTGGAGTCCGGGTTTGAACATAGCCCCAGCGGTTGGTCACGCGATGGACATGGACATCGACACTGATGCTGGGAACACCGCAGGCAATTCCCAGGGCTAAATTTGCGCACTTTGCCCCAACGCCCTTGAAGGAGGTCATGGTGTCGTAGTCGCAGGGGAGTTCTCCGCCCAATTCAGTCAGCAGGCGATCGGCAATGTCCCAAATTTGCTGGGCTTTGGCTTCGGCAAAGGTGGATTCCTGAATCAGGGAGGCGATTTCCTCCGGGGTGAGTTTTATCATCGCTTCAGGAGTGCGTGCCCGTTCAAACAGCCGAATGGAAACGGGAAGACTGACTTCATCGTAGGTGCGAATGGAAAGGATACAGGCAATCAACTGCTCAAAGGGCGATCGATATCCCTGTTCCGCCAGTTCAAACATGGCCGCTTTGGGGAAGGGACGCACGGCTTCCCGGAGGGCGACCATGACGGTATCAATATCAAAGGGTAGACAACTTTTATTTCCATCCATCGGTTTTGCCGCAAATCCTTTGGATTATGGTGGATAACCTATCCAACGTTTCTGGTTCTACTTTAGTTTGTGTTTAACCCGTTTTCCCGTTCCCCGACCATAGCAACAATGAGGCGATCAGGAAATTGCATAACAAGAGAATCGGCTGTTGATCGTTCATCCCTTCTTACAGCAGTTGAATGCGATCGGCTAGCAAAACTGGGGGGAGCATGTCACTTTTGCAGCCCTCACCCTAAATCCCTCGCCCTTTGGGAGAGGGACTTCCGATCCCTTCTCCCTAGGGAGAAGGGGTTGGGGGATGAGGGTAAACTTTCAAAGGTGACATGCTCCTAAACTGGGAAGCTCGATTGAAATATGATCAAGCAATCTCCGCGATCCATTGTTAGGCTGTAGATAGAATAATTGATTTTCCTCAACCCTACCTCTTCCCTCTTTTTATGCCTGGACTATGCTAGAGCCACGGTTCGTCCAGCCACCCCTGTTCAGTGTCACCCCTTCATCCCCTCAGCCCTCCCCGACCCTAAATAAACTATCACCTGAGAATAATCTTTCTCCCGATTCAGAGATGAGCGATGCGAGTCGATCGCCAGACGATGCGAGTCAGTTTGTCCATGAATCCATTCATCCATCCCTTCAGCCAGCAAGGCAGCCTGATCCAGAACATCATTCTGCTCCAACGTCATCTCAGGGTTCTTCAGATAACCGTTCTTCAGATAACCGTTCTTCAGACGATCGCCTGGATGAGTCTAGCTTGAACACGGTGCTGGATATGCTGGGAGTGATTGACACCGTTGAGGAGTTAGCCTTGCTGGAACTGTTAACCGATACTCAAAAGCGGCAGGTTTGGGATGTCACCCCGGAGGCGGTTAAAACCAGGTTAAAGCAGTTACGTCTGTCTGCCAAGAATGCTCCATCCAAAACAAATTCTCCCGTCAGAGCAGAGACAGCACCACTAGCGGCTTCATCTACGCCCGATCTAACGCGATCGCAGCAATTGTCAGCTGAGCCAGAGCTTGAGGAGGCTGAGGAGCAAGACCTGCGTGAGCTGGAAGAGTTGGCGTATTCTGAAGCGTGGCAAGAGGATTCGGCGATCGAGTCAGATTCTTATCCTGTAGAGACGGGTTACTCAACCCATCAACCGACTTTAACCGTTGGAGATTGGGTCGTACTTCAGGCAAATTCCAGGTTAACAATGGCTGAATTGGCAGCAATCTGGGAAGTGGTTGAGGTGCATCCCCAGCAGAACATGGCTCGAATTCAGACGAAGGGAGTCGGGACGCGCAATTACCCGATCGCCTGGATGGTCTTGTATCCCAAGCCGAAATTTGACTAGTAGACCTTCAAGAAACGCCATTTCACTCCTTACCCCATTTCACTCCTTATCCATTGTGGGTTTCAGCAACTTCAGTGGGTTTAGCCGTTTCAGTCGTTGCTGCAAGCTCGATCGGTTGAAGATGATATCCAACCACGGGAATTCCCTGACAGAAGAATCCCTGTCTGGCCCGCATTTCAAACGCAGCTTCTTTGCCCTGCTGCCATTCCGGTTCCGTCAGGACGTGGAAACCATTGGCGGAGGGAATGAGCTGTACAGGAGTTTTTCTGGAACGAGAGACTAAATAGTGGGTAGGAGTGAACATAATTATCACCTTGAGTTAACTAACAAATGGGTAAAGGGTTTTAGCGACTGTGGGATCGGTTCAGCCCTCAAAACCTGAGTAGGATTATGGTTTGAGCGATCGTATCACCTTCAGTTTGAAGTAAATACAGAGGAGCGACACCCAATTCCGAACCGTTATTCCACTGCCAACGATAGGATTGTTATCTGACAAAACCCTTAACAAACCAGCAGATTTAATATAGAACGCTCTCAGCTTGTCCACAGTCTAGAGAACCCTCATAAAAGAGGCGTAATTCCCACCCCTACTTGAAATAACTTCAAGTTGCCACACCTTCTGATCAACTAATTGCCTGGTAATAGCTAGAAAAATTTCCTATTTTTCTCATAATTTTTACAAAACTTGAATTATCCCTCAGATTTCCGCATTTGTCCCAGCATCAGTACAATCAAAGCAACCCTGCCCCCTGCCTGCCGATCTCTCGTTCTGAATGGCGATCGTCCCCAACTTTGATCTAAAGTTGAAGGATTAGGGAGGAATACATTTGTATTTATACGACCAGGAGAAAATTGAGTATGAACAGTTGCATTTTGATGGCAGAAGTGATTCAAGAGCCGCAAATTCGCTATACCCCCGACAGTCAGCTTGCTGTGGCTGAAATGACCGTCGAGCTTCCTGGTTTGCGAGATGATGATCCCCCCACTCAACTCAAAGTAGTCGGATGGGGCAATCTGGCTCAGGAAATTCAAGAAAAGTATCATCCAGGCGATCGGGTGATTATCGAAGGGCGGCTGCACATGAACACGGTCGATCGTCCAGAGGGTTTTAAGGAAAAACGGGCTGAGCTAACGGCCCAGCGGATTCACTTGTTGGCAGCGGGAACCACCCTTTCGACGATTTCCTCCGTGCCCACCAGTACGGTAGCCAGTGGCAGCAATACCAGTGCGAGTTCTGCTCCTTCTGCTCCCTCCACACCCAAGGCTCCTCCTGCTAAGCGGGAAGCTTCCGAACCGGCTAGAACTCCGGCATACTCGGCGGCTCCAACCTCGGAACCGGATTATGATGACATCCCGTTCTAGTTCCTTTTTTTGCAGTCAATTTCCTCTTGAAGAAAGTGGGCAAATCTCTATGGATGGAGTACGATCATGTCTCTGAATGATGATCACCACTAGCTGTAGAGCTATACACTCTCCACTGTACCTATTGAGGACTCGCTCATGGTTCAAGACCTGGAACGTACCCGCCAAACTGCACAATTTCCTGAAACTGCCCCTGCCGCCTATCCGGTATTCTTCAGAACCTATAGTCGTCGGGTTGAGAAAGCTGGAAGCGTCCGAGAAACCTGGGATGAGGTCTGCGATCGCACCCTCCAGGGTTTAATTAAGCTGGGGAATTTGACCCCAGAGGAAGCCGCGCTAATCGCCCGAATGCAGTCGCAAGTTAAAAGCCTACCGTCTGGACGCTGGCTCTGGGTGGGGGGCACGGAATGGATTGAGAAGCCAGAAAACTTTTCGGGAGCGTACAACTGCACCAGCACGAATGTCGTCGATTGGCGGGCCTTTGGGCTGATGATGGATCTGGCGATGATGGGCTGCGGCACGGGAGCGGTCTTAGAACCGAAGTACATTCAACAGCTTCCAGTCATCCGGAACTCTCTGACAGTAGAGGTGATTGCCGATATTGGTGCAACGCCAGTGGAGCAGCGTCGCCAGGAAACGGAGGTGCAGATCGACGGCAATCAGGTCAAAATCTATGTTGGAGATAGCCGTCATGGCTGGGTGAAGTCCTACCAAACGCTGTTGGAGTTGTCCAGTGATGAGCAATTCACGGGGGAGGTGCAGATCACCATTGATCTGAGTGATGTTCGTCCGGCTGGGGAGACTCTGAAGGGCTTTGGCGGGGTGGCAAACCCAATTCGCTTGCCGGGTCTTTACAATCGCTGTGCAAACATTATTAATCAGGCGATCGGCCGTCAGTTGACTTCTGTGGAGTGCTGTTTGCTGATCGATGAGGCAGCAGTGACGATCGTAGCCGGAAACATTCGGCGAAGTGCTGGGATGCGTCAGGGAGTCAGCCATGATGAAGGGTTCTCCACCGCTAAGGAAAACCTCTGGCAGCAAGACTCAGAAGGCAACTGGCGAATCGATCCAGAACGGGATGCCCTGCGGATGGCTAACCATACCCGTGTTTATCATTACAAGCCGACTCTGGATGAATGCATTGCGGCAGTCCGTAAGCAGTTTTACTCTGGAGAAGGTGCGATTCAGTGGGCTGGAGAGGCGATCGCCCGTTCCAGTGGCGATATACTAACTACGCCAGAGTTGAAAGCTGCGTTTCTAACGGCGTATGAAAGAGGACAGGCAAAAGCATGGTTAGAAACCCACTATCCAGATATGCCTGCGAATGAAATTGAGCATCGTTTAGGACGATATGGCCTGAACCCGTGCGGAGAAATTTTAGGTGAAAATTTCCACTGTAATTTGGCGGAAATTCATCTCAATCAGCTCGATCCATCGAATCTTAAGGAACAGGAAGATGCTTTTACCGCAGGGGCATTGTCCGTTGCGGTGCTGCTGAATCACCAATTTAACGAACCTCGATACCAGCACTCCCGCGAACTCGATCCGATCGTCGGTGTTTCGTTCACTGGACTATTTGACTTCTTCGTTCACGCCTTTGGAACGGAGTGGCTCAACTGGTGGGAACAGGGTCGCCCCGATACGGTGGCAGGACTGCAATTCAAGCAGCGAGAGCGGGAATACCTCAGCCGCTGGAAAGACATCGTCCATCACGTTGTGTGGGACTACTGCGATCGCCACCAGATCAAGCGGCCCAATCGCTGTACCACCGTTCAGCCAGCGGGCACAAAATCCTTGCTGACAGGAGCCAGCCCCGGATGGCATCCCCCTAAAGCGCAACGGTTCCTGCGGCGCATTACCTTCCGCAAGAATGATCCAGTGGCGTTAGCCTGCATGGACTACGGTTACAGGATTGTCCCTTCCCAATCGGATAAGGACGAGAACGGACGGTTGCTGGATGATGCCTTTGATCCGCGCTGTACGGAATGGCTGGTGGAAATTCCCGTGGAAGTGTCTTGGGCGAATCTACCAGGAGCAGATGCGATCGACATCTCCCAATTTTCTGCCCTGGCGCAAATGGACTTCTACCTGCAAGTCCAGAAGTACTACACTGCCCACAATACATCCGCCACGATCGAACTGCGGGAACATGAAGTGGAGGCATTGGGACAGCGGATTCATGCCGCCATTCAGGACAACGAAGGCTACATTTCTGCTGCCCTGCTGGCCGATTTGATGACCTCCAAACCTTCCCCCGGCTCCCCTTTGAGCCGATTTCTAAATCAGAATACAATCGGCTGATGCAGGAAGTCTGCGATCGGCGTAAGACCACCGACTTTCATCAGGCGTTGAGCCGTTATGACCTGGGTGAAATGGTGGAAGCGGGGCGGCTGGGTGCGATAGCGATAAGTGCTTATTGCCGGAGCGTCAGTAGGTTGGGCAGTCGATAAGGGGTGATGGGTAAGGGGTGACGGGTGATAGGGCGCAGGTGGATAACCGATCGCCCTTACCTGTGCCCATTTTTTAGGGGTAAATGTTGGGGTTCAGCCTATAAAGTTCCTTTTGTCGATCGCGTCTAATTCACTTCCTCTTTCATATCCCATCGCAGGAGCCTTGGTAACTGCGACAGATCCAGAGCATAGTTGAGCGTCCATAGCACAATCTCGGCTAGCAAAAAATTCCGAAATAGCTCATCCGTCGGATTCAGCAGCATCCCCTGATATAGCTGCCAGATGCGATAGGGTAAATACAAATAGGGCACCATGACAAACACCACAGAACGAAACCGACGCAGGGAAACACTTTCGGATACGATCTGCAATACCAGCATGATAAAGTAGGACACAAGTACCATCATGGCCGCGGAATACCCCTGCCAAAGGGCCCAGATCAAGGCAACTAACGGGACTACACCTCCCCCAATTTGCACCGTTAAGAACCAGATCTTAAACCAGTCGGGTAACGGCTGTGGCAAGTCGTAGGGTTTAGCATTACGCCACGCCCAACCCACCAGCACAAAGAATGTTGTGGCGATCGCAAAGAAGAGGAAGTTTTCAGCAAGGAGAGTCAAATTCACGTTACGTCTGGTTTATCAAATTCAGCATAGCTTTGAACATGCTTCAGATTAAAATTTAGGTAGCAAAGCATAAAACTGCCCTCCTGCTAAAGACAGTGATTGCAGCCGATCGACTCCAGTGAGCGATCGCTCATTGTCCATGAGTTTACGCTGAATCCAGGAGTGAGCATTTTTTACGATGTCACTGGTACATTGATCCTCTGCTTCAGAGTACTGAACTCCAGGGTGATGCAAATTTTGCATTCTGTCGGCACGATCGAAGCAGGATAAAAGACTTACAGCATTTGGAGATTGATGATGTTTCTACCTCCTGGCTTCGGTGAACGCTCCATCCAAACCAAATTGGGCAGAATGGTTTACTACACAGCGCAGGGAGAACTGTGGGAAAGGCAGAACGACGCACAAGAAACACTGGTATTTCTGCATGGGTTTGGGGGTGGCTCTTCTGCCTACGAGTGGTCTAAGGTATATCCCGCCTTCGCTGCTGAGTATCGTGTCCTGGCTCCAGATTTAATTGGCTGGGGACGTTCTGCTCATCCAGCTCGCAACTATACAGTAGAAGACTATATTGCAACCATCACGGAGTTTATGGAGCAGACCTGCACCGGCCCAACGACTGTGATTGCTTCTGCACTGACCGCAGCATTTACCATCCGAGCTGCAATCAAGCGTCCCGAATTGTTTAAATCACTGATTCTCACAACCGCAGCGGGTTTGTCTGACTTTGGCCAGGATTACCGGAGCAGTATTGCTGCCACCGTTGTCACGATTCCCTTCTTAGACCGACTGCTCTACAGCGCAGGGGTGGCCAACGAGTTTGGCATTCGCAGCTTTTTAGAACAACGTCAATTTGCCAAACCAGAGCGCATCTATCCAGAAATTGTCAAAGCCTACTTAGAATCGGCTCAACAACCCAACGCAGAGTATGCAGCACTCTCATTTGTGCGGGGTGATTTGTCCTTTGATTTATCTCAATACATTATGCAGTTGACCATTCCCACTGCCTTAATCTGGGGACGGCAAGCTGAGTTTACCGGGCCGGAGATTGGTCGGCGGTTGGCTGAAATGAATCTCCAGGCGATTCGCATCTTCTATCAGTTTGATGATGTTGGACTGACCCCGCAACTGGAATTACCGGCGGTGACGATCGGACTGATTCGCCAGTTTTTACCACAGCTTCAACCAGCAGCTGAGTTCGCTCTCACAGAATAATCTTATTCCTGCCTTTCTCCTAGACCCGCACAAAAGGTGATTCTCCAGGTTAAATAATTCTAAAGAATTGGGTTGCTGACCTGAAGGAGTCGCAGATAAAATGATTGGAAGCTAGTAGACCTCGGCAGCAATACACCCACCTTTCGTAGTGCAGGCTTCCAGCCTGCGCGGGCAAGATGCCCGCTCTACGGTTGCTCAATTCACGCTCGCTTCTACTAGGAGCCTGGCACGGTCAAACCCGTATAGTTAAGTTAGCCTTGTTAAGCTGAAATTGTTTCGGCAGTTTATTCTCAACCGAATCAGTACATCGTAGAGAGTTTAAGTATGTTCTTTGATGAGTTAACCCCTGTGTTTAGAGAATTGGCAGGTCATCCGATCGCCTTTCTGGGCGGCCTCGTTTCTGGTGTTTTACGGCTGAATCTCGCGGATGATCCGGTCAAAAGCTGGCTCGATCAGCAGGGGGGCGTCGCTTCTTATCCATCCACCGCATCCACTACAAATGGTAAGAACAGTGGGCCCCAATCCATCTCAATTGAGTAGGTTTAAGATCCGGGTCAATAATTAACGGAGCGGACTCATCAGCTCATCCAGCCAGGATTCAACCTGAAGCCGCAGGTGGACGGATGGATCGGATGCATAAACACTCACGGTTGGCAGTTCAGTCAATGCTCGGTAGTAGTCTGCTACGGCACAGTTCCAGTCGCCCCGCAGGTGATAGGTTCGTCCTCGCTCGGCATAGATATGCCCCTCTAAGCGACCCAGGCAAAGAGCCAGTTCAAAGCTTTCGATCGCCCGCTCATACATCTCCAACTCTCGGAAGGTAATACCTTGATTGATCCAGGCACGAATGTTAGTCGGGTTGAGATCTAGAGCGACATCGTAATCCAGAACGGCTTCCAGAAACTGCCCCTGCGCAGCGAAATAGTTTGCCCGGTTGTTGTAAGCACTGTCCAACTGAGGATTTAATTCGATCGCGCGATTATAATCGGCTAGTGCTGCTTCGGACTGCCCGTCCTGAAAGTACACCAAACCTCGGTTGCTGTAGTCGTTTGCGCTGCCTGGCTCCCGCTCAATTAAGTGGCTAAAGAGGGCGATCGACAGGGCATAGTTACCCTGGCGGGCTTCAGCCAGAGCCTTTTGACGAACTAAAGCCGTTGGTTCTGAACGGGTGCTCCCTGGTTCAGCATTTGCTCCAGACAGGGAATTCTCTCTGGACTGCCGTTTCTTCGACTGCCATTTGTATGGGTGAACCGCATTTGCAAGTTTGGTCAACGCCGTCTGGGCAGGGTGGGGATTACTTCCAGAGTAAGAATTTCGATGGGTGAACCGATTTGTATTCATGCTGTCCTCAAGGGGTATGTACAGCTTGGTAGAAGCTTGTAGGTTTTACGTCGTTCAGTGGCTCGTAAACTTGAGGGGCGGAATGTCCGGTGCTGGATAGACGGGTCAGCCTGGACGGTGAATTATCCCTCTGTAGACACTTAATAAGACGTTTACGGGGGCAAAGTAAGGTTGAAAGTACGGAAATAATATTTGGGTCAAAGCTAGGGATAAACCGTTGTAAAAGCAGTAATCATCAGTATTACAGTCCGATTTTTCTGATAAAGTGAGTCCCGATCGCTATCCGTAGTATCGCGGAAAAAAACTGAGAGTTTCGTGAAATTCTTGGAACAAAAGGGGGCTTACATATAAATGTGCGATGAATTTTTTTGAATTGCTAGTGGGACAATCCGTACGGTGAATCAGGCAAGCATCATACCAGGACGCTTCCTCATTCCGATCGCTCTACCGAATTGATAAAGATTTCGCCCAGTTTTTCACCGATATCGCGGATTTAACATAGGCAAAGCTTATCAAATTTGTGTTTTGCATTTAAAAAATCAGATTTACTTCAAAAAACTTAACGTTATCTCATACGGTATTTAGCCTGCTTGAACGACCAGTCTTGATAAGCGAATCAAAGCGACAGACAACTAATTCACCAGAATGCTTTATAAGGAGTTGGTGAGAAGCTTTACAAAATGATAAGGTTTACTCTCAGTGATGTATTTCCAAAGTCTGAATCCATATCAGAATTCGGATACGCCAGGACAGCTAGTGTAAGGAGTGTGAAGCGATGTCGGAGGCAGTGAAGCCCCTGACCGTGCCAAGGGAGTTGTTGGGTCCGCCCGGTGATGTAAATCCTACCCTGTTGATGTTCTTTGCCGCCGTTGGTCTAGTTGTGACATCGACGATGGGATATTGGCTATGGGAATTTCCAGACTGGTTTTGCTTTGTTAGCAATGTGGTTGCCCTACATCTGGTAGGTACAGTGATTCATGATGCATCCCATAACGTAGCGCATCGCGATCGGGTGATGAACGCCGTGCTAGGGCATGGGAGTGCGCTAATGCTGGGGTTCTCGTTTCCCGTGTTTACGCGAGTGCATATGCAGCATCATGCCAACGTAAACGATCCAAACAATGATCCAGATCACTTCGTCTCGACAGGGGGCCGCTCTGGCTGATTGCACCCCGGTTTTTCTACCACGAGGTGTTTTTCTTCAAGCGCAAGCTATGGCGCAAGTATGAACTGCTGGAATGGTTCCTGGCGCGGTTAATCTTCGTTACGATCGTCGTCCTGTCCATTCAGTACGGATTCCTCGACTACATCTTTAACTTCTGGTTTTCCCCTGCTCTAGTCGTAGGGCTGGCCCTGGGACTGTTCTTCGATTATCTGCCCCACCGCCCCTTTGCCGAGCGCGATCGCTGGAAAAATGCCAGGGTGTACCCCAGCCGGATTTTAAACCTGTTGATCATGGGGCAGAATTATCACTTGATTCACCACCTCTGGCCATCTATCCCCTGGTACTACTACGAGCGAGCTTACCGAGAAACTCGACCCCTTTTAGATGCTAAAGAGTGCCATCAGACTCTAGGATTACTCAAGGGAAGGGACTTTTGGAGCTTCCTCTACGATGTATTTCTAGGGATTCGGTTTCACGGACATCACACCGCCCCCCAGAAACCTGAGGCTGAAACCAATGATCATTTAGTGCAGGGGTCTGACCAGGCAGATGAGATGCTAACCGTCAGTGAACTCCTATCCTCTGAAGGGTTAGAAACATCTCATCCGGACTAGCGAAGTGGAGGATTCAGGGAAGGACAGGGGATGAGCTGAGGGCTGCAGTCATCAACATCCTTCCGTCCACTCCTTCCCCTTCCCGGATGCGCTCACACTCCGCCAATCCTGCTTACGCCTCAGCCCTCCCTCCCAGCAACTGAGCATGTTCCACCAGGCTCTGGGCAAAGGCATCAAAGCGTTGAGCCAATTTCTCATCCAAAAGCTTGTCATCTTCTCCAAAGGCATTCCAGGCCTGGCCGATCGCCACCTGCTCTGGAATCACCCAACTGTGAACCCAGCGCATAATGATGCGGAGATCGTTCAGGGCATTGCTGTTGGACTGTCCGCCCAAAACGCTAATCAATCCAGTCACTTTCCCCGATAAATGATCAAAGCTCATTAAATCCAGCGCGTTTTTTAAAACGCCACTAACCCCACCGTGATACTCTGGAGTCGCCAGAATCAGCCCATCCGCCGCTTTCACCGTTTCCTGCAACTTCGCCACATCGGGATAATCGCTGTAGTCCTTACCGCCATCACAGAACGGCAAATTCATAGTTCTCAAATCCAGAATTTCCATCTCTGCTCCAAAGGCAGCAACCCGTTGAGATACGTGGTTCAGAGCCTTGTAACTATAGGAGCCAGGTCTGCGACTGCCTGAGATGCCAACAATTTTGACCATAGCGAGAAATCCTTATATTCAGATGAATTTAGATTGAGTATTACAATCTGCTGCAAATCTTCAGCTAACTTCATCATAGCTAAAACGAACTCGATATGACTATGGTTTAGGGCGGAAGCCTGGATTGATCCGGTTTGTATGATTAAGCTGGTCGCTTGCTGATGCAGTCGTTAGGATGGGGAAGGTTACACTAGTTCTTAAATACACCAGTTCTTGACTAAACTGGTTCTTAAGGGCATTGGTTCTTCAGGACTGGGAAGGTAAGAGGTTGGCAGGTGCACTCCGGTGAATTGATGTCCTGGCGGGACGGATTGGGTCGGAACATTCCGTACTTGAACGACCTGGGATTTGATGACTGTTAAAGAATGATTGAACTGAAAGTGAATAAAAGTTGACTGTGGCAGAGGGCAAAAGGCGACGAAAGTTATGAAGCAGGCTGAGAACAACGTGTCAATCGTGTCAATTCAACCATCGTTTCAGCACCGCAAGAAGCGTCAACAAGGATTGGCTCACTCCGTTGTAACTGGGGCAATCACAGCAGTTTGGCTGGCTCTAGGGGCGATCGGCAGTCCACCGAGCCTGGCGACTCAAACCCAGGAAGAGGCTGAAAACCAATACAGCTATAGTGAAATGCTTCAAAGCATTGAATCGGGTCGAGTCGATCGGGTTGAGCTGGATGAAGGTCGCGGCGTAGCCAGGGTTTTCTTGAGAGGACAACCGGATACAGCGGCCCGGGAAGTAGTGTTATTCGCCGATGATAATCCAGAGCTATATGCAGCGGTGCGACGCAACGATGTGGCCCTGGATGTGCAGCGATCGGCGGATGGAAGTGCCCTGGCTGGGTTAGTGTTCCACGTTCTGCTGGCCTTCATTGCCATCATGATCTTGCTGATGTTTTTGCGTCGGACCAGCAACGCCTCAGGTCAGGCCATGAACTTCGGTAAGTCCAAGGCTCGATTCCAGATGGAAGCCAAGACGGGCGTACTGTTTGATGATGTCGCGGGCATCGAAGAGGCGAAGGAAGAACTTCAGGAAGTCGTCACTTTCCTCAAAAAGCCAGAACGATTCACGGCAGTCGGGGCCAGAATTCCCAGAGGGGTGTTGCTCGTTGGGCCACCGGGAACAGGTAAAACCCTCCTGGCTAAGGCGATCGCCGGTGAGGCAGGGGTGCCCTTCTTCAGCATCTCGGGTTCAGAGTTTGTGGAGATGTTTGTGGGAGTTGGGGCTTCCCGCGTGCGGGATTTGTTCAAAAAAGCCAAGGAAAATGCGCCCTGTATTGTGTTCATTGATGAAATTGATGCGGTGGGACGGCAGCGTGGGACTGGCATCGGCGGCGGTAACGATGAGCGCGAACAAACCCTGAATCAGTTGCTGACTGAAATGGATGGCTTTGAGGGCAATGCCGGAGTCATTATCATTGCCGCTACGAACCGTCCGGATGTGCTGGATCAGGCATTACTGCGCCCCGGTCGATTCGATCGCCAGGTGATGGTGGATTTGCCCAGCTTCAAAGGACGTTTGGGCATCCTGGAGGTTCACGCCCGCAATAAGAAGCTAGAGCCGGACATCTCACTGGAGGCGATCGCCCGTCGTACCCCCGGTTTTTCTGGGGCAGAACTGGCCAATATGCTGAATGAAGCGGCGATTCTGACGGCCCGGCGGCGCAAGGATGCGATCTCAGTCCTGGAAATTGATGATGCGATCGATCGGGTGTCCATTGGCGCAACCCTGTCTCCTTTACTGGATAGTAAGGGTAAGCGAATTATTGCTTACCACGAAGTCGGGCATGCGCTGCTGATGACCCTGTTGCCCCATGCTGATCCCTTAGACAAGGTGACAATAATTCCCCGATCGGGGGGGATTGGCGGTTTTGCCAAACCAATTCCCAGCGAGGAGGATCTCAGACTGGAAAGCCGCGCTGAGTTGATGGACATGATCACTGTCTATCTGGGGGGACGGGCTGCGGAGGAAGAAGTGTTTGGCCAGGATGAGGTGACTCAAGGGGCCCAGCAGGACATTCGCGCCGTTGCTTTCTATGCCCGCCATATGGTGACTCGTTACGGGATGTCCAGCCTCGGAAACTTTGCTCTGGAAACTTCAGGTAACGAAGTATTTTTGGGCCGCGATCTGGTGAACCAGGCACCGGAATACTCCGAAAAAATGGCAACTCAGATCGATCGCCAGATTCGTTCGATTGTGACCTACTGCCATGCAGAAGCTCAGCGGATCATGCGTGAAAACCGGGATTTACTCGATCAACTGGTTGACTTATTGATTGAGCAAGAAACAATTGAAGGCGACGAATTTCGGACGATCGTTTCCCGCTACACCCCTGTCCCTGAGAAGGAACAGTTAGCTGCCAGGACGGCCTGAACCTAACTGGGTGGTCGGTGCACCAAGGAGCCTGCAACAAAATGGCATTCTAAATCTCCTAGCCCTTACCTGCGTGGACAAGGGCTAGTTTTTTATATTGCTGGGCGTGCTCAATCAAGCCGATCGCCTCTGCCTCAGACACCGTCCGTATCACCTTGCCCGGAACTCCCATCACCAGCGATCGATCGGGGACATCTTTGGTGACAACCGATCCAGCCCCAATGATGCAGCCCGTACCGACGCGAACCCCATTCAGCACGATCGCCCCAATCCCGACCAGGCTCCCGTCACCAATCTGGGCGCTGTGAACGACGGCCCGATGCCCGATCGTGACATCATCGCCTAAAATCGTTGGCTCTCCCGGATCGCCATGCAAAATCGCGCCATCCTGAATATTGGTGCTTTTGCCCACCTGAATTTTTTCGACATCCCCCCGAAGGACTGCCCCGTACCAGATACTTGTGCCCTCCGCCAGATTCACTTGCCCAACCACAGTCGCATTAGCTGCCACAAAAGCCGCTTTCGAGAGATCGGGTAGTGGCCAATTCAGGGGCCAATCAGCATGAGAATCATGGGTTAAATCTTGAGAATTGCTCATAATCTACGAGATAAACAACACAATCGCTATAGAATTCCCCTGAGAAGCAGGTTCCCCCAGTTATAATAGAGCCACCGGGATTGGCACAGGTTGCCTATGCGGATCGTAATTGCATGATGAATCCAGCGTTACAATATCCAATTTTTGGGCCAGAGATTCAGTGTCCTCACTGTCGTCAGGTAATTCCAGCCCTGACTCTGACCGATACTTACTTATGTCAACGGCATGGGGCGTTTGAAGCGAACCCCAAAACGTCCGAATTGATCCACCTTCAGTCCGGGCGGCACTGGCGACGGTGGAACAATGAATGGTATCGCCAGCATACCCATCCCGATGGCATTCGGTTTGAAATCCATGAAGCCCTCGATCGCTTATACACCCAGGGCTATCGGGCAACCCGCGTGATTATCGCCAGCCGTTACAAGGACTTGATCAGCACCTACCTGGAGCGCAGCAGCCCGTGGCGAGGACAGCCCGAGTCTCCCCGCCCCGTCTCTACGGACTTCCCGTCGAATTCAGCCCTGATCCCTCGGACGATCCCTGCTGGGAAGTGATCAATTTTGATTTGGAGAAAGAACCCGGGCCCCCGTCCGCTATCCCTACTTCCGCCTGTTCGAGTAGGGTAACTGTAGTTCTCTCCTATTCCCCATTTCCCACTCTCTACTCCCCATTCCCCACTCCCTGATCCCTCAGGTATGCACCACGCCTCCATCCGCACTGCTGATATCCATCGCGCGATCGCTTTCTATGAGCAATTGGGCTTTCAGGTCTGCGAACGGTTTACCGCTGGAATGACGCTTGCTTGCTGGATGGAAGGGTTGGGGGGACGGATTGAACTGCTGCAAGTCCCTGAACCCCGTCCTGCGGCTGATGCCTTCCACGATGAGGGGTATACGGGCTATTACCATTTGTCCTTTGATCTGACGGATACCGTGGACGATCTACCACGTTGGGTAGATGCTCTGAAAAAGCAGTTCAGTCATGCTGCTAGTGACTCAGATCAAATTGCACCACTCAAAATTCTGTTAGAACCAATACAGCAAATGATCGGCGATCGGGTGTATGAGGTAACATTCATTGCTGATGCAGATGGATTGCCCCTGGAGTTTATTCGAGTGATGAAAATTTGAAGAATTTTTAGAATGGTATCAGGAGTCAAGGTTTTATTGATGAACCTGGGCTAAGTTAGCAGTTTAAAGCGAGTTATTTTTTTCAAACCTTTTGTTATGGAATCTGGTAGTCAAGTCAACGAACCTCCGGGTCGATCGTCTCAACGGTTAGCAAATCTGGTCGGAACCCTGATTGCATTAATTACCCTGACGGTGCCAATTTTTGCAATTGCCCATTTCTCCTCAGCGAGCTACGAGCAACTTTTACAATCACCGACCCAACTATTGCCAAGAACCAGGGATGCCGAGGAGTAGAGCGTGACTGATATTCTGTGATTTCTGAACCCACAGCACGGTTCTGTAAAATCTGCTGTAATTGAAATTGCTGTAATTGAAGGTTGATCCCCAGCCTGCCCTCGCGCTATGTTGACACAAACCCGGATTGAAACGGTTCCTTTCTTAGGAGCTGAAGTTGCGGCCGAATACGATGCGGCCAAGGTTGTGATTTTGCCCATTCCCTTCGAGGCGACGACCACCTATCGACGGGGCTGCGAAAATGGCCCCGATGCCATCCTGGAAGCGTCCCAGCAGGTGGAATACTACGATGAAGAACTGGAGCAAGAACTATGGCCCGTGGGTATCTATACCCATCAACCGATCGCTGATACGCGAGGCTCGGAACCCGTTCCCTCTGAAACCATGTTGTCCGTTGCAGCGCAAACGGTGCAGAGTTTAATTGCTGACCACAAGTTTGTGATTGCCCTGGGTGGTGAACATAGCATCACGACGGGGATTGTGGAAGCTTATCGCCAGGCTAATCCTGAAGAGTCCTTTACGGTGGTGCAGATCGATGCCCACGGAGATTTGCGCCATGAGTATGAAGGTTCAATCCACAATCACGCCTGCATTATGCGCCGAGTCGTGGATATGGGCCTACCTACCGTGCAGATTGGCATCCGCAGCATTTGTAAGGAAGAAGCGGAGTTGATCAAAGAGAAGCAGCTCAGGGTGTTTCGGGCTAGGGAAATTGCCATGCAGCCGGACTGGATTGAACGGGCAGTGGCCAGCATTCCCACCTCTAAGGTGTTCTTCACGATCGACCTGGATGGGATTGATCCAACGCTAATTCCTGGTGTGGGTACACCTGAACCGGGTGGACTGAACTGGTACGCCCTCACCACTTTCCTGAAGCAAGTGTTTGAAACCCGCGATGTAATAGGCTGTGATGTGATGGAACTGGCTCCCGTGTCCGATTCCGTTGTGTCTGAATTTACGGCAGCTAAATTGGTTTACAAACTGATTGGGTATCAGGCTTTGGCGAAGCGGTGGCTGGCAGAGTAAGGGCAGCGGGTTGAGAAATTCTGGGTGGGCCCTGCCCACCTGTTCCTATCCAGTCAGACCGATCCGGCAGCAGGGAAATGGCTTCATGCGATGACCTCATGGAGTGTCTAACATGGTAGGAAGATAGAGAACAGGAACACGGATGAGAGCCAGAATTGAGAACGAGGTGCTGTATCTGCACCAGGATGATGTGCCCCAGTACAAGAAAAAAGGGTCGATCGTTCGCAACAATTACTTTTGGACTTTGAGATCGATCGCGGGCAGAGCAAATTTCAACCAGGACTGGGAGTACGAGTCAGAGGTTTGGATGGCTCTACGGCGGATTTTGCTGTTTTTTACCGAGTCAGGCTATTTAGGCTTGCGGGAAACCACCTTAGAATTCCCGCCGGAACAGGATATGATTCCGGAGGTGTTCCGGATTGTGGGAACCTGGGAGGCGATCGATGAGAGTCCAGAAAATGAGTTTGAAGATGAAGTCGAGATAGATGCATAAATATAGACGCGTAAATATAGACGCATAAAAAATTGGGACACCCAAAGGGTATCCCAAAGTGCAATTGTTCAATTTGTATCGACAATGTTCAATGCAAGTGAACTTAACGAACCAAAATTGCACCTGTCGAGATTACATCAAACCCAGTTGAGACAAGATGCCCTGACCAGTCAGGAACTCAGTCGCCAGACCGATTACGAAACCCAACATTGCCAAACGACCATTCCAAGTCTCAGCGAACTGAGTGAAACCGAACTTGTTTTCTTGAGCTTCCATGACTAAGACCTCTACTAAATCAACCTTGTGTAACTAAATTTTACATAACTTCAAGGATTGTTGCAAGGCCGGGTTGATTGGGTCTTGTCTGGGTCATTCATTGGAGATATCTATCGCTGGTTCAAATGGGATGGGTCAAAGGATGTATCGGGAGAGCGTTGTGTCACAGTTCATTCTTGCATTAGATCAGGGAACCACCAGTTCCCGCGCCATTGTGTTCAACCATCAGGGAGAGCAGCGATCGATCGCCCAAAAGGAATTTACCCAAATCTTTCCGCAGCCCGGCTGGGTGGAGCATGACCCGGACGAAATCTGGTCATCTCAAATCAGTGTGGCCAATGAGGCTCTGGCTCGAATCAATCTGCGCACCCGTGATCTGGCGGCGATCGGCATTACGAATCAGCGAGAAACGGTCATTGTCTGGGATCGGACGACGGGGCAGCCGATCCATCATGCGATCGTCTGGCAGGATCGGCGCACGGCAGCGGATTGTGATCAACTCAAGGCTGCGGGATACGAATCGTTCTTTCAAAGTAAAACGGGGCTGGTGATTGACCCCTACTTTAGTGGCACAAAGCTGAAGTGGTTGCTGGATCAGGTGGAAGGAGCGAGGGCAATGGCCGATCGGGGGGAACTGGCCTTTGGAACGGTGGATAGCTGGTTGATCTGGAAACTGACGGATGGGGAACTGCACCTTACCGATGTGACGAATGCCAGTCGGACGCTGCTATTCAATATTCACACTCAAGAATGGGATGAAGAATTACTCAAGATTTTGAATATTCCGCGATCGATTCTGCCAGAGGTGCGGAGTTCTTCAGAGGTGTATGGTTACACGGCGGAGGGATTGTTCGGAACTCGGATTCCGATCGCGGGGATTGCAGGGGATCAACAGGCTGCCTCCTTTGGGCAGGCTTCTCTGCAACCGGGAATTGCGAAGAACACCTATGGAACGGGCTGTTTTATTGTCTTGAATACGGGATCTCAGCCGATCGCATCTCAACACAAACTGCTAACCACGATCGCCTGGCGGTTAAACGATCGCACGGATTACGCCCTGGAGGGCAGTGTATTTATTGCGGGGGCAGCGGTGCAGTGGCTGCGGGATGGTTTGGGGGTGATTCGCCATAGCCATGAGGTTGAGTCGCTGGCTCAAAGTGTGCCGGACAACGGTGGGGTGTATTTCGTTCCGGCGTTCGTGGGTCTGGGTGCGCCCTACTGGGATAGCTACGCCAGGGGGGCGATCGTGGGTCTGACGCGAGGTTCCACCAGTGCCCATATTGCCCGTGCAGCCCTGGAAAGTATTGCCCATCAAAGTGCTGATGTGATGGATGCAATGCGTCAGGATGCGGCGTTGCCCCTAGCAGAATTGCGGGTGGATGGGGGAGCGTCCAGTAATGACCTGTTGATGCAGTTGCAGGCAGATTTGTTGGGGGTTCCGGTCGTGCGCCCAAAGGTGACAGAAACGACGGCTTTGGGAGCAGCTTACCTGGCGGGTTTGGCGGTGGGTTACTGGAGCAGTGTGGCCGAAATTGCGCAGCTCTGGCAGGTGGATCAACGGTTTGAACCCAGGATTAGTGATGTCCAACGGCAGGAATGGCGATCGGCCTGGCGACAGGCAGTAGCTCAGGCACGGCACCGGGAGGAATAATTCCGAAAAGAATAAAAAAGAATCAACAATGAATCTATTGAAGATAAAGAACCGATCGCAACTTACCTAAAGATGAATGCCGCCGACCCGGAACCAGCGATAGCCATACCCCTCTAACTCAATTTCATGGGAACCTTCCTGAATCGCTTCATAGGGCTGATCTTCCAGAATGTCAGTGAGGCATTTGACGTGTCTATCCTTCAGGTCTAACTGCACCACACAGGATTTTCCAGATAAATTGTGAATGGCGATCACCGTGCCGTCCTTCCACTGGCAGCAATGGGCAAAGACGGAGGGATTGTCGGTATCAATAAATTCGCAACTGCCCCAGCCAAACTCAGGACATTCTTTTCGCATCCGAATGGCTCGTTCTATCCAGTTGAGCAAGGATTCAGGATCACGTCGCTGGGCAATGACATTGAGCGTTTGATAGCCATAGGGTTCTTCATCAATCACCGATCGCACTAACTCGTCCGATGAAGCTGTGGAAAACCCTCCATTCTGCTGATTTGACCACTGCATCGGTGTGCGAATGGCATGGCGTTCTTCAAGCGATAGATCATCCCCCATGCCAATCTCTTCACCGTAAAACAGGACTGGTGTTCCAGGTAAGGTTAGCATCAGGCTGTAGGCCAGGCGAATCCGACGGGGATCGTTATCGACCAGGGGTGGAAAACGGCGACGAATACCGCGATCGTAGAGCCAAACCTGTTCTTTATCCTGGTTAAAACGCTGCAAAACTTCGTTCTGTTCTTCATCCGAAAGTTTATCCAGGGTCAGTTCATCATGATTCCGGACAAAGTATGCCCATTGTCCCATATCCGGCGGTTGGGGTTGTGCCTTTAAGCCATTAACCAGGGGGGCTGCCTCTTCTCTAGCCAGAGCCAGTGTCAGTGATTGATTGCCCATAAAGCTAAACAACAACTGCATCCGATCGCCATCGCCAAAGTAATCAGCAATTTTGTCCATCGACTCATTCACTTCTGCCAGGACGATCGCATCTCCACGTCGCCAGGAGAGGAAATTGCGAATCTCCTTCAGGAAAAGCAGCGGATCTTTGGCTTGTGCCGTGTCCTTAATGCCTTCCAGCTCAATTAAAAACGGCACTGCATCCACCCGGAAGCCAGACACCCCCAGTTGCAGCCAGAACCCCATGATTTTGTAGATTTCCTCTCGCACCTGAGGGTTTGCCACATTCAAATCTGCTTGATGATCATAGAAGCGATGGAAATAATAGGCTCCAGCTTCCTCGTTATACGTCCAGGTGCTGTCTTGATAGCCTGGAAAGATGACCCCTTCCTCTGCGTTTTCTGGCTTCTCCTCTGCCCAAACGTAGTAGTCCCGGTACTTAGAATTTTTGTCTTTGCAGGAAGCTTGAAACCAGGGATGATCGGTTGAAGTGTGGTTCACCACCAGGTCTACAATCACTCGCAATCCCCGATGCTCTGCCTGGCGAGTGAATTCAACAAAATCCCCCAGCGTTCCTAAGCGCGGATCAACGTTGTAATAATCCGTGATGTCATAACCATTGTCTCGGTTGGGTGTGGGATAAAACGGCATGAGCCAGATGCAGTTAATTCCCAAACCGGCAATGTAATCGAGGCGATCGATTAACCCTACAAAATCCCCTACCCCGTCTCCATTCCCATCCATGTACACTTCGACATCCAGGCAGTAGATAATCGCACCTTTATACCAGAGGTCTAACATAGATCGCTTCTCAGTAATGGCAACGACATCCTACCGTTACAAACTACTGTCTTAGCATCTACCAACGGACGCATTGTTTATTTGATGAAAGCTAAAGGTGTGATTTTGCTCAAAACGCAGACTAACCTGACTGACAAATCTTGCTTGTAGCGATCGTTCTCCGTAGCAGGATGAGTCTGAGTTGATGCAAGAACGCTGGCAAAAACAAAAACCTTTGCGAAAGAGGAATTACGATCGCTCAGGTTCAGTTGCTTCTACCTCAATATCGATCGCTTCTGTTTGAGGGGATGGCTGCACTTGCTCGATCGATCGCAACTTTCATTGATGCTCTGTATTCGACGGTTTGAGAGCTTCTATCAAAACTGCACCAGCCCCAAAATTGTCATATGGGGTTAGCAAATCACAGGTTTTGAAGGGTTTTAGTGGCGAGATATCCTCAGCGACATCCAAATCTTCTGCCAGAATCCGAATCAGCTTGAGCTTTTCTAGGCGGATAGTTGTCGTACTGCGGAAAGCACCTCAGCTAATGTCATATCAATGTTCCCGTGATGCAAGAAGCCACACTCTCAGTTTACTCCCTACGCAGCAAGTATGCGTTGCCTTTCCGTTAGGATAAAAGATGCCCTACAGTTGACCAACCAAATGGCTATTAATAAGGAGACAACCATCCAAGTCAGGGTTTCAATGCCCAGAGAAGTCCATGCCCAACTCAAAGAAATTGCCAAAAAACGCGGCATCTCTTTATCGGCCCTGTTACTGACTACCGCGATCGATCGATGGCTCCCAGACAGGAGTTGACTGTCCACCTTACATAATAGTTGCCTAACTTATAACTATCTTACGCCTAACTATGTTATCTTAGTTAGGCAACTGTAGGGCAACTAAAAATGACGCAAAGAAATTTAGAAACTCTAGTTGAACAACTGGGGTTGAAGGTTGTTGTGGCGATGCTGGCTCAGATGTGTGTACGTAAGGCTGAGGAACTGCAATCCAGTATTGGAGATATTGAGGGTAAAGCAATAGACTGGAGGGCGGATGGAACTACTCTGCGATCGATTATCGCCAGATTAAAAAATTGATTGGGGTTCAAATTCGATCTGGCTTTACATGGGAGAAAAGCTGGCAACTACAATTTTTCTGGAGTTAAGATAGCTGAAACTTAGTACCATATCCGTCAATGCCCTTTGACCTTTTAAATCAAACCAAAGGCAAAATTGCTGCGTTCTTCAGAAAAATTCCATTCCTCGTTTGGTGGTTTGTCGGAGGAACATTGGTTGTTTTGTTTTTAATTGCGATCGTCGTATGGGTTCCTGTATGGCAAGCTAGGCAGGTAGCCCAAAGTTTAATGCCTGGAACTCCAGAAGTCATTTTTGAGATTGAGAATAAAGCGCGTTCTACTATTCTTCAGGGCTTAAGCGGTTTAGGACTTTCCACTGCTGCAATTGTTGCTTTGCTTAACCTGCGAGAGACAGAGAAAAATCGCAAAATTGCTGAAGATGAGCAAATTGCTGAGCGTTTTGTGAAAGCAGTTGAAATGCTTGCCGACAAGAAAAGGTTAGAAGTTCGGCTAGGGGGAATTTATGCTTTAGAACGGATTGCAAAGGACTCCCCTAGAGATTATTGGACGATCGTACAAGTTTTAACTTCTTTCATTCAGCAGAGAACTCTCATCGCAAAATCGCCTCAAGTCCTCTATAAAGAAGGAACAGGAGGTTTAAATTCTCTTAAAGCTATTACAAGTATTCAACAGTTTCTAGAAACTCGTTCTACAATCCCTAAAGATGTTCAGGTCGCGCTTACGATTCTTGGTAAAAGGGAGGTGAAGAATGATCCAGAGTATCAAACATATCAAAGACTTGACTGTAGTAAAACCGACTTGACTACAGCAAAACTTTTCAAAGTCAACTTTGCTGCAGCTAATTTTTCAGGAGTTTGTATGAGCCAATCCCTGATATTGGGGAGCAACTACACGTCAGCAGATTTGTCCTCCAGCTTTCTATACAATACATTCTTTACAGGATGCACGTTGAGAAGTATCTGTTTCCGGAATTCTGACCTACGTGGATCTTTTTTTGTGGACACTGATCTACAGTATGCAAATTTTCAAGCTGCTAATCTCAGAGAAGTTGTTTTCATAGAAACAAACCTTAGTCAAGCTCTCCTATACAATGCTGACCTCTACAGAACTGATTTTCGACTTGCTGAAGGGTTAACTCCTGAACAAGTCAAAAAAGCTAAAAACTGGGATAAAGCCCTCTATGCTCCGGATTTCTCGAATGAACTAGGAATTCCCTCGAACATAAGACCAGAAGATATGTTAAACATTACTTTGCCTGAAAACCGAACGGATATCTCTGCTGAAGGACAAAAATAGTATGAGGGGAAGATAACGAACCATTCAGATTTTGCATGTGCAGGGCTATTCAGAAGTTGGGTTCTGGTCTAAGCCCGTTCCAGCCGGAGATTTGGGGCGATCGGGTGAAGTGGTCAGTGTGTTGATCAAGCAAATATAGCCTGTCTTTCCGCAATGGATATTACGACTGGCTAGCAATAATCAAAACTTGAACATCATCTACAAAAAATCTGCAAACTGGGAATAATAGACTTACTATGCTTAAATCCCAGAATCAACCGCTTAGATTTATGTCAATGATCAGACAGTCAGGCTACTCAAAGCCGTCGCTGGTCTGAAAGATTCTAGTGTTAATGCTTTGATTAACGAGGCGATCGAGGTATGGCTGGATTTGCTTGAACAAGAAAAGCTCATTGAAAGACACAGCCTTGATCAAATAGAAGATTCTGAAGGGACTGAATCTTAGCTTTAGTGGCGATCGGAAACTGTAAAATCACGGTGTTGGCTGTCTCGATCAACCGCCCGCGAATCAATGGCGGGCTATTCGATGAAGTCCATTCAAATGGACTCAACCCTCTGCCAGTCTGATTGATCAGACTTTATACAAGTAGCCCGCGATTCATCTGCGGGTGTTGGCGTAACGAAGCCGATCGGGGGATTTGGCACAAAAACCTAAACACGCTCTACCCAGCGATCGTATATTTCATCCCTGGTTAACTTGCCTAAACCTTTCACACTAATCGGCTGCTGAGCTAATTCATCCATCATGCTCCAGGGGCGTTGGCGTGGTTCCTCTGTAGCGATAGAAACCTTGATCTTGTGTCCATCGCTCAGTTCTTGCTTATACTGCTCTGGGATCTCAATTACCCCATTCCTGATTTCGGTTTCAAACTCAACAATTTCTCGTTTCATCATGGTTTCCTATTGCTGGCTAGCTACTTTCAACCAACCTTGGATGGCATCTTCTAACATTTCCAGTAAATGCTCATAGCTCTCTCCCCAAGTATGGCATCCTGGCAAAGCGGGTACAGAAGCGCACCATACATCATCTTCTTGCCAGACGATCGCTTTGATTTTCATACCCAATCCCCTATGCATCTCGCTTTAGATTTTAACGTGATGGAAACTGCCAGTGCTATCAAGAACAATGAGGATGCGTTGCTTTTTCGTTAGGATAAATGTTGTCATCCGTGCATTAAAGAAAATCTGTCATGATTGCAGCTAAAACCCCTACTAGAAGACACTGGGAACTGTTCGAGGCTTATAAAGCTAGGATTACGAGGCAAATGGAGCCAGAAGAGTTCCTCAGGCATTGGGCTGTGAGTTATGAAGAATTAGCTGAACTGTGCGGTAGGTCTAAAAGCACGATCGCCCATTGGTTTTCTAAAGGTGAACATCGAAGAGAGCCAACGGAAGCGGACAAGCGCAGGCTGGCGGAAATTCATGCACTTTGGAGCCAGTTTGAAAACGAGCCGACCCATTTGAGGGAAATTTGGGAGAGAAAGCGCAGAAGAAAGCGAGATGAATAGTTGTCATCTGTGCATTATTTGATTGCACTCAGGGCAACTTTAGCTCTACAGTACTTTTTAGTAGAGTTATGGGTGAACTTGAGCAATGGCAGAAGAATTTTTGGCGATCGCAGAAGGTGGCAGCAAGATACAGCCCGCCAGAGAACAAATCAAGCATCTGCTGATTGGCTCCCCTCAAGCGGTTAAACGAACCATTCAGATTTTGCATGTGCAGGGCTATTCAGAAGTTTGGTTCTGGTCTAAGCCTGTCCCCGCAGGAGATTTGGGGCGATCGGGTGAAGTGGTCAGTGTGTTGATCAAGCAAATATAGCTCCTGACTATGCAACCCGTTCATTTTGCTCTACGACATTTTTTAAAGCCTGATTCATCTCCTCAAATCCTTGCCTGACCTTCGTATCTAAATCCCGCCACAGAAAAGGGACAAGTAGCCCCGCAAAAACTTCAGAATGAATGAATCGAGTTCGGTTCTCTCCGATCGGCTCAAGCTGAAACTGATGCTCTCCATCAAAAACACCGGGGAGCAGGAGTCGCCCGCGCCAACGCAGTTCCCGTTCAGGTTGCAGGTTGAGAATAACCGGACGAAATTTCATGCCGCTTCCACCCGGCGGTTGAATGAAGACCTCTAGCTGCTCACCTTGATTGGGTTTCCCAGTGATAGAGCGAATAAAGGGATTCCACTGGCTGTAGCGGCTAAAGTCAATGAACACTTGCCATACAGCAGTTGTGGGTGCATCAATCTCAATGCTGGTATTGATCTCTTTCACCATGATGGTCTCCCAATAAACCCAAAGCAATTTTCTTATTCAATTTCAGTAGATCGCAAATTCATTCTAGAGAGGGTAAATAGATGGCTGTGATGACTGGGAAATGTCGCTCGACAGCCTGAGAGAGAAACTCCAACATGGTCTTGAGACTAAAGAGTTCTCGGTAAACGACCCGTCCTCCTCGTTGAGTACGGCTCACAAAGAACCAGAGCAAATACACCCAGAGATTGACCAAAATAAACGCCAGAGCCACAAACAGCAAACGGGTGACTGGATTCTTGCTCGTGGTGCGGATACGGCACCCATTTTTCATCCTGTAGCTGGTCTCGATACCGAAACGGTCTTTGTAATGCTGATGCATCTGCTCCAAAGCAACCCTCACACGATGCAGCACGTATAGGGTGTATTGGATACCATGTTTCCCTTTGAACCCTTTGTAATAGCTGCAAATCACCCGCATCTGACAGGTAACTGAACCATATTGAGGGCTGTTGAGGGTATAACGGGTGGCATAACTTTTGCGCCCAATCAACAACTGGCGAGTACCTCCACGTTTGCCTCGAATTACCGCAGGCATGAGAAACGGAATATTGAGAGCTTTGAGCCAACGAATGACTGGTACACTATAGAACCCACGGTCAAGATAAAGCCGTTTGACGCGGACTCGTAAGGGAGTCAGCATGGCTAATAAATAAGTGATGGTTGCAACCAATGTTTCATGCCGATGCACGGCATGAATACCCAAAGTAACCCGTTTGTTACGACAAATCACATAGACGGTGGCATAGGCAAAGAACGAAGTCGTGCCTGCCTTAGCTTGAGAGCGGTAGATGTAAGGCTCAGTGGCGACGTTCACACTGCCGTAATAGGGAATCAGATGGAGGTCAATGGCAATACGATGCTTGCCCTTACGAATTTTTGGGGGGATGCGGCTTTGCAGAGCGGCATTGAGTTGAGATTCCAGAGTTGTGATATCGTCTAACTTATCGAGATGATAGCGAATGCCATTGCCACTGGGTACGCCCTCCAATCGTTGTGTTGTGTGTTCAATGCTATCGCTGCGACTGGCGGCCCGTAGCAAAATCTCAAACAGATCTTGGAGTGTGTATCCACCTTGCATGTCCAGGGATAAGTGTTCCAATAGGCAGTCGAGGGCTACCTCCAACGTCGCTTCATCCGTCAAAGCTGGAGCAGGCGATAATGAACTTGGGTAGATCGTCATGGCTTTGTTTTAATGCGTTTAGCCTGACCCTACCCCTTTCCTAGAGAATTTGCGATCTACTGAATTTTTCAAAGCGACTCGAATAGCGATCGGGGTAGTCCTGATTGCCGGATGATGGATTGCAATGTGTCAATATGTAATCGACTGGCAATTTCCGAGGGATCGGCAGTTTCAAAGAAAAGCTCTAATGCTTCAATTAAATTGTTTCTGGCTTCTTCAACGGTGTCTCCCTGGCTGGCAATGTCTAACTCTGGACACAAGGAAACGTACCCATTGTCCTCACGTTCAATAATCGCAGTGAATTGTCGCTTTTGTTGCATAGTGTGTTGCTGACCGAGTTGTGGATTGATGAGAATTAAGTCATGGAGTTGTCACTACAGTTTCCAGCCACAGCGTATTATCAGTGTCAGAAACGCGCAGATGGACAGGTAACTCTCGCCCCAAGTCTTCATACGCTTCAACAACCGCAGCCAAAGCATCCTGAACATTCGTTAGGGCTTCCTCAACCGTATCTCCTTCGGTGAGCAACTCTGGCAATAGCGGTGATGTCACTGTAAAGCCACCTTCAGTCTGTGGAGAGAGCAGTAACGGGACTTTGTAAAGCATAACTTGCCATCTTTAAGAATTGCTGTTTATTAACACTATACTTCTCAATCTAGCTCTGCTTTTCACTCGTTGCTTTAACCCCTGCCAGAATGAAAGCTATGGCAGATTCTGTCAACTGTTCGATCGCCGATGGACTCAGCCATTCCCGTTCTGTATCAATATTCTTGAGGTTGTTTTCTGCGTTGAAGTAGAACGTGATGACACCCATAATGTGAATCATCGTTAGGAATGAATCCAGGGGACGAAAATAGCCTTCAGCTACCCCTCGGTTCAGAATTTCCATCCCATGTCCGATCGCCTCTTCCCAGCCTCCGGTTAGCTTGAAATATTTACCCCCGTTCTGCATCGCTTCATGAAGTAAAACTTTCCCTTGATGAGGATGGGAAATTTCATGGGCAATACCCGCTCGAACCATCGCCGTTAGCGCATCTTCAGGCGAAAGATCTTCTACGTTCAACCGTTTAACGACATCCAGGAAATTGTCAGGATAACTCTTTAAAACCGCCTCATACAGGTTTTCCTTACTGCCGAAGTAATAGTAAATCATGGCTTTAGTGACACCCGTTTTGGCGGCGATCGCCTCGGTACGTGCCCCATTTAAGCCAAAACGAGCAAACTCTTCCTCCGCCGCATCCAAAATTTGGGCTTTGGTGGCTTCTGGATCACGGGTTTGTTTGGCTGGCGTGGATGAGCGATCGGCTTTTGTTGAACGACCCACAGGAATACGAACTCTGAACTGACCTACTCCGCTAGCATAGCAGTTTGGTAAGACGATCAATTTCCCTAGTCGTTGCCTTGGGCGATCGACTATTCCAGGTGCAGTGTGAAATTAGGCAGGACATCCTCACCTAATAGAGAAGTTGGCAAAGAGACACCCTCTACAGTTTGCTGAGGGCGATAAATTTCCACCTGCCTACCCTGGGGATCGATCAGCCAGCCCAGCCGCAGACCATTTGCCAAATATTCTTGCATCTTTTCCTGAAGCGGTCTCAGTCTGTCGCTGGGAGAACGAAGTTCAATCACAAAATCTGGACAGAGAGGCGGAAACCCCTGCTGTTGGGCGGGCGTAAGTTCATTCCATCGCTCCAGGCTAACCCAGGCTGCATCAGGAGAGCGATCGCCGCCATTAGGCAGGCTAAAGATGGTAGAGGAACTGAACACCTTACCCATCTGCATTTGACGATTCCAAATACTCAAATCAGTGATCAAATCAGCTCCCTGGCTGCCGCCCACTCCGCCTACGGGTGACACAATGATTAACTCTCCTTTTGCCGTCCGTTCCAGAGCTACATCAGGATTTGCCTGACACAGGGCATAAAACTGCTCGCGGGTCAGTTGGGTAATGGGAGCGAGGTTTAAGATCACTGCACTCATGGATCGCACTATTCAGTCACTTAATTGTGCCATGCTCCTGTTGCGGTACGCTCAAACCAACACTCCCGATGATTGAGTCCAAGTTAATGCCCTTCTCGAAGCAACCAGTTCTCAGGCTGAATTACGATTCGGGGAAAGCCTGCCTCTGTGTTCTTATGATTTTGTCTCTATGACTCGATCGGCTGAATGCGCTCTAGCACATCTGCTTCAGTCAACTGAGCGTGGTATAAATCCCAACCCTGCTGATTGTTTAACCAAAAATCTGGAGACATCTTAAAATACTTGGCTAACCTCAAGGCCGTGCTGGGGCTAATGGCTCTGTCACCGTTGATAATTTCATTGATCTGTTGATAGGGAAGATGGACTGCCTCTGCTAGTTGCTGCTGAGTCAGTCCCATCGGTTTTAAGAATTCTTCTAAGAGCATTTCCCCAGGATGAGTGGGAGGGCGATGAGTGGGAATGCGTATCATAGAACCTCCTTAGTGGTAATCCACTATCTCTACTTGGGCAGCACCTTCTGACATCCAGATAAAACAAATGCGGTATTGTTGATTGATTCTGATGCTAAATTGCCCTGTGCGATCGCCTTTGAGTGCTTCAAGATTATTACCAGGAGGAACCCGCAAATCCTCCAGGTTTGCTGCAAAGTTAAGCTGATCCAGTTTTCGTCTAGCGTTAGCCCACAGTGACTGAGGACAAGCCTTAAGTGCTTTTTTGGAAGCAATGCCATTGAAAATATCTGCCGTTGCCTCATCCTTGAACGAAACGATCATGCTAACTCAGTATCACGGCGACTATGATACCACTCAGATCTATTTTAGAGAACGTCAGCGGGATTTAACTAAAAAGTTAGTAGGTTATTGACATCCCAGAAAAGCGTGCTTATACTAACTAACAAGTTAGTTAATGGTCTGCAATGGCAATTGATTAACTAAAACTCTGAACTGATCTCATCTGTGCGATCGAACTCCTTTGATTGCCCAATCAATTCCGATCGCCATGCATTCAACCATCCTGATTCGCCTAATTTGAATCAGGTAATTGTTCAAAATTACAATCATTTCATCATTCTGAATTATGACAACAACTCTCCAACGGCGCGATCGCGCTACTCTGTGGGAGCAGTTTTGCAACTGGGTTGTCAGCATTGAAAACCGGCTTTACATCGGCTGGTTTGGCGTGCTGATGATTCCCACCCTGCTGGCTGCCACCACCTGCTTCATCATTGCCTTTGTCGCAGCTCCACCTGTGGATATTGACGGGATTCGGGAGCCTGTGGCGGGTTCTTTGCTCTACGGCAACAATATTATTTCCGGTGCGGTTGTTCCTTCCTCGAATGCGATCGGCTTACACTTTTACCCAATCTGGGAAGCAGCTTCCCTGGATGAATGGCTCTACAATGGCGGGCCGTATCAACTTGTTGTGTTTCACTTTCTGATTGGCGTGTTCGCCTACATGGGGCGAGAGTGGGAATTGTCCTACCGTCTGGGCATGCGTCCCTGGATCTGTGTGGCGTATTCCGCTCCCGTGGCAGCCGCAACTGCTGTATTTCTGATTTACCCGATCGGGCAAGGGTCTTTTTCTGATGGAATGCCATTGGGCATCAGCGGCACGTTCAACTTTATGTTCGTCTTTCAGGCAGAACACAATATCCTGATGCATCCGTTTCATATGCTGGGAGTAGCAGGCGTATTTGGTGGAGCTTTGTTCTCTGCCATGCACGGTTCCCTCGTCACGTCATCCTTGGTACGGGAAACGACTGAGTCAGAATCGCAAAACTACGGCTACAAGTTTGGGCAGGAAGAAGAAACCTACAACATTGTGGCAGCGCATGGCTACTTCAGCCGATTGGTCGGGCGTACCAACGAAGCAATTTTGGGAGTCCGAGCTAATAGCCGCACGCTCCACTTTTTGCTGGCAGCCTGGCCCGTCGTGGGCATCTGGTTTACGGCACTGGGTATCAGCACAATGGCGTTTAACTTAAATGGCTTCAACTTTAATCAATCCGTATTAGATACTCAGGGGCATGTCGTGAGTACGTGGGCGGATATTCTCAACCGCGCCAATCTGGGAATGGAAGTGATGCACGAACGCAATGCCCACAACTTCCCGATGGATCTGGCTTCGGGTGAAGCAATTCCCGTTGCGTTGCAGGCTCCCAGCATTCACGGCTAATCCAGGTTTAACAAGTTTCAGTCGCAGTTCCAAATCTGAACGGTAGTGGTCAACCGAATTCAATGAGTGCAGAACTGTTGCTGAGAAGGTGTCCCGCAAGGGGCACTTTTTTTTGATGCGTACTGAAATCGAACTTATCCTTGCAACTGAGCCAACAACCAGGCACTCACCTTGCCATGATTCATTTGACGCGTCCGTTGAAACGCCTCTTCTAGCAACGAGATTTCCAAGCCAGGTAACACTTGAGATTGCCGAACCCTGCGGCTGCCATTGTTTTCTACGGCAAATGCAATGACCTCGACATTCTGTACATCAACAATCCAGTACTCACTCACCCCTAACTCTTCATACAGTAAGCGTTTATTGCCCTTATCATCCAGCAGAGAGGTGTTTGCTACTTCAATCACCAGTGTAGGCGGGGGATATTGCTCCAGGTCAACGATTCCCGTTCCCCAGGGAACTGCTTCTGCCGTTTCCCCAATGTAGAAGGATACATCAGGCTGAGCCTCCACCCCCGATCTTCGGTAGGTGCAGTTATCGTGACCGTTTAAATCGATACCTCTAATTCCCGCAACCAAATGAACTGCATGGATAATGATCGAGTGATCTCGTGAGTGGTCATTTCCAACGGGCGACATCTCAATCCTCATCTGGTGGTTGTAGTAGTAACTCTTAGCAGTTTCATAAACAGGATCTTCTAACACCCGCAGATACTCATCCCAGGTTGCTGTAACCCAGGTACTCGCTGGAATCTGCATACTTGAGCTGCGACTCATTCCTAACCTCCCAATCGTCCGATCTAAAATGTGTCAACCCAGGTGGTTTCTATCAATTCTAAGATTTTCTAACCCATTCATCTAAAATCAAGGGGATGAAATTGAAATATGTCTAGAATCCCTTTGAAGCAGTACAGGCTTCTCCTTGTCACCTATCTTCGACCACAGCACGATCGCATCTTTTAGCTGGCGATTCTTCGACGCAGCCGCATTGGTTTAAAATTTCTCAATCCCCGGTTTACTTCGTTATTTCATTGATACAGCAATACGTAAATAATCTGATCGCAAACCAATCATCGTGGCATTCCTATTGATGGCGATCGTTTTGATTAATTAGATTCTTAATCTGATCACTATCTACTTCAACAAAAACGTAGCTTGGACTATTACTAACACTCTGCGAGCAGATTTAGTCAAGCTATTGCCTGAACCTGAATCTCTCATCAAATTGAAACGTACTGGACGATACCCATAGCCGCATACAATTGAAAAGCAGGCACAAGGAGAAAGCATCATGAAATTAAAAGTAATAATTCATGAAGCGGAAGAGGGTGGATTTTGGGCTGAAGTTCCCGCGATTCCAGGTTGTGCAACTCAGGGAGATAGTTTTGAGGAACTACTAGAGAACCTATACGAAGCTATTGAGGGTTGTTTATCAGTTGATGTGGAGCCACTTGATGCAGATAGCAAAAGCCGGATTATGGAAATTGCAATATGAAGTCAGTTTCTGGCAAAACGTTTGCCAAGATTTTAGAGCGTAGAGGATGGCAGTTGATTCGTATTCAGGGTAGCCACCATATTTACGGGAAACCGGGTGAGGTGACTCGAATTTCTGTTCCCATTCATGGCAACAAGGATCTGAAAATTGGTTTACTCAGACACTTTATGAAACAGGCTGGTCTCTCAGAGAACGATCTCCAGTAAAGTTCCAATTTTGAAAAATGCCCAAAAAATCAAGCAACTCAAGCAACGCAACATCCCGCAAACTGGATGCCCTGCTCGAACAGCTCAACCAAATTCAGGCGCAATTCTCCTCAGAATTCCCACCCTCAGAACCATCGATCGCCGAGTTACGCCAAATCCTCCAGAGTAAATATGCCGTGGCAGTGGCGCGAACTGCCAAACTGGTCAGCCGCCATGAAATTACAGAACTGGTTCCAGACTTAATGGCTGCCTTCGATCGCTTTATGACCAATCCTGCCAAAACCGATCCCAACTGCCATGCCAAGGCGGGAATTGCCGATGCACTGTATCGTCTGGAGCAGCGGGCTGAGGCTGTGTTTTTAGCCGGGATTCGCCATGTACAAATGGAACCCGTTTGGGGTGGGCAGGTGGATACGGCTCCGGGGCTGCGGGAAATCTGCGCGATGGGATTGGTGCGGATGAATTATTCAGAGGTGATGACCGAGTTAGCCGATTTGTTAGCCGATCCTGAACCCCCTGCCCGGATTGGGGCTGCCAGAGCGATCGCCTATAGCGAAAATTCTCAGGGGATTCCCCTGCTGCGGTTGCGGGCAAAGATTGGGGATGAGCCGCCAGTGCTGGCAGAGTGTGTCATCGCCCTGTTAAAACTGGATGCCGATCGATCGCTGCCCTTTGCCGCCAGCTTTTTACATGCTCCCCAGCCCCAAACCCAGGAGTTAGTGGCCCTGGCCCTGGGGGAATCGCGCCATCTCGGAGCCTTTGAGCCATTACGAAACTGGTGGAAGTTTAACCCAGAGCCGGATTTACGTCGGACGGCACTACTGGCGATCGCCATGTTGCGGCAGGATCAACCCCTGGACTTTTTGCTTTCCCTGGTTGCCAGCGGCAGAAATCTGGATGCCCATGATGCCGTTGCGGCACTGGAGCTATACCGTCAGGATATGGCCTTGTGGGAACGGGTGCGGGAAGCGGCACAACGGCGAGGAGATGCTGAGTTAATGGCGATCGTCGATTCAGCCCATTAAGTCGATTCAGCCCATTACAGCAATTGGATGAGTAAGCCACCCGTAGAGGCAGTTCGCGAACTGCCCTTACAGATTTTGTGTGGTCTACTGTAAGTTTAAAAATAAAAAATCCCCAACACGAAGCCAGGGATTTGAATCAGGGTGCATCTACCAATTCAGTATTCACGGCTACAGTGCCTCAACCGGAAAAGATGGAAAAAAAAGTTTAAACCTCTGCCCACATGCGGAGTAAATTAGCATGGGTTTTGCTGAGAATGTCGAACTCTGGCGTTTTGCCGTGTTTTTTGAATAGCAACTGCCGCACGGTATCCAGATCAAACAAAAGCTCTCGCTGTTCGGCACTGCGGACGATACTTTGAATCCAGGTAATCGCAGCGAAACGCACCCCTTTGGTCACGGGTTTCACCTGATGCAGGGAAGAAGACGGATAAATTACCATCGCCCCTGCCTCCAGCTTGAATGCTTTCTCGCCAATCGACGTATCAATCACCAACTCTCCGCCCTCATAGGAGGAAGCTGAGTTGAGAAACAGCGTCAGGGACACATCCGATCGATTGGGAGACCGATCGCCCATGATGGCATTATCCACATGAAGGCCGTAGGACATTCCAGGTTCATACTTGCTGAATAGAACTGGACGCATCACCTTAGGACGTACCGCCATTTGAAATAAAGGATTGCGCAAAAGAGCCTGAAAGACGATCGCGTTTAGCTCCTGAATCGGTTCAGACTCCGCCTTCACCTGAAGATTGTTTTTCACCTGCTGGGCATACCATCCGGCTGTCGTTTTACCATCAACAAACTCAGCGTTGGACAGTTTTTCGGTAATCAATTTAAGTTCCTGGGGCGTGAGCACCTGATCAATACAAAGCAGCATGGGTGGATGGCCTCATTGATTGAGAAATCTGTCTGAACGGTGGAGATCTGTACTGTCAAACGTATAAGTATAAACGTATAAGTATAAGGGTATAGCCGTCCGGATCTGAACCCATGCCTAATTCCATCACTCAGGCACAACCACCCCTGAAATTTATTCCACCTACCTACAACCCGATCGTCCGTCAGGTCGCTTCCTTCGCCTTGCCCCTCTGGATGCAGTGGCGATTAAATTTACGAGAGATTGCCGTCGATCAACCTGAAACCCTGTTGAAGCTCTATGAGCAGTTTCAAGCAGGACAGACGCGGTTTATGCTGGCCTTTCGCCATCCCAGTACGACTGATCCTTACTGTATGTATTATTTGCTGTCTCGGTATCTCCCCAGCGTAGCCAGGCAGCAGGGAATTGAGCTAAAATCCCCGATCCATGCACACTTTATCTACGATCGCGGCATTCCTCTCTGGGCTGGGAAGCATATTGGCTGGTTTTTTTCCCGGTTGGGCAGTACCCCCATCCGTCGCGGCAAGCTGGATACGGTAGGACTGCGATCGGCCAGAAATCTGTTCACCGACGGACAATTTCCCCTGGCGGCCGCCCCAGAAGGAGCGACGAACGGCCATAGCGAAATTGTCAGCTCAGTGGAACCCGGAATTGTCCAGCTTGGATTCTGGTGTGCGGAGGATCTGGTCAAGGCAGGACGATCGGAAAAGGTGCTGATTGTGCCGATCGGCATTCAGTACCAATACATTTCAACCCCCTGGACAGCTCTGGAAAAGCTTCTCAGTGAGTTGGAACAGGATGCCGGCCTTAGCCCCAACGTTCCGGAAGCGGATCTGGCATGGATTCAATCCCACACTGCCCTGACCGATCGCTACCACGCCCAGATCTACCGCCGCTTGATTCAACTCGCCGAGCATCTGCTGACGTTAATGGAAGACTTTTATCGTAAGTTCTATCGTCAGACATTCAGTGCCGTTCAGCAGGAGCAAGCAGCGAATCCAGAAGCGGTTCAAGCGGATGCCGTTGGCGCACTGCCAACCAATCACCACATTGCCCAACGCTTACAATCCTTGATGAATGCAGCCCTGCGAGTCGCCGAAACCTATTTCGACATCCAATCCAAAGGGGACTTCAACGAACGCTGTCGTCGTCTGGAGCAGGCAGGATGGGACAGAATCTACCGGGAAGATTTAAAGCAAATTGAAGCATTGTCCCCCGTGGCGCGAGGTCTGGCCGATCGGATTGCTGAAGAAGCCAATCTGCGACTGTGGCATATGCGCCTGGTAGAATCCTTTGTCAGCGTTACCGGACAATACGTGATTGAGAAACCGACCGTTGAACGCTTTTCGGAAACCCTGTTGCTGCTGTGGGATATGGTGGCGCGGCTGAAGGGAACCCACTCTTTTTCCCGGCCAAGACTGGGGGCACAGCGAGTTCAGATGACGATCGGCGATCCTCTCTCGGTGAGCGATCGATGGCAGTCCTACAAGGAAAATCGTCGCCAGGCGGTGGCGAATTTGACACAAGACATACAGCAGTCCCTGGAAAAAATGATTAGGATGTAGACAAATCAGGCGAAGTCCAGCCAGAGATTTGTTTCGTATCTGTCTAGACAACGCCTTGCCAACATCACGAGAGGTTGCTCCGATGGAACTGAACATTCCTACCCTCAAAACGCCCCAGGAACTAGAGCAGGCGATTCAACGGTATCGGGCTGGTGAGTGGAACGGCAATACGCTGTTTGCCCTCTGGGAAGCAATCCGCAATTCTGCCCTGGCCAGGCCAACACTGATCCAAAGCAAGATCCGGTTCCAGGGGAAGATAGCTATTAAGGCAAGCTATCCATTCCTTTGAACTAATATACAAGCTCCCGAAGGATTGTGACTTGAATCATCTGTTAATCATTCTGCCTGGTTGACTGGGCGGGCAAGATGCCCACCCCACAAAAGTTGCAAGAATTTCAGATGATTTAATTTGCATCCCTAATCCACAAAGTCTCCCCGCACCCAACCTGCTACGCCGGAAGAAAACTCGACGTAGTACCAGGTGTAACCGTCTTCCCCTTGAGTCACATCCGCAATGTGAATGGGGTCGCCTGCATACCCAGTATGGCGGACGGAGGCAGTGGTGCTGGCATCATCCCGGACGTTAATCACCGCACCGGGATCGTTTGCCGTTAGAACGGAACCGTCGTGGCTTGATTGCTCCGATGTGGTGTAGTCAGCATCGGTAGACGTTCGATCGGCATAGGAAGCTTCCCTGGATTGATCAGGACTATACGAGCTGGTGCTTGAGCTGGTGCCAGAAGAACTGGTGCCAGAGCGATCGCCCGTGGAGCTGGCGTACGGATTGGGAGAATCGGTTGAGGTGGAACCGTAGGGATTGGGGCGATCCGTTCCGGCTCCCGGCGAAGAAGAGGGACGAATTGTAGAATCGCTGCCAGGCTGAATGACTCCGGGTTGAACATTGCTTGTAAAGCGCTCAGATTCCCCGGAACGATTCTGTGTGACAAAATCGCTGCGAACCCACCCCTCATCTGATGAATTCAACGTGATTTTGTACCAGGTCTGACCATCTTCTCCCTGAGTTTGATCAGCAATTTGAATTTGATCCCCCGTCCGCCCAGTTTGCTTTATGGGGGAAGAAGTAGTAGCCCGTTCGCGAATATTGATCAATGAACCTGGCTCAGAGGAAGTGAGATAAGCGATTCCAGCTTCAGCATCCCGTGCCTGTCTGGCTCGTTCATCGGTTGCCCCGGCGGCGGCTTGCTCACCGGTCATCACCTCCACTTCGCCCTCAACTGCTGCTGCAAACCTTAAGGCCCGGCTGTAATCCGTAAAGCTGGCTACCTGAACCGTAGGAACCCCCGTTTCTCGACGGACTGTGCCGATCGCATCATTACAGTACTGGCGACGAACTTCATCTGGATTTGCCCGATCGATGTACACCACGTACCAGGTTTCTCTGGGTTCAGAGGACGATTCGCCACAGGTGGGCTGGGGAAAATTGAGATCCAGGGACTGTTCTGAGTTGTAGAGCAAAGAATCCTGCGATTCACCCGATCCACTCAGGTTGTTGGATGCAAAGGAGCAACCCGACAACAGCGAAAGCCCCAGACTGAGAACAGCGATCGATCGGACGTACCGTGGACTGCGATTTTGAGAACCGATTCCATTGGTTTCCATAGCGTGGAACCTCCACCTACCTTCAAGCACAAGACGATAATTCAGATGAATATAAACAAGCCAGAATAGCTTCTATACCGTTTTTTCTCTATATATAGAGCAGGCTTGAGAAAAAACTTTTTATGCAAGCCCTTGATATAGCGTTGCTAATTCAACGTTCATCTAATATATATCGCCCGCACAATTCCGGCACACTCACTTCGATCGCAGTTTTCGCCGCTCAGGTTTCACTGTCAAATTTCACTGCCAGATTTCACATGTCAATCTGCCAGACAATCTGCCAGAGATGCCCTAATCTTCATGATCCTCAAACGGATCGCTCAATTCCTTGGAGGGCGGGCCAAAGGAGGTGTAGACGGAAAATCCAGTAATGACAATTAAGAAGGCGCAGATGGTGATGATAAGAACTGTTGCAGATTCCATGTGCTGAAAGAGCTTGATATCGTATTATTCTTATACTATTACGGATCGTTAAAATCTTAGTAAAGATATAAAGGTCACTCATGGCACAGCGGACTCGGTTGGGAGAAATTCTTAGACCCCTTAACTCTGAATACGGTAAAGTGGCTCCTGGTTGGGGAACCACGCCGCTCATGGCAGTCTTCATGGGGCTGTTTTTTGTTTTCCTGCTCATTATTCTGCAAATCTACAACTCATCTTTGATCTTGGAAGGTGTCGGTGTAGATTGGAGCAGTCTCGGTAGCTAGTTTGTTAATTAGAGCATCGCTCTGAATAAAAAAACGCAATTCAGGCTCCCCGGACTTTCCGGGGTTTTTATTTTCCAGATTTTTGCCCAGGTTTTGACTGAGCACCCATTCCCCCCTCATTCATCCCCTAAACTAGAGGGGAAAGAATAACGATCGCAATCAGGAGGCAGAGTTTGTGAATATTTTCGGAATTGGCTTGCCGGAAATGGCGTTGATCTTCACCCTGGCACTGCTGGTTTTTGGGCAAAGAAATTACCGGAAATTGGTCGGAGTTTGGGGAAAGCGATTCGCGGGTTCCAGGAGGCTTCAAAGGAATTTGAGACAGAATTTAAGAAAGAAGCCGATCGCATTGAGAAAGTTGTGAAAGAACCGATGAAGGCAACGCTGGAACCCAAACCGCCCAAAGCACTGGCATCGGCACCGGAAGCGAAGGAGTCTGCGCAGCCCGCGGAGGAAGCGGCGGCAGAGGTTTCCGAGGTCACGGCTGATTCAGCCCGGCAAAGTTAGGCTGCCCAGCATTAGCAAACGGTTGCCATGACTGACTCCAATTCTTCTCCTGAACTAGTGTTTCCCCAGCTCATCGTTGGCCTGGGGAATCCTGGCTCCAAATACGATCAAACCCGCCATAATATCGGCTTTGAGGCGATCGATGCCTTGGCGCGTCGTTGGCAAATTAGCCTCTCAGAACACCGGAAGTTTCAAGGTAAGTTTGGCGAGGGCTGGGCCAATCACCGCGATAAAATGCGCCTGCTGAAACCCCTGACCTATATGAACCTGTCGGGACAGTCCATTCGAGCCGTCGCAGACTGGTACAAAATTCCGCCGGAAGCGGTTCTGGTCATCTATGATGATATGGATTTGCCGATCGGTAAAATTCGGCTGCGGCAATCGGGGTCAGCCGGTGGCCACAATGGCATCAAATCCACGATCGCCCATCTCAATAGTCAAAATTTTCCCCGCTTAAGAATCGGGATTGGTAGCCCGAAAAACCAGCCCGCTAGCGTTAAGGGCGAAGTGATTTCCCATGTGCTGGGACGATTTTCTGTGGCTGAACGGCGCACGATGGATGAGGTGCTGCAAATGGTGATCGATGCGATCGAAATGAGCCTGAAGCAGGGCATTCCCAAAGCGATGAGCCTCTACAACAGCCGGGCGATCGGGCTGGATGTGGATGCTTCTTAGGATGGTGAATGCACCGGTGCGATCGGGCTGCCTTTTGGGCTGGGCGGGCAAGATGCCCACCCCACAAGAGTTTCAGGTGTCAAATTTGCAGCCCTGAGGCAGGCGAAGATAGAACAGTAGCGCAGGCATCTTGCCTGCCAGAGGCAAACCCGTTTAAGGTAAGTCCGTTAATTCTCGCGGCGGACTGCGCTTTCGTGCCAGTCTCGGAGCAGGAAATCTGAGAACAGGGTCAGGGATACGAAGATGGTTACGCCCAGAACCGAGGTGAGCAGTAGGGCCGCGAACATGCGGGGAATTTGTAAATTAAAGCTGGACATCAGGATCTGGTAAGCAATCCCCGATCGCGTGCCGCCTGTTCCTGCCACGAATTCTGCCACTACTGCGCCAATTAATGCCAGACCGCCACTAATTCGCAATCCGCCTAGAAAGTAGGGCAGCGCACTGGGAAGCCGCAGATAAAGCAGGGTTTGCCAGCGGGAAGCGCGATAAAGCTGAAAGAGATTGATCAGGTTATGGTCGGCACTGTTTAGCCCCAGGGTGGTGTTCGACAGGATGGGAAAGAAGGCAACAATCCAGGCGCAAATGACCAGCGAGATAAAGGTGGAGTGTTGTCCTGGAAATACTTGCCTGACCCAGAGAATAATCAAAGGGGCGATCGCCACAATCGGTGTCGTTTGCAGAATCACAGCATAGGGAAAGAAACTGCGTTCAACCCACTTACTTTGAGTGAAGAGAACCGCAATGGATAACCCTGAAACGATTGCGGCAACAAAGGCAACGATCGTAATTTTGAGCGTCACCAGCAGGGCAGGAAAGAGAACCCCCCAATCCCGAATCAGCGTCTGGCAAACCAAAATCGGCCCTGGCAGCAGATAGGGGGGAGTATTAGTCAGGCGGACTCCCACTTCCCAAAGGGCTAATACCAGCAGTCCTACCATTACAGGAGCCAGGACTTCGACGGATAAAAGTCGCTGAATCGGTGGGAAAAAGCGACTTCTACGGGATGCAGTCCGATCGCGGGATGAACGAACGGAGCGACTGGAGGGACGACCAATGCTACTCACGGCTAAGAGATCCCAATTATTTGGGGCAGACTATCTCCTACATATTGACACACTCCCAACGGTCATGCTGTTCATGGAGGGACACACTGCGTTCAGAAATCAGGAAAACCTGACGTAATTTTACGATCGTCAGAGAATGAACGCGAAATCACGATTACAATGAGTTGCATCACAGTTCAGTGAGTTGCATCACAGCCCAGCCGCTATGTCAGGGTAAACTTTGCCCTTCTTCCCCATTCCCCCAACGCTACCAAGCATGAGCAAGCCCCCAACGAAAAGCATCTTGCTAGTAGACGATGACTTCAGTTTTTTGATCATGGCAATGGATGCTATTCGAGCAACAACCAGCACCGCCATCGCTTTTCAAATTGCCCTGAACGGTGCAGAAGCCATGAACTACCTGAGAGGCGAAATGGAATATGCCGATCGGGGGCAGTATCCCTTGCCGGATCTGGTGCTATTTCAGGTGAATCTCACGGGTATGAGCGGACTGGAGTTGCTAGCCTGGCTCAAACGTCAGCCCCAATTCCAGGAGATACCTGTTATTTTGATGCATGCACCGGATTCAGAACTGGAGCCGAGCGACCTGGAACAGGCTACGTATCTGGGTGTGAGTTTGATGATTAGCAAACCGACCTCCCCCCAATCTGCTTCCGATTTTTCTAAACAAGTTCTGAATGTTTTGTTTGCGGCTTGATTACCACGTCACGGTGTGGTCGGACATGAAGCTCACACCACCTGCTAACGCGAGGTGGTGGTGTCGGTGCTAACCTGTAACTATCTGATTAGTCCACAGGTCACACAAACAAGCCCAGCTTCTAGGCGAGTGTCGGGAACTTTTGCCCGAACACCCCTCACTGTCCTTTCGGCAAGTGAGCTTAAGAATCCCTCTGGCAGCGATATTGTGAGAGCCGTTCAGGTCTGCTGAATATCGCTTGCCAGAAGAGAATTTAGCCAGAGCATAGTTTTTAGAGTCGCGCCGCACAACACCAGACCCGTCATACGCCAACTTCGAGGTATAAGCAGCAATCACATCTATTGTCTTGCCACCCACCTCTTGCCACTTCATTTCGCTGTGTTGGCGAATCATTGCCTTGAGCCAACCATGAAAGCGTTGTCGCAAGGTAGAACGTTTCCGTCCCCCCGTTGCCTTCCACCCTTTCAGGTTCTCAAACACAATCGCTTGAGTGTTGAACGCTTTGGCAATTTGCACAATCCGCTTCGAGACGAGGTGGGCAATTTGCTGGTTGATGTGACGGCACTTGCGATAGGTGTTGGAGCAAAACCCTTTTTGCAGCTTGCCCCCTTTGCCCATCGTCTGACTTGCTCTGACTGAAACCGACTTCAGGCGTTGATCTCTGCGGTCTATGTCTCTTCCAGGGTGAATGAATTCACGATGGATTACAGTACCGCAAACCGTCACGACTGAAACCGTTGCTGTCGTGTTAATCCCCAAATCTACAGCAACCACATTTTGGTCGGGTTGCCGCTTTTCGGGGTGACACTCAAACGGAACAGAGAGATGACACGCCTGTTGATTGAAAATCAACGATGGAGACAGCAACTTATTGCTATTTACTGTGTGCCGCTCTCTCAGTCCTGATATTTGAACCGTTGTCCAAACCCAGTCTGTTCCAGTAAATACCTTGATTTCTACCTGCTCCAGTCCGTGTAGCTTGTAGCACTGCCCTTTGTACAACACCGGGTAGCATCCAGTATTTGCATTCAGGGCAGGAGGTTTAGCATCTCGTCGCTTGCGAGTTCCTGATTGCCATTCCTGATAACGGGTGACAAAGCTACTAACTTGCCCAACAGCAAAAAGAATTGCGGCTCTGCGGTAATAACTGGGGAACTTGTGAAACACCTTGTCAATGCAAGGATATTTTACATTTGGGTTTTGACTTGTCGCATGGATTAGCCGTTCTACAGCAGGTACAACTTGCTGGTTCGACAGTCCTCCTAATTGCGCCCAATGGGTGAAAACGATGCCCACCAAATGACGACACAAACGGCGATAAACCTTAACCGTTTCGGCAAACAACAACCGCTGCTCACCAGTCGGCTTCAGGCTCCATTTGTCTGTTCTAATGATGGGCTTTCGTTTTATCATGAAGCAATTGTACTACTATAGTGTTAGTTTTGTCTATGCGGCTAAAACCCTATGGTCACTGCCTTGGCTCTCTTATTGTGCATATCGTGTTCGTGACAAAATATCGTCATCCTGTCATTACAACCGAGGTGGAGGCTCGACTCCAATCAATGATGTCTAAGCTTTGCCAAACGCAGAAATGCACATTACTTGAATGCAAGGCAGACCTGGGAAGTAACGACCACATTCATCTGTTGGTAGAGATGGCTCCTGATATTGCGCTGTCCAGATTGGTCAACATCCTTAAAACAATTACCAGTCGGGAAATCCGCAAAGAGTATCGGGAGTTTCTGAAACCTTATTACTGGAAGCCCGTGTTCTGGAAGCGTGGATATGGATTCGTTTCTAGTGGTGGGGCAAGTCTGGATGTACTGAAACGGTACATTGAAAATCAGGGTTATGAGGATTAACCTGGACTGGCAACTCCGCTTCGCTCCTTTGCCTCGCCCGAACCCCACCTGCTAACGCGAGGATGGGGTGTGCGGGCTACCTTTGTTCAAGGATTGCAGCACCTCTAAAAATGCGTAGATGGCCGGGGTTTGTAGGGCATCGGCTAAAACGGCTGCCCCAATGATGCGGTAAAGGGGAACGGGCAATGAATAAATCTGCACTTTGGGTGGAATCGGTTCTGCGGCCAGCCGGGGTAAAATTGCGGTTCCTAATCCCTGGGCAACTAGGCTAACGATCGTGGAATCCATTTTGACTTCATAGGCAGTAGTGAGCTGATAGCCGTGCGCCTCTGCATGGGCATAGACCTGCTCCATCATGATGGAATGATTCGGTGGCATAATCAGGGGTTGGGCCATCAGTTCTTCCCAGGTGATTTCAGCCCTGTCTGCTTTGAAGTCAGCAGGAAAAAGCGCAACAAACTCATCCTGAACCATTTTCCAGGTCTGTAAATCATCGCTGGCGGGCAGGAAGGTAAACCCCACATCGGCTGCCCCGTCCCGCAATGCTTGCTCGACATGCAAGTAGTCTTCGTACTCAGTCAGGCTCACCCCGATCGCTGGAAATCGTTGATGAAAGCTGGCAATGACTGAAGGCAGTACGTGGGTCGCCACACTGCGAAAGGCAACCAGCCGCACCTGCCCACCTTCCAATCCCCTGGATAACAAAGCTTCTTTCTCAATCTCATCCGCCTGCTGCACTATTTCCCGTGCCCGTACCACGATCCGTTCCCCGATCGGCGTTAACCGTGCTCCCCGCCGCCCTCGCAAGAACAAGACCACTCCCAAATGTTCCTCCAGGGCTGCGATCGCATGACTCACTGCCGGTTGCGACATTTCCAACTGCAAGGCTGCTTCACTAAAGTTCTCACAGGCTGCCGCCGCAACTAAAACCCGCAGTTGGGATAGCTTTAACTGATTTTGATGATTCACTCTTGAATGATTGGTCCGCATCCGCTGGTTGGCCGTCATCGCTCCCCTAATCTTCAATAAGCCTGCTCATCACTATACGGCGACACTGCCCATTTGCCTGAATTTCAGCATTCCCACCCCCGATAGATTCCACCTCCATCGCTACCCGGCGCAGCACTCGATCGGCACTGAACCTGCGATCGATACAATCGGACAACGGAATGATCGGATAACAGCATGATCAGATAACAGCATGATCGGATAACGGACGGCAAAATTCAGCTATTTAGCGAACAACACAGCAAAATGACTGGCAGAATCGGACGATCGCCCTTTCATACCAGCCATTTCATTCAATTTGGGAGGGTGTGACTCTGTACGGATTTAGCCCTGCCAAACCCCTACCGTGGCTCATCCTATGGCGAGACCGCTTCTGCCCCTACCATTTCCACCAACTGCGTCACCCGTTCCTTGATTTCATCCCGGACTCTGGGGAAAATTTCCGGTTGTTCTGCCGGATCGTCTAGCTGCCAATCCTGAAATACCTCACGAGTCACCCATTCCGGCGGTAGATTGACTCCGCAGCCGCACAGGGAAATCACCACATCAAAATCCTCTGCTTTGAAGTCACTCAGGGGTTTGGAGTGCTGATCGGTAATATCAATCCCGATATCCTTCATGGCAGCGATCGCCTCTGGGCGCACCTGACTGGCTTCTAACCCCGAACTCACCACCTCAATTCTGTCCTTACCGATCGTCTTCGCAAACCCTTCTGCCATCTGGGAACGGGCAGAGTTCTTTTTGCAAACGAACATGACTTTTTTCATGATGAATCTCGTTAAAGAAAATAAAGTGGTTCAAAAATTGTGATGTTGCCGTTGCTCTCGCCTTTACTCCCGAATACTGTAAGGCTGTAGGCAACGGGGATCCGGGAGCGATGCCTTCTCTGGCTCACGGGGAAACCAGAAGGCCGTCCGCTTGCAGAATTTCACCAGCATCAGCATCACGGGAACCTCGATTAACACGCCCACAACTGTTGCCAGAGCCGCACCAGAGTCCAGTCCAAACAAGGTAATCGCCGTGGCAATGGCCACTTCAAAGTGATTGCTGGCTCCAATCAGGGCTGCCGGAGCTGCATCCTCGTAAGTCATCCCCAACTTCTGGGCTGCGACATAGCTGATCAGGAAAATGAAGTTGGTTTGAATGAATAGCGGAACAGCAATCAACAAAATATGGAACGGATTTTCGATGATCAGATCCCCCTTAAAGGCAAACAGCAGGATCAACGTAATTAACAAGGCTGCGATCGCCACTGGGGAAAGATATTTCAGGAATTGTCGCTCGAACCATTCCCGCCCTTTGTGCTTGAAAATCCAGTAGCGGGAATACATGCCGGCCGCTAAAGGCAAACCCACGTAAACTAGAACGGAAAGGACGATCGTTTGCCAGGGTACAACCAGATCATTTGCCGCCAAAAGCCATCGTCCCAACGGTGCGTAGAGGAACAGCATTGCCAGGGAATTAATCGCCACCATCACCAGCGTGTGGCCCTGATTACTATAGGACAGATACCCCCACATCAACACCATTGCAGTACAGGGGGCAATCCCCAGCAGGATCGCGCCAGCAATGTAGGAGTTGGCCAGCGTAATTTCTGCACCCCGCACCAGTTCCGTTCCAGTAATCAGCGGCCGGAATAACCAGCCCAGGAAAAACTGGGCGAAGACCACCATCGTAAATGGTTTGACCAGCCAGTTTACCACCAGGGTCAGCATCACTGGTTTCGGAGTTCGGGCCGCTTGGGCCGCCTGCGTAAAGTCGATCTTGACCATGATGGGGTACATCATGAAAAACAGGCAGATGGCGATCGGAATCGACACCTGGTAAATGCTCATGGCATCCAGCGTCGTTGCTACTCCTGGAAACAATCGCCCCACCAAAATGCCTGCAATAATGCACAGAAACACCCAAACCGTTAAATACCGTTCAAAGAAGCTCAGTTTTCCACCGGCCTGAACTGCTTTTTTCCTGCTGATCTCAGAGTTGTGAGTACTCATTGCCTTCCTTACATACCACGACACACAGATTTCGTTACATCGCTTCCATGTTTATCTTAGGCGGAAAAGGCAATTACATCAAAAAAATCTGATATGTTTACCGACAAAAATTCCAGCTTTAGTTTGAGCTACAAATTCAAAAACCAGCGAAATTGCTTTATGTCAGGAATTTAAGCGATCGCCCCATCCCCTCCAACCATCAAGGCTGAAGTCGATCGCAGATTAAGAAAACCTGAAATATGCCCGGCAGGGTGAAAAAACTGGGAAAGCTGGGCAGACCAGATGCCCACCCCACAAGAAGGAAGGCACAAGAGGGAAGAACCTCCTACTTTCTTCTTTCTACTTTCTACTTTCTTCTTTCTTCTTTCTATTTTCTACTTTCTTCTTTCTACTTTTGTGACCTCAGTCCTCAGTCCTCAGTCCTCAGTCCTCACTCCTCACTCCTCACTCCTCACTCCTCACTCCTCTCACGGCAAAACCAACTCCCCGATCACTTCCAATCGCTTAAAGTTGCCTAGCGTCATGAAGGTTTCCATCAGGGTTTCGGCGATCGTGGGACTGATCCAGCCCATTTGTTTCAGCAGGTGAATCGCCACTGCATACTTGGCCCGTTTCGCACCATCCATTGCCTTGATCGTCAGACCCAGCCCTTCGCCGACACGACCGACGCACTGAATCCCTTCCGCTCCCGATTTGCTGACCAATTCTCCACCGGACAGGCGCATCAATTCCGTATCAAACTGACCTTCCCCGGACACCATTGTGGGATGGTGGGTCATGGCCCGCACAATCCGCTCCATGTCTAAGCTATCTCCAGAAGCTAGCAGGGCGTAGAGGGTAGCCATCTGGACAAGCTGCATAAAATAAGTCGGCACACCGCAGTCATCGTGGGCGTGAATCAGTTCATCCGGCGGCATCCGAAGCTGTTCGGCGATTTTGCCAATCATCAGCTTTTGTACAGGATGATTGCGCTGGGGGTAGTTGGAAAGCGGGTAGTTCAGCTGCCGACAAACGGCCAGCATTCCGGCGTGTTTGCCAGAACAATTGTGTTCTAGCCGACTGCGTTTGCCAGGGGGAATCGGACACTGGAGCGCAGAGGGATCAACATCACATCGCCACAAAATATTAAAGACTTGTCGGGCTTGCTCTACCGTTCCCTGGTGGGAGCCACACATCACCGCCAGATCTCGATCGGTTAAATTAAATCGTTCCAGGGCCCCAGTCGTGGCCACGGTCAATGCTTGAAATGGCTTCAGGGCAGACCGAATAAACGTAGCGGTTTCTGGACTGCCGGCCACGGAAAGGGCCCGTCCCCGATTGTCTGCCACAACCGCCTGAACCCGATGGGTCGATTCAGTGATCCCTTCCCGCAGGAGCCGCACCTGAAGTTCTGCGGTCTGTATTACTCGTTTTCCCCTTGTCATGCGTAGCCTACGCCCTACTCCTTAAAAAATTTGCCACACGACAACCCCCACCCCAAATAGTCCCGCAATCACCCCAAAGGTAATCTTGAGGCGTTTGAGAATGGACTGGATCTGGTAAGTGACAATCAGCCGATCGCGCTGCAAGATATCATCCGGCTTTTCCCAGACTTGCCCATCATACCAGCCTGACTCTTCATAAACGACCAGCGGTTGGGCCAACCGATTGCGAACATACCACCAGCCCAGGTACAGGCGCACCAGGGCCAGGGTAGGTAAAATCATCGCCCCTGCTGCCCCAAACAGGAAAAAGTGGACTGGATGCTTACTGGGTGAGAAGCTGGTGGCAGCCACCGGGAAGGAAATCAGCCAGCTCAAGCTCCAGAGGATAAGGGTGGGTTTGAGGTATCCCCACACATCCAGTGTGGCCCATCGGAAAAACCAGGATTCTCGGAGTTCCTGGTACTCATGCATGGGCTGCTGTTCTAGAGGGACGGGGCAAACAGGGGCGGAAGAAGGCATAACACACCTAGCTGGGTCTTTAAGTGAATTCCAGAAGCCAGATGCTTTTTACTTTAACGAATCTGGGACGGGCTGAATAGAGGGATTTGCCAGGGGGGTAAACGGAATTTGTTCAGCATGACCCCAGAAGGCTTCCAGGTTGTAGAAGGTTCGCTCTTTGGGCTGAAAAATGTGGACAATCACATCGCCGTAATCCATCAACACCCAGTTTCCCTCTGCCTGTCCTTCCTTCCGCAAAGGACTCCGCTGCCATTCTTCTGCTACTTTTTCCTCAATGGAGTTGGCGATCGCCCGTACCTGCACGTTGGAGAATCCGGTGATCACTACAAAGTAATCTGCCAGGTAGGATACATCGGTCACGTTGAGAAGAAGAATGTCGGCTCCTTTCCGATCGTCTGCTGCCTGGGCAATGGTTAGGGCCAGTGTGTAGCTGGGGTCGTCAGAACGGCTGACGTGGGACGCAAAACCAGTGGTGTCTGAGGCAGACTGAGGCATGGGCCGAGGGGATGAGGAATCTATCATCAAAAATTCAATACTCCTAATTTGTGCAACATGGTTTGGGGTTTGAACATGAACATGGATCTAGTTGAATCTGATTGGATCTAATTGGATACTAATTTGGACATTTTTGGACATTAGATGACAGGTTAGAACATTGGTACAGTTCAGGATCGCGGATTGAACAATTTGTGCGATCGTTCTGGTGGGTTGGCTGGTGGGTTGGCTGGTGGGTTGACTGAGCGGGCAAGATGCCCACCCCACAAGAATTGAGATGATTCAATTTGCATTTGTTCGCCTGATCGATCGGTTTCGCGTTAAGCCACATCGTCGTCGCCCAACGCGGGTGGGGTAAAATCCGGCGGAACCGGAATGGAGAAGTTTTGTGCAAAACAGCAAAATCTTCATGGGCGTAAATGGGAAGCAGAGACTGGTTCAGGCGAGGGGTGGGTGAATGAATGCTGAGCGGATTGCAAGAACCAATTGCGGGTGGCGATCGCCCGTGGATGAATCAGGCGACGTTTTTCCATCAAGTGTTGCAGTGTATAATCACAGGTCATCCAAACGGCTTGGTGCAGGTGATGCTGGCTGGTTTGGCGCAGGGTATTTAATTCTGGGGTGTCTCCTCGCCCCGGTTCTAAGCTGTCGGATAGGAATACTACACAGCTAATGGCAGACATTCCGGGTCTACCCAGGGTATGATTTGCGATCGCTGCTAATATTTCTTCATCTACCACACCGAAGACATTTCTGGCGACGATCGCGCTGACATCGGCATGGAGCAGATGCGGATTGGCTTCATCCACCGGATCGATCGCTAACCCTTCCTTTTGGGCCATCTCCAGCAGTCTTTGCGGTTTGAAATACTTGGCCAGGTCATGCATTAACCCTGCTTGTGCCGCCTTTGCTTCATCCAGCCCATGCTGCTGGGCCAGGGTCACTGCCATCTGCTCCACCCTCAGGATGTGACTGATGCGAGACTCAGGAACGTTATCAGCAAGCCAGTCTAGAACGTGTTGGCGCAATACTCCAGGGTTTTCTCCCATGCAAAGGTTAATCAACGACCGTGCCCCTATTTTAGCCTAAGTTCCTCGATCGGGCGATCGGGGGGTGGGGGATGAGCTTATTTCGATATCTCGAACAATGTGCAGTCGAATTAGCTTGGGACGTTGTTCCGCTTCAAAATGGCGTTGCACGGCATCTCGCACCATCTCGTGGATCTCTTCGATCGTCTCGCCTTGAGTAAAGATGGATTCTCCTGGTCGCTTTAGCGAGGGCGAAGCACTTATCGCCAAAGATTATCTACCAGTGCTTTACCTTGTTTTTCAGGCTCAATTTTGAGTTGCTCAATCCGATCGCGCAGTTTCTCTTGTTCCCGTCTATCTTTAACTGTGGCTAACATTTGCAGGGCAAGATGGGTCAGTTGAATGGCATACCCGGTGATGCTCTCGTCGCTCATAGTCCTAGCTGTGCTTTGGCATCTTCCCAGGAAATGGTGTTGCCTTGTTCTGCCTGGACAATGCTTTGGCGTAGTTTGGTGACAAATTCGGTATCGGTGAGGATGTCGAGGGTTTCGAGCAGTTCAGTGAGTTGGGTATAGCTGAGGGCAGCGATGACGGGAACGCCGTCTTGGGTAATGATGATGGGTTCGTCGGTTAGTTCGTCAGGCAGGATGGGGAGTTGTTGTTGCGCCTGGGCGATCGTGAGTTTTTTGGGCATGGGATGAGAAGCGATTAGGGTTAGATTCACTATAACCAGCAAATGAGGTGGGTGGGCGATCGGGTTATGTAACCGATGCAATGGGGCGATCGCTACGAGACTTTCTCATACGCTTTTAAAAACTCCTCGCGGGTGATCCTGGCTTGAGTACAAATTGTTCGCAGCGTTGAACTTTTGATTTGTTTGTGGTTGGGAAGCGTCAGAGGTGTTCTACTTCCATTCCATCTGGATGTTTTTCAACAATGATTTTGATGCTTTGCATAAAGGGTAGCGATCGGTGTGAAACTTTCGCTCATTATCTCCTGCATCTGTAAGTTCTGGGAGAAGTGAAGGTTGTGTGACTGGGCGGGCAAGATGCCCACCCCACAAGAGGTTTAGTTGATTGAGTTGCTTTTCCTAAATTGTTTGGTGTGCGATCTGGAATGGAGGTCAGCACCAGGAATTTGGGAATTTTAGATTTTAGATTTTGGATTTTGGATTTTGGATTGTGAATGAGGCAGAATTTAAGCGGCGGACGAAAGGGGTGGCGTTGCGGGTGATTCGGTTGGTGGAGGTGTTACCGTCGGGGGGAGCATCGGGTGTGATTGGGAAACAGTTGTTGCGATCGGCGACTTCGGTAGGTGCAAATTATCGGGCTGCTTGTCGTGCCAAATCACGCCTAATGTGAATTAGACAGAGCAGTTTAAGACTGTTGGAAGGTTAACACATGGATGCCAAACTGCTGTTTGAGCAATAACCGCAGGGTATGGCTTGCCAGTTTAGCTGCAATGTGGACACAAAAGCCCTCTACGGTCTTGTTGAGCAAGCGTTCGGGGTTACGTCCAGTGTTTTGAATTTCATGAAACACCCCTTCAATGCGCTGACGCACTTTGGAGATGAAGCGATTGAGGGATGGGGGATGCTGCTGTTTCTGATTTTTGCGCAAGACAGTCCAAATCTGATTGCCGGTGCGCTGCTGCACTTGGAGTTGCCAGTCCTGGTCGATAAACCCCTTGTCACCGTAGATGGTGCACCCTCGGGCGACCGCTAAGAGCGACTCAATGGCAACCCGCTCATCGGTGTTGGCTGGGACTAAATCATAGGCAATCGGAATCCCGTTCCAGGTACTGAGTAAGGCGAGTTTGTAGCCGAAGTAATACATCTGGCGCGACGCACAATAGCCAGGGGTTGCATTGCCAGAAAAATCACTGCGTGTCTTGTCCCGCTTGAGTCCCAGTACGGGAATCGGTTTGGTGTCCACCAGCAGATGCGTTTGCTGGGTCGCTCCTAATGCCACGACCCAACTGCGTCGCAGTGATTCCAGCATCCCATCTAATTGGCGTAAGCGCCGATTGAATTGACTCTGATCCAACAACTGTGGAAACCAGCAGAGATAGTTGGCACGCATAAAGCCGAGAAACTGGGTTTCACCCGGAAAGGGCAGATAGTCCATCAGCAGTGCTAAGGTCAGCATTTCGCTATCACTCAATTGCGCTTGTACTCCTGGTCGGGGGCAGTCTAACGGTGCAATCTGCTGGCGATACCAATCGTCTACCAGAACAAAAATGGTGGTCATCAGGCTGGGAAAGTCTATGCTAGTCATGGGAGAGGTGAGCTTCAAAGGTGGTACTTCGATTCTCAACCTCTCCCACCTTTTTGTCCAATTCACATTAGACGTAAATCTACTGCCGATATCATTGCCAAGCTGAGCATTGTGGAGGAGGAAGCGGATGAATGCCTCTACTGGATGGAACTGTTGGTGGAGCCGGGTTTAGTGCCTGAAGCAAAGCTCAAAAGCTTGATTGCAGAGGTAAATGAAATCGTTGCTATGACCGTGCAATCGATCAAAACTCTCCGCGCCAGATCTCAAAAAACAAGCAATCTAAAATCCAAAATTCCCAGGGCCAGGTAGCGGATCGCCAAACCACCTGACTTCCCGTGGGGAGGGGGTCTGAAATAATTCTTTTGGATCGGACTGAAGCACTTGTCTGCTACAGTTTACAAGCCGCAGCACGAGAGAAGAACCACCGCCCCAACCGCACCGCACCGCACCCAACCCCCCACCCAACCCACACCCACCCAACCAATCACCACCCGGAAATTCTCCCGCTGGAGATAAGTCAAGGTCTGCTGCTAGTGAGTCATAGCTTAACCACTGGCCATCCTTACGCCAGCCAACGCGATCGCCAAACTCTTCCCATTCCTCATTGTATTCCGTTGGACTTCCCACTTCCTGCCAAATTCTCGCTTGCACACTGAAACCAAACTTGCCGTCGCTATGCTGTACCCATAGGTCGTCGAGCCACTGCAAATCCTCGCAGGGAAAATTTTCAAGACTTGCTTCATCGAGCCAACCTTTTTGTTGCCGATTTGCTATTTGTAACACTAACTGCCTTGTTTCGTCATCTGCTCCACGCCAATCGTTTGCCTGCAAAAGCGATTCTAGCGTGGAATAATCCGGTGGTGAAGCTTCATTCTGACTCAACACACCAATTACACTGACACCAATTACGCCAATGCCCAGGGGAATCCCAACCTTCAAGAACTTTTGCCTTGTCCAGGTCGTTGCAGTAGGTCGCGGATATGCAGGCTGAGGCGGAGTTGTGGGTAGTTTTGGTTGATTGGCAGCGGCTGGCTTTTGCCGTTCAGCCTCCTCTCGCTGGCGTTGGGTTTCGGCTTGCCGTTTACGCTCTGCTTCGGCTTCCTGATGCTGCCGTTCGACTTCTGCCTGTACTTGTTGTATACGTTGGGCTGCCGCCTGTCGTTGCCTTTCCATTCTCAATTTCAATTCCCGCTGCCGCCGTTCGGCTTCTGCCCGTTCCTGCTCTATACGTTGGGCTTCAGCATGCTGCTGGCGTTCTAGGTCTGTAATATACCCCTCTAAATCTTGACCATTCAACGCCGATCGCTCAATGGTCGCCACATCCTCAGGCTTCAGCCGTAAGTGTGCCCGATAGTCCCTCAAATCCTGAATTGTGCGCTGGCTCAGGGGCGTTTCCCGCTCCAGGCACTGGTCTAGAGTCTCTTGGTACTCCTGGCGCTTGCGCTGATACTCCCGATGGGGCTTCAGCACCTCCGCTTCAATGGCCTCTGCCTCGGCATCCGACAAGCCCAGTTCTGCTCGGAGCCGGATCAGCAACCGCTTGGCTGGGATTGTAAACTCTGTTGCTGTGGCTCGGCACTCGGCTTCCTTGCGATATTTCAGCTTGGGGTCATCCTGGGGAGAGCGGGCCAGCCGAATCCGATACCCTTGCCCCTGGGGAATGAAAATCTTGGGACTCATGGCCGGGGAGGTTTCCTCCACCTTTCGCCCCGCATACCGATGGAGGTCTTCCGCCGTGATCACCCCATCGCCATCCTCATCAGCAGCACCACTGGCAATGCCCTCTACGAGATAGCGGGTATAGATGGACAGATCCGCACCCTTTTCTTCAAAGGAATAATCCACCGCACTGGTGGAGGTCAGGATCACTCGCCCCTCCGCTCCCAGTTGTTCCTTCAGCGGAATTTCACCATCATCCTTGCCAACTAGGTCACCAAAAGCGCCGCTAAAGCAACAGTCGAGGATGAGTACCTGGTATTTGGCTTTGCAACCCCCAATGCAATCATGGAGAAACCGAGCCGGAATTGCAGTAGACCGCACGAGTCGATCGCGCTGCTTTTCGGTATTGGTGGCAGCAAAATAGAGGTCGCGGCGATCGTCCTTCACCCCGTGCCCCGAAAAGAACAGCAGCACCAAATCCTCCGGATGTCGCTCCTGGAACCATAGTTCAATTTCCCGTGCCATCTCAGGCTGAGTGGGGTTAATCAGCGGCTTGGCTTCGTCGAAACCGCCCATTTCAGGGTTCAGCAACACCTCCCGCAGCGCGGCCACATCCTTAGGGGCGGCGGGTAGCGGTTGCAACCCCTCCCCGTAGGTGTCAACGCCAATTAAGAGTGCATACTTTCCCATTGAGTTGGATATGGATGGCTAAGGCTGATTTCCAGGTTCGGTTTGCTGTTCCCGTATCTTAACCCGCAGATTGGCTAACCGCTCGATGGTATCCGCCGCCTGATCTAGCTCCTGTTTATTGCGATACTCAATGTTGTAGGTCATGCCATCGATGTCGCCGGACAGGGTCAGCGTCTTGCCATAGCGCAGGTTCCCCAGGTAGTCCATCACCTTGCCCAGGTTCTCACGGTTGATCTCAGCGGTCAGAATCCCGACGAGAAAGGCCGCTACCCCAGATTTAGCCGCCTCTGGGATATCCTCATCCCGAGCCAGACGGGCAGATTGCACCAGGTCGCCAGACTCCATTTCATCGGCGATGGTTTGCATAAAGCTCTCCAGATCAGCGCGATCCAAATCCAGACCCGCTTCGCTGAAGTCAATTAAAATGGAACATGATTCGGGCATAGTAGCTGCTTATATACACGCTGAGTCTAAGCTCATCATAAATTATTCAGCCCAAACGTAACCTACTACTACAAATCCCTCTTCTCTTGTGGGGTGGGCATCTTGCCTGCCCAGTCAACTGAGCCGACCCACCCTACACCAGTTACCCAATCCCCAATCCTCAAGGCTCAATCCTCCTCAAACTCATCTAACCGATGCCGATCGATCGTTTCTTGTTGCTCAGATAAAGCAAGCCAGTCTTCAATCATGTCATTCATGAGTCCGTTCAATGACTGCTCTCGGATGCCTGCAAGCCGTTTCAACAGACTGTAGGTATCAGACTCTACATAGACTCTGATTGCTTTCTGATCCGGTCTTTTTGCTGCCACTGCCCCACCTCGTCTTTGAATGAGGTATTGTCTCACGCTGTTTAGGCTTAGTAGGTTTATTGACCTACTGCGACAAATGAACCTATACTAAGCAAAACCTATCGAGGAATTTCAAGCATGATCACCCTCACCGATGACGAGGTGGCTTTACTGCGAGCCATTCTCACCCACCTCCGATCGATCAAAGTCCGCGATATCGACAAAGCCCTGGTCATCCTGTCCAAAGGAGATCGCCAACCATGATTGTGTTAACCGACCAACAAGCCCTTACCCTGCATCATCTGCTCACCGCCATCCTGCTCAACGAAACCTACCGCATCTCTGAACTCGAAGATGCCATTGTCTGGACAGCCCCCGAAAACCGACAGATTCTCTGCCCCTTTGACTCCCTCTGGTCAAAAAACCTGGCGCAGGAAATTGTCAGGCTGATGAATCAGCCAGGCTAGGACTGCAAATTGAATCATCTGTAACCCACATTCCGCAGGTCTTATTTGAGACTGATCGCTTATTGAAGCACTTGTCTTAGAACGCTTTCAAAACAGTGCATAAAATTGAGACTCACATTAAGACTCAATAAGCTTAGCTTGTTGACAGCGTTTTCAATAAGATCATCGCAAATGCCCAAGGCATATTGGCAATTCTCAATAAGAAAACTCAACCTGCGGAATGTGGGCTGTAACTCTTGTGGGGTGGGCATCTTGCCCGCCCAGTCAGGCTACTCTTTTGAGATCATTTTATAGCGATCGCACGGTTGCTGTTCAGGCTGCATGACTGGGGTTAAGTCCCGCAAATCAGCCCAGGGGCATTTCCAGGGGGACAAGATTTTTGGTAAACCAATGGTGACAAAGGACTGATCTCTAGCTTTAATCATGCGACGAATCCGGCAACTACTTCCCATCCTGTTTATCATTCTGATGCTAACTGTGGCGGCTCTAGCGATTCGGAATGAACTCCAGGAATATAGCCTGCAAGACATCTGGCAGAGTATTACCGCGATTCCTAAACCGCGCCTTTTGACTGCCCTGGCTCTCACCGGATTGGGCTACATCACCATTACAGCCTACGATTTGCTGGGCTTTCGCTACATTCGTCGGCAACTCTCTCCCCTCAAAATTGGCTTCACCGCCTTCCTGAGCTACGCCATTGGCAACACCGTCGGCTTCACCCTCCTATCTGGAACCGCCATTCGCTATCGGTTCTATTCACCCTGGGGCGTTCCCCCCGTTGACATTGCCAAAGTCATCGCCTTCACCCATCTCAGCTTCTGGTTGGGGATGTTTTCCATTGGTGGCCTCGTCTTTTTAGTAGAACCCCAATCGATCCCGCAGTTATTGAATCTACCGCTCCACAACACTTCCCCCCTGGGCGTAGGGTTTCTGCTGACTGTGGGGGTATACCTGCTCCTCAGCTTTTGGATCAGAAAGCCGTTACGGATTCGAGGTGAAGAATTTGTCCTGCCATCGGTTCCTCTTTTCCTGGGGTTAATCGGAGTCACGATCGTGGATTGGGGCGCAGCTTCAGGCGTTTTATATGCATTGTTGCCAGACATGCCGTTAAGCTATCTCAAGTTTTTCGGGCTGTATGTCTTAGCGATGGTTGCTGGAATTGTGAGTACCGTTCCTGGCGGGTTGGGCGTGTTTGAAACCGTGATCCTCCTGCTTCGTCCTGCCAATATGCCCGCAAACGATGTGCTGGGAGCCTTACTCACCTTTCGCTGCATCTACTACTTTTTGCCGCTGTTTGTGGCGATCGGGTTGATGTTGTTGTTTGAAGTGCGTCGTTCTCAAAAAAGAGATCAGTCCGCAGAACAATAATCGGAAAACTGGGATCATCTCACTGATGCAATTTTCAATGCAATTCCTTGATGTAATCCGATGGACTGTTGCGCTGAATCAGAAGTCAGTACCAACTCATTTCAGACAGATGATGTTAATGTAGTGAGCAACACGGTTAAAGCTCGGATTGTAAGGCAATATTTCCGGTGGAGAGGGTAAATTCTCTCTGCAATCGAGCGGTGAGCAGTCAGTATCGCACAAGCGCAGCCTGGAAACGTCCAAACGGTGCAAGTCGAATTTGCCCAAATGAATACAACACAAGTGAATAATCATAGCCAAGTGGGAGCTACAACCATGTTCAAAACAGAAGACTACGTGCTGCACAGAAGATTTCGGTATTCTGGAACGGTGACAGGATACGGGCAGCGGTTAGTCGATGGAAACTACCTGCAAACCCTCAAAGTCCGATTAGCAAGTAGCGTGATGGATAGCCAGGAAATCATTGTGGAAGATCTCACCTCCCGCTGGATTCGATCGAATATTGAAGATGATTTAAAAACATTGCGGAGCTTTTAGCGATCCCTATTTGATCCCCGTTTTGATCCTACGTTGATTTTATCTCCTACCAATTCTTTACAAGGTTGCACATGATACCGACCTCTGCCAACTTCTCCTCACCCAGGGGAAGAACTTCAGGTGGTGGGGTGAATTCTATGCAGCATTACAAAGAATCAGTGCCGAAGATGGATAGATGGATAATTGATAGGTCATTAAATTAGGTCATTAATAGGTCGTTGATCGGGAGCATCCCATTGATGCAGATGGATCGATTGCCGTAGCGCAAGCATCTTGCCTGCCAGTGAACGATCCGTCATGCAAATGCAAAAGTGGGACACACCCTAATTGATCTCCCTTGTTTCCCCTGTTAAGAAATCGCAGTTTCAGGGGAAACTTGAATAGCAACACGAGATCACGAGATCAATCGATCGAACGGAGGTAAAAATGCGAATTTCCATGCTGTTGATTACAGTTCTGTGGAGCTTTTGCTGTTGGGTGTCTCCAGCCTTTGCGGCCAACTCAGAGCAGGTGACTCAATTGTTGGAAAGCCGTGCTTGTGTGGAATGCGACCTGCAAGGGGCTGACCTCAAACAGGCGGATTTGCGAGGCGTGGACTTAACTCGTGCAGATTTACGCAATGCCAACTTGAGTGAAGCCCAGATGATGGCAGTTAATTTAACTGAAGCCAATCTCCAGGGAGCAGACCTGACCAATGCCCAGGCGTTTGTGGTTGACCTGACGGGCGCAAACTTAGAAGGCGCGAAAGTAGACGGCATTGATCCGGTGTTCCTCAAGCTGTGCCATACGATCAGCCCCAAGGGAGAAATGCTGGACTGGAATTGTGACGAGTAATTATTACTCCGGCAGTATTTGAGAAGGTATTCCTGTAGGGTGGGCAATGCCCACCAAAATGCTGTAATTTTGTCGGTTGCGTCGAACTCATCCCATTACTACGCCCTCACATGGTCGAGTTGAGAACCGATGGGGCGACGGGTGCGGCTGCGTCGAGCCAGCAACAGGTGGGCCGATGGAATGTAGAACAGAGCCAGAATCGTTGCGCCCCCTAAACCACCCGCGATCGCAATGGCCAGGGGTGGCCAGAAGCCCGTTTCATCCAGCAAGAGGGGAATAAAACCAACGATCGTGGTGAAGGTGGTTGCTAAAACGTGGCGAGTCGATTTGAAAACCACCACTTGAGTCGCGTAGACATCTCCCTCACGGGCACGGGGATCATCCCGTAATGCAGCCAGCACCACGATCGAATCATTGATGGCTAAACCGACTAATCCCAACGTTCCCAAAATTGCCGTGAAGCCAAACAGGGAATTAAACAGCCACAGGGCTAAGGCAGCTAACCCGATCGCGCAGACGGCAACCGTTGCAATCAGTCCGGCTAACCCGAAAGAGTTGAATGAGAGAACTAACGTCGCAGTCATTAACAGCAGTAAGACACCGATGGTGGAGAGCAGATTGGCGATCGCAGTCCCTCTGGCATCGGCTTCTCCGCCATACTCCAATCGATATCCGGAGGGCAGGGTGAAATTATTGGACTGAAGCTGTTGTTGGAAGCGGGAAAGCACAGTGTCCGGCAAAGCCCCTGCCATAATGTAACCCTGAACGGTATTGACCCGCTGACCATTGCGACGAGAAATGGAAGCAAGATCGGGAACGAGTTCTACATTGGCGATCGCATCTAAAGGAACCCGATCGGAACCTGAATTTGCATTGCTTGCGACCAGATCCAGCGATGTAATCTGCTCTAAATCACTACGTTGCGGATCGCTTAAACGAACTCGCACTGGAATGTCTTCCGTTCCTTCCAGGATAGAACCCCCCATCGCTCCTTCCAATGCAGCATCAAGCTGACGGGCGATCGTGCTGTTGTCGAGTCCGGCTCTCTGTCCCTGAACTTCATCAACATTTAGAGCCAGCTTGGGCAGGGCTTCCGTTAAGGTGGTTTGAGTGTGGATGACCTGATCCACCTGGGCCAGTTCCCCTCGAAGCTGATTCCCTAATTGCCGCAGTTGCTCCATCTCTGAACCGTAGATCCGCAGTTCGATCGGAGCGTCAAAGGGCGGGCCCTGTTCCAGCTGTTTGACCAGAACCTGCGCCTGGGGGAAGGCAGTATCTAGCTCTTGCTGGAGGGTTTGAATCGTGTCTCGCAGGCGGTCTGTAGAATGCAGTTGCACGATCGCCTGGGCATAGTTGGCTGCATTTTCCCGTCGTCCTGAGACGTTGTAAAAGAAGGAGGGCGCACTCTTGCCGAGGAACCAATGCACATCATCAACCTCAGGATGCTGGCGAATCAGGTCGCGGGCTTGCAATACCTGAACCTGGGTTTGGGCGATCGCCGTTTGGGTCGGCAAAGTCAATTCAATCTGAAACTGATCGCGGTTGGTCGGTGGGAAGAACTGTTGTTCCAGTGCTCCAAACTGGATAAAGCCAATCACCGGCAGCACCAGGGAAAGTCCTACCCCCAACCAGGGTCGCCGCAAGGTGGCCCGCAGACTCCAGCGATAGGCATCCGCCAGTTGGGCATTACTAACTCCATGCTGCCACCAGCTTTGCCGAAATCGCAAGGGTTCCCACTGGGCGAACCGTCCAGCCAGGGCCGGAATCACGGTGAGGGAAAGAAAAAGCGAACTGAGTAACGCCAGAATTACCGTTAAACCGATCGTGCCAATAAATTCCCCCGTACTTCCAGGGGATGCCGCGATCGGAATAAAAGCAAACACGGTGGTTAACGTAGAGGCGAACAGGGGAACCGCTAAATGACTCACTGCTGAACGAACGGCATCCGATGGATGAATTCCCTGCTGCAACCGGGTTTGCACCTCATCCACCACGACGATCGCATTGTCAATTAATAAGCCCAGGGCAATAATGATGCCTGTCACCGACATTTGATGCAGGGGAACATCCAAAACCTTCATACAGCCAAACACCATCAAACTGGCCAGGGGTAGGGCAGAACCCACAATCAGGGCAGACTTCCAGCCCAGCATCAGCAAAGAAATGGCGATTACGAATCCAGAACCCATCACTAAGTTAGTAATTACCCCATTCAGCCGTTGCTGCACATACTGGCTCTGATCCAGTACCAGATGCAGTCCAATCCCATCAGAAAGATCGGCTTCAAACTGCTGCAATACCTGGCGCGATCGCGCTGCCCACAAATCAACTCGCTCCTGGGATTCCACTGTGGCAGACAACACAACGGCCGGATATCCCTCCACGATCGCCAAACTATCTGGCGGTTCCTGTACCCCTTTTGTCACAACCGCAATCTCACCCAATCGGGCCACCTGTCCGCGATCGCCGACCTGAATCGGAATTTGCCGAATCCGCTCCAATGAATCCAGGGCACTATTGATTTCCAGCAAAAACTCGCTGCTAGAACTCCGCAACTGTCCTGCCGCTAATTTGGCATCACTGTTTTGAATTTGTTGGGCTAATGCCTGAGCCGTCAAACCCAGCCGCGCTAACTCCGCCGGAGAAATTCTCACCTGAATCTCTTCCTCCGGTTCACCAAACAACTCCAACCTGTCCGTGCCCGGAATCGATCGCAGTTCAGTTTCCAATCCTTTGGCTAATCGCCGCAGAATGGTGTAATTCGGTGGGGTATTCAGTTCCCAGGTCAATCCCACAATTAGGGCACTAGCCGAAGTGGACTCATCCCGAAATTCTGGTTCAGAGGCTCCTGGAGGCAGTTCCGGCACCGCATCGCTGATTTTATTGCGAACCTTCGACCAGACCGGATCAACATTTTGAATCGATTCCTTCAGTTCCACCACCACCGAAGAAAAGCCCGAACTGGAGGTCGATCGCAGTGATTCAATTTCTTCTAGTTCAAACAGCTTTTGCTCCACCTTTTCCGTCACCAGGGATTCCACCCGCTCAGGTGTGGCTCCGGGGAAGAAGGTGACAACGCTAGCAAACCGCTGGGTAATTTCTGGATCTTCCATCCGCGGCAAGGTGAAAAACGCAGACAGTCCCCACACCACAATCAGGGTCAGGGTCAGGATCAGAAGCTGGCGATTCCGATAAAAAAGATTCATGGCAACGAATGGTGAAGGATAACCGGTAGGGGCGCACTGCTGTGCGCCCTTACAGCCGATTTTTTCTGAAGCAAGAATGTGCGATCGGTGGTTTTGCTGGCTGGGCAGTCCAGACCCACCCTACAAGAGGGTTTAAGGGGAAACGGTGACGGTTTGACCAGAGACGATGCGGTGGGTGCCATTGACGATCGCCCTTTCTCCGGGTTGTAGGAGTCCTCGGACAAAGACCCGCTGTTCTTGGGAAGGGGAAGCTTCGGCTTCAGTGTGGAGCACTTCCACATCCCGACGTGCTACGACATAGCTGCCTTCGGCTTCGTCTGCATCGTTTTCATTCACCACATACACTGACCACAAGCCCCGATCGCCGGGAACTAGTGCGGTTGCCGGAAGCCAGTATCCGTCCTCCGGTTGGGTGTCTGAAATGAGAAGTTGAGCGGTTTGGCCGATCGCAATATTCGATTCAGGATTGAACTGTAAAACGATCGTCACCGTGCGCGTGTTGGTATCCAACTCTGGGAGCAGAGCCGTGATCTGAGCAGAATAGGATTGATTTCCGACCTGAACGGATTGCGGACTGCCGATTGTCAAACGATTAGCCATATCTACGGGTACTCCGATCCGGGCTTCCAGTTCTCCCCCTTCCACCAGCCGCAGCACCGACTGCCCCCCACTGACCACCACGCCTTCATCCACTAACCGTTGGCTCACTCTGCCGCTAAAGGGCGATCGCAACACGCTTTTTTCTAACTCAATCTCGATCGCCTGGAGGCTGGCATCTAACTGTCTCACGTTTGCCTGCTGAGACATCACCTGTTCCTGCCGCGTTCCGGCTAATAACTCATCCAACTGGCTCTGCGCCTGGTTCAGCCGATTTTGTAGGGAACCCAGGTTAAAGGTTTGCTGATCCAGATCTTCACGGGCGATCGCGCCTTCCTGATACAGTCCTTCCCGGCGGGCTTTCTGCAATTGGGCCAGGGCAACCTGCTGTTCTAAATCGGCGACGGCAGCCCGGGCAGCGGCGATCGTTTCTGGACGGGCCCCAACCTGAAGTTCCTGAAGCTGTGCCAATGCCTGATCCCGTTGGGCGATTAACTGTTGCCGTTGGGCTTGCAAACTGCGGGTATCTAACCGAGCGAGGGGCTGGTTGGCTGCAACCGGATCTCCCTCATTCACCAAAAGTTCAATCACTGTGCCAGACTGCTCAAACCCTAAATCACTGCTGCGCCGAGCGACAATTTCTCCGGTATAGGTGCGCCTTACCTCGTAGCTGCTGGCGGGTTCCAGTTGCACCGTCTCTACAGATAACGGCTGAACCGTAGCAGATGGCTCGGAGGCAGTGGTTGCGAACTGAGTCTGGGCGATCGTGATGCCTGACACTCCTAACAATAGGGCAATGCCAAAGAACTTCCAGCGATGGCTTTGGGCGGAATGGGAAGGCGGTAAGGCTTTAGGTGGAGCGGGCGGAACGGTGGGAATCGGATCTGGACGTTGAGCGAACTGTTCAGGCGAAACCGGATCGGAGTTCATGATCGCAAATCCTCTCAATATCCATCGAGTTGATATCAAACAATGCGATATACAACAAATCTATATTCAACAATATTTTATTCAACTTGTTGTGTATCGATTCATAGCCTATACTCAACTTATTGGGTATGTCAATTCTTTTGGAAAAATTTTTACGGCTATGGCGATCGCTCACACCATTCTGGTTATCCTGGCCTCCGAACCCCGGAGCGGCTATGACGTGAGCAAGGTGTTTGATGAGGGAATTGGGTGTTTTTGGACAGCGAGCCAGCAGCAGGTCTATCGAGAACTCGCCAAGATGGAGCAGCAGGGATGGGTGCAGTTTGAAACCGTGCCCCAGGTGGGTAAGCCCGACAAAAAGATTTATCACCTGACTGAACAAGGGCAGCAGGAGTTGATGCAGTGGTTCACAATCCCCACCGAGCCAACGCCAATTCGGGAAGACTTGCTGGTGAAGGTGCTGGCGGGCCCTTATATCCCTCGTCAGCAATTGCTCAAAGAAATCCACTATCGTCGCCAGAGGCACCTGGATCAACTGACGGCTTATCAGGAAAGGGAAGCCCTATATCAATCCCTGCCGGAACCTGAATTGGCAGAACAGTTTCGCTATCTCACCCTGCGGCGCGGAATTCGCTATGAAACTGCCTGGCTGGATTGGTGCGACGAGGTTCTGGCTTTTATCGAGAAAATACCCCAGTCCGATTCAGGTCTGAACTGATCCGGGGCCAAATCCACCCCCACCTGGCGTTTCGATCACAAACACATCCTCCGGATTCACCGCTACCTCTGCCCTACCTGCCAACGGCTCAACTGCCCCATGCGATCGCTCCACATAGTTCCGCCCGACGGCTCCCGGTTCTCCTCCCTCCAAGCCAAAGGGGGGGACTTGACGATGGCTGGAAAGGATTGCTGCCGTCATCGGTTCCAGGAATTTGATCCGCCGAATTACGCCATTTCCGCCTCGATGCCTGCCCCATCCACCGCTGTTGGCTCGCATCTCAAAACTCTCTAACTGCACTGGAAATCGCCATTCCAGCACCTCTGGATCAGTGAGGCGAGAATTCGTCATATGGGTCTGTACCGCATCCGTTCCATCAAATTCTGCCCCTGCCCCCGACCCACCGCAAATCGTTTCATAATACTGGTGGCGGTCGTTGCCAAAGGTGAAGTTATTCATCGTACCCTGGGAACCTGCCAGTACGCCCAATGCACCATACAGCGTATCCGTCACCGCCTGCGACACCTCCACATTGCCTGCAACCACTGCTGCCGGATAGCGGGGATTCAGCATACAGCCCTCTGGAATCAGAATATTCAACGGCTTCAGACAGCCTGCATTCAGCGGAATCGCATCATCTACCAGAGTTCGGAACACGTAGAGGACTGCCGCTTTACACACCGCAGAGGGGGCATTAAAGTTCGTCGCCTGCTGGGGAGAGGTTCCCGTAAAGTCGATCGTGGCCCTGCGATTGAGGCGATCGATGGTAATCTTCACCTGAATTTGGCTGCCATCATCAGCAGGATAGGTAAACTGACCATCTTTCAAGACATCAATCACCCGCCGCACCGACTCTTCCGCATTATCCTGAACATGCTGCATATAGGCTTGCACCCTTTCCAAGCCGTAGTGTGCCACCATTTTTTGCAACTCCTGTACGCCCTTTTCGTTGGCCGCAATCTGCGCTTGCAGGTCAGCAATATTCTGAGTGGGATTTCGTACCGGGTAAGGGGCAGAAGTCAGCAATTCCAGCAGTTCTGCTTCCCGAAACTCACCCTGATCCACCAGTTGAAAATGATCAATCAATACGCCTTCCTGCTCGATCGAGGTGCTATTGGGCGGCATGGAACCGGGGGTAATTCCACCAATGTCGGCGTGGTGGCCGCGAGAGGCGACGTAGAAGAGGGGTGAGGACTGGTGAGGACTGAGGACTGAGGACTGAGGACTGAGAGTAGAAGTAGGGTGGGCAATGCCCACCTCAACAAACACAGGCGTAATCACCGTGACATCCGGCAAGTGAGTGCCGCCATTGTAGGGATTATTGAGGACGTAGACATCCCCCGGTTTCAAGGTGTCCCCTTTAGCTGAGATCAGGCTTTGGACGCTTTCACTCATGGAGCCGAGGTGAACGGGAATGTGGGGGGCGTTGGCGACCAGTTGACCCTGCCGATCGAAAATGGCGCAGGAGAAGTCTAACCGTTCCTTAATGTTGACGGAGTAACTGGTGTTTTGCAGCGTGAACCCCATCTGCTCGGCGATCGCCATGAACAGGTTGTTGAAGATTTCCAGGAGGACGGGATCGGGGGAGGAGGGAGAAGGGAGGACTGAGGACTGAGGACTGAGGACTGAGTCAGTGGATGGGTGAGTGGATGGGTGAGTGGGTGCGTCACTTTGACTCCTGACTCCCTTGCTTAACACCAGATGATCTCGATCGCTCAGTTCTGCCATCCATCCAGGTTCGATGATGTTGGTTCCGGTGGGTTCAACTAAGATCGCGGGGCCGGGGATCGTGTCTCCGGGTTGGAGATCGGTGCGCTGGTAGACGGGGGTGGAATGCCAGGAGTCGTGGGTGTACATTGATACGGTGGCGATCGGTTCGGGGGGGTGATTAGTTTGCCGCTGGAGAGTGGGTTCTTCAGGAATGGACATTTTGCCGATCGCTTCTACGGCAATGGCTTCAATGATCAGGGGCTTGCCGGGCATGGTGAAGCCGTATCGTTGTTCGTGCAGGTGTTCAAACTCGGCTTTCATTGCTGCTGGCGTGTTCGCATTGACTAACAGCGATGAATCGGTTCCCTGGTAACGCAGGTATACGCTCTGTTGAACTTCAACTTGTGAATCTGAGAGTCCCTGCTGTTGGATTTCCTGTTTGGCTTCTGTACTGAGTTGATTCAATTTTGTTTGTAATTCGGGTATCGCTTCGCTGGATAATTGCATTTCGATCGCCAATTCTCGCAGCGATCGCAGATCGGCTAAACCCATTCCGTAGGCAGACAGCACACCAGCATAGGGATGGAGGAAAATTTGTTTGATCCCTAAGGATTCAGCAATTAAACAGGCGTGTTGTCCCCCAGCTCCCCCAAAGCAGCACAGGGTATATTCTGAAACGTCGTGCCCCTGCTGAACTGAAATTTTCTTAATCGCATTCGCCATGTTATCCACTGCGATGGCTAAAAAACCAGCAGCAACCTGTTCCGGCGATCGAGCATCCCTGGTTTTTGCCTGAATTTCTGCTGCCAATTCGGCAAATTTTTGCCTCACGACCTCCGCATCTAAGGGCAAATTCCCGTCCAGTCCAAACACCTGGGGGAAGAATTCCGGATGCAGTTTTCCCACCATGACATTACAATCCGTCACCGTCAGCGGCCCACCCCGTCGGTAGCAGGCTGGCCCTGGATTGGCTCCGGCTGACTCTGCCCCACTCGATACCGGGATCCATCAAACACCAGAATTGACCCTCCTCCCGCCGCGACGGTATGAATCGCCATCATCGGGGCCCGCAGCCGCACCCCAGCCACTTCGGTTTCAAAGGTGCGTTCGTAGGTGCCGTTAAAGTGGGAGACATCGGTGGAAGTCCCCCCCATATCAAAACCGATAATTTTATCAAATCCAGCCCTGGCACTGGCTTGCACAGCTCCAACCACACCCCCCGCCGGCCCCGACAGGATACTGTCCTTTCCCTGGAACAGGTGAGCATCGGTGAGTCCGCCGTTGGACTGCATGAACAGGAGGGTGGGAGAGAGAGGAGAGAGGAGAGAGGAGAGAGGAGAGGAGAGTTCTTGGAGCGTGGGCGTAGCCCTTAGAGGTTGGGGGGAGGGAGATGCAATACCTAATTCAGAGGCAATCCGATCGACGTATCGCCGCAGGATGGGGGAGAGGTAGGCATCGACGACGGTGGTATCGCCTCGGCTGATTAGCTTCATCAGGGGGCTGACTTGATGGGATACGGAGATTTGAGTAAAGCCGATCGCCTTTGCCAGTTCCGCAGCCTGCTGTTCGTGGTGGTGATAGCGATAGCCGTGCAGGAAAACGATCGCACAGGATCGAATTCCGGCATCGTAGGCGGCTTGCAGGGATTCCTGGAGGGGAGCTTCTGCCAGGGGCGACAATTCCTCTCCCTGGGCACTGTAGCGTTCTTCTACCTCAATCACCTGCTCATAGAGCATCTCCGGCAGGATGATGTGTCGCGCAAAAATATCGGGACGGTTCTGATAGCCGATGCGGAGGGCATCCCGAAAGCCTTTTGTAATGACGAGGACAGTGCGATCGCCTTTGCGTTCCAGTAGGGCATTCGTCGCCACCGTCGTTCCCATTTTGACCACTGCAATCTGTTCGGCGGGAATCGGCTCATCCGTCGCAACACCCAGCAAATCTCGAATCCCCTGCAATGGCGCATCCTGATACCGTTCTGGATTTTCAGACAGCAACTTATGCAGCACCAACTGGCCATCCGGTCGCTGCGCCACAATGTCGGTAAAGGTACCGCCGCGATCGATCCAAAATTGCCACTGTCCAGTTTGGGCTGTACTCATTCCACTTTCCCGCATGACACACTTACTTATGAGTTTAATGTTACTCGTCAGATCGAAAGGCTAATTTGCATCGATAGCATATGGTCACCCTCTCTAGTAAAGTTGTTAGCTCTTTCCAATCCCAAAGGCACTGGTTCGTGTATACTATTCGTCCAGGGTCAGTATGGACAGGCAAATGGGCAAAGTCATTGCTTTTGGTTGGTATGGTGGAAAATTTAATCATTTGAACTGGCTTCTGCCTTTACTGCCAGATGCAACTCATTACTGTGACCCGTTTGGCGGTTCAGCAGCTGTCTTATTGAACAGAAAGCCGTCACCAGTTGAAACCTACAGCGGATTCGGGGTTTATGAGGTACAGTAGCAGCAATGTGTAAACCAATTTTTGAGGTGTTCAGGATTCATTAACTCAAGTGCTATTCCGATTAAACCATCCACACCAGATGCAGTAGTTGGAGAAAATAGTCTCAGGAATGCTTTCAATTGTGACCACCAATGCTCAATGGGATTAAATTCAGGAGAATAGGGCGACAAATACAAAACACTGGCACCTACTGATTCAATTAAAGGCTCGATTGCTTCAACTTTATGAGCAGGCAAATTATCCATCACCACTACTGCACCCTCCCATAACTGCGGCAGCAGGAAATGCTCGATAAAAACTTTGAAGGCATCGCCATTGACTGAACCATCTAGTGTCATGAGAGCCAACACCTGCTTGCAACTGATGCCCCCAATCACACTCACCTTTTCACCTCGATAGTAGGGCTTAAAGTCATACGCTCTATCGCCTCGATTGCTTCTAGCATGGGTACGGGTCAACCCGAGTAGAACTCCCATCTCGTCTAGAAACACCAGGTTCTCTACCTCGATGGGTTTGACCTTCTCCCAATACTCTACTCTCAGCTTTTGCACCCGCTCTGTGTTCGCTTGAGTGCTGCGTAAGGTCTTTTTTTTCGCGTGAGTTGTTGTTTTTGCAAGGCACAGCACATGACACTGCGACAGACCCAAACGTTGTATTGCTCTCCAAAATACTCGCAATATTCTGCTAAAGTTGCGTCAGGATGGCTTTGTACCATTGCAGTTAATTCGCTACCGTACTCATCTAACTGTCCCTTCATTGTTCCACCTTGCTTCTTGGGTGCCAAGTGTCCCTGAGTTTTCTTAAGGAGGAGCAGCTTTTGGACATAGCTTTTCGCAACGCCAAACTGAGTGGCTACTTTTCTAATTGAAGTATCGCCTCTCTCATAAGCATTAACTATTTTTTCTCTCAAATCAACGGAGTAGGCTTTCATCGGGATTCTTGATACCTCTAATCTCCTTTTAAGTGTACCTCATATACCTCGAAAGTGCTGTAGCTTTTCGCAACGCCAAACTGAGTGGCTACTTTTCTAATTGAAGTATCGCCTCTCTCATAAGCATTAACTATTTTTTCTCTCAAATCAACGGAGTAGGCTTTCATCGGGATTCTTGATACCTCTAATCTCCTTTTAAGTGTACCTCATATACCTCGAAAGTGCTGTATAACGATATTGATGGAGAAGTCGTAAATTTTTTTCGAGTTCTTCGAGATAATCAAGAGGAGCTTATTAGAGCAATTGGGTTAACACCATTTTCAAGAGAGGAACTTAAGATTGCAGTAGAAGAACCTATTAATAATCTTTCTGAACTAGTGGTCTGTCAAGGTTGAAATGAAGGGTAAAGTCGTTTGAGTTTAACCCGTGCATCTTCCGTGGTAAATTGCCAATCGATGGTTCGCAGTTGAGCATTCCTGCGCTGCTCCCACGCTAGTGTTTCTTGTTGCAATGACGGTTGATCTGGAATGCGGCGATCTAGACATTGGCGGGCTAAAACACTGAGTTCAGTTTCAGCCATATTGAGCCAACTGCCGTGAACCGGGGTGTAATGAAATTCCAACTTATCGAGGATCCGCTTGGCTTCTTGGGGTTCAAAGGTGGCATACAATGCCGAAGGGTCATGAGTGTTGAGTTGGTCTTGGACAACCGTGACCCACTCCGCATCCGGATAACGCTCGTCGACCAAGTATTTCATTTGCTGGGCATAATCGTGCTTGGTGCGCCGGTCTGTGACTTGGACATGTCTCCAACCCGCTAAGGGCTCAACGAACATGAACAGATTGTTGACCCCGTTTCGTTCATACTCGTAGTCATAGCGCGGCGGTTGACCCGGTTCAATCGGTAAAGGGACTTGGGTTTCCTTGACTAACTGTTTGCTGGTTTCGTCAAAACAAACTACGGGATAGCGTGAGTCGTAAGAGCGGGTGTAGACACTTAAGATATCTTCCATGTAGTAGACAAACGTCGCATTGGACTCGGGAGGAATCACCCAGCATTCTTTCAACCAGGGCTTGAGGTCGTTTTTTTCAGCGTTTGTCGAACGGTTTCATGGCAGATGCTTTCGACCACCTCTAATTCCACCATTCGCTCAGCTAACAAGCGCAGACTCCAACGGGCTTGTCCTTCGGGAGGCTCACTACAGGTCATCGCAATCAGATGTGCTTCTTGGGATCCATCGAGGCGGCGCGGTTTGCGTTGTTGCTGCACTTGCCGACTCAAGGCACTCTCTAGACCTGTTTCAACAAAGCGTTGCCGCACCCGTTCAATCGTCGCTACACTGATGTCGAGTGCTTGGCTAATTGCTTGATCCGTCCATCCTCCATCTTCTTGGTTGGTGTCGGCTTTGAGCAAAATCCGTGCATGGTTCATTTTGTAAGCAGCAACTTTGCCAGTTGTAGTGAGTTGCTCCAACTCTTTTCGTTCTTCAGCAGTTAGAGAAACGATGTATTTTTTTCGCGCCATAATGGTTTGACTGATTGGAGATAGCTCAAATTATCAATCCATTTACCCTTCAAATCAAGGCTGACAATCTACTAGCGTAACTTCTGCTCTCACCAATTGCACAACAGCTTCGGTGAAGTCACACTAGGTAGACTTCGATTGCATGTTGATGCCTCTCTGGAGTTTTGCGGTTCAATCCCCAATCAGCAATCAGATCTGGGTTATAGCGGATTGTTCGACTATTCCAGATGTGGTAGTGGATACCTTCAACCAAAGTTGAATTTTTTTGCAACCGATACTTCTTCAGGGTTTCAGGACTCACTCCCAAGATTGCAGCCGCGTCATGTTTATTTACAAGTCTGCAACCCTCATACTTGCTACCTCTCCTAGAAGATGTAGCAACTTTTCTGGGCAATTACCCTGTTCGAGTAGGCAATTTGCAGATATACTCTGATTCGTTTCAGTCATATTCACTGATTTGATATTCCTCCTGTGGGGGTATCGGTTTGCTGACGGAGAGCCTGAGAAACTTAGCCGTCAAGCAAGTTAGATGAAACAAGAACCTCTTGTACAGGTAGCTAAACGGCGAAATTTAGCTACTTGCAGAGGTTTTAGTCTTGAGATAGCCAGGGCAATGAAAACTAATTTCTTTGCATCCCTGTTTCTTGGTATTTATCGTAGACCAACTCTCAGAAAAAGGAAGAGATTTTGGCTATTTTTGAGTAAGTTTTGTGGCAGTTAGGGATGCCAAACGCGAAACGTAAAGCGAAACGTATGTTTTCTGAGATTAAAACCTGCCCAGTGCTGCTATGTTTTAAGCTTCAGTTGTTTAGTTAGATTAGAGTTTTGCACATTCAACACACATTGTTAAGGAAAATTCCATGTTTGCCATTGGCTTTTGGCGTACGCCTCACGCCAAGCAAACTAAAAAACCTTGGTTTGTCTGAATAACAAACTAAGGTTTTGAGTTAAGTACATATGTTCCTACTGTTCTAGAACTCAGGAACAAATAACTCTCGTTTATTTCCTGCATAGTGACGATAGATCACCTCTGGAGAGTTTCCTACTAATCGGGCTACGTCTTTAGCATCTAGTTTGCCAGTTTCTAATGCAAGAGTAATGAAGGTATGACGAGTCTGGTACAGCTTGCGATACTCAATCCCTAATCCTTTTAGAACTGTTTTCCAGGTACGATTACGAAAATTGTTGAGATCAATATAGCCACCTTCAGGGGACGGAAATACCAATAACTCTGGCAAACAACCCTCTGGCTTAATGAACCGGAGTAGATCTTGAAGAGAGTCATTACAGGGAAATTTTCTACGTTCCTGGGTTTTCAAGCCTGGTCTAATTTTCTTGCCGCTATCCGTTGCAATCATCACCTGCTCAAATGCAATTTGCCTAAAGTCATTGGAAATGTGCTTCCATTGAAGAGCGATCGCTTCAGACGGTCTACAACCAGTATTAAAAAGAAACTTGATTAGCGGAGCATAGCGGCTGTGCTTAAACCCTGATGCTTTGGGGCAAAATTGATCCGTTTCAAGTGCTTGAACAATGGCATCCTTTTCTTCTTTAGTAAAAGGATTGATATCATCATCTGCGTTACGAGACTTAGGGAGTTTAATTTCTGCTGCCATTCCGTTAAATGGATTCTCGGATATCATCCCGGCTTTCATTGACCAATCACAACAGGCAGACAAACGAGTAATAAAGCGTTTTCCTGAATCAAGCGGAATATTTTGCAAAATATAATCCCTAATCTCATTTGCATGGTCTAGTTCATGAGTTGGCAATTTCTGAAGATAGTTAGTATAGACCCCATACATATACTTCATCGTGTTTGGAGAACACTGAGGACGCTTGTATTCCACAAACTTCTCCCACAATTCAGCCAAATTCGGTTTTGGGGTAGAGATTGGGGTAACTGCCTCAACTGTACTCAGTGTTGACTTAGGCTTATATTTCTCTACCCCTTCAAAATGACCAGAAAGGATATCTAGCTCGATCGTCCGAGCCTTCATTTCTGCCAGTTTTCGGTTCTGAGGGTTATCGTCTAAGCCCATCGAAAGGTAGTGTCGCTTTCCCCCATAGCTGAAGACTAACTGTAAGCGACCATTAGAAGTTTTAATTTGAACAGATCCCTTAGAAGCCTTGCTTTGATTCTGCTTGGAGTACATTGAAGATCCCTTGGGGTAAACGCTTTATTTCTACCCCAATCTTACCCCAATAAAGCACCAAAATTACCCCAAAGATACCTAAACTTTAGATCAAGCGTACTGAATTTTTACCATCCGGCTTGCTTTTCAGAAACGGCGAAACCCTTGGAACCTAATAATTTCAAGGGTTTTAGAATCAAAGCGGATGATGGGACTCGAACCCACGACATTCAGCTTGGGAAGCTGACGTTCTACCACTGAACTACACCCGCACAAATGCAAACTTACCTCATGGTGTATCCAAGGATAGCGCATCTATCGCCATCTGCAAAGCACTTGTAACAAGCCGTACCAAGGGTATTTAGGGCAAAGGGGCATCCAGATGAATGTGCTGTTTTTGAGTCAAACACATGGCAATCCCTTTCTCGTAATAGGCTGCTTCATTGATAAAAACGGGGTAAACCGTTGAGTCTCCCTGGTATGCGATCGTTTCTCCATCAAAGGTGAGAAGCATCGGATCCCCTGGATTCAATGGCTGATAATCTTTGAACTGAAGGTGAGGATGAATCATCGCTAAAACTGCACCCGTTTCATCTTTGGGATAGTCTACTTTGCCAACGTATTGATAAAGCGTTAACGCGGATTGATGAACAGTACCGTTGTCGCAGTTGTACTGTTCTAAATAATCTAAAATCGCGTAGATTAATGCTTGATTATTTTGAAATAACTCTGCATGAAGCGTTCCGTGGGCCACCGGGCCGACTTCAATGCCAATTCGATAGGGGGCGATCGATCGCAGCGAATCTTGCTTTCGCCCCGAATTCGTAGAGCTGTAGACTTTAATTTCAGGTTGAAGCGTGCTCAAATAGGCAGCCAGGTTAAGGGTAAAAGCATCAAGCTGATCCAGAATGAGCATCAAGCCAGCATTTGAGGTAGTGCCATGCTGGTCGATAATAAAGTCTACCGGCGTTCGTCCTGATGGCCCAAATTCATTGCGAATGGCTGCAACTCGCTGCATTTCATAGTTCAAATGAGTTGAGGGTTCTGCGATTGGAGCGGCAAAACAACGATTCAAATCTTCGTCGATATAGCGTGTATTTGCGGCGATCGCCTGAGGATTCCCAAACAATGTCAGCACTTCCAGGTGGGGTCTACGAATTAAATCGGGATTTTGTTCAAACCGTCTATTGGTGTAAACCCCAATTAATTCATTCCCGTGCGTTCCACCCACAATTAACACTCGTTTGATTTCACTCATGCTACTTCATCCTCTAGAGCACCTTCAGCCCACTGAAGTGATTACTATTACAAAAGGCGGGAATCGTCTTCAGCGATCGCTGCATGGACACTTGAGTCACATCACCAGTGTAATATCCCTGGCAGGCAGGCTTCCTGATGCACTGTCCTGGGAGGTTCAATTGTAGAAGTTAGATGACCAATTTTCTCTCATCAGTGAGAAATTTTTGAATCAGGTCTATTATTGAGTCAGTTCGACCGATGGTGTGAGGTTTAGGGGAGGTTTAACCGATGAGTCTGACTGTGTTGGAGGCTGCCCGTCAAGGAGATGCCCAGGCGATCGCCCATCTACTGCATCAGGCATTTGAACCCAAAGGTGTAAAGGTTCAGGCCATTCGTGAAGCAGACTGTCTGCATGTGCTGCTACAAGCCGAGCCAGTTCCCGATCGTCAACTCGTTGCGATCGTGCAAGCCGGAGTCGCGCGGCTCAATCCTGATTCTATCCACACCATCCAGATCTACGGCCGCAAAGCCGGACAATCCCTTCCCACCTGGACTAAAAAAATAACGCTTACCCCTCCCTCCCGCGCGCGCGCTCATCCTGTCTTCCCAACCCCTTCCTCCCCTCCCCTCCCTCCTGACCCCCTCCCTCCCGACCCCCAACCCCCCACTCCCGTTCGCGGAGTGTCTCCGCAGGAGAACTCCCGACTCCCGACTCCCCATTCCCCACTCCCGACTCCCCCAACCCATCGTCGCCGCTTCACTACCCCCATCGCCTTCCTCGCTGGACTGATCCTGGGTATGAACTGGCATCTGCTCGCCAATTCCTTCACCCAGTTGTGGTCAGCTGATTCGGTTGCAGGCTCTTCCCAGAACGGAATCGGATCCCCTCCTGAACAGACGATCGCCCTCACCCCCAGTTCATCCGCCTCTGACCCTGCAAGTGTTGAATCGGAGGGAACAGAAGCTGGAGTTGAGCCAATTTCTGATGCAACGTCCCCCGCCATTCCGGTTTCTGAACCAGCGCAAACCGTTTCCGAAGTTGCGCCGATCGCTGAAACGACGATCACGATCAAATCCGTTGGTGATATCATTCCGGGAACCAATTATCCCAGCGATCGCCTGCCCGACCAGGACGGCAACTGGCTGTTTGATGGTGTGAAGGACTTTTTTGGTGAGACCGATATTCTGTTTGGCAACTTTGAAAGTACGTTGACCGACTATGCTTATACCCCAAAGGACACCAGCCGGGGGCAGACCTTTGCCTTTCGGACTCCGCCCCACTACGCCGATCTGCTCAAATCCGTCGGGTTTGATGTGTTGAGCGTGGCCAATAATCACTCCTTTGATTTTGATGATCAGGGCTTTGAAGATACGATCGCCCATATTGAAAAGGCAGGAATGCAGGCTGTCGGTCGGCGCGGGCAAATTGTTTATCGCACTGTCAATGACGTAACGGTGGCGTTCATTGGCTTCAGCTATTTTTCTGATCACAATTCAGTCCACGAACTGGATCTGGCCAGAGCGTTGGTCGATGAAGCCAAACAGCAGGCGAGTATCGTCGTGATTTCAGTCCATGCTGGGGCAGAGGGCAGTGATGCCATTCGCACACGCAACGAAACTGAGTTTTTCTTTGGCGAAAATCGCGGCAACATGGTGGAGTTTTCCCGCGCCGTAATTGATCAGGGAGCCGATCTGGTGTTGGGCGATGGCCCCCACGTTCCCAGAGCGATCGAATTGTACAAAAGCCGCCTGATTGCCTACTCCCTGGGCAACTTCATGGGCTACCGTACCCTTTCCACGGATGGCGTGCTGGGGGATTCGCTGATCCTGGAAACGGAACTCGCGGCCGATGGTCGGTTCATTTCCGGCAAGATTATTCCCGTTCGGTTAGACAATCGCGGCGTTCCCTTTGTGGATGACAATTTTCGCAGCGTGAGCCTGATTCGCAACCTGATCGAAAGTGATTTTCCGGTCACGCCGCTGTTAATTGGCAATGATGGTGAAATTATGATCAATGAGGCTGAATAGGTGGCAACGGATGGGGTAACGGATACGATCGTGAATTAAACTCACCTGTCAATCAGTCTGCTGGGGTGACTGGGCGGGCAAGATGCCCACCCCACAAGAGTCTCAGTCCCACCCCACAAGAGTTTCAGTCCTACCCTACAAGAGTTTTAGTTGAGCAGCATTTCCTACTCAGCCCCGTCTTCAGGTGCCTCGGATGGGGAGGCTGGATTGGCTGCGGGGGGGAGAGGGGTGTACCTGGCGGGGGCAGGGTTCCGGGGGAGGTATTGCCGCGAGGTAACAGAATGCGGGCATCATGACGAGTGGTGCGATTGTCCTGAACTGCTGTAGTCAAGCCGATCGCCTGTAGGTTGCCTAATGTTCCCCGGCTAGGAGAAAAGACGGGAACAGGCAGGTTGATATCGGGGTTCAGTAGAGAGTCGATCGCCAGGAAGACGTGACCGCTGTTGGGTCTGAGATCGGTGGTGGTGGCCGTGCGGAACAAATCGTTATTCGTTAATGAAAGGGCGGGGGCAGGAAGAATGGCTTCTACCGCACTGAAATTGTCACCTGTTCCTAACGCGAGAAACATCACATCTCCCTCCAGCCAACCGCGAGTCAGGGTGAATGCCCCGAAGGGAGGAGAAGTCCATCGGGTTACGGATTGTCCCTCCACCTCTGTTTCCTGCACCTGCCAGCCATTTCGCTCCTGCATCGCCAGATCGAGCTGCTCCAGTGCGGTCTCTGCCTTGGATCGATCGCTCACCTGAAGCAGGAATAGTAGCCCTGAGGTGGGGCTGGTTCCATCCGTTGCAGGGGCAGACAGGAGGGATAGGGCATACTCGCCGCCCGTCCAGGGAATAATGTCCTGCTCCCAATCCAATCCTGTCAGGTTATTAAAGGTGCGCTGGATCGTATCCGGGCTGAAGGCTTGATTGCGAAGGGCAACCTGGGATACCTGCTGGGCTTGCTCCTCGGCGGATTGGCTATAGGTTTGCCAGAACTGCTGAAAGTCATCCCCTGAGGTCATGAATACGGACTCCTGGGGCAGTAAAACGGGCATGCGATCGGCTGCATTGGCCACCTTGAGGCGAGTCCGACTATTGGCCGCCAGCCAGCTTACGCCTCGAAAGCGCAGGCCATCTGCCTCCAGGGTCATGGCGGAGGCCAATCCCTGATTATTTTGCAGCAGGGTCAACAGCTGGGGGGGAATGGGCTGGTTGGTGTTCGTGGCGGTAAATTCCCTAGCAGCAGGGACGTTGATATAGAGACGCATGAACGGATTGCTCACCGTTTCCCGCAGTTGGCTAAATGCCTTGCCATAGTCAGCATTGCGCGCGACGGCTGTTTCTCCCCGGAAGGTTTCAATCACCTGTTCGACCGAGCGCGGATCTCCAGAAGCCACCAGAAAGCGATCGTCCAGCTTGGCCAGGGCATAGTCCAGCCGTTCCTGTCCATGCACCTCACGGATTTTGATGCCTTTGTACTCCCGATTGGCCCAGTCCTGCCCTTCCCGCACCGTTGGCTGACTCCAGAAGGCTTGGGCCCGGTTGGTATTGGCGATCGGCATGATCATCACCGCAGCGCGATCGTACTCGGCCGCATTGGGCAGACGATAGGGCAGGATTTCCTGATCCGCATTCTCTGAAAAGTCGGGATTGAGAAATGCAACGGTAATTTCTTCCCCAACCCAGGGCTGAATATGCTGCCGATAATCCAGTCCGTTCTCGTAAAATAGCCGATCGCGCCAAGTGACAAGCTGTTGATCAAAGGTTCCCTGCGCCTGATCAGAGCCATACTGCCGTAACCGTCGCCACTGCCCAGCATCGGTTGAAACCGACAAACTCACTGCGGTGTTTTCCGGTAATACATCTGCTCCACTGGGTAATTCGGCAATGGGCGTATGTTGCCCCAAGAGCCACCATGCCGCGGCTCCACCTGCCATCAAACCGACCGCAGTGCCAGCGGCGATCAGGGTCGATTGTTTCTTCCACGTTGCTTTCATGGGTTAACGCTCCATAGGTGCGATCGGTTGCGGTGCGGTTGCGATAACGCTGAATAATATAGCTGGATCGATGGCCCAGATCTACCAGATCCACCGGATCTTATAAACCGAATTGATTAAGCTGAATCTATGCGCCGAATCTAACTGATTGAATATAGACGATCGATCGGGTTTCTGGACAAATTTGTTTGAGATTCCCCTGCTCGCTATCGGAGAGTAGCCATAATGATGTCCATTCAGATAATGTCCATTCAGCCATTGCCGTCGTGCAGTCCTTTTGCCCGCCAGGGAGATATTGCTTATGGAAATGCAATATTGGGATACTCCCACAGGATAAAGATGGTGTCCTTTGAGACAGACGATCGACAAAAAATTTAGGTACAACGGGTTTGCTAACGTTTTGACTAAGATTTTTCTGAATGCCGCAAGTTAAGGCGGGGCCCCGTAATACTTGTTGGCAGTTCCCCTCTAAACACTGATTTTTAGAATAAATTTTGCAAAATCTTATGACCTATCGGTGAAGATAAGTGAAACAAGATCAATAAAATGAAAAAGACGCTTACCTAATATTGAGTTCAGGAGTGAGGGCGTGCCAAAGTCCGCAAAGTGTTTGTTAATTGGTTCATCGGAAGCCTACAGTGGTAAATCCGCCGTGATCTTGGGCATGGCGCATCAACTCAAGGAGAAAGGCGTTGAGCTGTCCTATGGCAAGCCGCTCGGCACTTGTCTGAGTGAATCGACTGCGGACAACCTGGATGAAGATGTCCGGTTTATTGCCCGTACTCTGGACTTGAATGAGAACTGGCTGCTGCCGACCCTGTTATCCCTGGATGAATCCACTATTACCGATCGAATTTGTGGGGTTGATCAAACAAACTATGTTGAGAAACTGCAAGAACATCTGCAAGTCTCCAGGGGAGATTTAATCCTGCTGGAGGGAACTGGCACCTTAGATGAAGGACTCCTGTTTGATCTGTCCTTACCTCTGATGGCCCAGGCAACGTCCGCCTCGGTGGTGCTGGTCAGCCGATATCATTCCGGATTAGCGGTGGATGGGTTGGTTGCTGCCCGGCAAAAACTAGGCGATTGTCTGATCGGGGTTTTGATCAACGATGTGGCACCGGAACATATGGAAACGGTGGAAACTCAGGTGAAGCCCTTTTTGGAGCAGCGGGGAATTGAAGTTTTAGGAATTTTGCCGCGAAGCGATATTCTGCGCAGCGTCAGCGTTGGGGAGCTGGTGCATCAGTTGAATGCGGAAATTCTCTGTCGTCCCGATCGGATGGAATTGATGGTGGAAAGCCTGAAAATTGGGGCGATGAATGTGAATTCTGCCCTGGAATATTTCCGGAAGGGGCATAACATGGCTGTTGTCACTGGAGGCGATCGAACCGATATTCAGCTAGCAGCGTTGGAGACTTCGACCCAGTGCCTGATTTTGACCGGACATATGCCGCCCAGTCCGGCTGTATTGAGCCGAGCGGAGGATCTGGAGATCCCGATTCTTTCCGTTGATCTGGATACCTTAACGACGGTGGAAATTATCGATCGTACGTTTGGACAGGTTCGCGTCCATGAACCAATTAAGGTACAGACGATGAACCAAATGATGGCCAACGGTTTTAATATCGATCGGCTACTGACTAAGTTAGGGTTGGAGCCAGTGGCCACAGCCTGACCCAGGAGCAACTTAAACACGATCGCTCGTTGTTAACTGTGCCAGAGTCGATCGGGAGTTAGGTCAAAAGCTGAACGGCTTCATGGGTTTCAGCATGTTGAGCCAGAAAGGTGTTGAATTGATCGAGGGTGAGCGGTGCCGGAATCTCGTATCGCTTGCCCTCAAACTGTTTCAGGGCAGTATAGTGGCTAGAGAACGAAGCCAGATCACCGGGGTAGGTTTGCTGATTTACGCCCAGAAATTCTCCGCGTTGCTCTGCTCGATCGAGAATCGATCGCCACTGTTCGATCGGAGCCAATCCCAGGGATTTCAGCCCGTTGGAGAACAAATTGGCATAGATTTCCTGATAGGGTTTGACCCCGCTCAGGTAGCGATCCAGCTTGGTAGCGGAGGTTTGATCGTTAAAGACCGTCCAAAAGGGAACAAACCCTAAACGCAATGCCCACCAGGGTTGCAGGTAGACAAACGACTCGACAAACAGCCGATCGCTGGGCAAGTTGCGCTGTTGATACCACCATCGGTACAGGTTTGCCACCATGGGACTCAAATCCTGGGGATGATCAAAGGTGATGCGCTGCACTTTAAAGCCGGATTCCTCGGCAAAGGCTTCTATGTCTTCCCCTAAGGCGGGATCAAATCCCCATTCTGATTCCGAGAACCAACCATCGGGAGCCGGGGGATTCCAGGTTTGATGGGAGGAGCCGTTGCGCTGCAAAAACTCGTGGATCTGCGGGCTGTCCTGAAAATACTCTTCGGGGGTCAGGTGTCCGGTTCCGCCAAACTGGAAAATGTGGCGATCGCTCACTTGAGTAGACAACCACTGATACTGACAGTCCAGCACAAACAGGGTCGCGCCCGGTTCCAAATTCTCTCTGAGAAACTGTCGGTAGGTAGCACCCAGACGAGTCCGCTTCAATCGAAAATAAATCACGCGGGGCACCTTGAGCCGATCCTGATTTGGGTCATGCAACTGGTACACAGCGAGATCAGGATTATTCCTCAGTAAGCGTTGAACGGGTTCCCTGCCCATTCCATTGCCTGAATTGGGTCATCAGGATCGCCAGCGTGTTGCAGGCAGACCAGGAGCGTTTGCGGCAACCAGGGAATCCCCAGGGCTGTCCCCAGATGGACGGCTGCTCCATTGCAAGATCCAATCATAGCGGCAGGGTAGCGGCGACGGGGATATTGGCTCAACACCCAGCGGGACATGGTTTCCGATCGCACATCATCGACAATGTTAGGGGGCGAAGCATTGAACCAACCCGCCCAGGTCGATAAGGGTTCAATAATGGGTTCAGGCAGATGGCTGAGGGCTTCTCCTGCAAGAGCTTTAGCCTGGGGAGGGGCACCTTCCGGAGGCAGATCTTTACCATGCAGAGATTTAGCGAGGGATTTGAGGGCAACGGTGGCAGAGTCTAGCGCAGTGATGTAACGGGGCATTCGGCCAAATGCTGCCAGGATGTCCGTTATGGTGAGAGAAATCGGAAGAGATTGCATGAGCTCGGCTAAGGATAAGTTCCTGTAAAGACAAGGTTTCTGCGCAGGCAAAGTCTTATAACTGCATTGATTATCTTGATCGATTAACGTGATCTCAAATACCTTTATTCCTAAAATACCGATTTTTAGTGAAGAACAAATCAACCTAGAGAGGCATTCAGAAAGGTTTCAGGAGTGGCTTGCTGCGGTCAATGGCTGAGTTTTCTGGTTTCATTCGCTGGCACACGCTAAAAGTGTCCTTCTTTTAGGGGACGCAGGAAGTTAAGTGCCTCGCTAACCTGTTGGTCAAAAGCATCTGAACGCATCTGTCAGTTAACCAGGATCCCATGATAGGGAGATCCTATCAAAATCCTTACTGCATCAAGAGCGATCGGTTCGAGATGTGGGAAAGAAATGTAGATAGATTGGACAAGCTGTATCCCATGAAATTCATCAGATCATTCTTGCTATGGATTAATTTTTTGTTCAAATCTGTCTTTTTTTTACGCTACATTCCCGATTCATTTTTGTACTCCCTGAGGCGCGATCGAGCTGAATCGAACTTCCGCGATCGAGCTAAATCTGGCTCCTTAATTTCTCCTGGAAGGTTACTGGAAGCGGTGGCAACCGAGCAGGGGGGACAGTTTCGCTTTGAACAGGCCGAACTGGAAATCGATTTTCTGCTGGCCGATCTGGTGCGAATTAACTGGCGACCTGGCTTGCCCCCTATCCCCTATGCCCTGGTGGAACAGGAATGGGAACCTGTTGAAACCACGCTGAAGCAAACGTCGGAGGGTTGGACGATCGCCAGTGAAGCGATGCAGATGACGGTGAGTCCTGAAGGGGGGCTGACGGTGGTTGATGCGGCTGGAAAGATGCTCAGAAAGGAGCGATCGCCGCAACGTCAGGGGGAACGATGGATTCATCAGGCTGACTTAATGCCCGATGAGCAAATCTATGGGTTAGGCGAGCGGGCGAGTTCGCTGAATTTACGAACGGTTCAGGATGCCACTCGATCGGTCAAAACTTACCGAATGTGGAACTATGATCCGGGGGGACGCTATCCACCTGGAACCGATCCGATGTACATCTGCATCCCGGTCTACCTGGGATTCCATCAGGCAGGTAGCTACCTTGTTTTCTATGAAAACTCCTTTCGGGCCGAGTTTACCTTTGCCGAGCGGGCGACGGCTGACTTTGAGGGAGGTTCCCTGCGGTATTACCTGACAACGGGTGAACCGGCGCATTTGCTGGAGCGTTACACTCAGTTGACCGGACGACCCCCCATGCCTGCCCGCTGGGCCCTGGGCTATCACCAGTCTCGCTGGGGCTATCGGACTGAAGCGGCCATTCGGCAAGAAGTGGAGGAATTTCAAGCGCACGATCTGCCCCTGAGCGCAATTCACTTTGATATTGACTGTCAGGCGGATCACCGACCCTTTACCCTGGATCCCCAACGCTTTCCCCAGGTCAGTCGGTTTACTCAGGAACTCATCAAACAGGGGGTTCGCTGCATTGCGATTAACAATCCGGGCATTAAATACAGTCGCCAGAGTAATTTGTTTCTGGAGGGATGCGTGCTGGAAGCGTTCTGCACCTATCCTGATGGAGCGTTAGTGGTGGCTCCCGTGTGGGCGGGACGAATGGTGTTTCCCGACTTTACCAATCCTAAGGTCAGGGACTGGTGGAGCCGTCAGTATGCCTATCTGCTGGATGTGGGGATTACGGGATTTTGGCACGATATGAACGAACCGGCGGCGTTTGTCCTGTGGGGCGATCATACTCTGCCCAGTGTGGCCCAGCACTGTCTGGAAGGGCGAAGGGGCGATCATCGAGAAGCGCATAATGTGTACGGTTTCCTGGAAGCCAGGGCAGGCTATGAAAGTTTGCGTCGCTATCGTCCGAACCAGCGACCGTTTATTGTGTCTCGATCGGGTTGGGCTGGACTCCAACGCTATGCCTGGACGTGGACGGGAGATACCATCTGCACCTGGGCAGCCATGCGGCAGACGATCGCCACGGTGATTGGCCTGGGCTTATCGGGGATTCCCTTCACTGGGCCAGATATTGGTGGGTTTCAGGGCAATCCATCGCCAGAGCTGTATCTACGCTGGTTTCAGATGGCAACGTTTTTAATGTTCTATCGTACCCACAGTTCCACTAGCGTTCAGCCCCGTACCCCCTGGGCTTACGGAGAGCCATACCTGAGCATTATCCGCTCTTATCTCCAACTTCGTTATCAACTAATGCCCTATCTTTATACCCTGGCCTGGGAAGCCAGTCAGAAGGGGTATCCTCCGGTGCGATCCCTGTTCTGGTTGGATTGGGGCGATCGCACCCTGCGAGACATTGATGATGCATTTTGTTTAGGGGATGCGTTGTTGGTGTGTCCCGTATTGGGAGAAGGACACCGGAACCGATCGGTGACTTTGCCAGATGGAGAATGGTACAACTTTTGGAATGATCACAGGATTTCGGGCGGCAGGACGATTGAGGTAGATGCGCCCCTGGAACAGATGCCCGTGTTGGTGAAAGCAGGCAGTGTATTGCCGATGGAGGATCTGGAGCAACAGCAGTTAACCCTCCATCTCTATCCGTCCTCATCGGGTGAAGGACAGGGCTACCTCTATAGCGATGCTGGGGATGGAGAGGGGGAATTTCGGATCGATCGCTTTTCCTTCAGCCGGCGGGATCAAATCTTAGAACTGTACTGGGATAAGGAAGGGGATTATGCATTTGCCTATGCCTCGGTGCAATTGCAGGTTCATGGACTCTCTGTACAGCAGGCGTGGGTAGATGGGGCGCAGGGCATTCCTGGGCAGGGAATGCAGATAACCTGTGGAATTTTTGAACGGATTTGCCTGGAATGCGCCGAATAATTCCCTATCTATCCAAAGAAGATTTTGTCTGCACTCTGCTCCCTGGTAAGATGCTTGGTACGAGATAGATCGATGGAACGGACATTGCCAGTTAAAGCTGCCTCCGAGGTTGGGTTACCAGCAGAGGAGAATTTGTCCTGTCACAATCCATGACAATTTGGAACTTCATCTTATTTGCTTTCGGATTTGTACTGTTGGTGCAAGGGGCAGAAGCTCTAGTACGCGGTGCATCGAAATTGGCCGTTACCGTAGGACTGTCTCCCCTGGTTGTGGGGTTAACAATTGTGGCCTATGGCACCAGTGCCCCAGAATTGTCGGTCAGTTTGACTTCAATCATCAGCGATCGCGCCAGTTTAGCGGTGGGTAATGCGATCGGCAGTAACATCACCAATATTTTGCTGATTCTGGGAATCTGTGCCGTAATTGCGCCCATTATGGTGTTAAAGCAAGTGGTACAGATTGATATTCCGGTCATGATTTTGACGACTGGATTACTACTGCCCCTGTGTCTGGATGGATTTATTGATCGGATTGATGGGGTAATTTTGTTCCTGATTGCGGTGGTGTATACGATATCGGTTGCCAACCGTGAGTCTACTGATGAGTTGCAGGAGTCCCCGATTGCGCCATTGGATTTAACGGCATCCGATCGGCTGGATCGACCGAATTTCCCGGAACGAGCCAATCCCCCTGTCCCGACTGATCCTCCCCTGCCCCTTGTGCTTCATTTTCCCAGAATCGTTGTCTCCCTGATCCAGGTCGGGCTGGGAACGGGAATGTTGGTGCTTGGATCTCGCTGGTTGGTGGAGGGGGCAGTTGCGATCGCTACGGCTTTAGGGGTGGATGAATTAATCATTGGCTTAACGGTGGTTGCAGTGGGAACGTCACTACCAGAGCTGGCGGCTTCTGTGGTGGCAACGATCGAGGGAGAACGGGATATTGCGATCGGTAATGTGATTGGCAGCAATATTTGCAATGTGGTCATTGTGCTGGGTCTGCCTGCCCTCATTTCATCGGATGCGGTGGCGGTGGCACCCGATGCACTGCAACTGAATATTCCCTTTGCTGTGGCAGTAGAAATTTTTTGCTTACCGATCGCCTTCACGGGGTACATGGTGAGCCGTTGGGAGGGCTTTCTGTTTTTGTTCTACTACGTGAGCTATGTGGTGTACCTCCTGCTCAAAGCAATGAATTCCCAGACTCTCCCAGGTTTTGAGTCTCTGATGTTAAAGGTGGTCATTCCTTTGACAGTCATCATTCTACTGATCACGACTGTACATGCAGTTCACCGGAACCGATCCCATTCTTCTGAAATTGAATCCTAGACCGTTGGCACGGATCCAGATAGGGGTGATTGATGGTTATTCAATCCTGGTTCCAAAATTGATCAGGCTGATAAAATTCCAATTCAGATTGTAATTCTTGAAAGTAATCGCTTTTGGTAATTTGAGCCACTTGCTGCTGTCGTTTTGTCTGATCAATTTCAATGCTCAATTCCATTAACTGTTGCTTCAAGGCTCCTTCTCGCTGTTTCACATGGGTTGCCATCGTCTGAAACATACGGGCGAGTTGTCCCAATTCATCCGGACGGGCGGCTACCTCATCTAAACTGTCTGGTTCAAAGGTGCCGCGATCCACTTCTGTGGCAGCAGCCGTAACGCGATCGACTTGTTGCAAATAAAGCTGCATTTGTTCATTATGTTGCCGCAAATCGGCTTCTGCCTGCTTCCGCGCGTAAATTGCCTGCCAGATTTGCTCATACATTTGCTCAAAGGTGCCTGCCACTTCCCCCAGCTCATCTCGTCGGGGAGTTGCACAGGAATCAAATCGAGGTACGGGTTGATCCATAAGAATCGATTCCCCAGCGTTCGCTAAATCACGGCGCAGGGTCAGAATCGGCGTAATCAATTGACGGCTCAGGAAGATCATCATGACCAGTGTAATGAATGCAGAGATCACCAGAACTAAACCAGCAATCCGCAGGATGTACCATATCAGAGCCGCTTGTGTACCGTCAGCATTATGACGCAGGAGCAGCACATACTCATCCCCATTGGATTGTTCAGCTACCCAGGACACATCATAGCGACTACCCTGATCCGTGGACAGATAGAGCTGACTGGTTTGACGGGCTTCTGCAAAGGCCATGACGGGCGGTTCGCCAAACTGCCCAATGAGGGTGCCGTCTGAGCGATAGACTGCCCCCCCTAGAATGACTTGCAGCATCGGGTCTTGCTTTAACTGCCGCAGGTGGAATAATAATTCTTCTCCAGCGGCCGATGGGTAGGTCATAATAATCCATCCCACCTTACCAGCAGAGACTTCTTCAAGTTGGGACAAGATTTCTTGCTTCCGCCGGTTCACGGATGGAATCAGCAAAACTCCTTCAATGACCACTAAGCTGGCAAAAATGCTAGACACGATTCGCAGGGAAAGGGGCGATCGAAACAGCCGAGTCATCTCTTTGAGCTTGGTCGGGGCTTGGACAAAGGAACGGGCAGATAAGCGGCTCATGTCGGCTTACTCCATCGCACTACAGCATCAATTGCGATACCGAAATGAATCACAATCAAATGATTTCAACTTATCGTAAAGACCGTTTCTGAGAATTTGCTGAGGGAATGCTGAATCGTTGCTGCAAATCTTCAACCAGAATAAAAGAGCGATCGCTTCTATTCTTATGAATTAGAGAAATTAATTGCGCAGCATTCGCAACAACTACAACTCTTCAGGAGTCCGCGATAAAATGGGCCTGACTCACCAGAAAACCAGAGTAACTATGGAACACATTGCCACCCTTCACATCGAAAAACTTCCTGAAGGCTTCTATCTCGCCACCTCCAATGATATTCCAGGACTTGTTGCTCAAGGACGTACGATCGCAGAAACGCTAGAAATTGCCCGTGATGTTGCCAAAAAGCTTTTAGAAGCCCGAGAAGAAAGGCAAACTCCCATTCAACTTAACGAAATTGAAGATGTCTTTGACTACCCTCTCATTGTGGGGATCTAATGGGGCGACTTGCTGGATTTAAATATCGTCAGATCGTTAAACGATTGAAACAACTGGGCTTCGTCTTCGATCGCCAAGCCGCAGGAAGCCACGAGATTTGGTACAACCCAAACACACAGCAATACACTACCATCCCCAACCATCCAGGAGATATGCCCGAAGGAACACTGAGAGCCATTTTGAAGCAAGCAAACATCTCACCCGATGACTTTCTGGATGGATGATTGTTCACAAACCGCTACGATCGTCATTCCGCTATGAAGTTGCGCGATCGATTAGCGTGTAATCACTCCAGTCACAGACCGGGCGATAGCCGATCGTCTGATAAATATGATTAGAGGTGGGGTTGGCAATATCGGTGAATAAATAACAGTGCTGACAGCCCTGATCCAGCAATCTTTGGCTGAGGTGAGCCACACAAGCCATTGCATAACCGTTGCGGCGATATTCAGGGGGTGTATACACGGGGCCGATTCTGCCCATCGTCGGACGCGATCGACCCCCAAAGGCGAAGGAAACCGGATGGGAATCTTCCCACACATAAGCCGTTTGTCGTTCCAGCGCACCATCAACCACTCGTTCCGTATCTTCTTTCAACAGTAAGCTGACTTCTTTCTGAAAGGCTTCATTCCACTGAATCAGTAGCGATCGATCCGATGGAGTTGCCAGGCGCAGATGACCGTTCACATGGGTGACAGGATTAACGGTTGTGAGTTGGTGAATTCGCATATCCATATTTAACCTAAAGGACTGTCCGGTGAGGGTCTGCCATATGTTCATAAATACGCGGCTTTCTTCGACTAATCCACTCACACCCGGCAGGTCTTTCTGCGTCTGCTGGACATCCTCCGCAATTAACGTCAGGGCGGAAAGGTTTCTGACTTTGGACAGCACTAAGTCATGGGGAGGGGTGCGAAGGGCAACGGCGGTTAGTTCATTCCCTTGTTCTACCGTCACCAGGTAGGGGGGATTGGGATAGCGATCGGGTCGATGCAGCAGTGTATGGCTCAAATTCAGCAGCAGGTTATGCTCTGCCTCGTGTTGCAGCAGGTAGTCCTGGGTGCGATCGTAAAACGATTGAATGTCGTGATGTTGGAGTCGCATAATTTTACCCCTCAGGCAAACTGGGCAGGCAAGATGCCCGCCCCACAAGCGTTATAGCTGGATGATCAAAACTTCAACACTATTTCTTGAAAGTTGACCAGCCGGCGTATTTGGCTCTACTCCCCAGTTCATCTTCAATCCGAAGAAGTTGATTGTACTTAGACAACCGCTCGCCGCGACAGGGTGCCCCTGTTTTAATCTGTCCCGTCTGAGTCGCCACGGCCAGGTCGGCAATGAAATCATCTGGGGTTTCTCCCGATCGATGGCTGACCATACAGGTGTATCCAGCATCCAGGGAGATTTGGATGGCTTCCAGCGTTTCGGTGACAGAGCCGATCTGGTTGACTTTGATCAGGGAACTATTGCCTACTCCATCTTCGATCGCCTTTTTGATAATGCTGGGATTGGTGACAAAGGCATCATCGCCAACCAGCTGAATCCGGCTGCCCAGGCGTTGGGTTAGTTGTTGCCAGCCACTCCAATCTTGCTCTCCCAGTCCGTCTTCAATGGAGATGATCGGATACTGATTCACCCAGCTTTCCCAGAGATCAATCATGTCGGTGGCCGATTTGCGGCTCTTGTCCGACTTGAAAAACTCGTAGCTGCCGTCATCCCGGTATAGTTCACTGGTGGCTGGATCCAGGGCGATCGCAATTTCTTCTCCAGGTTTCAGGCCTGCCTTCTGAATCCCTTCCAGAATCAGTTCCACCGCTTCCACATTCGCCTTCAGATCCGGCGCGAACCCGCCTTCATCCCCCACGCCAGTACTGTAGCCTTTGGATTTGAGGATCGATTTCAGAGCGTGATAGACCTCGGCTCCCATCCGCAGAGACTCGCTGAAGCTGGGGGCACCCACTGGCGCGATCATAAATTCCTGGAAGTCCACACTGTTGTCGGCATGGGCTCCACCGTTGAGAATGTTGAAGCAGGGAACGGGCAGCAGGATCGCTTCATCCCCCCCCAGATACCGATACAACGGCAGATTTTTCGATAGGGCCGCTGCCCGGGCTACCGCCATCGATACGCCTAGAATCGCGTTAGCACCTAGCGTCCCTTTGTTCTCTGTGCCATCCAGATCGAGCATGGCCTTGTCGATCGCCGCTTGCTCAAAGGGATCAGCACCTTGCAGAGCAGGGGCAATCTTCGTCTTGACATTTTCGACTGCCTTCAGAACTCCTTTTCCCCCATAGCGACCCGCATCACCATCACGCAGTTCCAGAGCCTCCCGAATCCCGGTAGACGCTCCAGAAGGGACAGCGGCTCGCCCTTTACTGCCATCATCAAGTACAACATCAACTTCAACGGTCGGATTCCCGCGAGAATCAAGAATTTCTCTCGCCGTAATGGATGCGATCGTTACCATAACCACGCTCCTTCAAATGAGTGGCAGAATTACTAACCATCCAATCAGATAAATGCTTTTATCCTACCTTCATTTGGTTTCTTTTTAGGTTTCATCGCAGGTATAGTGGATTTTCGCTCCACAGGATTTGTAACCCAATGAGTGCCTGGGTTCGAGTGCCTGGGATCGGGTTCTTGCAATCGGGTTCCTAGTACACTGCGGCTTGAATATGCCTACCATCTGTAGGGCAGGCTTCTAGCCTGCGCGGGCAGGATGCCCGCTCTACGGTCTAAACTTACGCCAAGGTCTACTAGGATCGAGTGCTTTGCTTCTGAGATTTTCTTAAGAAAGTAATAATTTCTGTGGCGGGTAGGGGCTTGCTGAAGAAGTATCCCTGAGCACTGTCACACTGAATCGATCGCAGAAAATTAAGCTGTTCCTGAGTTTCTACACCTTCTGCCAGAATGTTGAGTCCTAATCCTTTCCCTAGTGCAACAACCGTCTTAGCGATGGCAGCATCACTCTGATTTTGCATGGCATCCTGAACAAAAGAGCGATCGATTTTGAGAATATGGAGCGGAAAGTGCTTAATGGCATTCAGTGAAGAATAGCCAGTGCCGAAATCATCAATGGCAATGGTGATCCCCAGGGATTGCAGTTGCTTGAGAACGGCGATCGTAAAGTTGACATCTCGCATCGCTGCGCTTTCAGTCAGTTCAAATTCCAGGTATTGCGGATCTACTCCGGTGGTATTTAAGATCTGAATAATGGTATTGACCAGATCCGGTTGCTGGAATTGTTGCGCCGATAGATTAATCGCAATCCGAATCGGAGGTAAGCCCATTGAGCACCAGGCTTGATGCTGTTCACAAGCGGTTTGCAACACCCAGTTCCCAATCGTGCAGATCAGCCCCATTTCTTCGGCCAGTGGAATGAATTCAGCCGGAGAAACAAATCCTAGTTTCGGATGATACCATCGCAGCAAGGCCTCCACACCCACCATTTGTCCAGTTTGCAAATTAACCTGGGGCTGGTAGTGTAAGGTCAATTCCTGGTTGCTGAGTGCTCGTCTCAGATCGGCTTCTAGAGACAGGAGCTGGACAGCTTTGGTGTTCATCTCTTCGGTGTAAAGTTGATAGTTGTTTTTCCCTAACTGTTTCGCCTGATACATCGCCGCATCAGCATTTTTGAGCAGTGTTTCCACATCTTCACCATCATAGGGATACAGCGCAATGCCCAGACTGGCAGTGACATACAGCTCTTGTTGCTCGGTGTGGAACGGCAGGGAAAGCCTTTCTAAAATCTGTTGGGCCAGCTGAGTGATGTCTTCAGCTGAGGTGAGGTGGGGTAACAACAGCGTGAATTCATCTCCTCCCCAACGAGCAATGGCATCATAATCCCGCAAGCACTCCCGCAGGGCACTGGCGACTTGCTGCAATAGCTGATCCCCGACTGCATGCCCCAGGGAATCGTTAATGGTTTTGAATCGGTCTAAATCTAAAAAGGCCACACCCAACATTTCATCCTGTTGCTGAGCTTGAACCAGGGCCAGGGATAACTGCTCATTGAATAACAGCCGATTGGGTAAGCGAGTCAACCCATCATGGGAGGCTTGATAGCGGATCATCGCCTCTACCCGTTTTTGCACGATCGCCATATACAGGTGCAGCCCAATCGACTGAGCCAATTTCATTTCCTCGGCAGTCCACTCTGGAGCCTGATCAACCTTCAATTCTCGCCACAGTTCAAAGGACGAGCGCGGCATCCGGTTGCGGGTATCTTTATCCTGCCGTCCAGCCCAATGAATTTCAATATCATAGCCATCTCGAAAAATGCTGAGATAGCCTACATGCTGTTGATGAAATTGCAGGGGAATCAACAAAATCGATCGAATTCCGGTTTGCTCAAACTCCTGGGACAGGGTCGCATAGGCCGGAGTTTGGCGCAGTTCAGAGATCAGGTAAGCCCCCGGAATACTACAGGATTGGGATCGGGAGCCGGGATAGACTTCGTGAAAGAGACGCTCAGAGAGATGACGCGAATAGGGTTGCCAGTTCGGGACGGCAGGACTGTTCCCGCAATTGCGATCGGCAGAATCCAGCGAACACTGGCACATGAGCATTTGCCAGACTGGATGGCTTTCAATCTGGGGAGAGCGGGGTTGGTTGCCTGTGGTGTAGAGCTGGGCGGGTTCCCCTGTGGGTTCGGCCATAATATAGAGCCGTCCCCCCGATCCATTCAGGGCTTCAACGGCAGATTCTAAAACACCCTGACGAATATCCGCCAGCTTCATAGGACAGTGGAGTAAATGACTGACCCGGTTGATCGCAGCCTCGAATTCGGCCTGCTGACGGGCCTGATTTAGCAGATTGGATTGGGCGATGGCGATCGACAGTTGGTCAACCAGAAGCTGAATGATTTCCAGTTCGCGTTCAGTATACAGACGGGAGGTGGCATGGTGAATCGCCAGCAGTCCCCACAGATGGCGTTGATGGAGAATCGGCATGACCACAGAGGACATGACTCCCATCGTTGTCAGGTAGCGCACATGGCATGGATCGACAATAGCGTGACGAATATCCTGGACAGGTAGATTTTCTCCCGTATCGAAGGCATCGAGTTGCTGGAGGGTTTTGCGCTGAGTGGCCACATCCACAATCACCCGTTGCCGCACTTTGACAAACATCTCGCGGGCTTGGGGCGGTATATCTGCTGCGGGAAACCGGAGATTGAGCAACGAGGGTAAGTTGCCTGTGGCGATCGACTCGGCAATGACTTCACCACAACCATCGGCATCGAACCGATACACTTTGACGCGATCGACTCCTAAAAAAGCTTGAATTTCCTCGACTGCCGTGTTCAAAATTTCTGACAGTTCCAGGGATTGCCGAATTCGATTGGTGATTTGGTGAAGCAGATGCTCACGGTAGGAAATCTTTTTCAAAATTAACCTGTCCTGACTGTGTGCAAAGTAATTTATTAATCTGTTTTTGACTCAAACTGGGTCTTTGGGAGGTGTTTATTTAAATTGATGCCCCTGAAAAGCACATTGAATGGGCGCAGTTGATTAAATCTCACCAAACGGAAGTATTGAATGAGTGGGGGAGTAGATATAGAGTTTGACTGATTCAATGGGCGATCGGGTTTTCTGAGTGGTTGTGTGTTTGGTGCTGAAGTTGCCTGCGCTCGACCCTCATACTCTCAGGCTTCCCAAATCTGTATCGTTGAAATCGGGGGTGGGGCAATTTTTACCGCAAAATCCATTTGTCATCTTTCTAGCATTGTGCTATTCTCAGTAATTGTCTGGACGCATAGCTCAGTTGGTTAGAGCACTACGTTGACATCGTAGGGGTCACTGGTTCGAGTCCAGTTGTGTCCATCCCCTCTTGTACAGTGACTTTACAATGGATCGATTTCTGTAGGGCAGGCAGCGTTCGGCTGACTCACGCCAAAGTCTTGCCTGCCATTGAACGATCCGTCATGCAAATGCAAAGTGGAACACACCTGACGTGGCATCTTTATTCCTGGGCTGGAGAGCCAGAGGGGATCAGCAGCGTCGGGGTAAATAACAATTGCCTTGCTCATAATGATGTAGATAGGAAAACTGGGCAAATGGTTTGAAAAAAGGCTTCAATTGATTAGAAGCTCAGTTACACTGTCCAGTCGTCAGTTGGGTTGAGAAAATGGGAACTCTGAAATAGACCCATCTTAAGCCCAGGGGCACCAAACGGTTTCTTAATTGTAGATAGGGTGCAGATTGCTTGCCGTATGAAGTGTCATAGGCACTAATCAAAACGATTCGTTCTTCATCCATACGCTCATCCATGTCAGAAGATTTTGATAAACGCTCCCTGAGTGAACGGGATATTTGCACAAAATGGATTACCCCTGCCTTAGAGCGGGCAGGTTGGGATATTCTGACGCAGATTCGGGAAGAATTTCCGCTAACCAATGGGCGAATTTTGGTTCGGGGTAAGCTACACACTCGTGCCCGCAATAAACGGGCGGACTATGTGCTTTTTTACAAACCCAATATTCCGATCGCCATCATTGAGGCAAAGGACAATAATCATTCCCTGGGAGATGGCATGCAGCAGGGGCTAAGTTATGCTGAAATGCTCCAGGTGCCTTTTGTTTTTAGTTCCAATGGCGATGGGTTTTTGTTTCACAACAAGATTGCTACGGATGGCATCATCGAGCGTGAACTTGGGCTAGACGAGTTTCCATCGGCTGATATGCTTTGGCAATGGTGGTCTGTTCATCGGGGGCTGTCTGAGCAGCAGGAGAATCTGGTGACACAGGATTACTACAGTGATGGCAGTAATAAGACCCCGCGCTACTATCAATTGCTAGCCATCAACAAAACGATTGAAGCGATCGCCAAAGGTCAGAATCGGATCTTGTTGGTCATGGCGACTGGTACAGGCAAGACTTTCACCGCTTTTCAGATTATTTGGCGGCTGTGGAAATCGAAGACCAAGAAACGCATTCTGTTTCTCGCCGATCGCAATATTTTAGTCGATCAGACCATGACCAATGACTTCAAGCCCTTTGGCTCGGCGATGACCAAGATCCAGAAGCGGCAGGCAAACAAAGCTTATGAGATTTATCTCTCCCTGTATCAGGCGGTTTCTGGCACGGAAGAGGAGCAAAATATCTATAAGCAATTTAGCCGTGACTTTTTCGATTTGATTGTGGTGGATGAGTGCCATCGGGGAAGTGCGGCGGAAGACTCGGCATGGCGGCAAATTCTAGACTACTTTTCCTCTGCCACTCAGATTGGCTTGACGGCTACCCCAAAAGAGACGAGAGACGTTTCCAATATCGATTACTTTGGCGAACCCATCTACACTTACTCTCTACGGCAGGGTATTGATGACGGTTTTCTTGCCCCCTACAAGGTAGTCCGCATCGACATTGATAAGGATTTAGAGGGTTGGCGACCGAAAAGGGGATGGTCGATAAATACGGTCACGAGATCGAGGATCGGATTTACAACCAGAAGGATTTTGACAGAAATCTGGTATTAGAACGGCGCACTCAACTGGTGGCTCGAAAAATCAGTGAGTTTCTAAAGCAGACGAACCGCTTTGATAAAACGATTGTCTTTTGCGAGAACATTGACCACGCAGAGCGGATGCGGCAGGCGTTGGTTAACGAGAACGGTGACTTGGCTACCGAAAATTCTCGTTACGTGATGCGGATTACGGGCGACAACGAAGAAGGTAAGGCAGAACTGGACAATTTTATTTTCCCAGAATCTAAATATCCGGTGATTGCGACCACTTCTAAATTGATGTCTACCGGGGTTGATGCTCAGACCTGCAAGTTGATTGTGCTCGATCAGCGGATTCAGTCGATGACCGAGTTTAAGCAAATCATTGGTCGGGGCACTCGCATCAATGAGGATTATGGCAAGTTTTATTTCACGATCATCGACTTTAAAAAAGCTACGGAGCTATTTGCTGACTCTGATTTTGATGGCGACCCAGTGCAGATCTACGAGCCAATGTCTCTTGATGACTCGCCAGTGCCACCAGAGATGCCGGAGGGCGGAGAACCTGAAGACAGCTATCAATACCCTGAACCCGCTCAAAGCAATGCATGGACTGGTGTGGCCGAATTGACTGATTCTGTGTATGAGCCGAATGTGCGACGCTATGTTGTCGCCAATGTGGAGGTCAAGGTGGTGGCTGAACGGGTTCAGTATTTTGATGGGAATGGCAAACTGATCACCGAATCGCTTAAGGACTATACCCGCAAGGCGTTAACTAAAGAATTTGCCTCGCTGGACGACTTTCTCCGGCGTTGGAGCAGTGCCGAGAAGAAACAGGCGATCGTTGATGAGTTGGCTAACGAAGGTGTATTCTTTGAGGCGCTGGCTGAAGAGATCGGGAAAGATTGCGACCCCTTCGACCTGCTTTGCCATGTTGCCTGGGATATGCCCCCGCTGACCCGGCAGGAACGGGCTGAGCAGGTTAAGAAGCGCAATTACTTTATCCAGTACGGCGATCAGGCGAGGCGAGTGCTGGAAGCCCTGTTGGATAAATATGCTGATGGAGGTGTGGGGCAGATTGAGGAAACGCAAATTCTTACAGTCGCGCCCTTTACTGAATTTGGTACCCCGATCGAAATTATCCGTGCTTTTGGTGGGCTAGATAACTACCAGCGGGCGGTCAACGGCTTAAAAGAGTCACTTTACAGTGCATAATCTCTACAGCGCATAACCAGGAAACCTTAGATACAGCAGCATGGCGATCGCAACTCTGATCAAAACAATTCAAGACATCATGCGTAAGGATGTGGGTGTCGATGGTGACGCTCAGCGCATCAGTCAGATTGTTTGGCTACTCTTTCTCAAGATTTTTGATGATAAGGAGCAGGAGTGGGAGTTTACTGTTAAGGGGTATAAATCGCCGTTACAGAGCCAGTTTCGCTGGTCAAGCTGGGCAAAAAATCCAGAGGGGATGACGGGTGAGGAGTTGATTGATTTTGTCAACAATGAGCTGTTTCCCTCGCTGAAAAAGCTGGCGAATGCGGCTGGGGTTTCGCCTCACGGCAGAGTTGTGGGTGCGGTGTTTGAGGATGCCTATAACTACATGAAATCGGGCACTCTATTGCGTCAGGTGATTAATTGCATCGAAAGCGATGTGGATTTTAATTCGTCTAGCGATCGCCACCTGTTTAACGACATCTACGAAAAGATTCTGGCGGATTTGCAATCGGCGGGTAATGCGGGCGAATATTATACGCCTCGTGCTGTGACTCAGTTCATGGTGGATATCATCAACCCGAAATTGGGAGAAACGGTGCTTGACCCTGCCTGTGGTACGGGTGGTTTTTTGACGAATACGATCGAGCATCTGAAACCGCAGATCAAAGCGGCTGAGGATTTGAAAACTCTGCAAGACACGATCACTGGGGTAGAAAAGAAACCGTTGCCGCATATGCTCGCCATGACCAACGTGATGCTGCACGGCATTGATGTGCCCACCAATATCCGTCACGACAACACCTTGAGCCGTCCGCTGCGAGACTACGGACCAAAAGATCGAGTGGATATTGTCATCACCAATCCGCCGTTTGGGGGCATGGAGGAGGACGGGATTGAAAACAACTTCCCCCGAAAGTATCAGACCCGCGAAACGGCTGACCTGTTTATGGCGTTGATCATGCACTTGCTTAAGCCTGATACTGGACGTGCGGCGGTGGTGTTGCCCGATGGCTTTCTGTTTGGTGAAGGCACTAAAACAAACCTGAAGCGTGAACTGCTGGAGGAGTTTAACCTGCACACGATCGTCCGGTTGCCCAAGGGTGTGTTTAGCCCCTACACAAGCATCAATACCAATATTCTTTTCTTTGAAAAAGGTGGCCCAACCAAAGATGTCTGGTTTTTCGAGCATCCTTATCCGGAAGGGTACAAATCCTATTCACGCTCAAAGCCACTGACGATTCAGGAGTTTGACCGGGAGAAAGCATGGTGGGGCGGTGCAGCGCGGAAGGGGCGGAAGGTTAATGAATATGCCTGGAAGGTGTCTGCTAAGGAGATCGCGGCACGGAACTATAACCTCGACTGCAAGAACCCGCACGAAGTTGAGGTGAATCATGGCGAACCGGATGAACTGATGGTCGAGTATGAGTCTATTGTGTGTCAGATGGAAGCGGCGCAAACTGCTCTGAAACAGGCTCTGATGGAGTCGTTGAGGGGTGGGCCAATGTCATGATTCGTTATGATCAAGTAGTGCCAAACGTTGTGGGAGATTAAATGATGAAGGCAGAACTGACAGCCATCATTGAAGCGGCTGAGGAGGGCGGATATTGGGCAATCTGTCCTGAAATACCTGGGGCGAATGGACAAGGAGAAACCATAGAAGAAGTCAAAGAAAGCCTCAAAAACGCGATTCAACTAATCCTGGAAGATCGATTAGAGGATATTAGAAGAGGGCTACCTCAAGATGTGATCGAGGAAACTATCTCGATTCCATGAAACGAAAGGAATTAGAAAAGAAGTTGCGTAAAGCCGGATGCTATCTCAAACGGGAAGGTGCTTCTCATTCTCTTTGGATAAACCCTCAAACGGGTGTCGTTGAAGCCGTTCCACGCCATGCAGAAATCAAGGAGTTGCTTGCTAAGAAGCTCCTTAAAAGTTTGAATGCGGAATAATGCATCGCCTATCAGACATCGTCCATCGGATATTTCCCCCTACACTCTCCCCATGCCTGACGACACTGCTTTGCTGCTAGAACGCCATTTTGACCTCGCCTTTGCTGCACCGGATGGCGTTCAGAAATTGCGCGAACTGATTTTGACGCTGGCGATGCAGGGTAAGTTGGTGTCGCAAGACCCAGATGATCAACCCGCTAGTGAATTGTTGAAGGCGATCGAGACTGAGAAGCAACGGCTCGTGAAAGAGAAAAGAATTGGAAAGCCCTATCAACTGCGCGAAATCAATACGGAAGAATTACCTTATGAATTGCCGAAGGGATGGGAGTGGGTAATCTTAGATCGGCTTGTATCAAAAATCGGATCAGGTAGTACGCCCCGTGGAGGCAAGGATGCATATGTAATAGAGGGAATACCTTTTCTACGCTCCCAAAATATTTGGAATAATGGACTTCGTGCTGATGATGTTGCTTTCATTTCTGAAGAAACCCATAAGAAGATGGCTGCAACAACAGTTATGCCAATGGATCTTCTCCTAAACATCACTGGAGCTTCGATAGGGCGGTGTGCACTTGTTCCAGATGACTTTGGAGAAGCAAATGTTAGTCAGCATGTCACAATAATTCGCTGTATCAATCCTGAGATAAGAAGATTTATTCATTATTTGCTTTTGTCCCCTTATGGACAATCCTTAATATGGACAAGGCAAGTCGGAATGTCTCGTGAAGGTTTAAGTAAAAAGGTTTTAGAACAGTTTCAAATTCCCCTTCCACCTCTTGCCGAACAACACCGCATTGTCGCCAAAATCGATCGCCTCATGGCTCGTTGTGATGAACTGGAAAAGCTACGGGCAGAACGCGACCAAAAACGAATCACCATCCACACTGCTGTCATTAATCGCTTGCTAACCGCTAAAGAGAGCGACGACTTCAGCACCGCTTGGCGCTTTATCACCCAACACTTTGGCGAACTCTACTCAGTCAGAGAGAATGTGGCTGAACTGCGTAAGGCAATCCTGCAACTGGCTGTCATGGGTAAGCTGGTGCCACAAGACCCAACTGATGAGCCTGCTAGTGAGTTGTTGAGGGCGATCGAGCTTGAGAAGCAAAGGCTGGTGAAGGAAGGGAAGATGAAAGAGCCACAGCCATTGCCGAAGCTCAAAGTTGAAGAGATTCCCTACCAAGCACCTAAGGGATGGATATGGGTGAGATTTGAAGACATTGTTCAGATCAACAGCGGTGTTACGAAAGGTCGAAAACTAAATGGAAAGGAGATAGTGACCTTACCGTATTTACGTGTTGCAAATGTCCAACGCGGTTATCTTGATTTGGAAGTAATTAAAGAAATCGAGATCGCAAAGGATGAAATACAAAGATTTGAACTGAAAGAGCGAGACTTATTAATTACCGAAGGTGGAGACTGGGATAAAGTTGGCAGAACTGCTATTTGGAAGGCTGAAATCTCTCCTTGCATACACCAAAACCATGTTTTTAGAGCAAGATGTTGGCTTGTCAAGCAAAATGAGCAATGGCTCGAAAAGTATCTAAACTCAAGTGTAGCCAAAGCTTATTTTGCAAATGCATCCAAACAAACGACGAATTTAGCCTCTATCAATAAGACTCAGCTAAGAGGATGTCCTATCCTCCTACCGCCTCTTGCTGAACAGCATCGCATAGTCACCAAAATCGATCGCCTCATGGCTCTTTGCGATCATTTAGACCAACAGATCGATGCTGCCATCAGCAAACAAACCACCCTGCTCAATGCCGTGATAGCACAGGTGTAACAGAGAAACTATGCGCCTGAAATACATTAATGTTTATTTGCAAACATACTTCAAGACGGGGGAACCAATTACCTGAACCCGATCGCATTTAGAAACGGAAACAGGATAGTTTGGGGATGGTCGATCGAGCATTGATGTCATCATTTCACTGAGTTGAATGGGCGGGCAAGATGCCCACCCCACAAGAGGACAATAAAAATGGTAAATGGTAGGGGCTGCACCGGTGTGCGCCCTGACTTAGAGCGTCATCGATCGTACATAAATCCTCATAATCTCACCAGGTTCTTTAGTAGTGGCTTGCTGGATTTGCGAGAAGGGTAGGGGACGTGACCAATCTTCGACGCGGCAGAAGTTGCACTGGTACAGACGGGCGATCGTCAATTCCACATCATCAGGTTGACCGATCATCAGGATTTTGACCGATCGACGGGCAGGGGAAATCAGCCGATCGCCACTGGGAGGCAGACCGAAAAGTTTGTCGGACATGATTTGTGAATCTCCTTGTGTTCCAGGGTTTGAAGAAACCCTAGAGACTAGCCCTCATTCAGACAGGGCAAGCGGTAGGCATCGGGTGGTATCATACACCCTAGCCTGGACTAGCTGCTGTAGTCTGGGTCAGGAGGTTAAGCGTATTGCTTGTCAGGCGCGCTTGACCTCCGCTAGAGAATTCGCCTCTAGGTAGAGTAGCCACCTCGTGGGTCTAGACAACTCAAAAGATAGCTATAGCTGAAGAGCGTAGCATTAATCGATCGGGCAAATCAAGTCACCAATCTTACATCTTGCAGCTTTCCCAATTCCCCGTCCTCGAAATTCCCTAAGTTCCTGAGAGAACAGTTCGAGGGATGCGAATTCAGTACTTTTAGCCTATTTTTGCTCCTCTCTGATCCCGAACTCACGGTAATGAATCATTGGACAGATTGACCCCGCACCGCTTCAAACAAGGCTGAATAATCCTCTTCTGCCAGTTCCGTTGCACAGGCTGCTTCCAAAATTTGCCGCACTCCCTCCAGGCTATCTGCCCGTAACCCAGCGGCAGTGGCTTCCTGGAGAAACAGATTCATATCCTTGAGCAGGTGCTTGGTGGGAAAATTCGGGTTGGCGTAGTGGTGATCCAGCATCCGCTGAAGTTTTTTGTCGAACGTGGGCGCGTAGAGGGCACTGTCCCGCAGAATTTCCATAAAGGTATCCACATCCCCTCCCTGGGACTGGAGAAAGCTGAGGCTGAGGGCAAAGGCCGTCGTCAGCGAACCAATCAGTTGATTCAAAGATAATTTCAGGGCAGAAGCTGCACCCACTTCGCCAATGTGCATTGGTTTGCCAAAGTGCTGCAACAGGGGGAGCCACTGCTGAAACTGCTCAGACGTTGCCCCCACCATCACCTGTAATTTACCTGCCTCGACTTCGGGAATACTGCCTAACACCGGAGCTTCCAAATAGTCTCCCCCTGCTTGCCGAACGGCATCCTGAATCTGTCGGCTTTCGCTGGGTGCGATCGTTCCCATTTGAATCACGGTGCGATCGCTCAGGTGGGGTCGCACGGCATCAGATAATAGGGTGGCTTGAATCGCATCACCATTCGTCAGCATGGTAATCACTGGATGGCTCTGCTGGACAAAATCAACCACAGTATCAGTAATAATGGCTCCCGTCGATCGCAATGGTTCCAGTTTTTCCGGGGTGCGATTGTAGACCACCAGCGGAATTTCTGCTGCAATCAAACGCTGCGCCATCGGTAGACCCATCAAGCCAGTTCCAATCAACCCAACTTTTCCTTTCATTCAAATCACTCTCTGCTTCTGAGCCATAAACACGATCGCCAATCCTATTACTCCAGCAAGATTTGGGCAGGCATTCCTGTAGATAGGCAATGCCCACCCAAACGCTGTATGTCAGTTGCATCGTTGGACAAATAATCTCACTGGCAGGCAAGATACCTGCGCTACGGGAGTTAAGAATCAGTTGATTGTCCTGGAAACCTGCTGCGGAGCTGGTTGCAGATTATCATTCGTCAGCCGATCGCCCGTTTCCACATCGAACCAGTGGATCAGGTCAGGCGGGAAGGCCAGGGTAATTTCCTCCTGACTCCAGGGTTGATCGCTGGGTAACAAAGCCCGAATCGTCAGGTTGTCAGCCCCCTTCACCTTCACACTCAGGAGATCGCTCATGCCCAGGTTTTCCTTGAGCACCACCTTTCCTTGCAGCGTATGAGTATCGTTGGGTTGGGCCAGACGAACGTGCTCCGGTCGAACTCCCAGGGTGATCTCTGGAGGCGGCGAAATGCTACCGTCCAGGGGAATCTTGTACCCCCCCAACACAGCAAACTTCCCTTCACACTTCAAATCCAGCAAATTCATCTGGGGACTACCGACGAAACCTGCCACAAAGCGGTTTGCCGGATGGGTATAGATTCGGCGCGGCGGATCAAGTTGCTGAAGATCGCCATTCGACAGTACCGCTACCTTAGTTGACAGGGTCATTGCCTCCGTCTGATCGTGGGTCACATAAACCACCGGCGTATTTTGGGCTTCAAAAATTTGCTTTAATTCCGCTCGCACTTGCTCCCGCAGCAACGCATCCAGGTTACTCAGCGGTTCATCCAACAGGAAGACATCCGGTTGACGCACCAACGCCCGACCTAACGCCACCCGTTGCCGTTGTCCCCCAGAGAGCTGCCCTGGCTTCCGCTGCATCAGGTTGCCCAGTCCCAAAAACAGGCTAACCTGCTCAATCCGGCGGCGAATTTCTTCCGAGGGAATCCGTTGCAGCTTTAGTCCAGAGGCAATGTTGTCATAGACCGTCATGTGCGGATAAAGGGCATAACTTTGGAACACCATTGCAATATTGCGATCGCCAGGGGAATGTTGGGTGACATCCTTTCCCGCAATCCGCACTTCGCCACGAGTCGGCTGTTCCAATCCCGCAATTAACCGCAGAATTGTAGACTTACCGCACCCCGATGGGCCTAGAAGCGTCAGGAACTCACCATCAGCTACATCCAGGCTGACATCTTTAACAGGAATAATTTTAGGAGAGTAAGTTTTGTTGAGATGAATTAGTTCGAGTTTAGCCATTGGTTTTAGTAAGGGAGTAGGGAATAGGGAATAAGGGAGTGGGGAGCCGGGAGTGGGGAATCGGGAGTGGCTGAAATTCTTGTAGGATGGGCATCTTGCCTGTCCAGTCAGCACTTCTCTTGTGGGATGGGCATCTTGCCTGTCCAGTCAGCACTTCTCTTGTGGGATGGGCATCTTGCCCGTCCAGTCAGCAATCCTCAACCTTTTACCGCACCAGAGGTCAGCCCTTGAACAATCCGCCGCTGGAACAGGAGCACCAGAATCACCAGCGGGATAGTTCCAACAACCGTAGCCGCTGCCTGTGCCCCGTAGGGAATCTCAAAGACAGTCGTACCGCTTAACTGGGCAACGGCAACCGGGATCGTTTTCATCGATTCACGGGTGATGAAGGTGAGGGCAAACAGGAATTCGTTCCAGGAGGCGATGAAGGTGAGAATCCCTGTCGTTACGAGGGCGGGAACCGTCATGGGTAGGAGAATTTGCAGCAGCATTTGCCAGGTGCTATAACCATCTACCTTGGCGGAATCCTCCAGGTCACGGGGTAACTGCTGGAAGAAACTTCGCATCACCAGGATCGTCAGCGGAATATTCATCGCGGTGTACGGAATAATCAAGGCGAGATAGTTATTCGCCAGTCCGGTGGCCCGAACAATTTCCAGCAAGCCCAGGAACAGCAGGATGTAGGGAAATAGCGTCACAACTAAGACGATCGCCAGAATGATCCGCTCTCCGGGCAGACGTAACCGGGCCAGGGCATAGGCGGCAGGGGTTCCCAGCAGCAGGCAGAGTAGGGTTGAAGTAACCGCTACAAACCCACTATTGAACATATAGTTGACAAAGGGACGACGGGCAAAGATTTCAATATAGTGTTGCAGCGTAAACTGGGTGGGAATATAGACCGTGGGCACCGCTTCAATGTCGGCATTGGTCTTAAACGAAGTCAACACCTGCCAGAGGATCGGCGCAAGGCTAAAAATCACTGTGAGGGCGATCGCCACAATCCAGAGAATTCTGCGCCAGGAAATACTGGACTGTTCTGGACGGGTTTTCGGTTCAGCAGGGAGTTGGGTAGTAGACATGGCTTACAGATCTCCAACAGTAGCAGAACGAAGTTTGGACAGGAAGAAGGCGGCCAGGGCAACGACGGCAATCAGCAATACAAAGGTTACGACCACCAGGGCAGCCCCATAGCCAAAGTCCAGATACCGCATCACCGTCGCGTAGATGTAAATCGAAACTGTCTCCGTCGCGCCACCAGGCTCACCCCCGGTCATCACCTGGATCAAGTCGAAGATGCCGAAGGCCTGGGCAAACCGGAACAGGGACGCAATCAAAATCTGCGGCATTAACAGGGGCAGGGTAATCTGGCGGAAACTTTGCCAGGGGGTGGCTCCTTCCAGGGCGTGGGCTTCGTACAGGTCATTGGAAATTGACTGTAGGCCTGCCAGCAGCAGAATGGCCACAAAGGAGGTGGTTTTCCAAACATCAGCAATAATGACTGAAATCATGGCGGGGGTTGGATTTCCCAGCCAGTTAATTCCGGTCTGGATAATGCCGAGGCGGAGCAGAATGTCATTCACCACCCCAAACTGATCGTTAAAAATCCAGGCCCAGGTGGTGGCAATCAGGGCAGTTGGCAGGGCCCAGGGCAGAATGGAAATTGTCCGTACCGCACCTCGACCGCGAAAGGCTTGATTTAAGACCAGGGCAATCCCCATCCCCAGGATTAACTCCAGCACCAGGGTGGAAATGGTAAAAACCATCGTGTTGGCGATCGTCTGCCAGAAGCGACCGTCTTGAATCATCCGCCCATAGTTACTCAGCCCGGTAAAGACTGGCTGGAGTTGGGTTCCCAGGTTTTCTGTAAATAAACTGAGCCAGAACGATCGCAGGATGGGGTAGGCATAGACAAATGCTAAGACGAGCATTGCAGGGATGATGAGCAGCCAACCCGTCCGTCGTTCTCGATCACGAATCGTTGTAGTCATTTTGGTTCGTTCATCCTTTGCTTTCGTATGGTCTTAGCCTCTGCCCAGCAAGGTGCGGGTTTCGTTGGCGGCGGCTTGCATCGCGTTTTCAGGGCTGGTGCGTCCGGTGAGGGCGGCACTGAGGTATCGCTGGAGGATGTCGGAGGCTTGAGCGTACTGAGCGACCGGCGGCCGCAGGACTCCGTTTTGCACCACTTCGAGCAGACCGGAATAGTAGGGATACTGGGCCAGAATATCTGGATCACTGTAAAGGGATTCGCGGGTCGGAAGATAACCATTTTCCAGCGCCATCAACTTCTGCGCCTCTTCACTGGCAAAGAACCGCACCACCTCCAGGGCTTCATCCGGGTGAGCCGTGGTGTTGGAAATCCCTAACCCCCAACCGCCGATCGCCCCTGCACTGGTTTGCCCTGGGGCGTGAACCATCGGTCTGATATCAAATAGCCCTTGAATGGGGGAGTCTTCGCTGTTCCCCAGGGGGAAGGCATAGGGCCAGTTCCGCATGAACACGGAATTACCACCCTGGAACAACCGGCGAGCTTCTTCTTCTTGATAGGTCGTCACCCCTGGAGGGGAAACTCCTTCCCCAATGGTGCTGCGGAGGAAGTTGATCGCTTCGATCGCCTCTGGTTGGTCTAAGCCAACTTCCAGAGTGTCTGGGTTAATCCAAAAACCGCCTGCCCCGGCCAGCACCTCCACAAACATGGCGGCCAGTCCTTCATACTGCCGCCCCTGCCAAACATAACCCCAGGTTGCTCCCCCCGCTTCCTGAACCGTGCGAGAGGCGGTTAAAAGGTCTTCAAACGTTTCTGGCGGTTCTAACCCCGCTGCCTCCAGGAGATCTGTCCGGTAGTAGAGCATTCCGGCATCCGTCCGGTAGGGTAAGCGGTAGAGCCGTCCTTCATAGCGTCCGCCCTCCAGGTCGGCAGGCAGGAAATCCGCCAGTTCCTCTTCAGGAATGCGATCGGTTAAATCAATTAACCAGTTCGCGGCGGCAAACTTGGGCAACCAGACGACATCCATTGCAATCAGGTCGTAGGGAGAGTCGCCCAGCAAAAAGGATGAGGTATACAAATCCTCAACCAGGTTTGTGGCGTTGGGCCCTTCGATCAGGTTGACCTGGATGTTGGGGTTTTGTTCTTCAAATCGCTGCACGACTGACTGGGCTTGAGCTGCATCCAGGGCAGACATCATCACGTTCAGTTGAACAGGCTGCTGAGTCAAAGCAATTTTGGCACTGAAAAGAATGCCGAGCGCTATCGTAATCGCCATCCCGACTAAATTTCTGCGGTACGACAGCCATTTTGCCAGAAATTGTTTGAGTTGATAGATAGGTTGACTACTATTCATGAGATATAAGCAATCCCAGTGTGGGTAGTATCAGTGTGAACATCATAAAGGAGTTAAGTTAATTGAAAAAAGATAGCGGTTTTAATGACTAAAACCAGAAGGCTAGAATGCATTTTGGAACCTATTTTTTCAAACTTTTTTCAATCTTTTCCAATTTTTGCGGTCTCTAATCGCTATATCCGATCGCTGCTATCGTTCAACCAATGTTGATAGAGGGCTACAAAGATGAATGTGATCTTTGACTGTATTTTGACTGTATTTAGCTGCATTTGACTGTCTTTGAACTGTCTTTAACTGCATCCGAGATTGGATCTGAGCTGTATCTAGACCAGACCAAATCTAAAACAGCATGAGTCCCTTCATCACAAAATCTAAGGTTTATAAACCTCGACAAGCTTTGCGTTTAGGATGTTTCTATCTTTACAGCTTACGCCAAAGTATGAGGAAGATGACGGATAAATTCAAGAAAGTTTAGATTTTGAAAAACTTGAAAGCCAATCAAATTGGATTAACCAGATGCGTTTGTTTGTTAATCTCAGAAGATTGAAAGAAAAATTCAAGCTATTGAAAAATAGAAGGCAATCAGCTAAATTTCTTAGTCCGATCGCCTGCAATCACTCACTGGCTCGCTCGAACTAAAAGCCCGATAATCTTCACGTAGAGATATCCGTTTGTTCAGTTAATGCCATCACTTTCTGCAATAGAAAATCAGGGCGAATGGGCTGCACCAAATAGTCATCCGCTCCATCGGATTGCTGAAGAGAAATCTCAGCACCGACGGTCGAGGAAGGAACGATCGTGATGATTTTTAAGTGTTTGGTCGCTGGGTTTTTGCGCAGGCAATGAATGAGGTGCACACTGTCAATATCGGGTAGTTGCGTATTAGCGATCACGGCGATCGGTTGTAGAATCTCAATCTGATTTACCGCTGCCGATCCTTCTAGCATCCAAACGATTTGATAACCCGCTGCCGTCAACACATCACAGATCAGATCTGCATTTTCCTCTTGATGTTCAATCAAAACAATCCGTCCTTTGGCAGAATTAGACACTGTGACATTTCTCGTCTTGAGAATAGATTGGGGCAGTGCATCCTGCGGCATGGGCAGACGCACCGTGAAGATGGAGCCAACCCCTTCTGTGGATTCCACATCGATCCAACCGCCATGCAATTCTACGAGCTGCTTGGTCAACGCCAATCCCAACCCCGTTCCCCGATACTGACGGTGATAGCCGGAATTGAGCTGCCGAAATTTTTGGAAGAGTAGCGGCAGTTGTTCCTCTGGAATTCCAATGCCCTGATCCTTGACCTGAAATACGGCTAAACTTTCTTCTGCCAGTACCCGCAGCATCACCTTCCCCCCCTGGGGAGTAAATTTAATGGCATTATCAAGCAAGTTAAACAAAATTTGCTGGAGACGACGCGGATCGGCAATAAAGCGATCGTGTTGGGGAGATAGCCGCAGGTCTAACTCTAAATTCACCTCACTCAACGTTGCCTGACCTTCAAAGGCTTTCAGGGTTTGTTGCGCCAATCGAGACAGGGAAAATTCGCTGAGATCCAGCAGCATCTTGCCTGCCTCTACCTGGGAGAGATCCAAAATGTCATTGATTAAGGTCAGTAAATATTCGCCGCTGTCCTGAATGGTTTGCAAAAAATTGCGCTGGCGATCGGTGAGGCTGTCGCTGGCCCAGCGCTGGAGGGTGGCAGACATGCCAATGATGCAGGTCAAAGGGGTGCGCAGTTCGTGGCTGACGACCGCCAAAAATTCGCTCTTGGCTCGGTTTGCCGCTTGAGCTGCCTGCATCACATCGTGGAGTTCTTGCGTCCGTTCAATGACCCGCTGCTCTAACGTTCGCTTTTGCTGCTGAAGCTGGGTATACAGTTGGGCCTGGCTGATGGCGATGGCTAAATGTTCGGCAATTTTTTGTAAAAAGCGACGTTCGTGAAACTGCCAATCTCGTGGTTCAAAACACTGGTGGGCAATCAACAATCCCCACAATTGCCGACCGATTGAAATCGGAGCGACTAGCTTGGCCCGTACCTGCGCTTGCTGCAAAAAATCCAGTAAACAGGGAGCCTCAGCATACCGAATTTCCACGTCTTCCACCGCAATCGCCAGATCTTGCTCCGATAAACTTTCAGGGTTGGGGGTACTGACAAAGCAGTGAGCTTCAGAAAAATTTAAAACTGAAGGAATGGAGTCTGCTACCCTCGACTCATAAATCACCGAACCATTGCCCTCCAGGTTCTCCCAGGCTGCATGGGATAGGAAACTATTGGGCTGTAAGACAGTCGGCATGTCTGAGTCGCTTAAATCCAGACGATAAATGACGAGGCGATCGACCTGCAAACATTGCCGCACCTGCTCTACCGCCGTTTGGAGAATCACAGGTAGCTCCAAACTCTGGCGAATTTGCGTTGTCACCTGATTCAGCAACCGTTCCTGTTCGACCTGCTGGCGCAGCAGTTGCTCAGAGTATTTGACTCTTGCAGCCGACATCGAAATGGAGTGGGCTTCTGGCGGTGTAGTCAGAATGGCGATCAGCTTCAGCGTAAACTCGCTTTGCCGCTGGGCATTATTGATTTGGGGTAAGGCTTGAAGATCGGCGATCGTCTGGCAGAACTCTGGATGTGCTGGGTAAAATTCCCCTAATTGGTTCAAAAAGGTGGCGATCGTTGCGGGTTCAAAGGTCAGTACAGTTTGGCAGGTTTCCAGGGCAGGCGATTCTGACCAGTTTGCTAGCAATACACTGAACTCGCTGGATGCGATTAGCATAAACTGAACCACCTCCAGCATGGAACCTGGCGGAGTTGGCAAAGATGCTTCCGTCAATACCGATGCCCCTATCTCATTAGCCATTTGTCGCAGCAGTTGGTGGAGCTGGCGAATCTGGTTTGGAGTGAGGGGTTGGCTGAACGGCAGGGATTCAAGGATTTGCATGACTTACCCATCCGCCTTCGCAGATTTCCAAACCATATCATCCTTTGGGTTGCAATCTCCACTTTCATCAAAGCAAACTACAGTTTTTGTTTTTTAATCCAGCAGTTGCTGCACTGAAATAGCGACATCGGGAAAGGCGATCGGGTGGATGATCCCATCGGTTAAGGGTGTCTGGGATTGATACTCACCGTTTGCTACCTCGCGCATCACGATCAGTTCCATGACTTGCAAATTTACCACCCAATACTCAGGAATTCCGGCGGTTGCGTAGGCTTTCGCTTTCGGATCTAAATCTTTTCTCAGGCTGGTATGGGAAAACTCGATCAGCCAAAAGATGTTTTCTGGATAGGGATGATGCTGCAAGTATTCTCTACCAAGGGGTTGGACGATCGCAAGGTCAGGTTTGGGTTCGGACTGCGTTGCTGGAATCGTAATCGGATGACTCTCTCGGATTTGAGCGCGGTTGCCTAGCCGTGATCGGAGATAATCTCCGATGGTACTGGTGTAAAAGGCATGAGACTCTCCCTCTGGCGACATCTCGATAATTTCTCCATTCAGTAGCTCTACTCGCTGATCAGTGAGAATGCCAGCCGCAATCATCCGATGATATTGTTCTAAAGTCCATTTGGCGATCGTGACGTTGGGAGTCATGGCTGATTCTGGAGCTTGCTGTATGGCGATTTAACGATACGACTTAAATATACGATATTAAAAAACGACCCACAGAGGCTGGGTGTATGCCAATTTTGTATTGACATGACAAATATTTGATTGGCAGGCAAGATGCCTGCGCTACGGCAATTAATCAATATTATTTTAGCGATCGAGGCTAGAGAGAGAACGCTGTATCATTAGGAATTTTTGGTTTGCGGTGGGTGAGTTCGCGGTGGGCAATGCCCACCCCTACGATTACAAGCGGTTGCTAGTTCATGTCACCGATCGCTGCATTCACATCCGTTGGTTTCTCAAATTGTTCATCGGGAAGCTGCTCCAACGCGGAACGAATATTATCAGTTGCACCATGCTTTTCAGCAGTTTGAATCAAGTCTTGTTTGCTGGCAGGATAATCAACGCCTTTGAGGTATTTTTGTAGTTCGATCGGATTTATCTTAGCCATGTCATTTTCCTAGAGTTGGTTGATGTTCTAAGAGAATCGTAGATTCCTCTATTTATCTTCACCTCGTTCTGTAGGTGTGTCTTCGATCGGTCAATCTCAGCCCCATTACAGAGGTGTTTATTAAGGATTAATGTATTTTTAGCTAGTTCTAAATCACTGAATTTTAGTTCGCTATTTCGTGGCTTAAATAACCTTTACAATGCTTTACTTTGCGGACTGGGCAGGCAAGATACCCACCCCACAAGAGTTTTAAGGTAATTCTCAGTCCTCAGTCCTCAGTCCTCAGTCCTCAGTCCTCAGTCCTCAGTCCTCAGTCCTGACTGGGCAGGCAAGATACCCACCCCACAAGAATTTCAGGTTGTATTTGCATGCCTAACTCCTCAACTCTGCCTGAAACTTCTCCTCCAGGGCAGTCCGTACCTTTTGATGGGCCGGTTCCACATCTTCCTCCGTCAGAGTTCGATCGTCGGCTCGGTAAACTAACCGAAATGCGAGGCTGCGTTTCTTTTCAGCCACCAGATCTCGCTTCGTTTCGGTTCCCGGAACTGGAATTGTTCCCCGGTAATCATCAAACAACTCCAGAGATTCCAGGAGCTTGCCGCCCGCCTGACGCATCGATCGGGCAATTTCTGCTACTGAGAACTGATTGGAAACAATGAAGGCAATATCTCGATCGGAAGCGGGGAATGTAGAGTAGGGCTGGAAGATGAGGGCTTGATGATCTTCCTGTACCAGATGATTCAGCATCACCTCCAGATCCAGCTCAAACACGTAAACCGCATCCGGTAGACCGCGCTCTTGTCGGGTTTGCGGATGCAGTTGCCCAAAGGTGCCTAATCGATCGCCAGTTACCCACAGGGAAGCGGTTCGTCCGGGATGCAGAATCGGATTGCGGCGATCGGGCTGGTATTCCACCGTTAGTCCCAGTTGCTGAAACACGCTTTCCAGAATCCCTTTCGCTTCAAACCACTCCAGCGGTCGTTCCTGCCCCCGCTGTACCCAGCGACCCTGGGACGGATCACCCCCGATCACTCCAGACAGGCGATCGGTTTCATAGAAGCCATTTTCTTCCCGCCAGAAAACCCGCCCCACTTCAAAGGCATTCAACGCCCCATTGCCCTGTTCCAGGTTGTACTGGAAGGCATCAATCAGGGCAGACAGCATTTCAGTCCGGAGGGCAGAATATTCGGCTAAAAGTGGATTAGATAGGGCGATCTGGGTTTCGTGATCGGGTTTGACCAGAGAGTAGTGAATCACCTCCGTCAGTCCCACGGCCCGGAAAGCCGCATGAATCTGGCGGAGAGCCTGATATTCGTCTGGCAGGTAGCCCGCTTCGGTTTTGCTGGGTAGCGTATCACAGAAGTTGTTATAGCCGTAGAGCCGTGCCACCTCTTCAATCAGGTCAATCTCCCGCTCCAGATCCCGGTAGCGATAGGGGGGAACCGTCACCGTCCAAACGCCTTCCTGTTCAGACGGGAGCATCTCACAGCCCAGAGCAGTTAGGATCCGATCGATATCCTCTGGTCGCAACTCACCGATGTCCTCGTCAGAGAGGGTGTCACTGTTTACCGCTTCTGGATTCAGGAACACGGGCCCCAAAACCTGATTAATCCGCTCCATCCGCAACTCGATCGCCCGGCTGATGATCGTTTTTCCTGGACGGCTATCTGCCGTGACCTGCGTGCCAACGGTTCCGCCTGCCAGTTCGGTGATCAGTTGAATTGCCCGGCGACAGGCCACTTCTAACTCCGCCTGGTTGACTCCCCGCTCATAGCGCGTGGAAGATTCGGTACGCAATCCCTGGGAACGGGCCGATCGCCGGGTTGCCACCGTATCAAAGATGGCTGCCTCCAGCATCAGGTTTTGCGTCCCGTCATGGACTTCCGTATTTTCACCCCCCATCACACCAGCCAGTGCCACGGGCCGATCGCCTGCCGTAATTAATAAGGTCTGTTCCGTTAGCTTGCGGTTCTGACTGTCCAGGGTGGTGAAGGTTTCTCCCGATTGCGCAAATCGCACCCCGATCGCCAGGTTCTTGCCCCCTGCCACTGACTGAAGCCGATCGCGGTCGAAGGCATGGAGCGGTTGCCCCCATTCCAGCAGCACGTAGTTGGTAATGTCTACTACGTTGTTAATCGGGCGAGTTCCTGCTGCCTGAAGCCGACGTTGCAGCCAGTCTGGAGAAGGGCCAATTTTTACGCCTGCAATCAGGGTGCCGATGTAAATCGGGCAGGCTTGCGGCTCAGAAATTTTCAGCGTCAGGTCTTTGCCACCCGTCTTCACTGGAATCTCTGGAATTTCTGGCAGTTTCAGCTTGGCTCCGGTTAGGGCAGCCACTTCTCGCGCAATCCCGACCATACTGAGGGCATCGGCACGGTTCGCCGTGGAGGTTAGATCCAGCACCACGTCATCCAAGCCTAAATAGGGACGGGCATCACTGCCGACGGGTAGATCTGCCTGGGGAAAAATGTGAATCCCTTCCGATTCTTTGGTTAAGCCCACTTCTGCCAGGGAGCAAATCATCCCTTCAGAAGGAACATCTCGCAGCTTTCGGGCTTTAATCTTCAGGTCAATTTTGGGCAGGTAGGTTCCCAGGGTTGCCACGGGAACGTAAATATCGGCTCGGACATTGGCCGCACCACAGACGATCGTGGAGGGTTGCTTTGCCCCAATATCCACCGTACACACGCTTAACTTATCGGCATTGGGATGGGGTTCCCGCTTCAGCACTTTGCCAATTACCACGCCATCTGCCCATGCCCGACGGTCTTCAATCTCTTCGACCTCAAACCCTGCCATCGTCAGCATATCGGCTAACGCTTCGGGGGTCATGGTGATATCGACAAGTTCCTTGAGCCAGTTCAAAGAGATCCGCATTGCCCGCCTGTCTGTCCTTTCAGGTTAATAAACGATCGGAGTTGAAACAATTTGCAACTTCACCATTGTATCGCTGTCGGGAAGCTGGGTTTAAACTCCTGTGCAGATAACTAACCTTAAGTTCCTATTGGAGAAAAGTTTAAGGAATAAAAAGCCTTCTGGAACCTTTGTAGTCTTCAATGTCAAAAGCAATTTCAATCAGCCGATCAGCGCAGCGATCACGATAGCCAGTATCGGTCAAAATGCGATCAGCATCGCCGATCGTGATAACTGGGAGTGAAGTCGCTGTATTTTCTTCCCGAATAACTTGCTCCAAAGAATCTTCGCCCTTCATACTACGGTTGGCTGTGAGTAGAATCATCTGATTTGCCTGCGCAAACCGCCAAACCGATCGGTCGTTGCTAGCGATCGATAGTTCGACATCTTCAAAGGTCACAAATCGAATGGGTAGTAAGTCTAGCCAGCCGAAACGAGCAATGTTACCTGCTAACAGTAGAGCATGCCCTTCTAGATTGTGATCGACCAGAAAAATCATTTATGAGACTCAAGCTGTGCTTGATGTTTTGCCTTCTGCGCTTGAAGCTTTTCCCAGACAGCTTCCATCCCTGGTTTGGGTGGTTTTGCCGCGATGCGAGCAATCAGATCCCGATTTCGGTCTTCATAGTACTGCCGAAGTTGTTCAGTTTCTCTCAGCACAGTCTGATATTCAGCCTCAACTTCATCATGGTTTGCCTCAATGTAGTCCAAGGCTGCGGTGATTTGCCCATCAGTAAGGTTCAGCAAACCGCGAATAAACTTAGGGGGATATTGGGCCACTACATAATCCATCACATCGTAGAGAGTGATGCGAGTCCCTGAAATGGTTAATCCTCGCTCAGTACGAACGATCGCAGCTAGCCTATTGGATGCAGAAGCCATATCAATATCAATCTTTTCATCAAAGCCAATTCTATTATTACGTTCTAAATTATGTTTCAAGGTTGAGAGATGCTTGAGGCGAGTTGTTTCTAGATTATTATTCCGCAACAACAATGCGATGGAGTGAGGCAATCCTTAATCCGGCAAACATTTCCACTGGCTAGGATTTTAAGGTTTGGTGGATCGCGTCAGTCAGTTCCTCCTGGCTCAAACTTGTAATCACGAACACCTCCTGAAAGGTTTTGCCCTTGCGCGCAATCAGCTTAAATCCGCCTCGCACTGGCACAGAGACCTTAATCTGCATCTTAGGGGCATTCGATCGCGCTCGACCAATGACTGCCGGAGTGATGGTTTGAATCCCGTCTATCCGAGTGAGTTGCTCCAGGATGGGAATGAGTCCAGGGAGATGGGTCGAATGATTCCAAACTACTCTGCCTTTGGAGGAGCCGCTCATAATTGTTAAGAAATAAAAAAGGGGAGTGCCACCCCTATTGTGCCCCGATCGGAGTGGGTGTCAACTAGGCTTTTTCCAGGGGAGCCATCGTCAATCCGGCGCGGCTGAGTTGTTGATGATAGAGTTCTGCGGGTTCCTGCGGCCCGACCCATACCGTTGCCTGCCCTTCGTAGTGCACTTGATTGGTCAACTCCCATGCCCGATCGCTGGTCATTCCAGGAATGTATTTCATCAGGCATTCGGCCACGTGCTGAAAGGTGTTGAAATCGTCGTTCAGGACGATCACTTTATAATTTGGGTAGGTTTTACTGATGGTTTGGCTGGATTTTCCCGGAGCCACCGTAGGAGATGCGGTCATGGCCTGGGGAGTGGGGATGGATGTCGATGATATAGACAGCATGACCAAACATTTCTTAACAAAACTACATTGAGAACACTTTATCTCATCAGTGTAACGAGAAGCGAAACGATCGATCTAGAAGGGTAAAACGATCTAGATGAGTGAAATGAGTTAGACATGGTATATCCGACCTTAGAAGTTCGATGGTTTCTGAGGGAGCCGATTCCAGAGGGACTCGAACAGTATTTTCAGCAAGGGCCTCAGCCAGGGGCGATCGTTCCAACGGTCGAGGCGCGGCAGGATTGGTATCTGCGGTTGACGCAACAGGATGATCTGGGGATTAAGCTGCGGGAAGGCAAAGTTGAAATTAAAAAACGGGTGGGCGATCGCGGATTCTGCCAACTCTCAGACCAGGTGGCGGGTCGGGTTGAGGACTGGGTGAAATGGAGCTTTAGCAGCGAGGTAGAGGTTCAGGCATTTCTGGAGGAGGCGATGGAGGAGTGGATGGCGGTTCAAAAAACGCGGCGGCAGAAGACCTATCAAATGCTGTCTGGGAAAGTCACGGAGGTGATTGATCCGGCGGGAATTGCATCTGGTTGCACCCTGGAAGTGGCCACCCTGGAGATTCAGAATCAAACCTGGTTTAGTCTGGGGTTTGAAGCCTTTGGTGAATGCGATCGCCGGACAGAAGTGTTCGATCGGGTGGTGCAATACGCGCTGGCTCGGTTAAATTTTCTGTCTTTGCCGATCGAGCAATCCTTTAGCTATCCCAGGTGGTTGAGTGCAATCCTAACCAGCCAGATTGAGATCTAAGTTCTTCCGAACTCAATTCAGTTAACCTGCCCTGCCGTCTTCCTGAAAGGTCAATCATGCGACGACTCTTGTACCTTGGCTTGTGGATAATCAGCATTACGATCGCACTGCTGCTCCACCCTTCCCGAATTCAGTCTCAACCGAGCGTTGAGAGATTGGATATGGCAACCCAGATCGAGCAACTGGCAGCGGATTATGTGATGCAACGGGAAAGGGTTGGACTGATCGTGGGACTGTATCAGGATGGTCAAATACGAGTTCACGGTTTTGGTCAGGGTCAAGAGCAAAATGTTCCACCTGATGGGAATTCTGTATACGAAATTGGTTCCATTACTAAGGTGTTTACTGGAATTACGCTGGCCGCTCTGGAGCAACAGGGACAGGTGACGCTGGATGATCCGATCGCCGACTATCTTCCCCCAACCCTCCAGCTCGCACCAGACGTGGCAGCCATTACCCTGCGCCAGCTGGCAACGCACACCTCTGGTTTACCTGTCTTGCCGGATAACTTGTTCACCGAAGCGACGGATGAAGCCAATCCTTATCGGGACTATACCGCCAGGGACCTGTATTTAGCCCTTGAGCATATGACTCTGATCCATCTACCCGGCAGGGTCGTTGCCTACTCGAATTTGGGCATGGGGCTATTAGGCCATCTGCTAGAACGGAGAACGAATCAACCTTATGAAACTTTAGTGCAGGATTTGCTACTCTCTCCCCTGGAAATGTCTGATACGACGATCGCCCTTTCCCCAGAACAGCAGCAACGCCGACTTCCCGGTCATCTCCCGAACGGCGAGATCACTTCCAGCTGGGACTTTGATGTGCTTGCTCCGGCTGGAGCCTTTCACTCCACTGCCAACGATATGCTACGCTTCATCCAGGCTAGCCTGACTGAAAGGGATACTCCCGTCTCCCAGGCGATCGCTCGTTCCCAGGAGCCGCAGTGGGATAATGGTGAAGATGAGATCGGTTTAGCGTGGCAAATTTCGTCGTTCCCAGATGCGTTAACGGTGTATTGGCACAATGGCGGTACGGGTGGCTACGCCAGCTTTATGGGCATTGATCTGGAACATCAAACGGGAGTCATTCTCCTCTCCAATTACAGTGACTGGCTGATGGAAGATGATTCCCTGGACTGGATGGGGTTAGCGTTGTTGCAGAGTATGGCAAATCCGCTGTAGAGAACTGCTGTAAGAGCGTACAGCATTGCGCCCCCTACCGGGTAGGTTATCCTTCCGCATACTCTGTAGCTCTTACTCTCGAATTACAGAACTGGCAAGAAATTGTTCGATCGCTTCTTCCACCCAAAGAGCCTCTTCCCATCGATCTATACGTTGAATTAGAGGAATCCGTTTGCCATTCACTAATATGGCACAAATTTGATACTCAGTCGATGCAAATGGCGATTTTAACTTCGATCGCTGGGAAGCGGTACTGGCAGTCACTGCCATAATCTCCTGCACTGCAAGTCGTACAGGTAGTTTAAAGGAGAAGAGGGGTTCATCCCAGCGATGGAGAGCCGTTGGTTCCAGAATAATCGTTGTGTGATTGAATAGGCGGGTCAGGCTGTGCCAGGTCCAGATCAGGGCAATTACCGTGATCAGTCCAAGGCCTAAGCTCAACATTGCCCAGGTTCCCCGCAATAGGGCGACAACTATAATACAGATTGTTAAAGCATCATACAAACTGTTGAAACCCATCCACACCCAATCCGACGATCGATAAACCCGGCAGCGCAGGGTCAGCGTGTGGGGACGCTCAATCACCTGTAAGCGCATTGAATCAGCTAAATATGGAATCTGGAATAGCCGCCGCGCCGTTCTCATCATTAACGCACTACAAATCACCGCACTAATTAAAAGACGCTGATGAATCTGCGGCAAGTTGAGCCAATCGAGGCCAATGCATCCTCCCAAAACGACCCCTAAAATACCAAAGGTATAGATGCCACCGTCCAGAACCGCTGTGATTAATGAATCATTTGCGCCATCAGCAGTTGGATAAATGGCCAACACATTCAGCAATGACAGTAAAGCCAGCACAAGCAAGCTGAACAATAGTCCTAACGATAGCCCCAACACTCCGCCGATACCGATCCCCAGTAGCCCTCGCCCCAACCAAGTTGTTGAATAGGCATGGAACCGAACCGATCGTCGTGATCCGGCAAAGTGGCTGGGAGAATTGAGCGTTCTCAGGCTGCCACTCACCACCAGCAACAAACCGCAAATCGCTGGAACCACAATCCCACCAATGATTGCCGATTCCGGTAAATCTAGATTTGCCACCCGATGACTGAAAGGAACCGTTAAGAGCGAAAGTGCATAGGTTAACCCAGCCGATCGCCACCTGGGATAAAGCCACTCCCCAAATGCCAGCAGCCAGCAGCCGATGATAATCAGCGGAAAAACGCCAACAATCAAAGACGGCGGCAAGAGGGTCTGAATCCACCAAATCAGTTCCATAGTGCGGTTGAAGGCTGATTAAACTTTTAAGCGGGGTTGTTCTGAGTATAGCGATTGATCCAGGCTTGAACCTGCTTCCAGACTTGTTCAACCAGATCTGGAGCCATCGCATCAAACCATTCGATCGTTGGATCAGCCCGAAACCAGGTGCGCTGCTGTTTGGCAAACTGGCGCGTATGCAAAACGATCGCCGCCTCCGCCTCCTGTAGGGAACATTGACCCGACAGATATTGCTGGATTTCCTGATAGCCCAACGTTTTCAGCAAGGGCAGATCGGCACCATATTTTTGCTCCAACTGCTCCACCTCCTCCACCAATCCATCCGCGATCATCTGGGCCGTCCGTTGTTCAATCCGCCGCGCCAAAGCCTCCGGTTCGCAATCCAAGCCAATTTGAAGAATTGGATATTGAGGAGGACGTTCCCCCTGCTGCTGAGAAATGGGCCGACCCGTCACATAAAACACCTCCAACGCCCGTAAGGTTCGCACCTGATCGTTAGGGTGAATTTTCGCTGCTGCGATCGGATCCACCTGCTGCAACACCTGATAACAATAGGGCTGTCCCAGGCACTGGAGCTGCGATCGCAATTCCGGCTGCGGAGCCACTCTAGGAATAAGCAACCCCCGGACGATCGATTTGATGTACAGTCCAGTCCCACCAACCAGCAGCAGCACTCCCACCTCCCGCCTTCCGCCTTCCGCCTCCCGCCTTCCGCCTTCCGCCTCCCGCCTTCCGCCTTCCGCCTTCCGACCTCCGCCTCCCCACTCCCGCCTCCCCACCTCCCCAATCAACCCCTGCGCCTGCGCCTGATAATCTGCCAGGGTCAACGTCTGAGTTGGATCGCAAATATCAATCAAATAGTGGGGAACTTGCTGTTGATCGATCCAGGTCGGCTTGGCTGTGCCAATATTAAAGTCACGGTAAACTTGGCGAGAGTCGGCACTGAGAATGATGCTGTTTAGCTTTTGGGCCAGGTGAATGGCCAACCCTGATTTTCCAGTTGCCGTGGCACCGCAAATAACGATTAGAATAGGAAGAGTAGAATTTGGTACATATGTATTGATAGATGGCACTGCGATCGTGGTGTTATCCAAAGATTTATTCATGTTAAGGGACACTAACATCTTTTCAATCCACCCCCTCGACGAATCTCTTCCCAATTTGCCCTAAAACCCGCTCAGACCCTTTTGTGTTACAATTTTGATGTGTTTCGTTATTCTGAAGTCCGAGACGGCTTCAAAACAGATATTAGGAGTACTTCGTAAATGACGACGACCAACTACGGTGCTGACCAGATTCAAGTCCTGGAAGGTCTGGAGCCAGTTCGGAAGCGTCCGGGAATGTATATTGGCAGTACCGGGCCGCGCGGACTTCATCACCTAGTCTACGAGGTTGTGGATAACTCCGTTGATGAAGCACTCGCTGGCTATTGTAGCCATATTCAAATCACGCTGAAACCCGATGGCTCCGTCCACGTTGCAGATGACGGACGGGGGATTCCCACCGATATTCACCCCCGCACTGGGAAGTCTGCCCTGGAAACGGTGATGACGGTACTGCACGCAGGCGGTAAGTTTGGTGGCGGCGGCTATAAGGTATCGGGGGGGCTGCATGGCGTAGGGATCTCGGTGGTCAATGCCCTGTCGGAGTGGGTGGAGGTTAATGTCTGGCGGGATGGTCAGGTGCATACCCAACGCTACGAACGGGGAATTCCCCAGGGTGAATTGCAGACCCAGCCTTCCAAGGAGAAGCGCACGGGAACCTCCGTTGCCTTTAAGCCCGATGCCGATATTTTCACGACGGGAACTGAGTTTGACTTTGTTACCCTGGCAGGTCGATTGCGGGAGCTGGCTTACCTGAATGCTGGGGTGGAGATCATTTTCACCGATGAGCGGCTGGAGCTGCTGAAGAGCGGAGAGCCAAAGGTTGAAACCTATCATTATGAAGGCGGTATCCGTGAATATATTGCCTACATGAACAACGATAAGCAGCCGCTGCATGAAGAAATTGTCTATGTGCAGGGGGAGCGTAACAACGTTCAGGTGGAAGTGGCTCTGCAATGGTGTGTGGATGCCTATTCTGATAACCTGCTTGGCTTTGCGAATAACATCCGGACGATCGATGGCGGCACCCACTTAGAAGGCTTGAAGGCTGTCCTCACTCGCAGTATGAATGCCCTGGCTCGCAAGCGCAACAAGCTCAAGGATAATGAGCCAAATCTGGCGGGGGAAAACGTGCGGGAGGGTCTGACTGGGGTAATCTCAGTCAAGGTGCCGGATCCAGAGTTTGAAGGACAAACGAAGACGAAACTGGGCAATACGGAAGTCCGGGGGATTGTCGATTCCCTGGTGGGTGAAGCATTGACGGAGTATCTGGAGTTTCGCCCTAGCGTTGCCGATGCCATCCTGGAAAAGGCGATCGAAGCCTTTAAGGCCGCAGAGGCCGCCCGGAAAGCGCGGGAACTGGTGCGGCGGAAGTCGGTTCTGGAATCCTCCACGCTCCCTGGAAAGCTGGCAGACTGTAGTTCTCGTGATCCAGCCGAATCGGAAATCTTCATTGTGGAAGGGGATTCAGCAGGCGGTTCGGCAAAACAGGGACGCGATCGACGGTTTCAGGCGATTCTGCCCCTGCGGGGTAAAATTCTCAACATTGAGAAAACGGACGATGCCAAGATTTACAAAAACACTGAGATTCAAGCCCTGATTACAGCCCTGGGGTTAGGTATCAAGGGCGAAGAGTTTGATGCGTCTCAGTTGCGCTATCACCGGATTGTGATCATGACGGATGCAGACGTGGATGGGGCTCACATTCGGACGCTGTTACTCACCTTCTTCTACCGCTATCAGCGCGCGATGGTGGATCAGGGCTACGTCTACATTGCCTGCCCTCCCCTCTATAAGGTGGAACGGGGTCGGCAGCATTATTACTGCTACAGCGATCGAGAGCGAGATCAGATCATTGCAGGTTTCCCGGATAACGCGAAGTACGAGATCCAGCGATTCAAAGGTTTGGGGGAAATGATGCCCCAACAGCTCTGGGATACGACCATGAACCCGGAAACGCGAACCCTGAAACGAGTCGAAATTGAAGATGCAGCCGAAGCCGATCGGATCTTTACGGTGTTGATGGGCGATCGAGTGGCTCCCCGCCGGGAGTTTATTGAAACCTATGGGCCGAAGCTGAATCTGATGGATCTGGATATTTAACCTTAAATCTCTAGCGATGCTTCGATCGTCTGCTCGCATTGACAAATCCGCCGATCTGCTGACTGTCGAGATAACGTTTCCAATAACCCGCCGCAGATAACCTCGAAAACTCAGCAGATACCCTTTCAAGGGTTGGGTGCATTGGGGTTGTTGTGCTGCGCCGCTTGCACGATCATTAAGGATGTCCGACTTCGATTACTTGCCCTGGTACAATTGTGTTCAACACATTACAAACATCAGGTATCAAAGGTACTAAATCTGGTAATCGATTACTGCGTGCTACAAGAACAATGATTGCCACTCCAGCTTGCTCTAAGTTCTGCTGATACTGCAAATTTTGATCTGTAGTAAGTAGAACCGTCAAGCCTTCCTGACTCATGAGTCTCAACAACTCACCATTCTTTTTCCTGACCATCCCATCTCAACAACTGTGCGTATCTCGTAATCAGCCAGTTCACGCTTGAGGGGACGTGGGGCGCATTCATCAAGCAGGATTCGCATAAGCTGTTAGCATTTCCTTTGCTAATTCTAGAGCTGCGACTGCTTGTTCACGCCTAACACTCGGAAAGTGATCCAAGAATTCATCCAGTGGATCACCCGCTTCGAGATAATCGAGCAAAGTTGTCATGGACACACGAGTTCCAACGAAAACAGGAGTTCCTCCCAGAATATTAGGGTCACTATGAATAACACGCGCTACGGTTGTCATATCAGCCATCCACTCGCAGAAATCTCTTTGATCCTAGCCTACGACTTCTGCTCAAAACGACTGTCAGAAGCGATCGCCAATTCTAGTGTAGCTTTCAACCTTCATTACAAACAGATGCGCTTCCGGTACTGTCACGACTGAGGACTGAGCGGCACAACAACCTGCTTGCACCCGACCGTAAGGAATATGGAAATGTTGAGAAAAAGGAGTATTTAGACTGGTTTATGGGTTTTGCCGAGCACATCTTCAGGATCTTGCCAGACGATGGTAGTTTTGTGCTTAACATTGGTGGTAGCTATAATGCTGGGCAGCCCACCAGATCGCTTTACCACTTCAAGCTATTAATAGCATTGGTAGAGGAATTAGGTTTTTACCTTGCACAAGAGTGTTTTTGGTATAACCCAGCAAAGATGCCTATGTCTGCTGAATGGGTGAATGTTCGGCGTATTCGTGTGAAAGATTCCGTTGAGTATCTTTGGTGGCTCTCAAAAACTCCCAATCCCAAGGCTTCAAACTTAAAGGTTCTCAATCCATACAGTCAAGATATGCTTCGCCTAAATCAGCGTGGGTTGAAGAAAACTGTTCGACCTTCAGGGCATAATATCAAGCCCAGTTTTAGTCAAATGGATGCAGGAGGATCAATTCCATCAAACGTAATTGAGGAGAATGAGTTAGCTGAAAATATGTTGATATTTGGAAATAACGCTGCTAATGATTCTTATGCTCAAGGTTGTAAGCAAGCTGGCGTAAAGCGTCATCCAGCGCGCTTTCCGGCTGCATTGCCAGAGTTTTTCATCAAACTACTTACAGATGAAGGAGATGTCGTGCTAGATCCATTTGCAGGATCTAATACGACAGGAGCAGTAGCTGAGAAACTTCAACGGCTTTGGATTGCGATTGATAATACAGAATCCTATCTAGAGGGAAGCAAGTACCGTTTCTTTCAAGCCATATAAAATTCTGCGACCTAACGGTTCTGGTCAGCGGTTGCCGATACTTTTGCATCCAACCCAAGCGGCTTCGGTCAATCCGCTGCACCCGAATTGTTGGGCTGTGGCTGCTAAATCACTCTAAAAACCTAACCAATCCCGCAAAGATTGCTCAAGTTGGTCAGCATCAACTTTAGCCAACTGACCAATCACTTTGATCACCAAACTTTCATGTACTGTATACACGCCTCTTTTGACTGCGGTTAATACGTTCAATCCTGCTGCTGCCCACTCAGACAACACAAACTCACCTGCCATTAGTGAACCTGTTTTACTTGTCAAAGGAGTAATGAGAATGTCTTGAGACGGATGTGATGCGCTAACCACAACAGCAGGTCTTACCTTTGAACTCGACAAGTCTGAGAAGGGATAACGCACCAAGATCACATCATGCTTGGAGTAGCTGGGCATACACATCGTCCTCAGCATTGTCCCAAACGGCATCAAGGGATGTTTGGCTTGCCTGTAGCCAAAATTGAGCCTCATCGTCAGGTAAAACTGTTACCAGCACTCTTACCCCTTCAGGAAGTTCTGCTGATTCCAGTAGCTCAATTTTCCCTTGCCGAACCGTAGCCCAAAGCGTTTTTAGCATATCTGTTGCATGAGACCATGCCTTGATTTTATGCCGTAATCCCTATTTGTGCGATCGCCTTACCCACATCTCAAAGCAACGCCACACAGATAACCTCAAAGAAGATTAACCGTATCCGTACACAGGGTTAGCAAGGTAGTCAGGAGGATTGCTGTAGGTCGGGAAGCGGAAGTAAAGAAGGGGCAGGCAAGCCCCGACGCTTGGCATAGCAAGCATCGGCGAGATAATTGAGGACATGGCGATTTTGCCGCCGCAGCGTTGCTACAACCGTCATCATTCGTCCGACAAACAAACTGCCTGCCTCACTTTGGGAGCCATAGCTACACCGTCGCCACAACACTGCTGGACGAATCGCCTGTTCTGCTGCATTATTGGTTGGCTCTACTCCAACGGTTGTGACAAATAACCATAAAGCAGGTTCTACTTTGAGTAACTGCTGACAGGTTCGCACCGTCTTTGCCAAAGGTGTCTTTTCTCTGGTCCCAATTGGGTAAGCCGCTCCTTCTTCCAACAGTGCTTTCACCCGTTGTCGAATGGGTGCTACGGCTTCTATCCATTGGGGGCGTGCTAAGGTTCCATCTCGCACCCGATGCCATAACTCAAATAATTTCTCTTGCTGTTGGAGAAGTTGCTCTCCCAAGGTCTGGCTCACCCCACCCCGTTCGGCAATTTTGGTGAAATCGCGTTTCAGATGCGCCCAACACAATTGTCGCCATTGCAAGTTTAGGCGTTGCTGAATCAAGAGATGAACCTCGGAGGAACTGGAACATCGTCAAACCTGAGGTAGTGAAGTAACAACCGAATAGAGTGAGCCAGCATTTCTACGGCTTTGGAGTAGCACAGCGTTTTGCGATGCAGTCGAGCCAGATAGTGCCGCAAGCGAGTGTTCTCACTTTCAACTCGAGTCATATACGTTTTGCTGACAATCTGATCGCCATCGGGAATGAAGCCGGGATACACCGACCACCCATCAGTGACGTAGAAATAGCAGTTCCAGTCCGCCACAGTCTGCCAGAGCGGGACAAAGGTTTCAGCACTATGGTCACCCAGAACCCAGCCTAAAATTCCCTTTTTGAAGTGGTCAACGGCTGTCCATAGCCAAATCTTGTTTTTTTTGAGCCGACAAAGGTTTCCAATTCGTCGAGTTCTCCAACTTCGGGGGGCGTTTCCGGTGCATAGGCGTCCGGCAGGCGCGTTGCGACCTGCTGCACCCAGGTAATGACCGTGGTATGGTGTACTCCTTTGACCCGTTCGATCGCTCGAAACCCAGAGCCGTTGAGATACATCTTGATGCATTCGCGTCTGAACTCGTCTGAGTACCCTCGATGCGGGTCGTAGGTATCAATGAACTGACGACCACAAGCGACACAAATGTGATTTTGCTTACCTTTCCTCTTACCGTTTTTACGGATATGAGTAGCCCCACACTCTGGACATTGCATTGCAGATTACCCTAAATCATCTTTCAATTATGCAACGCCCAAAATCTCAATACTGGAATGGCAACATACCTTGGTTGAAAACGGGTGAAATCAATTACAGCGAGATCACAACTGCTGAAGAGTGCATTACTGAGCAAGGGTTGCGAAATTCAGCAGCAAAGCTTGCACCTCCAGGAACCATCCTGATGGCTATGTATGGGCAAGGTGTAACAAGAGGAAGAGTAGCTATCTTGGGCATAGAAGCAGCTTTCAACCAAGCGTGTCTAGCAATAATGCCTTTTGAGAGATTGCAAACGAAATATCTTTATTACTACTTACGAAGTGCCTATAGTTTTGTTCGAGACTTTGGCAATGAAACAAGTCAAATGAATTTGAGTTCTGGTCTAATCAGCAAAATTAAGATTCTGGTTCCAAGTGATACAGAACAAAAGGAAGTTTCGGATTTTCTAGATAGAAAATTAATCGATTTTGACCTAAGTATTTCCAAGCAAGAACAAATAATTGAATCGTTACATCTGCTTAAGCAAACTTTTGTAGCAAATGCTGTTACCGGAAAAATAAAAGTCTGAGGGTAAAGGTATGGTTAGTCAAACCAACGAACAAGCGCTCGAAAACTGCATTGAACGATCCAACTAAAATAGAGACACTGTAGGAGAGACAAGCCAATGGTGAATTCATCGATTGAAAACCGGGTGCGGTATGTGACCAATGCTGCTGGAGAAACCACCGATGTATTGATTCCCTTAGATCTGTGGCAGCAGTTAATTAATGCCTTGCAAGATCCTGCCAGTGGATTAGCCTGGGTTGATGAGCATGAACCCAATGCTCAAATCCTCGCTGACCTGCAAGCTTCACTCAAACAAGCCGCTGCTGGGCAAACGTTTCCCGTGTCTCAACTTTGGGACGATATCGAAACCTAACCCTATGACAGACGTTCGGTTTACGCTGCCTTTCAAGCGTCGTCTCAAAGCCCTGGCAAAACGCTATCGCCAGATACAAACTGATATTCAGCCCATTATTGAACAGCTACAAGCCGGAAACTTTGTTGGCGATCAGATCTCCGGTACAGAGGCAACGGTCTTCAAAATTCGCGCCAAAAATAGCGACATCCCAACAGGCAAAAGCGGCGGCTATCGGGTCATCTATCAAGTGCTTTCACCAGAAAACGTGTTGCTTCTGCTGATTTATGCCAAGTCTGATCAGGCAGATGTCAGCTTAGAAGAAATTGAAACCGCTATCAAACAAGCATTAGACGAGTAGAGAACCCTTATGGTCAGCCAAACCAACGAACAAGCCTTAGAAGACTGCATCGAGCGATCGTTGATAGAGGGTTCCCGCTACGAAAAAGGCAACCCGGCTGACTTTGACCGAGAGTTTGCCCTCGATCGCGAGAAGTTTTGGCACTTCCTGGAAACAACCCAACCCAAAGAACTGGAGAAGCTAAAGGATCGCCCCAACTGGCAACGGCTCATCCTGGAACGGCTCGATCGCAAGATCAAAAAAGACGGCATCCTCTCTGTACTAAAGAAAGGACTATCCATCGACGATGCCCACCTCACCTTGCTCTACAGCTTGCCTTACAACAATGCCAACCCCGCTATCCTGGCAAACTTCGAGAAAAATATCTTCTCCGTAACCCGTCAGGTGCATTACTCCGAAAGCGATCCGGGGCTTTCCACTGATATGGTGCTGTTCCTCAATGGCATGGCGATCGCCACTCTGGAACTAAAAAACCCCTGGACAAACCAGACGGTTTACCACGCGAAGAAGCAATATAAGAGCGATCGTGATCCGCGAGAACCGCTGTTTCAGTTTGCCCGGTGTATCGTTCACCTGGCTGTCGATACCGATGAAGTTTGGATGACCACCAAACTCGATCGCGCCAATACCTACTTCCTTCCCCTCAACAAAGGCTACAACTTCGGCAAAGGCAACCCACCCAACCCGAATGGGCACAAATCTGCCTACCTTTGGGAAGACCTGCTCACCCGCCAAAGCCTCACCAACATCATCGAACACTTCGCCATCATTCCCGGCGGCAACCAGACCCCCCTTCCGCAAAAATCCCTCTACTTCCCCCGCTATCACCAGCTTGATGTCGTGCGCCAACTGCTCACCCATGCCAGAACCAACGGCGTTGGGCACACCTACCTGATCCAACACTCCGCCGGATCGGGCAAATCCAACTCCATCACCTGGACAGCCTACCAACTCATCGAACTATATGCCCCTGGCTCTGATCTGCCGATGTTCGATTCGGTTGTCGTCGTCACCGATCGCCGGGTTCTCGACAAGCAGATCCGCGACAACATCAAGAACTTCTCCCAGGTGGGCAACATCATCGCCGCCGCGACCAGCTCCTCAGAACTCAAAACCGCTCTAGAGACGGGCAAGCGGATCATCATCACCACCATCCAGAAATTCCCCTTCATCGTGGAAGGAGTGGAGGATTTGAGCGAACCCCGTTCCGGGGGGCTACGCCAACGCAACTTCGCCATCATCATTGATGAAGCCCATTCCTCCCAAAGCGGGCAAGCTGCCGACAAAATGAACATGGCACTGGGTAGCGACGACGAAGAACCCGAAGACCTGCAAGACAAAATCCTCAAGGCAATGGAAGGGCGAAAGCTAGGTAAGAATGCTTCTTACTTCGCCTTTACCGCAACCCCCAAAAACTCTACCCTGGAGAAATTTGGACAGAGAGCTGCTGATGGGAAGTTTGTCCCCTTCCACCTGTACTCGATGAAACAGGCGATCGAAGAAGGCTTCATCCTTGATGTGCTGGCAAATTACACGACCTATCGCAGCTACTACGAGATCCAAAAATCCATTCAAGGCAATCCACTATTCGATACTGCCAAAGCTCAAAAGAAGCTTCGAGCTTTTGTGGAAGGACATAAGGAGACGATCGCCACGAAAGCGGACATTATGATGAGCCACTTTATTGAGCAGGTTTGGAAACCCAAGAAGCTCAAAGGGCAAGCCAAAGCAATGGTCGTCACCCGCAATATTGAAACCGCTATTCGCTACTTCTTCGCTGTTCGAGAAATTCTGAAACGAGAAAATGCACCTTTCAAGGCGATCGTTGCCTTCTCTGGCAAAAAAAGCGTAGACAAAATTGAATACACAGAAGACATCCTCAACGGCTTCCCCAGTAACGACATTCCCGCAAAATTCAAAGAGGATGACTACAAGATCCTGATTGTTGCCAACAAATTTCTCACCGGATTCGATGAACCACTCCTCCACACCATGTATGTGGACAAAAAACTGCAATCGGTCTTAGCTGTTCAGACCCTATCCCGGCTCAACCGCTGCAACGACAAAATGGGTAAAACCGATACCTTCGTCCTAGATTTCTTCAACACTGTTGATGAGATTAAAAACGCCTTCGACCCCTTCTATACCTCCACATCCCTGAACCAACCCACTGATGTCAACGTCCTGCACGACCTGAAAGAAGACCTAGATGATGTAGCTGTCTACGAGTGGCATGAGGTAGAGCAGTTCAACGATCGCTTCTTCAGCAACGCCGATGCCGACCAACTCAGCCCCCTGATCGATACCGCCGCCGCTCAATTCAACGAAGACCTGGGACTGGAAGAAGAAGCCAAGATCGACTTCAAGATCAAAGCCAAACAGTTTGTCAAAATCTACGGTCAGGTTGCTTGCATCATCCCCTACAACAACATCCACTGGGAAAAGCTGTATTGGTTCCTGAAGTTCCTCATCCCCAAACTCACCGTCAGAGATCCAGAGCAAGACCAACTCGATGAACTGCTCAACAGCGTGGATCTCTCTACCTACGGGCTAGAGCGGGTGCAGTTGAATTATGCGATCGCCCTCGAAGATTCCGCTTCCGAACTAGACCCCCAAAACCCCAACCCACGAGGCTATAGAGGTGACGAACCTCAACAAGACCCTCTCGACCAAATCATCACCGCCTTCAACGATCGCTTCTTCTCCGGTTGGGATGCCACCCCCCAGGAACAGCGGGTCAAGTTCCTCAACATTGCCCGTCACGTCGTCCAAAACCCCAATTTCCAAAACCAAGTCGTTGACAACCAGGACGAACAAAACCGCCGCATTGCCTTAGAGCAACTAATCCAGCAAGCAATCAACCAGGAACGCCGTCGCGAGTTGGATCTCTATAAACGCTACGCCTCTGATCCTGAATTCAAACGTGCATTTGATGCCAGCATTATGAGGCTTCTATCTCAAACCAATTCCCAACAACTTGATGATTTACTCGGCGCTTAAGGTTGATGAATGACAGAGGTTAGAGGAGAGAGCAAATTATATAAATGCTAGTGCCTACCAACGGTAATCATAAATACATTCTCTACCTATCTTCAGGCGTGGTAGAACCTGACATTTATCAACTTCGCCGCTTATTTGACGATTTAGAGGCGATCGCTCAGATCCCCAACTCTGTACTTGATATCACTATCAATTTTCACTACTGCAAGTTTTTGAACCATACCGCAGTTGCATGCTTAGGAGGGTTGGCTCGATTGATTCAATCCCGTGATGGTCGGGTAGTTTTTGATTGGGAAACCTTACCAAAAGCGATTCATATGAATTTGGCTCAAAATGGATTTCTCTTTGACTTTGGCTGTGATCACCTTCCTTGGGACGGTAACTCAGTGCCTTATTGGGGCAATTGTCAGCACGATTCAACGATAGTTGGTGAGTATTTAAGATATAAGTGGCTAGGTAAAGGTTGGGTTAATGTTAGTGAAGGGTTGAGGGACGCGATTGCAGGACAAGTCTCAGAAATTTATCTCAACGCTTTTGAACACAGTCAATCCCCAATAGGGGTTTTCAGTTGTGGTCAACATTACAGTGAGACAGGCTTACTTCAGCTAACCGTTATAGACTTTGGGCTTGGCATCCCTACTACAGTTCGTGCATTACCTCAAAACTCAGAATTATCGACCTGTGAAGCCTTGCAATGGGCATTCACCTTAGGGAATAGCAGTAAACAAGGGATTTGTAGCGGAATGGGGTTAAGCCTTCTGGAAGATTTTGTAGTAACTGGAGTTTAGACTAATTGGGAAAGAAAAGCAGCCAAACCCGACGGTTTGGCTGCTTAATGGTCATGTTGCATCAATAATGATTGACCATGACTAATTTTGACCGCTTGAGGGCGTTTCGACATAAATCCTACATGCTGATTGGCAACGGCAAGGATGCTCTCTTCGACCTGATGGATGCCGTGCTAGTGAGCCGCAGTGTGTACTCCTTTGCCGAACTGTCGGTTGCCCCTGTCTTTCGACGCCAATGGCCGAGTTTGTATGAAGCCCTACAGGATAGCAACCCGCCTCGACTGGAGTGGATGGGGTTGTACCTGGAGCAAATGCCCCAGGACGAACGGGTTGTCTTAGCGGGAGACCACACGGCATGGTCAAGGTTACAGGCACAAACCCTGCGAGAACGGACGTATGAACATCAAGCAACTCCGATGAGTGGAGCCAAACCGGTGACGTTGGGACAAGGATATAGTACGATTGCGTGGATTCCAGAGGAGCAGGGCAGTTGGGCATTACCGTTGCTGCATGAACGCATCACTAGCGCAGAGAGCCCCATTAGCAAGGCAATAGTGCAATTGCGTCAGGTGTGTGAGCAGTTCCAGGTTCGTCCCTTATCTTTGTGGGATGCCGAATATGGCTGTGCCCCATTCCTCAATGGTACGGCGGATATTGCTTGTGACAAGTTGATTCGGTTGCGTTCCAATCGAGTACTGTATGGACCACCGCCTGTTTATAGCGGAACGGGTCGTCCTCGGCAGTATGGGGAGAAGTTCAAACTTAACGATGCCACCACCTGGTGGTCATCTGATGCCGAACTCCAGGTAGAAGAGTCCCGGTGGGGACGATTACACGTGCGGATGTGGTCATCAATGCGACTGCGACGCGTTGCCAACCAGACGATCTGGTTAATTCAACTGCAACGCCTCCATGACTCTGCCCTCCACCCCGCCAAACCTTTGTGGCTAATTTGGGTGGGACAAGCACCACCCGACTTAGAGACGGTGTGGCAACAGTATTTCCGTCGCTTTGCCATTGACCACTGGTATCGCTTCGCTAAGCAACGATTGCACTGGACGTTACCCCAGTTGGCAACGCCCGAACAATCCGAACGCTGGAGCGATCTGATGCCCTTGCTCACCTGGCAGTTGTGGTTGGCTCGTTGCCACGTCCAGGACTCCCCCCTGCCCTGGCAAAAGTCATCTGCTAAGCTATCTCCGGGACGAACCGCAAATGCCTTTGCCTCTGTTTTAGCGTTGATTGGCACACCTGCCCCCCCGCCCAAACCACGCGGAAAGTCACCGGGGTGGACTCCAGGGCAACCCCGTTCCCGCCGTATTCGCTATCCAACGGTCAAAAAGCGCTTCACCAGACCCAAGAAGGTGGCGAACAAGACCGCTTAACCACTAAATTTTTCCCAATCTTCAGTCTCGCTCAATCCAGATAAGGGGTTGGGCTATTTCTGCTGTGATTAGTCTAAACTCCAGGTAGTAACCAATCGTGGAAATCTTTCACTTTATACTCATGACGGCTGTGTCATGGTGGACGATAATGGAGTCAGATATGAAAGCATATATACGAATTTCTCTGGAACATTGGTCAACATTGCACTTCGATGTGATGAGCGTTATTACTGCCTAGCATCTGAGGTTCCAATGAGCGAGGAACCGTTGTTTTAGTCGAGGGAGAATCAAGCATGATTTATAAAATTCATGAAATCACCGGAGAATATGCTACTGATGCCGACAGTGGTCAGCAGGTCTATGACCTTATTCATTCTCAACTCCTATCTGATCAGTCTGTAGAGTTAGACTTCAGTGGAGTCAGTGTGTTTGCTTCTGCCTTTTTCAACTTTGCAATCGGTCAACTCCTGAAAGATCTGCCTTCCGATAGGCTCAACGAACTTCTCAAGATTACAAATCTGACCCCGAACGGCTACAGTATTCTCAAGCGTGTTGTTGATAACGCTAAGCACTACTACTCCGATGTTCAATACCAGAAGGCAGTAGACATAGTTCTGGAAGAGTATGCTGCCAGCTTCTAGACCATGCCTATTCGTCTCACTATTCAAGCGGAAGTCATTGACATTTGCAATGATGTTCCACGTCAAGATGATATTTTTCTTGTCGATACTAATGTCTGGCTTTGGCAAACGTACAATAGCTCTATTCCTTCTGATCCAAGAGTTCGGGCAAAAATTAGCACTTATACTTCCTATCTTAAAAAAGCTCGTGTAGCCGGAGCGACCCTAGCCTACTCAGGCTTGATTCTAGCTGAACTTGCCCACGTTATTGAGAAGACGGAACGTGAGATCTACAATAAGCGAACAGGCAATTCTCTAAATGCCAAAGAATATCGTCACAACAACTTAGCGGAACGGGCAAATGTTGTTGCAGAGGTTGAATCAGCTTGGAAGCAAGTGGAAGGATTGGCTGTGACAGTTGATTTGACTGTCAACGAGAAGATTACCAATGCCTCTCTAGCCCGATTCAAGACCCAAGCACTCGATGGTTACGATCTCCTAATTCTTGAAGCTATCGGTCTAGCTGGAGCAGGTCAAATCAAAGTAATTACCGATGATATGGATTACGCAGTTGTTCCAGGCATTCAAGTCTTTACCAACAACGGCTTGGTGATACAGCAAGCCACCGCACAAGGAAAGCTGATTATTACACGATGAAAGAGTTTGATAAGGGCTAAGGCGATTTACCCTCTTCAACAGAAAACCCGGTAGAACCTACCGGGTTCGTTCCACATAAGCCTAATCAGCTTTATATCGAGCTGATTCGTTTGGTCAAAATTCGCATCACTTCACCAGGGTTAATGGTTGGAAGTGGTCTAGACCAATCCTCTGGTCTGGCATAACCCCAGTGGAATAGGGTCATTACAAACGAATCCACCACTTGAGGACTCCCGATCGCCAACACTCGCAACACATCAGGAGAAGGACGATCGCGCAAATCGATAAACGGTTGATCAGGTTCTCTAAATGACACTTCAAGCTCCTTATTAATTCAGAATTATCAGGACATCAGCGACATGAGCATTAAGCTTCATGGTTGGGATGGTCAGAAATCTCCTGAGAAGGAGCGATCGAAGCGTCCTCCCCCTGGCTCAACGGGTTAAGGTTAGCGGAGCATTCCTCAAGCAGTAGGGCATTACGAGTAAAGAAGAAAATATCCTCAGTAAGACGTTCCTCAAGTCGATTCAATTCAAAGCTGTCTGCCCAGTATTTGGAAAACAGAGCCTTGATCGCTTCGCTTGCGGCATCTTTAGCAATCTGGCGACGTATCGCAATCTGATTTGCTTCTGGCATCATAAGATTTAACTCCTAATAGGGGTTGAACCCAGTCCCCTCGACTTCCACATCTAAGGACTGGGTTTTAGGCTGATTTGATTATGTCGGAAGCGACAATATTTATCAAGTATGCGGCAATCAGAATGCAGCTAAAAGCATTGGAATTGCTAGAATGCCGCTAGGGGCGTATCTTTAGGAGCATGAAGCGGATGAGATGTCGATTACGAGTTCTAATGGCTGAAAGAGAGATTACCCAGACTCAGTTGAGGGAGTCCCTTGGTCTGGGTAGCCACACCATATCGAAGTTGTATAACAATCGGTTTGATCGCGTTGACCGAGAAACGATTGAGAAGCTTTGCGACTACTTTAGTATCGAAGTAGGCGATTTATTCGTTTTGAAGGATGAGGAGTAGGGCGATCGTAATGTGAAGCTCTTATGAACTGCTCAGGATTGGGGTAAGTTTGGGGTAAAAACTGATCTCAAAGCCTGAAAGCCTTGTAAATCAATGCTTAGTTTTAGCTTCCCAAGCTGAATGTCGTGGGTTCGAGTCCCATCATCCGCTTATGGCTTGAAAATCAAAAGAATAGGGCTTTCAGGAATTCCTTCAAACTTATTGCAAAAAAATTTGCTGAGGAAATGCCATGACTGCACTCACCCAACCCCTAACCCTGGAGGCGTTAACGATCGCTCTTAGGAGTGATTGCACCGGGGTCAGCATCGATCACAATAAATCTTTGGGACTATCTCGATCGCCATGAGGGATAGTCGGCTTTTCAGAATGAGGCAGGAAGTATGATCAGGTCTTGGATGGTGATTGGGGGTGTCACGCTGTTGGTAGCACTGGCAGCCAACATCCTCAGGCCGAAGGATGTGAAGTGGTTCTTTCGGTTGCGTCGTCCTCGCTGGCTGACCTTTGAAAAGTTGATCCCACTGATTTGGACAGTAGTTTTTGTTTGTGGAGCTTGGTCTGCCTACATTGTTTGGGAACGCACTCAAAGTTGGGGACTGATGGTGTTCTATTTGCTGGTAGAAATCGCTATTGTTGCCTATTCTCCTGTGATGCTCTGGTCGCGGAGTCTGAAGCTTGGCACGTTGGTTGGCGGAATGGGTACAGTGTTAGGGTTGATTCTGGCGATCGTGGTGTTGCCCATTTCGGGCTGGGCGGCAGCATTGCTGCTTCCCTATTTAATTTGGAGTCCGATCGGCACTTACACGACCTGGGAAATGTATAAGCTGAACCGGGATGCTGAACGCAACCCGAATTTTGAACGGGAATGAATTGTCTCAACCTGGCAACACCTGATTCTGGCAGGAGTCAAGTGATGCAATATCGATCGCGCCCGGCTTCTTTCGCTTTATAGAGCGATTGATCAGCCTGATTGAGCAACTGCTGCGGGGTGGTATCGACTGTGGGCACTTTGCAGGCAATTCCCACACTCATCGTCAGCCAGGGATGATCCACGATCGCAGAATGGGGGATTTTTAGCTGTTCAATTTCCTGAAGAATGGCCTCAGCCACTTGAACCGCTCCATGCCTATCGGTATTCGGCAGAATAACTGCAAATTCTTCTCCACCGTACCGAGCCGCCAGATCAGAGGGACGCTTGATTGTTTTCCTGATCGTCTCTGCGACCCTTGCTAAACACTGATCGCCCGCCAGATGTCCATAGGTATCGTTGTAGATTTTGAAGTGATCAATATCGCAGAGGATAACCGTTAGGGGGATTTTCTCCCTGAAAGCACGGTGCCATTCTTGATAGAAATAGTCATCGAAGTAGCGCCGATTCGCCAGTTGGGTCAGCTGATCATGGGTGGCTAGATGCTGGAGTTCCTGATTCGCCTGCTGCAATTGCTGGTAAAGTTCCGATTGCTGAATGCCGATCGCCACTTGATTGGACAGTTGGGTGAGCAGTTCAATTTCCGTGGACTGCCAGACTCGTGGCTCTGAACAATGTTGTACTGCCAACAAGCCCCACACCGTTCTGCTGTGGAGAATGGGTAAAACCAGCGTTGCCCGCACTTGAAACCGAGCCAGCATTTCAATATAGCATTCTGGTAATTCCGAATCATAAATGTCGGTGGTGTTCTGAATTTGTCCCTGCTGGTAGGCCTGAAACCGAGTAGATGTAGTTAACACCTCATCACATATTCTTTCTCCCAGCAATGCAATACACTTTTCACCCACCGATTCAGCAATAACTACACCACTGCAATCTTCAAACCGATAGACCAAAACACGATCGGTTTGTAAGATTTGGCGAATTTCCGAAACCGTTGTGTTCAGGATTTCATTCAGGTTAAGGGACTGACGAATGCGCTGGATAATGATCGACATCAAGCGATCGCGTTTCGCCCGTTCCCGTAATCGTTCCTCAATATATTTGCGGCTTGTAATGTCTTGCCCAATGCTAATCTGACTACCACCAGACAATCGCACCGTTGTCCAGGCAATGACTAAGATCCTTCCGTCAGCCGTATGCGTTTTAAAATCATTCCACTGTTTCGTTGCTAGCTTCATAGCGGACGTGACCGCATCATAATCGGACTTATCAGGATAGCATTCAGCTAGAATGTCCCGCTGTTGCCAGTCAGCCAAATTCCATCCTAAAACCTGCTCCATTTCTCGGTTGATTAGTTCAACTTGTCCCTGCGGATTAAAAAAGACCAGCAGAATTGGAATGTAATCGAACATGGCCTGTAGAAATTCCTTCTGCTTTTTTAGAGCCAGTTCTGCCTGTTTGCGATCACTAATATTTTGAATCTGGCTGACAAAATATAGGGGCTGCCCAGTACCATCCCGCACTAAAGAGACGCTCAAAATCGTCCAAACGACATACCCTTGCTTGTGAATGTAGCGTTTTTCGAGCTGGCAGACCTGAATTTTACCCCGCAGCATCTGCTCCACATGGACGAGATCAACTGCCAGATCATCAGGGTGGGTGAGGCTCTGAAAGTTTAAGGACAGCATTTCCGCTTGCGAATAGCCCAGCATCTGACATACAGCCGGATTCACTTGCAACCACTGTCCCGAAGGAGCGACCAGTGCCATCCCGACTGCCACATGGTCAAACGCACTGCGAAAACGAGACTCGCTCTCGCGTAAGGCTTCCTCCATGTTTCGGCGATCGGAAATATCGGAGTGAGTCCCAATCACCCGCAACGGTTTGCCATCTTCCGTCCATTGAATCACCTTACCGCGATCGAGAATCCATTTATAGGTACCATCTTTGCAGCGCAGCCGATATTCATGCTGGTAAACGGGTGTTTCACCGTTAAAGTGTTGGTCGAGGGCTTCATAACATTTCGCCTTATCTTCTGGGTGAAGTCGTGTCTCCCACTCATCCAATGAATAACCCACTGCATCCTGTTCGTCATAGCCTAGAATCCTTTTCCACTGCCGCGAGATAAAGACCTCACTGGTTTGCACATTCCAATCCCAAACCCCATCTCCCGATCCTTCCAGGGCAAACTGCCACCGGGCTTCACTTTCCCGCAGGGCAGTTTCAGCCATGACGCGATCGGTGATATCTCGCACCATCACCAATACTTCATCTGCATTGATCGGTACAATCCGAATTTCTTCGTGATGCAGTTCACCATTAATGTCGATTTCGTGTTGATAAATCTGTCGTTTCTGGGTTTCCAAGGCCCGATGAATGAAATGCATTCTCAAGTCAGCCACCGTTTGAGGGAGCGTTTCATAGATAGATTGCTGCAGAGTTGGATCCACTGTTGGAAGAATCTGGATTTCTCCACCTGAAATAAAGTCAAGCCGAATTCCATCTCGATTAATCCGAATCAGTAAATCTGGAATGGCCTCCAGCATCGCCTGCTTGGTCGCTTCACTTTGACGCAGCCTCTCCTCCGCCTGTTTGCGATCGGTGACATCCATGATGTAGCCGTGCCAGAGAGTGCTGCCATCCAGTTCTCGTTCCGGCGTTGCCTGTCCCGATAGCCAGATCACCTGCCCATTGGGATGACGCACCCGGTACTCACACTGCCACAGGGTTAAGGTTTGAGCAGACTCCTGCATGGACTGGCTGACCCGTTCTCGATCGTCTGGATGCACGGCTGCCAGGGCTGGAGCTGCATCAACTCGCACCCCTTCCGGGGACACGCCAGCAAAATCCTGAATCCCCTGACTGGCATAGGGAAAATGGGAACTGCCATCCGGTCTGAGGCGATACTGGTAAATCACGCCAGGGACATGACGCGAAATTCTTTCCAGACGGCGATCGGATTCAATCTGAGCGGTGATGTCTACGAAGGCTCCTACTAATTCCACGACCGTTCCATCCGGATCTCGAACGGCGGTTAGTTGGTCATCCAACCAAACCCAGGCACCATCTGCCTTTCTGAAGCGATACTGAAGACTTAACCGATCGTTAGATCCCTCAGCAAACCATTGATCGGATTGGCTGATCAGGTGCTCCCAATCGTCAGGATGAACCCCATTAATAAACCAATCTGGATTATTCACCGCCCTGTCAGGGTGATGCCCCGTAATGGCCATGAGATTCTCACTGATAAACATGATGTGGGCAATATTGCCGGGGCGTAGGGTATAGATCACCGCAGGACTGGTGGAGAGAACCATTTGCAGCCGATCGCTCACCGATCGCAGGGTTTCTTCAGTTTGCTTCTGTTTCGTAATATCCACGTTGGTTCCGATCATGCGCAGCGGACGATGATCCTCTGTCCATTGCACCACCCGCCCTCGATCGAAATGCCACCGATAGGTTCCATTCTTAGACTGAATGCGGTACTCCATCGCATATTGCATAGTTTCCCCCCGCAGATACCGATCGATCGCTTCCTGGGCGCTGGCGCGATCGTCTGGGTGAAGTAGTTGGAGCCATTGATTCAGGGACGGTTCAACCTCGTCCTGTTCAAATCCCAACATTTCCTGCCAGCGCGGAGAGAAGAAAATTTGATCAGTCTGCAGATTCCAATCCCAAACCCCATCACCACTGCCTTCCAAAGCGTATTGCCATAGAGCCTGACTTTCTCGCAGAGCCGCTTCCGTTTGCTTGCGCTCAGTAATATCCTGGACATACCCCAAGTAGCGCACCACTTCACCCTCCACTCCGCGCACAACCGTAGTGAAGTCGTAGAACCAGCGATAGTCTCCATTCGCGTGGCGCAAGCGATATTCCTGTTCAAAAAAAGCAAGCCCTGCCTGGGTATGAGCCTGAACTTCTTGCACAACTCGTTCCACATCATCTGGATGGATCAAACTCCCGTAGGAAATTTGCTCAATAAAGGACTCTGCGGTATACCCTAGTTGTTCGTAAACATTTTGCGAGACGTACTCCACCATCCATCCATCCACGGCACGCCACTGGAAGACCACGGTTGGGCCAGCCATAAACAGTTGGCGTTCTTCTAGCAACGTCTGTTCAACCAGCTTGTGGTTGTTAATATCCTCTAACATTCCAAAGGTGTAGAGCGGTTCTCCCTGTTCATCCCGGATGACTGCCACCGTGAGCCGGCCCAAAACACTTGCCCATTTTTGCGAATGTAGCGTTTTTCCATCTGGTAAGAATCGCATCTGCCAGCCAGCAATTCTTCATAAAGCCTCAGATCTTCCTCTAAATCATCTGGATGGGAGTACTGTCTAAAGTTGAGATGCTGCAATTCCTCCCTGGAATAGCCCAGCATTTGGAGGGTGGCACTGTTGCAATCCAGTAAGTCTCCCTCCAGAGTGGTTAGCCCAATGCCGATCGCCGCAGTCTCAAATATGCCTCGAAAGCGAACCTCACTTTGGCGCAGGGCTGCTTCTGCCTGGGCCCGCCTCTCCTCCATCAGCTTTCGTTCACTAATATCTTGCTTGATGGCAATGAAGTGACTGATTTCGTGATGGCGATCGTAAACGGGCGTAATCGTCATCTCTTCGATGTAGAGGCTATTATCTCGACGACGATTAATCACCTCACCGTGCCAGACCTGACCCGCCAGAATGGTACGCCATAGGTCTCGATAGAATTCCTGGGGGTGCGCGCCAGACTGAACCAGTTCACCGGGCGTTTTGCCGATCGACTCTGCATAGGTATACCCAGTCAGCTTTTCATAGGCAGGATTCACCCATTGAATAATTCCCTGCCGATTGGTAATCACAATGCTATTGGCACAGGCTTCCAGGGTTGCACTTTGCAGCCGCAGCAGATCTTCCTGAACCCGGTCAATGATTCTGCCTTCGATCAGCATGACGCTCTGACCTTCTGCAGACGGAATGCTCGAACAGTAGCACTCCAGATCGATCGGCTGTTCAGGAGGATAAAATCGCCAGCGTTCCTGCACTGTTTTGCCCTGCTGAAACTGAGCCATATATTCAGATAAGCGCAGCGGATCAAAATTAGTAATCACACTCAGATCCCGACTGCATAATTGGTCTAAACTCTGGGTTTGCCAAAGCTCTAAAACAGCCTGGTTGACCCACTGAATCTGTAAGGTTTGCAGATCACAAATCCAAATTGACGTGTGTAAAAGATCAAACGCTGCGTATGGTGTTGCAACTAGAGACTCAGTAGGATTCATACGGGAAGTGCGTTCAGGAAAAACTCTATAGTTTGATACCAATCGGGCTTGAGTGAAATGATCAAAGTCACTTAAGACATCCTACTCATAAGAATTCCCGATTTGCCTTTGAAGCTGAACTTTGAGGGCTAAACTCTGGGGCTAACTCTGGGGCTAAACTCTGGGGCTAACTCTGGGGCTGAACTCCAGGAAGGGGGTATGGCTGTAGATAGAGGGTGTTCTGGCACAAGTTCGGTCATTGGGATGGGAGCAGGTCTGCCTCAAGCATCTTCTAGGATCAGGGCTGTAATTGTTACGGTGGAATTGCTTGGTCAAAGTGTAGCGATCGCCAATATATCGCCAGTATATCGAGATCCTCACGTTGAAACGAGACGCAAGTATATGACTCCACTAAGATTCATAACTTTTCCGGTCTCTAAAGTGCAGAACTTGAATTTAACCGTATGAAACCTTTAGCAATCGACATAGAGGATCCCTTCCCAAACATCGTGCGTCAATCGGCTGTGTTCTGCTTTAGCCTCCTGGATGACCTGTTGGTCGTGCTGCTCTCCCGGCTGGGCTGCCACATTTCCTGGTTGGAGTGGCTTTCTCCTGTAGTGATGGGATGCACTGGTATCTATCTATTGGTTCAATTTGGCCGGAGTGCATACGCTGCAAAACTGATTCAGGTCGGACGTGAATCAGGGCAAGCAATGTGGAAGTCAATGGCTGGCGAACATAACCAGTAAAACCAAAGGCAGAATAAATCTCCCTTGTCAGGGAACTTCAAACCTTTTTCAGCTCGGTTCCCCTTTTCTTAAGGAAAGAAAGGGGGTTCTTAGTATGATTTGTGATGGACTAAGGCTGCTTGAGTCAAAGCAGGACAAACGCCCCAGAGAATTTTGTCAATCCACAGCTCCATTTTCCCTTCCTGGGAGGGGATAGGGATAGGTAAAACTTCTGGGAGGGAATTGGGGTAGGCGAAACCCCGATCGCTACATTTTGATCGCTACATTTTGCATTGCCCAGTTTTCTGTCCAGATACAGTCAGGCTTGTGTGTACACGCTAGCTCGGAATAATAGGAAATGGATAGGAAAAATGCATCAATTTTTTTTGTTATGATAATTGAGCAATGATCGTAGCTCAACCATACGCTGAATTGGATTGATCCGAACAGTAACAAATTAGGTGAATGAAACAGCCACAAACTCAATCTAACCCCCTCCAACCGATCGCCGAAAATCTCTGGTGGGTGATTCCTGGCAAACTGGCCGGAGTTCGCAAACCCACTGAGGCAGAACTCTCCCAACTTCGGGCCATGGGAATCGGGGCGATCGTCTCTGTGATGGATGATCCCGGTAATTTAGATCTTTATCAAGCCGCAAATTTCCCCTACCGCTGGTTGCCCACTCAGGGCGGCACTGCCCCAACGTCAGAACAAGTTCGGGACTTTCGAGTGTTTGCCGAACAGCAGATAGGTTCCGGTCATGCGATCGCGGTGCATTGTACCAGTGGTCGTCGTCGAACAGGAACGCTGATCGCCTCCTATCTGATCGCGACCGGGTCATCCTACGAGGATGCGGTTCAGCAAATCTTGAGTGCCAATCCACAGGTGGAACTGCGGGAAGCCCAAACCACTTTTCTTCAGAACCTGGCAGCAGAACAGAACCATAGTGCAGGACAACACGAGCATGAATGAATCGATGAATGGCTGGAATCATCCGCCGCGAATTTTGTTTCTGTATGGCTCTTTGCGAGAACGTTCCTACAGTCGGTTGCTGGCCGAAGAAGCAGCCCGAATCATTGAGGCATTTGGCGCAGAGGTAAAGTTTTTTGATCCCAGGGAGCTTCCCATCTACGGCAGCGTACCCGACACCCATCCCAAAGTCCAGGAATTGCGATCGTTAAGCCTGTGGTCGGAAGGGCAGGTCTGGTCTAGCCCGGAGATGCATGGTCAAATTACGGGCATTTTGAAGAACCAGATTGATTGGATTCCGTTAAGTATCGGTGCGGTCAGACCCACTCAGGGAAGAACATTGGCTGTGATGCAGGTCAGCGGTGGTTCGCAATCCTTCAATGCAGTCAACACCATGCGATTACTCGGACGCTGGATGCGGATGTTCACGATTCCCAACCAATCCTCTGTGGCAAAGGCCTATCAGGAATTTAACGAAGACGGCACGATGAAGCAGTCTCCCTACCGCGATCGGGTGGTTGATGTTATGGAAGAACTCTACAAATTCACGCTGCTCCTGCGGGGATACTCAGATTACTTAACCGATCGCTATAGTGAGCGTAAGGCGACCGGAGCCGAGGAATCCTTCAGTGAATTCAAATTTTTGACTCCTCCCAGCCTTATTGAACCTTAGAATCCCAGCCAGCCAGCGGATATCGTTCGAGTGATAGATACGGTGAAGCCGGACAGCCACTATTGTACTAAGTACGCAAGCACTCGTTATGCCAGCATCAGTGGCTCAAATCATGGCAAAGTTTCAACCGATCCTGATATTCAAATCAATTCAGCTCAGAACCGTCCGTTTAGTAGTTCGATCGGCTGCACTGAGTTTGGCGATTCTACTGCTAATTGGGGGAGGGGCAGGCGGATTCGGGCTTCTAACCCCTACAGCGGCAGCAACTCCTCTCCCAGTATCGACCGTAACTGTGGCGCAGGCTCCTGATATCCCGGATCTAGACCATGCGGCCAACAAAGCAGAAGAAGCCTCCGATCGCATCTATGAAGGACTCGATCGGACGAAAGCGGTCGTAGGTAAGACCGAGCCACGCAATCAGGTGATTGAAGAAGCGAGAGAACACGCCAGCGAGAAATGGCTGTCCCTTGCAGAAAAAACCCGCGAAGCCAAGCGATCGGATGGAGAATCCCTATCACCTGTGGATAAAACCAACCTGGAGCGAATTTCCGGCTCTGAACTGCATTAGTTCACGGCAAATTTCAGTCCAGTCCGCATCCAAGTAATGCGAACTGAATAATCTGGATCTCTTGTGGGGTGGGCATCTTGCCCGCTCAGTCAGCAAAAACCGAACAATCTAGACTTCTTGTGGGGTGGGCAGCGTTGCGACGGCTCGACTGAGCTTCGCCGAACGTCTGAGCTCAAGCTGAAGTCTTGCCCGCCCAGTCAGCAAAGTAAAACGCTTTACAGGTTCAGTAGATCGAAAATGGATTGCATTCACGGCAACGCCTGCTGTTGATCCCCCTAAATCCCCCTTAAAAAGGGGAACTTCAAACCTTTTTCGGCTCGGTTCCCCCTTTTTCAAGGGGGCTAGGGGGGATCTAAACAAGGTTTGTGATCTACTGAGGTTATTTAACCCTAATCCTAAGTCCAGTACAAAACCTGAGCCTTGGGAAATCGTTTCGCAATTTCCTGCTCAAACCACTGGCGCAAAGCTTTCATGGTCGCAGGCTCATAAACGTACTTCGTACCGCCAAACTTATTGCGCTTCACCTGTCGCGTGGCTTCATCCATCTCAAGCGGACTACGAGGATACCAATTCGCCAGGACTTGCTTTGATTTAGGCGTAAAGCGGTGGGAAATCAACTCAAAGGTCAGATCACAGTCAAAGTCGATCGCCTTACTGATAGATTCAAATAGTTTCGTGTAATGGTGCTGCCAGTCTTCGATCGCCATGATCGGAGCAATGACTAAGCCGATCGGATAGTTGCCGCCCCCCTCCTGCTTGGGCAGAGCCAATCGTCGTAACGCTTGCAAGCGGGCTGGCACAGAGGCAGTTCCCCCTTCCATTCGGGTAGCAATGGGAGCTGCATTGACACTAACCCGGCAGCGGGTATGACCCTTATGGGGCAAATCCAGTAAGTGATCCACTTCATCAAACTTGGATACCCAGCGGAGATAACCCTGCTCCCGCGAACCAAAATAGCGAATGCATTCTGCCAGGCTGCCGGTTAAATGCTCAATGCCCAGCGGATCGGTATAGCAACTTACCTCAAAACTGGTTTGCGTGCCCGGTTTTTCATAGGATGGCAACTGGGACAGAATTTCCGGCAGGTTAGCGAACACCCGAATCACGGGCGGCCCTGGCAAACTTCCCGCTAAGTAGCAGTATTGACAATGGGCAGGGCAACCCTCCGCCAGATGAAATTGCCAGTCCGCAGAGGGGGGAATCGGACTGAGCTTCAGGCGGCTGGGGGGAGCCGTCACCACTGCCAGAGTCCGTTTTGCAAGTCTATAGGTTTCTCGCTCATCCTCTCCCCGCAAACCCGTCAAGCGGTTGTGGGGCAACACTTCAATTGGCAAGTCTAGTGCCTGAACACGAGAATAGATTTGCTGTCCCCAGGATTCATCGAATGCCGCAGGGGTGAAGAGAACCCGATCGGGCATCCAAAGCTTCGAGCTGGATGAATGGGTTGAGGAAGATGAGAGAGAGGGAAGGAATGGTTGGGCAGTTGGGATTGCAGTCGTCAAAAGGAAAGCTCTCCGTTGGGCATACATTCCCATTATCAACAGACTCACTTCTACTAAAGCCGAGGAGCAGGCAGGGATTTCACAACCAATGAAGTTGGGTTAGCCAATCTAGGCTAAATCAAGCTCAGGACTCAAGCCTCAAGCCTCTAGTCTTTATTCGGCAAAATCGATCGCACCCGATCCAGTAATTGATTAAAATCAACAGGTTTACGAATAAATCCATCTGCACCAACATCAAATCCCTCGGCTGCAGTTGGTTGATCATGCCCTGTCACCAATACCACCGGAATAAAAGGGAGTCGGGGGTTACGGCGCATCCGCTGAATGACTTCATAGCCATTCATATCCGGCATCATCACATCTAATAGGACTAAATCGGGAGGTTCCGCTTCCATTTTTTCCAGGGCGGCTGGTTCGCTATCCACGACATCGACTTCGTAACCCTCAGACTCCAAAATGGTTTGAAGGAGGAAAGAATTATCAGGAATGTCATCGACGACCAAAATCCGATCCATCATAGAATCTGGGTTTAAAAACAGGGCATTCATCTCTAAAGTAGGCATTTATGACTGGGGAAACAGCTTTATCTCCATTCTCTCCGCTGTTCGATCAGATTACCTCTTTCATTAGAGACAGAACCAAATTAAATCTGTTATGCTCTATGGCTATACTACGGCAATTTAAGCGTTGTAAAACCCATTTAGCCCGCTTTGCTTGCCATTCCCATTCGGTCTATAACCCACCTCTTGACCCCGTCGATCGGATCCATCATAACTTTGCTGTTTTCTGAATGACTCTCTAACCCACACTATCTGAAATCTTCTCCCCCCCAAATGTCGCTGATTGAACTTTTGCTTCTACTACTGGTCGCAGCCCTCTGCGGCGGGATTGGACAAGCTCTGGTCGGTTACACGGCTGGCGGTTGTCTGGTTTCTATCTTTGTCGGAATTGTTGGTGCCTATATTGGAGTATGGGTCGCTCGTCAGTTTGGCTTACCCATCTTTCTCCCCATTGCAATTGGGGATACAACCTTTCCATTGGTCTGGTCAGTCATTGGTTCAGCCGTTTTTTCTGCCATCCTGGGTCTGATTAACCGCGCCCTGATTGGCAGTCGCCGACGCTACTGAGCCCGATCGCCCCTCCCTTCACTCCAGGCTGCTTCAAAGAAATCGAGTTCACACTGCATCGCATAGCGGTAAGTCGATCGGACGATCGGCGTTAGGGTTGCGTACTGATTGGCTAATTCAGCTAGCTGATCGGCCAGGGGTTGAAAGTCATCGCTGCTGTAGGTGCGAATCCAGTCTGTATAAGTATGCTGGGGAATTTCAGGTTGAGCCAGTGCTTGCCCTAGAAAGGCATATAGCTTCATGCAGGGCAGCATCGCGGCTGTCGTTACGCCTGCTTCCTGACTCCAGGCGGTTGCCAGTAGAAAATCCGTATAGCGACGGGTTGCAGTTCCCGGTTGGACTGCCTGAAGATCGACGCCCCATTGCGCTGCATAACTCTGATGCAGTTTCAGCTCTTGCAACACCCCATCTGCCAGATGATGAAACACGCTAAATCCTTGCCAGTCTGGAGCTTTAGCGGCTGCAATACTATAGGCTCGGGCAAAGGCTTCCAGAAAAAAGGCATCCTGCCCCACGTAGTAGGAAAACCGAGATTCAGGCAGTGTGCCATTCCCAATTCCCTGAACAAAGGCATTTTCTAAACAGGCAATGGCCAAATCCTGATTGTCTTGCCACAGTTCTGCTGCCAGATTCATTGCAAACTCCTGATACTTCAGTGCAATCTAGATTTACCCCAGTCCTCAATCTAGATGTGCAATCTGCATTCTACAACTGCTAGCAGGCTCCCTTACGCTTCACGACAACCAGGAGAGTTTTGAGAATCAAGTGCCAATCGTAGGCGATCGACCAGCGACGCATATAGCGGAGATCGAGTTTCACAATTTGTTCAAAGTTTGATACGGTGGAGCGACCATTCACCTGCCATTCACCCGTCATGCCAGGCTTCACTTCTAGCCGTTTCCAATGGTAATCGGTGTAGCTTTTTACTTCATCTGGCGTGGGAGGACGAGTACCAACCAAACTCATATCACCCCGCAATACATTCCAGAACTGTGGTAATTCATCCAGGCTAGTTCGGCGGAGAAAGCGTCCCACACGAGTAATACGGGGATCATTATCATTCTTAAATATATTCCCTTTCGCCTGATTAGTCACGGTATGTTTCAGTTGTTCCGCATTCCTCACCATGGATCGAAACTTCCAGATGCGGAAAGGTTTTCCCCGAAAGCCACAGCGAGTTTGACTATAAAGAATGGGGCCAGGATTATCCCAGTAAATGGCGAAAGCAATAGGAATCAATACCAGGGCAGTCAGAAACAAGCCCACGATCGCCCCAGTAATATCAACCGATCGTTTCATCCAACTGGCGACAGAAGGGTGGACTTGGGAATGATTTTTGGAAGAATGCCCATTTGAAATACCATGATCCTGGTTTTCCCCAGGTTGGGATGCGGTAGCAGAATAAGATAGACGCATCTGAAGAATTGAACTCATAGGAAGGACGCGGTTACGAATGACTGGGTTTCCCTATCGAGCAGTATGAACAACCCAATCAGACAAACCCACAGTATTATTAGGGCTTTATAAAGTCTTTACTCAGTACGCTCTCTGTAAATTTATCATCCGCAATATCACGGCTTAGCAAGGCAGAAATAATACAGGTAACACTCCTCCCTCCATCAGAAAATTCACTAACTGCTACCACTCCAGGTAATATGCCTATATGGAAATACAAGCTGGGACACTTTATATTGTTGGAACCCCAATCGGAAACTTGGAAGACATGACCTTCCGAGCTATCGACACCTTGCAAAAAGTACAGGTTATCGCAGCGGAAGACACGCGCCACACCGGCAAACTGCTCCAGCATTTTCAAATCACTACGCCCCAGGTCAGCTACCACGACCATAACCGCCGCAGTCGGCATCCGGAATTACTCCAGCGGTTACAGCGGGGAGATGCGATCGCCCTGGTGACAGATGCAGGAATGCCAGGCATTTCTGATCCCGGTTATGAATTAGTCAAAGCCTGCGTCGAACAGAATATTTTAGTGGTTCCCATCCCAGGCGTGAGCGCAGTGATTACAGCAATCAGTGCATCCGGATTGCCCACCGATCGCTTTTCATTTGAAGGTTTTTTACCTGCGAAAGGACAGGAACGTACCGATCGACTGGAAGCACTCCGGGCCGAAACGCGCACTCTCATCCTCTATGAATCCCCCCATCGGTTGCGACAAACTCTACAGGAGTTGAGTGAAATTTTAGGTGGAGAAAGGGCGATCGTCCTGGGGCGTGAACTTACCAAACTGCACGAGGAATTTTGGCGAGGTTCCATTCAAGCGGCGATCGAACATTACCAAACCAGCGATCCTCAGGGTGAATTTACATTAGTGTTAGCCGGAGCTGAGTTAAGCGAACCCGTCCTTTCTGAGGCCGCCCTGAAAGCAGAACTTCAGCAACTTCTTCAACAGGGGTTATCTCGCTCGCAGGCCAGCCGTCACCTGGCTCAAAAGACTTCTCTCTCACGCCGACAGGTATATCAACTTGCTTTGTCCATTCCAGAAGAATTTGAAACGAGCCAAGATACCCAGTGATGAACATTCTGAACCAAACGAGGCAACCCTGCCAGGGAAGAATGAACACTATTTTGTATCATTGATTGCTATATTTCCACAGCAATTTTGTATTTTTGTCCTAACTGGTTAAATGAATTGCTACATGGGAAAGATAAATTGGTAATGTAATAGAAAGTATGCATTTTTCTAACAGATATCAGCCGCAGCAACATGATGGGTTAGCTCTCAAAAATGACTGAGAGTACACATGACTATAAAGATGCCGAACGCTGTGTTCTGAATGTCAAATGCACACTAAGCACACCCTGTCTGTTCATTCAGAAACTCAGGATATCTTGTACTTGTAGGAACATCTAATATGGCTAGAACGAGAAAGCGTTCGTCTGCTTCTGCATCCGTTTCACAATCTGCGATCGAAACCACTCGTTCAACTTTGAACGAACTAGAAACGAAACCCAAGGAAAATCTCTCGTTGCGGGAAGCGATTGGGGAGCTACATGAATCGATCACAGATGCACTGAATCGGGGATACAGCTATGAGGAAGTCGTTGAGATTTTGGCGACTCAAGGGGTAACCATCACCGTTGCATCCTTAAAACGCTACCTGGCAGCAGCTAGAAAGGAAGTCTCTGACAAACCCAAACGGACTCGTCGAACCTCCAATCGCTCTCGCAAAACACAGCTAGCGAAACAGTCCGCCGATCTTTCCGATGCTGCATCTCCCGATGAAGCACCCCCATCCCCTGATGCAGCGGAAGCCGCTTCTGAAGTAGCGGAACCGACGAAAAAGCGCAGAACCACAAGTCGTGCTAAAAGCTCATCGACGACAGCATCTAGAACTCGATCGGCTGCGAAAACAAAAACGGCGGCTAAAGCCAAGCCAACCTCTCGATCGAAAACGACGACTTCACGCCCGTCTGGACGGGGTCGGAAACGGAGCAGTGCGGCTGAATAGGGCTATCCATCGCAGCATTCATTTGCGTCCTCTAAACGGATGACAAAAAGGGGCTTTGCAGTGCGAAGCCCCTTCCTTTTATCTTGATTCAAGCTCTATCCAGATCAGGCGATAGATACAATCCCAATATCTAATGGGTTCTAATGTCTAATTGGTTCTAATGGGTGATCAAGAATTCAAATAAGCTTTTGCCCCGTGGGCAACCAGATCGACCTCATCCTGCGCCATCCGCTCCAGGGCAGACCGGGCATCTGGGCTGTCAAAATGACTGAGAGCCTGGGCAACTCGGTGGCGAATTTGCCAATCTGGATTATCTACAAACGGCAACAGTAGGGGTAGGGCACGGTGATCACCGAGTTCTCCCAGGGAACCGATCGCAGCAGTTTGAACCAGTTCATTATCGGATTGTAGGGCAGTCGATAACAGATCAAACGATCGCGGATCACCCATCTCGCCTAACGCAGCGACAATACTGAACTTGACCAACCATTCAGAAGTTTGATGATAAAGCATGGCCAGATCATCGTAGGCTTCGGTCAGTTTGAGTGCCCCCAAAGAATCTGCGGCTGCGGCCTGAACATCGGTTTCTGGATCTTCTAGCAAACATCGCCGTAGCACCTCCAGGGACAATGCTGGATTCTGATGCCCCAGGGTTGACATTTGGCTAACCGCCGCATACCGGACTCGAACACTCGAATCAACGATCGCAGATTGAATCATCTCAAATGCAACTTGGGGATCAAGCTGCCGCAGTTGGTTGACTGCACTCAATCGTTGACCAAAATCATCTGAACTCAATAATTCTTGCACTGATTCAGGCGTAATGCTCATTCTAAGTATCTCGTCTTCTACAAAGGTTTAGACTGTGATTTTGAAAAGTGTTTTGAATCAAGAAAATCAACTCATTCCTGATGGGTCGCCATGAAGCGCACCACATCGCCCCGAGTCAATACCCCCACCACCTGTTTGGATTCGTCCACCACGATCAAGCGGTGCACTTTGCGATCGTTCATGAGTTGGGCAGCACTCCGAATCGGCTGATCAGGGGTAACGGTGATAATGTTCTTTTTCGTCATCACTTCACCGACGGTTTGACCCAGAGCCTTATGCAACTCACGTTCGTACCGGGCAGGATTTTCTAGATAAATCACGCTGTCCAGAATCATGAAATGCGCGGGTGGAGTGACTCCAGTTTCCTGCCACATTAAGTCTGTCTCAGAAATGACTCCGGTTAGTTTACCGTCAGCATCCACTACAGGCAAACCGCTAATGCGTCGCTCTGCCAAAATTTTTATTGCTTCATTGAGGGAAGTTTCGGGAGACACCACGACTGGATCGGGGGTCATAATATCGGCAACTGTTGAGGGCATAGGTATAGGAAGTCGCTAAGAATTGAATAAAAATCAACAAACGCTTGTGTTTATTGTAGGGAATTGGGGATTGCGGGTGAAGCGATCGGATCTGGTTAAAGCGTTAAGTTGTGTATTACTCCCTGCGGATTGCGTTCCCGTACGCGATCGAGCACAAAGAGGCATTCCCTGCAAGGCGAAGAATCAGGGTGTTGTCCTCAGTACAGACCGATGTAAATCCTATACAATGAGGGTGAAACACAATTGCTTCTATGAAGCGATCAAACCAGAGCAAATCGAGCTGTATTGCCAGAAACATTTCCGTTGAACTTGCACTTTGTGTGAAATTCAGTAAACTGGAAGTGTTCGGAAATATTAAGCCAATATTAATTTCTTTCCTTTTTTTGTATAATCAGTTAACTGAATTTGCCCCTTCCAACTTGATTTAGCCTCTCTCCGGCTGCTGCGCGGACAGAGCTAAACCACCTGGATGCAGTAGGATCGAGCCAGTCTGCTCCTAGCGCTTATACCGCTTCAAGAATGCCTCGCGTCTCTCGTAAATTGCCAACAACTTGTAATACGGAGTCTCTGGGACATATGGACTCGGCACTCCCATTGCCATACTACGTACATCAGTCTGATTCTTGTTGCGTCAGCCAGTCAGTCTCTAGCTCTACTTATCCCTTGATCCTGGTTGTAGAAGACGATGACGACAATTTGCTGCTCATTCGCTATGTGCTGGAGTCTTTTGGGTACCGCTTTGTTGGGCAAAAAGATAGCCGTAAAGCCTTGGCTACGGTTAAAGAGTACCAACCTGACCTGATTCTTATGGATGTGCTTCTACCGGATGTTGACGGCATCCAACTGGTGAAACATCTCAAGCAAGACGAAATAACAGAGCAAATTCCGGTGATTGCAGTGACCGCACTTGCAAAAACGGAAGACCGAGAAAGTCTACTACTTGCTGGTTTTGCAGACTACATCAGCAAACCCTATATGCTAGAGGATTTGGAAGCTGCGATTCGTCGCCATCTTCGTTAGATATTAGATATTTAGCTGGATGTAAGGGCGGATGGTTCGGATGGAGGGGTCAGGGCTCCATGCCGGAGGAAGCGTGTGAAGCTGTTTGGCAAGCCAGGGAGGGGGGATGGGACAGAATCGCAATCACACTGGTCTGATCAGTCCGCAGATGGGTATCAATCAGTAGATCCTCTACGTCTGCCTGGGTTAAGCCTTCGATGAGCGATTTAAGTTGCGGTCGCATCAACTGTTCCAGGTTGAGACGAACTCGTTGCGCCAAGTTTTGCTGACCATGCTTCAGCAGTAATTTCTCAGGTTTTGTCACTGAACCTTTGACAACGATCGCCAGGGTGTTCTGAAAAAACTGGCAAACAATTTTATTGGGGTGGTGACCAAGCTGAATTTGATAGAAGGTTTGAAAGTCCGCTTCTATCAGATGGAGTAGCTGCTGATGGGCATCGATTGAGTGGTTCATGAAACTTGGCGTATCAAACTATTGCTGTCCAGCGTTCTGCATTTCAGCGTTTTGCGCTCCATCACTGTCAGGATTTGCGCCATCACTATCTGGATCTAGCGAGGAATCCTGGGATTTCCTGGAATTGGAGCAGCGAACCGTTGGCATATTGTCCAGTATGGCGATAATTCCCGTTCGTCCACTTTCCAGCGTGGCATCGCTCAACAAGTCTACAACGGTGACTCCAGCAATTTCCTCAATCAAGCGGATGAGCTGGGGCTGAATGGCATTATCCAAACCCGATCGAACTTCGCTCGCCAGGTCGTTTTGTTCTGCCTGAGCCAGCATTTGCTCCGGTTGGGTAATTGAGTTCTCAATGACGATCGCCAGTTGCTCGCCAAAAATCTGGCAGGTCACTTTTCCAGTGCGGTGACCGAGCTGCTCTCGATAGAGAGCTTGAATGCGTTGAGAAAGGGCTCGTTCTAACTGTCCTCGCGTGGGCAGGGATGCCGTCATATCTTTAAATCCTCCATGAAAAACAGACCGCCCTTAACAAGCTGAAGTATTGCCGCTCAAATTGAGGTTCCCCTCGATGAACTTGACGAACTGGATCCAGCTGACTGGATACACCCCAAGCTGCCAGGCTGTAGGGGTTAACGACGGACTGAGTCAGCATACGCTCAGGTTGGTAACAGCGGTGCATTCCTCAAATGAATCAATTCGTTTGAGTTGTACACTGTCTAAAGCTAGCGGTTGGCAGGCTTTGAGGACATTCCTCCAACGGTGTATTTTTGTCTCCATACAAAGTCCATCCCTGGAGATAGACCGATAAGGCGATCGGGCAACCCTCTTTCGAGTTAATAATAAATTAATAATCGTTATAAAAAGATCTAACGTTAGATATAGGGTTGAATTCTGTATCCCGCTTATTCTCTCTCATAAGAGCCGACATACCATGAGTTCGGAGGGGCGATTTGAAGCGGTTGAAATTAACGATAGGATGAAGTCGCCCCTAATTGGGTTGAACCTAATTTTATGGAAGACACTTTAAGGGTTCTGATTGTTGATGATGATGAAGTCGATCGCATGGCGGTGCGTCGGGCCTTGAAAAAGGCAAGTTTGTCGATGGAATTATTTGAATCAGTAAACTATGCAGAGTCGATCGACCTCCTGAAGGACACGCCGTTCGACTGTGTTTTTTTGGACTATCAACTGCCCGACCAGGATGGATTGACCCTGGTACGGAATGCTCGACAATTGGGGCTAATCGTGCCGCTGGTGGTGCTGACTGGACAAGGGGATGAACAAATTGCCGTAGAACTGATGAAGGCAGGCGCGACGGATTACCTTTCCAAATCCAGGATCACACCAGAGCGGTTGGAGCAGGTGTTGCGAAATGCGATTCGGGTCTACCGGGCTGAGATGAAGGCTGCGATCGCCAACCAGCAACTGCGCGAAAGTAACGAATTATTGAAACGCCAGAATCAGGAGCTGGAGTTACAACGGCAGCAAATTCAACTGCAAAACTTGAAGCTGATTGAGGCATCCCAGCTCAAATCTCAGTTTTTGGCTACCATGTCCCACGAGTTGCGCACACCGCTCAATGCCATCATTGGCTTCTCCCAGCTATTACTCCGCCGCAGTAAAGGAAGCCTGACTGCCAGCCAGACTGATATGGTGGAACGAATTCTCAATAATGGCAAACACTTATTAGAACTGCTCAACGATATTTTAGATTTATCCAAAATTGAAGCGGGTCGCCTGGAGTTGAAGCCAGAATGCTTTAATTTGCTCCAGGTCGTGAATACTACAGTTGAAGAATTGCGATCGCTGGCTGAAGAAAAGCACTTATCACTTCAGGTTAATATTGACCTCCCAGAAGCAGAGATTTTTACCGATCCCAGCCGACTGCGCCAGGTTTTGGTGAACCTCCTCTCCAACGCAATCAAATTTACGGAATCCGGGGGAGTTTGGGTGAACGTCAGCCATCTTTCAAAGAGCCAGTCCGATCGAATCATTATTGCAGTGAGAGACACAGGAATCGGCATTGCCCAAGACCAACTCAAGCAAATTTTTGAACCGTTCCGCCAAATTGATCAAACTACCACCCGCAAGCATGCAGGTACGGGATTGGGGTTAGCGATCACGGATTCACTCGTGCAGATGATGCAAGGTAAGATTGCGGTTGAAAGCCAACTGCATCAGGGAACCACGTTTCGGGTAGAGTTGCCCCGCCACCTGCCCTCCAGCAATCGCCCATCTACGCCAGATCAGATTTTCAACTTAAGTGGGAGTGATTCCTCTGAAATCAGCTAGTAGACCTCGGCAGCAATATACCCACCTTTCGTAGTGCAGGCTTCCAGCCTGCGCGGGCATTTTGCCCGCTCTACGGTTGCTCAATTCACGCTCGCTTCTACTAGTCCCTCAGCCTCCCGCAAATGACTTACTTAAGCAATCACCCAGTCAGGCGATCCAGCCAGATGAAGGCGATCGCCATTGCTGCCCATTACAGTAATAAAAGATAAGTGACGTTCATGGAATTAACCCGGCAGGGGGGCTGCTGGGTTTTTCTCTTTAAAAGCTGTTTGTCCGGTATCAAGTCTCCGGATCAAAGGGCTTCAACGGGTGCTTTAACACAAGGATATAGACCCAGAGGGAACTTTACAGTCATCAGGGAAACTATTCAGCAAAACTTCATGCAAGATTCGGTAAGTCTTCACAGGATTCATCCTTCGTTTGACTGGAGACCCTCAGTTGGGAATGGTAGATTGAAACAGTCTGTTTGAACAGTCTGTTTGAGTCGTTTGAGTTGCAAAGGGGGCTATAACCTTGTCAGTTTTTCCTATGCTGGTGGTGGTCGCTGAAGCGGGTCTCCTCATCGCCGCCCTGATTTTGCTCATTCCGATCGCAGTTCTATGGATAGAATGCGGTGTATCCGTTTTTTCCCGGACAAAACCTGACCGGGTCTCCTCCGCAGATAAACCCAGGATTGCTGTACTGGTTCCAGCCCATAACGAAGCCACGGGGATCCGTCCTGTCCTCCAGGGTTTGTTGGCTCAGTTAAGCAACGACGATCAGCTAGTGGTAATTGCGGATAACTGCACAGATGAAACCGCAGAAGTGGCGCGATCGACTGGCGCAACGGTGATTGAACGGCAGGATGAAACCCGTCGCGGCAAAGGCTATGCCCTGGATTATGGGATGCAGTTTCTCTCTGCTAACCCGCCCGATGTGGTCATCCTCATGGATGCAGACTGCCTCGCACAGCCCGGAGCACTCGCGCAGATCGCCCAGCAGGCAATCGCCACAAACCGTCCTGTACAAGCTCTGTACTTGATGGAGCAACCGGCTGACCCCAAACCCAAGGATGCCGTCTCAGCCCTGGCCTTTCTGGTGAAAAATCAGGTGCGCCCGACAGGGTTGACCCAGCTTAATTTACCCTGTTTGCTGACTGGAACCGGCATGGCCTTTCCCTGGCCCGTACTCCAGAAGGCAGCTTTGGCCAGTGGAAATATTGTAGAGGATATGCAGTTGGGTGTTGATCTGGCGATCGACGGCTACCCAGCTCAGTTCTGCGGTACGGCCAGAGTGACCGGACTTCTGCCTCAGCAGCAACACGCCGCCAAAAGCCAGCGGACTCGTTGGGAACATGGTCATTTACAAACGATCGTCACTCAAGTTCCCAAACTACTCAAAGCTGCCCTGATCCAACGTCGATTGGATTTGCTGGCCCTCGCCCTGGAACTCTCGGTGCCTCCCCTATCCCTCCTGGTCATGGGCTGGATCGCGCTCACTGGCTTAGCGGTGATTGCCGGACTCCTCGGAGCCTCCTGGCTCCCAACCCTCCTCCTCAGCCTTGCCGGGGGCATGATGATTGTAGCGGTGTTAGCAGGCTGGTTCCGCTTTGGGCGAACTGTCTTACCCGCTCAAACCTTACTATCCATCCCCTTGTATCTCCTCTGGAAAATTCCTCTCTACCTGGCATTTCTGTTTAAGCCACAAACCGAGTGGGTTCGCACCGATCGAGATGCGGTTGAGTAGGGAGTGGGGAGTAGGGAGTGGGGAGTAGGATAGGAAACTTCTACCCATCATCCATAGCGCAGGCATCTTGCCTGCCAGAAAACGATCGCCTCTGCCAGAAAACGATCGCTCCTACCCTACAATTTCCGAAACTCGCCTGCGGTGGGCAGTGCCCACCCTACAATTTGTCCCTATTCCCTATTCCCCACTCCCCATTCCCCCTTCTTTATCCCCTCTACAACAACTCAAAAGCATTCATAAAGAGAAAGTAAAGGAGGATGGCGATCGCTACGATTCGACTAGGGGAATTCGCTACGATGTTTGAGACTTGCATTGCAATCCCAGTTAATCGTGTGTGTAAATCCACTAATTTATAAATTCAGTGGGCGAGTTAATCAACAGATGGCTACAGTTCTAATTGTTTTTTCAACCATCTGAGTCTCAGTTGTTGTTGGTGATAGCAGAGAGATTTCATGCACGTAATTCCGACTGAAATTCCAGACGTTCTAGTTATTGAACCCCGTGTCTTTGGAGACGATCGAGGATTTTTCTTCGAGAGTTTTAATGAAAAAACCTTTAACGAAAAAACTGGAGCCAATGTCCGGTTTGTTCAAGACAATCATTCTCGTTCTGCCAAAAACGTGCTGCGAGGGTTGCACTACCAGATTGAGCAGGTGCAGGGAAAGTTAGTGCGGGTAGTTGCTGGAGCGATTTTCGATATTGCAGTCGATATTCGCAAAAGCTCACCGACCTTTGGGCTTTGGGTTAGTTGCGAGTTAAGTGCAGCCAACAAGCGGCAGCTTTGGGTTCCGGCTGGCTTTGCTCACGGCTTTGTTGCCCTGGAGGAGGGAACGGAGGTTTTGTATAAGACCACTGATTATTACGCGCCAGCCCATGAACGCTGTATTTTGTGGAATGATCCCGACCTGGCAATCGACTGGGGACTGACCGAAGACCCAATTCTCTCCGCCAAGGATCAAATCGGACAGACCTTGAGAACGGCTGAGGTGTATCCATGACACATATCTTACTGATTGGCAGTGGTGGTCAAGTTGGACAAGAATTACAGAAAACCTTACCTGCGATCGGAACAATCACTTGCATCAGTCGTCAAGAACTTGATCTGACTCAACTAGAACAGCTTCGTGAACTGATTCAGGAAACTAAACCTGATTTAGTTGTGAATGCAGCGGCTTATACTGCGGTTGATAAAGCAGAAGCAGAACCAGAATTAGCTAATCTGATCAATGGATCTGCGCCAACGGTGATGGCGGAAGCATCCCAGGCGATCGGAGCCACCCTAATTCATATTTCTACAGACTATGTGTTTGACGGCAATCTGAACACGCCCTATACCGAAACAGATACCCCTAATCCGATCGGAGCCTATGGCCGATCGAAGCTCCTGGGTGAACAGGGGATTCAGCAGGTTTATGAAAATTCTCCAGAGTTTCGCTATGCCATTATCAGAACCGCCTGGGTCTATGGCGCGTTGGGTAAAGGGAACTTCGTTAAAACCATGCTGCGGTTAGGGGCAGAGCGAGACGAGGTTAGGGTTGTCACCGATCAGGTTGGAACCCCCACCTGGGCAGGGGATATTGCAACAACCCTCACGACGCTATCAACGCACTTCTTATCCAATTCCTCAGACTCTCCCAACGGCATTTACCACTTTACCAACAGTGGTATCACAAGCTGGTACGATTTCGCGGTCGCCATTTTTGAAGAGGCTCAGGCGATCGGATTTCCGATTCAGCTTCAGCGAGTTGTTCCCATCACCACTCCAGAGTATCCCACCCCCACCAAGCGGCGGCCTATTCTGCCCTGGCCTGGCAGAAGATTGCTGCGCTGCTCCCATCCTATCCGCCCCACTGGCGGCAGGGCTTACGCCAAATGCTCACTGAACTTTACAAACTAACCTATGAAAGCAATTATTCTCTCCGGCGGTAAAGGGACTCGCCTGCGTCCTCTCACCTATACCGGGGCTAAACAACTGGTTCCCGTCGCCAATAAACCGATCCTCTGGTATGGCATTGAGTCGATCGTGGAGGCAGGCATTACGGAAATTGGCATCATCATCAGCCCGGAAACAGGGGAAGAGGTGAAGGCGAAAACCGGAAATGGCGATCGGTTTGGGGCAAAAATTACCTACATCCTGCAAGATCAGCCCGCCGGACTGGCCCACGCAGTTAAGATCGCCCAACCGTTCTTAGGAGATTCGCCCTTCGTCATGTACCTGGGAGATAACCTGGTGCAAAGTGAACTGGGTCTGTTTCTGGAACACTTCCACAGCCATCAACTGGATGCCCTGACCATGCTCTGTCCGGTGGAAAACCCCAGTGCCTTTGGGGTGGCGGAAGTCGATGAAAAGGGACGTTTGCTGCGGCTGGTGGAAAAACCCAAAGTTCCCCCTTCTAATCTGGCTCTGGTTGGGATCTACATTTTCTCCAATGCCATTCATGGGGCGATCGCCGCGATTCAGCCTTCTGCGAGAGGTGAACTGGAAATTACCGATGCCATTCAGACCTTAATTGAACAGCAAAAGGCGGTCGAAGCAAAGCAGATTCGCGGCTGGTGGCTGGATACCGGGAAGAAGGACGACCTGTTGGAAGCCAACCGGGTGATTCTGGACACCTGCTGTATGGAACCTAAAAACCAGGGTGAGATGGATGCCGATAGCAAAATCATTGGGCGAGTTCAGCTCGGCGCGGGAACAAAGGTGGTGAATTCAACCATTCGTGGCCCGGTGGTGATTGGTGATAATTGCCACATCGAAAACTGCTTCATTGGGCCGTACACCAGTATTGCCGATCAGGTGAAGATGGTCGATGTCGATCTGGAACACAGTGTCCTGCTGCAAGGGGCAACGGTCGAGGGCATCCATCACCGGATTGTCGATAGTTTGATTGGTCAACGCGCCCAGTTAAAGGAAGCTCCCAAACGACCGAAAGCCCTCCGCTTTATGGTGGGGGATGATTGTCAGATTGAATTGGCTTAGAAGCAGTGCTGAGTGCCAAATCGGAGGCGGCTACAGGACTCTGATCCCTGAAACATAGGCTTGCTCAACCCAAAATCATCAATCCCAAATACTAAAACCAGTACATCACCTATGACCGTCGAACAAACCTCTCTATCAAGAACACCCCGAAAAATTATCATTACTGGGGGAGCTGGATTTATTGGCTCAAACTTTGTCCATCATTGGTGTGCCACCTACCCTGGCGATCGCGTGGTCGTTTTAGATGCACTGACCTATGCGGGCAATCGCAATAATTTAGCTGACCTGGAAGGACGGGCCAACTTACGCTTTGTCCAGGGGGATATCTGCGATCGTCCCCTGATTGATCGGTTGCTTCAGGAAGAGCAGATTGACACGATCGCCCACTTTGCAGCTGAGTCCCATGTCGATCGATCGATTTTGGGCCCTGGTGAGTTTGTCCGAACTAACGTGGTTGGTACATTTACGCTGTTGGAAGCATTTCGGCAGCACTGGTTAAACAATGGACAGCCGATGGATTATCGCTTCCACCATGTTTCCACCGATGAGGTCTATGGCAGTCTGGATGAAACGGATCCCGGTTTTTCAGAAACGACACCCTACGCCCCCAACAGTCCCTACTCCGCATCTAAAGCAGGCAGTGATCATCTGGTGCGAGCCTACCATCACACCTACGGCTTACCAACGCTGATCACTAACTGCTCCAACAACTACGGGCCGTACCACTTCCCCGAAAAGCTGATTCCCTTGATGTGCATCAACATTCTGCTGGGCAAACCCTTGCCGGTATATGGCGATGGCCAGAATGTTCGGGATTGGCTGTATGTGGGCGATCACTGTAGTGCGCTGGATGTCGTGATTCATCGGGGTACGCCTGGCGAAACCTATAATATTGGCGGGAATAACGAGGTCAAAAACATCGATCTGGTGCATCAACTGTGTACGTTGATGGATGAACTGGCTCCTGAATTACCCGTGCGTCCAGCGGAAAGTTTGATCACCTTTGTCAAAGATCGTCCTGGACACGATCGCCGCTATGCGATCGATGCAACTAAAATTCGCACAGAGTTGGGCTGGACTCCTTCTGTCACCGTGGAAGAGGGTCTGCGCCTTACGGTGGAATGGTTCCTTTCCCATCAAGACTGGTGGCAGCCTTTATTGTCTCAAGAATATCAGGACTACTACCGCAAGGTTTATGCCTGAGGGACTGACGTAAGCACGATACTGGGAGAGAGATATGAGTTTGCAAATGCTCCGACTACAAGGTACACGCCGTATCATTGGCTTTATTGCCCTCTTTGGAGTGGCTTTACTACTGGCGATCGGTTTGTCTAGACCATCTGAGCCGCAAAATGCGATGGAACCCTCTACCTCTTCCAGTGGGCAAAATCCCACCGAGCTAATTGCTTCCAATGTGCCCGTTGACTGTTTAGAAAGTTCCACCAATGCCCCAGCGCGCCCCCTCTCTCTGGATGCCTTAGCCCTGGGAACGAACCTGTCCGGCATTGCTGATTGGTCTACCCAGCAGCCCTTTCTGGATGCCTTTAAGTCATCCCGCTCCTGGATTCCCCAGTGCGTTGCCGGTGAGCCAGGTTGTAACAGCGGCTGGTCAACGGATGAATACGATCGGCTGGATCTGGATGAACGGGGATGGGTGAAGTCTTTGCCAGCGGCGAGTGATCCAGTGGAATACACCCGCGTCGGGACGTTGATGTTCCGGGAAATTCAGGGACAGTATCCCGGCGGACAGTATGTGGTACTGTACGACGGTGAGGGCACGATCGAGTATAGTCTTGATGCCCAGAAGGACTCAGCCGCTTCCCGTCCGGGTCGGGATATTATCAATGTCTCTCCCTCCGACAATGGGATTCTGCTCCAAATCACGGCAACTGATCCAAATCGTACAGGGAATTACATTCGGAATATCCACGTCGTCCCAGTGGAATACGAAACGACTTTCCAGACGGAAATCTTCAATCCCGTTTTCCTCGATCGCACCCGGCAATTCACTGCCCTCCGGTTTATGGACTGGATGAGTACCAATAATTCTGAACAAGGGGAGTGGGCCAATCGCGCCAGGGTGGATGATGCCAGCTATGCCCGTGGTAAAGGTGTTCCCGTTGAAGTCATGGTGGCCCTGGCCAATCGCCTGGGAGCCAACCCCTGGTTTACCATGCCCCACCAGGCAACCGATGAATACATGGCCAACTTTGCCCATCAGGTGAAGACCTGTCTCAACCCTCAGCTCAAAGCCTACGTCGAGTTTTCCAACGAAGTTTGGAACTGGCAATTCCAGCAAGCCCACTACGCCCTGGAACAAGGAAAAGCCCGCTGGGGAGAGGATAAAGGGGATGCGTATATGCAGTGGTATGGGATGCGGACAGCCCAAATGTCGGATATCTGGAAGCAGGTCTTCGCAGATCAACCCGATCGCGTGGTTTCCATCATCTCTACACAAACGGGATGGCTGGGGTTAGAAACCAGTGCTCTGGATTGCTCCCTGTGGGTGGCAGAAGGCAATCGACCCTGCTATCAACACGGCATTGATGCCTACGCGATTACGGGCTATTTTTCAGGAAGACTCTCATCCAGTGAATCGAAGAGTGCGATCGAATCCTGGATGGCTAACAGCGATGGTGGGTTTAATCAGGCCATCACCCAAATTAAGCAGGGGAGTGTCCTGGATACCGATCCCCATGACGATACGCTGCTGGGATTGAGCACCTCCTTCCAGTATCATCAAAAAGTAGCTCAAGACAAGGGCTTAAAATTAGTGGCCTACGAAGGCGGACAACACCTGGTACAGTCAGACGATGATCGGATCACCGAATTCTTCATCGAACTGAATCGACAACCCGCCATGTACGACGTTTACATGGATATGCTGGAACGTTGGAAGCAGGAAGAGGGAACGCTGTTTATGCATTTTTCGGACATTTCCCAGCCAAGCCGTTGGGGCAGTTGGGGCGCTTTGGAATACGTCGAGCAGGAACGTTCGCCAAAATTCGATGCAATCACTGACTTTATTGAACGCAATGGGCTGGGAGGTTAACCATGAGTCGAGTCGGTGTGGTTGCCATCGGACGGAATGAGGGAGAGCGGTTACGTCAATGCCTGACCTCTGCGATCGCCCAGCAGGCGGCTCAGGTGGTGTATGTGGACTCCGGTTCCACGGATGGCAGTGGCGTAATGGCTCGCTCCCTGGGGGTAGAGGTCATAGAACTGGATCTGACGATTCCCTTTACGGCTGCTCGGGCCCGCAATGCTGGATTCGCCCGGTTGATGGAGCTGAATCCCACGCTGGAATTCGTGCAGTTTGTCGATGGAGACTGTGAACTGGTGGCAGGATGGCTCGATCGCGCTCAGCAAGAGTTAGATGCCCACCCAGAAGTGGCGGTCGTTTGCGGTCGGCGACGGGAACGGTATCCTGAGCAATCCATCTACAACCGACTCTGCGATCTGGAATGGGATACACCGATCGGAGCAGCCAAGGCTTGCGGGGGGGATGCCCTGATGCGGGTGGCGGTAGTGCAGCAAGTAGGGGGCTTTAACCCAACGCTGATTGCGGGCGAAGAACCCGAACTCTGTGTGCGAATTCGGCAGCAGGGATGGAAAATTTGGCGGATTGATGCGGAGATGACCCTGCATGATGCCCAGATGATGCACTTTAGCCAGTGGTGGAAACGATTTCTACGGGCGGGTCATGCCTATGCAGAGGGGGCTTATTTGCACGGCCGCAGTCCAGAACAGCACTGGGTTAAGGAAAGTCGTAGCATCTGGCTCTGGGGGTTGTTGATTCCTTTGGGGGCGATCGGCTTAAGTGGATTCACTCACGGCTGGAGTTTACTGATCCTGGCGGCTTATCCCCTGACTACTTACCGGGTCTATCAGTATGGTTCCCAACGCGGCTTGAAACCCAAAGATGCCGGACTTTATGCCCTTTCCTGCGTGATCGGCAAATTTCCGAATGTTTTGGGACAAATCAAGTTTTACTGGAACCGCTGGCGTGGCAAAACCAATCAACTGATTGAGTATAAATAATCTCCTCAGGGTTGGCGCAGGCGGGATGGCGGAAAATAGGAGAGCATCCGTCCCAGTCAAATCAGAGGAGTCATCAACCCATGTTGCAGTTTTACTATGCGCCGCTGTCGGTCAATGCCCGGCGAGTTTGGATGGCACTCTTGGAAAAACAAATTCCATTTGAACCGATCCAGCTCAACTTAGACGGGGATCAATTCTCGGCTGAATTTACTGCCATTAATCCACTGCAACGGGTTCCTGCGATCGTTGACGATGGACTGCGGATCGTAGAGTCGTTCGCTATCCTGGATTACCTGGAAGCCAAATATCCACTACCTGCCCTGTTGCCCCAAGACCTCGAAGCACTGGCGATCGCCCGGATGGTTGCCATGATTTCGCTAACAGAGTTGCAGCCTGCCACCCTGCCCCTGATCAAACAACTGGTCGGATTAACCGTCGCTGCTGAAACCCTGGAAAAGGCGGAGCAACGCATCATCACCGTGTTGCAATTTTTTGAAACGTTACTGGTCGATCGCCCCTATTTCGCAGGCGCATTTTCCCTGGCGGATATCGTAGCGGGAACCCTCGTTCCTTCAGTGGCAATGTTTGGCATCGCACTGGATGCTTATCCGAGGCTGAATCCCTGGCTGGAACGCCTGTCGCAGCGGGATAGTTTTCAACAAACCGCACCCACTCCAAAACAGATTCAGGCAGCCCTGCCCAACATCAGAAAAATTTTGGAAGCGCGATAAGGACAGAGGCAAAATCGGGAGCATATCACTTTTGTCGCCCTCACCCTAAATCCCTCTCCCAAAGGGCGAGGGACTTCGATCCGGTTCCCCTTCTCCCCGCTTGGGAGAAGGGGTTAGGGGATGAGGGTTAGACTTGCAAAAGTGACATGCTCCCGGTAAAACCCCGCTAGCCCCAATCCTCAGCCCCATCCACAGGAGCAATTTCGCTCCATCGATAATCCAGATACTCAGCTAATCTCAACACCGCAGAGTTCCAGGTTTCTCGTTGCAAAACATATTGATCCGCCGCCTGCTCGATATCGGAACTTGTCTCAATGCCTGCCGCTTTCAGCTTTTCCATAGCTTGATAAAAACGTTTCCGCCACATCTGTTTTGAAGGTTGAAAAACAGTCGAAAAACACTCAGGTACGAACGAGGACTCCAGATCTGAAATACATTGTTTTCCGCCCATTGCTAGTTCCCTGACGGATGCAGAATGGACGAAGGAAGCGTAGCTTTCTGGCCAAAGCAGAGTGAATCAGCGTCGCCGTGTCCATGACTAGAAACAGGATTCGACCCAGAGCATAATGGGATTCTTGAAACCGGAAATAGCCCAAAGCCGCGTAATTATGCTGTGCCTCGATCAGGGTTAAGACTTGTTGAGCCGTATTGCTAATCGTTTGTTCGGCACTGCTCCCAAACTGACCTCCTGAACTTAATCCAATCAAGAGTTCCGTTGCATCCGCTGTTGCGGCAGTCCGATAGTGTAAGCTCGAAGCAAAACTGTTGCGCTGAATCAGTTGGCTATAGACAGACATAAAGAAGGTCAGCGTCATGGTGACAACGGAAAAACCTAGAATTGCCTGTAGAATCATCAACAGCCGGTAAACACCCGTTTGGGGAACAATGTCTCCTGTGCCTAAGGTAGATAGGGAAAACCCGCTGTAGTAAAGGGCTGTAATAAAATCGGTGGGCGTTGCTCCGGTTTCCATTTGGATTCCGGCCCCAAAGCGGGCCAATAGATGAGCGCGAAGCCCGTCAGCATTAAGATGATCCAGGTGGCAACGATCGCTACAAGCAACGTAGGGCCCATAAAAGCGTATAACTTCCGTCCAGGAGGAAGGTAGCGAACGATCGTCTTAAAGAACCACCACAACCCCCGGCTCAGAGGAACACTCAGTAAGTTCCTTTGATCTCCTCTGAGAAACAATACGGTTAAGTAAATGTCGCTAATGCTGAGAAGTACCAGTACTGTTCCCACAAGTCGTGTGAACCAGTCCATATTTTGATCCTTCGATTAAGCCGTCAAGGATTCAATCCTCCCCTTTCTTGCAGGATTTAGCATCTCAAATTCGGATGAACTAGGGTTGAGGTGGGTTGAGCTTAGAGTCCGATTGCGCTGCTGAGATTGATTGCGCTGCTGAGATTGATTGCGTCGCCAAAATCGATCGCGCTTCTTCTAATAAACTATTTTCCTCCTGGTGAATAGATTCAATCCGACTCAGGATGATGGCAAGCCGTTCCGCTGAACTGTCCGGTTGGGGGATAGGGGCGATCGTAAATTTGGGATTAAAGGGTAGCTTGAATAGGGCCACTAAACCCATGAACGTCCATTGCACAAACTTCAGCGGCAGCCGCAGAATGGTTAGCCAAATTGCCTCCGTCAGATGCGCGACGGCTGAAATCAGTCCCAGGAACAACAGGAGCGACAATATCACCAGTCCCAACAGTACAACTGGATGGGTCAATAGCCAGTTCCAGATTGGATGCGCGAACAGCCAGTCTTGAATGGGGGCTGTCACCGAATTCATGAGTTGCTGCAAGAGCCGATGACTCAGTATTTGCTCAATATCCATAGGAGTTCCGCCAGTCCGGTGTTGCTGAACGACCATCATGAGACGACCGTAGTAATTCGATCGTACCCAGAAGCGAATTCACCGAACCACGCCGGATCAATTAACTTCTTGGCAAGCGGGGCTGATGAAACTTTACTAACATCCCCACTTCAAACCCCAGTGATTTGGTAGCTTGATAGACATGGAAACTGTACTGGCTGGTCGATATTCCTTCATCAGGCCACTGGGCGGTGGGGGGTTTGGGCAAACGTTCCTGGCAACCGATCGCCACTTGCCGGGACAGCCCATTTGCGTTGTGAAACAATTGAAACCGCGATCGAAGGCTGGAGATACTCTAAAAATTGCGAAACGGCTGTTTGACCAGGAAGCAGCCACGCTCTATCGATTGGGAAATCATGACCAGATTCCGCGACTGTTAGCCCATTTTGAGCAAGCAGGGGAGTTTTATTTAGTTCAGGATCATGTTGAAGGTGCGTCTTTGCAGGAGGAACTGGCACGACGGGGGCATTTGAAGGAACCAGAAGTCGTCTCCCTGGTGCGGGATCTACTGGAAGTTCTGACTTTTGTGCATCAGCAGAACGTGATTCATCGGGATATCAAACCCTCCAACATCATCCATCGCCAGTCCGATCGCCGCTTTGTGCTGATTGATTTTGGAGCCGTTAAACAAGTCACTGCCCATACGGGAGCGGTTGGACAAACATCCCTGACTGTGGTGGTCGGTTCTCCAGGATATATCCCTCCCGAACAGCTTGCTTCGCGGCCACACTTTAGCAGTGATTTGTACGCTCTGGGAATAGTTGCTCTCCAGTCCTTGAGTGGCATTCCGGCGATCGAATTGCCCAGAGATTTAGAAACAGGGGAAATTTGCTGTGCGGCCTTGGGCGATCGGTTATCGATTTCCCCGGATCTGGCTACCTTTCTGGATACCCTGGTGCGTTATGACTACCGCCATCGCTATCCCACCGCGGCCCATGCCCTGGCAGACTGCCAATCCCTCTATCCGATCGCTGGATCTGAGAGTCTCGATCGGTTGGTTGATTTAGCCCCAACGCCCACCGTTCCCAAAACTCTTCAAGCTGAAACTCTGCCTCCTGTTGCCCATCCCACTTTGATCCAGCGGTTATCCCAATCTCCCCTCTCCTCCGACTCCCGCAGACCTTACTTTCCTGCAACGTCTCGCTCCGACCTCTCCAGCCAGGAATATCGCAACCGTCAGGCTTTGCTGAACAAGGTAAAAAATTTTTGGGTGAAGGGAGTTCTGGAAGCCTCCTTGCAGGATCAGGTGTTGATTGTATTGGGACTGGAAGCGCAATCGAATGCCATTTCTCCCCCCTGGAATGTAGCAATTGCAGCGAATCCTCCCCTGAATGAGCTATCTCCGGGAACACGCATCAGCTCAATTTTTGACCAGATGGGAACGGGGCGATCGCTCCTGATTTTGGGAGAACCCGGTGCAGGTAAGACCACAACTCTTTTGCAACTGGCGCGAGATTTGATTGCGCGGGCGGAGCAGGATGTGACTCACCTGATTCCAGTAGTTCTAAACCTCTCATCCTGGATAGGTTCCCATCAACCCATCGCCCATTGGGTGGTGGAAGAATTAAATATCAAATATCAAGTTCCCAGGCGCGTGGGTCAGGCATGGGTGGAACAGCAACAGTTGCTATTGCTGCTGGATGGGTTAGATGAAGTGCGATCGGACTATCGAGAGGCTTGTGTCGTCGCCATCAATCAGTTTCAGCAAGAATACAGCACCGAGCTGGTCGTATGCAGCCGGAGCCGAGACTATGAGGCTTTATCCCATCGTCTGAAGGTGCAGGTTGCGGTTTGTCTGCGATCGCTCACCTCCGAGCAAATTCACTATTATCTGGACAGCCTCAGTACCAATCTATCGGGACTGAAGCAATTACTTCAGGATCAAATTCTGCTGGAACTTGCCCAGTCACCCCTTTTATTGAACCTGATGGTGTTAGCCTATCAGGGCATTGCTGTAGAGGATTTACCCCAAACTGAGGTATTAGCCGAACGCCGCAGCCAGGTATTTGATGCCTACATCGATCGCATGTTTCAACGGCGGGGCAACGCCCATCCCTATTCGCGGCCGCAGACCCTTCACTGGCTAAACTGGCTGGCCCGACAGATGATTTGCCATTCCCAAACGATCGTTTTGATTGAACGGCTACAACGCAGTTGGTTACAAACCTTCAGACAGCGATTGTTCTATACCCTGATCAGCACATCAATCATTAGCCTCATCCTGGGATTAATCTACGGAATTGCAACAGCGGTTTCCTTTGGCATCCAGCGGGGTATGGCGATCGGACTGCTAACCTGGGCTGCCAGCAATATCCTCCAGGCGATCGTAGTCTGGTTTGTGGTGGAGGTCGAGCGGATGCCAGTGAGTGCCAGGCAAAGTGTCCTGCAAAGGTTTGCCTACAGCGTTGGAGCGGGCATTATCCTGGGCATCAGTACGGGCATGATTGTGGTGATCGATCGAGGGGTTCTCCTGGGAATTGCCGTTGGTTGGGTGAGTGGTGTGATTGGAGGAGTTGCCGATTGGTTTACAGGCAGCAGGTTTACCCGGAATGCCCTGGGATTGACTGAAACTCTGAAATGGTCGTGGCCGCGGATCAGGAGGAATCTAGTGTTTTGGCTACCGATCGGCATTACAACCGGACTGGCGTTTCACGGGCTGGGACTCTTGAATCAGAATTGGATCATTAGTTTGATCAGCGGAGCCGTCACTGGAGCGGTTGCAGGGGTGGCCACTGGACTGGATGCCAGTTCGGAAATTGAAACCAAAACCAGACCCAATCAAGGGATTCGGCAATCCGCTAAAAATTGCCTGTTGATTGCTTGTATGACAACTCCTGCCCTGATGCTGTCCGCTATTGTCCTGTCTGTCCCGCTTTATATTGCAATTATCTATGGCGTGTTAATTAGCCTGAACCTGGGTGGGTCTGCCTGTGTGGTTCATGCGTCCCTGCGGCTCACCTTCTGGCTCGATCGCCGGATGCCCTGGAATGATGCCAGGTTCCTAGATCATGCAACCCAACTCACGTTTTTACAAAAAGTGGGGGGTGGCTACATTTTTGTACATCGGTTGCTCATGGAACACTTTGCCAGAAAACAAGTTTAAAGCACAGGTTTAAAACAGAAATCTCAGGGCAAACCCGTAGATTTACCCTGAGTCAGGCGTTCGGAATCGATGAACATCGATTAGGAGTCGTACAGAAACAATCAGGATTCATCCAGGATGCGATCAGGACTCAATCAGGACTCGATCAAGAACCGATCGGATTCAATCGGGATCTACCCAGGATGCGATCCAGAAACAATCACGTTCTACTGCTGAGGCGATTCTGAGGTGGGAGCGGGCTGAGAATTCTCTGCTTCTGAGGAAGCACCTGAGCCGGGTGCATTCACTTCGGGAATATTCACTTCGGGGACATTAATATTCACTTCGGGAGGCTGAACCTGAGGAGCTTGCGGTTCGGGCACTTCAATGTTGATGTTGGGCGATTGGGGTTGGGGAGCTTGCGGTTCGCTCTGGCGGTTTGTAACGAAAAAGACTGCACCGATCGCAGTAATTGCGGCAAGAAATAACACAATTATCAATGCTGTGTTGGTACTGGCCGTATTCCGGGAAATTTCAGCATCACGGCGCAGTTCACGTTCATACAGTTCTCGTTCAGTTCTTCTATCCATTGTTCTGGCTAAACCTCATCTAAAAGTTACTTTTCAATCCCCGATCAGCTCGATCGCTTCAACATTGCACGCTTCAACATTGCACGCTTCAACATTGCACGCTTCAACATTGCAATGTCAAAACTGTCTCCATTTAGACCCAACTAGCAATTGCAACTTCAGTAGATGCGACTTCATCCAATGTATTTTTCCTGACAATCAATCGGTTCTACCAAAGGATAGACAACTGCAAATCTCAAGATAGATTTGAATCGATTAAAACCCTACAGGCGCGATCGAGTTTACAGGGAAGATGGCATCCAGCTTTGATCTCAGCCACTTCAGTGCCGTGAATTATTATCCTGGAGGGGGGCATAGCCAGTCTAAAAGCACTCTTGTAAGCTCAGTTTGTGTCAGTCATGAATCGATCGCTGATTCAGTCGATCGGTGATTTTTAATGTGTTTGAGGAGCGATAAATCATGAAAGTTTTAGTCTCAGGGATTGCAGTCAGCCTTCTGTTTGCAGGCGGAATCGGGATCGCCAACGCCCAAACTGAATTCACATCACCGAATGCAGATGTCCCTTTTTTGGGAGTCGATGGGGTCTTTACGCTAGATATCAGTGAGCCAGCATCGCTACACGATCCCCGGAATCCGGCTCGGATTGAATTTGAAGAAATGGAGCGATTCTCCTTCTATCGTGACTTCGAGGGACAGCAACCGATCGCTGAAAACTGTGAATACACTTATCAGGGATCGGCTCCTGACCCGTTTTACTATCCTGAATTCCAGTCCTCCATCTGGGATTTGTTTGAGCTAAATCCTGGCAACGATGCCTGTAGCGGCTTCCAATACGTGATTCTCCGCGCTCCCCACGGCGACCCAATTCATATGCATTTTCGCTACGGAGGGCAGGATGCCAGCTTTGAATCTCTCCTGGCCATGAGTCTAGAAGAAGCGTCTGGCGAGATCGAACTGAACCCCTGGTGGAGTTTATACTGTGCGGAGGGAGTCACGGCTTGCGACTAGGGTTTGAAGTTCAGACAGATCGATGGACATACCCATTTGCGATCGGTTAAATCCATCGAAAGGAATAGATTGGTGAATTTAAGAGGGCAGATTGATGAGTCGTTTGCAGCAAATCTTTCTAGCATCGCTGATGGCGATCGGTTTTGCCAGTGCCGGATTCGCCCATGATGTTGGACTCCGGGCAATGTGCGGGTGCAGTCCTCCAGCGGAGAAACCGTCACCTACTCATCCGACAACCTACCGACGGGTGCCCAGGTGACTGCCGTTGAGATCGTCGCCTACTACAGCACCGGGGAACCCATGTCCGACTGCCAGGTACAGGTCTTTGCTCCAGACGATCGCTCTGCCCCCTGGAGAACCGGACAGTGTGATGCCCAGGGCAACTATCGGTTCACGCCGGATCTCTCGAAGCGAGGACGCTGGACGGTCAGGGTAGAATCTCCAGGACACAGCAATTTCATCGACATTCTGATTTAGTTAGTCTGATTCAGAAATGCAAATTTGATTCTTAAACTCTTGTGGGGTGGGCATCTTGCCCGCCCAGTCAGCAGATCTGAATTCAGCTACTCTGAGGGGGTAGTTGGGTTGGCAAATTGTTGATTGGACTTTTGATCCAACCGATGGAACTGCTCCAGGGCAGCCTTTTCCCTGGCTCGTTGCAGATAGGGTTGCAACCGGGGCAGATCCCAGCCCGTTAGGAGACTCAAGTTTTCAGCGGTGACTCCCCGCATCAGCATTTCAATACACCAGGTTTGCTGGGCCTGCTCGATCGTCGGGGGATGTCCAGCGGCAGTAAGAAACTCATCGGCGATCGTCTGCCACTGTAAGCGAATTTCGACTTCTGAACGGGGATGCCCCGCATCGTTAAGGAATAGCGCAGATTGATCATCTTTCCGGCTTTTGAGCCATTGCAGTAGGGGATGTTGATTCCGAGAACCATAGCGTTTTCCCAGAATCCACTGGTTTAAGGGAACCTGCTGGATGGTGCCCCGGTTCACCTGCAACAGGTTTTGCTGTCCATCGCTGATCAGGTGCGATCGTTGTAATCCAACGATTTCTGCTGGGTTTAATCCCGATGCAAACAGCACGTAGACCAGGGCATACTCCTGTAAGCCTAGTTTTCGGGCGCGGCGTAAGATTTGATGCACCAGGGTAGCAGGCAAATCGGCAATGACTTCAGAGGGAGCAGAACGCTCGGTTAATTCAACCCGACCAACTCCAGGCGATCGATGTTGAGGAGAGTCTGAAGATTCTGGTGTGGGCAAAGCCATCCCCCAAAGCAGCAGTTCAACTAAATCATGCAAAAACTCATCTCGATCGCGCCAAAGATCCGCCGCTTCACTCGTCAGTTCCAGTACCGCATAGCCCAACAGCAGGACATTGAGCAAGCTGGCTAACGTAGTCGGGGAAATGCGGACTGCATCATCTTCACCCTTTAACCCAGGACGGTTAAACACGGTAGCGAAGTACTGCGCCGTTCCCTGATTCACCTGATAAATACCCCGACCGATCGCTTGACGGCTCTCTGGGGGGTACTTTCCCGCTTCACCAATCAGCGATCGAACAAATTCTGGCGATTGATCCAGCAGTTGCAGACAGGTGGCGGCATACTCCCTCAAGGCTTCAGGGACGTTATCCAAATGATTCGCCTGCTGTCCCAGGGATTCCCCCAAGCGATTAAACACCTCAGCATCTTCGATCGTGGCTAACAGCAAATTGTGCTTGTTCCCAAACTTCCGAAACAGCGTTACTTCATTCACCTCTGCCAGATCCGCAATCTGCCGAGTAGTAGTTTCGGTGATCCCCTGAGCGGCAAAGAGTTGCAGAGCTGCCTGGATCAAACGCTGGCGGGTGGAATTTTGCTGAGGACTCATAGATCAAGCACAAAATGTAAGTAGCACTTGCACATTTTCGGCAACTGCTGTTAAAATTGCAATGTAAGTAATACTTGCATTTTCTACTGTAGCAGAAGAAATCTGCTGTAAGGGCGCACAGCAGTGCGCCCCCTACCGGGTACGATATTTGCCGCATCCCCTTAACTGGCATCAGGCTATCCGGTAGGCGATCGCAGGCACACCCCCTGCACAACCCATTCTCCCAAGGAAGTATTTATGACATCTCAATCGGCTCAAGCTGCCTCAAAGGGCAGTCAGTTTTTGCAGCCCAATTCTCTACAGCCGGATCATCCACAGCCTAATGAGCTACAACCCAATTGGGTCAGCATCATTTTTTTCGCCACTATTCACCTCCTCGCCCTCCTTGCCTTCTGGACTTTTTCCTGGTCGGCGATCGGCGTCACCCTGGGTTTGCACTGGCTGTTGGGCAGCATCGGCATCTGTATGGGCTATCATCGCCTCCTGACCCACCGCAGCTTCCAGGTTCCTAAATTCCTGGAGTACATCATCGCCACGATCGGCGCGCTTGCCCTGCAAGGGGGGCCTATCTTCTGGGTTGCTGGACACCGGGCCCACCATCTTTACACCGAAGACGAAGAGAAAGACCCCTACTCTGCCCGTCGCGGCTTTTGGTGGAGCCATATGCTCTGGTTGTTCTACTATCGCCCTGAATTTTTTGACCGCACCCGCTACCAGTCCTATGCCCCCGATCTGGCTCGTGACCCCTACTACCGCTGGCTGAATCAATACTTCCTGCTGCTACAAATTCCCCTGGGATTATTGCTGTATGCCCTGGGCGGCTGGTCATTCGTCGTCTACGGTTTGTTCCTGCGAACCGTCCTGCTCTGGCATAGTACCTGGTTAATCAACTCCGCCACTCACCTCGTTGGCTATCGCTCTTTCCACGTGGCCGACGGCTCTCGCAACCTCTGGTGGGCCGCCCTCCTCACCTATGGCGAAGGCTGGCACAATAACCATCATGCGCATCCCAATGTGGCAAAAGCGGGTTGGCAATGGTGGGAACTTGATATGACCTGGTGGGCAATCCAAGCCTTAAAAACTTTGGGATTAGCCAAACGGGTTGTCATGCCGCCGATCGGTCTTTTAACCCGGAACTAGGGGTGCAAGCAACCCTTGCAGGTCAGAATGTCCCCACCACTAGTGCAGCAAGCTCAAAATGCTAGATTTGGTGGGCAGTGCCCTATAAGGATGCGTTACAGCAATCCATTGGTGAGAAATCACCCCACCCCAGTCCACCCCCGGTGGGCTTTTTTTCGATCGAGCCACTCAACAAAACCGCTGCAATCGTCAAACATCGGCAAACTCGGCAAAGTTAAAATCATTCACCTCAAGATAGCGATCCAACTTTATGGCATCCTAACCTAGAGAAGTTTCCTTCACCCTCAGCACTCAGTCCTCAAACCATGCCCTTCCCCACCCAAGACCCCCACTGGACAGGAACCCGCGACTTTCTTCAGCAGTACGCCCCTGCTGCGAACATCCTCGCGCCCAACGAATTCCTGGAATTCCTCCCCGGAACCTATCACTACAACGTTTCCTACCTGTTTCCAGTGGAGCAATTTGACTTCATTGTTGTCCATAAAGGCATGGTGGCAGACATTAAAACGCCATTGCTTTTAAATGCGATCGAACACTTTCATCCCGTGCTGGCGAACGATGTTTTTGTGGTCTACGCCAAAGAGCCGATCGCCGATCTTCCCAGCCCTGAAGCAATCCACATCCAACCCCTGATCAACCAGCTTCAGCCCGAACTAGAAGCCCAGGCTGATACCACTTCCTCCCCCAAACCACCTGCCTGCGCTGCCGTCATCACCACCTACAACCGCCCCAATGCCCTGAGGCGATCGCTGCCGCAAATTGTGAAGCTGGGACTGCCGATCGTGATTATTGATGACGGGTCTGCACCGGGACTGCATCGGGCGAACCAGAGCATTGCCAATGAATACAACGTGCCGCTGATTCGGATTCCCACCAATCGCGGCTTGCCGAATGCGATCAACGTCGGGGTCGAGTATTGGTTAGCCGATCCCAACATTCAATGGATTTCCTACTTCCAGGATGATGTCGATGTCAGCTCCAACACGCTGCGAGTCCTGACTGCAATTCAGCATCCCCAGGAACGTCCAATCTTAGCCGGACAGGAAGCCCCGGAACACCCGATCGTTGAGACCACTGAAATTGCCGGATACTCCGTTCTGCTGAAACGCTCCATGCCCGGTCAGCACCTCCATGCCCACCGGGATTATTGGAGAGCGATTCTGCCCATCCCCACCCCCTACCTGGGCGCACCCAAACAGGACAAGGGCAAACCCGGACAGGGAGCCGATGAGGATTGGTGGATCACCGCCTGGGCACCCCAGTCGATCGCCAAACAGGGACGTTATGTAGTTTGTATTCCCAACCTTGTTCGTACTTTTCAGCCTGCCGCCGATGAGTCTACCTGGGGCAATATTAGCGGCTTTGCCAGCAGTACGGATGAGGCAGAATCCCTCAGTCTAGAAGGGGTGAAAGTCCTGGTGGATGGCTATAACCTGCAATTGACAAAGGGGACGGGGATCAAAACCTATGGGCTGAGCTTGATTCAGGCCCTCGATCGCATGGGGGCAAAGGTGGATGTCCTCCTCAGCCGGAATGGCTACAAAGCCAACGAAGTATTGGATGAAATCATCTTTTTTGATAACCAGTCTGGCAACCAGAACTGGATTAACCTGAGCAAATGGGTGATCAAATCCCTCTCACCGTTTTATCGGGCCAAACGCCGCAAGCCGTTTGCTGGATTGGTGGTGAAGCGCGGCAAGTACAGCGATGATTTTCTCCGCTATGCCGAGTCATTCAACCTGCCCCAGTGCTACGACCTGGCAAACGGACTGTATCAAAAATTCCAACTCACCACCAAAATTAATGTTTCTGAAAAAATAGACCTCTGGCACGCCACCTATCCCCTACCGATGCAGGTACGCGGAGCCAGGAAGATCACTACGATTCACGATTTAATCCCCCTGCGGCTGCCCTACGCCACCCTGGACGACAAAAAGGTGTTCTACCTGAAAATCCGCGATGCCCTAAAGGATTCTGAGGTGATCATCACGGTTTCCGAAAACTCCAAGCAGGACATCCTCCGCTATTTTGATGTCGATCCCGATAAAATCTTCGTCACCTACCAACCGATCGCCCTCAAACCCCTGGAAGACACCGAAGAGGGGATCGCCACGGTTCTGGGACGGTACGGACTCAAACCCCAGAACTACCTGATGTTTGTGGGGGCGATCGAACCGAAGAAGAACCTCGGTCGCTTACTGGATGCCTACTCCAGCATCGATACTGATATGCCGCTGGTGATTGTGGGTAAAAAGGGCTGGCTCTGGGAAGAAGAATTAGGTAAAGCCTCCCTGTTTTTTGACAATAAAGACTCCAAAAAGAAGGTGAAGCTGTTTGAGTATGTCTCGATGGACTTACTGCGCTACCTCTACAAAGGAGCCTTCTGCCTCGCCTTCCCCTCCCTTTACGAAGGCTTTGGTCTGCCCCCGGTAGAAGCGATGCACTATGGTTGCCCGGTGATCACCTCCAATGTGTCTTGTCTCCCCGAAATCTGTGGCGATGCGGCCCTCTACGTTGACCCCTACGATTTCAAAGATATCCAGGAGAAACTGGAGATGGTCATGGGTGATACCACCTTACGGGAGCAAATGATTAAAACTGGACACCAAACCGCAGAGAATTTTAGTTTGGATAACTACACCCAACGGCTGTATCAAGCTTATGCAAGGGCTTTGAAGTGAGGAGTGAGGAGTGTTCGCGGAGCGTGAGCGTTCGTTTAACGTTGCCGAAGGCAGTAAGCCCGTAGGAGTGAGTGTTTTGAGATGGGCAGCAATCAGGGTTAGGTTCACTATAAGCGGCGATTGAGGTGAGTGGGCGATCGGGTGATCTCACGGGTTTCAAAACAGCTTTCTGATGAGTTCATCCCGATCGATGCCAAAATGCTGGGCAATGTCTTTCAAAATTGCATTTAGCGTCCCCAGCTTAATTGGGCTGTGATTGGGAACGGTGACGTGATGTTCTCCATTTTCCTGGGTCGTTAATCGAATATGGCTACCTGTTTGGCGATCGATGCTGTAACCAAACCTTTCCAGAGATTTTGCGAGGTTCTGCCCGGTCAAATCTCGCGGCAGCTTCATGAGGCGATGACCTCATCTCGAACAATGTGCAGTCGAATCAGCTTGGGACGTTGATCCTCTTCGAAGTGGCATTGCACAGCATCTCGCACCATCTCGCGGAGTTCTTCGATCGTTTCTCCTTGGGTAAAAATGGATTCTCCGATCGCCTTGGCTGTATATCCCCCTTCGGGATCTTCTTCGACGAGGAAAATGATTTCTGTCATTGGTCTGCCTCATCCAGCGTTAAAGGTTGCTTTGGTATTTTCCCAAGAAATCGTATCGCTTTAACTGGCGAAGTTGTTGTGCCTGGGCGATCGGGAGTTTTTTGGGCATGGGATGGGAAGCGATGAGGGTTAGATTTACTATAGCCAGCCAATGAGGTGAGTAGGCGATCGGGTCATCTCAATCGGTGTAATTGGGGCGATCGTTGAGTTTTTGGGTTCCAACAAGGATTCAGTACCTACGACACCATTGTTGAGCGCAGCAGGCTACCAATTACAAAAGTTTGTTTTTATACTGGGTACAGAGTTAATGATTTGGGTCAGAATGATGCCCACCTATAAAGAAGTTTTAGATTTAGAAAACGCCTCTCTTTGCCCGATCAGGCTCGATTGCTAGAGGCTTTGTCTGGGAATCTTCCTCGGCAGCCCTGAGGCAAAAGCTGTACCAACGTATATCATGAACCAACAAATCTCCCTGTCTCGACTCTACGATCGCCTGGGGATTACCCCTACCCAATTAGCTGAATTTTGCCAGCGTTGGCACGTTGCTGAACTGGCTCTCTTTGGCTCTATCCTCCGTGATGACTTTCGCCCTGACAGCGATGTTGATGTATTAATTGCGTATCAGCCAGCCTCAAAGCGAGGTTTGTTTGAAAAAATGGCAATGCAAGAAGAATTACAACAACTATTGCATCGTCAAGTCGATCTGGTGAGCAAAAAGGCGATCGAGCAGAGCCGAAACCGGATTCGACGTGACAATATTCTTAATTCAGCAGAGATCATCTATGTCGCGTAATCAAGAAGCCTTGGTTGACATCATAGAAGCGATCAAATTAATTCTCCAATATGCTGAAGGGGTTGATATAAATGCCTTAGCAGCAAATACCGAGAAACAAGATGCAATCCTACGTCGTATCACAATTATCGGTGAAGCAACGAAAAGACTATCGCTGGACTTTAGAGAAAAACATCCATCCATTCCTTGGAAACAAATTGCAGGGATGCGCGATGTTCTTACCCATGATTATGACGAAGTTGATCTAGACGAAGTATGGACAGTAATTAATGAGAATTTACCCCAATTACTTAACTATATTGAGCCATTAATATCAAACGAGAATTGAAAAAGTAGGCAAAGATAAAAAATGGTTTTTAAATTCTAAGTGATGGTATGCAACGCCTGAGATATCTATTGATAACAGTTAAAACAAACCTGATCATCCTTTATCAACATACAGTTCAATGGCTTACATTGTTCAACACCTTATTCCAGACTCTCAGACTCCCGTCACCCTCGTTATTGCTACAGAGGAAATGACTATTCAAGACGCAGTTGAACGAATGATTGAACACGACTTCAGCCAACTGCCTATTGTCGATAACGACCACGATCGTAAGTTGAAAGGTTTAATCACCAGTGATTCAATTCTTAGGGCAGTCAGATACTTTAGAAGCCCACTTGATAAAATCAAGGTTTCTCATGCGAGCCTTGATGTGAAAACCTGTCGTCCAGATGATGACATCTCAGAACTGCTCAATGGGCTGAGGGATGCAAGTGCCATTCCCATTGTTGATAAAACCGGAAAATTGATCGCAATTGTCACAAACTACGATACGGCTGAATACTATCGACAGCGTGCTGAAGACATTATGCTCGCTGAAGATATCGAAACAACCCTGCGAGACTACATTGAGACTGCCTATAAAAGCAACGACGGGAATATCGATAGCGATGCCCTACGGAAAGCAATTGAGGGCATTACTCCATCTGGAAAAGACTTCAAAAACAAATTCAAGCAAGCTTTATGCAGCTATCTTGGGCGTTCAAAGCAAATTCCTCCACAGCCGGATCAGAAATTGATCGATGAAATGTTCATGCAGTATCTGCACCAGCCAATTGAGATTAAGTCTTTTGAAGATTTAACCCTATTTGAATATATTCAACTCTTTAAGAACCTTTGGAACAAATATGAAGCAGATTTCAAATATCTTGACTGGGGTTCGATTGACACATTATTAAGCGAAGTTCGTCAGACGCGGAATGCAATCGCTCATTTTCGTGAAGTCATGCCCAACCAGCGTAAGCAACTCAAGTTTTGCGCCAGCCTACTCGATCGACACCGTCCCGCACCTGAAGAAGTAAAATCACCGAACGAACCCATCACAGCTGTTATCGAAGACAATCAAATCTTCTCTGATAAATTTGATGTTCCTCTTGAACCTGCTGAACGGAGTGGGGGAGAGTTTGATCCGATTGATGAAGAACTTGGCTTAAATGAAAGCCGATACGCTCCTCTAGCAATCTGGCTTCAAGGTCAAATCGGAGAAGGAAACGAAAAAATTTCACTCACTTTTGAGCAAATTGAAAAAATCATTGATGACAAACTCCCTGCTTCTGCCAGACAACATCGAAACTGGTGGGCAAATGATACGGTCAGCCATGCCCAATCGCAGCAGTGGCTTGATGTAGGTTGGCGCGTATCAAACGTCAACATGGCTCAAGAAAGGGTTGTGTTTTCACTGATGAGCGATCGACAAAGTGCATACATTAAATTTTTCAACGATTTACAGCCTAAGCTAAATAGCATTGAGGAATTAACGATTAAACCAGCGATGAATCTCCAAGGACGGTCTTGGTTGGTTGTTCAAATCACATCATCAGAAATTCCTGACACAACGTGGCTGTCCTTTTCATTCGCTCGCAAGTCTCGATTCCGGGTCGAGTGCTATATCTACACTGGTGATCAAAGTCAGAACAAACGTATATTCGACAGTCTCTATGCCCGCAAAACAGAAATTGAGGCAGCACTTGGAGAATCCTTAAGTTGGGAACGGATGGATCACAAGCAAGCTTCTCGTGTTGCTTTGTATCATGAGGAAGCATCAATTACAAATTCGCCAGAAGAACTGACGGAACTGCAAGATTGGGCAATAAGGATGATGCCTCGCTTTTATCGGGCGATCGCCCCCCATCTGCACAAAGAAATACACTCATCACAAGCGTCTTGACAATCAGAACCTAACTCTCAACCCATGATATGAAATCAGGACTAGACCGGGTTGAGACACAAACCCAATCTACTTTTCCTCATCATACCCGTTAATTTCATCCAGGCTATGTTTCTGAATCAACGCCTGAATCTTGTCCTGCTGCAAATAAAGCTCTAAGGCATCATTGATTAACTGCGAGAGGGAGATATCTTGCAAAGAGGCGATCGTCGCTAGCAATTTTGCTAGTTCAATGTCCGCATAGGCTCTAATTTCTCTTTTGTCACGTTTTTTAGCCATGACTTCATTGTCTCGTATGGAGAGATACGAGTACGCTATTGAGGATATATCCAAAATCAGCTATAGTTGCTTTCAACGTCATTAAGGTTAAATCCATGATCACCCTCACCGATGACGAGGTGGCTTTACTGCGAGCCATCCTCACCCGCCTGCGATCGATCAAAGTCCGAGACATTGATAAAGCCCTGGTCATCCTCTCCAAAGGAGAACGCCAACCATGATCGTGTTAACCGATCAACAAGCCCTCACCCTGCATCATCTGCTCACCGCCATCCTGCTCAACGAAACCTACCGCATCTCTGAACTCGAAGATGCGATCGTCTGGACAGCTCCCGAAAACCGACAGATTCTTTGCCCCTTCGACTCCCTCTGGTCGAAAAACCTGGCGGAGGAAATAGTCAGACTGATGAGCCAGCAAAGTTAGAAACGATGGTCGCGTTCAAATATGACAAAGGCTACTCTTTTGAAGGTAATCGAGGCGATCGAAAGGGTAGCTTTTCTAGAGTTGGAGAGGCTAAACCAAGACAGCATCAACGCGCTCCAATGCTGCCAAAACTTTTCGCGCTTTCGTTGCTGACCATTGAGGCATCGCTTCACCCTATGCAGCAACAAACGTCAAGCTGGATAGCACTGAGGTCAATTCTCCATGCTCGACCTTATCTGCAATCACTCTCAGAGCAAGGGCAGAGATAAAAAACTTCATGGTTCATCAGTCCGCGTTCTATTTTGATTCCAACCTTCCATATCCACCAAATATTAACTTTTGTAAAACCGATCGCCCCCTGTGGAAAACTCATCCCTTTCTGTGGAAATCTCTGGGGAAAACCCTGGAGAAACTTTCTTTCTTCGGAGGAAAACATCAGGATCCTTTTCCAGTTGTGGAAAACTCAAACTTTTTCCCACAGGTTTTCCACAGGCTTTGAGGTTCGATCGCCTTATTCAGCAAACATTTCACAAGTTTTCCACTTTTTCCACAGGCCCTACTACTACCGATCGATCTCTTTAAAGTCATTTAGATATAGAAAGCAGAGGATCAAAAATAAACCTGAATAAATAGTAACCAGAGAATTGAAGCTTTTCAGCAACGGTGTTACGATCACGCTCCGAGTCCGATCGAATTCAGGATCAATGAATTGATGGGAAAGCGATCAGTTTTAAGCATTTCAACGGATCGTTTTTTTACAAATGCCCTATGATCTTGTCCATGCTGCCCGCTAACAACCGTTAAGATCAAACGTTCTACCCCCAAAAGACTGCTGAATTGAATCAACTTATGCTGCCTTTGCGATCGCTGTCCCTCCTTGCGCTGCCCCCTTTCTAACCAATAGTTAATCTTCTAAACGAACTGCACAATCCTGTTCTAAACTGGTCTTCCAGCTTCATCTCACTGCCCATTCCTATGAAACTGATTTGCTCTCAGAACGAACTTAATACCCATTTGTCCCTGGTTAGCCGTGCCGTTTCGTCCCGTCCCAGTCATCCTATTCTGGCGAACGTGCTGGTGATTGCTGATGCAGAAACCCAACAGGTCAAGCTAACCGGCTTTGATCTGAGCCTGGGGGTTCAGACCAGTTTCCCAGCTCAGGTGGAGGAAGGTGGCACGTTAACCCTGCCTGCGAAGCTGTTTAGTGATATTGTGTCGCGCTTGCCCGATGGTGAAGTAACCCTGGATGAAGAGTCGGGTGCGCTACTCGTGACGCTAACTTGCGCCTCTGGACGGTATCAGGTGCGGGGGATGGGAGCCGATGAATTCCCCGAATTGCCAACGGTGGATGAAAGTGATATCACTCATTTGCCGATCGAATTGCTGAGTGAGGGACTGCGAGGGTCGTTGTTTGCCACCAGCTCGGATGAGTCCAAGCAGGTTCTGACCGGAGTACACATTGTTTCTGACACAGATAGTCTGGAGTTTGCTGCAACGGATGGACATCGGTTGTCTGTGGTGCAGGCATTGAGTGCGGAAGCTGAGTCGGAAAACGGGGCGAGGATTGCCGAGTTTGATGTCACAATTCCGGCAAAAGCCCTCCGGGAGCTGGAGCGAATGCTGCAAATGAATGCGGCGGATGCGGTTGCAGTTCGGTTTGACCAGGGACAGTTGGTGTTTGAATGGGAAAATCAGCGTTTAACCAGTCGGTTGCTAGAAGGACAGTATCCCAACTATCGACAGTTGATCCCGCGCCAATTTTCTCGCCAGATGACGATCGATCGGCGGCTGTTCATCAGTGCGCTGGAACGGGTTGCGGTGTTAGCGGATCAGCGCAACAGCATTGTGAAGTTGAGTATGAATAGCGTTGAGCAGGAAGTGGTGGTCTCGGTGGATGCGCAGGATGTGGGTAGTGCCAGAGAGGCGGTACAGGCACAAATTTCTGGAGAGGATCTGGATATTGCCTTCAATGTGAAATACTTGCTGGAAGGGCTAAAGGTGCTAACAACAGCGGAAATTCAGATGCAGTTTAATACGTCTACCAGTCCCTCGATTTTGACACCGTTGGGCGGAGTGAAGATGACGTATCTGGTGATGCCGGTACAGATTCGATCGTAGGAGAACAAAAAGTTTCCAGATGGCATCTATCGAAAGAGGTAAATTCATCGTTCGCTCTTCATTAAATTCATAAACAAAAATAGGAGCCAGGAACTCACACCAGTAACCCTGACTCCTATCTTTATTGAATGATTGATACAAGTATTGACCCCAGATCAAACAGCTTATGTTGTCCAGGATCATGCCCAATCTACCTGGAAACTACGAATTCGCATCGCTGCCAATCGCAGGATTAGATGTGGTTCGTCCAGGAAGTGTGCCTTTCGATACAAAGTAGTTATTGAGTAAAGTTGTACCTAAAGACAGAACTACGGGTGCGAGGAAGAATGCTAGCAAACCGCGAACTGCAAATCCTGGAACCAGGGCAGAAGCGAGCCAGAAACACACACCATTTAGCACGAACGAAAACAGACCCAAGGTCAGGAAATTGACAGGTATAGAAACAAACGACAAAACAGGTCTAATGACGGAGTTGACTAAGCCGATCGCAACCCCAGCAAGGATTGCCACAGGGAAGGATGCGATGTTAACACCTGGAAAAATGATGTCAACGATCAGCAAGGACAGTGCTGTAATTAGTGTTGTGAGAAGATATCCAATCATGTATTTACCCCTATCTTAAGAAGAATCTAATGACTAAGTTTCTGAGCCTATGTCCATAGAATATCGTATTACCAATTATCTTGTTCCCTATCTCTTGTCAGATTTTTGATTGCATCTTGCCACGACGCTTTAACCAGACGATATACTAAAAGCATTTCCAGGGTTAATCACCCTTTGCCTTAATGCAATTGAGGGATTACAAACTAAAGAGGATACAACCATATGCTACTTAAGATTCTTTTGGCAATTCTGCTACCTCCTGTAGGCGTATTTCTATCCTATGGGGTAGGTACAACGTTACTGATTAACATTCTGTTAACTGTTTTGGGTTGGCTTCCAGGAAGTATCCATGCAGTTTGGGCAATTACAAAGCAAGCAGAAAAAACAGCTGCGAATCGTCAACTGTAAACTAATCGAGTTGGAAGCTTCTGATAGCAGCAGATGAAAAGATTAAAACAGTGTAAGCTGACTGAAATCTAGAAACCGGGCAACGGGTAAATGGAGGAATGCTGAAGCTAGTTGAATCCACAGGTCTGCTGCTAATCGCGTCAGAGAACAGCATAAGCGTATGCAATGTTAAGGAACACAGCACAAATAAAAGACTAGATCGAAGGGTTGATCTAGTCTTTTTGATTTTGTTTCTACCACTTAGGGTTAGGGACTGCGCTAACCGGATCCTCACAGTCGATTCAGGACAGATTGCAGGTAAGCTTTCACCCGCTGCTTAATCTGCTGTTCTTTCTGAGCGATCGCAGCTCCAGCTTGGCTGGCTCTTGCCTCTAATTCTATTTGCTTCTGATCCACTGGGAGGGGTTCGTTGCTGGCTTCAGCCCTGACGCGGGTTTCTTCATACCAAACCCTGGCATTCTCCAACCGCTGCTTGACCTGATCGTAGTTCTCACCGTAGCGATCGGCAAGCTTAGAATCCAAAACAGCCAGTTGCTCCTTGAGACGAACATACTGCTGCTCCAGGAAGGAAAAGCCTTCTCGATCGCGGATGGCACGAATCGCTGCATCAATGATGGACTTAAACTGAGCTGTGGTCTCATCCTTGCTGGTTTCTAGCTCAACCAGTGCCCGATCGACCTCTGCCTCTAGTTGCTGTTCCCCAACGGCAATTTCAGCCTGCAAATGATCGACGGTTTCATGGGCCACATTAATGGCTTCTTGCTGAGACTGCCGCACGCCATCGATCGCACCTTCGACCGATGCCGCAATATTTTCTTGAGCTTCAGTTGTGCTAGTGTCGGTTTGCTCGGCGATTGTGCCGATCGCATCTTTAACGATGGTACCGATTTCACCCGACCCGCTCTTGAGTTCCTGAATGGTTTGAGCAACAGCCACTCTAACGATTTCTCGAATTCGACCCGCTCTCAAGCCGCCTTCTACTTTTGCTTTCTGAAGATCCTCAGAAATGCGATCCTTGACGCTGGTAGACATTATCTTTCTCCTGAAAAAAGTGTGTGTAGGATGGGCATAGCCCATTATTCTGGATTGAATTGTGATTCAATGAACAGTTTTCGTTCAACAAACAAAATATTCAGTTGTAAAAATATTTAGTTGTAAAAAACTTGTATTTTGTTTGTGTGTTTTGAAGTAGTTGATCTATGCAACTTTAGCTTCCACAGTGGCTTCTGAAGCTAGTTCTACTTCTGTGTCATCATCTTTCCGCTTAGACTTCAGGTGAGTCATTAATATTTGAGAAACTTCCGTCACCAGAAGTGTAGTCACCAGTCCATCGTCCAACCATCCTAAAACTGGAATTGCATCGGGTGCAATGTCGATCGGGCTGACGACATAAAGCAGACTGCCCAGGATAATCAACCAGCGATATTTGGGATGGCGCAACGTGAAGCGGAACAGGTTTTGCAGTGGTCTGTAGAGTGGTTTAATCAGTAGCTTGGCAAGAAACTTCATGGCGTTGTCCTTAGTAGGTTGCAGGTTGTGGTCTTTATCCCCTGCTCATCTACGATTATGGTGACAGATTCCCATCAAAATATCTGGTGTGGATTACCCACGATTTGGTAGGGCTGATCCCACTTCTGCAATCTTTGGATTGTAGATTTTAGATTAAGCAAGAATTGACAAAAAATGGCGCAGAAAATCTACGCCAAAGGATAGATGAATATTCTAAACAGCTCAGGTTTCTGATTGTCCCAGCCGCCGGTTCCACTCCTCGTCAATTTTGTCCGATCGCAGGTATTCCTGTTCCGTCAGATCTTGCTCTGTCGTGTAGGCCAAATCGGACTCATTCACTATAGTTCGGGTCGCAAATTGTTCAGCAAAGGTGAGTTTTTGTCGAACTTCATCATCCGCATGGATTAAAGCCACTGCTCGCTCCTGTCGTGCTTCATTGCGGGCTTCCACTTTTCGATTGCGCCACTGAATCCAGAAGTAGCGGAGCAGGGGAATGGTCAAAAAGCCAATGCCGTAGGCAAGGAGCAACCAGTAAATGCTGCCGACGAAGGCCACCAACCCCCCCAACTCCAGTCCTTGCTGAAGCAAATTGCCCAGCACCAGTGCGCCCACCAGGTTCAATCCCCCTAATCCAGCCGCGCCGATGATTTGCCCACTGCTGGCTTGACTGAATTTCCAGGGAAGTTCTCGCAGATAGGCCGAGGCCGGTTGGGGACTGCGCTGATTTTTGGCAGTCACCTGCAATTCTGGAAAATGGTAGATGATTTGTCCATCGGGACTCACTTCTGGTCGCCCATTGAAGCGGGTCAGCACGGGCAGCATATAGTCTTCATTCTCACGCCAGTCCCTACCTACGTTGTCCAAATAGGGGGCGACCTGCTCGGCAATGATAGCTCCATTGCTGTTGCGGATGACGGTGCCGATCGTCTGCCACCGAGTTTCCTCCAGGTTGGCATTGGGATTGCCATCACCAAACAGGAAGGAGAAAACCGCTTCCAGAAAGTTCATGTCCGACTCGCTGCCGGAGGATGAAGTGTTGCGCGTGTTGTAGGAACGACGGCTTTGTTGGCGATAGTAGCTCCTGCGGCGGTAATAGTCTGGGCGAAAGACGTAGAACCAGTTGGGGCTAATCCAGAAATAGGGGATGAAGGCTCCACCGCCCCCCCGGGATCGTCCACCGCCATAACCACGGCCGCTGTCGTTGCGGGAGTTCATCGACATGATAATCACCAGGATCGTCACAAAAATCAGGACGATCGAGACAATCAGCAAGATGCCGAAGGACACCCGAATAATATAAAACAGGGTTTCCCAGACTTTATTCCACCAGTTCTGAAGCCGTAGCCGAAAATATTTACTTTGTAAAACACCTCGAAAGTTGCGGGGAAATAAGTAGGCAATATCGCCGGATTCCGCTACTTGCAGATGGCCGCCAGCCTCTGATGCCAGTGCCAGCAAATCACGTTCGGCCACCTGGATATCCAGCCCTGCCTGAGCTGCGACATCGCCGATCGTGACTCGATAATTCAATTTTTCCACCGCTTTCATCACGGAGGGGTTGGGTATCATACCTCGCTCCAGTTGACTGTGAGAGCTTCTTTTCCAGTATAGGAAGTGAATGGAGGAAGTGGGTAATCCGTCACAGCAGGGCTAGGGTACGATGGGAACTGTCCCTCTACTGCATCATCGGACTGGACTAATCGCACAATATGACGTTTAGCAGCGTTCTAGCATTATTCGGTGCAATGGTGGTCTTAGCTGCCATTCCCAGCATTAGCGTCCTCACCGTGGCAATGAACGCAGCCACCTCTGGGTTTCTGCATGGTGTGTTCACCGCGATCGGGATTGTGTTGGGTGACATTATTTTTATCCTGATTGCCCTCTGGGGTCTGGCGTTCCTGTCGGAAACGATGGGGGAATGGTTTTTCTTGATCAAATACTTGAGCGGTGCTTATTTGATCGGGCTGGGGATGAGTCTGTGGCGATCGAAATCGCAGATTAAGGAAATCGAAAATGGGGTTCAGACTTCGCTGCTGTCGAGTTTGTTAACGGGTTTTTTAATCACCATCGCTGACCAAAAAGCAACCCTGTTTTATCTGGGGTTCTTTCCTGCTTTTATAGATGTTTCTGAAATCTCCTATGGAGATACGGGAATTGTGATTGCAACGGCTGTAGCGGCTGTGGGCGGAGTCAAGCTTGTTTATGCATTGTTGGCAGATCGAGTCCGCACATGCCTTAATTTCAACCTTAAAACTACAATCAATCAAATTGCAGGTTGCATCATGATCGCGGTTGGTATGGTTCTGCTGTTCAAAGCTTGAAATAAAAAACGTAGCGCAGGCATCTTGCCTGCGAGTAAAGGACTGGGCGGGCAAGATGCCCACCCCACAAGAGAAGGATTGGGCAAGCAAGATGCTTACCCCACAAGGGAAAGGGAGAAATTAGGATCTTGGTCGTTCTCTATGTTCCTCCTTCCGCATTCATCATTCCTTCTTCTAGGCAGACTGTAGTTCTAAGGTGGGATAGTCGGTATATCCTGTTTCATCTCCACCATAGAAAGTCGATCGATCGTATTCATTCAGGGGTGCATTCTTAGCAAAGCGTTCAGCTAAGTCGGGATTAGAAATATACCAGCGACCAAAGGCAATCAGATCCGCATCTCCCTGGGCGATCGTTTCTTCTGCGAGTTCCCGATCGTATCCTCCCGCACCAATAATCGTGCCATTGTAAATCGATCGGAAAAAGTGAGAGGAAAGATCCTGTCCTTCCGGTGCGCCGTTGTCTTCCCTGGGTTCAATCAAATGTAGGTATGCCAGGTTACGTTGATTCAGTTCTTTAGCGACGTAGGTAAACAATGCTTGAGGGTTGGAATCAGACATACTGTTGAACGTTCCGCTAGGAGAGAGGCGCAGACCGACGCGATCGGAACCCCATACTGCTACGACGGCATCAATGACTTCTAGCAGCAGCCGGGCCCGATTTTCGATCGAACCACCGTATTGATCGGTACGCTGATTGGAACCATCCCGCAGGAATTGATCCAGCAAATACCCATTTGCCCCATGAACTTCTACGCCATCAAATCCAGCTTCCAGTGCGTTCTTTGCGGCTTGGCGATACTGTTCAACAATTCCAGGAATTTCTTCTGTCTCTAATGCACGAGGCGTAACGAACGGTTTTTGTCCTTCATAGGTAGACGCTTCTCCCTGAGGGGCGATCGCACTGGGAGCTACAGGTAACGCGCCATCTGGCTGGAGATCGGGATGGGAAATCCGTCCGACGTGCCACAATTGCAGGAAAATATGGCCACCGCGATCGTGAACGGCTTGCGTGACTAACTTCCAGCCTTCCACCTGTTCAGCAGAGTGAATCCCTGGTGTAGCGGGATATCCGACACCCTGGGGGGAAATCTGAGTTGCTTCCGTAATAATTAATCCTGCGGATGCCCGTTGCGCGTAATAAGTGGCATTCAGTTCTCTGGGCGTATTGCCTGCTCCAGCCCGATTCCGGGTTAAAGGAGCCATAACTAAACGATTGGGTAAGGTGTAACGGCCCACTTGAACAGATGAAAGCAAAGCGTTCGGTGTCATAAAATTCCTCAAATCGCTACAAAATTTTTGAAAAAACAAGTCCCAATCAATTCCCAATTCTTGTGGAATTCTTGTGGGCTGGGCATCTTGCCCGCCCAGTCAGCAAGTCGTTACGATGATTCCATCATTAAGCCGCTTGCGTTAAGTTCCGATCGCCCGATTGTTGCATGGTCAAAACTGCATTTAATCGAGCGTCCAGTTCCCGCTGCGATACGATACCGACCAACTGATCCACCACCTGGCCATTCTGAAAAATCAGGAGGGTCGGAATGGCACTGATGCCATACTGCGAGGCAAATTCATCGTACTGATCCACATTCAGCTTGGCGACCTTAGCCTGCCCTGCAAACTGGGTTCCCAGGGACTCCACGATCGGACTCATCAGGCGACAGGGGCCACACCAAGCTGCCCAGAAGTCCACCAGCACCGGAACTTCGCTGTTGAGAACTTCCTGCTCAAACGTTTGATCGGTCAATGTAATGACAGGATGAGTCGTCATAGCCAACTCCTTGAAGGATAAAGAAGGATAAAGATTTGCGCTGTAGAGGGTTTAGGGTGAAGTCAAACAATCGATCGGTTGCCGCTTGACCAGACTGACTCGATCGCGGATCAATCTGGTTTAGTAGTTAAACAACCATTTAACTAAAATAGTAATCAGAGTTTCTAAAATAGTCAAGTAGTTGTTTAACTATTTCAGTTTGCTGCCGATCGGCGTAAGCTGGAGAAAATAGGTAAGCTAATTTATTTCAAACTTTCGTTTTTAAACACTCAACTTAAAAAGCATCATGGCAGACTCCTCTACTCCCCTGACTGAAACGATCGCCCCTGTTCCTGAAACCAATACTGAGCAACGGGCCAAACTATTTGCCGCCCTCTCCGATCCGACGCGGCTTCGGATTGTGGAGCTACTCGCCACTCAGGGAGAACTCAGCGGTTCTGAAATTTCTACTCAACTCGGCATCAGCCTTGCCCTGTTCTGTCACCACTCCAAAACCCTGGCGGAAGCTGGACTCCTGCAAATTCGCCGCGATGGTCAGACAAAGTTTAATTCTCTGAATCAAGATTTACTACTGAGTTGCTTTAGCTCGTTTGAGGGGTTGTGTCGGGGGAAGAGTGAGGGGTGAGGAGTGGGGAGTAGGGAATGGGGCGTGGGGAGTGGCTGTGAGTTACCCTTCGGGAAGCTCTCCAAACTGTTCCCGATATTGCGCCAGTCTTGCTTCCAACTCTGCGGCGCGTGTTTCAGCTTGCTGCCTTGCCTGAGCTTCTTGCTGCCTTGCCTGGGTTTCCTGCTGTAAGGCTTCTGCTAACTCATCGGGAACTAGCAGTTTCTCCCCCGTATCAAGTCGATAGAATCCGATTAAGCGTCCTTCTACCACCAGTTGCAGTTGCAACACCTGACTTTTCCCGTCTTCGATGGACTCATAGACAAATTCCGGTTCCCCATCGGAGTTAATGAACTCATGCAGGGTATGGCCGCGCAGTTGACCAGGAATCCACTCTCCCTTGGGATCAAATTGCCAGTATTCCTGGACACCTAACTGGGCATACAGGGTCTTTTTAAACGTTTCGTCCTTCTCGCGGGTACTTTCGGAGGTGATTTCAAAAATAACGCTGGGAACTTGTCCTTCTTCCCAAATTTTGTAGTTATCCCGTCCCCCTGGTTCAACGTTAAAAATCACCATGATATCGGGAGCTAACCGCAGGCGGGGAAAGCCCTGGGCGTAGTATAAAAATTGGTTTCCTAAAACGGTGGCTCGCTGTCCAGCCAGGTATTGCCGCAGGACTTCCAGCGTGATCAGTAATGCGTACAAATGGTCAAACGTTTCTGCCACTGGTTCACCGTCCCCGCTGGGGTAGAAAGGCTCAGTTGTCTGGTTTGCTGGGGTAAGAGCCGTCATCTAACATCCTCCAAGAAAACCGTTGGCTGATAATGCGGAGCGTCTGATGCATCTCATCTTTAAGTTAAGACTTTTAAGTTAAGACTTTGCCAAGCTGCTCAGTTCCAGTATAAAACTGGAGTCTGAGTTCAGAAATTCGAGAGAAATTCGAGAACAGTGGAAGGGAAGAATGGAGAGGTTGTATGAAGGCGCAAATTGTTTACACGCCCAGAACACGTCCAACGATTATCAAACTGCATCCAGCCACTCCAATGAGCGATCAGCAGTTTTTTGAATTTTGTCAGGCGAACGCTGACTATCGGTTTGAGCGTACAGCTCATGGGGAGATTGTTATCTTGTCACCAACAGGTTCAGAGTCTGGAAATCGGAATGCTAATTTAACTGTGCAGGTAGGAATCTGGGCGGAGCGCGATGGAACAGGGTTGATTTTTGACTCTAGCACTGGATTTACGTTGCCAAATGGGGCAGTACGATCGCCTGATCTGGCATGGATTCGGAAATCGCGCTGGGATGCGATTCCACCGGAACAGCGTAAGAAATTTGCCCCAATTTGTCCTGATTTTGTCGTGGAGTTGCGGTCTGAAACGGATGACTTGGCAATGTTGCAGGTGAAGATGCAGGAATATATTAACAATGGGGCAGCTTTGGGCTGGTTAATTGATCCGCTCGAAAAGCAGGTTTATGTGTACCCGTCTGATGGTTCTGTGCAACAACTCAATGCTCCTTTAACCCTTAGCGATGATCCTGTGCTTCCCGGTTTTGTATTAGATTTGGGCAAAATTTGGTAATGATCAATCTCTGACTCGTATTTGCAACATCGTAAAATCAAAAAATCCAGAAGTAAGAGAACGATCGCCGTGTTAGCAGCAGTTTTGTATGGTCAGGAACATTTACAGCTTGAAGAGGTAGCTGATCCAACGCCGGAGCCAGGCGAGGTGGTGATCCGGGTAGGCGCGGCGACGACCTGCGGTACAGATCTCAAAGTATGGCGTAGGGGTGGTCATGCCCGAATGTTGAAACCGCCAACGTTGTTTGGGCATGAGGCCGCTGGGCAAATTGTGGCGATCGGTGCTGGGGTGACGGGTTGGCAGGTGGGCGATCGGGTGGTGGCGAATAATTCGGCTCCCTGCATGACCTGTTTTTTCTGCCAGAAACAGGAATATTCCCTCTGTACCGATCTCAGCTTCAATAACGGTACGTTCGCTGAATACCTGAAAATTCCTGCCCAAATTGTCAAACATAATCTGTACCCCATTCCGGAGGGATTACCGGATGCCATTGCCGCCATGACGGAACCCCTGGCCTGTGTCCTGCATGGTGCAGCTCGCTCGAATGTCAAACCGGGCGATCGGGTGGTGGTCTTAGGGGATGGGGCGATCGGTCTGATGTTTGCGGGTGAGTTGGTGCGGCTGGGGGCGGAGGTATTTTTATTTGGCGGTAATGAGCAGCGGTTGCAGATTGGCGAACAGTTTGGCGTGGCGAAAACCTTTAACCATCACCAGCAGACCGATATTCCGGGGACGGTCAAATCCTTCACCGAGGGCTGGGGCGCGGATGTGGTGGTGGAAGCGACGGGATCTCCGGCTGTATGGGAAATGGCGATCGCATCTGCCCGACCAGGGGCGACGGTCAATTTGTTTGGGGGCTGTCCCCGCGATACCACGATTACAGTGAGTACGGAACAGCTTCACTACTGCGAACTGACCCTGAAAGGCGTGTTCCACAGTACGCCCCATTACGTGCGATCGGCGCTTGAGTTGTTGGCCAGTCGGTCGCTCCCGTTTGAGTTGCTGATCAGCGATCATCAGCCCTTGAAGAATCTGGAGCAGGTGTTTTTTGATATGCGCGATCGTAAGGTGGTGAAGGTAGCGATGATTCCTGCCTAAAATAGGAAGTATCCCGTTTCAGTACTTTCTATGACTGCCTACACGATCAACCTCAAACCGGTGATTGACATGACAGATCAGCAGTTCTATCAACTCTGTCAGACCAATCCAGAGCTGAAGTTTGAACGCAGTCCTCAGGGGGAGCTGATTATTATGTCGCCAACGGGGGGCGAAACGGGCAATCGCAATATTGAAATCGCTGGAGAATTTGTCTTCTGGAATCGGCAACACCAGCTTGGCAAACTGTTTGATTCATCAACTTGCTTTCGGCTCCCCAACGGCGGCGATCGCTCTCCTGATGTTGCCTGGATTCGGCAAGACCGCTGGGATACCCTCACTCCAGCCGAAAAGGAATCATTCCCACCGATCGCACCGGATTTTGTGTTGGAACTGATGTCCCCATCCGATCGCCTCCCAGATACCCAGTCCAAGATGCAGGAGTATCGGCAAAGTGGGGTGCAGTTGGGATGGTTAATCGATGGTCTACGACCTGCCATCGGCAATCGCAAAACTCGACGGGTGGAAATTTATCGAGCCAGTTCTCCCGTTGAGGTTCTAAACTCACCCAGCCGCCTTTCTGGAGAAGCAGTTCTGCCAGGATTTTGCCTGGATTTAGCAATCGTGTGGTGAGAACACGCTGAAGATCCAAATTGAACCTTCGGGATCAGGGGGCATCGGCGTTATCATAAATTACTTGGGAGACTCCCCTCATCTCTCGCCTCGTCCCTAACATCGGAGTTGTCTCGTGACTCAAACAAACTTGGATTTTTTGGCAAAAACAGACCCGCTCATCGCAGGCATTATTCAAAAAGAGCTTCAGCGTCAGCGCGATCACCTGGAGCTGATTGCCAGTGAAAACTTTACCTCGGCGGCGGTACTGGCGGCCCAGGGTTCCGTCTTAACCAACAAGTATGCCGAAGGACTCCCCAAGAAGCGGTATTACGGCGGGTGTGAATTCATCGATCAGGCAGAGCAAGTGGCGATCGATCGGGCGAAGGAGCTGTTCGGCGCGGCCCATGCCAATGTGCAACCCCACTCTGGAGCCCAGGCAAACTTTGCTGTATTTCTGACTTTGCTGGAGCCAGGGGACACTTTCATGGGAATGGACTTGTCCCACGGTGGACACCTGACCCACGGTTCCCCGGTCAACGTGTCTGGAAAATGGTTCAAAGCCTGCCACTATGGCGTGAACAAAGAGACGGAACAGCTCGACTACGACGAAATCCGAGAGCTGGCAAAACAGCATCGCCCGAAGTTGATTATTTGTGGTTACTCTGCCTATCCTCGCATCATTCAATTCGACAAGTTCCGCGAAATTGCCGATGAGGTCGGTGCATACCTGATGGCGGATATCGCCCATATCGCTGGATTGGTGGCATCCGGGCATCACCCGAACCCGATTCCCTACTGTGATGTGGTGACGACAACCACCCACAAAACCCTGCGCGGCCCTCGTGGGGGTCTGATCCTGACCCGTGATGCTGAGTTGGGCAAGAAGTTCGACAAGTCCGTCTTCCCTGGCACTCAAGGGGCCCCCTGGAACACGTGATTGCGGCAAAGGCGGTGGCCTTCGGTGAAGCGCTGCAACCGGAATTCAAGACCTATTCTGGACAGGTGATCGCCAACGCCCAGGCCATGGCCGCTCAATTGCAAAATCGTGGTTTGAAGATTGTTTCTAACGGTACTGAGAACCACCTGATGCTGGTGGATTTGCGATCGGTCAGCATGACGGGTAAGGTGGCGGATCAACTGGTGAGTGGGGTGAATATCACGGCGAACAAGAACACCGTTCCCTTCGACCCAGAATCCCCCTTCGTGACCAGCGGATTACGGTTAGGCTCTCCTGCCATGACCACTCGCGGCATGGGCACAGAAGAGTTTACGGAGATCGCCAACATCATCGCCGATCGCCTGCTCAGTCCGGAAGATGAGGCAGTGGCGCAGGATTGCCGTCAGCGGGTGGCAAAACTCTGTTCAAGTTTCCCCCTCTATCCCCATCTGGTAATTCCGGTGCCGGCTCTGGTTTAATCTCAGTAGGGGCGCACTGCTGTGCGCCCCTACCGGATATGTGCGCCCCTACCGGATATGTGCGCCCCTACCGGATATGTGCGCCCCTACCGGATATGGGATATGGGATATGGGATATGGGATTTTGCCGCATCTTCCTGATCTTGTGGGGTGGGCAGCGTTTCGACTGAGCTCAAGCCGAAGTCTTGCCCGCCCTTATGCTGTAACAACCCTCAAAAAAATCGCCTCTGCCCAAACAGGAGAGACGATCGAAGGTGAAATATATGAATTAGGAAATCAAAACCTGGAGTATCACACCGCTCTAGAATTTGAGGTGAGACGGCTCGTTCAGTTCGTAGCATTTTTTAATATGGTTCACTTGATAAGTTTTTCGTACCTTTGGGAGTAAGGGTAAGTACTTTAACGCCAAAACTCGGGCAGAGATTTTTATGTTCATATCCTCTTTGCACTGTTTATATCGGGGGCGTTTCTAATCTGGCAAAGAATTTGTGAGATAGCTAACCCCCAAAGTGTGAAGTTCTGATGATCTTTGAAAAAAACCGAACTTTTGTACTGGATTTGTAGTGTGCGTAACAACACTGGACTGGATATCTGATAGGACGCAATTTTAGTAACGAAATGTAGCAAGCGATGAGTTCTGAAATGCTGCGGGCATGTTTAGATGGTAGGCAGTCAAAACGGCTACAAAGCAAGCAGAGTGCATGACGGATAGGGAGATATTTACGACTACGACTGGAGTATCTGAGAGTAAAAGAACGCCTGAAAGCCAGAGTCCGATCGATCCGGCAGGACGGCAATGGCTGCGATGGTTGAATCTGCGGCCTGAGGAAAGTGAGCGAACGTTTCTGATGTTTGCTTTCTACACACTGTCCTCAGTCGGGATTTTGTGGTTGGAAGTGAGCGTTGCAGCCCTATTCCTGGGAGAGTATGGGGCGCGATCGCTTCCCTGGATCTATATGGCCAGTGCTGGAATTGGTACCGGGATTGGCGTGGTCTATTCCTGGATGCAGCGTGTATTGCCCTTACATCGCGTTCTGGTCTTGACTGCTATTTTGATGGCAGTTCCGTTGCTGCTCTTTCGGGTGGGAATGCATCCGGCATTGATGGGCGGCTACACCGTCTTTCTGATGCGATTGTGGATGGAAGCGATTTACGTCATCAATGAGCTAAATACCTCCATCACGGCCAATCAACTGTTCACGATTCGGGAAATTAAGCGCACCTATCCCCTGATCAGTAGTGGGATTCTGGCTGCCGATGTGTTGAGTGGTCTGTCCCTCCCCTTCCTGCGGGGACTGGTGGGTTTGCCCAATGTCATCCTGCTGGCCTGCGTCATGCTGCTGCTGGGAGCAGCGATTCTGCTGTATTTGACCAAAACCTACCGTCCATTTTTTCCAGATTTTTCTCGACGACGGCTGGAGAAGGGGAAAAGGATTTTTCCACTCGTCGCCTCAGGGGCACCCATCAGCAGTATGTCATCCTGGTGTTTGCCTTCTTCTGCATGGTGCAAATCCTGTCGCTGCTGCTGGATTTTCAGTATTTAAGTCAGTTGGAGCAGGGGTTGAGCGTTGAAAATATTGCTGATTTTCTGGCTCTGTTTAGCGCAATTTTGGGCGTGTTTGAGTTAATCACTCAATGGTTTGTCTCTGGACGGGCGATCGAACGACTGGGCGTGTTTGTGATTACTGCCCTGCCTCCCCTGCTGCTGGCGGGCTTAAGTGCCTTAACCCTGACGGGGGTGTTGAGCCTGTTTGTAGGCGTGATTGGACTGAAGTTTGTCGATGAACTGTTGCGGTATACCCTGGTGGCCAGTACTGCGCCCGTACTGTTTCAACCGATCCCGGAAACCAGCCGCAACCGGATTCAATCGATGGTGCGTGGGATTGCAGAACCCCTCTCGGCGGGATTGACGGGAGCCGCTTTGCTGGGAACCATCTGGCTGTTTCAACGGTTTACCAGTCCTGATCTGACTGGCCCAGACCCTACCTTTGTCCGCATCCAGGGATTGATCTTTTTGCTATACACAGCGATCTTTTCCCTGCTCTGGCTCCTGACGGTGCTGAAACTGCGATCGAAATACCTGGAGGTGCTGGTACTCGGTAGCGATCGCGGGCAGTTGAGCCTTTCCCAGGTGGATTTGACGGTGCTGCGGCGCAATTTAGTTGAAGCATTGAGCCGAGCTGCGACCGATGAGGAAAAGTCTTCCTGCATTGAACTACTGACGGAAGTGGATCCGACCCGCACCAGCGAGATCCTATCTCCCCTGTTGTCCACGATGTCCACCCCCTTGCAGCGTCAAAGCCTGGAAGCAATGCTGAACTATCCTGATCCAGCCTATCTCGATCAGGTGCGATCGTTACTGGATTCCTCGCTGCCTCCCGATCTGCTGGCCAAGGTGCTGCGCTATGTCTGGCTGACGGCGGCTGAACCGGATCATCACCAACTCACCCCCTATTTACTGCCAGAGGTTGATCCAGAGGTGCGGGGTACAGCGGCGGCTCTGATGCTCCGGCGGGGTAATCCGCGTCAGAAGGCAGAAGCAACGGATCTATTGCGGCGAATGTTGACGAGCAAGCAGGAACGGGAGCGGTTGATGGGCTGTCGGGCCCTGAGCGATGCAGTGTACTTACAGTCTCTGCGGCTGTACATTCACCCCCTCTTACAGGATGAGTCCCTGCGGGTGCGGTGTGCCATGCTGGATGTGATTGCAGCGACCCATTTAGAAGAGTACTATTCTGCCTTGCTGCGGGGGTTGCACTACAAATCTACGCGGGAGGCGGCAGGTCAGGCGCTGGTGCGGTTGGGTAGTGAAGCAATTCCGTTGCTGATTGAATTTGCTGAAGATCCCTACAAGCCTGATGGAATTCGGGCGCAGGCCTGGTTGACGATCGGGCAAATTGCCTCTCCGGATGCAGTGGATCTGCTGGTGTCTCGTCTGTTAACTGCCTGGGGCACAACCCGTCGAACGTTACTGCGGGTGCTGTTGCGCGTACCCAGGGAAGCGGGGATTGAAGCGGTTTTAGAAACGTTGGGGCGGCGAGGCATTGAGTCGTTGATTGCTCAGGAACTTCAGTTTTTGGCTCATCTCTACGCCAGTTTGCTGGATTTGCGGATGGATGATGGCAGGAATGAACCTAATGAAGAGGCGGATTTGCTGCGCCGTTCCCTGCACGATGCTGAAGCAGATGCGATCGAACGGCTGTTTCTGCTAATGCGCTTTTTGTATGATTCCAACAAAATTCAGGCGGCTGTGTTTAGCCTTCAGGCTGAATCGCGGGACAGCGTGGCCAGGGGGCTGGAAATTCTGGATAATACGATCGATTTGTCCAGCAAGGCAGTGATTTTGAATATTCTCGATCGCCAGCCGATCGCTGAAAAGGTGCAGAATTTGTCCGATCTGGTTGAGTATCATCCCATGTCCCCCAATCAGCGGTTACGCTATTTGCTGGATTTGCGGCATTTTCTGCCTGCCTGGACATTGGCCTGCTGTTTCCACCTGGCCCGGAGCATGCGCTGGAGTCTGACGGCTGAACAAATTCTGGTGTGCCTCCGCTACCCGACGGGCTTTGTTCGAGAAGCTGTCCTTGCCTACCTGCGGGTGGCCTCTCCCAAAACCCTGCGCGAGGTGTTGCCCCGTCTCCGCCATGATCCCGATCGCCTGGTAGCCCTGCAAGTGGAGCAGATGATGGCAGAATTAAAAAGCTAGCTGGGTTAAATTATGTTCACCGTCGATCGCCTGCTGTTTGTTCGGAAGGTTCCCGTCTTTGCGGAGTTGCGGGACGATTTTTTGGTGCGGTTAGCCTCCATCATGGAGGAGTTGAGCTTTCCCAGCAAGCATACGATCTTTACCCAGGGGGAAGAAGGTCAATCACTCTATATTCTGGTATCAGGACGGGTTCGGGTTCACATTGGCAACCAGGAACTCGCTCAGCTCGAACAGGGCACTTGCTTTGGTGAAATGGCTGTTTTTGATGCGGAACCGCGATCGGCTTCGGTCACTACCCTGGAAGCCTGCGAATGCTTGATGCTGACCCAACAGCAGCTATACGAGGCGATCGAGGAAACTCCGGGTATTGCAGTCAATATCATTCGCTTGATGTCTCGACGAATTCGGGAGCTAAACCAGAAGAGTAATCTCCTTCAGGAGAGTGAGCGGGGGGTGATGCTCGGAAAAGCTATCTCGGAGAAGCGAACCGATCGGCGATCGGGACTCAGAAAATACGGCAGAGGTTAATCTTTCGTAGCGCAGGCAGCGTTTCGACTGAGCTCAAGCCGAAGTCTTGCCTGCCAGTCCAACTCAGATCCCCACCCACTCAGACCCCCACCCAACAAAGAATCAGCAAAAGGGAGAAATATATGAATCGTCAACGGATTGAACCCGGCCCAGGACAAGAATCAGTGTGGGATTATCCCCGCCCGCCCCGGTTGGAGGATTCCCTCAGGCACATTCAGATCATTTTTAATGATGTGGTGATTGCCGATACCCATCAAGCCAAGCGTGTATTAGAAACCAGCCATCCCCCGGTTTATTACATTCCCCCAGAGGATGTGCAAATGCAGTACTTCACCCGCACCAGTCGATCGACTTTCTGTGAGTGGAAAGGACAGGCGGCTTATTACACCCTGACGGTGGGCGATCGCACGGAATCCAACGTGGCCTGGTTTTACCCGAATCCGGTTCCTGCTTTTGCTGGACTGAAAGACTACATTGCCCTCTACCCCAGCCGCATGGATGCCTGCTATGTAGATGGTGAGAAGGTGACAGCCCAACCGGGCGATTTTTATGGGGGTTGGATTACTAAGGATATTATTGGCCCGTTTAAGGGTGGCACGGGGACGTGGGGGTGGTAGGGAAAAAGGCAGCGCACTTCTTCTCGGAATTTATTTTTAGGAATTAGGATAGGTATACTTACTCCTGATTGAGCAAAACCGATGAAAGTAAAAGTAACTGAACAGGGGATTGTCATCCCAAAAGAATTCTTAGAAGGGATTAGCACAGTTGAAGTTTATAAAGAAGCCGATCGTATTGTTTTAATCCCGACTTCAGAAGAAGAACGTGATCCGATTTGGGGTTTAGGCTCTGATCCCATCCGTTTAGGCATTACAGATGCCGCTCAAAATCATGATGCCTACCTTTATGGTTTAGATTCATGACGCTTCTTTTCTTAGATACTAGCTTTATCGTTGCTTTGGAACTGGCAGATGAACAGGATCACCCTGCGACATTTCGCTATTGGCAGACGTTAAGCCAAATGCAACCTCAGTTTGTTACAACTTCCTATGTATTCGATGAAATTGTCACCTTTTTCAACAGCCGCCACCGCCATGATAGAGCTGTTTCAGTTGGAAACCGATTAATAGAAAGCACCCTTGTAAGGTTAATTCAGGTAGATGAATTTCTGTTTTTGAGAGGTTGGCAGTTCTTCAAAACTCACACAGACAAGTCCTACTCATTGACAGACTGCATTTCATTTTTGGTAATAGAACAGGAAAGAATTCAAACTGCCTTGACGCTCGATCGCCATTTTGTTCAAGCAGGATTTCAAAAAGTACCGTGATAGGTTTCAGTATCAGGAGTGGTCGATGAAATCAATGGCTAACAGAAAAGCTACTCTTTCGATCGCTATAAAATGATCTCAAAAGAGTAGCCTTGCTGTGATGCCTGGGCAGGCAAGATGCCCACCCCACAAGAGTTTTAGAGGACTGGGCGGGCAAGATGCCCACCCCACAAGAGTTTTAGAGGACTGGGCGGGCAAGATGCCCACCCCACAAGAGTTACAGATGATTCAATTTGCCTTCCTAGCCTGGCTGGTTCATCAGTCTGACAATTTCTTGTGCCAGGTTTTTTGACCAGAGGGAGTCGAAGGGGCAGAGAATCTGTCGGTTTTCGGGAGCTGTCCAGACAATGGCATCTTCGAGTTCAGAGATGCGGTAGGTTTCGTTGAGCAGGATGGCGGTGAGCAGATGATGCAGGGTAAGGGCTTGTTGGTCGGTTAACACAATCATGGTTGGCGTTCTCCTTTGGAGAGAATGACCAGGGCTTTATCAATGTCTCGGACTTTGATCGATCGCAGAGCAGTGAGGATGGCTCGCAGTAAAGCCACCTCGTCATCGGTAAGGGTGATCATAAGTTGGGTCTCCACAAAAAACTTGATTCAAATCATGCCATAGTGACGCGCAAACTCGCAAGTATTTGCGTCCTTAAACTTGCGAGTATGACAAGATCAAATCTATGGCACAGAAAAAACGGAACAAGGTTGAAATGAGGGCTTACATCCCTAAAGAGCTAGACAAGCTAGTTCGATCGCTGGCAATGCTCAGGGATGAAACCTTGTCGTCAGTTGTAGAGGAAAGTTTAGAAAAGTGGGTTAATGAGGCTGAAAACCTGCGCCTCAGAGATAAGCACAATCTAGATGAGATGGATTAAAGTAGTAGGTTGGGTTGAGGCACGAAACCCAACACTTAATGCCTCACTCCTGACCCACACTGTCAGCAAACTTGATTCCACCCTCCATCCCCCACCCCTCAGCATAAGCTCCAGCCATGACATATCGATGAAAGCTAGAATATGCCCAGTCTTTTGGAGCTTCGACTAACTGATGTTTCACAGGATTGTAGTGAATATAATCCACATGATGGGCAAAATCCGCTTCATCCCGAATTTGGTGTTCCCAAAATCGTCGCTGCCACACCGCTTGCTCCCCTTTCCGAAGGCGCGAATTCGATCGCTGCTGTTTGTATTGAGTGGGACAACAACGGCTGAAGTAACTTTTGATCAATCGCCAGCGCAGGGAAAAATCGGCATCTTCAGCAGGTAATGTCCAGATACAGTGAAGATGATCGGGCAAGATCACGATCGCCTCAATGGTGAAGGGATGGGATTGTTTGACATGATGAAACGCTTGGCGGAGTAGGGCGATCGGCTCTGGCTGATGAAAGATGCTTTGTCGTTGATGGGTGACAAGGGTAAAGAAGTAGGTGGCTCCTGGTGTTATGACACGGCGGTACTGCATTGGTTGAATCCCATTCTTTTGTTCTAGAGTGGGTTGTGCAGCTTGGAAATGAACATAGGGAATTGTTGGGTTGAGGCACGAAACCCAACCTACTGGTGCTAGATCTACATTTCTCGTAAGTAGCGAAACTGGAATTCAAATGCTATAAGGTTTATTAGAAGTCAATTAATTTAGATAGACATGTCTTATTCTCAAAACGAAAAAGATAAGTTTTTTGAAGCGGTAGACTCATTAAAGAAGTATCGTAGAGCTGAGATAGTTGACGAATCAGGGAAGGATCTCGTTGATGCTTTATATACTGATTTGCTACCTAACGAGCAAATTCTGAAAACATGTCTGACTGACAACACGACATTCTTGATTGGACGCAAAGGGACTGGTAAATCGACAATCTTTCTAAAACTTCAACGGGAGTACAGAAAGCGAAATGACGTACTATCTTGCTACATAGATACAAAAACAATATTTGAGTCTTCACAAACAGAATTTCTTGGCATTGAACATTTTGGTGAAGTGATGCCTAATGAAGCTTTAAAGCAGTATATTCTTGAAAGAAGCTTTTTACAGAGTATTTTGCGCTCGTTAACTGAGGAGATTCAAGAAAGATCTGAGGGCTTACTTGGAAAAATAAAGAATTTTCTAGGAATAGGTGAAGCGCAAATTGTGAAGGAAAAGCTGCGGGAATTAACTAGTAGCATAAATAATAATGAGCTTTTAAAGAAGATTGAAATCCCTTCTCTTCAGCAAATTACTGTTGCTAGAAAGTCCTTTACGGAGAGAAGCAACGAAACTGCTCTAAATGAAAATGATAGTATTGGAGGAAAAGTACAAAGAGCAGAAGTAGAAATGGAAGCTTCTTTATCTTCTAATAAAATGAACAAATCTTCTAGAAAAAATATATCTGAATTAGAAGAGCAGTTCTCTAATGTATTTTTAAAGGTTTTTCAAATAAAAAACTTTATTTCTCAGCTAAGGGAAGTATTGTCAACTCTTAGAATTAGAAGCTTAGTGGTTTTACTTGATGATTTCTCAGAGATACCTGATCACTCAATGAGGATCTTTGTTGATGTAATCTTATCCCCCTTAAACAACTGGTCGCAAGACTTTATTAAATTCAAGGTTGCCGCATATCCAAATAGAATTTATTATGGGAAAATTGACCAGGGGAAAATTGACAAAATTAATCTTGACTTTTACAATCTTTACTCTACTAGGGTTGATAGAAGTGTCATGGAAGATAAGGCACTCAATTTCACAAAAAGGTTGATTGAGAAGCGGGTAAAATATTTCACGAATCAACCAGTTGAGCTGTTCTTCGATATTAGGAAAGAATCCATCGAAGAATACTATGAACTAATATTTCAAATATCAATGAATGTACCTCGCATCATTGGTTACATTCTCTACTACTGCTATGAGAGTAAAATTGCTTACGGAAATTCCATCAATAGAGCTGCTCTAACCGACGCTGCTGAGAAATACTACGAACTTGCGATTGAACCTTTTTTTCAAAGCACAACTTATTCCCTTAAATCAATTGATGAAAAAATATCTATTCTTCAAATGAGGGAACTTCTTAATGGGAACCTCGAAAAATTGTTTCAGGAGCGTCTTAAATTGAGACTACTATGAGATCATAACATTAGGTTAGAACGGAGCAGGGAACAATGAGCCAAACTGGAGTTTGGGAGTGGGAAAAACGTCAGAGCAAATTGAACCAGAAAAAAGATTTACTGATGAGGCTCGATCAAATTATTCCCTGGCAGGAGTTCCGCCCGACTCTAGAGAAAATTCATAATAAACCTCGCAAGAGCAACGCGGGTCGTAAAGCAATGGATGTCGTCGTCATGTTTAAGTTGTTGGTGCTGCAACAGTTGTACAACATTAGCGACGAAGAATTAGAGTATCAGGTGAGCGACCGACTATCGTTCATGCAATTCATGGGCTTTGGCTTAGCCGATGAAGTTCCCGATGCCACAACGGTATGGCTGTTTCGCAAACAACTGAGTGAACAAGGATTGATTGAAGCAGTGTTTGAGCAGTTTGATGGCTATCTCGTTGAGCAAGGCTATGCAGCTAAAGGTGGACAAATCGTCGATGCGACGCTGATTCCCGTCCCCAAACAACACAACAGCGACAAAGAAAACGAGCAGATCAAGCAGGGCAAGACCCCCCAACAGTGGCAAGATCAACCGCATCGCCGCGCTCAAAAAGACACCGATGCGCGCTGGACGAAAAGGGGGATAAGAGTTACTTCGGCTATAAAGACCACATTGGCATCGATGCAGCGTACGGTTTGATTCGTCGTTATGCGGTTACAGATGCCTCAGTGCATGACTCTCAAGTGTTAGGAGCATTACTCGATGAAGACAACCAGAGTGATGAAATTTGGGCAGACAGTGCTTATCGCAGTGCTGCCATTGAGGAGACTTTAGAACTAATGGGCTTTGAGAGCCAAATTCATGAACGGGCTTATCGCAATCGTCCCCTCAGTGAGGCGCAAAAGCAATCCAATCGTGACAAATCCAAAACTCGTGCCAGAGTCGAGCATGTGTTTGGTCGGTGGACGATGCAGATGGGAGGCAAGCTCATCCGTTCGATTGGTCTAGTGAGAGCGAAGGCAACGCTAGGGTTGAAAAACTTGACCTACAACTTTGTACGCTACACGTTTTTACAGACTCAATGTCCTTGCTGAGGCAGAAAATTGAAGCGTAGGGGTGCATTGGAGTGTTCTGTTGGCTGCATGGAATGAAGAATTGATTGCATGACTATCAGCACAACGTTGTTCTTTGTCTCATTTGAGACCCAATCTTACCTCAAAATGAATTAATCGAGGTTCCCTAATGTTTTCGTCGATGAAATGATCAGCATTAGAAAAAGGATTATAACTGGAGATCTATCCGGAAGCATCTATGCCGATATCAAGTCAAATCCGCAGTATCCGTACACAGGGTAAAGCAGAAAGAGTGAGCGATGTGAGGGTAAGTCTGCTAGGCTAAAACGCATGGAATCCCCGAATGCCTTTTTAAGCGAAATTTCAGCAGAGGACTGGGCCAACACACCGGAGAGTGTCAAGCAGTTGGTGCAGCGTCTATTGGAGCGTATTGAGGCATTAGAGGCAGGCCAGCAAGCGTTACAAGAGCAAATTCAGCGCAATTCCAAAAACTCCTCGCAACCGCCTTCGCAAGACCCTCCGAAGGGATTCAAGGCTACCCCGAAAAAGAAAAGTGGGAAAGCGCGAGGCGGACAACCGGGACATCCGGGACATTCGCAGGAACTTTACCCGCCGGAACAATGTACGCGCATTGAGGATCACTACCCTGAGGTGTGTTGCGAATGTGGACATCGCTTGAGAGGGAAAGATGCCAATCCGCAACGGTGTCAGATCGTAGATTTGCCACCGTTACAACCGATTGTTTTGGAACATCGCTTTCATGCGTTGGAGTGCCCCCAGTGTGGGGTAAGCAGCCGTGCCTATGATGGCGAGATTGTGGATGGTTGTCGCTATGGGGAAAGGCTGTGTGCATTAGTCGCACTGTTGAGTGGAGAGTATCGTCAAAGTCACCGGATGGTGGTGCGGCTGTTGAGTGAATTGTTTGAGATTCCCATCTCCGTGGGCAGTGTCGGACGCTTGCGGCAACAGATGAGTGAAGCGATTGAGCAACCCGTCGAAGCGGTTCATCGCTATGTGCAGCAGCAACCCGTTGTTGGGATAGATGAAACGAGTTTGCCTCAGGGTAACGCCGATGGGAACAATGGCAAGGGGAAGCGAGGCTGGTTGTGGGTGATGGTAACCCCGTTGGTGTGCTATTTCCAGGTGGCGTTAAGCCGCTCTCAAGCCACCGCTCAAAGCATCTTAGGAACTGATTTTGCTGGGATTGTCAACAGCGACCGCTACAGTGCTTACAACTGGTTAAACTTGCAATGGCGACAATTGTGTTGGGCGCATCTGAAACGCGATTTCACCAAAATTGCCGAACGGGGTGGGGTGAGCCAGACCTTGGGAGAGCAACTTCTCCAACAGCAAGAGAAATTATTTGAGTTATGGCATCGGGTGCGAGATGGAACCTTAGCACGCCCCCAATGGATAGAAGCCGTAGCACCCATTCGACAACGGGTGAAAGCACTGTTGGAAGAAGGAGCGGCTTACCCAATTGGGACCAGAGAAAAGACACCTTTGGCAAAGACGGTGCGAACCTGTCAGCAGTTACTCAAAGTAGAACCTGCTTTATGGTTATTCGTCACAACCGTTGGAGTAGAGCCAACCAATAATGCAGCAGAACAGGCGATTCGTCCAGCAGTGTTGTGGCGACGCTGTAGCTATGGCTCCCAAAGTGAGGCAGGCAGTTTGTTTGTCGGACGAATGATGACGGTTGTAGCAACGCTGCGGCGGCAAAATCGCCATGTCCTCGATTATCTCACCGATGCTTGCTATGCCAAGCGTCGGGGCTTGCCTGCCCCTTCTTTACTTCCGCTTCCCGACCTACAGCGATCCTCCTGACTACCTTGCTAACCCTGTGTACGGATACAATCCGCAAACTAGTCATTTTCATTTTAATCCGATTCATGAGCAGTTCTTGAAAACACTTGAACTAAATTTCTTTGTCAGCAAATATAGTGAACTAAGTAGCCGTGACGGTGGCAAACAATCTGTGTATTGTTTGAACTATGGTTTATGTGTTAGGCAAAATTTACGCTGGGGGAAACCAAAAGGGCGTGAATACAGAGCGTATTTTGTTGCAAGGCCTTTTAATTTCAACAATAAAATCGAGGAATTCTTGAGGAACTCGAAGCGAATTATTTGTTGTAACCTGGACTGCAATAAGAACTTTCCTTTCGAGCAACTTCAATTTCTTGAGGAAGTTACTAATATGAAGTGTCCGCTTTGCCAAAGCCCTTTGAATGTTATCTCTAATTCTGAAACTATAGAGGCAGAGCTCAAAAGAATAGACAGAAACAAGCTTTTGCCAGATATAGAACGTGGAATGATTTATGAAATTCATAAAGCAGAGAAATCCCTTAAACCAAAGGAAATTGCTGAAGAACTTGACTGCTCACATCAGCTAATAGGTCGGAGAGCAAAGAGATTGGATGAAAACTTAGGTTTGCTTATCCGAGAAGGTGAGGGAACACGAAGAGTTTATAAGCTTACGAAGAAGGCTGAAAATGACTATTTTTCTGGCACCGAGTGAGAATTCAAGATTTAGAATGACTTATAAAGTCCATTTTATAATGGTAATAATCCAGACAGTTTTCGCAGTAGAGGTTAAAACCCGTATTCTACCGTTGGCGTCTTAAAATTGTCCGGATTATTGAAATGAACAATGTCTGACAAAGTAGGTTAGTAGATTGAGCTTCGTTTCTCAAAACCTGTTTGAAAAGTACGAGATGAGTGCTAGAACCCTGATTCTTCTGAACTTGATCTCATAGTCCGCAATTCATTGTGAGCGATTTATCAGTAAGCTGACACAATAAAATTTGCAGTTCCCTTTCGAGCGAGATGAACGCTTGGTGGCTCCAAAGTTTGACATTACGCTGCCTCTGGATGCTGCAAATGCAAGCCCAGCAATATCCAACCTTCCAACACCTCTTGAAGCCGATCGCGGCACTGCCTCAACGTTTCAGCCGTGGCATACACCCCTGGCAATTCTGGAATTTCACCATAGAAACTCCGATCGTCCTCCAGAATTTCATAGGTCGCGCAATACATGGCAGCCTGAATATATTTGCTCAACATTCCCGTCATTCCAGAATTCAGCCACTTCCAATTCTATCTGTCTCAGAAACTCACCGATCGCACCAATGGCAAGACGGAGATGCTTACAACGTAGAGATTGTGGATTATCACTGACCTATGAACAACCTCGATACAATCCTTTGCACGCAGCATAGGTTTCATCCTTTGGTGATCAACTCAATCAATCGATCGCCTCAAACTGATCCTTCATTGCTCCGCAGGTTGGACAAACCCAATCCTCCGGAATCTCTTCAAAGGGCGTACCCGGTTCAATCCCAGAATCCGGATCGCCGATCTCTGGATCGTAAACATAGCCACAGACCGTGCATTCGTACTTTTGCATGGGTTCACCTCATCAAGAATCGGACTCAAGAATCGGACTTTGGATCGGCAAGTCATCCTGATCTTACAAAACTACGTTGAACAGTAAACAGCCCAGTTGAATTCTGCTGAACTCGATCGCCGCGATTGACCGACTCACAACCCTTTCAAGAGTTTTAAGTTTTAGTTGCAAACGCTAGATTTTCATCTCCTGCGGGTTAACTTAGGAGGATATTATTTTGAGGAGTTATTGTGTGCTGATTAGAAAAACTGTTATTCAGGTAAGTATCGGAATCGTTGCAGCACTGGCTGGAATTGGAGGACGCACGATCGCCCTAGCAGCCCTTCCCGATGAGGAGGCGATCGATCCCAGTCCGGCTGATGCTCAGGTGCTCCCCTCACCCACTGAATCCGAGCAAATCGCCCAATTTTTTCCCTACGCCAATATTGACGAGCAAACGGTGATGGTACAGGGGCAGGGCGTTGCCAGTGCGGCGGCTGAAACCGCTGAGATTGAACTCGTGTTCGTCAACTACGACCCTTACTACGATCCCTACGCCTGCTACTATGACGAGTCGGGATTATTACCAGAAACGATCGATCTCTCCCGAATTGAGCCTTGCCCCGCTCCACCCGAACCCCTCTCCCTCGGTCGAACCAGCCTCCAGCCTGCGATCGATGCCCTGGTCAACGGTGGCATTGTGCGTAACGACATTCGGTTGCGATTGCCCTCTGATCCAGCACCAGACAATGACTTCGCTACCCTCTACTATCCCAACAGTGCGAGCTTGTCTCTGACAGTAGCCAATCCAACCCGGCAGCAAGTGCAGGAATTAGTCACCGCAGTGGAGAACTCGGTGGCAAATCACGAATCCCTTTATCTCCAGGATCGATACGTGCAATACACCCTCAGCACCGCAGGCTGTCAGGCTCTGGAACGGGATGCCTACCGGGATGCCGTAGCCAATGCCCGCAGTCGAGCGGCTGTTGTAGCAGAAGCCCTGGGAGTAGAAATTGGCGACGTGCCCTCCGTGGCCGATTCCGCCTTATCCCTATCGGGAATCTTTGGCAGCGCGGCTGGGTTCTTTGGTGGTACAACCTCCTACTGTGATGCTGAAACCGCCAGCGGTTCCATTTTTGGTACTTCCTTCCCCAGCCCGTCCTACTACGATTCATTGGCTCCTGCCGAGGTGCGATCGCAGCGCAGTATCTTCGTCACCTATCCCGTTCGCCGCAGTCGTTAGTTCCAGCCCCCTGCTGATCTGAGGAATATAAACTTAATCACCAAAACTCTTGTGGGGTGGGCAGCGTTTCGACTGAGCTCAAGCCGAAGTCTTGCCCGCCCAGTCAAAAAGGCAGAACAGTAGTCCAGTTGGAGAAGCAGAACGGTGGTGCAGGTTGTTTGAGCCACAAACCTACCTGATGGTGGGCACCGCCCACCCTACGTATTCTGATTTTGGATCGCAAGACCTACTGTTGGACTTCTCGCCGGGGCTGAGATGCGGTGGAAAACCACTTGTATGCCAGGGAACCCAATACCATTGCGATTAAGAACAAGACCGGATTCCAGATGCCTAAAATCAACGCGGTAATACCTGGCCCAGGACAATAGCCTGAAACCCCCCAACCAATCCCAAAGATCGCCGCTCCCCCCACTAAAATTGGATCGATCGACTGTACGGTGGGTAAATAAAATCGATCGCCAAACAGGGGATGAGGACGGTTTAAGACAAACCGAAAGGTAATGGCCGTGACTCCTACGGCTCCACCCAATACGAATAGTAATGTGGGATCCCAGGTTCCTGCCGCGTCTAAGAATCCAAGAACCCGATCGCGATCGATCATTTGCGATAAACCAAGACCAAAACCGAACAGGATGCCGGAGATTAGAACAATAATATTTTGTTTCATGGTGAAATGCGCGAATACTTAAGAGTAGATGTAAACGGGAACTAAATCACAAAAACATGGCGAGTTAGAAAGACTGTAATAAAGGCAGTTGCTAAGAAAGTCAGCACAGCCACCAGCGATCGACCGGACAATCGCCCCAGCCCACAGACCCCGTGACCACTGGTACAACCATTGCCCATCCGTGTGCCAAATCCGACTAAAAATCCACCTACAATCATGGCAACCGGGGCAAAGGTAGACGTGGGAGTGGGTTCAGGTGCAAAGCCATACTCATACAGGGCTGCTCCCCCTATCATGCCGACAATAAACAGCCAACGCCAGGCTTCACTGGCAGCAAAGGTGATCGCCCCATTCACCATGCCACTAATCCCCGCAATCCGCCCGTTAAAGGCAAGTAACAGAGTCGCACTGGTGCCAATCAACATTCCGCCCACCAGGGCAGTAATCCAATTAAATTCAGCCATTTGCTCTCCTTTATTCAAACCTTCACTTTCAGCTATTCCAGCTCCGCCGGATCAATCCCCAACTCCCGCAGTCGTGCAGCCAGGCGATCGGCCCGCTGCTGTTCTCGCTGGGCCAATTCTTCAGGAGTTGGCAAGCGTTGTCCCTCCTGAGTGTACCAGTACAGCCATTCCCGCTCTCGTCCCAGGTGAATTCCCCGCTCTCGTCCCAGGGCCAGCCCAACCTCCGGCAGCCAAACCCGATCGCCCAGAGGCATATCCGATTGCAGAACGTATTCACGATTTTCCAGTCGGTAGACTTCCAATGGTTGACGCTTGCAGCGGTTGCGACGAGTGGGAACATAAATCGCGTAGTAGAGAATGCCTAACTGAGCATAGTCAATTTTCTGTATCCGTACACAGGGTTAGCAAGGTAGTCAGGAGGATCGCTGTAGGTCGGGAAGCGGAAGTAAAGAAGGGGCAGGCAAGCCCCGACGCTTGGCATAGCAAGCATCGGTGAGATAATCGAGGACATGGCGATTTTGCCGCCGCAGCGTTGCTACAACCGTCATCATTCGTCCGACAAACAAACTGCCTGCCTCACTTTGGGAGCCATAGCTACAGCGTCGCCACAACACTGCTGGACGAATCGCCTGTTCTGCTGCATTATTGGTTGGCTCTACTCCAACGGTTGTGACGAATAACCATAAAGCAGGTTCTACTTTGAGTAACTGCTGACAGGTTCGCACCGTCTTTGCCAAAGGTGTCTTTTCTCTGGTCCCAATTGGGTAAGCCGCTCCTTCTTCCAACAGTGCTTTCACCCGTTGTCGAATGGGTGCTACGGCTTCTATCCATTGGGGGCGTGCTAAGGTTCCATCTCGCACCCGATGCCATAACTCAAATAATTTCTCTTGCTGTTGGAGAAGTTGCTCTCCCAAGGTCTGGCTCACCCCACCCCGTTCGGCAATTTTGGTGAAATCGCGTTTCAGATGCGCCCAACACAATTGTCGCCATTGCAAGTTTAACCAGTTGTAAGCACTGTAGCGGTCGCTGTTGACAATCCCAGCAAAATCAGTTCCTAAGATGCTTTGAGCGGTGGCTTGAGAGCGGCTTAACGCCACCTGGAAATAGCACACCAACGGGGTTACCATCACCCACAACCAGCCTCGCTTCCCCTTGCCATTGTTCCCATCGGCGTTACCCTGAGGCAAACTCGTTTCATCTATCCCAACAACGGGTTGCTGCTGCACATAGCGATGAACCGCTTCGACGGGTTGCTCAATCGCTTCACTCATCTGTTGCCGCAAGCGTCCGACACTGCCCACGGAGATGGGAATCTCAAACAATTCACTCAACAGCCGCACCACCATCCGGTGACTTTGACGATACTCTCCACTCAACAGTGCGACTAATGCACACAGCCTTTCCCCATAGCGACAACCATCCACAATCTCGCCATCATAGGCACGGCTGCTTACCCCACACTGGGGGCACTCCAACGCATGAAAGCGATGTTCCAAAACAATCGGTTGTAACGGTGGCAAATCTACGATCTGACACCGTTGCGGATTGGCATCTTTCCCTCTCAAGCGATGTCCACATTCGCAACACACCTCAGGGTAGTGATCCTCAATGCGCGTACATTGTTCCGGCGGGTAAAGTTCCTGCGAATGTCCCGGATGTCCCGGTTGTCCGCCTCGCGCTTTCCCACTTTTCTTTTTCGGGGTAGCCTTGAATCCCTTCGGAGGGTCTTGCGAAGGCGGTTGCGAGGAGTTTTTGGAATTGCGCTGAATTTGCTCTTGTAACGCTTGCTGGCCTGCCTCTAATGCCTCAATACGCTCCAATAGACGCTGCACCAACTGCTTGACACTCTCCGGTGTGTTGGCCCAGTCCTCTGCTGAAATTTCGCTTAAAAAGGCATTCGGGGATTCCATGCGTTTTAGCCTAGCAGACTTACCCTCACATCGCTCACTCTTTCTGCTTTACCCTGTGTACGGATACTAATCAAGAGCGTCCGCATCAAGCATTAAATTACCGTACTCCTGATCAGGTGTATGAACAGGAGAAGATAGAAGATAAAACCGCTTGAGGGATTGTAAATTAGATTGTGTCAGAGAATAAAACAAGATCTAATGAACTATAGAACTTGAGACACAACCCTATGACTTTTCGACCTGAATTACTCGATGAACTGCTCCAAGGCTACGAGAACCCGGAAGACCTCCTAGGCAACGAGGGCATTGTCAAACAATTGACGGCAGCCTTGGTAGAGCGGTGTTTGAATGCAGAGATGAAAACGCATCTGGAGGAACAATCCTCTGAACCAGCCAGTGAGGGCAAAACGGCTCGCAATCGTCGCAACGGGCACAGCAAGAAGACAATCAAGGGCGAGTTTGGACAAGCTGAGATCGCGGTTCCCCGTGACCGTCACAGTGAATTTGAGCCCATCATCGTCAAGAAGGGACAAACTCGCTTTAACGGGTTTGATGACAAGATTCTCAGCCTGTATGCCCGAGGCATGAGTCCTCGTGATATTCAAGCTCAATTGCAAGACCTCTATGGAGTGGAGGTATCGGCTGGACTGATTTCCAACATCACTGATGCGGTCGAAGCGGAACGCAAACTCTGGCAAAATCGACCGCTTGATGCGCTCTACCCGATTGTCTACTTTGATGCGATTGTGGTCAAAGTTCGCCAAGACGGACGAGTGGTCAACAAAGCGATCCACCTGGCTCTGGGGGTGACCTTGTCCGGTACCAAGGAATTACTGGGGATGTGGATGACTCAGAATGAATCTGCCAAATTCTGGTTAGCGATTCTGACAGAGTTACAGAATCGAGGACTCAAGGACATCTTCATCGCTTGTGTCGATGGACTGACAGGCTTTGCCGATGCCATTGAGACGGTCTTTCCCAAAACGACGGTGCAGTTGTGCATTGTCCATATGGTGAGGAATTCCCTAAGCTATGTCTCCTACAAAGATTGCAAAGCAGTTGCTGCTGACCTGCGATTGATCTACACCTCTAGCACTGAAAACCAGGCAGAACAGCGGCTAGTTGAGTTTGCAGAGGCTTGGGATAAACAATACCCGACCATCAGCAAGTCCTGGATGAATCACTGGGGACGCATCATCCCATTCTTTGCCTTTCCAGCTGAAATTCGCAAAGCTATCTACACCACCAACGCCATCGAATCCCTCAACATGACCCTCAGGAAAGTCCTCAAAAATCATCGAGCTTTCCCAACCGATGATTCTGCGCTCAAAGTCGTTTACCTGGCAATTGCTAACATTGCTAAAAAGTGGACGATGCCTATCAAAGATTGGAAGGCGGCACTCAACCGTTTTGCCATCGAGTTTGAAGATAGGTTTCCGCTTTAACTTTGCTCCCTGACACAATCTGTTTGACATATCCGTCTGTGATTCAGACTTGTCGCGCACAAGGGCGTTCTGCTTTGCAATTCTTACGACAGGTCTTGATTGCGGCAACTCAAATCGATGCCGCTCATCCGATGCCTACTCTCATTCCCTGGTCAAGCACCTGAATCCTTACACAAAAACAAGTTCCAGTCCTTCAAAATCCGAATTTATTTTCTCTATATATCTCTCTGCGGATTGCAGATTGAAATAGCAATGATTTGCAAAAATGATTGCCCAATCTTCTAAAAAATTTGTTTGGATTAAACTATTTCTAAGATTTTCAAGCGTCCCTGAATTTAGCGTTGAGCCACCAATGCAAAGAATTTTTTCGGCATATTTAAAATTCGACATAAATTGAATCACGCGGATTGTGAAGATTGACTTGCGTTTTCGACAGGTTAAGTTAATCAACAGATACGCTTCAAGTACCGCCACCAGCACCAACTAGAAGGCTAACGGCAAAAAGCAGCGGCGGCAAATAACCTCGGCAACCCCACAAGCGGCTTTCATCTGTCCGCTGCCTTGAAGTGTTGGGGTGCTGGTGCTTATGACCTAGTTGAAGCAGTTTGAAGTTGTTTTTCAATCGCATCACAGGCTACACCAACCCCATTTTCTGATTGGATGATACCGCTAACTTCTGAAGCTTTAGTTGCATAACTTGGATTTTCTAACAACTGACGTAATTGCTTGACTACTCGGTCGGCTGTGTACTGATTTCGAAGAATTGTCCGTGATGTTCCCAAGCGTTCAACTCTGGCTGCATTATCCGGTTGATCATGGCTATAAGGCATGACAAGAGTTGGGCGACCTGCCCGTAATGCCTGAGCTGTTGTGCCAATGCCACCTTGATGCACGATCGCACAAGCACGCGGAAAAACTTGAGAGTAGGGAACATAAGTTATGGAAAAAATGTTCTCTGGCAGATCCTTTGGAGGAGCATTTTTACCCATTAGCAAAACAGCACGGCAATTCAGTTGCATTGCAGCTTCAATACTTTCCTGGTAAAAACGACCAGGAGCCATCACTGCGGCTGAACCTAAAGTAAAAACAATTGGGGGATCGCCCTTATCCAAAAACTGTTGAAGTTCCGGTGCAAGTTCTGTCTCACCTTCGTTGCCATCATAAAATGCAAACCCAGTGAGTACCGTATTTCTTGCCCAATCAGGTTGAGGCTTTGCGAATACTGAAGAGAATAATGCTAGTACAAGGTAAGGTGAATATTTATCATCAATGAATGGATTTCCCTTCAAAGGTGGCAAGCCAAGCTCGCGTCGTAATTCATGGATCGGCTCTGCCCAGGATTTAGACAACACTTTTGATAATTGAATGATGCCTCGGTTAGCAAGCGAACCTAGCCCCCGTAACTTGGCAAGAAACGGCAGTATAGGCAAGACGGATGGATCATAAACCGAAAGAAATGAGGCAGGCTGTAGGACAGCGAACGCCCACGGAATTCCTAACTTTTCTGCGACCAATCGAGCCGCTACAACTCCTTCACCTGTAATGATGAAGTCTGCATCTTCAGCACTAGCCATTAAATCGGTGTAGGTTTCACGTAAATTCGCACAAACCCAATTTTTGATGACGTACTCAGTGCCCGTTTTCAGATCCATCATCCGCGCCATTTCTTGAGGATCATGAAGCGCAGTGTTGTCAGGACGCATTCGACGAAACGCGAAACCGAGAGCCTCAACTTTATCCTGATATTCCTTGTGAGTTGCAAACACGACATCATGACCACGCTTTCGTAACTCAAGCGCGATCGCAATTTTAGGGTGCAAATCACCAAAAGACCCCATGGTGGTTAAAACAATTCGGCTCACTACTGCGCCTCTCAGCTAATGACACCGTATAGAATACTTGCTTGATTTTAAAGCCTCACTGCCCCAACAGTGAAACTGGAGTACCGCCCTTACCAAGATATAAAGCAGCCCAACTATTTATTGTACAGAGTAGCTCTACATATCCTTTCATCCGAGGTGAATGAACAAACTCCCTGCTGTATATCTGCCTCAAATAGCTGGATTTACAACAATCCTACTGTACATCTACTTGAATTAGGGTGGATCTACAGCGAAATTCCGTAGATCCGACCAGACAATCTCAGTAAAATACCTATACTACAAGATGTATTTTATACAAGAGTGTTGCACGATCCGATGCTGGAACCTCGTCCTCGAAAGCTACTTGACCAAGTGCGTGATGCTATACGGGTCAAGCATTATTCATATAGCACGGAGAAAACTTACGTCTCCTGGATTCGTCGCTTCATCCTGTTTCACAACAAACGCCATCCTAACGAGATGGGCGCACCAGAGGTCACGCAGTTTCTCACCCATTTAGCTGTAACCGAACAGGTCGCAGCCAGCACTCAGAATCAGGCACTTAATGCCATTATTTTCCTTTATCGTGTCGTCTTGCAACAAGAGCTAGTTGGCATTAATGCCGTGCGGGCAAAGAAATCGCGCTACCTCCCCACTGTCTTAACGCCAGAGGAAGTGCAGCAAGTCATTTCTCACTTGTATGGCATGTACAAGTTGGTGATTCAATTGCTACATGGTAGCGGACTACGCTTGAGTGAGGGATTGGCATTGCGGGTGAAAGATGTGGATTTTGCTCAACAGCAATTGGTGATTCGAGAGGCCAAAGGCAAAGAGAGCCGAGTCACGATGTTGCCTGCTTGTGTGGTTGAACCCCTGCAAGCGCATCTGCAAACGGTGCGACAGTTGCACCATCAAGACCTGGAGCGCGGTTATGGCTCGGTCTACTTACCCTTCGCCCTGGAGCGCAAATATCCCCATGCCGATCGCAGTTGGATATGGCAGTATGTGTTTCCTGCCGATCGTCTGTCGCAAGATCCGCGCAGTGGTGTAACCCGACGACATCATCTGCATGAAACGGGAATCCAACGGGCAGTAAGGGAAGCAGTGAAACGAACAGGGATAGAGAAACGAGTCACCTGTCACACCTTTCGCCACAGCTTTGCGACGCATTTACTCCAGAACGGCTACGACATCCGCACGGTGCAAGAGTTGCTGGGCCACAAGGATGTGGAAACCACGATGATTTATACCCACGTGTTGAATCGAGGTGGCAAGGGTGTTCGCAGTCCCCTCGATGTCTAAACCCGATCGTCCCCTTCCCTCCATTCCCTATCACCCATTACCAATTACCCAAAATCCGATCGCCCCTAAGAACACAAACAGGATAACTTCAGGATTGTAGATTGAATCATTGGTGCGATCGCCGACTTCATAGATTGGGCGGGCAAGATGCCCACCCCACAAGAAAAAGAAGATGAAGTTAGAGGGTCATTGAACGAACATAGATCCGCATAATTTCTCCGGGTTCTTTTGTTGTCGCCTGCTGGATTTGCGAGAAGGGTAAAGGTCTTGACCAATCCTCGGCGCGACAGAAATCGCACTGGTACAGACGAGCAATCGTGATTTCCACATCATTGGGTTGACCGATCATCAGAATTTTGACCGATCGCCGGGCAGGGGAAATCAGCCGATCGCCAGAGGGGGGCTGATCGAACAGTTTGTCAGACATAGTTCATGAATCTCCTTGTGTTCCAGGGTTTGAAGAAACCCCAGAGACTAGCCCTCAATATCAGACAGGGCAAGCGACAGGCATCGGGTGGTATCATACACCCTAGCCTGGACTAGCTTGAGTAGTCTGGGTCAGGAGGTTAAGCGTTTTGCTTGCCAGGCGCGCTTGACCTCCGCTAGAGAAGTTCGTCTCCAGGTCGTCCAGCTACCCCCAGGTCTATGCAACCCAAAAGATAGCTATAGCTGATGAGCGTAGCATTAATCGATCGAGCAAATCAAGTTAAAATTGTTACAGTTTGGTTAGCGATTCGTTGCCCAGGTTTGCAGAGTCACAATGCTGTGATTTCAAGGATTTCAAACGTTTCCCTATCAAGCAGCTAAATTGCATCCAGGACAGACAACAACCGATCGACACTGGCATTGGGTTCCAGAAAAGAGAACAGATGGCGGAAGCGAATTTGTCCCGTGCGATCGAGGATAAATTGGGCGGGTAGAGGTGCACCGAGAGCCTGTCCGAGGCGATACATTCGAAACACCTGACAGGTTGGATCGCTGAGTAAGGGCATTTTCAGCCCCAAATCACGGGCAACGATTTCGCTCTGGGACTTATCTGTGCTGGTGATCATCAACACTTCCGCGCCACGCTGCACAAACTTTTCGTAGGACTGATTCATGGCCACAATATGCGGATGGCAGAGCGGACAGTAATGGCGATCGGTAAAAATCCGGGTGAAAGCCAGCACCACCGGGCGGCGATCGATGGCAATCCCAGCACTGGCAATCCCAGCAGACAGTGGGCCAACATAGTCTGATAGCTTCACGAATTGCCCAGTCTGGACATTAACTAACTCAAAGGGAGGGGCAAGCATTGCCATCGGAAACTGATTGGTGGGTGGGATCGGAAACAGGTTCTTAACAAACCGCTCACTCAGCAGTCCACTAATGTCATTGGTTGCCACCATACTTGAACGCCTCCGATTAGGAACACCCATCCTGTCCCTTTAGTCTACGCCGGACAGGCCGATCGCCTCAACTCAGCCCTGAATCTATCGTAAACGATCGCTCAAAACCATACCCCTCCTGAGTCGAGTCCGATCGGCAGCAGTATATTTACTTCATCAACTTGTAAAAATTTTGTAATGACTCCCGGAATTACAGCGTAACAAATCGCAAAACTCTATCTTAGGAGAGAGACAAAACTGATTTAAAAACCCCTCAATAGTGAATAACGTTTACATTTCGTAAAATACCCCTTAAGTTTCACGTAGCATTTTGGAGGACAACGGTGCAAAGATACCCTCGCGTTGTTGTCGTCGGGGCTGGATTTGGTGGCATGCAGGCGGCTCAGTCGCTTGCCCAGCATGGAGTTGAAGTGTTGCTGATCGATCGCAACAACTATCATACGTTTGTGCCATTGCTGTATCAGGTGGCGGCCGCCCAACTGGAACCGGAGCAGGTTACTTTTCCCATCCGCAACTTACTGCGGCGATCGCCCTACCGCCTGCGGTTCTTGATGGCGGAGGTTGAGGAGATCAACCTGGATCAGAAATGGCTCCGGGCAGATGGTGATGTGATTCCCTACGATTATCTGGTACTGGCAACAGGCAGTCAGACGAAGTATCTAGGGGTTGAGGGTGCATCTGAATATGCTTTGCCTCTGCGAACCCTGGAGGAAGCCATTGCCCTGCGAAATCAAATCCTTGCCTGTTTTGAACAGGCTGCCCACACCTCTGATACGGAGCTTCGTCGGCAACTGTTGACCTTTGCCATTGTGGGGGGTGGCGCAACGGGGGTGGAAGTCGCTGGGGCAATCACAGAACTGGTCAAAACGGCGATCGTTCGGGACTATCCCACCATTGATCCTCAGGAAATCCGCATTTTACTGGTGCAGTCGGGCGATCGATTGCTGCCGGAGCTACCGCCGAAGTTGGGACATTACACCTACAAGCGGCTGTGGCAGGTGGGGATAGAAATTTATCTGGACACAAAGGTGAGCCAGGTGACGGAGGGAACCGTTCACCTGGAGGATGGAACAACGCTTCTGGCAGCGACCGTGATTTGGACCGCCGGGCTGGAAGCCACCGTACCCGACACTTCAACTGATTTGCCAGCTAAAGCTAAGGGTAAGTTAGCTGTGCGATCGACCCTTCAGACCGTAGACTATCCAGAGGTCTATGCGATCGGTGATATGGCGTATGTGGAGCAAAACGGTAAGCCGTTAGCAGGTGTGGCTCCGGAGGCCTTACAGCAGGGGGTGGCAGTGGCAAAGAATATCGCCCGTCAGCTTCAGGGTAAAGCCCCTCAGTCCTTCAGCTATTTCAATAAGGGGCGGCTAGCCATCATTGGCTGCTACTCTGGCGTGGGTCAGATTGGCAAGTTTGCGCTGACCGGATTTTTACCCTGGTTGATGTGGTTAGGCGTTCATCTGGTGTATTTGCCCGGATTTCGTAATCGACTGCTCGTACTGTTAACCTGGTTACATAGTTATTTACTCGGCGATCGAATCAGTCGGCGGATTTCGGCTCCAAAGCTTTACAGACATAGCACTCAGTCCAGGGTGCGATCGTCTACTAAGCCGGCCATACTACAGGCGAGTTCATCTTCCCGGTACCACTCAGAAGAGCATTAAGTTGCCAGGCTGGGAAATATAAAGATTGAAAACCCTGGAAGCCGCCTAAGTTCTACATTGCCGCACCACCTGAACGGTTCAACTCAAGCTTTACTGCATTGATTCACCTGATGAGTTTGTCAAATGCACTCAGCAACGCAAACTATCCTGTTGCATTTGTGGTTTATTAGTCTAGTGGTTTATTGGTCTAGCTGTTGATTGGTCTACCTGAAGCCAAGGAGTTCTTTAAAATGTTTGTTCAACGATATGTTCCGGTCGTTGCCCGTACCCTGGTGACATTAATGTTTCTGCAATCGGGTATCAGCAAAGTACTGGATTTTGAGGGGACTCGTCAATTTATGGCAGGAGCTGGAATTCCGCTAGCCTCTGTCACTCTGGTATTTACGATCGCCTTCTTAATTGTTGGTTCTTTGATGGTCATTTTTGGGTTTAAAGCCCGCATTGGTTCTATCCTACTGCTCGCATTCCTCATTCCTGCCACGATTGTTTTCCATAATCCGATCGCTAATCCGGATGAACTCAGCTCGTTTGTCAGAAATCTGACTTTGATGGGTGGATTGCTCATGGTTTTGGCATACGGTGCAGGTGCGATCAGCATTGACGAATGGCTGGCCCAATCCGGGCGTTCTGATTCCAAATCCTTCTCCTAAGGGCGGGTACTGCCCACTGTAAGGGCGCACAGCAGTGCGCCCCTATCGGGTATGTTACTTTGCCACATCCCTCTTATCCATTGGCTTGACCTTCAATTATCCCCTCTGCCTGATGGACGATCGCCCGTAGTTGATCCAGGGTTTTAAGATCTACAGTTTTCCAGAGTTGACGCTGATGGGCTTCCAGTAATCGTTCTGCCATGTCGCGCAGGGCCCAGGGGTTTTTCTGTTGGATAAATACCTGCACAGTGGAGTCGAAAAGGTAGGCCTGGGCAATCCCCTGGTACATATAATCTTCGACGCAGTGAGTCGTGGCATCGTAGGCGAAAAGATAGTCTACGGTGGCGGCCATTTCAAAGGCTCCTTTATATCCGTGGCGCATCACTCCAGCAATCCACTTAGGATTCACCACACGGGAACGATAGACCTTAGCAATTTCGGCTTTCAGCGTTCGGACTCGCGGATTTTCGGGACGGGAATGATCACCAAAATAGGTTTCAGGATTCTTTCCGGTTAGCGATCGTACAGAAGCCGTTAAGCCGCCCTGAAACTGATAATAATCATCGGAATCGAGTAAGTCATGTTCCCGGTTATCCTGATTATGCAAAACAATTTGCAGTTGGCGCAGGCGATCGGCAAAGGCATCAGGGGCAGAGTGCGCTTCTCCCTGTCCGGTGTAGGCGTAGCTGCTCCAGTTCATGTAGGCCCGCGCCAGGTCTTGATCGTCCGTCCAGTTTTGGGATTCAATTAACCCTTGCAGTCCAGCCCCATAAGCTCCGGGCTTCGAGCCAAAAATCCGATAGTTCGATCGTTGTGCGGCCTGTTCGATCGTCAAGCCTGCTGTCTGCCAGGTATAGATTTCCTGGTTCACCTGAGCCGCAAGCGGATTTTGCTCAGGGGGTTCATTGAGGGCGGCCACTGCCTCCACGGCCTGATGGAATAAATCAATCAGATTGGGAAAAGCATCTCGGAAAAATCCCGAAATTCGCAGGGTGACATCCACTCGCGGTCGGCCCAGGATGGAAAGCGGCAAAATTTCAAAGTCAACCACCCGACGGGAAGACCCATCCCACACGGGCCGGACTCCCAACAGAGCCAGAGCCTCAGCCAGATCATCTCCCCCCGTTCGCATCGTAGAAGTGCCCCAGATGGAGAGAGCCAGGGTTTTGGGATACTCCCCCTGTTCCTGAGCATATTGTTCAATCACGGTTTCAGCCGCTTTACGCCCCACATCCCAGGCACTTTCGGTGGGAATTGCCCGAATATCGACCGAGTAAAAATTTCGTCCAGTCGGCAACACCTCTGGGCGACCTCGCGTGGGTGCGCCGGATGCACCGCTGGGGACATAGCGACCGTCTAAACCGTGAAGGAGATAGGTGATTTCCTGTTGGGTTTGGTGCAGGGCCGGAAGGAGGCGATCGTGAATCCAGTTCAGTTCGGCAGGAGAGTGAGGAGTGTTCGCGGAGCGTGGGCGTAGCCCTTGGGGTGAGGAGTGAGGAGTGAGGAGTGAGGAGTGAGGAGAAATCGGTAGCTCAGGCATCTTGCCTGCCCGTTGCAGCGTCAGGGAGTTGGCAACGATAGAGTCCACAAGGCTATTCGCAGTTTGTTCAAGCAGTTCAACCACATCTCCAGTCGTCCGACAGGATTGTATTGCGTCGGGTAGGGGGAATGGCGTTTGATCTTGCGGTTGATGGTCAAAACGATCGCCTGCTGTAAAGGGAGCAGCCAGATCAGCCGTTAATGGATCAATATCCAGCCCCAATCCCTGGCAATAGCCCGCGTCAGTCCCAATCGACCTGCCCCTGGATGCCGAGCGATCGCCACAATCAAATCCCGCAACTGCCGTCCCTGGGGACATTGCCCAAAAATATGGAGTCCATCCCGAATTTGTGACTCCTTTAGTTCACATAAATAACCATCAGTACGAGCCAGAAATTCTGTCCAGCGAGACTCAAGATTTTGGCTTTTGGCTTTTGGCTTTTGGATTGCAACCGCCGACTCGATCGCCCTCTCATCCTTTCCATCTCCCGACTTCCGACTTCCGACTCCCGACTCCTGACTCCCGACTTCCCACTCCTCTCTCCTCTCTCCTCTCTCCTCTCTCCTCTCCCCTCTCCCCTCACTTCCTCTCCCCACCTCCCCCTCCAACCCTTCCCGCTGCACCAACTCCAAAATCCGATCGCGGATCACGGACAACCGAGAGGGATCAAGGCTTTGGGCTTCGTAGTATTCATCAATCAATCCTTCAAGCTGCTGCAAGGGCCCATAGAGTTCGGCGCGGGTCATGGGGGGAGTCAGATGATCGATGATGACTGCCTGCGATCGCCGTTTTGCCTGGGAACCTTCGCCGGGATCATTGACGATAAAGGGATAGAGATGGGGCAATGCACCGATCGCCACTTCGGGATAGCAGGATGCAGCCAGAGCCACACCTTTGCCGGGAAGCCATTCTAAGTTGCCGTGTTTGCCCAAATGGACGATTGCCTGGGCCCCAAATCGTTCCCGCACCCAGTAGTAAAACGCCAGGTATTCGTGGGTGGGTTCTAAATCCGGTGCATGGTAATTCAGACTGGGATCTCGATCGTATCCCCGTGCGGGCTGGATACCGATAAAGATATTGCCGAGTTGAATACCAGGAATGGGAAATGACGTAGGGGCGAATCGTGATTCGCCCTTGGCGGAGGCAGGTGTTCCCCAACGGGATTGAATACCATCCTGGACAGATTGCGGCAGGGAGGTGAAGTAGGTGCTGTAGTCCTCTGCATCCAGGGATTGGTGGATCGATCGCCCCTGTCCTTCGGGATCGTTAGTCATGCCAGCCGTGAGTTGCTGGATCAGGTCATCTCCGGTTAGGGGAATGTTAGACAGTTGATACCCTTGCTGCTGAAGGGCTTTCAGGATCTCCACACAGCTTGCGGGGGTATCCAGTCCCACACCATTGGCCAGGCGACCGTCGCGGGTGGGATAGTTAGCCAGAATCAGGGCAATTTTGCGATCGGCGGGCGGAGTCTGGCGCAGGCGTACCCAATGGGCGGCCAGATCAGTAACCAACTGAATGCGATCGGCAACTGGTTCATAGCCAACCACCTCTACTTCCAGGGCTTCATGGCGGGTTTGAACAGATTTGAAGGACACCGCACGGCTAATAATTCGGCCATCCACCTCCGGCAGGGCCACATTCATCGCCACATCGCGGGGAGTGAGTCCCTGAGTTTGGTTTTGCCACTGTTCGATCGTGCCTCCACTCAAAATCACCTGGATTACGGGAACATCTAGCTGCTTCCAGAGATCGACATTGGGGGTTTCAGTGTCCAGCTTGGCCAGGGAAAAGCTGGTGGTGTTGAGTAAAACCTGGATCGCGGTATCTTCCTGAGTTGGATCACCCTGATCTAGATCACCTGGAGTTGAATCCCCCTGAAACCATTGCAGAACTTCTGCCTGAACATCGGCATCTCGCAGGGATGAAGCGTAGATCGGTACGGGATGGAGCTGGCGATCGACTAACGCCTGACAGAGGGCATCGATCGGGGCGGTATTGCCTGCTAGATAATGGGCCCGGTAGAATAAGATGCCGACTTTAATGCCAACTTTCGCAGAGTTCTGGACTGGTTTCCCTGGCAGGATTTGCTCCTCACAGCGTTGGACTGGCCATTCATACTGCCCCACCCTGGGGATCGCTTGAGGCGGGATCAGGGGATAGTCTGTTTTCAAGCTGCAATTGGCAAGCAGTTTCAGGGCATTGACTGTATTATCTATCCCTCCCTCGGTGAGATACCGCCACAGCCGATCGACCTGAGCTAGGGGAACCGTTGAGTGGCTGATTAAATCAGGATCGGGGCGATCGTCTCCTGGCAAAACGAATAGGGTGGCTCCGGTACGCTGCACCGTTTCCTTCAGGACTTCCAAGCCGTAGGCCCAGTAAGCCCGCCCGCCCAGCAGCCGTAGCACAATCCCCTGAGCCTGGGACAAAACCTCTTCAGCGTAGGTGTCGATCGTGAGGTGCTGCTGAAGCTGAAGCAAATTGACTCCTCGCAGGGCTGGAAATCCAGTCGGCAGGCGGGAAGTAGCGGCAGCAAGCAGTTGAATATCTGTATCGGCAGCAGTCAGAAATACTAGAGGAGCTGGACGCTGCTGGATGAAAATTACGCCTTCGGTGTCCGGAGTCCATCCGCCGGGAAGAGTGGCTAATCGATGCATAGTGAACCTGCTGGACAGGGGCTTTCAGCTTTTCTATCCTGCCATGCTTTCTGGCATCTCAACGCTGCTCTGGCATGATCCGAATCGATCGCTACAATCCGCCCATCTGCTTTTCCTGCGATCGGTATGGCTGGTATAAAGGATAGCCAAAGGGTTTTGAATGCCTCCTCCTTGAGAGGGATTTAGGGAAAAACTCCTGTATGTTAGCTGGGTTACTCCAGAAATTGCGTAGCTGGAACTGGTATTTTCCAGCTCTAGGGACTGCGATCGGTCTGCCTCTCTAGGTTTGGGGTTAAGGGAGTCCGGTTAAATGGCTGATCTAATTCAATCCACACTAAAGGAAATTTTAAAGATTGGCGTGCAAATTTTTCCGGAGCGAAGGAGCGAATTTAACAATATGGAAGTATGCTGCATCTGTAGTGAGTTTGCTGTAGTGAGTTTGTTGCATCGCTGCGAAACAACCCATTTCTCGCCACGTTCCCCTGTTTAGGGCATCCGATTCTGATTCAGATCTGTACCCAATAGAACCTTCACTGTCTCTATTGGAACCATGATTCTGCCTGATATTCGTTAGCATCTAACCAAAAGCTTACGGAAGGTAGATGTATTCCCTTCTGCCTATCCCGGATCATTGAACTACGCATTCACCGTTTTGTTAAAGAAATGATGAAGTTGCAGGGCGGTTTCGCCTGAATTGCGAAGTTTTTGCAAACCTTATCTGATCCCCTTAGTGCTCTTTGACTGGGACGGTTTATAGTCTCAAGAGAGAGCTTCAGTATTACCACTTAAGTGTATCCCTGTCATATCGTGTAGCTTTCAGTACAATGCTTAATTATTTTATTACTGAGCCAATGAGTTCAGAGACTACCTCCTCTCCTGCAATTGCCGAAGCTCCGCACCCATCTACGATGTCCGTGTTCAAACGGTGCATTGATATTTTGGGAGCTATTGTGGGGCTGCTGATACTCTCAATTATTTTCATCCCGATCGCCATTTTGATTCGGTTAGATAGTCCTGGGCCGATTCTCTATGCCCAGGAACGCTACGGCTTGCGCGGACGGCAGTTCACCATGCGAAAGTTTCGCTCAATGGTACAGAATGCTGATGAACTGAAGGCTTTAATTCCCAATGAATCAAAGGGGTTGGTGTTTAAAAACCAAAATGATCCGAGGGTGACGCAGATCGGGCGATTCCTGCGGAAGACCAGCCTGGATGAATTTCCCCAATTCTGGAATGTGCTGCGGGGAGATATGAGCCTGGTGGGAACGCGCCCGCCGACTCACGATGAGGTTTGTCAGTATCAGCAACACCACTGGAAGCGGCTGAACGTTAAACCTGGAATGACCGGAGAATGGCAGGTGAATGGGCGATCGTCTGTTAAAGACTTTGAGGAGATCGTGAATCTGGATCTGCGCTATCAGCATCGCTGGACTCCGTTCTATGATCTGGTGATTCTCTGGAAAACGCTGATGATTCTCATCCGGCGATCGGGGGCGTATTGAGGGCTTGCATAAATTGCTGACACCTGCGTGATTAATTCCTTTTCTGCCCATCGTTACCCACAACCATCCCTGAGCAGTCGCCATTACAGACCAGCAAGCGGGTGGCTCAACCAGAAAGTGTATCCCACTTTTGCATTTGCATGACGGCTTGTTCACTGGCAGGCAAGATGCCTGCGTTACGGAAATCGATCAATTCAGAAATCGGGAATTCCAGCAGAAAGCAGGCGAAACCAGCCCTATTCCTGCATTCCACCTAGCTCCAGTAACATTCTGGAACTGCCAAAGTAAGTAGACCAGATCTGGGGATCGGGACGGCTCCGCCAGTCGGTGCGGTTGACCTGCAATCTTAAAATCGGTACGACGGACGAACCATTTTCACCCAGAACCAGAATCGCCACATTCGTGATCAAAATATCGCGTTCAAAGCTTTGCTGGGCTGCGGTACGGGCCGCCATTTCAGCCCGCCGAGTTAGCCCTTCGTAGGTTTCATCTGCATCCCACTGAACGGAAACCGTTTGCTCATCGGTATGGGCTTGCCCGATCGAATTCGACGTGACTGCATCGATCGCCACAATGCTGAAGGTGATTCCCAGAATTGGCAAAATCTGAGAGAGAGCCATTTTCCAGGGGACGATCGATCGATTCATCATCAAACCTACCTTGCAAACTTAAGAGCAGCCAAAATATTGAGGCCAAATTTAGGCCAGATTACTGAGGAGAAGAATACAGCAATTCTATCGTGGGGATCGACCTTCAAGTCGAGTAGATTTGAATTGAATGATGAATTTTATGTTTTCACGAAAAAATGAGTTGTCCCCTTCTGGTTCTACGTTATTGTTAATAGACCCCTATCAGTTTCTCAAACGGTACTTGTCATGGCAAACTACTGGGCGATCGCCATTGGCGTAAATCAATATCAACATTTTCAACCGCTCATGTATGCCCAACGGGATGCCCAGGTGTTCCGAGACACGCTGATCAAAAATGCGGACTTTCCAGCGCAACAGTGCTTTTTGCTGACCGATTCTGGGGCTGGCATGAACCGCACTGAAACCCTGCCCCAACGCAATAGTATTCAGGCTTGTATTGCCCACACCTGCCGTCAAAGGCTGCATCCGGGGGATGTGCTGTGGTGTTTCTTTAGCGGCTATGGGGTCTGCGTGGATGGGAAGGATTACCTGATGCCGATCGATGGCGATCCCAACTCGGTGGAGACCTCTGGCATTTCGATGGAATGGCTTCTCAGCACCTTGAGCTTGGCCAAAACAGATAATGTTGTGCTGCTGCTGGATGTGAATCGCAGTCAGGGAATGGCAGGGGCAGGCATGGGCAACCAAACGGCTCAGTTAGCCAGAGAACACCGGGTTCCCGTAATCCTATCCTGTCGATCGGATCAGTTTTCCCATGAAACGCTGGCCCTGCGGCAAGGGTTGTTTACCACTGCCCTGCTGGAAGGGTTGCGCTATGAGCAGTGCCGTACGCTGGAACAAATCGCCCAATATCTGGACGATCGCCTGCCCCAACTGAGTGAACACCACTGGCGGCCTCCGCAGAATCCCGTGGCGATTCTCCCTGTCCAGAAAAAGCATCAACTGATGCTGCCCGAACCGTTGCCTGTTGCGGCGGGTCAGATGAATCCCCCGGTTGAACGGGAAGAAACCTTTGCCGAAACCCCCGATCGCTTCATTCCGGTGTATGGCTATCCTCGGGCCGATCGTCGGTCGGTTGCCGAAGCCGATCCGCTGCCCTCAATGCCATCTTTCTCTGCCGATCGCACGACCCAGTTCGATGATTTCCCTTCAGACAGTCTGCTTGCCCCCGATCGACCTGAGCCAGGGGAATCCCTGCCTTCTCCCCAGCGATCGCCGGACTGGAATAGGCTGAGTTCTTTTGCAGACCCTTTTCCAGAGGAGACGGTACAGACCCCCAGTATTGAACCCATCCCGCCAGAGGAACAGCCGGAAATCTCCGATCGGCTATTTTGGCGACGGTTGCTGACCTGGGGTGGAATAATCGCAGCGGTGTTGCTGATCGGGGTCATCATTCGCAATGCCAATCAATCCGATCCTGCTGCTAATACGGCTTTGCTGCTGAACCCCGCCCGTCAGGATGCAGGTTCTACAGAATCCGAAGCCCCATCTGCTGCACCGTCTCAACCTGCCATTCAAGCGGAACCCGGTTCCCCCCTGGAAACGGCTTACATTGCGACCCGATCGCGGCGATTTCAGGATGCCAAGCAATACCTGGAGCAAGTCCCTCGACTCCAGCGGCGGGGGGACTATCAGAAAGTTCTGGATGAAACCAATAAAGGATTGCTGAGTGATGCCAAGGTGACTTTAACCCAAACCCGTGAGTTAACCGATGAAAACCAGGCCAGTGATTTTGTGGCGGCACTGGAGATGGCGCGGCTGATTCAACCGGGCGAACCCCACTATGACGAGGCGCAAGAATATGTCGATCGCTGGAGTCGGGTGATATTTGACATGGCCCAGGGCAGAGCCGATCGCCGCAATGACTCTTCTTCTACGGTGGCTGCCGATAATTACCGGACTGCCATTCGCACCGTTCGGCTGATTCCGCCAGATGCTCCCGTCTATAATCAAGGGCAGGCGGCCATTGCCCAATGGAGTCAGCGTTTATTTGAGTTGGCCAATGATCGGGCGATCGAGGGAAAATATGATGTAGCGGTTTATGTGGCTGAACTGATTCCTTCCGATGCGCCGGTTTATCCAGAGGCTCAGGAAGCGATCGAAGCTTGGCGAGATCTACCGTCGCTGTATGTTGCCCCAACGCCTTAGAACCTATGACTTCTCCTCCGATTCAGTGGTATCCCGGACACATCGCTAAAGCCGAAAAGCAACTGCTGGAACAACTTAAAAAGGTGGATGTGGTGCTGGAAGTGCGGGATGCCCGGATTCCCCTGGCGACCTGCCATCCCCAGGTGGAGCAGTGGATTGGCTCAAAGGGACGAGTGCTGGTATTGAATCGAGTGGACATGATCCCGCCTGCCGCCCAGCAAGCCTGGGTGGACTGGTTCAGAACCCAGGGAGAACAGCCCTACTTCACCGATGCCAACCAGGGAAAAGGAGTCTCGATCGTTTCCCAAGCAACGAAAGATGCAGGCAATAAAATGAACCAGCGTCGCCGCGATCGAGGGATGCTACCCCGGCCGGTGCGGGCAGTGGTGATTGGTTTTCCCAATGTGGGGAAGTCGGCGTTGATTAATCGTCTGGTGAAACGGCGGGTGGTGGAGAGTGCCCGTCGTCCGGGGGTGACCCGGCAACTGCGATGGATTCGGATTTCGGATCAGATTGAATTGCTGGATGCACCCGGTGTTTTGCCGTCTCGACTGGAAGATCAAGAGGCTGCCTTACTGTTAGCCATCTGCGATGACATTGGAGAAGCCGCCTACGATAATCAGCGAGTGGCCGCTGCCCTAGTCGATCGCCTGAAACACATTCAATCCACCGCACCCGAAATGCTGCCAGACTCTCCCCTACAGCATCGCTATGAACTGGATCCGATGTCCCTGACTGGGGAAAGTTATGTGGAAGCACTGGCAGAACAAAAACATCAGGGCGACAAGGAGCGATCGGCCCGTCAGCTTTTGAATGATTTTCGTAAGGGCTTGCTGGGAGCGATTCCCCTGGAATTGCCGATCGGTTTAGAGGAATTGTAGGATTAAGGAAGTGGAACCAGGATAGCGTTTCCCATGCAAACGACCACTCTCTACGATCAAGATTTTTACGCCTGGACTCAGCATCAGGTTGAGTTGCTGCGTACTGGTCGGTTTCGGGAACTGGATATCGAAAACCTGGTCGAGGAGATTGAGTCTTTGGGGCGGCAAGAACGACGGGAGCTTTGCCATCGCTTGGGGGTATTACTGGGACATCTGCTCAAGTGGCACTATCAACCCGAAGCCCGCTCTAAAAGTTGGGCGGCAACCATTCAAGAGCAACGTCGAAAAATTCAACGTCACCTGAAGGAAAATCCCAGCTTCAAGCCCTATCTACATGAGGCGATCGATATAGGGTATGAAGATGGGCTGGATTTAGTCAACCGAGAAACGCCCCTCGATCCGAAGCAACTGCCTTCATCTTGTCCTTTTTCTGAGCCAGCGATCTTCGAGGAACCAGTGAATTGGCCGCAATAATTTTTTAGGACTGGGCGGGCAAGATGCCCACCCCACAGGAGAAGAGGGAAGGCGGAGGGCAAGATGCCCACCCCACAAGAGGTGTAGGTTAATTGGTTTGGGATTGGATTGGATTAGATTTCACCGATCGCGGTTTAAGGGGTTGGGCTGGATTTCCAGCGTAGATCATCATGGGCTGGAGCGATCGCCCAGTGACGCTACCCAAGCCTAACACAGCACCTGAACCGATCGTAACTCCTGCCCGACTACCGATCGGGCGGCTAACCAACTGCCAGTTTCAATATGAATCGGAGCGATGATCAGACTAAAATTCGGATCGCTCCAGTCATGGTTTCCAGTACATAGATAGACTCCCTGAGAGATGCAAACATGACTCTCGATCGTCACGGTAGCGAGATTATCAATCCAGGCATCTTCTCCCAGCCAGACGTAATCCCCAATGATTAACCGCCAGGGAAACTTCACTCGCACCCCTGGCTTAATTCGCACACTCTGGCCGATCGTGGCTCCAAAGGATCGCAACACCCACACCTTGAAGCCCGACATCGGCAACCCATAGCTCTGCACCAGGGGAGAGCCGATAAAATACCACAGTAGTTGCTTCCAGTAGGGTGCGCTGGGGGTGTAGTTGGTAGGCGTATAGCGATCGAGTTGCATGGGGAATTAAGCGATAAAATAAACGTACAGTCAAGGGATTTTAGTCCGGGCGATGACTCAAACAAAGCCAAGATTCAACAGCTTTGAGGAGTACCTGGTCTATGACGATGGTACTGAAAAACGCTATGAATTATTTAATGGAGAATTGATTGAAGTGCCGCCGGGTATCCGTACACAGGGTTAGCAAGGTAGTCAGGAGGATCGCTGTAGGTCGGGAAGCGGAAGTAAAGAAGGGGCAGGCAAGCCCCGACGCTTGGCATAGCAAGCATCGGTGAGATAATCGAGGACATGGCGATTTTGCCGCCGCAGCGTTGCTACAACCGTCATCATTCGTCCGACAAACAAACTGCCTGCCTCACTTTGGGAGCCATAGCTACAGCGTCGCCACAACACTGCTGGACGAATCGCCTGTTCTGCTGCATTATTGGTTGGCTCTACTCCAACGGTTGTGACGAATAACCATAAAGCAGGTTCTACTTTGAGTAACTGCTGACAGGTTCGCACCGTCTTTGCCAAAGGTGTCTTTTCTCTGGTCCCAATTGGGTAAGCCGCTCCTTCTTCCAACAGTGCTTTCACCCGTTGTCGAATGGGTGCTACGGCTTCTATCCATTGGGGGCGTGCTAAGGTTCCATCTCGCACCCGATGCCATAACTCAAATAATTTCTCTTGCTGTTGGAGAAGTTGCTCTCCCAAGGTCTGGCTCACCCCACCCCGTTCGGCAATTTTGGTGAAATCGCGTTTCAGATGCGCCCAACACAATTGTCGCCATTGCAAGTTTAACCAGTTGTAAGCACTGTAGCGGTCGCTGTTGACAATCCCAGCAAAATCAGTTCCTAAGATGCTTTGAGCGGTGGCTTGAGAGCGGCTTAACGCCACCTGGAAATAGCACACCAACGGGGTTACCATCACCCACAACCAGCCTCGCTTCCCCTTGCCATTGTTCCCATCGGCGTTACCCTGAGGCAAACTCGTTTCATCTATCCCAACAACGGGTTGCTGCTGCACATAGCGATGAACCGCTTCGACGGGTTGCTCAATCGCTTCACTCATCTGTTGCCGCAAGCGTCCGACACTGCCCACGGAGATGGGAATCTCAAACAATTCACTCAACAGCCGCACCACCATCCGGTGACTTTGACGATACTCTCCACTCAACAGTGCGACTAATGCACACAGCCTTTCCCCATAGCGACAACCATCCACAATCTCGCCATCATAGGCACGGCTGCTTACCCCACACTGGGGGCACTCCAACGCATGAAAGCGATGTTCCAAAACAATCGGTTGTAACGGTGGCAAATCTACGATCTGACACCGTTGCGGATTGGCATCTTTCCCTCTCAAGCGATGTCCACATTCGCAACACACCTCAGGGTAGTGATCCTCAATGCGCGTACATTGTTCCGGCGGGTAAAGTTCCTGCGAATGTCCCGGATGTCCCGGTTGTCCGCCTCGCGCTTTCCCACTTTTCTTTTCGGGGTAGCCTTGAATCCCTTCGGAGGGTCTTGCGAAGGCGGTTGCGAGGAGTTTTTGGAATTGCGCTGAATTTGCTCTTGTAACGCTTGCTGGCCTGCCTCTAATGCCTCAATACGCTCCAATAGACGCTGCACCAACTGCTTGACACTCTCCGGTGTGTTGGCCCAGTCCTCTGCTGAAATTTCGCTTAAAAAGGCATTCGGGGATTCCATGCGTTTTAGCCTAGCAGACTTACCCTCACATCGCTCACTCTTTCTGCTTTACCCTGTGTACGGATACGCCGCCGGAGTCGGGGGAAAATACTGCGATCGCCGTGTTTTTGCTGATCCAATTAGCCGCAATGATCGGTCATCTCCGGGTTAGACCGCTCAGAAAGGGATACACAGTTGCTTACAATGGCGAATTCTACCCACCCCAGCCCCTCCCAGGAGGGGATTTGAAGAGGAACTGCTTTGGCATCATGAGTGGTTGAACCGATGTTCCCCTCTTGGGAGGGGTTAGGGGTGGGTCAGTGATGCATCGGGCAAACCAAACCAGTGAAATTTACAATCTCATCCCATATCCCAAACTCAATCGATCGCCCCTCCAAACTCATTCCAAAATCCAAACAATCGATCGCCCCCACCCATTCCCACCTCCATGCAAAATCTGATCGCCTCATCCCCTCAAAAGTTACCCACATCCCAACAACCAGCAACCCCCGTTCACTTCTCTTCTCCTGACTCCTGACTCCTGGCTCCTCCTCACTCCTCACCCCTCTCTCCTCACTAAAAAAGATCGCACAGAATCTCTTCCATGCGATCGAATATCTCAGGCAAAGGTTTGATCGAAACAAATCAACCCGATCGTTCTGAGAGAGTGTTTTAAAAGCCTTGTGGTGAGTAACAAAACAGTATAGATCCCCCTAAATCCCCGGCTCGACTGAGCGTCGCCGAACGTCCTTCAAAAGGGGGACTTTGAATTCGCATCCCCAAAAGAGGGACTTTGAGTTTAGTTCCCCCCTTTGAAGGGTAGGGAAGATTCTTTAAGAAGAGAAAAACTGCTTGAATCCTGTAACACCGTTAGGCATCAGAGTAGGCGCAACGTAAAAATGCGGGTCTTGAGTTTTTTCTCTATCTAACAAATCAACCCTACCCTTTTGAAGGGGGGCTAGGCAGGGTTGTTTCATTTTCATCAGAGCAATTCTGAAAGGCTGATTCCTTCGCTTCCATTTGATTAACGCTTTGTGAGTGACAAACGAGGTTTTGGTACTTTCAGATTTTCTTCTTTGACAATGAAACAACCCTGCTTTTGAAGGGGGCTAGGGGGGATCAACAGGTGCTTAGAATCACCATAGACCACTTTGCAAACATCCTTCAGCAGAGGGGCAATCTGAGAGCGGATGGTTTGAGCCATAGCAACGAACGTCCAAACCAGAATAATCAGCCTTCAACCTCATCCGTTCTTCGGACTCAGCAACCTTGATTATCCTGATTAATCCATCCGTTGCCACATCTGCTTCAACTATGCCTCAACAAAGTGAACACACAACATTCCGTGCCGTCCTTCCCGTTGAGTGTGAGGAAGACAAGCGAGGTTAGGGAACAGATCACGTGATGTTGTTTAATTTCATTGAAATCAAAGTCAGGTAATGCACCTTACACGGTCAAATCAATCGTGTATCGTCTCGGATTTGAGGGTTCGATCGAGTATCAGGGAATTGAAGTGGTGATGCGGCCCCGTTGCCTCTAGCCGTTCCTATGCGATTTCTTAAGAGAATCTAATAGAAATAGTCGATAGTGAACCGTCTAGCTGTTTTAATCCCTATTTCCGAGACTTCACCTGAGTATAATCCACAGGATCGGCGATCGGGTATAGGGTGATACGGGAATTCACCGAAACTTAAATATTGGTAGCGACGGCAACCGTTTGTAAGGGCGAAGCATTTGCACTGAGATGTATTGCTCAAGATAATAATTTTTATGCAAATGCTTCGCCCCTACTACCCATGGAAATATCGCCCTCGATCGCCTGCTTGATCCAGACAACAACTCAGCTACCCTGCAAACCCTGGAACGCGCTGCCCTGGTTCTCGGCAAACGATTACGCATCGAATTGATCTAACGAATGGGGAACCTTTCGGCAATCTCCATAAAAAGTGGCTGAATACGCTTGATCTTTCCCAGGCGTATCCCTTATGCTGTTGCGATGCTGGTTTTTTCTCCCAGAACGAGCCAGTTTGCCAAACCCCGCTTAAGGTGAGGTGTGACGCTGATTAGGGAAGTAGCAAGCAACCCTAACCAGCTAACCTAACTCTCTGAATCCACCAGAGTGCAAGGCTGTTTGATTGTAGATCATTCCTGTTTGTGATGGGTCTGCGATCGGCAGTCTCGCTGATGCATGACGGAGCTTGGGGATAGTTTCTTGTAAACGCTTTCCCACACCTTAAGCCTTTCTTCCTACATTGATCAGCGAGGAACAGAATATGTCTTCAGAGTTCAACGAACTACTGCCCGTGGCGCAAGATGAGCGGGTGCAAATTTGGATTATCGGTACACGCGATCAGGTGATTTTCACCATGAACGAATTCTATGTGCGGCGGATAGCAACCGATCGAGTTCAATTCACCCCAATCATTCCCGCTCCCTTTGCGGCTGGGAAATACATGACCGTCCTGCTGCGATAATCTCTATTCCTGGAAAATTCTCACTGGAAAATCTTCAAACAGCAAGGGCGATTCACGAAAAATAAGGGCGATTCGTGAATCGCCCCTACCAGATTATCCATTGTCCTACCGTTCTTGTTTTGTTACACTAAAACACCACAAACTTGGTGCAAGATCATGCCCCCGATCGGAACCAATGGTAGCCATTCAGACATCATCTACCCCAGGAACAGACGATCGCCCTCCAGCTTCCTCCACTGCCCATGCCAGAGCCAAACCCAAACCCCTCCCTCTACGAGCAAGACTTCTACGCCTGGACCCAGCAACAGTCCCAGGCACTCCACCAACGTCAACTCTCACTCCTGGATTGGCAACATCTAGAAGAGGAAATTCAAGCATTGGGACGGCAGGAATATCGAGAACTCGTCAGCCGCCTGGCCGTATTAATTGGCCATCTCCTGAAATGGGAATATCAACCCGAACAGCGATCGCGCAGTTGGTTTTTAACCATTCGAGAACAACGACGAGCGATCCGGCGACATCTCCAGCAAAATCCCAGTTTAACTGCTCGACTCATCGCAGCCACCACCGACGGATACGAAGCAGGAGTCGATTTGGCCCTCCGAGAAACCAACCTTCCCCTACGAACCTTCCCCGATCGGTGTCCCTACCCCATCGAGAATCTACTCACCGACCCATTCCTGTGCGACACCAGCCAGGATTGGCAACCCTAAAACTCCTGTAGGACAAATTTCTCAAATTCCTGTGGGGTGGGCATCTTGCCCGCCCAGCCAGCCAAATTCTTGTGGGGTGGGCATCTTGCCCGCCCAGTCAACCAGGTAAACCGATCGCTCAGGACATTGAATCGACGAATCTATAATGCCTCTAATCCAGGAATGGTGGTTCGACGGGTAGGGGCGAAGCATTTGCGGCAAGATGCATTGCTTGAAACAAAAGTTTTCTACGCAAATACTTCGCCTCTACTGCATTGCCGAGTGAGCCTCAATCACCTCTCGGAAACTCGCCCCTGTCCGCCCCGTCGCCAACCACAGCACCGATCGCCCTCCATCCCGCACAATTCGTATCCAGGATTCCCTTGGTGAGCCTGTGGGAACAGTAACTGGAGTAAACGCAATCCCATTGGAACCCAGGACGATCGTTCCAATCACCCTGGCACGGGGCATATGGAAATCAGAAGTCACCACATACAAATGCTGAATTCCCTGCCGCCTGAAATCCGCCACCAGAGACGTAAAATTTGTCACCGTATCACTGGCGCGATAATCCAAATGCACGCGATCGTCCGCGATTCCCGCCGATCGAAAAATGGCACGCGAAATTTTGGGTGCCTCACCTGTAGACACCCAAACCTGTAAATCTGGATTGTGTTGGGCCAAATGCGCCCCAATTTCCTCCCGGTGGGCATCTCCCCCCAGCACCAGGATCGCCTCCGGTTGAGGAGCCTGCCGCACGGCAATGGATAACCGCAACGGAATCACACTCAGCCCGATCAGCAGAATGCTAATGACACCGATCGTCCCAACTCGCCAGAACCGCTTCAGCTTCATAGGATCAACACTCAATCGTCATTGATTACCTGACCGACTCAATGACTAGCCTAGCCCGAACCTGACGGAACACGCAGGCAAAAGGCGGAAGACAGAATCAAAATTCTCACATCCTTTATCGAGCCTTCATCCTTTTGCCTTTCGCTTCCTCAAGTCTAATTCGATCGCCGTGCTACACACATTAAAACCAGTGCGCCCTCTGCTGAATCGGGATCAACACCACTGAGACGCTGAGCAAACCGAATCTTCCACTCCGCTTGCCCTCGTTCCCCCAGTAAGGTTTCTCGACCAACTGTGCGGTTGTGGGGATAAAGATGCACTGTAAAACCCAGGGGAGTCAGGACACGCTGAAACAGCTCCGGCGTTACGCCATCTCCTGGTCTGTGATGGGCTTCCGTTGCCGTGCTCCAAAACTGCTCCTCAGTGGTGGAATGTCCGCCCCGTTTTAACATGCGATAGAGGGGTAAGCGAACCTTCCAGATCAGATCGGCGATCGGATTATCTCCCCACATCGTACGCTGCGGATCATGATCGATCACCAACAGTCCACCCGGACGAACCAGCCGCGCCCCTTCACGCAATGCCGCTTCCATATCATCACAGTGATGCAGGGTTGCATTCAATGTCACAATATCGGCAAACCCATCGATAAAGGGTAGCTGTTGAGCATCCGCTAAAACAGCCGTGTAACCTAATTCCTGAGCGATCTGCAATCCACCCTGGGATACGTCCACCCCGATCAGGGAATAGGGAACCCCACAGCGATCGTGCAAAGCTCGATAGACATTACCTGGCCCGCATCCAATGTCTACTACAATTTTGTCTTGCCAACTGCCAATCACCGCTTGCCATCGATCCTGAAAGGCTTCATCTTGATGACAGGCGGACAGGTAATTGCGGCTCCACTCTGGATGTCCAAAGTAGTAACGATTGGCTTGCAAAAATTGTGTTTGTCGTGAGTATTGAAACGTGAGAATTGTGCCATTCCAATGGCTGAATTGTGTAGATTCAGGCGAAACATATTGAGACAGAACATCTGTCATTTGAGTCAGCATCAGAGTATTACCTTAATCGCTGGATTGGTGGTGAACCACCCACTTTTCCTAATCCTCTAGCCGCTCACCATTGGGAACTATAGCAATTGATTTAGATACGACAGTGTTTACTTTTTATAGTATTGGGGCTTCCGAATGAAGTTCTTGAACGATCGAGGAACACGATTCCGCAAGAAAGTATCTGCTTGCAGGACTAAATCATTGAAGCGTTCATTGGGTCTCCCCCGGAAGGACGTGACGTGAGAGTAGTGCTGCGCGTCTGGAGGGATAGAAGAGAAATAATAGTTATTAATGCAGCAACGCTGTCCCTGATATTGAATTGGACTCACCGAATGCCAGGATGATCGGTTTGTAATCATAATCACCAACCGATTAAACCGACTATGGATGGTTCGACAGGTATGCTGCAATCCCTGATCCCAAAGCTCCAGGTTTCCACCATACCATTCTTGCCAGTCAGGTGTCACATAATACAACAAATTTAATGCACGGTACAGAGTTCGATCTTTGTTGTGGGAGTTGTCGAGATGGGGATTCAGATAGCACCCTTCATCCATGAGACTAATCCCACCCGCATACAGGTATTCATCGGGTAACAGTGCCTGTAGCCCTGTAATTTCTGAAACGATCGCAACAACTTTGGGATCTTGAAATGCATAAATGATTTCTTCCAGGATGGGATTCACCTGGTTCATTTGCATCGTGACGTGCTTGTATTCTCGCAAATCTTTCAGGAGCAACATCTCTGCTTTTGCGGGAAATGCTGCATAGATTGCCCTGGCATCGGATTCATCCAAAAGATTGTCTACATAACAGCAATTGATCCGATCGGGTAAGTGAAATTCTTGGCTTAATTGATCTTTGACCGTAAGTAATCTTTGATAAATTCGCTCAGCATACTGGTGTCTATTCTTTGGTAAGGCTTGAGAATTCGCCATAGGCTCCTTGAGGTTTCCGCGACGATCGATTGCTGCATCTATTTCCGGTATTCCACCAACGATCGATCGATCCGCACATTTTTCGCTTTTTCCTGCTTCTGTTCTGCCTCAATTAACCGAATCGCCAAAAGCAGCTCTGCCAGCATTCGCTGAAAGGCATAGTACCAGCCAATCCAACCATCCAAAATACCAGCTTTTAAAATCAAACAATAGAACAAAATTGCAAACGGAGCCAGAATTTTCTGCCGCCGAATGCGATCGCCCCAACTTAACTCCTCGTTAGGAGTTTCCAGTAGCTTCTTCACCTCAATCACCATATACCGATCCTGCGCCCAGAGCCACCGACTGAGTGGTTTGCGATCGTCGTGGTAGATCCAGGCAGATAGCTGCTGGGAGCCTCCTTCGACAGTCACTCGATGGGCGTGTCCATCATCTTGATAGGTTGCTTTTTCCCGTCGATAGAGGACTTGCCGAGATGGAAGTAGGGTGCCTCTCAAGGGTTTGCCGAAGACGCAGTATTTGAATGGTGCAAAGTATCCGTTGATTTGAGAATTTTCTGGCAGCGTTTTGATTTCTGCGATCAGTTCTTCACTCAGCACATAGTCTGCATCTAATGAAAGTACCCACTCTGTTGCAATTTTGGATAATCCGTAGTTGCATTGGCTGGCAAAGGAAACAAACTGGTGCTGAAATAGTTGAACCTGAGGATAGGCTTTGAGAATTTCCAGCGTAGCATCGGTGCTGAAGCTGTCGATCACCACGATCTGCTTTGCCCAGGTGAGTTTTTGAAGGGTGCGATCGAGGTTGGGGGCTTCATTATAGGTAAGAATGAGAGGAGTAATCTGATCAAGCATAATTTGGGAGGGGCTTTTTACTAAGGGTAGCTTGATAGACCTGAACGAGATTAGAGGCAATCCGGTTCCAGTTGTAGTACTCAAGTGTGAACTGACGTGCTCGATCGCCAATTTGTCTAATTTCTTGAGAGTTTGCTAAATACTGTTTAAGAGCAATTGCGACAGATGATGCTTCCAAATCGGCAACAGTTCCAAGTTGGTGTTTTTGTACGGTTGATGACAAAGCCACACCAGGAGTAACCACAACAGGTAAACCTGATGCTAGTGCTTCAAGTACTGCAATACCAAAGTTCTCTGAGTGAGATGTTAAAGCAAACAAATCCGAGCCTTGCAACAGTAAGCTTTTTAATTCCCCTTCTACAAAACCTGCACGGAGGGTGCGATCGTAAATTCTATTAGAAATTAACAATGATTCAACTTGAGCTTCATAGTCAGGATCACCACTTCCAGCCAATATAAAAGTGAACCGATGATCGACCAGTTTGCCTAGGGCAGGAATGAGATAATCAAGCCCTTTTTTAGGATGAAAGCGCGACAAAAAAAGAATGATCGGTTCATCAATCGGAAGATTGAAATGCCGACGCAGACGCTGATGAGCATCTGAGATAGGGGGCGGAAAGGAAAAGCCTAGCGGTAAAACAAAGCTAGAAGCATACAGCCGCAGGTTGGCAATTTCTTGCTGCTCTTGCTCTGAGGTGCAATGCAGAAACTGACAATGATTCAGATTGGCTCTTTCAATAAGAGTGAGATAAATTTGCTTTTTGCAAGCACCTTGCTGAAGCGACCATTCACAGAGCTGTCCAATGGGACGCACAATATAGGGAACTTGTTTTAGGCGAGCAATAACCATTGCCACAGTAGAAGGATATGAAAAGATCGCATGGACATGCACCAAGTCATAGTCTTGAATGTGGTTCCACAACCATGCGGTGAAGGCGCTAGAAAAGGCAAATTCTCGGAGTGATGCAATGGTCGGTGAAAAACGCGGAAAGAACCAAATCGGGACATCTTGATAAATAGACAGTTGGTTCAAGGGGACATCAAGTAATTCTGATCCGTTGTCATTTGTAGCAGCAATTTCTGCAGAAACACCAGACTCACGTAGTGCTTTTACCATTTCCACAATGGCCTGGCTTGGGCCTCCCCGCACAGGTCCAACAGAGGGAATAACATGCAAGACTTTCATTCAGCAATCTGTCTCCACCATTGTTGGAAAATTGCAAGGCTCCAGCGACGATACCAGGGCTTGAGGGGAATATTATTGGGACAAACTATTTCCTGGAAATAGTCTCGCCATTCGTTTTGTAACCATTGTTCGTAGGGAAAGAAGAAGCCCCGCTTTGGGCGATTCATAATCCAGGTGGGTAGTTCTGGAACAGCTTGAGTCAGCAGTTGTTTTCCAGGAGCAAGCCGTAACTGGCTTGGGATGCTGGCGATCGCTTCCAGCAATGCGCGATCCACTAGCGGTACCCGTAGCTCAAGTCCCCAAATCATGCTCATGACATCACTGTCGCGCAGGAGTTGATTGCGCATATAGCGACTGATTTCTAAAAAGCTGATTTCATCGGCAAGTGAGGGGAACGGATAGCGGCAACTATCATCAACCTGACGTCGAGGTTGATCCTGGTCTGGAAAATAGGTGTGAAGAAGCTGACAGGCTTCCTGGTGAGAGAATATGCCCCGGAAACTGCGATAGGCTGTCATGGTGGTAGGGGTTTGCTGCAGAAAATCGCCTAAACGTCGTATCTGGCTGGATTCGCTCCAGGCTTCTAGCCCTTTGCCTACTAAAGCTGGTAACGGTTGAAAATATTTCAAGGAGTGCCCCCAACTGACCATTCGAGGCACCTTTTGAAAGGACTGATAACCACTAAACAACTCATCGCCACCCAACCCAGATAACACCACTTTACTACCTGATTCACGGGCAAGTTGAGAGACGCAAAAGGTATTGAACCCATCAATACTGGGTTGATCGATGGCTGTTAAAAACTTGGGTAGGAGCGATCGTCCCAGATCGGCTGTAATCTTGTATTCAGTATGATTCGTCCCGAAATGGTTAGCGACTTTCTGCGCCAAATCGCCTTCGTTCCACTCTTCCTCTTCAAAGGCAATAGAGTAGGTATTTAATAAACCAGATTGAATTTGACGCGACAAGGCAACGACAGCACTAGAGTCAACCCCTCCGCTCAGAAATATGCCAACGGGTACATCACTAACGAAATGATGTTGAATTGAGTCGAGCAGAGCCTGCCGTACTATTGCAACTGCCTCAGATGCATCCATTGGCTGAGGTTTAAACTCAATCTGCCAATATTGGGACTGTTTCACCTCACCAGCCTGCCAGCGTAGCCAATGCCCTGCTTCTAGTGTGCGTACTCCCTCAATTAAGGTTTGTGGTTCAGGCACAGAACCCGTCGTCAAATATCCATAGAAGCCGCTAGAGGATAAACGCTTTTCAGGCAGTCCTGAAGCTAAAACGGCTCGAAGCTCGGAGGCAAACACGAACATTGCACCAGACTGCCAGTAATACAGGGGTTTAATTCCTAATGGATCACGGGCAATAAAGCAGGTTTTTTCCCAATCATCCCAAATGGCAAAGGCAAACATCCCCCTTAGCTGCTCAACGCAGCTTGTCCCCATGCGTTGATATAGCTTTAGGATAACTTCGGTATCAGTACGGGAAGCAAATTGCTCACCCTGCGCTTCTAATTGCGATCGCAACTCTTGAAAGTTGTAGATCTCACCATTAAAGGTGATCCAGTAGCGCTGATTGGCAGTAGACATAGGTTGATGTCCAGCCGCGCTCAGATCCAGAATTGATAGACGTGTATGAACCAGGACACTTTCGCACGTACTAGAGATATAAATTCCTTGATCATCTGGTCCTCGATGCTGTAAGGCGAGCTGCATCCGATCTGCCAAAACGTTTAGACGATCTGGATAGGGGTGAGTCGTTAAAATTCCTGCTATGCCACACATTGGGTTGATAGAAAATAGTGTTTAAGATAATGACTTAACGTATCTTGAAAGCGTTCAAAGCCAAAGTGTTCGATCGTTTTCTGGCGCAGAGCTTCGGGCTGGTAGAGTAGCGGGTTAGGATGGTGTTTTTGAAGAATTTGAATTAAGGTTTGGGCGATCGCCTTTTCGTTATCTGGATCAACCAGGACTCCTAATTCGCCGTGGCGCAGTGCATCAAGTGCTCCATCGCGGTTTCCAGCCAGGACAGGTTTACCACAAGCCATTGCCTCTAAATAAACAATACCGAAGCCTTCGCCTTTACTGGGCATGGCAAACACATTGCAAAGGTTGTAGTGATCTACCAGTTCTTCGTCTGGCACGTAGCCCACTAACGTTACACAATCTTGTAGGTTGAGTTGGGTGATCATCTGCTCTATTCGGTGGCGATCGTCGCCTTTACCAGCCAAAACATAATGGATATTTGGCAGCACTTGGCGGATTTGGGGTAAGGCCGCTAGCAGTTGATCATAACCTTTGTATTGCTCTGATCTGGAAAGACGGGCAATGGTTAGGATGATGGGTTGATCAGGTTTTAAGTTGTACTTTTTAAGTAAATGAGCTGGTTTGGCGGTAATGCGGAACCGCTCGGCATCAAAGGTATTGGGCAGGATATGAATTTTGTTGGCGTCAAGATTTTGTTCCTTGAGTAGACGATCGCGGGTATATTCGCTGACGGCTAAGATGCGATCGGCGTTGTGCAAGGACCATTGAAGGGAAGGACGTTGCACATTCCAGGCTTCAATTCCATGCGCAACGATCCAGTACGGAATCCCTTTGATTTGCTTGAGTTGATGGGCAACAGTTGTGAAATTTAAGTGGGTGGAAATCACTAACTCTGGAGATTGCCATAGCCCGTAGCTAAAAAGCTGAGTGGCAAAGGCAAGCGTGCGGAACCGTAAAGGATAGTGCCCTGCTCCAAAGAAATGTAAGGTTGAAGAATTCTGATAGTCTGAATGTCGATCGTGCTTCAGAAAAATGTTGTAGCTCCATTCAGGTTGGAGGGTGAGCAGGGCTTGCAGAAGAGCTGAAGAGTACTGCTGAATCCCTCCTTTTTCTTGAAAGAGACTCGGCATCCATATCTGGAGGTGATGGTGGCAAGAATGTTGCATTAAACTAGGTGACTTAGGTTAGGAGTCGAAGGCGTTGTCAGGATAGGAGGGCGATTGTTGGGACTTTTCTTTGAAAAGTACTCTGTTGATGAAATTGACAAACACAATTGAGGCCGCAACGGAAGCCGCAACCTCAGATAATGCCCCTCCGGGTTGCAGCATTCCCAAACCAGGTAAAAACCAGGTTGCAAACCCAGTCCAATTACCGCACAGCAGTTTGTATCCTGCTGTCATATCGAAGATGCGGACGGCCATACCAAATACTAAAAACCCCAAAATTACTCCCATTGCCCCGAAATTAATATAGAACTCCATGACTTGCCCAATCCCAACACTTGTGCCCTGAGCAAACTTAACCCCTGTGTACTGGGAAACTAGATTTCCACTACCGGCAACTGCGGGTTTACCAGGCCATAAAACTCGTGGTATGACCGCTGCTGCTGCAAACCACAACGTTTCACCCATGGCATAGTTTACCTTGTTGTCTTGCATGTAATGGACTGCTTGACCCACCAGTGTGTTTTGGTTCAGCCGGATATCAATAGCTTCTAAATGCTCCTGTTTGAAGGGATCAATAATCTCAAAACTGCGAAACGTTCCCAACGCCTGCTCAATTTTTGAGTCAAATTCATCTCCACCCCAAACGCTATCTCGAATATCATTACGATCGCGAAAATAGGTGACAAACACAGAAAGACCCAGAATAAATACTAACAGCCCTATTACTATCACTTTCCAGCGGGGACGATAAAAGCTAAACACGAAAATCAGAACAACGGTTGTTGCGGCTGCACCGTAACCAATGAAGCCCATTGTGACAACTGTAATAAGTGGAATAATGCAGGTAAACCCTATCCAGAGGAGAAATGTTTTTGTATCTCTCAGCAACCATGCCTTCCAGCAGGTAAGACATAGCCCCACCATGACAAGAGCAACACCAGAGGTTGAGACGGCAGTTAGTCCAGGAATTTTAGATAAAATAGGTGTAAGTACAGAAAAGAAAAATAAACCAACTGAAAGATAAGTTTTAGGAACCTTGAGATCGGGTTGCCGTGGTATATCTTGTAACCAGGAAGGTTGTAAACTTCTTAATAGCCAGGGAGCAAGAATTGCACTACCTAAGCCAAACCCAATTACGCCATACACGCTTTGTTTAAACCCAGCAGCGACGTTAGCGTAGGAAACGCCTGAGTGAATTAAATAAGCACTTTCTGGGTTATACCAGGGAAACGTATAGATTAACCCTCCAGCCCAATGAATCATTGTCAAGTTAAGTAAGTAGGCAAATGGTAAACCAGCACTAGGAGTTTTTGGGTTCCATTGGTTGCGAATTACAACAGCACAAACCACAACCCAGATCACCACCCACTTAATCAATTCTGACCGATCTTCCATACTCCTTTCCGTTAGGTTTGGTTAGTATCTTTGTACACATAACTGCGAAACCTCTAACAATGTCTACCTAGCTCGAAAGCTAGCATAGATTTGCCTTGCTAGCTCAGCTAACTTGACAATGCCCATAAAGCTATTCAATAGCTATATAGAGGAATCCGGAATGCAATCAAAATTACTGCTCTTATCCAAAGAGCTTGCTATCAATCTTAGATTATGGAGGAATAAAGTTTTGCAATCTTTCTGTTGTAGGTTCCTCCATCTTTAAGTTTTTGAGCTTCTCTATCTAATGTAAATTGATATGCTTTTCTTCCCATAATCTCTATGATTTCTCTGTTTTCATAAAATAAATTGATTTTTTCTGCGATTTCCTCACTATTAAATGGTTCAACAATAAATCCTACATCCTGGCTTTCTATTAGATCCCTAGCTCCTACGTTCTTTGTAATAATAACAGGTAGCGAATTTGCTAAAGCCTCCATAGCTGCCATACCGAAGCCTTCGTCAACGGAGGGCAGACAAAATACATCGCACCTCTGGTAAAACTCATTAATATTTTTGATATATGAAATTATTTCTAGGTTTTTAATTTTGTTGAGATAGTTAGAGACAATAGGGGAAGCTCTTAACTCTTTCTCAGAAGCTTTTAGAATAAGCCTAGAATTAGGCAAGTTTAACTGGTTCCATGCTTCCAATAGATAGACAAATCCTTTTCTCAACAGAGAACCACCTAGCATTCCAACTACAAATTCTTTTTTTTCAGGTTGCCAGTACTTTTGGGGCGGAAGAGTTACTTTTCTATCAAGTTCAACTAAACATAGTTTCTTCGAGGGGATCCCCCTTTCAATGAATGAGTTGTAGGTATATGAGGAGGGCACAACAATAAAGTCTGCCAATGTATACTCATCAATACTCCGTTGCACCCAAGATCTACTTCTTAGAGTACATCCAATTTTTAACTTCTCCGCCTCAATAGACAGAAGTTCTTCTTGAAATAAAACATGGGGACAAGAACGTTCCAATATAAACTTTCCGCCATTCTTCTTAACTTTCTCCGCTGAAATTAGAGAAAAACCAGCCCAGCCATATAAAACATCACAATTTCTCATTAATATAGATGCCATTTTATCGAAAAGGATAGTTTCTTGCTCAGATAGTTTGACAAGGTTAAATTTGGTAATTCTCTGAATGATAGAGGCAACGAGTGGTACAAATTTTATTTCGTATTGATTTGAATTTTTACCAAATTTATTTCTAGGGGCTGACGTATAAATAACGAAGTCCTCATGAATATTAAGCAATGCTTGAGCTAAAAATGAAGCATGGAATGAGCCACCAACAAGAATATTTGTCTTCATGATTTAGATCTAGAGTATTTAGATGGTAATTCTGAGGTTTTTGATAAATCAACTTAACATGGTTACAAATACAGCAATCCTTTATAGGATTGCTGTAACCCTACTTGTCAAGCTTTGCCAGTTAAAAAATCATAGTCTTGAGGCGATCGCGATAAGTATTTGCCCCCTGAGTAATCAGCTGATGGGCATTATGTGATAAACGCTGGCGTTCTGCATCATGGACTAGAAGCCATCGAGCTTTTTCGATCATTTCTGGAATGGTTGAAAAGTAGATAACGGCTTCGCCTTCTGCTCCAAAAATTTCTCGATGTTCCTGAGTATCTTCGGTTAACATACAGCCACCAACGGCGGGAACCTCAAAGGTACGCATACAGTGACCATCTCGATTGGCTCGGCGGACTAGGCAAAGCGCTATTTTGGCTTGACGAAGCACAGAGCGCAAGGTTTGAATATTGGCTTTACCCCGACTATTGAATCTGGTTTCGGAATATCGTTCCCAATAGCCACCATATAAATCTACACTCATTCCAGCCTGAATCAGGGCGTGCATATAAGGAACTCGGTTGCGATCGGCTCCTCCGGCAAATATCACATCGGGGATATTGCCATTTTTCTGGGTAGGGTCTGGCTCTGGGTAAAATAGCTCTGGATCATAACCAAAGGGTAAATATTCTACCCGGCTGCACCCCAATTTCAATAAATCATCTACGGTCGCACGGCGGGGAGAAAATACAATGTCGTAATGAGGCAGAGCTTGGAAAAACCAGGGTGCATAATGAGCCGCATTCCAGGGATCATCGGTTGAAAAGTTAATTCGTTGAATTCCCATCGCGCCAATTTGCTGCAAAGCTCTGTGGCTTACCGGTGCAATTCCTGTAGTCAGTAGCCATTTAGGGGAAGTGCAGAGACAGGTTTGGACAATTTCCTCACTGAAGTCTCTTAGTTTAGATGGATATTTGCCTCGCAATCGCCAATTGAGTTGTCTGAGCCAGTAAGGAGCTTCATAGGCAAGCTCACAGTTGAAGAAATGAGGAGATAGCTCAATCTCTTGAGCTGCTTGAAAAAAAGCATGTCCGACATGGGTTCCTCCGGGGATACCGGCAATCAGGATACTCACCTTTTGTTATCCTTCGACAATACAGTCCGAACATTGTTTTTTCTCTCCTCTACCGCTACGTGGCTGTAGGCGGCAGCGATGCCTTGAGCCGCTTGCTCAACGGTATAGTGGCTGACACGATCGTGGCATTGTTGCCGAGTTTCAGGACGATTTATTAAGCTGACAGATCGTTCAATGGCCTGGGCTAAACTTTGGGCGGAACCTGTTTCAAACACCTCCCCTGTTATACCAGGGCTCACTAAATCTGGGGCACAGCCAACTGCCTGAGAGACAATAGCAGGCAATCCATGATGTAGTCCTTCATTCACAACTAGCCCCCAGGTTTCAGAATATTGGCTGGGGAGGATGAGTAAATCGGCAGCGTGATAATAACGGCTGAGCTGGGTTTGATTTTGAAAACCCACAAAATGGGTCGTTACAGATGGTGCACTGGCAGCTTGGCTTTGCAGGTCTAATTTCAATTCTCCGTTTCCCATAAAGAGGACGGTAATTTGCTCACGGAGAGCTGAGGGAAGTTGCTTAATAGCCTGCAAAATTAGATCAGGCCGTTTTCGGGGACTGAGCTTTCCAGAAAAAATTAATACTATCTGAGTGTTGGCAATCCCCAGGCTCTGACGAGTCAGTTCACGAAACTCTATTCGAGCAGCTTCATCAAGCTGAAATGGAGATGTATCTACACAATAGGGGGATGAAATGAGCTGTTGCTCTGTACCACCCAATCTCTGATGGTGTTTTTTGGAATGCTGACCAATGTATAGCAATTTAGCACATCGTTGATAAGCCCAGTGCAGTGTCGTGTCTCGTAGCCAGATTTTAAGTGGGTTTCTTGCTAGAGCGTGATCTGTGGTTTCAGCTCGGAATAGGATTGGATAGTTTTGTTTCAGTGCTTGATAGAAAGCAGCTTGATAGAGGCGGTGCTGATATCCTGTAATTAGCACAACGTCTGGAGCTACTTCCTGTAAGGCTTTTCCTAATCCTTGAGATGAAATCGCCTCAAACGATCGCGCACCGCCTGTTTGAACTTGAGATAGAAATTTTGATGAATAGCCTGATACCAAATCAATATCCCAGGCAAATGCTGAATTAAATTCTTGATCTCTATACCCAGCTACACTATAATCTGAGCCGTAGATAACGGTTAGCGGGATACCAAATTGCTGTTGCAGCATTCGGTAAACTGGGGCACGATATTGAACCGGATGGGTCTCAATAATAGCTAACATAAAATCTACAAATAAAATCTACAAGAATGTTGATTAAGTATTCGTGGCATTATTCATTCTCTTGTAGGTAAAAGGCAAGGATAAGAACTTTAAAGTGTACCAACCCAAAAAAGCTGCGTAGTAAAGATTTCCTTTTAGAAAAGAACTTATCATTCTAAGACTCATGGCTTTAGCCCATTGAAGGCTAATATGAAGTGTTTTCAGCTGAGATATTTCTTGTGAGTAGTTACACAAATTGTTGTTTATAATGCTGTGATACTCTTTGATATCTTGACCGGACTTGAGATTTGACGTACTGGCTTGCTTTTCGTGAATGCGAATCTCAGTCAGGGCCTTTTCATAATATACAAAGATTTCTCTTCGAATTGTACGAAGCAACCAATCGTAATCACCGCAGTGTGGCAAATCTATTCTAAATGGATCAGATAAAAATAAGCTTCGATGTGTTAGAGAGCCACTGATTGTCCAGATACAGCCTCGTCTCAAAATGCTAAGCCAGGGAGATATACCAGGGTTAATAACTTCAATTCTTGATGTTTCTGAGCCTTTTCTTAACATCTGACCGTCGCGATCAATTAAATCTTCAGTAGCCCAAAATGCTTTTGACTCAGGATAATGCTTTACAATAGAGAACATTTCTTCTAAATATCCAGGTTTCAAGCGGTCATCCTGCATCAGGATAACAATCCATTCAGAGTTAATATGGGATACTGCTTTTACCAAACTTCCATACAAACCGCAATTGTTAGCATGATAGAGTTTCGAGATTCTAGAATCTCCTGAAAACTGCTCTATAATGTCTCTCGATCTGTCTGTACTGCAATCATCAATCAATAGTAACTTCCATTCGCTATAGGTTTGGTTAATAACGCTCTGGATGGCTTCACTCAGATAATCCTCCCCATTGTAAACGGGCATGACAATGGTGATATTTCTTTCCAATTTCATTTTATGTAGGGATGGCTTCTAATAGATAGACAATTGTGAAAAGTTCGGGTGCTGCTGTAATTGCTAAGTGACGTAGCCAGCCTACTGATTCTTTTAAGAGTTCAGACTTAAACAGAAAATTTTCGAAAGGAACCATTCCTTCAACTGGTTTTAACGAGGTTACTCTATAACCAGCTTCCTCCATTAGAGCTTTCCAAGTAGATGCTGTGTAGAAGTGAAGATGTGTTTTATCCATAATCCCACTATCCGCATAGTTCCATTGTCCAAACAACAAATTTTTACGGATCGCCCAATAAGCCACATTAGGATCAGTAGTTATAATTTTGCCGCCAGGGTTAACGCGTTGTTTCAACTGGATAAGCGTATTTACAGGTTTCGTTAAATGTTCAACAACATCCATGAGCAAAATTACATCAAACTTCTCATGAATAGAAAATAGGAGTAAGGGTTCTTCAATATCACCACAAATTACATTCACGCCTTCCTCGGTTGCCACTTGAGCAGCTTTAGGATTAGTTTCTATGTATCCGTACACAGGGTTAGCAAGGTAGTCAGGAGGATCGCTGTAGGTCGGGAAGCGGAAGTAAAGAAGGGGCAGGCAAGCCCCGACGCTTGGCATAGCAAGCATCGGTGAGATAATCGAGGACATGGCGATTTTGCCGCCGCAGCGTTGCTACAACCGTCATCATTCGTCCGACAAACAAACTGCCTGCCTCACTTTGGGAGCCATAGCTACAGCGTCGCCACAACACTGCTGGACGAATCGCCTGTTCTGCTGCATTATTGGTTGGCTCTACTCCAACGGTTGTGACGAATAACCATAAAGCAGGTTCTACTTTGAGTAACTGCTGACAGGTTCGCACCGTCTTTGCCAAAGGTGTCTTTTCTTTGGTTCCAATTGGGTAAGCCGCTCCTTCTTCCAACAGTGCTTTCACCCGTTGTCGAATGGGTGCTACGGCTTCTATCCATTGGGGGCGTGCTAAGGTTCCATCTCGCACCCGATGCCATAACTCAAATAATTTCTCTTGCTGTTGGAGAAGTTGCTCTCCCAAGGTCTGGCTCACCCCACCCCGTTCGGCAATTTTGGTGAAATCGCGTTTCAGATGCGCCCAACACAATTGTCGCCATTGCAAGTTTAACCAGTTGTAAGCACTGTAGCGGTCGCTGTTGACAATCCCAGCAAAATCAGTTCCTAAGATGCTTTGAGCGGTGGCTTGAGAGCGGCTTAACGCCACCTGGAAATAGCACACCAACGGGGTTACCATCACCCACAACCAGCCTCGCTTCCCCTTGCCATTGTTCCCATCGGCGTTACCCTGAGGCAAACTCGTTTCATCTATCCCAACAACGGGTTGCTGCTGCACATAGCGATGAACCGCTTCGACGGGTTGCTCAATCGCTTCACTCATCTGTTGCCGCAAGCGTCCGACACTGCCCACGGAGATGGGAATCTCAAACAATTCACTCAACAGCCGCACCACCATCCGGTGACTTTGACGATACTCTCCACTCAACAGTGCGACTAATGCACACAGCCTTTCCCCATAGCGACAACCATCCACAATCTCGCCATCATAGGCACGGCTGCTTACCCCACACTGGGGGCACTCCAACGCATGAAAGCGATGTTCCAAAACAATCGGTTGTAACGGTGGCAAATCTACGATCTGACACCGTTGCGGATTGGCATCTTTCCCTCTCAAGCGATGTCCACATTCGCAACACACCTCAGGGTAGTGATCCTCAATGCGCGTACATTGTTCCGGCGGGTAAAGTTCCTGCGAATGTCCCGGATGTCCCGGTTGTCCGCCTCGCGCTTTCCCACTTTTCTTTTCGGGGTAGCCTTGAATCCCTTCGGAGGGTCTTGCGAAGGCGGTTGCGAGGAGTTTTTGGAATTGCGCTGAATTTGCTCTTGTAACGCTTGCTGGCCTGCCTCTAATGCCTCAATACGCTCCAATAGACGCTGCACCAACTGCTTGACACTCTCCGGTGTGTTGGCCCAGTCCTCTGCTGAAATTTCGCTTAAAAAGGCATTCGGGGATTCCATGCGTTTTAGCCTAGCAGACTTACCCTCACATCGCTCACTCTTTCTGCTTTACCCTGTGTACGGATACGTTTCTATACCTACTACTTGATAGCCTTGGCTGAGTAAATAACGGCTAAAGTATCCAGTATGACAGCCAATTTCTAATATGCGGCTTCCAGGTGACAATTTCTCAGCAACTTTGGCATATTTGCCTTCTAAACCATTAGAAAAGCTTCGGTGATATACAAGAGACATTACTGTACCTCTGATAGCCTTTTTAATACAGGGGAAAACTGAATTTCATAATTCCATTCATTTAAAATCCGCCTTCTCCCCCGATCGCCCATCTCTCTCATCTCAACCGGATGCTCTAAATACCAGCGCAATACTTCAGCAATGCTGTCAGGATCATCAGGATTGCAAGCCAATCCATATCCCGGTTTAACATACAGATCCTGCCAATCAGGAAGGTTGGAAACAACAAGCGGCAAACCACAGGACAGGTAGTCAAAAGGCTTATTCGATGCGCCTGTCATCCAGGATAAATTAACATCTTGGGTAGTTATCGGCATGAAGGCAAGACCAACATCGCTCTGCTGACACCACTTCAAAAGCTCCTTCCTGGGCATCGCACCCAAAAATTCAATTCGTTGACTCAGCCCTAACTTAGCTGCAACATTGCTTAGAGTTTGTACATAGGTAGCATGCCCTGTAGTTTCATAACCAATCACTCTTAACTTCACCGTGTCTGGTAAGGTAGCTAGCGCTTGAAGCACAGCCAGAGGAAGCCGATCGGGTACAATTGACCCGTGATAGAGAACCCAAAGAGTCTGATGATTCCAGGGCGATCGCTGAGAGACAACCTCTTCTTGAGCAGGGCAATTCCAAACGCAAAGCGAGTGCTTGCGAGCAGTAACAGCTTTATCAAAATGATCTGCTCTTTGCTGATTCGGGAAAATACAATGATTTGCTCTTTGAGCTAGCTGCCTACGAGTCGTAAGACAGAATCTTAGAAAAGCACTTTCAGGAGTGGCATTGGGTGAATCGTGCTCATGATAGAGCACTTTAACACCAGGTAGGAAGCTCAAAACAAGGGCGATCGGGCAAGCGAAAAGATCAGAGGCGTATATCCAGTTTGGTTTCCATCGTAATGTCCAGACTAAAATCCAAAGACAGTACTGGATGTAGTGTAGTTTTTGCCGCCATCCTGGAAGACAAAAGGGCATTTGCCAGACAGTAATTTTTGGACGTGGAGGAAAGCTTAAAATATTGACTCCTAATGCATCCGTGCCCAGAAATAATACCTGCCAACCTTCTTGTGCTAGGATGCGAGAGCTGTGCTCTAAAGGTGGGTATGCTGCTGGATTAGTGTATTGAATGTACAAAATCCGTCTCATACTTGCTTTCCGCACATATCTTTTATGAAATTAGTCGTATCTTTTAGAGTCATATCAAGACTATTCTGCTAGTTTTCTTGCAAATACTGTCAAATCTGCCCCTAGAAAAGATGGGCGTAGCTGGCGCAGTCCAACTAGTTTGCCTGAGCACTGCACTTTTTGCCTGTGCAGACCATACTGCTTCAGCAAACTATCTAGGGAGGCAAGAGTAAAGTAATGCAGATGTTGACCATCCCATTCTGTTTGATTGTCGCTTTTCGTAGTATCAGATGTACATGGCAGTTTGCCCTTCAGCAAATCTATTCTGTGCTTTAAATAAGCAATATTAGGAACTTGAATGGCTACGACTCCGCCTTTCTTTAAGACCCGGGCAATTTCTCGAACGGCATGATGCACATCAAAGACATGTTCTAGCACCATTAACATGGTTACAACATCGAAACTTGAATTATCAAATGGTAAATTAGCGTAATCTAGATTGAGTTGCTGGCAACAAATTCCATATTCATGTCTCAACAATTTCCAAGCAACCGAAAAATCAACAATATCGACTCCATAGACGCGAGTAGATGCTCTACTAAGGGGAATCAAAAAATCTCCAGCACTACAACCAATATCTAAAACAGCGTCAAAGGGCGCAAATTCAGCGAGTGCAGCCAAAACACTTTCTTGAGCATCTGCTTGCCAAAAACTATTCTTGAATTCAGAAAGGTTCTGCTTTTCTACAAAATTTGCTTTAGGAACCCATGTCTTCCAGGCTGTGCTATCAGAGATACTGTAGTGCTGATTGTAATATGATTGTTGAGTGGATTTGCTCATAAATAGCCTTTTAGAGAAGTTGAAGAATTAGCTGAATCCAATGTTTTCGCATTCCTGATAGAAGAGTAAATGAGTAGCATCTGAGTGGCGATGGCATGCATACTCAAAGGTGAATTAATGCCTATTTGCAATTGTGCTAATTGAACCTTTTGGCTTAGCTTATTAAGTTCTTGATACCAAGCTGCAACTGATTCAGGTTCTACCAAAATACCATTTATCTTATGCTGAACTAATTCTGCAATACCCCCTAAATTGGAACCAATCACCGGTATTCCAGCCGCAAACGCTTCCAGAATCACCATTGGTCCCGTTTCTAACCATTGAGAAGGCACCGCTAGAAGATCGTATTCTGCTAAGGTTGAAATCACCTGCTCAGAGGGTAAGGGAGATTTGAATGTAATGCGAGGGTCGTCATTGACCAGTGCCAGCAATTCGTTTTGATAAGCGTTTCCTCCTTGAGAAACACCATAAATATCTAGACTGACGGCTAATTGAGGATCAGACCGGATAGCCTGAATCAGAATATGAATGCCTTTAGTTGGATCAAGACGGCCTAAGAAAACAAGTTTCAGGTTTGTGTCTGGCTGCTTTGGGGTTAAGTTGAGAGCTTGGGGTGATGAATCATGGCATAGTCCCTGGCGAATAACGGTGATTTTCTCTGGAGGAACCTGGTTACGAACTAAAACATCTTTCACCCAGTTGCACACCGCTACAATGTGATTGACTGTTTCCATCAGGGTATGAAAAGTCGTTTGGCGATCGCTCATTAACTCGGTCATTTGGGCGGCTGTCCAAATTCCTCCCTGAAGATTGAGGGCTCCCAAGGTTTGCCCGACCCAGAGCGGCAAGCTACCCATCACGTTAGCAGCAATAGGCTTCATGCCAAGCCCCTGCAAAGTACAGCGAGCGCAGGTGTTTACATTTATCTTGCCATCACAAACTTGGGTTCCCCATTGCAATAATGTCCCTCGTTGGCAGCTCACGGTTGGGGTGTGATAGGTAAACACGACAGGGATGTGCCGTTGTTTGGCAGCTTGCACTAAACGGAGGGAAACAGCGCGGGTAAAGGCATGAAGATGAACGATATCGGGCTGCTCCTGCTCCAGGATGCGATCGAACTCCAAAGCGGCTAACTCGTCGCCCAACCCGTAAAGTTCTCGTATATTGGTCGTCTGGCTAGTTGCAAACCGTTGAACGGGCAGTTGATTGTAGTGGTAGGTTTGATTGGTTTCTGCAGGTGCTGCAATGAGAACTTCAATGCCTTGTTCTTGCAAATGGCGAGATAGGGCTTTAACATAAACTTCGGTGCCACCAACCGGATCGGGGTAAAAACCGAAGGGAACCTGGATAACTTTCACGTTAGGGAGAGGCGAGCGTAGGTGGTAAAGTTAGGCTCTGAACAATTTTTTGAAGCGACGATAATTAAGAGCGATCGCTTCTGCCCTTTCATAGCCAAACCATTTTGAAAGCTGGCGTAAGGATGCTGGGCCGGAAGGGAGATAGTTTGGATTCAAGCTGTGAATCCTATCGAGCACTTCGTAGAATTTGAGGCGATCGTGCTCGAAGAAGTACCGGGTAACATAACCATAAACATTCTCAAGAGCTGCTTGCTGCTCTTGAGATAACTTGCCCTGTCTATGCCATTTCTCTTCCACTTCAATAGCATTCTGAAGGCAATCTTGCATGAAAGTCTGATGATTACGACGCGATAAACTGCCCCGGTGAACTCGATAACTAGCTCCAACTTTAGAGACATGGACAAACCTGGCTCCTACGAAGGCTGCATCCATTAGAAACCGTGCATCCTGAATGACTGGCAATGAGCCACTCCAACCACCAATAGCATCAACAATTTCCCGGCGATATAAAATAGCTGCGGGAGGAGCCCAAAAATTTGTAAATAAAGCGATCTGAGGATCAACATGAAAGTCCTCAATCTTCCGGGAAATAATTTTACCAGGGCAGAAGTCACCTGCCTCATTTTCTTCTAAATACTGCCAATTCGAGTAGGCAACATCTGCTAAGCCAGTTTCAAGTGCAAGAAAACGTTTCTCTAAAGCATCAGGATGCAGCACATCATCGGCATCAAGATACTGAATATATTGACCAGATGCAAGTTGGGTTCCTTGATTTCGAGCACTACTTGCTCCCTGATTAAGACCAAATTTTGCCCTCACCTGAGAGCCAAAAGATTGAATAATTTTTGCCGTATTATCCGTAGACCCATCATCAATTAAAATGACTTCGTAATCCCTAAATGTTTGAACGAAGATACTTTCAAGCGTTTCTCTTAAAAAAGACTCAGCATTGTAACAGGGAATAATAATGGAGATTTTTGGATGAGATTCAAGATATTCCGACTTTTCTGACATAACTTCAATTATGAACTTTTTCTTTGTCTCTTTTGTATAGAACTTCAACGTTCTAGGGGAAGATGAAGTATTACTTATGATAATAGTCGGCTAAGTTCCTTGATTGCGAGCTTTTTGCCCCTTTGGGAGGCTTCGTAGAAGCGAGATTCTCTAAAGCCATACCGTAAACCTATGTAAAAAGAATAGATTTTTGAAGATCTCCAATTAAGCCTGGGTATTTTTCTCTCTCGTAAAAACTCCAGCATAATAATTGAGTAATCTACTCGCTCGACTAATTGTAATAAATAGTTTTCTTGAAGACGTTCTGGTGGTATTAAGTGGGTTAGTTTTAGGGAAGCGAATTTGCCTACACCCAAACCTACATCACAGGCTGTAAATGCTAAATCGTAATCTCCACAAGAGCTTAAATCCTTACCTTTACGATCCAAACTGCTGCGTTGAGAATCTTGCAAAACAAGCTCAGCATATTTTCTGGCAACAGCTCGACGAACACAAAGTCCAGCTCCGCAAGGTGTGGTTCGGTATTCATGAACTAAATTTGACCACTTGTTTTCATCAAAAATTCTGCAAGCTAGATAGCCGAGAATCTCTTGGTTAGTCTTCAGCCAATCTGGTGGGCTTGCTTCAAATTCAGGGATAATCTGTCCACCCCACGCCCCAAGCATCGAAAATTCTTTGCTGATTTCTAAAGTGATTTCTAGGTAGCCTGTTTTTAAAACATTGTCGTCATCAACAAAAACTAAAAGATCACTGCGTGCTTCCTCAATTCCTCTTAAACGAGCCGGTGTTAAACCCAATTTTTCTTCGCGCACGTAACGGGCTAGGGGATGCCAACCCAAATTAATGATGGAGGAAAGGGGTTGATGACTGGCATTATCAATGAGTATCAGTTCCCACACACTTTTAGATAACGTCTGTTCGGCTAATGCCTGTAGGACTCTGGCAATATAATCTTCTCGTGGATTATGAGTGCAAATAAGTACACTCATGACTGGCTTGAATTTAGATTCTTCTACATTCATAGAAATAATATTTTTGTCTATTTTATTAATGTTCCTTCAAAGTTTATTATTCTAAAAACTTACTTAACTTATTTTACTGGCTTTTTAGCTAATACCTGAAATGCAGTTGCAATTTTAGGTGATTGCAAAGTTGAGTTTTTTGCTAAAAGAGCCAGGGAAGGCAGTAAAGCAAATTTCAGTATTTTATATATAATTGTTTGCTTTATATTCAGCCACTCATATACTATCCAATACAGAGTGTGATAAATACTGAAAATCGGTTTTACCTCAATTACTTCAAACCCATGACGAGACATTAGTTCGCTTAATCCATCTTGAGTATATCTCTGATAGTCGGTAGGTACTTTGTGTTCGGGTTGGAGAAATGGAACGGACGCAATGAGATGCCCACCGGGTTTGCAGACTCTAAAAAATTCAGGAATAATTTCTTCTGGGTTGATAACGTGTTCAAGAACTGCAATACATAGAATGCAATCAAAAAAATTGTCAGGCTTAGGGATCTGATGGATAGGAGAGTAAATATCAATATGAGTTCGGGTATCTCCTTCCCAACTTATATCTTGATTGATCAATGTGCCATCGATTAGGTGGGTTATATTTCTCCATCCTGCACCAGCATTTAAAATTATACCGTTCAAAAGTCCCTTTTCCCTAAACTCTTTTAGTTCATAATCTATCGATGGCCAAATTACCGATTCTGAGGTTAGGTTTTTAAGAGATGAAAGAAATGACATAAGGAAATTAATACCTTAATCCAAGAGATTTTCTTCTTTGAATTGCACGTATGTAGCTGTCTTCTTGTAGCTGACCAATTCGCTCAGCGCTATATTCTGCCAACACGCGGGCGCGGGCGCTTTTCCCAAGATGCATGCGCAGTGTTGGATATTTTAATAGTTCAATGATGGACTCGGCAATCGCCTGCGGAGCTTGAGGAGGAACCAATCGGCCTACTTCACCCTGGGCAAGCAACTCAGCCATGCCACCAGCGTTACTAGCTACTACCCCACGCGCTGCTGCCATTGCCTCTGTACAAACTAGCCCAAAAGGCTCCCACAAGCTTGGGAAGACGCAAATATCTGTCTCAGTAAATATTTCAGGAAGTTTGTCCGAAGCGATGTGGCCAGTGAATTCAACGGAGTTTAGGTAGGGCTTGAGCATTTGCTCCAAGTATTGTTGCATATTCAGTTGTGGTCGGGGTGAATTCCAGGAGCGGCCAACAAAACGAAATTTAGCCTGCGGGTATACTTTTAATATTTGTGGAATGGCTCTTGCTAAATCAATAACCCCTTTTCTAACCTCCAATCTACCGACGAATGTCACAACCTGGGTACAGGTATCAACCGGAATTTTGAGTAATGCCTCTGATGGAATACATGGATTTGCAATCTGTGATACCTTCTCAGGATCTAAACCCCAAGGCACAATTACTTTTTCAGCCATTGCGCTTGAAGGCACAACCAGTTCATCTGCATCCAGGGCATGAATCCGCTCAATATCTTCGTTTAGATTGTACTGCCAGTGCCGTATTGGCTTTTGCCCTCTCCGCAAGGCACCAAGATATACTCGCAGCTTCTGCAGAAACGATGGTTCAGCGTTATTCAACTCATCAATTAAGAACCGGGGGCTATGAAATCTGATGGCAAGTGGAATATCAGGGCATAAACGAACAGCTTCCATCGCATCAGCGCAGTAATCTGGACCTTCAACAACATCAAACTTCACAGTCTGATGTCGTTCTGCAAAAATTGGCCCAATCAGTTTTGGAAAAGCTTCGCGACTTTTTTCCTGAGCCCGATGAATAATGATCCCATCCTGAGTTTGAGTTCCATCCTGGTAGGGGCTGCTAGTGAACACTTCTACATGATGTCCTCTCTGGCGGAGCAGTCTAGAAGATTGATCCACATAAGTGGCTATGCCACCATAGGCTGTGTCTGGAGGGAACTCGTAACTGATGAACGCAATTTTCATGCCTGACTTACCAAGTTGAGATTTCCTGATAGGCTAAGGTAAAACCATCTTGACGAGCTTTTTCAAATCGTCGTTGTCTGGAATTCATGCGCCAATATGCATACTTTTGATAGAGCCTTGCACTATAGCAGGGTAGTGTTGGAGCCTCTCCACGCAATGCCCGTAAAACTGTGAAAGAATACGCGGTACTTTTAACAAGTTTCAGCAGGTAATCTTCCTGAAGTCTGAACGCTGGAATGAGATGGGTTAAACCGAGTTCTGTAAACTGACCTGTACCCAAACCCAAGTCGCAGGCAGTAAGAGCCAGATCTAGATCTCCACAGGAGGTTAATCGCTGTCCTTTCCGATCTAAGGTGCTTCGTTTAGGATCTTTTAGAATTAAATCTGCATATTTCTCAGCTACGACTTTACGAACGCAAAGACCAGCACCAACAGGAATTGCTCCATTTTGAAGAATTGAGGTCAGGTTTGACCATTTATTCCTGCCAAACTCTCGGATAGCTAGCATATCCAGATATTCTTCTGTCCAGGCTGGTGGAGGTATTTCAAATTTAGGACGAAGCTGTCCACCCCAAGCTCCTATAATTGGCCAATTCTTAGCAATTTTAAAAACAATTTCTAAATAATCGGGATCAAGAACATTATCATCGTCTACAAAGACCAAGATATCTGATTGCGCTTCTTTGATTCCTCTTAATCGGGCATGCGTTAGTCCTAATTGCTCTTCTCGAATATGACGAGCATAGGGATGCCAGTTTAAATCAATCTCTGAGGCCAAAACTTTATCGCTGGCATTGTCAACTAGTAGAAGTTCCCACCGTTCATCAGTTAATGTTTGGAATTCAAGTGCTTTGAGAACCCTTTCGTAGTAATGAACTCTGGGATTGTGAGAACAAATGATAACACTCAAGTAAGGTTGCATAAACATTATGCTTTATTAGAGCGAGAGAAAGCCTAAGTTGATTTTCGATACTAAAGCTTTAAGCATTAATTGCAGAAATAGCTTTGTAGAGGGTCGAATAACTTCCAGTGAAGGGTGGCAACGTATTGCTTCTAGAATTTGTGCAATCGTTGCGCTTACTTCGCCTCTGGCAATAAACCGTTTTGCGTCATCAATGGCTTCAAAGGCGTAAAACCTGAGAGCTTTAGCTGAAATGTGATTTGCCTGTTCTTCTGGTAGGTGTTGTTTATTTAAGCGAATTACCGTGCGAAGATCACGAATATTTTCACCAGTTCGTCTTGCTTTACCGCTTAATGAAGTTGAACTCAAACGATACAATGCTAAGGGTTCTACTTCATACCAGATAGGGTGCCGAGAAGCAATGCGCACCCACATTTCCCAATCCTCGCCGTTGCAGCTAATCCGACGATCGAATCCACCCAGTTTTTCATAGATTTCTCTTCGTACTACAATTGAAGGTGTTTGAATAATTTGCCGGATGGCCATTCGCTCCAACCAATTATTCAAAATACCGCTTTCTGGCTGCTCTAATGGAGAAATGACTTGCCAATGGTCATACTCATCCATCAATATGTAGCGACAGAAGGCAGCACCAACCTCAGGGTTTTTCTCAAAAGCTTGCTGTAACTTCTGGTAAAACCCATGCCTGACACAGTCGTCACCGTGCAATAAATGGACTAGTCTTCCACAAGAACGCTGCAAACAAGTCTCAAAATTTTTGATATAACCCATGTTTTGGGGCTGACGGTAAAATCCAACCCGACCACGCCCCAGTTCTTCAACTACTGCTTGGGGATCGTCTTTAGTGGAGTGATCATCAACCACTTCAATCTGCATCACGTCAGAGCCTGGGTCTTGGGCTAACACACTAGCTAGAGTCTCGCGCAGATAGTGAGCACAATTGTAGGTTGGAATCATTACTGACCAGAGGGGCCGGATAGTGCTATCTGCTACAGGCAAAATTGTTGCTCGATAGGGATGCGAATTATTTGTCATAACGCGCTCATGCAGTTCGTTAATGATTCAACCAATCGCCCAATGCCAGAAGCAACTAACCATTGAGGGGCAAAATCTAGAGAAGAGGATGCTTTTGATATATCTGCGTAGGAATGTTGAATGTCTCCCAGTCGGGCAGCAGTAAAGTTAATTTTTGAATTCCATTGGGGAAAGTAGGTTTTGAAAATATTTACAACTTGTAGCAGTGAAGTTCCTTTGCCCGTGCCTACATTGCAAGTTAAACATGATCCAGCAGGAAGAGGCGTTGTCAGAGCTTTTGTAAAAGCAACGGCAACATCTTTGACATAAACAAAATCCCGAGTTTGTGTACCGTCTCCATAAATGGTGATGGGTAGCCCTTGCTGCATTGCGTTCGTGAAAATAGAAATCACACCTGAGTAGGGTGAGTCAGGGCGCTGCCGGGGACCAAAAACATTGAACATCCGTAGTGCAACAAATGCTAACCTTAGCTGCGGAGCAAACAAGTTAGCATACTGCTCACTCACAAGCTTTTGTAGCCCATAGGGAGAGATGGGGAGCGTGGGGTGTTCTTCTAGAACAGGTAACTGACTTGTGTTGCCATACACGGCTGCGGAACTGGCAAATACAAGTTTAGGAATTTTGAGGGCTTCACAGAGTAGGAGCACAGCAATCATAGCAGAGAGATTATTATGATGTGCTTCCAGGGGATTTGACCAGGATTCTCCAACGGATGGGGTTGCGGCAAGATGAGCAATGCCATCGATCGGTTGAATAAAATCTTCTGGTTGGCAAGCTATGATGTCTTTCTGAATGAAGTTGATATTAGGATGATCAGGCAAGTTTTGATGCTTACCTGTTGTAAGATTATCCACAACAGTGACGCTGTGATCCTCCAGTAAAAGCTGCTCGACAAGATGGGAGCCGATAAAACCTGCCCCTCCAGTGACAATGAAGTGCATAAGCTCTAACTCTTCAAATTAACAATTTTGTCTTTGAGTTCTCAGATGGAAGTAGAAGCTGAAGACCATAATCTCTTTTCAATCTTACGCAGGAGATTTTTGGTCGATTTGATAGGCCGCTGAAGCCTTTCTGTCAGATGCTTCAACGTTGCTAATAGGCGAACTATCCTTGGATGCCGATAGGGCCAAATAGCCTTTTTGAGTGCTTTCCAAACTTCAGGGTCTTTAATTTTTTGTTCAGATAAATACTGTTCTAGCCAAATTAAATATTTGAACCGTCCAATATAACGGACTTCCTCCCCTTTTCCTTGTCTATCGGCTGTTCGCCAATAACTATCTGGGTGCATCCGGTAACGATCCCAGCATTGGCTGGATACATATACAGGGCTTTTAAGGAACACCTTTGAATGGAAAACCATATCTTCATGAGCGTTGCGAAAACTTTCTTCAAATCCCCCTATATCCTCAAATACCTGTCGTCGTATTAATATGCTACATGTACATGGATAAATGTGTTTGTTTTCTAAAAACAAACACAATTGTGTTGAAGGCTTAATAAGAGTATCAAATTCAGTACTAGTTATAGTCAGAAAATCACCTGGAGGATCTTCAGAATTAAATGTCCACATGCAAGGGTTATTGTCCGTCCAAGAGAACCAATATTGGGTTCTTCCATATAGCATTGCTGCTTCTGGATGGCGGTCTAAGATAGCAACTTGCTGTTCTAGTTTTTGAGGTAACCAAACATCATCAGCATCTAGGAATGCAATATAGTCTCCTTTAGCGTGACGAATACCCAAATTGCGCGTTGCACTCATCCCACGATTTTCGTGACCTTCATGCTCGATATAGCGTACTTTTTCTGAATACCGTTGGGCATACTGCAACGCAATAGATGTGCTTTCGTTAGTTGAGCCGTCATCTGCTAGCAGAAGCTCCCAGTTATCATAGGTCTGGGCAAAGATACTTTCTATCGCTTCTATAAAGAATGCTTCATTAGCATTAAAAAAGATGATGACGCAAGAGATCAAGGCTTGTTTACTCATTGAAAAAATTCCTATATTTTGACCTTTCTTACTCTAAAAGGTAACACTCGCTTTATTGTTAACTTTACTGATCGCTTAATCCAACTCGTCGTATTGTGAGTACGATTTAGTAATGAGTTTAGGATTGGATGCCGATATGGCCACAGCTCCTTTTGGAGTACTTCCCAAGCTTCCGTTTTTATGAATCCCTGCTCGGATAGATACTGTTCTAACCAATTTAGAAAAACCGTACGTTGCAAGTGCCAGTATTCTTTTTGGGTCTTTTCTGCGATCGCACAACAGCTGGCTGGATGCTGCCGATACTTGTATAACCACTGACTAGTCACGAATACAGGAAATTGCAGACAAACTTTTGAACAAAAGACTTGGTCTTCATAAAGACCTCGAAACTTATCTTCAAAGCCGCCAACTCTTTCTATTATTTGATGCCGTACTAACATGCCTGCTATGGAGATTCGACGTTGTAATAGAAGTAGAAATAGCGTTGGCGGTGGAACTAAAGTATCGAGATAGGTTCTAGAGTTTTCCAGAAACACACCAGGAGTATCTACAAAGTCGCGCCCTATATCGTCAGGCTCTCCTGTCCAGCTGTACCACCATTGAATTGGTCCGTAAACCATAGCAGCGTCAGGATAGGAATCTAAAATAGCTGCTTGTTTCGTTAAGGTATTTGGTAACCAGATATCATCAGCATCTAAAAAAGTAATATATTCACCTCGGGCATGACGAATACCTAAATTTCGAGCAGCACTCATGCCACGATTCTGATGGTTTTCATGTTCCAAATAGTGAACTTTATCAGGATACTTTTGTGCATAACGCAAGGCTACTTCTGTACTGCTATCAGTAGAGCCATCATCTACTAGCAATATCTCCCAATTGTTATAAGTTTGGCTAAATACGCTTTCTATAGCTTCTGTAAAGAATTCAGTGCCAGCATTAAAGAAGATAATGATGCAGGAAATCAGTGGTTTGCTAGTCATACGCTAAAACATTTTGATAACCAACGTGAAAAGGCCTCGCTGTCCCAATCTTCAACCACAACACGAGGCAGCAAAAAGTGATTGCCATTTGGCTGAACTCGGTCAGCTATACTGCAGCAGGCACACTCAAATCCAGCTTCTTGGACAATTGGTATCGTTTCAGAAACATAACTACCATTGGGGTAGGAAAAACTTGTAACAGAATATCCTAGAATTTCTTCCAAATGATTTTTGCTTTGCTGAATTTCATTCAGTTGCGAAGCTATTGGAAGTTTGGCGAGAAATGGATGTGATACCGTATGAGCACCAATTTCAACTAATTCCCCTCCTAATGCAACCAGTTCCTCACTAGAAAGGGAGCGATGGGTTGATCGACTTACTGGCTCAATATTTGCCCAACTACGTACTTCATCTAACAGTTGCCTTTGTTCATGTGCGGGCAAGAATTGAAATAAATGATAAAGCGATCGATATAGAGCATGGCGTGGAGTAGGATCTTTTCCCGCTTCCATTCTCCAATGGCGATCGCGTTGAGAATCTGCTTGACTGTAATTTACTGCTTCTCCTAATTCCCATTGGTAGGTTCTGTCACCAGTATCCAACTGAAGTGATTCTGGTAATGTACCGGGCTGCAATAGTAGTCTGTCTAACTCATCCCACCAAAATTCATGTTTTTGATCGATACTGCCAGTAGTCACAAAAACTGTTGCTGGGACATCATACTTTTCTAGTAAGGGTTTGGCATAATAGAAATTGTCAGCATAACCATCATCAAATGTGACTACAATCGATCGATGTATTGACTTACGATCGTCGAGTTTTCTAGTCAATTCCTTTAAGTGCAGTAGACTACCATAGTCTCGTAAAATTTCTAAGTGCTCAGCGAAGTGTTTTGGCGTTACACACAATGACCAAGGATCTGAATTTGCTTCAGCGATGCGGTGATACATGAGGATAAGCGCACCAGGAAACATTCGATTTTTCAAATGCGAGACAGCTTGGTGCACTTTATTAACAATCATACTCATTGTTTCGTTTTACTCATGTTCCTAGGATTGCCTAATAGTGCAGTGTCGCTCAGTGTTCAAGGAGTTTGAAGAGAAAATACATCTCTGCACCTTTAGGATCCTTGCGTCTCTGGTGCCACTCATTATCTGCCAACTGTTCCAGGATGCGATTTGTCAGCCATGAAATTGGCGTTAGAGGCTTTAAAGTGGTGATTATAGCGCGGTCTTTCCAAGTCTTTTTCTGTTTCTGCTGTCGCTGTTTAATAATGATTACAGGTGCGCGAAGTATCGCGATTATTTGGAGTTGCTTCCTTAGGCGCTCTAATTTGTTTGACGCTAAATCATTGACAGCTTTAGTCGGATCGGCTAGGTAGCGAACATGATTGCGCCCCTCTGCTGTGATTCCTTCGATCGCCTCGTAGTGATGCCATGCATAATATTCTAAGGACACCTCAAAACCATATTTTCCAGCAAGGGATCGCATTTGCTGACTATCGAGTTTTCTTAAATGCCCTGGTTCTTCATAAAAAAAGGTGTTTTTAGGATGCTGCCTCAACCCTCCTTTTCTCAATTGACAAAGATTATATTCAAAGCTGCCTTGATTACCGCATGGGCAAATGTGAAGCATTCTTGTTCCTGGCTTACTTAGTTGAGAAAACTGTATCCAGATCTCATCAATATCAGATACATGTTCAAGAACATGATGGCTGAAAATGAAGTCAAACTTACGGGAAGTTGAAGTGAGGTAATCAAGACTGAAGAAATCACAATTTGGATTTCTTGCCTTAGCCTTTTTTAACGCAATGGCGCTCAAATCCATCCCGTATATCTGCCACTTTGGTAAAGCCTGTTTAATGACGGATGTAAAAACCCCAGTTCCACAACCAAAGTCAAGAGCTACTCCCACTTCAGGCAGATCCAGTTCCTGAAGTAGTTTATAAACACGTTGCTTTTTTCGAAGCGGCCATTCATCCATGTAATCGCCTTCATAGCGATTATCATAAAATTGGGACGCGTTCTTTATATCATTAAGTCCTAGGTGTTTCATCTCTGAACGTAATTCTATTGATTTATTGCTTTACACATCTAGCTGTAATTAAGACCTGGTAATCAGGGTCATGATAATCTAACTTTGATTGCTCAATTTCTTCGGTGACAATACCATGTAACAATGCGATCGCACTCAGTACGTTTCCATAGGCTGTAACTTCTATTTTGGTGTGATCAAAACACTCTTCGAATAGTCGTTGAACTGAGAGAGTGGTGAAACTCCAGTAGTGCCCAGAACGTTCCATGTCTCCTCTGCTAATTTGACTAATGCCTGAAACCGTAACTAGTAAAATCCCACCTGGTTTAAGAATACGATAGAGGGTTTTTGTTGCAGCAGATATATCATAAAGAAATTGCAAAGTTTGAGTTAGGATAATACAGTCAAAAGTATTCGACGGCAGATGATGAGCTCTTGTTAAATCTGCCACGATAGTAGCTCTTGGATTGCCTGTTTCTATATGAAGTACATCACTTTTAGTAATGCGATTTCCACCAAACTTGTAGGTATACAAAGGCTCTTGAATCTCTAGTACATGGCCTTGAATATCTGGAATATGACCGGCAAGAAATTTTTCGATATAATAGCGGTCAATTGGTAAACCCCGCTCTAAACCAAAATCTTTGCAGATTGGTGTTAGGCGTTTCATGTCACCTAGGTTTACTCTGCCTAATGGAGGGGAATTTTTATGAGATTTTTTTAGTGGGTTCAACCAATATTTAAAAAATGTGGTTTTATAAATTGATCTCATGTTTACTTTTGCATTTCTCATAAAACTTTGGATGTGGCTTTGTGTTTCATGTAGAATCGGATATTGACAACGCCACAGCTCGGACTTAAGAATATATAAAAGTTCGGCATCAGTAACATTTTTCTCATATAGAAAACTATCTAGCCAACGCAAAAAAAACTTTCTGGCTTGATGCTCCTGTCCTTTCCTCAATGCAATGCTACAGCAGGAATTTTCATGCTGCCGATACTTAAACCAGCATTCACTAGCTACAAAAACGGGAGCTGTGAGACATAGCTTGGCATAGAATGCTTGGTCTTCATACATACCTCGAAAAATTTCTTCAAATCCTCCTATTTTCTCTGCAAAACTATGCCTCACTAATATACAGGAAGGTTCAGGTATAAAATCCCCGCCTGTTAAAAATAGAGCAATTAAATTTGGTGGTTGCATTAACTGGTTAGGGTATCTCACGGAGTCAAGAAAGTCTTTGTGTGCATTTTCGATTCCCGACCAACTGAACCAATTCAAAGCAGGGCCATAAACCATAACAGCATCGGAATGGCAGTTTAGTATTGCTACTTGCTCTTTTAGCTTATGTGGCAACCAAACATCATCTGCATCTAGTAAAGCAATATATTCCCCTCTCGCATGGCGGATACCCAAGTTACGGGTCGCACTCATGCCACAATTCTGGTGACCTTTATGCTCTAAATAACGTACTTTGTTCGGGTAATTCCAAGCATATTTTTGAGCAATGGCTGTGCTTCCATCAGTGGAACCGTCATCCACTAATATTAACTCCCAATTAGTATAAGTTTGAGCAAATACGCTCTCAATTGCCTCCTCAAAGAACTCTTCAGCATCAAAGAAGATGATGATGCAAGAAACTAATGGGTTTTGATCTTCCTGATTTGCTTTTGTATCCATGAAATAGTCTGACTGACTCTCCTAAATTTGAGGACGCAAGTAATTTCTGTTCCGCTCTGATTTTGAATCTCTTTGGGTTCATTCCCCGCCCCTTGGGGCGAAATATCTGCCGGGGCTTGCCCCGTGGGTTCATACCTTTGAATTGATTTCTTCTTTAAGAAAGAAATATCTTCCCAAGTGGGAATGCCTAGCCTGAATAAGTTCAGGTTCTCGTCCAGCTCTTCTACTGCACCTATTTGAACCAAGAATAGAATTGGATGAACAATAGAAAGCAAAGAAAAATCTGTCTTAACATAATCTTTGATTTTCTCCTGTAGTAAATGATTTTTGTCCAGGTAATTCTTATCGACAAAAAGTAACATATTTTGTCTATACCAATAAGCTACTTGAGGATTTCCCCAAATCTTTGGTCTAATATAGTCAACAACCAGATAATTTCTCTGATGAAATTTTTCTGCCCAATATTCCTGCCATTGCTCATTAACATGATTTTCCCCGCCTTGATAAGGAATTGCAGCCGAGAATAAAACAACAGAGCTAAGACTTGTTAAAGAGTCAACAAATGATTCGGCACAATTGGCGGGTAAATGTTCTGCAACCTCTAACGAAAGCGATAAATCGTATTTTTTGCCAATGCTTAATCTATTTTTCAGATCATAAGCCATGAATTCCTGCTGAGAAATTACCAAACTGTTTTTTGCATAGCTACCATCGATTCCAAATATTTCCTCAACGCCGCATTCTTGAAAAACTTTTAACCATGTTCCATTGCCACACCCAACATCAATCACTCGGCTGCAAGAAATTAGCTCTAAGATTATAGGAACAATAACTTCTGCGGATTTCCGAGAATCATTCTGAATTGCTGTATAGAACGACTTGTTATAGTAATTGTGATCTGTCATTTTTGATTACCAATCAGTTTTGTTTTGCTGCTTGCTACATTAGGGTTGGAATAGAAAACCTTGTAACTGTTTGCCAACTGCGTCCAGTGAGAATGCTTTCTCAACTCTACATCTAGCATTCCTTCCTAATTCCTGTCGCAATTGCTCATTATCAAGAAGGCGACCAAGTGCCATGGCAAAAGCGGTTGGATCACCACACGGCACTACTAAGCCACCAGACTCTTCACCATCTTCAAAAACATCAGGTACTCCTGATGCTCTTGCTGCCACTACAGGTAAACCACAAGCCATTGCCTCAACTGGTGCTACAGCAAAGCCTTCATGGCGTGATGGAAAGGCATAAATATCACTAGCAGAAAGAAAGCACTGAATCTCGGCACGGTCACTGACATATTTATCTATCCACAGCAGATTTTGGATAGATAGAACCGCAATTTGCTGGCGTAGTTTTTCGTTATCTAGGCCCGTTCCTATCAGTAGCAGATACAACTGTCTATCCGGTCGCTCATTGCAAATTTTTGACCAAGCATTTAGTAGTATGTCTAATCCTTTATTATAAATATTAACTCGACCATGCCACACAACTATCTGAGCATTAGTAGGGAGATTTAACGTTGTTCGTGCTTGGCATCGGTCAATAGCATTCCAAAATCTCAGATCAATAGGATTAAAAATTTTAGCAATCTTATTTGATGGTATATGATAGCAATCATATACCCGTTGGATTTCTGTTTGAGATCCAATCACTAAACCAGAACAGGCTTGTATAGTCATGGGCCGCAGAAAATGACCAATACTATTCCAGTCGTAGTTCCCTCCTTGAAAAGTCGCGAATACTGGTATTCTCAAGAATTTTCCTAATATGATGCAGGTATCAAAGCGAGAATACTCATATTCTGCACAAAGGATTGCACTACAACCCTCCCGCTGAACTTCTTTCGCTAATAGTCTCACTGGAATAGATAGATAAGGAGCTAGATGTTTTAGTGCTTTGAACAGGAAGCGGTGCGTACCGCGAACGCTACCAAACAATTCCTCTAAACTACCAAAGTTAGCAAGGGTAGGATAAGGATGAACCATTTGGCTACGAATACTTCGATAACTTCTTGGAACAGGCAATACAGAAATTATCGTACCAGTTGATGTATGAGTGAAGCGTAGAGGGGCAGTTATTCGATCCGAAGTTACGAATAATACTGTTTGTACTCCTACTAATTTTAAAGATTGAATGTAACCAATGAGCCATCCGAATGGAAGCTCTTTGCAAAAAATTTCCAATGACATTTCAAGGCTATCTAGAAAGTCTTCAATCACCTCACCCCAAATTAATAAAGCGATAGTAGATTTGACAGAAGGCTCTACTGAATTAAGCTTAGAAGAATTATTAGATTCAATATTCATTCTTGAATTCCAAGGCAGTTTATTTCTCAGCTCTGGCAAAGATATTTTTTAGCACATCTTGTCTTGATAATTTTAGTTACCCAAGATATTTGGGCATATAGTTTTCAGCAAAATGAACAAATTTTTCTACTTGATATTGAGGATTAAACTCTTGTCTTTGACTATTCCTAAAAGCTAATTCTGATATTTCCGAGTAAAATGCTTCGCTAGAGCGTAATGATTTTATGGCATCCACATAAAATTGAGGTTTATCAATAGGCTCAATCAAAATTCCACCCTTCCCAATAGTATAGGGAATGCCAGCAACGTTAGCAGCAATAACAGGAATTTCATTGACTTGAGCCTCAACAATGACACGACCAAATGTTTCCTCATATTGAGAAGGAACAAGCAGGATATCAGTTACTGCATATACCTTACGCATATCATTCTGATGTTCCCAAATAGTTACATTAGGAAGTTCAGCAGCTTGTTTTAGAAATGAGTTTTGTATGGCATCAGAATAAATCCATTTGCCTTTAATAAATAGAAATTTTTCTTGAGGCAGTTGACGAGCTACTTCGATAGCTATACTGGCCCCCTTCTCACGAACAAGATTAATAAATGTGATGTATTTACGTTGCCGATTACTGGTACGATAGTTCTCTAATTCAAAAAAGGGTAGAATGACCTCAGGTTCATAGCCAGTAGATTTAGCAATAATTGAGGCTGTATATGGGGAATTCGCGAGAAATTGCAATCCCTCTGGGATAGCTGGATTATTTCCATTCTCAAAATCACCTAGATGTCTTGCAAAAAAAATAGTTAGGTAACCGTGACTGGCAGCATATTTAAGCAACGGGCATCCAATCCAATCATGACTAAAGATAACATCTGGTTGATAAGTGTTTAAACGCTTATCAAAAAACTTAAGCCATGTATGCTCATTTATAAATCGACTCGGTCGAATCACTCGCCAACATGGATACCCGAGTGCTTTATCCATAGACACAGGGAATGGCATACGTAGAGAAGCCAAAGATTGCAAATATGATTGCCATATTTCCATCGATCCCAGCTTTTGGGTACGAGATAGGGAGAAATCACGTGCACATATTACTTCCACTTGCCAACCTAGCTTGCACAAACTGTTGAATAGGTATAGATGTGAAAGCTCGCTACCTCCTGATACGTCAGGGTAAAAGGGGCCTTGAATAAAAAATAAAAGCTTAGGCATTCCAAAATAAAAAATTATTACAATAGCACGCTAGAAGATTATTTCCGATTCGATCAACTCTTCTACTTTATTGCTGCACTTTTTACTTTCTGCCACGAACGGGGTTGATAGAATAAACACTGACTCATGTTGACAGATTCATCAACTCTAAATTCAAAAGTTTCGACAGCATCCAAGTAATTGTGCCCAGGCTGACCTATCAAAACTTTCATGACATAAATATTAGGTTTTAGGCATAGAAATGGCATAGAGATTTGAATTTCTTGTTGTTCTGGGATGAGATTAAACGTTGTCTTATCGCTGAAGCTGCTCAAACGTAAGATGAGCCCCTCTTCTCCAAATTTCTCTCCAATTTGAATAATTACTCCTACATTTTCAATTCCTTTGCGTGCTTTATATCCAATACAGAAAATAGTAGGTTTACCGCATGCAGGAGATTGAACAATTTCTTCCTCGTGATCTCGAAAGCATAAGTAAGTAATATCAAGGCCCAAGCTTTCATTTTGGCATTTCTCCGGCAAAAATAGTATTCCTGTAGAATACTTCGCTTGTTCCTTTAAAAAGAGCTCTGCTTCGTATTGACTCATAATCGCATGAGGTTCTCCGGTCGCCATGACATTACCCTTTGAAAAGTAAACTGCCGAATTACATGCCGTTAAAATCACATTTGGATCATGAGAAACTAGTAGTAAAGTTGTGCCATTCTTACGTAGTTTAGCTAAACGGTGAAAGCATTTAACCCTAAATCTCATATCACCTACAGCCAACACTTCATCAATCAGCAGAATATCTGGTTCTGTATAAATTGCACTAGCAAAACCCAATCGAGCAGCCATACCAGAACTGTATGTCTGGACTGGTGCATCGATCGCATCCCCAATTTCTGCAAACTCTACAACTTCATCAAATCGCTGATCAATTTCTTTCTTCGATAACCCCAAAATGGACATATTAGCATAGATGTTTTCTCGTCCTGTCAAGATTGGATTGAATCCTGCTCCTAAAGCAATCAGTGGTGCCAATCGTCCCTTACCCTCTACAAAGCCTGTATCAGGCTTAATCAAACCACTAATAATCCTGAGCAACGTAGATTTACCAGCACCATTGGCTCCCACCAAACCAAGAGCTTCTCCACGCCGTAGCTCAAAGCTGACATCTTTCAGCGCCCAGAACTCTCCAGGGCGTAAGCCCTGGCTCTGCCTCTGCTGACCCACCAATTCACTCGTAATATCTTGAACACCATAAAACAAAGATCGTTTTAGGCTGCGGCAAAACTTTTTAGAGACTCCATTGACTGAGAGAACAACTTCGCCTTTTCCCTCTTCTCTTTTTGTCAACGCTTCTTGCCCACTGAGTTTGGTCATAATTAAGAACTGATTCTTTCAACTACAAAAGGTAGGGCTAGCCGATAAACTATCCAAGCGATTAGGAGCCCTAGCAGAGCAATTGAACTAGCGACCCAGAATCCTTCAGGATTAGAAATTACTCCGGTTGTGGCTAATTCTCGCGTAGTTACCAACAAAGGAGTAACTGGATTCCATCGCACTAGTGTTGCAAATACCCCGCTTTGAGGTGGTGGATAGATAACTGGGGTTAACAGTAGCCAAAAACTAGTGACAATACTCAATGCCCTTCCAACATCTGAATAAAGTGCATTCATTGGAGCTAACAGCATACCGATGCCTGTTCCCAGCATTACTAGATGAATGAGTGCAACGGGTGCTAGAAAAACGCTCCAAGTCACTGGCATCCGAAACCAAAGGAACAAAGCTACAATTAGAATCAACTTAATCCCAAAGTTGAAAAATACTTCACCCAACTTTGCTAAAATCAACGCCTCTCTGGGGAAATTGATTCTTACCACCATGGCTCTAGCAGAGTCTACGGCTTGAATCTGTCCATTCATCGCTTCTGTAAACGTTTGCCATAACGTCATGCTAAACATTACATAAGCCGGATAAGGTAAATCAGTTTCTCCAATATTGAGAATATTGGCATTCTTTGCAAATACCAAGCTTGCTGCTGTGAAGATTGGTGGAATCAGTGCCCAGATAATTCCCATCATCGATTGGCGATACTGCGCATTAATATCCCGCACCAGCAATCGCCAAGCTAACTCTCGAGCAGCTAACAAATCTCGCCCCATGTGCTTTAACAATTGAAGCGGATGCCGAACCGGACTCGTAGGCGTATAAATAAATTTAGTTAGCTCCCGGTTTTCTGTTTGCGATCGTTTTAATTGTTGACTTCTTGATTTTCCCATTCCCAGGTTCCCTACACTAGCTCAAAATTGCAGTAGCTGCAATTGCCATGCAACTTCTTACCCAGATTCTCAACCCGAATTACCATATCAGACATATGTTTTATCAAAAAAACCACAGCAAAAGGAGGTCAATGGCATGACCTGTGTACTCTTAAACTGAGCGATCGCCCTCCTCAGAGAACGATCTCGCCCACCATTTCCATAAACGAACGTACAGCCGTGCGCCCCTACAGAACGTTAAACCGAGAAGCGATCGCCCTGTAGGAATCGATCGCTTAAAGAACAAACTTTATCTACACAACTCATCTCTCGCCTAATCCTTGGCGTTCGCAACCTGTTCTAAACAATCTGCAAAATCCAACAGCTCCTGAGATACCTGAACTAACGTTGGCTGCAACTGTTAGATCAATAACCCAATTTGTTCAGGGTCAAGATTAAAGGTATAAACATTTCTCACAACATGGCGGAAACCACGATATCGGTCTAATCGATCGCGCGTCTCGAAACTTAGCACAGCCGGCCTCACACTGGGAATACACGGCGAATTCGACCGGCTACAGCCAGGTAAACCGCTTTCACAGTTCCTTGCCCTCATTGAGAACAGTTTGTCTCAACTCCGGACAACATCGTTCCATTTGAATTAAGTCCACCTTAAACTCTGGGGCAAGATCTTGCAATTGAGCCACTGCCACTAAATAAACCTCAGGCGACAACCCCCAAACTGCCAAATCAATATCTGACGTGTTTGAAAACCATTCACGGTGTGCCAAAGAGCCAAACACCATCACTCGCTCAGCCCCAAACTCCTGTTTCAGCCAACGGGCTGCCTGCTCTGCTACCCGCTCGGCCCGCTCAAACCGCTGAGCCAATTGGTGCTGTTCTGACAACTGCCGCTGCTTCAGCGTTTCTCGATAAAGCGCGAGATCTGGTTGGTCAGTACGACTCATTTTTAATCAACCGCCGACATACTACATCACGCCTTTATCATACTCCGAAGCCGATCGCCTCTGCCTTTCGCCCTATCGCCAACATCCCTTATTGGATCACGATCGCTCTGCTAACTGTGCCACAAACACTTGATGCTTCTCAGTTGCAACTCCAGCCTGCACCACTGCTAAAACCCTTGCCAGATCCCCTACCAGTAGGGCCTCAACGGAGAGATTCAACCCTGGAAACTGCTGGCTCTCAATTACTCCGTCCTGGTTCGGTTCTAAGCTGACATACTCACTGCCCTGCAAATGGAACCAACGAATCGTCTGTTCTGCCACTAACCAAACTAAATATTCCTGCACTCCATTGCGTCGATAGGCTCTCTTCTTGTCATACAGATCATACGAAGCACTACTCGCCGCAATCTCCACAATCAGCTCTGGTGCGCCTTCCACATAATCATCTTCACTAATACAAGATTGTCCCCCACAGGCTTCGTCAATTCGCAGGAGCGCGTCCGGTTGCGGCTCATTGTCCAAATCCAAGCGAACAGTCGTGTTGTCAGCAGCCTCGACTCCTGGTGTTGCCGCTTCATACACTCCTAGCCAAGTCATAATATTGCTATGGGGTTTGCCATGTTGTCGATATCTCAACGCCGCTGGCACGTAAACCACCCCCTCAATCAACTCCGCCTTTTTTAGCTCCGGCATCGCTGCATAGCGCCGCTCAAACTCACTGCGCGTCAGGCGATCGCCGTTTTCCAGTAGCAATACGTCCGACCTCCTTTGATTTGCGGCAGCCATCACCAATCTCTCTCTAGGGGTTGATTGCCATTGTAGCAAGCCTGTCTAAATCATCCGCAAACGTCCGCTCCATCCTGCGGAAGTACCAGATCCCACTCACAAATAGCAGCCCCTCAATTCAACCTGCCAGAAACTCTTGTGGGGTGGGCATCTTGCCCGCCCAGTCCAATAGGCTCGATCAACCCATAAACCGGAAGTCTTTCACGCCATTAAAACCCACCATCCGAGAATGCCGTCGGGTAAACTCACCCACCGAGGGATTCCCCTTCGGCTGAATCACCCCATGCACCTGCTGCCACAACTCCACCGGAGCCAGCCGCACCTCATAGGTTCGTTCTCCCGTTTTGCAGACGTGATACCACTTCGTCTCCTGGCATTCTTTACACCAAAAGGCTTCTAACCATTCCCCTTCCAAAGGAACCGCTGTTTGATGCGCCATTAACATCAAGGCATTTTTCCGGTTCACGCCGCGCTGCTGGAGCTGTCCCGCCCGATCGGCAAACAAGGGATACTTTTGACTGACGCTATCGAGATAGCAGCCGTGATCTGGGCAAACGATCGCCCGTCGCCTGGAACGTTTCCGATTTCGGTCACACCTTCTCTGCAATTCGACCTCCCATTGGTAGACACCAAACATCCATGAAGGTTACGGGGGAGGGACTGAGATCAAACGACCATCGAAGCCCACTCCAGCAGCGTACTGCTTGATTGTTGATTGACTTTCATTACCTGTTACAGATGGCTTAATCACTGACCCGGAAAAACTCGGTTGGGGGCTTGGCTCTTAACAACGTCTTCATACAGTTGCCATCAGTATTAAGGAATAAAGATGCAATCAACCCAACTCTTGTGGGCTGGGCATCTTGTCCACTCAGTCCAACTCCTCCTCTTGTGGGGTGGGCATCTTGCCCGCCCAGTCCACCAAGCAGAACACCGCACAACGATTCAATTCACCATCCTCGAACGGTTGAGCCCATCCAAAAGGCTCTATTCCTACAAAGGATCACTCTCTGCGCCAAGTTGAGCAAGAAAGTGCTGAACATCCTGACTCAACCGATCGGGTAGAGACATTGCTAAATCAAGATTGGGTTTGAGTTGAGTGAATTGAATCTCGGCTCCGTACCCATGCCGGATAAAGTGACGAAAGCTTCTTAAGCGTTTCATCAAATCAAAGGTTTCCTCAGTTAAAAGAGCTGGACGAACCCCCAGAATCGGTTGGCTTAACCTCAGCAATAACGTCCGATGCCACTCACTTCCTGCGCCGATCCGATTCTCAAAAGCGTGAGCTATCAGCTTAAGCAAGTCCTCAGCCGCACAATACAAATTGTGGATTTGATAAGCCACGCTGTCCAACTGGGGTGGAGTATCCAATCCCAAACTAACGCGATCGCTCAACCGTTGATGCACCCGTTCAACCAATCGCAGCTGGGCATTCAGTTCAGCCGTCAATCCAGCGATTTGTTCGCGTTCCATACTACCCCAGTTCGGCAAATCTTATCGGCAAAATGGCATTGATCGAGAGGAACCAAATCCACATCCCGGTTAAGGTGGATGGACAAGTCGCTAACCAATCCAAACGGATCGCCATTCCCCAGGCTATCAACCGCCAGATCGAGATCGGAATCCTGGGAAAACTTCCCCGATTGAGTCACCGAACCAAACAAATAACCTTGCTGAATATCAAACGTAGCCGCATGGTGCGATAACCACTCCAGGGCTTCCTGTAACAGCCGTTGTCGCGCTGCTTCATTATGCTGGCGCAGTTGAGCTAGCTTTGCATCCATTAGTGGGGTCGGAAATTGGGTTGGTGTTCCCATGACGGGGTTAATTGGTCGCAGTTTTCTTTAATGTAGCATCGGGGGCAAATCGAGTTCTATTTCCAGATCAGATACCAGGGTTTGCATTTCAATGGGGGACATTTCGCGCATAAAGCACCTCCCCCGTTTCCATTACCCGCTGGTAAAAATGCGGTTCCAACGCCTCCAGCGGTTTCAAGTCTACCCAACGGTTCGTTAACCGATTGGCTGCTGCCAGAGCCGTAAAAAATTCAGATGGGGCAATCCCTGCTACTGCCAGATCGATATCTGATTCTGCGGTAAATCGTCCCCTTGCCAGCGAGCCAAACAGAATTACCTGAGTTGCGCCAAACTGCTGCACCAAAACCTCCGCCATTTGCTGGGCTTCCTGCCGGGACTTCTGAGCACACTGATGATTCATCTCCTGCTGTCGTCGCCGTCGATCGCGCCAATATTGCAGGTATTTGTCTTCCACTTCCATCGCTATCTTCCGCCTATGCTCCATTGGGAGTCAGGATAAAACTCTCCCCACTCTTGTGGGGTGGGCATCTTGCCCGCCCAGTCCAACCCCCACTCTTGTGGGGTGGGCATCTTGCCTGCCCAGTCCAACCCGCCTGAATACAAACGATCGAACGATTTTCGGGATCAGGGTACGTCCCAATTTTACTGTTACAGGTTGTTTCACGGGCAGGCAAGATGCCTGCGCTACGGGGTTTGGGTTCAAGTCAGTTGCTCTGGATCGATCCCTAATTCTCGTAGTCGGGCGGCCAGGCGATCGGCTCGTTGGCGTTCTTGCTCTGCCCGTTGGGATGCTGCTTCAGCCCTCTGGCGTTCCTCTTCAGCCCTCTGGCGTTCCTCTTCAGCCCTCTGATGTTCAGCCAGAGCAATCTCCTGAACCGTAGGCAACACCGTTCCATCCAGGCTAGCCCACCGCAACCATACCGCTTCTACCCCGGCATACTCGCCCTGCCAGCGCACCAGGGATAACCCAAGGGACTGACTGACCAATCCGTTTTGTTCGTTCAGTGTTAATGGTTCATACAGGCCGCGCTGTAGACTGAATCCAGCGAAATCATCGGGGTTGAAGGGGTCATACCAGAAGTATTCCGGTACTCGCAATTGCTGTTGATAAACCCGTTTTTTCTCCGTTTTGTCTCGCTCCCGCGTGCTATCTGAGAGCAGTTCAATCACCACATCTGGCCCTTTGCCCTCCTGCCAGACGACCCAGCTTTTACGCTCACCGGGAGGCACGTCTAACACGACAAATACATCCGGCCCTCGGTAATCCTGGTTGCGAACTTGCGATGGGCTGAAGTAGACAAACATATTGCCATTGACAAAGCCACTGCGCTGTTCCTGAGTGAGCCAGGTATTCAACGGGTAAACCAGCAGATCCATTTGCAGCTTGTGACGTTGCGTTTCCATCGGGATGCCATCATCAGAGGGGAGATCGTCCTGGGTTGGAGCCACAATCTCTTCCAGAATCTCTTGTTCCTCGATCGCCTCTGGTTCACCGATCGCCGGGTTCGACGTTGCAGGATTGGTCATCGTTGGCTCCTCCGGTAGGCAGGAAGAATTAGTAGAACAGATGTTTCTACAATTCTAAAGGATCAGCCTTGCAGATCAGGACATCAGGACGATCAGGACATCAGGACGATCGCCAGGTTTGAACTGCTTCTAAAAAAGTCTGGGCTATCTGAGTTGCCGCTTCTGCTTCTCGTTGGGTATAGGCTTCGGCTGGAGTCAAATCGGGCAGAGCATCGGGATAGCGGGTTGGAATGTACAGCTTATCTAGAGCCAGGGCATCATCCAACAGCGAGATGAAGTTTGGTTTGATGGTGTCTGGCAATTCTCTCACCAGCCGTGCTACAGAATGTCCCCACGGGTCAAGATCAAGCTGAATCCATACCGCTTTCAGCCCTTTTTCGGCAGCTTGTTGGGCATAAAAACAAGCCTGGGCATACTTTTTGGCCAGTCGCAGTGCCTCTGCTGCATCCAGATCATCGACTGCCTGACGATACCATCGCTCTGCTTCTAGCCTAAGTTTGTCCTCGCTCATATAACACCTTGCCTTCAGACAGCACCCGCCGAATGAATGGAGAATAGCACCGTTGCTCTAACTCATCAAGGGTATAAACGATAACTTCGATCGGCAGGGGTGAATCTTGTAAAAGCGACAAAACCTGACCGATTCTTTCTAGGGGGGGAATGGCGGTATTCCAAACAATAAAGAGATCAATATCAGAATGGCGGCTGGCGGTTCCCCGTGCCCAGGAACCAAATAGCAAGATTTGCTCTGGCGCAATTGCCTGTTCCAGGCGATCGACTGCTAGATCCAACCATTGATCAAGTGTTTGGCGATCGGTCATTGATTGAGTTTGATGGGTAGGGAGAAGGCGATCGGAAGTGCTTAATGCATTGGTTCCACTTTGTTGACTGGGCGGGCAAGATGCCCACCCCACAAGAATTCTATCTAGTTAATCTGCATTCCACTTCGTTGACTGGGCGGGCAAGATGCCCACCCCACAAGAATTCTACATAGAGAATTGAGTATCAAATGGGAAACCTTTGGGCAATCCCATAAAAAGTGATGGCATACGCTTGATCTTTCCCAGGCGTATCCCTTATGCTGTTGCGATGCTGGTTTTTTCTCCCAGAACGAGCCAGTCTGCTAAACCGCGCTTAAGGTGAGGTGTGACGCTGATTAGGGAAGTATCCAGCAACCCTAACCAGCTAACCTAGCTCTCTGAATCCACCAGAGTGCAAGGCTGTTTGATTGTAGATCATTCCTGTTTGTGATGGGTCTGCGATCGACAGTCTCGCTGATGCATGACGGAGCTTGGGGATGGTTTCTCGTAAATGCTTTCCCACACCTTGAGCCTTTCTTCCTAAAAACATCAGCGAGGAACAGAATATGTCTTCAGAGTTCAATGAACTGCTGCCCGTAGCGCAAGACGATCGGGTGCAAATTTGGATTATTGGTACAAGGGATCAGGTGATCTTCACCATGAACGAGTGCTATGTCAGAAAGCTGGCAACCGATCGAGTCCAATTCACCCCGATTATTCCGGCTCCCTTTGCGGCTGGGAAATACATGACGGTTTTGGTGCGGTAATTTCCTGCGATCATCTCTATTCCAACAAAACAAGGGCGATTCACGAATCGCCCCTACTCTTGTGGGGTGGGCATCTTGCCCGCCCATTCAACTATTGATCCTTTTTGTGGGGTGGGTATCCTGCCTGCCCATTCCAACGCCTGACTTCAAGCCTTCACCTTCGTCGATCGCCCTTTGACGATCGCCATAGCGATGTAGTAGTAAATTGTTATCAGAATACTGGTAAAGATCTGTCCACCCCAGAAACCATGCCAGAATCTAAAAGATTCATCACCCCAGTAGGCTACTGCTACTGCCATCAACATGATTCGAGGAACATTCCCAAGCAAAGCTAGGATGATGCCGATTATAACTAAGCCTGCCACTTTTGAGAGTCGCTGTCTGTAGAACAGTCCTAATAAGACGCTTACCGCAGCAATAATGGTTGCCATACTAAACCCGCTACAACCCCAATCAATTTCGACTGCGCCGCCTGGTAATGCGATTACTTTACCTTCTACAACAGCTGGTTGTCCGATCGCTCTTAATCCAACTGAACCTGCCCATGCCATAAACCGTTCTAGGATTTCATAAGGCGTAAAGATACGCCACAGAGTTCCTGCAAATATTCCTAGGTTAGGAAATAATCCCATTACTATCAAAAAGATGGAAATTGGGTGTAGTTTGAAAAATCTGAACCCCCAAGAACTGAATGCAATCCCTATCAGAATATATATCCAGATGAGTCGTTGTGACCACTCTGCAAAAGTACACAAGGGAGACAACATGATTCCACTGATGACAATTATGTGCCCAAGCAAGCGATCTTCTTCAGATGCTTTCAGTTTGGCTAACTGCCGCCTATCTTGCCAGATAAAGTAAACCCCTAAAGCACCCACAGCAAGCATAACTGAGGAAACAGAACCATTGAAGGTTTGAACAAGAATTCTGTAGATCCAAAAGGGGGAATAAATAAATCCGACTAAGAAACCAGAAGCAATAATCCAGTCATGAGGAGTTTTCAATCTTTTACGCAGCAAATGGGTTGAGAGTTGCTTTACTTTCTGCTGATTCAGCATCCTCTATCTTCTCCGAGATGCTAATCCATACCGTCCAATTCCAACCAGACCAACACCCATCACCAGGAGATTACCCACGCTGGAAGCCGCCGTTTTGAATACGGTCGTTTTGGCATTCTGCTTCAGGGTGTCTGCTTGCTGGGTCAGCAGTTGGGAGGCCCTAGTTAGGTCTTCTGCGGTCAGATCTTCCCGGATGGCACTGGGATTACTTTGGGCATCCCGAATCTGAGTTTGGAGTTCCGATTCTTGAGTGCTGATGGTGGTCACGGCTTGACGTTGAAGCGCAACACTATCAGCAACCGCCAGGATACATAACAGGAAGAATAGTACACCAGCTAATAAACAAAAGGTGGAAAACTGCCGCAATAATTTTCGCTTCTCTAAGCTACCAACCAGAATCAGGGCAGAACCAAACAGCAGAATGATACTACGATCGGAAAATTGCTGCACGAACCCTAGCCGCCATTCGCTGCTGCCCAGTTGGGGAGGCAATGCCAGGATTAGCATATCAATGATAAAACCAAACAAACAAACATAGCCCACAATCTGACAAATTCCCTTTCCCCCGTAGGAGCCAGAGTTGGGAATGGGAGTGGAAGAGGAAATAGATGCCATAATCAGGAAACCAAATTTAAGAAAATTAAGTGAATAGTGGAGAAACGAAAATCGAATTTCATCACGCCAGCAAGCAGATAACGGACGATCGCACCATTGTTTTTAGCAATCATCGATCGTCCATTTCCGCTCACTCATGCAAACCAGCGTAACTACTCATGAGGCAATCGATTGATGAGTCAGGGTGAGAACCTGGGGAACCCAACAAATCCAAACTTTATTTAGGAGTTTGTATAAATGCTCTGACTCTCAACCTTAACCGATCGTGGAGATGCGTCATCGTACAGGAACACCGCTTGCACTATACGTTGGCTTCAACCGTTTCAGGCGTTGCTTCGGAAGCTTCACCCTTGCGCTTCTTGCGAGCGGCGGCTACACCCATGCCGAGAAGTCCGGGGAGGAGTGCGGGAGTTGGGACAACTTGGATATTACCTGTGAACACATTACCTGTGGTGGTGTCCCAAGCAATACCACCAAGTATTGGACTAGAAACCTGCCCGATACCAGGAGTACCCGGAGGATCGAAGAAACCTGTGAAATCAGCAGCAAAGTCATCCGTTTTTCTCAGGTTGAACGACGTTAGCTTAAAATTCCTTTCAGGTGAGCCACTAAGTGATAGTAGAACAGATTCAGGATTAACTAAGCTCCAAGTTGTCAAAGTATCTCTTCTCAGAAGAAGACTGTCAGTGAAATCGATGGTGCGACCTACAAAAGAAGAGGAGGTTGAAAAGTTGATAGGTGTACCGGCAAACGTAAGAGTTGCATTTTGTCCAACATTGACATTTGAAAGTTGTGCGGTTCCACCAAAGAAAGTCAATGTTTCTCCAAAGGACAAAGCATTTGCTGGTGAGGCACCCATGAAGGTTCCTACTCCCATTGCAGCAGTAGCAGCAATGCTAAGACCAACTGTTTTTAATTTCATAATCAGAATCTACCTCGGTGTAATGCAAAAGTTTCCAGATTGTCCAAAACCAAAAAGTTATCAAAACCGATCGAATTCCGATTTCGATAACCTGGCAGTTGCACCTTGGTAGAGCGGCAAAACCCTGATACGCTCGATCGAAGACTTGAGCTATAGAGTTCCTTGCCTTCATGCTCCTATCTTATGTAAGACTACTGAGTAGCGGCAATGTTTAACCTTAGAGTTAATCGGAATTTCATCAATTCCGTTTGCTCCTATATGTTCTACAGATATTTCAAGATTAGCTCGATCGCGTGATTTCACCTAATCCTCAGGTTTAGTCATCGCCCCGTAAATTGTTTACAAAACTTAGCGATCGATCGGGTATGGAAGCGGGTTGACTCACATCTTGCAGCAGATTATTCAACCCGCTCTGCAATTAATTGCGGGCTAATGGCTCAAACCCATTGAAATGGGTTGAAACCTGTCTGTATCAAAGGTTATAGTCCGTTTCAACGAACTTCAGTTCTTAGCCCCGAATTGATTCGAGGGCAGGGATTGGACAAGGTGCAAGATGTGGGTTGACGCATAAAAAAGGAGAACAGCATCACTGTTCCCCTATCCCGCAAAATTGAAATGTTGTGACCCTTAAATCCGCCGAGCGGACACAATCTCTGGAACCACCTCCAGCTCCTCATCCGGCACAACCGATCGCTCCGGTTCCAACGCCCAGTGCAGCACATTGTAGTATTGCCGGGCAATGATTTCTGGCGTGAAATGGGTTTCCATGTATTGCCGTCCCGCCTGCCCCAGTTGCTCAGTGCGCTGCTGATCCTGGCTCAACTGTCGAATGAATGCAGCTAACCCGTTGCTGTCCCCATTCTGGAAAACTTTACCACAACCAGCTTTCTGAATCAGTGAACGCAAATAGCATTGCTGAGGGCAAACCACTGCGATCGGTTTACCGCTGGCCAGAGCGGAATAGAGTTTGCTGGGGGCAACTAAATTTTCCATGCCTGGAATCACACTCACCAGCGACAGATCGCCAGCCGTGAGGGAATAGGGCAGCACGTCCTTATCCTGGTACGGCAAGAATCGGATATTGGTTAATCCTAACCGCTGAATTTCTCGCTGCAAAATTTCGCGTTTGGCTCCGTTGCCAATAAAGACAAACTGAATGGGTGCATTTTGTAATTGAATGGCTGCATCCAGAATCGTATCCATGTCGTGACACCGACCCAGATTGCCGGAATAGAGCACCGTAAACTGATCAACCAGATCGTTCTGTTGAGCAAACCAATTGTCCTGCTTAGAACGAGGTGTAATTCGTTTGGGATCAGCCCAACTATGAATCACAAACACTTTCTCCGTCAGATCCGGACAATGCTCAAGCACCCGCTGCCGCATATCAGGACTCAGAACAATCACGGCTTCCGCCTTACGCCATACCAATCGATTGACCGATCGCCAGAATCGGGCCATCCAGTGTTCCTGAGCAACCACACCGAGTTCAACAGCAATATCGGGATACAAATCATACAACAAACAAACGTAGGGAAAGCCCAATAACCAGCTAGCCAGGTAGCCCAAAACTGGTAGAAACGGAGGAGCCGTTGTGACTAAAAGTAAATCACGACGACGGCAATTTTTAATTAAGTGGAGAGCAGTTCGCACCATAAACAGAACGCCACTGACTGCCTTACCGCGAATCCGTTTGGTTCCAACCTGGGTAGAGCGCGATCGCTTCACCTGCACGAGTCCAGCCCGTTCGTATCCCGGTGCTTTAGCAGACTGAAAGGCATAGGCGGGTTGACCTGTAAAAACTTTAATATCCACCCCTTGCCGTCCTAATTGATGGACTAATTCCTCAATCAGTTGCCCGGTTGCTGCAAAATCTGGCGGATAAAACTGAGTAACAACTGATAATTTAAGTAGCGAAGATGGAATTTCAACAGCTGAGTTTTTCTGGGAAACAACACGACTCGATTCATTGAAATTAGGTAAGTGTTTTGGTGATTTCACAATCCTCTCCAACCTTTTATCTGACTTGAGGAACACGGATCTCTTGCTTTTGTTAGCCACAAGAGTCCTTAAGGTTGGTAGATGTACCGTTGCCGCTATGCACCTGTAGCGGTCTCAACTAATAAAGCCAAAGTCACAACCAAGCTAAAAACAGGGATAAAAAATCAGCGAGCCGACTGCCAGGCTTTCCAGGACATATATCCCAATAGCCCCGTTGCGCCCCCCAAAATGACCAGGCTATTGGGCATTCCGACAAAAGTAATTGCCAAACTTCCCACCCACAGGGCGATCGCGTAGATCACCAGTACCGTCGATCGATGGGATAGTCCTGCCTGTAAAAGGCGATGATGCAAATGGCGTTTATCTGCCAGGAACGGTGAGCAGCCCTGCCTGAGCCGGGCCACAATGACGGCTGACATATCAAAAATGGGCACAGCCAAAATCAGAAAGGGTAGAAAGATCGCGGTGACAGTGGCTCCCTTGACTAACCCAATGACTGCCACACCTGCCAGGAGAAAGCCAATAAAGTATGACCCACCATCGCCCATAAAAATCTGAGCAGGGTTGAAGTTGTAGTACAGGAACCCCAACAAACTGCCCGATAACGCGACCACGAGCAAAGCGGCTGTATATTGCCCCGTATAGACACAAATGATGAAACTGGCCGTAGCTGCAATTCCCGATACCCCTGATGCTAACCCATCCAATCCATCAATCCAGTTAATGGCGTTGACGACACCAACTAACCAGATCACCGTCACCGGAAGACTGAGCCAGCCTAAGTGGGTTAGTCCTAATCCTGGAATAGTCACAAATTCAATCCGCACATCCGCAAGCCACACATAGCTGGATACCGAAAGTTGCACCAGCAAGCGTGATATGGGCGATAGTCCGACTGAATCATCAACAAATCCAATCAGAAAAAAACAAATACTACCAAGGACAACACTCCAGATTGCAGAGTGTAATTCGATTGATAATACATTGAATAGATTTAACAGGAAGATAGCGCACAACGCGATCGTTGTGCCCAAAAAGATAGAAATTCCGCCCACACGGGGAATCGGTTGTTGATGAACCTTGCGGGCAGACGGTTGATCAATGAATCCCCATTGCAGCGCAAACCGTTTGACGATCGGAATGCTGATTAACACGATCGAGAGGGCAATCAGGAATACTAACCCATAGCCCCAAACCGGAATTTCAGTAACAAAATCGGATGCATAGGACATCGTTTTAGGTTCTCCATGCTCTAGCCTGGAAACACTTCAAGATATTCAGACGCACCCACCCACAACACCGTAACCCTGCGAAGCTGCCAAGGTACTCCACCCTCTACTCCGCTCCTCTGTATGTACCCGGAGATAGTTCTTGAGCCTAACGGAAACTTTAAAATCACGCCGATAATCCGGAAATCTCGCCCTTTCTGTTCATGAAGCCTTTATTTAACTGACGAAAACCTTCTGTTACAGAGGCTATTTTGCAACCGAAGGAATGCAAACTTAATAACCTGCAATTCTTGTGGGGTGGGCATCTTGCCCGCCCAGAGGCTATTTTTCAACCTGAGAAACGTAAGCTTAATAACCTGAAACTCTTGTGGGGTGGGCATCTTGCCCGCCCAGTCAAAGCAGCAGAACGGTGAACAGGTAATTAAATCCCCAATCCTAGCCAGAACTTTTTACCCAAACCAGCGTCAGGCAACTAGCACTCAACCTGCGACAACTCATCCCAATGGGTGGATCCCTGAATTTGACCAGACAGTTTTCCTGATGACCCTGCCAGAGGGATGTAATCCTAAATGGAGATTGAGTCTTTTTATCGCTGGCAATTCACCTGCTTTAACCCCACCCCGCTTTAACCCTACCCCGTCCTGCTCCTGTCCTGCCGGTTTGATTGAACATTCCGATCGTCTCAGCGTATCGTCCAAGCGAAAAGTGATGCTATCTCCGGCTCACAGAGTTTTCTATCCTATTCAGTTTTTCCTGGTCTGAAGGTGGTTTCTAATGCGCGTGATACCGATTATTACTCTCTCCCTAGGGCCCTTAGGACTTCTGGCTGCACAAGGATTCAGCAGCGGAGAACAACCTGGTTCGGCTAGTCCGGCAGAACCGACCCTGCCTGTGGCGGAATCTGATCCCAGGCTGGATGCGATCGACCAGGTGATTGCCGAGGATCCTCCTGCTCCTGGCCCAGTAGAAATTGCGCCAGCCCCAGAGTTTTCCCTCAATCTATTTGCCAGGCTCCCTGTTTCCAGGCTCCCCGTTTCCCCCGCAACATCCCCCAGTACGCCCACCAGCCCGCCCACCAGCCCGCCCACCAGTCCCCCAGAGGTCAGTACAGATCTAATTAATCGGATTGTGAATCGATCGATTTCTAGAGCGGGTGAAACCATTGAGCCAGCTCAATCCTCGGCAAATCCCCTGATTGATCCGTCCCAGGCATCGCAGATCGCCCCAGCCGAACAAATTGCCGTCCAGCCCGCCGTCTTTCCTGTGGCTCAGAACTTTGCAGGTGATACGGTTCAAGCTGCGGCGAACACACCGGAAATGGAAACCACCCAGTCCCTTCAGCCAAGCGGACTCCCCAACCTGAATTTAGCTGCCGCCAATGTTGCTGATATCGCTGATACAGTTGAGCCAGTCGGTGCGGTTGAGCCAGTCGATTCAAATGTGGCTAACGTGGCTGATGGGGCTGAATCTGAAGCTCCCTCTCAAGCGACTGTCCAAGTTGCGACCGCCGATCCAGATGGGCTAATTCCCTTCATTGATGCGAATTTTTTCTCCCCTTCAGGCGATCGTGAATCTGCGGATGCCGCCCATGAGGTCAGTCAAACTGAATCCAATCAAACTGAATCCAATCAAGCTGAACCAACGATCGCTGCCACACCTGAAATCATAGAAACTGCAACTGTAGAAACTGCAACTGTAGAAGCAGTAAACCCGGAATTAGTGAACCCAGAAGTTCCGATCGAAGGAAACGAGATTGGATCAGATGTATTCATTTTTAATGGGGATGATCTAACGCCAACCGGACAAAATACAGAAGTACAGAATCCAGAAGTACAGAATCCAGAAGTACAGAACCCAGAAGTACAGAATCCAGAAGTACAGAATCCAGAAGTACAGAACCCAGAAGTACAAAACTCAAACTTCTCGGCACAACCTGTAAGCTTTATTGCTCCAGAAAGCAATCCAACCCCTGAGTTTGCGATCGCCCAAGCTTCTCCTCCCGCGCCAACTGCACCAATTGCCCCTGCCGGATTTGAGAATATTGGTGAAACCTATGTGCTGGGGCCGGGGGACAGTATTCAAATTAATCTATTTAATGTGCCGGAATATAGCGGACAGCAGCAAATCCTGGTGGATGGCACCGTGAACTTGCCTTTGGTTGGTCGGTTGCCCCTGGCAGGATTAACCATCAGTCAGGCGGAAGAAACGATCAGTGCCCGGTATGCTTCTGAACTAGAATATTCGATCGCCACGGTCAGTTTGCTGCAACCTCGGGCCCTGCGGGTGGCCTTGGCGGGTGAAATTGCCCAACCCGGACTCTATACCCTCCCCTCCAGTGAAGGGGGACAGTTTCCTAGCGTTGTTCAGGCGATTCAGACTGCGGGGGGTACGACTCAGGCTGCTGATCTCCGTCAGGTTCAGGTGCGTAGACGCGATCCATCAGGTATAGTCCGCACCTTCGATGTCAATCTACAGGAGTTGCTCCAGTCGGGGGATGTCTTGCAAAATACCTCCCTCCGCGATGGTGATACGGTCTTTATTCCAGCAACCGCCGAAATTAACTTAGCGGATAGTAGCCAACTAGCTGCATCCAACTTGCGAACCAGCACGAATCAACCTGTCACCGTTGCGATCGTCGGGGAAGTCGCGCAACCGGGCCCTATCGCCTGGGTGGTGAAGGAGGACAGCCCACTCTGATTCAGACCATTCAACAGGCAGGTGGATTTTCTCCAACGGCTGATCTGCGCCAGATTGAGGTGCGTCGGCAAACTCGCCAGGGAGCAGAACAACTGCTGACGGTCAACCTTTGGGATGTGCTACAATCTGGCGATCTGAATCAGGATGTTGTGTTGCAACAGGGCGATCGCATTACTGTTCCAGAGGCATCCGAACTGGCTTCTGAAGAGGCCTTTGCTCTGGCTTCCTCGACCTTATCCACCGGGGGAATTCAGGTCAATATTATTGGTGAGGTGCGATCCGCAGGGCAGCTAGAACTCCGGGCGAATTCCACCCTCAATCAAGCGGTGCTGGCGGCGGGCGGATTCAATGGCCGGGCAAACCGCAAGGATATTACCCTGATTCGATTTAATCCCAACGGCACGATTACCGAACAAGAACTGGAACTCGATTTTTCTAATGATCTGAATCCAGAAAACAATCCGCTCCTCCGCAATAACGATGTGATTCTGGTCGGGCGATCGACGGGGGCACGCATTACCGATACCCTATCTACCATCCTGGGAGTATTCCAGTTGCTCTCTCCCTTGCGAGCGTTGCCGTTCTGATGCGGTTCTACGGTATTCTCTCTTCCCAACTTATTCATCTCTCAGGACTACCGCCATGTATCAGCCGCCTAGCCAACCCTCGACTTATTCACCTAATGGGAAGATCGTGTCGATGCCGATTGCATCAATGCCACCGATGCCAGTTCCTATGTCTACTCCCCCATCTGAGGAGTGGGATGTTCGTCGCTTTTTAGGCGTTCTGCAACGGCGAGCTTTGATCGTTATTAGCTTGGCAGCGATCGGAATTTCTTACTCCATATGGTCTGCTCTCAACCAAGAAACTCTTTATCAGGGAGGGTTCCAAATTTTGGTGGAGCCAGTCAATGCAGAGAACGATTTGACAAATCTGACCTCTGGTGGGGCTGCAAGTCAATCCGGTCTAGATTATGACACGCAAATTTCAGTCTTAAAAAGTCCAGAACTGCTGGGAGAGGTCGTTACAGAATTGCAGCCTGTTTATCCTAACATTAGTTACGCTTCTATCATCAACGACCTGTCTGTTATGCGAATTCGTGAAACTAAAATTTTAGATGTTCGCTACCAAGGGGAAGATCCAGCTCAAATCCAGGCAATTCTAGAACAATTATCTCAAGCCTATTTGCAATATAGTTTGAATGAGCGACAGACCTATTTGCGGCAGGGCATTCAGTTTGTTGATAATCAGTTGCCTGCGTTGCAGGAGCAGGTTGATTCGCTACAAGATCAGCTACAGACCTTTCGGCAGAGTAATGGTTTCATCGATCCAGATTCCCAAACCACAAGAATTTCTAGCCAAGGCTCTACGCTGGATCAACAGCAAGCGGAAGTTGAACAAAAACTATCGCAGGCTCGATCATATTTGGAAACATTGCAACGAGATGATGGTGCATTGGCAACTCTTAGTCAATCACCTACCTATCAACAGCTATTGAGTCAAATTCAACAAATTGAAACTAAAATCGCGATTGAGCGTACCCGATTTCGGGAAGGTAACGTCAATATTCAGGTGCTCCGTCGTCAGCAAGATAACCTTATGCCCCTTTTACTAAGAGAAGCTTCAAGAGTATTAGATGCTAGTGTTGCTGATGCCGTAACCCAGATTCAAACGTTGGAAATTCAGCGGCAGGCAATTCTTGAAGCGCAAACACAATTACAGCAGCAAGTACAAACGCTGCCAGTTTTGATTCGAGAATATGCCAACCTACAACGAGAACTGCAAATTGCGACGGAAAGCTTAACTCGCTTTCTGGCAACTCGACAAAACTTGCAGGTAGAAGCGGCCCAACGGGAAATTCCCTGGCAGGTGATTCAGGAAGTCTCTCAACCTGCTCCTTTACCCAACACCTCCAATCGAGATTTGATGGTGGGAATTCTGGGCAGTCTGGCTTTGGGGGTGGGAGCGGCTTTTCTATTGGAAAAACTGGATAGTACGTTCCACACCGCAGATGAACTCCGCGAAAAAATGCGGCTGCCAATTCTGGGTGTGTTGCCCTACGATTCCCAGCTTGCGGCGGCTGTGTATGAAGAGAATGGGCAGGGTTCAGTCCGCCGGAAGCGACGGAAAGGAACTTTCAGACGCACGACGCGGAGAATGATGCGATCGATGGCCAAAGCTTCTCGATCGATGAATTTTCTGTCCCTGCCGATCGATGATTACGATAGTCACTCCCTCTTCATGGAAGCCCTGCGGGTTCTGAATGCCAACTTTCAGATGTTGAGCAGTGCCGATCGACCGTTGCGATCGATCGTGATCAGTTCGGCAATGGCGGGAGATGGCAAATCAACGGTGGCGTTGCACTGGGCCAGGGCAGCAGTGGCGATGGGACAGCGGGTGTTAGTGGTGGATGCGGATTTGCGTCGGCCTCAGATCCATGCCCAGCTCAACCTGAATAATGATTATGGCTTGAGTAATCTGATTGTCAAAAACATGGATTCCCGTAGTGTGATCCGACGGGTGAAACCGGGCGAAGAACTGTACGTCATGACCTCCGGACGGATTCCCCCCGATCCAGCCAGTTTGCTATCTGCCCATCGCACCCGGTTATTAATCGAAAAAGCCAGCGAACGGTTTGATTTGATTATTTACGACACGCCACCGCTTTTGGGGTTGGCAGATGCCAGCCTGTTAGCCCGCCATGCGGATGGGTTAGTTCTGGTGGTGGGGCTGGATAAAACCGATCGCTCTGTGCTGCAAAAGGTTCTTGATGACTTAAAGTCATTCCAGGTTCCAGTTTTAGGGGTCATTGCTAACGGGCAGCGCGGCTATCATTCTTCAGCCCGAGACTATGCTGCTCCTCCTGAAATCACTGAAGGGAACGTTGAACTATCGGCTGAAGCGGAATGGCAACAACCCCACGGTTCTCTCAACTAATAGTTCCTGGTGTCTGTTCAGTAACCCTTTAAAGGGAGTCAGAAGTCCGACTATCTCCTGCGACCGACTTCTGTGTGCGCTCCAAGGGACTGAAGGGCTAGGGTTTGCGCCTCAGATAGCCCGATCGTATTGGCAATGCACATTCCCTCGTAGGGGCGAGGAATTCTCAGGGTTTGGCATTGGGAATGGATTGTATCGGACTCCAGGTTCCAGAGGCGAATGGTGGCATCCTGGCTACAGCTAATCAAAGGTTGGGCTTGAGGATGAAAGACCAGGGCCCGCACCCACTTTTGATGGCCCATCAGGGTCTGACGGCAGGTGAATGTTTTGAAGTCCCAGAGCTTGACTGTGCGATCGCCGCCGCAGGTGGCCAGGGTTTGTCCATCGGGGCTAAAGGATACAGCCAGTAGTAAGCTATTGTGTGCTTCCCAGGATTGATGGGTTTGCTGTTGCAGATTCCAGAGTTTAACCTGTCCATTGGAGCCACCGCTGGCCAGATAGCGTCCATTGGGGCTGAAGGCTAGGCTACGAATCCAGCAGTTATGCCCGGTTAGCACTTGTTGACATTCTCCCGTTGCTACATCCCAGAGGCGAATGGTGCGATCCTGGCTACCGCTGGCGAGGAGACTGCCATCGGGACTAACGGCGATCGCCCAGATGCCGCGAGTGTGTCCCGTTAGTGATCGGAAACTGTGATCGGTTGTAAAATCCCAAAACTTAACGGTGCCATCCAGGCTGCCACTCGCCACCCATTCTCCCTGGGGATCGATCGCCACCGACCAGACTTCATGCTGATGCTCATCCCAAATTCGTTGCAGGCTTCCCGTTTGGCCATCCCACAGTCGCACGGTGCGGTCTTCACTGCCGCTCACCAACCAGCGACCGTCGGCACTGTATGCCACCGATAACACCCAGCCGTCGTGCCCTGGTAGCGCGTTTTGCAAACTCCCGGTTGACAAATCCCAAAACCGCAAACAGCGATCTTGCCCACCGCTGACCAGAGTTCGACCATCGGGACTGAGTGCCACCGACCACACACCATTATTGTGTCCCTGTAAGACCTTCAACACTTGCTGGGTTTGGCTATCCCAGAGGCGGACAGACTGATCTTCGCTGCCGCTAGCCAGAGTTTGACCATCGGGACTGAAGGCCAAACTGGAAATCCAACTGCTGTGTCCGGTGAGGGTACTGATGAGTTGACCAGACGCTGCATCCCAGAGGCAAATCATTGGATCATCGCTGCCGCTGGCCAGGGTACGGCCATTGGGGCTAAAGGCAACGGTGCGAACTTGCTGCTGATGTCCGGTCAGAACGTGGCGACATTTGCGGGTTGTCATCTCCCAGAGGCGAACTGTCCGATCGCGGCTGCCGCTGGCCAGGGTTTGTCCATCGGGGCTAAAGGCGATCGACAACACAGGAGATGGGCCGGCCGTCCAGGTATCCAGACAAGTTCCCGTATTGAGATCCCAGAGTTTGAGACTGCCATCCTGGCTGCCGCTCACCAGTTGATGACCATCGCTGGGAGCCGGGGGGAAGGATGGCGGAAACAGTCGGGGGGTTTGATAATGCTGGGGGGCAAAGGCGATCGTGCGGACGGCATCCGTATGCCCTGCCAGTTGCCAGACCAGGGTTCCCGTGCGAACATCCCAAACGCGCACCTGATGATCTTCGCTGCCGCTGGCTAAGTAACGACCATCTGGACTGAAGGATAGGGAAAACACCCGTCCTTCTGAACCCCGCAGTTCTGCCTCTGGTTCGCCCGTCACCAGATCCCACAGGTGAATCACCCCGTTGGCACTGCCCGCCAAGGTACGATTGTTGGGGCTAATGGCGATCGCCCAACACCAGCCATCTTCTGCATTAAATGTGCGGAACGGTTGGGTTTCGGCTCCACGCCAGACATGGATGTCGTAACTGATATCACTCGCAGCTAGATATTCCCCATCTGGACTAAAGGCAACTGAGAGAATTTGGCTGAAGGTTTGCTTAAAGACCGATCGATTAAGGTCAGAACCGCTAAAGTTCACCCCCTGAAATGAAGCATGACGAAGATCTGCCTGCCAAATGCGGAGTTCTGAAAAGTCCCAGCCCTGAAGGTCAGTCGGGATCTGCTGCAAAAGGTTAATGACATTGCCACCTCCGTAACCCTGTTCGTTGAGGGGCTGCTGTTGCCAGGCGGTGAGCAGGTGTCGGCATCCAGAGGCAATCGCTGCGGGACGATGCTGTTGCAAAAGTCGTTGGGCGATCGGTTGCAGGATCAGCCGTTTCTGGCTGTGGCAGAGGTAGTCTTTCGTTTGGGTTTGAATTAGCCCATAGTGGTGCAGGCTAGAAGGTAAGGTCAGGGAGGGTTCGGGCGTGAAGGCTGGGGCAGAAACGGCAGGCGGCCAGACCAGTTGATGGGTAGAAGCGACGGTCTGGTGAATCCACTGGCTCAATTCCTGGCTAACCTGAGCCACCAGCCGATCGGTGACATACTCCATCACCGCAGGCTGAAGCGTAAACCGGCCCCGATGTTTTTCGATCAGCGATCGGCGTTCCAGCGAGGAGAGGGCTTCCAGCAAATGTCCCAGGGGTAAAGGTGGCAGTAGGGCAGCCCGCAGTTGATTCAGCGAAATCGGCTCTCGATGGATGGCTAACCAGGTCATGACCTGCTGTTCCAGGGGCGAGAGGCGATCGAACTGGACTGCTAGCAGATCTTGAATATCACCAAAAATTGAGTTTCCCTGCTGCAAAACCTCCAGGAAGGGGGCAATATGTCCTTCAAAGCAATCCTGAATCACAGGAGCTACCAGTTTTAAGGCCAGAGGATTGCCGGCATAGTGAGCCACTAGTTCTGCCCAGTCATCATGCAACCCCGTGAAAGTGCCTTTAGCATGGCAGAGGGCTTGTCCGGCATCAGGGTCTAACCCACTTAACCGCAGCGATCGCACGGGTAACAAAACCCCTTCCTGGGCAACGAACTCCCTGGGCTTCTCGCGGCTGGTCAGAATAATTGTGCTTTGATGGGAGGTTGCACCCAGGTGTTGGAATAATTGCCCATAGGCTTCATAACCGGCCAGGTACTGTCCCGCCCGATCGCCTGCTTGCAGAATGGATTCCAGGTTGTCCCAGATTAGCAATAACCGTCGTTGCCGCAGGTGCTTCAGGAGGCAGCGCAGTTGTTCTGTAAAGGTCAACCGTTGATGGGATTGGGGCTGTAACACCTGAAGAACTTCCGCCAAAAAAGCATCTGGGGGTGGGGCATGACGAACCGATCGCCAGATCACCCCCTCAAACTGAGGTTGTAACTGCTGGGCCAGCTTCACCGCCAGCGTCGTTTTCCCCATTCCCCCCATCGCAAAGATGCCGACCAGCCGACAGCGATCGATCAAAACCCAATGATTCAAAACTTGCAACTCTTCGCTGCGACCATAGAACACTGAAACGTCGGGTGCTTCCCCCCAATCAACCGGATTGCTAAACGGTACTGGCACGATGGCAGGCGGGTCATTCGGACTGGCAGGGGACGAACGAACTCGCTGCTGATAATGCTGTTGATAGTGCTGTTCCAGGACGGTGTGCAAATTGCGTTTTGTGACCTTTTGCCCCAATGCCTCCGAAAGCTGCTGCCACAGCCCCGACCCCGTTTGCTTCACATAGCTCACCTCATACCCGGCCGTTTTGGCAATCTCCTGGTAGGAACGATCGCTCCAGGACTGCTCAAACACAAGGATCTGAAGCGAGCTGAGGCGACTCGCAAGAATTTGCTCCACAAAGCGCAAAGCAGCCTGGGCATCCAAGGAAAACTGTTCGGTGAGGGGTTGAACAAAGTAACTCATTGCGTGGATTCTAGCGATCGATGCAACGCAACTTTGTAGCCAACACAACAATTTCTCGAAGAGTAACACCGAATTTCGCACCTCGATCGCACCTCGATCGCACCTTGGGGCAGGGGCAATCCCATTACTCTGAACATTAATCAAACTCAAAGCATTGACAGGTGGGCAATGCCCATCCTGCCGCTTAAATCGGGTGCCGGATCTCCAGCCCCATCCGTTCGATCGAACGCATCAACCTTGAACCGTCATCACTTATCTATCCGTTGCCAAGGAGGTTGTTCCTGTGAGGACACGCCAACCATTTTCGCTTTCTCGTCGTCAAGTCTTACGCGGTCTGCTGGCCACCAGTGCCTTTGGGTTGACCGTGAAACTCGGAGCCTGTGCTGATTCCTCGGCTGGCGGAGGAGGCAGTGCCGATAATTTAGTTATGGGTTTTGTCTACGTTGGCCCCCGTGATGATTATGGGTATAACCAGGCCCATGCTGAAGGTCATGATCATGCCTCGACCCTGGCGGGAGTCACCACCGTTGAAGAAGCGAACGTACCGGAAACGACTGCCGTTCAGGAATCGATTCGCAGCATGATTGACCTGGATGGAGCGTCGGTCATTTTTGCCACCTCCTTTGGCTACTTTGACCCCCACGTGCTGGCACTGGCTGCGGAATACCCCGATGTGCAGTTCTTCCACTGTGGCGGACTGTATCAGGAGGGAGTTCATCCTGAAAATGTGGGCAGCTACTTTGGCTACATTGACGAAGCGCAATACGTGGCTGGCGTTGTGGCGGCCCATGCTTCTAATAGCAAGCGACTGGGTTTTATTGCCGCTAAACCGATTCCCCAGGTACTCCGCAATATTAATAGCTTCACGTTGGGGGCCCGCAGCATTGATCCCAGCGTCACAACTCAGGTAATTTTCACAGGCGACTGGTCGTTGCCCGTGCGGGAAGCAGAAGCTGCCAACAGTATGGCGGATCAAGGAGTGGATGTTTTGACCTGCCATGTGGACAGTCCCAAGGTAATCGTTGAAACCGCAGAACGTCGAGGCATTTTCTCATCGGGATACCACGCGAATCAGGTGGATCTGGCTCCGACTGGATACCTGACTGGAGCAGAGTGGAACTGGGCTGGGGTGTACGAGCAGTATGTCCAGATGATTCAGGAGGGCAAGACCCTGATGAATGGAGGCATTCCCCATCTGGTGCGGGGCGGACTCCAGGAAGAGTTTCTCAAGCTGTCGCCCTATGGCCCTGCGGTGAGTGAAGAGGCGAAAAAAGCAGCAGATACAGCAAAGGCGCAGATTGTGTCGGGTGAATTGGTGATCTACAACGGTGAGATCAAAGACAACCGGGGCAATGTGGTGATTGAAACCGGGAAAAAACTGGAGCAGACGGCCATGGAACTGGAGCAGATGAATTGGCTGGTGGAAGGGGTTTCGGGGAATGTCGGGTAAGTGACTGGAGTAAAACGCGGGTGAAATACTGGGTCAATTACTGGATAAATTACAATGACAATTTCCTGGCGCAGTCAATTAGAAAAAGTTTGTATCCCGATCGGCGCGCTTCTGGTGTCGCTGATCATCTTCGGAGTGTTTTGTGCCTTTGCGGGAGCCAATCCGTTTGGGGTGTACCATTCAATCTACCGGGCGGCTTTTGGCACTTGGGGGTCGTTTCAAAATACGCTGATTCGAGCGGCTCCGCTGATGTTAAGTTCCCTCTGTACCCTGCTGCCTGCCCGGTTGGGACTGGTGATTATTGGCAATGAAGGGGCGATCGTGATTGGCGGTGTGGCGGCTGTGGCGGCGGGATTAACCCTGACCGATTTTGGTTTGCCCACTCTGATGATTCAACTGGGTATGGCCCTGGCTGGAATGGTGATCGGTGGATTGTGGATTGGCGCTGTTGGGGCATTACGCCATTATCGAGCGGTAAACGAAACGATTAGCAGTTTGTTGCTGAACTATATTGCGATCGCCTTGATGAATCATCTGGTGAATGGGCCAATGCGCGATCCCAGTTCACTGAATAAACCGTCCAGTTTCCCGATTCCCGATGTACATATGTTGGGGAATTTACCCGGTACGCGAGTCCATTATGGATTGCTCTATGGCATCATTGCCTGCGCGATCGCCTATTTCTTGATTCAGCGCACTACCTTTGGCTTTGCAGCTCGTACAGCGGGAGGCAATATTCGGGCTGCCCGGTTGGCGGGATTACCCGTCGGCAAGTTAACTATGGCGATTTGCTTCCTGGCGGGTTCCTGTGCGGGGTTAGCGGGTATGGTGGAAGTGGCGGCGGTTCACGGCCGGGCTAATGAGTCCCTGAATGCGAACTATGGCTATGGTGGGGTTCTGGTTGCCTTTATTGCGCGGCAAAATCCGCTGGCAGCCATCTTCGTCTCGTTGCTGTTGGGTGGCATTCTGGCCAGTGGCGGCATTCTCCAGCGATCGCATAACTTACCGGATGCAACGGTTCTGGTGTTTCAAGGCATTGTCTTTTTGGTGGTGCTGTTTAGCGATTCTCTCTACGGCAAGCTATCCATTTTTCAAGCGCGATCGGTTGCTTTGCCTCCTGCTGCTGCTACTTCCAGCGTTTAGGACAGGACGGGCAAGATACCCATCCCACAAGAGAAGGACGGGCAAGATGCCCATCCCACAAGTAGCCAGTAGGGTGGACACTGCCCACCAAACCTCCAAGAGCCAGAAGGACAGGCAAGACTTCGGCTTGAGCTCAGGAGTTCGGCGAGGCTCACTCGAGCCGTCGAAAGCTCAGTCGAAACGCTGCCCATCCCACAAGAGTTCTAGTAGCCAGTCGGGTGGGCACTGCCCACCAAAATTCAGTCAGTGTTAACTGAGTGTCGTTCACCGCATTAAAAAGTTTTCATGGAGAATTGCGATGAGTGCAGATTTGGGTTGGTGGGGCGTTCCCCTCGCCATTCTGGCCGGAACCTTACGCGGCAGTGCTCCGTTTCTATTTGTCAGTTTGGGCGAATGTTTGACGGAAAAGAGCGGCAAAATCAACCTGGGCTTAGAAGGCTCGCTGCTAATGGGAGCCATGAGTGCCTATGCCATTTCCTATTTGACGGGTTCTCCCTGGACAGGGGTAATTGTTGCGGGAATGGCTGGAATGGCCTTGGGGGGCATCCACGGCTGGTTGGCTCAACAACCTCGCGTCAACGATGTGGCGGTTGGCATTGCCATGATCATTTTTGGCAGCGGCCTCGCCTTTTTCCTGGGTAAACCGTTCATTCAACCTGTAGCTCCCCAACTTTCCTCGATCGCCTTTGGCAGTTGGAGCAGCAGTCCCCAGCTTGAGGCGGCTTTGCGCGTGTCGCCATTGTTCATTCTGGGAGTCCTGATTGCGCCCTTAATGCAGTGGTTTTTCCGTTCCACTCGCTGGGGTTTGCTTATTCGGGCTGTGGGAGATAGTCCGGATGCGGCCAGAGCAATGGGCATTTCCATCTTCAAGGTGCGACTGTTCAGCATTATGGTCGGCAGTGCGCTAGCGGGAGTGGGTGGAGCGTTTCTGTCGCTGTATTATCCCGGCAGTTGGACAGAGCGGATTTCTAGCGGACAGGGTTTGATGGCGGTAGCCCTGGTGATTTTCGCCCGATGGAATCCGATGCAGTGTCTTTATGCTTCCCTGCTGTTTGGTGGTGCCCAGGCGATCGGCCCTGCGTTGCAATCTGTTGGGGTAGATGCTTACTACTACCTGTTCAATGCTTCACCCTACATCCTGACCCTGCTGATCATGATTATCACCTGCTCACCCAAACGCACCCTAACCGGAGTGCCTGGTGCCTTGGGGCAAACCCAGGAGTAGTGATTCATCAGAACATTCCAAAACTCTTGTAGGGTGGGCAGCGTTTCGACTAAGCTTTCGACGGCTCGAGTGAGCCTCGCCGAACTCCTGAGCTCAAGCCGAAGGGCTCAAGCCGAAGTCTTGCCCGCCCAGTCCGAGACTTGTAGAGCAAACCACTCTTGTAGAGTAGGCATCTTGCCCGCCCAGTCCGGGACTTGTAGGGCAAACCACTCTTGTGGGGTGGGCAGCGTTTCGACTGAGCTTTCGACCTGAGCTCAAGCCGAAGGGCTCAAGCCGAAGTCTTGCCCGCCCAGTCCATCCAGCTTCATCCTGTTCAGACGATCGAATTCCATCATCCTAAGCTGTGAGCCAAGCAAAGACGGTGATTCAACCTATTTCCTCTCAAAATCTATCTTCTCAAACCCCATCCTCTCAAACCCGATCGGCCCAAAGTTTGCCCACCCATTTACATTTAGCTGTGAATGGCACCCTGATGCGCGGCCTTGCCCTGAATGGCAATCTGCAAGCGATCGGAGCCACCTATCTGCGGGAGGCGAAAACGGCTCCTGAATATCGGCTCTGGTCTATTCAAGACTGCTATCCAGCAATGCTACGAGTGGCGGAAGGGGGAGCTGCGATCGATTTAGAAATTTGGGCGGTTCCCGCGATCGGGTTAGGGGCTTTATTGCTCCAGGAACCGCCTGGTCTGTGTATTGGCAAAGTTGAATTAGAAAATGGTGAGCAGGTGCTCGGTGTGCTCGGCGAGCCTTACTGCTGTGAAAGCGGGCAGGAAATTACCCAGTGGGGGGGATGGCGGGCCTATTGTCAATCTCTGTCGTTTACTTAAAAAATTCCTATGTCAGGACTTGGTGGATTAAATAAATCTCCTCAGGGTGTTGTCCTCGGATTGGTGCAATTGCAAAATCCGATTGTTGTGACACCTGATGACCTTGCAGCTCAGACTCGACGGGTTGTTGAGTTGGTTGGTAAGGCGCGGCGCAATTTACCCACTATGGATCTGGTGGTGTTTCCTGAATATGCCCTGCATGGGTTGTCGATGGATACCAATCCCGAAATTATGTGTCGGTTAGATGGGCCGGAGGTGATTGCTTTTCAAACTGCCTGTCGGGATAATCAAATCTGGGGTTGCTTTTCGATCATGGAGTACAACTTCCACGGCAATCCTTACAACAGTGGGCTGATTATCGATGATCACGGTGAGTTGAAGCTTTACTATCGCAAACTCCATCCCTGGGTTCCGGTCGAACCTTGGGAGCCGGGTAATTTGGGTATCCCTGTCTGTGAAGGGCCCAATGGCAGCACGATCGCCCTGATTATTTGCCACGATGGAATGTTTCCTGAAATGGCGAGGGAATGCGCCTACAAAGGAGCGGAAATCATGATTCGTACCGCAGGCTATACCGCACCGATTCGTCATGCCTGGCAGATTACCAATCAAGCGAATGCTTTCTGTAATTTAATGGACACCGCTTCCGTCTGTCTCTGCGGCAGTGATGGCACGTTTGATTCGATGGGTGAAGGGATGTTTGTTCGATTTGATGGTACACCAATAGCGATGGGCAGTCACCGTCCTGATGAAATTATTACGGCTGAATTGCGTCCTGATTTAGTCCGGGAAGCCCGTCGTCACTGGGGCGTTGAAAATAATCCTTACCAGTTTGGGCATCGGGGCTATGTCGCGGTAAAAGGGGGCGCGCAGGATTGTCCCTACACCTATATGCAAGATCTGGTCAACGGTCACTATCACCTGCCCTGGGAAGCAGAAGTCATCCACACTGATGGCACCTCCTGCGGGTTTCCCTCTCCTACTCGCCTTTATCGCGGCGAAGAATTACCCATCTTACCCTCTTCCCAAACAACCAAACAATCCTAGTCTGTACTTCTTGTGGGGTGGGCATCTTGCCCGCCCAGTCCCCCTATCCCCTCATGGAGGTAACCTATGGGATGTTTTATTGAAGCCGACCCCTATCCCTATCCCTACAACGGCGATCTGCGTCCAGCCAACACGGCCCTGATCATTATTGATATGCAAACCGATTTCTGCGGCATGGGTGGCTATGTGGACAAAATGGGCTATGACCTGAGCCTGACCCGGGCCCCGATCGACCCGATTCAGAAAGTGCTGAGTTTAATGCGCGATCGCGGGTTTCACATCATCCATACCCGTGAAGGCCATCGCCCCGATTTGTCTGATCTCCCGGAAAACAAGCAGTGGCGATCGCAACAAATTGGCGCAGGGATTGGTGATTTGGGCCCCTGTGGTCGGATTCTGGTGCGGGGTGAACCGGGTTGGGAAATCATTCCTGAGCTTCAGCCACTCCCTGGTGAAGTGGTGATCGACAAACCAGGTAAAGGTTCTTTCTACGCCACCGATCTGGATCTGATTTTGAAGCGCAAAAACATTCAAAATATTATCCTGACTGGCATCACAACTGATGTTTGTGTTCATACTACCATGCGGGATGCTAATGATCGCGGTTATGAATGTTTGTTGTTGTCAGACTGTACCGGAGCTACGGATTATGGGAATTATCTCGCGGCTCTGAAAATGATCAAAATGCAGGGTGGAGTCTTTGGCGCGGTGGCAGATTCCCATGCTTTGATTGAGGCTCTGATCACGGGATAGGCGATCGTTTTGCGGGGCAGTGCTTACTCCATCCTGCTGCGATTTCGATTGGTGGGCACTGCCCACCCTACTTCTATTTATTGTTCTGATTTTTCTCCTTTATCTATACTCAATCTACCCTAGGAACTTTACCATGAACATTCGTCGTCGCTTCTTTTTACAACTCGGTGCCGGAGCAGCCCTTTCAACGGCCTTGCACGCCTGTGCCAATTCGGGACAGTCTACAACGCAAGCAGAAGTGGCTGCCAGCCCAGACTCCGGTTCCGGTGGTGCAGATCCAGGCAAAATTTCGATCGGCTTTTGGCCTGTGGCGGCGGGATTGCCGTTGTTTCTGGCGGTAGAGAAGGGGTATTTCAGAGAAGTGGGGCTGGATGTGGAAGCGGTGCAGTTTGCCTCAGCGCAGCAGGTGGCGGAGGGGATTATTGCGGGACGTTTACAGGGATCGGGAAATGGGACGGCATCGGGGGCATTAGGTCTGGCGGAGATTGCTTCCCCTGGTCTGTTCAAGATTCTGGCATCTAATCCCAGTAATGAAGATTTGAAGCTAGAACAGTTTATTGTGGCTAAAGATAGCCCGGTTCAGTCGATCGCCGATCTGGCAGGCAAGCGAGTTGCCAGTGGCCCTGGGGCTCAAAATAAAGTGATTGCAGAGGCGGTACTCAAGGCAAATGGCATTGAAGACACTGAAGTCCTGCAACTGGAAATTCGGCAGCACGTTGCTGCTCTGGAGTCTGGGCAAATTGATGCCGCTTACACCCTGGAACCAACGGGCACAGTCGGCGAAATGAATGGCTTGACTCGCATTTTAGAGAACGGAGTGGTGTCAACCTATATTCTGGGCAATCCCAAAGCCCCCTGGTTTGGTGGCTCGGCAACCCTATCGACTCAGTTTATTGAAGAGTATCCAGAAGCCGCCGCAACCTATGCAGAAGCCTATCGACGGGCGATCGAAGAGATTCGCACCAATCCTGATGATGTTCGGCAATATCTAGTGGGGTACACCGCCATTGAAGGGGAACTGGTGGAACGGGTGCCGCTGGTGGGTTACACCATGTTTGATGAGTTTACGCCTGAAGACATAGAGTATTTCCAGGCATTTTTCGACTTTATGACGGAGTCGGATGTGTTTTCAAAACGGGTAGACGTTGCACCATTGATTTACAGCCCAGTGTGATGAGACTCATCGTTCAATTGTTCAAATCACTATCCGTCGTTCAGAAGACTTATGTTTCAACTAGATTCCCAACCCAGTATTGCTCCCCCTGAAACCTGCATCGAAATTCAGGGTTTATCTAAGTCATTTGCTGGACAAACCCTGTACGATAACTTTGATCTATCATTACCCAGTGGACAGTTTATTTCTATCTTTGGGCCAAATGGCTGTGGTAAGTCTACGTTAATCAACATGATTAGCGGATTGATCCCGATCGATTCAGGTCGGATTTCCATTAACGGTAAACCGATTCGTCGATCGCGGATTGGCTATGTGTTCCAAAATTATCGAGATTCTCTGTTCCCCTGGATGAGTGCCTTTGATAATATTGCTTACCCACTGAAGGTGAAAGGCATGAAGGAGCGAGAATGCCGCGATCGGGTGGAGCAACTGATCGCTACTTTCAACATTCGGCTGGATCTAAAGCGGTATCCCTACAGTTTTTCCGGGGGACAACAGCAGTTGATCTCGATCTTGCGGGCGTTGGTTGCCGATCCGGAAGTGCTGTTTCTCGATGAACCTTTTTCTGCTCTGGATTTTGAAACGACGCTGTTTGTGCGGGACAAGCTGCAGGAAATTTTCATGACCGCTCAGTTACCGATGCTGATGGTGGTTCACAACCTGGAGGAAGCGGTGTATCTGGCGGATACCGTACTGCTGCTCAGTAAGCGTCCGACTCATCTGGTGGCAAAGGTGCCGTTTAACGCCCCGCGTCCCCGTACGCCAGACACTCTATCATCCCCAGAGTTCGTTCAGGTGAGCCGTCATTGTCTCGATATTTTTCAGGAGGAAATGCGGAAATGATCACACAAACCAGAGTATCTTCAGTGCCTCGTACAGCTGCAATGGGAGTCTGGATCGATCGCCTGCTTCCCCTATTTGGTGTGCTCTTACTGTTCCTCGCCTGGTGGTTGATTTCGGTTTCGGGCTGGGTGAATCCAGTGCTTTTACCGACTCCCTTTGCTACGATCGGACATCTCTTTTCAGCAATCTTTGCTGGAACCATGATGGTGGATTTTAATGCGACTGTTCTCCGCACATTTCAATCCTTTTTGCTGGCAGCATTGATCGGAGTACCGTTGGGTGTGGCGTTGGGCAGTTCAGAACGGGTCTATCGCAGCGTTGAGTTTTTAATTGACTTTTTTCGATCGACTCCTGCCAGTGCTTTGATTCCGATGTTCATTCTGTTTTTTGGCATTTCAGATATCTCTAAAGTGATCATTGCTGCTTTCAGTGCCCTGCTCCTGATTTTGTTTAATAGTGCTTACGGCGTGATTAACGCAAAGCGATCGCGGATTTTAGCTGCCAGGGTGATGGGGGCGAATCAATGGCAAACCTTTAAAGATGTTTTGCTGTGGGAAAGTATGCCCCAGACCTTTATTGGTTTACGCAGTGGGATTAGCATTGCCCTGGTGATCGTTATTGTGGCAGAAATGTTCATCGGCACCCAGCATGGACTCGGCAAACGAATCATTGATGCCCAGCAGGTGTTGAATGTGAAGGATATGTATGCCTCTATCCTGATTACAGGCATTCTTGGGTATGTGTTAAATATGTTATTTCTAACGTTCGAGAAACGATTCATTCACTGGAGCGGCAAGTAATCAATTCACCGATCTGATTTTGGGTTTTGCTCCTACCTGATGAGCAGTCCCTACTCTGGTGGGCAGTGCCCACCCTACTACTCCCCACTCCCTACTCCCTACTCCCCACTCCCTCACTCCCATGACAACTACAACACCCATCTCTACTGCCGAAACCCTGATCGCTCCCCCGGAACTAGAAGTCATCAACCTGACGAAGCGGTTTGGAACGTTTACTGCCCTCGATCGCGTTTCGATGAAGGTGGCTCCGGGTCGGTTCCATGCCCTGTTGGGGGAAAATGGAGCCGGAAAAAGTACCCTGGTCAAGTGCATTATGGGTTTCTATACGCCGACTTCCGGGGATGTGCTGATCGGTAAACAATCGCGGACGATCGCCAACCCGAAAGATGCTCATCATTTTGGGATTGGGATGGTTTATCAGCACTTTACTTCAGTTCCAGCAATGACGGTGGCGGAAAATCTGGTGCTTTCCCGCTATGACAGTCCCCAGTTGATTAACTGGAAGGCAGAACTGGAGTCCCTGGAAGCCTTTATGAGCCAATCGCCTTTTCAGGTTGATTTACACACGCCGATCGCCCAACTGGCAGCCGGACAAAAGCAGAAGCTAGAAATTCTGAAACAGCTTTACCTGAAAAGTCGAGTGTTGATTCTGGATGAGCCGACTTCAGTACTGACTCCCGTGGAAGCCGATGAAGTCCTGGGGTTGCTGCGGCAGGAGGTAACGGCTGGTCGCTTGAGTGTGCTGATGATTTCCCACAAGTTTCGGGAGGTGATGGCCTTTGCCGATGAGGTAACGGTGCTGCGTCGGGGTCAGTTGGCTGGCTCAGGGCTGGTTCAGGATCTGACGATTGAAGACATGGCGCAGATGATGCTGGGGGAGCGGCAAGTTTCGACTCCAGTGGAAAAGGCGATCGTGCCTGAGCCGCGGTCGGTGCTGCATTTACAAAATCTTTGCGCCAATAAGGACAATGGGCTGCCTGCGGTTAAAACGGTTAACCTGACGGTTCATGCAGGCGAGATTGTGGGAATTGCGGGTGTTTCAGGGAATGGGCAGCGAGAATTGGTGGAAGTGCTCTCAGGCCAGCGATCGCCCACAGCAGGAGAGGTACAGGTGAATGAAACTCCCTACCAGGCTCGACGGAGTCAAATGGCAGAACACGGCGTTTACACCCTGCCCGAAGAACCGCTGCGTAATGCCTGCGTGCCTCACATGAGCGTGGCAGAAAATATGGCCCTGCGAACGTTTGATGAACCGCCCCAGGCGAAAGCTCGCTGGTTACTGATTCCTCGTGCGATTCGGGAAATGGCTCAAAGGCTGGTACAAACCTTTGCCGTTAAAACGCCTTCGGTGGAAACCCCCGTTGGTAATCTTTCTGGGGGGAATGTGCAGCGTACGGTTCTGGCAAGGGAGCTATCCTCCGATCGAATTCAGCTTTTAATTGCAGCGAACCCCTGTTTTGGACTGGACTTTGCTGCCGTTGACTATATTCACAGCCAAATTGTTGCGGCTCGGAACCGGGGGGTTGCAGTTCTGCTGGTTAGCGAAGATCTGGATGAATTGCTGAAACTCTCCGATCGGATTTTTGTCATGAGTGAAGGCGAACTGGTTTACGAAAGTCCTGTGGAAACGGCTGATCTAACGACGATCGGACAGCGGATGGCAGGGCATTAGGAATCTAAGATGAATCAAACTCAAGCTGCACTACCCATCGTTTTACCCAACTTACCCCAACTCCTGACTCATCCCGATGCCCTCCCCTGGGAACCCTTCCGCCCAGGCATTGCGATTCACCGACTATATTCCTCTACTCCCCCCGGTTCGGCAGCGGCCCTCCTGCGTTACGAACCGGGGGCGATCGTCCCCTGGCATCGGCATCTGGGCTATGAGCATATCTGGGTGCTGGCGGGTTCTCAATCAGACGATCGGGGCACCTATACCACAGGAACACTGGTGATCAATCCACCTGACACTTGCCACCAAGTCACCAGTCCTGAAGGTTGCATTGTGTTGATCATTTGGGAAAAGCCAATTCAGTTTGAGGGAGTGAGGAGTGAGGATCAGCAGTGAGGAGTGAGGGGTGAGGAGTGAGGGGTGAGGAGAGTCGCAAGCGCATTAGGTGAAGCTCTTGTAGGGCAAGCATCTTGTCTGCCCAGCCAATGCTGGAGAATTGCTTGCCCAGCCAATACTGGAGAACTCACTGAGGAATGCAAATTAAATAACCTGAACTTCTTGTGGGGTGGGCATCTTGCCCGCCCAGTCAGCAAGGCAGAAGGACTGGCAAGTTATTCAATTCACGATCCTGAGCACAACTACTCATGGTAAGACGAACTCATAACGAGTATGATTTAGTTATTAAAACGATCGCACTCAGATTGAGGATGCCGTCATGAAACTTTTACGATTTGAGCATATTAATCTGTCCTGCCAGAACCTTGAGGCAGCCAAACGGTTTTATCAAACCTTGTTTTCAGATTGGTTTGTTCGGGCGGAGGGAGAATGGCAGGGTGAACGCTGGATGCACTTTGGGAATCAGCAGTTTTACTTGGCGTTGAATGAAGCTCCTGATGCTGAACGGATCAATCAGCCCTATGAGGGGATCGGCATTAATCACGTTGGATTTGTGATTGATGATGGTGAAAAAATGAAAGCCGTCCTGGATGGGAACGGCATTGAGTATTACACGATGAATGCTCCGGAAACCAAGTTTCGGATTTATGTGAATGATCCGGATGGTAATGAGATTGAGTTAGTGGAATATCAGGAAAGCTACGAGCTACGGTAGCTCAGGATCCTATTAGCCGCCGGCAACGGCTGGGACAATACTCACCTCATCGCCTGCGTTCAGCGATGTATTTTTGCCATCCAAGAACCGGATGTCTTCACTATTGACGTAGAAATTGATAAACCGTCGCAGTTCTCCCTGTTCATCACATAGCCGCGCCTTGATGCCAGGGAAACTGCTTTCTAAAGAGTCCAACAATTCTGCGATCGACCCACCTTCACATTCAATGGTGGCCTGATCGCGGGTAAATTTTTGCAGTGGTGTAGGGATTAGAACTTTGACGGACATAGGTCTGGATTGAATAAGAAAAAAGTGGGGAGTGGGGAATGGGAAGTGGGGACGAGGCAGTCTCTTCTTTGGTGATGCTATTTCGTAAAGGATGAAGAGAAGAAACTTGGTGGAGCAGGTTTAACCTACTGTAGCGCAGGCATCTTGCCTGCATGGTTGGTCGTTTCAACTGCCCTACGGTTTTTCTTCACCCTTGATGAAACTGTTTTACACCAAAACTTCCTGCCATTCCAGGCGATCGAGGGTTCTGGAGCGTTCCAGGGCCCGCTCGAAGCTGTCGAGTTTGGGTTCGATCGTCAGAGGTTGCCCAATGCAGCCTTGCACAGCTTCCTGGGTCTTCAGTCCGTTTCCGGTGATGTATGCAACGGTGGTTTCCTCTGGATCAATCTTACCGGCTTCTACTAATTTCTTCAGGGTAGCGATCGTCGTTCCCCCGGCCGTTTCCGTGAAGATGCCTTCGGTCTCGGCCAGTAGCTTCATGCCTTCAATGATTTCTTGATCAGTGACAGATTCAATGTTGCCGTTGGTCTTGCGAGCGATGTCAACGGCATAGACACCGTCTGCTGGATTTCCGATGGCGATCGACTTGGCAACCGTGCTGGGTTTGACAGGTGTAATGAAGTCCCGTCCTTCCCGGAAGGCTTGAGCGATGGGAGAACAGCCCTCTGCCTGGGCACCGCTGAACCGAACTGCTTTTTCTTCAATCAGCCCAACCTTAGCAAATTCCTGGAAGCCTTTATAGATCTTGGTGAACAAAGAACCAGAAGCCAGGGGAGCCACAATATGATCGGGCAATTCCCAGCCGAGTTGTTCTGCCACTTCATAGCCCAGGGTTTTTGAGCCTTCGGAGTAATAGGGCCGCAGGTTGATGTTGACAAAGCCCCAGCCGTGGGTGTTGGCAACTTCGGAGCAGAGCCGATTCACCTGATCGTAATTGCCCTGAACTGCCATCACCGTTGGGCCGTAGATTAAAGTACCCAACACCTTACCCGCCTCCAGGTCAGAGGGGATAAATACGCAACAATCTAACCCGGCATGGGCCGCGATCGCAGCGGTTGAGTTGGCCAGGTTGCCAGTGCTGGCGCAGGAGACGGTGGTGAAACCTAACTCACGGGCGCGAGTGAGTGCCACAGATACCACCCGATCCTTAAAGCTGAGGGTCGGCATATTCACGGCATCATTCTTGATGTACAGCCGCTTTAGCCCCAGACGACGAGCCAGACGATTGGCTTTCAACAGGGGAGTCATGCCCGTACCAACATCGATCGGTGTATCGGTGGTGACGGGTAGGAAAGGCCGATACCGCCAGATGGAGTTGGGGCCAGCCTGAATGGTTTCGCGGGTGACGGTGCGAGCTAAGGCACTGTAGTCGTACATGACTTCCAGGGGCCCGAAACAAAATTCGCAAACATGAATCGCCTTTGCTTCGTACTCAGCACCACATTCTTTACATTTCAAGCCAGTAAAGGTAGCACTCGATGAGGATTGGGTGAGGGTTTGAGTCGCCTGGGTCATGGGTGAATTTAAATACCTTTAGTCTCTACAGCATGCACAACACAGCAAAATCAAGTCAGAAGTAGGTTGGATTGCCTATTTCCAAACAATGGATCGGATAGTAACACGGTTAACAAAACGTCGTCAAACATATCCGACTTTTTTTGTCGGGTATGGGTCAAACCCTTCTCAACCCGTCATTTCCCACGGAAAAATGGCCACAGGATCATCCCGCAGCCTTTAAATTTTTCAAATTATTAAGGTAATCTGAAAGGAATTGATTTCCCGCTCAGATTTCCTTTAATATCAACAGAAGGTTTATAGCGTCAGGGGCGATCGGTCGAGTTAGTATCTGGAAATTCTTTGCCTCCTGGACTCTGTAATGCGTTCGTTCACCATTCTTCGCCTGTCTTGAGGGGGGAGGGATGTATATTCACCATAGAAATTGCTAAATCGCCAGAGCCACTTTGCTGCATTGCTTAAGTGGGCGATCGGTTCTAGATGGCTAAAGTTTTCGGTGTTAGTGCGAACAGTTGACCAAATCATGGTTTCCTCCACAGCGAACTGAATAGGTTTAGTTTAGGGATGCCTGTCTGGCGATTCAAAAATTTGGCTAGATGTCATCCATGAAAAAGATTCATAGAACTGGGGGGTCTTCCTACCCGGTTCTACGACTATGGGCCGACAGGGATGCATCTACGCTTGTTTGATCTACCTACAATTTTCCTACCCATTTCCCGGACAGAACAGAGGCAATTCCGCTCAATTGTTATGGGTACAGTTGGATTATGTAAAACTGTTATGGTGGCGATCGCAGCAAACTGTATTGGATGGCTGCATCATCGTCTAGAAATTGCTCCTTTGCGCCTGCCCATCTCCTGGATAGAATTCCCAAAAAGAAGGGTGGGAGCAACCCCACCCAATGCAACCTGACCGATCTTGCGGATTTGATCACCGGAAATTTATCGCCGGAGAACCAGAACGGGGCAATGGGCATACCGCATCACTCGTTCGGCAACGGAACCCAGGAAAAATCGGCCCAGACCCGTCCGACCGTGGGAGGGAATCACAATTAAAGTAATGTCATTCTTCTCGGCGAAGTCCAAAATCTCTGAACCGGGATCTCCAATCGCAACGTTGAAGTGAATGCCGAGGGCCGGATCAAACTTCTCACTGAATGCCTTTTCTACATTTTGGCGACGAGTATTGTCATCGATGGTTTGCCAGACAATACTGGGTTCAGTTGACTCCAACCGATGCAAAACATGCAAAACGTAGAGACGAGATGCATCGCCGACAAACTCTACTGCGTTGGTCAGTGCCTTGGATGCTTCGTCGGAAAAATCAAATGGAACGAGAACTCGCTCTGTTGAAAATAACCCCATTTTAATTCACCTTAGTTCTTCAACTATATCTGCTAGTCACCGTGTATTGGTTCTTAACAACATTATTCCAAAACAAACTGCAAATCTTGATACAGCCCGATCGATTATTCAAGGTTTGCAGAATTATAAAGTATCAAAGATAGCTTACAGCACTCTAATCTCAGGGGCAAATGGCAAGATTGGCAGGGGAATGATCTGCTGCATTTGCCTGGATGCCATAGCCAGCCGCAGGAGCACTTCACAAAAAAAAATAGGAGCGAAAGCAATTTTATGCTTTTCAGTATTTCGGTTTTTTTAATAAAAGCATTTGAGAGACAATCCTAGAATCTGTCTCCAGGGACTGGGCAATGCGCTTCAATCTCTGACTGGGTAGTTCAGGCCGATTAATTGATAATTACGCTGTAAATCCTGGCTGGCGGTGTTTAAATTAACAAAAAACAACCTGATTTTGAGTGATATTATTAGGCAATTATCCATTGTGAGATAGCAGTTTTTTCTGATTCAGAGAATGAACCGCTATCTCGGAGTCCAATCAAGTTTGATATTGGATTGCGGTGACATCGAGCAAGAACCGCAGAACCTGCAAAGCTCAAGGCAGCTATTACTTAGTATTCTTTTTATGAAGGAACAACAACGAACCCGTGTTAAGGATCGATCGAGTGTATTCAAGGGAAATCTTTTACGGCACTTGAAGGCTTCAGTGAGTCCTGCCAGGGTTGGGTATGTCCTCCCGCTGACGCTTTTACTGCTGTTGCTGATTGCTCCGATGGCAGTTGCGCAGGAGGCAGACGGCCCAACGGGGATAGATGCCCTGTTTGAACCCGTGGTCAACCTTCTTGCGACCGTCCTGTTCTTCGATGTATTTGGCTTTCCATTCATCGTGCTGTGGCTGTTTGTGGCAGCTATCTTTTTCACGTTCCGCATGGGCTTTATCAATGTTCGCGGTTTTAAACATGCGATCGATGTGGTACGTGGTAAGTACGATGACCCCCACGATGATGGTGAGGTGTCTCACTTTCAGGCCCTTGCCACTGCCCTGTCGGGAACGGTGGGTCTGGGAAACATTGCTGGGGTTGCGGTTGCCATCAGCTTAGGTGGGCCAGGCGCGATGTTCTGGCTAACGGTCGCCGGGTTGTTTGGCATGGTGAGTAAGTTTGTGGAATGTACGCTGGGGGTGAAATATCGCCGTGTGCTGGAAGATGGCACGATTTTAGGTGGCCCGGCTTACTACTTAACTCGCGGATTGGCCCAACGGGGAATGCGCCCGGCTGGACAGGGTTTGGCAGTATTATTCTGTATTCTGGCGATCGGCGGTAGTTTGGGTGGAGCGAATATGTTCCAGTCCAATCAGGCCTATGCTTCGGTGGCTAATATCTGGCCTGATTTTCCTGCCTGGTTGTTTGGGTTGATCATTGCTTCCCTGGCGGCTGTGGTGATCATTGGTGGGATTCGCCGGATTGGGGCTGTTGCTGAGAAACTGGTTCCGGCAATGGCCGTCCTGTATGCGATCGCCTGTTTGTTCATTATTGTGACGAATCTGGGTCAGGTGCCTGGAGCGATTGGCACGATTGTCAGCGAAGCCTTTTCTCCCACGGCGGTTGGGGGGGGGATTGTCGGGGTGATTGTGCAGGGGGTACGCCGGAGTACGTTCTCTAATGAGGCAGGGGTAGGGTCTGCTGCGACTGCCCATTCCGCAGCCCGTACCGATGAACCTGTGCGGGAAGGGATTGTGGCCCTGCTGGAACCCTTCATTGATACGGTCGTAATTTGTAATATGACGGCGATCGTGATTGTGCTGACGGGGGTTTACCAGAACACCGATCGCAGTGGTGTGGATCTGACTGCTGATGCTTTCTCGTCGGTGATTGGCTGGTTCCCGGTGGTTCTGAGTATTGCCGTTTGTCTGTTTGCTTTTCTACGATTATTTCCTGGAGCTACTACGGCATTCAGGCCTGGACGTACCTGTTTGGTGAACGGAGTGCGATCGTCTTCAAGATTATCTATGTGATCTGCACTTTCCTGGGCACCCTGGCCAGTCTGGCGATGATTATTGACCTGAGTGACCTGCTGCTGCTGGGTATGGCCTTCCCGAATCTGCTCGGCTGCTATATTCTTTCGGGTGAAGTGGCGGCGGATCTGAAGGATTACTGGCAACGGCTCACGAGTGGTCAGATGTTGACCTATGAACAACGGTTGGCAGTTCCGGTGGCAACTGAGGATTAGGTATCACCTGAAATCAGCCATCTGCCCGCGAATCAACTAATTTTCTAAGGGCAAGGGGGGTAAGGCGTTGGGTTAGGATTTCTGTCATCTGAAATCTTCCCTAAGGGCTTTGCCCCTTTCTGCGTTTTTTCCCGTGTTCATGCCCTCGATTGTTGACTGGGCGGGCAAGACTTCGGCTTGAGCTCAGTCGAAACGCTGCCCACCCCACAAGAATTTCAGGTTATTTAATTCTTCCTTAGCGGACGAGAACGGTCATGTATTTTCCTGCTGCAAAGGGAGCGGGAATGATGGGGGTGAACTGGACGCGATCGCTGGCCAGTCTTCTCACATAAAACTCGTTCATGGTGAAGATGACCTGATCCCGCGTTCCGATAATCCAAACTTGTACCCGATCGTCTTGCGAAACGGGCAGCAGTTCGTTGAACTCTGATGACATATTTAATTCCTCGCTGATGCAATGGTGTGAAGGAAAAGCTTAAGGCGGGACTCCCCTAACGGTGGGTGAGCATCAGCGAGGCGGTGAAATTCAGACCTTTCGATCTAAAATCAACACAGCCTGGCCCTCTGCCCAGAGCAGAGAGTTAGGTTAGCTGGTTAGGGTTGGTGTCAGCTTCCCTAATCAGCGCGGCCTCGCCTTAAGCCGTCTGATTTGCTGGCTCTCTCCGGGTGGAAATAACCAGTGTTGTTCAGCATAAAATAAACGCCTGGATTGCACAAGCGTACCCAGGGCTTTGTCATTATTTCTTGATCTATTTCTTGACTCAGATCTTGCACCGGGTCATCTCACCCGCCCTGCAATAAATTGCGGGCTAATGACTTAAACCCATTGAAATAGGTTGAAAGCCTTTTAGGTGAAAGGTTTTAGTCCGTTTGAACGGACTTCAGCGATTAGCCCCGAATTCATTCGAGGGCGGGGGATTGGGAAAGCTGCAAGATGTGAGTTGATCTAAATTTCTTGAACGAATGATGTTACGACTCCATCGATCGTCGTTCATAATCCCCGCTTCAGTCAGGTCGATTCCTGGATCACCTCCCACGATCGACTTGCGGTTGGCATAGCACCTCTGCCCCAGGAGTGAAAGAAAAATGACAAATTTGTCATCCTGATATTAGGTCAACAGTCATTTTTTACTGCTTCAATAAATTTACAGATGTTTACATTTCTTTCAATTTGCCCGTATCGCTGCCATTGCAGTAGCGTAGTGGCACAGGATGAGCCTTCTCCCAGACAGACGGTACGGGTGTTTCGCTTTGGATTTCAGCTCGCTCAGATTGCTTTATCTTGATCATCATGTTGTTAAAATCCTCACCTGCATTCCTGCCTACCCCCCGCCTTGCGATCGGCTTGAGTCGAATCTGGATCGTTGGCTTACTTCTCTTTGCCTCAGGTTGTCGTCTGATGCCACCGGGGGAAGCCCAGCCTCAGTCACAGCGATCGGGTCAATCCCGTGGAGGGGATGCGGTTGCGGTGGATGTGGCGACTGCCCAGGAAGTCCAGTTAGAGCGGGTGATTTCCTACACTGGGACAACGGTACCTGCTCGATCGGTATCAGTCCGATCGCAGGTGGAGGGGCAAATTCTGGATGTGATGGTGAATGTGGGCGATCGGGTGCAGCAGGGGCAGGTGATCGCGCAGTTGGATGATAATTTGCTGATGACTTCGGTGGTGGAAGCCAATGCCGAGGTTGCAGCTCGGCAGTCCGAGGTAGCTAGCTTGCAAGCTGAAGTCAGTAATGCCCAAACGGAAGTGGAGCGGGCCCGGTTAGAACTTCAGCAGGCGCAGTCGGATGCAGCCCGGTTGGAACAGCTTGTTGGGGAAGGGGCGATTTCAGCTCAGGATGCCGAACTGGCCCAAACCGCAGCTAGAACCGCAGAGCAGGCGTTGCGATCGGCGGAGCAGCAGGTACAAAATCGTCAGCGGGCGGTGGAAGCGGCCCAACGGCGGATCACGGCTCAGGAAGCGATGGTGAATCAAGCCCAGCAGCGGCAGTCCTTTACCACGTTAAGAGCTTCTGTAGAGGGATCGGTCTTGGAACGCATTTTGGAACCTGGCGAATTGGCGCAACCGGGTAGCGAAATTCTGCGATTGGGCGATCTGAGTCAGGTGAAGGTGGAAGTCCAGATTTCGGAACTAGAACTCAGTGGCATTCAACTGGGTCAAACGGCAGAAGTGCGCCTTGATGCCTTCCCGGATCAAGTTTTCCCAGGACAAGTCACCCAAATTTCTCCCGCTGCCGATCCCACTGCTCGCCTGATCCCTGTAGAAGTGACTATTCCCAACCTGGAGGGCCGTATCGGCAGTGGCTTGCTGGCGCGGGTCAGCTTTGAATCCCAGGAAGCCCAACAGGTGGTCGTCCCTGAAACGGCGATCGAACTGGCAGCGGATACGCCTGGTGATCCAGATATGGCCGACTCTGCTGATCCTGGAGATCTCCAAACCGCAACCCTATTTGTCCTGAATCGATCCACCGAAGAACCCACGGTCGAAGCGCGATCGGTGCAACTGGGCGATCGGGCCGATAATCAAATTCAGATTTTATCCGGCTTAGATCCGGGAGAAGAATTCATCGTTCGCAGTAGTGGTGCATTGAACGACGGTGATCCGGTTCGCCTCAGTTTCATCTCTGAGAATTCATCTAGGGGTTCGAGGAGTGAGGAGTGAAGACTGAGGACTGAGGACTGAGGACTGAGGAGTGAGGACTGAGGTTGTTCTTCTGCCTTCCCTCTTGTGGGGTGGGTATCTTGCTGCCCAGTCCCCCAGGTGGAATGACCTGCCCATTATCCAGTTCATCCTCCTAAATCCTAAGTCTCTCCCTATCTCCCTATCTTCCTATCTCCCTATTTTTCCGTCTTTTCACCCACCTACCCACTCGTTACCATGCATACTCCCAAACCAACTGGCTTTAGCATCAGCGGCACTGCTATCCGCCAGCACATTGGCACTCTTATGCTGACCCTGGCAGTGATTGTGATTGGTGTATTTTTCATTTTTAGCCTCCAGGTGGATTTGCTGCCTTCGATCACCTACCCACGTATCAATGTGCGGGTGAACTCGCCTGGAATTTCCCCGGAGGTGGCGGTGGATGAAATTACCCGTCCCCTGGAGGATGCGCTCTCTGCGACGGAAGGGGTGGTGCAGGTCTATTCCCAAACCCGTGAAGGGCAGGTCAGTGTGGATTTGTACTTCCGTCCGGGAGGAGATGTGGATCAGGCCTTGCTGGATGCGACGGCTGCCTTTAACCGGGCCAGAGCCAGTTTGCCCGATTCCCTGGAAACCCCTCGCATTTCTAAAGCTGATCCGTCTCAAACGCCTGTGTATGAATTGGCCCTGTCTTCCCAGAGTCTGAGTTCCCGCGAGTTACGGGTGTTTGCTGACGAGGAACTGGCCCGTGAGTTGGCTGTGGTGGAAGGAGTCGCGGCGATCGACGTGGCGGGGGGAGTGCCGGAAGAGGTGCGGGTGACGCTGGATTTAAATCGGCTTCAGGCGTTGGGGATTGGCATTAATGATGTCCTGGGCGAGTTGCAGGATGCCAACCAGGATATTTCTGGGGGACGGATTATTGGCGAGCTGTCGGAGCCGCTGACTCGTGCGGTGGGTCGGTTTGAAGCAGTTGACGAGATTCAAGATCTGTCCTTCCGAACCGGAGGCAGCACAAATGGTGAGACGGATGCCATAACAACCGGAGCGCGGCGAGTGTATCTGCGGAACTTTGCTCAGGTGACGGATGGAACCCAGGAACAGCGAATATTTGTCTCGTTGAATAAACGTCCGGCGGTCAAAATCAGTGTGCAGAAGCAGCCCGATGCCAACACGATCGATGTGGTGGAGAACGTGAAGCAGCGAGTGGCGGAACTGCAACAGGCAGGGGTTGTGTCGGAAGATATGGAGTTGATCGAAACGCTGGATGAGTCGGTCTTTATTCGCAACGCCATTTCTAATGTGACGACAGCAGGCTTGACGGGTATGGGATTGGCTGCCCTGGCAGTGTTGCTGTTCCTGGGTTCTCTGCGGCAAACGTTGATTATTGTGATTGCCATTCCCCTGGCTACCCTGATGGCGGTAATTTTGATGCGGCTGTTTGGGTTGTCGATTAATGTGTTTAGCCTGGGGGGACTGGCCCTCGGTGTGGGGATTGTGGTGGATAACTCGATCGTGATGCTGGAAACGATCGCTGCCGATGCGGGAATGACTCCGGGCGAAGATGCTCGGACGCGCCTTACCCCCAATCAGTTGATCACCCAGTCGGTGCGGAGTGGACAATCGGTGGAATCAGCCCTGGTGGCTTCTACGGCGACGAACCTGGTGGCGGTTCTCCCCTTCCTGCTGATTGGCGGCTTTATTGCCCTGTTGTTTAATGAACTGGTGCTGACGATTAGCTTTGCAGTTGCCGCTTCGATTCTGGTGGCTGTGACGGTAGTGCCGACCCTGGCTTCCCGACTTCTGGGCATTCGCAAAACCAGCCATCTTTCTGAGTTCTGGCTGCTGCGATCGTTTAACCAGCGATTTGCGGCTGCGACTCGGAGCTACACCGGATTGCTCGATCGGGTTTTGCACCGTCGGGCGATCGTATTGGGGCTGACTTTCCTAATACTGGGAGGCAGCAGCCTTCTGGTTGCAGGACAAATTCCCCAGGAAATTCTGCCGCGGATTAGCACTGGCCAGGCGCGGCTGGTGGCCCAGTTCCCCCCCGGAACGCCCCTGGAAACCAACCGGCAGGTGATGGATGCGGTGGATGATATTCTCCTGGCGCAACCTGAAACTGAGTATGTGTTTACCACGGCGGGTGGTTTTCTGTTTGGAGCCAACACCAGCGAAAATGCCCTCCGCAGTTCCAGCACGATTACCCTGGAACCGGGAACAGATGTGGATGCCTACATCTCGCGGGTGAATCGAGAATTCGATCGCCTCAACTTGGTAGACATTCGGATTCGGATGAGTCCAGGGGAAGTGCGGGGTCTGGTGTTGAATAATTCTCCGGTGCGGGCGGAGGTAGACGTGGTGCTGCAAGGGGATGATGCCGAAACCCTGGAGCAGGCAGGGCAGCAGGCTTTGCGAACCCTGGAACAGCAGGCGACCCTCACCAGTTTTCGGCCCGATGCCGATCGCCGTCAACCGGAACTGCAAATTCGCCTCGATCGGGAGCGCGCTGCGGATCTGGATCTGACGATTCAGGATGTGGGGAATGTGCTGCAAACGGCGCTGAGTGGTTCTGTCCCGACGCAACTTCAGCGGGGAAATCGGTTGGTAGACATTCGGGTGCAGCTCGATCGAGAGGCGATTCGTCGGCCGTCGCAGTTGGAGGATCTGCCGCTGTTTACGCAAAACAACCAACTGGTGCGGCTGGGTAATGTGGCCAGGGTGGAAGAAGGGGAAGCTCCAGGGCAAATTCAGCGAATTAATCAACGACAGGTTTACCTGATTGCAGGCAGCTTGAATGAGGGAGCCAGTCTGGGGGATGCGCTGGCGGAAGTGGATCAAATTTTGCAGGAGGTGGATCTGCCCCAGGGGGTAAGTCGGCTGCCCAGTGCGGCGGCAGAAAGCAACCGAGAGATTCAGTCGGCCTTGCCGATTCTGGGCGGACTCGCGGCTTTCCTGGTGTTTGTTGTGATGGCGGTACAGTACAACTCTCTTATCGATCCATTGGTGATTATGTTCACTCTGCCCCTGGCACTGGCGGGTGGGATCTGGGGATTGTTCATCACCCAAACGGCGATCGGCGCGACGGTGATTGTGGGGGCGGTGCTGCTGGTGGGAATTGTAGTGAACAACGCCATCATTATGGTGGAACTGGCGAATCAGATTCGAGAGCGGGATCGGGTCGATCGGCGGACGGCTATTTTGGAGGCAGCCCCCCAGCGACTGCGCCCGATTTTGATGACGACGATTACGACTGTATTAGGAATGTTTCCCCTGGCGTTAGGACTGGGAGAGGGGGGAGAATTCCTGCAACCATTGGGGATTGTGGTATTCTCCGGCTTGTCTCTGGCAACGTTGTTGACGCTGTTTATTATTCCCTGCTTCTATCTGCTGTTGCATGATCTGGTCGGCAAGCTCTCCGGCAAAAAGCAACCCGCCATGCAATCCGTGCCAGCGAAACCGCGATCGGTGAACCCCCCGTCCAGACGACGATAGTTGCAATCCTTCAGAGTCATGCTAAATCCAATCACCTACAATAAGAGCAGCATTCCTGTCCTGATTCTCCATGCAAATTGTTTTACCACCCGAACTTGAAGCACTCGTGCAGCGTCAACTGTCCAGCGGCAAATATCAGACTGGGATCGAAGTTCTGATCGCGGGTGCGAAACTCCTCGAACAGCAGGAAGACATTTACCAGGGATGACTGCAAGAACTCCAGCAGGAAGCCCAAACTGGATGGGAAGCAGCTCAACGGGGTGAACTCGTGGATGGCTCCACTGCAATGGCACAAATGCGATCGGCTTCGGTCGCATTAGCTAAACGCTCAGAGACTTGCATCAGAGGCAGCCGATAAACCTGTCCATCGACAATTAAGGTCATCCAATTCCCTTCAAAACTTAAGCTTTCTACTTCGTGTTGTTTACTCATCGTTGCCCTCCAAAAGCAGTTTCCCAAGCCTCTGCCATGTCATCGAAATGTTGCAAGATAATTTTCCTGGTTATCCAGACTCCGATTTCATCCAGGCCCGAGTCCCAAACGATCGACAGGAACGAGCAGCTACGATCGCTGACTCCGCCAGGGCCGTTGCAAAATTCGATCGCCCAATGAAATGGCAGAAGGCCCCATGAAACACATCCCCGGCTCCCAGGGTGTCGATCGCCTGAATCTTGGGAACTGGAATTTCTCCAGTCTGTCCCCGACTCACAAATTGGATCGGTCGATCGCCTTGAGTGATGGCAATATGAGGAATCTCTAACCCTTGCAGGTAAGAGAAAGTGTCCTCCAGGGTTTGACAACCCGGTGGATGAAAGTTGGCAGAGCCAATCACATAATCTGCGTAGGGTAAAACTCGCTCAAATCCGGGCTTCCAACTGCCTCCATCAACCACGATCGGAATCTTCATTGCCTGGGCCCGACTGGCAATCTCCTCTGACACAATCATCTGATGCCCGTCAATTAAGACAATCTCAACGCCCTGTAGGATATCCGCTGGAATGATGTGGGCTGGAGCCTGGGATTTTACCGCATTAATCGAGATCACCGATCGCTCTCCAGTCGCCTGCGTCACGATAATTGAAGAGGTTGGTAACGGCTCAAGGCGATCGGGAGTCAGATCGATCCAGTCCACTCCCCAGGTTTGCAGGTCAGATTGAATCAGGGGGCTGATGGGATGTTGCCCCAATGACGTTAGGAGAATTGCAGTATTGCCTAAATGGCCAAACGTAACTGCCGCATTCGTCGCTGGCCCACCTGCCGCCATGGCATAATCCAGGGCCACGATTTTCTGATTGCGATCGGGTGGAGCATCTGCCAGGTATAGCCAATCCAGGGTCGTCAATCCGACAAATAAACCGCGTTGACTCATGATCGGCTGCTCATAAAAAAGTAAGGGCGAAGCGTTTGCGGTGAAATGTATTGCTCAAGGCAACCATTTTTACGCAAAGGCTTCACCCCTACCCAGAACCATTGACGATCGTTAATTGGCACTCGCCTTGGCCATCTGGGACTGAACCCCCATCAACCGCTCATAGGTAGCCCGCATCTTCAAGCCAATCAACACCTGGAACAAGCCCGTTCCATTGTTAGAACCGGGATATTCCTTGTGCTGAAGCAGCAATTCCGTCAGCTCACCGTAGAACTTGGTAGAGGTTTTACTGAGATGGTTCTCGATGTAGATGACTTCTTCCAGGCGATCGAACTGACCATCGACTTCCAGAATCGAAGCACTGTGACCATAGTAGGTGTCTGGTCCGTAGTGCATCTTGATGCCCGGATAGGAGCAGGTCAGCTTCCGTCCGCAAGGAATCCAGTCGATCGTTGAACCTTCGTCAAACAGGAACGCTGGCTCAAATCCTTCCACGCCATCTTTCTGAATCAGCTGTACCCGGAGGACTTTCCGCTCCTTGTCGTCTGGGATCAACTGAGTCGGCAATACTGCGATGACCGCATCTGCATACTGCTTTTGTGGGTCAATGTAGGCTTGGAAGTCAGGGCGGCGGGAATTGATCGCGGCTAACACGTCCTCATAGGTGTGGCCCCGTTCTGCCATATCTCGCTGGATCTTCCAGGCAATCTTGACCTCATCGTCAATGTCCAGATAGACGCTAAAGTCAAGGAGCGATCGTACCCGTTCGTCATACATCGGGTGCAATCCTTCAATGACCACGATCGGGCTGGGTTTGATTAACTCAGGCGGATCAATCATGCCGGTTTCATGGTTGTAAATCGGCTTCATGATTTCCTGACCCTCTTTCAGGGCTTTGACCTGCTCATACATCAGATCAAAGTTGTTTGCTTTCGGGTTTAAAGCCGTTACGCCTTGCTCCTTGCGCTGCTTGCGATCCAGACTGTGGTAATCATCCAGGCAGATGACCGTCATCAATTCTTCGCCAAATAAGTCTGCTAAACGGCGCAGAAAGGTTGATTTGCCGCACCCGGAATCCCCGGCGACACCGATTAGAACCACACGGTCTGGCTTACTGGTCATAGGTTTCCCCTAGTACAAATGAAACAGGTTATCGGTATGTAAACTACGTAAATATCAATCCGCGGATCTAAAACCTTTGTCATTGCTGGAGGCCAATGCTCTACCAGAGACTAACGCTCTACTAAAGACAATGTCCTGCTCGAAAGCAGAAACCTCAAAATCAGGAACAATGCCCTGGACAAAGGTACTAGTCTTTCACAGATGGTTCATCGGCAGCAGAGAGTCCGAACTACAGACCAACAGTTGCCTGCTGCTGAGTTGAGCGGATTACCTTCCCATCGAATAAAATTTGATGCTGAGCCAATTAACTCAAGCCAAGAAGGTCTGCTAAGTATTTAGTACTACCTGGTAGTATGGATTTTACCAAAACCCGCTGCACTCTCACAAGCTAAATCCTCGCATTCCGGGGAATTGATCTCATCTTTTCAGAACCTTGCTGCACCTACAGTGTCAGAACAAATCTCTGGTAGACGATCGCCCCGTCTGTTTGGGATCAAGCTCAACTGCCCACTTTAATATGCTAAGGGTAATCTGGATCTTACGGAATACCTGGTTGGGAAAGTCTGAAATTATTCTGAAATAGTTCTAAAGCTGACAGTCTACTCTCCATTGACTCCGTTATTGTAGAAGCAAACCAGGGGTTGAATTCCTCAATCCCTAGTCCTGTTTGTGTCAGAGGGTCGCTTTGCAATGCTACGCTAGTACAGGTCAGGTCTAACGTTTCGGATTATATCCGTAGTGAGTTGGCTTGTGGTGGCAACAGCACGTATCTTAACGGCGTGCGAATTCAGATTGGCTTAGGAGAAAAGTTCATAGCAATGTACAATCCAAGCGCAGCGGGTGGGACTCCCAATAGTTATGGTAGCCGTCTGTTCATCTATGAAGTAGAGGGGCTACGACAGAACCCGGAAACTGACAAAATGGACTACCCGATTCGGCGGAGTGGCAGCGTGTTCATCACGGTTCCTTACGCCCGCATGAATCAGGAAATGCAGCGGATCACTCGGATGGGTGGACGCATTGTTAGTATTCGTCCGGTTGATGCCGAAGGTGCGGCAAATGGCAAAGCGGCTTCTTCCTCTGGCACTGAATCTCCGCAAGTGCAGTCAGCAGAAGAAACCAAGCCCATGACTCAAGCAAAGGAAAAATCCTCTAAGAAAGATGTTCCCGTTAACATCTATCGCCCGAATAATCCTTTCATCGGCAAATGTATCTCCAATGAGGAGCTAGTTGCTGAAGGCGGGATTGGCACGGTACGCCATATCAAGTTTGACCTCTCTGAAGGTGATCTGCACTATGTTGAGGGGCAAAGTATTGGCATCATTCCGGAAGGAACCGATGACAGGGGTAAACCCCACAAGCTTCGGCTTTACTCGATCGCTTCTACTCGTCATGGGGATGATGTGGATGATAAGACGGTATCGCTTTGTGTCCGTCAGTTAGAGTACAAGCATCCTGAAACGGGAGAAACGGTCTACGGAGTTTGTTCCACGTTCCTCAAGGATTTGAACCCCGGTGATCCGGTTAAAATCACTGGGCCGGTCGGTAAAGAAATGCTGCTTCCCCCCGATGAAGAGGCCAACATCATCATGATGGCAACGGGAACGGGAATTGCTCCGTTCCGGGCCTACCTCTGGCGGATGTTCAAGGACAATGAGCGGGCAGCGAACCCAGAGTATCAGTTCAAGGGCCTTGCCTGGTTGATCTTCGGGATTCCCAAAACCGCAAACATCCTTTACAAAGAAGAATTAGAGGAACTGCAAGGCAAGTATCCTGACAATTTCCGGATGACCTATGCTATCAGCCGTGAGCAACAAAACTCTGAAGGTGGCAGAATGTATATCCAGCATCGTGTGGCAGAACATGCTGACGAGATCTGGCAACTGGTCAAAGATGAAAAGACCCATGTGTACATTTGCGGTCTGAAGGGCATGGAAGATGGCATCGATGCAGCAATGTCTGCGGCCGCCGAGAAGGAAGGTGTGACCTGGAAGGAATACCAGCGATCGATTAAAGAACGTTGGCACGTTGAAACTTACTAGGCTTCGCCAATTCAATCTTCAGTAGAAGGCCAGGAGGGAAAACGCTTCTGGCTTTTTGTTGTGCGATCGGGGAAATATAGGAAGGAAGTGATGGCTCAATTCGTGCCAAACCATTTAAATGAAAATTATCCTCAGCCGTAAGGGATTCGATGCTGCAACGGGGGGAGTTCCCAGTCCCATTTTTCCAGACGGCACGATGCGCTCTCTTCCTATCCCAGAAACCCTGTCCAAGGGGCATACCTGTCGCTATGGCGATGTGCGATTGGGTTCAGAACCACTGGCAAAAGTGGTGCAAGATCTGAAGGGGCGATGGAACGGACAGCCGATCGATGGTCATTCCCTGGTGCATCTGGATCCAGATCTTGATATCAACAGTGTGGCTCGAATGCCGGGTTGGAAACCTTTGTTTGGTCAAACGGGTGCAGCCGAAAGCCATCTCCAGAATCAGAAAGTCGGTAAAGGGGATGTTTTCCTGTTCTATGGCTGGTTCAAGGAAGTGGAACGAGTCGGGGGAACCTATCGCTATGTGCCCAACAGTCCCGATCGCCATGTGCTGTTTGGTTGGCTGCAAATCGAGGAACGGTATGCTGTTGATGGGCTGGACTCTTTCCCCGACTGGATGTTGGGCCATCCCCATTGCCAGGGTTGCCAGCGTCACCCGCGTGATTCAGTTTATGTATCTACTTCTTCTTTGAAGTTGGATCTTCTTTTTCCTGGAGCTGAACCGATGCAACGACCTGGAGCAGGTTTATTTCAGCCCTTCCGCCCCGAATTGGTACTGACCGCTCCGGGGTACACCCGAAGCTACTGGCAGTTACCGGAGTGGTTTTATCCCCAAAACCGGCGATCGACCTTGAGTTATCACGAGAATCCGAAGCGATGGAGCCTCCAGGATGGCCATACCCTGTTGCGGACGGTTGGCCGTGGGCAGGAGTTTGTCCTGGACTGTGAGGATTATCCAGAGGCGATCGACTGGTTGCGCGACTTGCTGATGCTGGTAGCTCCGTTAGAATCTACTGCACATTAAGTAATTGAGTGTGAACCAATCGATCCATCCAGCCCTCCAGATAGCGACGGTTTTCTTCGCGTTGGGCCGGATCGTCTGTGGTGCGGGGATTTGGCATCAAACCCAGGATGGCGGCGGTTGTGACGCAGAACATGGACTTCTGGAAGCTGAGCCCAACTTTTACCCGCAAATCATCTTCGCCCCGCAATCCCTTCAGGTAGACCTGATGCAGATAGTCTGGAATGTAGTGCGTCATGTCCTGCATGAGTAATGTTGGCGGAATCCCCGCTCCTCCGATCGGCAACGCATCGGCAAAAAGGGCCCCGTAGCCAAACTCTGCCTGATCGACTGGAACTTGGTGAGCTTGAGCATTGTAGGACACGGTGCCGAAGAAGGGAAACAAGCGGAAGAACACGGCTTCCACGTAGGGCACTGCTGCATCCATCAGGAAAGTCAGTCCTGCGGCTTCGGGCACAAGTTCGTAGGTGTTGCCCTTCAGCGTCACGGCATAGACCATTGGCTTTGTGGCTGCTTCGACTAATCCATTCTGAATATGGGACACGACGGCTGGAATGGATTGCAGCTCACCCCGATCGTAGCGATCGGAGAGGGTTAAAAAAATCTGGCTCATGACATCCCAAAACTGCCCCAGGATGCTGTAGTAGACCAACATGCGCACCTGTTCCAGGGCAAATTCGGGGAATAGGCTGCCGACTGCCTGCGCCAGAAGATGGCCCTTTCCCCTAGCTTGAATTGCCGCCATTGCCCGCTGCCGAAATTCCTCACTATCGAGGTATTGATCGACGGCTGCTGCCCCGTGCCACAGCATTCCCCGCATGCAGTATTCAGCGTATTCATAATTGATGCGATCGTGCCACCAGTGTTTGAGCAGCTTTTGCCAGGTCACTTTGCCGTTGAAGTACTTGAAAAACGGAAACAGTACCAAAAACTGATGCTCGGCAATGTACTGGAGATTGCGCTGGTAGGCATCTAAAACCACACCGTAGCTCTTGAGAATTCCCACCACTTCAATCAGATTCTCTGGTGTATCTGGCAGCAAAGCTCCACCAGACTCTAAGCGGTCAATGATATGGGAGGAATGATGGGGAGAGGAGGGTTGAGTCACGGCTACTGGGGTTTGGGTCATGGGAACAGAGGGCAGAAGGTGAGCAGGGTTGAAGTTAACAAAGCCAGGCTTGATCAGGAGTGAAACCTCAACGCAAAATGCTGAAGCAAAACAGAAATGCTGACCGATTATTCTTAGTTTTCCTGGCTAGATTGGATGAGTCAAGTCCTCTACGGTTTGTTGAAGGTTGGATGGGAGAACTCTGGATGGAAGAACTTAATGATCAATCAGTTGCCCGATCGTTGAATCTATGGCTGGACTGATCATTGCTTCTCGCATCGGCTTAACGAATGAAGTGAGGGCGATCGAGTTTGCATGCAGTTCTGCCCCAGATGGCAAATCCGCTGCGGGACTGGAGTCTGAATCCGACCCTGAATTCCGGGGGGCAATGGACTCTGGAGATTGGTCGGTAAATTCCTGGGCTGTAATGGTTTCCGGTAGCCGAACCGCTTCAAACTGCACCAGCCGATTTACCTCTTCCATGCCCATCGCCTCAATGGTGACATTACTCCAACGCAGCATCCAGGTGGGCTGAATTCCTAAGGCAATGACCAGAACCGTGACCACAATGGACGGCAGGCGATCGCTCCAGCCAATGCGAGGTAAGTTAGCCAGGGATTCGGGCAGACGACCAAAGAAGACGCGGTTAATCAGAATCAAAAAGTAAACGGCGGTCAGTCCTGTCCCCACCATGCACAGCAGCGTTTGGATTGGAAAAACGGGTAAGCTACCGCGATAGACAATAAATTCTGCGACAAAGCCCACCATTCCAGGGATTCCAGCACTGGCCATGGCTCCAACCACCATGAGGCTGCCAATCAGGGGTAAGCCGCGCTCTGGATTGAGTAACCCCCGGAGAACGTTGACATCACGGGTTCCAGTCTTGGAGTAAACGACACCCACCAGCAGGAACAGCAGGGCTGAAATCAGGCCATGACTGATCATCTGGGCAACGGTTCCCGTCAGGCTTAAGGGGGTTGCCACTGCCGCCGCCAGGATGATGTAGCCCATATGACCCACAGAGCTATAGGCCACAATCTTCTTCATATCAGTTTGGGCGATCGCTGCGAAGGAGCCGTAGAGGACGCTGACTACCGCAATCCACGCTAGCCAGGGGGCAATTTCAGTCCATGCTTCTGGAAACAGACCTAAGCCAAACCGCAGCAGCCCATAGGTTCCCAATTTCAGCAGTACGCCAGCCAGCAGCACTGAAGCGGGGGTGGGAGCTTCAACGTGGGCATCGGGTAACCAGGTGTGGAAGGGCACCACGGGAATTTTGATGCCAAATCCAATTAAAAGCGTGATCAGCAGAATCATTTGACTGGTGACGGGCAAAACCTGAGATTGCACCACATCGTAGTCAAAGCTATTGGTTTCGCTGATGATGGCTAAACCGAAGAAGGACGCTAAAATCAGCACTCCAGACGCGGCTGTATAAATCAAAAACTTGGTGGCTGCGTAGCCCCGACGGGATCCGCCCCAAATGGCAATAATCAAATAGAGGGGAATCAGCTCCACCTCGTAGAACAGAAAGAACAGCAGCAGGTTTTGAGCCACAAAGGCCCCCGCGACCGCTCCCCCCAGAATCAGCACCAGGCTGTAGTACAGTCGAGGTCGGTTGATGTATGGGTCACTGGCATAGATCGCAATCCAGATTAGCAGGCTGTTGATGATCACCAGCGGTATGGATAAACCATCTACCCCCAGTTGATAGGTCAACCCCAAGCTTTCAATCCAGGGCAAGGATTCCTGGAATTGCAGTCCCGGTAGGCTCACATCAAATTGACTGGCGAGTCCGATCGTCCAGATGCCTACTACACTGGCAATGACCAGGGCAATTTGACGAGTTCGATCGAGCAGCGAGTCAGGCAATAGAGCGATGACAATGGCTCCAACCACGGGAATCCAAATCAAAGCACTTAGCATTGGGGATGATTACTCCTTACGCATCACAGGACAGCAAGCACAGGGACAGACAAGGGCGGGCAGAACCAGCAGGTTCAGGCGGTTGAGGATGGCCAATAGAGGATGGCAAACCCACTTACCAGGACCAATTCCAAAACGCCCAGGCAACCGAAGTGAGGACAATAAACAGTCCAATAAACAGACTGAGGAGGTAGGTTCGAGATTGACCCGATATGGTGTACTTGAGGCTTTCACCCCCAAACAGGGAGGCGACTCCCACAAAGTTCACCAGCCCATCGACGACGTAGCGATCGAACCAGGCGGTCAATCGTGAACCCTGGACGACCCCCAATACCACCGTCATGCCATAGAGGCGATCGATAAAGAAATCGTAGGCAAAGAGATCGCGCACTGATTTCCATACCAGGCTGGCGGGCTGACGCGATCGTTTGCCCAGGTAAAGCCACGCGCTTGCCCCTGCCCCTGCAATGCCAGAGCAGAGCAACAGCGCCACTGCACCCCAATCCAGCTGATCCCAGCTCGGTAAGTAGCCCCATTCCCACAGCAGGGCAGGCACCAAAAGGTTAAAGATGCTGAGGGACACCATCGGCACAGCCATCAACCAGTTCACCTCTGGGGCCCGACGGGTTTTCGGTTGTGCTTCTCCCCCAAACACCAATCCATACACTCGAACAAAGTTAAAGGCCGTCAGCCCATTCACCGTGGCCAGAATCCCAACTAACCAGGGATCTGTCGCCCAAATCGACTCAGCCCAATCCACCATGGCCCAGAAACCCCCTAACGGCAAGATTCCTACTAAGGCGATCCCGCCGATGATAAAGGCGATCGCGGTGGCAGGCATCCGGGCTGCCAGTCCCCCTAATTCGGTCAGCGTCTGGGTACTGGTTGTTAAAATCACGGAGCCAATGCTCATGAACTGAAGGGCTTTGGCAACACCATGAACAAAGAGGAACAGGAGGGCTAGCTCATCCTGCTGAAGTCCAACGGCTAAAAAGACTAGACCCAGGTAAGCACTGGTGGTGTGGGAAAGGGCCCGTTTGATGTCGATCTGGGCGATGGCCACCAGGGAGGCTCCGATCGCTGTGACACCCCCTAATATCATGAGCGTATCTAGGGCAATGGGAGAGAGGGCTAAGACGGGCTGAAGCCGGATCAGCACATAGGCTCCACAGGCTACCACTACTGAATTTCGCAGAATTGAAGCGGGGTTAGGGCCCTCCATCGCTTCATCCAGCCACAGGTTGAGCGGAAACTGAGCGCACTTCCCAACGGGGCCGGCCAGCAGGGCAAGTCCCAGTAAATTTGCCACCAGGGGAGATAGGTTTGCGGTGCTGGCCCAAATTTCCAGGTGGGTGAAGTCTAAACTGCCGGCGATCGTCGATAGGGTGACAACCCCCATCAACAGCAATAGGTCGCCAACGCGCTTGGTCAAAAAGGCATCGCGGGCAGCCGTTACTACCAATGGTTGGGCGTACCAGAAGCCAACCAGCAGATAGGTAGACAGGGTCAGCATTTCCAGCAGGGCATAGCTGAAAAAGAGGGAATCGCTGAGGGCAATGCCGCTCATTGCCGCTTCAAAAAATCCCATCAGTGAATAAAATCGTGCTAATGCCCAATCTTTCTCCAAATAACCCAGGGAATAGACTTGAGCAATGAGGCTGAGGACAGTGATGATTAGAGCGGCCCCAACACTGACCCTGGAGGTAACGAGCGTCAGCCAAACATCTAACCCTGGTACACTCATCCAGGGAATCAGCCAGCGGTGGGGCTCCTGATCCCACACGGCCCAGAGGAGTAATGCGCTGTGAATCAGGGCAGCTAGCGTCATCAAAATATTGAAATAGGCAGCCGGCCGTGGCCCCGTTCGCCGGATAAGTCCGACTGACCAGGGAAGAGTGAGAATTGCACCCGCCAGACCATAGACTGGAACCCACCAGCTCGTTTGGGAGAGAAGCTCTAGCATGACAGTACCGTTTTCCTTCGACTGAAGAAATTAAGCCAGACCGCGATCGTTTCCTGGGGGTTTGCTGACCATGCCTTTAGACTATGCCTTTTGGAGACCATGCCTTTAGGTAGCGCGGTTTTGGGTGACGCAACCCATTACTCCGCTCAGGTTGTCAGCTTTGACCCACAATCAACGCAGCTCAAATTCCGCTCACTGCCCCAGTGGTGGCTCAATGATGAATCCATCAGAAGCACAAAACCCTCTGGACAGAAGCGGCACAGGCTCAAAATTGGAGAAATGAGATTGAAGATGAGCGTGATTTTATTAAGAAAATATTAGCATCTGATATCGATGCTTCAAAATATTTCGATTCAATAATTTTTGGGTAACTTCTTTTTAAGATTCTCAATCTAATATTGAGGACGGCAGGAAATATAAAAACTTGCTTATGAATGATATAATTCGGAGTGATGATTGCCGGATTGCAATGATTTCAAATCATCAAGAGCGATCGCTCAATCTACTAATTTTCCAGGGTTTCACCACAGCCAATCTAGATTTATTGCAGAACTAAGTCTGCTTCTAAATCTTTTTTGCTTCAGCATTTAAATGAATGTTTTGTGAAATCGTTCTTGGGATGTTAACCCTCTGGCTGGATAACGAAATCAGATACAAAGGCTGGTCAAAGGAAGAGGGATTGGGAAGCGTTGAACTTCATTGAGAAGCCAAGGTCAGTGAAGTAATTTTGTCAAGATTGGCTGGAAAGGTGGAGGTGGGCATAAAGCGGGGTTATATATCGTATAAAAATAATCATTCTGATTTATATTGCCAAGGGAATTACAACCCCTGTATTCTTATGCTTGGGAATTCTCGGTATTTTTGAGAGTTTTTTAGATTGGCAATTCTCGTCAGTATTGATGGTTCGGTATTGATGCCAGGTTGTTGTTTAAGTTTTCCTCTCTCGTGGGAGATTAGGTAATGCCGATTGCTGTAGGAATGATAGAGACTAGAGGCTTCCCGGCTGTGGTGGAAGCAGCGGACGCAATGGTAAAGGCGGCTCGTGTGACATTGGTTGGCTACGAAAAAATTGGTAGCGGTCGTGTTACGGTCATTGTTCGGGGAGATGTGTCTGAGGTTCAGGCATCTGTTGCGGCAGGAATTGAGTCTGCCAAGCGGGTGAACGGGGGTGAAGTGGTTTCTACTCACATTATTGCCCGGCCTCATGAGAACCTGGAATATGTTCTGCCCATTCGATATACCGAAGCGGTAGAACAGTTTCGTTCCTAGTTGGCTCCTCTGGGGCGACTAGGGTGATCTGATTGTGTTGATTTACGTTAACTGGAAGGGAGATTTTTCAAAATGGCGATCGCAGTTGGAATGGTAGAAACGTTGGGCTTCCCGGCTGTGGTGGAAGCGGCAGACGCAATGGTGAAGGCGGCTCGTGTAACGCTGGTGGGCTACGAAAAAATTGGTAGCGGTCGTGTCACCGTCATCGTTCGGGGAGATGTGTCTGAAGTTCAGGCATCGGTTTCTGCGGGTATTGAAAACGTGAAGCGGGTGAATGGCGGACAGGTTTTGTCCACGCACATCATCGCTCGTCCCCACGAAAACCTGGAGTACGTTCTGCCGATTCGTTACACTGAGGCAGTAGAGGCATTCCGGGAGAGCGTCAGTGGAATTCGCCCAATTAGCCGCTCTTAATCATTACCGTTAAAGCCTGATGCAAATTGCTAGAGTCTGCGGTACCGTTGTCAGCACCCAGAAAGAGCCGAGTTTGACGGGGGTGAAATTCCTGGTCGTGCAGCTGATCGATGAGGAAGGAAACCCCTTGCCTGGCTACGAAGTGGCGGCTGACAGCGTTGGAGCGGGAGTCAATGAGTGGGTACTGGTTAGTCGTGGCAGTGCTGCCCGTCAAACTCCTGGTGGCGAGTCTCGTCCCCTTGATGCGTTGGTGATTGGAATCATTGACACGGTTAGTATGGACAGTCATCGCCTTTACAGTAAGCGCGAGCAGGATCGGTAGATCTGGGATTTTAGAGTTTGGATTGATAGGGATTGATAGGGATCGTTGATTCGGAACAGCTGGTTTTATCAGTAGTGACCGATTGATGCGGATGGGAGTGGCTTGACGACTTCAGTTCCAGGTTCTGGCAATCCAAAATCTAAATTCAAAAATTTAAATCTCAAAAGTTTAAATCCCAAAGGTTTAAACTTTTGCCCTCCTGCTTCCCGCTTCTATGCTGAATACTCCTTGTACGACAGGCTAGTTTCAAACGCGGGCTAGCTATGTTGCAGTTGTAAGAAAGGAGAGATTGTTCCTATGGTAGTCCAAGGATCTGCTGCTTCCCCTGCTGGGGCCCAGGGTTCTACCCAACCCAAAATTGATCAGACTGCCAATATCCATTCCTTCTCCAGCATCACGGGAAATGTGGTGATTGGAGCCAATGCATTGATTGCGCCAGGGACTTCCATTCGGGCTGACGAAGGGGGTTCTTTTCGCATCGGAGATGGGAGTCAGGTGCAGGATGGGGTGGTGATTCACGGGCTGGCGCAGGGTCGTGTGGTCGGAGAGGATGAAGCCCCCTATTCGGTCTGGATTGGGAAAAATGCTGCGATTACCCACATGGCGTTGATTCACGGGCCCGCCTACATCGGGGATAACTGCTTCATTGGCTTTCGTTCAACGGTGTTTAATGCTCGGATTGGGGATGGCTGCATTGTGATGATGCATGCTCTGATTCAGGATGTGGCCATTCCGCCCGGTAAGTTAGTCCCTTCGGGGTCTGTGATTACATCTCAACCGCAAGCCGATCGTCTGCCTGATGTGAGAGAAGCCGATCGTGTGTTTGCGGCTCATATGGTTGGAACGAACCAAGCCCTCCGTTCTGGCTACCACACTGCTGAAACCGTTGCTCGGATTACGCCGATTCGGGAGCAGTTAGAGCAAGCCTATCAAAACGATAGCCCGTCCGGCTATCCCACTGATTCCAGTCCCTCTAGTCGAAATCAAAATATAGGTCAGATGGTCAATACTCGTCTAAGTCCAGAAATTACCGAGCGAGTTCGCCAAATCCTCGCTCAAGGTCTACAAGTTGGCATGGAACACGCCGATAAACGTCGGTTTCAAACCAGTTCCTGGCATAGCTGTGCGCCCATTCACTCCAACCGTGAGGCGGAGGTGATGGAAGGGTTGGAGCGATGTGTGAATGAACATACGGACGAGTATGTTCGGATTTTCGGGATTGATACCCACTCCAAGCGGCGGGTTTCCGAAATGATTATTCAACGGCCAGGGCAGTCGGCCCTCGATCGCTCTACTGCGGTTACGGCAACCAGCTATGGTGATGGGAGTTCCTACAATAGCGCGTCGAAGAGGAGTTATTCTTCTAACAGCTATTCCTCCAGCAACTATTCCTCCAGCAGTTCCTCTTCCAGCCATTACTCTGGGGGTGGCAGTGGGCAGTTGGATGCTGAGGCGATCGAAAAGGTGCGGCAGTTTGTTTCTCAGGGCTACAAGATTGGGACGGAACACGCTGATGCCCGTCGATTCCAAACGAGTTCCTGGCAACCCTGCACGCCGATTCAAACCAACCGTGAGTCGGAGGCTATTTCAGCTTTAGAAGGCTGTCTGGCAGAACATCAAGGGGAGTACGTCCGGCTTTTTGGGATTGACCCGAAGGCAAAGCGGCGAATTTCTGAGCTGATTATTCAGCGGCCAGGTGATAAGAATGGGGCAGCTCCCAAGGGGCCGTCCAGTCCTTATACACCACCGAAGCCCAGCCATTCCTATTCTTCTTCTTCTCACTCCAATAACGGTTCAGGTTCTCTCAAGCCGGATACGGTCAACCAGGTGCGGCAACTCCTGTCTCAGGGGTATCGGATTGCGGCTGAACATGCGGATGCGCGTCGATTCCAGACGAGTTCCTGGAAGAGTTGTGCCCCGATTCAAACGAATAATGAATCCGGGGTGTTGTCGGCACTGGAAAGCTGCTTATCAGAGAATAACGGTGAGTATGTGCGGCTGATTGGCATTGATGCCAAAACGAAACGGCGGGTTGCGGAAATGATTATCCAACGGCCGTGATCGGGTTCGGGATTTTGGATGGTTTAGGCTGGAAGGGGGCGGTCTGATGCGCTGCCTCCTGATTCATCCAGCTCTTGCAGGGTTCAAAATCCCAGTTCCCCAGTTTATCCAACTTTTTGCAACTAATGTCTAGCCTGATCCGATCGCCATTTCCTGCTTTGATTAATGACCGTCACATTTTTGTGAGTGGAAATGTAGTGATTCATCCCAGTGCTGCGATCGCCCCTAGTGTGATGCTGCAAGCTGATCCAGGCAGTCAATTGCTGATTGGTGCGGGAGTGTGTATTGGAGCTGGCTGTATTCTTCATGCTCACCAGGGGACGTTGGAGGTTGGGGCGGGAGCGACTCTGGGTAGCGGTGTTTTAATTGTGGGGCAGGGCAAGATTGGGGCCAATGCCTGTATTGGGGCGATGACAACAATTATGGATAGCTCGGTTCTGCCCGGTGAAAATCTGCCACCTGGATCGCTGATTGGGGATTGGAGCCGTCAGTCTGTCGTGATCGAATCGGGTTCGGTGGAGTCGGATTTAACGGCCAATCAAGCTGACGAAGCCGATCCCTGGTTTACGGAGCAGGGGCGATCGGCTGCTGGGCAGAAATCTACCGAAAGGCAGAGCACCGCCAACCAACCCTCTACCAATCAGGCATCGCAGGAAACCGCTGCAAATGCTTCAGAACCGTCCCCTGAGGAAACCGCTGGGGTCAAGGTCGTATATGGACGAGCTTCGCTAGAGCGCATGATGATTACGATGTTTCCCCACCGCAAGGGTAGTGAGGAGTAAACATCCCGATTCTGGCTCCAATGCGTATACTGGAATCAACCTACAGACTTAACGAATGAGTCTGTCCTGACCAAATCTTTTATGAATTCATCCAAACGTCCCCCCATTCCCAGTGAAAGCGCGTTGGGGTTAGTCTGTACTCAGAGTTTTCCGGCGATCGTTGGCACGGCAGATATGATGCTGAAGTCGGCAGCCGTGAGACTCGTTGGCTACGAGAAGATCGGCAGCGGCTACTGTACGGCGGTGGTGCGGGGACGAATTGCCGATGTGCGGATTGCGGTGGAAGCTGGGGCAGAAACGGCAGAACAGTTTGGGCAGTTGGTTTCCAAGAGCATCATCTCCCGACCGCTACCAAACCTGGAAATGGTGTTACCGATTAGCGATCGTCTGGCGCAGTTTGCTGAGGAACAGGGCTACAGTCGGCTGAGTAATTTGGCGGTAGGACTGTTGGAAACGAGAGGGTTTCCGGCAATGGTGGGGGCATCGGATGCCATGCTGAAAGCGGCGGATGTGCATCTGGCAGCCTATGAGATGATTGGCGATGGGCTATGTACGGCGATTATCCGGGGGCGCGTTTCGGATGTGGCGGTGGCGGTGGAAGCGGGGATGTATGAGGCCGATCGAATTGGTGAACTCCATGCGGTAATGGTGATTCCTCGTCCCCTTGATGATATGGAAGCGACTCTGCCTGTGGCTAGCTGCTGGATTGAAAAACGGCAGCCGCTCGCGCTGCCGATCGACTTGAAGCAGACCCAGAAAGAGTTGGTGGGACAGAAGGAAGAAGTGGAGTTGCCCGATCTGCAACGGCTGCCCTTGCCGGAGGAAGAACGATTGCCCCTACCGGAAGAAATCAGTCGAGAAGAGTATCGCAATGAGTAGATGGTGATAGAGAAGATCAGAATAAGTAGGTAGGCTGATGTCAGATTGTTGTGGATGTTGAGCTCTAGGACACTGTTAAACCAAGATCTCTAATCTGCTGGATCAGTGCGGTTGGGATAAGATTTTTATATTAAAGTGCTCATCAGCTTAAGCTTGTGATAACTACTCTTACCTTAAGAAATTTTAAGAGCATTGAAGAGCAAACCTATAAGTTTGCTCATTTTGATCTTTTGGTAGGACGCAACAATAGTGGTAAAAGCACGATTCTGCAAGCTTTAGCAATCTGGCAATTCTGTGTTGATGAATTTCGTCGAGTTAAGCGTCGTGGGAGTACTGGTAAGCAAGTCGTTCTTCCTAACTTCACAGCGCTTCCTGTCCCAGAATTCAATCTTCTTTGGAGGGAGAAAACCGATCGTCGATATCCAAAGGTAAATGGTTCTAAAAAGCAAGAGTTTATCTTGGTAGAGATTGATGTCACTTGGATCACAGATACTCCTGAACCCAGAGAATGCTCGTTTGGGGTTAAATTGCGTTACAGTTCTCCCCAAACCATTTACGCTATTCCTTCGGAGGGATGGGAACACTTTCGGGAACTGGAAGGGAAACCGAGTCAATCAAACTCTCTATTGCCTGTGATTGCTTATGTTCCGCCCTTCTCTGGTTTAGAACCTAACGAAGAGTGGCGAGATGACGGGCCGTTACGCAAGCAGGTTGGTAAGGCTCAACCAGGGAGTGTGCTTAGAAATCTTCTACTCCGAGTTTGGGAAGAAAATCGAGAAGACTGGTCTGAAATTCAACGAGTTATTAAGCAGTGGTTTAGCGTTGAGTTAAGAGAACCTCAATATGAAAAGGGAGTCGATACACAGATAACTTGTGAATACAGACAAGGTGACAAAACCTACGATATTATTTCCGGAGGAAGCGGTTTTCATCAAACATTAACTCTCCTGGCATTCTTCTATGGGTACAAGCCTACTACCATTCTGCTCGATGAGCCCGATGCTCACCTTCATGTTAATTTACAGCGAGAAATCTTAGATTACTTTAAGAATCAACACCTTAAAAATCAAGAAGCATCTCAGAGAAATACTCAATTCCTGATTGCAACCCATGCTGAAGAATTTATTCAGGGAGTTGATGTCCGTCAAATTATTTCATTACTTGATAAAGTGCCTAAACGGGTAGAAGCAACCCCAGCCATTTTAACGGCGATGGCAGATGTCTCTAACTTAGAAATTACTCAACTCTCAGAGCTTGCTGTACCGATTCTTTTATATGTTGAAGGGGAAACGGACGAGCGGCTTTTAAGAGGTTGGTCTGCTCCTTTGAATATGCCAGATATACTCAATGAAGTTTGCTTTCGCGTCATGAGAGGTGGTTCTAAGGACAAGATGAAGGTAGATAGCGATCGTCACTTTGAAGGCGTAAAGCAGATTATTCCGTCTGCGAAACGGCTTATATTGTTTGACTATGATGACGAGACAACATTCCACCCAGAGAAAAATAATCCAGTGCTGTACGAATGGAAGCGCAGAAATATTGAAAACTATTTGCTGGTTCCTGATGCGTGGATAAGAGCAGCTTTTAATAAAGTTTCTATTAGCGATGGTGATATTTTTTCATCTTCAGTTAGAGAATTAATTGAAAGTTTCTTTGCTGGTGAGAATCTTACTCTTCCCCCTGGACAATCCTGGAGAGATGTTAAGGCAAATATTTTTCAACTTGTGAATGGTAAAAAACTCTTGTTTGAAAATTCAGACTCCCTTTTTCAGCGCCTTAAGTCTCATGAGCTGCCAATCCAATCGACTGCTGCATTAGAACTAACGCGAGAAATAGTAGCAGCCAGTATGGATGCAAATGAGGTTCACGAAGATGTTCATCAGTTTTTCAGTAAGCTGAGTCAGTTAGTTGATTTAGCAACTAATTAGTCGGAGTATATCCTACTTTTGCATGATGGATAGTTCACTGGCAGGCAAGATGCCTGCGCTACGGAAATCAATACAATTTGCATCAGTGGGATGATCCCCAAGCATTGCGCTGTTGTCACCGATCTCCCCTAATCTACTCCCTCGTTCACCGGGAAGCGATCGATGAGTTGAATCGCCCGGATGGCATTTTGCTTCAATTCAGCGGGTAAGTGAGGTGCGTGGGGAATCTGAGATAGGAAATCCACCGTGCGTCGCAACATGCGCACGACATCTCCCTCATCGAGACTGGTCTTACTGCACAGTTCGCTCCATTCTACGCCCAAAGCCCACTGTTCTACCAGTCCAACTAAGTCTGTTTCCATCCATACCGGCAGGGCGACCTGATAGCGTCGTTGCAGTTTGAATAGTTCCCGCCGAATGCCGCGTAATCCCTGTAAGGCTTGATCTACCTCTGGGGATATTTTGTAACGAGTCCAGGTATCGGGACGGGAAACTTCCGTCACCAGGGCGGCGCAGGCAGAAGCGAGGTGATGGGGATCCAGTCCATCCAGCTCACCTGAATCCAGGGCCAGGCCCAACCACAGTTCATTATCTCCGCGAATCGCTGCGGCTACTTCTCCCTTCGCTGTGGTTGCCCACTTTTCATCGGGCGGATCTTCGGAGGGTTCCGCTGAGGGGGATAGGCTGTCGATGTCCATGTCAACGAACTGAAGACAGTCAAAATACTCCAGGATCTCCATCAGGCTAAGGAATTCCTGCCAGTAGCGTTGTGAGTAGCGATCGAGTTTGGCCACCCGCGATTCCAGTTCATCCTGCATCTTGGCCAGACGGCTGTAACGTTTCAAAAGCGGCCCCGGTTCGCCAAACTGGCGCAGGGGATGGCTATTGATTTGCGCTTCAACGGCAGTGACCCGTCCTTGCTGGGTCTGGACTTCCGGTGGAACATCCACCTCTGGGGGAATGGTGGGAATTTGATTGGCGATCGCCTGAGTCACTTCATCTCCCGATCGCACGGCACCGGGGCGGGGACTTAGCTCCATTGGAGGGGAAAGGTGATCCACTGCTTCCAGGCGGGGAATTTCTGGATGTAACCCCACGACATCGGCAATGGTGGCCACATACCAGCGGTTGTTTTGCCCCAGGCAGACCAGATAGGGAAACTGCCCGGAACCGGGTACTTTCGTCACCAATACCGCTGAGAGGGGGGCGGGTACCGTGATGTGTTTACCCTTAATGGTCAGCATGGTTCCAGCCACGGCATAGGAGAGCAAAGTTGCTAGATTCTCGGCGGCTACCTGCTGGGCTTGCTGATGGAGGGTTTTCAGCAAACGGCGTTCTTCCTTGAGCCGATCGTTGAGTTTGCTGTAGCTGGCTAGCAGATCTGGATCAATGCTGGCTAGTTCGGTTTCAAGCTGAGTGATGGCGAGGGATAGATCGGTGATGGCCTGCTGTTGGGGGCGGAGGTAGAGGGTGGAGAGGTAGTGGCCAAAACTGCGCTCAATTAAGTCTTTGGTTTGGAGTAGTGTATGGGTTTGCAGCAAATTCAGCACCATGCCGTAGCTGGGGGTAAACTGGCTGACCAGGGGATCGGAGCCGGAACTGGCTAGATAAAATGCCTCTGATGCCCCTTCAAAGGGAGTTTGTACGGTGACGACATGGCCGAGATTATCCATTCCCCGTCGTCCGGCCCGACCCGCCATCTGCAAAAACTCGGAGGCGTTTAACAGGCGATGGCCGCGATCGGTGCGTTTTGAGAGACTGGAAATTACTGTGGTGCGGGCGGGCATATTGATTCCTGCCGCCAGGGTTTCGGTGGCAAAAACGATTTTGATTAACCCTTCTTGAAACAGTTCTTCAATCAACCCTTTCCAGGCCGGTAGGACTCCAGCATGGTGGGATGCAATGCCGTGATAGAGAGGTTCCAAATGATCTGTCCGCACTGCCTCTGGGTTGCGGCTAATAAAGGCATCAATGCGATACTTCAGGGCGGCGGCCTCGGCCCGATTCACCAGCTTCAAATGATTCAGCTCGTTTACCGCTCGATCGCAGCCCCGACGGCTGAAGATGAAATAAATGGCGGGGAGCATGTTTCGCTCTTGCAGGAGGCTGGCCACCGCAGCAATGCTGGGTCCTTCCTGGCGGCCCCGGTTTCCTCCCTTCGGCTTGAGCCGGGCGTTGATTCCTTTCTTTTTCTGGTTGTTGAACAGGGGAAATAAGCCCTTGGTGTTGCAGAAGTGAAATTCCAGGGGAACGGGGCGATAGTCGGAAAAGATCAGCTTGGTGGGGCCGTGAACCAGGCTAATCCAGTCTGTGAGCTGTTCACTGTTGGCGATCGTTGCGGAGAGGGCGACTAGCTGAATCGTGGGGGGCGCGTAGATAATTGACTCTTCCCAAACTGTGCCGCGCTGGCGATCGTTCATATAGTGGCATTCATCCAGCACCACTGCTTCCACATCCACCACGGAAGTGCCAACCTCACCGATCGGTGTGCCGTAGAGCATGTTGCGAAAAATTTCGGTGGTCATCACCACGATCGGTGCATCCCGATTGATGGATAAATCTCCGGTCAATAGACCGACCTGCTCTGGTCAAATTGCTCCCGAAAATCTCGTAGTTTCTGGTTGGATAATGCCTTCAGGGGCGTAGTGTAGAAGACCCGCTTGCCTCGCGCCAGGGCCCGATGAATCGCGTATTCCCCAACCAAGGTTTTACCTGATCCGGTTGGGGCACAAACGACCACCGATTCCCCCGCATTCAGAGCTTCGATCGCCTGCTGCTGAAAGGGGTCTAATTCAAACGGAAAGATCAAACTGAGATCAAGTTGGGCAGTGCCGGATGGAACGTTCACAGGTCAAGGTCTTCGTATGGGAGACAAAATAGGGTTTTTCAATCCTACCTCTCCTCAATCATATCGTTCTCATTTGATTCGCAGAATCTCGTCAAGATTGTCCGCCGCGATCGCCCCCTGTCCGCCTTATCGAGTTACCACAATATTGGCGCGAGTCAGATCGGCCCGGTTGGTGAATTTGGCGATCAAGACCTGAGATGCTCCGCCAATGCCGTCGGAATCGTAGAACAGGGAGCCGGTGGACTGATTGTAGATGATGCGATGGCTGGATGTCGTTGCCCGATCGCCCAGGGTGAATTGATTGGAACGCATTCGGCCTCGTTTGAGTTGATTATTGAAGCCCTTACGGGACAGTTGCAGGATATCTTCGCCGGGTTTGAAATCTCGAATTACGCTGCGATCGCGCTTACGACGGCTGGACAGAACGAACACATCTCGACCGGGGCCGCCAATCAGGGTATCTCGACCGGGCCCCCATCCAGGCGATCGTTGCCCGGGCCACCGACCAGACGATCGCGGCCGGGTCACCCTGTAAGTCATCATCACCTGCCCCACCCATGAGGATGTCATTGCCTGCATTACCGACCAGGGTATCGTTGCCAAAACCGCCGACCAGGAGGTTATTGAGCTGATTTCCCGTAATGCCATTATCCAGATCGTTGCCAATTCCCACTCTGGCACTGCCGACCAGGGCCAGATCCTCTAGATGGGCGCCCAATGTCCAATCGACTGAGGCAAATACGATGTCGTAGCCACCATTTTCGACTTCGACAATGACATCCCCCGGACTATGGACAGAGTAAATGTCATCCCCCATGCCGCCAATCAGGGTATTGTTTCCGGCTCGACCATCGAGGCGATCGTTGCCTTCATTGCCGATGAGCAGATCATCCCCCAATCCGCCCAGCAGGACATCATTGCCACTACCGCCCACCAGCCGATTGCTGAAGCGATTGCTGCCAATCATGGACACACTGCCCTGGAAGCCGCCAAAGTCGAAGTATTCAAAGTTGGTAATGGTCGTACTGCCGGTGAGAATGCCGCCAATTTGGTTAACGGGATGATCGACATCTACTACGGCAAAGCCTGCCCCGTTGGTCAGGACGAAGGTATCCATCCCGGCTCCACCGTTGATTTTGTCGTTCTGTTGCAGGTTTTCCAGGTTGGAAACGATGACATCATCCCCTGCCTGGGCGTTAATGATGTCGGTGGCAGGGGTGGTGATCAGGCGATCGTTGCGCGGGGTTCCCTGGTTGAGCAGGTTGACGGTTGTGAGTTGGACGGTGGTTTGGGCGGGTTCGCTGCGGGTGATACCGTTATTGACTGTAAAGACGATCGTTCGCGTGGTTAGGTCGGGCTTGGGCGATCGATTGCGGTACTGGATGCTGCGTAAGACCCTGAGATAGGCTGCCTGGGTGGCTGTTCCTTGCAGGGTTAGGGTGGCTTTGCGGCGATCGTAGCTGGCGGTCAGGTTGGTTCCCTGGGTATTGACCAGCAGGTCTTCATGCTGCCAGTCGTGAGGATTGGAGATCACAACCTGGGCTGAGGTCATCATGGTCTGATTGGGATCGCGCAGGGTGGCATCGGCGGCAATGATGCTGATGGCGGGCCCGGTCATGACGTAGGTACTGCTGAAGTCGATCCCGGCACTGGCTCCGTTCAGGTCTAGAACCGGGGGGACACTGGTTTGGTTAAAGCGAATTTGAATCGCGGCCAGGTTGCTATTGCTGATGCCATCCGAAACGCGGATTTCAACGGTGCGGGTGTTGGTGCGGGGGGCATCGCTGTTGTTGGCGTAGAGGATCGATCGCAGGGCGGTACGATATTGGGCGATGGTAGCCCGTCCGGTCAGGGTCAGAACCCCGGATGCGGCGTTAAAGCTGCCCGTGATGCCATTTTGATCGTTGAACAAAAAGCTGTCCTGTCCCGCCACATAGCCTTTCAGGGCGATCGTTGCCCCTGTCAGATGGGTGTGATCGGCATCTGCGACCAGAAGACCCGGATCGATGGCAATGGCTCCAGCCACACGGGGAAACTCGATCGTTGTCAGGGAAGGGGTAACGACGGGCGGATCGTTGATTGAAATGACCTGGATCGATCGGAAGGCTGGCGGGCTGACGGTTGAGCCATCGGTGACGGAAACCTGAATCGATCGGGCTCTGGTGTTGGGGTTATTGCTGCTGTTGGTGTAGGTGACAGAGCGCAAGGCCTGCTGGTAGGCGGCTACGGAGGCTGAACCACTCAGGGTGAGAATGCCTGTTGCAGCATTGAAGTTCCCCGTGATGCCATTTTGATTGCGGAAATTCAGTCGATCCTGATCGGGAAGGTAACCCACCAGGACGATCGCCGCTCCGGTCAGGTTGGCGCTGTCTGGATCGCTGACGCGAATGCCCGGATCGATGGCCAGTGCCCCGGCTTTTTCCTGATAGGACAGGGCCCCACCCGACATGATCACGCTGGGTGGGGTGTTGACTGCAATAATCTGAATCGTGCGAGTGGCGACATTGCTGGTGGCAGAGGCATCGTCCGTTACAGAAAATTGCAGCGTCCGGTTTCTGGTGTCGGGGTTATCGCTGGTGTTGCGGTAGGCGATCGATCGGAGGGCGGCTTGATAGGTGGCGGCGGCGGCGGTTCCGGTCAGGGTTAAAACGCCAGTGGCTTCGTCAAAGCTACCCGTGATACCGTTCTGGTTGGTAAATTCCAGTCGATCCTGTCCAGGGGCATACCCATTGATGGCCACTCTGGCCCCAGTCAGATTAGGACTGTCCACGTCTGTAACCTGCACCAGGGGATCTACGGCGATCGGGGCATTGCCTTCGGTGTAGGCGAGGTTGCCTCCGGAGGTGGTGATCACGGGGGGATCGTTGACTGGAATCACCTGGACGGTGCGGGACACCAGGCTGCTGGTGGTGTTGCCGTCCGTGGCGGTGAAGCGAATGGTGCGGTTGGCGGTATTGGGGCTATTGCTGGTATTGAGGTATCTGATCGATCGCAGGGCCGTTTGGTAGGCTGCCTGGGAGGCGGTTCCGGTCAGGGTGAGAATGCCTGTTGCCTGATCAAAGTTGCCGGTAATGCCGCTCTGATTGGTGAACTCCAGCCGATCCTGACCTGCGACATAGCCGCCGATGGATACGATTGCCCCTGTTAAGTTAGGACTATCCTGATCTCTGACCAACAAGCCTGGATCAATGGCGATCGCTGGAGACTTTTCGGTGTAGACAACGGCTCCGCTGGACAGGGTGATGGTGGGAGGTTCATTAATATCGTTAATTGAAATAACGAAGGTTTTGTCCAGGAAGCGGCCGCCAAAATCCGTGGTTCTGACGCGAATCGAGTAGCTGGATTTGGTTTCAAAGTCGGGACTGATGTTGATGCGAAGTTGACCGTCTGCCGTCAGGGTAAAGGTGCCGTTGTCTGTACTGCCTGCCCCGGAAACCAGGGTGTAGGTGAAGGTGTCGCCCACATCGGGGTCGATCGTGCTGAAGGTTCCCACCAGGGAGCCAGCCGGAACATTTTCATCGATCGCATTGTTACTGAGGAGGAGATCGGTCGGATCGGTGTCTCCCGGATTTTCTGGTAGATCGTTGATCAGAACGGTGAAAACTTTCTCGTGGGATAGTCCGCCGCTGTCGGTGGTTCTGACCCGGATGGAGTAGCTGGACTTAGTTTCAAAGTCAGGACTGATGTTGATCCGCAGCGTTCCATCTTGAGTTAGCGTAAAGCGATCGTTGTTGGTATCTCCGGTTCCCGCCACCAGGGCGTAGGTGAAGGTATCTCCGGCATCCTGATCCACCGTGCTGAAGTTGCCCACCAGGGTTCCGACGGGCACATTTTCGTTGACCCGATTGTTATTCAGCAAGATATCGGTTGGCGGATCATTCAGGTCATTCACTGTAATGGTGAACGTTTGCTCGAAGAACAAGCCACCAGAATCAGTCGTCCGAACTTTAATGTTATAGCTGGGTTTAGCTTCAAAGTCGGGAGACTGATTGACAATTAGCCTGTTGCCGCTAATGGTGAAGGAGGCATTATCGCCAAATCCTGAAACCAGACTGTAGGTATGCTCAGTATCATCGGGATCGGTCGTGGTGAATGTGCCGATCTCAAAATTATTCCCGACATTTTCATCGACCACCGTATTGCTCAGGCTTAATCCCGTTGGTGGATCGTTGACATCAACGACGGTGATGGTGAATTCTTTAACGACTTCAAATCCACCCTTATCGGTCAGGCGAACGCGAATGTTATAAGTCGGCTTTGTTGCAAAGACAGGAGATTGTTTGAGGATGAGCTGATTATTGACGATCGTAAAGGCAGCATTATCCTCGAACTCATCAACCAGAGTATAGGTATGGATTTCATTGGCATCAGGATCATCATTGCTGAACGTACCTACCGTGAAGTTATCTGGGACATCCTCCAGAACCTGCGTATTGCTAAGGGAAATCGTGGTGGGTGGCTCGTTTACGTCTTGAATGGTGATCGTGAATTCTTGCTCGGTGAACAGCCCAGTGGTATCTGTAACCCGGATTTTGATAAGATAACTGCTTTTCGCTTCAAAGTTCGGAGATTGCTTGATGATGAGCTGATCGCCATCGATCGTGAAGGATGCGTTATCACCAAAATTATCAGCCAGGGTGTAAGTTACGTCATCCCCATCGGGGTCATAGCTGGTAATGGTGGCGACGGGAAAGTTATTGCCAACATTTTCCTCAATGCTGGTGTTACTCAGGGCTAAGTCCGTTGGCGGATCCGGAAGGTCAGCAACGGTAATGGTGAAGACTTGTGTGAAGGTCAGACCACCTTTGTCGGTGGTTGTGACTCGAATGGTGTAGGTTGATTTAACGGCGGCATCGGCAGCATCGAGGAGGACTAGCTGGTTCTGAGCGTTGATTGTGAAGCGGCTACCATCTTCATAGGTGCCGTCGATCGTATATTGGTGATTCTCATTTGCGTCTGGATCAACGGTTGTGAATTGTCCGACGATCGAGTTTGCTGGACTGCCTTCATCGATCTCAGTTGAACTTAAATTGATTGCTGTGGGCGGTTCATTGACATCAATCACTGAGATTGTGAATTCTTTCTCAGTGAAGAGTCCTTTGGAATCGGTTGCCCTGATTTTAATTGAGTAACTACTCTGCGCCTCGAAGTTCGGCGATTGCTTGATGATGAGTTGATAGTCGTCACCCTGCTGGACGATGGTAAAGGCTGCATTATCCGCAAACCCATCGGGCAGGGTGTAGGTAACGGTATCGCCAACGTTGGGATCGAAACTGGTGATCAGGGCAACCAGGAAGTTATCTCCCACGTTCTCTTCGACGCTGAGGTTGGATAACTCCAGGTTGCTGGGGGGAGTATCAACGTCAATGACTTGAATTGTGAATTCTTGAGTAAAAGACAGTCCCGATTGATCCGTTGTGGTGACTCGAATTCTATACTCTGCTTTGGTGGCAACGTTGGTGGGGGCGTTGAGAATGAGCTGATTCCCATTGATGCTGAACAGACTGCCATCTTCAAAGGTGGGATCGATCGTGTATTGGTGGGTGTCTCCCGGATCGGGATCCTGGGTTGTGAACGTGCCGACTTCAGTTCCAGCAGGCAGTCCTGTGTTAATTTCAGTATCGCTCAGGCTTAACCCAAATGGAGCCTCATTGACGTTAATGACGGTGATGGTGAATTCCTGCTCAATTTCGTGATCACCGGTGTCTCTGGCGCGAATCTTAATGGTGTAGGAGGACTTGACTGCGAAATCAGGGGACTGGAGCAGGATGAGCTGATTGTTATCGATCGCAAAGAAAGTGTTATCAGGAAATCCGTCTACAAAGGTGTAGGTTGTGACTTCCCCAATATCAGGATCATTGGTGCTGAGAATGCCGATCGTTTGGTTATCGCCTGTCTTTTCGGTGACTTCTGTATTACTTAAAGAAAGAATGGTCGGCGGTTCGTTGACATCCTCGATCGTGATGATGAATTCTTGATCGAGAAAATTCCCATCTTGATCTGTCGTTCTGACTTTAATTCTGTAAGAATTTTTGTCTTCAAAATTCGGAGACTGCTTAATAAATAGTTCATTACCCCGGATTTCAAAGAAGTTATTTTCGGCGAAACCAGGAGTCAGCGTATAGATGTGCCCATTGGCTTGATCGGGATCGACGGTGGTAAATTCACCGACCTTAAAATCATCGCCAACATTTTCCTCAATGACGGTGTTATCAAGGGATAGGCTGGTGGGAGCACCCGGATCGAGCGGATTCACGATGATGGTAAAAACCTGATCGTGAGACAATCCGCCGGAATCAGTGGTAATAATTCTTATGGTATATTCTGATTTGGCTGTGGCGTTGGGTGACTCGTTGATGATGAGCTGATTGTTGCTGATGCTAAAGAGATTGCCATCTTCAAAGTCTGCATCGATCGTGTAAAAGTGGCTGTCCCCTGCATCGGGATCTGCTGTTGTCAGAAAGGCAATTTGAGAACCCGACGGAATGCCTTCGTTGATCTCTGTTTCGCTGATCAGAATTGCGGTCGGAACTTCGTTAACATCATTAATGCGAATGACTAAATCCTTGATCAGGCTCTCGCCGCCCAGATCTGTGACCCTGACTCGGATGGTGTATTCATTTTGAGTTTCATAGTCAAAATCGGCATTGACGCGCAGTTCGTTGTTGACAATCGTAAATAGATTATTGTCCAGTACGCCATTGACCAATTCATAGGTAAACTGCGTATCGCCATCTGGATCGATCGTGGTAAAGGTGCCGATCGGTGTTCCAAGAGGAGAGTTCTCATCTACGCTGCCAGGGCTGATAGTAACGTTCGTCGGAGCTTCGTTGATGTTGTTAACGGTGATGGTGAAGGTTTCTTCAAAGGGTAATCCGCCCTTATCCGTCGATCGCACCCTGACTGAATAGGTGTTCTGTTCTTCGTAGTCTGGGGAAAATTTAGCGACTAACCTGTAGCCGACTCCTTCCACGAATACGATTTCGAACAGATTATTGTTGCCAAACCCATCCACGAGTTCATAGGTATGGGCATCCCCTGCATCGGGATCTTGAGTGGTCAGAATACCGATGGGCGTATCAACGGGGACATTTTCATCGATCGCGGTGTTGCTGAGTAAGATCCGGGTCGGTGGTTCGTTAACGTCGTTGATCGTGATCGTAAATGTCCGATCAAAAGTGGCTCCCCTTGAATCCGTGGTTCGGATTGTCACCGTATAGCTGGATTTTGCTTCGTAGTCTGGTGAGTTCCTGATGCGTAGCTCATTCCCTACCAGGACAAAGGCATCATTATCATTCTCGCCGCTTACAAAGCTGTAGGTATGGCTATCTCCGGGGAGATCTGGATCCTCTGTGGTCAGGATGCCAATGGGAAAATTATTCCCAACGTTTTCATCGATTTCGGTGTTGCTGAGGGAAAGCCCAGTCGGAGCATCGTTGGGTAGGGGATCGAGTTCGTACCGTTGAGCAAAAACTCCTCTCTCTGAACCATCCTGATTGTCACTTGTCCAGGCAATGACAAAGTTGCCGGTGCCGTTCATGGCGATCGAGGAAAAGGATTTGTGCCCAGTCGTGTATGAGTCAACGCGGAAAGTATTGCCTACCTCGGTGCCAGCGGGGGAAAATCGCCGACCATGGATTTCGGTGGCACTGATGTTTCCCCCAGCCAGGTTCCTGTCACTCGTCCAGGTGACAATGTAGCCGCCACTGGCATCCATTGCGATTGAGGAATATTGCTGAATCCCTGCGGTGGCAGTGTGGACTAACGTTTCATTGCCCAGAGCAGTGTATCCCTGCGGTGAGGCTGAATCAATGCTGAACCGGCGGGTGTAAATATCTGGACTGCTGACGTGGCTACTCGTCCAGGAAACCACAAAGTTGCCAGTTGAATCGATCGCTACGCTGGGATGTCGTTGGGCCCCGGTTGTGCCTTGATGAACTTGAAACTCTCCGCCTAACCGACTGCCATCCGCAGCGAAGACCTGGGCGTAGATTCCCCAGGAACTTTCATCCTGATTGCTGTCCTCCCAAACCACCACAAACCGACCGAGGGAATCAACGGCAACACTGGAGCTTTGCTGAAGTTGGGTGGTGTGGGTGTTGACCAGAATTTCGCCACCCTGTTTTGCCCCTGCGCTGTTGAACCGTTGGGCATAGATATTGGTGTTGGTTGCATTGCCGCTTGTCCAGGTGATGATGAAGCCGCCATCGGCCTGCATGGCGATCGAGGAGTTCCTTTGATCTGAAGCCGTGGTGGTGTTGACCAGGAAAGGGCTACCTGCTTGCTGGGCCCCTGCTTCAGTTTTAGTGTAACGTTGGGCATAAACGCCAAACCCTGATCGATCGCCGCTGTAGTCGTATATGTTTCGGCTTGACCAGGTCACGACAAAATCGCCGTTGGCATCCATTGCCACGGACGGGGCGAGCTGTTCACCGACGGTTAAAGCTGTATTGACGAGAAATTCGGAACCAATGGGCTGTCCGAGGCTGTTATAGAGTTGAGCATAGACTCCCCACTCCAGAGGCTCCAAATCGTTATCCTGCCCCTGGCTCGACCAAACCACGACAAAATTTCCCTCTGCGTCCATCGCCACCGTTCTGAGGGACTGCGCCTCCTCAGGATTCTGGGAGGGGTTCCCGCGAATCGGATTGTATGTAATTTGGGCACCCGCAGTTGTCGTATTGACCCTGAATTCACTACCTTGCCGATTCTCTGACATGGGAAACCTACCCCCTGAGGTTACGCTAGGATCGGTTGCTTAAAGCAATACAATTCCTATTAGGAAGGCTACCCACATCGGGTCAAAACAATTACATTCAAAACCAAAAAATCGATCGTCAATTATACAGAGATCTTACGGTTTTGATGATGTTTGAATTGCTACTTTGAAAGGTTAGAAATGGCTGAAAGACAAGCTATGATAGAAAGCTATGCCTACGATCGATGGGAAAATAAACGGATTCCGTTGATGCCGTAGCCGAAAGATTTGCTGGCTCAAGCTTGATTGTTGTTGATTGTTTTAGCTACAGGAGAACACACCATGAAACATACCCTCTCAGTTTTAGTGGAAGATGAAGCGGGAGTGCTGACCCGAATTGCTGGACTGTTTGCCCGTCGCGGTTTCAATATTGAAAGTCTGGCGGTTGGCCCTGCTGAACAGTCTGGCATTTCTCGGATTACGATGGTGGTTCCTGGAGATGATCAGGCGATCGAGCAAGTGACGAAACAGCTTTATAAGTTGATTAATGTCTTGAAGGTGCAGGATATTACGGAAGTGCCCTGCGTGGAACGAGAACTGATGCTGGTTAAGGTGAATACCACCAGCTCGACTCGCTCTGAAATTGTGGAGGTGGCACAGATCTTCCGGGCCCGGGTGGTGGATGTGGCGGAAGATTCCCTGACGGTGGAGGTGGTGGGCGATCCTGGAAAAATGGTGGCGATCGTCCAGGTGCTTAACCGTTTTGGGATTCGGGAGATTGCCCGGACTGGCAAAATTGCTCTGATGCGGGAGTCTGGGGTGAATACGGAGTACCTGAAGTCGTTGGAGGTGAAGGTGTAGGGAGGGGCAGGCAAGATGCCCACCCCACAAGAGTGATGGTTGACCGATAGGAGCAAGGGCGGAATGGGCGGGCAAGATGCCCACCCCACAAGAGTGATAGTTGATCTCCAGGAGTTGTGGTTGAATGGGCGGGCAAGATGCTCACCCCACAAGAGTGATGGTTGACCGACAGGAGCCAGGGCGGAATGGGCGGGCAAGATGCCCACCCCACAAGAGTGATGGTTGACCGATAGGAGCCAGGGCGGAATGGGCAGGCAAGATGCCCACCCCACAAGAGTGATGGTTGACCGACAGAAGTTTTAGCGGCTTCTGCGGCGGTAGTGGGTGTTGATTTTCATCACCTCGTTGGGATTGGGGGTGGGCAGAAAGCGGCTCCAGGTGGTGGCATCGCGGACGTTGAGGACGTGTAGTTGATGGATGATCTCGTTCACGCCTTCCTGGGAACCGATCGCCACTAATTTGATCGATTCCCGGTTGGGCAACCCTTGATTCGGCAACGAGTCGGATTCGCTGCCGGAGTTGAATATGCAGTTTTCGCCTGTCATGAAAAGAATTCCTTTGTTTAGGGGAAGAAACTCAGGAACCCAGTTTTCCCCACCAAACCAGAATCACTCCTAGCCTTGATCTAAACCCTTGGTTATAACCTTAGCTAAAATAGACCCCAGCCTGTACAGACTCGTTGCTAGCTTGTCTGTCGGGTTAGTGGCTGAGTGGTGTTGTCTGCACCGCTCGGTCACGCCAGATTCCTGAGGATTGGCGACGTTTTTTACCACACCAGGGGATTTCATCGCCTTAATCGAATAGCGTAGTGAATTCTGCGGGTTCCGTCAATCTTTTTGGCGAAGATTTTTGGTGGGATTTCCCTTGGGTGAGGAACCGATCGCCCCTTCATGACGAGAATTGCATATGATTAGAGCATCTGCATCAGTTCCCAGCTTTTAAGTTATGCCTTCAGAGTCAGTCATTACCGAACATATTGAAATTACTCCAGGGGTTTGTGGTGGTAAACCTCGGATCTCAGGGCATCGAATTCGGGTGCAAGATATCGTGATCTGGCATGAGCGGATGGGGCTTTCGCCAGACGAAATTTTGCTGCACTATCCGACCATTACACTGGCTGATGTGTATGCAGCGTTGGCATACTACCACGATCATCGAGATGAAATTCAACAGCAAATTCACGCCGGAGAAGAGTTTGCAGCACAGCTTCAGGCTAAAACCCGTTCAATTCTGCAACGCAAGTTGACCGAAAATGCCTAGAACGATTCGGTGTCAGCTTGATGAAAACGTAACTATCGCCATTGCAGATGGATTAAGACGACGGGGTATTGATGTGAAGACGACTCAAGAACTGGGCTTGATGGGTGCTACGGATGAGGAACATCTCGTTGTTGCAAACTCCCAGCATCGGGTGATCTTTACGCAGGATGATGATTTTTTACGACTGCATGACGCGAAGTTTAATCATGCGGGAATTGTGTATTGCCAGCAGCAAAGGCGATCGATTGGAGAGATTATCAAGGGATTGATTTTGATTTGGGAGTGGCTAGAACCAGAGGAGATGGAAAACCATGTTGAATTCCTTTAAGGATCTGTTGAACAGAGCTTGAGAATAACCATGGGAACTAACCCGATCGCCCCTTGGGTATTCTGCGCTACTGGACGATCGCTCCTTGCTCAGTCACATTGGAGGAGTCTGCCATGCTAAAGAACTGAGGGGCGGACTACTGCTTCACAATCTAGCAAGCCGCTCAACCCGCCATCTTTTCCTCAACGGTTGTTAAAATTTCTTAGCACTTAGAAACTCAGTCCCCAATTCGCAGTAAAGTTGGCTCTAAGATTCGTTGTATTGACGAGGAGAGTCAATGATTATCGCATCCTATGCAGCTTCGTTTTTGCCCACCATCTTTGTTCCGATCATTGGGTGGGTTTTTCCAGCAGTGGTGATGGCGTTCCTCTTTATCTATATCGAACGTGAGGATGCTAGCGGCATCTAATCGCTTTAATTTCCTTGGGTATACCTATCGGTGATAAGCAATTTAGGAGAACATCAACATGACAGAAGTGGTCAAACCTGCTGGCGACCCTCAGGTCGGCAATCTGGCAACTCCCATTAATTCATCCCCATTCACCAAGGCTCTGATTGGTAACTTACCTGCCTATCGGGGTGGGTTGTCTCCCCAACGACGGGGTCTAGAGATTGGCATGGCTCATGGCTATCTGCTATTTGGCCCATTTGCCGTCACTAGCCAATTCCGCAATACACCTGTTGCTAATGTGGTTGGGCTGATTGAGGCAATTATCCTCGTTACTATTCTGACTGTTTGCCTCTCGCTCTATGCAGGCACCAAGCCCAATAAGCCCATCAGCACTCTAACCAACCCCAATCCTCCTTCTAGTCTGGGCGATTCAGAAGGTTGGAGTGAGTTTGCTGGCAGTTTCTTAATTGGCGGTATTGGTGGAGCTGCATTTGCGTACCTGGTATATACGGTGTTTTCTTCTGGTGTAATGGAAACTTTCGGAAATCTCACTTAGGTGAATTCCAGAACTTCTATTGTTGAGAGCTTCTGAATGAAGTTCATGTAAAGCTTGAGTTTGGGTGGATGCTGTCCACCCTTTTTTTATTGAAGTTTTACTGGAGTTTTACTGGAGTTTGATTGTTTGATTAGAGCCTCGATCGGGTGGTTCTGAACTTGAGATTTTCGCTTTTAATTTTGTTGGCTCAATCCGTCAAACTTTTTGGGAGGTGGGTAGCGTTGATAGGAAAGATGCTTGGGTATATTCCAATTTTTTGCATTTACATGACGAATGTTTCACTGGCCGGCAAGATGCCTGCGCTACGGGAAGCGATAAGGGATGGCGATTACTGCTGGCTCTGGGATGCCGCTAAATGATGCTTGATTAGTTGCGGAGAACGCAGTAAATCAAAGTCACAAACCTCATGATTTACAAAGCTTTCAGGCGATAGAATTTTAGCCCTGGACTGGATTTGGACTAAATTTTCACCCCTCTCGATCGCCCCTTTACACTGCAACTCCACCCCAGGAGCAGCCGCCTCGATCGCCCCTGCCCATTCCCCATCTGCATAGAAATAACATGAAATGAATGGCATAGAAATGAAGACTCAAATCAAAAAAGATTGCCTCTTCTAAGTCTATCCATTGATTCATTTATCGATTCAAAACTCTAAATGCGAATTGAATCACCTGCAATTCTCGTAGGGTGGAGAGCATTCCAAAAAGTAGGGCACACCCTACGGGGCAGGCATCTTGCCGGGAGCATCCCATTGATGTCAATTGATCGATTTCCGTAGCGCAGGCATCTTGCCTGCCAGTGCACTATCCATTATGCAAATGCAAAAGTGGGATACACCCAGTGGGATACACCCCATCTTGCCCGCCTGAGAACCAAGGGATGCAAACTGAATAATCTAAAAATCTTGTGGGGTGGGCATCTTGCCCGCCCAGTCAGCAAAGTAAAACGCTGCACAGGTTACTGAATCCATAATCCCAAGCAAGGCAACCAGATCATTAAACTCATCATCCCAGGTTATTTTACTTATCTCATTTAAGACTCATAATCTCTTTTTGAGTCCTTACTAAGACTCACTAATCTCAAAATAGATTAATGTTGGTACAGTTAAGACTCACATGAGACTAAGGTCTAGAATCAGCAGTCTTATATAAGACTAAAAACGAAACAAACTAGACTCAGCTAAGACCAAAAATGGGACAATAAGACTCAAAAAAAGCTAAACCTGGAAGGGTTAAAGCCGATCGCTCTATCCCGCTTCTGCATCTGCATCAGACATCACTTACTGGCAGGCAATTTGGCGTGAACTCAGTCGAACGCTGCCTGCGCTACAGAGATTGGTCAACCTGCACAAACCGGATACTTCCAAACCGATCGCCAGCCGCATCTCGCCAAATCATCCGTAGTTCAGATGCCCGAAATGAACCCATTAAAAAGCCCTGTCTTACATCCAGACAGAGCCAAATTAAACCACAGTTAAATCACTGAATCTGAAGGGAAAATCATCAGCGTCATGCTAATCAACCAGGCGAATTCGCCCAGTTTGAATATAATCAAATACTCGGTTAATTTGGCAACGCTCCTCATCTGCCATCGCTGGATTTCCTAACAAAGTAGAAGAGAGATGAAAATGCTGAAACCGGCTCATCTCGCCAGATAACAAAATTTTTTCAACGATCGCTCGATCAACTAACTCCGCTTTCTTATCAAAATTCTGATTAGTCACCCAAACCATATTTCCTCTCCCGCTCCCAAATTCCGTCTACATCTTTTTCATACCCTTCTACATTTATTCTCGCTATTCCAGTACTCCTATAGGCAAAGCTAATTTGAGAATCCAATAAAGCCAAAATGAAATTTCAGGACAAAATTTCCGCTTTTGAATAACCCATCCCAGTAATTTCCCGATCGCCAATATCACTGAGTCCCCTCATCCACACACCGCAACCCCACTTTCCCCATCCCGTGGCACGATCAAAAAGTAGTCACCCACCCCAACCATGCAAATTCATCGCCTTCCCGCCCTCTCCGACAACTACATTTTTGTCCTCCATGATGCCGATCGCCAGATTGCCGCAGTCGTAGATCCCGCTGAAGCCACCCCCGTCCTTCAGTGTTTACAACACCTCCAGGCTGAACTAGTCGCCATCTTCAACACCCACCATCACGGAGATCACGTGGGGGGTAATACGCAACTCCTCCAACAATTTCCCAACGCCACCGTCTATGGTGGTGCAGCCGATCGCGGTCGCATTCCCGGTCAGCAAGTCTTCCTCCAGGAGGGCAATTCCGTCACCTTCGCCGATCGAACCGCTGAAATCCTCTTCGTCCCCGGCCACACCAGAGCCCACATCGCCTACTACTTCGCCCCATCGCAGCCTGAAGCACCCGGAGAACTCTTCTGTGGCGACACCCTCTTTGCCGGAGGCTGCGGCCGACTGTTTGAAGGCACCCCCACGCAAATGGTCAACTCCCTCAGCAAAATCCGTACCCTTCCCGACCAGACCCGCATCTGGTGCGCCCACGAATACACCCTCAAGAACCTCCAGTTTGCCCTCACCGTCGATGAAACGAACCTGGATCTACACAATCGCTACGAAACCATCAAAGCCATGCGCCAGCGATCGGAATCCACCATTCCCTCCCTCCTCGGAGAAGAGAAACGCACCAACCCATTCCTGCGCTGGGATCAGCCCATCCTCCAAACCAAAACCAGAAGCCAAAACCCCATTCAAACCTTCACCCGACTACGCGGCATGAAAGACCAGTTCTAAAGACCCGATAACAAAACCTACCCAGAAGCAGCCTGCTCCCAGAACTGAAGCCAGCGTTGTTTAACCTCCCCACTCAGCCAATCCAGTGAGCCGATCGCCTCTGGCTGAAACTGCTCAAAATCCCGTTGCAGCGACAACCCCACCCGATCAAATTCGGTATTGTTCTCAAATGCACCACTAGATCCACCACCAGATCCACTACCAGATCCACTACCAGATCCACCATCCAATACCCCCACTGCCATTCGAGCTTCCTCAAGTGCGATCGTCGCCCAGATATTGGCATACTCCCTATCCTTGCTCGCATAGAACAACGCTGTACGGTAGGACAAATAAGCAAACCGATAACGATCGTTCCACCCCTGCATTGCTCCCCGCACCTTACTCACTAGGCGATCTTTAATCGGCTGCCGGGGATAGCCCACCGCAAAGGTCGCAGGATGATGCATCAATTCATTAAACGGAGTCTTAGCATTCATGAGCGATCGATTGATTTGGGAATGCACAAATTCCCGCTCATATCCCCAATAATGCTTCACAATATCATCGCTGGTCAGCAAATTTGTCCATTGATGCAGCGTTACCCCAGCCGCAAACTGCTCAACATTAAAGATCGGCGACCAATCGTACAGCGTACTCAAAAGCTCAAACACCCGATCGAGGAGCGATCGCTGGGAATAATCAACCCCCAAAACCCCCGAATTATACATCGGAGACTGCCGCGAAACAGTAATTCCATGTAGCTCAATTCCATCCCCCACCCGCTCAACGATCGGCTGCCACATCGGCTCATCCTGAATCCAGTACTCAAATCGATGCATTACAGATGACGTGGACGATACACGCTCAATTAACCGCAGCGGAGTCTCCACAAAATACGTATCAGTATCGATCAAAATTACCGACTCTTGATAAACATCCAGAGCCTTCATCAAAGCACAGGGTTTAACCCCATGCCGATAAGCTCCCCCCCTCATCCATCCATCCAATTCACCCTGGGAAACGATCAACTGTTCGATCGGCAACGGAGTCGGTAAATGAGTCAAAATCTCCCGCTCTCGATCGCTAATCACACTAATCGAAAGAGAGGAATCAGATTCATTTTGATCCTTCAGAAAACGCAGCATCGAGAGAAGACTGAACACAAGTTCTCTCTCGTACATCTGATTATCACCGTACAAAAGATACGCAATGACCGTCATGCAGTTGCCTCTGGTGTTCCATCTCAGGATTTTAGGAATACAAACTTAAATCCCTTATTCCTGTCAATTCTAAAATTGAACCCGTCGAGTGGACTATATCATGAGGTAGATCCCAACAAGGGTTAAGCCAGAGCAGCATCACAACCGGCCCCACTCCTACACCACCCCCGAAAGACCCGTCGCCCTCACCCCATTGCGTTCCACCACTTTGGGCATCACAGACCGAGAAGCCAGCAATTGACGAAGCTGTACCAAATTCTCCCGGGCCTTTTGGGCCTTCGCCTCACTCCGTTGCGCTGCAAACCGCTCCGCCGCCTGCGTCAAATCCTCCATCGCCTGCTCATACTGCGCCAACATCTGCCAGACCTGCCCCCGATAATAGTAAGCCGCTGCCCCATCGGGAGCCTGATCCAGAGCCGCCGTATAGTCCGAAAGCGACTCCTGATAGTGCCCCAACTTCTGCCGCGCCAACCCCCGCTGGAAATAGGCGATCGCACAATCCGGCTGATTCTGAATTGCACAACTGAAATCCTTAATCGCCCCCTGAAAATCACCATGTTCAGCGCGAATAAACCCCCAGTTGCAGTAGGCCAACGCCTGATAAGGCTGAAGCTGAACCGACTGCTCAAAATCAGCAATCGCCTCCGCCACATTCCCCGCATCACAATGGGCCGCCCCCGACCGTTATAAACGATCGCCTGGCGAGCCGCATCAGTCTCCTGCGTCAGCAAATGGGTATAGTCAGCAATCGCCCCACCATAATCTCCCAGATCATGGCGAGTCACCGCCCGATTCCAGTAAGCCGTCCCATCATCCAGAGCCAACCTGGGGGCATCAAAACGATCGATCAATTGTTGAATCACCGCCGGATGTTGAGTCCGCAGCTTCAGTTGCAACTCCGGGAAAATCGTCGTTGAGGTCAGCGTATCCGCCATCCCCAGCACCGCAAACGATCGATCGGACACCAAAAAGTTCTCACTTCCCCCCAAAACCTTAAACTGAAACGTCTGAGGATAAGCCTGCTTCAACTGAAGCAACCGCCGTAAAGTAGCCTGCACCCGGTTCGGCTGATTCGTCTGCCAGGCTCGTCGCAGCTTCCCAATCCAGCGATCGTCCGTAGGGGATGCCGCCTGACACCATCCGATCGCCAACCGTCGATTCTGCCCCAGGAACGCATGGAACGCCTGAAATAGGTCATCCTCCAGCGGACACTGCACCGACCAGGGGTAAATCAAAATCAATCGCTGCCGCGTGGACTTCAAAGCCTCCAGCAACACCGCCCGACTCCCCGAAAGCTCAGGGTTCACCCTCGGCTCCGTTCCCGCCGAAGCAACATTAAAGTCCACAATCAAATCAGAACGACCCGCCCCCAAAGCCTGAACCCGATCGCCCCCATTTCTCGCCAATTGCTCAGCCCCCTCAGCCGCCCCCTTCATCGTCGCCGTCACCAGCTTAGACAGATCACTGAACTGACGCTGCAACGCGATCAAATCCAGCACATCCGGCGATTTCACCGTTTCACTCAAATGCTGCTGTTCCTGCATCAGCCCATCCACCCGATCGGACAACCGCCGCACCTCACCCGCCGTTGCCTTAACCGTAGCAACAGAATGATGCAGGGTGTCCTGCTGCTGCTGCAACGCCTGCACCTCATTCACTAAAGCCACCATTTCCCGCTTCGGCACCAGATCCCCAATAATCCGAATCAGTTCCGCCACCTCCTTCTTCAGTGACGTAGCATCCACTGGAGGGGGAAGCTGACTAAACAGGCGATCGAGGCGATTCACCCGCTCTTGCAAAGCCGCCAGATTTGGTTTCGTCTGGCCAGTGAATGTTTCCAGCCGAGTTTGTAAATCACCAATCTCCAGGTTAAAGTGATTCACGATCGCCTCAATCTGCTCCAATCGGCTGGAATCAGATAAACCACCCCCCACTGCCTGCATCTGCTTGACTGTCTCAGTCAGAGAAATGTATTGTTCCCGGAGCTGCTGCAAGTCATGACAAACCATGTTCAGATCCTGTTGTTCCAGTTGGTCAAACTTCTGCTGAAACTCCGTCTGCATTGCAGTAATTTCTGCATACAAGTGGTCTGCCAGTTCCCGATTCCGCAGTACAACCCCCCTGGAAAGCTGATGGATCGTTTCTGGGGTAGGCAATTGTGAAACCTGGTGCTGAAGCCGATTCAACTGTTGCGACAACCGCTGATCGATCGAATCAACCGTCATCTGCTTATCCTGTAACATTTGCCGTTCAGATCTGCGGTTTAACACACTCAACGCCAAAGCCAGCGATAGTGGCGGAATCGCATAGGAAGCTTGATTCAGGAGAATCGATGCCACTGCACCCACCCCTGATCCCAGCAAAGTCAAGTGCTCTAAGAGTTCTAACCGGGACTGTTTATTCATTTTGCACAAAGTTACAGGCAAGTCGAGGTTACAGGCCAGCCCAAAGAGTCTAAGCCTATATCAACTCTTCCAGCCCCAATACCGGACATCAGGAAACCCAAACCTGAATTTTTGTGAATTTACCCCCAGGTGCCCACCCCCCAGGCTACGGTGTACACACAAGTCATCGGCTCTAGCCACGACTGGGTTTGATCCTCCCTAACCCTCCTTAAAAAGGAGGGAACCGGATTAGAAGTCCCCCTTTTTAAGAGGGAACCGGATTAGAAGTCCCCCTTTTTAAGGGGGATTTAGGGGGATCTATCAGGATTTGAGCCTCTCAGCCAAGATCTGTGTACACGGTAGCCCCCCAGGAGAGCCGGATCGAAGTCCCTTGCCCCCAGGGAGAGAGCTTCAGGGTAAGGGCGATAAAAACGGCAGACCCCCGTTTACCTGCGAATTCGATAGTGAGTATTAATCTTCATCACCTCATTGGGATTGGGGGTGGGCAGAAACCGACTCCAGGTAGTGGCATCACGGACATTGAGGACATGCAACTGATGGACAATCTCATTCACGCCTTCATGGGAACCGATCGCCACTAATTTGATCGATTCCCGATTAGGCAACTCCCGATCGGGCAACGAGTCGGATTCGCTGCCAGAGTGAAATATGAAGTTTTCGCCTGTCATGAAAAAATTCCTTTAAGTTCTGAGGGAAGAAACCCAGGAACCCAGTTTTCCCCACCAAACCAGAATCGCTCCCAGCCTTAGTCCAACCTTGGTAAAACCCTTGGTAAAACCTCAGCTAAAATAAACCCTAGCCTGTACAGACTCGCTGGTCACTTGTCTGTCGGGTTAGTGGCTGAGTGGTGTTGTTTGCACCGCTTGGTCACGCTGAATTCCTGAGGGTCGGGCGACGTTTGCACTACACCAGAGTTTTTCATCGCCTTAATCGAATAGCGTAGTGAATTCTGCGGATTCCGTCAATCTCTTTGACGAAAATTTTTTGAGCATAGTTAAGACTTTGGCAGAAGAGTTGCCCCCTACCCCTCCCAAGCGGGATTTTAAAGTGGTGTGCCCTCACCCCCAACCCCTCTCCCCAAGGGCGATAGGAGCCAATTCACATCTTGCAGCTTTCCCAATCCCCCGCCCTCGAATGAATTCGGGGCTAATCACTGAAGTCCGTTTAAACGGACTAAACCCTTAATAAAGCAGGCTTTCAACCCATTTCAATGGGTTTGGGCCATTAGCCCGCAATTCATTGCAGGGCAGGTGGAATAACCCGGTGCAAGATCTGAGTTTACTGAATCCTGGGAAATGTCCTCCCAAAGGATCACCATTTTCCAGTTAACCTGAGCCTTTTTGTTGGTGTGAATTAACAGCCCAATTCTTACAATGGAGCTTCACAACCAAAACTTAAAAACACAGGCAAAATAATCATGGGTAAGAAAAAATCAAGGAAAAAGCAAGAGAAAGCTAAAAAGCAGCAAAACCAGAAAAAATCGAATGTCAATACTCGACGGGTTGGCACAGCCATCGCTGGAGTTTTAGTGGGCGAACTGGTGAATACAGCAGTTCAAAAACTGAGCCAGAAAGCCCTGGATAAAAACGGTTCTGATGCTGAGAATAGCACTGACCACGACATTTCCCATCTTCTGGATCAGGTGGCTTCTCAAGTAGGCGATCGCGCCGGCAAAATCGAGAATTCCGTAGGGGATACCGCTAAGGTGGTTCGCTCCTCTGCTAGCGATTTAACTGTCAATCTCGCTGATGTGATTGATGTATTACAGGACACCGGAGAGCAGATTAAGGCACAATCTGCCGATATTATCACTACCTCATCGGAAGCTATTTTAGGAAATGTTTCTAAAGGGGCTGTTGCAGTACTCGATCGAGTGGTTCCAGACACAATAAAACCGGACGCAATCAAAGGAAAAGAAGCCAAAAAAGACAAGAAAAGTAAAAAGAAAAAAGATAGCTGATAGAGTTAAGCGGAGAATCACAATGGCTACTTATTCTTCCCAATCTGAAGAAAATCCGGCTAATCAACCACAATGTATTTCAGAACCACATCCCCTGATCGATCGCAATTTAGATCCATCTTCTCAACCCGATCAAGTTCCCAATGCCCCAGATTTTAATCCAGATGACATTAGCCAAATTGTAGAGAATGCAAATGTTTCTGATGGCGAATCAGAGCTAGACAATGAAGTTTAATCAGGATTAAACCACTCTGCCCCTTCCATGCGGAGATTTTAGAGAGGCGATCGAACCTGGAGTGCCCATTGGCTAAGTCAGCGCATCGCCAACTTCTGGATCATAGCCACCCGCTATGACCTCAGCTCCTTCAATGATTTCTACTGCTAGCGGCATCTGGCTGAAGAGGTAATCAACGTCGATCGCCGTTATCTGATTGATGTCGAGCTTGTGCCCAAAGGCTCCAGGCTCAAACCGAATTCTACGGGCGGTCGCCTCCACCTCCTCCTTTGGGCCCTCCATCTTCAGGGGGGCTGCCTGATTTTTGCCAGTGACAGGCAAGCTGGCTATGAGTTCGAGATCAGGATCAAATAACGATGTTAATTTCCATCGAATCATCGGGGCCGTCCTCGCATTACGCCTGAGATGAACATAAAGTGAGTTTACCCAGCAAGTGGGGACTTCTCTATCAGTACTTATACCTGTATCGCCAGCGAAAAATATTTGATTACTTAATAAAACCAGGCTCCATCAAGACTCATCATTCTTTGATTTGTTCTTTTCTTTTAACTCTTGCCGTTCCCTTTTCATGCAGTTGTAATTAATCATGACTGCATCTTCGACGGAATGACCTTCCTGAAGTAAAAGATAGATTCTTTCCCCACCCCTGTGAATCATCTCTTCGCGCTCTTGTTGATTCATAATCGTGTTTTTATTGCTTCCATTCAATTAATTCTTCCGCAGCACTGCTGTATGAGCTATTTCCATTCAATTAGTTTCCCCAGCGAGTGGGGACATTTTAACCGCGCCGTTTTGTGTATATCGATTAAAAGCCGTTTCCATTCAATTAGTTTCCCCAGCGAGTGGGGACTTAACCTTGCCAAAAGAACTGATCACGATCGATCGCGTTTCCATTCAATTAGTTTCCCCAGCGAGTGGGGACGACTTTGCCGATCGTTGGTCAGCCGAACATCCGATGACGTTTCCATTCAATTAGTTTCCCCAGCGAGTGGGGACTTTGATTGCAGCGAAACGATCGGCACGGCAAGTTATTCAGACTTGAAGAGGATTAAACCCGATCGCCACCCAACTCATCCTACAGAAGACCGATCGCCCTCTCCCGCGTCGGTCTTTTTGGTGTCTGACGCGATCGGATGTCCAGTAAAAACACAGAGCAGAACCCAGGTTAGCAAAACAAATGGAGCCGAAAAGATACCTAACTTCATGATCAGCCAGCTTATCCATGCGATTAGCGCAACATGAGGTTCGTTCTGAGCTTGTTTAATTGTTTCTCTGGCTTCCTTTATCATCGCCATCCCTCCGATCGACTACACCACCATGCTGACCTGCCAGAAGCCGATCGTCGATAGTGGTACTACGACGGATATCTCTACAGCTTCGCGCCTTTGCTCGCGTTTCCATTCAATTAGTTTCCCCAGCGAGTGGGGACCATCATCCTGAGTGCAGCGATCGAGGTCATCCAGGAAGCGTTTCCATTCAATTAGTTTCCCCAGCGAGTGGGGACTACGCGGCAGTTTTTGCCTGAATTAGGGAGAAAGGTTTCCATTCAATTAGTTTCCCCAGCGAGTGGGGACTTAAAGCAAACAATGCTCAGGTTGTGATCAGTTCTAAGTTTCCATTCAATTAGTTTCCCCAGCGAGTGGGGACAGGGAGGGAAGCGCGTTGCTAAATCCTTTTGATGAGGGTTTCCATTCAATTAGTTTCCCCAGCGAGTGGGGACGAAGAGAGAGGAAAACTTATGCCTAAAGGAAATCCAAACCCGTTTCCATTCAATTAGTTTCCCCAGCGAGTGGGGGCGCACAGAGGTAGCGGGCGGTAGTCCGATCGTGTAACTGTTTCCATTCAATTAGTTTCCCCAGCGAGTGGGGACAGGAAATATAAGCTGTTAACCTGCTGCTTCGACAAGCTGTTTCCATTCAATTAGTTTCCCCAGCGAGTGGGGACACTGTTTGCGCTGTTCTCCCTAACGCTAACAGCGTTTACGTTTCCATTCAATTAGTTTCCCCAGCGAGTGGGGACTCTGATGTGATTTACAAACTTCTCGTAGAGATAGGGAAGTTTCCATTCAATTAGTTTCCCCAGCGAGTGGGGACAATTACAGAACGGAACCTGACTGGTCTGTCACAAAAACAGTTTCCATTCAATTAGTTTCCCCAGCGAGTGGGGACGTGCTTGCAACTATTGTTGCTCTGGTAGGTTTCTCAGCGTTTCCATTCAATTAGTTTCCCCAGCGAGTGGGGACCCGATGGGCTTTACGGAGGAAGACGGGTTCTCCGCATTCTGGGTTTCCATTCAATTAGTTTCCCCAGCGAGTGGGGACAACCTGGTTGCCAACCCAAGCCCAGACATTCCTATGAGTGTTTCCATTCAATTAGTTTCCCCAGCGAGTGGGGACGACCCACACAATGAGACCTGGGAGAAGCGTAGAAAGTTTCCATTCAATTAGTTTCCCCAGCGAGTGGGGACTAGAGCAACCTGACCTGAGCCTGGCTGACCTGCTCTAATCGTTTCCATTCAATTAGTTTCCCCAGCGAGTGGGGACTTGTTCGGGGAAACTAAGGGGAATGTTCGCTATTACTATCGTTTCCATTCAATTAGTTTCCCCAGCGAGTGGGGACACTACACAACACTAGCCCTAAAGGGCAAAAGGAGAGGTTTCCATTCAATTAGTTTCCCCAGCGAGTGGGGACGGTATTGCACTAACCGGGTCTGTCGAGGGAGAGGGCGGTTTCCATTCAATTAGTTTCCCCAGCGAGTGGGGACAATGCCTAGATTTGCCGCCTAAGATCCGTCAATTAACTGTTTCCATTCAATTAGTTTCCCCAGCGAGTGGGGACACATTAAGTCCTGTGCAACCGCACCAGCACAAATGAATCGTTTCCATTCAATTAGTTTCCCCAGCGAGTGGGGACACGAAGCGGAGGACTTACTAGCCCGTGGCCCTCGGGAATTGTTTCCATTCAATTAGTTTCCCCAGCGAGTGGGGACTGATATGGGAGATCTGCTTGTAGTTGAAGATATCCTCCGTTTCCATTCAATTAGTTTCCCCAGCGAGTGGGGACGCAGAGTGGCGATCGGTTTGAGTGGACAGCATCAATTGTTTCCATTCAATTAGTTTCCCCAGCGAGTGGGGACGTGATCGAGGCAAGACAGGAGGCTTTTCAGTTCTAGAGTTGTTTCCATTCAATTAGTTTCCCCAGCGAGTGGGGACACGCCAGGCAGTGCCCATAGCATTCTTGTGAGCAAGTTTCCATTCAATTAGTTTCCCCAGCGAGTGGGAACCTGAAACAATAAGATGCTTAGGTGGTTTGTATGTCTCTGTTTCCATTCAATTAGTTTCCCCAGCGAGTGGGGACACACAATGGAATTAACCCATCCTGCTCCATTGGAGTCGTTTCCATTCAATTAGTTTCCCCAGCGAGTGGGGACTGGGATGAGATGAAAGACTGGTTAGGAATCATCAATCCGTTTCCATTCAATTAGTTTCCCCAGCGAGTGGGGACGCAAACTATCAAACTTGGTATTTTGCGTCTCTTATACTCGTTTCCATTCAATTAGTTTCCCCAGCGAGTGGGGACGTTTCTTCTTGCCCTGGGGGAGTTGTACCACCTTCCAGGGGTTTCCATTCAATTAGTTTCCCCAGCGAGTGGGGACTTGTTCTAGTGAGAACTCCGCTATTCCAAGATTTTTTAGTTTCCATTCAATTAGTTTCCCCAGCGAGTGGGGACGCGGAAGCAGCTCTCAAAAAGCTGTGAGACTGTTCTTTGTTTCCATTCAATTAGTTTCCCCAGCGAGTGGGGACCTGCTACTACTGCTACTCCAGTAACCGACGAGTTCTAGGTTTCCATTCAATTAGTTTCCCCAGCGAGTGGGGACTCTACTGTCTACCAAAAGTTAAAGCTGAAATATGGTGAGTTTCCATTCAATTAGTTTCCCCAGCGAGTGGGGACGGGAAGACCCTCGTGATTGAGGGTGTCAGCCCAGAGAGGTTTCCATTCAATTAGTTTCCCCAGCGAGTGGGGACATGCCGTCGTGCAGCCTAAGTATGCGGGACATCTCGAATGGTTTCCATTCAATTAGTTTCCCCAGCGAGTGGGGACTGCACTAATCTCCCGGAGGGGTACACGATCGAGGACAAGTTTCCATTCAATTAGTTTCCCCAGCGAGTGGGGACAATTAGTTTCAGCTTTTCCTGTTTTAGTTGGCGAAGAAGTTTCCATTCAATTAGTTTCCCCAGCGAGTGGGGACAAACTGTTCCGAGGGTTTTCTCTCCCCCATGTTTCCTAGGTCGGTTTCCATTCAATTAGTTTCCCCAGCGAGTGGGGACTCCACTCATACGCACGCAGTACGACTGGAGAAAGACGGTTTCCATTCAATTAGTTTCCCCAGCGAGTGGGGACCTTATCACTGGGAATGGTTTATAGGAAAAGGAGCGAGTTTCCATTCAATTAGTTTCCCCAGCGAGTGGGGACTTTCAAACGGGCGAAGAACTCGAATACTGGTGAAAGGTGTTTCCATTCAATTAGTTTCCCCAGCGAGTGGGGACGTTGCAGTCTAGAGAGCGATTCGGGGTTCAGCGTGAAATGGCTTGGTTTCCATTCAATTAGTTTCCCCAGCGAGTGGGGACCTTGTTGGCTTAAGTTTATAAAACAAAGGAGCGATCGAATGGTTTCCATTCAATTAGTTTCCCCAGCGAGTGGGGACGAACCTGTTTGGCGAACTAGCACCTGAAAGAATGTCCCAAAGTTTCCATTCAATTAGTTTCCCCAGCGAGTGGGGACATAGAACAAGCGCGCGAATCATTGCGCCAACAAAAGCGTTTCCATTCAATTAGTTTCCCCAGCGAGTGGGGACAAACTTTTAGGAGCCGATCGTGGAACTTCAGGATTACATGTTTCCATTCAATTAGTTTCCCCAGCGAGTGGGGACTCGTGGGTGTTGAGCCATCAACACAACAAGACAACGAGCTGTTTCCATTCAATTAGTTTCCCCAGCGAGTGGGGACGTGGAAGTACCGCAAGCCGAGACAAGACCCATGGTAGACCTGTTTCCATTCAATTAGTTTCCCCAGCGAGTGGGGACCCTGTTGCCTGAGTCCGTGCAAAAGGTACTGAACAGCGAGTTTCCATTCAATTAGTTTCCCCAGCGAGTGGGGACACGAGTCACTTCAACTGACTTTTTGATCCAGACTTTGTTTCCATTCAATTAGTTTCCCCAGCGAGTGGGGACGGCTCATCATCGCCGCTCTACTAGCTCTAACTGAGCAGTTTCCATTCAATTAGTTTCCCCAGCGAGTGGGGACTACGCCAGGTGTGTACACTCTCGGCGAACTGATGGAACGTTTCCATTCAATTAGTTTCCCCAGCGAGTGGGGACGAACAAAGCTACAATCACAATCAATGCAAACATTTGGAACTGTTTCCATTCAATTAGTTTCCCCAGCGAGTGGGGACGACACTATCCCACCTATGGCATTAGCGGCCATATCGGCTGGTTTCCATTCAATTAGTTTCCCCAGCGAGTGGGGACGGGGTTACGTCCCGACTCCCATCTCTTAATTTGCATAACGTTTCCATTCAATTAGTTTCCCCAGCGAGTGGGGACAATCTGGGATGCCTGGGCCGTTCCTGTGACAGGTTTCATGTTTCCATTCAATTAGTTTCCCCAGCGAGTGGGGACTCCTCCCTATTCAAACCCATACACCATCAGATGTCCAGACCCCATTTGCGAGGCTCCTCCCCAAACCACCCTCAAACCACCCCAAACCACCCCGATCGAATCCCCAAAACCCTCTCCCAGAGCAGCATCGAGGCTCCCAACGAAAGAATGGGCATTCCAGCCATTTCGCCCCAGCCTCGCAAACCCCAACCATTCCATCATTACACCACCACCGATCCTGGAAACTGCGTCACCGGACAGCCACCCCACACCTCCACCCGCTCCAGCGTATGCCGCGACACCGGATAAAATCGCACACTATCCTCCGGCAACTTCACCCGTTTGCGTAACCGCTGCCGCAACTCCTCATACTTCCGCTCCGGCAACACACACTCAAACACACTATACTGCACCCTTTTCCCATAGCCCTCCAACAAATCCGCCACCTTCTTCCGCCGCTTATCATTTCGGATATCGTACGTCACAATATAAAGCAACATTCCCCACCCCCAACTACCGAATCAAATACGGCTGATATCCCTGCGCCGGAGCATAGACAAACTGCTTATACGCCTTCACCTGCTGATTTAGCACATCCCACCGCGGCCGAGAACCCCCATCCGCCGACTGCAACCGCTCCTCCATCCGCAGCAAAAACGCCCGCAAAAACGTCCTGCGCCCCGCATCATTTAAATAGCATCCTCCATCCCGAAACTCAAAATCCTGCTCCGCCGATACCATTCCCCGTCCGATTAAATACAGCACCAGCGAATCCACAATCGGTGCGCGAAACTCCTCAATCAAATCTGAAGCCAACGCCGCATGCCGCTCCGACTCCTGATGCAAACAAGCATAGTAAGGATCAAGCCCCTGAAGTTCAATCAAACTCAGCAAATGATTCCACAACACCTGATAACCAAAACTCAGCATCGCATTCACCGGATTCCCTGGCGGACGACGGCTCCGCGCCATAAACACAAACTCTGACCCCATGATGCACTCCCCAAACGCCGCAAAATACGCCGCCGCCCCTGCCCCCTCCAACCCCATCAACCGCGCGATCGACTCCGCCTGAAGTACCTCCTGCGCCAGATAATCCAACTGTTCAATCGCCCGATCCACCAACCCAGACTCATTCTTTCGCCGCTGCCGCAACAGCAACACCCGCCCATTCCTCAACTTCGCCTGCACAATTTGCCGCGCCACCATCAACCGCTCCGCCGCCAAAAGCTGCTGCTGATACCGCACCAACTGACGATAGCCCCGCTCAATCGGCAACACCCGCCCATAGCAATACCCCATCCGCGACAAATAGGCGATCGGAATATCCCGCCACAAACAAGCCCGAATCGCCTGCGTCGTCACCTGCGACTTCCCAAAAATCAAAACCTGCTCCAGCAGCGGCAACTGCACCTCCTCCAGCACCACCTGACCCTGCTTAATCACCAGACACTCCTGGCTCAGGCCCACATAACACCCCTGCTGGGCAATGTATAACGTCCGCATCGTTTAATCCACTTATCCCCCCATCACAACCCCAGGGAACGCAAATCAAATCAACCAAAGTTCTTGTGGGGTGGGCATCCTGCCCGCCCAGTCAACAACTCAACTCAACTCAAGTTCTTGTGGGGTGGGCATCCTGCCCGCCCAGTCAACAACTCAACTCAACTCAAGTTCTTGTGGGGTGAGCATCCTGCCCGCCCAGTCAACAACTCAACTCAACTCAACTCAAGTTCTTGTGGGGTGGGCATCTTGCCCGCCCAGTCAACGAAGTAACACCCTTCACAGTTTATTTAACCCATAATCCTAATAGCGATCGAGCTGATCCGGTCGTCGCTGCTGAAGTTGATCCAATCCCTCCCGCCGCTCCAGTCGATCCAGAGCCGGATCATCCCTGAGTTGCTCCACCCGCCGCGACCTTGCAGGCTGCAAAAAGCCCACCACGCGATCGGCCGCCATCCCCGTAAAATACGTCGCCACCATCACCAACAGCGTATTCATCATCACCGCCGCCAACCCCAACGGCGCAATCAACAAAATCACCAGCGTAATCGCCCCATTCACCAGCGCCACCGCAGCATTCCGAACCTGAGCCACCCGAAAATTAGCATCCATAATTACATCAGAAAAAGAATATAATTTGACCAGAAATAAACTTAATGGAGATACCCTTACCTTTACTATTTCCAGCTTTTGGAAAGGCGATCGGAGAGAAACCTGTAAACAATAATTACACCGTTTATATCAACAAAACCCGTAGGTTGGGTTGACGCAGGAAACCCAACGACATAAACCTAAATTTTTGTAATTGATGGACATTGTCCCTCCTGCCTTCTGCCTTCTGCCTCTTCTCTCGTTGGGTTTCGCCAGGCTCAACCCAACCTACCCCTCTCCCCATATGGGCGGTTCGTGAGCCGCCCCTACCCACCCAACAACCCCAACACCTCCCCATTCAACCCATCAAACGCATTCTCCACCCGCGAAACCCCGATCGCCCTCAAAACTTGCCGCATCTTCTGCAAACAATCCGCCGCATTCTCCAGCTCCGAAATTCCCGCAAACTGATGCACCAACTGATTCCGCTGCTCACAATACTCATTCAGCGACTTCAAAACCTCCAACACCGGCCCAAACATCGCCGCATCGTACTCCAAAATCGCCATCATCACCGGACGATTCGGAAACTTCTCCAACGTCAGAGCATTCCCCCTAAACCGATACCCCTGCAAAAACCGAAATAACCGCCCCTCCTCCACCCGTTCCACCCCACGCCAAAACTCCCCCGTCTCCTCAAACCGCATCGGCACCCGCCCCACCAGTTGCCCCACCCCATAGCGCAACACCCCCTCCTGAAACCGAAACACCTCCACCAACAGTTGCGAATACTCCTGATTCCTCAACCGCACCTCAGCATTAAAATACGCCTCCTGCAACAACGCCCGCTGATCCTTCTGCCGCAGCCTCGACACCTCCTGCACCCAGCGCGATGACACCTCCTTCCCCACCGGAGCGATCGCCGAATACGCCCGATCAAAATCCAACGCCAGCCGACACCGCCCATAACTCAGCAACGCCCCCAGCACCGGAGACAGTAACCCTGCCGCCTCCAGCGTAACCCTGGCTCCACTGTAGTTGTAATCCTGCACCTGCCGCCGCGCCACCTGGCGGTCAAACTCCTGCCTCAGCACATTCACATTCGCCTGAAACACCCGCACCTGCCCCACCCGCATCTCCTGGGGATTGCGTACCTGCCACACCCGACTATTGGGAATGTATCCCGCCGCCTGCAAAATCCCCCACGCCGCCTTCATCGCAGGCGTTCCCGAAGACGCATTCAACTCCAACCAATCCCCCGCCGATCGCCCCTCCTGCACTCTATCAACCGCCGATCGCGCCACCCGAATCGCCAGTAGAGAATCGATCGGATCCTCCGACAACGCCTCATCCACCGCCCAACAGACGACCTGCTCCGCCGTTAAGTCACTCAACCCATCCGCCAACAACCACTGCTGCGTATCGATCGCATTGATTTGAGTCCTTTGCGTATGCAATAAGACCACGTGATCGATTGAGTAATGCTCAGATTTAAGATAACGAACTAACGAAACGATCGACCCTTCCGTATTCTGCTTTGCGAACGGATCTTGATTACCTACAAACGATAAAATTACGCTACCCATAGTTAAGCGATCGCTCTACGCTGATTGGTTAAGGAGCATGAATTCAATAACCTGTGCAATGGTTCTGCTTCATTGACTGGGCGGGTAAGATGCCCACCCCACAAGAACTCCAGAGTATTAAATTCGCATTCCCAAGACAGAGAGATTCACAGCAGCACATTGAATCCTGGTTTCATTCCACTCCCCACCCCTGACTCCTACAGGCTGCGCCCATGCTCCGCGAACACTCCTCACTCCTCACTCCTCACTCCTCACTCCTCTGAAACTGATAGCGTCGGCTCTAGCACAACATCTTCATACAATGCTGCCAGAGTATCAGAGAAATTGATGCTGTGCAGCTCAAAGCGGTGTGTTTCTGGAGTGTAGTATTGCAACACCCAAAGTCCCTCAGCATTGCGACGAAAACACTCGACTCGCTGATGACGAGTATTGATCAAAACATACTCCTCTAAACTTTCCAGGATTTGATAATCGGCAAACTTGTCACCGCGATCGAACGCTTCCGTAGAATCAGAAAGGACTTCAACAATCAGCTTAGGAAACCGCTTATAGGTAGATGTTTCCTGATCTCGCGGGTCACAAGTCACCATCACATCTGAATAATAGAAGCAATTCCGGGCTTCAATGCGGGCCTTCATGTCGGCAATGTAAACGCGACACCCACTCCCCCGCACATGACTGCGAAGCAGAGCTGCGATATTTAAGGCAATGGTGACATGAGTATCGCTAGCTCCAGCCATTGCATAGACATCACCGTTAATGTACTCATGCTTGATCAGGCTCTCGGCTTCTAGCTGGAGATAGTCTTCAACGGAAAGTGAGGGTTGGGGTGAAGCAAGCATAGTAATTGGAGAATGGAGCAGTCGGGGAATGAGAATGGATTTATTGTAGATCAGGTGTGACTTGCAGCGGGTTTAGAGGGAGTCGATCGCGCTTACCAATTCTTGGTGTACTTTTGCCATCAAACTGGCTTCTTCTAGAAACTCAAACTTTTTAGACAAATCTTCTTTAGCAATGAAGTTTAGATATGTCAGCAGTTGTTTTTCCCATTCATTTGGATTATTCACCTCCCAATCACTGAGCAAATCCTCTTGGGACAAACCTTGTAACTGATGAAAGTTCTTATTACGCTTTTCACCGATACCATCCTCCGAGTTCCAAAATCGATTGAAGTTTTCTCCCTCATAATCAGGTTTTTGAGATCTGAAAAGAATATATAAGTCATCACCAAAAAGAAGCAGACCTTTTGACCTCTGATCTTTTTCTCCAACATTTTTGATTCTTTCTGCCATGGCTAAGAGCTTTTGCTTTAGCTTGGCAAGGCTATTTTTAGGTGTACCGTCCTGCTTAAATTTTGCGCCCTTAAAGTAATCATGTGAGGATTCAAGAATTGAGGGCTGTAGAAAAGCTCGTTCATTTTCAATTTCAACGTATTCATAAAATACTTTCTTACCCCAATTTGAAAACGCACCCTCAATCGAGCGGAAGCTGTGGAAAAAAGCATCAACAGTATTACCTTGGTCTAATCGTAACCAAGCTAGATAAGCTGCTTCGTAAGCAGTCCACCACCATTGCTGCGATCGCTCTTTCACTTCCTCAATCAAATCTTGACACTCTGGACTCGATAACTTCTGAATTTCATTGGCGAACTCATCAAACTTGGCAAAGTTCCATTGAATAGCAGCATTCAGCAATGTTTTAGTTTCTTCATTACCTTTGAGGTAATCTCTAACTAACACCTCTACACCAGAATAGTCATGGCGATCGAGCAGAGTCATTGCTTCTTGCTGACGAATGCCTTTTAAGTACGAGGAACTGGGGAGAATTTCGGGAGTACGAGTGTCTAGCTCACTGCTGACGAGAAACCGAACGCGATCGCCAAACTTTGCCAGACTCGAAAACTGCACCGCTGAAGAAATCGCTGGAGTTCCTGCCTGATGACTCACATAAATCGTTTGTGGTTCTGGCTCAAACTCCAGTCCGGCAATTTTCCGTTGTGCCAATCCCAAAACTGCATCCCAATCATCCAGACCTTTATCAGCAGGCTGAGGTTTGAGGAATAGCGGTTTGATCTCAGCCTCCGGAAAATGCTGACAGAAGTAGTCCGCCAGAATCGGATACAGCAAACAGGTATCTTGCCAGTACGGACACCGCTTTGACTCCCGATCGTCTTCAGCAAAGAGATTCTCCTGATCGCTCATCAAAACGATAATCTGATCAATGACAACCTCTTTTGCCTTTAATTCCTGCGTAAAACCCTGCAATAGGGGGAGCGTTAATTGGGGTTTCACCTCGTCTGGTAATTGCTCATAGGCAAGACCCAGCACCCTGGCAGGCAACCGATACAGCTCCTCCTCCTCATTGATTTTGATTGGCTTGAATGGCAACCGATACAGCGATTTTTTGATATCTGGATACCAGTCCTTCCAACTATCATCACTTCCATTCATTAACTGAACATCACTGCTTCCAGTGGTCACAAGCCAAACATTCATGGTTATCCCCCTACCAGAGCCGAATAAATTCCGTTTCCTGTTCTAAAAACTTGAGAAAATTCTTCGCTTTCTCCTGCTCCTGCTTGTTATCAATCCCATTGGGAAAGATCGTGAGCAGTTCTGCATACTGATCAGTTTGTCTCCAACTCGTTCTCCCCTCACTATTCTGGATTTTGCGAAAACGGGGATACATTCGATGCCATAACCGTCCCACTTTACCCATTTTCCCAGTGAGTTCCGACTGTTTGATGGCGAACCCAGGATCATGGAACCATTCGATCGCCAGACTATCTTCTTCATCTTCGGCTAACCGTCCCCAAACCTGGACATTGCCTTTGTGCCAGGCTTCCCGAATTCCCGGTGTTGGTTTCCCTTGAGTATTCATCTCTTGTAACCAGGAAAATTCCTTCCCTTTGTCATAAAAAGCATCCAGGAATTTACTGATTGCCGTCAGATTCTCATTAAATGGAATGTACAAAGGATAGGAACGCTTCGTAAACTCCCAATGGCAACCAATCAGTTGCCGCTCATACTCCGGGAAAAACCGAGGATGATATGCCCGTCGCCAGGACTTACCAAATCCGCCCAAAAGCATAGCAAACTTCACCAGCCAAACCGTGAACTGCTTTAACTCATTCTGCTGGTCTGGTGTCAGGTCAGACTTCATCAACAGCACATCCAGAAGGGCATCCCCAGTTTCATAGGTTGGGGCTGTGTTACTTCTTTGGGTGGACGATCGCCATTCATCTAATTCTAAATCCGGCGCATTAAAAGAGATTCCGAGTAAACCAACCGTCGCTTCCTCCCCTTTACCAATTCCACCCCACAGCAGCTTAGTGATCCTGTCTGCCGTCCTTTCATCAGTGATGCCATTAAACAACCGTCGGGTATGTCCTCGCAGAGCTGCCTTAAACAGATTCGGGCGAAACTCTCCTTCTCCATTAATCAGCTTAGAAGCCGCTCCCTCCCCGGATAAGCCAAATCCCACCAACTTATTACCACTGTGGGATGCAATCTGCCCGTAACCCGCACTCACCCGTGAACCAATCCCCTGCTCTAACGCAGCCTGCCAGACTTTCCAGACCAGCTCCCACTGCTCATCCGTCAACACTTTTGTGCTGGAAATGCCAAACACAAAGGTCGGTTGATACAGAGAAATCTGGATCAATGCACTGTGGTTCCCTTGATTCTTAGTTTGCCAATCTTCCTGGGGATGTACAACGTCTACCAGGGAATCATCCAACCATTCGGTATTATTCGGATATCCTCCATGAAAGCGCAGCATACCCGGATGTAGTTCACCATCCTTATCCTTGCCCCCACAGAACTGTAGCACCTCATCAGGCGGACAAAGCTGTTTGCAAGCTCTCAAGAAAGCACCTTTCATACTGGAGCCAGGAAAATAAGCCCATCCCCTCTCTCCAATGACTGGGCGAATCACGCCTGCATCCTGTCCACTGTTTGTCACCATCCGCCAGGTGAAGGAACAGGTACGGGTTTGAATGTGCGGCTCAAACCGGGGAATAGTTTTCCGATCGCAGGCTTGCTGCCACTGTACCGCCCAATCGTAGGCTTGTTGCGTAAGTGTTTCTTTCCTGACACCAAGTTCTCTCGCTTTCTTCGCCAGATCCTCTAACTTGTGAATCTGTGATCGTCCGCCCACCTGTGCCTGAAACATCAACGGTACATAATCATGATCTGGCATGGCGAATCATCTCCCGTTGCTAGGCTTTTTGTACCGTTGCGTCCACCAAACCAGGCTGTCGCAAAGCTCAATCAAAATCGCCAGGGCAATCTTGCGCTGTTCGATGTCAAACGCCCACAGCTTCTCAGACATGGACTGAATAGACTTCGTATCATTCGTTACTTTATCGTTTGGAATCGTAACTCCAGCCTGCTTCATGATTTTGCACAAAGCATCCCAGGTTGCTTTCCAGAATTCTGACTTGGCTTCTTCACGTTGAGCCAGACGTAAATGTTCGCCCCAAAAGCGTTCCAGTCCATAGGCCGTTGTTGCCCGCATCTTGTGACTTTCACCCAACACATCCTTATCCCGGAACTTCAGCGTCAGTTCCTGGGCAACCCGATCAATTTCGTATAGTTTCCAGCTCATGCAGCGACTCCTTCACCCTTCAGCGTAATCTGACAATTGCCAAACCCGATCGACTCTAATCCACCCAGGTAAATTTCACCGCTCTGCTCCTGCTCTCCAAAGGGCTTCCAGGAGGTTTTAGAATCAGTGTCTCGAATAGCGATCGGGAAGACCATGATCGTTCCTTCTGGCAGTGCTTCCGTATTGAAAAAACCACCGCCATCCACCCGCTTCTCATCGTTCTTCAGGCGAACTCGGCTTTGACGATAGAGTGCCATATCGTGAATCATGCCAATCTCATCATCTCCAACCACTACCGCAGGCAGCTCTTCACCATTAGGGAACCAGGCTTTGAGATTCATGGTTTCTTTCAATTCCAGAAAGCCAAAGTTGAAGAAGAGTTTCTTTTTACCTTCCACATTAAGGGGTTTGAGGGTTGATGATCCGGTGTAAACACCAGGTATTTTGGCACCCTTGAGTTCACCCCCCACAATGCGCTGGTAGCGTTTCAACAGTTTGGGGCAACTGACCCACACCACGGGTTGTCCAGGACAAAACACAGGCAGCCACAGCAATGAAGCATACTCAAACTTCACCACTGATTCCGTCGTTGCATCCGATTCACCCGTTTCCGCAGGGGCACCATACCAAAAACTCTCATCTCCTGAATCACGCCGCATCTCCGATCGAAATCGTCCCCGAATCGAACTACCGGGAATAATTCCGGTTTGCGTAAACTGATCTCGGAAAATTAAATTTAAGTTGCCGCTTTCTTCCCCTGCGGTTGCTCCCACATGCAGAGGTGCAAGAGCTTCAATAATGCCGTAGGCTCGTTTGTACATGATTCTTCTCCTTATGCAACGCCTTCAATGTCAACTGGAAGACATAATCCACAGCCCAAATGCTTCAGGGGTAAGCCTTCCCTGGGAAACCAATCCTCTGGAAATTCCCACCAGGTTTTATCCAGAGGTTGTTTGAACACATAAACCGTTCCCGGAGGAACCGCATAGCGGCCCCGTCCTAATCTCCCCCGCTCAGTCGATCGCTGGCCAATGCGATACCGATAGGGAATAGGTTTATCCGTCAACATCTTGATCCCCTCTTTGGGGAATTCAGAATGCTTGGGATAGCGGTAGGACAGATGATTAGAACCCCAAACCCCTGGAGTGAGTAGGGCACAGGTTTTCTGGATTTTGGTCGTCAGCAACTGATGGATCGTACTGTCTGAAGCAATTTCCTGACAGCGAATGTCTACCATGTGTCCTTCTCCTCCAAAGCGATACCAGCCATCCGGTAGCGCATAGGTCGATAGATAAACCAGGCAAAAGTCCTCATCCATCTGCACTGCGTTTTCCAGGAATAGTCCATCCTCATCCAGCACATGCCGCTCATCCAGCTTCATCTGAGGATGCAGAAACGAGACATATTCCCAGGGGGCACGACTCATCTCACTATTCTTCCGAATATCGGCAGTGTTGGGTCTTTTCCACGAATCAATACTCTGCCACCGATATTCCGCTTCTATGTCCAACTTTTGTGGATCACGCTCCCATTTCCGTTGGGGACTCAACCTCCACTCATCATCTTTACTGTTGTCAATAATGCGATGACGGGGTAATGGGACATAGAAATTGGCGACATCCCCGTGGTTTGCCCAAAACGGCCCAGAAACAAATAGTTCTTGCTTCAGCGTCTCATGGGGAGCAAATTTTTGGCTTTTGTTTTCACTAAAAAAGAGTCCTGCCAGGGTAGCCGCATCCGGTGGAAATTTTGCCCCCGATCGCCCCACTAAATTTTCAGGAGACAGGAATGCTCCGGCACTACCGTAGAGAAAGCCTAAGGGCGACACAATGACTAGGTATTTGAACATAGCTGCCATCCCACCTGTACTAAATCGTTAATCCATCGCACAACCGCAACCTCACTGTTGTCCCCTGCAATTCTTGTCCACTGTCGTTGCTTTTGAATGTCCTGCCCCCAATCATCAAAATAAAGATCAAGCATTGCTAACGCTAAATCTCGATCGATCGGATTTTTTTCGCTGCCCAGTTCACGCAACCGGATCGCATGACGCGCCTTTAGATGTGACCAATCGCTGTAAAGATGATTCCAATTTGCCTCCACTCCCGTTTTCCCATCACGGTCACGGTATTTCGTCAGAATATCCAAATAATCCCAGGGGCAAGTCCACTGCACGTATTGACCGCTATTGAACACCACCCGAATCGTCAACCGATCGCGCCCCAAGCTTTTCGATCGTTTCTCCGCCTCTCGGCAATGCTGCAAAATGTCTCGCTGTGGAACCTGATGCCCGGCCCAAACAAAACCAACACTATAGGTAAAATCAAGATCTAATTCCTGTTTCAAATCAGCCTGTAACGTTTTCCATTGTTTGGGTAGATCTAGCAACCAATTCCAAGCTTCGATCGGCTTTACTTTATCGGGATTCTCCTGATTTTGAGGGTCCTCGCTGTAGAGAACACCCAGAAAATCGTCGCCCCCAGCATAAATCACACGACCTTTGCCCTGGGGAAATAGATCTTTCTTATCTTTAAACTCTCTTCCCCAATTCCGCATCAACTCAGTAAAGCGGGTGAGAACTCGATCGCGCTTTTCCGGCTCATCAGGATAGCGATCGGCTAGCTGTTTCAGCTTGTCACCAACCTTATCTCCATCTCCCATGAACCAGCCTGTCCAGTATCCCGCTTCCCGATAAATATCTTTGAATCCTTCATCGAGATCAGTCAAACCCGTTTGTTTCGCCAGCCTGGGTAATGTTGCTAAACGCTTGACCAACTCAGGAATGCTCAATCGTTCCCGTGGGGTAATGAACTTACCGCTATCCTCTTTTTGAAAGTGTTTTCTGAGTGCTTCATCCGATGGAAATGGTTCTTTAGATCGTCTGAGATCATCCAAAATCCAGGCAAGGCGCAGATAAAATCGCTCCAGTTCCTGTTGTTCTTCATCCGATAACGATCGTCCCGGACGAGAATGTTCCTGTCCCAGACGATGCCAGGCGATCGCATCCGTACCGCTCAAACTGGAACTTTCCCCTACCCAGTTAATCGCCGTCCAATCCCGCTTCAGCTTGCGAGTTTCCAGATCCTCCATTGCCGCTTGGGGGTTCTCTCCTGTGCCCCAAAACACCTCCCAGGTATAGCTACCCCAGCGTTCCCACTCCCCTTTCTGCTTGCCAACCTGATCTTCTTTCTGCGACCAGTGATATTCCGCATCCACATTATCCTCCACCCACTTACGACATACAGTGAGTAGATGCTGCCAATGCTTGAGCAAGATATTTCTGACGCGATCGCGCTCAATAAAGCCACCTTTCACCAAAATTCGATTTGGCATTCCCTCCTGATGGTTAATCAGAGCAGGCGAAATCACCTCAAATTCAGGCGGATGATGAAACTCTTCAACAATCTTCTGGCTCAAGTACGACAAAATCAGCGACGCGCCAAATAAATCTCTGAGCTTCCGCGACTTTTCAATAAAGCCTTGAACTGGGGCAAAGCTGATCGCCGTGTAGGTCGGTGTAGACACAACAGATACTCCCCATCTGGGTAACTTAAATCACACTATAGCCAGGTTGCCCAGGATAATACGAGAAATATCTGATATTCATCAAAACTTTTGCCAATGCCTGGGAAGCATGAAATTAATAGCCTGAAAGATTTATTAAAAAAAGAATTAATATTTTATTTTTCTTGACATTAAGAAATCAACCAACTACTAAAGCTCAAACTACACCTACTCACCCCCTCACCCCCAATGACCAAACCCATTACCCTCCATCCCTACGCCGATCGCCCCTCCTTCGAGCGATTACTGCTGCTGATAGCCACCCTGCTCAACCATCCCGGCATCGGCAGCCGAGAAAAACAAGAACCCAGAACTCAGGATGCCCTGATTGCCGTGCAAACCGCCATGCAAACCACCGCGATCGAATTAGGCATGGCTCTCCCCCAATATTCCGTCCACACCCTGCGGAAAGACCTGGCAACCCTGCGCCAATACGGACTCCTGCACTCAGGGCGGCATGACTGGGGATACTACCTGGGGACAGGCGTAATGTCAGTCAAAGAACTGCAAGTTGCCCTCCAGGCATTAGCCGCCCAAGCCAAACAAGGCGATCCATTCGTGCGGCAAGTGTACGCCAGGCTGGAGCAACGCCTGCGAGGACGCAACTTAGATACCCAAGGGCAATTATTTTATCCAGTCCGCACCCAACTCAGCCGATCGATCGTTCCCACTGATCCAGATGAAATGCAGCACCGGGGACAGCAGCGCAACACCTTATTTCATCAACTCTATGCCCTGGAAGAAGCGATCGTTCAGGGACAAGCCATTGAAATTTATCGAACTCGAAATCCTTACCAGCCCGAAGCAGTTGGATATCTTCAGGTTTATCCACTTCAGTTTATTTATTCAGACATCGCCTGGTATCTGTTATATGAATACGCTTCTAACCAGCATTTAGAAATTGAGCGAATCGATCGCTTCTCTAATTACCTCAAGCCGATCGCAGCTTCAGCACGAGGAATTAACACCCAAAGAGAACAGCTCAACATAGCTCATCATTTACTAAAAGATGGCTGGGGATTATATTTAGGAGAAATTGAAGAACAGCAAAGAGAACTAGCCAGTGAATTGTCATTAACACAGGTTACTGTCCGCTTTTTTGAACCCGTCATTACCTTTATCGTAGAAGGAGAATATCGACATCCCAGGCAAATCATCCACAAAGGCTCAAAGGGAGGCATCCGCTATATCGACTACACCATTTTGCTCCCCCCTCGATCGATCGATGAATTTAGTCGATGGGTGTATCGCTTCATGCACCATGCCAAAGTTTTAGCCCCTCAAAGTTTAGCAGAACAGCACCAGGAAGCAGCATACAAACTCCTACAACTCTACGAATGAATTTGACCGAACCAGATATCGATCGGCTCAATCGGATGCAAACAAGTCCAGCACTAGCTGTTCATATTGCTCCACCTGAGCATCAGGAAACCCAGAAGTCGATAATCCCAGCAGTCTCACCCTTCGCCCCTCCAACTCGATCGCAGCCAGGAGTTCTAGAGCAACCGCCAAAATCGTTTCCACATCCTGAACCCAGTAAGCCATCGTTCGACTGCGCGTGATCTGCTGATAGTCAGCATACTTCAGCTTCACGGTCAGCGTGCGACCATAACACTGTCGCCGATCCATCCGATCCTTCAGAACGGGAGCTAACTGCCCCAACGCCGCCACAACAGCAGGGCGATCGTCTAGATCAACCTTAAAACTCGTTTCCACCCCGATCGACTTACGAATTCGATTGGCATTCACCAGACGTTCATCTTGACCTCTGGCAATTCGGTAAAAGAAACATCCGACCTTGCCAAAGTGATGTTGTAAATCTAATTCACTCCACTGGCGCAAATCCGCTCCTGTAAATATTCCTAATTGATGCATCTTACTGGCTGTCACCGTACCCACCCCATGAAACCGATCGATCGGCAATTGGGCAATAAAGTCTTCCGCTTGCTCAGGGGGAATCAGATACAGACCATTCGGCTTATCCATTCCCGAAGCAATCTTCGCCAGGAACTTGTTAATGGACACTCCAGCCGAAGCCGTCAGTTGGGTTTCCTGATAAATCTCAGCTTTGATCGCCTGAGCCACCCAGGTTGCAGAAGGAAGTCCCGCCTTATTTTCAGTCACATCCAGATACGCCTCATCCAACGCCAGTGGTTCCACTAGATCCGTATAGTTGTGAAAGATTGCACGAATCTGCTCTGACACCGCCCGATACACCTCAAAGCGCGGCTTGACAAAAATCAAATCAGGACACCGTCGCACCGCAACGCGAGAGGGCATCGCAGAATGAACTCCAAATCTTCTCGCTTCATAACTCGCGGCTGCCACGGCTCCCCGCTGCTCCGGCGTTCCACCCACCACGATCGGTTTCCCCCGGTAAGATGGACGGTCACGTTGCTCCACCGAGGCATAGAAAGCATCCATGTCTACGTGAATGATTTTGCGGTAAGTGGGAGAAAGCAACTGCTCCATGATGACTGGTCAGGATAAAGCATCGGCGGGCAGTCAGATCAATGCAATTGTACTACTTTGATCATCCGTTACAGTGTAGGAAGATGCGATTAATTGGGATGAGTTTATGTTGTGGAAAAGTGCGGTATTGACTGGGCTGCTGCTTACAGGCACAGCCTGCTCTGCAATGGAGGCATCGATCGCCCCTGAAGCGACACCTGAATCCCCAGCCGAACTGATGGCTCAGGACTTGGTAGCTCCAGACTCGACTGCCCCAGAGACTCTTCCAGAAACTCCTCCAGAGGCTCCTCCAGACTCGATCGCCCCTCCCTATCCAGCTTCACCCCGTCCAACCCCAATGTCCTTCCAACTTGAAAACTATCAATGGCAGAATCGAGTCTTGCTTGTCTTTGCGCCTTCATCCCAGCAGCCTGACTACCAGGAACAAATGCAGCAGTTCGCCACCCAGTCGAACGGTTTTGCAGAGCGAGACTTGCTATTAGTTCAGGTTTTAGCCGATGGAGAAAGCCGACTGAACGACGATGTATTGGAACCTGCCTCTGCCGATCGCCTGCGCCAACAGTTTGGAGTTCAGCCAGATGAGTTTGTGGTGATCCTGATTGGTAAAGATGGAACGTCAAAGCGCGAGCAAGCGACTCCCGTTGATGTGGACTCACTGTTTGCTCAAATCGATGGAATGCCGATGCGCCAACGCGAAATGCAGGAACGAGAGTAATACTGATCGTAAATGACTGATCGTAAATGATTGTGACAATGCGATCGCCAGCAGCAAACTACGTGTTAATAGCTACTTATTAAGAGCAGATTAACATTCACTTTGAGGCAAAATTTTGTGAGTAAACATAATCAGGATAGAAACGTGATTAACGTTGACCCCATCACGCTCCTGTTTGTAGTGGTCATGTTGTTGTTTATTCCCCTCGTGCTGGCAGGATTCATGTCCCAGTAATCTCAATATCAGGCTTGCTAAAAACACTCAGCACCACCGGCCCCAGCAGATAGTGATGTCCCATACTCCCTAAACCCGCCGCCTGTCCCAATGCTTCCCTGACCACTGGACTGTAGAGCCGGATCCTGCCTGGAGCCACACCCCACTGCTGGGGTTGAGTCGCCCAACGGCTACAAAAATCTGCCAGGTAGAAATATCCGCCTGGTGATAGCACCCGACTGACTTCTGCCAGGACAGATTCGGGAGATGAATAGTGCAGAAAACTGACCGTATTAAAGACGGCATCAAACTGTTGATCGGGAACAGGTAAGGACTCTGCCCTGCCCTGAAGGTAGGTAATTCGCTCAGAATAGCGATCGCGCTGTTTTGCCTGATGGATCATTTCAGGGGAATAATCAATTCCAATCCCCCGCAATTCAGGAAAAGTAGCCGCCAACCGATCGAGCAAGCGACCTGTCCCGCAACCCAGATCCAGAACGTAAGGACGATCGGGTAAATGAACGAATTCTAACAGCCGTTGATGAATTGCCTGATAGAACACAGACGGAAACAACCAATCATAGCTGGATGCCCAGCGGTTGAAAAGACGAAGTTTGAAATCAGGAGATGAATTCGACATTGAAAACCACTTGTCAGAACAGTTATTTCCATTGTCGATCGCCTGTTGCCTGATCATCCTGTAGGGGCACCAGAAATTGCAGAGCTTGAGGAATCACATTAATGTCAATGGTGAAGGCGGTCGGAGTCCCATGACTGGCAGTCTCAACTTTGTCATCAATGTGCAGCTTAAAATCCTGTCCCTGAATCTGAATTTGCTTGGCTCGGTGAATCGTTAATTGGGGCAGATGGTGCTGACCGGCTAATCGTTGCGCCAGGTATTCATCGAGAAGGGGGCGATCGGATTCAGTGAAAAGAACCACATCCAGCAGTCCATCCCCTGGGTTCGCCTCAGGGGCCAGATCAACATTTGAACTCACCGACTTAATATTCATCACCTCCAGGAAAATATATTCCCCTGAGTGAACCTGCTCATCCAGACACAGGCTGAAGGATTTGGGAGCATAGTGCTTGAGCTTGGTTTGCAGCATTTGTAAGATGGCTTTAATCTCGGACTGAGAGTTAAACCGATCCAGCACCGGGTTATTTTCCGCCTCCGCCATCATACTGGCAAACAAGCCTGCCCCAAGACTTTCAATCAAGTAAGATGACCCTCGATCGCTGTTCACCTCAGCCACATCAAACGGAATGAGTTGGGCCGTTGACCAGTAGTGAATCAGATCTTCGATCGGCGTATCATCTGCAAATCCCAGCGTCTTTACAATATTATTGGCTGTTCCAAGGGGCAAAATGGCCATCGGCACCGATCGCCCAATCAGCCGCTTCGCAACCTTACCGACCGTACCATCCCCGCCTGCCACCACGATTAGATCGCCTGGATCTTCCAGTACCGTTTCCCAGCGATCGTCCTTCGCGGATTGATACGTCACCGCATGGCCAGCCTGGCGAATGAGTTGAGTCAGCTCATCTCCAGAAATCTGGCTATCTCCAGCACCCGGATTGTGAATCAGCGTCACCTGCATAACGATCTCTCTCAGAAGCTTGAAGTTAAATCCTATCTATTTATTTAAGATGGCCATTACAGTAAAAAAACTACATTTTGGATGAGTTGTAGGGAGGACTTTAACGATGCGAATCCTGATCGCCAACGATGACGGTATCTATAGTCCTGGAATCGCACTTTTGGCAGAGGTTGCATCCCAATTTGGCGATGTTCGCATCGTCGCACCGGATGTGGAAATGTCCTCTGCGGCCCACTCCATCACCGCCTCTCGCCCCCTTTCCTACAAACCAACCCCCATCAAAAACTTTGAAGCCTACCGCGTCAACGGTACGCCAGCCGATTGTGTGGCCCTCGGTGCCTACCACTGGGACAAAGTTGATATTGTATTGTCGGGAATTAACCTGGGGAGTAATTTAGGCAATGCGATGTGGCATTCGGGAACGCTGGCAGCCGCAAAACAAGCTGTGTTGCTGGGTATGCGCGGGATCGCCTTGAGTGCGCCCGTCACCTGGAGTGAGCCAAATTTTGAAGTGCTTCAGCCCGCCGTAGAACGAGTTTTGAAACTGCTTGTCTCTACACCAGAACTGTCCCTGATTAACGTCAATTTCCCAGCGGAAGAACCCAAAGGCTTTTGCTGGACCCGTCAATCCGTACGGCATTACGACGGTAAAGTGATTCCCGGCGAAGACCCAATGGGCCGATCGCACTTCTGGTTTACGGTGACTCCCGTCGAAGTCACAGAAGAAGGAACCGATCGCTGGGCAGTGGAGCAAGGTTATGTATCGATGACTCCGCTCCGCCTGGATCTGACAAATGAATCTGAATTAATCGATGCGCGATCGAAATATGCACTGGACTAAGGAACACAAATTCAATAGCCTGTAACTCTTGTGGGGTGGGCATCTTGCCCGCCCAGTCAAAGAAGCAAAACGGTGAACAGGTTATTGAATTCACGATCCTAAGGTATGACCTGAACCAGTGACTTAAACCAGCGGCTAAACCAGAGACGATTGCGGCTCCAGATCGCAAACGGGCACTTCTCGACGGGAAACAATCCGCAATTCATTGGGATACCGGGGTCGCGGCTCATCCACCAGCCAGATCGGCGGCACCATCATAGCTTCATAGTAGTCAATCTGATACAGCACCCCTGGTTTTTCCTTGAGTTCTACGATCGTCCCTGGTAGATACTCAAACATTTCATCCCAATCAATCATTGCTTCCGTGTTCATCGCCCTTAATTCTCAACACTGCAACCTGTCCTATCCAGAGCCACATCACTCGATCATCAATCCAGCTCAACAACGATCCGGCTCATCAACGCATCGATCGCATCAATAGTAGAAATCGCTGTGGTGGAGTACCACTTCTCCGTGATCGGGAACCCAGGCAATCCAGGTATCCGCAGATGCCTGACAGAGCAACTTTGCCTCATCAAACCCATACTCACTGAGGGGCTGGAGCAACTTCACCCAGGCATCGCGGTTGTAGGTGATGTGGCAAACCGGACTCCAACCGGAGGCGATCGCCAGTTCCAGATCCAGATCCGATCGGTCAACTGAATGGGTTTCTGAAAGGGTCATATGCTCTCTCCGTCTCTTCAAACCGTCTCTTCAAACCAATATTCGTCAAGCCGTAGCAACTCCTCCCCTCCGCAGGCAAGAGAAGCAAACGAAATAATTTCTGTAGTCATTTTTACAAAATTGGTGTGCGATCGCGTCTTTCCTTCGGATTAATTAACAAACCCTGACAAAATAGAGCACATCCCGGTACGGGCACACTGCTGTACGCCCCTACAGGCAATCTATCTGCCGTGCAAGCGATTTGAATCGGTATCACACGGGCGAACGCAATTCGCCCCTACCTCACTCCTCACACGGGCGAACGCAATTCGCCCCTACCTCACTCCTCACTCCTCACCCCTCACTCCTCACCCAAGGAACTTCTTGCCAAAACAAAGGAATCGCCAATAACCCTGCAATCAACTGAATTCCCCCAAAAATTGCTAACGTCCAGCCAAACCCCAGGTACAGCAGTTCCCCAAAAATTAAGCTGCCAATTCCAAACCCGGTAAACAGGGTAAACACCTTTAGCCCCATCGTTTGCCCCAAATTATCGTCATCGCCCAAGTCCGTCACAATGCCGACGAAAAGCGGTTGGGTCAGATCGTATCCCAGTGATAGAACTAAGATAGCGATCGTGGTTCCCAGGGGCGGAATATCCAGAATCATCGCCAGACCCGCCAGAGCAGCCATCAATAATCCCGCCGGAACCAACCACCGTCTGCCCCAGCGATCGACCGCTTTCCCGATCAGGGCACTGAACAACAGTCCAGGAATGCCATAGCCCAGAATAGTCAACCCAATATTGAGGGCATTCATCTCATAGCGTTGGGACAGATACAAACCTAACCAGGTATACACTCCCGAATGATAGATGCCATTCCACAGCACATAGGCATAGGTTCGCTGGCCGCGAAAGGTGCGCAAGATCTCGCTATATCCCCGAAACACCTGACGAATCGTTGGCAGCTTTTCCACCTTTGCCGTATCAAACATCGCCCCATAGCGATTCAACCGCCAGAGCACCAGTGCTGCCATCACCGCCGTTCCAACAAACAGCATCCGCCACCCGACAAATGGCTCCAGGATTGCCCCACCCGCTGAACCCGCCGCCATACCTCCTTCCATTGCCGCAAACACCAGCCCCAGCTTGCCGCCCCGCTGATCAAAGGGAAACAAATCGCCGATGAGCGCAAAGGTAAGGGGAATCACCCCACTGGCTCCGATCCCCGTTACCAGTCGCCAGGCTGCCATTTGAGAAGCGGTTTGAGCCGTGACCGTTAGCCCAGTACACACCACAAAAATAATCAAAGAAATCCGAATAATTGACCAACGCCCAAAGCGATCGGACAGAATGCCATAAAACAAAGCCATCAAAGCATAGGCCAGCATATAGATCGGCACAATAAAGCCAATTTCCTGGACTGGAACATTAAAAATCTCGGCTAAACGCGGGATTAATGGGGCAATCATGTAGCCCTGCAAAAAAATCAGTCCAGCGGCGATCGCCAGCAGTCGAAAAAGAGCCTGATGTTGACGGAGTCGCAGTTCCCGATCGGAGGATTCAATATGAGCGAGAGGATCAGGACGATTTTGGGGAGAGGACATACGATTCAGGTGAGATCATCCCCCTGATTGTAAAATAGCGAACAGTTTTATGCTCTCTGATCTGTTACAAACGTGGCGCGATCGCGGATTTACGGGTGGATGGTTTCCGGTGGGGTGAATCGCTCCTGAATTTTGCTATCCCTTACCCAATTTAGGCATGAAAGTTGAATAACCTGAAAGCTTTGTGGAATGGGCATCTTACCGGCCCAGACCAACGGATTGTCTTATCGCATGACACGATACTCTGTGCTGATGGACATGAACACGGTCGGATCAGGCGTTGGGAGTAATGGACTCAAGCTTTCAATACGACGGAAGTTTTTTAGATAGAGATCGTGAATAGTAGCACGAACCACTTCTTTAGAACCAAAGATGATGATGCGAACACGCTCTCGTCCAGCATTCGGATCAGAATCCTCTTCAAAGGCAGGATGATCGAACAGGTTAAAATCACCTGTCATAGGAACACTCCTTGTATGGGTTAAGGTTTAGTGACCAGAAGAAACCCAGCAACCCGGATGTCCCCCGCGTTCAACCATCGCAAAGTTAGGGATAGGAGGTTGTTCAACGGATTAGGTGGAGTCCACTAAAAACGCTAAACTAATCCAAGCCCGACGGACAGCTACGGTCGTCTGTGGGGTTAGAGGTATGTTGTAGCTTCCGACTACTTCATACCTCGCCAGGTTGTTGGGAACCAGGCTACTGCGACACGCATTGATGTAGCCATAAGTTAAGAAGATACCAGATCGATCGCCTCAGTCAAGTATTCTGTTGTACAAATTTACTGGAGGGGTTCCAAACTACCTGGAGGTAGGGAAGATCAAATCCCAGCTTGCCGAATAAAGCGAAAAAAGGAATCAAAGACAGAGGGCGATCGGAGGAACGATGAACTCACGACAGAAGCGTTGGTCTATGCTGCTTCAGTTTGATGACTTTGACGGTATTGCTGGAGCAAGCGAACCTGATCGCTCTGAATGTTAACCTGACAATCCTCAAAACTGCTGGCATCTGGATCAAGGAGAAAGGTAACTGCCAGTTCCACCACAAACTCGGATGGAAACTCGCACTCAGTTGCGTATTGCTCAATGCCTTTTTGGAGAGAGAGAGGCAGATAAGCCAATACATCATGATCAGGAAGATGAGTTAGTGAATCCTGATCGTTCATACCAGTACTGATAGTGGTATTGATATCTGCTGATTCCAGGAAGTAGCCGATCGCTAACTGCACCACAACCTCAGGCGAAAGGTTCATCTCAAATGCATAGGCTTTCAGCGCAGATTGAATGCGCTCAGGGAAATAGCTGAGCATAGTTGGGCTTGTGGTTGAGTCAGCAGTTTGCATCTATCTGTTCCTTGATGCTAACGATCGTTGTAAGGGGGCTGAGTTTGCCCAATCATGACTTGTTCTAATTGATATGATACTCGATTCCACTGGAAGGACAGAGTTGTGAAAGCAATCCGCACATCGTCTGGATCAAGGCGATCGATGAATGCCCATCCCAGTGCTTTATGTCCTCCGCGCAATCGTGCCCGGATGTTTGTGCTTTTACCGATGTATAGAATTCCTGCATCTCGTTGTCTAAAAGCATAGATTCCAGGGCGGGGAGGTAACTCATCAAATTTACGGCTCAAGGGAGCGCAATAGTTAAATGTCCTACTACTCAGGCTATCCAGAAGGTTTAGTGCTTTCTCAACCACAAAATCAGGATATTCGTCCATTCTAGCCACTAGAGAATATTGATACTGACTATTGAATTTTGATTCCAAGAAACCTGCTCATTCTACGATCGCTCCTTAGGAATGCAAACTGAATCATCTGAAATTCTTGTGGGATGAGCATCTTGCCCGCTCAGGCAAAGAGGCAGAATGGTGAACAGGTTATTTAATCCGCGATCCTCAGCGAATGTAAGCAGATTGTATTTTTTTACGGATGAACTCAAAGTATTTGTAAATCTCCCATCAGATGATTGATTAGCAGAAAGTCATACGATACGGTGGAAACTGAAATGGACTAATATCTGCCATAGCAACGGTAAAGATCTATCTTTTTTGGGGTGCAGATTTTTCAGTGTCGATCGTCGTTACGTTTAGTCAATCATGAGTTTGTTTGAATCCGTTTTGTTGGGCATTATCCAGGGAATTTTCATGTTTTTCCCGGTTAGCTCAACCAGTCATTTGGTATTGACTCAGCACTGGTTAATCCAGCGGGGATCCAGTCTGCCCTCCCCCGATAGCCCCGAAATGATTTTTTTTGACCTGGTGGTTCATGTGGGCACCCTGATTTCGATCGTGGTCGTGTTTCGCCGGAGTTTGAGCCGTTTACTGACGCGGATCTGGAAAGATTTTTGGCAACTGGCCCCAGAGATTGGCTCTTCCCGTGGAGAACGGCTGAAGCTGCGACTGTCTGCCCTCCGGACGCGATCGCTCTTATTCCCCAACGGTCAACGGGTTGGCGATCGGCTCTATCTGAGATTGGCGGTACTGGGCATGATTTCCGTGCTCGTCACCGGATTAATCGGACTACCGCTCAAATCTGTCTTCAAAGAAGTATTCGCTAACCCGCTTGCCATTAGCTTCACCCTCACCATTACAGGCATTTTGCTTTGGTGTACCGATCGCAAGTTACGACAGTCTCGCGGATTACGTTCCCTTTCTCCCTGGGTCGCCAGCGTCATTGGCATTGGCCAGGGACTGGCTTTAATTCCGGGATTGAGCCGGAGCGGAATGACAATTTCCTTTGCCCTGTTCACCGGATTAAAGCGACAATGGGCCGCAGAGTACAGCTTTTTTATCGCCTTCCCCACAATTCTAGGAGCCACGGTACTGCAAACCATCGAAGTCTTAGAGGCTGAATCCTTCAACGGTTTAGGCGTAATGCCCTTGCTCGTTGGATTTATCGTATCTGCTGGAGTGGGAATTGTTGCCTTACAGATGGTTCTGCACTTGCTCTACAAAGCTCGCTTTCGCTACTTCTCCTACTATGTGTGGGTGCTGGCTGCGATCGTTGCGCTAGGAAGCTGGCAAGGGGCTTTTTAGCTGAGTGATATTAAACGCTAAGGAATGCAAATTTAATCATCTAAAACTCTTGTGGGGTGGGCATCTTGCCCGCCCAGTCAGCAAGGCAGAATGATTACAGGTGATTTGATCCACGATCCTAAACAAAGATGCTTTAAATCGCTTTAAAGTCACTCCCTGGGAAGGTTTGGGTGTAAATTGGGATGAATGCAGGGAACCCACCCCTGCCCCTGCCAAAAATGTTCCTTTAAGTCAAACCTTCGCCATGCAAGATACCCGGCTCAATACCCTGGTAGATACCCTGATCAGGCGATTTACAGCCTGGCTCCGCAACCCCTGGCGGCGCATCTCAGTCCTAATTATTAGTTTGCTATTCGGTAACTACTTTGCCAATGCGATCGCCCTCGTCGCTGGACAACGGGCTGAACTGGATATCACCTTTGCTGCCATTATGGTTTTTTTTGGCGAGCTAATTAGCTGGAGCGTCTACAACCGCAGGCTAACAGAGGGAGGAATCCGTCCCCTGTTTGTTGATATTCTGAACTCCTTCAAAATTGGGGTTGCCTACGGTTTTGCTGTAGAGGCCTTCAAGCTTGGCAGTTAACTCCATTCACCCAGCAGGATGAGAGACTGACCAAACTAGCGATTTAAGCCAACCACACCCTCTAAATCGGCTCCAGCAAATTCGGCTCCGGTCACATCGGCATCGGTCAGGGGGGATTGGTTCACAGCGGGTGAAGCACATGCAAGGAGAACGCTTGAACTCAGGAAAGCCATCACACCCGCAACGGCACCTAGCTTGTTAATCATCATAAATGAACTCTAAAACCAATGTTGTAATCGCAACACAGCATATCAGGGTGTTCGCCAGTTCTCTTCCTTCTGGAGTTGTAAAATCTTCCAGGTCGTATTGGAAATACTTGAACTGAAAACAGACTTGGGGTTGAGCTTTACATTCACCTCGCAAATATGCATAATGCATACATAAGTAGTGACTATCACTTCTGAACTTGCTCTATGGATGACGAAAGAACATTAAATCTTTTGGGGGCACTGGCACTCAGCCTTATGGATGCATTGAGTTCTGTTGTTGAAGTCAATGCTGGATACGGTGGAGAGGCTCCTGCTGCGCTTGTGACATTAGGGGTTGATCCAGGACTCTCGATTAACACACTACGACAAATTCTCAATCTCTCCCATCCAGGAACCGTTCGCCTCATCGATCGCCTGGAATCCCAGGGACTTGTTGAGCGCAGATCTGGAACGGATGGTCGGACACTTGCCCTATTTCTTACGGAGGCAGGTCACGAACGACGGAAAGCCATTCTGCTTGAGCGACGACAACAGTTGCAGTTTGCTATGAGTTTGTTGACAGAGGATGACCAAAAACAACTCACAAAACTCCTGGAAAAGATGCTTACAGCAATGACGACCAGCGAGTTACGTAATTTTGCAATTTGCCGTCTTTGTGAAGAAGAGGTGTGTCCTGCGGATCGCTGTCCCGTAGAGCAAAAATATCGCCAACTACTGGAATCATGAACAATATTATCCTTTCACTGGGTTACGCCTTTTGCTGGGGCGTAGGAGTCACGCTGACAAAAATCGCGCTTTCAGAAATTGCAGCAACGACACTCCTCATCATTCAACTTCTCTCTGGTGTAGTCTTCCTTTCAACCATCTGCTACTTGAAAGGTCATCAGCTCCCCTTTTCCTGGAGTCATCTGAAACGGGGGATTGCAGGAATTTTTGAACCTGCCTTAGCATATATGTTCGGTATCTTTGGCGTACAAATGACAACTGCCAGCAATGCCACACTGATTGCTTCATCAGAGGTGATTCTGACCATTCTATGCGCCGCAGTTTTTCTAGGTGAGAAATTAACGCGAACGAAAATATTGCTTTCGGGTATCAGTTTTTCAGGTGTAGCTTTATTGATGTTGCAGGATGCTGAAGGTGCAAATCATGCTTCCCTTGTCGGTGACTTATTGGTGCTAACAGGAACGGTTTTTGCGGTTTTTTATGTTCTTTTCAGTAAAAAGCAGATTGAAACAGCAGACCCGCTACAACTGACGACTTCCCAACAGATAGTTGGCTTGATTGTAACTGTACTCTGCTTTAGTCTACTATCGACTATCAATCCAAGCTATGAAGTCAACGTCGCAGGAATTTCACCACAGTTCTGGTTGCTTGCGATCGCTTCAGGAATTATGCAATATGCTCTGGCATTCCTGATTTATCTGATTGCGCTGCAACATATTCCTGTGAGCCATGCTGCGTTTTACATTGCGCTGATTCCTGTTTTTGGTATAGCGAGTGCCGTTGTGGCAATTGGCGAACAACTCACTTCTGCCCAATGGATGGGTGGATTGTTGGTTATTGCATCGTCTTACTGCGCCAATAGCCTGAAAAGCACCTAGAAATTGACGACATACATCGGAGCGATAATTTAGCAATCGTAGAGCAGACATCTTGCCCGCACTGGCTGGAAGCCTGCCCTACGAAAGGTAGGTGTATTGCTGCCAAGGTCTACTAATAAAGAGCCTGAGCCAACTGCATCCGATATTGCATCGTTAGAGGATGAGTATCTCCCAACAAATTAAAAATGATCAGCATCGCCTTGCGGGCCCCATCATCCCGGTACTTGCGATTTTCACCGACGATCGCCACCAGGTTTTGCAAAGCTGCCTCGTAGTTGCTGCCGATCGCTTGCTGGATGGCAGTCGAAAAAGCTGGATCGAGTTCCTGATCGACTGAAGACTGACTGGTTTGCTTCAGTTGGATCAACTCCCTCAGGGCATTCGCCTGGGCATAGTGGGTGCGCTCCTGCTCGCCGATCGATGACAGCAGTTTCTCAGCCGACTCCATTCGATCCTGGGACACCAAAAATTTCGCTGCTTCAATCAGCAATAGCCGACTTTGGGGGTACTGTTCGATCAACTGAGCAAAAATTGCCTTTGCCTTTTCCGGCTCTCCAGTTGCGGCGGCTGACTGCGCTGCTGCCAGTTGCCCTTCCAGATCAGACTTGAGATTCAACTGACTCAACAGATCTCGAATCTTCGGCTCAGGCAACACCCCCACAAATCCTTGATACATCTGCCCCTGGCTGACAATCCGCACATCAGGAACCCCTTCAACCCGGTAAGAGTTCGCCAACTCTGGGTTTTGGTCAATGTCAATTTTGGCCAGAATAAAATCGTATTCCTGCACCAACTTCTCCAGCACCGGCTTGAGCATCTGACAGGGCCCACACCACTGGGCAAAAAAGTCGATCAACACCGGCTTTTGATACGATGCCTCCACCACCTCTGGCATAAAGTTCGTCTGATCCACATCCACAGAAACGCCCATTGCAGTCACCTTCCCCAACATCTTCAACAGCCTGACAAACCCTCTGTAGAGAGCTTAATCCATCCGATCGAGGATTCAGATCGGTTCTAAGTAATACGCTAGGATCAAATTAATGAATTGCCCACAGAATCCGCAGAACTTTTAAGGTTTTCTGGAAGCAAATCATTTTCTGGAAGCAAATTATATAGTGCGAATTTCAATTTCCGTAGCGCAGGCAAGATGCCTAACCGTAAACCATCCATTACCCAAATGCAAAACTGGGATACATTCCCTAAAATTTCCGATTCCCTCAAGAAGCATTGGCTTTATGTAGCGATCGATACAAAATGTATTGTTACCTCATAGGGTGCTTAACTGAACGATGCATATTCTGCAATTCAGGTAATCCATTACCCTCCGATCGCCCGCCCCACAATCCGAAGAAATCCCTAAGTCTGTGCCGATTCTGGGTTTAACTCACTAGAGTAATAGCTAGAGTGTCCGCTCATTGTCCAGCTCCTGGAAGTTAACTTTTCTTAGTATTCGTTAAAGCGGTTCTGGCTTATCGGATCACTGAATCCCCTCCAGGGAAATCCTGTTTGGTCTGTACGAACTTTAATTTAGAGCGTTTGAGGAACTATTGCTGATGGCTGACTCCAGCATGCGTCCAACTGTGCTGCACCCTGATCACTCCAGTCATTCCAACCTTTCATCATCCAGGGCTTCGACTTCTCCACGAGATCAGGTGCGCCGATTAGTTTGGAAAATGGCAGTTGCCACCCTGATTTTGATGGCGATCGGCAGTGCCACTCGCGTCATGAATGCGGGACTGGCCTGCCCCGATTGGCCCCTCTGCTACGGAACCCTGTTCCCCGGGCAGCAGATGAATTTACAAGTATTTCTGGAATGGTTTCACCGTCTGGATGCAGCACTGATTGGCGTAATGGCGATCGTCCTGGTGGGCTTAAGCTGGTGGCATCGTCAGAGCTTACCCCGCTGGACACCCTGGGCTGCTAGCCTGGCGCTCGGATTAATTGTCTTCCAGGGGGTTCTGGGCGGTTTAACGGTTACAGAGCTGCTGCGGTTCGATATTGTCACCGCTCACCTGGGAACGGCCCTCCTGTTTTTCTCAACCTTGCTGGTAATGGGAGTGTTGCTGCTGCCCTATCAGGCCACAGGATCCGTCGGCAAACTACCCTGGTTGAGCTTAACGGCTGCAATATTGGTTTACCTGCAAAGCCTTTCAGGGGGATTAGTCGGTTCCCAATGGGCCCTGCACCAGTGCTTGATGGTGTCTCAGCTTTGTAGTGTGATGAACGCTCACCTGCTGGGAGTTTTACCGGCAAGCCTGTCAACCCTGGCTGTGATCATTGTGGCCTGGCGAACCCCTGCCCTCAGTGCAGCCCTGCGCAGATTGACCCATGCCGCTGGATTGTTACTGTTAGCCCAGGTGATTCTTGGTGTAGCAACATTCCGTTTACACCTGCAAGTTGAATTGCTGACCGTATCCCATCAGGCAGTAGGGGCAGCCCTTCTAGGAACACTGATTTGCTTTACGGTATTTTCCCTGCGCGATCGCCATCAAGCAGCCCTGCTGGAAGCTTAAAGTTCCCATCCCATTCAGCATTTTTACAACTAAAGATTGTTTCAGGAAGAGATAGCGAATGCAAGAAACCACTTGGACGACAACCACTCGTCATCACCAGAACCTCTGGCAGGTGCTCCAAAGCTACACGCAATTAACGAAACCTCGAATTATTGTACTGCTGCTGATCACCACCGCAGGCAGTATGTGGATCGCGGCTGAAGGGCAGGTTGATCCGTTTCTGCTGATCATTACCCTGCTAGGGGGAACCTTAGCCGCCGCCTCAGCCAACACCATCAACTGCCTCTACGATCGTGATATTGATTACGACATGGAGCGCACCCGGCATCGCCCCTTACCCTCTGGACGCATTCAACCCCGTGATGCCCTGATTTTTGCGATCGTCCTGGCCACCCTCTCATTCACGCTGCTGACCGTCTTTGCCAATCTACTCAGTGCTTGTTTAGCCATGTCGGGCATTGTCGCCTATGTCCTGGTCTATACCCACTGGTTGAAGCGACACAGTACGCAAAATATTGTGATTGGGGGAGCCGCCGGAGCCATTCCACCTCTCGTCGGTTGGGCGGCGGTCACCGGAGAATTAAGCTGGGCCGCCTGGGTGTTTTTCGCCATTGTTTTCCTGTGGACTCCGCCCCACTTCTGGGCCCTGGCTATGATGATCCGTCAGGACTATGCCAAGGTCGGCGTACCCATGCTTCCCGTTGTCTCAGGTCAGGTGACGACGGCTAAACAAATCTGGATTTATACCCTGCTGATGCTGCCCGCGACACTGCTGTTGGTGTACCCACTGCACGTCATGGGATTGTTCTACACGATCGCAGCCTTTGTATTGGGTGGAATCTTCCTGATGAAAGCCTGGTCGCTGCTGGAAAATCCGCTGGATCAGGGGGCAGCGCGATCGCTGTTTAAGTACTCGATCTTTTACATGATGTTGCTGTCGGCTGGAATGGCGGTGGATAGCCTACCCATGACCCATGCCTTAACGAACTCGCTGGTCGATCACCTGAGCGATGCGACAGAAACATTGCCCATCAGCCAAATCTTCTGGCAATAGCGCATTTGGGGGTATGCAGAAAACCAATGTCCCCCGTAGGGGCGCACCGCTGTGCGCCCTTAAAAGCATTCATTACCCAGGGTCATGCGTGTTCGTGCAAACATGCCCGGTGGGGGCGCACAGGGGCGTAAGAGGGCGCACAGCAGTGTGCCCCTACGAACATATGGCCCCTACAAACCATGCGCCATTGAAATCAGAATTTGGATAGAGGTTACAAGGAATCGAACCGGGGACGGTAGGATTGAATTGACCGTGATACCGCCTGCGATCGGTTCATTCATTACAACCTCTATTTTTTGATCCTTCATGGGAAAAGACCGCGAACCTGCCATTAGCCTTGCCCTTTACCACCTGTTCAAATGGTCGGTGGTCAGTCCAATGCTGCACGCCTACTTTCGGGGAAAAATCTACGGAGCAGAAAATGTGCCCCAAACGGGTGGACTAGTGGTAGTCGCCAACCATGCCAGCGACTTTGACCCGCCGATCGTCTCTAACTGTGTCCGTCGTCCCGTGTCCTATATGGCCAAAGAGGAATTGTTTCAGGTTCCCGTTTTAAGTCAAGCGATTCAACTCTATGGAGCCTACCCCGTGAAGCGTGGTTCCGCCGATCGCAGTGCCATTCGGGCTGCTCTATCCCAGTTAGAACAGGGGTGGGCAGTGGGCATTTTCCTACAGGGAACCCGCACCCCCGATGCGCGGATCTCATCCCCCAAGCTGGGAGCTGCCATGATCGCCGCCAAAGCCCAGGTGCCGCTCCTCCCAGTCAGCCTGTGGGGAACGGAGGCAATTATCCAAAAAGGAGCAAAACTGCCGCGATCGGTTCCGGTTACAGTCCGGATTGGTGAGCCAATTCCACCCCCAGCTCCCGGCGATCGAGTTGCTCTAGAAACCGTTACCCAGCAGTGCGTTGAAGCGATCCACGCGCTCCATGATTTGGGGCGATAGCTCTCTATCAGCATTAACTCCGAAAACTTCGGTTACTTAACGATTAGAGTGCAAATTTGATCACCTAAAATTCTTGTGGGGTGGGCATCTTGCCTGCCCAGTCAAACAAGCAGAACGATAAACAGGTTATTTAATCCACGATCGCCCCTATTCTTGACCAACTATTCTTGACCAACTATTCTTGACTAACTATTCTTGACTAACTATTCTTGACTAACTATTCTTGACCAACATAGCCATCCTGACCCAAAATCGCCTTAGCCTTCTCTAACTCCTCCGAATTTCCTGCCGCCAAAACCACATACCGCACTGGATCGATATAATCCATCCGAGACTCTCCACTGTACACACCTGCTCCCATTAGAGCCGCGATCGCACTACCGCCGACAGCACCCACTCCACTACCCGCCAGCACCATACCCACCAGATTAGAGAGTGGGCCCACTGCAGCCGTTCCCTGCGTCTCGGTACTCACAACGCTCAACAGTAGCCCTGCTAACGCCCCAAACATCGCTCCCGCCATCGCCCCTCCCTTGGCACTCCGGTTCGCTTCCGTTTCAGACACCGGGGGACTGGGCGCGATATCCTGGGATACCACCGAAAGTCGATCGGCCGCAAATCCCGCATCCTGGAGGGTACGGTAGGCCGCTTCGGCAGTAGGACGATCGGGAAAAACGGCGATCGGGGTTGGAGAGTCTTGTGGGTTCATCATTCAATCCAGCGTAACTTCTTGCAAAACGTGGCTTTCAAGAGAAAATTCAAAATGAGAATTCAGAAAAATTAGTGCTTTTCGAGGAAAAAGTAGAAAAAGCTCAGTATGTTGTAGGGCAAGCATCGCAGCGTATGGAAGGGCATGATTGATTAGCCTCATGCCCAATCAGCACACCCCCTTATCATTTCCAAATTGCCCAACTTTTGTCTTCCCACCAAAGCAATAGTTTCGTGAGTTGGAGCAATTCATCCCAAAAAAAATGAGCCATCGAGATTCAGTATCACAACCTGAATGCATGATGACCCAATGCTAGAGCGTGAGTCTGCGAACAATGAAGAAGACAGAAATAAAAAAGCTGATGTGCATCTCACTTGCCCATCTGATTCGGGAAGGAACCCTGTGAGCCAGGTATTCGGTGAATCAGGTGTTCAAGGTTTGATGCCGATCAGCTTCACCCTGTTTTCAGATCTGTACTTAGAATGACATCCCCAGGTGAATTGATCATGAACCTTTGATGAGAAAACATTCATGTTTCTCCCATACCCTCATGAACAGAGCCGATATCCTACACCCCGTACCGTTTCAATCAAATCGTCGCCCAACTTTTTCCGCAAATAGCCCACATACACATCCACAATGTTAGAGCCAGGATCATAGTCATAGCCCCAAACGTGGTTGAGCAACTGTTCACGACTCATCACCTGCTCCGGATGGCGCAGAAAGGTTTCCGCCAGGGTAAATTCTCGCGCTGATAATTCCACCAGCCGATCGCCCACATAGACCCGTCGAGTCCGTAAATCTAACCGGATATTGCGGGATTGCAAAACCGCATCAGATGGATTCGCTGCCGCAGAACCACTGACGCGGAGTCTGGCGCGCACCCGGCCAGTAGCTCATCAAAGTGAAACGGCTTGGTGACATAGTCATCAGCTCCCAGCTCCAGCCCCGTCACCTTATCCTGCACATCATCCCGTGCCGTTAGAATCACCACAGGTTGCTGAAACCCCTGCCCCCGCAACTCTTCCAGGACACCAAACCCATCCTGACCCGGCAACCCCAGATCCAGAATAATCAGATCGCACTCCTCCTCGATCGCCAACTGAATCGCAGTTTGCCCATCCCTGGCCACGATCGTCGTAAACCCATTGGCCCGGAATCCTTTCTCCAGGAATAAAGTAATCCGGGGTTCATCTTCCACAATCAGAATCCGATTCATGTAAAGAGCCTTTTTTTGTTCGGTTCTAGCGGCAGGATCACCATGAAGGTGGAACCAATTTCAAGTTGACTCATTAACTCTACCCGACCCCCGTGCGCCTCGGTAATGGCCCGAACGATCGCCAGCCCCAGCCCAGCCCCTTCAGAGCGACGGTAGCTGTTGGCCGCCCGCGCAAATCGTTCAAAAATCCGCTTTTGATCCTCTGGGGCAATGCCTTCACCGGTATCCCGTACCCAGAATCTCACTTCTTTGCGGGTAATAGCATAGCCTAATTCAATTAAATCAGTCGATTTCGTGTAGTGGGTTGCATTCTGAATCAAATTCAAAATTGCCCCGGTCAGCCGCTGCCGATCGCCCACCATTCTGCCCTTACCAGAGCTTTGCAGCACCCAAACGCGATCCGCCAGGGTTTGGGCCTTACTGAACAGATCTTCCATAAAAGCGGGAATATCGATCGTCTCCAGATGCAAGAAATCCGGGCGTTCGGCCTTCGCCAGAAGAATCAGATCATTCACCATCCGGCTCATCCGATCCAGCTCATCCATCACCAGATCCAGGGTTTCCTGCCGTTCCTGAGGATCATCCCCCAGCAGTTCCAGATGGCCCTGAATGATGGTAATCGGAGTCCGCAGTTCATGCCCCGCATCGTTGACAAAATCTCGCTGGCTGATAAAAGCTTCCTGAAGCCGATTCATCATGGCATTAAAGGCTTCCGCCAGTTCAGTCATTTCACCAGAGCCTTTCATCGAGGGAATCCGCCGCGTCAGATCCGATTCATTAATCGATCGCGCCGCTGAAACGAGTTGCTTCATGGGCGACAAAATCCGGGCTGTGGCAAACCAGGCCAGCACAAATGAGATCAAAATCACCCCGATCGCCACCTGGACAAAAATCACAATTCCATCCAGGGCTTCCTGCCGTTTTCCAGCGGTTTGTTGCACCACCACAAAGGATCCCCGAATTCGATCGCGCAGGATCAGCGGTTGAGCACTGTAGAGAATATCCCCCATCCCAGACACCCGTTGTCTACCCGACACAGAATGGCCAATATTCATCCAGCGATCGGACAGGGACGAACCTGGCTCCAGCACAGGGGGAAGCTCAGACGGGTTGGAGTGGTAGAGCTGCTCATCGACGATCGCAATCAAAAAATGCTCTTCTTCCGGCATTTGTTGCGCCAGATAATCATCCAAAAAATCATATAACGCCCGATCCGATCGCAGTTGGAGAGATTCCCATTCTCGCTGGGCACTGCGAAACGATTGCATCTCTTGATTTAACTCTGCCTGGGCCCGCTGGCTAATATTGGCAAACAGCATCAGCAAAAAAATGGGCACCGAAGCTGCCGTGACCAGGAGCATCAACACCGTGTAAAGCAGCAGGATGCGCGTCCGGGTTTCTCCCAGAAACCAGTGCCACCAGGGATATTTCGCTGCCATATGCTACACCTTACCCATCTACAGATCCCATTTGCTTGCCCCTCTGACTGCACCCCCTCAAATTTATCCTAAAGCCCTATCCGCCTCGAACAATTCACATTAGAATCAAGGCTAATTCGTAGGAACACCAGATGCAGCGACGGTTGAGAGGGCTGATTCTATTTACGCTAACCCTGATGCTGATCGGGTTAGTCACCCAGAGCTTCTGGCTGGGCTTGATCGGCTCGATCGCCACATTGTTGATTACCGGACTGATTATAGAACGCTCCCTCCAGCCTGTCCTGACCCAATTTCTCTCCCCTCGACGCTGGCGATTTCTGGTGGGCTGCCTGGGAGTTCTGGCTGCCGTCTATGGGCTGATCCAGCTCAGTCCGCTGCGAGTCGCCTATGGTTGGCTATTTGCCCAAAACTGGGAACGGATCGCCATTCTGGGTAGCATCCTGGGGGCAGTGGGTCAAATCCTGATCGCTATTCTGGCGGTTTATGTGGGTTGGGAACAGTACATTGTCTCCAAGGCGTTGACGATTCAGTCCAACACGATTACCGAGCAACAGACGATCGACACCTACTTTGAAGGCATTGCCCAACTGATGCTGGATGAACACGGGCTGCTGGAGGATTTCCCCATGGAACGGGCGATCGCAGAAGGACGAACGGCCGCCATCCTGACTAGTGTGAATGCGGAGGGGAAAGCCAAAATTCTGCGGTTTCTCTCCTATGCCGGACTACTCACCCCCCTGAAGCGCGATCGACGGTTGGGGAAAGCGATTCTCAATGGACAAGGGGGATACGCCGAAGATCGTCAGCATGGACTGTGTGTGATTGATTTGGGTGTCATCCTGGCCGGAGCTGATCTATCCAGTACTGACCTACGCTGGACAGACCTGAGTGACATTAACCTGGTGCGAACCCACTTCAACGGGTGTAGCCTAGCCCATGCCAATCTCTCTCGAACGATCCTGCGGGAAGCGTCCTTCATCGGAGCCGATCTCTCCCAGGTTCGTCTTTTCTATGGCAGCCTTGAAACCGCCACCCCCCGCAGCCGCGCCGACTTTCCTGACTATAAAACTGGAGCCTTCACCGGAGCCGTGGTGGAGGGAGCCGACTTCACCGATGTCCAAAACCTCTCGGAAGCCCAACGAATCTACTGCTGCACCTGGGGCGGCTCAAAAACCCGCAGTACTATTCCCGGTGGCTGTGAGGGAATTGTCGATCGGCTGGAGGGCAACAGTGCTACGATTCAACAAACGCCCCACTAAACCACAACCTCACCCAAGAATGCTTCCACTTCAGGGATTTGATAGGGGGTACCATGCTTCTCTTGCACATACAAATACCCTCTAATCGCATCTTTGATGTTTGCGATCGCTTCGTCCAACGTTTTGCCCTGGCTCATACAACCCGGCAGGGCAGGAACATCGGCAACATAGCCTTGATATTCAGGATCAAAGGTAAAAATGACCTGGAATCTCATACAGGTTTGTCCTCTGAATCGTCAATGGATAGCCTGAGCACGATCGCTCTTTTCCAGGATGACATTGTTTGCGGTATTTCCCCACCACCCACGCCGCCATCCTTCACCCAACGATCGCCCCCAAACATCAAGCGCGATCGCCTTTACTCCGTTTACTCATGATGGCCAGAGCTTTATCGAGATCTTTGGTTTTGATCGATCGTAAGTCCATCAAAATTTTGCGGATGAGGTTGAACTCATCCTCGCTGAGAGTTGGCATTGCTGTAATCCTCGTTTAGTTAATGGCTAACTCGCGCCAAGTGGTGTTACTTTGCACTATCTAACACTACCATGCGCTAATCGCTGGGTTCTACTATTGTTAAGAGAATTTGATATTGCCCAGTGACCACAGATAAAGCTCGGTTGAACGTTTACATCCCGCAGGAGTTGAAGGATCGCTTGGATCGGTTGGCAGAGACGGACAGGCGATCGCTGTCTGTAACGGTGGAGCTTTTGCTATTGGATGCTTTGGAGCGAAGGGAGAAGGATTCCACCGAGTAGGGTGGACACTGCCAGCCCAATAGACTTCTGAGATACGATCGAGTCAATCAAAACCCTTCATCATTCCCTATCCTCTAGAAGTCTCATGACGCTAACCCTGAACCTCCCTCCAGAATTAGAGCAATATCTATTGCAGGAAGCCAAACGGCAGGGACTTTCGGTTGAGGCATTGTCACTGCAACTTTTGGCAAATTCGATTCAACTTAAGCAAAAGCAGGCTGAGGCAGTGAATCGGCTGCAATCCTGGATGGATGAGGATGAGGATGAGGAACAGCAAGAAACAGGCGAGTATTTGATTCAGGCATTGGATGAAGATCGGTTGTCCGATCGGAGGTTGTTTCCCCTTGAGTTGAAGGGTGTTACTTGGTGAGTTGGGATTAACTTTCAGCTTCGTTATGCGATCGCCCGCAGATGAATCACGGGCTACCTGAGAAAGTCTGATCAATCAGACTGGGAAAGGGTTCGAGTCCATTTGAATGGACTTCATCTGATAGCCCGCAATTAGTTCGCGGGCGGTGTATCGGGTAAGCCGCTCTTGTGAAAATTACAGTTTCAGGAAATCATGAGTTGCGTCAAAGTTTACAAGGCAGTACGGGAAAGAAGAGACTCTACGCACATACCTCCGTGGCTCATATCCCTACCCACTGCACTATTCAGAAAACACATACAAGGAAAGTGCCCACTCGGCGCGGAGATATCAAACTGCATATCAGCGTAGCTAATCCAGACATCCTGTATGAACCATCCTAGTTGGCTACCAAATCCTTCCCAATTACTACCGTAGCTGGGTTTCCCACACTCATACCAAACCTTTTTCTGGACGCTGAAACCGAACTTACCTCTACTGTACTTTATCCATAGTCGATCGATGCTCTGAAGATCGTGGCGGGGAAACTCCCAAAAATCATCATTACTTAGGCCCATCCAACTGTCTTTGCCAACAACTTCATGCATCAAATCAGCCGTTTCTTGATCGGCTTCTTTCCATTGCCCTTTTCTTAATAAGTCACGGAGTTGCACATAGAAGCCTGCTCCAAAGCGTTCAGAATTCAGATTATCCTCATCACCATTGGAAACAGAAGCATCGGAATTTTTCTCTACTAAAGGGACTGAATGAGTGGAAGTTTGAGGAGAGGGGGTAGAAACAATTTGAGTCTTTGCAAACGATGACGCAGGTGAAGGGTTGTTAAATGATCTTACCCTTTGCAACTTAGCCACTTTCCGACCAATTCGCTCAATAGCAACACGGGCTTCTTGGATTTGCCTACCAGAACGGGATGAATGAACAACCTGCCACCATAACTGTTTAGCTGCGTCAAAATGTTCTTCTAGTTCAGCTTTGTTTGCCCAATCGATAAGAGCTTTGATGTCGGCTGGTGTAGCTGTATCAGGAAGTAAAGAACGAAATGCTTTCGAGACAGGTTCAAGCCGAATGCGAGGCGTTTGGACTAATCGATCGCGCCGATGTTGCAAATGGAGAGCTGGAACACGCTGCCGTAGATAGGTTTCTAGTTGATGGGGCAATGTGTGACGAGCTAATCCTTCGAGCAGAGCACAAGTAAATGCACCTTGCTGTAAGGCATCTAGCTCATAAGAAAATTGCCCGTAATCGCAGGAAAAAATGGTAGTAATACCTCGTTCCCTGGCAGTCGTGATCGTCGCTTTTCCAATCGGGCTATCAAAATTCTTCTTGCCCAACACCTGACGGCAGGCATCCAAAATCAGCACAATGTCTGCATCTTTGTGTAGCTGCAAGGCAGCAATCACTTCATCGATGGGCAGACCAAAGCGATCGATTTTGTCTTCCAAACAATCCGAGGTAATCAAGTAATCTCGCCCGTTGCGGCTGACTCCATGACCACTGAAGTAAAACCAGAGGCGATCGATTTCGCCCAAGCGATCGGGATTAAGATCTTGTTTGAGGATTCGCAGCAGATTGGAACAGGTGGGATAGGTAGAATTGCCCCGATAAGCCTCATCACCCAAACACTGAATGACTTGCTCTGTGCCAAAGCCTGCTCGATCGCTTAAAAACTTGCTCATCTGTTGAGCATCGTTGACTGCATAGTTCAGCTTTCGCTCTGGATGATGCAGATAATCGTTAATCCCAATGACGATCGCCCAGTTTTTTGCCATCTAGTGTGAATCAGATTTGTGAATCAGTGCGATGAATTCGATCGCGTGAACTTCAGCGTAATTGCTCCTTTCCCGGTTGCTTTTCCGCCTGCCACTAATTTAACCTCTCCTTCCCCACTAATCTCCACTGAGAGCTGCACCTCATCCAGCTTCATTGCTGACTCTGAGCCAATCTGCTGATCTACCTGCTTAAACAATCGCCCAACGAGTTGCAAAAACTGGTTCATATTTTGCTCTAGCTGGGAAACCGGAAGCTGTACTTCCTTCAATCCAGAGATCCGCTTTCGCACTTCCTCACCCCAGCCGCGCTGACCTTCGATCGGTTCTGGTGCAGAGGGTTCATCCGTGATAATCCAAATATATTCTTCTGCCATTGATCCCTTTACCTGATTACTTTGCTCTTCGATCGAATACGATGCCGTATCAGGAGATTTCGGATCAAGAGAAGTTTCCATTATTGATAGTGATACTTTCAGGAAGCGATCAAAATTTCCCGATCGTTCACCGTATAGACCAGCCGATGCTCATTCGTAATCCGCCTTGACCAAAAGCTGCTTAAATCATGCTTTAACGGCTCCGGTTTGCCCAATCCTGTGAAAGGAGAGCGATCTTCGACTCAGAAGCCATCAGATAAGCTGTTTCATCCACTTCGTATACAACGATTTCGATCTCTCGATCTTGAAAAGTCGCCTTCAACCCATTTATAAAATTTTGGTCAATCTCGTTTGCCTTGACGCGATAGACAGTATACATAGTGCGTTCCCGCTTCACCACGATCGAACGGTATCTGAGCCTAATGTAACCTTATCCCACTAGACTGACTTTGGGTTCATATCACTGAGAAAACGGCAAATTCTCTTCCAGAGCAGAACCCCTGCGATCGGTAACGCATTTCATTAAGATCAGGTACGGGCAGAAGCATTTCATGCCGATGTTCGATCGCGGCTTGTGGCAGTAGTGGGTCATACCGTCGATACAGTAGTCTGAACTCCTTACTCCCAATCCCCCATGAAATCCCCCCTCCAATCCCTGAAAACCTGGCTCCCCAACCTCGATCGCCGCATCTGGATACTAATGGCGGGTCGATTCCTGTCCCAGGTGGGGAATGGCTTTGTGCTGTTTTACGCGCCGATTTTCTTTGTGAATCAGGTGGGGCTATCGGCCGCGGCCGTGGGGATTGGCATTGGCAGCCAATCGGTTTCGGGGGTTTTCGGGCGCATTATCGGCGGTTCCATGGCCGATTCTTCCCGGTGGGGACGGAGAACCACCCTGCTCCTTTCAGCAGCCATTTCGGCAGTCGCAGATGTATTTCTGGTACTCAGCCATGACTTCACGATGTTTCTCATCGGTAATCTGCTGATGGGTTTGGGAATTGGCTTATATTGGCCCGCGACGGAGGCAGTCGTTGCAGATCTCTCCAAACTCGATCAGCGCAATGAAGCCTTTGCCCTGACTCGACTGGCGGATACCCTGGGCATGGGCTTTGGGGTGGTTTGGGGTGGCTGGCTGATTGCCACGACGGGGGCTTACCGCGCTTTGTTTGTAATTGATGGGATTTCCTTTGTCTTGTTCTTTGGCCTGATCTGGGCCGCGATCGACGAAACCCTGGATGCAGAGCAATCCCATCGGCAAATGTTGAAGGGATGGAAAACGGCGTTAAGCGATCGGCCATTGCTGATTTTCGCTGTGGTCAATATTTTGTTCACCACCTACTTGGCCTTTATCAACAGTGCATTACCGCTTTACTTCACCAACAATGTCCCGGTGCAGGCAAACGGCTCAGGATTTTCCTCGACGGTACTCAGTGCCCTATTCTCCTGGTACATTATTCTCTCAGCAATTTGCCAATTACCCGTTGCCCGGTTCCTAAACCGCTTCCGCTATCCGAAAAGTCTGAGTCTCTCAGCCGCGTTGTGGGCAGGGGGATTTGTCCTGATCTGGTTGACGGGAACGGTGTCCAGTGGTCATCTGATGTGGGCTGTTCTGGGATTGGCGGTAATGGCTCTGGCCACGGTGGCCTACACGCCTGCGGCTTCAGCATTGGTGGCAGGATTGGCTCCCGATGCAATGCGGGGAGTCTATCTATCGATTAATTCTCTGTGCTGGGCAGCCGGATATTTTATTGGCCCAGTCATCGGCGGTTGGGCAATGGATCAGCCACCCCGAATTGCCGATGGGTTTTGGCTGATGGCAGCCCTCAGCGTCGGGATAGCAGTGTTGATTTTGCGATCGCTGGATCGGTTATTGCTGCGATCGGAGCGATAAATTTCTCCTAACCAGGATACAAATTAAGCGGTAGCAAAGTCAGAATATTTACGCATCGATGGATGATGGAATCCCACCACAATCTCTTTTTTAGAGATGCCCATTTCTTCTAGTTCTTTATCCACTTCAATATCAGTGTTGTTAATCTGAAGCCAAATCTTTCTATCTCTAATGTCAAAGTGAAAGATACAGTTGTGAATTCGCTGTTCGCCGTCCCAACCTGTGCGAAGCAAAAGGTAATGATCATTCGCGGTATCAACAATTACCTGTGTTTCGATTTCTGGATTTTTAGGTCCATAGCTGGAATAGTGCTTGAGAAACTTTTGTAAGCACTGACGGTAGTGTTCTACTCGATCCATGATTGAATCTCCTGAGTCAGTTTGCTGTAAACGATGATTTTAATAGGGTAGAATTCAAAAACTTTTTGAATCAAAAGCTCCTGAAACAGCGCATCATAGGTAGTTTTAGGAACAGCAAGATAAAGTTGGCGATCGGGTTCCTGAAGGTTGAGAGCAACTTGATAGGTGAGATACTGCCCCAATGCGTTGTAAAAATCAGTGATTTGAGAGGCATTGATAAAGCTTTTGACTTCAACCGCAATTTTCTGGTTGCCCTTCGTAGCTGCAATCAATGGCTCGGCAGCAAGATCAATCTGAATGTTGACATTACCAATACTCAAATACAGAGGGTCATCTGTGATGCTCCACCCGCTTTGGATCAGTGCTTGCTTGACTAGTTCATGAAAATAGTCTTTCCGAGACATGACACCGCACCGTCACCTCAACGGACTTATCTGAGCTAAATTATAGCCGCCTCAGTGTCACTCCACTGGTCACTCCATTGACGGGAGGAATGAGGGCTATCGGCTGGTTGATTTATCATGAAGATAGATTGATTCAACTCACAAACTCCCCGATTAAACCTATGGTGCTATTTGGATTCGGTAAAAAACACGCCTTACCCAGCCCCGATGAAGCCCTCCCCGGACGCGATACCCCCATGCCGGTTCCCGATCGCCACTTCGTCAACGGCAACCCTTTGCAGCCACCCTTTCCCGATGGCATGGAGTTGGCTCTGTTTGGATTGGGCTGTTTTTGGGGTGCAGAGCGGAAGTTCTGGCAGTTGGATGGTGTGTATAGCACCTCGGTCGGCTATGCGGCCGGGTATACACCGAACCCCACCTACCGTGAAGTCTGTAGCGGCATGACGGGTCACAATGAAGTAGTGCGCGTGGTGTACGACCCGAAACAGGTGAGCTACGAAACGCTGCTGAAGGTGTTCTGGGAAAGCCATGACCCCACTCAGGGAATGCGGCAGGGCAATGATGCCGGGACTCAGTATCGCTCTGGAATTTACACCTACACCGAGGAGCAAAAAGCTCTGGCGGAAGCCTCGAAGCAGTCCTACCAAACCGCGCTGAAGTCCGAAGGTTATTCAAATATCACCACTGAAATTCTGGATGCACCAGAGTTTTACTATGCCGAGGACTACCATCAGCAATATCTAGCCAAAAATCCAGGCGGCTACTGCGGCTTGGGCGGAACGAAGGTTTGTTATTCAGGACTGAGGACTGAGGACTGAGGACTGAGGGCAATCAAGGAAGCCGTAGGGTGGGCATTGCCCACCAGCTTTAGCGTTCTACTTTAGACAAACTCATTCAGTGCTGAGTCGAGCCGTTGCCCCCCCATCCACAACCAGGGACTGACCTGTCATGAAGGACGATCGCCCCTGATCGGCTAAGAACAAGATGGATTCGGCAATCTCTTCAGGTTTGCCCACCCGACCCATCACCGTTTTTTGTCCCAAATCCGCCAGCAGTTCCTCCATATGCTCTCCGCTCAAATGGCCCCGCTGTAACCCCGATTGCAGCATTCCAGTGTTGACAGCTCCCGGTAGCAGAGCATTCACCCGTACTGATGGGGCAAATTCGATCGCCAGGGCCCGCGTCAGGGCCATCAAGGCTCCCTTACTGGCAGCATAGGCGGCAATGTTGGCGGAGGTGGCTACCGCATGAACAGAACTGACGTTGACGATACTGCCCTGGGTGGCTTTCAGAAGGGGATAGGTGGCTTGGGCCAGGAAGAAGGCAGCGCGCACGTTGACGGTCATCACCTGATCCCATTCCGCAACGGTCATCTCCAGGGCGGGCTTACAGACTTGCACAGCCGCATTGTTAATCAAGCTATCGAGTTGTCCGAAGTCCAGTTGGACAGTCGTGGCGATGGACTGAATGGACGCAGCTTCCCCCAGATCGGCTGGAATGTAGCGATCGATCGCCGGTAAGTTAACCTCAGGATGGCGATCGACTCCAACCACGATCCAACCGTCCTGCTTCAACCGTTCGGCGGCCGCGTAGCCAATTCCCCCTGCGACTCCTGTGATTAATCCAATTTTGCTCATTCTGTTTGTTCTGCTGATTCATTGATGGCAGTGAGGCTGGGGTGTAAGGATTCTCCCTGAAGGACTGGGCGGGCAAGATGCCCACCCCACAAGAAGGATTCTTGACCCGCAGGCAAGGTGCCTACCCTCGAAGGATCTGGGCGGGCAAGATGCCCACCCCACAAGAGAGATAGCCTGACCCGCAGGCAAGATGCCTGCGCTACAGAAATAACCCTCAACTCCCGACTCCCGACTCCCGACTCCTCACCCCTCACTCCTCACTCCTCACTCTACCCAGGTACTTCTCCCGCCGCCGATCGCTTCAAGTCTCGCACCACATGATCGATCGCCAGTTGGTTAACTCGCAGTACGGCTTCACGGGTGTTGGAACTATTGTGGCTACCGCAGATCACCTGATCAAATTGGGTGAGGGGATGGTCGGCGGGGAGGGGTTCAGTTTCAAACACATCGAGGGCAGCGGCTCCGACTTTGCCCCTTTCGATCGCGGGAATCAGGGCCGATTCATCAACTAAGCCCCCTCTGGCGACGTTGACAATCCACACCCCGTCTTTCATTTGGGCGAAGGCAGCGGCATTAAGCAGATGGTGGTTCTGGGGGGTGAGGTTACAGGCCAGCAGGATGCAGTCGGAGTCCTGAAACAGGCGATCGAGACTCACCGATTGCAGTTGGGATTCCTGACAGAAATCTGGATTGATGGGATGGACATCGTACCCCAATACCTCCATACCCAAAGCTCGTAACCGCCGGACGATCGCCTGGCCAATACTGCCCACACCAATCACCCCAGCCACCTTCCCGCGCAGGGAGGTTCCCTGAATCTTTAGCCATTCCCCTTGCCGCACGGCCGCATCCATTTTGTGCAACTGCCGCGCCAGCATCAAGGTATAGCCCAGGGCCACATCCGCCACTTCATCGCCAAACACATTAGGAGTATTTGAGGTGAAAATTCCTAGATCCCGTGCCGCTTCAAGGTCGATCGCATCTACGCCAATGCCCCACTTGGCCAACACCCGCAATCGTCCAGCTCGCCCAGTTTTCAGCACCTTGGCAGTAAACGGATCATCTCCCGCAATCACGCCATCAAAGTCGGCAATAATCTCGCAGAGCGCTGCTTCACTCATCTGCTGCTGAAAGTCGGGCACAAACACATTCAGGTCTTCGGCGGCAAAGCGTTCCTGGCAGTGGTTCAGGGTCATGATCATGGGAGGGCAGGTGAGAAGGATGTTCCAGGTCATGGTGAGTGAGGAGTGAGGAGTGGGGAGTGGGGAGTGGGGAGTGGGAAGTAAGACAGTTAGGAAGTAAAAGGATCTTTGATTTTGCTTTCTGTCTTCCGCTTTCCGCTTTTTATCTTCTCTCTTTTCTCTTGTGGGGTAGGCATCTTGCCTGCCCAGTCAACTAGTCAGAACGACTGCACAGGTTATTTGATCCAAAGTCCTTAGGGAGATCGATCGCTCATTATGCACCCCCGATCGCCGGTTTTTTGATCAGCCATTGCCGATCGCCCGCTCTTTGTAGAAGAATTCGGCCACACGAAAGTCGATTTCTTCATCAATATCCCAGGCTTCTTCCCGATCGATCGCAAACATCATCGGGTTGTGTCCGATGCGGTTTTGTCTTTCTTCCAGAATTTGCTGGGTGAAGATGTAGAGGTTGGAGTTTTCTTCGTAGACGGGGGGAAGATCCTGGGTACGTAGCAGCACGTTGGGGTCGTGGTTCATGGCCGGCCGTGGGCATCGTAGAGGCGGGTTTGCAGGCGGGTGACTCCGAACAAGCTGTCGTGTTCAGATTGGCAGAGGAATTGATCGATCGCCCTGGAGATGGTTTCCGGTTTGAGCAGGGGGTTGGTGCTGTGGGTTTGCAGATAATAATCGGCAGGAACCTGGGAGACGGAGTTGAGCAGGACATCGTTCATGGGGGTGGCTCCATCCCGCAGATGATCGGGGCGGATCAGCACTTTCACCTGGGGGAAGACCTGGGGCACTTCCTCAATGATGGTGGGGCTGTCGGTGTCAATGCAGACGAGGCTGATTTGGGGACAGGCCAGCAGGGCCTCAACGATGTGATGATACAGCGGTCGTCCGGCGAAGGGACGATAGTTTTTTCCGGGCACTCGCTCACTGGAATGCCGCATGGGAACAAAGGCAACGATGCTGGGTGTACTCATGTTTAGCTCAATCAATAAAACAATAGGTATCTAAGGGAGCTGCAATCAAATGACATTCCAATTTTTGAAAAAATCGGCTGTAAGGGCGCACTGCTGTGCGCCCCTTCACAAACAACCTGATTACGCTTGGATAAAATTGGGAGATGGGGACTTTTTGCCCTCCGCCAAAATGCCCACCAGAATTCTCATTAACAATTCCAGTTCTTCGGGCACTCGATACAGCTTCAGATCTTCAATCATGCGTCGTTCCTGCCGATAGAAAATTCCAAATCGCCAATCTTGCCCGGTGGTAACTGCACCATAGAGGTGAGGAATTTCCATGTCGATCCACTGATCCAGGGCAATCAGTTCGGTGGCCAGTTGGGTAAAGCCGTTGTCCAGGTTTTCACGCTTGGCCTCAATCACTAATAGATTATTGGCTTGAAAGTAATAATCGAATGTGCCCCTGAGCCAGTTGTTGACCACGATCGGGTATTCGACTCGAACCCGCTGCTGGGTGATGCGGCAGACTTCTCGAATGACGGGAGCAATCAGGAACTCTCGCCGAGCCTGTTCGCTGGTGATGCCAACATAGCGGATGCCATCCTGGATTTGTTCTGCGAGTTCAGCCAGACGATCGATCGGTTGGACAGAACGGGGCAACTCCAACAGGGTGCGATCGAGGGTACAGCCTAAATCCGCCAGAATGTCTTCAATGTCAAATGGCAGTTCAAAATATTTGCTGAAGGTGTAAGCTTCATCCGGTTTCAAGACTTTAGGTTGACGGCTCATGGTTGCAGAACACCTTGGATCGACTCCCGCTTGCTTAAGAAGGCACATTAGCACAAAAGCTGTACTGTTTTGACGATGATTTCTGGCGTGATGCTACCTGCCTTGCAACTCCGATCGCATTACCGAGACTGGCTGGGTTGGGGGTGAGCAACCGATCGATCGTAGTCAATTAGCCGATCGCGTTCTGCGGGGGAGATGGGCAGGGGCGATCGCCGCAGTCCTCTGGGGTAGTAGAAGGTTTGTTTGAGCTGGCGGGTGAGGGGGGTGTGCTGGGTGAAGCCCTGGTAGGTTCCCCAAAACTGCATCAGCCGGAAGGTGGGGATGGAAAAGAGATTGGCGAGTAGAGCTTTATCGTGGATGGCGTGGTAGTAGTCGCTGAGGGTGTTGCTGATGAATAGGCGGGCAAAATCCCACAGGTTGAAGTGTTCCTGGGGCAGGATTTGCTTCAGGGCGATCGCTTCTCGACGGTAGCGGTTGTAGATCCGTTTGGGGGGTTCGTCGTGGACGTGAACGATTTCGGCTTCGGCACTGTAGGCGATCTGGTATCCTTGCTGCATAATGCGCTTGGCCCAGTCTGAGATCTTCCAGTCCGGTCAGGGTTTCATCGTAGGGCACTTGCTCCCAGAGCAATCGGCGGATGGCGGCGTTGGCGTTGTTGCAAAAGGGGTGGGATTGGTGAGGGTTGGAGCGATCGGGAAACCAGGTGGCAAAGACTTGATGCTCGGAATATTTGGTAATCTCATTGCCGCGCTGTTTGCCGTAGACGAGGGCAATGTCGGGACTGGCGAAGGGTTTGAGGAGTTGTTCCAACCAGTCTTTATAGACGGGATAGACATGGGCACTGGCGATGACAATGAATTCGCCTGTCGCAGCTTCACAGCCTAAGTTCAACGATCGCCCAAAGGAAAAGTCTTCCGGTCGAATGGAAACGAGCTTAATCGGATACTGGGAGGCGATCGCAACGGTGGCATCGGTAGAGCCAGAATCGACCACAATCATTTCTATATCCTGGACGGTCTGCTGCACTAACCCACTCAGCAACCGACCGATATGTTGCTCCTCGTTGTAGCACCGAATCACGATCGAGCATTTGGGGGAACTGCGTAGATGAACCATGAATTCGAGACACTCCTAACACGCCAAGGTCTGAGGAATATCGTAATACAGGACTGAGTGCTGAGGACTGAGGACTGAGGGGTGAGGGGTGAGGAGTGTTCGTGGGGCGTGGGCGCAGCCCGCAGGAGTGAGGATTTATCCGTAGCGCAGGCATCTTGCCTGCCAGTGGTTCTCCCCCGCCAATGGTTCTCCAGAAAACGGGAGGGGCGATCGGGGATATAAGGACGATCGCTTGTCACCAAACTTCATTCCCTACGGCAATATCAGTTTCTACTTCAGCATGAAGGTTATCGGATGTGATCTGTTCTACCAGTTCATCCAGAGAATACGGCTTACGCTTTGGTCTCAAAACCAAGCTACCATCAGCGATAAAACAATCAACTTCAGAGCCTTCCGTAATCTGAAGCTTTTGGGCGAGGCTTTGAGGAATTTGAATTGCTAAACCATTTCCCCACTTGGCGCATGTCACTTTTGCAGCCCTCACCCTAAATCCCTCTCCCTTTGGGAGAGGGACTTCCGATCCCCTTCTCCCTGGGGAGAAGGGGCTGGGGGATGAGGGTAAACTTTCAAAGGTGACATGCTCCCATGGGGAATGAGTCCAGCCGTCGCTTGTACCAAAAATTGCCAGATTCACAAAAATCAAGCCAATTCAGCAAGACGAGCCACAGACCGACGATCGCCCCACATCCTGAGCGGGAAAGATACCTGCGCTACGGTTTTTCTCCCCAGTCCTCAGTCCTCAGTCCTCAGTCCTCAGCACTACCTTCACCTCATCACCCGATACTCCGTACTAATCGACATAAACACCCCCGGATCAGGGGTGGGCAATAGGGGACTCCAGCTATCAACGCGACGAAATCCTTTGAGATGGGCATCGTGAATGGTGGCGCGAACGACTTCTTTGGAACCAAAGATAATAATACGAACGCGCTCTCGTCCTGGGTTCGGATTAGTATCGTCACCGAAGGCAGGATGATCGAACAGGTTGAAATCGCCTGTCATGGGTATGCTCCTGGGTAAGATAAATGATTTAGGTTTGCGAGGAAACCCAGAACCCGGTTGTCTCCTGACGTTCGGCCATGGCAATGCCAGCGGCTTAGGGGTTCAACAAAGAGCTAAACTAAACCTAGCCCTATGGACAGCTACGGTCGTCTGTAGGGTGAGAGGTATGTTGTAGGTGCCTACTACTTCATACCTCGCCGGGTTTGGGGTGCAGATTACCGTGTCACGCACAAAGTAACCATAAGTTATGACGATACCAGATTGGCGGGTTTCGTCAAGTAGTTTGTTGTACAAATTTACTGGAAGGCCAGATAGTTTTAATAAACTTCGTCATGGGTTCCAATATCAAGCAGTACAATCACTTCGCTATCATCCGCAGCATCTAGCTCAATCGCAAAAACAATCCGACAATCGTAGCCACAAGAGCAGGATCGAAGCCCATCCAGTTTGCCACTCAGCTTGTGGGTTCCCAGTCTTGGAGCGAATACGTCTACTTCCATTTGTCTGAGCGTCTCTTTAATACGTTGCTGAAGCCCAGGGTTTCGCTTCACAAATCTGCGAAAAGCTCTCTGAAATTTGGGAGTTAGAGCCAACCTCATAGCTCTGGTTCGTCCAAGGATTGCTCTAGGGTTGCAATAATATCCTCAGCCGTTTGAACCTGAAACTTGCCTGCGCGAAAATCAGCCAGGGATTGTTGGGCATCTGTAGCGATCTCTGCACGACGACTTTCGTAATGACGACTTTGCAGGATTTTGATCAACATTTCCTGTTGTTCGTAGGGTAATTGCAACGCGGTTTCTAGTACCTGATCGAGCGTATTCATGATTTTCAGTAACAATTTGCAATGTCGAGGGAGCCTGTAAGCCTATGCTACCCGATCAACAAGACTTGGGAATTAGCTACGATCGGCTACTTTTTAGCTTTCTGTTTGGGAGGGGCGATCGTTTTCTTCAGTTCTTCCACTTCTGCAAGGACATAATCCGCTTTTGAGGCAGCGTGTCCAATCAGAAATAGCAGGGTGACTACGCTACCCGTTCCGAATAACCAGCGATAGGGTGTATTGAACAAAGTCAGTAGATTGAAGGCGATCGCACTTCCGGCGAGCAGAATCGGCCAGCGTTGGTAGTAGTTAGCGATTCGCTGAAGCAAAGGTGGATGAACCACTGGTGATAATTGGCCATTTTTCTGACTGCTGACAGGTTTTACGGGTTTTGCTGATTGTCGAGGCAGGTTTGGCTCAGACGTGGGGGAATTTTGGACTGAAGGGATGTTTGCGTCTGAGTGGGCTGTTGTAATGTCTACTGATGAGCTGCGATCGGTTAGCTGGGGAAGTTTAGGGAATTTACACTCCAGGATGGATGAGAGTATTGCTGGGTCAGGATCGGGCTTTTTGAACGCTATGAGTTGGATTGAAACACTTTGGGCGATCACGCGAATTGGAGTCAGTTTGGGGGCAACCGAATTCCACTGATGCATCTCAATATCTGCGTTGGATGCGTACTTGCATTGAAAGGTGGCATTTCCGTCTAGCGTTGGAGGAGTCAGCCACTCAAATTCATGTTTTTCTACTAAACTTCGATACGAATCAATGATTCTGACTCGCGGATCGGGTGCATCGAAAATGTAAAGGTCGATCGCGTGGGCGAGTAATCCGCCTGGTTTCAGGATGCGGTGGCAGTCAGCAAAGAAAGCATCCAGTTTATCTTTACCCAAATGTTCAACAACAGAAATCGAAAAGACTGCATCAAAATAGCTATCTGGAATGGCTGGATCGAATTCACCAATATACGATCGAATGATTTTAACGTTGGGTTGGTTTACGTCTTCGGTTGGACCTAGCCCAAAGCCTTCAAATTTATCAAGGTTCCAGCACTCGTTCGCTAGACTAATCTGATGCAAAACACGAGAATTACCGCCTCCGACTTCAGCGATTTTAAGTTGGCTCACTCCTTGGAAGAGCGATAAACCCCAGGCATCTTGGATTCCCTTTAAGGAGTAATTTCCGGTTTGGGCAATTCCTAGCTCTAGCCAGTCGAAAAATTCATCTTTTGTGATGATATTGAGCATATGAAAAATGAACTCTCTCGCAGTAACGTTGCAAGGTAGTCTAAACAACAGCAACTTTAAGGAATAGGTACTCTGTCGTCAGAAGATGTCTCTGGGTAAGTGCATTTAGAACAGAGATTCAAGTTTGCACGAGATTTACTCTCCCGGTACTGCCTATGCTCAGGAGAGTTGTATATTTCCAAAACAGACCTTGTTGGGACATTCCCAAAAGTCTTTTCACCATGGGCATCCATACAACAAAGGGCAACATCACCAGTTGCCATAATTGAAAACTGAAACCAAGCTAGACAGCCTATTGGAAGTACCGAATCATGTGTTCTGCTGTCAACTTTACCAATCCAATTGCCTGCTGGTTTTATGATCACTCTAAAGTGTGGAAACTTCGCACTTACCCAGTCTAAAAACTCAATATCGTCTTCTCGCTTTCCGCTGACTCTGCAAATTGCAACGCTATGCGGAAATTCGCCATGAACCAACTTATCGTGGAGGATCTCAATATTACCGATCGTTCGCTCAAATTTCAGTGACATGAGTTTTTCATATATCTCTGGTCTGTGATCATTTAGGGAGACATTCATATTGAACGGTCGTTGAGCACTAGCAAGTGCGTCAATCTTATTCTCCGTCAATGCTGAACCATTCGTTACAAGATGGATATTAACACTAGGAAGCTTGCCTTGTAGAGTTTCAATGTGAACCTGCTGTGGGTAGTCCAGATAATGAGAGTTTTGCCAAGAATGCACAGCTTTCTGATACTTTGAAAAGAAGTTTTTCTCTCTGTCTGAGAGGTGCTGAAATTCTGGCGTATCGGTTATGAGCGTCATGATGGCTTCTCCTCGTTGCACACCGTTTCTACGTTTCTAATCTCTAGCAGTGGATGCAAATGCAGTACCAAAACTTACATTTTTTTGAGTGCTTGCAACTTCAGCGAAATACTTTGAGCCGTTTCCCGCACTTCCCTCAAACTCGGTGCAATCTTATTCCATATGTTCATAGTGACATCTGAGTTGGTAGCAAAGCAACATTGGAAGATTAAGTTGCAATCAACATTGGGTTGAGAAAGCCAACTCAAGCCATGTCCTTCGATACTTCTACGGTAAGCATCCACAATGCCTAATCGAGTGTTTGGGGAATCAAAAACGTATAAATCGATCGCATGAGCTATCATACCGCCAGGTTTCAAAATCCTGTAGCAATCCGCGAAGAATGCTTCCAGTTTCTCTGGGATAACGTGTTCTACAACTGATACGGAAAAAACAACATCAAAGTATTCATTGGGTAGAGCAGGATCAAACTCTCCCAAGTAGGTGCGAACGATTTTCACTCCAGGTAACTCTGGCAAATCAGTTGGACCCGCTCCCAATCCCTCAAACTTGTCAATGTTCCAACACTCATTCTTTTCTGCCAGCTTTTGCAAAACGCGAGATTTACCTCCACCTATCTCAGCAATTCTAAGATCTGCTTTTTCAGACAGAAGTGAAAGAATCCACGCATCTTGGATTCCCTTTAAGGTCTGATTCTTAGGGTCAGCAATTCCGCGATCGAGCCATTCAAAATATTCTTTTTTTTTAATAATATCGAGCATTAAAGTACCTCTCTATCTTTAATAATTAGTACTTGACTTTGAACGAATCAGAAGCTTTTAAGTGGAGCCAATCTTCTTCCGTTTAGATTTTTTGGAAGTGTTCATAGGTTGCAAGCTTTTTTTAATCTGCTCAACTTCCGCGAGAACATAATCTGCCTTTGAAGCTGCGTGCCCAATTAGAAGCAAAAGAACCACTGTAGTACTGCAAGCAAAGAACCATCGGTAAGAATTGCTTACTAACATAGCTAGATTCAAGAAAATAGCGAGAATTGCCAGGATAATAGGCCAACGGCTATAGTAGCTGCCAATTCGCTTCAAAAGATCTGTTGCTAGCTCTACCGTTCCTAGCTTTGTTTGATTCTGTTGTGAGGATAAAGCCATAGGTAAAGAGAGCGATGACGTTGCAATGTGTTTATTTACTGGAGCAGATAATTTACGATTAGTAGTCATTGAAAGAACAACTTGTTTATTTTCACCTTCTGCTGATGTCTCACAAAGCAAATCACCGAGATTAACAACAAATTGATCTAGAAATCGATCGCTGACACAAATAAGATCGGTAAAGACATATCCAAAACTTTTTCGGCAATCTCTCAAGAAGGAACAATATTCTTGATCAACTAAGCGCAGCTTCGCATGGTAAGCTTTATGCCCATTCGATAAGTTCACTTCATTGAGATCATAAAACCCGGAAGACTGAATCAGGGATGGATCATCATTCCTAGCCATGATCAGGTAATCTGTGTCAAATACAGAATAATGATGAGCGTGTAAAAACTCCAGAATTCTCTCATCTCCACTAAATTCTACGTACATCACATCGATACCGTGATCACAAATTACACGCTCACAGCCCTTTAAAACCTCCAGCTCTCCTCCTTGCACATCCACCTTCAAAAAGTCTATATGCTCGTGAACAATATCGTCGATTGCTACAGTATCAACAAGAAACTCTCGGGAAGCAGATGCTTGAGCCGCTCCAGCTTTATCATTTACCAGTGAGCCAGCAGAAGAATAACCAATCATCTCTTCCCACCCACGTTCAGTCCCAGCAACAACTGACGGAACCTGAAATTTTGCTGTTCCAGATTGAACGGATACCGCTTTGGGAATCAACTCAACATTTTTCAACGTTGCTGTATTTTTCAAGAAGTATTGATGATTCCCTTCAAAAGGTTCAAAAGCCAGAACTTTCGTCTCATTAGTGCCAGCTTGTTTTATTTTCTTGGTAATGACTCCTGCCGCCGCACCTACGTCAACACACAGCTTTAGATCTTGATAGGAAATCAGATCGTAGATGACATCATGCTTAAAGCACAGCAGCTTGAAGAGTAGATCATTAATCATGTGCCAAACAACACCCGAAATGAATACAGTAAGGTCAAGAAACTACAATGTTTTCGCAGCATCTTACTCAACTAAGCATCGCCTTACAAGATAAAACTTCATCAAGAATCCACTTCTAAGGAAGGAGGTTGAAGTGCAAAGCGAGTGGAAAATAACTTGGCATCGATTTCAATTTCACCTGAAGGACCAGAATAAGTAATCGGCGAAACTTCTCCTTGCTGTGCTTCCTTTTCAAGTTCTTTATAGGAGATTGGCCCGTAGCATACTCCCTTTTCAATAATTAGCTTAAGCATGTCTGAGCAATCATCAATTTCACTAGGTGGACATGCTCTACCAATGGCAGCCCCTCTTGTTCCGTTTCGTGCCAGCGTCAAACATGAACAACTACAGAACCTTAGTAGTCCAGCAAAAGCTTTCAATGTTGGAAGAAAATAGGAGTTTGCTTCACGTACAGGCTTATCTATTTCCCAGTTCATGTACAAAGCATCTTCCTCCCCTGGAGCAATAACGCTTTCTACAATGAAAAGTCCCTTGGGTTTAAGGAGTTTCCTGGCATGCATCATTACTAACAGAGGATCGTAAGCATGATAAATAACCCCCGAAAGAACTACAAGATCGTACTTCACAGGCAGATTGTTTGCCTGCAATTTCTGTAGCAAATCGCCTCCGTCTAATGTGGTTGCAGGAAAGTAATCAACGTCCAATCCAAGCGCATCTCGCGTGAATCGAAATGCATCTCGCTCACCACGATCGGTTGCTACAACACGGGAAGCTCCTTCTAACTTAACAATGAATGAGGTGAGCCCATCAGTAGCACCGATATCAATACAATCAATTCCTGCCAAATCAATATGTTCTAAAAATTTGAACACAGGAAACAGAGTATAGTTAGGCGGAATATGGCTCGCAAAACGTCCCGGCGAAACGACTCCCTCAGCAAACTGAATAGCGTGATACCAGCTATAGTCGGGAATTTTTGCTTTAATTTCGTCTAAGTTCATAGTTGTATTTATTGCCTACGTGAATTGATAGCAAAAACAATGCAGCAAGAAACCATCGTTAGCCAGCCTACTCAGTAACACGAAACGGAGTTTTCTGCCAAATAGCCATTCCTGGTGTGTACCATGACACAAACTCAAAATTGATCAAGTTTCCACCATAGACCTCTTGGATTTTGTGTAACGCGCCAAACACTCGCTGATCTTCATGGGGTTCAGCAATCTGGTAGGTATTATCAAAAACTACAATACTGTCTGCTTCAAGATGGGGATAGATAATCTCAAACTCCGCCAACACGTCATCTAGCAAGTGCGATGCATCCAAGAACGCTGTCCGAACGCCTGAAACTTCCTGCGTAATTTGCTTCAGGATTTCCTTAGAATCACCCAGCCTCGCATCAATTAGATCACCAACGCCCGACTGAGCAAAATGAGCCTGCGCCCGTTCATAGTTCTCAGCCTCAAGCTCAACCGTATAAACCTGTCCATCCCCCTGAGAATCCTTCAGCGCTTGCGCCAAAATGATCGTAGAGCAACCAATATTTGTACCTGTTTCAACAATGGTATTCCAGGTATCCGGTTTGAGATGGGATAAAAGGATATAGTAGATCAGATTCCAGCCCGGATAGCCGATCGTATAGCCCGTTTTGTCCTTAGCTTGCTCCAGCGTTTCAACATCCTCCAATTCAGCCAGGAAAGCATTCGGAAGCAGCGTTCTGTCGTAATCAAACCGTCTAAAAAACTTTGGCTTTTTCATCGTTACCTTCCTGCGCTGAATTGAGTTAAAACTTCATCACTTATCCAAGTTTTTTCCGAACCACTCTAAACACCGCCGTTCGCCAGCTAGAACCGACCAACTCCACACAGGGATTCGACTTCACTTCCTGATCAACAAAGTCTGCAACTTCTGGCCAATGCTCTGTAGAGTAGTCATCAAAGATAATGTATCCACCTACATCTACTGCCGCCAAATAGTGATCAAAATCAAACTTCACCCCCTGGTAGGAATGATCCCCATCAATCACGAGCAGATTATACTGCTTTTGCCCTGCTTGCTGTAGTACTACTTCATCCGTACTCAGTCCTTGAATTAGCGTCATGTCCTCCTGGGGAATGTCCATCTGCCGCATATTGTGTTCAAAGACAGAGCGAGTGATGGGAACCTGAGTGATCAGATCAGTCTTGCCCTTGTCGTAGTAACCATCCAGCGGATCGATCGCACTCAAATGAATGCAATCAAAGAAATCCCGACAGGTTTCATACAAGATTGCCAAATTAATTCCAAACAAAGAACCAATTTCCAAAATCGATAATTCGCGGCTCTGGACACTTCTTGCCACCAGAATTCGCAGCAGCATATCCTGTACCGTTGTCGCCAATCGTCCTGAACAGGTATCCTCCGTTAAACAAATCCGATGGGCTAGATAACCTAATGCTCGGCGATCGACGTTCAAACCAAGTACAGGCAACCAAAAGCTGATGAATGTTTCTAAACTCTCATTAGAAAGTTGGCGATCGAAAAGTTGAAACAGGCCTACGTTCGCACTATTCGTCTTCAACACATATTTGATCTGGTTTTCCAGGGAAGAAACCTTCTCAGCATTACGATTTGCCGTTTCCAGAATCGATTCTGCCCTATCGGAGTTTTGTTGAGCTATTTTCATCACTGCATCAACCCGCTCCAGGGTAGTGTCCGTCCTTGCAGAGACTTGTTCAGCCATGTCCAAGGAAGCATCCGCCTTGTCTTTGGCCCGATTCGCAATTTCCAGAGCAAACTCTGCGTTCCCCAACGCCCGGCTAGCAGTTTCTAATGCCGACCGCGCATTGCTGGTTGCCTGATTCGTCTTTTGCTGAGAGAACTCTGCTGTGTTTCTAGCTCGATCGGCCGCTTCCATTGCCGTAGTTGCACTAAGCGAAACTCCATTCAATCTCGCTAAAGCCTCCTGTGCCCGCTGATTTGCCTTCGTTGCCCGCTTAAACGCCGAAGTTGCCTTTTGATGCGCTCCATTCACCGACCCACTCACCCGCTCGGATGTCTCCTGAGCTTGTTCAGCTATCCTCAGCGCAAAATCTCCCTTAGATGCAGCATGACCCACCAAAAATAGCATCAGCGAACTACCCCCCGCCGACAACGCCCAGCGGAACGGCACCCCATCAATGGTCGCTGCTGTGTTCAGGGCAATCGCCAAAACCGCCACACCCAGGGGCCAACGACTATAGTAGCGAGCAATTCGCCTCAAGAAGGCCGCAGGCAAACGTGGTGGAGGTTCACTTACTGTCGTCACAACGGGGATTTGCTCCTGAGAAGAGGGTGAGCCTTTTCCATTTACGCCAACCGGGATTTTCCCGTTTGAGCCATGAGTCTGAGCCGTTTGAGTTTCGCCAGGGATAGGGGACATACCATTCGATCCTTGCATTGAAAGGGGTGAGTGAGTGAGTGGGTGGGTGGGTGAAGTGGCGGGTTGAGCGGATTGAGCAAGTTGAGCCACGCCAGGAGCCACCGGAACCGGGGCAGGAGCCGAGCGAAACGTCACCAACTTCTGGGCGATCGCAGCTACCTGATCTAAATCTGGGGGTTCCCGGAATGCTAATAAATTCCCCCAGGCTTCTGTATTGTCCAACTGGCAGGGATAGGTCATTAGGCGATACCAGTCATGCCGGATGCCATAGCGAATCACCGGATGCCATTCACTCACCAGAACCGTATAGCCGCGATCGACCAGATATTGCGCCAAATCATGGAAGGTATAGCCCAGAGGAACCGTCTTGCGGTCTTCAAACTCGCACTCAATCACACGGGGACGAACCCTGTCCCAGGGCACACCCTTTAGCACCATCAAATCAAACCCTTCTGTGTCAATCTTGAGGAAATCAATTTCTCTAAGATGATGCTCCTCACAGATTTGCGCCACCGTCGTTGTTGTTACCTCACAGCGTTGCTGATGACTATCTCGAAACGCTGATAATCCACTAATTCCCGTACTTTCCTTAGAGTTAAAGAAAGGAAGAACCTGACCGGGGCGATCGCTCACCGCCCGATTGTCAATCATCACATTTGGCTGGTTGCTGACTCGCTGCATCAACGCCTGGCGATTATCTGGATCAGGCTCATAGGCATACACTCGCCAATTTCGTTCTGCAAAATGCTTTAAGGCAGTACCGTAATGCGCTCCCACATCAACCATGATCGAGTCTGAAGGCTCAGAGGCAAACCATTCCGCCACAATCTGTGTTTCATCAATATGGGCATGTCGATCGCGCTCATATCCTCCAAACACCAAATGGTTGGCAGGAAAAGTAAGCGATCGTGTTGCCTGAAGAAGCCCTTCTGGGGTCAGCTTGGGTGAAGCTGCATATTTAGACAAAACAGCACTCCGAAGCACACCGTAAAAATGAGCTTGAATCTGGCTTGCAGAATGGTTCTTAAACGCATATTGACGTGCTGCCTGACCTAAAAACTCTCGATACTCTGGCTGGTCAATTAATTCTTTGATAGTATTCCTGAGCCGTTCTGAGTTGCGCTCCAGCAAGACTTGAGTACAGCCTGTTTCTGCTGCGTAAGCTACAGTTGCTACATCAATCGGGCCATAAACCAATACCGGAGTTCCCGATGCCAAACACTCAGGAAACTTATTAGCCATTGAGTAGCGCACATAGCGAATGCTATCAGCATCAAAGTTGTATGCGATGAGTAATGCATCTGCCGTTTTTAACAATCGGCGGTAAGCCTCTCCAAATTCTGCATCATAAACACTAACTCCTGGCAGACTCGCAAACGTATCCATGATGCGGTCTTTCCAATATTTAGTTGTGTAAATTTCTAGCTGCACCGAGCGTTCAGCTTGTAATTCTGCTACGGCCCTGGCAATATCTAGAACGCTGTCATGCGTCATATCCGTTGCCAGACTACCCAGGTAGCGAATTGTGAAAGGTCGATCGCCCATTTCAGCTTGAGAACCATTCGTTTCGGGTTCCGAAGATTCCCAATCCTCTGGATAGATGCAATTTGCAAATGCAGTGAACTCTACACCATACCGTTGCTGAAAGGCAGTAGACATTGCCTGACAGATGCTCATCCGTGCAGCAGCCTGGTTCAGCAGTTTGCGAAATGAGCGATCGAACTTCTCATACAATGCCGAGTCTTGATAGCGCAAACGTTCTGGCCAATCATCAACAATATGGATAACGGTTGGAACATCTAACTGATCAATTAATGAACAGGCAAAGTCGTGTAAAAAGGGGCGATCGGCAACAGGTCGGTAATAGATTACATCTGGTGTAAAGCGTACACATTCCGTTAAAAGAGATGCTGCATCTGATACGGGGTAATTCTTGGAAATCGGAGCCACGGAGGATGAAGAATACACACCCAACTCATCCACTCCTGCCACATACACTTGAAGTAAATCTTCTGAAGGACAGGCTCCAAACATGGACTGCTTCATCTGTCCCGTAGCAGAATTGTCCCCAATTCGGGTAATGTCAATCACTAAAACGCGGGGACGAACAGCACGTTGCGGAAACAGGGAATAGTAATCAACCCGTGGAAATACTTCTAACTGTCCGCCGATCGTTGCGTTATAAATGGTGACACCATTCGCTTCACAGACCTTTCTGGCTTCTTGATAGGCTCCTCGCATTTTATCTACCTGAGGGTCATGCCAGCGGTAGCCCTTGCCAAAATAATCTGGATCGAAGTGGTTGGGATCACTCGTCTTCATGTCGAGGATCTTGACACTATACTCTTCCTTCTCCTCAACATCTTTAGGGATTTCGTAGTTACAATCGACCCCAATCAGATAGATCTCTTTGAACCCCATGTAGTATGCCAGTTGCAAGCAGCTAAACGTCACTGTGCAACCAGCGTAGGTATGCTCACTAGCATCCATCGAGAAATCAAACCCATGAGGGTAACTACGCCGAGGAATATGATTATAAAAGACCGTATCATCACCTTCATTAAGGCAGTAACCCAGATAGATTGGAAAGAGCTTGATTGGGCCTTGAATTTGATTAATTTTCTCGCCCCGATCCTCTGCCACCAGATGATCTTCAACCACGTAGAAAGTGGGTCTAAAATCTGTATCTTTGAACTTTAGGAAAATCCCGTTTACGCCAAACGTAACTTCATTCCTCAACAGATTTAAATCGGTTTGATTTAAGCTTGGGCCATTTCCAATGACAAAAGCCCGCTTTCTATCTTTGAACTGCGATCGAAGTGCTTTCAGACGCGGCAGGTATACTGATTGGTACGTATTTTCGTAGATGTTGACGACACGCTTTAACCCCTCAACCCGCTCAGGCAGAGAAAATTTTTGAGTAGGCAAAAAAATGGGATAGGGTAGCGGATGACGTTTGAGGAGTGCTTTCTCCTGCTGATTCAACAAATCATCCATCGGTTCATGAGAGCCTGCTGAACTGGCTTGCGCTTGAGAGTTATTAAGTGTCATCTGCCTGTAATCAACCTTTGGGAAAATTTGAAGGTGTCCACCAATTGTCGCGTCAAGGATACGGCGTTGATTTCGCTCATATACCTCTTTAGCCATTCGATACGACTGCTCCGATCGCTCTAAGTCAGGATACTGCCAAACCACCCCTTTGCCAAAGTAATCGGGGTGAAAATGATTAAAATCAGCTCCCTGGGCAGTAACAGCCTGGTTCGGTTCACCTGTTTCTTTGAAGTAATGATCAACTCCAACAAGAATAACCTCTTGAAATCCTAGATGGAAGGCGACTTGCATGGCACAGTAAGTTACCGTCCAACCCTCGTGCCACTGTAAATTGTTCAGATTCTCATTAAAACTTACTTCTGAAACAGACTTTATAAAAAAAGTGTTCCAGTGGTTCTTGAGATGAGAGCTTGCATAATCGGCAACAAACTTAACCGACTTTAAGCGATCGATTTCTTCCGCAAACTGATCAATGACATTTGGGTTGACACAGCAATAGAAAGTGGGTTCAAATCCCATTGCTTCATAGTTGAGATAAATCCGGTTCAGTCCAAAAGTGAACTCATGATTGAGAAGAGACAAATCTGTCCGTTTTAAGCTTGGGCCATTGCCAATGATGAAGCACCGTTTTCCAGCAAACTGTCCGCGTAGATCAGCGATCGATAATAACCCCGAATTATCGGGTCGAAGCCGATTAAATGCCTGCGCCAGCTTAACCTCACTGATAACAGATTGCTGATTCATGCCATCTGTTTCAAATTGCCCTCCTATCGGAAACTGTTGATTCGTTGGTGTTAAAGCTCGTACTTGATGGAGAACTGCTTGGTGAACATCACAGTTGTGAACTCCGCCTATCATTGGAGCTTTATTGTAATATTCCTCAAATAACTGCCGAATTGTAATACGGGGAGCATCAACAACTAGATCATTTCGATTTTCTAAACAGTTGGTCGGCCAGTCTAACGGATTATCTGATCCTGTCAGTGATTGGAAGTAAAGAGAAAATAACCAATATTCAATTGGTGTACTCCATCCAGCAAGAGTTGGAGTCAATAGCACAGGATCTGCGTCTAATCGATCGCGTAATGACCACCAAGGATTTGGGCGTGGCTCAAAAAAATACTGCTCTATCGGCAGCTTTTTGAAAACGGAGCAGTCATAAATAGCATATTTACTGAAGCATAGGGCACTCGCTGTATGGCTCAATTTCCATTGATTAACTTGCCCTACGATCGGTTGTTTGCGCCTGAGGTATGCTTCATAGATTGTTCTTGCCCAACCCCGACTTAGAGGAACACAGCTTGAATCAATCACTAAAAAGTGGTTGAGCTGTTGCAGTCCCTGCAAGATAAGCTGATTCCAGGAAAGAATTTCAGTAGAGGTTACTGGATGATCGCATTGCTTAAGTTTACGAGCCTGCTGACCAGGGTGAAGTGGATCGTCAAGACACTTAACCTGCTTTTGCTTCAGGAATTTGCTGAATACTGCTTGACTGGCAAAGCTGGATTTTGAGTCACCATACTGCAAGTAGTAGTGAACTTCCATGCCCTCATCCAGCGACAGCAGCAGCTCTAGAATGAGCAAGGCAGCATATTGATCTGCTGAATGAATATCCAGAATGACGTTCAAGCAGTCTCGATCGCATTCTGAAAATTCTGCCACGCCTGAACCTCCTCCACTCATCACGAGCATTCTGTACTACTAGACAGTAATACCTCTTCAGGATACTGCCAGTAACGTTAGATACCTCATTGGTAACTGGCTCTCTTCGTTGAACTCAAGCTAAAGCCGCTTACCTAATCCTGATAAACTGCTCCTAAGTTTAGCAGACGATGCTCCTATTTTTGCTGCGCCTTACCAGTTCAGCTTCATTTCAAGATCAATCTGAGAGACTGTTAGTCATTTGGCAATCGTCTGATGTTTAATGAGCAATAGTTTAATTCGGAATTGACGAACTTTGACGAGGCAGAATTAACTTCCTGCCTTGTCGATGCTGTTGGAATTTCTAGGAGAGGAGTGAGATGTCGGTCGTTCTAGTTACAGGCTCCGCTGGTTTAATTGGCTCAGAATCCGTTCGTTTTTTTGCCCACTTGGGATTTACGGTCGTTGGAATTGACAACGATATGCGATCGTACTTCTTCGGTTCTGGAGCTTCAACCACCTGGAACCGGGATTTGCTCAAGGCGACCTATGGTGAACAATATCGGCACTATGATGCGGATATTCGTGACCAGCAAGCGATCGAAGCAATTTTCCAGGAATATTCATCTGATATCAGCCTGATTATTCACACTGCGGCTCAACCTTCCCATGATTGGGCAGCCAGTGATCCTCACATTGACTTCACTGTTAACGCGAATGGCACGCTTGTTTTGCTAGAAGCCACTCGCCAATATTGTCCAGATGCAGTCTTTATCTTCACCTCAACCAACAAAGTTTACGGGGATACACCTAACTTTCTTCCGCTTGAAGAACTGGAAACCCGTTGGGAAGTTGCTGTAGATCACCAGTACTCTATTGGGATTGATGAATCGATGTCGATCGATCACTCGAAACACTCCCTATTTGGGGCTTCCAAAGTTGCGGCTGATGTCCTGGTGCAGGAATACGGAAAATATTTTGGCATGAAGACGGCTAGCTTCCGGGGTGGGTGTTTAACGGGTCCAGCCCACTCTGGAGCTAAACTTCACGGGTTTCTTGCCTATCTGATGAAGTGTACGCTAACAGGTGAGCAATACACTATTTTTGGCTACCGAGGCAAGCAAGTCCGGGATAACATCCACAGCTTTGACTTGGTGAATGCTTTCTATCATTTCTACCAGAATCCTAGAAGTGGCGAAGTGTACAACATGGGTGGCTCCCGTCATAGCAATTGTTCCATGTTAGAGGCGATCGCTGTTTGTGAAGAGCTATCAGGCAACAAGTTAGATTACACATATACTGACGAGAACCGTTCTGGCGATCATATCTGGTATATATCAGACGTTCGCAAGTTTCAATCTCATTATCCGGATTGGCAGTACAAATATAATCTCCAAAACATCCTGGAAGACATCTATAATGCTCAGTCCAAGCGATTTTGATGCTATCCATGAAAGTAGCCATCCATAATCCCTTCGCCGGACAACTCGTCGCCGAAACTGAACTCTCCCGCCGAATTCACCTTGCCGCCACCAACCTCGGCTGGGACGCGATCGAAGCCCATACTGCCCCCGAAATCAACGCCTGCCAGCCCGACTTTGTCATCGCCCTCCACAACAACAGCCCCAAACTCACCCAATACCCCACCTACGGCTGTATGTGGAACCCGCCCTCCTTCTTTGAAGGCACCGACCCCTTCGTGCGGCACGTCCTCACCTACGACGGCTACCTCACCTCCTCGCCCGTCCTCGATCGCTGGCTGCACCACATTCTCCACACCACCCCCAAACCCGTCCTCACTGCCCCCTTCTACACCAGTTGTCCCGCCACCCCCTACCAGCCCCCCCAGCTTGATCCCCCCCGCTTGATGTACATCGGTTCCAACTGGGACGGAGCCAGATTCAAAGACCTGTTTGCAGAACTCGATACCCAACCCTATCTGGAAGTCTATGGCAGACCCGAAGGCTGGCAACACCTCACCCAGTCCTATCGCGGCAGCTTGCCCTACGACGGACATAGTGTCTTGAATACCCTGCGTCAGGCTGGCGTTGGGTTGTGTTTGCATCGAGCCGAACATCGAGCCGCCGGACTCCCCTCCATGCGAATCTTTGAAATCGTCGCCTCCGGAGCCATCGCCCTTTGCAGCGACCATCCCTTCATCCGCCAGTCCTTCGGTGATTCTGTCCTCTACATCAATCCTGACCAGCCGATCGCCCAGCAAATCCAGCAAATTTCCGACCATCTCACCTGGATTCAAGCCAATCCCCAGATCGCCCTGGCAATGTCCCAGCAGTCCCATCAGATTTTCCTCAAACACTACGCCCTGGAGCATTTACTGGAGGCGATCGTCCCCTACCATCAGCACATCCTCCAGCAAAAAGGCTTCACCCGTCCCCTCCGCACCCCATCGACTCACATTCCCTCCGTCCAATTCCTCCTGCACCTCACTCCAGAATCCCCCGATTCAGACCCGCTTCCCAACCTCCTCGATCAGATCGCCCACCAGACCCATCCCAACATCGGATTAATCCTGATCAAACCCGCCGATCTAGACCTGCCCGAACTCCCCCATCAGGATAAATTCCCCATCACCATCCTCGACTGCCCCCCCAGCCCCCCTTCAGAACCGCAAGATTCAGCCCGCTACACCAGCACCTCCCTCTGGGCCGGACTCAACGCGATCGATGCCGATTACTTTGCCCTCCTCGATCCATCCGGCACCCTCTACCCCAACCATATCCACTCCCTGCTCTCCCTCCTGGAAACCCACCCCGAAGCCGGAGTCGCCTACGCTGGCACCCTGAGAACCTTCCCAGAATCCGCAGCAGCACAACACCCAGAGTTAGCCGAACTCGCCGAATTTGATCCCACCTTCCTCGATCGCACCCTCCAGCTCAATCCCCCCTTCCCACCCCACGGCTTCCTGGCTCGCCGCGCCCTCCTCGATCCCATCCTTCTCCAGGATCCCCAACTCAACCACCACGAAACCCTCTGCCTGATCTTGCACCTGCTCCAGCGCACCCGATTTCTATTCAGCTACGAAGTCACCTGCGAAACCCGTCAACCCGCGATCGATCCTGCCACCCGACTGAACGAATTCCACAACTGGTCTAGCGAACTCTCCCGCCTCAAATTTATCTTCTGGAATCAGGAATTCGCCCCCGGCAAAACCCTCCAATCCATCCACTCCCCCACCCACTCCCCCACTCCCCTATCGGACTCCGAATCCCTCAAAGCCACCCTTGAGCAATATCGCGCAGAAATGAAGCAGCTCCACAAAAAATACAAGACTGAAACCCAGCGATTTCAAGCAGAATGGCAACAATCCCAGGAGCAACTTCAACAAGCCCGCGATCGCATCAGCGCAATGGAAACCAGCAAATTCTGGCAACTGCGATCGGCCTGGTTCCGGGTAAAGCAAAGGCTAGGAGTGAGGAGTGAGGAGTGAGGAGTGAGGAGAAAAACAACACGGTAGGGGCGCACTGCTGTGCGCCCTCACACAACACACATGGTATGGGCAACACATATGGCATGGGCAACACACATGGTGTGGGTGACATACCTAGTACGGGCGCTGCTGTGCGCCCCTACACAACATATGTGGTACAGGTAACACATATGGCATGGGCAACACATGTGGTACGGGCATCGTATGTGGTACGGGCAACACATGTGGTACAGGCGCACAGCAGTGCGTCCTTTTCTTCCTGTACACCCTTACCTAACGATTAAAACGCCCTTTTGTTGCCGATCGCTAAGACAGCAATTCCCAGAACTGCGATCGTCTACACAGAAAAACTGCGGAGAACTGAGGTATCTTCATCCTAACTTTACAGTAAGCCCTGGAGAGCGTATTTATAATCTCTGTAGAGCAGCCGTAAGAATACTGAGTCGGAGACCCCTATGAAAACCCTGTATAGAGATTGTCGTAATCATACTGAACTACCTTCCGGAGCAGCTTTGATCAGCGATATGCCCGCCTGGATTAGCTTGATGGGGATGGAATGGCTTTACAACGCATTGCAAAAGTTGAGCCTGTTTTCCCGGTCTAAAGCAAACCGCTAGAGGCTCGATCGAACAGACTGTATCCTGCGATACTTTAATTTCATTTAAACCTATTCACTCGTAAAGCTCTGGCGCATCAGATTTTGAATCACGGCTGCATTTAAGTGATTGACATTTTTTAAAACTAATTGTGCCCCCGCCTGGAGAAGCTGCCGTTCGTAATGGGCCGCATAGGTTTCAGGTTCCCACGTATGGGGGGAGAATTCCAACACCAATCCACTGGCGTTCCCCTACAGCCTTTCTTGCCTGTTCCACCGTCTGCATATCTGCCACCGTATCTCCAACGTAGATCACCAGAGCGTTTGGAGCATTCTGGCTTTCCTCTAGTAGACGAACGGACTCAATCAGCCCAGTGGGATCCGGCTTCCCCGGAGCATCTTCCATCGCCACCAGCACCGGAACCCTCAAGCCTAATCTTCTCTCCAGAACGTAGCTCGCAGACCCCCTCGTCGCGCCACTGAAGAAGCCCCAGCGCACACCCGCCTGAGTCAACCCCTCCAGATAGGCTGCCTGCATCAACAGCGGTTCCTGAGTGATATACCCCGTCCAGCTATCAGGGTTTTCTGGATCTGCCCCCCGATATCGCCGCTGAAAAAAGTCAACGATCGCCCCATAATCCGACCCAGGCTGCGATCGGCTCTGACCTTGAGACTCAAAATATCGCCCAATCATCTCCCTGGAAGCTTCCCAGTCATTATTCCAGATCCCTTCCGCCTTCAGGGTGTCAATATCGGCTTGAGACGGACGATAGGCTCCCTGCGTGAAGTGCTCCACGGTATCCGCCAACGCTCGCCGGTACGACCCCCCCACATCCCGCACCACGCCATCGATATCAAATACAACGATCGCGCTCACCGAGGTTGAAGCAGACTGAGATGGGATGGACTGAGTCGAATCAAGCGGCATGGGTTTCTTTCTCCTGCGATCGAAAATATCAAAATCCAAATCCAGCTCCAGTGATCCCGATCATTTGAGCCAACATTAAATTGTAGGCACCGCTCACCATGATTCGATCGATAAAACTACAGGCAAAGCCATAGCACTTTGGTAGGCAATGCCCACCCTACAGGGATACTACAGGGATACCTTCTCAAATATTGCCGGAGTATTGCCGGAGTGATGACAATAGTTTACGCCAATGCCTTGCCCCTACTCCCGCAGGAGATATTCCGGCATCACAATCAGTGTCGTTCCCTGCCGCCTGACCACATAAACCTTCTGATCTGGCGCGATCGTCAGTTGTTCATCATCGCATCTTGCCTGCCAGGAATTCCCTTCATACCGCACCCGGCCCGTTTGTCCCGCTGGAATTTCCGTTAAAGTCTCCGCTTCTTTCGAATCTTCAATTTGGCGAGCCTGCTTGTAGGGAAACAGCCGACGGAGTAAAAAAGACAAAACAACAGATAGCACTAACCATAGGGCAACTTGGGCACCAAAAGAGGGTACAGCCAGGGCAAAGCCTGCCACAATAATGGCACTGATGCCCATCGTCAGTTCAATAAAGGCAGTCGGCAACGTGAACTCCATCACGCAGAGGATCAGCCCCGCCACCAGCCAAAATAGGGGAGTACCAAGCACCATAGAGGAACCTCAGTCAAGGTTTTGGGTCGAAAAAGTAAGATGTGGCATGTAAAGAATCGTTGCTAGAGCGATGTTTCTGACCGAATCTCTAGTTTCAATCTAGCCTAAGCTTTTATGATTTCATTGCTCCGTCCGCTGATCTTTTCAGCTTATCTTTAAGGTAAACACTGCACCGTGTCTATGAGCAATCCTCCAGTGCAAATCCAATGTTCTAACCCAACGTGTCTGCATCCGGCCAATCACCTGGGCCAGCATTTGTGCGATCGTTGCCAGATGCCATTGGTCTATCGTCATCTATGGGCGATCGGAGAGAATGTAGTAGACATTCCGGTGAATACGCTGATTGGCGATCGCTACCTGGTGAAACAGCCTCAAATCTGGCTGGATACAAAACCCGGTGCCCGCCCGGATGCCCCCGATGTCTTTCCGCGACGAATTTTACCCTACCTGCACTTGTACGCCGATCGGCTGCATCTCCCAGAGCTATACGGCTCCCACCTCCACGACGATCGACTGGTGTTTTTGCTGAATAACGTCCCGATCCAGGACAGCGGGGAACTGCAAACCAGCCTGGATCAGCTCTGGACCACCGTATCCCCCGTCCGGCAGGTGTACTGGCTCTGGCAATTGCTCCAACTCTGGCAACCGTTGAAGGGACAGCGGGTTGCAACCAGTCTGCTGGTTCCCGACAATCTCTACACCGAAGGCTGGCGGGTGCGGCTGCTGGAGTTGATTCGTGACTATGAAGAAGACGAGGAAATCGACGATACAGACATTCCCACGGCTCTGCCTAAGCCGACATCCGGTGCGTCAGATGCCCCAGTACCCGACACCGAGGCAGGCGCAGAATCTAGCATTCCAGACCTGACCCTGAAGGATTTAGCCGCCGTGTGGCAGCCCTGGGTAGAGTCTACCCATCCCACAATCCAACAGCCACTCCAGGCGATTTGTCAGCAAATGCAGACATTGGACGATACTAAGGTGGGACGGCAGACGATCGCCATTGCTCTGAATCGATTGCTGCTGGAGCAATCCGCCCAGACCTCCCTGCGAATTCAAGTCTCTGGAGCCACCATTACCGGATCTCAGCGAGCCCACAACGAAGATGCCTGCTACCCCGATCGCCAGATTCGGCCCAATGATGCGCTATTGCCCAGAGTCGGGATCATTTGTGACGGCATTGGTGGACACGAAGGCGGAGAAGTCGCCAGTCGATCGGCCTTGGAGCAGCTCAAACCCCTGATTAGCAACCTCTTCCAGGAATTTCAGGAACGCACCGAGCTGGCCCTGCCCCTGGAAATTGAGCGCGACCTGGAAAGTATTGTCCGAGTCGTCAATGGAACGATCGCCAAGCAAAACGACGATCAGAAGCGGGCTTTACGGCAACGCATGGGCACAACCCTGGTCATGGCCCTCCAACTGCCCCAGGCTGTGAACACCGCGACGGGGATGAACCACGCCAATGAGCTGTATCTGGTGCATGTGGGAGATAGCCGCGCCTACTGGCTCACCCCCCACTACTGCCATCCCCTCACCCTCGACGATGATGTGGCCACGCGGGAAGTCAAGCTAGGACGCAGCCTCTACCAGGAAGCCCTCGATCGCCCCGATGGCGGAGCCTTAACCCAGGCTCTGGGCACTCGTGACTCTGAAACCCTTCACCCCACCGTCAAACGCTTCATCATTGAGGAAAGCGGCATTCTGCTGCTCTGCTCCGATGGACTGAGTGACAACGATCGGGTCGAGCAAACCTGGATGCAAATCACCAACAGCATCTTTAAGGGCAAGATGGCTCTGGAAGATGCGGTACAGGCCTGGCTACAACTGGCGGACGACTACAACGGCCACGACAACACCTCGATCGTCATGATGCAGTTCCAGGTGGGCAATCACCCCCACTTACCGCAGATCTCCCCCGAAGCCGCCCTGCCATTCCAGCCTCTCCCTCCCACGGCTCCCCCCTCTATTCCATCCAACGCGCCCCCTGCTGCTGCGGATTCCCCCGCAGACCCTCAATCCGTCAGCCAGGAACCCCCTCCCGAAGAATTAACGGAAGCCTCCAAAGCACTGCTCTACGGCGAGGAAGATGGAGATGATGCCACCCTGGATGACGAAGATCTGCCCTTCGCCCCTTCTCCTACCTCCGGTTTACCCCAGGAGCTGCTAGAGCGTCCCAAACTCCCCGCCGCCTGGTTTTGGTTAGTTGCCCTCATCCTGGTCGCATTGCTAGCGGGTGCCTTGGGTTTCGTCGTCTGGAGTAGATTGCTGGAGGGTTCTCCCCAGGGCGACAACCCCACCTCCCCCACCTCCATCCCTGAAAGTCCCCAATAAGAGCGGAACATCATATGCAAAGATAATAAAGTTGTCAGCACTCATTCGTTTGAAGTGCGCCTGTGTACTTCAAGCGCAGGTGAACCATGTTGCAAATTAGATTGATATGAAAGTCGGCGATCGTGTTCGTGTGAAAAACTCCGTTGTGGTTTACCATTACCCAGGTCACCGCAACGAACCATTTGATATTCAGGGACAAGAGGGTGAAGTCATTGCCCTGGCTAACCAGTGGCAGGGTAAACCCATCAGTGCAAATTTCCCCATTCTGGTCAAGTTTGAAGGGAGATTTAGGGCCCACTTACGGGAGGATGAGTTAGAACTTTTGTAAAGAATAGCCCTCTGAACCATTCAGAAAGCAAAACATTCCTCCTATCGCTTTCCTCGATAAAACCAGCTCATAATATTTAGCTCATCCTGCATCTTGGCAAAGTCCTGCTGATGCTCCTGGGAAACCTGATAGTACCACTCACAATAGGTTTCCAGATCTTGGCGTTCTTCAACCTCTCGATAAAACTCGTAGGTCGTCTGATAGACCTCAAACTCTTCCGCAAAGTCGGGTTGGGGAATGGGGATGATGGATTGGAGGAAGTCAGACATAGTGGGGAGTGGGGAGTAGGAAGTGGGGAGTAGGAAGTGGGGAGTGGGAAGTGGGTTTTTTGCCAGGAACCGGGTTGGCTCATCCCTTCAGATCGAATCACGGAATACAAATTGAATAAACTGGAATTCTTGTGGGGTAGGCATCTTGCCTGCCCAGTCAGCAGAGTCAGCAGAGTCAAACCTTGCACAGGTTACTGCATCCATGCTCCTAAGGAGTTCCAGTTCACGTGATAACTCCACATCGGCAACACCATCGGCAATACCAATAGATCAAATCACAACCCTCCAAGGGCAACCTGTCTACAGTTTAGCCTCTCCCCCCTCCTACTCACCCACTCCCCATTCCCTACTCCCTACTCCCCATTCCCCCTCCCTCAGCTTCCCCTAAGTTTTTGTTTAAATCCTCATCATTTTCCAGGAGTCGATCGAGACTACAGTGAAGGCAACTAAAGATGTGTTGCGCTCACCGATAAGTGATGAACCATGAACAAGCCACCTTGCCCGCCTTTCGTTCGGCTGCGACCCCTAACAAAACCATTGAAAATTCTGGGGCTGGCAACGATCGCCTTCGTGCTGTCTACAACTCCGGCTCTGGCCAAGATGCGGCTCCTGGGCTGAATCCGCAGGAGTGGTTGCGAGATCTCTTGATGTGGATTGATGGACTGGGAACGGGGGGGATAGTTGCTTTCATTGCCCTCTACGCCATTGCAGCAGTTGCCTTTCTGCCGGGATCAATTCTCACCTTGGGGGCAGGAGTTGTGTTTGGTGTGGTGCAGGGGAGCATTTTTGTCTTTATCGGGGCCACCCTGGGTGCAACCCTGGCCTTTTTGGTCGGACGGTATCTGGCACGGGGCTGGGTCTCTCAAAAAATTGCTGCAAACGCTAAGTTTAAGGCGATCGATGAAGCGGTGGGGCGAGAGGGACTCAAGATTGTCTTGCTCACCCGACTTTCTCCTGTATTTCCCTTTAACTTGCTAAATTACGCCTTTGGCGTGACGGGCGTATCCCTGCGCGATTATGTCCTGGGCTGTGTCGGCATGATTCCGGGCACGGTGATGTATGTCTATCTGGGATCGCTGGCAGGCAATCTGGCTTTGATTGGGGGCAGCGAACAGCCCACGAATCCCACTGTGCAATGGGTGATTCGTATCGTCGGATTTATTGCGACTGTTGCTGTCACGGTTTATATCACCCGCGTTGCCCGTAAAGCTTTATCTGAATCGATCGCAGAACCGCCCCCCTCGGAAGAACAAGCCCTGTAGGAGTTTGCCAAGAAGATTATGTCTCATGCCTTTACCCCCCACGATCATCAAGATGTCACCGTGCCACCGATGGACGAGTACAATCAAACCCTGGTGCAGCACGTTCATCCCCCCGACTGGATCGATCCTCAGCCGCAGTCCTGCTATGACCTGGTGGTGATTGGGGCCGGAACCGCTGGACTAGTGGTGGCCGCTGGAGCCGCTGGACTAGAAGTCGGGCTGAAGGTGGCCCTGATCGAACGTCACCTCATGGGAGGGGATTGTCTCAATGTGGGCTGTGTCCCCTCTAAGTGTGTGATTCGCTCCTCACGGGTAGTCGCTGAAATGCGAGAAGCAGGAGCATTTGGTGTACAACCCCCCGATCAGATCCAGATTGATTTTCCAGCCGTCATGGCTCGAATGCGGCGATTGCGAGCCGGGATCAGCCACCATGATTCGGCCCAGCGGTTCCAGAATTTAGGGATTGATGTGTTTTTGGGCGAGGGACAGTTTACTGGGAACGAAACGATCGCCGTTAACGGTAAAACCCTGCGCTACAAAAAAGCGGTCATTGCCACAGGAGCCAGAGCCGCCCGCTTGTCGATTCCGGGCATTGAGGAGGCAGGCTATTTAACCAACGAAACGGTTTTTTCCCTGACTGAGCGACCGCAACGGCTGGCAGTGATTGGGGGTGGGCCGATCGGCTGTGAACTGGCCCAGTCCTTCCAACGTCTTGGCTGTGAAGTGGTGTTGTTTCATCGGGGTTCCCATCTGCTGAATAAAGAAGATGTGGATGCGGCCGAAATCGTCCAGGAGAGATTTATTCAGGAAGGAATTCAGTTGGTTTTGGACTGTCAGTTAGAGCGGGTGGAACGAACGACCGCAGGCAAGGTGATTCACTACACCGGCGATGGAGAAACGCGATCGGTGACAGTGGATGAAATTCTGGCGGGAGCGGGGCGGGCACCCAATGTGGAAGGACTGAATCTGGAAGCCGCCGGTGTCACCTACGATCAGAAGCGTGGCGTACAGGTCAACGATTTTCTGCAAACCAGCAACCCGAAGATTTTTGCCGCAGGAGATATCTGCATGAACTGGAAGTTCACCCACGCTGCCGATGCCGCCGCCCGGATTGTGATCAAAAACGCCCTGTTTGCCCCCTTTGGGCTGGGACGTTCCAAACTGAGTAGCCTGGTGATGCCCTGGGTAACGTATACTGACCCCGAAATCGCCCATGTGGGACTGTATGAGCACGAAGCCCGGCAGCAGGGAATCGAGGTGAGTACCATCCAAATTCCCATGCATACCGTCGATCGCGCCATTGCCGATGGAGAAGAAACTGGCTTCGTTAAAATTCTCCACGAAAAGGAAAAGACAAAATCCTGGGAGCCACGATCGTCGCTCGTCATGCAGGCGAAATGATCAGCGAAGTCACCACTGCGATCGTCCACGACATTGGACTCAGCAAGCTTTCCAGCGTCATTCATCCCTACCCCACCCAGGCAGAAGGGATTAAAAAAGCCGCCGATGCCTACCGCCGTACCTTATTAACCCCTCGGACGAAGACGCTGCTGGGATTTTTGACGAAGTTGGGGTGAGGCAGCCAGGGGGCAGAGGTTTAAGAAAATATAAACTTTCTTATCCCTATTTTACAAACCTCAATCCAATGAACTGTTACCAGGTCTGAAGTTGCCCCTCGTTTCGCCGGTTCAGCAAAAATATTACTTTGTGAAGAGACACCCATTCTGACTGTCACACCTCAGATCATCTCGAAAGTCTGGGCACAGTAGAGTCATAGGATACGTCTGGGAGATTGTACCTGTTGTACGATCGCATCGGTCAAAGGACATAAGGGTATACTTCTTAATATTCCTTAATGCTTTTCAATCCCCGATGTTTCCACCCCCTTAGATGTTATTGCCTCACGGTTCCTTGTTAACTCATGGCTTCTGTTGCGCGTAAAAACCTGTTTGAAGATATTCCTCGCTTTTTGGTGGCTCAGGCTGGAATTATGTTTGCTGTCAGCCTGGTTACCATTCAAGTCGGCGTACTCAACGGGTTTACTCGCTCGGTTGGGATCTTAATCGATCGCTCCGAGGCGGATGTCTGGGTCGCCAGTGACGACATGGTGAATCTGGAACTCACCTTACCGATTCCGCCGGGCATCTCAATCTGGCCCAGCAGGTCTCAGGTGTGCAGCAAGCAGAGGCCTTACTCCTAACGGGCGGTATTTGGCGCAGTCCAGAAGGGGCGATCACAACAATTCGGCTGTTTGGGTTTGACCCAGGTGGACAATTGTTTGGCCCGGCACTGGGAATGAATGATCTGAGTGTTCTAAATTCACACTACACGGTGATTGCAGATAAAAGTAATACCGATAGTCTGGATATAGACCGCTTAGGTGAAACCGCTAATATTGGCCCCGTGGCAGTACGGCTGGTGGGGTTAACGCAAGATACGCAGTCGATCGCCTCCAGCCCCTACCTGTTTACCTCCCTGGAAAACGCGAAGGCAATTTCAACCGGAGGACGAACTGCGAGCCTAAACTGCCGAGTTCAAAATGGTGAGTTTCTCTGCACCAACGTCTATGAGCAAACGACGGAGGCGAACCCTGCGCCAACCCCCTTAACGGCCACTGATCCCATCACCTATGTGTTGGTCAGAGCTGAACCGGGGCAAGACGTAGAGAACCTGAAGCAACAGTTGGAAGCGTCCCTTCCCAATACCCAAGCCTACACCCGCGATGAGATGGCATCCCTCACTCGCTCCTATTGGGTCAGGCGCACTGGCATTGGCTTCATTTTGGGGTTAGGGGCAACCGTGGGAGTGGTGGTGGGCATGGTCATTGTTGGGCAAATTCTCTATTCATCGGTTTCTGACCACTTGAAAGAGTTTGCCACCTTGAAGGCCATGGGGGTGTCCGATCGGGTGGTTTACAGTATCATCATCCGCCAGGCTCTATGGATGTCCGTCCTTGGCTACGTTCCCAGCCTGGCCTTATGTCTGGGGTTAGGAATGTGGACGTTTGCCACCCAGGGGATCATGATTTTGATTACTCCCCTGACTGCAACCGTGATTTTTGGGATCACAGTTTCAATGTGTGTCGGTTCTGCCCTGTTTGCGACCCAAAAGATTACGCGGGTTGATCCAGCGATTGTATTTAAATCGTAATTGTCTTGAAGTCATGATTGTCTTGAAGTCATGGTAAATGACAGGGAAAAGTTCCTTCCTTCAGCAAAGGTTTAGCAAAAAAGAGTAAAGGATGAATGGACAATGTAGACGATGGGATAAACGCGGCGAAGCGAAACCAATCTGACTACGATAGTGAATACGAGAGCTGTCTGATTTTTGGTTTAACCTCGATCGTCATTAATTAGATTATTGATTAGATCATAAATTGGCTCATGGGAATCAAAACGCGATTCCGAATTGCACCCGCTGTGCAGTGAATCTAACTAAATAGTGCCTCACAGGCAAACATCGAGTTGACTGCCGTTTTCTTAAAACTAAGCCTGTGACTGCCTGAAGTTCCAACCCACCCAACTTCCCGATTTATTCCACACAAACTGGAAAACAGCCAATGACTGCCACGCCCATTAATTTTCAAGTGAGTTTGTCGAACCCACCAACGCCTCGCAATCTTACCCAAACCATTGATCCAGCGTTAGACTCGTTCGATGGAAGAAAGGCGATCGTCGCTCGTGGCGTGGACATGGTATTCCAGACCGGCTCCCAGCGGTTCCAAGCCCTCAAAGATATCAATCTAGAGGTTAACGTGGGGGATATCCATTTGCTGATGGGGCCATCGGGATCGGGAAAAACGACCCTGCTCTCCATCCTGGGTGGGATCCTTACCCCCACTGCCGGACGGGTTAATTTACTGGGGCAGGAACTTACGCGCATGTCTCGCTCCAAGTTAGCCCAGTTTCGCCTCAACCATATCGGCTTTATTTTCCAGGAATTTAACCTGTTTCCCGCCCTGACTGCGATCGAAAACGTGGAGCTGGCGTTGGACATGAAAGGCATTAAGGGCCGAGCTGGACGGTCGGCTGCCCTGGATTTACTGGAGCAAGTCGGACTGGATCACAAGGCAAAATCCTTGCCCCGCGATCTCTCCGGTGGACAAAAACAGCGAGTGGCGATCGCCCGGGCCCTGACTGGAAATCCTCAGATCATCATGGCAGATGAACCCACTGCGGCTCTAGACTCCCAGAGTGGTCATGCGGTCATCACCCTGCTGCGGAAACTGGCCAAGGAGCATAACCGCACCGTGCTGATGGTGACCCACGATCCCCGCATCATTGATGTAGCGGATCAGGTGACATACCTGGAGGATGGCGTGTTGCACCCTGCCCCCTAAAACATGACCACAAAGCATAACCAAGCCAGGATACAGCCCGGTAACTGGGCGATCGGACAGCTCCCTGGACTTAGTGAACAAAATCAGGGCAAGTTGGAAAAGTGCGGCATTCACACCACGCTTCAGCTTTTACAGCAGGCAAATACCCCTGAACGGCGACAGCAGCTCGCAGCCCAATTGCAGATCCACATTCAATACATCAACAAGTGGGTGGCTCTGGCGGATCTGGCGCGAATTCCAGCGGTCGGCTGTCAATACTGTGGGCTACTACTCCATGCTGGTATTAGCTCCCCCCTCCAGCTGGCTCAAATCCCCCTGGCGCGCCTCCATCGGCAGTTGGTCAAGCTCCATGTTGCCATGCTCCAACGCCAGGATCTCTGTCCTACCCTGGATGAAGTTGCCCTATGGGTAGAGCAGGCGAAGCGAATAGGGAAATAGACCGCTAATCGGGATACCAGAACATCCCCTTAATTCCCTCTGGATCCGGCATAAAGCCCAGCCCGCGATAGAAATCTATCACATGGGGATCGGCAAATAGGGTGATGTTGCTGATGTCTTCATTGCGGAGCCGTTTGATCATCTGACGCATCAACGCCTTTCCTAGCCCCTTACTCTGGAAGTCAGGATGAACCACTACATCCCAAATCGTGGCGTTGAAGGCATGATCCGACGTAGCGCGGGAAAATCCAATCAATCGACGCTGTGTCCCCCGTTGTTCCCACATTGAAACAACCAAAAAGCTATACTGAATCGCCTTTTTCACCTTACGCAGCGGGCGACGCGACCAACCTACCGCATCACACAGCTCTTCCAGTTCATAGAGATCAATCTCTCGATCGGTACTAAAAAAAATCCGAGAATTGCCAACGACTACACCTGGAGAGGCCATTCCGTCAATGCCGGGTGGCTTTGCGGCAGTTGTTGTTTCAGAGGTGCTAAATAAGCTTTTCCAGAAACCCATGCTGTGGTGCGGTATTACAGAGTCAGTGAGAAGGGGAATCAAATGAGCGGTAATAGCTAGTATATCCCTGCCGACTATTCTTAAACCGCTATCTATTTCCTGGAGGTTAAAAATTTAATCTGCCCAGACCTTCTAGCCCGCACCAGGTAATGAGACTGCGTTGGGTACTGTCTACCCTACAATTCCCCTTTGTTTTATTAATATCCATAAATATCCATAAAATAGATTTCTGAGAGTAGCAGGAGAATTGGGGATTTCTGGGAAAAATGGAATCAGGGATCACTGTATGATTACTTCTCAGCCAGGTGCCTCACCAAAAACTGAATCAAGTTCTTGAAAGTCAGCACCGCTGTAGGGTGGTTAAGAGCCTCCCAAAATTGCAAATTAAATAATTCTTAAATACAGGTCTGCCGAAACGTCAGTCCGTTTTCATCTCACCCACTTCTTCCTACTCGTGTTTTCTCACCCTCGTGATCGTACCTGCTTCTACCAAATCTATGGCCCTGGGGCTGAAACCCTCCACTCTAGAATTGTTAAAACGCTTTAATCGGGCGTTTCCCCAGTTCTATGAGCAGTTTGTTAGCAGCGAAATTCAGCTCCAGAATTTACGGCTAGCCTATCAACTTTACAAAACGCGACAAGCGGTCATTGAACTTAATCCAGAGGGGAGTAAGAGTGCCCTGCATTTTGCCTATCGGAATCAGTCCTTCCTTCTGAGCGATATTTTTGGTGTTTTGGCTGCCTATGGGCTGACGATCCATAGTTTGAGTTTGTATGGGCAGATTTACCCACCGATGCTAGTCTTCATCAAACTGGTCGTGTCCCGGGCAGGGAAAGCCCTTACAGACAAAACCTCAGAGAATGTCTGTCGTGCGATTCGGGAAGCCCTGGCAGGACGATTTGAGGTAGAAGAAATGCTGGCAGTTGAATTCAACCTGGATACCGGACTGGAGCAGGTGGAAACAGAATTTTATGTTGATCCAGTTTTCCACCTACCGGCCCTCTTGATTGAGGCAGATAATCAGCCTGGGCTGTTTTACAAGGTGATGTATGCAATTTGGCAAGAAGACTTGCTGGTGGTGAATGCGAATCTCCTGGTTTGGCGAGGGCGAACTCGCCTCATCCTCTATTTGCTGGGGCCAAACGAAAGCTTGATTCCAGAGTATTTAGGGCAAAAGATTGCTGAAGGAATGCGGCAACGTTTGCTGGGACAAGGCTTTTAGTGGTTGTTCACTGGTTCACCCAGACCTGCTAATTCAAATCAGGAGAATGGGTTGCCATCACGAGCGGCAGCGGCTCGACCAGCAGAGTAATGTTTTGCCGGCCAACGACTCGAACTGCCTCGCCAGGCAAAATAGTGATGTTCTGTTCACATCGGGCTGACCACCATGAACCCTGGAAGCGTACCCGCCCGTTTTTGCTGGGCTGAATCATGGCATCGACGATCGCCTTGCCCGCAAACAGCTTCACATCAAGCGTGGCGGCGTTAGATGGTCTACTGTGCATGCGGTTACGAGTAACGGATGAATTGGCAGTACCCTCAAGTTTGGTAGATGCAGACGAGCTGAAAAGCCGGTTCAACGTGGATTTAACCATGAGAACTTAACTCCTTTTAGTTAAAGTCCCACCCACTTCAGGGGGCTGAGGGAGATGGGATGTAAACAAACAAGGGTGAAATTGCTTCGCTTGCTCCGAGGAGGAAGGAAGCTTTGAAGGATCACCCAAGTTAACCTGAGGACACTGAAGGAGATCTAGCTGTAATAAAAATGCTGCCTCTTCAGTCTCCTCTCACTGCCGACGGAGTTAGCTGACGGGCTAGGGCTGAGAGGTGCCCCTCGGTCAAAAGCATAGAGGTGGGAGGTAAAAGCTGCGAGAAAACGTAATACTTTTCCAGGCTTCGCCCTGTATTAAGCTCTACCTTTTATCCGATTCGCCCCATAGAGTTTGGTTCCTCCGCTCCGTTTCATTAATGTCGCTAATGAAGTACGGGATTAGGCTGACTAGTAGATATGTGCTTATAACGCTAACACTGCTTTCAAAAATTCGTCAACTTAAGCTGCAATGATTCTCTCCTAAGGGGGACAAGTTTAGCATTATAAACAATTCATCGGACGATAAACCATTTCAAGAACAGATCGCTATTTTTTGATCCTATTTTTCGAGCACTGACTGATGATCAATCATTATTCCACCTCTCCTGGCAAGGTTCACCTCCTCCAGATGGGCGATCGTGGGTATTAATCGTGGGTACTGACCAAAGTATTAATCGTGGGTACTGACTAAAGTATCAATCTTCCATTGCCTCGCTTCACGATATGTGTATGAAGCTACAAATTCCCCCCTATGACAGTTCTCTGCTGAATCGATCGCTGCTGTAGTGGTACTGCATGGCTCTTTTGCCTTTTTACCTGCAATTAACCATAAGAGCCTATACGAATGGCGAGATCTGCGGTAGCATCCACGCGAGGATAGTACTCAGACTGTAAACCTCTATACAACTAACCATGAATCGTTCTGCTTCTCTAACACAAACGTTTGCTCAGAGTCGGATTCCCCTGTCGCTGGGCGATCGGTATCAACAAGTCCGTCAGTTAAGCGAGCAAATTTGTCAACCCCTGGCGATCGAAGATTACGGCATTCAAACCATGCCGGATGTCAGTCCACCTAAATGGCATTTAGCGCACATTACCTGGTTTTTTGAAACCTTTTTGCTGACCCCCTATTTGAAAAACTATGCCGTATTTCATCCACAGTATAGTTATTTGTTTAACTCTTACTACGAGGCAGTGGGAGAACGCCACCCCCGACCCCAGCGAGGCTTACTCTCTCGTCCGACCGTAGAGGAAGTGTATCGCTACCGTGCCTATGTCGATGAAGCGATGCAGCAACTAATCGCGGAACGATCGGGAGATGCAGAAGTGGAAGCCTTAATTACTTTAGGTTTACATCACGAACAGCAACATCAGGAACTATTATTCACCGACTTAAAGCATATTCTGGCGTACAATCCGCTGCGTCCTGCCTACCACGCCAGGGAATCGGTCAGCCCTAAAGCGCAGGAAACGAACACGGAAACCTGGTTGGATTATCCAGGGGGCCTGAATCCGATCGGCTATGACGGTACAGATTTCGCCTTTGATAATGAAAGTCCTCGCCATCCGGTTTACCTCCAGGATTACTATCTCGCGGCCCGACTCGTCACCAACGGTGAGTATCTGGAGTTTATGCAGAACAAGGGATATGAAACGCCGGAGTACTGGCTCTCTGAAGGTTGGGCAACAATTCGATCGCAGCAGTGGAACGCGCCCCTCTACTGGGAGCAGATTGACGGGGAATGGTGGGTGATGACCCTGGCAGGGATGCAGCCTCTAAACTTAGATGAACCCGTTTGTCATGTCAGCTTTTTTGAAGCGGATGCCTTTGCCCGGTGGGCGGATAAACGCTTGCCGACAGAGGCAGAGTGGGAAGTGGCAGCGGCTTCTGTCCCGGTGCAGGGAAATTTACTGTCTACAGGGAATCTCCATCCCATACCCGCGCAGAGTGTCACCCGTCCCGACCAGCTATACGGCGATGTCTGGGAATGGACTCAGAGTGCCTATTCTCCCTATCCCGGATTCAAGCCTGTTGCAGGGGCGATCGGTGAGTACAACGGTAAGTTTATGTGTAGTCAAATGGTGCTGCGGGGCGGTTCCTGTGTGACTCCGGCCGATCATGTGCGACCCACCTATCGCAATTTCTTCCCGCCCTCTGCTCGTTGGCAGTTCACAGGAATTCGGTTGGCGCAGTAATGGGACTGGATAGTTAGAGGAGAATAGCTGGATCAGATCAGTGATTAGATCATTCCCTGTTCTGTTTCACTGTTCTTTCCCGTTGAGGTTCTCATATCCTATCGCCTAAATCTGCTACCCCATTTCTAAAATTTTGCTTGAGGTAATATGTCATGGTTTCAGCAACTTATGTTTCTCCCCATGTTGCCCTCTACGATCTCCATCCGCCATTAGATGACTTTCGATCGGAGGTTTTACATGGACTAACCCAGCCTCAGAAGTTCTTCTCCCCCAAGTTTTTGTACGACAAGCGTGGGGCTGAATTATTTGATGCAATCTGCACCTTGGAGGAGTACTATCTGACTCGAACTGAAATGGCGATTCTGCGGGCCCATGCCCCAGAGATTGCCAACCTGATCGGCAGTGGTGCATTAATTGAATTTGGCAGTGGCAGCAGTCAAAAGATCCGCATCCTGCTGGATGCCATGCCCCAGTTGCCAACTTACATCGCTCTGGATATTTCTAAGCAACATCTTCAAGAATCCTGTTTAGATCTGGCAGCTACCTATCCAGGGTTAAACACGATCGCCATTTGCGCAGACTACACTCAGCCGATCGACTTACCCAGCCTTCCCCATTTACAAACCAAACACAAAGTGGGCTTCTTTCCTGGATCAACGATCGGCAACCTAGAACCGGGTGAGGCAGTGAAGTTTCTCAAGAATGCTGCAACTCTCCTGCAACCGCACGGCGGCTTATTGATTGGAGTTGATTTGAAAAAGAGTAAGGATATTCTGGAACCTGCCTACAACGATGCAAAAGGGATTTCAGCCGACTTTGCCCTAAACATTCTGGTGCGAATTAATCGGGAATTGCAGGGAGATTTCGATTTAAATCAATTTCGCTATGAGGCATTCTATAATCCGATCGGTCGGATTGAGATGTATATTGTCAGCCTTGCCGATCAGAGCGTTCATATCGGTGACACGAGGATTGCCTTCAAAAAAGATGAAACTTTACGCACCGAATATTCCTACAAGTACAGCGTTGAGGAATTTCAGGACTTGGCCGATCGGCTGGTTTCGATTCTAAGCACGTCTGGACAGATCCCAATCAGTTGTTTAGTGTCCATTACTTAAATCTTGATTAAGGAAAGGATTCCTCTGGGGGATGCCATTTAGCAGCTCAGTTGATCACAAACCTGGTTTAGATCCCCCCTAGCCCCCTTGAAAAAGCTACCGTGTACACAGATCTTGACTGAGAGGCTCAAACCCTGATAGATCCCCCTAAATCCCCCTTAAAAAGGGGGACTTCTAATCCGGTTCCCTCCTTTTTAAGGAGGGTTAGGGAGGATCAAACCCAGTCGTGGCTAGAGCAGATGACTTGTGTGTACACCGTAGGGGTTCACTGTGAAACGAACCCATTTTAGATCTACTGAAGCTGGGTTGATTCAGTTCTGACTCCTTCACCCCCCCAACTGCCGATCGAGCCATGAAACACGCGATATAGTAGGCAAGTGGGAACCAGAAAATCAGGAGACTGTAGCTTGTGAAACAGCAACAAGCCGAGAATATTAAAACGATTATTGCAAGCGCGCTTTTGGCTCTACTGGCGATCGTTGCGCTCAATGGATTTGTCATTATTAACCCTGGGCAAGCAGGTGTAATCAGCGTCCTGGGAAAAGCAAGAGATGGAGAGTTGCTAGAAGGGCTACACTTCAAGCCACCGCTGATTTCTAAGGTTGATATCTATGATGTTACTGTACAGAAGTTTGAGGTTCCGGCTCAGAGTGCAACGCGAGATTTGCAAAATTTAAGTGCTAGTTTCGCAATTAATTTCCGCCTGGATCCAACTCAAGTGGTGACGATTCGTCGGACTCAGGGAACCCTGCAAAATATTGTGGCTAAAATCATTGCACCGCAAACGCAAGAATCGTTCAAAATTGCTGCGGCTCGTCGTACTGCCGAAGAAAGTATCACCAAGCGCAACGAACTGAAGCAGGATTTTGACGAAGCCCTGGGAGAACGGTTGCAGAAATACGGCATCATTGTCCTGGATACCAGCGTCATTGACCTGAACTTCTCTAGAGAATTTGCACTGGCTGTTGAGGATAAGCAGATTGCCGAGCAGCGGGCCCAACGCGCGGTATACGTTGCCCGCGAAGCAGAGCAGGATGCCCAGGCAGACATTAACCGGGCAAAGGGAAAAGCAGAGGCGCAACGGCTACTGGCAGAAACCCTGAAGTCTCAAGGGGGACGGTTGGTACTGCAAAAGGAGGCGATCGAAGCCTGGCGAGAAGGTGGGGCGCAGATGCCCAGGGTGCTGGTGATGGGGGGAGACTCAAAAGGTGGAGTTCCCTTTCTGTTTAACGTAGGGGATTTAACAGAAGAACCACCTGCGTTAGAACCAGGAAGATAGTCCTCAGGGTGGTGAATTCAATCAACCCGCGATCGAATTCCTCACGGACGAACCACCACCATCGTTCCCAACGTCACCTGCTCATAGAGCGCCTGCACATCCACCTCCCGCATCCGAATACAGCCGTGGGATACCGCCTGCCCAATCAGCTCCTCCTGATGGGTGCCATGAAGCCCGATCTGCTGTTCTCCATTCGCCCAGAACCCAATCCAGCGAGAGCCTAAGGGATTCTCTGCACCTGGATAAACCACCTCCCCCGTGAAGGGATTCTGCCAGATTGGATCCACTTCCATGTTAATCACTTCAAACTCGCCGACAGGAGTTTCCCAGCCCGATCGCCCGATCGCAATTTCGTAAGTGGCAATGGGGGTTTCGCCATAGTAGAGATGCACCTGCCGCTCAGACAGGTTGATAAAAAGAGTGGAACGATGCACCCCTAAAAGGGGTTCCAGAGCCACTTCCAGGGAATCGGTTAGCCCCGTATAGGCAACGGCTGCCAGCGAGGAAGGGAGAGCACGCGGCGTAGAATGTCCTTCTTCTGGAAGAGCAGAGGGATGCGATCGCGGTCGGGATGGTGCAGCCGCAGCAGAGCCAGTTGGAAATTCCATCGATTGCACTGCCACAATCAAGGCAGCCCCAATAAACCCCAGGCACATAATGCTGCGAGGCAGGAAGTCATCTCCATCCGTGACTTTATTCATTTCCCCAGGTAGTAAAGTGCGACGGGTAAGCTCAATCTAACAAACTCTTTACACCGCCCACAATAGAGAATCTGCGGGGAGCACCCCCTTGACGCAAATTGATCGATATTCACCCAGAACTAAATCCAGACCTAAATCCAGGAATCCAGCCAGCGACGCAAATTCAATTCTGCTGGGGAAAGCGGTAATCCTAAATAGAATGGCAACCAGAACGCCAGCGCGAGCAGAACAATCACAACAATACCGATCGCCGTGATTCGATAGATACGATTGGGATGAAAGAGCCAGCGATCGACCAGATAGGCAAGCGCAAGGATGGCAAAAACCAGCGACACCATGTAGTGGTAGATGAAGACACAGCGCGTCACCCGAATCCAGGGCAGAAGGTTTGCAGACCAGTTAATCAACACATACAGGATGAGCCAGCCCGATGGGGAGAGGGTTGCCGTTTGCTCCCAAATTCCCCCAGCCGATCGCATCTGTTGCAGCCCCGTTAACCATCGCCAGAAATACTGGACGAACGCACCCATCACCAACACGATCGCCGCCGTTGAGAACCACCAGAGAAAGGGATTTCCCATTGCATGGACATCGTAGATCACCACACTCGCACTGGGAATTGTGGGTGGCCCAATCACAGGAACAGGCTCATTAATACCGTGGGTAGTTTGATAGAAATAGGCAACCGGACGCAGCATCAGGGGCCAGGTGTACCAGAGGGAGCAATAGGGATGGGCATCTAAGCCACCGACCCGCTGATGATAGTTCAGCGTTTGAAGTTGTAGCTCCCACACACTACTGCCCTCCGTCAGTTGAACATAGGGAATCCAGCTCAGGTAGTAGGTGAAGGCCGGAATCAGGGCGAAGCAGATCAGGATGTGTCCCAGGTGAAGCTGGGTCAGGTTTTGCAGGGGAAATTTGGAGAGGGAAGGAGTGAGCGATCGCGTATTTGCTCTTTCAGAAAGGCGATTCGTCAGCGGCTCAGAGGCGGTTTTCGGTTCGAGCGGGCGCGGCGATCGGCGGAAAAATTTCTGAATCCAGTGCAGTATCCATCCTGCTAGCCACACACCGTAGGCTGCCAGTAGAAACCCCAGCCCATTCCACTTAATCGCTGCGGATGCGCCAAACCCAACTCCAGCAGCCCCCAACCACAGCCATTGTCCCCACCCTCGACTCCGCAACGCCTGTAAAAAACAGAGATTCCCCAGCAGTCCAAAAATCACCAGGTAAATATTATTCAGGGCATAGCGCGATTCCACCAGGTACAAACCATCCGCTGCCATCAAGATCGCCGCCACCAGGGCATAGCTACGACGACGGCTGAGTTGGTAGGCAATGCCGGCCACCATGAGGGGAATCAGCGAACCAGACAAGGCATTTAGCCAGCGGTAGCTGAAGGGCGACAGGTATAATCCCGATAACCCATTCCTGGCTCCTTCCGCGCTCCAGGGTAGATGTTCTCCTAGCCAAATCCCGATCGCAATAATGTAGGTACTGAGGGGAGGATGGCCGGTGAAAATCAGTTCCTGTTTGAGAAAGTGCCCGGCAAACCGGGCATAGTAGACTTCATCAAACACCAGCGTATTAAAGCGGCTCAGTCCCCAAAACCGCAAAGCCAGCGATCCAGCAAACACTCCCACAATTCCTAACCAAAACAGGAGCGGTGGCAGGTCAAGTGGCTTAGTCGTCGTAGCAGCAGCAGGCGCGATCGTTGGCATAGCGTTTAGGGTGGCAAAACTGGCAAATGCAAACGCCCTTAATGGTAAACCAACGATCGCCTGATTGGGTGTTGAGGATCACTCCCGCGCATCACGCAAAGTAATGACTGACTTGCAACACACCCGCATTGGCATCTCCCGGACGCATCTGCATTCCCGTCACATCAATCACCAGATCCTGGGCAGCAGAAAATCCAGGAGTTTGATCATTCACCACCAGATGGGTTTTGTTTTGCCAGCTCAAGAGCACGGCTTCCCTGGACTTCAGAGGTTGTTTACCGGACTGTTTGGGGTTTTTATCTGCAAATGCTGCTTCGATCGCCTGGACGAGTTGAGTTTCAGTGCGAATGCCCGCGTTGAACAATCCCAGGGGTAAATCAGGTGTATTCAGGTTGTTGTCATAATCCAACTGAAATCGATCGCCCTCAGCTTGATTGAAATCCGTGATCCGATCGGGACTGGCCACCAGGGAATTGGTATGGGCATTGGCCAGGTTGGTTCCCGTATACACAAAGCGATCGGCTCCTCGTCCCCCCGTCAGGACATCAGCCCCCATGCCGCCAATTAGCACATCATTGCCATTTCCACCCACCAGCGTATCTTTGCCCATACCGCCCATCAGGGTGTCATTGCCTGCTCCACCGTGCAGGACATCATCCCCGTTGCCGCCTTCAAGATAATCATGACCCAACCCGCCGTGCAGGCTATCGTTGCCATCTCCACCGATGAGGCGATCGTTTCCTGCTCCCCCCACCAGGACATCGCTATCTTTGCCACCTTGGAGGGTATCGTTGGCAGAGGTGCCACGCTGATGGGTTCCTAACTTAACGCCGGAAGTAGACTCAGCCCACCAGCGATCGTGGGTGGCGATGAAATCCATCAAAGCAGCATATTTCGGCGAGGTCGTCTGGCTCAGGTTCTCCAATGCGCCCCAACTACCCCACTGGCTGGCACTCCCAATGCCAACAAAGTGGTTAAACAGCGTCCCTCCCGACTCTCGCCAACCGTCCAGTAACCGTTGATAAATTCCTTGCATTTCCGGGCGACGGTTGATCGCCATGAAAAATTCGCTTAATTCAGCATCGTGCTCGACCCCGCCATGCCCGACCACATGCTGCCCGCCTTCATAGGCCACCAGCCTCAAGTTGTGCTGTTTTGCCACAGATGCATGGTACTTGAACAGGTCGATCGTCCCTTCCACTGACTCGTGAGCCGTCCCAGGAATGACATTCCCTGTTTTGAGTTGTTGAATTGCTTTAGCAAAGCCGCCATCCGGGTCTTTCAACCAGGAACGCACGGTGGCCTGATGCTCAGGATTGCCCAATCCACCAGAAAAATAGCCTGTAACTGCATAGGCATCCATCGCTTTCCAGGCAGGCTGATGCCCCTCCGCCACCCAGGCAGGTGTATTCAGGGCATAGTTTTCCAGCCCTTTCCACCCGGTTTGAGTTGCAATGACGGAAACCACTCGATCGCTCTGTTTGCCAAAAACTTGATTCCAAATTTCTGCCATTTGCGCCGATCGCATGCCATACCACTGCATATGGCCGCCTTCAACGCCCTGACCCCATCGGGCTTCGGCTTGCTGCACAGCGTAATGAGATTGCTCAAACTGCCAGTTCCAGACTTCATTGGAAAACTCAACATGGGCAACCAGGCGCGGATCCAGGTGATCTCGAACATAGGTCGCAAACTGCCGAATATAATCATCCGTCGCCTGGTGCGGCATATTAAACCAGGGGGAACTGCCCGTCTGGTTGGCAATTTCCACCATCAGTTCGATCGGTACGCCTTTCCCAGCCCAACTGATATCTGTCAGCTTAGGGCGATCGTTCCAATCTTGAACTTTAGAGTGGTTGGTTTCCATCCAATCCATGAACCGCAGCGTTCCGAATTCCTTGACTTTCTGAAGAAAATCAGGGTTAAAACGCATTCCCATTTCCACCAGGGGTAAATCATCTTCGTGGTAAACCCGGATGTTGCGAATATAGTTGCCGGTCTTGTTTGGATCGGTTTCATGCAGGGTTAAATAAATTCCGCCACCCCCCCGGCTATCGACCTGCAACACATCTCGTCCCGGACGCGATTCTGATTCAATTTTTCTGGCATCAAACCCGTACTGAACCGTTCCCTCTCCGTCGTACATCACCACATAGCGACCGGGGCGATAGTTTCCCTGATTGTGTAGCAGTAGGGTTCCAGCAAAAGTTGGCGCTGTATTGGGTTGGTTTGAACCTGCAACGGGTAGCGATCGCACCCAGCCATTCGCATCTAAATCAAACTGTTCTCCTGTATGCCATACAGATTCACGCTGCGGAATCCACGATCGAGCAGACTTGAAGGCATCTAGAAAGGGAATTTCCGTTGACCAGTCGGCAATGCCTGAGAGTCCAATTCCTAAAGATCGTCCGGTTAATGATTGAACCGTTGGTGATTGAACTGTTGGTGATTGAACCGTTGATGATTGAGCCGTTGATTGGGGGATAGACATGGGAAAAATTTCAGTGAGACAGCATGGTAAACTTGCGCCTCAAGGTGCTTAGGCGAAATGAGTATCCGATGCAAAGAAACTACTGTTTACAAGCGCGTAAGAATCAGTCACGACAGTGTGAATGAACAGAAAAACCTGGAGAGATTCTGTAAAAACACACAAAATTGTCTAACGAGAACTCAATTCGATCGTTAGAAAAATGGACATAAAACGGTCAGGTGCAGCCTGCCTGCTGGGGCGCAGGATCGTGAACTAAATAACCTGTTAATCATTCTGCCTTACTGACTGGGCGGGTAAGATGCCCACCCCACAAGGATTTTAGATTATTCAACTTACGTTCCTAAGACCGTTCGATAGATGCGGTTGAGAAGAAAAAAACTTGAGAGTGAAACAGGGTTAACCCATCAAAAAGATCTGATCAGGAATGATCCAGAAAACAATAAACACCTTGAGAAGAAGAGCGATATCGGAAATCGATCGTTACAAAATCAGGCACACCATTCGCTCTACAACCCTAGTATGGGAAACCCAGGGGACATTGCACTCAGTATCTTCAACAGTTTTTCATCATTTCTTTATGAAAAAAACAGTAAAACTCTCAGTCCTTTCTCGTAACTCTCAGTTGTTCCACGCAAGATGATGGGGCGATCGGACAATCAGAGGCAGTCAAGCAGCTGATTGACTGACAAAACTCCTGAAACCCCGATTCTCCCGTAGGTTGGGTTAGCGATAGCGTAACCCAACAGAACATAGGCTTGTGTTGGGTTTTCTCCGTTGGAGACGCTCCGCGAACACGTTGTTCAACCCAACCTACTGGAAAGATTTATCAGTCAATCAGGTCAAGCGGACATCACAGGCAGGCAAGATACCTGCGCTACGGGAATTGTTTTATATTCGGGGGATGATCTTCTCAGGCAGGTGTTTCCTGAACATTCAGCACATGATCCAGCAATCCTTCGCAGGCATCCATCAGCAGATCAATTACATATTTGAATCCATCGGAACCGCCATAGTAGGGATCGGGCACTTCTCGATCGGTATGCTCGCGGCAAAAGTCGCACATCAGCCGTACCTTGTCTTGATAGAGTCCCTGACGATCGAGTCCCAGAATCGTCCGATAGTTCTCGGTATCCATTGCCAGGATCAGGTCAAACGCCTCAAAATCCTCTGGCTCAAACTGCCGTGCCCTGCCTTTGAGTGTAATCCCTCGTTTTGCCGCAGCGGCTGCCATCCGTTGATCGGGGGGTTCCCCTACGTGGTAGGCCGAGGTTCCAGCCGAATCACACACAATCTGTCCCTGCAAGCCCCGCTGGGCAATCAAATGGTTCATCAAATTTTCAGCAGAGGGCGATCGGCAAATGTTTCCAAGACAAACGAACAATAGCTTATAGGGATAGTGCGTCATAACCAGTGCAGAAATGCTATACTCTCATAGTGCGTTCGGGCATGTAGCTCAGTGGATAGAGCATCAGATTCCGGTTCTGAGGGTCGGGGGTTCGAATCCCTCCATGCTCGTTAGAAAGACAATCCCATAGAAAAGTAATTTCGCAGGAATTGATTTATCCTGAAGCAATCTGCGAACCCTGGAGGCAAACCGTCGAAGGACAAGCCTTCAGAGACAGACCAATCATACCGTCGATTTGTCCCTGTCGAATAGATGCACACCTTCATTCCCCCCGATCGCTTCTTTCCTTACCTGACCTGGACAACCATCCGCGATCTGCCGGATCAGGAAAATGTGGTGTTACTTCAGCCAATTGGGGCGATCGAGCAGCATGGCCCCCACTTGCCCCTGATTGTGGATGCAGCGATTGCGACCGCAGTAGTGGGTCAAGCCCTGGAAAAACTGGATCCAGCAATTCCCGCCTATGCCCTGCCAACGCTGTTCTACGGCAAATCCAACGAACACTGGCATTTTCCGGGAACGATTACCCTCACGGCTCAAACCCTGATATCCACCCTGATGGAAGTGGGAGAAAGTCTGTACCGGGCTGGATTTCGTAAGTGGGCGTTGGTGAATGGGCATGGGGGGCAGCCGCAAATTATGGAGATCGTGGCCCGAGATTTACATCAGCAGCATGAGGATTTTCTGGTGTTTCCCCTGTTCGTCTGGCGAGTTCCCAATAACGCGATCGACTATCTCACTCCCAAAGAAGCCGAACTGGGCATCCATGCCGGAGATGCGGAAACCAGTCTGCTCCTCTCCCTGCTACCCGATCAGGTGAAAATGGATCAAGCCATCACTGAATATCCCCACGATCTCCCAGCCGACAGCCTCCTTAGCATGGAAGGCAACCTGCCCTTCGCCTGGACAACCCGCGATCTCAGCCAGAGCGGTATCCTGGGGGATCCAACGGTTGCCACTGCGGAAAAGGGCGATCGGATCCTGGAGTCCCTTTCCCAGAGTTGGGCACAGGTGATTCAAGACATTCATCAGTTTCAGCAACCTAAGGCTTGGAAAGCCTCCCGTGAAACAGGAGCGAAGGTTTTATGAAGAAGGATGTTGAGAACGAAATGGCAGACGAATTACGTCCTGAATATGACTTCGCTCAAATGCAGGGGGGGATCAGGGGCAAGTATGTTGAGCAATATCGTGAAGGGACAAACTTGGTGCTTCTAGATCCTGATGTTGCCCAAGCTTTTCCCAATGATGAAGCAGTCAATGAAGCCCTACGATTATTGATTCAGGTTGCTCAACGTCATCAGTCCAACGCTAAAGTGCCACCAACGGAATAAAAGCTGTTGGTAGGAGAAAACCACCAGCCACAACCAAGCAGTCCGATCGCACTCAGACAAACGAGGCACTCAGGAAGGCGAATTTAATCACCTGAACTTCTTGTGGGGTGGGCATCTTGCCCGCCCAGTCAACAATTCTTGTGGGGTGGGCGTCTTGCCTGCCCAGTCAACCAAGAAAACCGTTGCAGGTTATTTAATCCATGATCCTGAGCACCCGATCGGCTGACCTCAATACCATCTTCCCCTACAACAACTCTGAACAGTCTGGATCCGCTTGCAGTAGTTTCAGCACCTTTTTAATATCCTGCGTCCGGTCTTTGTGGACAATTAGCGTCACCTTGCCATCCCGCACCACCACCGTATCCTCTAAGCCGATCGTCACCACTACATCCTCTTCATCGTTGGAGTAGAGCAGGGCATCTTTCGTATCCAGCCCCACATGCTTAACTAGCTCCACATTCGGCTTACCATTTTTCAACAGCCGATCGATCGCATTCCAATCACCCAGATCATCCCAGCTAAAGGTGACTGGAACCACGTAGGCTTTCTGCGTCTTTTCCATCACCGCATAGTCAATGCTAAGTTTTTGCAGCTTTGGATAGCAGCTTGCCCCTTCTGCCTCCAGCATTTGCATCATCTCAGGGGCACAGGCTTTCAGTTCCCCCAGCATCACCCCCGCTCGGAAGATGAACATGCCGCCGTTCCAGCCATAGCGACCGGAATCGACAAAGGCTTCTGCCGTAGCGAGATCAGGTTTTTCGGTAAACCGATTGACTTTGTAGCCAGGGCAGTGGTTGAACAAGCCCACTTTCTCACCCTGCTCAATGTAGCCATACCCGGTCGAAGGATAGGTAGGCGCAATACTGAGGGTGGCGATCGCCTCTTCCTGAAGGGCCAACTCCTCTGCGGCCTTGAGCGTCTGACAAAAGGCATCTCGATCGCCGATCCAGTGATCCGCCGGGAAAAAGCCAATCACCGCCTCTTCCCCACAGCGACGGGCAATTTCCAACGTTGCCCAGGCCACCGCTGGAGCCGTATCCCGCCCCTCAACCTCCACCAGCAGGTTTTCCGCAGGCAGGTCAGGAAGCTGCTCCTGCACCAGTTCTGCAATGTGGGAGGCTGTAATTACCCATAACCCCTGCCATCCGCCGGACATTTCCAGGAGGCGATCGGCTGTTGCTTGCAGTAAGCTCTGACCACTGCCATCTAAACAGAGGAACTGTTTGGGGCGTTGTTTCCGACTGAGGGGCCAAAACCGCTCCCCTTTACCACCCGCCAGGATTACAGGAATCATGCGTCTCTCTACAAAAATTATGAGGTGTTCAGGTTTGAAAAGATTCCGCCCAATCCTAACAGGGTTTTGGCAAATTCTAGATCCGATAAAGTACGTGTTTACTGCATCTTTAAGTACAGCTTTATGGTTTCATTATGTGTTGAAGTAAGTGAAAACCTCTAAGCCCGATGGGAGCAGACCAACGCCAAACTTTTCCCGATCCCCCATCCTCGCCCCCTCATGGAGGCTTTCCAGTTCCCTCTATCTCTTAAACAGTCTAACGATCGTCCACTAGATGGAAGGAATTCAGCTAAAGTTCAGGCTATAATCGCCTAGGGATATAGAAACAAAACTCAACATAACGTCTAGAAAAGCTGCGCCAGGAGAATCTACCCAACTTTATCCAGCCACCTTCCGGAATTTGGATGATTTGCTGAGATGATCTGGACGGCTTTAAGAACTACTAAGAAAGAGCTACTAAAAAGGTGGGGAGTGAGACGATTGACACACGAGTCTGAGCCACGATCGCAATCCAACATTAAGAAGTCCCTTGTCGATGCAACGACTGAAACCATGTCCGGTTCATCTCAAACAGAGCCTCCCGCTTCAGCTCGCCCTAAGGGTAGCATCGCCAAATGGCTCCTGAAGGGAACTGCGGTAGGTTTGACGGGTTTATTTGCTGCCACAGTAGGTGTAGCCGTTACGTTGATGATGCCCCTACCCAGGGCTATTGCTCCAGCCAGAAATACTCCCCTCTCCCTCAGTGAATTGTGGGAAAAGGGACTCAGCTACCAGATCACCCGTCCTGTCCACATTTTAGTGATGGGGATTGATCTGCCCCTGGATCTACCCGAACACAGTTCTCCAGATGATGTATTTGCGGGTCGTAGCGATACGATGCTGCTAGTGCGAATTGATCCAGGTGCGGAGTCCCTCAGTGTCCTGTCCATCCCCAGAGATACCCGCGTTGAAATTCCGGGAGAAGGAATTGAGAAGGTCAACTATGCCAATATGATTGGCGGTTCAGAACTGGCAGCTCAGGTCGTGAGCCAGAGTTTGAATAGTGTCACGATCGATCGCTACGTCCGGGTCAGTACCGAGGCCTTTCGAGATTTAGTCGATGTGATGGGTGGGATTGAGGTCTTTGTCCCTGAACGGATGGAGTATGAGGATCAAACCCAGGAACTCTACATTGATCTATACCCAGGCTGGCAGGTGCTAAACGGGGATCAGGCTGAACAATTTGCCCGTTTCCGCAACGATGAAAACGGTGATATTGGCCGAGTCCAGCGTCAGCAGCAGTTAATTCGGGCCCTTCGTAAGAAGCTGAGCGAGCCGACTATGCTCACCCGCATTCCCCAGGTGATCCAGCTCTTCCAGAAGTATGTGGATACTAATCTGACTCCAGAGGAAATGTTTGCCCTGGCCAACTTTGGACTGAATTTGGAGCAAGATAACTTCAGGATGGTCTTACTGCCAGGTCGGTTCAGCACCCCCGATGAGTACGTTGCGAGCTATTGGTTGATGGATCCAGTAGATACAGCTCAGGTGATGCACCAGTATTTTGACCTGAGTTCCATTGCCACCCTCAGTCAGCAACAGTACGACTATGACTTGAGTGAGCTGCGCATTGCCATCCAGAATGCTTCGGACGATCCAGACCTGGGAGGGCAGGTTGCCGCTTATCTGTACTCCAAGGGATACTACAACGTTTATGTTGTGGAAGATTGGCCAGATCACGAAGTCAAGACGCAGATCATTGCTCAGCGGGGAGATTTACGCGGTGCGCGGATGCTGGGGTCAGTGCTGGGAGTAGGGCAAATTGTGCCTGCTTCAACGGGTGAACTGACTTCAGACTTAACCATCCGTTTGGGGGATGACTGGTTGGATAAGCATCGGATTTAGTGATCTGTAGTTCAATAGTTGTAGATTTGTCCTTCAGTCCCTACCAGAGCAATTCAGGCTGGATGACTGGAGGGCCGGTTTCGTTAAAGTGGAATTAGGTTGGGTGAGATACTCGTGATGTCGATCAGAAAAAGTTTGATGCGCTGCTGTACGGTAGCTTTAGTGGTTGGTTTAGCCTGCCTGTGGGTCATGTTAACAGCGACTCCGGCGATCGCCCAGACTAACGCACTGAACTACAACAACGCCAACTTAAACAATCAGGATCTTTCCCATCAGAACCTACGGGGCAAGGAGTTTGTCTCCGTCGAAATGCGCAACGTCAACCTGGAGGGTTCAGACCTGTCCAACGCCATTCTGACTAAAGGAGTCTTGCTCAATGCCAACCTGAAGGGCGTGAACCTGACTGGAGCCTTAGCCGATCGGGTCTTCTGGGTTGGTTCAGATCTGAGTAATGCAATTCTGGAAGATGCCACCATGACCCGCACCAGCTTCCAGGATGTCAACGTCACTGGGGCAGATTTTACTGGAGCCATTCTCGATCGCTACGAAATTGCTCAACTGTGCAAACGGGCAGAGGGCACGAATCCTGTCACCGGGGTCGATACCCGCGATAGTTTGGGCTGTCGTTAAAAGCAGGGTCGGTGGGCTACCAACCCTACAAAACCATTAAACTCTTGTGGAGTGGGCATCTTGCCCGCCCAGTCAACCAGAGGGCAGGCAATTTACCTGATCAAGGCTAACCCGGTCGCAGGGCAGGAGCCGAAAACAGGGACTGGAATACAGCTTGTCGATCGCTCTCTGCTTCCTGGGATAAGTTCCACAGCGTTTCGTAGAAAAAGAACGAGATGCCTGGAAATCCTTCTGCTCTGGCCGCTTGAGCCTGTTCCCAGACTTGACGAATGCCCACGGGTTTGTCTTTCAGTCCCGTCAAAATGCCGATCGCCACAGGAATGCGTTGACGGGCTTCTAATAGCTCTGGACGAGCCATCTCGGAGCGGAATGAGTCCATGCTGTCTCGATAAATCTGGACAATCAATTCATCAATATAGCCCCGCTGGTTCCATCGCTTCCAATCTTGCAGGGAGTGGTTGTAGGCAAAGGAGTAGTGATTGGGGGAGAGAGAAACAATGGCATGACTTTTACGCGCTTTTACGGCCTGGTGAATTCGTCCCATAAATTCTGTGATTTTATCGGCTCTCCAGCGTACCCACTCTGCGTTGTCGTAGCGATCGGGAGGAGACTGACCGTTGTGTTCCTGACGGTACAGTTGGATCGTGTAATCATCGTAACCAAAGTCGCTGGGTAATCCAAAATGATCGTCAAACTGAATCCCGTCGATGTCGTAATTGTTAACAATTTCCAGGACTAGATCCAGAATAAATTGCTGCACTTCAGGTCGGAAGGGATTGAGCCACAGCCGTTGATAAATCGTTTCCTGCCAGATCTTACTGCCATCTCGACGCTGGGTAATCCAATCGGGGTGAGTAGCGGCAATTTCGGATTCAGCCGTGGTCATAAAACCAAATTCCAGCCAGGGGATCACTGTCATGTGGTGTTGATGTCCCAAACGAATCGTATCGGCGATCGTATCGCGCAGGGCCAGTTCAGGAATGCGGGGATCAACGGCTACCCCATAGGTTCGCGCCGCAACTGGGCTGGGATAGAGCGTGTACCCCCAATTCCAGACCACCGGATAAAGGGTGTTGAAGTTGAGCCTGTCCAGATTCTCGATCGCCCGTTCCAACCGAACCCGGCTAAACAGGACATCGCTATCCACATTGGTTAACCAAACGCCTCGAATTTCGTTGGGAGAGGGGGATACTTGTGATCGAACGGGAGTAGCAGTTTGCAGGAGAAATACGAAGCTAAACGTAATCAGCCCCATGCACAGGAAACCAACCTTCGATCGCCATTGATGCCAACTCAACATTCTATTTACCTGATACAAAGAAAATTGCTTGATCCAAAGAAAACGGGTTTGCAGTGGACTTGAGTCTCTGGCTCACAGGTTTCTCGTAGGGCGGGCATTGCCCACCAGCCTGAGGAATATAAACTGAATCATCTGGAATTGTTGTGAGGTGGGTATCCTGCCCGCCCAGTCAGCAATGCAAAACGCTTTACAGGTTATTTAATCCATGATCCTTAATTCAGTGCCATTCAACTCAAGTATCTACCTCCCAAGGGGTATCCCTATTTTGCATTTGCCTCACGAACGTTTTATTGGCAGACAAGATGCCTGCGCTACGGAAATCGGATCGATGCTGTAAATCAGGCCAAGTATAAATCAGGTCAGGTCAAAGCGAGCTAGCAGCTTGCTGTCCCTGATTAAAAAAACAAAAAAGAGCAAAAAAATACCCTGCAAAGCAGTGATCTACTTCACAGGGATTCTATCGTCATTCACAGTTAATTCATTCCTACAGCATCCAGAAGCACTCACCAGGATGCTTTATCGTCGCTTCAAATCCGCTTCATTTTGCCACTTCATAGCCAGGGCAGATTCAGCCGACTCTGGGTTGACAAAACTGAGCTCACCAATTCAGCCTTTACAAAATCCGGAAGATGAAGGGATAGCGGTAAGCTTGTCCGGGAGTACGAAGGCAGTGCATCACCGCCAGGGCAGGCATCACCCAATGGAAGACAAACAGAAGGGCCAGCAGGGGCCAACCAATCAGCACGATCGTCAAAAACCCAAATACGATTCCATACAGCCAGATATTGATGTCAAAGTTAAGGGATTCCTTCGCATTTTCTTTGACCACTGGATCATCGGAAACCAGCAGAATGGCGATCGGAACCAGAGCGGGAAAAATCAACGAACTGAGAAAGACCGATCCATGACTCAGTGCCGATAGGATTTTCCGTTTGTCAGTGTCGTAAACCTGTTCCATCGATCGCCCTCCTGATAAATAGCGTTTTGAGCAACATTCACATCATTTTGCTTTCAGTCCTATCGTAACTTGCAGCCTCAATGCCTGAAATGCTGGAGTTTACGACCTTTCGAGGGAGTTAACCGAACCCTGGGTTATTCTCTACGCTTTTCCATTTTCTGAGCAGGCACGGGCAGGCATGACGGTACTGAACCGGCGATATTCTGCCAAAAACTGCTCTAGCTGAACGAGCTGAGGCAAGTTAAGACTATAGTAAATCCAGCGGCCTTCCTGACGCGATCGCACCAGTTCCGCTTCCCGCAATACCTTCAGATGAAACGATAACTTCGACTGCGGCACATCCAACGCTTCACACAAATCGCACACACAAAGTTCATTTGTCCGCAATAAATCCAGAATCTTCAGCCTCAGGGGTTCCGAAAGCGCATGAAACCCGGCGATCGTTCGGTCAGAAGCAGTTGCGTTGGTTACGTTTGGCATCAAGATTTGGCAAGCGTCCCTCTTATTTTAGTCTATGGGGTAGGGATGAGGAGTCAGGAGTCAGGAGTAAAAAACTCGTAGCGCAGGCATCTTGCCTGCCATCTGCCAATCATCCCTTTCCCCAAATTTCCGACTCCCGCTCCCCTACCCAGGGATCGTGGATTAAATAACCGGTTCATTGTTCTGCTTCTTTGACTGGGCGGGCAGGATACCCACCCCACAAGAATTTCAGCTTATTAAATTTGTATTCCTAAGATTGTTGTGCTTCTTTGACTGAGCGGGCAGGATGCCCACCCCACAAGAATTTCAGCTTATTAAATTTGTATTCCTAAGTCGGAACCTGAACACGCTCAGACTGAGGCCCATCTCGATCGGATGTTAAGTTTTGTAGAGGGGCATTAGTTGGAGCAGTGTTTGAGCCAGATGCTGCCCCAGCACTGTCATCCGAAGAATTGATTGCCCGCAGCAAGAGATAGTTGAGAACCGTTCGGACGGCAATAATCACGGCTAAACGAGCGATCGCTTCCCACTGACTGGACACCATCGTTTTGAGAATGGTTGCGCCCACTAAAAAGCTCAGTGCCAATGAGAATGAGTAGCCCATCATCAGCCGACTTTTCTGAAAGGCTTGCGATAGCGGAGTTTTGGCGAACGGACTTTTGAGGTAGATCACTAACCCCCGACTCACTCCAATAAAGATCACGAGTAATGCCAGAAGTTGACAAATGCTGATGAGAATTCCATCCAACGTTCTCACCAATTCTGCTGCCTCAATGCCGATCGCTTGTAAATTCATCCTGCCTTGTATCAAAACGAACTATTACCTAGCCTAACCTATTCTTCCCTGCTTTCCAGAGTGGCATGGCGACGGCATGGGTTGATTTTAACTGCGCCTCAGCGGCCAGGTACGATAGCGACCGCAAAACCGCTATTCGATGGGGAAAATATTCCGGAGGAAAGGGTGGAGCCTCTGAAAATCGATCGAAAGGCAGTTATCCATTTGAGAGCGATCGTTCAAAATAAGGATTAAATTCCCTGCAAATCGATTTAAGTATTTATTCCAGGTTAGGGACTTGTCTCTACCTCTTAATCGATATTGCAGCTCATACAGCGTGAGTAACGTAACGAAGACGATAGCTAAAACAAATTCAGTCTTATGAAGTACAAAATTCCTTACCAAAGAGGCGCAAAACGACCCAAGGCAGTGTCTTCCTCTCCCCAAAGTTTTCCATCTTCCCAGAAGCCTATCATCAACTTTAGTCAACCTGAGAAGTAGCCTGCTCTAGCGAATTGAAATCACCCGGTTTGAATTCGTTTAGTTGGGATAAACCAGGCTCATCATCAGTGTGATTGTGTTGCAGATTCATTGTGTTTTGAAATTCTCGCAGATTGGGATTTCAAAGCACATTTTTTTGTTTTCCTGATCGGGCCAGCATTTTGCTACGATGCACAAAGAAATCGTTGTTTGCCTTTTTACAATCTCTCGCTGGTCGATCGTCTTATGCCCTCTGGTCGGACTCACGATCGCATTACCCTATGGACGTTGCCCCTGGTTGCTGGGCTGGTTCAGGTAATGGTACAACGCAGCACCCTGACGCTGATGATCTGTGGCGGCTTCCTGTTTGGCGGGTTGATGATGGGCCCAGACCTGGATACTCATTCGATTCACTACAAGCGATGGGGCATTTTTCGCTGGATCTGGCTTCCCTACCGTCATAGTATGCGGCATCGATCGTCTTGGTTCCACGGTCCCATTATGGGAACGACGGTTCGAGTTCTGTATCTAATACTCTGGTTAGGACTGGTGAGCTTGATTGGCGTTGCCACAGTGAATGAACTCACTCAAATCGGCTGGAGCTGGAGCCAGTTGGGACAATTTTGGCTGCGGCAGTTCTACCGTTATCATTTAGAAATGTTGGCCCTATTTGCAGGACTGGAATTGGGAGCGTTCAGTCACTACACGGCGGATTGGTTGGTATCGGGTTATAAAAGGCGCAAAAGTAAACGGGCAAAGCGACGAAAGAAGAGCAATTGAGCAATGATTTGACTGCGTTCCTGGGTGGGCAAGATGCCCACCCCCCAGGATTTTCAGTGCCAGTTTGCCAGCCGCTAACTCCGACTCAAATACAAATCCCAGAAACTATGGGGTCGATCGGATAAACATTCATCGATCGAGATCTCTTTGGGATGGGTGTCATAGTCGATGTAGCGGAGGATAAAGCCTTCTGCGACGATCTCTTCCAGAAATGCCCTGGAATTAGGATAGCGATTGGCTCCAAACTCCAGCACGATCACAATATCCTTATTGCGTCGTACCGTTTCCCGCATTCCCTGCCAGACGAATTCCTCAGCTCCTTCCACATCGACTTTGATCAAGTTAACCTGGGGCCACTCGGCTGTAAGTTCATCGATCGTTACGGTTTCAACTTCCATCACTTCATCGGTGGGTCGGGCCGTGTGTTTGATGGAGGCATGGCCCGTATGCCCTGGAGGAACCGTTAACTTAACAATTTCCCCACTTTTACTGGAAACTGCGTTCGTTCTGACCGTGGCGCGATCGTTAAACCCGTTCACCTCCATCGTTTTTCGCACCATATCCGCCAGACGGTGGTTCGGTTCCAGGGCGATCACCCGTCCCGAAGCACCCACCATACTGGACATCAGAACCGAGTAATAGCCATGATTGGCTCCCACATCCAGACAGTGCCAGCCCGGTTTGAGGATGCGCATCATGGATAGCGTGACCCAGGGTTCCCAGAAACCGTTGAGGCAAAGGTGCGGCACAATGCCAATATCTCTGGTATCACCGTAAAGAAGATAGTTCGCCAGGACACGGCAGAGAATGGTATTTTCACCCAAATAAGCCGTTTGGCAAGCACTACGACAGGTCGATCGCAATTCTTCCAGAGACAGGTTGGCCATCACCAGGCTGCTGCGGTTCGGAACCGTGGCTGATTTCACTTGCCGCTCTAGTTTCTTGGTGCTGCGTTCCAGGGTGTTGAGCCGATCCAGGACAGCAGACAGCAGAGCTGTGAGCCTTTTTTCCGTTTTGGACACCGTGAGTTGTTTGAGTTGTCCCATCAATCCGGGTTGGGGAACTGAGTTGGATCCAATTCCATTCACCCGAACTGGATCAACCAGATCCAAAATTGGTTGGAGATGGGTTGAATCGGTGAGTTTGGGAACATTGGGTCGGCTGGTGAAAATCACAAATACTTCGTTGGCAAACACCGGGGGCAACAAATTCACCGTTTGCCGCAAAAAATCTGCATCAATGGCATTCAGTCTGCCTTTGTGAACAAATACCCATTGAAACTGATCCGCTTCAGTATTATGAGTGGCGTTGTAACCATGCCAGTTAGGCAGAATATGTTTAAACGGTTTAGGCGCAAGAACGCGATCGTCGGGTTGAATATGCTTCTGCCCAAAGTCCCTTGCGGTTGACCAATACGGATCTGTGAACTGGCTCATAGTGTTTGAACGTGCGAATAGAAAAAGTGCAAAAGTGTACGTTTAGGGGAAGCGTTTTGTTACCGTTTCTGAGTCAGGGCAAAATTCCACAGGCGATTCACCCAGCCTTTAAAACGTTGAATTTTAGATTTTTGTTTGGGCTGTTGTTGGAGTGCTTCGTAGCAAAGATTGAACCGTTGAGTACAGGTTTCACGGAGTTTAGAAGGGGGTGAAGAGGCTTCGATCGCAGACTGATAAGACTCCATGGCCACATTAAGCTGTCCCAGCTTTTCGTTGTATAGTCCTCGATGATAATGCACGTTGGATGCTTCATCCGTCAACCGATAAACAGGTAAGAATTGTGCTGCTTTGTCCGCCAGCGTCAGTGCAGTTTTAAACTGGTTAAGCTGGGCAAAATACTCTGCCTGCCCCAAGATACTACGAACGATCTGCACATCCCGTGCGCCAGGTAGATTCTCGATTTTTTCGTACAGGTAATGTGCCTCTTCCCATAGCCCCAGCTTCTTACATTGATTAGCCAGGGGAAGGAGATGATCGGTGTCTTCTGCCTCTGTACAGAGGGGCATGACCAGCTTGCCGTATTCCATCATCTCACTCGTTTTTTTCTGCGATCGCAATGACACCATCAATCGCCGCAACGCTGCCACCCTCAGCCGCGCATCCGCCACAGGTGCATCAATCAACTGCTTAAAAATCATTTCTGAATCAGCAAAATCCTGATTGCGTTGCTGATCGCAAGCATGTAAGTAAACCTTTAGCGGTTCTGGCAACCAATTACTATCGTAAGAACGAGAAAAATCTCCTATTTTACGCAGAAAAAAGGAGACACTGTTGAGAATAATATCACGGCTATAGATAGGGATTGAAGTTCTGGGCTGAACCCGTCTGGATTGAGGTTCATTTCCCTCCACATCAGCTAGTTCTAAAGTAGGTGAATCTAATAGTTCAAATCCCTGTAGGAGGGGATTATTTGCAGTAAGCCAATGTCGAATCCAGTGCCGATCGATTAACAGCATGTGGGGTTCATAGCTGTGGCGATCGGTCATATTGTATTCAGTGGTTAAAGCCGCAATTCCCCCTGGTTTTAAAACCCGATGAATTTCTCGATAAACCCGATGTAAATCCTCGAAAGTCAGCGTGTGTTCAAGGCGACAGCTCCAAACCATGTCGAAACTGTTATCAGGATAGTCAATTGCTGACAGATCCATATTTCGTACCAGGAGTCGATCGCGGCGATAGGGAAAAGGATTTTTCTCATAGACCTCATCCACTGTTGGTGATCCCGCTTGCCGATTTTGTGAGTTGTACGTATCGGTAGCAATGACCTCACCGCATCGATTGGCAAAGGCATAAATCAACCGTTCCTGACCCGCCCCCAATCCGATCGCCCGCACATCCTCCTGCAGCAGATCCAGGTGCAGCAATCCTCGATAGACCTGAATTTGCTCCCAGACGTTGCGATCTTTAAAGTCATCTAATCCCAACAAAGAAGAGATTGACTGAAACTCCTGATCTTGCCAATCTGTAATGTCTGCAACCTTACAGAATTTCACAGTCCCAATCACTCCCGCCACGCGATTATTGAGCCTTGCAATAGCTTACACGAAGAGCGGAGATGTGGGAATGTGGAGGGTTAAAACTGCTGCCCAATATAAATCGATCGCACTTCCCCATTCCGGCGAATAATCGCTTCCTGGTTGGAAATGGAAACGAGGGCCCACCCACTGGAGCCAATCCGTTCACCCACCTGAATCCGGTGCGGTGTGCCTTCAATCTCAAACAGTGCCGCCGATCGATCCCCCAGTTCCAGCAGACCAATCAGCACATGGGACGGAGAGGGGGCAATGTTGGGAATGACTGCAACCGATGGGGCAGGTACAGGGGTAGGCACAGGAGCAGGCGGTTGAGCTGTAATCGAAGGTGGAGTAGACGGGATGACGGGAGCAGGGGCAGGACTGGGAATCGGCAGCGAAGTCCCCGGTGATTCCGCAACCGAGGGAGGCTGATTAAAGGGAATGTAGATTCTTTCTAGAACTGTTGGACTGGTCTGAGGACTGCCGCCAGCAAGGGCATCCGCCTGTTTTTTCGATCGCTCGATTCGTTCCACCGATCGCCGTACATAATCCAGAAAATCGGCATCCCGTTGGGCTGCTAAAACTTCAGCAGGACTCGGTTCTTCTGCGATCGGAGCACTGACTTGAGGGGTTTGCTGACGGAGGTAAAGCCAGATACCGCCAGTAATCAACAGCGTCGCCGCAATCAAACTGGCCAGGAGCCCATCAACGGACTGACGTTTTTCGGCAGGAACCTGACTTTCTTTGGCTAAATCCAGCAGGACATCTGCATCCACCTCTGCCTCGCCCATCGTCAGTTCCCGGGGAGACACTTTAGGTAATACCGCCAGGGACTCGGATGGGCTGGGTTCAAGATCCTCTGGAGAGAAAATGGAGTCGGTTTCGTCCGGTTCATCATTAAAGTGAGCCAGATCTAGCCGCTCAAAGAAGTCTGCATCGTCGTCAGCCTCAGGTGCGAACAGGGCTACCCCACGTTCGATCATGCGCTCAATGTCGGCAAACACATCGTCGATCAGGGCATCTGCACTGGTTTCGATGGAGTGAGTTAAAGGGCTGATCGAACCGGTTGAACGATCGACGGGTTGATCGGATGCAGCGGCAGGAGTAGAGGGGGTGGGACGATCGCTGACGTAAGACATAGCAAACGGAAAGGGGTAACGATGGCAGGAATCAGTGATGGAAAGAGCATACTCCATCGGTAGAACATATTCATCAGAATATCCCTAACAAACGCCACATCTAGCAGTAGCGCAGATCAAGGCTGATTGAACCCCTAAACTTTAGCAAGGTTTTTAAACGATCGAACTTTTGTTAAGTAAATTAATACTCGAACAGTCGAACGATAGACCCTGGTGCCGTCAATCGGTTTACCACCGGGGCTAGGTGCGCCCTAACGAAAGAATAGAATCACCGCCTGCAAGAGTCCGATCGTAAATCCCAACACCCCCCCCAGGTTGACGATCGCCTGCAACTCGTTTTTGACAATTCCCTGAATGGCCAACTCCAATTCTCGTGGTGATGTGGCCCGCACCCGATCGATAATCACCTGATCAATATTAAGAATCGGAATGACTTGAGCCACCAAATTCTCTAAATCCCGCTCCAGGTAACGTTCTAAAACCAGCGCCAGCTCCTGACTCACTGGCTCCAACGAGCCTGTCACCACCTCAGAATTACTCAATCGCCTCAGCAGTAATTTGGCAACATTATCCCAGTCGATCGAATCACTTAATCCTTGCAGCACATCAATTCCCCGCTCTTGCAGATAGCTCCGCACGCTGTCACGCATCGTTTTGCGCAGTTGCCGCACAGTAGACATGGGCAGATTTTGCAAAGATAAATTTTGCAGGAGCTCTTGTAGTCGATCGTGAATTCCCAACTCATTGATTAATTCAGCGATTCGAGCATTGCTGGACTCTTTTTCATCCAGGCAGTAGGTGCGTAGACGGGTCAACGTATTTCTTAATCCAAATAAATTGGCCACTACCCAGTAGGTGCCGCTCGTCCGCTCCCGAAATCCCTCATCAATAATGCGAATATTGCGATCGGTCAAAAAATCAACGATCGCCTGCCGAATCACATCGGGCGGAACCACAACCTCCAAAATCCAGAGGGAGAGTTGCTCGGCTTGTTTATCGGTCAATCGCAGCTCTAAGAGAACCTGGTCAAAGATTTGATTCAGTTGGGCTTCTAAAAAATCCTCTTGTCGCGCTAGGGCCTTGATCAATCGAGGTAAGGACTGCCCCACCAAATCCCGCAGAATATTAGCCACGACCGTCGCTGCCTTTGCCTGGTTTACCCCCTGGACTTGCTCCAGAGCGAGCTTTAATAACCAGCGAATTGCTGCCTGGGTTCGATCGATTTGCAATAGTTTCCGCGCCAGGTTTTGCAGTTCCTCTGGAGTCAGCAAAGACCCCATAATGGTGTCGGAAATCCGTTTAGCTAATCGCTCCTGATTGCTGGGAATTAAGCCTGGGGTGAAGGGTAGCTTGCGTCCACCGATGTAAAGCGGTCGGTAGGGGCGAAACAGCATTTTGATGGCGAGATCATTGGTGAAGTAACCAATAACACCGCCAACGAGGGGGGGAGCGATCAAAAGCCAGAGGGTATAGAAATCCAAGGGAGTCGAGAACTGAGACAGCGGGTAAGGTATGGGCGAATGGCGTTTGTCCGTAGGGAATAGGGATCTGCTTCTATTGTGACGTACTTCAATTTTGGCAGGCGGAGTCAATCCATTGGACGACTCCACACCTTATTTTGTGGCAACTAAAACACCCATCATGCCACCTGCAATTGGGTAGTGATGCACGCTTGAAAATCCGGCTTGTTGAGCTAAGGCAACCTGTTCTGGGCCCGTCGGAAAGCGATCGAGGCTGGGATTGATGTAGGCATATTCCTCTCGTAGCCCCATCTGTGCCGCAGCAGGAACCACGATCGTGTCTAAATACCATTGCTGGAAGGTGCGAAGTTGAGGGTTAGAGGGACGATGAAAGTCCAGAATGGCAACCGTCGCCTGGGGTTTAAGCACGCGATGAAGTTCCTGAAGACTGCCTGAAATATCAGTCACATTCCGTAACCCATACCCCATCGTTGCGGCATCAAAAAAATTCTCCGCAAAGGGCAGGTGCAGGGCATCGCCTTCCATCCAGACAATCGGCAAGGGGGAGAATCCGTGCTGGGTTCGCTGCTCAGCAATCTGTAATTGGGCTGCTGAAAAATCAACACCATAAACTTTGCCCGTACTGCCAACCTGTTGCCCCAGAAGCCTGGCCAGGTCACCACTGCCACAGCACACATCCAGGCACACATCTCCTACCTTAGGATTGCACCACTTCACGGTCATCTGCTTCCAGACCCGATGAAACCCCAGACTGAGGCGATCGTTTAATTCATCATACGCAGGCGCAATCCGGTTAAAGATGGCCTGAATTTCTTGGGCTTGCGGCGAGGATACATTCACAACCGTAATCGAGTCAGTAGAACGCTACAAGCTGATCCTACATCCCGCAGTCCCCATCTACCCATCCCTCACCTCCAACGCCTAACGCCCCACACAAGTCAGCGACATTCCCACCTGCCGTGAAGAAATATGAATCACATTCAGTTCATCTTCTGATAAGACATAAGGCTTTTTCCACTGGAGTGATAAAACTGCCAGTACAGCCTGCTGAAACGTAACAGGTACAATCAAATGTGCTTGAATTCCGTGTTCTGCATAATGTTGAATATTGGCTAGTGCTGCATCCGAAGGGACATTGACTGCGACCTGCATTTTCTGAGTAGAGATGGCATTTTGCGTCAGAGGATCTTGAGCCAGCCAGTTCTTGAGTTCGCCGTTGGCACTATACACGCTCTGCTGTCCCAGCATTTGACCATCTTCGACAAGCTGCAAAATACAGCCATCCGCAGCAAAAGTTTGTCCACAAATGGTGGCGATCGCCTGGAGGCGAGAATCTAAGCTGACCACCTCACAACTTGCCTGCACGATCGCTTCCAGTAAAGCTGTTTGGGCCTGGGCCCGGCGCAATTCTTCAGTGCGCTGCTTCAGCAAATCGTAGGTTTCCACAGCCCGCTGCACTACAGCCTTTAGCTCATTGGGATCCCAGGGTTTGGTGATGTACTTGTAGACCTGTCCGGAATTAATGGCTTCAACTAAATCTTCAACATCGGTGAAGCCCGTTAGGATAATCCGCATCGTATCTGGAAACTGGGGAACCGTCTTGCTGAGGAATTCCGTTCCCTTCATTTCAGGCATGCGCTGATCCGAGATGATTACCGCCACCTCCCCCTCTGCCGCTAGGATTTCTAAAGCAACCACCCCACTTTCTGCCCGCAACACATTGAAGTCCCGGCGAAAGGTGCGGTACAGCAAATCTAAATTGTCTGGCTCATCGTCCACAACCAGCATTTTCGGTTTTCTGGGGCGTTCAAAGCTCATGAATTGACGGCTAATGGTGTCAAGTTCGGCGATGGTCTGCGACCTGCCTGAGGCAATCGGGCTGTTCATGTCAACATTCTCCATGGACGATTCAAAGTGCGGAGACTGTCGATCTGGTATCAATCTGATTTGGATTTCTGATGTATAGCCTTACCGAATTACGTTAAGACAGGGGGGTACGGTGGACTCACGCAGGAGTGGAACCCCTGTACCCCGTCCTAATCCAAATGCGTAGCACTATAAATCTGAAGATCCGATGACTCAGATGCTGGTCAGAATCATGAGTTCAGTCGGTTGACTCAACCAGTCCCCTCAATCCTCTGACACGAAAAACAGTGTCTCCCTACCTAGTCTTGACACTTTTCCCAAAGTTCTAACAACGGAGCAAAAAATTTATGCTGAACCCGGCTGGCTCCCAGCTCCCAGTTTCAACAAGATGCGTTAATCCTTAAATGGAAGGACAGGGGATGCCCTGTCCCTAGCCGAAGGGTGGCAACGAGCCAGAAAATGGGGCAGAACTGAATCAATCCAAAAAGGGCATCAGTTGCAGCGAACCCAAACCCAGTTCGTTCGATGAAATCGATCGCACCTCAAATAAGGCCAGCATGTCATTCAGGGAGGGATTCCCTCGAGAAGCTCCTTTGAATCCCTTAGCAACCACTAATCCACAGTTCCCCTTCGTCTTCTTGCAGCGTTGATCCCACTTTTTGCGGGCTTGAATGTGGACAGGATCATCTTCGACAAACTCACCAAACAAATGCAGTTCATCGTTCTCAGTTTGCAGTACGCCCAAATCATAGCGTTCGTCACTGAAGGGATCTTCCCCTGGATTAAAGCAAATTGCCCTCAACCCCCCAGCCGCTTGAATTTCCTCAATCAACCGAGTTGCCTTAGGGCGAGATGTTTGAATCAAGATGACCGGAAAGCCATCGGCGGTTTGGGGAAAATCGGTCTTGGCTTCCTGATGCAACTTCACCGTCGATCGCAGTAGATTAAAAACTTCCCAGGGCATGGCCCCCAGGCTGTAAAATGCATCCTCTGGGATCAAATCATTCCGCAATACAGGCATCGTTAACCCTGGCATTTCATCAGAGAACCCTGCCTCAGCCGACATTTCTGCTAGCTCTTCTGCGATATCGGGCAAGCTAGACACTTTAATCGTCAACTTTTGTCCTGCTTCTTTAGGATGGGCGATGCGATAGCGGCCAGTAATTTTAGGGAAACCTTCCACCGTGAGCCGTTCTAGATGGCTGTTAAAAAAGCGATGGAGCGCAGTTAAGGCCAACAAAACCGTTTCCGCTTCTTCATCGTAAAGAACCGGGCGCATTCCCTCCAGGGGATGCAAATTCCCAAAGGTGGGATACACTCCGTTATGTTCAACAAATTCTGCCAGCAGAGAACCCATCTCCGGTTCAGACAGGGGAGAATCCGCATCATTTTGATCAAAGGTGATGTATAGACAGTCCTGATCTAAAAAAGCCCCTTCCAGTTCCTCAGAAGACTCTCCAGCTTCCAACACGCGCTGCCGGAAGGTTTTAAGTGAGTCCAGGGAGCGATACATCAGCAGCCCAAACTCCATCCCCAACATCCCCAACACAGAAACATAGAGGGTTTTGACATCGCCATAGTTCAGCTCAACTGCGATCACCTTTTCTTCATCTAACAATTCCCAGGGAGCATCATCCCAGATAGATTGCGCTGCTTTTAACACGGGTTCGACCAACTCTGGGGGCAGTTGGGGTGGATGCGTCCGGGCAATGCCCTGAAGTCCCTGAAAAATTTCATCAATCAAGGGCAGTTCCGGCACATAATCCACCACGATGTCTAAATCCTGTAAAACACCGCGCAGGAAAAACTGAATCTCTCGATCGCACACCACAATTTTTTGGGGACGAGCAGGCGGAGCGGGGCTGTGGGGATGCTCCATCGCCTGAAGGAGCGTCCGAACCACTGCTTCATGTCCGGCATCTGGGGGTACGACATCCATCGCGCGCACCAGGCCTTCAGTCCCGTCCACCCACAAAACACATTCCCCCTGTATTCGTTCACCGGCTTCCCCTCGGATGGCAAAGTCTGACGAAAGAACTCGACGATCGCCCTCCCAGACGCTAGGAGCTTGACGAAGTTTTTGCAGCCGACGGCAGGTAGAACGGTTCAAAGCACTCATACAGATGACCAATGTTAGGTGAACGAGTCTGTGGCAGACTCCCGCAAAGCGAGGTGCTTGCAGTTAAAGATAAAATGTTACGGAGGTAAAGTTCTGAGACTTCTGACAGAACTTAACTCGATCGATTCCAATGCAAATATTTTAGCGATGCTAATAAGGGCACAGACCCAATCCAGGCTTCTCTTCCTTCTCCGCGCTCCACTCTATATCTTTTCCCGAAAGTCTTCTATCGTTACTTTTGCAGCAGGTTGAGTCAATCCGCTACTATCATGGTATATCTTCACTACACTGGCGGACATTTTGAGGGAGCCTCGTACATTACAATGACACAATCCACTCAGTCCCAACAACGCGGAATCATGATGACTGAAGCCGCCCTTCGTCACGTATTAGCCATGAAAGAAAAGTTGGGGAAAGATGATCTTTGCCTGCGGGTGGGCGTTCGGCAAGGAGGATGTTCTGGTATGTCCTACATCATGGACTTTGAGGAACCAGGCAAGATTCAGGAAACGGATGAAGTTTATGACTACGAAGGGTTTAGGGTGGTTTGCGATCCTAAATCCATGCTGTACCTGTATGGCTTAGTTTTGGATTACAGCGATGCTCTGATTGGTGGTGGATTTCAGTTTACCAATCCCAATGCATCCCAAACCTGCGGCTGCGGCAAATCCTTCTCTTAAATAGAATTGGCTGGAACAAGCAGCTTTTTTAACAACGATCGGTTCTCCCAGAATAATGGTAGAAACCGTAGTTCAAGCTTCCAGGCTGTGCAGGCAAGATGCCCGCCCTAGGGGGATATGACAGTTTCCTTAGTAATGGGCTTAAGCCCCAGACAGGACGCAATAAATCCAAGGACTGAGTGAGATGACCTGAAGCAGGAAGATTAACACTCAGTTCTTTTTTAATGTGTAACGCAATGTAAACTCTTCTCAGAAAACTTTTGTCCTTCGATCGCAGCTTGCGTCTGCTTGCGAGTCTGCTATTCTGTTGAATCGTTAATGATTTGCGTTTTACGCTTACTGCTATGACTGAAACCGTTGAAACCCTCTTCGACCAAGGACTTGAGCGATATCACGCTGGAGAATCTCCCGCCACACTGATTCCCGTATTCAAAGAAGTCTGCGATCGATCGCCAAAAACCAGTTCCGCTTGGACTTGTCTTTCCTGGCTCTACCTGCTGGAGAATAAGCCAACTCAGGCTTATAAGGCAGCCCAGAAAGCAGTCAAGCTGAACCCACAGGATCCCCAGGCCCGAATCAATCTCGCCATTTCCATGCTAGAAACGGCGCAGAAAGGAGTTCGTCAACACATCGAAATTGCTGGACAAATTCTGTTCGCTGCACCTGAATTCAAAGAAGAAGTCGAGCAGAATTTTGAAGAAGGCTTAAAGCGCAAACCGGAATGGAAAAGCTTACGCCGAGTGCAAACCTGGCTATTTGAAGCGTAAAACTGGATTACTAAACTTCACACAACAAGGTGGGCGATTTTCATGGGTTAAGGGGGCAAAGGCGGCAAAGTCCCACCCAGAGCCGTTCCTGGAATTGTTTTTCTCTAGAAAATAAATGCTGATGCCGATACATATGCTGTAATCGTTGGTTAAGATTTTTAATAAAAAATCCGGAATTCTAATGATAAGCTTTAGTGAAGTTGATGATTAGCTGTTCCTATAGCTGATCTTAATTTCTTTTTTTAAGATTCAAGGAGTCGGGAACTATGTTGAGTAATAACAACGTTGAAGTCAAACAAGAGACTCGCAATCATAAAGGCTTTTTCATTGAACAAGGTTTGTACAAATTCATGGGAATCGATCAGTCCGGATGGGCTTTGATCTGTGTTGATGAAGCGACTTGCCACTATGTAGATCCAGACAATTTAGAGCGTGTTGAGGAGTTGATGGAAAGCTAATTTAGCAGGTTCCTGTGAACTCTAATAAATTTCTGTTTTCTACCCTTGTGGCTGTCCTATCGTTAGGTTCAGCCATATTTTTTGGGGTATTAAAATTGCCCTGGTAGATAATAGAATGCGTATTGCTGCTCGTTGTTAATTTTTCAATGAAAGATAAACTTCTGGAATGGCTCAATTTAGCACTGGTCGCAAATATTTTCTTGGTGCTATTCAGCTTCTTTTGGTTGGCGATCGCGGTGATCGGGCGATCGTTTGGTGTTCCTCTGGGTCTGGATCTGTGGTACCGCCTTTGGGAGCCCGTGTTTACCCCCGCGATCGGAATTTTGATGGCCGGGGCATTAATCAGCGGGATTGTGGGTTGGGTGCGTAAGCGGTTTAGTTCTGGGCAAACCTCATAACCCTGGCGCATCGCATCTTTCCATCCCTGGACTGAACCCCAGGGGCTGGTCATCTCTATCAGTCGTACCGGGCAGAGGCAACGCATCGAGGTGAAATCGATCGACCTGCCTCTCAAATCGCGTTGTGCCGGATCAAATCCGGCTGTCTCTTCTGGCTTTGTCAACCTGGGTTTAAGAAAATTCTAGATTTGTAACTCATCTCTTCGTTAAACTTTCAGAATTTAAGCTGCAGGTTATCGGCAAGATCAGGGCATACTGGAAGTCAGTCGTACTGATGATTCAAGTACATCAAATGCGGAATGTTGGATAACCTGGTTTTGTTAGGAACCTTTGCAGTTTCCTGGCGATCTCACCCAACAACAGGTGAAAATATAAGGTGTAGTTATCTGGCAGGGTAGCCATCGGGTTGCCCAGGTCAGAGGGTTTCTGACTGACTGCTTTTCAACTTCAGTTGTCCTTTCCTTAACGGGTTCTAGAGGCTAAACCATGATTGAGATGAAAGTCGCTGGAATTGCGCTGGATGCGGTGTCTCGAAGTCCGATCGTTCTACTTCGAGATGCATCCGAGCGTCGCCAGTTGCCAATTTTCATTGGTCAAGACCAAGCCAGAGCGATTATCAGCGCGTTAGAAAATCAGGTTCCGCCTCGTCCCCTGACTCACGACCTGATGGCCAATCTGATGGAAGAGTGGAATATGGTGCTGGAACGGGTTGTCATTCACTCCCTCCAGGAAAATACCTTTTATGCCATCCTGCAAGTTCGCCAGGGAGAAAGCCGCAAAGAAATCGACTGCCGCCCCAGTGATGCTATCTCCATTGCCCTTCGCACCAAAAGTCCAATTTGGGTCATGGAAGAAGTCGTAGCGGATGCGTCAATCCCAGTCGATCGAGATGCGGATGAGGCTGAACGCAAAGCTTTCCGCGATTTTCTGGCAACGCTTCGTCCAGACGATTTCAAACAGCGGGGTTTTACCGGAGAGTCGTAACACGGGTGGGCACGGCTCACCTGACCTCTACTTCTCTCCCTTCTCATGCTCTAAGTCCCTGATGCACTATCGACGCTTTGGCCAAACCAATCTGCAACTGTCAGCCTTTTCTCTGGGGACGATGCGGTATTTGGCATCTGAGCCAGAGGCAATTCAGGTGATCCGGCAGGCGATCGAGTTAGGCATCAACCATATTGAAACGGCCAGGGGATACGGCAACAGTGAGCAGTTTTTAGGGAAAGCCCTCCGAGCCGGATTGCCCTTACCACGTCAGCAGCTTTACCTCACCACAAAAATTCCCCCCATGCCCGATCGGGCTGCGATGGCGGCTTGTATTGATGAATCGCTCGATCGGTTGGGGGTGGACTATCTGGACTGCTTCGCCATTCACGGCTTGAATACCTGGGAGCAGTTGAGATGGATTGAAGATCCCAACGGCTGTATGGTGGCCGTTCAGCAGGCAAAGGCAGCAGGAAAAATTCGCCATATCGGATTTTCGACCCACGCACCGCTAGAAATTATTCTCCAAGCGATTTCTACGGAGCAATTCGAGTTTGTCAACCTGCACTATTACCTGTTTAACCAGCGCAATCGTCCTGCTGTGGAGCTGGCCCAGTCCAAGGACATGGGCGTATTTATTATTTCTCCAGCCGATAAAGGTGGAATGCTATTTACCCCCCCTCCAACCCTGCAAACCCTTTGCCAGCCATTCACCCCCCTGGAGTTAAACTATCGTTTCTTGTTAAGTGATCCTGGGATTACGACCCTCAGTTTTGGCGCAGCCCATCCGGCAGAACTGGATCAAATTCTGAGTATTGCCGATCGCAACGATGCCCTAACCAGCGAGGAACAAAGGGCGATCGATCGCCTCATTCTGCATCAAAAAGCGGCTCTAGGAACCGATCGATGTAGTCAATGCTTCCAGTGTCTTCCCTGTCCTGAAGCCATTAATATCCCGGAAGTCTTGCGGCTACGGAATCTTGCCGTTGCCTACGATATGACAGCCTTTGGACAGTACCGCTACCGCATGTTTGAAAACGCTGGCCATTGGTTTCCCGGTCGTAAGGCGAATCGCTGTACCGATTGTGGAGACTGTCTACCTCGCTGCCCAGAACAGCTAGAAATTCCTAAATTATTACGGGACACCCACGATCGCTTGAATGGAGCATCCCGACGGCGGCTCTGGGGCTAACGCAGCACCTCCGACCCCCTCATCCTCCACTCACAGGCGGAATCAGCACCACCTCATCTCCTGCCTGCAACACCGTCTGGGGTTCCACAAACTGAAGATTGACCCCAAACCGGGTCAGGTCACGCCACCGCTCCAACTCAGGATGTTCAGTAATGAGCCGATCGCGCACCGCTGCCACCGAAGTGCCCTCTGCCATTTGCAATTCCAGTTCCGGCACCCCATAGGCCTCTTGATACGCCGCAAAAAGCTTAACCGTGATGGTTATCAATTGAGCATTACCGCCAGACATCCAACTTCACCCCAATATTCAGTATCTTGATTATCCCAAGTGAACCCCGCGATCGATCCGCCACCCTGAATTCGAGTACGCTACCCTGAATAAAGAACTCTAACCCCCACTCCCTACTCCCTACTCCCCACTCCCCCTCCTATGTTCGGCACATTCCAACAAAGCAACCTCCGCATTGAAATTGAAGCGACGGAACAGCAAATTCGAGATAGTCTGATCTGTCCGGCTCAGTTTCGCCAGTGGCTTTTCCCGCAAACCTTTTCAGAGGGATTGCCCACTCATCTCCATGAAGGTCTGATTTTCACCAGTTGGCTGGGGCCGATTGCGGTGCAGCATCAGGTGGAGAAGGTCGAAGCAAATGGGTGCAGGCTGATCATGAGCAAGGGAATTGATGGATTTCACGAGTGGTACTGGGGGGATGGCTGGGTGCAGTCCTGCCTGGAAGGGGTTTCACTGGTGCCGTTGAACTTAGGGCAAACCCTCAGCTTGCTGCGGCTCCGCCAGTTTTTGACTGCGCAAAAGCAGACTCCCCAGATCGCTTTTCCCAGGTTGTGAAGTTTACCTCAGGTTCTGTCTTTGTGTTAAAAGTGACCTGATCCAGGAATCCTGATGAAATGACCATGCTTCACTCCGACATTGAGCTACGCCATCAGCAAGAACTGCCCCGGGAACAGGTGGTTAGTCTGTATCGAGAGTGCGGCTGGTCATCCGCTGAAAAACCCGATCGCCTTTTGCGGGCGCTGGCCAATTCTGATACTGTCATCTCAGCCTGGCAAACGAATACCTTAATTGGGTTGGGAAATGCAATCTCAGACGGATCGCTGGTGGTTTACTACCCGCATCTACTGGTTCGTCCAGCCTTTCAAAAGCAGGGAATTGGTCAACAAATTCTGTCCGCCCTGCAAGAACGCTACGCAGACTTCCACCAGCAAATTCTTCTATCCAATAATGAAGCGGTTAAGTTTTACCAGAAGCAGGGCTTTCAGATTCCCCAAAGCGTTATTCCCCTGTGGATTTACCAGGGGCGCGATCAGCAGTAATCAGCAATAAAGCAACCAGAAGTTAGGGGTCTGCATTAGGGCGAATGGGTTTGCTGCCATCTTGCAACTAAGTCCTGAATTGAGCCAGCTTTCACGACTTCCCAAGCCAGTTCGATCGCCTGCTTTTGCTTTTCAGTGAGCTTCCAGGATAAAGGCGGTTCATCCAGACGGGCTTGCTTCATCATTTCCTGTTGCTCTGCGGTCAGGGGACAGGATGGAGTGGCAGGCGACAGATCTTCTGCCAGAGGAAACTGGATGACATGGTGATGGATATCGACTTTGCCTTTCCATTGTTGCTTTAGCCCCTGGATATCAACCTCATTTCGGGCTGCCTGAGTATAGTTCCGAACATTAAACAGGGTGAGCAGTGGCCCCAAAATGGTCATTTTCCAACCGGGGGTATTCAGATTTTCCTCTCCTCGAAGGTTTTTCCATTGTTTCTGAAGCCAGCCCCGCCGACCTGGAGGCTCTGCTTTGAAATTCTCCGGTTCTGGAAATGAGCGAATTTCGATCAGCAAAACCCGTTGAATGTTGAGGGGATTCTCCTGGCTAGAGGCATCATCGATTCCAACATGATCCGTTGCACCCTGATCCGTTGCACCCGTGTCTGTTGCAGAGGCCCGCAACACGCGATCGTTGAGCCATTGAACGGCGGTAAAAACGCCAAAGTTGTCGAAATACCCACCATCGGCAACATGAAAATTGGACTGGGGTACATTCGGGTAGTTGCGGCAAATGGGCGAGACATAGGGAAAAGTCGCCGAAAGTCGTGCGGCGGTTGTGATGCGAAGATCGTACGCTTCGTAAAGTCTTCTAAAGTCTTTGAATTGCTGCTCCCCATCCTCCTGAAACCGAATCGGACTGATGGTTAAACGGCTCCCATCTTCGACGATCGTGGCATTGAAAACTGGAATCGGTATCGTGCCCGCCGCAATGCTTCGAGACCAACTGGCCAAAGTGGGCGGATTCGTCGCATCGCTCAATGCCCTGATCCAATCCGCTTCCAGGGCAACTCCCCGATCGAGCCTGGGATGAGATAAAAACGGCAGACCAATCACCCGCCATAAATCAGGATAGGCCAGTCCCCAGCCAATGGCATCTAACCCGTCAACGGTCGCACTGCGAACCACTGCATTGGGTGCTTTTCCTGAAAATTGTCCTGAAAATTGTCCTGAAGGTGGCGAGTTGAACTGCTCCTCCAACTTCCCATTGTCCAGAGCATCAATAAAATACATCGAGCCGATCGAACCGCCGGACACAGAGCTGATCAAGCCCACCGTATCCATAAAGGGTTTGCCGAGATCGGGATGCTCATACAACCCTGTCAGGACTCGTGCCGTCCATCCTGCCGCTTGAATTCCGCCGCCTGCGGGGCAAATGATCGCCAGAGTTCGGGGATGAGTGGGGTAAGCTCCAGCATAGTTGGCTTCCCACCGTTGAAACCGATGGTTCAGAATCTCAATCAGATTATCCGGCGAAAATTGGGATGGAGATGAACTGATTAATTCGTAGTAGTGGTTGACGTTGAACAACCAGTAAACCACAAATGAAATAACAATTAAGACAATCAGTAAAGGAACGCGAAAAAAATCTAATAAAAAGGTTAATCCACCAAAAAGTAAAACTAAAAGCAGGAGAATAATTAACAGATAAAATAGGGCGGGAATTTCAAATATCTTTCTGCGACGTTGCGTCAGTCGATCGAACACCCAGGACACAAAGCCACACCAGGGTGGAATTAAATCAGGTTTATACAACCACATGCCATAGAAAAACAACGGCAGATAAATCACCATTACCGCCGCAAAAAAACCGATCGCCGACATATGCCCTGCGGTCAAAACCCCGGTGTTTTCAGTAAGATAGCCCCTTTGAGCCGATTCAGGGAGGAGCAAGATCAGAGAAGCAATGGCTTGTTTAAATTCCCTCGATCCTTCCAGGAAAGTTGTAAAAAAATGACCGAACTTGAACAGTAAAGCAGTCGCCAATCCACCTGAACCAATCCCTAAACCAATCTCTGTCAGGGCATTTTTTTGAGGAGATGATTGCTTGATTTCAGGAATAGCAAGACAAATCGTGATGATGAAGGTGGATAGCCCCAAAATGAAGGCAAAAACCCACTGGTAGGAAAGCAGTCCGTCAACCCATCCTAATTCAGGTAAATTAAACCGATCGACCCCATCGACCAGCAGTGTATTCGTCACAAACGTCACCCCCATTCCCGCCAGCAACGTGACGATCGTGACTGCAAAAAACTCGCAGGCACCATGCAGCACAAACAAATTTTGCAGCAAATTTTTCACCAGGGTATTTGCCAGAATGGGCAATGCCACCAGCAAGCCCCCGATCAGAATGGGCACCCGTAACAGGAAGAGGTACTGAAGCAATGCTGGATGGAGCAGCAGGGCAACCGATGCCCCCATCAGAACCAACCAGAGCACAATACCCCAGACCAGATTCCGCCGCATACAAATCATCCTCCGATCGCTTGTTTCGCTGTGCTAATTCCCTCCGATGCCCCTGTTCGTTTACCTGGATGCCCGTTACTTCAGCTTCACCACCATCACCGTACAGGGGGCATCTTCCACCACCTGACTGCTGACAGAACCCTGTAAAATTCGCTTCATGCCCGTCAATCCCCGGCTACCCATTACAACTAAATCCGTCTGGTGAATATTAGCCAGGCGAATAATTTCCTCAGCCGGATCACCCACCACAATTTCGAGTTCACTTTTGCAGGGTAGGGCAGCCTGATACGCCTGAAGTTTTTCTAGCTGATGGTGGGGGATCAGTTCGGTGTCCGTTTGGGGGCGATCGACTGCGACATCGGGATCAGCAGTAAAGTTGGCAATGACATGGGCAATGATCACATGGGTTGTGGATTGGAGTTGAATTTGTTCCAGTCCCTGAACAATTTGTTCAGAAAGATCCGATCCATCCAGGGCAACTAAAATCCGTTTGAACACAGCAGATTATCTCCTGACACCGAAAAGTGCAGCATGAATGTAGAGTGCTTAAATTCTTAGTGTTGAGAATTCAGGGGGCAAATGCAACTAAAAACTCAAAACTTAAAACTCAAGCCTGATTTCAGATTAATAAATCTTTACTGTCCTTCAGTGTCCAGATATTCCTGCATCCGCAACCGTACCGAATCCGCATGGGAGGGTAAGCCCTCCGCACTGGCTAAAGACTCGATCGCCTTTGCCACCTTACGTAATGCCTTCGGAGAATACTGAATCAAGCTGGAATGCTTCATGAAGGTTTCTACCCCCAGGGCAGAAGCGTACCGAGCCGAACCGGAAGTGGGCAGGGTGTGGTTGGGGCCCGCCAGGTAATCTCCCACTGCTTCTGGAGTGGAATTACCCAGGAAAATCGCTCCGGCATGGCGAATGGACTCCAACAGGCTCCAGGGATCGGCGACTTCTAACTCCAAATGCTCTGGCGCGAACTCGTTGGACAGTTCGGCGGCACTTTCCAGAGAATCCACCACCACCACCAGTCCATAGTGGGCGATCGCCTTTTCCGTCAGCACCTTCCGCGGGTGGTTAATTAACTGCTGCTTCACCTCAGCTACGACTTTCATGGCCAGTTCCGAATCGGTCGTCAGCAAAATGGCTGCTGCCAGCGGATCATGTTCGGCCTGCGCCAGCATATCGGCTGCGACATGAACTGGATCTGCACCGCTATCAGCAATAATCAGCACTTCAGAAGGCCGGCCAGCGAATCAATCCCCACGGTTCCATAAACCAGCTTCTTAGCCAGAGTGACGTAGATATTGCCAGGCCCCGTAATCACGTCTACATTGGGGATCGTTTCGGTGCCGTAGGCCAGAGCCGCGATCGCCTGGGCTCCTCCGATTCGATAGATTTCATGAACCCCCGCTTCCTGCGCCGCCACTAAAACTGCTGGATTGACTGCCTTGTTCGGGCCCGGTGGAGTCGTGATCACAATCCGAGGCACCTTGGCAACTCGGGCTGGAATCACATTCATGATCACCGTACTGGGGTAGGCGGCCCGTCCACCTGGAACGTACAGTCCAGCTCGATCGACGGGTGTATAGCGTTTCCCCAAAACCACTTCATCCTGTCCAAACTGCACCCAACTTTTGGGCACGCGCTGGCGGTGGAACGCCTCCACCTGACGACAGGCCAGGCGAATTGCTTCAATTAATTCGGCAGGCACTTGATGATAGGCTGCCTCTAGTTCGGAACCGTTCACTCGTAAGTCTTCAGGCTGGAGGGAGATCTGATCGTATTCTTCGGTGTAGTGGAGAACCGCTCGATCGCCCTGCCGTTTGACTGCTTGAAGCACCTCTCGAACCGTAGCCTCTTTGTGAACTACTTGATCGTCATGGGTGCGCTCACAAATTCGGCGGAGTTCAGTCAGAGCCTCAGCTCGCTGAGTAATAATTCGCAGCATCGCCACCTTGGGATAGAAACGGTAGTCTAGGATTAACCTGGCAGAACAGGTGTTAAATTGCTCCAGCAAGGTTGGGTTGCCAGGCTGAACCTGTATCTTTATCTAGCTTAACCTGTATTTTTAGGAGGATTCGAGTCTGGAGGCGGAGAGTTTTTTTGTCAATTGTGTAAATCTTTCGATAGAATAGTGGATCGCTGAAGCCGTAAACCCTCAAAGCTATATATACCGAAGAACTGTGGCAAATATTAAATCCTCCATCAAGCGCATTGAAATTGCTGAACGCAATCGCCTCCGTAATCGATCTTACAAGTCTGCTTCTCGAACGTTGATGAAGCGGTTCTTTGCAGCCGTGGATGCCTATAATGCTAATCCTACCCCCGAAGCCATGCAGGATGTCCATCAGCGGCTGTCTCTCGCCTTTGCCAAAATTGATAAGGCCGTCAAGCGGGGTGCCCTCCATGCCAATACGGGAGCGCGGAACAAATCCCGGCTTTCTAGAGCTTTGAAGGCGATCGAATCCAGCAGTCAAGCCGCTTCATAAAGCTTTTCTTAAGTTTTTGCGTTGATTGACAGTTTGCTGATTGCTCTCACTGGAAACCCAGATACAAGGAGATACCAGGTTGGAGAGCGAGCAGTGGTTTTAAAGTAAGTCGATTAGCCGATCGATAGCCAGCCAAGATTTTTTGGGGTAGTTCGGGACTAAGGATTTCTGGTACGGGCCGATTGAGTCATTAGATTGTTAATCTGAAATCAATCTGGACAATCTGGATCAATCCGTTCCTGGATGAACCATTCTGGCATAGCAGTGCGTTCCTTGTAACTCATGCAGTTGATTGATACTCACGTTCATCTTAACTTTGACAGCTTTCAGCCTGACCTGGAGCAAGTTGCCCAGAATTGGCGGGAGGCGGGTGTGGTGCGGCTAATTCATTCCTGTGTTGAGCCAGAGGAATTTACGGCGATCCAGTCGATTGCCGATCGCTTCCCAGAGATATCCTTCGCCGTTGGGCTGCATCCCCTTGACGTTGAAGCCAAATGGCAGCCAGAGGTGGCGCGGCACATCCTGAACCTGGCTCAATCCGATACCAGAGTTGTGGCGATCGGTGAGATGGGGCTGGATTTCTTCAAGGCGGAGAATCAGCAGCAACAGCAGGAAGCATTTTGGGCTCAGCTAGAAATCGCTCACCAGCTCAATTTGCCTGTGATCATTCACTGCCGGGATGCGGCTGAAACAATGACTCACCTGGTTCAGCAATTTTGGGCCGAGCGAGGTGCTGTAGCGGGTGTAATGCATTGCTGGAGTGGCACACCGGAAGAGACTCAGTGGTTTCTGGATCTGGGGTTCTACATCAGCTTTAGCGGGATCGTCACGTTCAAGAACGCGACTGCTGTTCACGAATCTGCGAAGCGGGTACCGAGCGATCGGCTCCTGATTGAGACAGACTGTCCCTTTCTCTCCCCAGTTCCCAAACGAGGAGAACGACGCAATCAGCCTGCCTATGTCCGCTTTGTCGCTGAGCGAGTTGCGCATCTGCGTCAGGTTTCCCTGGAGGAGTTGGCAGCGCAAACCACTGAGAACGCTGCCCGTCTGTTCAGTCTCTCCCTGCCTGTTGGTGTTGCCGCTCCTGATGCCCTGGATGGTTCCCTCGTCGAAACCAGTAGCTCAAATCCTTAAGCCAGCCGCGCTTAATTCTGCTCAGGTCAACCCCTGACGCTGACGCACCAGGCCGCGATCGATCCGCATTATGCTTTTTTTGCTGTATCGTCAAGAGCAATTAGCCACATTTCGGTTACATTAAGTCATAATAAGAATCGAGGCGCGTAGCGTAGACCGAAGGTGAGAGCTTGATCAAACTTCTTGATTCAATTAGAGCGAATCTGCTTCCTGTCGGATTCCCCTCTGGTTACCTGAGTCTTGATTAACTGCTTGTGTTAGCTGCTTTCCGTTCATCAGCCAATTCATTGACAGAGTCCATTGATTACGCTATACTCGCCCTGCCTGTCACCCAGAACCCCGATCGCCCGCATTGAACCCGTTTGCCAGACTCCACTCCAATTTGACTTACAAACAGTTAACCATCCATAGATGTTGTTCAGTCTTCAACCTAGAGGACTGGCGTTTTTTCGTCTGTGTATTTATCAGCCCTTTCTGTGTACTGTTAGGGAATTTTATCCCTAAGCGTGACCTAGCTTGAGGAGACGCATGAGTAACTTAACCCAATCCGCACCCATCTTTACCCTACCAGACCTTGTAGAGATCCAACGCGCCAGCTTTCGTTGGTTCCTTGAAGAAGGCTTGATTGAGGAATTAGACAGCTTTTCGCCCATCACCGACTATACCGGTAAATTAGAGCTACATTTCCTGGGCAAAGACTACAAACTCAGGCGACCCAAATACGATGTAGATGAGGCGAAACGTCGGGATGCGACCTATGCGGTACAGATGTATGTGCCGACCCGGTTGATCAACAAAGAAACCGGAGAAATTAAGGAGCAGGAGGTTTTCATTGGGGATTTGCCCCTGATGACCGATCGCGGCACCTTTATTATCAACGGGGCAGAGCGCGTTATTGTTAACCAGATCGTCCGTAGCCCTGGCGTTTACTACAAAAAAGAGGTTGATAAGAACGGTCGCAGCACCTTTAATGCCAGCCTGATCCCCAACCGGGGAGCCTGGCTGAAGTTTGAAACCGATAAAAATGACCTGGTTTGGGTGCGGATTGACAAAACCCGCAAGCTATCGGCTCAAGTCTTGCTTAAAGCTCTAGGTCTGAGCGATGGTGAAATTTTTGATGCCCTACGCCATCCTGAATACTTCCAGAAGACGATCGAAAAAGAAGGGCAGTTTAGCGAAGAAGAAGCTCTGATGGAGCTGTATCGGAAGTTGCGTCCCGGTGAGCCGCCAACGGTTTCGGGTGGGCAACAACTCCTGGACTCGCGCTTCTTTGATCCCAAACGCTACGACCTGGGACGGGTTGGACGCTACAAGCTGAACAAAAAGCTCAGACTGAATGTGCCGGAGATGACCCGGATCCTGACTCCTCAGGATATCCTGGCTTCGATCGACTACTTAATTAATTTAGAGTTTGATATCGGCAGTATCGATGATATCGATCACCTGGGGAATCGCCGGGTGCGATCGGTGGGTGAATTGCTGCAAAATCAGGTGCGGGTGGGTTTGAACCGCCTGGAGCGCATCATTCGGGAGCGGATGACGGTTTCCGATGCCGATGCCCTGACTCCAGCCTCCCTGGTTAACCCGAAGCCCCTGGTCGCAGCCATCAAAGAGTTCTTTGGCTCCTCTCAGCTCTCCCAGTTCATGGATCAAACCAATCCCCTGGCAGAGTTGACCCACAAGCGTCGTCTCAGTGCCCTTGGCCCTGGCGGTTTGACGCGGGAGCGGGCCGGATTTGCCGTGCGGGATATTCACCCCTCTCACTACGGGCGCATCTGTCCGATCGAAACTCCTGAAGGGCCGAACGCTGGATTGATTGGTTCTCTGGCAACCCATGCCCGCGTCAATGCCTATGGCTTTATTGAAACCCCCTACTGCCGGGTCGAAAACGGTCGCGTCCGGCGGGACATTCCCCCTGTCTACATGACGGCAGATGAAGAAGATGATCTGCGGGTGGCTCCGGGAGATATTCCCATTGATGAAGAAGGACGGATTTTAGGGGAGCAGGTTCCAGTCCGGTATCGGCAGGACTTCACAACGACCTCGCCGGAAGAGGTGGACTATGTGGCCGTTTCCCCCGTACAGATTATCTCGGTAGCAACGTCGCTAATTCCCTTCATTGAGCATGACGACGCAAACCGGGCCCTGATGGGTTCCAACATGCAACGGCAGGCCGTTCCCCTCCTGCGTCCGGAGCGTCCCCTGGTAGGAACGGGACTGGAAACGCAGGCAGCCCGCGACTCCGGGATGGTCATCATCAGCCGTGTAGATGGTGAGGTGTCCTACGTGGATGCCAACCGCATTCGGGTGCGCAATGCCGAAGGGCAGGAGTTCGAGCATCTCTTGCAGAAGTACCAGCGATCGAACCAGGATACCTGTCTGAACCAGCGGCCGATCGTCTTTGCTGGCGATCGAGTTGCCGCAGGACAGATCATGGCAGATGGTTCAGCCACGGAGGGCGGAGAACTGGCGCTCGGTCAAAATATCCTGGTGGCCTATATGCCCTGGGAGGGCTACAACTACGAGGATGCGATCCTGATCAGTGAGCGCCTGGTGTACGAAGATGTCTACACCTCAATTCACATTGAGAAGTACGAGATCGAAGCTCGGCAAACCAAGCTTGGCCCAGAGGAAATTACCCGTGAAATTCCCAACGTCGGGGAAGATGCCCTGCGTCAGTTGGATGAAACCGGAATTATCCGGATTGGAGCCTGGGTAGAGTCTGGAGACATCCTGGTGGGTAAGGTGACACCTAAAGGGGAATCAGATCAGCCACCGGAAGAAAAACTCCTGCGGGCAATCTTTGGTGAAAAGGCCAGAGATGTGCGGGACAATTCCCTGCGCGTTCCCAACGGTGAGAAGGGACGGGTGGTTGATGTACGAGTCTTCACCCGGGAACAGGGCGACGAACTGCCCCCCGGAGCCAACATGGTCGTACGGGTTTACGTGGCGCAAAAGCGCAAGATCCAGGTCGGCGACAAGATGGCAGGGCGGCACGGCAACAAGGGAATTATCTCCCGGATTCTGCCTGAGGAGGATATGCCCTACCTGCCTGATGGCACTCCAGTTGACATCGTCTTGAATCCTCTGGGGGTTCCCTCCCGGATGAATGTAGGACAGGTGTTTGAGTGTCTGCTGGGTTGGGCTGGTCATAATCTGGATGCCCGCTTCAAGATGATCCCCTTTGACGAAATGTACGGGATGGAGGCTTCCCGCCTGACGACCCACGCCAAGATTCAGGAGGCGGCCGACAAAACCGGACAGCCCTGGGTGTTCAATCCCGATGAGCCGGGCAAGATCCAGGTTTATGACGGACGGACGGGAGAACCCTTCGATCGCCCTGTGACCATCGGTAAGGCCTATATGCTGAAGCTGGTTCACCTGGTAGACGATAAGATTCACGCGCGTTCCACCGGCCCGTACTCCCTGGTGACGCAACAGCCCCTTGGTGGTAAGGCCCAGCAGGGTGGTCAGCGATTTGGAGAAATGGAAGTGTGGGCCCTGGAAGCCTTTGGGGCTGCCTACATTCTCCAGGAATTGCTCACCGTGAAGTCCGATGATATGCAGGGACGAAATGAAGCTCTGAATGCGATCGTTAAAGGCAAGGCGATTCCCCGACCGGGAACCCCTGAATCCTTTAAGGTACTGATGCGAGAATTGCAATCCCTCTGTCTGGATATTGCAGCCCATAAGTTACAGACGATGGAAGATGGCACCAGTCGTGATCTGGAGATTGACCTGATGGCAGATTTGGGGTCTCGGCGCACGCCATCCCGTCCCACCTACGAGTCGATCTCACGGGATGAAATGGAAGAGGTTGAGGATTAGAAGGAAGTTGGGAATCAAACGGGTGCGGGGAAGGTCAGCGTGGATGCACTTCCCTCCTGATTCCCTTTTTCCCTTCTCAGTCAGGACTAGATAAAACTGCCAAAAAGAGGTTAAAGAGTAGCGATGCCAAAGCTAGAACAGCGGTTTGACTACGTGAAGATTGGTCTGGCTTCTCCCGATCGAATTCGTCAATGGGGTGAGCGGACATTGCCAAATGGCATGGTAGTGGGGGAAGTCACCAAGCCAGAGACAATCAACTACCGGACGCTGAAGCCAGAAATGGATGGCTTGTTTTGCGAACGGATCTTTGCCCAGCGAAGGATTGGGAATGTCACTGCGGTAAGTACAAGCGAGTCCGGCACCGGGGGATTGTCTGCGAACGCTGCGGGGTGGAAGTCACAGAATCCCGTGTTCGTCGTCACCGCATGGGCTACATCAAGCTGGCAGCCCCCGTGGCCCACGTCTGGTATCTCAAAGGGATTCCCAGCTATATGTCGATCTTGCTGGATATGCCCCTGCGGGATGTGGAGCAAATTGTTTACTTCAACTCCTACGTGGTGCTGAATCCAGGGAATGCTGAGAACCTGAGCTACAAGCAACTGCTGACGGAAGATCAGTGGATTGAAATTGAAGATCAGCTCTACAGCGAAGATTCTCAATTAATTGGGGTGGAAGTTGGAATTGGGGCAGAAGCCCTCCAGCGGTTGCTGCAAGATCTGGATCTGGAGAAAGAGGCAGAGGGACTGCGGGAAGAAATTGCCAACTCTAAGGGGCAAAAGCGGGCCAAGCTGATCAAGCGACTGCGGGTGATCGACAACTTTATTGCCACTCGATCGCTCCCAGAGTGGATGATCCTGGAAGTGATTCCGGTGATTCCGCCCGATCTGCGACCAATGGTGCAGCTAGATGGGGGACGCTTTGCCACCTCCGACTTAAATGATCTCTATCGCCGAGTGATCAACCGGAACAACCGTCTGGCTAGACTTCAGGAAATCCTGGCTCCGGAAATTATTGTCCGTAATGAAAAGCGGATGTTACAGGAAGCCGTGGATGCGTTGATCGATAACGGGCGGCGGGGTCGCACGGTGGTTGGAGCCAATAACCGTCCCCTCAAGTCCCTGTCAGACATCATTGAAGGGAAGCAGGGTCGATTCCGCCAAAACCTGCTGGGTAAGCGGGTAGACTACTCCGGTCGTTCTGTGATTGTGGTTGGGCCGAACCTGAAGATTCACCAGTGCGGTTTGCCCAAGGAAATGGCGATCGAACTGTTCCAGCCCTTTGTGATCCATCGGCTGATTAAGCAGGGCCTGGTGAACAACATCAAGGCCGCCAAGAAGATGATTCAGCGCAATGATCCTCAGATTTGGGATGTTCTGGAAGAGGTGATTGAAGGCCACCCGGTTCTACTCAACCGGGCACCGACGCTGCACCGTTTGGGGATTCAATCCTTTGAGCCAATTCTGGTGGAAGGTCGGGCGATTCAAATTCACCCGCTGGTTTGCCCTGCCTTCAACGCGGACTTTGATGGCGACCAGATGGCGGTTCACGTTCCCCTGTCCCTGGAATCTCAGGCAGAAGCGCGACTATTGATGCTGGCATCCAACAACATCCTGTCTCCAGCAACGGGACGACCCATTGTTACCCCCAGTCAGGACATGGTGTTGGGCTGTTACTACCTGACCGCAGAAAACCCAGCCGCAACCAAGGGCGCAGGACGCTACTTCTCCAGCCTGGATGATGCGATCGTGGCTTACGACCAGGGGTTGGTGGACATTCACGCCTATGTTTGGGTGAGATTTGATGGGGATGTAGAAGCAGATGACTCGGATATGGAACCCCTGCAAGTTGAAACCTCACCGGACGGTATGACAACCCGGACGTATCAATTCCGGCGGATTCGAGAGGATGCAGAGGGCAATGTAATTTCTCAGCATATCCGCACCACGCCAGGGCGCATCATTTACAACAAGACGATTTACGATGCCTTGATGGTATAGGACCACGACCGATCGCGCCTTTGCAGTCGATCTGACCGTAAAGGCCGATCAAAACCAGGACGGCCAATTGCAACACAGCCAAGCACGAAGGGCATAGACATGACGGCAGAGCAAAAATCAATCCAGAAGTCTGAAAAGGCAATGCTTTTTCGCAACCGGGTCATTAACAAAGGGCAGCTCAAGCAGCTGATTTCCTGGGCATTTACCCACTATGGCACGGCTCGAACGGCTCAAATGGCAGACGAACTGAAGGATTTAGGCTTTCGGTTTGCCACCAAAGCTGGGGTTTCCATCAGTGTGGATGACTTGCAGGTTCCTCCTAGCAAGCGGGGATTGCTGGAGGCGGCTGAGGAAGAAATTAAGGAAACGGAAGCCCGGTATACTCGCGGTGAAATCACTGAAGTCGAACGATTTCAGAAGGTGATTGACACCTGGAACGGCACCAGCGAAGAGTTAAAAAATGAGGTGGTGCGCCACTTTAAGAGCAATAATCCCCTCAACTCGGTCTACATGATGGCGTTCTCTGGAGCGCGGGGAAACATCTCCCAGGTGCGTCAGCTCGTCGGAATGCGGGGACTGATGGCGAATCCGCAGGGGGAAATCATTGACTTACCGATTAAGACCAACTTCCGGGAAGGGCTGACGGTTACAGAATACATTATCTCTTCTTACGGAGCGCGGAAAGGTCTGGTAGATACCGCGTTACGGACAGCAGACTCTGGATACTTAACCCGCCGATTGGTGGATGTATCCCAGGATGTGATTATTCGGGAACTGGATTGCAACACTGAGCGCGGTGTCACCGTCACCAGCATGACCGATGGGGAACGAATTTTGATTCCCTTGAAGGATCGGTTGTTGGGTCGGGTGGTGGCAAAAGATGTGATCCATCCTGAAACGGGAGAAGTACTGCTTGAGCGGAATCAGGCCATTTCAGATGATGTGGCCGAACTGATTGGCAAGGCTCGTGTAGAGGAAGTGACCGTTCGATCGCCACTGACCTGTAATGCCACGCGATCGGTCTGTCAACTCTGCTACGGCTGGAGCCTGGCTCACGCCTCGATGGTGGATCTGGGTGAAGCGGTCGGGATTATTGCGGCACAGTCGATCGGTGAACCCGGAACCCAGCTCACCATGCGGACGTTCCACACGGGCGGAACCTTTACCGGAGAAGTAGCCCAGCAAGTCCGAGCCAACTTTGATGGCACCGTTCATACCAAGCCCAAGCAATTCCGCTCACGTCCCTTCCGAACTCGGCATGGGGAAGATGCCCTGGTGGCTGAAGTCCCTGTGGAAGTAACGGTGGAGTCGGGCAGCAAGAAGGAAAGTTCAACTGTTCCGCCTGGCTCGATCATCTTTACGCGGGATGGTCAGACCGCGAAGCTGGGACAGATCCTGGTGGAAATGCCCTCGGCTGGACGGGCCCGGAAGGTGACAGAAAAGGCAACGAAGGATGTGGCCTCTGACCTGGCCGGTGAAGTGAAGTTTGCCGATGTGGTTCCTGAGGAGAAAAAAGACCGTCAGGGGAACACCACGCGGATCGCTCAACGGGGTGGCTTGCTCTGGATTCTTTCCGGTGAAGTTTATAACCTGCCGCCAGGCGCGGAACCCGTGGTGAAAAACGGCGATCGAGTGTCATCTGACAGTATCCTGGCAGAAACCCGCTTGGTGACCGAGAACGGTGGGGTAGTGCGAATCCCTCAAGACAACGAAACCAAGAGTGGGCGCGAGATCGAAATTATCACCGCTTCAGTTTTGCTGGATCAGGCTCGTGTGTTGGGTGAAAGCCAGCAGGGGCGGGAACACTACACCATTGAAACGCAGAACAATCAGCGGTTCTCCCTGATTGCCACGCCGGGTACGAAAGTAACCAATGGTCAGGTGGTGGCTGAACTGATCGACGATCGCTACCACACGCAAACAGGCGGCATCATCAAGTACGCTGGCGTTGATGTGGCCAAGAAGGGCAAGGCCAAGCAGGGCTACGAGGTCGTACAGGGTGGTACGCTACTCTGGATTCCTGAGGAAGCCCACGAGGTCAATAAAGACATTTCCCTGCTGCTGGTGGAAGATGGCCAGTTTGTGGAAGCGGGTACGGAAGTCGTTAAAGATATCTTCTGCCAGAGTAGCGGTGTGGTGGAAGTCACCCAGAAGAACGACATTCTGCGGGAGATTGTGATTAAGCCGGGCGAACTCCACCTGGCAGACAATCCGGAAGCCGTGATGGCCAAGCATGAGACGATCGTTAACCCAGGACAGGAAGCAATGCCTGGACTGACGGTTGATGAACTGCGCTATGTCGAGTACGTGGATTCTCCAGAAGGCCCGGCGTTGCTCCTGCGTCCGGTGACGGAATTCCAGATCCCCGATGAACCCTCTGTACCGAGCCAGGAGTCCACTAGCGAAGATATTAGCCGGGCTATTCGTCTGCGGGCCGTGCAGCGCATCCCATTCAAGGATGGGGAGCGGGTCAAGTCGGTGGAAGGACTGGAACTGCTGCGGACTCAATTGGTCTTAGAGATCGAGCAAGATGCCCCCCAGCTTGCTGCCGATATTGAACTGGTGCCTGATGAGTCCGATCCAGACACCATGCGGCTCCAATTGGTGATTCTGGAATCGCTGGTGATTCGGCGGGATGTTTCAGCCGACCAAACCCAGGGCAGTACCCTGACACGCCTTCTGGTACAGGATGGCGATCAGATTGCACCGGGGGCTGTGGTAGCTCGGACGGAGATCCAGTGTAAGGAAGCAGGGGTCGTGCGCGGAATCCGGGAAGGGGTTGAAGCGATCCGCCGGGTTCTGGTGATGCGGGAAGTGGATCTGATTCGGATTGATCTCCAGGGTCAAAAACCCACTGTTAAGGATGGAGCCTTGCTGGTTTCTGGGGCTGAGATTGCACCAGGGGTTACGACACCAGAATCAGGGCAGATTATTGATCTATCGGATTCAGAAGTGGTGCTCCGCATTGCTCGTCCTTACCGAGTTTCAGCGGGTGCAGTCCTCCATATTGATGATGGTGACTTGGTACAGCGGGGAGATAACCTGGTGCTGCTGGTGTTTGAACGCGGTAAAACCGGGGACATCATTCAGGGTCTTCCGAGAATTGAAGAATTGCTGGAAGCCCGTAAGCCCAAGGAAGCCTGCATTTTGGCCAAACGGCCAGGAACGGCGCAGGTGATCTTCAATGATGATGAGTCGGTGGAGGTCAAGATCATTGAGTCGGATGGTGTGACCACTGAGTATCAACTGCTGCCGGGACAAAACGTCATGGTGCTGGATGGACAGGAAGTGGAAGTCGGTGAGTCGCTGACGGATGGGCCAGCGAACCCCCACGAAATTCTGGAGATTCTGTTCGAGTACTACCGGGAGTTGGCGGGAACCCACGAGGCTTCTCTGCGGAGCTTGCAGGCGGTTCAAACCTTCCTGGTGAACGAAGTTCAGTCGGTATACCAGTCCCAGGGGATTGATATTTCTGACAAGCACATCGAAGTGATCGTGCGGCAGATGACCTCGAAGGGCAGAATTGAGGATGGGGGTGACACCACCATGCTGCCTGGAGAATTAGTCGAACTGCGGCAAATTGATCAGGTAAATGAGGCAATGTCCATCACCGGAGGTGCGCCCGCCCAGTACATTCCAATGCTGTTGGGGATCACGAAAGCATCGCTGAACACTGATAGCTTTATCTCGGCAGCGAGCTTCCAGGAAACGACTCGCGTATTGACGGAAGCAGCGATCGAAGGCAAGTCGGACTGGTTGCGGGGTCTGAAGGAAAACGTGATCATTGGTCGTCTGATTCCGGCGGGAACTGGATTCAATGCTTACGAGGAAAACAACAACACCGTGGAAGTGGATCCGATCTACGAAGGCACGGTCTTCGAAGATGATGTGGATCTGAGTGATGTGGTGCTGGACGATCGCACGGCCCGGACGTACGAACGGGAAGGCGGATTCGATGTCTTCCCTCCGGGAATGCGAGGTTCTAGTGAACCCGGTGATTTTGGTCGGAGCTACAACGTCAATCGCAATGAAGAGGAAGATGAGGATGATTCCTACTCCTCTGCCATCATTGATGATGAATTTGAAGATGACAATGACTTTGATGAAGATGAGGAGGACTAGAAAAATCCAGGTGAAGTGAATGTATAGCAAACTCACCTGAATGTCTGTTATTCTACCCTCAACGTACTGTTGCTCAGTAAATCCTCCTCTGAATGAATCTTTCATCAGAGGAGGATTTTTTTGCTACTTACTTCTGTGATTTTGTAGCCTTTATGACAGACCTGAACCAGATCCTCAACTTTTTACCCCTTTCTGAAACGATCGCCACCGCAGGACAGCCGACTGTAGAGCAGTTTTCTGACATCAAACAAGCGGGCTATCAAACGATCGTGAATCTGGCTCCGGCAACCTCCACCTATGCGATTCCTAATGAACAAGAGATTGTAGAATCTCAGGGGATGCAGTATGTTCATATCCCTGTGGTATGGGAAGAACCCACCCAAGAGGATTTTGAGCGGTTTGTCAGTACAATCAATCGTCACGTCAATCAGAAAGTATTTGTGCATTGCGCTATGAATATGCGTGTCTCTGCTTTTATGTATTTGTATCGGCGCATTCAGGAATCAGTGAGCGATGAACAGGCGAAGCAAGATTTGCATCGAATTTGGATGCCCAATGATACATGGCAGACCTTTATTGATCAGGTGTTGGAGAGAAACTTGGGTATAGATTAGGGGTGTAAATTGGATGTCCCTGGACTGTTTTCGCTATCTGGCTCAAGTGCTTTCTACTCAACCAGCGGTGCTGGCTACAGTGACGGCTGTTCGCGGTTCTGTGCCCAGAGAAGTGGGGGCAAAGATGGTGATTACCGCCGAGGGGCAAACCTTCAGTACGATCGGCGGCGGAGCGGGGGAAGCCAGGGTAATTGAGCAGGCCAGGCAGGTCTGCCAGACGGGGGAAAACCAGCGGATCGAGGTTGACTTAACGGGCAGTACCAAAACCGATCGCGCCACCGACGGCATTTGTGGCGGCACAATGCAGGTCTGGTTGGAACGCTGGATGGGCGAATCGGCGATCGGCTTACTTCAGGACATCATCCATCAACTTCAGGTGGGACAGCCCGTTACCCTGGTGACTCCCTTCGCGGCTGGGCAATCTCCCTACATTCTTGATTTTTCTGCGTCTAAACCTCCTGAGGTTGCACCGGATCAGGCCTTTGTGGAAACGCTCCAGCCAGCCCCCATGCTGCTGATTGTCGGAGCAGGGCACGTTGGCGTTCAGTTGGCGACCCTTGCGGCTCAAATTGGCTTTCAGGTAGCGGTACAGGACGATCGCCCGGAGTGGGCCAATCCCGATCGCTATCCGCAGGCTGCCTACATTTTGACTGAACCGATTCATACCGCTATTGCCCCGCTTGCCCCGCAGACTCAGCTCTATGCCGCTCTGGTGACACGCGGGTATACCTACGATCTGGAGGCACTCACGGCCTTGCTCCAGCGCAATCATCCCCCCATCTACATTGGCATGATTGGCAGTGAACGGCGAGTGCGGCAAGTGTTGCAGGCGATCGAAGGGATGGGAATCTCCAGGGAAAAATTGCCATCAATCTACGCGCCGATCGGACTAGACATTGGGGCATTGACTCCAGAGGAAATTGCCGTCAGTATTGCTGCCGAACTGATCCTGGTGCGTCGAGGCGGAACCGGTCGGCCCCTATCGACTTTGATGATTTAACTCGCAAGCCTACGCGCTACCGTACACCGGAATCACGGCTCCCCGCAGATCCTTAGCTGCCTCAGAAGCCAGAAAGCCAATCACCTGAGCCAACGATTCCGGCGTAACCCACTGATCGGCATTTTCCTCCCCCATCGCTTTTCGATTGGCGGGGGTATCAATCACGCTGGGCAGGACAACATTGGCGGTAATATTGGTTCCTTTGGTTTCCGCCGCGATCGATCGCGTTAAGGCCACCACCCCTGCCTTAGAAGCACAGTAAGCCGCCAATTGTGGCCCGGGTTCCACTGCCCCACGGGAACCGATCGTCACGATTCGTCCATAACCCTGGTTTAGCATCCGCCGCAGACTGTGTTTGCAGACCAAAAAAGTCGTGTTCAGGTTAAGGTCAAAATCCTGTCGCCACTGGCTGTAGTCATACTCATGGGTTTTGCCCATGGAAAATCCACCCACCAGATGAATGGTTGCATCCACCCGATCCATCCGATTCACCAGATTTATCACCGATTGTTCATCCAGCAGATCGGTTTCAACAAAATGAAGGCGCGACTGCTCCGCCATCGAAAGCCGATCCTTGAGGCGATCGACTTCTTTTTGCGTGACATAGGGAATGGTGATTGATTCCACTCCCTGAGACAGGAGAACAGGCGTAACGCCTGAACCCAATCCACCCGTACCGCCGGTCAGTAAAACGTGCTTACCTTGCATAGATACTTCTCGTTAAAATTATGCTTCTTCCCCAGCATGATACGAACTCCGCACCAGCGGACCCGATCGCACATGGGCAAATCCCAGCTCACGGGCCATTTCCCCCAGCCGATCGAACTCCTCAGGAGTCCAGTACTTTTGAACAGGCAGGTGGGCCAGGGAGGGGCGCATATATTGTCCCAGCGTCAGCCGATCGCAGTGAATCGATCGCAAATCTTGCATGGCCTCAAGAATTTCTGCTTCAGTTTCCCCATGCCCCAGCATCAGCCCCGACTTGGTGGGAATGGCGGGATTCAATTCTTTAACCAGTTGGAGAACCCTCAGAGAGCGATCGTACTTCGCGCCTCGCCGCACGGGGCCCTGAAGTCGTCGCACCGTTTCAATATTGTGGTTGTAGCAGGCTGGAGTGGCTTGAACCACCGTGGCGATCCGCTCCCGCTGACGGGCTTCGCCGGCCGATCCACCCCAAAAATCGGGGGTGAGCACTTCAATGGCGGTATCGGGGTTCATCTCGCGGATTGTTGCGATCGTTCGGGCAAACCAACCCGCGCCCTGATCGGGTAGATCATCCCGCGCCACCGAGGTCAACACCACATAGCGAAGCCCCAACAGATGAACCGCCTCCGCCACTTTTCTGGGTTCATCCGGATCCAGGGGCATCGGAGCATGGCCCTTGTCCACCTGGCAAAAGGCACAGGCGCGGGTACAGACGGGGCCCATCAGCAAAAAGCTGGCTGTCTTCTGGGCATAGCATTCTCCCCGATTGGGACACCGCCCTTCTTCGCAAATCGTGTGAATCTGCCGTTGTTTGATAATGCGCTGGACGGTGGATAGTTCGCTCGCCTTGCCGATCGGCCGACGCAACCAGGCTGGCAGGCTGGCCAGGGGAGATTCTCTTACAGCAGGGGGGCGGGTTGAAGGTTCCATGGCTTGCGTTAGGTCGAGGGTGGAGGAGGGGTCGATCGCAGCGGGAAGGTTTGGAGACATGGGTTAAAGATGCAGTCTGGATGAGGTCAGGTTTAAGGGGAACGGGTCTACTTTACAGAATTTTTACAAAAGGGATTTTCCGGTGAGTGCGATAGGATTTGGGGACCTTTGGGGAATAGTAAGCTGGTGTGGGGCTGCATTTTGCATAAAAACCAGGTTAAATAAAACAGATCAATTCATTCACATCACCGCAAAGAGACAAATTCGGCTCAGGGGAAACATTAGAGCGATACACTAGTTTATGCTAACGAGAATATTATCCTTAATGAAGGGATAGGCTTGGTCAGCATAGTCTGGCGATCGAATCGATATCAGTTCAATCTAACGAAGTTCGATTTTGTTTGCCCTCCACTTGGTTTTTGCCATTGGTTACAAACCGCATCTTACCCAATCAATTCATCACCATCTGGTCTTAATCTCTAACGGCACATCAGAGGAGTTCACCGTGGCAGGTCACAAAATTTTAGTTATTGATGACAGTAGAGTTATCCGCAACATGGTCAGGGATATGTTGCCGAAGGGTAACTTTCAAGTTCTGGAAGCCCAGGATGGTGTGGAAGGATTGAACTGTATTCGCCAGGAACGCCCCAATCTCATCATGCTAGATTTCCTGCTGCCCCGGATGAGCGGCTGGGAAGTGTTTCAACATATTCAAAATCAGCCAGACCTACAATCCATTCCCCTGGTGCTGATGTCGGGGCGGCGAGAGGAAGTTGCTGAAAAAATTTCAGAGCCGTTTGAGTTCTTTGAGTTCATCGAGAAACCGTTTGAGCAAAAGCAGCTCATTGAAGCCATTAAGTCAGCGATGGCAAAATCTCGACTACCTCGCCCTCAAGCGGCTACCGCAACCGCAACCGCAACCGCCGGAGCGACGACCGCAGGCTCAGCCGACGAGGTGCAGGCCCTGAAGCAAAAAGTCGATCGAATGCAGGCAGAAATTGACACGCTGAAGAAACAGATGGCACAGCTTTTGAACTTCATCAAACAGAAGTTGAAGTAGAAGTCCTTAGGAATGCGAATTAAATAAGCTGATCTTGTGGGGTGGGCATCTTGCCCGCCCAGTCAACGAAGTAGAACAATTTACAGGTTGTTTGATTCACGATCCTTAGGGAATCTGAGTGCGCCGGACTCATTGGGTCTGGAGTTCACCTGATCTGGACTCAGTTTAATTGACGGGCGAAAAGTCTGGCATTGGATGTGGAAACCTTCTCCTACAGGATGACCTGCTGTAGGGGAAGGTTTCAGGCTTCCTGACCTGATACCAGAGCATCGGTGGGGCTGCCCTGAAAAACTTTATGGGAGCAGGCGATCGAACTGTAACAATTTTAACTTGATTTGCCCGATCGATTAATGCTACGCCCTTCAGCTATAGCTGTCTTTTGGGTTGCACAGACCTGGGGGACAGTTGGACGACCTAGAGACGACTTCTCTAGCGGAGGTCAAGCGTGGCCTGGTAAGCAATACGCCCAACCTCCTAACCTCAGACTAAAGACACTAGTCCTCGGCTAGGGTGTATGATAGCACCCGATGCTCTTGGCTTGCCCTGTCTGTCAACGCTGAGAGCCAGTCTCTAGGGTTTCTTCAAACCCTGGAATACAAGGAGATTCATCAAATATGTCCTACAAATTTATCGGTCAGCCTCCCGTGGGCGATCGGGCTATTTCCCCTGCCCGTCGATCGGTGAAAATCCTGATGATCGGACAACCTGAAGATGTGGAATTGACGATCGCCAGACTGTATCAGTGTGGCTTTTGTCGTGTGGAAAATTGGTCACGGCCGCTTCCCTTCTCGCAAGCTCCGACGGCCACAACCAGAGAACCGGGTGAGATTATGCGAATCTATGTGCGATCGATGACCCTCTAAGGGATCTGTTGTAAGGGCGCATGCTGTGCGCCCCTACGGGTGCCATTTTTACTGATCTCTTACTGATCTCTTGTGGGGTAGGCATCTTGCCCGCCCATTCTACAAAGCAGCTCAGCCTATGCTTTCTTCAACCAGCTAAACATCGCCCGTAAATCCTTACCCACTTCCTCGATCGGGTGTTCCGCTTCCCGACGACGCATGGCGGTAAACCCCGGTTTTCCAGACTGATTTTCCAGGACAAACTCGCGGGCAAACTGTCCGGTTTGGATTTCGTACAAAATCTTGCGCATTTCAGCCCGGGTCGCATCGGTGATGATCCGAGGGCCGCGAGTCAAGTCGCCGTACTCAGCCGTATTAGAGATGCTGTCGCGCATGGTGGCCAATCCCCCTTCCACAATCAGATCCACAATCAGCTTCACTTCATGCAGACACTCAAAGTAGGCTAGCTCGGGCTGATATCCCGCTTCCACCAGGGTTTCAAATCCGGCTTTAATCAGGGCAGATAATCCGCCACACAGGACGACTTGCTCTCCGAATAGATCGGTTTCGGTTTCTTCCCGGAAGGTCGTTTCCAAAATTCCAGCGCGAGTACCGCCAATTCCTCTGGCGTAGGCCATGGCTCGATCGCGGGCTTGACCTGTGGCATCCTGGTACACAGCAAACAGACAGGGCACCCCTTCTCCCTGGGTGTAGGTTCGTCGCACCAGATGACCCGGCCCTTTAGGAGCAATCATCACCACATCAACGTTGGCAGGAGGCACGATTTGCGCAAAGTGAATGTTGAAACCATGGGCAAAGGCCAGCACCTTCCCTTCCGTCAGGTTGGCGGCAATTTCGTTCTTGTAGACCTCTTTCATCACCTCATCGGGCAACAGAATCATGATGAAATCTGCGGCGGCGGCAGCATCTGCAACCGACTTCACCGTTAGCCCTTCCGCCTCTGCCTTGGCAGCCGATTTGCTCCCTGGATAGAGTCCCACAATGACATTCACCCCGCTATCCTTTAAGTTCAGAGCGTGGGCATGTCCCTGAGAACCGTAGCCGATAATGGCAACCGTTTTTCCGTTTAATAAATCTAAGTTTGCATCCGCATCATAATACATCCGAGCCATAGGGTCTCTCCATCCAACGCGCGTAGTGATTGCTGACAAATTTTTAATTTTATCAAAAGATGGAACCGTCTTTGTTTCTGAAATACATCTCTATAAATACATCTCCATGAGTAATCTCCATCAGCACATCTTTATGGCGTTGCTCCATTGCTCGGAATCACGAACAATCTCTGTTTAAGTTGCGAAATTTGAAACTCAATCCGATTTAGCTGATGGGAATGGCACATTGGAAACATCCACAACTCCTGGTTCCCCCGGACGGATCAACCGTTTACAATTAACCGTCTAACCGGAAAGCAAGAGTTGCAACGGAGTCGCTACAAACCATTACCGCCTTCTGAGTGAGGAGAAAATATTGTGAGTCGTTCTCAATTAATGATTCGATCGCCTTTCATGATTTCATCGCTCCGCCGAGCCTTACCGCTTGCCCTTGGAGTATTAAGTTTAGCCTTGATTAATCCTATTCCATCTGCTTTAGCTCAGGAACAAATGCTGCGTACCGTATCTGTAACGGGTCAAGGAACTGTATCTCTTCCCGCAACTCAAGCCCGCGTGACCCTGGGCGTGGAAGTACAGGGACGCACCGCAGAGGAGGTGCAGGCAGAAGTGGCCCGTCGATCGAATGCAATTGTGTCTCTGCTGCAAGCCCGTAGTGAGGTGACGCAGCTACAAACCGCCGGTCTACACCTGAGTCCGACCTACGATTACAGCAACAATACGCAACGGCTGACTGGATATACAGCAACCAACACGGTGAGCTTTGAGATTCCCTCCGACCAGGCTGGAGCCTTGATCGATGAAACGGTGCAGGCTGGAGCAACCCGGATTGATGGCATTTCCTTCACGGCAGATGAGACTGCGATCGCCACTGCACAACAAGAGGCAATTCAGGAAGCCGCTCAGGATGCGCAAGCCCAAGCAGATGCCGTTTTAAGGTCACTGGGGTTAACCCGTCAAGAGATTGTCGGGATTCAGGTGAATGGAGCACGCGCCATGCCACCCATGCCACTGTATGACACCCGCATTTTGCAGGCAGAGGCAGCATCCGCTCCTACACCGATCGTGGGAGGAGAACAGGACGTGCGGGCAACAGTCACGCTTCAAATCAGTTATTAACCAGGGACAGCTATCGCATCTGTAGCCTTTCCTGCATGAGCCTGCCCCATCGGACGCTCCCTGTCGATGAGGCAAACTCATTTAGATTATGGGCATAAGTTGGGTCAGGTCACAACAGGCTGCCTGATTAAGTATGGTTAAGCTGAATGCTCAGAATCTTAGAAAGGGGGATGCGATCGTCCCTTGAGTCTGCTACCTTTAGTAGACTAATGAATGTATTTATAAAGAGATAAAGCCTGGAGTCAGTCCACACAAGAGAAGTCAGGGGGACGGCTGACTCGACGAACGGCAGGGTGGGTGGAGTATGGCACTAATTGTTCAAAAATACGGTGGAACTTCGGTCGGTTCGGTGGAGCGGATTCAGTCCGTCGCTCAACGGGTGGCTCGCTCAGTACAGGCGGGCAACTCACTGGTGGTGGTCGTTTCGGCCATGGGCAAAACGACGGATGGCTTAGTCAAGCTAGCGCACGAAATATCCCCCACCCCCAATCGCCGGGAAATGGATATGTTGCTGTCCACGGGGGAGCAGGTGACGATCGCCCTGATGAGTATGGCGATTCAGGAATTAGGGCAGCCGGCCATTTCAATGACAGGAATGCAGGTGGGAATCGTGACTGAAGCAGAGCATACCCGTGCTCGGATTCTCAGCATTGAAACCGATCGCCTGCAACGTCATTTGCAAAACGGTAAGGTCGTTGTCGTGGCTGGGTTCCAGGGAATCACCAGTCGCAATGATTTAGAAATTACCACCCTGGGTCGGGGCGGTTCTGATACCTCAGCCGTTGCGCTCGCCGCTGCCCTGCAAGCGGATCTCTGCGAAATTTACACCGATGTCCCTGGCATCCTCACCACCGATCCGCGCATTGTCCCCGATGCCCAACTGATGGCAGAGATCACCTCTGATGAAATGCTGGAACTGGCCAGCCTGGGAGCCAAGGTTTTGCATCCCCGTGCAGTGGAAATTGCCCGCAACTATGGCATTACCCTGGTGGTGCGATCGAGCTGGACAGAGGATCCGGGCACGCGGGTGGTATCGCCGATTCCCCAACCTCGACCGCTCCAGGGGCTGGAGATTTCCCATCCCGTTGATGCCGTTGAGTTTGATACCGATCAGGCGAAAGTTGCCCTGCTGCGCGTTCCCGATCATCCTGGCATTGCAGCGCGGCTATTTGGTGAGATTGCCCTGCAAAGTATTGATGTGGATTTGATCATCCAGTCCATTCACGAAGGCAACACCAATGACATTGCCTTCACCGTCACCCAGAACTCCCTTAAACGGGCCGAAGCGGTGGCAGCGGCCATTGCTCCAGCTCTCCGCAGTCAGACCAATCCCGCTGACGGGGAAGCTGAGGTATTGGTCGAACAACAAATGGCCAAGATCAGTATTGCTGGAGCCGGGATGATTGGCCGACCTGGCGTTGCAGCTCAAATGTTTGAAACCCTGGCTGAGGCAGGCGTTAACATTCAAATGATCTCCACCTCTGAGGTGAAGGTGAGTTGTGCGATCGATGCCGCAGACTGCGATCGAGCCATCCGCGCCCTTTGTACGGTGTTTAATGTCAACTGTTCTCCGCTGAAGAGTCGAGATCACAGCAGGAGCACCAGCAACCAGCAGTTGGAAGCAGCGGATGCCGTGTCTCGCATCTACCCTCCTGCGCCAATCAGCGATTACCAGTTACCCATTACTGATCGCCCCTCCCCCCCCCCCGTTCGTGGTGCAGCCCTGGATCTCAAACAAGCTCAGTTAGCGATTCGCCATGTCCCCGATCGCCCTGGAATGGCAGCGAAAATCTTCCGGGTGCTGGCGGATCTGAACGTGAGTGTGGATATGATTATTCAGTCGCAGCGATGTCGGCTCATTGATGGAACGGCCACCCGCGATATTGCCTTTACGGTCGCCCAGACTGATGCCCTGGAAGCTCAGTCGCGTTTGCAGGAGTTAGCTTCAGAGTTGGGCTATGGCGAAGTAATCGTTAATTCATCGATCGCTAAGGTCAGTATTGTGGGAATTGGTATGTTGGGCCGTCCGGGAGTTGCCGCTCGCATGTTTGAAGCCCTAGCCCAGCAGCAGATTAACATTCAAATGATTGCCACATCGGAAATCAAAATTAGCTGCATTGTGGCAGAAGAGGATGCGGTAAACGCTCTCCAGGCGGTTCATGCTGCCTTTGGTCTTTCGGGGAATGAACGGGTGGTGGTGCCTGCTTAAGATCGTGAATTCCCTGCTTGCGATCGGGAATCAAATCACCTGTCAGTCAGGCTGCATTGTTGACTGGGCGGGCAAGATGCTCACCCCACAAGAGTTTTGTAAGAGTTTCAGAAAAAGTAGGGTGGCAATATGGACTGGGCGGGCAAGACTTCGGCTTGAGCCCTTCGGCTTGAGCTCAGGTCGAAAACTCAGTCGAAACGCTGCCCACCCCACAAGAGTTTCAGCGAGAGTTAGGGCAGTAAACGATCGCCGATTCGCCAGGCACTTGGGCTAATGCACAGACTCAAGATATTGTTCATCCAACAAAAACAGCCCTTTAGCAAACCGTACCCCCCAGCCGCCGGGACGACGATCGACCACCACTCCTTCTTCCCCCAACTGCACAACGTTAGGCGGCCGCAGCATGGGCATGGGTTCAGCGGTTTTCACGTAGGGCGGTAGGGTAACAATCCGCACCCGATCGCCAATGGAAAAGGTTTGTTCAGACATTGCGCTCCCCTCCAACCGAACTGATTACTATCCATCATCCCAGGATCGCCCCTATTCGGGATAGATCAAGATCTTAAACGTCTCTGGAGTCGGTTTCACGGCCCGTTCTACCGCAGCGGCTAAGTCCCTGAGGGGATAGCGATCGCTCACCAGGGCATCTACATCAATCCGCTGGTTAAACACAATATCAGCAGCCAGGGACTGGACTCGATAGGAGGAACTGTAGCTACCCATTAAATCAATTTCACGACGGTAGAGAATGTTGGGGTTGATCGGAATTTCCACCTCATCGGGAAACTCTGCAAAGAACAGGATCTTACCGCCCTTGCGCGTGCAGTCCAACGCCTGGAAAAATGCTTTCTCACTGGGAACGGCCAGGATGCTGGTATCTACCCCCATCCCGTGGGTCAGTCCATGAATCTGATCCAGCAGTGCCGGATCACGGGCATCAAAGGCCGCTTCCGCGCCTACGCTGAGCGCTTTCTCAATGCGAGACGGGATCAAATCTGTGGCGATCGCCCGTGCCCCAAAGTACTTCACCAACATGATGAACATTAACCCGATCGGTCCAGCTCCAGTGATTAGAACCGTTTGCCCTGGCTGAATCTGCGCCTTTTTCACCGCCTTCAAGCAACAGTTGGTCGGTTCCACAAAGCTTGCCTGCTCAAAGGTGATGCGATCGGGAATTTCCATCAAGCCTCCCTGCCGCACAATATGGCCCGGCACTTTGACGTACTCCGCAAAACCACCGCCACTGGGGGCAAATCCGGCCGTGGTCGTGATGTTTTTATAGACATCGCACATGGAAAAATTATCGTTCAGGCAATAGGCACAGTGCATACAGGGAATATGGTGCAAGACCACCACCCGCTGCCCGACCTGCCATTGATTGACCTCTGAGCCGACTGCTGCAATTACCCCAGCCGTTTCATGCCCAAAAATTCGGGGAGGTTCGTATAGAGGATAAAGAATTTTTTTGATATCCGATTGACACAAGCCAACGACCTGCACCTGAACCAAGACTTCATCAGGGGCGATTTCTGGAACCGGGATCTCTTCGTAGCTAAGTTGATTAACCCCTCGAAACACCTGTGCCTTCATGTTTTTACCCTTTGGTCAGCGATGATAAGCTCTGGGATAAACTTTACCATTCTTGGGGAGTGGGGAGTGGGGAGTGGGGAGTGGGGACTTTCCGTAGCGCAGGCATCTTGCCTGCCCGTCCCCATTGCCCCAATTGCCTGCCCGTCCCCATTGCCTCCAATTGCTTGCCCGTTTCGATCGCACAAAAAATTGGGTAGAGATAAGCCCTCTACCCGTTTGAACCAATCACCAATTGTTAGTCCGCTAATGTTAATCTGTTAATCCGTCGATCAACGTCGTCTTTGATTTACGCCGTAGCCGCTGCTACCGGATAAACGCTGACTTTCTTGCGGCTTTTGCCCTTGCGCTCAAACGTGACAATGCCGTCAGTCAGAGCAAAGAGGGTATCATCGTTTCCACGGCCAACGTTCACTCCAGGGTGAATTTTGGTTCCCCGTTGCCGTACCAGAATGTTTCCTGCTCTAACAACCTGTCCGCCGTAACGCTTTACGCCCAACCGTTGAGCGTTAGAATCACGACCGTTTCGGGTACTACCTGTTCCTTTCTTATGAGCCATTATTACCTCCCGCGTTCCTTCTTTATTTTATGCTTCAGCCGCTTCAGTTGCTTCTGCTTCAGTTGCTTCTGCTTCAGTTGCTTCTGATTCGATCGCCTCATCGGGTTCAGGAGCTGCTGCATCCACCGTAGACTGTTCTGACGACTCTTCTCCAGCAACAATACTGCCATTCAGAGAAATAGAGTTGATCATCAGACGGGTCAATTCTTGACGATGTCCTTGCTTCTTGCGGGTTTTCTTTTTGGGACGCATCTTATAGACGATGATCTTGCGACCCCGGAGATGTCCCAATACCGTCCCTTCCACCGTGGCTCCGTCTACAACCGGTTGACCCACCAGGATATCGCCATCGTTATCGATGAACAACACCCGATCGATTGTCACCGAACCATCTTCCTCAACTGCCAGACGCTCGACATCGTAAAACCGACCGGGTTCAACCCGCAGTTGCTTTCCACCCGTTTCAATAATTGCGTAAGTCATGAATAACCTCTGTGCCGTACAGGTAGCTCAGGAGCCTGGTGCAGGGGATTCCGGGAGGTTCGATCGCAGGTTGAATTTCCTCCGATCGTGTCTCATCAGCTCTCCCACCAAACACCCTTTGCCTTTGGGTAAACCTGATCCGAGCAGAATAATATAGCCAAGGATCTATTGTGACGAATGATTCCCGAAAGTGTCAACTTTTTCAGGATGTAAAGCGATCGACTGAACCTGAACCTGTGCCACCTCAAACCACAAAACTATCGGCATTGCGCTGCATCGCCTGCCAACTCCGCGCATCATAATATAGATCTTCTAAGGTAATCCCATACAGAGCCTCCTTCAGCTTTTGGTGCAGCCGATGCCAGAGGGTGTAAGTAACCCAGTCCTCAGCCTGCTCAGCTTCTGGTGTGTGCTTGGGTAGGGGTTCGATCGCTTCTCCCACCGCCTCCAAAATTTGCCCCAACGAGATCTGGGCAGGCGATCGAGATAGACGATATCCCCCTTGAGAACCGCGAATTGACTCAACCAAACCGGCTCGACGAAGCTCAATCAATAATTTTTCTAGATAAGGGGCAGGCAACTCTTGGCGTTGGGCAATGGCTTTAACGGAGGTCGGTTTGTGTTTGGGTTGCAAGCTTAAATCAAGCATTGCTCTCACACTATAATGCCCGCGAGTCGTTAATTTCATAGGTTGACGATCATTGTTCAGTTCTTAACACTTCAGTCCCTGTTCAGCTATTAACCCACTTTACGGAAAAAATTGCTATAGTGATTAGTTTTATCTAAGTCAAATGTTTCAGATCAGCATAAAACAAAGCCCCCATCGCGGCTTAATACAGACTGGAATGACGAATATATACGAACGATCAATTCCGTTTGTCTACGTTGCTTGAACCGTCAGGGAAAAAATCTAGAAAATTCCGGTTGTTTGGGCCAGATTGGAGTTCCACACGAAGACATATCTGCTAGAGTTTGATTTATAAGAGCAATCTCTGGTCGATTACCGTTTCCCTAACTGCGGATTGTCTTTATATGAAAATAGTTCATAATTGACCGAAGCAGCGATAAGGGGAAACTGCATTCACCTGATGGCTTGTCCCTATCGATCGGAGCAATGTAGATAGCAGCCTTTTTTTAAGACGGATCAAAGCTGATAGTGAGCAGGTTGATCCAAAGCAACCGGAAATGACTTTAAATTAGGGCGATCGAAATAAAAATATTGCACCTTTATATTAAGACGGTGAAAAAGTCGATGTATCGAGGTAGTATGGTTTTATAAGCTGAAATAGGGCGAAAGATCACCGATCGCAACCACAATTCTCGGCTCTGATGACATCCATAGATTCTTTGTAATTGTTGTAGACTTAGGCTGATGAGTAAAAAGAAGAAGAATGAACCTCTGACAGGTGATGCACTTCTTGCTAAGGTTAAGGAGTTAGAGCACCTTAGTAAAGAGGAAAAGGCTAAAGAATGTGGTTACTACACTGTCACAAAGAATGGTGTAGAACGAGTCAACATGATGAAGTTTTATAATGCGCTTCTAGAGGCAAAGGAGATTGAAATTGATGGCAAGCAGTCCGGCAATGGTCGGGGTGGAAGAAGTGCCAGCTATCGGATTACGGTTCAGGCAAATGGCAATCTGTTGATTGGTGCGGCCTACACAAAGCAGATGGATTTAAAGCCTGGAGATGAGTTTGAGATTTCTCTGGGTCGAAAGCATATCCGGCTCAAGCAAGTCGATGAAGACGAGCTAGAAGAGTAAATAGCGATCGCATCTTCTGTTTGTTGTTCCTAACCCAGTTAGTCTATTGTTAAAGCAGATTTTGAGTTAATGTATTAAATCAAAACCACTGGGTTAGGGGCATTGACACTCAACGAAGAGCAAAATTCATCCCTTGCTGTCCCCGCTATCTCACGTAGAGAACTGCGGGAGTTGGTGAGATCTCAACTGCAAGTACTCCTGGAACAAAACAATTTTCCGGGAGCTAAAGCCTTATTGGTGCCCGTTCAACCTGCTGATGTGGCTGAAGCGATCGAAGGTTTGCCAGAACCAATGCAGGTCATTGCCTTTCGTCTCCTTTCCAAAACAGAGGCGATCGAGGTTTATGAGCATCTAGATTCTTCGATCCAGCAAGCTTTGATTGAAGAGTTTAAACGGCAGGACGTGCTGGATGTCGTTGATAAGATGTCGCCAGACGATCGGGCCCGTTTATTTGATGAATTGCCTGCCAAAGTGGTCAATCGGTTACTGACTCAACTGAGTTTAGAAGAACGACGAGCCACGGCATTATTGTTGGGGTATGAGCCAAACACTGCCGGCCGCATCATGACCCCAGAATATATTTCTCTTAAGGAGCATTCAGACCGTTGCCCAAGCCCTGGAACGGATTCGGCGGTTGGCAAATGTCAGCGAAACCATTTACTACCTGTACGTCACGGATGCTGCGCGTCGTCTCACGGGCATTCTATCCCTGCGGGCCCTGGTGGTGGCTTTACCGGATCAGCGCATTGGCGAAATTATGGTGCGTGAGGTGGTACATACCCACACAGACACCGATCAGGAAGAAGTCGCCCACCTGATTCAACGCTATGACTTTCTCGCTGTTCCAGTCGTCGATACAGAAGAACGGCTGGTGGGAATTGTCACCGTTGATGATGTGATTGATATTTTGGAGCAGGAAGCCACCGAGGATATTTACACCTTAGGGGGTGTCCAGTCGGGCACAGACAGTTATTTCCAAACCAACCTGCTGACGGTTGCCCGTCGTCGGGTCGTTTGGCTAATGGTGCTGTTGATCACCAACACTGCCACTACAGCAGTGATTCGCAGCCAGGAAGATGTTTTGCAGCAGGTGGTCGCACTGGCAGCATTCATTCCGCTGTTGATTGGCACAGGCGGAAATGTAGGAGCCCAATCCTCTACAGTGGTGATTCGAGGCTTGAGTACCGATGAAATCAGCGGTAATACTGCTGCCAGAGTCATTAAACGGGAAGGAATTGCCGGGCTGCTGCTGGGTCTGATGCTGGGAGTAGTGGTGCTGGGTTGGGCATTCTTGCTTCAGGGTGATTTGTCTGTATCGATCACGGTCGGCATTAGCCTGGTAGCGATTTCCATCCTGGCTTCGGTGACGGGTTCGGCTTTGCCCTATCTTTTTCAGGCACTCAAGCTTGATCCGGCATTGATGTCGGCTCCTTTCATTACTACAGTGGTCGATGTGTTAGGTGTATTACTTTACTTAAACACGGCGCGCTGGTTGCTGGAAATTCAGTAGTTCGATCGGAATTGGGAGTTTCACTTTAATCAGAGCGTGCTTCAGGTGCGATCGCATTTGATCTGCCTGATGGTTGATGTTTTCGTATGAAAAATTTGGTCAACTAGAGGGTGGAGCTACAAAAATACGGTAAAGCTATGCGTACTATCAACATTGGACTTTCAGAGGAACAACGTCAAGGGGTTGTTGATTTATTGAACTGTGACCTGTCAGATGCCTATCTGCTATTGATCAAAACGAAAAAATACCACTGGGACGTAGTTGGCCCTCAGTTCCGTTCCCTGCACGAAATGTGGGAAGAGCAATATCAAGCCCTGACCGTGAACATCGACAGCCTTGCAGAACGAGTGCGGGCTTTAGGCGGTTATCCTGTTGGTACGGCAGAAGGTTTTCTAAAGCATGCAACCATTAAGGAGCATGGTGGTGATGTGCCAACAGCAACGGAAATGGTAGCCCGTCTGGTACAAGACCATGAACAGGTAATTCGTAATCTGCGGAAGCACGTTGATCAGTGTAGCGAAGAATTTCATGACGAAGGAACCGCTGACTTTTTGACCGGCTTAATGGAACAACACGAAGAAATGGCATGGATGCTGCGTTCCTTCATTGAAGGAGAAGCATTGGATGCAGATGGCAAAGTGATGAACACGCAACTGAAAACACCAGCGGCGGTATAGTCGGATTGGATAATTGTATTGCGACATCACAATAATAGTGATTCAGGGGGCATTTACCTTGCCCCCTTTAGCGATCGAGAGCAAGGAATGGATGGGGGGTTGCCACGAATGCCTGTCCTCAGAAATTCCAGTGAGTTGAGGGGTTGGCTTAAGTGTCCAAAGTTATCTTGTTGATGACTTGTCCTTCCGCATCAATTTCATAGACGATCGGCACTCCCGTTGCCAGTTCCAGCAGCGGTACTTCTTCCGGGGTCAGTTGATCCAGATCCATGATGATAGAGCGGAGGGAGTTGCCGTGGGCCGCTACCAGCACATTCTCTCCTTTTTTGAGGTGAGTCATAATTCGATCGTGGAAAAAGGGAATCGTCCGCTTTGCTGTGTCTTCTAAACTTTCCCCTCCCGGCGGTTTTTCAGAATAGGAACGTCGCCAAATTCGTACCTGTTCCGCCCCATATTTTTCTGCCATTTCAGCTTTGTTTAAGCCCTGCAATGCGCCATAGTAGCGTTCATCGAGTAAAGCAGACGGGCAGATAGGGATTTCCTGCGCTGGATCACCTTCGTATTTGTTCCAGCCGTGCCAGTTGGGATCATCTGTCGCATGCTGAATGATGGGAATTTTACCGCCCCGAATTTCATCACACTCTGTCATACAGACGATCGCCGTTTCAATCGCCCGAATCAGCATACTGGTAAAGCAAACATCGATTTTGTAGCCCGCATCGCGGAGTTTGCAAGAGGCGATCGTCGCTTCGGCACGACCCCGTTCACTTAAGGGCACATCTACCCAACCTGTAAACTTGTTGGCAGCATTCCACAAACTCTGACCATGACGCAACAGAATTAGCTTTGACATATCGAGCCTCTCCACAGAGTGAAATGAACAGAAAGCAACACACTTTATCGTTTCACTAGCTTTGCGAAAACCATACTCTTGACCCGCTTTACCTGGAAGCCCAAAGTCGTAGCAGTAATCCATACAGTAAACCCATGCAGGAGATCCATCTGTTAGGGCAGATTCAGGGTAGCCAGGCGGATCAATGAGTTGCAGCTAGTCTGGGTCGTTTGAACCCTGGTTTCCAATCGAGTTCAGTCTCGATCGCCTGCTTGATTCCATTGTAAGAGGCATCGCAAGTGATAAGCGGCACATTAAAAGGCGCACTGGTGTGCGCCCCTATCCTTGTGCTAACGAATTAGAGTCTCAAGGTAATCAACAAACCTGTTTGATCCGAAGCATCGATCGCAGTTTCATTTTCTGAGACCACTAATAGGGCCACTTCCAATGGGCAAGCTCAGGTTTGTCAAATCCGTGCTCATAGGCGTAATTGCAATTCTCAATGATGGCATTGTTCATGCGCTCCCGCACATGCGCCCCTCTAGAGCCGAGTTTCTCCACGCGATCGATCACATCAATCACTAAACTAAAGCGATCGATTTCGTTGTTAATCGCCAACTCAAGGGGGGTGTTGATATTGCCCTTCTCCTTGTAGCCTCGAACGTGAATCCGATGCTGGTTAGAACGGCGGTAAGTCAGTTTGTGAATCAACCAGGGATAGCCGTGGAAGTTGAAAATGACGGGCTGATCTGGGGTAAAGAGATTATCAAACTCACGCCGGGAGAGTCCGTGGGGATGCTCTGTCTCAGGCACTAACGTCATCAAATCGACCACGTTAATGAACCGCACTTTCAGATAGGGAAACTCTTCCCGCAGAATAGCCGTTGCTGCCAGAGCTTCCTTGGTAGGAATGTCACCACAACTTGCCATAACCACATCCGGTTCATCGGGTTCTGTCCCACAATCATCATTACTCGCCCAATCCCAGATCCCAATACCCTTCGTACAGTGCTTGATCGCCTCCTCCATCGTCAGATACTGCAAGTGCTTCTGCTTGTCAGAGACAATCACATTCACATAGTCTTTACTCTGGAAGCAATGGGCTGCAACCGAGAGTAGACAATTCGCATCGGGGGGCAAATAAATTCGAACTACCTCTGGGCTTTTGTTAGTGACTACATCCAGGAAGCCCGGATCCTGGTGGGAAAAGCCATTATGATCCTGTCGCCATACCGTTGAGGAGAGCATGATGTTCTGGGAAGAGACGGGGGCGCGCCAGGGAATTTCCCGCTTGCTGATGTCCAGCCACTTCGCATGCTGATTAAACATGGAGTCGATCACATGGGCAAAAGCTTCGTAGGTGTGAAAAAAACCATGCCGCCCTGACAGCAGATAACCCTCCAGCCAGCCCAGCAGCGTGTGCTCGCTCAACATTTCCATCACCCGTCCATCTTTAGACAGTTCACTACCGTCCAGATCTTCGGGCAGCATATCGGCCATCCAGGTTTTCTTACTGGCTTCATAGACAGCAGTGAGGCGGTTAGATGCAGTTTCATCTGGGCCAAACACCCGGAAGTTATTCGGATTTTGCTTGAGAATGTCCCGCATGAAGGCTCCCAGAGCGCGGGTATTTTCTGCCTCGGTAATCCCTGGTTTTTCGACGGGGATCGCGTAGCTGCGGAAGTCGGGAAGGCGCAAATCCCGACGCAGCAACCCACCATTCGTCAGCGGGTTAGATCCCATCCGGAGTTGACCTTTGGGTGCTAATTCCTTCAGTTCAGCCAGAAATGTGCCGTTTTCATCAAACAGTTCCTCCGGCTTGTAGCTCTTCATCCAGTCTTCCAACAACCTTAAGTGTTCTGGATTGTCGTGCATTCCTGAAAGCGGCACCTGGTGCGATCGCCAGAAGTTCTCAGTTTTCTTGCCATCGACGGAGGCTGGCCCTGTCCAACCCTTGGGCGATCGCAAAACAATCATTGGCCACAATGGGCGGAAGGCATTCCCCGTACTCCGCGCTTCCTGCTGAAGTTCTCTGATTTCAGACACCACCACATCCAGCGTTGCCGCCATTGCCTGATGCATGTACTCTGGGTCGGAACCTTCCACAAAGTAGGGTTTGTAGCCATAACCCTTAAATAGATTCTCCAGCTCCTCATGGCTGATCCGAGCCAGGATGGTTGGATTGGCAATCTTGTAGCCGTTGAGATGCAAAATCGGCAGCACCGCCCCATCCCGTAATGGGTTGATGAACTTATTGGAATGCCATGCCGTGGCCAAGGCTCCCGTTTCTGCTTCCCCGTCTCCAACCACTGCCGCCACAATCACATCTGGACTGTCAAACGCGATGCCATAAGCATGGGACAAACTGTACCCCAGTTCCCCCCCCTCATGGATGGAACCTGGCGTTTCAGGTGTGCAATGGCTGCCGATGCCGCCAGGGAAAGAGAACTGCTTGAAGAACTTCTTTAATCCCTCTTCGTCTTCGCTTTTGTCAGGATAGACCTCAGAGTAGGTTCCTTCCAGGTAAACCGGCCCCAGAAAGCCCGGTGCACCATGTCCTGGCCCCGCCACGTAAACAATGCTCTGTTCGTACTTCTTGATAATCCGATTGAGATGAATATAAATAAAGCTCAGACCTGGGCTGGATCCCCAGTGACCCAACAAACGCGGCTTGACGTGTTCTTCCTTCAGAGGTTCCTTGAGGAGCGGATTATCTCGCAGATAGATCATGCCAACGGACAAATAATTACAGGCTCGCCAGTAGGCATGCATTTTGCGTAATTCTTCGGCTGATAATGGTTTTGTTTCAGGAGGAGTTGCAACTACCATGTTTTTCAGTACACCTTACAAATTATCAACTGTTGTTGAAAAGAATCTAAGATAACTCTCGATCGATACAAGTATAAACTATGCCTTTTTAAGACCTTTTTAAGCTTTAGGCATCCAACCGTGTATCGTAGCTACTTTATGAACTACGCCCTCATTTTTGCACTCGAATCTTAATAGAAAATTAAGATGGGATTATTGCAAATTTGCCAGATCTCACAGGCTATAAAGCTCTCTCTGAGAGCAGGCTGCCCGCTAGGAGGTAGTACAGCCAGAATGACGACGATTCTTGCTAGCTTAAGCAATATCTGAGCAAACTCATCAAAAATTATCGATCGCCAGGTTTTGAAACTGTAGTCAGTTCGATTGACGAAATCAGTAATTTAAACAACACTTTGGTGTTAAAAAATTGATTCAAGTTGATACTTATTCAAGATTTTTCTAATCGCTGAAATTATATTTGAGGGGAAGAATCCTGATGATTTGATCGGGAGTAACTGCTGTAAGTCAGGGCCCACTGCTGTGAACCCCTCCTGGGTACATTATTTTTCCCCATACCTCTGACTGGTGCGGGGTTACTATTAGGAGCAAGTTTTACAAATCTAAAACACCGTTCCATCGCTGATCACCTGAATCGGTGGTGCTCCTCCGGGTCGGCGAACCGCCGCAATCTGTCGCCCAGCCGCCCAGGTTCCTCCCTCCAGCACTTTCACCAATGGCAAGTCCTGTGCCGTCATGCCTAAAATTTGCTGAATTTGCGCTGCAATTCGATCGAGGGCAATCAACGTTAAGGCCCGCCATTCCACAATCACCTCCGAGTCGGGGGGATGGGCTTGCTGCGTCACAGCCTCCTGCTTCGCCTGAAGTAAACCCAAATCCAGACACAAACCGCCATTGCGGTATTCCGATAGTCCAGTCAACTGATCGAGTCCAGTGATAGTCAAACCCAGCTCTTGCAAGGGTTCCAGCAGGGAATAGGTGAGCCACTGGGAAAGTTTATGGAACGGCACCCACTGGGAACCGATACCGCGAGCGGGGAGGGCAGAGTGGAACCACACATCCCCCAAATTCTGTCCGGCGAGCTGAATCCGACCCGGCCAGATCTCGCTGAATCCAGTCAGCACCGCTTCAAACACCGTATGGGCCCTCAGGGTCTGGCGATCGGCTTTTTGCAGAAGATAGTCCACCAGATTTCCTAACCGCAGCGATCGGGGATCATCGGTTTGACCAAACAGATCGGGCGATCGCTCCAATGCCTGCCCCAACTGACGCATTAACTCAGCTCGCCCGGTCATGCCCACCAGCGGATTCGATGCACTCACCTGAAACGCCTCGGCCAATTGCGCTGCGGAAAACGTCTGGAGTCCCTGCGCGTCTGCCTGGAGGGGATGATCAGGCTGACTGGAAAAGCCGCCCTGTAGGAACAGATGATAGCTGGCAACGGCCAGTCCTTCCGATCGACGAAATACTGCTCCTGTATCCGGTTCAACATACTGCCAGTCTGCTCCGGCCCCGCATCTAGCAGTACACTGGGGATGACTAGATCGAACCTGGCTTTGGCTTTCTCCAGGGGACTTAAAGACTGAAGCAGGCGATCGAGGTGAGCCAGTCGAGGGATGCCTCCCGCTGCAAAATGTCGCCATCGACTATGAAACGGCACTTGTAGATTGGGATAGGTGGCTTGCATCACCTGAATTACATATTGAGCGACGGTATCCAGTTGGTCTAAATCGCAGCGAAAATGCTGGAGCTGATCCTGGCAGCCCAACTCAAACAAATCACCACAGCGATCTCGAATCGCCTGGGTCGATCGCAAATATGCCACCTGTTCCAGTTCTCCCATAGTTCCCCCTTCTGATTCACTTTTATTTGTCCCTACCCGATTCACCGCAATTCATCAATAGCAAATGTCCGAAAATGGGACTGTGAGCTATTATCCCCTCTGGGAGTAGATCCTCCCGCGCTTCGATCGCTAAGATCCAGAAAGCAAATAATTGAAAATTTCTATGCAATCCGCAAAGGCGAGTTCAGTGATGTCCCAATTACCTCCCCTGATTCCCCGTGAAGTTTTGTTTGGTAATCCCGAACGAGCCAACCCCAAGCTTTCCCCCGATGGCAAATATCTGGGATATCTTGCGCCCGATGAAAACAATGTGCTGCAAGTGTGGCTCCGGCCCGTTGGAGAAACGGCTGATTCGGACGGGGAATCCGATCGCCAGATGACCAAAGACAAAAAGCGGGGCATTCGGGTTTTCTTCTGGACCTATGACGGGAATCACCTGATTTATATGCAAGATGCCGATGGAGATGAAAATTTCCACTGTTATTCCGTGAATATCCACAGCCATATTGTCCGAGATCTAACCCCGTTTGAGGGGGTAAAAGCCCAGCCGATCGAACTGGAGCCGGAATTTCCCGATGAAATGATTGTGGGCATGAACTTGAATAACCCTCAATCTTTTGATGTATATCGAATTAATCTAAAAACCGGAGCCGTTGAGTTTGATACGGAGAATCCCGGCAATATTGTTGCCTGGCTGTCCGATCCGCAGTTTCAGATTCGAGGGGCGATCGCAGCAACCCCGGATGGTGGGTCAGATTTGCTGTATCGATCGACGGTGGATCAGGAGTGGGAACTGTTGCGCCACTGGGGCCCAGAAGATGAAGGATATCCGATTAGCTTTTCCCAGGATGGCAAAACGCTATACCTGGTCGGTAGCCATGATGCCAATGCCCAACGATTATTGGCCCTGGATTTAGCCACGCGTCAGGAAACCGTGATTGCAGAAGATGAGCAGTACGATGTGGGGGGAGTGATGATCCATCCCACAAATCGCACCCTGGAAGCGGTTGCATTTTACCGGGATAAGCTGAATTGGCAAATTCTGGATTCCAGCATTGCCGCAGATTTTGAGACGCTGGGTCAGGTTCGTCCCGGAGAATTTGGCATCGGTAGCCGCACCCTGGCAGACGACCAATGGCTGGTGGCCTACACCACCGATGATGGCCCGGTGTATTACTACACCTACGATCGCACCAGCAAAACCAGTACGCTCCTGTTCAGTAATAAGCCTGTCCTGGAAGAGTTGCCCCTTGTGCCGATGCAGCCCATTTCCTACCCGGCGCGGGATGGCTTGACGATTCATGGCTACCTCACCACTCCATCTGGCATTGCGACGGAAAATTTGCCTACTGTATTACTGGTGCATGGGGCCCCTGGGCCAGAGACACCTGGGGGTATGATCCCGAGGCCCAATGGTTAGCGAACCGGGGTTATGCTGTTCTCCAGGTCAACTTCCGAGGCTCAACGGGATATGGTAAAGCCTTTGTGAATGCGGGCAACCGCGAGTGGGCCGGTAAGATGCATGATGACCTGCTGGATGCCGTGAATTGGCTAGTGGAAAAGGGCATTTCTGACCCTGCCAAAGTTGCAATCATGGGTGGTTCCTACGGTGGTTATGCCACCCTGGTGGGATTGACCTTCACTCCAGAGGTCTTTGCTGCAGGGGTAGATATTGTGGGTCCGAGTAACCTGATTACGTTAATGAACAGCATTCCGCCCTACTGGGAACCCCTGAAGGCGCAGTTTTACCATCGAGTCGGACACCTGGAAACTGAAGCCGAGTTCCTCAAGTCTCGATCGCCCCTGTTCTTCTGCGATCAAATTCAAAAGCCATTGCTGATTGGGCAGGGAGCAAATGATCCGCGGGTCAAGCAAGCTGAAAGTGATCAAATTGCTGAGGCGATGCGGAAAAATGGCAAGCCCGTTGAGTATGTCTTGTATACCGATGAAGGTCACGGCTTTGCCCGTCCTGAAAACCGCCTGCACTTCTACGGCATCACCGAAGAATTTCTGGCGAAGTATTTAGGAGGACAATGTGAACCTGTGGGAGAAATTGCTGGACATTCAGCAGTGATGAAATAAGACATCAAGCGAATCAGTTTCTTTGGGGGCGATCGAACGATCGCCCTCTATTTGCATCGCAGAAATATTTCACCTAAAGGGGATGTGGCGAAATAACAGATCCGTCAGGGGCGCACTGCTGTGCGCCCTTACAGCCGATTTTTTCAAGAATTGGGATGCCTATTTGATTGCAGATCCCTAATACCAATGCACCTTGTTCAGGCTACACATTTGTTCTCTCCCAACGCACTGAGATGGAGATGCTGTAACAGCTCTGGATGGATTTCTACCCTGGGTCGCGGTCGATCGATCGCCTGCAAGGCAGCACAGCCTGAAGTCGCTGAAATGTCATCTAGCAAAGCTTCACAATCGGCTGGTTGCAAGTGGGACAGGTTCATTTCATCATCCCTATTGCGATGGTTCGATCCCTCTCCTAATGGCTCACCAAAGTGTTTCAGGTGCAGGGCTTGAGTAACGGCATGGGCTTGTAATAAGGCATGGCGATCGGCTGAATTACGCACACCAAAATAGGGAAAGTGATGAATTAATCGTCCAAATAACCACTGGCAGTCAGCGGCATACTTTTGAGTATCTAAAATATGTTGGTGCCAGACTTGATCAATCTCATAGGTGGGAGCTAATTGCAACGAAGGATACTGATGCACTAAATACAAGAATCGAAGATAGCGGCTAATCGCCTTTACAGTTTTGGTTTTTGTCCATTGTGGGCCAGTTTTCGCAATCATTAACTGGTAAGCAATGGGATCCAAATCCAGGGAACGAACTTTTTCCAGGAACATAGCAATTTCATTCATTTGAAATTCAGTCATGGGGGGCTGTTGGATGACCGACATTAAACAGAACTCCTTATGCAAATCATGCAAAGCGGAGAACATCGGCATGAACTACTCTGTAATTCACTACAAGCTAATGAATGCGTTTTCCTGGCATTTTTGAAAGATTGTAACTGTGATAGAGATACCTTTTTTCATCGTAGTCAACTTCAGGAATTTCCCAATTCTGAATTGAAGTAATTTAAAAGTACCTCCAGGTTAAGAACTCGACTTACCCTACTTGCTCCATGTTTTCACAATACGATCGCAATCGCTGACTACAGTATTCGATCGCTCCCAGATGAGCAATTTTATACCCATGAGTATTCTGGGTTGGGAAACCCAAACAGGCAGCACGAGACCCATGGCCAAACTTCATAGCGATCGAGCCATATTTAAAGCTTGAAACTGTTGGAGCAACAACCGATCGATTTCCGCTTCGGCTCCGCTGGGCGACTGGCAAAGGACTAAATCTGTAATGGTGGTCAAGAGGCGATCGAAGTTGGAAGACACGGGCGTTAGTGGTAATGGACTGGGAATCCTTAAATATTCCTTAGAAGGATAGCGAAAAGTAAGCAAGATCCTCTACGCTCTGAAACGGCTACTGGATTCAGCAGGTGGATGCTGACCGTGTAGTTAATAAAAATTACCTGGAGAAAATTTATGAGTAATCGTCTTCGTAATCTTGCGATTGGGGCGGGTCTGGCCACCGTGGGTGCGATCGGCACTAAAAAAGCGGTAGATTACTTTAAAAATCGCGGCAAGGAACAACCCCCTGCCGAAAGCCAGGGCGATCAGGAGACAAGCTCTGCCCAGGAGGTCAGCTACGCAGTGGTGAAGGATGATTCCCTGCAAAAATTCCTGGATGCCAGTTTTGGTAAACCCGGTCGCTATGTCCCCACTCGTCCCTCTAAGCTATTTGACTATCAGGGCAGACAGTATATGGTGGTGTGGGCCCGCGACAACGAAAAGAATAAAAATCAAATGTTGGCGTTTATTTACACCCCAGACGGCAAGGAGCGCAAAATGATTGCCAGTGTGGGTTATACGGCTCAAACAACAGATTACAACTTGAATTTGTCTGGCACGCCGTTTGCGGTGGAGGTGAATGGACAGAAGCTCACCTCTGGGCAGGGGGAAACGAAGGGAGCCACTGAGGTTGATTTCGTCCCAGCTTAGGCTGATCAATCAAACAACCCAATCGATGTCGCAATGCTCACCTATTCAAAGCGCAGGGTGGGCATTGCTCACCTTCAAACGGAAAGTCTTTAAAAATCAAAACGATTTAGTTGCACCATTTGTACCCACAAGGGCTATCCTATAGAGCCTGATGCGTTTTGCCCTACACGGTTATGGATTCCCTCTTTAAAGTTGAAGTCATTTCCCAAACCCCCGAACCCCAGCGATCGATCTATGCAGCAATGCACCAGGATTATGCGGAAGGCTTTGTTTGGGATGATCGCGATCGGTTTCCTTCGGAGGAACGATGCGGTGAAATTATTGTCAAAAGCCTGCTAGCGGGAAATCGCGGGCACTATGGCCCCTTAGAACATCCCCAAATCACGGTAAACTGCGGTTTTTTTCCTCACTCTACGATGCAGCAGATCCGTACCCATCGCGTCGGGGTCAGCTTTGATGTACAGTCATTCCGCTATACCGGAAAGCGAATTATTGACGTAGTAGAAGGAACCCGCGACATTGAAGAAGTATTTTACCTGCGTCCCCTGGGCAGCTACACCGATCGCCAGGGCAAAAAATATGACTACACCGAAGAACTCCGCCAGCAGGATGTTGAGTGGTGTTTAACGGCGTGTAAACGGTATCAAGAGCGAATCAATCAAGGATTTGCTGAAGAACATGCCAGGGGACTGATTCCCTTTGACGTGCGGCAGCATTGGGTTATGTCTGCGAATGTGCGATCGTTTATGCATTTGCTGGATTTACGCTGGAAAGCCGATGCCCAGTTGGAAGCACAGCATCTTTGTGAGTTGTTGTGGGAACCTTTCCAGGGGTGGGTTCCGGCGATCGCAGAATGGTACGAAACCAGCCGCCTCAAAAAAGCCCGTCTTGCACCTTAAAGAAATCTGCTGTAAGGACGTGCTGGCGGAGCTATGGGCGATCGATGACCCTCTGAGGGATCTGCAATAAAATGGCATCCTAATCTTTGAAGAAATCTGCTGTAAGGGCGCACTGCTGTGCGCCCCTGCCGGGTGCCACCTTGAATGTGCGCTTGTGGGGTGGGCAGCGTTTCGACTAAGCTCAAGCCGAAGTCTTGCCTGCCCAGTTAACCGAGCAAAACGATTGCCCAGCCGAACTGCAAATACTCACCGCAGAAACTCCCTCCCAAACACGGTTACACCCCAGGATAGATGCCATCGGTCTATCAGTCCCTTGATGATACCTCTGTGCAGGTTGTGTCTGAGGGCAGATTTTCCCGACAACCAACTACTTTATTGAGAGTGAGTGGGGTGTTTTGTAGTATGAGTATTCGACTGAGACAACTATCAACCTTAACTGCTGCCCTGCTACTGGGTGCCCTCTGTGCAGTGCCAGCGATCGCCCTTGAGCCGGATGCAGAAGAGGATTTGGGGGAGACGACTCAGCTAGGAGAAACCCTGCGGGAAGTTGCCACTGAAGATACACAGTATGAAGAAATTCGCGTCGTTGAAATTGCCCGTGGATTAGAGCATCCCTGGGCTGTGGCATTTTTACCGGATGGGCGGTATTTGGTCACTGAGCGTCCGGGAAGACTCAACATTATTGAGAATGGTCAGGTCATTGAGGTTTCGGGGGTTCCTGAAGTCAATGTTGAACGGCAAGGTGGATTACTGGATGTGGTGCTGCATCCCGACTATGAAACCAATGGTTGGATTTATATGACCTATTCCAAACCCAACAACGATGGTGAAACGGCGACAGCTCTGGCACGAGGTCGATTAGACGGCAACACATTGGTTGATGTAGAAGATGTGTTTGTGCAAAACCGCTATTCTGAACCCGGTCAGCACTATGGCTCTCGGCTTGCCTGGACTAATGAGGGACAGATCTTAATGACGATCGGCGATCGATGGTTTGAGCCTCTACGCGCCCAGGATTTGACCGATCATGCCGGGAAGGTTTTAAGGCTGAACGAGGATGGCACAGTACCCGTTGATAACCCGTTTGTGGGCAACCCAGATGTCGCGGATGAGATCTACACCTACGGCAACCGCAACATTCAAGCCCTTCTGGTGAACCGGGAGACGGGTGAAATTTGGGCTGTGGATCATGGCCCACGGGGTGGAGACTTGCTCTATCAAATCGAAGCAGGGAACAACTATGGTTGGCCCTGGTAACTCGCGGATTGGACTATGACACCGAAGAACCGATTCCCGAGTCAGTGGCTCGTCAGATGGAAGGAATTACAGAAGCATTTTATGAATTTCTACCTACCCATGCTCCATCGGGCGTAACGCTAGTAACTGCGAATCAATTTCCATCCTGGCAAGGCAATCTTTTGGTGGGCGGACTTGCCAGCCGGCGGATTCGTCGAGTTCTCTTTAATGAACAAGAAGTGCTCCATGAAGAGGAATTACTGTTGCAGACTGTTGGACGAATTCGAGATGTACGTGAGGGCCCAGATGGCTATATCTATGTACTCACGGATGAGGAGGATGGTGGACTCTACCGAATTGAGCCTACGGAATTAGCCGATGACGATGATAACGATGAGGAGGATATTGATACCGTCTAATTGTAATCTGATCAACGGTTCCCCAGACAATCGGTAGAAGCGCATCAACCAGTGAATTTAACTCAAGAAATACTGCAAGCGATCGTCCTGGGATTGGTTCAGGGCATTACTGAATTTTTACCCATTAGCAGCACGGCCCACCTGCTAGTGGTTGCCAGAGCCTTTGGATGGACAGCGGTGGTCGGTCAAAGATGGTTTGCTGCTGCGATCCAGTTTGGCAGCGTACTGGCAATCCTATGGTATTTTCGGGCGGATCTGCGCCAGGTTTGGGTGGGAGCATGGTCTGCATTTCGGGCAAAGGCATGGCACCAGGAAGAATGGAAACTGCTGGTGGGTCTGGCGATCGGAGTGTTACCAACCTTAATGGGGGGATGGTTGATCACAGAATTTTTCCCTGAAAATGCATTCAGTGGTAATTTGCTGATTGCCATTACTTCCATTGTCATGGCCGGTTTACTGGGTTTAGCGGAACGCACGGGGCAACGAAAACGCAGCTTTGACTCCCTGACCATTCGAGATGGACTATGGATCGGTCTGGGGCAAATGGTGGCTCTGCTTCCAGGGGCATCTCGATCGGGTTCGACCTTAACCGCTGGACTGTTCTTAGGGTTAAAACGGCAGACCGCTGCCAAATTTTCGTTTTTGTTAGGGTTGCCCACTCTGACGATCGCCACCTTACACGAATCGCAAGCAGTCCTGATCCGTCCAGATACCGCAGTTTCTTTACTGGTGGGAATCGCTTCTGCCTTTGTCTTTTCCTATGGGACGATCGCCTGGTTATTACACTACTTACAACACCACACGAACTGGATATTCATCTGGTATCGCCTGGGTCTTGGCATATTTCTGCTGCTGGGGATGACAATGGAATTGTTTTAGGACAGCTTTTGGGCGATACAACACACAGAACATCGCGTCAAAGTCCATCTCTGTAGAGAGGTGGATTGATAGCTTTATTGATATACTTTCAGTGACAGCAACCTTATTAAAACCCTTATTAAATGAGCAAAACTAGAAATAACATGGGCAAAAAAGCAAATAAAAACTCTACTTTAGCAACCCTTTCACCCAAAAAATTTAGAAAACAGTTCGATCGCCTGACTCCACTGATCCTGGAAGAATGGCAACAGTTGGAGTTAGATGAACTGGTCGAGACTCAAGGAAACCTAGACTCTGTTGTTGACTATATTACCAGACAAACTGAACAAACACGCACCTTAGTTAAAGACCAACTACATGAGCTATATCAGTTAGCAAAAACCGAAAAAACTGAAAAAATAAAAGCTGTTCAGTCCGACCTGGCTCAATTGCAAGATCAAATGCTACCTGCCGTTGAAAAAACGCTAGATCTGCTAGAAAAACGCGCCGAAACCGTTTTAGCTCAGATGGAACAAGGCGTACTTGCCGATGTGAAAGATCGAGTCCGAGAAAAACCAGGAACCAGCTTACTAACCGCCTTAGGAATCGGGTTTTTAATTGGATTAATCGTTGGAGGTTCAAATCGTGGTCGTGGATGACGTAATCGGAACCTTAGGAACATATGGTCAACGGAGCCTGCAACTTGTCGTCCGATTGGTAGACTTGCACCTGGAAACCGCCCAACGAGAACTTGCCCGTGAACAGCAGCGCATTGTTGCCGCAGCGATCGTTCTCTCCATTGGCGCGACCCTATTGATGACGGGGTTTGTATTACTGCAAGCCTTCATTGTGTTATTTCTGTACAGCCGCCAGCAATATTGGTTAACCACTGCCATTGGTTTGCTCAGCTTTGATTTCCTGATCGGCATTCTATTCCTGATCCTTGGAACTCGTCAACTGCGCGGTCCTTATATGATTGAAACGATCGCCCAACTTACTAAAACCACATCTATGCTGTTAGAAGAAGAGTAATCGGGTGTAGCCCAAATTTGCTTTTACATAACAAATATCTCCCTGGCAGGCAAGACTTCGGCGTGAGTGCTCAGCCGAACGCTGCCTGCGCTACGGAAATTGATCAATTTGCATCAGTAGAATGCTCCCTTCCCATCATCCTATCTGTTATGGCTGTAGTCACAGTAGTTAGGACAAATTTAGAGGTAAAAGCCCCGCAGCGCGGGGCTTTTACCTTCCTAATCTCAGTGCGTAGCACTATAAAAAACTCTGACAATCGTAATTTTTTGTAATCAGGCCTACGTGCCACTGCAATATCTGGATTCTGCAAGGTGAAAAGTTGAAGACTGGCAGTAAAGTTCTACCAAGTTCTTCAACCTCTCACCCTGGATCATCCGTCCATCCTAGATCAATCGTCCATTACGGATCAATATTGCCCTTAACGTCCGTCTTAACGAAGACTCATGTAAGCCACACCACGATACTTCAGAGGGATAGCGGTTTGCAAAGTCCGTTGGATGCCTGAAAACTGAAATGCGATCGGTACACCCCGGTAGATTCCAGTGGTATTATTTTGCTTTATTTGAATACCAGCTTCATTTTCAAAAGCATTCATTTCATATTGAGCAGCGCGGTAAACTAGTTGCATGGTTTTGTCCTCTGAAGGTGAAAACGTTGTTCATGTCTTAGTTATAAAATTTGAATCAACAACAGTCGATACAGGAAAGTTAAGGACTTGGCAGGCAATTTTCTCCTTAACTTTTATGGAAATTGGTATAGACGATCGACCTCAATGTTAAGGACTCATTTCAGGACTCGTGCCATCAACCCTTTCGGGAAACCGCTGGGCTATCCGTCAAATACCACCGCCAGGGCAGATCCACCCCTTTAGTTAACCCAATTCGCGTTGTTTGAGTCAGCGATAATTTGTCCTGATCCATCTGCTGCTGAAACCAGGGATAACGATGTTCCAACCAGAGTCCCTGTCCCGGTTGGAATGGAGTTGCATTGAGCGCCAGATCAATCTTGAGGGCCCGACAAAGTTTGCCCGGCCCGGCAGCCACCCGATCGGGCTTCAGGGATTGGGGAGGAGTAATCCAATCGGGCAGAGTGTCCAGTTGTAGAGCACGGATCAGCACCGCACTGGGAATCTCCGCTCGATCGGTAACAATGTTAAGGCAATGATAAATTCCATAAATTAAATACACATAGGCAATTCCCGCTGCACCAAACATCACCCGATTCCGAGCCGTTGGACGACGGTAGGCATGCATCGCTGGATCTTCAGGTGCGTAGGCTTCCGTTTCCACAATGACTCCCCGAAAGCAACTTCCATCGGGCATTTGTCGGACGAGGGTACAGCCAATGAGTTCAGGTGCAATCTGCGTCGAATCACGGCTTAACCATTGGGCTGTAATAGGAGAAGGTGAGTTGAAATCCATGACAGATTAGCTGGCAATTCTGGGAATGGACTTATATTGTAGATATAACGAAGCCTGGGTTGAGTCCATCCCTAAGCAGTTGAAAAAATGAAAAAACACTCCAAGAAGCAAAAGTCCAAAAAAATAGAAGCGTTAGAACAGGCTAAGAACTCCCATAATGGATCATCTGATGAAGTAAATCGTGAACCCTTTGTGGAGCAGAATGGTGAGTGGTCAAGAGAGCCTATCTACTCTGCCGCAGATTATCTCAATGTAAACCTGCCGAGATTGAAGCGATCGTTTTATGAAGAAGAACTGATCCACTTGCAGACTGAATTAGTGAAACTGCAATACTGGGTCAAGCATCATGATTTGCGGATTGCTATTATCTTTGAAGGACGAGATGCTGCTGGGAAAGGCAGTGCCATTAAGCGAGTGATAGAACCCCTGAATCCGCGCGGCTGTCGGGTGGTGGCATTGGGTAAACCGTCGGATGTGGAAAAAACCCAGTGGTACTTTCAGCGATATGTGGCCCATCTTCCTTCCGGCGGAGAAATCGTAATGTTCGATCGCAGTTGGTACAACCGGGCAGGGGTAGAACGGGTCATGGGCTTTTGCACTGAGGCAGAATATCAGGAATTTATGCAGTCCTGTCCCGAATTTGAGCGGATGCTGGTGCGATCGGGCATCATTTTGCTGAAATACTGGTTCTCTGTCAGCGATGAGGAACAGGAGAAACGGTTTCAGCAGCGAATCAAAGATCCAGCCAAGCGATGGAAGCTGAGTCCAATGGATCTGGAATCCCGCGATCGTTGGGAAGACTACTCCAGGGCCAAGGATGAAATGTTTGCCCACACGAATATTCCTGAAGCCCCCTGGTTTACGGTCAATTCCAATGACAAACGCCGATCGCGCCTCAACCTGATTCGGCACATCCTGTCTAAAATTCCCTACCAGGACATCACCCCAGAGGCCCTTGAACTGCCTCCGCGTAAACCTCCCACCCACGGCTATGTCCGCCTCCCCATCAATGAGCAATTTTTCATTCCAGAATACTATTGGGATCCCAGCGAGGATCTCGCTCATGAGAGGGGGTAAGCAGCATAACTTTGTTGGCGATCTATACCTTGGGATAGGCGTAAATTCTGCATAGATACTGAAAGATGAGGAGCATAGAGCATTGCTACTTTCATTTTTATACAGCGCATGACAAATGATTTTAGAGACAGAAAGCAGCCGAATAATTCTGAAACGTTGGGGCGATCGCGTCCGCTCGTTCATGCGCTGAACCGCATGTTGATCACCCTGGCCCATGCTCTGCTGATCAGCACCAGCATCATTCTAGTGATCCAGTCCTTTGCCCTCAACGTGGAAACTGGAGTCCGCAGCCTGGCTGCCGCAGCCCTGCCCCCTATCATCATTACTTATCTGACATTTTTTACCCGTTCCCTGAGAGCACCCGTCCAGCTCCCCCCAGCCCTGTACTTTTTCATTGCAGCGATCTGGATGATCACGCTATTAATTCTGGTGACTGTCCTGACAGAGTACGGTTACAGCTATGGCTACACGGTTGGTGTATTCATCTTTTCATTAACCTTCAGCGGCTTGCTCTTTCTAGCTCGAAACATTCCTTTTCCATCACTGCTCTCCACATCCTATGGCATTGTGACGGGGCTTCTGGTCTACACGCTGATTTTTGGCATCCCCTTTCTGGATCCCTAATGGGCAACGACTGGAAACGGCTGGAAACGACCGGAAAGGTTAGGAATGCGAATTGAATAATTGCAACTCTTGTAAGGTGGGTATCTGGCTCGCCCGGTCAGCAAAGTAACGGGCTATTGGATTCACGACCCTCAGGACAATTGCAGCATCCACTCATCATCTCCAATCTTAATGACTGCCCCACCGTCCAAAGGAGCAGGCTGATTGCTGACTAACCTCTGCTGATTGAGGAACGTCCCATTCGAGCTACCCACATCTATCAATTGATACAAAATTGCCCCATCCGGAGTCAGGCTGCGTTCAATTCGAGCATGGTAGCGCGAGCAGAAAGAACTTTCAGACACCAGATGGTTGTCTGGCTCCCGACCGATCGTAAAAGGATTGGTCGTCAGGGGAACGATCGCCCCAGTTTGCTGATGCACCAGATGAGCCGTTGTAGAGTCTGTCGTAGGTGCAAGGGTAGTGGGGGGCAGCGGACGACGCTGGGCGGGAGGCTTGCCAGAGAGAGATTTAGCATCCCTGGCACCCGGAAACCAGGCCGTCGCTGGTTGGTCGGATGCAGCGTTGCGCTGAGGAGTAGACGAGGGATCCGATGAAACACGCTGAGTGCCTGCTGGATTCGATCGCCCCAGTTGCTGAAGGGTGGCCTGGTGGGAGGCTTCCTCTCGCGCTGTTAATCCTTCCACCTGCCGTACGACTCCCCGCGACTGGGGAAAACTGATATCCCCCACACGCACATCGTCCAGGTTAAACCCCAGCAGATAAAATGTATCAGGATGGCTGGTTAAATATTGCCGAATTTCGACCCGGCCCTGCTGAAGCAACTGATCCAGCCGCAGATCGTTGATCACCACCCCCAAAAGATCTTTCACTGCACTCGTCAAAGAGCCGATCGGATCAGATAGCTCCAGGGCAACCCGCTTCGGGTCAATAACCTGATACATCACGCTCAGGGAAACGTTGACGACATACTGATCTTTGGACAAAAAATCACCCTTCGACAGCACTTCCAAATTGCGCACTTTATTGTCTACCAATACCAGATGGCATTGCTCCAGAAGTGGCAGCGCAAAGCTGAAGTGTCGTCCTGGCTCCAATTTACGGATGAGTTGACCATTCTTTACCAAAAGCCCGACATACCCTGCTCCAATAAAGTCCATGCTCCACCCGGCCCATCGCTCAGGAGAAAGGGTTTGGATCAATGGAGAAGGGTCACTGGGTAGGGACATAGCATTGCTTGAACAACCTGCACTTACAATCCTACAGCGATCGGCTTTTAGCCTGCCAGCTTAGACCGCTAGAAAATACGGGAGAGCATCCCATTGATGCAAATGGGTCGATCGCCGCAGCGCAGACAGCGTTTCGACGGCTCGAGTGAGCCTCGCCGAACTCTGAGCACTCAAGCCGAAGTCTTACCTGCCAGTGGGCAATAGGCCATGCAAATACAAAACTGAGATATACCCAAAAATATGGTAGCTCAGGATCCAGCCGTTTAGGGAGCGGTTTAGGGAACGGTTTGGGGAACGATTGAGAAGAGTTCAGGAAGAGCACGCCCTGTTCACCCAGTGGTCTGCCTGCTCTTGATCCAGCGGCCGCGCAAACAAATACCCCTGTCCCAACTCACAGTTCAGTGCCTTCAGGCGATCGAGCTGTTCAGTGGTCTCAATTCCCTCAGCTACAACCTCCATGTGTAACGTATGGGCCAGGGTAATGATGGTCTGGACAATGCTGTCATCCTTCTTGCCATGACTCATCTGCTGCACAAAGGTGCGATCGATTTTCAGGGTGTTGATGGGAAACTGATGTAAGTAGCTCAGGGATGAATATCCGGTGCCAAAGTCATCAATGCTAATCTGCAATCCCCGCTCTCGCAACTGTAACAAGCTGGTTTTAATCGATTCTGTATTCTCCAGCAGCGTACTTTCGGTAATTTCCAAATCTAAACATTCTCCGACCAGTCCCGTTTCTGCCAAAATTGCATCCAATTGGGTGACAAAATTGGGTGACTTTAACTGTTTCCCGACCAGGTTAATGCTGACCGTTAGGGCGGCAGATCCAGCTACCGCCTGCCAGATCCGCAACTGTTGGCAGACTGCCTGCAATACCCAGGTTCCCATCGGCACAATCAAGCCAGAATCTTCTGCAACCGCAATAAAAGTGTCTGGATAGACTAATCCCCGTTCCGGGTGCTGCCAGCGAATTAACGCTTCAAATCCTACCAGGCGTTGAGTCACTAACTCTACGATCGGCTGATAGTGAAGGACAAACTCTTGCTGCTCCAAGGCTCGTCGCAAATCGCTTTCTAGCTGCAATCGTTCCAGTGCTTGCTGATGCATTGCCTTATCAAACACCTCATACCGATCGCGCCCGCTTTCCTTCGCTCGATACATGGCAATATCAGCATCCCGCAAGAGATCTACACCGCGATGATAATCTACTGAACCTAAGACAATGCCAATGCTGGCGGTAGTGTACACCGTATGACCTTCGATCTGGAAAGACGATCGGAGTTTTTGCTGAATCCGTTCTGCAACTTTGGTCACATCTGTTAAACCCTGGATATCGTCTAACAATATCGTAAACTCATCCCCACCCAACCGAGCGACTGTATCCGTTGTCCGCAGGCAGGATTCTAATCGACGGGAGACTTCAATCAGGAGCTGATCACCAATCAAATGACCCAAACTATCATTCACCACCTTGAAGCGATCCAGATCGATAAACAATACACCAAAACAGTATTCCGCTGTGCGGCTAGCGTGCTTAATGGCTAGCTCAATCCGTTCCATTAATAAATGGCGATTCGGTAAACCAGACAGGGCATCGTGTAAAGCATCATGGCTCAGTTGTTCCTCAGCCCGAACTCGATCGGTAACATCCCGTGAGGCAGATTGAAACTGCACAACCTGTCCTGATGCATTCCAGATCGGTTTAAATTTAGTTTCCAGCCAAATGTATTCTCCCGTTTTCTTTTTGACTCGGTAAATAGACGAAACTTCTTCACCACGTAAAACAGGTAAGTACACCTCTAAACGAACTCTTTCCTGATCCTCAGCATGGATAAGATCGTAGGGAGTGGTTTCCAACAGTTCATCCAACTCATAGCCCAATACGGTATGACACGATGGGCTGAGATAGAGGTACTGGGCCTTTAATCCGTGAACACAAACCAGATCGCTCATATTTTCGGCAATCAGGCGAAATCGCGCCTCGCTTTCCTGAAGTTGCAGGTTTTGCCGCTCCAATGCTTCAGTTCGTTCCCTGACTCGTTGTTCCAGCGCAGTATTCAGCTGCCGGACTTGCTGATTCGCTGCTTGTAAACTGAGGTGGGTTTCAATCCGCACCAACACTTCTGCGGCTTGAAAGGGTTTAACAATGTAATCCACGCCCCCGACAGCAAATGCTTTAACCTTGTCTAAAACCTCTACCAGGGCAGTCAAAAAAATTACAGGAATTTCGCAGGTGCGCTCATCCGTCTTGAGGATCCGGCAAACTTCATAGCCGTCCATCTCCGGCATCAAAATATCCAGCAGGATTAAATCAGGCACAACCGATCGCGCCACCCGTAAAGCCATTGCGCCACTCACTACCCCTCGTACCTCATACCCCTGCTCCGTCAATGTGGTAGCCAGCAATTGCAAATTTTCTGGCGTATCATCTACGACTAGAATCGTACCTTTTGATGAATTAGTTAGGGGAGTATCCATCGCGTTGCTCAACTAGACTGATGATTTTGTCACAACGGAAGTTCCGAACCCAACTGGATAAGGTTGTGATTAAGCGGGTCTCCGTAATGGGGATTTGACCAATCAACCGCAACAACCATTGATTGTCTGCCTGATTAGCTGCTTGATAGAGTTCTTCAACCCAAATATCCGGCATGATTGCCAGATCAGCAGGTTGTAGCTCTTGGACAGGCAAATCAGATGACAACTGCGGCAGCACTTCTTCATAAATATATTGCACTCCCAGGTGTTCAGCCATTTTTTTCAGGATGATTTCTTCTTGAACTGGTTTGCGAACAAAATCATCACAACCCGCCGATAAAATCACCGATCGCTCCTCTTCCATCGCACTTGCGGTCAATGCAATGATGACAGTTGCCTGGCCTTGCAAATGGGATTTAATACGCTGCGTTGCATCATATCCATTCATTACAGGCATACGCATATCCATCCAGATCAGGTGTGGTTGCCATTGCTGCCAGACTTCTACTCCCTGTTGTCCATTTTCTGCTTCGCGCACCTCAAACCCCAGTGGAGCCAATAACCGCTGCATCAATTCTCGGTTTACTGCCCGATCGTCTACGACCAACAGGCGATAGGTGGGCTGATTGGGAGCTAAAGCCGTAATGCGACGGGTTGGCTGTGGCACAACTACTTCTCCTGCATCGACCAAGTCCACCTGGATGAAGAAGGCAAAGGTTGTTCCCTTCCCCGGAATACTCTCAACCGTAATCTCTCCTCCCATAATCTGCACAAATTCTCGGCTAATGGGTAGCCCCAATCCAGTCCCCTGCTGAGATTTTCGCCCAGCTTCCGTTTGAGAAAACGCCTCAAACAGGGTAGGAATTTCTTCTGGACTGATGCCCAGCCCAGTGTCTTCAACTCTGAAGGTGAGCGTCTGGGACGCAGATAAGGGGTTAAGCAGAGGGGACGAACTGACTTTTAAAATGACGCTACCGTGTTCCGTAAATTTAATCGCATTGCCCAATAGATTGATTAAAACCTGACGCAGTTTACGCTCATCGGTACGAATGTATTGGGGGACGCGATCTGAGATACTGAAAATTAACTTCAGTCCCTTGACCCTGGCGCGTAGATGGAACATTCTTTCCAGGGTGTTGAGCAACATATACAAATCAAAGTTAGACTGATTCAGAGTGATTTGTCCTGCTTCAATTTTAGACATCTCCAAAACATCATTAATTAATTCCAAAAGATGTTCACCACTTTGGCTAATAATCTGTAGTTCCGATGTATCAGTCCCAGGAGAAGCACGGCGTGATAACAGTTGTGTAAATCCCAAAATTGCATTGAGCGGCGTTCGCAATTCATGGCTCATGCGAGCTAAAAATTCACTTTTTGCCTGGTTCGCAGCATCGGCAGTTTCTTTGGCCGCCTTAAGTTCGATCGTACGTTGTTCTACACGGCTTTCTAAGTCTTCAAACGATTCCTTCAGTTGGGCTGCCATTCGATTAAAGGACTGCGATAGCACTTCCAACTCAATAATGCCGCTAGCTGCTTCTACCCGCTGGTCAAATTCTCCCCTGGAGAGGGATTTGGCGGACTGATTCAGGCGCAGAATGGGCTGAGCAATCCAGTGGGAGGTTCGAGAACCCAGCAAAATGGCAACAACCAGAGCCAACATGCAGAGCGCGATCGTTTTCTGGGTATTTTTTTGTATGGTTCCCATGAAATCAGCTTCAGGCACCACAACGACAATCAACCAATCAATCCCTCGACCATCCTGATAGGGCAGCACCTGTAAAAACTGCGGTTGTCCGTCCAACTGAAACTTGAGTTGCGTCGATTGATGAATTTGCTCAAAGTTGCCAAACTGCTCTATTAAATAATGAGCAGTGGCACTGAGTAGTGTATCCGAGCTAGTGAGGGCATCAATGCGCTGGGCTGCTCCTGCCTCCACCAGAAACGGTTGATCCAGGGTAGAACTGGCCACCAGGAGTCCCGATCGCTCAATGATAAAGGTTTGTCCTGTTCTGCCAATCTCCAGGGTTTGTAAAAAGTCGCTGACCTGTTCCAGAAAGAAGTTGTTGGCAATGACACCCTGCAAACGACCGTCAGAATTGTAAATGGGCATACTGGCCGGAATCGCCATGGTGGGAAAAGCCTGAAACGTAAAAATTTCTCCCCAGGTTGGCTGTCCTGACTCCACGGCTGCGACATACCAGGGACGGCTTTGCACCACAAAATTAGGCGTTTCTTGCACCAGTTGCAGCGGATTACCCTGAGCATCGGAGTGATAAAACCGCAGGAGTTCAGGCTGCGATCGTTCGACCAAATGAACCTGCATCGGTCTGCTGCGCCCGAGGGGAAAACCACCCCCTGCGAACTCTCCCTCCGCGCTACCGTAATAGACAAAATTGACTGGATCGAAGGATTGAGACTGACGACAAAAGTAGCGTTGTAGGGTCGGTAAGTCGGTTAAATCCAGCAGTCCTAGCTCGATCGCATCCAGCGTAGACTGATTCACCAAAAATGGCATCGCCAAGTACTGATCCAGTCGTTGCTGAATTCGAGCCGTGGTTTCCTGGCGCAACTCAGCCGCCACCTCATTGACTGCTCGTTCACCATTGCGAAGCGAAAGATATCCCGTCAGCCCTACCGCTGTTGCAATTTGCAGCACAAACGGTACGATCAGCACTGATTGTATGGGGAACTTGTGGACACCTAACCGATGCTGAAAAGACGGTGTACTCATAACGCCTTGTACTCATAACGCCTGACATTTAACTGTAGAACACTGGTATAAAGACAACAGGCGATCGTTAGGAAGACAAGATGCGGTAAATTGAACAAACCTGCTCAGGATCCCACACGATAACAGCCCTCTCCTCAAGATTCCGTTAATCTTGTAAAAAGTCACTATTTCCATACAAATCCCCAACTCTTTTAGGATTTCTTAATGTATTATCACCATTGCAGTTCCCTCTCCCGCCGTAAATCAAGCACTGCACCCCATCAGAGGGCGATCGCCAAGGTTAAGAAATAACTGATGAAACGTCAGATCAGGGCTAGACTCTGGCAAAATTGACGCAGCAAGCCTTAAGGAGTTGGTTTTCCCAGGAGCTGTGTTGTGTCTCTCTCCGCCTCTTACTCTACATCCCAACCGTCAGACCAGATGCTGAAGACACTTTTGGCTACGTTGATTGAGGCAAATCAGCAGTTGACTCGTCAGCTACAGCAGCGGACGGAGGAACTAGAGCAAACTCAGACTCATCTACAGGCAGAAATTCGCCGCCATGAAGAGACGGAAACTGTCCTGAAAACCCGTGAAGCTCAACTGCGTCAAATTTTTGAATACTCGAACGATGCCATTTTTGTCCTTGACCCAGAGGGCGATCGCATTCTAGAAGCCAATCAGCGAGCTGTTCAGCACCTCCAATATTCCCGTGAAGAACTGCTATCCTCCGTGCGGATTTCAATGGTTCATCCCCATGAACTGGATAAGATGATTGCGTTCAGCCAGTCGGTATTGGAGCAGGGACACGGTTGGACAAATGAGTTGGCTTGCCGTACCAAGCAGGGAACACTGGTTCCGGGTGAAGTGTCTGCTTCAGTGATTGAATACGATGGGCGCAGATGCGTTTTAGCTCTGGTACGAGATATTACGGAACGCAAACAGGCAGAACAAGCCCAGGCCCGTCTGGCTGAAATCGGTGAACTGGCAGCCATGATCGTCCATGAAGTGCGCAATCCCTTAACGACCGTGTTAATGGGCCTCAATTCTTTCCAAAAGTTGGAACTTCCCAACTCTGCCCAACAGCGGCTTGAGTTGGCCCTGGAAGAAGCTGAACGCCTGAAACGGTTACTCAATGAAATTCTGCTGTATGCCCGTCCCCAAACCCTGCAAACCACTCGCATCGAACTCAATCATCTCAGTCAAGCCTTGTTAACTTCCCTGCAAGAACTGCCCGTTGCCCAATCGCGCCCAATCACATTTTTGTCGTCGCTTTCCTCCGTTTGGGTATTGGGCGATCCAGACAAACTAAAGCAGGTTTTCGTGAACCTACTCCGCAATGCCTGTGAGGCGATCGAGTCTGGAGATACCGTGACCTGGCGTATTCAGCCGGGAATGATGCCCTGTCAGGTGCAAATTAGCGTTCAGAATTATGGCAACCTGATTCCACCGGAGTTAATCAATCAGATCGGAACTCCTTTTTTCACCACCAAACCTTCCGGCAATGGTTTAGGACTGGCAATTGTGAAGCAAATTGTTCAGGCCCATCGAGGTGAATTATTCATCACTTCCGATCCCGATCAGGGAACGATCGTCAGTATTCAGCTTCCAACACTGGAAAATGTCGAAAATGTTTCCTCACCTCAGATATAAGCATTACAGCTCGCCTACCGCTGGATCTGGCAATCCCAGGCTGAGGCTCGGAAATCAGGCTAAAAAATTCCGTCTAGGGTGCAAAAAAATCCCGCCAGGAGCCAAAATAGGAATTCATTGCTGCATGATTTGCTGTAAGCTCTTTTGCAGGTTGTTGCAGTTCTGGTCATGACCTCATCTCAGCGAGTCCCCGTTTGGAACCACCTTTGGCAACTGATTCTTTACGCGCCTAAATTGTACCTGTTGGATAGTCTTCTCTGGCTGTTCATTATGGGGCTACCTGCCGTTCCAGGTCTGATTATCCGTGAATTCTTCGATCGACTAGTGGAGAATGGAACAGAGAATGATGGCTCATTGCGATCGCCCCTCATTTTGGTTGCCTGGCTCCTTGGGGTGGGACTGGCTCGGATCATTGTTATTTTTACAGGGCGAATCACGAAAACTCAGCATCGGTTTACAATCAGTTCGCTGGTGCAGCGAAATTTACTGAATCAGCTACTACAAAAGCCTGGTGCAGAACCATTGATGATTAACGATCGATCGATATCTCCTGGAGAAGTCATCAGCTTTTTCCGTGAAGATGCCGCTCAGATTGAGGATAACGTTGTCGGCACCAATGAAATTTTGGGGGCAGGTGTATTTGCATTAGCTTCGCTTGTAATTCTGTTTAGCGTTCAGGCGCGGCTCACTGTACTGGTCTTTTTACCGCTGGTGGCGATCGCTGTGATTGTGCGCTACGCAGAAACCCACATTAAACGCTATCGCTTTGCCAGCCGTCAGTCCACACAGCAGGTCACTGGGCTCATTGGAGAATTGTTTGGCTCGGTGCAGGCGATTCAGGTTGCCGGAGTAGAAACGTCGGTACTGCATCACTTTCATCAATTAAATGAACAACGTCGCCAACGCATGGTGCAGGATCAGGTGTTCACGTCCGGCATTCAATCGGTGTTGGAAAATTTAGTCAATCTGGGAACAGGACTCATTCTGTTACTGGCAGCCCTATTGAATTCCACGGGCGATCGCATCATCAGTGTGGGAGATTTTGCCCTGTTTGTATATTATCTGGCGTTTGTCACAGATTTTTTATGGTTTATGGGTGGATTCCTGACCCTCACTAAACAAACGGAAGTAGCCTTTGAGCGGATAGATATACTGGTGAAGGGGCGAACTAATTCCACGGTAAGAAACGATACCAATCAGAATTTCATCAAGAATACAAAAAAGAATGGCAATCAGAATACCAGGAAAACTGAGGCGATTGTCACCCATGCCCCGTTATATTTGCCTGATATTCGTTTCCTCACGGTTCAAGAACGGATGCCTAAACTACCTGCTGTAGGGCAACCATTGCAAGATCACACCACGCCACTTCAAGAGCTAAAAGCTATCCATCTGACGTACTATTACCCTGGGAGCGATCGAGGTATTACTGATGTGAGTTTGACGCTCAAGCGCAGTCATTTGACCGTCATTACAGGTCGCGTGGGTTCGGGAAAAACGACCTTATTGCGAGTGCTGCTGGGTCTATTGCCAATGCAGGCTGGGGAATTGTACTGGAATCATCAGCGCATTCTTCAACCCGATCAATTTTTGATTCCCCCTCGAAGTGCTTACACGCCCCAAGTTCCACAACTTTTCAGTAATACGCTTCAGGAAAACCTGCTGTTAGGATTGCAGCGGAGCGAACAGGAACTCGAACAAGCGATCGATCTTTCTGTTCTGGAACAAGATATTGCTCAAATGCCAGATGGATTACATACTCTGATCGGCTCGAAGGGAATGCGGCTTTCGGGTGGACAACAGCAGCGTACCGCAGCGGCCCGCATGTTGGTAAGACAACCCGAACTCCTGGTTTTCGATGATCTTTCCAGTGCGCTTGATCTGGAGACAGAACAAAAACTCTGGTCACGCCTCTTTGCCCTCAAAAGCTCCACTTCGCCCTTCTCTGCCTCCAATTCCTACATGCCAACTTACCTTGTTGTTTCCCACCGTCTTCCTGTCCTGCGCCGAGCGGATCACCTGATTGTCCTCAACGAGGGCAGAATTGAGGCTGAGGGAACGTTCAGCGATTTGCATCGGCATCTCCCGGATTGGTTGGGCTAGAAAAATTGAGCCAACGGACGTTTATTGCACTTCTCAAACCCTGATTCTTTCGTTAATTATTCGTAACAATTTTTATTAAGGGATTTAGAAGTCCTATTGCGCCTGTAATAATGCTGCTGCTAAATGAGACTTAGTTTCATTAATGGTGTAATATGGCAGGATTAAAACCATCTCCATGAATCCGATGACATGCTGAAATGACCAAACTGTACGCAGAACAGGGGTTTTTTGAGTTAAGAGAGCAAAATTCAAGTCAAAGTACGGTGCTCGAACGCTGTAATGGATTCGATCGCATTGAAACCCATGAACATCCGTTGGCAAAAGAGCATTCCTGGACAATTTCTTTCCGTCCGGAGCTTTGCCTTGAGCTGATTGATGACTACTACTATGCCGATGTGAGCGAACCAAACGATCACACCGATCACAGAGCTTTGGTGTCTAAGTTTTATCTGGATGGCTTTCAACGAGTGTTAACGCCCAGTGTTCCAGGCATTCCTGAAGAGTATCTGGAACAGGCGGGTTACAACTATCTGTTTTTTCTGCCCGATATTCAGGAAACCGAACAGTTTTTTGCCCATCAACGTATGCATCTGATTCGGCTGGAAGTTGACCCCAATCTCTTCATCACCTTTGACGCAGAAAACAGCCAGTTGCCGTTACCGCTTCAGCGTTTACTGGAAGGGAAGGAAGGCGATCGCTTTCACCAGTCGATCGGGCGGATATTGGCTACGACCTGAACCATCGCCTGAATGATAGATGGTCGTTGCGTCATAGCTTTCGCTATAGCTACCTGCAAGCAGAACAGCGAGAAGCCTTTGTCCTCGACCTGCTAGATGATTTTCGGACTCTGGAGCGATTGGGAGAGCTGTTTGAAACGAATATCAACAACTACCAGGCAACCGCCTTCGTGACGGGCGAATTTGAAACCGGAGCGATCGCCCATACCCTATCCACTGGAATTGATTACGTCTTTGAAGAAAATTTCTTGAATTTCCAATCCTTTGCAGTTCAGCCCATTGACCTGTTTGATCCAGTCTACACAGGGGTTGGAGATCCTTTGCCCGGTGAGCAAGGCTCTTCTAGATTCACGAACCAGGGCTGGGGAGTTTACCTGCAAGATCAGCTCAGGGTCTGGGGCGATCGCCTGATTGTCTTGCTGGGAGGACGGGTTGATTTTGTCAATGCATCCAGTGAAGATCGGCAAGAAGCGGATTCGCGCGAGTCCCAGAGCGATACCGCCTTTAGCCCTCGGGTGGGCATTCTGTTTAAACCAGCAGAAAACATTTCCCTCTACGGCAGCTACAGTCGCTCATTTCAGCAAGTGACAGGACGCAGTGCGACCAATACACTGTTTCGTCCCTCACGAGGTACCCAATGGGAGGTGGGCGCTAAAGCCGATTGGTTAGACGGACGGCTCTCGACCACCTTGTCCTTGTTTGATTTAACGCTCTCCAATGTACTGACCACTGATTTGGATAATCCAAACTTTAGTGTCCAGACCGGAGAGCAACGCAGCCGTGGCGTTGAACTATTAGCTCAAGGGGAAATTTTGCCCAACTGGAATATCGTCGCTAGTGTGACTTCACCGAAGCTATTGTGCAATTGGTGAGAGCAGAAGTTACGCTAGGATTAACAACTTTTAATTTGCTGATTGTCCTGATGCTTCCCCCCCTATACGTGCGTCCCTTGAGTGAGACTGAGCAAACAGCCCTCGAACAGGGATTGCGATCTAAAAATGCCTTTACCCTACGCCGTTGCCAAATTCTGCTTGCCAGTGCCCGAGGAACTCAAGCCAGAGAAATTGCTGCTGCGGTCGGTTGCAGTGTTCAGACTGTTCGCAATACCATACGTGCCTTCCATCAGCAGGGATTAGCTTGTTTGCAAGCCCAATCGAGTCGCCCTAAAACGGTCAAACCCATCTTTGATCAGGACAAGCGTGCTCAGTTACATCAGTTGCTGCATGCCAATCCTCGGCACTATGGCAAATCTCGTTCCACCTGGACGTTGGACTTGCTAGCAGAGGTGGCTCATGAGCAAGGTCTCACCGAGCATCAGGTGAGCCGTACCACGATTGAGGAAGCACTCAAAGCAATGGGGATTAGCTGGCGTCGAGCTAAAGCCTGGATTGTTTCTCCCGATGAGCAGTATGAGCTAAAAAAGCGGCAACGCGACCGCTTGATCCAGATGAGTGAGCAAAACCCAGATTGGGTGGTAGGATTTCTCGACGAGGTGTGGTGGAGTCGGCTGCGTGATCCAATGATGCACAGTTGGAGTGAGGAGGGTCAGCCATTGCAGTTGGTGGAGAAGACAGCTGACAAAGCTGAAACTGAGCCGAAGGCAATTGCTTGTTATGGCATTTACTTGAGAGCAGAGGCACAAATGTTATTGCGTTTTGTCGAGCAGCGCCCGGTCAGTGAGATCACCTGTCAATTTTTAGAGTGGGTCACGGCTCAAGTGAGCGAGATGGGAAAACGAGTCATGCCGTTGGTCTGGGACAATGCGAGCTGGCATGTCTCTAAACAAGTCCAGCAATGGATTAAACAACATAATGCACAAGTCAAACAAACTGGAAAGGGAGTGCGATTGATCGTGTGTCAGTTACCAGTAAAGAGTCCCTGGTTGAATGCGATTGAACCGAAGTGGATACATGCAAAACGAGCAATTGTAGAACCGCAACAGAAATTGAGTGTACAGGAATTAAAGACCAGAGTGTGTGACTGGTTTGAATGTCCCTTGCTAGAACCCCTTGCAAAAAAGGTCTCCTGAAGTTGCACTAGCTATGCCCACACCGATGCCAGCATCACAGAGGATAATGATTTACCTGTGGGCAATCAGATTGCGAATGTGCCCCGTAATGCTGCCAGCCTGTGGACAACCTACACCATTCCCAATGGCAACTTAGCTGGATTAGGCTTTGGACTGGGGCTGTTTTATGTCGGAGAGCGAGAGGCGGATCTGGCAAACTCATTTCAAGTGCCAAGCTATGTGAGGACGGATGCGGCTCTATTTTATCGTCGAGGTAATCTCGACCTGGCGTTTAACGTTAGAAACCTGTTTGATGTGGACTACATAGACGCGGTAGACGATGCCTTGCGGGTTTACGTGGCCGATCCCCTCACATTTCAATTTTCTGTCACCTACCTTTTTTAGTTCTGCCGCTATAACTCTGTTACTCACGAGGCTGTCATGTTCAAACCATTCCAAATTCTTTGCAGGTGTATATCTCGAACCTGGTGGCGATCCTTACTTCTGGGAATTCTTGCCTGTATCTGGGTGACTGCCTGTACGGGAAGAGACTCCTTGCAGTCTTCTGCCGATCAGCCCGCATCTGGCGATTGTCGAACCATTCAGCATCAACTGGGAGAGACTTGCGTTCCGGTTGACCCTCAACGGGTGATTGCCGTAGACGAAACCACCCTGGAAGTTTTACTGGCTCTGGATGTTAAACCGATCGCATCTGGAGAACCCAATCTCGTCGGTAGTCGATCGCGTCATTTAGCTGGAAAGGCTGAGGGCATTGCCTCGCTGGGCAAGGAAGAACAGTTAAATTTGGAAAAGATGGTTGAATTAAAACCTGATTTAATTGTCGGGTTTCCCATTTTCCCGGAACAGTATCCGCTCTTTTCGCAAATTGCTCCAACGGTATCGTTTGACTACACCCATATCGGATGGAAAGATGAACTCCGACAGGTTGGAGAGTTGTTAGGCAAAACTCAAAAAGCAGAACAATTACTGACCCAATATCAAACCCGCATTGCAGAATTTCAAGCGGCAATGGGCGATCGACTCCAGCAGACCGAGGTGTCTGTTATTCGGTTTTATGCTGGGTATCAAACCTCTGAATTTCGCACAACATCTTCCTTCCCTGGCAGCGTTTTGGAAGATGCAGGGCTACCCAGACCCCCACTCCAAAATCAACCCACTCAACCGGGTGAAACCTATGTAGAGGTTGGTCTGGAGCGTTTAGATTTACTGGATGGAGATGTGATCTTTGCGGCTGTTGATCCGGGTGGGGAAGAGTCTTTAAAAAGCTTTCAGACCAGACCCCTCTGGCAAACGCTCAAAGCGGCCCAACAGGATCAGGTTTATACTGTTGATTCCGGTTACTGGATCTTCGGCAACATTCTGGCGGCAAATGCTATTCTGGATGACTTATTTAAGTACCTGGTTGAGGAAGTATCTTAAGAATAGGGGAGCGATCGCAGCGATAGTACTGCCGGTCACTGACTGGAAGGAAGATGAATTGCTCTTGCAAAGATTACCTGAAATGCTTTTGCCACAACATCTTAATCCCTGGCAGTGTTCACTCTTCTTCCGTCACTGGTTCAGAGCCTTGTTCAGCCACTTGCTGCACTGCCGCCAAGTCTAACTGTAGTTGCTCGGCAATTTGTTCCACCGTCAACCCCGCTTTCAACAACAACGGCACCGTCTCCAGCTTGCCTGCCTGGCGACCTTCCTGCAAACCTGCCTGGCGACCTTCCTGCAAACCTGCCTGGCGACCTGCTTGGCGACCTGCTTCCAGAGCGTCTCGGTAAACCCTGGTTTGCTTTAGATCATCTAATCTCAACATGGCTGCAATCTCCTCCCGACTCAACTGAGAAAACTTGTAAACCAAGATGGTCTCTATTAATTCTATGAACTTTTCCTGCATTTCAGCATCATTCACTTCCTGCCGTGTTCTTGCAACCAATTCCCTACCCTCCATAGGAGCATCCTCCTCCTGTAAACCAATGAGTCGTAATAAGCTCAGTCCTAGCGAAAGGTTCTCAGCTTCGTTGAGTTCTTCCAGGTAAATCTGTTGAAATTGGGGACTTGCTTCAAAGACCCGGTAGTGTCTTGGCAACCCTGGATCAAGCGATCGTTTAGTGAAGATGAGAACGGCATACCAATCATTTGAAGGTCGGTAATCGTGCAAATATAGAAAAATTTGGCTGAAAAAGCTGGAATACAACACATTGTTCTGGTCTCGATAACCCTGCACCTCCACAAATACGATCGGCAAATCGATCGTCTCCGTCGGTGGCACCAGAATGCCGTCAATTCGAAAGCTGGTTTGTTTGACTTCCTGGGAGGCAAAGTGATAAACCACATTTCTTGCAGGGGGTCTACCGATCAGGTCAAAAACAATGCTGGGGTCGGTCTGGAAGATTTCGTAGAAGAGGCTGTCAGTTTTCACGCTGGCATGATTGAGTCAAAAAGCTATTTCTACTTGAATGTAGCAAAAGAATGCTCGCCAGACGATCGTTGTTTACGAATCCATAATCTTTGATCTATGCGTACTTTTATCATTATCTGGCTGGGACAACTGGTGTCCACCGTCGGTAGTTACATGACTAGCTTTGCCCTGACCCTATGGGCGTGGGAAGACACCGGATCGGCAACGGCATTAGCCCTGGTGGGGTTCTTCTCGCAACTACCGCGAGTGTTCGTTACCCTCTTTTCGGGCGTAATTGTCGATCGCCTCAATCGTAAACATTTAATGATCCTGGCAGATGCGATCGCTGTTCTTTCCAGCGTGGTCATTTTAATTCTATATTCCATTCACGCATTACAAATCTGGCATCTTTATCTGATTGGAGCGATCAACAGCAGTTTTGCTCAAATTCAACAGCTTGCCTACACGACATCCCTCACATTGTTAGTTCCACCTCAGCAATATACACGGGTCAGTAGTATGGGATCGGTTCTCAACTATGGCCCTGCGATCTTTGCTCCGGCGTTGGCAGGTAGTTTGTATTCAGCGATTGGATTAGGTGGAATTTTGCTGATTGATATCCTTACCTTTTTCGCAGCATTCATCACGTTAATTTCAGTTCATATTCCTCAACCCATGCGAGAAACTATGCGGGAAGGCGATCGCCTTCGTCTCAAAACCATTCGACAAGATATTCTCTTTGGTTTTCAATACGTTTTTAAGCAGCCCCATCTGCGGATGTTGTTGCTGTTCACCAGTAGCTTTTGGATGGTGCATGATCTGGGTGAGGCAATTTACGATCCGATGATTCTGGCGCGTACCGATGGCAATGCGGCGATTCTTGCCAGTACGTCGGTTGCGGCTGGAATTGGCGGGGTGACGGGAGCAGTGATCGTCAGCATTTGGGGCGGAACCAAGCGGCGCATTCGGGGATTGCTGAATGGCATGATCGGAGCCGGAATCAGCAAAACAATGTTTGGCTTGGGACGGATTCCGGCAGTGTGGGTGACGGCTCAGGGCTTCTCCTCCCTCAACTTTCCTTTACTCGGCAGTTCGGAAGATGCCCTCTGGTTAGCGAATGTGACACCAGAGATTCAGGGACGAGTGTTTGCTGCCAGTGCCTTGATTTTGCAAGCTTGCTCTGCGATCGCCATGCTAATTGCAGGCCCGTTAGCCGATCGCGTGTTTGAACCCATGATGCAGTCCAATGGTCAGTTTGCGGCTCTCTTCAGTCCGATCGTCGGCACAGGAGCAGGAGCAGGCATCGCGTTATTATATGTCATGACCTCGAGCGGATTATTGGTTGTGGGGATTGGCGGATATCGGATTCCCCAACTGTGGGCGATGGAGAAGACAGATTGACTTTCGGTTCATGAGTTCACGGAAATCAAATCAATTCAGTGATGGGGGAGCGGACAAAATATTCATCCCCGCATTGGGTGGGCAAGATGCCCACCCTACAAGAGGGCTGCTTGCTTAAAATAGAAGAGAACCGCAGAGAACCTATGGTGTTTCCGATGCAAACCACTACACTCTATGATCAGGACTTTTATGCCTGGACTCAGCATCAGGTTGAACTGCTGCGCGCGGGTCAGTTAGGGGAACTTGATATTGAGAACCTGATTGAGGAGATCGAATCCTTGGGTCGGCAGGAGCGGCGGGAGTTGCGGAATCGATTGGGGGTGCTGTTGGGACACCTGCTCAAGTGGCACTACCAATCCGAAGCCCGATCTAAGAGTTGGGTCTACACAATTAAAGAACAGCGTCAGGAAATTCGTCGTCACCTCAAGGAAAATCCTAGCTTGAAGCCCTACTTGAGCGAAGCGATCGAGATTGGTTATGAAAAGGGGCTAAACCTGGTAGGTCAAGAAACGCCTCTCGACCCTGAGCAACTGCCCCAATCGTGCCCTTTCTCTGAGGCAGACATTTTTGAGGCACCCATCGACTGGCAACTGAAGTAGCTTCTTCCGTTTAAAGTCTTCAACCGAAAATCGGCTCATACTTGTGGGATGGCAGCAGATTTGCACAGATCTGTCCTCCTTGTGTCTGATGCTTGCTTCCCGTCAGACGCGATCGCAAGATTTCAGAACAAACCCACGTTGGAGAAGATCTTACCCTTGGGGAAAACCTTCATCGCAAAACGGAGTCCTTCCGCTTGACATCCGTCATCTTTCTTAATGAGAATAAGTGGCAGTAAAATAGTCGGGAGAGGGGGATGGCAATTTCTGCAAAAACTCATGTAAAAGGGGCAATAACCCACCGAAGGGATTCGATCGCCCTCACCTTATCTGATTTTCAGTCCCTCGCAGAGCACGCCCAACAGCAGGGGGAAATCATCCATCAACAAACGGCTTTTGAGACACAGAGCAACTTGCCCAGCATTTTAGGCAAGGGAGGCGATCGCTTCATTCACCTGCGGAATGGGTTAACCCTTCACATTCGTCAGGCAACGCTGCGACAGCCCTTAAGCTTAGAACAGCAGCATGACTCGGTCTTTCCGTTGACAGCAAAATTTTATCTATCGGGTTCCTCCAGGGTGAAAACAAAAGGGGCGGCAGAGGTGGAACCGGATTATACCGAGGCGACCGGCTGCAACTATCTCTATCACCTGCCGGATTTGACCGAAGTAGAGGAATGGCAATCCGATGAGCCGATTCAGGTGGTGATGATCTATGCACCTGCCGATTACTTTCGTTCCTTTTATTCCAATGACCCTCATTTAGCTCAACCCCTTCAGCGTTTTCTGGCAGGAGATGGGACTCGGCGATTCCACCACCCTCTCGGACAAACGACAGCCGCTATGAATCAGGTGTTACAGCAAATTTTGCAGGCTCCCTACCAGGGCTTGACACAGCAGTTATATCTGGAGAGCAAGGCCCTGGAGCTATTGGCGTTGCAGTTTTCGCAATGGACAGGAGAGCCATCCTCCAGGGAACGCTCGCGGCGATTGACCTCCATTGAACGGGAACGGCTTTATACAGCCAGAGACTTGTTAATTCGCCATACCAACACTTCACCCTCGCTAGCGACGATCGCCCAACAGGTAGGACTGAGTGAATATCGGTTGAAGCAGGGATTTCAACAGGTGTTTGGTACAACGCCCTTTGGGTATGTTCATCACCACCGGATGCAGGTTGCCCAGGAATTATTGCTGAATTCTGATCTGTCGATCGCGGGAGTGGCAGCCAGGGTCGGGTATTGCAATCCCGAAGCCTTCAGTACCGCTTTTCGGCGCAGATTTGGAATCAACCCCAAGGCGTTCCAGTTGGGAAGGTAGGGGCAAAGCGTTTCGTAGAAAACTCTGAGCCTTGATTAGAGCATTTTGCCGCAAATGCTTTGCCCCTACTCCATTTCACAAAGAAACCTTGCAATTTCACAAAGAAAATTGGTTCTCAAACCCCCTATCATCTCTTAGTGAATTGTTGAGAAGAATTGCTATTTGTGGTGTAGGGTAGGTATGACGTTGAAGTGGATTATTTGGGTTGGGCAGTCTGCTGGATTAATAACAGGGCTGGTTTGGTTGATGGGGACAGAGGCGTTGGCGGAGCCTCTCCAACGGAGAATCGCTGAGGACGTTCAGGAAGCCCAGGAAGTCCAGGAACAGGGGCAGGGGCAGGAACAGGGGCAGGGGCAGGAACCGCGATCGTCATTGGCGAATCGTTCGGAGGTAGGGGAGGCAGGGTTAACTCAAATTGCTCAGGGTTCAGTGGTTCAAATCACGGGAATCCAGCTTGACTCAAGCGATGGAGCCATTGAACTGACGCTGCAAACTTCGGGTGAGTTCATTCTTCCTGAACCGACGGTGGTGGGGAATGCCTTAATTGTTGATCTGCCTGATGCTTCGCTGGACTTACCGGAAGGGAATGAGTTTTCAGCTACCCAACCGGCAGCAGGGATTGCGCTGATTAACATGAGCGAACTGCCCGACAACCGGGTGCGGATTGCCATCACAGGAACCGATGCACCGCCTGTGGTGGATCTGCGGACTGGAACGGCTCAACTGATCGTCAGGGTGACTCCTGGGGAGTCGATCGCTACTGCACCGGCAGAAGAAGCCATTCAGATTGTTGTTTCTGGTGAGCAGGGCAATGATTACGTTGTGCCTGATGCCAGCACTGCCACTCGTACCAATACCCCGATTCTGGATGTGCCCCAGTCGATCCAGGTGATTCCACGCCAGGTTTTGGAAGATCAGCAAATTTTACGGGTGGATGAAGCCTTGCGGAATGTCAGCGGGGTGATCGGCAGTCTGGATGCCTTTGGTGCAGGGGGAACCCTGACGCTACGGGGATTTTCCACGGATTCCTTTTCCAATGGCCCAATTCTGCGGGATGGATTCCGGGTCTACAACAACCTGGGGGTACAGGAGACGGCAAACCTGGAGCGGATTGAAGTGTTGCGGGGTCCCGCTTCGATTTTGTACGGTCAAAATGAGCCAGGCGGAATCATTAATCTGGTGACGGAGCAACCGCTGTTTGATCCAGTGTATGAACTGCAATTTCAGGCAGGCAGTTTTGGACTAATTCGTCCGAGCCTGGATTTTTCTGGCCCATTAACGGCAGATGGTTCACTCCGCTATCGTCTGAATGCTGCCTACCAGCGAGAAGATGGCTTCCGAGACTTTGATACTGACTATGAACGATTCTTTATCGCTCCGGTTTTAGCCTGGGATATTAGCGATCGCACGACCCTCTCTTTTTCGCTGGAATACCTGAATGATCAGGCTCCCTTCGATACGGGTTTAGTTGCCATTGGCGATCGGGTGGCGGATGTTCCCCCCGGTCGGGTTGTGAATGAACTGGATGACTTCCGCCGCACGGAATCGTTCACAATTGGCTACAATCTGGAACACCAATTCGATCAGATCTGGACATTACGCAACGGCTTTCGCTATGTTGCCCAGGACTACAATTTAGAAACCTTTCTGCCTTTTGCAGTGGATGATGCCACGGGCATTGTGACGCGCTTTCCTGCCGATCGCCGCTATCGGACGGATGATTACTCGTTGCAGACCAGTTTGGTGGGTGAATTTGCCACTGGAGCGATCGATCACACACTTTTGATCGGCGTTGATCTGAACTTTAATCGGTTTGACGAAGCCTTTACCCGCGTTGATCTGGCTTCTCCGGCATCGCTGAATATTTTTGATCCAGAATATGGCTTGGTTCCCCGACCGGATTTGAGTGGACTCACGCCCTTTACTCCCTTTGATACAGAATCCGATCGCGTCGGTGTGTTCTTGCAGGATCAGATTACAATTCTTGAGAATGTCATTATTGTGGGTAGTCTACGGTATGACAGCGTTGACTTTCGGAATGTGGAAGAGGGAAGCGGACAGTCGAATAGTGCCTGGACTCCCAGACTGGGCGTAGTGTACCGTCCCCTGGAAAACCTCTCCCTCTATGCCAGCTATGCCCAAGCTTTTGTTCCCAACCTTGCTCAAGGCATTGACGGTAACTTTCTGGAACCAGAGCGATCGGAGGGATTTGAAATTGGAATTAAGACGGAACTGTTGGATGGCAATCTGCTGGCAACCCTGGCATTTTTCGATATTACAAAACGCAATGTGGCAACGGTCGTTGATCCCCTTACAGGAGCATCGGCGGCAACCGGAGCGCAACGCAGCCAGGGAATTGAACTGGATGTGATTGGCGAGATTTTACCAGGTTGGAATGTGATTGGCTTCTACGCCTACACCGATGCCAGGGTGACGGAGGATAATGTGATTCCGGTGGGTAATCGTCTTCTGAATGCACCTCGCCATAGTGCCGGATTATGGTCTACCTACACGATTCAATCGGGAGACTTGCAGGGATTAGGATTTGGACTGGGGGTTAACTATGTCAGCAACCGCTTTGGCAATCTCGATAATAACTTTGAACTGGGCGATTATTTCCTCACTAATGCAGCCCTGTTCTACCGTCGAGATAACTGGCGATTGGCAGTCAATGTGAATAATCTATTTAATGTGAATTACATCACCAGTGCCAGTGGTGCAAACCGTAATACGGGAATTCGACCAGGAGAGCCGTTGTCTGTCATTGGTTCCGTCTCGGTCAGTTTTTAGGATATCAACGGGAGATAATCAGGATCACGCTATGATTTGGCAAAAATCCATGCAAAGATGGTGCATTACAGGGCTAATGACTGGCGTGATCGGGGCTTGTGGTGCGATCGCTCCTTCGAGAGATCTCCCGTCTCCCTCACCGAATGCAACCGCTGATTGTCGTACCTTTGACCATTCAATGGGACAAACTGAAGTTTGCGGACAGCCCGAACGGATTGTGGTACTGGGCCCCAATTTGCTGGAACTGTTACTGGTTTTAGAAGAACAGCCCGTTGGGTTTGCTGACCATATCTTGTTTCACACCAGAGATTATGACAATCCAGCGGTGCAGATTCCCTATCTAGGCGATCGCATCACCACCCATCCTGTGAATGTGGGCTTAAACTACACACCCAATCTGGAAGCACTGCTGCGAAGCCAACCTGATTTGATTTTGGGGCCCAGTCACTTAGGCAGTGAACAGTATGCTGCCCTCTCTCAAATTGCGCCGACATTACTCTTTGACTGGTTTGAGACCGAGACTAACCTCAGGACGATCGCCGCAGTGCTGGATCGAGCTGCCCAGGCAGAAACAGCCTTAACCCAGATGCAGCAAACTGTAGACCAGGCACGACAACGATTTGCCCCCCTTGTAGCATCCCATCCCAGGGTATTGATGCTGTCTTCCACGGATATGACTGAAGTTCGTCTATTCACCCCGCAAGAAAATTACTGTGCTGCCCTGGTAGAGGATTTGGGGTTTCAACTGGTTTATCCCCCCGATATGACTCCCGACCAACTCCAATCCTCTGTGCCGATTTCCCTGGAGCAAATTCCCCAAATGAACCAGGCCGATTTAGTGCTGTTATTTGGAGTTGATTTTGCCGTTGCAGGTCATTCGGCTGATGCCAACCGTTTGCAGCAACACCAGTTAACCCGTTTTCAGCAGGCATGGGAAAAGAGTGCGATCGCCCAATCTCTGGACGCTAGCCAATCTGAACAGGTTTACTTCATTCCGGCTTACCTCTGTTTAGGTTTACCTGGCCCGATCGGCACTGAGTTGTATCTTGAAGAACTCAGAGAGCAATTACTGCCGTTAGAGAAGTGACCAAAAAGTGCAATTGCTTCTACTCTGGCAATTGATTTGGATCAATGCCTTGCGATCGCAAATAGGCTTCTAGCCGTTCCCTGGCTCGTTGCTCCTGTTCTGCACGCTGCCGTTCCTGCTCTTCCGCACTCAGATGACGGTTTCCCTGCCCATCGTACCAGGTCAGGATTTCCTGCGGTAGTCTCCCCACCTGTGCCTGATAGCGACCAATGCCTAACCCGATCTCTGGCATCCAGTAGGGTTCACCAATTTGTAAGCGATAAGTTCCAGCTTCCAATTTGTAGATTTCAAGGGGCTGATGGCGATCGCGCTGCCAAAACTCAGGGTTGTAAATTACGTAGTACAACACCCCCAGCCGAGCATAGAGTGCCATCTTCTCAGCATACTCCTCCCCTGGTTGATGGGACACCATTTCCAGCACCATCGTCGGTGGAATGTCCTGCTCTTCCCACACCACATAGCTGCGACGGGATTTGCCCCCTTTTCTCCGCTCCACCCCCAGGCTCAAAAACGCATCCGGTACCACCGGCACACGAGGATTGAGCCCGGCGGTGTGGTAAATCGCCATATCTACCCCAAAGTACCAGTCCATGCGGTCAGCCCAGAGGTGGGTCAACAGTAGAAGGAGCAGATTAGGGAGGAGATTTTGGTCTTCATTATCCACAGGCGTATCATCCGAGCCAAGTAGCTCAGCAGAACTGGGTAAGGGTTGGTTGACGGATGAAAACATCACGGATTGTTCCACTCCGTAGCGGGCGATGGATTCATTATAGGATGGAGAATCGGACTGGTGAATCGCGCAACAGGCAAAACGTTCGTATTGCGAAGAAAAATCTCCGACTGACAAAGAAAACCAGGGCAGAAAATCGCTATTATGCTCCTGCTCAAGTTTTAACGTGATTTTGTGCGAACGTTTATTATTCTTTGGTTTGGTCAACTGGTATCTTCCATTGGCAGCAGCATGACTTACTTTGCCCTCACCCTCTGGGTCTGGCAGCAAACCGAGTCGGCAACGGCGATCGCCCTCATTCTCGTCTTCTATCAACTCCCGCAAATTGCCATATCCCTGTTTTCGGGGGTACTGGTCGATCGCATCTCCCGCAAACATCTGCTGATTTTTAGCGATGCGGCTGCGGCTTGCTGTACCATATCCGTTGGCATCCTGGCAGCATTTCAAGCGTTGCAACTTTGGCATATCTACTTGATTGCTACGATCATTGGTTGTTTTGGGAATATTCAATCCCTAACTTATTCCACTCTCGTTCCATTAATTGTTCCAAGTGAACACCATACTCGTGCCAGTAGCCTGGGGACGATGGTGAACTATGCTGCCGGAATTCTTGCTCCAGCTTTGGCAGGTTTGCTTTATCCCAGAGTAGGACTATTGGGTATTACGGGAATTGATGTGGTGACTTTTGCGATCGCCATGGTGACGTTGTTTCTGGTGACGATTCCTCAGGGGGATGAGGGAGTGGGGAGTCGGGAGTGGGGAGTCGGGAAGGAGGAGGAAGTGTCAAAGGGTAAAAAACTCTGGCAGGAGACGACCTTTGGGTTTCGCTACATTGCCGTTCAGCCCAGTTTGCTGGCAATGGTAATCGTTATGTCTGCCTTTGCTTTTCTGAATCAAATGGGGGAGGTGCTGTACCAGCCGATGATTCTGGCGAGAACGGGGGGCAATGCTGAAATTTTAGGAGTGGTCGTGGCAGCATCGGGCGTTGGAGGGGTGATTGGCGCGATCGCTCTAAGCATCTGGAGCGGGTTTCGTCGTCGAACGGTGGGGATGAGTGTTGGCTTTATCGGCATTGGCTTGAGTGAACTGGCACTGGGGCTGGGACAAGGAATTGGACTATGGGCGCTCACTCGGTTCGGAGCATCCCTGCACAGTCCCCTGATTTTTAGCTCCTACATGGCGATCTGGTATGCCAAAGTTGCGCCCAACCTTCAGGGACGAGTTTTTGCAGCGGACTATCTAATTGGCATCGTCATTGAAGCCTCAGCCGGACTCAGTGCCGGATTGCTTGCCGATCGAGTGTTTGAACCCGGTATGCAGGCGGAAGGAAGCTTGAGTTCAATGTTTGGGGCGATCGTGGGCATAGAGGCGGGCAGTGGGATTGCATTGCTCTATATGCTGAATGCGATCGGTATGATCTGGGTTGGGTTAATCAGCTTCAGAGTGAAGACATTTCGAGAAGCAGAGACGTTAATGCCTGATCATGGAGTAACTTCAGGGGTTGAATAAGCTGCACTCACCAGCAACTCAGAGTCTTTGATGTTGTATGGTTACTAGAATCGAAACGTTTCTACATTGGATTTGAGGGCATGCCATGCTGAGAATCATCCACTGGTCGAGGAGTTCCTGTATGGCACGATTCCCTGTTCGTTGTTTCACCATCGCCTTTGCAGGTTGGCTTGCCCTTTCAGGTTTGGCTGCCTGTGGGTCAATTAACCGCAACTCTGCGATCGCCCAACCTCCACCCGCAACCCCATCTCCCACCATGAGTCCGACTCCTGCCGTCAACCCGCAACTGATCGCTGCCGATAACCAGTTTGGCTTCAAGCTGTTTTCCCAACTGATACAGCAAGACAGTGAGCAAAACCTGATGATGTCGCCCACCAGCGTAGCGATCGCCCTCTCCATGCTCTACAACGGTGCCAGTGGTGAAACCCAGCAGCAAATTGCCACAACGCTGGAACTGCACGGGATGAGCCTGGAGGATTTGAACCAGGCAAATGCAGATTTAAAAAATCTCCTGGAAAATGCTGACCCGCAAGTGAAACTGGCGATCGCCAACTCGTTGTGGGGGAATCAGGAAGTGGCATTTAAGCCAGACTTTATTCAGCGGATTCAAACGTTTTATGATGCCGAGGTGGAAACGCTGGACTTTACCAATCCATCTGTCGTGAACCGGATCAACGATTGGGTCGATCGCAACACCGAGGGCAAAATTCCAACCATTCTGGATGAAGTCCGCCCGGATGACATTTTGTTTCTAATCAATGCGGTGTACTTCAAGGGAGAATGGCAGCAAGCCTTTGATCAAGCCAATACCAGCGATCGACCGTTTACGCTACCGGATGGCAGCACCAAAAATCACCCCTTGATGAGCCAGTCGGGAAATTATCTCTATCAAGAAACTGACGAGTTTCAGGCAGTCAGCCTGCCCTATGGCGAGGGTCGGTTGAGTATGTACGTCTTTTTGCCCCAGGCGGATGTGCCGCTGACTCAGTTCTCCCAGGAATTGCTCTCAGCCGATAATTGGGATACTGCCATGACCCGCTTCACCCGTCGAGATGGCACCGTAGAACTGCCCCGCTTTAAGTATGAATACGCCACCCGCCTTAACGATGCACTCAAAGCATTGGGGATGCCGATGGCGTTTGACCCAGATGTTGCAGATTTAACGGGACTGACCGATCAGGATAGCTTCGTCAACGAAGTGCGCCACAAAACCTTCATTGAAGTGAATGAAGAAGGCACTGAAGCGGCGGCTGTCACCTCCATCGGAATTCGAGCCACATCGGTGCAAATTCCCACAGAACCGTTTGTCATGACCGTCGATCGCCCCTTTTTCTATGCCATTCGAGACAACGAGAGCGGCGCAATTCTATTTATGGGCTCGGTCGTCAATCCAGAATAATCCGTAGGGGCGCACTGCTGTGCGCCCCTACCAGGTACATTAGAACTATAAACAAGCCCTGAGATAGACGGCTTTCTGAGCAGCACCTTCTATAACGGAATCAAGCATGATGAAATTGTTGGAGTAAGCTGCATGCAGGTGGATGAATTACGTAAAAGTGAAATGATGGCGCACTTACTCGATGCGCTGGAAGAAGGCAAAGACATTGGGCATTATGGACGGCTCACCTTTGCGATGGTAGCTCACCATTTTTTAGATGAGGATGAATTGATTAGCTGGCTGCAAAAAGATCCCGACCTGAGCGAAGCTGAGGCGAAAGCACTGGTTTTACAAGTGCAGGGGAAAGACTACAACCCGCCAAAACGCGATCGAATTCTGGATTGGCAGGAACAGCAGGATTTTCCCATTTGCCCAACACCGGATGATCCAGATACCTGCAATGTTTACCGAGATCTACAATTTCCTGACCAGGTTTACGAACATATTTCTGAATACTACGATGCTAAAGCCTGACAGAGGGAATCTGCCTAAATTTTTGTGATATACAGGGGGTGGTTTGGTTCCATCCCCTGCCCATCACTCGTGGGTGGATCAGCGATTGAGCCGAAATAGGGAAGGTTACGGTTCCCGCGATTTTAGACGGAAGTAAAATGTTTGGGCGTAATTTGATCGGCTTTGACTCCAATCAACCGACCCACTACCCGATCGTCAAACTCAATGATCGTGTGCTTGCCCCGTTGACTGATGCCCAGTTTCGAGAAGAGTTTTTGACCTTTGAGTCCGGCAATTGCCAACCGATCCTGCTTGACTTTGAAGTCTCTAACCAGGGCTAACCCTTTTCGGTTCAGGACAAATACATCTCGACCCGCTCCCCCGGTCAATTGGTTCCGCCCTGTACCGCCATCCAGGGTGTCCTGCCCCGGCCCACCAATCAACCGATCGTTGCCCACACCACCATACAGCTTGTCGTGACCTGCGCCACCATACAGAAGGTCATTCCCTTCATCACCGTAGAGGGTATCGTTTCCGGCATCACCATACATCCGATCGCTGTCACGTCCCCCCCTCAGCAAATCATTGCCAGTGCCGCCATACAGCGTGTCTCGCCCAGTGCCGCCAATTAAAGTATCATTGCCATCTTCACCATAGAGCAAATCATCTCCGTTGCCACCATCCAGCAAATCATTGCTCAGCCCGCCATAGAGCGTGTCGTTCCCGTTTTCTCCAAACAGAAGATCGTCGCCATCGTCGCCATACAGGACATCGTCTCCATCCAGACCATAGAGGGTGTCGTTGCCAGTCCCGCCAATGATGATGTCGTTTGTGTCATCTCCAGTCAGCTGATCGGCTTCCAGCGTACCTCTAATCTTGTTATCCAAAACAGTCAGGCTAAAGGGGGAAAGTCGTGTGGTTAATTGTCCATCGGAAACGCTGATGACAATATTGCTGATGATGCCAATATCCGCTTCCGTTGGAGTGCCGCTCAACTGCCCCGTTTTGGGATCAAAGCTGGCCCAGGCTGGCTTATTGTTGATGGCAAAGGTGAGTCGATCGCCGTCTACATCCACTGCGGTTGGCACAAAACTGTAGAAATTACCCTGGGCAATGGTGTTGGCGGGAGCACCTGAAATGCTGGGTGCATCGTTGACGTTCTCCACGTTGATCACCACCGTATCCACATCCAGCAGTGCGCCTCCTTTCCCGGTATTACCCAGGTCGCTGGTCATAATGGTTAAGGTTTCCCGTCCGAAGAAATCACGCTTCCCGCGATAGCTCATACCATTCAGGGCGGCATTGATGGATTCTATGGAGCCTCGGAAAGTCATCGTGAGATCTGAAGTACCGTTTCCGCGGGAGAAGGTCAGCCCGTTGGTTTGAGCCAGGGTCAAGGTGCCGTTGGTTACGGTCAAAGAAACCTGGAGAACTCCAGTCCCTTCTTTCATATCCACATCGGTGACGCGAACTGCATTCCCTGTGTTCGTGCTGAAGATCAGGGCCGCTTCTTCCTTGACGGTTTGAGTTCGAGGCACAATATTCACGGGCGGATCATTGACTGCCTGAACTGCAATTCTGACATTTTCTCTAGCGGTCAGAGATCCTCCCTTGCCTGTGTTGCCCAGGTCATTGACTTCAATACTCAGCGTGTCACTGCCATTGAAGTTGAGATTACCGCGATACACCAAACCCTCTAAGGCAGCATTGATATCGGCGATCGTCCCTTCAAACACAACTTCGCTGCTATTGGTTCTGCTACCTGCAATAAATCTCAGTCCAGTCACGTCCCCATTGAGCGATAGCCTGCCGTGGCTAACTTTCAGGGAAGCTCGAACAATCTCTCCTTCGGAATCGACATCACTGACAATAATCTGGTTTTGACCTGCAAAAACTAAGTTCGTATCTTCATCAATAGTCTGATTCTTAGAAACCTGAATTTTTGGGGCATCATTCACAGCATTAACGGTGATACTGACAATGTCTTCATCCGTCTTTGAGCCACCCTGTCCGGTATTCCCCAGATCATCCACGTGAACTCGTACTGTTGCAACTCCGTTGAAATCCAAATTGGGGTTAAAAACTAATCCATCTAGTGCCTGATTAATATTCACCAGGTTGCCTGTGAATTTCAGGGTGGTATTCCCGTTACCATTTCCTTCCAGGAAGTTTAACCCGTTGGTTCCACTCAAAGTCAGCCTACCGTGCGTGGCAGTGAGGGTAATCTGAAGGTTGCTACTACCGGCATCGGCATCTGCGATCGTAATCCGATTACTACCGCTGAAGGTAAAGGGAGTGTCTTCGTCAATTTCTCCAGACAGGGGTGCTGCGATGGCCGGTGGGTTGTTCTCTGGAACTACTGCAATCACTACATTGTTCGGCGTGCTGGTTCCACCCTGCCCGTCATTTACTGTGACTGCGATCGTGCGTTGTTCAGTAGGGGTTGCTGAGGTGTTTTGATAGGTCAAGCTTTCAATCAGGGCTTTGACTGCGGCGATCGTTGCCTGATCATTGAAGTTGATTTGGAAGACCATCCCATTGGTTCCAGGTCTACTCGTATCAACGGAACCGATTTGCACTCCACCAAAAAAGACCTCTGTGCCGTTGAAGCCAATTTGCCCGGTTCCATTCCCCGTGTTTTGAACTGAAAGCTGATCCTCTGAACCGCCGCCCTCACTATAGGTCACTCTGAGGTGGCCTCCGCCCAGGGTAGGAGAGTCTACATCGTTAAAGCTGACGCTGTTATCGATTACAGCAGGTTGTGCGTTAATTGCTGAAGAGCCAAAGGTGACAAGACTGGACAGTCCCAGTAACGTGGGTGCATCGTTGACGTTGGTGAACTGAATTTGAGCAGGCGCAGCGACTGTTGTGTTGGTTCCGTCTTTAACCCGCACTTCATAGGAAGGAGCCGCTTCACCCCCATCATGCTGAAACTCAACTTTGTTATCGATGATGTTCTGCTGTGTGAATACCGTTCCCTGAATGCCATTGATCAGGAAGAACCCACCCTGAACGTTGCTCACCTCAAACACCAATTCTGCGTCGTTGTTATCGACATCGGTTGCGCTGAGATGATTGCTATTGAGCTGTACCCGTTGACCTTCTTCGAGGGTCAGAGTGTTGTTGCCCAGCACGGGTGGATCATTGAAGGGATTCACCACAATCAGAGTCGAGACAGGGATGCTGGTTCCGCCGTTGCCATCGTTGATGGTGATGGTAATCGTCCGGTTCAGTGAAGGGGTAGAGGAGTTATTTTGATACGCCAGGTTTTGAATCAGGGATCTGACCGCTCCCACCGTGGCATTTGCGTTGAATGAAATCTCCAGGCTGCTGCCAGACCGTCCATCGGAAACGATCGTACCGATTTGTATGCCACCGTGGCTGACAATGTTGCCATTCACGCCAATCTGCCCTGCACCGCCCCCCTGATTGCGGACGGATAGCTGATCCTCAGGCGAACCGCCAGAACTGTAAACAACCCGAAGGAAACCGCCACCAAAGTTGGGTGAATCAACATCAATGAGGCTGACATTGTCATCAAGCACTACTGCCCCCGCTTTGACCACCTCCTCACTAAAGGTGACACTTGAGCTAAATCCTGACAGCACGGGTGCATCGTTGACGTTGGTGAACTGAATTTGAGCAGGCGCAGCGACTGTTGTGTTGGTTCCGTCTTTAACCCGCACTTCATAGGAAGGAGCCGCTTCACCCCCATCATGCTGAAACTCAACTTTGTTATCGATGATGTTCTGCTGTGTGAATACCGTTCCCTGAATGCCATTGATCAGGAAGAACCCACCCTGAACGTTGCTCACCTCAAACACCAATTCTGCGTCGTTGTTATCAACATCGGTTGCACTGAGATGATTGCTATTGAGCTGTACCCGTTGACCTTCTTCGAGGGTCAGAGTGTTGTTGCCCAGCACGGGTGGATCATTGAAGGGATTCACCACAATCAGAGTCGAGACAGGGATGCTGGTTCCGCCGTCTCCATCGTTGATGGTGATGGTAATGGTGCGCTCTGGGGCGGGAGTGTGGGAAGTATTTTGATACGCCAAATTCTGGATCAGGGCCTGGACTGCTGCTACCGTAGCGTTGCCATTGAATAGAACCTCTAAACTACTGCCAAAGCGCCCATCGGAGCTAACCGTCCCAATTTGCGTCCCACCATAGCTGATCACGCTACCATTCACGCCAATTTGCCCTGCGCCGGTTCCCTGGTTGCGAATGGAGAGTTGGTCTTCTGGTAAGCTGCCAGAACTATAGACAACGCGCAGAAAACCACCATCAAAGTTAGGTGAATCAACATCAACAAAGCTAACGTTATCATCAATGACAACGGCACCTGCTTTGACAATCTGTTCGTCGAATGTAGCGACGGATCTAAACCCGGAAAGTACAGGGGCATCATTGACTGGAGCAACGGCGATCGCAATGGTATTGGTTGTGATTCCGGTCGGGCCCTTTCCAGTGTTGCCCTGATCATTGGTTGTGATGCTGAGGGTATCTGCACCGAAGTAATCCAGGTTACCCCGATAAACCAATCCATTGAGAGCGGCATTAATGGCAGCGATCGTGCCCTCAAAGGTCATGGTGCGATCTTCACGCCCATCGCCATTCAAAAAGCTAAGAGCGCTGAGATCACCATTCAGGGTCAACAGTCCTTGATTGACTGAAAGAGTGACTCGCAGCCGATTGTTCCCTTCAGAGACATCAACGTCATTGACAGAAATGGCATTACCATTGGCAATACTGAAAATCAGATCGGTATCTTCGTTGATATTCTGAATCGTGGTTGGAACTGTGTTAACGGGCGGGTCATTCACCGCAATTACAGTAATCGGAATGATGTCAACATCAGTTAACGCTCCACTTTTTCCGTGATTTCCCAGGTCACTGGTTGAAATCGTCAGCACATCTGAGCCGTTGAAGTGCAAATCACCGCGATACTTCAATCCATTCAGAGCAGTGTTGATAGCAGCGATCGTCCCTACCATCCGAATGGTGCGATCGTTTGTGCCAGTTCCTACCTGAAGTTGCAGGGCCTCGGGAATGGAACTGAGGGTCAATCCTCCATGCGTGACGGATAGCGTGACCTGAAGTTGTCCTGTTCCTTCATTTACGTCCAGATCGCTAACGCTAATCCCATTGGCCCCACTAAAAATCAGATCGGTGTCCTCATCCACCTGTTGGGCCATAGGAACGGTATTGACCGGAGCATCGTTAACCGCTTCAACGGTGAAATGAACCGTCTTACTATCGGTTAAGGCTCCTCCTACCCCTGAATTACCCCGATCGTCCACATCAATCTTGACGGATGCAGCTCCATTAAAGTTTGAGTTGGGGGTAAACACCATATTGTTGAGGGCAGTGTTCAGGCTATTCACCGTGCCCTGCATCGTGATCAACGCACTGTTGGTGCCACTACTACCGTTCAGGAAACTGACTCCTGCGGTGCTACCCAGGGTAACTCTCCCATTGGTTGCAGTGACAACCACCTGGATCCAGTTGTTACCGGCATCAACATCTTCGACCGAAATTCGATTGCTGCCCGCAAAGGTAAATGAGCTATCTTCGTCGATCGTCTGTATTCCGGGGATTGTAACGATTGGTGCATCATTTTCTGCCGTAACCGTAATCGGAACGAACACGGGGGTACTGGTTCCTCCGGCTCCATCGGTCACGACAATGGACAGTGTGCGGTTGGCATTGGGAGTATGGGAGGTATTTTGATAGGTCAGGCTTTCGATGATGGCTTCAACGATCGCCAGGGTTGCATTACCGTTGAAGGACACAATCAAACTTTTGCCATTGGTGCCATCCGTGAGTTGGTTGACGCTACCCACCGTGACCCCGTTGAATTGGACGATCGAACCATTAAAACTGACTGCACCAGCCGTGCGGATGGAAAGTTGATCTTCGGTACTGCCACCACTGCTGTAGCTGACGGTGAGTTGTCCCCCATTCAGGATAGGAGAGTCCGGATCAGACAGGGTGACATCTCCATCAATCAATACAGGAGCAGCATTGACCGTGTTTTCCAGGACAGTCAGAGAAGGAACAACGTTGGTTAAAGCAGGGGGATCGTTAACGTTGATAAAGCTGATCTGAGCCGCAACGGATGGCGGAATGGGGTCAACGTATGGATCGTTGACAGAGATCTTGAACGAGGGGGCATTTTCACTCCCGTTGTGGACAAACTTGACTCTCCCAGCGTTGACATCCTCCTGAGTGAAGGTGACGGTTTCGCCTGAAACGACGACATTATTAACTTTGAACTGACCATTTTGGATGTCAGTAATCGTGTAAGTGATGTTGCTTACAGTGGTGTCAAAATCAGTTGCCCTCAGGTTCTGATTGGTGAGCGTAATCTCTTGTCCTTCCTGAATAGTAAAGGAGTTTGTGACCAGTCGCGGATCCGCAAGAAACCGAATCGACTGCACACCGCTCAGGCTGGGGGTGTTGAAGGAGTATTCGATCTGATCAGCTCCATTCAGGCCGATCGTCGCATCCTTCCCGTTATCATAGTTGGGATTATTAAAGGATACGTCATTGTAGATGAAGGTGATTTCATTGCTGCTTTCATGAAGAACCAACTGAAACGTAATGCCATCCGTCACATTAGAATCATCATGGCGAACATTGTTCCACTCGATAATCAGAGAACGATTCCCGTTTGCACCCACAAATCGATAGTAAATATCTCCCCCCCTTGAGAGATCCAGGTCAGCCCAGTAGGGAAAAATGGCTGGTATTCTGGCTCCTGTTTGGGGGTTAACGATAGGCAAGGACGCATTGATTGGTGAAATAATGCCTGTGTTTGTACCCAGGATAATTCCACCATTGATGCCGATCGTAATGTCGGAAACCAGAGTACCGTAATAATTGAAATTAAAGGTGAGACCCAGCCCAACTTTACCATCATGGTTTTCATCAAATTTCAGTGCGCCAACAGGGGCATTCTGCTCTGTAGCTCTGTAAATACGGGTTCCAGTTGAAACAATGCTTTGAAAGGTGACGTTGGGATCGTTAACTACATATCGATAAAAGCTGTCACCATCGGGAAACGCAGACAATGTGCCTGGATAAGACTCAGCAATACGAGGTTGAACGGCCAGGGGGGCATTGCCAATTCCAGCATACTGATCCAGGTTCCAGTTGCCGCCCTGTGAAGCGTGTCCTACCAGTGTTTTGGAAGCGCGAACGGTTGCCTGGGTGAGTTGGTGCAATGTCTCAATCAATTGCCGCCCCGTTTTTCCAGCCGCGACGTTACAACCATATAAAACAACAGAAGCGGTTTTGGCAGCATGCTTAAACCAGTTGTTGAGCGACTCAGTGTACGATCTCAGATTGCTGCTGCTGAGTTCGGTATTGCCGATGTAGAGGATTCCGGGCGCACCATGAGAAATAATATGAATACTGTCAATGTCAGGGTGCTGCGCTAACACTTGTGTAATTTGCCAAACACCATCTGTTTCGGGAGATAGAATATGAACTTTGGCACCAGGATTAATCTCGCTAATTAATTGCTGACAATGATCAACTTTTGAATCAATAAAAACCAGCATTTTAGTATCAGCGATATCGGTCATTTGCTGCATCAAAGTCATACCATCCCCCTGATCGATAAAATAACGATGAATTTAGAAATGTTCTTTTTACTAATGACGACGATTTGAGGCGATCGCCTGCTCAGTAAAATCTGATCTCTCTACGATATTATTCCCAGGAGATCAGTCCTGGTATCAAAGAATGCAAGCTTTTTGCAAGTTTGATAGTTCTTGAAACTGAGACTGGGTTTCTGTCTTTTTTTCGTAAAGCTTCTGTTTTTGATGTATTTTATCGCTGCTTTCATGGGTAGAGGAAACAATTCATCATGGTACTTCCCAAGTAGTTTTACTGAATGGCTAACCCAAAAACTCAGAAACTTCTAATCCCACTTCCGTAGTTTCCCTGAAGTTGGACTTGGGCAGGCTCAGAGTGTTTTCGCCTACGTTTTTTGGGGAATGCTTCAAATTAGCAAAACCTAGAACCTACTTTTCTAGAAGACTTGATCTAATTAAAAGGAACTGAGCTAATGACAGATTTCAATACACTTCCTTTTCTCTCGGTGGGCGAGCAGTCTATTTCGCTCGGACAGGCAATGCAATATCTACAACGTTCCAGCAAACTCGCTCCCTTCGTTACTGAGATTGTTGGTCAACACCTCCTGCTGCAAGAGCTGTCTAGCCGAGACGATTTGGAGGTCAGCATTGCAGAGCTAGAGGAAAAGGTACAGAGCTTCCGCAGCCAAGAAAATCTGACAGCCCCTGATAGCTTTCAGGAGTGGCTAACGAGCAAGGGTTTGAGTTATGGTGCATTTCACAATTTGCTGACCGAAGCAATTAAGCTAGAAAAGCTCAAAACTCAACTGACCGAGCAGTCCGCTTCAGAATACTTTGCTCAAAACCACGAAACTCTTGATCTGGTCAAACTGACCTTTATTGTGGTCAAAAACCAGGGAATTGCCGACGGTTTCCGGCAACGGATGAACTCGGGAACCAGTTTTGATGCAATTGTTTCAGAATGTTTGAATGAGTCCTTTTTGAAGCATTCTGACCAAGTGGTGGTGAAGCAGGGAACTCTGCGACGGGGACAAATTCCGCCAGAGCTACAGGAGTCGGTTAAAAACAGCGTTTGGGGCCAATCGATTGGGCCGATCGAGATTAATGAGCAGTGGTGGTTGCTGAAGGTTGATGAAATTCAAGCCGCTCAACTCGACGACACCCTGAAGCAGCAAATTGAAACAGAATTCTTTAAGAAATGGCTGATTGAAAAAATTCAGCAATCTCCTGTCAAGCTGGCGGGCACATTGCAGTAAGACCCATTGGCTTGAAACTTTGAGAGGGCAGTTTCTTAACAGTGTTGAGACTGCCTTTTTTCATGGGTATTCTGTTGACTGAAATTCTTGTGGGGTGGGCATCTTGCCCGCCCAGTCAGCGAAGTAAACCGCTGCACAGGTTATTTAATTGGCAATCCTAAACACTCCTGGTGTCAGTACTCTAAAGACATATTAGCTACTTAAGTGAAATCAGTATATATACGGCAAGAATGCTCTGGCTTGGGCAAAAAACCAGTAAAAAAAGGCACGAAAATCACGTCGAGATCTCTCTTAATAGAATAACTAGAGCTATGTCTTGCGACTGAAATTTTCTAGTCTCCGATCGTGGAATGGCTGGATAGCTTAGTTTCAAGCGTAGTAAAGCTCCAATTGCTGACATTTTTGCCGATTTGTCGCAATTCCAGTGTTTCCATTCACCGATCGCGCACTTTGAATCAGGGAGAGTAAGTAGTAATGAATCCAGGAAGCGAGCATATTTCCCCAGAGTCTCAAGGTTTACAGCTTCAATCAGATGTTTTGGCAGCCTTGTTGCCTGCATCTCCTTTGACAGGTTTAACTTCCCAAAGCTCTAGCCTCCCTGTCCTGGAAATTCAGCCCCTTGCTGATCCCCTTCAGGCTCCAGTTGCTCTCCCAGAGTGGGATGATCCCTTGCATGGCTCTCTGTCCATCCTGACTTCTAATAGGGCTCCGACATCAGCAACTCAGATCGATCGGCTGCTCAGTGCTGATGGCAGTGAAATCCTGGTTGGACAATTACCTTTTAGCGATTCATTAACTAACTTCAAGTCTATTGGAACAAGCGCGATCGCTGCCAAAGAAATTTTCTTTATTGATACAGGAGTTAAAAACTATCAAAAACTCATTGCAGAAATTGACCCATTGGCGGAAATTTTCCTGTTAGATAGCAGTCAGGATGGAATTCAGCAAATTAGTCATGTTTTAAGCCAACGTCAAAACATTTCTGCGATCCATATTGTTTCCCACGGTAATCAGGTTGGATTAAGTATTGGCGCAACGGATCTGAGCAATCAGAACCTTGATTTATATGCTGCACAGATTCAAGGATGGAGATCTGCCCTCACGGCAACGGCAGATATTTTGCTCTACGGGTGTAACCTGGCAGCGAGCCAAGCAGGTAGAACCTTGATTCAAAGATTGAGTGATCTGAGTGGAGCCGATATTGCTGCATCGGATAACTTAACGGGAACGGCTGCCCTGGGTGGAGATTGGCAGCTTGAATATACCCTGGGTGCGATCGAAGCTCAGGTCTTTCAGAGCGCATATCAGGGAGTGCTGTTTTCCCTGACCATGCAACAACTTTACGATGCCTGGATGACTGATTCTCTGACGGATCTCAACTCAGTCACACTGAAGCTTGACGGTGGTTCGGTGCTCAATGGTTCTCTGACGATCGCGGCCAATGATGCTAATTCGTTGAGATTGTCTGGAACTAACCTAAATTCCTTTATCGGCACTGGGCTGGGTACCCCTGACATCAGCGACGATCGCGGTTTAAGCCTGACCAACTTAAATCTGGATCTGGTGCTCAATGCAGATTTCACCTATAGCTACACGCTGTCGGGGCAGGTCGCTTTAACTAATATTACGGGACTCACCTTATCAGCGGATGATGTCACGGTAAGTGGGACGGAAGCAGGGACGATCGTTAATTTATCCGACTTTCGGTTGGGCATTGGGGGGAATGCCCTGCTGGGGGGTGAAGCCTTAGCCTACAGTGTACAAAACGATCGGCTTTCGTTTACGGGTTCTAACCTCTATGCCTTCATTGGGTATGGCGCAGACACCAGTGACCTCAGTGATGATGTGGGGCTGGAAGTAAATTCAGTAAACTTCAGCCTTCAGTTCAACGGTGATGATGACTACAGCTATTTGTTCAGTGATGGGCAGATCGGCATTCGTGGCATTGATGGGCTAATTATTGAAGCTGAACAAGTGAATGTCACGGGCGATCAGGAGCAGGTGAGTCTGGAAACTGGCTCATTCACAGTCGGTTTAGGCAATATTGTCTGGATTGATGGCGATCGGCTCTCCTTCAATGTTCAACAAACCCAGAGCGGCAAGCAAATCGGGTTCAACCTGATGAATGCTAATCTCCTGGCAGGATACGGTACGGAGACGGAAGATTCCAGCGATGATGTCGGCATTGCCATTACGAATGCTGATTTGAATATTAATCTGAATTCCGATGCAACCTACAACTACAGTTTTAACAATGCAAATGCAGAACTCAGAGGGATTAATGGCGTTACGCTCTCTGCTGGTTCAGTCAGTGCGACAGGAGATCAAGACAATTTATCTTTAACCATTAGTGATGCAACCGTCGGCTTTAAAGATGTTATTAATGTAACGGCTACATCCCTATCGATACAGGTTGAAGATACCGGAACGAGTGCAAATCTCACCCTATCGGGTACAGGCATTTCTGCATTTGCGGGTTATGGCGCAGAAACGGAAGCTACCAACGATGATATTGGACTTGCAATTACGAATGCAAATTTTGATTTACAGATCAATGCCGATCGCAGCTATCAATACACGATTAACAATGCAGCTGTAGAGGTTCGAGGCATACCGGGGATCACGCTCCGTACCGATGCAGTTAACATTACGGGTGATGATACCGGGACTGCTTTTAATATTAATTTAGTCAATACAATTTTGAACTTAGACGATCGCTTCCGTCTGAGTGGAGAACTTTTAGAATTTACGACGATTGGTACAGGAGCCGATCGGATTGTCACGTTTAAGGGAACGGGACTTGCAGCTTTAGCAGGATATGGTCTGGACACGATCGATCCCAGTGATGATATTGGTCTGGCCATCAGTAACGCCAACTTTGTTCTGCAACTCGGTGCCGATGGAACCTATCACTACAGTCTGGACAATGCTGCGGTCGAAGTACGGGGAATTCCGGAACTGACTCTGGTGGTTGATGCTGTGAGTGCGATCGGGAATGCCAACAGCACTAGAGTAAACCTGAACAACGCGGTACTGAATATTGGTGATTTCTTAAACCTGAGTGGTGAATTTATTGAATTCCAGATTGAAACCACCGCATCGGGACAAACTTTATCATTTAATGGTTCAGGACTTTCTGGTTTTGCGGGTTATGGAGCGACTACAGCAAATCTGAGTGGTGATCTTGGCTTTGCCTTTAGCAATGCTAACCTCGTGCTACATCTGGATGCAGAGGGGTACAGCTACAGCCTCAGCAATGCCAGTATTGAAGTGCGCGGCGTTCCGGGACTGAATCTCTCTGCCCAAAATGTGCAGATTGATGGTGATCATCTGAATAATCTCATTCTCAGCACTGGCGCATTCAATCTAGCGATCGGCAGTGTGGTTGGATTGGCTGGAGATGCCTTCTCCCTCAGCCTGCAAGATGGACAACCGATCGTGATCAGTGCGAATAATGCCTCAGCATTGATTGGATATGGCGCGGCAACTGCAACCACTAGTGATGATCTGGGCTTATCGATTACAAATGCAGACTTCAGCATCACCCTGAATTCCAACCAAACCTACAACTACAGCATTACCAATGCGAATGCTTCTCTGGTCGGAATTGATGGATTAACGCTCTTTGTAAATCAGGTCAGCGCGATCGGCACTCAAGATACGATTAGTATTGCCACGGGTGCATTCCAGCTTGGACTGGATGGAGTTGGCTACATTAGCGGTACAGGGCTGGGCTTTGTTCCCTCTAACAATGAAGCCGATCCCTTGAAAATTGCAGCGACTGGCATTACTGCATTCGTCGGCTCTGGGGGTGGAACTGCGGATGAAGCAGGGATCAAACTCAGTAACGGAAATTTAGGGCTGGTTCTCTATAACGGTGCAACTCCTTCCTATGCATTGGTTGCGGATGGAGAGGGGGCGCTGGTCGGCGTGGATGATTTGCGACTGGAAGGTAGCCTAGCGGTTCGGATTAACCAGACTGGTCAGGTGATCAACGAAAGTGTTGTATTAGGGAATGGCAATACCTTTGACATCGTTTTTGAACCAGGACAGGAGGAGCAACTGCGGGTTGAGGGAACGGTTCATGCGAACGTTGCTGGGACTGTGGCTTTCGGTGGTGAATTCTCAATGGAGCTATTCCCCGAGCAAAAACCTGGTGCAACCGATCTGACCTCTGCGCTTGCCAGTACTCACTTCACACTGGCAGAACAGCAAGGCGCGATCAGTGAAGCAACCTATCAAGAACTTTTATCCCTTCTGGCAGCAGAAAAGACACGATTAGAGTCTGAAAATTCGATCGTCGGCGAAATTCAAGCCACGGTCGATGGCTTTGCCTTCAATGAAGATTTTGTTGATCTCCTGCAAGATCGTATTATCTTCCAAACGTCTCACGACTTTAAGACCGGACAAAAGATTATCTACCGAGTGGGAGCAGGAAATACGGCGATCGGTGGTTTGATTGATGGTCAGGAATACTATGTGATTGCTGTTGATCAAAAGTCAGTGCAGTTGGCAGCAACGTTGGGTGGAAGCGCGATCGATCTGACTAGTGTTGGCTCTGGAACACATCAATTGAGCCAGGTGATTGATTTTGGAGCCACAAATCAAATTCGAGTTGATACCCAACAAGAAATGATTTGGTTTGGTGTCGAACATGGATTTACGAATGGCAGCCAAGTTCGCTATGATGCTGGCTCTAATCCGGTGATCGGTGGACTGAAGCAGGGACAGGATTACCGGGTGGAAGTGATCAGTCCGACTGCGGTGAGACTGAAGGATATCGTGACGGGCGCGATCGTTGACCTGACCTCAGACAGTTTCGGTTCCCACAGTTTCCGTCCGGTTCTGATCGAATCGTCATCGGCTGGCAGCAATGGCGGCATCAATATTGTTGATGACACGATCCTGTTCTCCAGCCCGCATCATCTGCAAACGGGCGACAAAATTCAGTATTACCGTCCCTATCGCGGACAGGCGATCGGCGGAACTCTGGATGCTCTCCTGACCAAGCAGGATGTTTACCCCTACACCGTCCAAGTGATCAGCCCAACGAAAATTAAACTGCTGAAGGATGGTGCTCCTGTTGACTTAACCAGTGCAGGCAGTGGCTTCCATGTGATTACGCTGATCGAAGAGGCGAATGGCGATCGGGGTCATTTAACGTTCCACACCGCTTCTAGCATTCAGTTCGTCAACCCCACCACCGTTCGGCTGAACTATGCCCACGGCTTAACGACCGGGCAAACCGTTACCCTACAACTCGATCCAGGAGCTGCCTATCCCAAATCGCCGATCGTTGGACTGGAGGCAGTGGCTTACTCCACCCAACCCAAAGTCTACAGTGCAGCCCACGATAATATTTACTACGTTAAAGTCGCAGCCAATGGCAATCTTCAGTTCGCGCTCACCGCAGAAGATTTAGCCAATAATATTTTCGTTCAAATTCAGGCTCCCAGTGGTAAAGCCGGATCAGGTTTCCGGTTCATGCCTACCTGGGGCTTTGATTCAGTCTTGCTTCCTGGCGTGATAGAACAACTGGGCGATCCGATTACCTTTGCTGCGAAAAACAGCATTCAGGTGGATGTGATTGCCAACCGGATTCTGCTGCCTGCGCCTGTCGATCTCAAGGTCGGTGAAGTAGTGGAGTACCGTTCTGCTGGAGGAACAGCGATCGGCGGTTTGCAGGATGGCGTGTCCTACTATGTCGTGAGCAATCTGAATGGTGCAATTCAACTGGCAATGACTCCAGGGGGAAGCGCGATCGATCTGACTTCGGCAGGAGGAGTTGGAAACTACAGCTTTGTCCGGCGTGGGGCCGATTTCCTCACAGATAATGACATTGCTCAACGACGGTTAGATGCTGGTTTGGCGTTAGAGGAACGTCTGAGCCGTGATCTGGGCATTCAGGTCACTTTACAAGCAGGGAATGTAACGGAAGCTACCAGTGCTAATGGGCGAGGGGTAGCGTTCCGGGAAATCAGCGTTACCTACGACGAGCAGCAGATTGCTCAAACCAAGCTCCTGGCTGGCATTACCAATGGCTATGCCTTTATGGGCACTGGCTTTGAAACAGACGATGAAATTGGCATCAAGATCACCAATGTTGATCTCGGTTTAGTTTTGTTCAAGACGATCGTCTACTCCAAGGACATCACTGAACAGGAGCAAATGACCTATGCCCTGTTGGGTGGCGGTTCTGGCGCACTGGTTGGAGTTCCCGACTTGACCCTCAGTGGCGTTCTGGGGATTCAGGTCAATCGCACTGGAACAGTGGTTGAAGAAACCATTATCCCGCCAGGGGGTGAGATCCAGATTCAGTTCAGTGATGCATCAGATTTCACGCGAGTTACGGGAAGTGTTTCCCTCGATATTGCTGGATCGTTAGGACTCTCTGGCTCAATCAGTGTTGAGCAGACGGTCAAGCCGATGGATGGTGTCATGACCACCCAACTGCTCGTGGGCGCAACGGATGTATCTGCCTTTGTTGGTGCATCCTACGTTACTGCGGATGAGATGGGCATCAAACTCACGGATGGCAGTTTGGGTTTGCTGATGCAATGGGTAGAGGGTTCATCGCCCTCGCCAACCTATGCCCTGCAAGCTTCAGGAACGGCAGCACTGGTCGGCATTGATGGAATAACGCTCACGGGTTCAGCGGCGATCGCCATTAACCAAACGGGGGCAGTAGTTGACCAGAAGATTACAACCTCAACGGGCGAAATCAACCTATCCCTGGCGGCAGAGGAAGGGCAGCTTCGACCCAAAGTTACGGGTTCCCTCGATTTAGCGATCGAAGGTATCGTTGCCCTATCGGGAGACTTTGGCATAGAGACAACAGCGGACTCCCTGCGCCTGGGTGCGGTGAATGTGAATGCGTTCATGGGGGCAAACGGAACTGGCGTTCAGGTGAATGATGCAGTCTTGGGATTAGTCCTGTACACCGATGCAACGGGCTATGTTCTGCAAGCCTCTGGAACGGCTGAGTTGGTGGGAGTGAGCGGAGTCACCCTGAGTGGCTCGGCGGCTCTGGAAATCAATCGCACGGGTCGGGCGATCGAGGAAACGATCGTCACGTCCGGCGGTGATATTCAGATTGACTTTCAAGTAGAGAATTTTCTGCGGGTTTCAGGACAGCTTGACTTGTCCGTGGATGGATTTGCTTCGCTTTCCGGTCATTTCGGCATTCAGCAAACTGCCGATACATTGCTGATCGGGGCAACGGATGTCAATGCATTTATGGGAGCAAATCAGCAGGGGCTTCACGTCAGTGAGGCTGAACTTGGTCTGGTCATCTATACCAGCCAGGCGGGAGCTACCTACGCCCTCCAAGCGAGTGGATCTGCTGCTTTAGTGGGAATTGATGATTTGACCCTGAGGGGTGCAGTGGCTCTAGAACTGAACCGTACTGGATCTGCCGTTAATGAGGTGATTGCAACCCCAGGTGGCTCAGTTGCCATTACTTATACAGCAGATGAAGGTAACGTCAGTCGAGCGATCGGCTATCTGGATTTAGATATTGCTGGAATGGCTCAACTCTCTGGTGATTTCGGCTTTGAGCAAAACGGCAATACCTTGCGAGTTGGCGCACTCAACGTGAATGCCTTTATGGGGGCAAACGGGACGGGCGTTCAAATCAATGATGCGGCTCTGGGACTGGTCATCTACACCGATGCCAATGGCGCAACCTACGCTATGGGGGCTGCGGGGACAGTTGCCCTGGTGGGGGTGAATGGATTAACCCTGAGCGGTGATGCCACCCTGATGGTGAATCGCACTGGCGTGACGGTTTACGAAACGATCGCCACTGCTGGTGGAGATGTTCTCCTGGACTACTCCGCAGATGATTTCACGCACATCGTCGGTTCCCTGAATTTAGATGTGGCTGGATTTGCACAGCTTTCGGGTAATTTTGGTATCACCAATGAGTCCGGTAAACTCCAGGTCGGTGCAACAAACATTAACGCCTTCGTCGGGGCGAACGGCACTGGATTGCAGGTGAGTGGGGCTGAACTGGGTCTGGTGGTTTACTCCAGTGATCAAACCTACGCGCTGATGGCTTCGGGGTCGGCGGCTCTGGTGGGTGTAGACGGCATCACGTTGAGTGGATCAGCCACCCTGGAAGTGAATCGGACAGGGGGAGCCGTTGAAGAAACGATCGCCACTGCGGGACAGCCCGTTGTCATTAACTACAAACCGGAAGAAGGCAACATTACCCGCGTCACGGGCAGCCTGGAGTTAGATATTGCTGGATTCGCTCAACTCTCCGGTGACTTCGGATTTGAACAGGATGGAAATACGTTACGGATTGGCGCGGCGAATGTAGAAGCGTTCCTGGGCGCGAATGGCACAGGGTTGCAAGTTAACAACAGCAGCCTGGGAATGGTTATCTATACCGATGAGCAAACCTATGCTTTACAGGCGATCGGTTCTGCGGCACTGGTGGGCATCAATGATGTCACTCTGAATGGTGAGATTGCGCTGGAACTCAATCGGACTGGACGTGCCGTTGAAGAAATCATTGCGATCGCAGGGGGAGATCCCTTTGTCCTGAATTACAGTGCGGCAGAAGGAACCATTACCCGCGCGATGGGTAGCCTGAACATGAACATTGCCGGGTTTGCCGAACTATCCGGTCATTTTGGCTTTGAGAAAAACGGTGATGTTCTACGAGTTGGCGCAACTCAGGTTCAGACGTTTGTGGGAGCGAACGGCACGGGATTAGAAGTCAAAGACGGCAACCTGGGACTGGTATTTTACAGTGGCGATGCGGGTTCTGGCTATGCACTAACCGCTTCCGGTTCGGCAGGTTTAGTGGGCATCAATGACTTAACGCTGAATGGGAATGTGACTCTGCAACTGAACCGCACTGGACAAAGCGTCAATGAACTGATTTCAACCCCAGGGGGAACCGTTGGGATTCACTATTCTGCTGATGAAGGAACGATCGCACGGGTGATCGGCAGTCTGAACATGGATATTGCTGGCTTTGCTCAACTCTCTGGCGATTTCGGCATCGAGCAATACAACAATACCCTGCGGATTGGGGCGAACAATGTTAACGCTTTTGTTGGAGCCAATGGAACTGGGGTTCAGATCAGTGATGCAGCATTGGGATTAATCCTCTACACCGATAGCAAAACCTATGCAGTGAATGCATCTGGAACGGCTGGACTGGTGGGTATTGATAACGTTACGCTGGCGGGTAATGTGAAGCTGGAGGTGAACCGCACTGGACAGGCGATCGATGAAATTATTGCGATGCCTGGAGATGATATCCGTGTGGTGTTTGCTACAGCGGATGCAGTCACTCGGTTACAGGGGACTGCCAGCATCAATCTGGCAGATATCATTGCCCTCAGTGGAGCCTTTGCTCTCGAAAAGAGACGATTACCAGCGGTAATTCGACAACAACTCAACTGCTCCTGGGATTGTCCAGGGCAAATGCTTTTGTGGGGAGTGGCTACGGAACCAGCAGTGCGATCGGCGTACAACTGACGATCGATCAGCTTGGACTGCTCCTGGAGCAGGAGTTCAACAGCAGCACAGGGCAAACCAAACAGGGCTACGCGCTTCAAGGGAGTGGAGCGGCTGGACTAATTGGTGTTCCTGAACTCACCCTCAGCGGTGACTTGAATATTGCGATTAACCAGACCGGGCGGGCGATCGACAATCTAGAAATTGCCACGCCGAATCAAATCGTCAAAATTGACTTTGACCATGCCGCAGACATCAAAACGCTGACGGGTTCAGTCACGCTGGATATTGCCCAAGCGGTTCAAGCATCTGGAAAGTTTGGACTGGAGTTCAGTAGCTCTGAACTGCTGATTGGGATGACAGAGGTGAATGTCTTCATCGGAGCAGAGGGCGGCACAGATGCAGCACCGGGGATTCAACTCAGTAATGGTCAACTTGGTTTAGCTCTCTTCTCAGATACGAACGCCAGTACCGGAAAGGGTAGCAGCTATGCTCTGGTCGCCAGTGGAGCAGCAGAATTGGTGGGTGTGAATGGACTCAGCATGAGTGGTGAGTTAGCTGTTCGGATTAATCGGACGGGTGAGGTCGTCAACAAAATCGTCAAGGTTGGTAAAGGGGAAGACGATCGGATCGAGATTCATTTCAACGAAACTCAAACCGATCAATTCCGGGTTGAAGGAGCAGTGAAGTTTGATGCAGGCGGTAATGTGGCTTTTGGTGGGGAGTTTTCGATGGAACTCTCCACGCCTCAATGGCCGGGTGCAACAGAACAATCCACCACCCTTACCTTTAATGACCTGATTCTGACCAAGCATCAGACCCTCATTGATGAAGCACTTTATCAAGAACTCCGATCGCAATTAGCCGCTGAAAAGGATCGCCTTGCCGCTGAACAATCGACCGTAAAATCGATCAGTGCGATCGTTGATGGATTTGCCTTCAATGAAGACCGGGTAGACATTGAACGCGATCGGTTGGTGATGGATAAGCCGCATGGCTTGGTGACGGGTCAGAAGGTCATCTACGCACCAGGCGCGGGACAACAGGCGATCGGTGGGCTGGTCAGCGGACAGGAATACTATGTGATTCGGGTTGATGCCCAAACGATTCAACTGGCGTTGACTTCAGGGGGGGCAGCCGTTGATCTGACCAGTGCAGGCGCGGGAACTCATTCCCTTCAACAGGTGATTGAATTTAATGCCACGAACTCCATCCGCGTGGATGTTGAGCAAAACCTGATTCTGTTTAATCAGGCGCATGGACTCACCAACATGAGCCGCGTTCAGTACGATGCCGGACAAAACACGGCGATCGGTGGCTTGGTTCACGGCAGGCAATATCTGGTTGAAGTCGTAAATGCTACGACGGTGAAGCTGCGGGAGCTAAACGGTAGCCAGGTGGTTGATCTAACGACTGATGGTTTAGGTAGCCACAATCTGCGCCCGGTTCTGCTGATGGAAACCCAGAACCAGATCAATATTGACCTGGAACGCGATCGGATTCTATTTGGCAATCCGCATGGCTTTACCACGGGAATGATGGTGCGGTACGATGCCCAGGGTAATTCCGCAGTGGGTGGATTAACCAACGGTGGATTGTACTATGTGAGGGCGATTGATGCTAATACCATTCAACTCAGCCATACGAAGGATGGAGGGGCGATCGACCTCACGAGTGATAGCCTGGGCAATCATTCCCTCACTCCCGTCAGCCAATTTGGAGCCGAGAATCAGCTACGGATTGATATTGAGAACGATAGAATTCTCTTTGCTACGGCGCATTCCCTCACTAACGGTCAAACTGTTCGTTACGAAGCACAGGGCAATCGCGCGATCGGGGGACTGAGCGATCGTGCTCTCTATACCGTTCATGTGATTGATGCACGCACTATTCAACTGCGGCAGGGCAATACGATCGTTAATTTGACGAGTGATAGTTTGGGCGATCATGCGCTTATTCCCGTTCTAACCTTTGCCACTGAGAATGGATTCGGTAGTGTCAATATTGATAATGAAACAATTACTTTTTCCGGTAATCATTTCCTGCAAACGGGCGACAAAGTTGACTACTATCGCACTCTAGACGGTAGCCGTCCAGTCGGTGGCACGTTCGACACGCTGTACACCAATCCCGATGTGCATCCGTTCTTCGTGATTCGGGTCAGTGATACCGTCATTAAGCTGGCAAAAACTCGCCCTGATGCTCTGAGCAATAAAGCATTAGATCTAACCAGCATTGGGCAGGGATTACAAACGTTGACACTGGTGGAACGGGCAAACACCAACCGGGATCACCTCACCTTCCATGCTCCCTCTACTCTTTCCACGAGTGGCACAACAATTACCCTCAACTATGCCCACGGTTTCCAAACCGGACAGGGAATTGTTCTCCAACTGGATTCCACCGCTTCTTTGCCCAAGTCTCCGATCAGCGGTCTGAATGCAGATATTTATACGTCCCAGGCGCGAGTCTATCGTCCCACGTCAGAGAAAACTTACTACGTCAAGCGGATTTCTGATACCCGGTTCCAACTGGCTGAAACCTTAGAGGATCTGCACAATAATATTTTCGTTGATGTGGCAATGGTGGCAGGCGGGTCGAGGTATCGCTTCATGCCCACCTACCACTTCTCTCCCTCTGGCACGCTAAACGTCGATACGACCAACAACCGCATCATCATTGAAGCGGGGCACAACCTGAGTGATGGGGCACTGGTCAAATACGAAGTTCCAGCCGGACAAACGGCGATCGGTGGTTTAACAACTGGTGCGACCTATTACGTTAAGCGAGTCAGCGATACGGTAATCCAACTCAGCACAACGCCAGGTGGAGCAGCGATTAACCTGACCAGTGGTGGTACTGGAAACCATCAATTCACTCAGGTTGCAACCATATTTGCAGCCCAAAATCACCTGCAAGTAGACCTCAGCCGGGATCAGATTCTGTTCTCTTCTGCCCACAGCCTAACGGATGGTTTGCTCGTCCGTTATGACATTCAACCAGGACAGCAAGCGATCGGCGGATTAACCGCAGGGGCAACCTATGCAGTCAAGCGCATTAGCAACACGGCGATACAACTGACGGACATTCATAGTGGACTGGTGGTTGATCTGACGAGTGATGGTATCGGAATTCATCAGTTCACTCGCGTTACAGCAACGACTTTCGCCGCTCAGAATACGCTACGGATTGATATCTCCCAGGATCAAATTCAGTTTGCTTCTCCCCATCAGCTAACAGACGGAGCCACCGTTCGCTATGAACTTGATCCAGGGCAAACCGCGATCGGTGGTTTAACGATTGGACAAACCTACCAGGTGAAACGGATTAGTGATACAGCCATTCAGTTGATTGGTGCAGGGGGTGCAATTGTTGATCTAACCAGCGACGGACGGGGTAATCATCGTTTGGTACAAATCGGCTCAAATTTTGATGCCAGGAACCAGATCGCGGTTGATGCTGCAACCAATACGATCTTCCTACCCGTTGCCGTAGATCTAAAAGTCGGTGAAGCGGTGCAATACCGTACAGGAGGTTCCCAGGCGATCGGTGGCTTGCAGGATGGTCAAACCTACTATGTGGTTAGCATTAATGGCAATGCGCTCCGACTGGCGGCCTCTCCCAATGGTACAGTCGTCAATCTAACCGCAGCGGGCGGAGCTGGAAACCATCAGTTTGTCCGTACCGGAGTTGAGTTCCTGGCAAACAACGACACTGCAGAACAGCGGCAAGCAGCGGCGATCGCCCTGGCAGCCCGCTTGAGCAATGACCTGGGTGTGGAAGTTCGTCTCACGGCTGGAACGGTCTCTTCCACGAATGATCCCAATGCCGCAGCCAATGCCGTCAATGCCGGACGGAAGGTTGGTTTCCAGGCGATCACACTTACCTATGACGAGCAGCAGATTGAAGTAACGAAGCTCCTGGCAGGAATTACCAATGGCTATGCCTTCATGGGAACAGGGTTTGAAACCGATGATGAAGTGGGACTGAAGATTTCCAATGTTGACCTGGGCTTAGTCCTGTTTAAGACGATCGATTATAGTCTGCCTCTAACTGCTCAAACTGGAATGAGCTATGCCCTGTTTGGTGAGGGATCTGCTGCTCTCGTGGGCATTCCAGAGTTGACCCTGGAAGGAACATTAAAGGTTGAACTGAATCGCAGTGGAGAGAAGATTGAGGAAACTATCACAACTCCTGGTGGTGAAGTTCATGTTCTCTTTGAACAACCTGGTGATTTCACTCGCATCAGCGGTACAGCCAAGCTGCAAATTTCAGAATATGTTGCCCTTTCGGGTGCTTTAAGCTTCACGTCATTCAATAACGAAATTTCAGTCGTCGGTTCTGAGATCAAAGCCTTTGTTGGCATGGGACTGAATCCGATCGACATGACGGGCGATCTGGGGCTAAGTCTCAACAACGGTAGCTTTGGTTTCACCCTGGCAGCGGATCAGTCTTACGCATACAGCATTAGTGGAGATGTAGCGATCTTTGGCGTTGAGTTCCTACAACTGTCTGGTACGGCTGTAGCCACAGGTGATAGCAGCGGCAATATCAGTGCTGCGCTGAACGATCTCAACTTTTTGCTGGGTGACAATGCCAACCTCAAGGGGGATTTCACCTTCGGCTTTGATGGTTCAACTCGAGTGGTGGAACTGGGTGGCGATGCCATCACTGCCTTTGTGGGAATTGGAGCTGCAACCGCTGATCCCAACGATGATGTGGGCTTACTCCTCAGTGACGCTGCGTTCAACCTGACTTTGAATCCCGACGATACCTATCAATATGGAATTAGCGGCACTGTTTCCATGGTCAAAATCGATCTGTTTGATCTGTCGGGTAGAGCCGAGGTTACGGGTGATCAGGATAATGTTAGCGTTCAGTTAAGTAATCTCAACATACTCATTTCAAATTACGTCCGGTTGAGTGGCAATTTCAACTTCGGAATTTCTACGGAGAATGGAACGCAAATTATTGATTTGGGTGCGTCCGATGCGTCTGCCTTCTTTGGCGCGGGAGCCAATACGATCGATGATGAGGAAGATGACGTAGGTTTCGGTCTGAAGAATATTGCAGGCAATCTGCAAATTCGCAAACCCCAAGATGGACAACAGTTCATCGCCTATTCCATTGCTGGGGATATTGCCCTGGAAGGGATCGATGCTCTGACGATGGGCGGAAGGGCCAGTGCCCAATACAATCAGGCGGCATTTGATATTACCCTTGGCGAGCAGACTCTCAAAGCAGGCATCAATCAAGTTGAAGGAAAGGGCATTAATCTAGGCATTTCTGGACTACCTGGACTCAGTACCAGCATTGGTGGGGACGTACTCTTCCAAATTCGTGAAACGGATGGTGCGATTTTAGCGGCTATCACCAATGGCTTTGCTACGGTGAGCATCGACGGTGCAACCATTCAGGGGTCTGGAGAAGGTGAAGCTCCACAAACGGGTTTGCTCACCGGACAACTGACCAACGGTACGATCGGCTTTATTTTGCTGGCAGATGGACAGTACGCCCTGACAGGATCGAGCACAGCTAGCATGAAGCTGGGTGATTCAGTGTTGGTGGGTGGCGATCTGGGGATCAGTGTCGTCAACGTTGATGAAGGCAAGATCAATGCAGCGAACCCCTTCAGCATTAATGAGGCGATCGTCGTTGGCAACCAAACCATCAGCCTGCAATTCACAGAGATCACCAAGGATCTGTTTGAATTTACGACAGATAACCTATTCATTGATCTAATCCTGACTGAAGACATTAAGAACGCACTCCGCAGTGCCGCCGGAATGCTGGATGGAGTCAAGCAAAAACTTGTCCCAGGAGTCAAAGATGGCGAAGTTATTGGCGGTGATGAAACGCTTCTTACTTTCCCGATTCCGATCGCCAACATCACGTTAGATGAAATGCTGGGAATTAGTTCTTATCTATCTCTGGGTGCTTCAATCAATAAATATCTGGACGCTCCCACCTTGAGCCAGCAAACGCTGATGGGATTAATGGGACATCTCAAAGAGGACTGGTTGTCAACATTACCGATCTATGAAGGGCTAAATTTTGCTTACAACAAAGATCTCAAAACCCTAACTCTCAAATACAACTCAAATACAACCTACACTACCAATCTAGATATCGCACTGGGGACGGCCACTCAAAACTTTGGACTGGAACTCTCTGGTGATGCGACCCTAGAATTGAGCGTTGAAACTGGAATTAACTTTGAGCTTGCTTTCGGCTGGGGAAATGGGTTTACCAGTGATTTTACATTGAACAAGTTAGACTTCAATGCCTCTGCCAGTGCAAAGGATCTGGTTTTGGATGCCTATTTTGGTCCTTTAGAAGCCAGTATTGGTTCCTATGATGCGGATCGAGAAAAAGGTAAAATCACCCTGGCATTGGGTGGTAGCCTCACCTATACCGATCACGATAACAACCCAGCTACTGATAAAAAGTTCGACTTTAATATCGTAAATGGTGGCACGATTACTGCTGAACTGCCTTTCTATGCAACGCTTGCTGGCGTGGACTTTGCGGCAAATGCAACGCCTAAGATCTTCCTGAACGGTTCAGTCTTTAAGACAGACCCTAATACTCAAAAGCTTGTCCCAGGCGATTTCACCTTTTCCCACGAAAACTTTGATAAGCTGCTCAACTTCCGCAATTTCAGTATTGTTGACTTTCTGTTGACCTTCAAAAACATTGTGAAATGGGCAGAGGAATATCGGGATACCGATATCATGAAAGCTGCAATTCCATTCGTAGATATCTCTTTAGGTGATGCACTTGATTTCGCTTCGGCAATCAATGACAGTGTGCTCTCCAAAATTGATTTCTACAAACCGCAGATTGACCTAGCAAGGGGATCGGGTGCGACGTTAAGTAGCACGATCGTCAATAACAAAACGGTTCAGTATCTGACGCACAGCGGAGTTACCTTCGATCAAGCCTGGGTTGGAAAATTTGTCACCCTTGAGGGTGTGGGTATCTATCGGATTGCGGCCGTCAACGGTTCTACCCTAACCGTGGTTGAGACAGTGGATGATCAAGGGTTACTGCTTCAGACCGTAGCAAAGCCCGATTTCAGCAAACTGAATTATGTAATTCACGAAAAGCGGCAGTTAATTCGCTCCTATCAGGAGTTGATTCTCGCCATCAACAAATCTGATATTCTGCCGTTTAGTATCCCGATCGAGTACGACCCAGTTGAGAACACGTTCAGGATTCCGATCGCATTTAAGCAAGATCTGACTGCATTTGATGTCGGTCTAGACTTTGGTTTGAATTTGGGCGACTTATCCCTGTCGAGTCAATCGAGAGCCAACCTGAGTGCCAGTGTCAGTGGACGGATTGATCTGGTCATTGATTTTGATGAGATCAAATACGATCAGAACGGCAACCCATTGAAATATGAGGGTAAGACGGTTACAGGGATTGGTATATTCCTAGACAACGTTGGGCTAAAGGGTGAAGTCAACTTCGATGTCACTGATCTCGAAGTATCGGCGAAGCTAGGCTTCCTTGGCTTGAAGGCGGGTGGCGAAAACACGGGTTCGGCGGTTCATCTGGGAGCTTCGGTTGCGACGGGTTTCGCCGGGCCGCAAAAGCTGAATAATCTACTCAATGGCAGTTCCCTGGACTCCTTCTATCTCAACTTCACGGGAGATGCCTATGCTCGTTTGAAAGGACTGAAGGTAGATGCTGGGTTTGGCGGTATTACCATTTCTCCGGATGTGGAATTGGGTATTTACCTGCCTGATCTGCGGGAGCGAGCAGGGTTACAAACCGTTTTTCAACCCGTTGGCACACCGTTCAATCTTCAGACTGCAAATGTAACTCAAAAAGGCGTAATCGTTGTTCTGCCTGATATTGCTGACCTGTTGAGTCTGAAGAACCTTAGCTTTGCTGACATTCTTCGGGGTATCCGTGCTGGTATTGAGTTCCTAAATGATTCCTTATCCAGCGAACCGTTTTACACGACGGCGATTCCGGTGATCGCTCGCTCCCTGAAGGAAACCTTCACCTTCCTGGATGATCTGACTGCGATGGTGCAAAAGGTCGCAGATAATCCGGCAGGTGTATTGCAGGAAGTGGAATCGATGTTTGAGTCGCTGTTGAGCATTGTAGATGACAACACGAAGGCTCCCCTCGATCAGAAGTTCGCGATTTACCTGGAGGGTGGAGCTTTAAACATTCACTGGGGATGGGAAGCCTTCTTCTCTGAGAAGTTCGGTTTTGCCCTCGATCTCGGTTCTCTCAAGGAGATTTCCGGCAATGCTGGAGCGGCTGCCCTGGATGCAATCAACTCATTTGTGGACATCAGTAGCAAAGCCAATGTGCTACTGGAAGCAACGGCCAAGCTGAACTTTGATATTGGGATTAGTCTTGACAGTTTACGGCAGGGTAAGGCTGAAATTTTCCTGCTTGACTACGATGCCACAACGGGCAAAGGAACCCACGCTAAAGTTGGCGTTCGCATGGAAAGCTCTGATCTGGACATGGCCTTCAAGGTTGGACCGATTAATGCCGGAACCAAAGGTGGCTCGATCGTCCTGGACGAAGATGGCGATATCTCAACGAAGGATTTTGCTGGACTGCTGATTGCGATCGACCAGAAAGGAGGAACCCGTGTTGATGATGGACGCTTTTACATCGGTGATGAGAAATTCAGCGACAACATCGATATCAAGCTAACGGGTGGTTTTAACATTAACCTGCCGCTTTACATAGACGTAATGGGATTCCGCAAAGAACTGAGTACCCCCCTCAGCGTCAAAACCAATCCAGTCTATGGCGATCAGGGCTTGATGCAGCTATTCAAGCACTTAGCAGATTCCCCCACCAAAGGATCTGCTGATCCCATCCTGATGACGTTCCCCGATATTCGAGGTGAGTTCGCGCTGTTGGGTGGTAATTTCTCCGTACTAGCGATTCTCAACGATCCGTCGATCATTCTGGATGGAATTGATACCGCCCTCGGAGTCCTGGAATACACAATGGACTCGAACCTGGCTCAGAGTGTACCCCTGATTGGGGACAAGCTGGCTCGTGGTGCAGACTTCCTGCGGGATATTCGCCTGGGTGTGTTAGCAGATCTGCGGGAAAAACTGAGCGGCAAAGGCAAGGCGATCGAAATTATTCAGCAAACGTTGTGGGATGTGTTAGGTCCCAACAAGCTGAATCTGATTCTGGACATCAACAAGGATGGCAAGATCACGATCGATGATGTGCAGGTCGGCTGGTATGACATCAAAGGCAACTTGCTGGAGCTGTGGAAAGTTGGCAGCGATTTACCAACTGGCGTGGATGCAGTCCAGTTTGATATGAGATTGGGTGGTACGATCCTGGGGGCTGGATTGGATTTACCCCTAGACTTCAGCCTGCCTGGATTTAGCCTGCAAGTCGATGGCGGTTTTAGTCTGCTATTGGATTGGAGCTTTGACTTTGGCTTTGGCATTAGCGTCAGCGATATTTTCTACCTCAGCACCAATAAAGATCCGAAGGACAATGAACTGCAACTCAATATCAGCGCATTCCTGGACGGTAACACCAAAACCATTAGCAGCCCTCAGAATGCAGAAGTATTTTCTGCACAGGGACAGTTGCTCTTCTTCAAAGCGGATTTGATCGATAAACGTCCCAATGGCAGAGCCAGCGGCGTGTATGGTGAACTCGGTCTTAATATTGTTGGAGATGCAAGAGGACGCTTGACCTTTAACCGCGTGCTGTCTACTCCTCTAAGCAAACTGTTCCAGGTCGATTTCGGTGTCACAGCAGACTTAAGTTTGGGAACCACCCTGAGCCTGGCTGGTGCACAAGGGCTACCTCGCCTGAGAGGAGATCTGGAAGTCCACTGGGATTGGAAAGTGGGACAGAAATTTACCTCTCCCGGTGTCAATATTCGCAACCTGGAAGTCGATCTCAGCGATTATGTGACAAACTTCCTCAAGCCGATCGCAAGTACGCTGAAAGGCATTCTGGAACCGCTCATGCCGATCGTTGACCTGTTTGACACAGAAATTAAAGGGCTAAGAGCGTTAATGGATGACCCAACCCTCAAAGGACTGCTCAACCTGATTCTGGTGATCAAGGGCGGAAAAACGATCGACTGGTCTTTCCTGACAGAGGCAAAACAAATCTACGATTTGACTGAAGCACTTGCAAGTCTTAATCCGGGGGATTGGTTGCCGCTTGGAGACATCATGGGACTGGGAACTAGCAAACCCACCAGTCAGCAAAGTACTCAATTAGCTCCAGCCGGATTTGCCCAGCTTGAATCAGTGCTGAAACAAAATACTCGTCAAGAAAAGACTACAAGCGGCACATCTAAAACACCACGTTCTGGCTTCCAGGTATTGCCTTACCTCAAAGATGTTTCCAATTGGATGAAGATTCTTAGCGGTGGTGATGCAACGTTATTTACCTACGAGTTACCGCTACTAGAATTCCAACACGAACTTAGAGTCCTGTTGTTTACCTACGGTATTCCCAAAATTGCCTCGATCGACATCAACGCCATCTTGCGCTTATCTGCGATGGCCGATCTGGGCTTTGGTTATGACACCTACGGTATCCGCAAGGCGATCGACACTGGCAATCCCCTCTATTCTTTAGATGGCTTCTTCATCATGGATTGGGACATGAAGGGCAATGAGAAGCCAGAGTTCCGGTTCAAAGGATCGATCGGGCTGCAAGGATCGCTCAACGCACTTATTGCTGAGATTGGCGCAGAAGGTCTAATTAGCTTGAACATTGACGTTGACTTACAAGATATTGAAAAGTCAACACTGATCAAGGATGCAAACGGGTATGTGATCGGGCAAACCTGGCAGGGTGATGGCAAGATCCGAGGGTCTGAAATCCTAACGATGGTATCGTATAACCCCACTGCGTCTAATCTTTATGGCTTCGGCAACCTGTTCAACATTGACGGCAGCATCAATTTTGAGTTGAATCTGTTTGGTCATGCCTTTGGAGCTGGGTTCAGCAAGAATCTTCTCGATGTCAAGCTATACGACTTCCAATACAAGGCACCCAAAGTGCAGCCGACTCTGGGAGAAGTCATTGATGGGGTGCTTTACCTGAATAGCGGACATCGATCGACCCTGCGCAAATATGGAGATTTAACGGATGGTGGCGAAGCTTTCTACCTCTATACCGACAAAGCCACGGGTAAGGTAGGTGTGGAATATGACGGCTTCTACCAGCTATTCGGTGGAGTCACAAAGGTCGTTGCCCATGGCGGCAAAGGGGATGACACCTTCGATGCTTCCAGGCTGGACAATATTTTCGTTGAGTTTCATGGTGGAGACGGAAACGACATACTGATTACGGGTAGCGGTGGTGGACTCCTGTATGGCGGAGCGGGTAATGATGTCCTCGATGCCTCCCGCAGTACGCGATCGGTGACGTTGTGGGGAGAAGACGGAGATGATACCCTGAAGGGCGGTAGCGGCAATGACAAACTGTATGGCGGTAAAGGAAATGACCACCTCAGTGGTGGTGCTGGTAATGACACGCTCGACGGTGGTGAAGGGGCAGACACATTAAACGGTAATTCTGGAGATAATGTCTTTGTTCTAGATAAGGACTTTGGCCGGAATCGCTGGGAGAGCGGTAGTGGCAGCAGTGTGTATGATTTTTCGACCCTTGAAACCGATCTGGAAATCAACATCAGTCCGCTTGGCATTATCGTCAAACAGATGGGTTCTGATAATGAACTGAAAGTGTCTGGAACGGCTTCTGTCACGGCTTTGTCCCATCTCAAGCTAGGGGATGGAGACAACCGCATTTCCATCAGCCGTCGTAGTGTGACTCAAGAACTGACGATCGAGGGTGGAAAAGGCCACAACATCTTACTGATCGATGATGTAGGAACTGAAATTGGAGAGCTAGACGGCACGACTATTCTGGGATTAGGAATGGGCGGTACGATCCGGTACTTCAATATTGCTGATCTGAATATTCAGCTTGGCTCTGGCAATGACAGGTTTACCCTGCTTAATACCCATGTTGGGGTTACAACCCTGAACACCGGCGAGGGCAGCGATGAAGTGCGGGTGAAAACCACATCTGGAACCACCTACATCAACACAGAAGCTGACAACGATATCGTCACGATCGAACATACAGGAGTCGGCACCCGTACCTATGTTAATGCCGGCGATGCGAACAACCTGGTACTGGTTCAGGCGATCGGTGGTGCAACCCGGATTAACTTTGGTGAAGGCGATAATGTCATCGAGGTTGGGAATCCCGATAGGATGCTGGCGGGAATTCAGGATCGCCTTATGATTCGGGGAGGATTTGGTACAGATATCCTCAACGTTTTTGACACGGGCAACACAGATAATGCGGTTGGTTTCCTGACCAATTCCCAACTGACTGGACTGGGCATGAAGGGCTTAATCGAATACGCTTCGATCGAGTTTCTTGCCGTGAACCTGGGCTCAGGGGATGATGCCTTTACCATCAGCAGCACTCACCGGGCGCAAACCCACGTCAACATGGGAATTGGCAATGACACGGCACATATCCAGTCGATCGCAGGGAATACAACGGTGAGAGCAGGTTCTGGGCAGGATATTGTCAATGTCCACAGCATCAACAATACGCTCAACACGATCGCCGCTCGCCTGACCCTCCAGGGCGGTTCTGGTGATGACATTCTCAACATTGTGAATACGGGCGATAAGACCGATCGGACGGGCACCCTCACGAGTAGCCAATTGGCTGGACTAGGGATGACCGGACAGATCGACTATGGAACGTTTGAATTCCTCAACCTCAGGCTGGGTTCTGGCAGTGATCAACTGAAGATCCTCGGTACTCACACTGCCCTGACCCACATCGATATGGGTGATGGAAATGATCTAGCATTGGTTGAAAGAATTCACGGTGAAACGACAATTCGTATGGGATCAGGCGATGATGTCGTTAATGTGGGAACTCCAGATGGACTGTTAAACTTCATTCTCGCCAACCTGATTTTAGTAGGAGGTCGAGGCAACAACTTGCTGAACCTCAACGACTCAGGTGATCAAAAAGACAATGTAGGAGCCATCTCCAACGATCGCATTGCTGGTTTTGATATGCGAGGGACGATTAACTATGGTGCATTTAGCACAGTAGATGTGCAGCTTGGCACTGGCCACAATGAGGTCACGATTCTTAATACCCATGCAGGGACAACGCGGATCAATACATCGACTGGGGATGACGTGGTGCGCGTGGAAGGAATTTCCGGTGAAACCATTCTCAAAACCGGGGCAGGGGATGATGTGATTCGCGTTGGCAGTGCAAACGGTTTGTTGAACGCGATCAAAGATAAGTTGGTGGTTACAGGCGGCTCCGGAAACAATATGTTGATTGTGGATAACTCTGGAGAAACCCGTAACAGTGAAGGGAAGTTGATTGCGAATCAACTGACTGGATTGGGAATGGTTCATGGGATCGAGTTTGGTGAAATTGACACTATCACCATTGATTTAGGAACTGGAAATGACACCTTTGTGATTCATTCCAGCAACCCTGAGCAGACAATTTTGAACACTGGAGAAGGAAACGATCGCGTTGTGGTTGAAGCCATTAAGGGAGCAACAACCATCAAAGGTGGAGAGGGAGACAATATCTTTGAGGTGCGTAATGCTGAACGTCGCTTATCTGATATTGAGGCATCCCTGGCCATTAAAGGCGGTTCTGGTTCCAACATGCTGCTGTTGGATAACTCTGGGCAAACGGCCGATATGCACGGTTTCCTCACCCATAACTTTGTTGCAGGCTTGGGAATGGCCTTTGCGATTGAATACGATCGGATTGATATCCTGAACATTCAACTTGGTTCTGGAAACGATCGCTTCCAGATCAGCAGCACCCACGCCGGGGAACTTCAACTCAACACTGGGGAAGGAAACAATGTGGTTGAAATCGATTCGATCCTGGGCACAACAACTGTCAAACTGGGTCATGGCAACAACCAGGTTGAAGTCGGTGGGTCGAAGCAACAGCTTGACGGTATTCGTGGCGCACTCTTAATTCAGGGTGGTCAGGGAACCGACGTGGTGCATTTGAATGCTTCAGCAAGTATCACCAACGGTACTGGAACCCTCACCCAGCAATTCGTAGCGGGGCTGGGAATGACCGGATCTGTCACCTACGGCAACATTACTCAGATTGGTGTCACCCTGGGTTCTGGCAATAACACCTTTACCGTGGAAAGCACGCACCAGTCCCAAACCCTGATCAATACCGCCAATGGCAACAACGCCATCAACGTTCGATCGGTTTCTGGTGAAACTAACGTAAAAGTAGGCAACGGTGACAACATTGTGCGGGTAGGGAACGAAGCTGATACGCTAAACGGCATTCAGGGACAACTGAACGTGCGGGGCGGATTCGGTCACAACATTCTGGAGTTGGTCAACACTGGAAATCACACGAACCAGGTTGGAACGATGACGAACAGTGCGATCGCCGGGTTGGGCATGACCGGACAAATTGGCTTCAACTTCTTTGACATGGTAAATATCCAACTGGGTGCGGGGAACGACTCTTTCCATATCCTGGATACCCATCAGGGACAAACCACTGTGGACACTGGCGCAGGTAACGATGCAGTTTACGTTGCGGCAATCTCCGGCACAACCACCCTGAAGCTGGGATATGGTGATGATGTAGTCACGGTCGGCAATGCCGGTCAAACAGTGAACGATATTGCTGCCCCTCTCTTGATTCAAGGAGGAATGGGCCATGATTTGCTCTTCGTGAATGATTCGGGAGATTCAAAGGACAATGAGGGACGTTTGACCGCTTCTCACATCTCAGGTTTAGGCATGTCTGACGCGATCGACTACAACTCGATCGAAATCATCAATATCCTATTAGGTTCAGGCGACGATCGGTTCACCATTGCCGGAACTTCCAGGGGGCAGACCCACCTGAATACTGGGAATGGAGATGATGTCATTCGTGTAGAGGCGGTGAACAGCGAAACGATCGTTCGACCTGGAGATGGGAATAACCTGATTCAAATCAGCGATGCCTATCAATCGTTCGATGCCATTCTGGAGTCATTAATGATTCGGAGCGGTACAGGGTACGATGTGATCAGCTTAATTGCGTCAGATGATGACTGGTGGGACGACTAGTCAAGGTGGGCATGAGTTTAGCAACTGTAGAGCGGGCATCTTGCCCGCACAGGTTTTCAGCCTGCACTACGATCGCGCAGACTGGAAGCTTGCACTACGGAAGGTGGGTTGTTGCTGGCGAGGTTCACTGGACTTTAGTGTATTTCCAGCCGAGATGCTCTAGAATCTCAGTGGAGTGTTCGTTTCAAGTTAGCGCATTAGCGTTGTGTTACTTCTCTAGACTTTATTTTTAGGTTTGCAGCCCACTTTCACGCAAATCAAGTATTTACGATGATACAAACTTACTTTTCCGAGGAGGAGTGGCTCATGCTGCTCCAGGCTCCAATGCAAGCCATTGTGGCTTTAACGTTAGCCGACAAGACGGATCCAGTTTCCTTCCTCAAGGAGTCCCAGGCAGGGATCCAGATTTTGGCAGCCGAACAACAGCGCGAAGATATTAGGAATGACCTGATTCGAGCGGTGGTGGAAGCCTTAAATGCGATCGATCAGCAAGACCCCTTGCAAGGCGATGAATTGCTGATCAAAAAACACATGCAGATGCTACAGCAGATTCAGAGTTTGAAAAATGCGGCAGAGGGACTCCAAAATGCCCTGACGCATTTCAATCAGATCAGCACGATTCTGGATCAGAAAGTGCCCACGGCCCAGGCTGCTGAACTCAAAACCTGGCTGCTATCGATCGCTCAGCAGGTTGCAGAAGCGGTCAGAGAGAAGGGCTTGTTTGGCGTTGGGATCAGCGATGCAGAAGCTTCTACGCTGAGAAAGATAGAAAAAGCGTTGGATTTTAAGGCGTAGATCTTGCCAGTCCCCTGACCCCTGATACATTCCTAGTTGTTGTGTTCAGGTAAATACATCAATGGTTGGATTTTTAATTTCCATAGTCGTGTTAGCGATTAGCTTGCTGATTATTTCCAAATTGCCCCTTGGCATAGATGTGGACAATCCAGTAATTGCCCTGATTGCTGGTGGGATCATTGGAGCCTTTAACGGCATCTGGGGCTTGTTCCCGGACTGGTTCAGAGCCACAACTACCATCGTCAGCCTGGGTTTAATTCCCCTGATTGGTAGCATTATCGTGTTTGGATTAACAGCCTGGCTGATTCAAGGGTTCCGGCTCCGCTGGGGAATTGGTAGTGCCATTATTGGCGCGATCGCCCTCAGCATTATTAATTCGATTTTGATTACAATTCTGCGATCGGTTGGTTTGGTTGCTGTCTAGAATCTATGTTCCTGGAATGGCGCATCAAAGCGTCCCATAGAACATTATCCCTCTAGCTGTTAGAAACCTTAAGGATCGCGGATTCAATAACCTGTATCCTCATTCTGCTCCGTTGACTGGGTGGGTAAGATGCTATCCCATCAAAAAAACAGGTTATTTCATTCATTTTCCTGACCGTTACAAGTTTATTTACTAAAGTTCACCCTCCATATTTGATCACGTTCAGCAAGACAGGCTCCGATCCCCTTCAACCTGCGTTGGTTTGTATCTCTCATGTCACCCTGATAGCCGTGCTAGTGGATGTATTGAGCAAAACTCATCCGCAAGTCGGTTGTCAGGCATGATAGGTGAGTCAGTTTAATAAAGCTATGTGAACTTCGATTACAGGAGACATTCAATGGCGGATCTCATTGCAATTGCTTATGATGATGCCTACAAGGCTGAGGAAGTGAGACTGGCGTTAGTCAAGCTTCAGAAAGAGCATTTGATTGAACTGGAAGATGCGGCTGTGGTGGTTAAAGATGCTGAAGGAAAGGTCAAGTTGAAGCAAGCCGTTGACTTAACGGCTGCTGGTGCAACCAGTGGCGGCTTCTGGGGATTACTGATTGGAACTTTGTTCCTCAATCCCCTTTTAGGAGCTGCTGTGGGTGCGGCTGCCGGAGGTATCAGTGGAGCTTTGACGGACCTTGGAGTGGAAGACAAGTTTATGAAGGATCTGGGTCAAACCTTTGAGCCCGGCACCTCAGCCCTGTTTGTCCTGGTTCGTAAGGTCACGCCTGATAAAGTTTTAGATGAAATCGCGCCCTATGGTGGAACGGTATTGCGAACTTCCCTGAGCAAAGATCAGGAGACTCAGTTGCAAGAAGTGTTGAATAACCGTGGGATTGCCGCTCAGTCTGTCAATCCTGCCTAAGCGGTGTTTTAAGGGAGGTTTGCTGGTTTGAGGTCGTTCTACCTGACCTGGTTCTGCCTGATTCTGGCTAAAACCTCCTCCGTTTCCCGCACATCTGGTATCATGCCGAGTTGCTCAAAACTTTGTTTCGCTTCGGTGGCCCAGTGCAGCGCAATCGCCCAGTTGCCACGGGCTTCTTCTAAACGGGCTAGCGATCGTTTACAGAAAGCAGCTCGGCATTCATCCTGATTGGCTTCTGCAACCTGCAAGCCTTCATTCAGTAACTGCTGGGCTTCGGTCAGTTCATCCTGCTGGATTGCGATGTCTGCCAACCAGTTTTTTGCTAGAAAAAAGGCTCGTTGCCAGTTCAGCATCTGGGCGGGTTGAAGTACCTGCTGAAAAGAGTCACTGGCGCGATCGTAGTCTTTGACTTTGTACGCGATTTTGCCTTCATAGTAATGTACCTGTAACCATTGCCGTTGCAGGGTGGGTTGATCCAGTTGCACTGTATTTAACAAAGTTTTTGTGCGTTTCAACCAGCGTCTTGCTGAATCAAACTGCTGTCGTTCAATCTGCAAGACCGCCATGTGAATGGTTAAGTTGACTTGAAAATTCAGATCGCTATGATGCCGCAGCCGCCAAATTCGGGCATACACACTATGCGCCTGCTTCAACTGTTTAGGTTGTCCCAAAAGGGTGAGCGTCCAGCCGCGATCGAGCATCACTTCCAGCAGGGTTGCCCAATCCTGTTGCTGTTCGGCGGCTTGAACTAACCAATCTGCCCAATCCAGGCGGGTATCCCAATAGGACAACCGATTGCCCCGATAGCCCTGCGCATGGGTATAGCAGCGAATCGCTTGCCAAAATTGCCGCACTGCTTCATAACGGTTTTTAGCAATACACCATTCGATCGCCTCATGCAGGTTTTCCCATTCCGGCTCCAGCAAGCTGTAATCATGCCATTCTTTCCAATCTTTGCCGCCATGAAGTTCGGCAAAACCAAGATACCAATTCATCCAACGTTCCCGCGCTGCCTGCTCAAACTCGGAACGGGCAACCAGTTCACCGTGGGCCAGTTCTTTGGTTAGGGAGAGCATCCAGTAGCGTTCCTGATGGTGCTTGACCAGGGAAAGTTGTTGCAGTTGGGCCAGCCCATCCAGGGTGTGCTGCAAGTCTGGACTATCAGCCACTTCGGCGATCGCAGCTTCCGTGGCAGACTGGCTAAACAGGGACAGAGCCATCAGCAAGCGATGGGCAGTACTTCCTCGCAGCCTGACTACCGTACTTTCAAAGTAAAAGCGAACATAATCCCCCTGGCTGGTGACTAAGCGATCGGGCACGTTTTTTAGCGGATAGCCAGCGGCAAGTTGACCAACGGCATAGACGATCGCAGCGGGAATACCGTTGGTGCAGGCATAGAGCGTTTGGGACTCTGTGGTATTCAGTGACACTTGCTTAGTTTGTACGTGGTGCTGAATTAGTTGAATTCCCTCTGGTTCAGGCAGGGGTTCCAGGCGCAGGGTTTGAAAGGGGGTTTGCTGCCGACTGGTGATCAAGCACTTCACCGTTGCAGGCAGGTCATACAAAAACGCCAGGATGTTGGAATAATCTTCTACAGCTTCTAAATTATCAACAATCAACAGGGTACGCTGCCGGGAGAGTAAATCCCGAATTCGATCGATTTGTTCCGTTCGATCGGTGAGCAGCAGATCCGGTTGCCGAAAAACGCGAGCAATGGTTTGAAACAAGTCTGACAAGGTGCGATCGGGAGTTAATCGAGGCAAAATCCCGTGGGGAGTCAGGCGTTGCTGTTTGGCAGAGGCAAAAATGAAAGCATCAAAAACGGGTTTAGGCAGTTTGGGATCTGGCTGGTTTGAGGGTTGAGGGTGAGTAGATGATTGCTGAGATAGCTGAAGGCAGTAATGCGCGGCTGCCAGCACCAGCGTTGTTTTGCCCATCCCACCCATTCCTTCCACACTAATGCAGTGAATGGGATTGCTGTAGGAGAGCATTTCCAGCAGTTGATGAAATTCTGGCTCCCGCCCAATGAGAATTGTAAAATCTTGAATCGGCAAATTTTGCAGGGTTAACTGGAACTGAGGTGTCTCTCCCTGGGCAGGCTCTGGTCGATCGCCAGGAGATGAACCCAGTTCAGACAGTCGCTCTAACCCTCGATCGCCTGGGGAGTTGGAATCCCTGACTCGGTTGGAATCAAAAGGCTGAGGTGGAACGGATCGCTCCTCTGCCTCAGATAGCCGGGACAAGCGATAGCCCGATCGCTCCAACATTACTGGAACGTCTCGCCAATTTTTTACGGATTGCTGGGTTAAGCTAGCGATATATCGATATAGTCCCCTTGACAAATCCACTCGTAAACCTTGGGGCTGCCGGTGCAACACTTCGGCAATCCGATTCGGGGCGGCTCCCCATAGTAATCCCTGAAGGCAGGTTTGCTCAGTTGAAGTCAGGTTACGCTGCTTAATCGTTGCTAAGTCGGCATAGAGCCGAGGTAGATCCCAGAGTCGCTCGACACCTGAAAAGGGTGTTTCTGCGGAGTGAGACAACGGCATGATGAGGCTTCGATCCGCAATTTTACATTTGTTAACACAAAGTCCTAACAGTTGTTAGGTGCCACCACTGACATAGACGGACTATGCTGGTGTCATCAGCGGACGAACAACAAGCTAAAAACTACTCTCGTCAAGCTTTCCAGAGATTAGGTGAGTACAGGCACTTGATCTCTGGATTTTCCAAATACGATTTTTCAAATATTTGTAGCAGCGTTAGGAACGCAGTGCAATACATCAGTCCCTCTAAAGTTTAATGAATTGGGTGAACGGCTGAGTGATTAGTAGCCTATTGGGTTATTTAAATTTTTAAAGCAGAGCCAGGCAGTAACCATTAAGTTTCGAGTGCTTTTTTCTTTTATCGAGGTTTTTCAAAGCCTGGCTTAACTAAGTCAGCCAATCAGATCAGCCAGATCAGCTATACAGATTGGTTAAAACGTTGCCCGCTGCGGTAGTGAATAGGTTCATCCAAGCAAAGCCCCCTGCTGGAACCAGTTCCATGAACGCCACCTGGATCCTACCGCAGCATCCCTCAAGCAAAGGAACGATTGATCCCTTGATCACTGGCTTGGTCTAGTTGGGTTTTTCCTGCGGGGTCAGGGGCAGGATGGGGGAATCTGCGAGCCGGGTGCCGATGGGGGGATAATAGAGGGCAAGTTATTGATTGTCCATTAGGGGTGATGAGGGGTATGGAAACGGCAGCTTGGATGGATTGGTTGGTGGGCGGATTGGCGATCGCCATCTTGCTAGGAGGGATGGTGATGCTGTTTAAGGGCATTTCTGCCATTAAGTGAGTTGGGCAAAAACTAAAATACTTCATTTTCCTTGCCAACCCACCATTCGCCCAGGTTCATCAGGTCATGGTGAATATCAGCCAGGGCGCGTTCATATTCTCCGGGAGCAAGGGTATCACGCTCTTCTTCCAGCTTTTTCAATCGAAGTTGGGTCAATAGCCAGGGTTTGAATGTGCCATTGGTGGCTTCGATGTATTGAGCTAAGTCTTTACTATTCATAGCTATTCGTAGTCCTGCAATCGGGTTGTTATGATGAGCGACGGGTTGTTACAAATTTTTACGTTTCTATTGCAGTTTAGCAATTGCGGTTCGTTCTACCAACGTAGCTTGGGTGAGTAAATCCCAAACGGTAGCCAACAACAGACGCTGATCATTCACCTCGAATTCCACCGATATGCGATCGATTCCCACCTGTCCAGGGGGATCCAGCTTTGCCATGCAAACCGTCTCGTGGCTAGCATTCAGCGATCGATAGGACTCATTTTGATGGAGGGTGGTGCTGGTCATACGGCCCTGGGCATCGTACAGAACTTCAGCATGGGTGATATCCGCCACTTCCCCAACATCCAGGCGAATTTCAGTTTGTCCATCAATGGCGGCTTGCAACGTCAGGCGATCGGGACGTTTACAGGGATAGGCTGTGCCCTTTTCAAACAATCGAAGGTAGGAGTATGTCTTTGTAAAGGGTTCCCAAACCCGAATCGCATAGCTGTGATGCAGATAATCCTGAATCCCACGAAGCTGATGCAGGGACAAAGCTCCATGCACGACCGCCTCAAAGGGTTTGTTAAGCCGCACCTTCTGCCGGCCAAAGTAGGAAAGAATGAGCTGCTGAACGGCCGGAATCAGACAACTACCACCGACGAGTAAAACTTGAGCAATATCACCTTTGCCGATCCCTTTGCTGAGGGCAATGGCAAGCAGATCGTCGAGGGACTGCCGGAGCTGTTCCAGAAATTGCCGAGATTCCAGCAGTTGATCGAACTGCGATCGAGTGAGGTGCCATTCATGGGCGGTAAAAGTCGATTCATCCAGCCAGCTTTCTTTGGCTTCAGTGGCCTGGGAAAGGCGAATTTTCAACCGTTCTGCTAGACCCAGTAGCGTTTGCCATCCAGTTTCTCCCAGCTTTTCCCGCGACAAGCCGATCGTCTGCAAATAATCTTCAACGATCCAGCCATCGATGTCCTCTCCGCCAATGTAGGCATCTGCTTTCGCCAAAACCTCTGCCTGCTGCACCGTAGCATGACCGCCAGTATGACCGCTGATCGCAGTGGTTCGCACCAAACTCAGGTCGAGGGTGCCTCCCCCAAAGTCGATCACCAACACCAGCGATCCGGGACGCTGCACCGCATATCCCAAGGCTGCGGCTGTTGATTCATCAATGAATTGGGCATGGGTAATTCCCAGGCGATCCGCAGTTTCCCGAAACCAGTCCAGATATCGCTCAAAGGCCCCAACTGGAACGGTAAAGATCACCTGGGAGGGCTGCACTTGCTGTAAAACCGCCTGCCAAATAGTGCGTAGAAATTGCTCAGAAACGGTTTCGGTACTGTAGGAGTAGCCATCAATCTGGCGGGATGGTGGTTGAAAGTCTGCGACCAAGTCGCGCTTAAAGGTTTTGAATAGGCGATCGGGTTGCGCAAATCCCAGTCGCTGCGATCGAACCTGCTGCCCGACGAGCCATTCCCCAGGAGATGGAGCAAAGGCGATGGAAGGGACAACGGGAATTTCTATCCCCTCTCCTTGAGGATTGACCATCTTAAACACCCGCGAAATTCCTGGAAAGCGCAGCGTTTTGGGAGTTTGAGTGGCGGGTTCCAGGATACTAACCAGGGTGTTGCTGGTGCCAAAGTCGATCGAGGTGATGGTCATGGGAGTGGGAAGTGGGGAGTGGGGAGTGGGGAGTGGGAAGTGGGAAGTGGGGAGTGGGGAGCTTCGTGAATTGCTAGGTGAATGGGGGGAGGGTGCGGCTAATTTGGGCAGGATGAAGGATTTGGGTGGGGGTGCGGTAGCCGACGAAACGGATGTAGATGGGTTCTCCGGGAATATAGTTGTCGGCATCGGCTTGATGCAGTTGGGGATCGTAGGGGACTTGCTCCCAGGGTGTGCCGATCGTTTCGATGCCCCAGTCCTGAAGCCAGTGAGCCAGGGGAGCCAGCAGGGCAATCAGATGATGGGCAGGTAGATCAGGTTTGACTTTGATCAGCTGACGAAGGGTGGGGAGGCTGGTGAGGAGGGGTTGTAATAGCTCAAAGGTGGTATCGCGGAAGTCCGTTTTGAGCTGTTCTTGCTGCTGGTGGAGTTCTACCTGGAGGAGACGACATTGGTTTTGCAGGTCGGCGATCGAAGGTTGTTGGATCGAATTTTGGTTTACGAGGTCAACCTCCGTCGAAGGATGGAGGGATCGACGGCTGCGGCTGACCAACGCCAAAACAAAGCTAATGGCCCCTAAATCCAGCACCATTTCAGTCAACCCATGTCCCCATAGTCCATTCATCTGCACGCTCCCTGCCTTAGAATCCTGACTCTCCGATTGTTTGTCGGGCCGCTATTTCTTCCACTTCTCCATCTTCAGAATCGGGCTGTAATTGTTCTCGTGTCTCGACTCGACCTAACGCTTGTTCAATACCGGCTGTTGCCTCCAGGCAGCGATCGGCTGATGCACTCAGTACCGTTTCAGTCACCGTGCCATCTTTACCAATGCGGTACTCAATTCGCTGATATTCCGTCATATTGACTTCTCCCTGGGACAATGATGTTCTCAATTGTTGTTCAATTGTTCGACTGGGTTGATCGATTGGCTCAGATATCCACCCCTAAAAATTCCAGTTGCTTTAACCCGACTCTTTTTAAATACTCTTAAATATTAGGTACCGTGGGCAACGCCTTTTCGTCTTTCACCCCCTATTCCACCCTCTATCCTTCCCGCTCAATCCTTTCGGATTAACGTCCAACAGAATATTTTTGGTCAAACTGTTTGCATTCAAACAAATAATTTGTTACTATTTGTACAGATATTGGAGCAATTTCTTTTATCGCTTTCCTCGCTACGCAAAGCGAACTCGTGAGTAGGTATTGAAAGCAGCGACAACCAATCTAACTCTGACATTAGAGAATTTTTAAGGACAAAGATGAAGTGAAGGGGGTGCCGATGTTCAAACGTCTGGTTTTAGCAAGTGTATTTGTGCTGGCTACGTGGTCAACGATGTTGCCTGCGGAACAACTGAGCGCAGTACTCAACAGTTTAGTGGTCAACCAGTTGGAGGTGGTTCATCTCCAAACGCTGAACTGGTTGGCTCCGACTGGCGACCCTTCAAACCCTTAACTATAGAATCTAATCTATATGAACCCCGCGATCTTCATTTCCCACGGTTCTCCCGCCTTACCGCTCTATTCCCATAGGGCGATCGACTTTTTGAAGCAGTTGGGATCTTCTCTGGAAAAACCGACCGCGATTTTGGTGATCTCGGCTCACTGGGGTACAAAAGTTCCCACGGTGAGTGCAGCCCCCCGTCCCGAAACAATTCACGACTTTCGGGGATTTCCACCTGAGCTGTATCAGATGACCTATGCCGCTCCGGGGCCCCCGCCTTGGCGGAGCAGGTGGTCAAACGAGTAGTTAATGCTGGGCTAGAGGGTAGGATTGTTCCCGATCGGGGATTGGATCATGGCGCATGGGAACCGTTGATGCTGATGTATCCGGAAGCCAATATTCCTGTCACCCAGCTTTCGATTCAGCCTCATCAGGGGCCAACCCATCATTTGCAGCTAGGACGGGCACTGGCTCCCCTGCGGCAGGAAGGGGTAGTGATTCTGGCGAGCGGAGCGATTACTCATAACCTGCAAGCATTTGGTCAACACGAACTGGATGCGGAACCTGTAGATTGGGCTGTAGCGTTTGATCAATGGATTGCCGAAACGATCGCTCCTCCGAAGACAAGTTCGGATATCAGTCATAACACCAATCTGCAAGGCTTAATCAATATCGATGCCTTATTGGACTACCGCCATCTTGCCCCCTACGCTCAGCAAAACCATCCCACTGAAGAACACCTACTCCCCTTATTTGTTGCCCTGGGAGCTGCTGGTTCAACCCCCAGGGGGACTCAACTTCATGCCAGCTTCACCTACGGAGTCCTGAGTATGGCAGCTTACGCCCTAGAATAATCTTGCCCCTCCCTATTCTCCACTCCTCCTTCCTGACTTTCCAATGGATCTTTCCGCCATTGCCGCGATCGACCAACACGCCCATAACCTGGTGCGGTCTGATGTGATGAGCCATACGCCCTACACAGCAGCGTTTACAGAAGGGTATGCGGCAGGGATTGTGAACCACCATGCGCGATCGACGCTATTCTACTACCGAAGTTTGCGGGAGATTGCTCAACTGCTGGAGTGTGATCCCACGGAGGAAGCGATTTTGGCGCGGCGAACCGAGTTGGGGATCGAAACTTTGACCCAGCGTTGCTTTGGGGCTGCCAACCTGAAAGCAATTTATTTGGATGATGGATTTTTACCAGACACGATTCTGCCGTTGGAGTGGCATCGGCAGTTTGTACCCGTGTATCGTCTTCTGCGGCTGGAATGGCTGGCCGAACAAATGATCCCGCAGGTGAATCGCTTTGAGATTTTTTTAGAGTGGTTTCGCAGTGAACTGGATCCACCGCCTGCTGGGGTGATTGGTTTTAAGAGCGTGGCGGCTTACCGAACGGGGTTGGATATTCAATCCATACCCATGGAAGTTGCAGCCGATCGATTTTATGCCCTAAAGGATTATTATGGCGGGGATCAACCGTTTCGCCTGTCCGACAAGCCTTTGATTGACTTTCTCGTTCACGAAGCCCTGACGATCGCAGCGCGGTATCAGCTTCCAGTGCAGTTTCACACTGGGTTTGGCGATCCTGATCTGGATTTGCGGCTGGCGAATCCGCTGCATTTGCGGCCTCTGTTAGAGAATCCCAGCTATCATCAAGCACCGATCGTCCTGCTCCATGCTGCCTATCCCTTTACGCAGGAGGCGGGTTATCTGGCTTCAGTTTATTCTCAGGTGTATCTTGATACTGGGCTAGCCGTCCCTTTTCTCAGTGTGGCGGGGATGCGGCGAACCCTGGAAATGCTGCTGGAACTTAGCCCCACCAGTAAAGTGATGTATTCATCGGATGCCCATCTGATCCCAGAACTTTATTACCTGGGGGCTAAATATGGGCGAGAAATATTGGGGCAAACCCTCATGCAATCTGTTCAGGATGGCGATATAACAAACCAAGAGGCAGAGGCGATCGCCCGATCTATTCTTCACCAAAATGCCCAGATGCTCTATCAAACCGGAGCCGATCCTTAAAGAAAAGAGTTTTTTTGTAAAAAAAATCGAATAGGGGGTGACACCCCTCACCCCTGATGTGGCATACTATGTTAAGTAGATGCACCCTGATGGTTGGGAGAGTTGCCAAACGGCTCTCCCTTTTGTACTTTCTGGGGTAGATTCTCAGGGATATCTCACCTGCGAGCGAGGGAGATGGCTGAAGGAGCGGAAACGAAAATGATAACCTGGCAGGAGTGCTGATTACTCCTAAAACCCTCGCGCCAATCCCATGTTTCCACAGCCAACTGATCGCCTCAATGATCTCAATCCATTCCTCGCGTTGAACTTTGAGCCTGCCTTTGAACAGTTGGGCGATGATTATTACGATACAGTGGCAGCCGCTGAGTTTCCGCGTCATATGCTCCGGTTTCGCAATGATGAAGTGTTGCAGACGCTCGGGTTAGATGCTCAGACGGTAACGGATGCTGATTTCATTGCGGTATTTGGGCAATTTCAGAACCGGCAGCCGCTCCTGGCGATGCGCTATCACGGGTATCAGTTTGGTGAGTATAATCCTTTTCTGGGCGATGGCCGGGGATTTCTCTATGGTCAGGTGCGCGGTATTGACGGGGAACTGTACGACTTTGGTACGAAGGGATCAGGGAGAACGCCCTACTCTAGGGGAGCCGATGGTCGATTAACCCTCAAAGGGGGAGTCCGGGAAGTGCTGGCAGCGGAAATGCTGTACCGTCTGGGGGTGCGAACCTCACGCTGTTTGAGCTTAGTTGAAACGGGTGAATCCCTATGGCGCGGAGATGAACCGTCCCCGACCCGATCGTCGGTCATGGTGCGCTTTTCTCGATCGCATATTCGCTTTGGTACCTTTGAACGTTTGCACTACATCAGCCGCAAGGATTTGATTCAAAAGTTGTTGGATCATGTCGTTACGTATTACTATCCTCATCTCTTGAATCAGCAGGATGCCTATCTTCAGTTTTATCGTGAATTGGTGCAGCGTACGGCTGATCTAACGGCGCAATGGATGTCTGTTGGCTTTTGCCATGCCGTTCTCAATACCGATAATATGTCCATCACGGGGGAAAGTTTTGATTACGGGCCCTATGCCTTCATGGAGCAATATGATCCGAAGTTCACAGCTGCATACTTTGACTATTCCGGACGGTATGCCTATGCCAATCAACCGATCGCCTGTCTGTGGAATTTACAAAAGCTGCAAGTCCCGCTGAAGGGGCTAATTGATCCGTTTGAAATGGAAGCGGCTTTAGCGGAATTCGATCGACAGTTTCAAACTACTTACCGAGAGCGTATGCTGCGTAAGTTGGGATTTGAAATCAGCTTTGATCAGGTGTCCATTGACGTAGGGGATGAGTTGTTGCGGCGCACCCTTCAACTATTGTGGGAAACGAAGGTCGGCTATCACGATTTCTTCATGGCCCTGCGGCAACAGTTCGATCACACCTGGCGAGAAGATGCAACTTTAATTTTCAATCAAGCGATGAATGAGGCTCCCCCAGAAAAAACAGATGCGGTCAATCATCTGCTCAATCACTGGCGGGAATTCTACCATCAGGTTCTCAATAGCCTACCCGTTGAGGAAATGGAGGCGATCGAGCGGCGGTTGCGTCAACACAATCCAATCACTGTCATCCTGCGTCCCGAAATTGAAGCGGTCTGGGAACCCATTACCCAAGAAGACAACTGGCAACCGTTTTATGAGTTACTGGAGCGAATTTGGCGATCGGTTGAAATACAAGCATGATTCTGCCTGGTTGAATGGGCGGGCAAGACTTCGGCTTGAGATCAGGTCGAAAGCTCAGTCGAAACGCTGCCCACCCCACAAGAGTAGAGGCGATCGGTTTTCTGGATGGGCGGGCAAGATGCCCACCCAAGAGGACTGATTCTACTTGCCGTTATCCGCCTTAGCCAGGACACGCTCCATGATCTTGTCTGGAACTTCCTGGAGGTGATCAAACTGCCACTGGAAGGTTCCGACTCCTAAGGTCAGCGATCGCAATTCCACAATCATGTCCTGCATTTCTGCTTGCGGTAAATACGCCTGGACATCATCCCAACCGTTCCAGCCAGACTTTGCTTCATAGCCCAAAATTTGCCCACGACGACCGCTGATCAGGCGCAGCACGTTGGAGGTAAAGGTATTGGGCACCGAAATCGTGACCGACAAAATCGGTTCCAGCAAGCTGGGCTGGCATTTCATCATCCCTTCCTGCATTGCAATCCGGGCGGCCTGTTTGAAGGCTTGTTCAGAGCTATCCACCGAGTGATAGGAACCATTGGTCAGCGTTACCGCTACATCCACTACCGGGAAGCCCAACGGCCCGTGAGTCAGTGACTCCCGCACGCCCATTTCCACACCGGGAATGTACTGTTTGGGCACGACTCCACCCACGATCGTCTCTTTGAAGTTAAAGCCTTCTCCGCGCGGTAAGGGCTGGATGTCAATATACACATCACCAAATTGACCGTGCCCCCCCGTTTGCCGCTTGTAGCGTCCGTGAATATTGTTCGCCGATCGCCGAACGGTTTCTTTATAGGGAACTTGCGGTACATGGGTCGTCATTGGTAAGCCATACTTACGACGCAGGCGATCGAGGGCGACTTGTAGATGAATCTCACCCTGTCCCCAAAGAATCACTTCGTGGGTATCGCCATGCTGTTCCCAAACGAGAGACGGATCTTCTTCCAGCAGTTTGTTCAGGGCACTGCTCAACTTCACCTCATCACTACGCTTCTCTGGCATAATAGCCAGGGCATAGACGGGGCCTGACGTTCAGCTTTCGGCAACAGATCAGCGAGTTCCCCATCGGTACTGAGGGTTTCTCCCGTTTGAATCCCCTCCATCCGTCCCAAGGCGACGATCGATCCTGCGGCAGCTTCATTCAGGCTTTGCTGTTGCTGTCCCTGGAGTTGATAAATCCCGCCAACACGCACGCCATTCAGGGACATACCATCGGTCAATGTGCCCTGCCAAACTCGTACCAGGGTCAGTTTGCCGCCCTGGGGTGTGGCGTAGGTTTTCAACACCTGGGCGATCGGCGTTTCATCCTCTGCCGACAATCCCCGACGTTGGGCGGTCTCAAAGGGTTCGGGAGCTTCTCGCAGTAGGGCTTCCAATAGCGGACGAATGCCAAACTCCTGTTCTGCAATGCCAATCAAAACGGGCACAATCAAATCTGCCCCTAATTCCAGCTTCAGGTCTTGCAGAATTTCTTCCTGGGGTGGGTCAATATCTTCCAGCAGTTCCTCTAGCAAATGATCATCAAAATCTGCCAGGGTTTCTAGCATTTCAGCACGGGCAGCGTGTTCTTGTTCCTTCAATGAATCCGGCAGGGGGATGGGGTCGGCGGGTGCGCCCGGATGGTATTGATAAGCCTGCTCAGTGATTAAATCAATAAAGCCCGTCAGGGTTTCGCCTTGCCAGATCGGGTATTGATGCGGCACCAGCGGACGACTGGAAACTTCCTTGAGGGCGTGCAAAATATCAGCAAATTGAGAGCGGACCCGATCCATCTTGTTAATAAAAATCAGATGGGGAATTTCCCAGCTATCCAAAAACTGAAACAGCGGAGCCAGGGTAAGGACGCGATCGACATCGGGTTCACAAACAATGATCGCAGCATCAACCCCCATTAAGGCATTACAGGTTTCCTGGGAAAATTCTACCGACCCGGGACAATCTAAAAACGTAAAACAAATGCCGCCATACTCAGTACTAGCGGCATTCACTTCCACACTCATCTGGCGATCGCGGGCTTCAGGAGACGCATCACCCACGCTATTTCCATCCACTACCCTGCCCTTGCGAGTTATTGCTCCACTGACAAACAATAAACTCTCCAGAACCGTTGTTTTACCACTGAGGTAGGAACCCACGATCGCCACATTTCGTGAGCCAGAGAAAGCTTTTTCACTCATAACAACATCCTTTTCTTCATTAGAAGAAATCAACAGCAACTTGCGGCAGTAAACCCTAACTGCTGATCATGAAATGCATTGATATATCAGCGTTTTGAAGTTAAGCAACCAGCCGTTGAAGGCGAAACTAAAGGGGAGTGAAACAGTTTTGTAGAGGTTGAGTCAAGCCGATCGCTTAAGGAAAAATGCTGATGCTTTAGTTCGAGATTTTAGGTTTGCAATTCAATGATCTCTACTGCATGGTATTAGATTAACCTGTCCATAACCTGAACGGAGATCAGAGTTAGGAATCTTTAACTGGTTACAATCTGTAAAAGAAAATGCGTCCCTATGTTGGCAAGTGTTGAGATATGTTTCTTATGTTTCTAGCGTTTCCAGATCGGGATGTTTATCGAAATATCTGTGCGATCGGTTTGATCGGCTTGATTGGTATCGATCGGGTTAGGGATATGCAGCAAAATAACGCACCTCGTAGGGGCACACTGCTGTGCGCCCTTACAGCAGATTTCTTCAAAGATTGGGATGCCATTTGATTGCAGATCCCTTAATCGCTGGTGTTGATCATAGGCAGGCAAGATGCCTGCGCTACGGTTTGCTCCTCACTCCTCACTCCTCACTCCCCTCTGTGACTCACACCGAAACAACTGATAGGGAAACCCAATTCGGTAGAACTCTGCTGGATCAACTGGACAGAGGGCCCGTCGAACCGCATTCGGATCCTGAACGCGGAGCTGATCCGGGTAATCATCGGTTCGCATTCCGGGGGATGCCACCACCCACAGATTCAACGGCATCGATAAAGGTTGCTCTAACTCTCGAAGCGATCGCCAGACCTCCCCATAATTTTCTGAGCGATCGAAAAATCCATACTGCACCTGAGCATCGATCGTTTCAGGCGGATACAGCTTTTTCAACTCCAGGGCAAAGCTGAGTCCCAAAGCTACCTCCTGTAACGACTCATAGCTCATTACGGTAATCAGGGATTTTTCCGGTTCAAAGGCCATTTGGGCTGCCACGCGATCGGGAGAGTAGGACTTGAGGAAAACTAAACCATTGACGACAAAGAGGCTGCTGAGGAGGCTTGCGAGGAGGATAGGGCGTAGGGGCGAATTGCGTTCGCCTATAGAGGGAGTGGCACTTAAGCTTGCTCCCAATAACGCACAGATCGCTGGATAAATGATGAAGTTGTAGCGGGGAACGAGGGTGAGATCTTTGTTGAGGAGATAGACGATCGCAAAAAATTGCAGCAAGACACCGAGGATGAAGCCGCTCAGGAGTTGGATGGCGGGACGGTGAGTGGGCAATTGCCAGAGGTAGCGGCAGCCTTTTCTCACCTGCCAGATGAACCAGATGCTGAAGCCGAGCATGAGCAGGGCAAGGGGAATCACCACACGATCGGGCTGGTTTTCTACAGGGAGGGCAATCACCATCAGGATCCAGTTCACGATCGTCTGGTAGAGCGGAGCCAGTCGTCGTTGCCAGGTGATGCGGTAGGGAATCAGCCAGTCGGTTTCAGGGCGGCTGAAATGTTCCAGAAAGGTGGGCAGCCAGGGCAGATAGCACAAAACAATCAATCCAACGGCTAGAGCGATCGCCCCCCATTGTTGCCCGGTTAATTTGCGGCGTTGCAGCAGAATCCAGCCCAGCAGGGCAAGCAACTGAGCCACCAGAGCGATAGCGCAGAAGTAGTGGGTATACAAACCCAGGATATTGACCGCACTCCAGCCAAACCAAACCCAGGGCCGAAACCGATTGACCGTCAAAAGATCTTGCTGAATTTGCACCAGTCCCAGCAGGGCCAGGGTAATCAGCAGCATCGGCAGGGTATAGTGTCGAGCTTCCTGGGCAAGATAGACAGCAAAGGGAGAGACAGCCATCAATGCGGCCCCTACAAGTCCAGCCTGGGGCGAAAATGCAACCCGATTGAGTCCGTAAAGCGCAACGATTCCCAGAACTCCAAACAGGGCCGGCAGCGATCGCAACACCCAGACCCAGTTCGCTGTCCAGGGCTGCAACGCTTCCATCCAGGCATACAGTAAACAAAAGAACACTGGAGGATGAACGGAATCCGTTGCCACCCGCTGAGCGATCTGAGCACAACTGACCCCAGACTGAACCGTAAACAGGCGATCGAGTTGAGATAAGGGAAAAAATACCTGCAAAGGCACATCAGCATACCGATGCCCCGTGCTAAACAGAGCTGAAATCACTTCATCCAACCACAGCGGTTTAGCATCCAACTGCCAGAACCGTAGCCCCAATCCCACCAGCAGGATGGCCACCAAAACCGCATAATGCAAACTCGATCGTTTCAACTGAGCCACAAATTAACGCCACCGAATCAAAAAGATTAACCGACAATGTAATAGATAGGACTGACGTACTCACCCACTCACCCACTCACCCACTTTTGCCCGCATTTGACAATTCCCTCATCCTCGCTCCCCAAGTAAGCCACCCGATCGCCAGCCATGACCACTCACCTCGATCCCCTTTCTACCCAACGAGAATCGATCTTACAACGCCTGTACGATCGCCTGCGTCCTGGACAACAGCGCATGGCCGACTGGCAGGGTGGATCGCTGGCTGTATCCGCCGTTCCTGGTTCTGGTAAATCTACAGGCATGGCGATCGCCGCCGCCATCCTCCTCGCCAAACGGTACTTGCGTCAGGAGGGGAGTGGGGAATGGGGAATGGGGAATAGGGAAGTAGAAATCGAAAACCAAGCCTCAACAACCGAGAACATCTCCACTCCCGACTCCCGTTCGCGGAGCGTCTCCGTAGGAGAACTCCCGACTCCCGACTCCCGACTCCTCACTCCTCACTCCTCACTCCCCACTCCCCCCGGACAACTCATCCTCGTCACCTTCACCCGCTCCGCCGTTGCCAACCTCAAAACCAAAGTTCGTCAGTATCTCCAGGAGCTTTCCATCGCTTCCCAGGGCTTCATGGTTTACACCCTGCATGGATTAGCGTTGAACATTGCCACTCGCCATCCTGAACTATCGAAGCTGGATTTGAGTCGGTTAACGCTGGTTTCCCCCAACCAAAGCAATCGGTTAGTGCGATCGGCGGTGGAACAGTGGATTTCAGCGAATCCCTTTGCCTATCAGCAATTGCTCCAGGGACGACAGTTTGACGGAGAAGAAACCGAGCGACTGCGGCGACAGTCGGTTCTGCGAACGGAAGTGTTACCCGATCTGGCCTACACCGCTATCCACGAGGCTAAAAGTTCCGGGTTAATGCCTGCGGATTTGTATGATCTCAGCCAAAACGTCACCCGCAGTGTGGCTGAAGTGGAAGATTATGACGTGCTGACGATCGCCGCTGGACTGTACGAACGCTATCAGCTTCTTCTGCAAAATCGGGGCTTCATTGACTATGACGATATGATCCTGGCGGCCCTGCGAGTATTAGAAAATCCTGGCGTTCGCCAAATCTGGCAATTCCAAACCTTTGCCGTCTTTGAAGATGAAGCTCAAGATTCTTCCCCCCTGCAAACTCGGCTCCTGGAAATTCTGGCAGCCCACCCCACCGATCCCGCCCATCCCCTCAACCTGATCCGCGTCGGCGATCCCAATCAGGCAATCAACTCCACCTTCACCCCGGCTGATCCAGTCTTCTTCCGAGAATTCTGCGAACAGTGCGCCCTAACGGGCAATCTGGCTGAAATGGATCAGGCCGGCCGCAGCAGCCTCATTATCACCAATGCCGCTAACTTTATGTTGGATTGGGTGAATCAGCGGTATGGGGGAGTGGGGAGTCGGGAGTCGGGAGTGGGAAGTCAGGAGTCGGGAGCCGACCATGCCTCTGGGCAAGCACAGCAACCTCACTCCTCACTCCAAGAGCTACGCCCACGCTCCGCAAACAGTCCCCACTCCAAGGGCTACGCCCACGCTCCGCGAACACTCCTCAGTCCTCAGTCCTCAGTCCTCAGTCCTCAGTCCTCAGTCCTCAGTCCTCAGTCCTCCCTCCCCTTCCGCCCCCAACACATCCACCCCGTTCCTCCTACCGATCCGCAACCGGATGCCAACCCGGAGCCGGAGGGATATGGCCTGGAAATTCGGTTTCCACCGGATGTGTATCAAACGGTGAATTTAGTTGGGCAGCGAGTGGCGGATTTGCTGATTCGACATCCCGATCGCCGGGCGGCAGTGTTGGTGCGGGAGAATCGGCAGGGACGGTTTTTGGCGGAGTTGTTGCAAAACCCGGAACAGTATCACCTTGAGGTCAATCTGAAGGAACTGGGCATTTCGATCTATGACGTGGGAGAGCGCGATCGCCATTCTCATATTCCGGCGGAAATTTTGGCGTTGCTGCAATTTTTAAATCGGCCCCATTCTCCTGAGTATTTAAAATCGGCGCTACAGGTCATGGTCGATCGCCAACTGATACCCACCCAGGATCTGAATGCGATCGTCAGTTTGCCGGAACAGTTTCTCTACCCCAGTCCCCTCGATCCACCTCAGTCTGAACCGGTGAGCCGGGCTCGACGCTACTGCACCAGCCTCCTCCGGGCCGATCGGAATTGCCTCAGTTTCAGCTAATTCCCTTCCTGGCGATGACCTTGCAGTATGAACAGGCGGAACTGGCAACGGCTGATAAGCTGTCTGAGCGAATCGTGCAACAGACCTTCGGCAATCAGTCCATGGCCGGGGTGCTGGATGCCCTGAGTGAAATTGTGCGATCGGAGCGATTTGAACCCGTTGAAACTGAAAATCTGGAATCTCGCTATGTCCGATCGCATCAGCTCACAATTATCACGATGCACAAGGCCAAGGGGTTGGACTGGGATTATGTCTTCATTCCGTTTTTGCATGATCACCTGATTCCAGGCAGCTTGCGGGTGCTACCCCAGGCACAATTTCTGGGAGACTTTACCCTCTCGGAGGTCGGCCGGCCAGATTCGGGCCAGCATTCATGGAGAATATCCGGTTCCCGATGCCCTTTCTGCCTGGAACCGAGCTGAGACGCTGAAAACCGCTGAAGAATATCGGCTGCTCTATGTGGCCATGACCCGCGCCAAACGGCTCCTATGGATGTCGGCGGCTCAAAAAGCTCCCTTCACCTGGAGTAAGCCGGAAAATCTCGACGATCGATCGCCCTGTCCAGCGTTACGCGCAATGGTGCATCAGTTTCCACAATCGCTCCGGAACGATCGCTGAACGTTGAACCTGATGAGTTAAATCATGGGCAGAGTCGGACTCGAACCGACATGACCGAAGTCGCCACATTTTGAGTGTGGTGCGTCTACCAATTTCGCCATCCGCCCTTGGATGCAGCTTCACCATTATAGTGCATCAATTGCCTTTGTGACAGAACTGGATCATGCAAATTTGAGTGGGGCATACCTACCAGTTTCGCCAGCCACCCTTAAATTGATCTTCGTCTTTACGCTGCATCAACTGCCCGGCCAACAGGGATTGATAATCTTGAGTGCTGGCCCAGCGATCGATTTCCCTGGCTCGCAGGACTGGAACTGGATGGGTTAACTGTTCCGTCTGAATTTGCCGCAGCATTTTACCCAGGTCATCCATGCTGTGTTCCTCATAGGAACGGGCCTGAGCCAGGAACGCATCCAGGTTCAGGTGAGGAGCCAGGGAGGGAGAACCGCCGGATAATTTCATCAAGACCGAAGCCACCACTCTGGGATCCTGAGCCACCAATAAGGCCGCTCGATCGCAGGTAAACTCAGCACAGCGAATCCACTGAAGAATCTGGGTCTGTAAGCTCTGGGCCAGCAACCCGCCCAAGGGAGTCAGTTGTCCTGCCGCCAGAACGACGATGTTTGCCAGGGTGAGGTAGACACTATGCTCACACTTGAGATGCCCCAGCTCATGGGCAATCACCGCCTGAATTTCTTCGGGGGTGAGTAGTTCCATCAGCGATGTGTGGATCACAATGAACGGCTGTTTACCTCGCATGGCAAAGGTATAAGCATTCGGCACCGGGTTCTGCCGCACGTAAAGCTGGGGTGGCTCCAGATCCAGAATGTTGCAGGCCTCGATCAACAGCTTATGAATGTGGGGAAGCTGCTGCTCGCTGACTAAAACGCTAGAGGCAATATTGTCCAGGTAAAAAACTTGCTCTGCTACACCACCCAGGAGCGATCGAATTACTAAATCCAGAGCCGGAATTTGCTTGAGTGCTTTCGTCGCTTCTAAATCCAGGGGATGACGAAAATGATCAGATTTCAGACCAATCAAGGTCGTTTTGGAATAAGCCATAAGAATTTGTGACGCGCTGGGAACCAAACTGCGCAAACAACCATTTCATGCTCATTGTAGCGAGGAATAGCCCGACTGATGGGAACGATCATCCCTTCGCGGCTCCCCGATTCCTTCATCCAAGCTTTAAAGAGTCTTGTCCTGAACTCTGCACGAACCACGCGGATTGCTGTCCTGCACCCTCGTAAGTCTGACTGAGGCTATTAATTCCCGTGTGTTCTCACCTTGAATTGACTGACAAAAGTTGTGTGCCCTCACCCCCAACCCCTCGCCCCCTGGGAGAGGGGAGCGATTCACTTTTCCAGTTCCCTCTCCCCTCGGGAGAGGGCTAGGGTGAGGGCTTTCAGGGTCTTGACTAAGAAGTTTTGTCAGTCAACCAGGTTCTCACCTGTTCTCGTATGTTCTCGTGTGTTCTCATCTGTTAACATCCTGGCAGGCTGTTCGTCTCCCAGTTTTACCACCTCAATTGTTACGCCAAATCAATTGCTACGCCAAATCAATTGTTACGCCGAATCAAAGGTTCTCGACACATTTCAGGAGTATAAAGATGGCTTTAGATCCCCATGAGTTTTTGAAAACACTGGAACATCGATCGGGCTTTACCAACGACGATAAACAATTATTGCTATCCTACGCCGATTGGGGACAGACGATCGCCTCAGAGATGGCCGATCATTTCTACGCTTACCTCGACCGCGATCCAGAGATGAGCAACATTCTCACTGCCAAAGAAGGGCGGATGCATCGCCTGCGGGAAACCTTCATCCAGTGGTTCCATGAAATGTTTACTGGGATGGATAACTGGGACAAAGCATACGCCGATCGCCGCTGGCGCATTGGTCTGGTGCATGTCCAGATTGGCATCGGCCCTCAGCACGTTGTTCCAGCGATGGCGACTGTGGTTCAAGAAGTGGGCAACCGCCTGCGGGCAGAAGGCAAGGAGCAGGCTCTCCAGGATGCTCTGGGACGAATTTGCATGATTGACCTGGCCTTCATTGAGCAAGCCTATGTAGAAGTGAGTTCTGCTGCCGTTCTGCGAGAAACCGGATGGTCAGAGGGACTGTTCAAACGGTTGATTGCTACGGGAGCAGGAACGATGTAAGGCATCAGGGGGGCGGAATAGGGAAAGGGACGATCGAGATTCAACGGCAACTGAGGGGTGATCAGCGTTGGATCTCGATGGTGGGGCAATCTAACCCTACTCCTGCCTCAGTCCTCAAATCTTACTCCACCCCCACAGCAGGCTCAACCTCGATCGCTTCCCCCTTAGATGGGACGACAGGGTCGGTTTCCAGGTTGACACGCTGAAGCTTGGCTCCCAGGGTTTTGAGCTTGCCTTCCAGGTTTTCGTACCCGCGATCGAGGTGATGGAGTCCTTGAACGGTAGTCATTCCATCAGCAGCTAATCCTGCCAGTACCAGGGCGGCCGAGGCTCTCAGATCGGTCGCCAATACAGGTGCTCCGGATAAGAGCGGAACTCCCTGGACGATAGCGATATTGCCTTTTACCCGAATGTTGGCTCCCATGCGGGTGAGTTCAGCGACGTGCCGTAAACGATTCTCAAACAGGGTTTCTGTGATTACACTATTGCCGTCTGCCAGGGTGAGCAAAGCCATAAACTGGGCTTGCATATCCGTAGGAAAACCTGGATAGGGCAATGTTTTAATATCTACTGCTCGGTGATGTCCGCCAGGGACAACGCGCAACCGATTGGGGGCTTCTGAAACAATCTGAACGCCGATGCTCCGTAGTTTGGCAATTACTGCGGTCAGATGATCTGGAATCACAGGGGTGAGACTAATTTCCGATTGCGTGATGGCTCCGGCCACCAGAAAGGTTCCGGCTTCAATGCGATCGGGGATGATGGAGTAGTCGGCAGAGTGCAGGCTAGGAACCCCAGAAATCACCAGGGTATTCGTTCCGACACCGCGAATTTTGGCTCCCATGGCTCGGCAGAAGTTGGCAAGATCCACCACTTCAGGTTCCTGCGCCGCATTCTCAATGATGGTTTCCCCTTCCGCCAGGGTCGCTGCCATCATCAAAGTTTCGGTCGCGCCCACGCTGGGCACATCCAGATAAATCCGAGCACCTTTGAGTCGCTTGCCGCCCCGAACGTAAGCATGAACCGTGCCATGCTCAATCTGGACTTCGGCTCCAAGGGCCTGTAGACCGCGAACATGCAAATCAACGGGTCGCGCCCCGATCGCACAACCACCCGGTAGAGGCACCCGTGCCACTCCCAACCGAGCAAGTAATGGGCCGATGACGAAGAAACTGGCCCGCAGTTGGCTCACCAAGTCATAGGGAGCCTGGGATTGCCGAATATGACGAGCATCTACATCCAGCGTGTCACCGTTGCGAGTTAGCTTCACGCCCAGGGATGCCAGAATTTCGCCCATTCGGGAGACATCTACCAGGGAGGGAACGTTGCGGATGCGGCAGTCCCCTGCACAGAGCAGTGCCCCAGCCATAATGACCAGCGCGGAGTTTTTTGCACCGCTAATTTCAACCTGCCCTTGCAGAGAATGCTTACCCCAAATCTGTAAAACAGATTCGCCTTCCTCAGAGGAAGCCTGGGAGCTTTTCACATTGAGAGTGGGAGTAATGGCTCTACCCTCCAAAATTTATAACGTAGTGGACTAAATTGAGTTTGCAAGTTGGCGTTGCAAATTGCAAATTTTGGTTTTGATTCTACCGGAAAGATTTAAAATGTCCAGTCTTTTCGTCCGGGCATTACAGAGTCGATCCTGAGTAACCAAACTTAACCTGACCTACCTTCGCACATTTATTAGAATTAAACTAGTTGACGAATGCCACAATTTAGCAGATGATAAGAAATCGCGCGGTCAGTGAGTGAAATAAAGTTTACTGACAGGCTGAAACAAGCGGAACTGGCGGAATTGGTAGACGCGCTAGATTCAGGTTCTAGTGTCTGCAAAGACTTCCGGGTTCAAGTCCCGGGTTCCGCATTCAAGCCAGTGATTCAGGTGGGGTCAAAAGGGGCAGACTTTATTGGTAAATTCTGTCCTGATGACACTACTCCAATCGCTTGAAAAAAATTTACTCCAGGCAAAAGTGAATTAAGTTTTGAAAACCTGATGAATGGATTGTTTGTCTCAACAAAATTTCAATCATTGTGCGATCGATTCCCTGAATATGCTGAAGGGTAGTTTGACTCATTAAAGTCTGCAATGGAGCCAACCATCACCAGCTTGCAAAATCCCCTGGTTAAGCAGATGCGAAAGCTGCATCAGGCAAAGGAACGCCGATCGCAGGATGTCTTTTTGCTGGAGGGAACCCATCTGTTAGAGGAGGCTTACGCCAATGGGTATGCCCCGGTTACAGTTTGCTGTACTCCCACCTGGCAGGAGTCCCATCCCGACCTCTGGCAGCAGTCCACAGCCCGATCACAGCGATCGGAGTTGGTTAGTGCTGAAGTGCTGAAGTCGATCGCCACGACGGTAAACCCGGACGGAGTGGTGGCTACTGTCCAGCGAGGGCGAAAATCTCCCGATTTAGGCCAGATGCAGTTGGGGGTCGCTTTAGAAACCATTCAAGATCCAGGAAACCTGGGAACCGTGATTCGTACGGCGGCGGCAGTCGGTGCCGATGGTTTATGGTTAAGTGCCAACAGCGTTGATCTGGATCATCCGAAGGTGTTGCGGGCTTCGGCGGGGCAATGGTTTCGACTGCCCATGACGGTGAGTTCTGATCTGGGAGCTGAGCTTCAGGGGATGCAGCAGCAGGGTGTGCAAATTGTGGCAACGCTGCCCAATGCTGCAGTCACCTTCTGGGAGATTGATCTGACTCCCCCCACCCTGATTTTGCTGGGGAATGAAGGAGCAGGGTTGACCTCAGAACTGGCTGAAATCGCAGATGTTCAGGTCAAAATTCCTTTGGCATCAGGCGTAGAGTCGCTGAATGTGGCGGTTGCGGCTGCCCTGATCCTGTACGAGGCGCGTCGTCAACGAGATGGGAAGGGTAGGGGTGATTCCCAAGGAGAAGGGTAGGGGCGATTCGCGAATCGCCCTTACATTAGAGATTAACGATACCGTCGTTCACCCCCAAAGGATGAAGCCGATCGACGATTGTTGTTGTTTTCACGGGGTCTGGCTTTGCTGACTCGGAGATCCCGCCCCATCCACTCTGCACCGTCCAGGGCTTCAATGGCTGCCGTTTCATCCGTTTCAGACTCTAGCTCGACAAAGGCAAATCCCCGCATCCGCCCGGTTTCCCGATCGACCGGAAGCGACACATTACGAACAGTTCCATATTCTGCAAAAACTTGCTCTACATCTTCTTGCGTAACTTGATAGGACAAGTTGCCGACATAAATAGACATAACTCGTGCGTCTCCAAATTTCGTTGACGGATTGGCATTGAGAATTCGGAGAGACGCTTTTCAAAAAAACGACTGGGCATCCGAACATAATGCTTGTTGACTTTTTAAATGATAGCTCTGGAATGGCGACAATGCTGCTAACAACGCGGCTAATTTGGTTGCAGTCAGGCTGCTTTTTAAGAACTTTTTAAAATTCATCTGAAGGCAGAGATAAGTCCTCTCTTTGGGTAGAAGAGGATCCATCGTGACTGCGGAAAAATGTCGATACGTCTAAATTTGACAAAGCTCAGGGGGAAGAGGATGTTCGACTTAATTGAGGCTACGGTAAAACCTTTAATGCTGAATGAAAAGGTATTAAACGTAGCCTATGATTTGTATTTGAAGGCTCCACAAGCCCAGTATCCAATCATTGATTTGAAAGTTTTATCTGATCGGACTGGGGCGAGTTTGTTAGAGTGCCGAAATGCGATCGTTGAGGCGAATCAATTAGGACGCTTTCCCAACTGCTCATTACAGGTTTAGTTACTATTATGATGTTTAATATTACGTTTAATTTCTGCTGCTAAGTTTCCTGTCCATCCGGTTGACCATCAGGACTGGGGGATTCGAGGGGGGTGGTGTGATTCCAGGTGGCGGCAGATTCAGCGGCCAGGCGAGGGGGTGAATGGGCATTACCATAGAGTGGCGTAGCATCCAGTGATGGGGATGGAACCAATTCTAACTGCTGGGGCGATCGCTTCGTTTTGCTGGGTTGTCGTCTGCGCCGGGAAACGCCTTCCTCCGTTGTTTCCTCCGCTACGACCTCATAGAGCACCGCAGTTTTCTGAATCCGTCCTTTGCGCAGCACCCGTCCCAATCGCTGAATATATTCTCGGGCCGAACCCGTCCCCGACAGCAGAATCGCTACATTTGCTTCCGGCACATCCACCCCTTCATTTAACACATGGGACGCAACCAGCATTTTATAGGTTCCCTCCCGAAACCGTTGGAGAATAGCATGGCGTTCTTTGACCGGGGTTTGGTGGGTGATCGCGGGAATGAGGAACGATTGGGAAATTCGATACACCGTGGCATTGTCATTCGTAAAAATTAATGTTTGCTCTGGATAGTGTCGCTCCAGCAACTCAGCCAGGATCCGCAGCTTGCCTTCTGTCCCCAGGGCGATCGTCCGGGCTTCCCGATGGGCCAGCATGGCCCGCCGTCCGGCTTGCGACTGAGCACTGACCTGCACAAATCGCTGCCAGCCTTGCAGGGTTCCCAGGCGAATTTTGGATTTTTGCAAAAACTCATCGCGGGTTTGAATCAGAGCATCATACTGTTCGCGTTCCGGAGGGGATAGCTCCACTTTAATTTGAATAATTTCATGATGGGACAGGGCTTTCCCTGCCAACTCTTCCGCCGTGCGATGATAAACGACTGTACCGAGCAGCGTATCCAGGTCGGTGTGCTTGCCATCGGATCGATCGGGGGTGGCTGTTAATCCCAACCGATAAGGCGCGATCGCATATTCGGCAATCACCCGGTTAAAGTCCGTCGGCAGATGATGGCACTCATCACAAACCAGCAGTCCGTAGCGATTTCCCAACGATTCGGCATGGATGGCTGCACTGTCGTAGGTGGCCACCAAAATCGGCGTGCGATCGCGGGAACCGCCCCCCAGTAACCCAACTTCTGCATCCGGGAAGGTGGTGATCAGTTGGGCATACCACTGATGCATTAAGTCCAGTGTTGGCACGGTGATCAGGGTACTGCAAGCCGCTTCTTGCATCGCCATTTGTGCCAGGTAGGTTTTCCCTGAAGCAGTCGGCAATACGACTACCCCACGATGTCCCGCCTGAATCCAGGCTGTGAGGGCTTCCTGCTGATGGGAATAGGGCTGTCGATCGCTTTGGGCGAATAGACTCACCGATGGAAAATCCTGGGCTTCATCGCTAAAGGCTGCCTTTTCGGTCTTCAGCGTCGCCACCAACTCCCGATACTGGATAGCCGGAACCCGAAACCGCTCCACGCGATCGTCCCAGGTGGCAAAGTCAATCCAGGACTTCCCTCTGGGGGGTGGATGCAGGATCAATGTGCCGCGATCGAATTTTAGGGTTGGGATGCGCCCCATAGGGTTCTGTCGATTTGAGATTTTAGATTGACGATTTTGGATTGAGAGGCTTTGCTACGATTATCTTTCGCTTATTGTATGGTAGAGGATGTTTGAAACGGATGCTTTGCAATGGATTCTTTTTGCAATGGATTTTTTAAAGGCAAACTTCAGGATCAGCGTTGGCATTGTGGGCAGTAGTAGAGCCGTCGTCCGCCCAGCATTTCCTTAACGATCGCAGTTTTGCAAACATAGCAGGGTTTTCCCCAACGATTAAATACCCAGTGACGATAGTCTTTGCGCCGTTTGCCTTCATCCTTGAGCATTTGGGCCAGTTGCAAATCATTGGTGATGCCGTTGTAGTGATAGGACTGATGGGCCAGGGCGATCGATACTTCAGCCAGGCGTTGAATTTGCTCTGGGGTACAGTCCATCGGCCGGTATAGGGGCGGAATGCGGGCCACAAACAGGACTTCACTCCGCAGGTAATTCCCTAATCCGCTCAAAAAATGCTGATCCAGCAATAACCCAATCCATCGTCGTCGCTGAAACTGGGGATCCTGAAATCGCTGAATCACCTGCTCCAGGGTGACAGTCGGATCAAGCACATCCAATCCAACTTTGCTTAAGAACGGATGGGTGGCGATTGTTTCATCAGTCAGCACTTCAATGTCTGACGCGCTGTAGAGTAGGGCTGATTTCTTTTCGTTGTGAATCGCTAACCGCAGTTGCCGTCGGGTATCTGGATAAGAGTAGGCTTGACGAATCATCCACACACCATAAAGCTGATTGTGGCTATAAATGCTGAGGTCATTGTCAAACCGAATCAGCATCGCCTTACCTCTGGTTTGGACTGCGGTGACAACCCTGCCCGTCAATTTTGCTTCGTAGGGCTTGAGATGCTCGAAGGCAAAAAAGATTTCGGTGGTGGGACGATCGATTACTGCCTTGGCAAGGCGATCGGCGGCACGTTTAATTTCGGGGCCTTCGGGCATGGGTTTGGGGAACTGAACGGTTTGAGGAAAACGGGTTTACCCTGTCACCATTCGGCTGAAGCGATGGATGCAGGTTGCGCTTGTCTTCACTTACCTACTCTAACCTGGTTGACCACCCATATTCTCTACGTGAGTCCCATAGCCAGCTTAAGTTGGAGAAGTTAGAGAATGTAATCAATGAAGAAGACTCCCATTTCCTCTCAGAATAGGAGTCCAGTATTGTCAAGTTAAGCAATGAATCAAGTCGTTACTTGAGTTAAAACCAGATCACACAAAGTGTTAATCATTGGTCATCTATGTATGCGAATTGGTCATGCCATTGCTACTGGCTGATGCCCGTTTTGGGGAGTACAAACAGGACGATTTGCTTTGACCTGTGGTTCTAAATTAATCTCTGGTTCTAAGTAAACAAAAACTTTTTCTCTGACGCAGGGTGGAGTTTTGATGAATACTTTTGGCTCTACAAACAGCGGTACAGTAATTTTAACGGGAACAACATATTCACAGGCTTGTGCATAGTAGTGCTCATAGGATTGGGCGTTAGACATTTTCAAACTCCTTGTTTAGGTTTTAGTGATTGGTGAACAAGCTTTTTTATGGCTGTCTGGGTTGTTCATCCGGTATGTTTCAACTTTACGAGGAAGTTTCAGAAATGAAAATGGGGATAATTTAGGGAAAGTTAAGGAGTTGATATAAACAGCTATTTATGTTGGCCATACAATACGCAGGGCGACCCATATGCAATGCGAACTCAGGGCGACAAGGTTTCAACAAACCGTTGAATTGCTTTGAAATACGATCGATCGCCCGGTTGATAAATGCTGACGTGATCTGCTTCGGGAATCAGGAATAATTGCTTAGGCTCTGGTGCAGCAGCGTATAGCCGTTGACTCATTTCAGAGGGCACCACAGAGTCAGAACTGCCATGGTTTTCCGGCTTAAAGGTACATGTCCCCGCAATCTCAAAATTACTGACCGATCGCTATTCCAGTCCGCTTGTGAACGTAGCTTGATCAGCCTGCGCTAAAAATTTGCTCTGCTGTCAGTTCAAGTTGGGGAAATGCCAGGGATTGAATTCTATCCTTATTTCTAAACTGTTGTACCTGATATTCTCCTTCTACCAGGGTATAAAGCGAAAGCGTGGGTTGTTTAGGAAAGCCAATGTAAAGTAAAAAGATTAGCTCCAGAGCCATTTTAAATTGAGAGTGAATTTGGGGAGAACCGTTTCTCCAGAAAGGGAATTGGGGGCTTGCAATACTTCAACCGATCGCCCTGGACGGTAAATTTCTGCCTGGTTTGCTTCAGGATCAAGTAACCAACCTAACCTTGCGCCACCATTGAGGTATTCCTGCATTTTTGCCTGGAGGAGCATGAGGTTATCACTGGGCGATCGCAGTTCCAGAACAAAATCGGGGCAGAGGGGCGGAAATTTGCGCTGTTGTTCAGGGGTGAGGGCTTCCCACCGTGATCGTTCAACCCATGCTACATCCGGCGATCGTTCTCCTCCGTTCGGCAATCTAAAGCAGGTAGAGGAATCGAAGACTTGCCCAAATTAAGCTGCTCATTCCAGACCACAAATCGTGCAATTAGGGTAGCATTGTTCATACCCGTTTCTCCGCCAGTGGGCGACATAATCACCAGTTCTCCGGTAGGGGTGCGTTCAAATTTGATGTCAGGGTTGGCAGCACAAAGTCGCTCGAACTGGATATGGGTAAGGATGACATTAGCAGAGCTTTGTTCGGAGAGAATGGGGCTAAGGTCAATGGTGAAGGTGGTCAATGGTTTTACCTCCTATTCGCCTGGATGGGGCTGTAGTTTGGCTCATGATGGTTTCTTGAGGCTCACGATAGTTCTATTATGAGTTCATGAGTTGGGTAACGGTCGATCGAACGAGGGACTGTAAAAGGTGAAGCTGAGTCTCTAAGTTGATCTCATAAAGCGTTTGATTCGTGCTGCCTGCATGCTTCACCTCAGTATTCACTTGATGAATTTCATCCAGCGAAGCGTTCATTAAGGCAGGACAAACTGCAAACGGAATTTCTGAAACAGCCAGAAACTTCGGCTGAAATCGATCAGCAACAAATGCCAGGGAACTACCCGGCGACACATGACCTGGTTCTGCCTTAGACAGAGCTAACTCAAAGAATCCGGGTGCTAAAACGCTCTGGGCTACTCCGGTTGGATCATGATCTAACAAAGGAATTTCAGGAGGAACAATTGCCGTCATATCCTCGATCACCCGTTGAACCAAGGGAGGATCAGAGGGTTCACCGACATAGAAAAACAATCCAGGTGCGATCGGTGCTGCTGCATGGAGGGAGAAATAAGCATCAATTTGAGAGAATTTTTGGAACCACTGTCGGATCGCAACGCACTCAGGATAGGTGTCAGCCATAAAGTTTCCTTCCAGATCTCGCTCATGGCTGAGGTTCAGGGCATCCTGTAGCGTAAATGTTGATGATACAGTAGCGGCATTTGGATACAGGCAGTCTGGATCAGCAATTGGAACAAACCCAAATCGGACAGACGGAATGGGCGTTTGGACGATCGATTGTAGAATTGCAACTGCTGCCAAAGAACCCACAATTTCAGTGGCATGACAGCCCGCCAAAATCACGACGGTATACTTTGCCTGCTCCTCGCCAACCGTAACCCCGTAGAGCGATCGTCCTTCACCAGAGACACCAATTTGCTCGATCGATGCTCCCAGAGCCGCTGTTTCCAGAATCAAAGAATCGAGTTGGTTTAGATCAGACCACTGCATTTTTAGCCCCATGCATTGCTAATCCCGACATTGCCAAGCTTTTCCCATGCTATGACATCATCTAACGGCATTATCCAAAAGTAAAGGTGAGCCAGATCTGCCCATTGCTGACCTTCGCTCACCGATGAAATGAAATGATTCAATTTTTTGATGCGATCGCTCTATGTCGCCGAGGGTTCGGAAGTTTAGGGATTCGGGATTCGGGCACCCAGTCGAAGTCGATTTTCGAGAAATTCTCAATGGCTTTTTCTATGTTCAACGCAGCGACTGCCAGTGGGAAATGCTAATGCTGTAAGGAAAATTTACCGTTCCCAGCGAAACTTGCGATCGGCTTCCTGAATCGGTACATCATTAATGCTGGCTTCCCGGCGTTGCATTAAACCATTGGGGGCAAACTCCCACTGTTCATTGCCGTAGGCGCGATACCACTGACCTGAATCCGTGTGATATTCGTACTCAAATTTGACAGAAATTCGATTGCCCGTGAAGCTCCACAGTTCTTTCCTGAGCCGATAGTCCAGTTCGGTGTTCCACTTGCGGGTGAGAAATTCGCGGATTTGATCTCGTCCGCTGAAAAACTCCGATCGATTGCGCCAGGTGGAATCTTTGGTGTAAGCCAGGGACACTTTTTCTGGATTGCGGGTGTTCCAGGCATCTTCTGCGGCCTGAACTTCGGCCTTTGCCGTTTCCAGGGTGAAGGGAGGCAGGGGTGGTTTCACTTCCAGCGCAGCCCACTCTTTATCAGCGTTGGACTTCAAAGTGGCTTCATCGGCTTCCCACTGCGGTTTGGTGTTGCCCAGTTCACTGTTGTAGAACAAGTACAGTTTGTTGTCGGTGACTTTGTAGGTTTCTGGATCAACCTCAACCAATTTGCCTTCGGAGATAGCAACGGCACAGAATCCACCATACTGGGGACTGTATTGTTCGGGGGCTGCCTCGAATTTAGCTTTGTTATCGGGAGTGGCAAAGAAATAGATGGCTCCATCATAGGAAACAGTGAGATCTGGCTTACCAGAAATGGGATAACCGGAAAAATAGGACACCGGATCATATCCCTGGATGGCGACTCCCGATTCATTCAAACTGGTAATCGTTGCCATGATTCATTCGCTCCTAAAGACATCAAGTTAAACAGACATCAAGTTAAACCGATATTTCTTTTAGCTGCGCTTCCAGTTCCGCAATCCTTGCCTGAAGCGGAGCGATCATCGTTTCCACTTCGGTTTCGGAATAGCGAATCGGAATGTGTTGGGGACAGTTTTCGCTGATTGCCTCGACGTGAAACAGAATGGCTCGTTCAATGTTGGCAGGATAATCTGGCACACGGAGGCGATCGATGATTTCAGCATCATTTTCCACCCATTCAGCTCGACCCCAAATCTTGATTCGTTTGCGGTGGCGATAGTCCATCAAAAACAGAAAGGCTTTATCGTTGCCGGATAAATTACCGATTGTGATGTACTGAGCATTTCCAGAAAAATCTGCAAAGCCAAGGGTCTTTTCATCTAACACTTGAAGGAATCCTGGTGGGCCACCCCGAAACTGAATGTAAGGATAACCATTGGAACTGACTGTGCCCAGGTAAAACCCATCTAATTGCCCAATCAATTCTGCTAGTTTTGGCGTGATTGTATTATTAGTTGGCCCACTGGCAATATAGCGATCGTAGGTCTGCCGTGAACCTCGCTTCTCCTGCGCTGCCTGCACTTCTGGCGTGAAGGCAATTTCTCCAAACCGACGAGCCATAGTGATCTCCTAAATGTGCTCTCCAGCCGTAGTGGGTGCTTCAATACCCCTCATGCCTACAAACCCCGGAAGCTGTTTGACGCGATCGATCCAGGTCAACACGTGGGGATAAAGGGTGAGATCAATTTTGCCATCAGGGGCAAGGGCAACATAGGGAAATACGGCGATATCGGCGATCGTAGGGTGTCCCAACTCCAGCCATTCCCGGTCTGCCAGATGTTCATTCAACTGAGTCAAAATGAATTCTGCTTTCTGGTTCGTGCGGTCTATCGAGAGGTTCGTCACTTTGAACATATGATAGAGCCGAGCCGATTCTGGGCCCTGACGCACTTCTCCGGCTGTCGTTGAGAGCCAGCGAACCACTCGGCTCATGGGTTCTGCATCCAGGGGGAACCAGTCTGCTCCGCCGTACTGCCGCGCCAGATATACCAGAATTGCCTGGGCATCGGATAGAGTCAGTTCTCCGTCGGTCAGCACTGGAATTTGCCCAAAGGGATTGAGGGCTAAAAAGTCAGGCTGTTTGTGTGCCCCGGACATTAAATCGACCTTGATCCATTCATAATCCAGTCCCAGCAGGGACAGCATCAGTTTGACTTTGTAGCTGTTACCAGAGAGTTCGTGACCGTAGAGTTTAATCATGGTGAATACTGCTTGATTACTGTACCGTTCGTTCGGTCTAAATTGACTGTACCGAACGTTTGGTATAATGTCAATAGATTCATCTCCGCTTTTGGCGATCGTTTGATAAATGGCGTTTGATAAATGGCGAAAGAAACCTATGTTCCCTGTCTGCTGGGGCTATTTCGGCGGTATGGCTATGATGGGGCTACCCTATCCAAAATTTCTCAGGCAACAGGATTAGGAAAAGCCAGTCTCTATCATCATTTTCCGGGTGGTAAGGACGAAATGGTGCAGACCGTGCTGGATTATTTGGAACGCTGGATTGAGCAAAATATTTTGCAAGTGCTGAAGGAGGAAGGGGAGCCTGGAGCTCGATTGCAGCAAATGTGCGATCGCCTGCGTCTGGCTTATGAGGATGGTAATCAGCCCTGCTTAACGTCTATCTTGCTGTTGGGTTCTGCCCGTGATGTTTTTCACGATCGGGTGCAGGTCATTTATCAATCCTGGATCGATGCGATCGCCCATATTTTGATGGAATCGGGAATGGAGCAAAACCTGGCTCAAGAACGAGGAGAGGATGCGTTAATTACCATTCAAGGTTCACTGATTTTAGCGCAGGGATTACATGATCCTGCTCCGTTCCAGCGGGTGATGCAGCAGTTACCCAATCATCTTTGTTAGGTTGGGCAGGCAAGATGCCCACCCCACAAGTAGGGGCACACCGCAGTGTACCCTTCCGAATGTGCCCCTACGGAGTTAATTAGAGGATCATCGATCGCACGTAGATTCGGATGATTTCACCTTTCGTCCGTCCGCTGCCGTGAAGTTAGCCTTCAGCAAGTACCTTACCGTTCAACACGCTCCAATTCTTCACGAACCACTCTACGCAGGGTTTCCTCTAAAGGCTCACGACTTTGTTGAATATGCTGGCGCAAAGCTTCATTAATCATCATACGATGTCTTCTTTGGAAACACCCGCTGCCATTAAATCAGTCGCTACCCCTTCCTCAGTATCATCGTATTGAACCCAGACCTTATCACCAACCAAACTAAGGTGGATTGGTGTCGCGTAGAGGTACTGATCACCATGCCAACCCATATCTAGAACCAAGTACTGTCCTCGTTCATCATCAAAGATGACCTGAGAACTGTAGTCATCAGGCAAAGTAGCACGATAATCAGCATGATTTTGAAGGACGTTCTTAATAATACTTTGGTATTTTAATCGGGTATCCATTGCACAATTGCCTCACTTTCATCATCAAAGACAATTAACTTGACCCCCTGATTCTTGAGTAAGACCTGTCCTAATTCTATAGTGAACACGCTGTTTTACCCTGATCAACAAAAGTAGCGATCGCACTGAGGTGGTGGACAGGAGTAAACCAGAAGTCGTTGGGTTTCCTGCGTCAACCCAACCTACGGCGATGCGATCGCACTGTGTTATGCCGCGATCGCCACGCTGACTCACCAAGCCACTGCAAAACCTGTGTGCTGCCGGATTTTAGGATGACGAAAACCTAATACGATGTCTTCTTTGGAAACACCCGCTGCCATTTTGGGCTAATGCCTGTGGTTATGGAAACAAATTCAGGCGAATCCATAGTTGTCGTGCTGCGACTTGGGCAGGACTGTTCATCTCCAAGTACTCCACAGTAACCGCACCAATTGGAGTTATCCCTATAACTTCGCCAGATTCAGCATTGATTTGAAAATGATCGCCCCATTGATCTTCTCGCGGATGGAAGAAACGAGCTTCTACGTTGAAACGAGTGGACAATCCGCTGGTACGATTGCCTTTTCGAAGATTACAGGAACGACAAGCAAGGGCTAAATTGGCTTCATTGTTAGAACCTTGTCGAGAAAGTGGAACAATATGCTCCACCTCAAACGGAAAATTGAAAACAACTTCAGGAGCCTTACAGTATTCACAACGATGGTTTGCTCGTTGAGCGACCGTCGTGTAGTAAGGGTTCATAAATTTCCTTGCTGCATCAAAGCCGCAGTACGGGCTGTTGCCGCTTGCAGTTCCATTTCAACTAAGCCATTCAACTCTGCTTGTTGTTCTGGTGCCAGTTCCTGTCCTTGATCTCTTGCTGATCGCCAGAGGTTCATCAATTCTGACAACCGTTCCTGCTGTTCAGCACTAAAAAATGAGTCAGGACGAAAGCTTTGGATAATCAGCAGTGTACTCAGTTCTATCTCATCCAACTGAGCGGTTAAGGCATCCAGAGCCTGCCCTGCGGTTTTGCCAACGGAAAACTTGTCCCCTGCGATCGCACGATAGGCTCTTTCGCCATTACTGTCAGAGATTGGCAAGATAGCTACTGTAGTCATGATTTCTGCCCAAATCACTTGACCCAAATTATAGCTTCATCTAATCTCCCGCGAACTGTTGCAGCAGTTGCCTCAGCTGTGGCATCGGGTGAAGCTCAACGGCGGCAGATAACCCTGAAACGAAGCGCGAAGACTTGATCCCGTCCGGCTCAGAGGCTATGTTATGCTGCGTCACTTACAAAACTATAAGGAGTCTCCAACTTCGATTACTTCCCCTGGCGCAACAGTACTCAGCACACTGCGAACATCAGATATCAGAGGCACTAAATCTGGCAACCTATTACTGAGTGCTACAAGAACAATAACTGCTACTCCAGCTTGCTCTAAGTTCTGTTGATACCGCAAATTTTGATCTGTCGTCAGTAGAATCGTGAAGCCCTCTTGATTCATGAGCCGCAACAATTCACCATTCTTTTTTCCTGACCATCCCATTTCAACAACTGTGCGTATCTCATAGTCAGCCAGTTCCCGCTTGAGGGGACGTGGAACACATTCATCAAGCAGGATTCGCATAGGCTGTCAGCATTTCCTTTGCTAACTCAAGAGCTGAGATCGCTTGCTCACGCCGAACACTTGGAAAATGATCTAAAAATTCGTCGAGTGGATCACCTGCTTCGAGATAATCGAGTAACGTTTTCACTGGCACACGAGTTCCAACAAAAACAGGGGTTCCTCCTAAAATATCAGGGTCACTATGAATAACACGCGCTACGGTTGTCATATCAACTATCCAATAGCAGAAATCTCCTTGATCTTAGCCTACAATTTCTGATCAAAACGCCTGTCAGAAGCGATCGCTAGTCCTAGAGTAGCTTTCAACCTTACATGACAAACAAAAACGCTTTCGGTGCTGTCACCATTGAGGACTGAGCAGCACAACGGCAAAACGCAGCGGCGGCAGATAACCTTGAACTAAGCACCAGCGGCTTTCGTCCGTCCGCTGCCGTGACGTGTTATGCCTACCCAGATTAAGGGATAACACAGCAGATTCAATTAGTGCATAAATTAGCTAACAGTTATAGGGTTTTTCCTAGCCCAAGTTGCAATTGCACGTTCTACATCATCTAAATTGCTATCTACACCACGTATCCAATGTTTATACTCATCAGTTGGCAGGCAAGAAGCAGCGTATATGAAGGCGCGACGGATCCAGGGTGTCATTTGATGCAGGTATTGCTTACGACTGCGAAACCAAAAATCCTTTTTACTGCGTCCCATTGCCAGCAAAATTTCTCGTCTTGAAAAATCATCGTCAAGTGCATCGTTATAAAGCTTTATATACTGTTTGTCAGAATTCCACTCTCCATCTAATGAAAATGGTCTGAGCATATACATTCGGGAGTACTCAAGATGAGAAGCGGTTGAAGACTCATCTTTATAGATATTAATCAGTGATTCACCAAGATCAGCTTTTTCCTCTGGTTTTAGTTCATCAAGCTTTAAAAGATATTCAATTGTCTCACGTATGACTGGAACAAATTTGTTGAAATTATCGAAGATTAGATCAATTGCATCAATATCACCTATTTGTCCTAATCGACGCAACAAAAACTTCAGCAAAGAAAGGTCTGGTTCATCCTCCTCAATATGTTCGCGCAAAATATTCTCAAGATTCAACTCATCAATTGCCTTCTTGTATTCAGGAGAGAGAGTTTCATAGTTGATTTCCCCATATAGATCTGTAATTCCCATTGAGGAAAGCAAATCATAGAATCTCTCAGATAGAGTCTCAATCTCTCGTTTTTCATTCTCTTTTAAATACACTTTCTTGAAGACATCTACAGGAACAATCTTTGTTTTATTCTGCTGTAATGTGAGACCATGATTCTCAAGTAAAGAGCGGGCTACTAATGTAAGGTATTTGTATGCTTCTGCTTCAGACGTACAGAAAATTCGGAAATCATCAGAGTATCTGACATAGTGAGCATCTTCAGAAAGCAACATTTCATCAATGTCTGAAATGGTTACTTCAGCAATTAAGCGAGAAGCCGCAGAACCAACAGGGATACCATATGAATATGAACCAGCCCAATGAGCTATTAGGTCTTTCAAGACTTTTGCGTGCATATGACCGATGCCCAAGGCACTATCTAAAGCGTTGTCAATGCGGTGTGTATAGAGACGTGGGAAAAAATCTGCGATGTCAGCAATAACAACATGAGACGGATTAAGATTGTCACATATAGTTTGGGAAGATTTTTGAAAACTCTGATACGTATACTGTTTGGAAAACATAGTTCCATCAGCACTGGGAGAGAAGCGATAAGAATGAACAATATTTTGAATTACTGGAACTCTTACAGCCTCTAACTTTTTTCCGATTTCTTTAATGAGTGCTGTAAATACCAAAAAATCTAATGGGTCAAGTTGCGTTGAGATCCGAAATCCAAATCTATGCTTCGGTACTAAACAACGCCTGAAGGCTCTAACTCTCCAATCCAATATATCTGTATTCTGAATTGACTTCTTAATGTTTGCCCAGTCATCTGAAATTGCTTGAAACTCAAAAATCTCCGGAAAAATATCAGTATCACTCCAGGTAAGGGCATGTTTCAAAGCCCAATCTAAAGCAGCATCAGTAAGGCGTAGTGACATTGCTCTCTATACTATTACTACTGGAAACTTAGTAGGCATAACTATTAATAGGCTGAATTTTTCCGCATAAGATCCCAAACTGGGTAGATAGGCAGAATGATTCGGTATAACACCCAAAATTTGCTGCATATCCAGATTATTTCTGCATAAGATCCCAAAATGGGCAGATAGGCAGAACGATTCTGCATAAGATCCCAAATTACTACTTATGCCGATTATTTCTACATAATACGCCGTCTAACCTGATTCGCAAGAATCTTTCCGCATAATTTCAGATTCCATACGGTGGCGAGCAGATGTGCTATTAGATACACGGTACATCTACTTATGTCTATGCAATCACCTCCTCCTAAGAAATTGCTGGATCAGGTGCGGGATGCGATTCGTCTCAAGCACTACGCCTACCGTACTGAAGAAACTTACGTGCAATGGATTCGTCGCTACATCCTGTTTCACAACAAGCGCCACCCTAAGGAGATGGGCAATGCTGAAATTGAAGCATTTCTCACCCATCTAGCCGTCGAGGGGCAAGTCTCGGCTTCGACCCAAAATCAAGCCCTCAGTGCCTTGCTGTTTCTCTATCGAGAAGTGCTCCATCTGGAAATGTCGGGCATTGATGCCGTTCGAGCAAAACGACCTCAGTATGTGCCAACTGTGTTGACCAAACAGGAAGCGATCGCAGTGATCCAGCAGTGTAACGGTATTTATCAACTGGTTGTAAAGCTGCTTTACGGGAGTGGTCTTCGCTTAAGCGAAGGGTTGCGCCTGCGAGTCAAGGATTGGGACAAAAGGATGTCAAAACAACGATGATTTACACTCATGTTTTGAATCGCGGTGGCAAGGGTGTTCGCAGTCCCCTCGATGTCTAAACCCGATCGCCTCTTCTCCACCATCACCCATCGCCCATTACCGATTATCCAAAAACCGATCGCCTTTAGGAACACAAACAGGATAACTTTAGGATTGTAGATTGAATCATTGATGCGATCGCCCTACTTCATAGCCTGGGCAACCAAGATTCCCACCCCACAAGAATTTCAGCTTGATTGATTGCTTTTTTTTTACTTTGATCCCACCTAGCTACCAGGATCACCTGACTCAAGATCAAGCTCCTCATCCAACCTGTGGTGTTCTATTAAGTTTTGCATATTTTCTTCTGCTAAGAGTTTGTCTACAGCTTCCTGAATCAGGGAGCTAACCGATCGGCTGGATACGCCTGCAATCGCCTTGATGAGCCTGACTGTTTCTTCGTTCAGCACGACTCTAACTTCTTTTTTCCCCTTCCTTGTAGGCACACTATATCCAACCTGTAGACAAACGCTCTCAGTGTCCCATAGTATAAGAGCAAAGACCGGACGACCGGACGACCGGAGTATTCACTTGTACTATAAAGCGAGGTTTGACCTATGGTTACGCTGTCCGATGATGAAGTTGCCTTAATTCGATCGCTCCTCACTGCACTGAGGGCCATCAAAGTTCGAGACATTGACAAAGCCCTCGTCCTCCTCAGCAAAGGAGATCGCCGCCCATGATTGTCCTCACTGATGACCAGGCAAGAACCCTCCACCAACTCCTGACCCGCATCCTCCTCAGTGAGTCCTATCGCCTTGCCGATGTGGAAGATGCCCTGGTGTGGACAAGCCCAGAAAATCGCCAAATCCTTTGTCCCTTTGATTCCATGTGGTCAAGGAACCTGGCGCAGGAGATTGTCCGAGAACTGCGAAACCAGCCATAGGAGAGGCGAATCCTGCCGATAGCTGCGCTGATGGGTTTGGGTGGGTTCTGCCCACCCTGCTTTTCTCTAATGCAAAGACGATCGCCCCATAGCATCAGATTCACCGTCATTCTTTCCCGCAGGCTTGACCTTCTGCTCCAGTAAAAAATGTATGATCTGGAATGCCCACCTTCACCGCATTCCTTGTCTAAACTGTCTAAACAACGTCTTGATACGCTCCTAGTAGAACGCCAACTGTGCGACTCCCGCCAGCAAGCCCAACGGCTGATTCGAGCGGGGGAAGTTCAGGTGAATCAACAGGTCATCGATAAGCCCGGAACTGAAGTCGAAGAAACGGCAGAAATTCGGGTGAAAGAACGATCGCCCTACGTTTCCAGGGGTGGCGAGAAACTGGCAAAAGCTTTAGCGGAATTTCAGATCCAGGTAAGCGATCGCATTTGTTTAGATGGGGGCATCTCAACCGGGGGATTTACCGATTGTTTGCTAAAAGCCGGAGCTAAACAGGTTTACGGTATCGATGTGGGCTACGGGCAGGTCGCCTGGACAATCCGGCAAGATCCGCGCGTGATTCTCAGGGAACGCACCAATTTACGGCACCTGACCCCAGAGGATTTATATCCAGACGATCGCCCCCGACCGGATTTGGGGGTAGTGGATGTGTCGTTTATTTCGTTGACCAAAGTTCTGCCTGCCCTCTGGCAACTGCTGGAGCCGCTGCGTGAAGTGGTGCTGTTGGTGAAGCCGCAGTTTGAAGTCGGACGGGAAAAGGTCGGCAAAAAAGGTGTGGTGCGCGACGAGCGGGATCAGGCAGAGGCGATCGCTTCCGTTCTGACCTCGGCACAAGCATTGGGTTGGCATTATCAAGGACTCACCTGGTCGCCCCTATTCAGGACCCGCCGGAAACATTGAGTATCTCCTCTGGCTCAGTATGGCGACAACGAATCCTTCTCCCGATCATAGGATGATTCACCAGATCACCCAATCCGCCAAACAATCCTTGACCTGAATCATTTCTATTTCTTAATCCTTATTGTTTCTCTAAGCTTAGTTTTGACCATGTACTCTCCCTCCCTGACTGAATATCCCTATCCCTCCTCTCGCCGCGTGATTTTAGGGAAAAATTATGCCGCAGCCACCAGTCAACCTCTGGCTACTTTAGCGGGAATGGAAATGTTTTTAGCTGGGGGAAATGCAGTCGATGCAGCGATCGCCATGGCTATCACGCTAACCGTCGTTGAACCGACCTCGAATGGGATTGGTTCCGATGCCTTTGCGATCGTCTGGGATGGTCAGCTTCATGGTTTAAATGCCTCCGGTCGCAGTTCCCAATCCTTAGACATGAAGGAGTTGGAGGAATTCGATCGAGTCCCGCAGCTGGGATGGTTGCCCGTCACCGTTCCAGGGGCGGTTTCTGCCTGGAGAGCGTTATGGGAGCGGTGGGGAAAACTCCCCTTTGAGCAATTATTTGAACCGGCCATTCGCCATGCGGAACAGGGTTATCCAGTATCACCTGAAACGGCTCGCGCCTGGAAATCCGTTGAGCAACTCTTTTTGTCCCAAACGGGTACAGAATTTTCAGCCTTTCAAACCACCTTTTTCCCAAACGATCGCGCTCCCCATCCCGGTGAAGTCTGGGGCAGTCCCAACCATGCGGCCACCCTGCGAGAAATTGCCAGAACGGGCGGAGAAAGTTTCTACCAGGGCAGCCTGGCGCAGCATATGGCGAACTTTGCCTCTGACACCGGGGGGTATCTCACCACAGCCGATCTCGCAACCCACCAGCCCAACTGGGTGCAGCCACTCTCAACCGACTATCGAGGTCTTACCGTTTGGGAAATTCCGCCCAACGGCCAGGGGATTGCTGCCCTGATGGCCCTCAACATCCTGGAAGGGTTTGATCTGGCCAAATATCCCCGCGATTCCGTCACCAGTTTTCACTGGCAATTAGAAGCGATGAAACTGGCCTTTGCCGATGCCCACCAGCACGTTGCCGATCCCGACTGGATGCAGGTAACTCCTGCCCAATTGCTGGACAAACAATACGCCACCCAACGGCGAAGCTTAATTGGCGATCGCGCTAGCTTTTTTCAGTCTGGTCTTCCCACGGGCGGCACCGTTTACCTGGCAACGGCAGATCAGGACTTAATGGTGTCTTTCATCCAGTCCAACTACGAAGGATTTGGCAGTGGCATTTTGATTCCTGAAACCGGCATTGCCCTCCAAAATCGCGGCACAGGCTTCACCCTGCAAGCAGGACACCCCAACCAAATCGCCCCCGGCAAGCGATCGTTTCACACCATTATTCCTGGATTTCTGACCCAGGGACACCAACCCCTTGGCCCCTTTGGGGTTATGGGCGGGCACATGCAACCCCAGGGACACCTTCAGGTCGTTGTCAACCTGATGGATTATGGCATGAATCCCCAGGTGGCTCTGGATGCGCCTCGCTGGCAGGTGATCGCAGGCAAAAACATCTGGCTGGAGCAATCCGTACCGCGATCGGTGGCCCTGGCATTGAGCGATCGGGGTCACGCGATTCAAATTAGAGCCGATGGCAGGAACTTCGGTAAAGGGCAGATGATTCTTCGCCACCGTGGATCTCTGATGGCGGCTTCTGAACCCAGAGCGGACGGATTGGCCCTAGCGGGATGACTCACAGTGAGCCAACTCAAAAGAGCAAAGATAATATCAAAATATCAAAAACATTAATCGAGCACTAGACTTTCGGACTTTCCCACGCTAATATAGACGATTGTGAGTTTTGCTAGGGTCGAATGAAAGCACAAGAAATCATCCGCTCCATTGAAGCGGAGCAATTAAAGTCGGATCTCCCGACCATCCACGTTGGTGATACCGTCCGCGTGGGAGTTCGGATTAGTGAAGGTGGCAAAGAGCGGATTCAGCCCTATGAAGGGACTGTGATCGCCATGCGAAATGGTGGAATTAATGAAACCATCACCGTACGGCGGATTTTCCAGGGGGTTGGCGTTGAGCGGGTGTTCCTGCTGCACTCTCCCCGGGTTGCCAGTATCAAGGTGCTGCGGCGGGGTAAGGCACGTCGGGCGAAGCTATACTACCTGCGCAATCGGGTTGGTAAGGCAACTCGCTTGAAACAGCGGTTCGATCGCCCCTTAGACTAGGTCATCCCGTTGTTGGTCATTGGTTTTTAGTGGTTCGTGTGACCATTCATCATGCACCCAAGCAAAACTAACAGCAAATGACTGACAACGAATTGCAAATGACCTGTTAGACTAGGAAAGGCATCACCGGATCTGCTTCGGTACGTGCGTCCTTAGTTCAGTTGGTAGAACGCAGGTCTCCAAAACCTGATGTCGGGGGTTCGAGTCCTCCAGGGCGCGCTGTGTCCCACTTGGCTATATATCCGTCTAGGCTAAAGATTGGAAGATCCTACTCGTGAGGCGATAAGGGCTGTGGCAAAGAAAAACGAAGCAGAAGCACAATCTAAAAAGGAATCCAAAAGCTTAAGTAAAGAGTCGAAAAGCTCCCAAAAGGTGGAGAGTAGCGATTCTTCATTTAATGTCGGAAATTTCCTTCAGGGAACCCGTGAGGAGCTAGGTAAAGTGGTTTGGCCGAGTCGCCAACAGCTGATCAGTGAGTCCCTTGCGGTGATCTTGATGGTGATTTTGTCGGCTTCTTTAATTTATTTAGTTGATAATCTTTTCAGCTGGGCTGCTACGCAGGTATTTTAAATGTCTTTCGCATCAGATGAGTCCGAAAATTTGATGCCGTTTCGTGAGGAGGAAGAAATCTCATCGGAGTTTTTGGATGAGTCTTCCCCTTCAGTAAAATCGGCTCGGTGGTATGCAGTTCAGGTTGCTTCTGGCTGCGAAAACCGAGTGAAGATTAACCTGGAGCAGCGCATTGAGACTTTGGATGTTGCCGATCGCATCCTTCAGATTGAAATTCCTCAGACTCCGGCTTTGAAACCCCGAAAAAGTGGCAAGCCCAAGGAAATTGCTGAGAAAGTGTTTCCGGGCTACGTTTTGGTGCGGATGGTGATGGATGATGACACCTGGCAGGTGGTTAAAAACACGCCAAACGTCATTAACTTTGTTGGAGCAGAGCAGAAGCGGCGATATGGACGGGGTAGAGGTCACGTCAAACCCGTTCCACTCGGAGCATCGGAAGTCGAACGCATCTTCAAGCAGTCTCAAGAGCAACGGGCGATCGTCAAGATCGATATGGCGGCTGGAGATAAAATCTTGGTTTTGTCAGGGCCATTCAAAGACTTTGAAGGTGAAGTCATTGAGGTGAGTCCTGAACGGAGCAAGTTAAAGGCATTACTCTCTATCTTTGGTAGAGATACGCCAGTTGAGTTGGAATTTAATCAGGTTCAGAAGCAGAGCTAGTTCAGCAATGGCAAAGAAGGTTGTAGCAATTATTAAATTGGCGATTCAGGCTGGGAAGGCAAACCCAGCCCCTCCCATTGGCCCGGCACTGGGTCAGCATGGGGTCAACATCATGATGTTCTGCAAGGAATATAACGCCAGAACTGCCGATCAGGTTGGGCTGGTGATTCCAGTAGAAATCTCGGTGTTTGAAGACCGCAGTTTCACGTTCGTCCTCAAAACTCCACCAGCATCCGTACTGATTTGTAAGGCGGCTGGGATTGAGAAGGGATCGGGCGAACCGAATAAGAAGAAAGTGGGCAAAATTACTCGAGCACAGCTCCAGGAGATTGCTCAAACCAAAATGCCTGACCTCAATGCCAATGACATCGACGCAGCGATGAAAATTGTTGAGGGAACCGCCCGTAACATGGGTGTGACCGTGGTTGATTAGGTTGGAGTGGACTGAGCTGAAGCTGACTTGAGCATGAGTTGGCCGCAGTTTGGTATCTTCATCCGATCGCACTGAATGAGTGGGTATTTGTGTCAGTAAACCTTAGTGGGGGAGAGGCAAAGCTTCGTGAATACCCCAGGAGAAGAAAATGGCTAGAAAAGTATCGCGTCGATTAGAAGAACTTCAGAAGAAGGTGGAAGATCACCCCTACGAGCCGATCGAAGCCCTGAAGCTATTGAAGGAAACTGCAACTGCAAAATTTCCCGAATCTGCTGAAGCGCATATTCGTTTGGGGATCGATCCGAAGTACACCGATCAGCAGTTGAGAACCACTGTTGCCCTGCCAAAGGGAACGGGACAGGTGGTGCGTGTCGCAGTGATTGCTCGTGGGGAAAAGGTGACAGAAGCCTCCAATGCCGGAGCAGACATCGCTGGTTCAGAAGAATTGATCAATGAAATCCAGGGCGGAATGCTCGATTTCGATGTCCTGATCGCTACGCCAGATGTGATGCCACAGGTGGCCAAGTTGGGTCGTTTATTGGGACCGCGCGGTTTAATGCCTTCGCCTAAAGGGGGCACAGTGACTGCGGATGTAGCACAGGCGATCTCAGAGTTTAAAGCTGGGAAACTGGAGTTTCGGGCGGATCGAACGGGGATTGTTCATGTTATGTTTGGCAAGGCTTCTTTTAGTGAAGAGGATCTCTTAACTAACTTGAAGGCGTTGCAGGAAACGATCGATCGCAACCGTCCTTCAGGCGCAAAGGGTCGCTACTGGCGCAGTATTTATGTTTCTGCCACAATGGGGCCATCGATTCAGGTTGATATCAATTCCCTACGCGATTTGAAACTGACTGAGGTGGCGTAATTGGGCAAAGCTTCCAACTGAATACACCATGCCGGAGACAGCAGGAGCGAGAGCTTAATTGCCTGCCGAGGTAGGTCTGAGTTTGCAAAAAACTCGTTGGTTCAATCCGAACGAGGACAGACTCAAACTACGCTGAACCCCGGTTTCTCATCGGGGTTTTTTGGTGAGGTCGGCATGGGTCGCTTGGAAGCGTCCGGTTGTCAGACTTTACCCCGTTTTTAAGGAGGTGAGACAAAAGTGGGTAGAACACTGGAAAACAAAAAGGAGATCGTCGCCGAACTGAAGGAGTCCTTAACGGATACTCAGTTAACGGTGGTGATTGACTATAAAGGGTTGTCGGTTGCAGAAATGACCAACCTGCGGAATCGTCTGCGTCCGACGGGTGCCCAGTGCACGGTCACTAAAAACACGCTGATGCGAATTGCGATTCAAGATGATCCCAATTGGCAGGCGATGACGGATCTGTGCAAAGAGTCCTCCGCTTTCCTGTTCCTCAAAGAAGATTTGGGAGGGGCCCTAAAAGCCTATCAGGAATTCCAGAAAGTCACCAAGAAGAGCGTAATTCGTGGTGGGGCAATGGAAGGCCGTCTGTTGACGGAAGCGGATGTGAAGGCGATCGCCGATCTGCCCTCTAAGGAGCAGCTCATGGCCCAGATTGCTGGAGCGATCAACGGTGTGGCAACCAAGCTCGCCGTTGGCATCAACGAAGTTCCTGGTTCGCTGGCGCGGGCTTTGCAAGCAGTGGCGGACAAAGACAAGCAAGACGAAGCGGCTTAGGCTCAAACGTTGGCTCGTCCATTCGCGGCTCATCCCTGTTTCATTCACTTTGATTCACGATTACTGATTACAACACTTAGGAGTTGATCCATGTCTGCAAAAACTGATGAAATTTTAGAACAGCTTAAGTCCCTGACCCTGCTGGAAGCAGCTGATCTGGTTAAGCAAATTGAAGAAGCCTTTGGCGTAAGTGCAGCGGCTCCCGTTGGCGGCATGATGATGGCGGCTCCGGGTGCGGCAGCAGCTCCGGCTGAGGAAGTAGAAGAGAAGACCGAATTCGATGTCATTCTGGATGAAGTTCCGGCTGACAAGAAGATTGCCGTCCTGAAGGCAGTTCGTGAATTGACCGGGCTGGGTCTGAAGGAAGCGAAGGATCTGGTGGAATCCACTCCGAAGGCGATCAAGGAAGCGGTGGCTAAGGAAGTGGCAGAAGAAGCCAAGAAAGCGATCGAAGGTGCTGGTGGTAAGGTTTCCATCAAGTAGGCGTCAGTTGATCGGCTAATTTAGGGCGATCGGTAAGGTCATTGTGATCGAGTGATGAGGGAGCATGTCACTTTTGTCGCCCTCACCCTAAATCCCTCTCCCAAAGGGCGAGGGACTTCGATCCGGTTCCCCTTCTCCCCGCTTGGGAGAAGGGGTTAGGGGATGAGGGTTAGACTTGCAAACGTGACATGCTCCCAGTGATGATTGAGTATCGATCGCCCCAAAATTCACTGGCACTTGAGAGGGATCTCAAGTGTTTTTTAATGGGAAAGCGGAATGAGAGAACGTTAGCAGTGCCTGGATAAAATCTTGATGGGAAATGCGGGACTGAGTTTGCAGGTATTCCATCGCCGTAAGAGCGGCCCAATGGGCTTCCCAGTCTGAACCCGCACAGCAGTCCTCAATGACATGGAAGTGATAGTCATGTTGGTGAGCATCTGCGGCAGTATAGTGAACGCAAACATTCGTCATGGTTCCCATTAATACTAAAGTATCGACTTTCAAACCCCGCAGCAGAATTTCTAAATCTGTCCCAAAAAAGCAGCTATAGCGTCGCTTAGAAATGGTAAATTCACCATCGATCGGAGCAAGTTCCCAATAATAGTCTGTGCTTTCCCAGGTTTCCAGACAGTGAATTGGCTCTGCCCCGTCTAATTCCCGTCCAAAATCAACCATTTCCTTGCGGTGTACTTCCTTAAAATGGATGACTGGCATTCGAGCTGCACGGGCGGACTCCAGAACTTTTCTGACGTTTGGCAGCATTTCTAGCGCACCTACTGTAACCAGGGAACCTTCGCCGGTAAAAATTCCAGTTTGCAGGTCAATACAAAGAAGTGCTGTCTTTTGAGGATTCAAGCTTAATGCCATCTTGCGATTCTACTCTCTGTACGAATATGCGAAGCGAAGATATTCATACCATATATTGTCGGCTGGGCGGAACATCAGCAAATGTCAGCAAATGTCAGAATATTGTTTGACCTGCACAGTAAAATTTTGTAGGCCTTTTGCCTGCCAGTGAGATAGTTGTCTTGCAACTGCAAAATTGGGATGCACCCTGCTCTTGATTGGATAGAGCAGGCGAGGCTCAGACTCAGTTGACTCAGGTTCAACTTCAAAGGTTTTCAAAAAATTGTCGATCGATCAAACTGGCTAAGTCTGGAACCGCTGTAATCTGACCCTGAGCCTGCAAGAACTCTGCCATTGCCGTCAGAGCCTTAAGCAAATTGAGATCACTTTGAGGGTCACGGATCATTTCTAAGTGCGTCTGAAGATCGGGAAATTCTACGCCCTGAAGTTGTTCTTTGACTTCATCAGGCTGTAAACCAAGTGGTTCAGCTGCAATTGCATAAGACTGGCTTGGGTCACTTTTTAGAAAGGCTTGCGCTTCAAAAATTCCTTTGGTAAAAGCTTGCACGACTTCAGGATGGCTCTGAGCAAAGTCAGTACTCACAAGATTCAAATCAATAATTGCTGTGGGCTTCTGAGATGAGTCATAGATGATCCGCCCATCGGGCTGAGAGGTATTTGCTCTTTCTAAATAGGGCGAATAGGTAAAGGCAATTTCAACATTACCAGCCTGATAAGCCTGGGCGGCAATGTCGGGTGCTGAGTCCAGGATACGGATGTCATTCTCAGTTAACCCAACATCTTGCAACACCTGTAGCAAGAAGAAGTGACCCAGTCCACCTCGCTGAACAGCGACCGCTTTTCCTTTGAAATCTCGAATTTCACCGATGCTGTTGCGCGCCAGAATCGCATCGCCTCCAGAAGAAAAATCCATCACGCCAATAATCTGAAACTTTCCGCCTTGGGCTGCCATCGTTACCACTTCTGATGAGGGCATGGCACTACACCCTTCAATCCGGCCGGAGAGGAAAGCTGGAATACTGTCTAAATTTGTACCATAGGCCCTTGTGGTTAAATCCAGTCCACCTTGCTGGAAATATCCCCTTTTTTGAGCAATATGGAGCGGTGTTTGGCCGATCCAGGCGTTGATTGCAAAAGTCGCTGATGTTAAATCTGAGGCGGTTGTCGTTGAACCTAACGGGGTGGTGGTTGAACGTGCACAGGCGTGTAGACCAATGCTACCTGCGGCTCCAGCCATCAGCCAAAGGGCTTGACGACGTGTCCATCGGCGAGAGTGTTGATGTAATGAAAATCGATCCATGAACTTTTTTCCACTTACAAAGGGCATTAATTTCTTTTGCGGCGATCGCTCCCTCAGGTCTGGGTGTATCCCATTGCATTTGCATGACAAATCGCTCCCTGGCAGGCAAGACTTCGGCGTGAGCTCAGTCGAAACGCTGCCCACCCCACAAGAATTTCAGATGATTAAGTCTGCATTCCCACGCATGAAAAAAGCGGGCATTTGACTGCGAGAAAATTCGCCTTGCGCAGGGACGACCAGGTAGATGACTGGTAGGATGTAGCGGTAGATGACTCCATTTAGTGAAGCCGAGTCATTGTTGCAATACGCAGTCCTGGTAGTAATCTAACCAATGATGAAACTGAGATCGATGCAGTTTGCCAAATCTTTAAAGTGATTGCAAGCTCATGTGTTGATTCATAAAATGTGCCGATCGCTGTAGCTGTGAGCTGAATAAACGCAAAAAAGCAGGGACATTTCAGCAAATGCCCCTACTGATTTCGGTTAAAGCATGATCAGAAATTAAGCCAAATTGGAGAGGAATTGAGCATCCACGAGTCTAGACAAATCTGGAATCGTATCAATTTGTCCCTGAGCTTGGAGAAACTCTGCCATTTCTGAGAGAGCGTTTAACAAATAGAATTCACTTTGAGGATTGGTCATCATCTCCAAATGAGCTTGCAAATCAGGCAGTTTGACTCCCTGAAGTTGTTCGCCTACCTCTTCCGGCTGGATTCCTAACGGCCTCGAAACAATGGCATAGGCTTCATCCGGATTGGTTTCTAGAAATTCCTGTGCCTTAAAAATGCCGTCTAAAAATGCCTGCACTGCCTCTGGATGGGCCTGGGCAAAATCAGCACTCACTAAATTCAAGTCAATAATGGCAGTTGGCATTTTAGAGGTGTCATAGATGATGCGACCATCGGGTTGTTCTGCATTCGCCTGCTCCAGATAGGGCGAGTAGGTAAAGGCGATATCAACACTGCCGGATTGATAAGCGGCTGCGGCTACATCTGGCCCAGCATTAAGAATTGAAATGTCTTCTGCACTCAGTCCCGCTTCCTTCAAAACTTGCAGTACAAAGAAATGTCCCAAGCCTCCTTCCTGTACCGCAACTTGCTTACCTTTAAAGTCTTGAATATCACCAATGCTGTTTCGGGCCAGAATTGCATCGCCTCCAGCGGAAAGATCCATAACCCCAATCACGCGATAATCTGTGCCATTGGCAGCCATTAAGATCGCTTCCGATGAGGGCATGGCAGAAATCCCTTGCAGTTGCCCGGCTGAGAAGGCTGGAATCATTTCCAGGTTTGTGCCAAAGTTTTTGACATCTAGATCCAGTCCTGCTTCACGGAAAAACCCCTTTTCGTAGGCAATATGCAGAGGAGCCTGTCCAATCCAGGGATTGACTCCGATCGCCGCTGAAATCAGGTTTGATGGATTTTCATCTCCTGAAGGGTTTGAGGTTGAATTAGCCCCCGAAGAGGTTCTCGCATTTTGGGTACAGGCATTCAGCGTAACGGTTCCGACTGCTCCTGCTAAGAAGTAAAGTGCTTGACGGCGTGTCCAAGGCTGAACGAAAGGTGTAAACCGATGCACTGGTTTCATAAGGAATCTTTCCCAGGAATGATGCGAAAAGAGCTTATCTTAATACGAAGAGGGTGTCAATTCTATTTAACGCTGGTTAAAATTTGGACGAAGCAGTGACACCGATCGCACAGACTTGATCCACCGTTGAGATATAGGCAAACACATCACTCATGCAGAGGAGGGCGGCCGCATAGTGATCGGGGGTGACTCCAGCAATTGCATCACGGGGTACGATGACCCGATAGTCCAGGTTGCGAGCCGTAAACACAGTACTCATCACGCAGACATGGGCCGTGACTCCGCAGCAAACCAGATTTTCAATCCGCAGCGATCGCAGGAGTAAATCCAGATCGGTTCCTAAAAAGCAGTCGTAGCGTCGTTTGTTCAAAATTCGGTAATCGTGAGGTTGTACATCCAACCCATCAGTTAATTCGCAGCCGGGTGTTCCTTCCAGACAGTGTACCGGGTCAAACTCCAACTCAATGCCATAATCGCTTTGATCCGGGCGATGCATTTCATGGGTAAAGATGACGGGAATCGAAAGGGGCCTTGCCCATGCAATCAAGCGATTGATCGCGGGTACGAGGTCGCGTCCTCCGGGAGTTTCTTGCACAGCCCCGGCATCTACGAAATCGCGTTCCATATCAATTACCAGTAACGCCGTATTATCAGGATAAATTTTGTCAGGGAGCGATCGAATCAGCGGTTCCATTAGCCGGAGTATTGGTAGAAACAACTTTTTGATAATACGCCAGTGCAGTGGTTTGCTGGCTGGGTCTTTGATTTTTTGCTACTCTTTCGGCAAGTCTTTTGCAGGCAAGATGCCTGCGCTACGGTTCACTCCTCACTCCTCACTCCTCGCTCCTCACTCCTCACTCCTCACCGGATAATGCTGTTCATGCCAATGCCGCGCAATATCCACGCGCCGACAGAACCAGACTCGATCGTGTTGTTGCACATAGTCCAGGAATCTGCCCAGGGCTGCGGTACGTCCGGGTCTACCCACCAAACGACAGTGAAGTCCAACGCTCATCATTTTGGGGGCGGTTTCTCCCTCCGCATAGAGGGTGTCAAAGGCATCTCGCAGGTAGGCGAAGAACTGATCGCCGGAGTTGAACCCCTGACTGGTGGCGAAGCGCATATCGTTGTTGTCTAAAGTGTAGGGAATCACGAGATGGGGCTTGCCGTAGTCCTGTACCCAGTAGGGCAAATCATCGCCGTAGCTATCGGCATCGTAGAGGAATCCACCCGCTTCAACGACGAGCTGTCGGGTGTGGGGACTGTTGCGGCCGGTGTACCATCCCAGGGGACGACTTCCCGTAACTTTAGTGTGAATCTCGATCGCCTTTTGCAAATGCTCCCGTTCAGTTTCGATCGAGAAGTACTTATAATCAATCCAGCGATAGCCGTGACTGGCAATTTCCCAAGTTGCTTCCTGCATCGCTGCAACCGCTTCGGGGTTTCGTTCCAAAGCCATTGCCACCCCGTAGATCGTGACTGGAATTTGGCGGGACGTAAACAATCGATGTAACCGCCAGAAGCCTGCCCGACTGCCATACTCATACATCGACTCAATATTCATGTGCCGAACACCATGTAACGGTTCAGCCCCAATGATTTCCGTTAGAAAGGCTTCGGCTGCCTGATCACCATGCAGGATGCAGTTTTCTCCACCTTCTTCATAATTAATGACAAACTGAAGGGCAATCCGGGCTTGATTGGGCCATTTGGGATCCGGGGTATAGCGACCATACCCAACCATATCTCTAGGGTAGCGATCGGACATATTTGCTGTTCATGATAGACTCTCCACAAAGCATTCTAGTGAGGTTGAGGAGTGTTTTTTACATGAGTTTGGATAATATCCGTCCTAAACGGGTGGTTTTTACAGTTTCTGTGGTGTTGGCTACAACAGCCTGGGCAGGACAGCAAAGTTTGGTGAAGGGACAGACTGCTCCACCGCAGCTTGCCCAGGTTACTACGGGCTTGACTGAACAAGGAGACTTGATCGGAGCCTGTCGCATTAGTTCCAGCAGTCTAGATGTATTTGCGGATGCCGCCCGGACTCGCCGCCTCTTGACCCTGGCTCCCAACGTGGAAATGACCCTTACAGGAATTGTGGGCACAGGAATTGCTGAAATTCGCTATCCAGCCTACGGTTGGGTGAGTACGCTAACCGCAGTGCCATGCCCTGATACGCCTGTACCGACTCCAGCCCCAACCCCGGCCCCGGCCCCAACCCCGGCCCCGGCCCCGACTCCAACCCCCACGCCCACGCCGATTACACTCCGCGCTTGTTATCGAGTTTTAACCGCCGTCAACATTCGCACAGGGCCAAACTTAGGATTTCCCTCGTTGGGTCAAATTGGGGCGGGTGGGATTGCCTATGCGACAACGAATCCTCCAACTGAGTCAGTTGCTCCAGATGGTCGAATTTGGGTGGAAATTAATTTCCTGGGAGCCGTAGGTTGGCTTTCGCGGACTGGGCAGAGTGGTTCAGGGGTGAATGCAATCCGGTTGCCCGATGAACAGTGCGGCCATTTTTAGGGCGTGAATTCAAACCCCTGCAAACCCCGTAGCGCAGGCAGCGTTTCGACTGAGCACTCAAGCCGAAGTCTTGCCTGCAAATAAACTATTTGTGTTCCTCCTTCCTCCCAGGCTCCCCTGATGTCAGCCCATCGCCCTCCATTCCCCCCTTACCAGGCAACAATGCCCCTGGTGGAAAAGTTGCGGGCGTTAGCGGAACAGTTTTCAGGTAGAACCGGGCGGCGATCGCAGGCAAGTTTCCATACCCCAGGACATAAAAGGGGACAGGGAATTTCCCCCGACTTGAGGGAATGGTTGGGCGAGGCAATGTTTCAAGCTGACCTGCCGGAACTGCCAGAACTGGACAATTTGTTCGCGCCGGAAAGTGTGATCCAACAGGCGCAAATTCTGGCGGCTGAGGCCTTTGGAGCGGATCAGTCCTGGTTTTTGGTGAATGGTTCCACCTGTGGTGTTGAGGCTGCAATCCTGGCAGTGTGCAGTCCGGGCGATCGGCTTATCCTGCCGCGTAATGTGCATCAATCTGCCATTTCCGGGTTGATTCTCTCAGGAGCCATTCCCGTTTTTGTGGAGCCGGAGTTCGATCCAGCCTGGGATCTGGCTTACGGAGTCACACCGCAGGCGATCGAGGCGGCTCTGTCTCAGCATCCTGAAGCCAAAGCGGTGCTGTTGGTTTCTCCGACCTATCATGGCGTTTGTGCCGATATTCAAACGATCGCTCCCATCGTCCATCAATACGGGATTCCCTTACTGGTAGACGAAGCCCACGGTTCCCACTTTCCCTTTCATCCCGACTTACCCACACCAGCATTACAAGCAGGGGCAGACTTAGCCGTACAGTCGATTCACAAAACCCTATCAGCCCTGACTCAGGCGGCCATGCTGCATCTTCAGGGCACGCGAATCGATGGCGATCGGCTGACTCGTTCGCTGCAACTGGTGCAGTCCACCAGCCCAAACTATCTGCTCCTGGCTTCCCTGGATGCTGCCCGTCAGCAAATGGCGACTCAGGGAAAAGTCCTCCTGACAAAAACGCTAGACCTGGCGGCCCATGCCAGAACGCAACTTCCGCAAATTCTAGGGGTATCGATGCTGACGGCTGAAGCTATTGCACGCTGGGACTGGTTTACCCTTGATCCAACGCGCCTTACCGTGGACGTGACCGGGCTTGGACTGACTGGCTTTGAGGCTGATGAATTGCTGCACCAAACCCTTGGAGTCACGGCGGAACTGCCCACCCTGCGCCAGCTCTCCTTCATCCTCAGCCCTGCTAATCCGCACCAGGATATCGATCGCCTCATCCACGCTTTCCAACACCTGTCTGCGCAGTATGCCTCCCCTGCGGCTCTTGCTGCCCCCTGCCCTCTGCTGCCCAGGGGTATGGCCCTGCCGCCTGCTGCCCTTCCCCCTGCCCTCTCTCCCCGTCAGGCTTTTTTCGCGCCTTCTCAAACTGTGGCGATCGAGTCTGCCCTTGCCCGGATCAGTGCGGAATGGATTTGTCCCTATCCTCCAGGGATTCCAGTCTTGATCCCAGGGGAGGTGATCACTCAGGCGGCGATCGATTATTTACGGCAAGTGCAGGCGGCAGGGGGGGTGATGACTGGTGGCACAGATCCGGAATTGCAGACTCTCAAGGTGGTTCAGTCAGCTTGAAATCAGAAGGGCTGAAAAAGTCAGGGGTGAGCGATGTGCCCACCCCAGTAAGATTTACTATGAAGTTTGATTTTTCAATCAATATTTACCGATATTTAACGACCGCTGCCTCGTCCATCGTCAGGGTTAACACAGTTAGGGCTAACACAGTTAGGGCTAACTACAGTGGCCATACTTTGACCAATAGCGAAAAGAGAAACCTGGTTGAGAGAAATCGTTGTCATAATTAGAACCCTGAAGGTTGGTTGAGATTTGCTTCTAAACAGTTCTTCAGGCGATCGAATGACAAATCTTGAAGGATTTCTAAAAATAATCCAGTTTTTCCTTCGGCTAATTTAGAACGGGGTGAAATGGCTGTTTTCTCGATATTTGACGTTTTGAAACAATGTGCAGTTGCAAAACTGGCTCACAAATCATGCCGTTAATGGCTTATTCACAACACTAGGAGAACCTTATGCATACTCTACGGGTTGGAATTGCAGGCCCGGTCGGTTCTGGAAAAACGGCCTTGGTGGATGCCCTTTGTAAAACGCTCCGCGAAACATGCAACATTGCTGTGGTGACGAATGATATTTACACTCAGGAAGATGCTCAGTTTTTGGTGCGGAGTCAGGCCCTGGAGCGCGATCGCATCATTGGCGTAGAAACTGGGGGCTGTCCCCATACGGCGATTCGGGAGGATGCCTCAATTAACCTGGTGGCGATCGAGGAATTAGAGCGCAGGTTTCATCACCTGGATTTAATTTTTGTGGAAAGCGGGGGGGATAATTTGGCTTCCACCTTTAGCCCGGAACTGGTGGATTTGACCATTTATGTCATTGATGTGGCCGCAGGTGACAAGATTCCGCGAAAAGGTGGGCCGGGGATCACCCGATCTGACCTCCTGGTCATTAATAAGATTGATTTAGCTCCGATGGTGGGGGCCGATCTGGACGTAATGGAGCGAGATGCCAGGCAGATGCGGGGAGATAAGCCCTTTGTGTTTACAAATCTTAAAGCAAGGCAGGGGCTTGATCGGGTGATTGCACTGATCAAGCTTCATATGGGGCAACCGCAAATTGCATAAGTAGAAAAAAACAGCAAGGTTGCCATTTGGTGGGCGGTTCAGTGCTCTCCTGCTATTAATTCTCAGTAAAAAAGCGGCTCTTTACTGCGACTTTGACGGGTAGTTTTTCCCTGCAATCCCCAAGTTCCTACTTAAGAATCTTGACAAAGCTTCAGAAACGCCACTTTTTGTAGTTTGCGCTACAATTCCTTGCGATTCTCAATCCTACTATCGCTGAATAGTTTTGAGTATCTCTGTCGTTTTTGCCCCAGAGAGGAGCATTGAATTAGATGACAAGGCAATTTGGTCGGCGTAAATTTTTGCTCTACGGTTCCGCGACCTTAGGGACAAGTATTCTGCTGAAGGCATGTGCAGGTGGAACCGACACAACCACCTCAGATGCTTCTCCGGCGGCTGACGCGGGGAGTACTGATGTTGCTGCGGCTCCGTCTCCGAGTGGTGATGTGATTCGGGTGGGTGTGCTGCATTCCCTCAGCGGCACCATGGCCATCAGTGAACAGAGTGTGGTGGACTCAACCCTGCTGGCGATCGATGAAATCAATGCCAATGGTGGTCTTTTGGGTAAGCAGATTCAGCCCATTGTGGAAGATGGCGCATCGGATTGGCCCACGTTCGCTGAAAAAGCCAGGAAGTTGATCGATGAAGATCAGGTCGTGGTAATTTTTGGCTGCTGGACTTCTGCCAGTCGCAAAGCGGTGCTACCCGTGTTTGAAGAGAAGAACCACATGCTCTTCTACCCGGTGCAGTATGAAGGGCAAGAGTGTTCCAGAAACATCTTCTACACTGGAGCGGCTCCTAACCAGCAGATTGAACCCGCTGTCGAATGGCTGTTGGAAAACAAGGGCACGGACTTCTACCTGGTCGGTTCTGACTATGTTTTCCCTCGCACTGCCAACACCATTATCAAGGCGCAACTGGCAGACAAAGGTGGCACCACGGTGGGTGAGGACTACCTGCCCCTGGGAAGTACTGAAGTGTCACCGATTATTGCCAAGATTCGGGCTGCCCTGCCCGATGGTGGAGTCATCTTCAACACGATGAACGGCGATAGTAACGTTGCTTTCTTCACGCAGTTGCGCGGTGCGGGACTCAACCCCGATCGCTATCCTGTGATGTCGGTGAGTATTGCTGAGGAAGAGGTGAAGGCAATCGGGGAAGACTTCCTGACCGGACACTACGCTTCCTGGAACTACTTCATGACGGTGGAGTCCCCAGAAAACGAAGAGTTCGTGTCAGCGTTCCGTTCCAAGTACGGTGAAAGCCGGGTGACGAACGACCCGATGGAAGCAGCTTATATTTCCGTCAACATCTGGAAACAGGGGGTTGAAGCAGCTGGTACCGAAGGAACGGCAACGGATCTGGATGCAGTGCGGGAAGCCATGTACGGCATTGAATTTGATGCACCGGGCGGCCCAGTTCAGATGAACACCAACCACCACCTCTCGAAGACGGTGCGGATTGGTGAAATCCGCGATGATGGACTGTTTGAAATCATCAGCGAAACCAATGGCCCCGTCGATCCCCTGCCCTGGAACCAGTTCGTGGCTGAAACCCAGGGTTATACCTGTGATTGGACGAGGACGGATAAACCGGATCCAGGTCGGTTCCAGGACGCTTAAGAAATGAGACGCAAGGCTGTGGAAGAGGGCAGATCGTCTCTCAACCACAGTTTTTCTGCGTTTAAAAATTACTCCATTCATGAGGAGAGCACCACCCTTGTTACCCAGTATCTTAGACGGGATCTTTAACGGTCTGAGCATTGGATCAATTTTGCTGCTGGCGGCTTTAGGTCTGGCGATCGTGTTTGGACTGATGGGCGTGATCAACATGGCCCATGGCGAGTTGATGATGCTCGGAGCCTATACCACCTACGTTGTGCAGAACGTGATGCGTCCGATGGGGCAGCCCTTCGCCCAGAGCTACATCTTTGTGGCGTTGATCATGGCGTTTTTAGTCGCAGCGTTGGTGGGGTTGATTCTGGAAAAGGGAGTGATTCGCTTCCTGTACGGACGACCGCTGGAAACGTTGCTGGCCACCTGGGGGGTCAGCCTGATTTTGCAACAGTTCGTTCGTAGCGTCAGCTGGGGCATGATCATTGGCTTGCTTGTATTCTGCTTGCTGTTTTTTGGCGGATTGCGGCTCTTAGAACGGCGATCGGATTTCCTCAATATTCGCAAATGGATCATTCTGGCGTTGTTGCCCCTGTCTGCGGCGATCGCCATTACCGTTAACGTGCTCCTGGGGAACCGCTTTGGGCTGACCATTACCCAGCCCTGGTTTGGTGCCCAAAACGTTGCGGTTACGGCTCCAACCTGGTTGCAGGGCGGCATGCCTTTGGGCAACTACCAGTTGCCTTACACCCGGATATTTATCATGCTGCTGACGGCTCTGTGCGTGGCGGGCATTTACTTCTTCCTGAATCAAACCCCCTGGGGATTGAGAATTCGCTCGGTGACGCAGAACCGGAATATGAGTGCCTGCTTGGGAATTCCGACGCAGAAGGTGGATGCCCTGACCTTCGCCCTGGGTTCAGGGTTAGCAGGAATTGCCGGTTGTGCGGTCAGCCTACTGGGAGCGGTTGGGCCAAACACAGGCCAAAACTACATTGTCAACACGTTCATGGTGGTTGTGGTCGGTGGAGTCGGCAAGCTGGTCGGAACGATCGTGGGGGCACTGGTGATTGGTGTGGTGCATTTTGTCATTGGTTCGGGAATCCTGGTTTTCCTCTTTGCGCCGATTCAGCCCCTGGTAGACTTCTTTGCTTTCTTTGCCACCACTAGCATGGCAACTGTGTTGGTGTTCTTCCTGATTGTGGTGTTCTTGCAGTTCCGTCCGGCTGGGCTGTTCCCACAGAAAGGACGAACGGTGGATACATAAAGTGATCTCCATGATTGATCGGTTTCAAATGCTCAACCTTGCCTGAGGGAATTGAATGACCATTGATGTAGCAGATAGACGAGGGGTTGACTGGGCATCGCGCCGACCGCTGCTGATTGAGGCAGGGATTGTGGTGGTGGTGATGCTGTTCTTGATCTTTATTGCCCCCCTGATGTTGTCCGGCTTTTATCAAAACTTGTTGGGGCGGTTTCTGGCACTGGCGATCGTCGCCCTGGGAATTGATCTGATCTGGGGCTTCACGGGGCTGCTGAGTTTGGGGCATGGGGTGTTCTTCACCCTGGGGGGCTATGCCCTGGCAATGCACTTGAAGCTGCAATTTCCGCCTAACTCCAGCATCCGGATTCCTGACTTTATGTCGCTGTACGGTGGGACAGATCTGCCCTGGTTTTGGGAACCGTTTCACTCGTTCACCTTTTCCGCCTTAGCGGTTTTCCTGTTGCCCGCCTTAGTGGGGGCAGGACTGGGCTATTTAATTTTCCGCAACCGGATTCGTGGAGTCTATTTCTCGATCCTGACCCAGGCCACGACGATTATCTTTTTCAACTTCTTCAATGGTCAGCAACAGCTTTTTAATGGCACGAACGGGTTAACGGACTTCAGAACCCTGTTGGGAGCGACGGTGAATACGCGCCAAACCCAGTTTACGATTTACGTTTTTACCATTATTTTTCTTGCCCTCAGCTATGCCCTTTGCCGCTGGCTCACCAGTGGACGCTTTGGCCGGTTGCTGGTTGCCATCCGCGATGATGAAAGCCGGGTTCGCTTCTCTGGCTACAATCCAACGGGATTTAAGGTTCTGGTTTTTGCCATTTCAGCGGCTCTGGCAGGTATTGCCGGAGCCATGTTTACCCTGCAATCTGGGATTGTATCGCCCAACTCCATGAATATTGCCTTTTCGATCGAAATGGTGATCTGGGTAGCGGTGGGTGGACGGGCGACGTTAATCGGTGCAATTTTAGGCGCGCTCGTTGTTAACTTTGCCAGAAGTTTGCTCAGTACCCGGTTCCCTGATATCTGGCTGTTTTTCCAGGGTGGCTTATTCCTGTTTGTGGTACTGCTACTGCCCAACGGCATTGTGGGCTGGCTGCGAACCGAAGGCATGAATTTATTCCGGGCAGTCACCGGCAAACGGAAACGCGCAATTACCTATCCCAGCTTGGAAGAAGACCCAGAGGTTGAATATGAACGACAAAATCTTGGAGATTGAGCACCTGACCGTCAGCTTTGATGGGTTTAAGGCGTTAAATAATCTCAACTTCAGTATGGATACGGGGGAACTGCGGGTGATTATTGGCCCGAACGGGGCCGGTAAGACGACGTTCCTGGATATCATCACGGGCAAAACTAAACCGACGGAAGGACGAGTTTTATTCAAGGGCCGCAATCTGCGATCGTTTTCAGAACACCAGATTGCCCAAATGGGCGTGGGACGGAAGTTTCAGACTCCTCGCGTTTACCTGAACCTGTCTCCCCGCGAGAATTTGGAGCTAGCCTGCAACCGCAAAAAGGGGGTTTTCCCGACGTTGTTGAGTCAGTCTCCTGCTGCTGAACGCCGAACGGTGGCCGGATTGTTAGAGACGATCGGGCTGGTACACAAGGCAGATATGAAAGCGAATCTGCTCTCCCACGGGGAAAAGCAATGGTTGGAAATTGGCATGCTGGTGGCACAGTCCCCCGATCTGCTGTTGGTTGATGAACCCGTGGCTGGACTCACAGATGAGGAAACGATGAAAACGGGAGAACTGCTGCTTTCCCTGGCAGAAAGTCATTCTGTAATCGTGATTGAGCATGACATGGAATTTGTTCGCCAGATTGCGCGGCAAGTCACTGTCCTGCACCAGGGTTCTGTTCTGTTTGAAGGCACGATCGATGAAGTGCAATCTGATCCGCGTGTGATTGAAGTGTACCTGGGTCAGGAAATGCAGCATGATGATCATGAGGCTCCCGTTTCGATTCAAGATGCGGTTGCAACGGAATTCGCTTAGGACTGTGAATTCAATGATTTGTGCGATCGTTTTGTTGGGTTGAAGGGCGGGCAGGATGCCCACCCCACAAGAGGTTAAGTAGCTGGTGGGGCGAACAGGATACCCACCATACAAGGGTCTAAGACACCTTGCCAAGCAACTTTTGTGCTCCAGTGCTTTGCGGCAGAAGTCTGCCTACCCTGTTTAATCCCTGACTTCTTGCTCCTGCTTCCTGGCTTCTGACTCCCTTTGAAGAGTTGTCGAACTGACGGCAAGTTCTATTAGTTTTCTCTACTATCCCTGATTCTTTCCCATGACTCAAACCAATTCTGCTGTCCTTTCAGAATCCATTGCTGATCCGAGTTCGCTCATGCTCCAGGTAACGGGACTCAATGTTTACTATGGGGAGAGCCATATTCTGCGAAACGTTGATCTGTCTGTGCCGAAAGGGCAAATGGTTTGCCTGATTGGGCGAAATGGTGTGGGTAAAACGACAATGCTGAAAACCATCATGGGATTGTTAGCACCGCGCAGTGGCAATATTTTGTTTGATGGTGGTCAATCCATCGTAGGGTTAAGTCCCGATCGCCGCGCCAAGTTAGGGGTTGGCTATGTGCCACAGGGACGTGAAGTCATTCCTCGTCTGACGGTGAAGGAAAATCTGCTGCTGGGTTATGAGGCCAGGGCCAAACGCCCCCGCAATACTCAGGAGATTCCGGAGGAAATTTTTGAGCTATTCCCGGTGCTCAAGGAAATGCTCTCTCGGATGGGGGGTGATTTAAGTGGTGGGCAGCAGCAGCAGTTGGCGATCGCCCGGGCCATTATGGGTAAACCAAAACTGTTAGTGTTGGATGAACCGACTGAAGGAATTCAGCCTTCTATTATTCTGGATATTGAAGCGGCGGTGCGTAAAATTATTGCGGCTACCGGAATTTCAGTATTGTTAGTCGAACAACATCTTCACTTTGTCCGGCAAGCCGATCGCTATTACGCGATGCAAAAGGGTGGAATTGTGGCATCTGGAGCAACCAGTGAATTAAGTAATGAAGTGATTCAACGCTTCCTGGCAGTGTAGCTAAACGTTCGATCGATTAAATCCTTTTATCTGAGTTGGGTTGAGTATGACAATACCCAACTTTTTTTCATGGGATTTGGAACCCACCCTGATACAAAAATGGGATGCTCCCGTTTATTCACAAAATTGATGTCGCAATAAAAGTCGAATTGAGCTTCATTCTTTGGGCATGCAAATTCAATAACCTGAAATTCTTGTGGGGTGGGTAGCGTTTCGACTGAGCGCTCAAGCCGAAGTCTTGCCCGCCCAGTCAGTGAAGTAAAACGTTGCCCAGGTTATTTAATTCCTGAGTCTTGACTCAACTCACGTTTTTTTGTCGATCGTTTTTACTGGTTTAAAAAAGGTTGAAAGATTTGAAAAGGAAGGTATTTAGATTAGAAAAATTTCAAAATCTTGAGGAAAAACAGATGCTTTTTCTGTGTAAAAGCGCACGATAAATCATTTCTTAATGAATTGTATTTTTTGGTTTAACTAACAAAAAACCAAAGCATTTGTGTTAGTGTTCATATATTCAAAAGTTCCGTATTTTGAATACGAAAAGGAGTGTCCTATGCCCCAGGTTCTCTTCAAAGTTGACCTGACCAAACCGATGTCAGAACAGGAACTCGTCGGTCATAACCGATGGCATCCCGATATTCCTGCCGTTGCATCGGTCAATCCGGGAGATATCTTTCGGATTGAATGTAAAGACTGGACAGATGGACAAATTAAGGACAACGATGATCCGAGTGACGTTCAGGATGTTGATCTGACCGTCGTTCACGTTCTCAGCGGCCCAATATACGTTAACGGTGCAGAACCCGGTGATATTTTAGTCGTTGATCTGCTGGATATTGGGGCCCTGCAAGGCGATGAATGGGGCTTCACAGGCATCTTCGCCAGGGAAAATGGTGGCGGCTTTTTAACCGATCACTACCCCAACGCTGCAAAGGCAATCTGGGATCTGCAAGGGATTTACACCAGCTCCCGACATATTCCCGGTGTGCGGTTTGCCGGGATTACTCACCCCGGTTTGATTGGCTGTGCGCCCTCCCACGAACTGCTGGCGAAGTGGAACGCCAGGGAGAAAGCACTGGTGGACAAAGGCCCAACGGGCTGGGGACCCCCCTGGAAACCCGAAATTCCTCCCTATGCTGCCTTGCCGAATCCTCAGAATGCGGTGTTAGGGAGCTTGAAAGGAGCAGAATTCGATCGCGTCGCCGCAGAAGCGGCCCGAACCGTTCCACCCCGCGAGCATGGGGGCAACTGTGACATCAAAAACCTTTCCAGAGGTTCCCGGATTTACTTCCCGGTCTATGTGGACGGAGCCAAGCTATCGATGGGCGATATTCACTTCTCCCAGGGAGATGGCGAGATCTCATTCTGCGGGGCGATCGAAATGTCGGGCTATATCGATCTGCACGTAGACATCGTTAAAGGCGGAGTTGAGAAATACGGCATGGTCAATCCCATCTTCAAACCTGGCCCAGTTGAACCCCGCTATTCCGAATACCTGATCTTTGAAGGGATCTCAGTTGATGAGTTCTCCGGCGAGCAGTACTACCTGGATGCCCATGTCGCCTATCGTCGGGCTTGCTTGAATGCGATCGAATATCTCAAAAAGTTTGGGTTTACCGGCGAGCAGGCTTACTTGTTACTGAGCTGTGCCCCCGTCGAAGGTCGAATCAGCGGCATTGTCGATATTCCCAACGCCTGCTGTACCCTGGCCTTACCCACCGAAATCTTCGACAAAGATATTCTGCCCGTCTGAATCTCCGCCGCATGGTGCTGACTTCCGGCGGCTGGGCACTGACCATCCCAGGTATATCTGCTTCGCTGAGGAAACCCCCTTCTCTTGTCTACGGTGTACACACAAGTCATCTGCTCTAGCCACGACTGGGTTTGATCCTCCCTAACCCTCCTTAAAAAGGAAGGAACCGGATTAGAAGTCCCCCTTTTTAAGGGGGATTTAGGGGGATCTATCAGGGTTTGAGCCTCTCAGCCAAGATCTGTGTACACGGTAGCTTCTCTTGTGGGGTGGGCATCCTGCCCGCCCAGTCATACACCTGCAAAACCTCAGCCATTTCATTCAAGATCAATCCCCTTTCTAAACCCAACCAGAGGAAAACCCCATGCCACTCTACGACTTTCGCTGCGACACCTGTGGTGAATTTGATGCCTGGCGTACCCTCGCTGAAGCCACTGACCCCATGCCCTGCCCTGGTTGTAACACGATCGCCAAACGCATCTTCTCCGCCCCCAACATCAGCCTCAACTCCGGTAGCCTGTCCCGCTACAGCAAAGAACCCCGTCTAGTCAAAAAAGCCGATCGCCAGCCTTCCACTCCCAAACACAGCAGTTCCCAGGGCAGTAGACCCTGGATGATTAGTCATTAAAACTCAAGTTAATCATTAACCAAATCTCTTGTGGGATGGGCATCTTGCCCGTCCCAACTCAACCTTTACACAAATACACACGATCGCTCCACCGCCTGATTCAACAATCGCTTATAGGCTCGATTGCCGATGATGTAGGAACCGAATCGTTCCAGGTGAGGGTTTGTCATTTGGGCATCGAATAACAGAAAGCCCCTCGATCGCAAATGTTCGACCAGCCTCACCATCGCCACCTTAGAGCCTTCTGGAATCTGGTAGAACATCGATTCGCCAATAAACGCCCCACCGATCGCCAGTCCCAAAATTCCGCCTGCCAGTTGATTGCCCTGCCAGGTTTCAAAGCTGTGGGCCCATCCCGTCAAATACAGTTCCCAGTAAATCTCTTTCAAATCCGTTGAGATCCAGGTTTTATCCCGATTCGCACAGCCATTGACGACCGCCTGAAAGTCCCGGTTGATCGCCACCGTAAAGCGATCTTGGTTCAGTATCCGCTGCAAAGATTTGGGGTAGCGAAAGCGATCGTCCAGTGGAATTAAAGCCCTTTCTTGACTGGAATACCACCCCAGGTTGCCGCCCATCTCATCTGCCATCAAGAAATACCCCTGGGCGTAGCCTTTAATGATGCTGGGAATGTCATACTGAAACTGAGTCACCGTTAGGAACCAACGTCGCGCGATCGAATGACGCTAGCTTAACACCGTTGGTATATCGTAAACCGGAAGAATCGCCGATGGCTGAACCCATTCAAGCAATTACCCTTTCCCCTGTCGAAGATCCCCAGCAAGAGGGCGAATGGCTTCGTGCTACCCTTCAGCAATGGTTGGATCAGGAATTTCTTCCAGAAACCGTCAATCAGGAGATTGCAGAACGAGCCGCTCAGGTCTTTGTTCGCCACCGCATGGAAGGTGAGAATGACCTGGGTTCTCTCGTCATTGCGATCGTCACTGAAATGCAGGCATTTGACTTTTCCCAGAGCTTCTACAGCGAATTCGCAGTGGCAAACGCAGTCAGCGATCTGATTTTGCAAAGTCTGGGAATTGACAATCGGTGTTGTGGGCAGGGAGAGGAAGAGGAGTGAGCAGTGGGGCTTCTGCCGTCAGCCTCAGCCCAATGGAAGGAGGAGGGATCGCGGAACGTGGGCGTAAGCCTAAGTGAAGAGGACATTTGAACTCCGGACAACCTTGATCTCCGATCCCTGTTTTTCAAGTTCTGTATCTTAATTAACAGAAAACTATTAGGTTATCTTCAGGTTGTTAACAGTTGAAGCGGTTTGATTCTGATAAGATTAGCTTGAAACGTGCAAGCGCAAGGGATTTTATGCCTCCAACTATCACGCTAGAGGAGATGAAGTTTCAGCAGGATGTTAACCTTGGGCGGGTACTCCTGGTTGAGGATGAGGAACTGATTCGGGAAGCCATCACCTTTGCCCTGACCGAAGAAGGATATGACGTGGTTGTGGCTGAGGATGGTCGGCAGGGTCTGGATTTGATTGGTAAAGGATCAAGCAAAGACTTTCACTCGTCAGGCAAGCTTCAATTTGACCTAATCATTCTGGACTTGATGCTGCCCTATGTGAATGGCTTAGATCTATGCCGTTTGGTACGTCATGAAGGCAATAGCATCCCGATTTTGATGCTGAGCGCGAAGGGAACTGAAACCGATCGCGTCGTTGGCTTAGAAGTTGGCGCAGATGATTATTTGTCTAAACCCTTTGGGATGCGGGAACTGATTGCTCGGTGTCGGGCTTTGCTGCGTCGTCATCGTCATTCCCAGGTGCAAATGTCAGATTCAACGTTGCGGTTTCATGACATTATTTTGTATCCCCAGGAGTGTCGAGTGACGGTACGAGGGGAAGAGATTAACCTTTCACCGAAGGAGTTTCGGATCCTGGAGCTTTTCATGTCTCACCCGCGCCGAGTTTGGTCACGGGATCAGCTAATTGAGCGGATCTGGGGCCCGACTTCATGGGGGACAGCAAGACGGTGGATGTGCACATTCGCTGGTTGCGTGAAAAATTAGAGCTTGATCCGAGTCGTCCTGAATACCTGTTGACGGTACGAGGATTTGGTTATCGATTTGGGTAGATTTCATTCGAGCGAAATAGGATAGAAGTTGTCGGGCATAGAGCGTTAATTGCTAAAGTGAAGTGAGTTCCTAATCGAGCCGGCATTTTAAAGCGGGACTTAAAATGTCGCTAAGTCCTGTCAGTGAACCCTTCCCCCAACTGCTTACCTAGTGGCAATCCTGGAGTTTTTTCTCGGGCTATCGATCGGTCTAACCGGATTATGGTGGCAGCACTCGCGTTCTGAAGTCCGGTTGAGACGAGTGTTGCGGAATTTGCAGTCGGATGTGCTGGAGTCGTCTTTTCCCCCATCTAGCCAGCTAGCCCTTGCTATTGCGCAGCAGCAAAAGGTGCATCAGCAACTGCGGCAGACGATTCAAATCTACGATGAGGTGTTACACAAAGCACCGATCGGCTATTTGCAAGTGGATGATGAAAGCCGCCTGATCTGGTGTAACGATCCGGCAAGGCAACTGTTGGGCATTTGTCAGGAAACGTCTCCGCAAAAGCCAAGACTGTTGCTGGAACTGGTGCGCTCCTATGAGCTGGATGATTTGATTGAAAAAACTCGGGAAGCGGAAGCCCCCTGTCAGGTGGACTGGATCTTTTACCCGGTCAATGCTGATCCATCCCAACTGACAGAGCAAGAGTCCTACGCGCTGCGAGGCTATGGGTTGCCCTTGCCCGACCATCAGGTTGGGATTTTTCTGGAAAGTCGGCAGGAAGCCGTTTCCCTGATCCAACGGTACGATCGCTGGGCTTCGGATATTGCCCACGAACTCAAAACGCCCCTGACTTCGATTCGTCTGGTGGCCGAAACCCTTCAGTACCGCCTGGATCCATCGCTGAAAACCTGGGTCGATCGCCTGATTAATGAAACGATTCGCCTTAGTACCCTGGTTCAAGACCTGTTGGACTTAAGCCGACTCCAGCGCGATGCATCTCACGGGTTGAATTTAAAGACGGTTGATCTAGTTGAGCTGATTCATGCCGTTTGGAGCAGCCTGGAACCCCTGGCCCAGAAACGCCAGATTCACCTGGACTATGATGGCCCCGATCGCCTGCTCGTTCAACTCGACGAAGGGCGAATGCACCAACTGCTGGTGAATTTAATCGACAATGCGATTAAGTACAGCCCCCCCCAGCAAATGATTCAGGTGCAGCTTTGGGTGGAATCAGTTTCTGTCCCAGAAGCTTCTGCCAAAGAAGGTTACACTGAAGAAAAGCAGGTTTGCCTGGATGTAATTGACTGTGGTTCGGGCTTTGCTGAAAAAGATCTGCCCTATGTATTCGATCGCTTTTATCGGGCGGATCTGTCCCGCGCTCGGAGCGCCATGACTCCCGGTTCGGCTTCCATCTCTGATCTGGCGGAGGGCAGCATGGCTTCCCCTACAGCCTCAGAGCCAGGAAGTATTAGAGCTGGCAGTTCACCAATTCCGCAGGGAGGTAGCGGATTAGGGTTGGCGATCGTCCGGCAAATTGTTGAAGCCCATCAGGGCAGGGTCAGGGCCAGCAACCATCCTGAAACGGGAGGGGGTTGGCTACGGGTGCGCCTGCCACTCCATCTTTAGACCGCTACACCCCTGAAATGGATGCGTCTAAAATTCTTTTTTGGAAAATAATTCTCTTTAATCGCCCTACTGTTCTGTCGCCGCTTATTGTAATATTTGTACATAATCTCTTTTAGGACATCCTTGGTTGATTACGGCTTCTGCCGATCTTGCACTGATTCATCTTGCACCTGTTTATCCAGTCTGTCCTATGGCTGAACGGTTACAAAAAATTCTATCCCAGTGGGGAATCGCTTCTCGTCGTCAGGCTGAGCAGATGATTTTGGCTGGGCGGGTACAGGTGAATGGAGCAGTGGTGCAATTAGGGCATCAAGCCAATCCAGAAGTGGATCAGATTGAGGTGGATGGGCAGCAAATTCAGCCCGCCGATCGCCCGCCTCTGGTTTATTTACTGCTCCACAAACCTTTAGGTGTTGTGTCTACCTGTGATGATCCTCAAGGTCGGACAACGGTGCTGGATCTGTTATCGCCTGCGCTGCGGTATCAGAGCGGCATTCATCCGGTCGGGCGTTTGGATACTGACTCGACGGGAGCATTACTGCTGACTAACGATGGCTCCCTTACCTTCCGGCTGACTCATCCTCGTCATTCGGTTCCCAAGACGTATCACGTTTGGGTGCAGGGGCATCCTACCCTCGCTACCCTCGATCGCTGGCGGCAGGGGGTGTTCTTGGATGGCGAACAGACGCGAACCGCTGAAGTCAGGGTTTTAGACCGGAGCAATCCTCATCAAACCCTGCTGGAAGTGGTGCTGCGGGAGGGAAAAAATCGGCAGATCCGACGGGTCGCTGAATTGCTTGGGCATCCTGTACTGAAGCTCCATCGAGTATCCATTGGCTCGATTCAGCTAGGTTGCTTACCGGGTGGTCAATATCGCAGCTTGAGGAAAACTGAAGTTGAGTTCCTGAAAACTCAGGCGGAGGCAAAGCCGGAGGGACTGCCAAAGGCACTGCCAAAGACACTGCCAGAAAAACTGCCAGAAGAAAAACTGCCAGAAAACCTGTCTTCGTCGTCTAGTCCGCGCAAATCCTATCCCCCATCTTCTCCCCGCAGGTAACTCCCCAAAGGCGATCGATTTCGGATAGAACTGATCTGGTGAGAGAGTGTCAATAAGGCTACACGGTATGACTCAGCAAAGGCTAATTATGACTAAGGATGCTTCCCGATTACGACAAGAGCAAGTTGAGCGGCTCTGTGAGATTGGTGCGTATCTGCGGCAAGTCCGGGAACGGTATGGACTATCGCTGGATGAAGTGGCGACCCAAACCATGATTCAGGCACGGCTTTTGCGGGCGATCGAGGAGGGTAGTCTGGAAAAGCTGCCGGAACCCGTTTATATCCAGGGTTTTATTAAGCTATACGCCGATGCCCTGGAGTTGGACGGCAACGAATTTGCTGATGCCTTTCCCACGGAAAAGCAAATGCGGGTCGCGCAAACATCGACCTGGAAGGATTCTCCAGCGGCCCAACTGCGTCCCCTTCACCTCTACCTGGCCTACGTTGTCCTGATTATGGCTTCCGTGAGCCTGCTGTCCCACTTGGTTAGCCGATCGTCTCCTGAAACCGTTACAAGCGTTCGTCCCCTGACCACCAGTGAACTTGCCTCCCCTGAAGCCCCTTCCCCCATCCCTTCCCCTTCTCCCACCCCAGATGGGGCAAATCGCCCTCCCAATGATCCCAGTCGTCCGGTGCGGGTAGATGTCACCTTAACGGCCCAGTCCTGGATGCGCGTTGTGATTGATGGCTCGACTGAATTTGAAGGGGTACTGCCGGAAGGAACGGAAGAAACCTGGATGGGAACTAGCCAAATTATCGTCCGTGCGGGGAATGCGGGTGGAGTTATGGTATCCCATAATCAAGGGCAAGCAGAACGAATGGGCGCACCCGGCGCGGTTGAGGAAAGAGCCTATACGTTGAGCCAGGAGTCTGCTCGATTGCCGTAGGGAGTGGGGAGTAGGGAAGTAGGAAAGTAGGAAAATAAAATTCAGGTTTGAATAATGGTACGTGGTGATCAAATCTATGTAATGCGGCCCTTGATGGGAATGGATGGGGTGTACGAACATCACGGTATTGACTGTGGCGATGGAACGGTGATTCATTACTCCAAGCGGGGAGATGAACCGACGATCGCCCGAACCTCCCACGAAGTGTTCTCATGGAATCGTCCTGTTTTTGTCAAGCAGTACACTACGGCCTATATGCCGGATGTGGTGGTTGAACGGGCAGAGAGTCGGCTGGGTGAACGACGGTATGACCTGATGAACAATAACTGTGAGCATTTTGCGACCTGGTGTAAGGTGGGGCGTAATGAGAGCAAGCAGTTGACTGAATACGGGCTGGATGTGCGACGGCTGGATCCATTTGCCTCGCGTCAGTGGATTCGGGAAGCGGAAGAGGGGGATCCTATGAAGGCCATAGCCCTTTACAATCAGGCGATGGGCAACCTGACGGTAACGCAGAATCAGCTTCAGGCCCAGTACAATCAGGCTCAGGATCAGGTATTGACGTGGCATCGCACGGCTGATCTGGCACTGAAGCAGGGACGGGAAGATTTGGCGCGAGCAGCTCTGGAACGAAAAGTAAAGTTTAAGCGAGAAGCAGAGAAAATTCAAAATCAACTGGCTCAACTGATCGAAACTCAGGAAACCTTAAAGCGCAATACGACAAGCCTGAGGCAAAAACTCGTTTGATCGACTGATCGACTTCCGTAGCGCAGTCCTCTTACCTGCCAGATCGAGGTGCTGTACCGGCGTTCTAGCTGCAAGGCTACAAGCGCACCTACACCTGGACTGCACGCGCAGTAGGACACAGCCTCAGAGTTGCTCCCTGAAGTACAGCCGATACAGCTCACAGCCTGGTTTAGCCCAATTAGATTCCAACTGAATCAGTCCCATGCTTTCTAACTTGTAGGCCGTCAGTGCATTCAGTTGTACCGCTTCCTCTGAGTGCACCACCTGCCACATGGTTTGGGACAAAATCGGATTGCTTTGCAGCGTGGCCAGGTGTCCTCGCAAATGATGCCCATAGATTCCGGTGGAGGCAGGCGCAAACTTGAGCAAATCCTCCATGCAGGTTTCCCCGTGCCGCAAATGGTAAAACGCTAAATTCACCAAATAGGGATGTCCACCCGTCATGGCATAGAGGGGAGCCAACTGTTCCGCGCCTGAAGGATCGCCTGCCCAGCTTAACCCGTAGCGCAGAGCCAGGGTTTGGGCTTGCTCCAGGGTGAAAGGGGGCAATTTGATCGATAGACCCACATTGAAGGGGGACTGATTGAGCTTGAGCGGGACATAAACCTCAGTAGCGTGAACGAGTACGAGCCGTAGCTTCTGCCAGGTCTGGTTTTGTTTGGCCAGTTCATGCCAGGAGCGCAGCATGGGTAAAAAATCTTGAGCGATCTCAGGATGCTCAAACACCTGATTTAGCTCATTTAAGGCAATGACGATCGGGCGATCGACATGTTCAAGCAGGTAGTAAGTGAAGTACATCTTGCAGCTAATTTTGCTGCCCATTTCCTCATCCCAATAGTCTTCCAGTTTGGTAACTAGTTGTAGTTGCCGACTGACATTGGCACAAAACCAGCGTAGAAATCGATCTAATGATGAGAAAACGGCCTGTTCTGCCTCTTGAAAGTCCAAATGAACCGTCAGATAGTCCAGATTTTGAGCATAATCCAGGACACGATTCAGAAGTGAACTCTTGCCCATTTGTTTGGGAGCCTTGAGCCGGATCACGCAGGCGGACTGAGCAATCTCAGAATAGGCTAAGGACTCGATCGGCGGCCGTTCGATGTAGAGGGGAGAGGTGACGGGCAACGGGCCGCTGGGAAAGCTGATTGGCGTATCCACTTGAACCGAGGCCGGGGGGACAGGTACACGATCTGAATCCGGGGCCGATGGGAATGATCCGTTTGGAGGTGATGAGCTTTGATCCGGTCGATCCTGATGGGGTGAGTCTTGCTCCGAAGCTTCTGGATTCCAGTGCACCTGGCTCGATTGGCTCAATACAAGCTGGAAGTTTTTCTTAGTAACTCGCTCTCCCAGTGCCTCAGACAAATCCTGCCATAGCCGCGACCCTACTTCCTTGATGTACTCGCTGCCATAGCCAGAATCTTTTGCCATTTCGCTGTAGGTTTGCCCTAGCCACGACTGGCGAAAAATGAACTTCTCAATCGTACTGAACTGTTGGTCGGGCAGAATTCGCTCAACGGTCGCTAGAATTTTCTCAAAATCCATAGGGCAAGGAATTAAAACCCCACTTTTTTGCCAGCATCGTGCGATCGGTTGTGACGATGGGCTGCTAGCAGTCTATGTCTCTACCCAAATCATACATCCTGCTCCTATGCTCAACGGGATGTTCGGTTCATCTGAGAAAAACGTTGTGGGAAAACACGCTATGGGAAAAAAAATACGACAAAAAATAACGCGGATGATACTACTGCAACTCACCCTCTACCGCTCCCCCAGAGTAAAGGAACCAGTAGAGGGTTTACCATTGGTGGGAGAGGTTGGAGGGTGAGAATTGTAGAGTGTAAAGAATAAAAGTTGATTTCGGAGGAACGGGTTACTCTGTGGGACGGAATGGATTCTGCCCAATCCCCAACTCTCGTTTGCTGCGCTTTAACTGTTTCCAGAGCGACTTAATTTGGTCAAACGATTCTTCTGGAGTGAGTTTCCCATTGCTCTGCAAACCAGAAATGAGACTAACTCGGTTGGCAAATTCCTGCAAGTTTGCGTTAAATACCAAGTTTTCTGGCTTAACTGCGCCGCGATAGCTTCCTCTTGGATATAAAAATTCTGAACGATCCATCGCTTACTCCCACTGGTCGAATAACTCTGATGTACTTTAAGACGTTTCCACAAAGACGCTCCTTGGCGTTTTGAAGTTTTCCAACCCCAACGGGGGGTTAACCGCCGCTTAACTCAAGCTAATCTCTATTTAACCTAATCTTAACTCAGGGTTTGTGCAAGGCCGATCGCTAAAAATCTATCTTTGTAGGCAATGGCAGTTGATACCTGATTCACTCTCCTGCATCTTCTTATGATGGTAAGAAACAAGCTCCTTCGGAAAGTAGGAGACAATTGCGGAAGAATTTCCTGATAGTGCTCCAAATTTCCGCAACTCTACTGAACGTTCTGCTACAAACCGAAACATAGAAGCTGCACACGTTGAAAACAGTGACCGCTACAATGATGGAGCCTGCGCAAAACGAACTTATATTCCAACTGCAACGAATAAGGTTAACTCATGACCGTTCGCCAGAAGCTCTACGAAGGGAAAGCCAAGATCATCTACGTTACAGATGATCCTAATATTTTGCTAACGCACTTTAAAGATGATGCGACAGCATTTAATGCTCAGAAGCGGGGCAGTATCGTTGGCAAGGGCGAAATGAACTGCGCAATTTCATCTCACCTGTTTCAGCAACTCGAAGCAAGGGGAATTCGCACCCACTGGATCGATCGCCCCAGTCCCAACGAAATGCGGGTGAAAGCAGTAAAAATTTTGCCGATCGAGGTCGTTGTCAGGAACATTGCAGCCGGTAGTCTCTGTCAACAAACAGGAATCCCACTGGGAACGGTTCTTCAACAACCCTTGGTGGAGTTTTACTACAAAAACGACGATTTAGGTGATCCGCTGCTAACGCTTGATCGGCTGCTGTTGCTTGAACTGGCGACTCCTGAACAGGTTGACCAACTTCGCGCAACTGCCCTTCAGATTAATCAACTGCTTTCTGAGTTTTTTCAGAATTGTGATATCACCCTGGTCGATTTTAAGTTGGAGTTTGGGCTGGATGCTACCGGAGACTTACTCCTCGCCGATGAGATTAGCCCGGATACCTGTCGTCTATGGAATCAGGCCGTTACTGACCCAACCCAGCGCGTGATGGACAAAGATCGGTTCCGTCATGACTTGGGGAACGTCGAAGATGCCTATCGGCAGGTGCTAGACAGGGTACTGGCACAGCCAATCCAACCGTAGAATAACCCAATGCTGTAGAATGTCTCAGTCTGAAATCTTTGTTAAATCTTTGAGATCGGACTTGAGATTTTATCTCAAAGCAGTGGATTGATATTGTTTTATCCTCGCGGCAATTAGTCGTGTGGTGTGTACGGACGTGGCGAGAATCTAGACAGTATGCGTTTTTCTCCGATTTTACTGGCAGTGTTAGCTGCTTCTGCAACTCTTGGTTTAATCCGCCCTGCCGAGGCTCAGACATCTCATTCGGCGGAGCAGGATGGGACTGTCAGCCGTCCGGACGCGCTGACGACAAACGCCGCAGGGCCAACCGAAGCATCCTCTGATGTGGCAACAACGGTTGCTTTACCGGAGCGATTGACCGTTGAGTTTCTCAATCAAGGTTCGATTGCCCAGACCCTGCTGGCTCAGGATATTCCAGAGCCAGTTCCCAGCGTTCCTGCTGAGGCGATCGAAGAAGAAGGGGCCCCTCCTGCCCCGACTGAAACGCCCATTGAAGATACACCTGACCGTCTGGAGTTTGAACTGACCGATCCACCCCCGGAAACGGATCTGGAGGTTGTGCCGCCCATTGAGGAAGCACCGCCTATTGAGGAAGCACCCCTGACTCCAGAAACGCCTGCTGTTCCTGGGGTTCCAGGTACGCCACCGCCCACCACTCAACCGCCCGCTCCACAAGAAGAGGTTCGGGTGCTGGTTGCTGAGGTGTTAGTGGTTGGCGCAGAGGGGGAACTGCTCGATCGAGTGTTTCAGGTGATTCGGACTCGTCCAGGACAGACGACAACGCGCGCCCAACTCCAGGAAGATATTAATGCTATCTTTGCCACTGGCTTTTTCTCCAATGTGCGGGCCGTTCCCGAAGATACGCCTCTGGGGGTTCGCGTCACCTTTGATGTGGCTCCGAACCCAGTTCTTCAGTCGGTGCAACTATCGGGCAGTGTGCTGGAAACGCTAACTGTTGAAGAAGAAGAAGTGCCGATTCAGGAGGCGGTTGACAGCATTTTTGCGCCTCAGTATGGGCAGATTCTGAACCTGCGCGACTTACAGTTTGGCGTGGAGGCATTGAATCAGCTTTACGAAGAGAGTGGCTACGTGCTGGCTCAGGTGGTGGGGGCACCCCAAATTTCGCCGGATGGGGTCGTGGTGCTGGAAGTGGCCGAAGGGATCATTGAGGATATTCAAATTCGCTTCCTCGATCGAGAGGGTCAGGCGGTCGATGAAGAAGGTGAGCCGATTCGAGGCCGCACCCGCGACTTTATCATTACCCGCGAATTTGCCTCTCAGCCGGGAGATGTGTTTAATCAACAGCAGATTCAGGCAGACCTCCAGCGGGCGTTTGACCTGGGAATCTTTGAAGATCTCAGCATTTCCCTGAGTCCAGGAACCGATCCCCGTCAGGTTAATGTGGTTGTAAACGTGACGGAGCGCAATACAGGCTCCTTTGCCGCAGGGTTGGGGATCAGTTCGGCAAGCGGCATCTTTGGTACGGTGAGCCTTCAGGAAACCAACTTGGGGGGGAACAACCAGCGGGTGAATGCAGAGGTGCAGATCGGGCAGCGCGACTTACTGTTTGATCTCAGTTTTACCGACCCCTGGATTGGCGGTGATCCTAACCGGACTTCCTATACGGTGAATGCCTTTGGTCGGCAGTCTCGATCGCTGGTCTTTGAAGGGCCGGATGAAGATCTGCGGTTGCCGAACGACGATCGCCCTCGAATCCGCCGCTTAGGTGGAGGAGTTACCTTTGGTCGTCCCCTTGACGACAACTGGTTCGCCTCAGCCGGACTGCAGTATCAGCGGGTTTCGGTGCGCGACCTGGATGGTGATGTCAGTCCAATCAGTGAATTTGGGACGCTCTTGAGTTTTGACGAGTCGGGGCAGGATGACCTGTTTACGGTGCAATTCGCTGCGAACCAGGATCTGCGGAATAGCCCGACTCAACCAACCAGTGGTTCAGCCCTCCGCTTAAGTACAGAGCAATCTGTTCCGATCGGGAATGGGGCCATCCTGTTTAATCGACTCCGCGCCAGCTACAGCTATTTCATCCCAGTCCGATTCACTAACTTCACCCAGGGTTGTCGGGTGGAGGATCCCACTCCCGCTCAGTGTCCTCAAACCGTCGCGCTCAACTTGCAAGGGGGGACGATTCTGGGGGATCTGCCACCCTATGAAGCATTCGCCCTGGGAGGAACCGATTCGGTGCGGGGCTACGGCGCAGGAGAATTATCCAGCGGACGCAGTTTCCTGCAATTGACGGCAGAATATCGCTTCCCGATTTTCTCTATTGTTGGTGGAGCCTTGTTTGTTGATTTTGGTACGGATCTGGGAACCGCAGATAATGTGCCCGGATCACCAGGGGAGCTACTGGACAAACCTGGCTCAGGGCTGGGCTATGGGGCTGGGGTGCGAGTGCAGTCGCCTTTGGGACAAATTCGGGTGGATTTTGCCATCAATGACCAGGGAGACAACCGGATTCATTTTGGGATTGGTGAACGTTTTTAGGGGGCATCAGCATGAATGAAGGGGCGGGGAATGGAATGTTGAGTTCGCAACAGCACACCCTGGCGGCTGAGTTCGATCGCGCTGGAATTGGGCTGCACTCTGGGCAGGTAGCGACGGTGCGAGTCTGTCCGGCTGCTGTGGGGGAAGGACGCTATTTTGTGCGGAGGGACTTACCAGATTCGCCAATCATTCCGGCAACGGCAGCGGCAGTTCATCAAACCACCCTATCCACCGAAATTGCCCAGGCAGGAGCGACTGTCCGAACGATCGAACATCTGCTAGCGGCTTTGAGTGGAGCTGGGGTGGACAATGCCCGAATTGAAATCAGTGGCTCAGAAGTGCCCCTTCTGGATGGTTCGGCTCTGGGCTGGGTTGAGGCGATCGAGCAGGCGGGAATTGTTCCTCAGTCGGCTCCTCGCTCCACCATTCATTTGAGGGAACCGATCTGGATTCGGGAGCAGGATGCCTTTGTTGCAGCCCTGCCGTCTGATCAGGTGCGGTTTACCTACGGGATTGATTTTGATTTACCGGCGATCGGTAATCAGTGGTATAGCTGGTCGCCCAGTCAGGAGTCCTTTGCTGAGTCCATTGCCCCGGCTCGTACCTTTTGTTTAGACTATCAGGTCGAACAATTACGCCAAAGTGGTTTGATCAAAGGTGGTAGTCTGGATAATGCCCTGGTTTGTGGTCAAAAAGGATGGTTAAATCCACCTTTGCGATTTTCAAATGAGCCAGTGCGTCATAAACTTTTAGACTTAGTAGGAGATATGAGTTTGTTGGGTGTTTTACCTCAGATTCATGTGTTGGCCTATAAAGCCAGCCATCGCTTGCATACTCGACTCGCCCAGCAGTTAACTCAAGCCCTACAGTCTACCTAGACGCTATCCAAAACTGAATGAAGTTTCTGGGTAGGACATTCAATCTCCCATTTCTTTTATTGTTTTTCCAGCCCTACCAAACCTTTGCTCATGGCTACATTGACTGACGCTGATACAACGACAACTCATCTTGAAACGGATGCCGATCAATTGGATACAGACGATCAGGCTGCCACTGTTTTAGCGGTTGAAGAAATTCACCGCCTGCTGCCCCACCGCTATCCTTTTTCACTGGTGGATCGGGTGATTCGGTATATTCCTGGCAAGCTGGCAGTGGGCATTAAAAACGTAACTTTTAACGAGCCGCATTTCCAGGGGCACTTTCCTGGACGACCGATTATGCCTGGTGTGCTAATTGTGGAGGCGATGGCCCAGGTGGGCGGCGTAGTGCTCACCCAAATGCCTGAATTCCCTGAGAATGGTTTATTTATGTTTGCGGGAATTGATAAAGTCCGGTTTCGTCGTCCTGTCGTTCCGGGAGATCAGTTGATTATGACCGTTGAGTTGCTATCCATCAAACGTCGCCGCTTTGGTAAGATGCAGGGCCAGGCAATGGTGGATGGACAACTGGCCGCCGAAGGTGAGTTGATGTTCTCGCTGGTGGATGCTTAATTGGATCTTTAATCGGTTGAGAGCCATCCATGCTTTGGTTCAAGGATTTGGTTCAAGGATACCATCCCCATTTTTGCCGATGCCCGAATCCTACGATTGCTCCTTGTTTTCCTGAATCTCCAGCTTTATTTCTCCTTAATCCTCCGATCGCAGTGAACTGCTCTAACCACCTGAAACTGCACTGCTAACTATTCACCCCTTCTACCCCTCCTGCCTTGACCACCCTCATTCACCCTACTGCTGTTATTCATCCCAAAGCGGAACTGCATCCCACAGTGCAGGTCGGTGCCTATGCTGTTATTGGCGAATATGTGAAAGTTGGAGCCGGAACGACGATCGGGCATCATGTCGTGTTGGAGGGCAATACAGAGATTGGTTGCCGAAATCGCATTTTTCCAGGCGCGGCGATCGGGCTAGATCCTCAGGATTTGAAATACGATGGCTCCCTCAGCCTGGTAAAAATTGGGGATGATAACACCATCCGTGAGTATGTGACGATCAACCGGGCCACACGCGCGGAGGAAGCCACGGTCATTGGCGATGGCAATTTGCTGATGGCCTACGTTCACGTTGCCCATAACTGCGTCGTGGAAAATCAGGTGGTGATTGCCAGCGGGGTGGCTTTGGCGGGTCATGTTCATCTGGAGTCGAGGGTGACGATCGGCGGGGTGCTGGGCATCCATCAGTTTGTTCGGGTGGGACGGTACGCGATGGTGGGCGGGATGAGCCGGATCGATCGAGATGTGCCACCCTATATGTTGGTGGAAGGGAATCCGGCACGGGTGCGATCGCTGAATCAGGTCGGGCTAAGGCGATCGGGGATTGCCGAAGAGGATCAGGGGCGGACGTTTCAAGCGTTGAAAAAAGCATTTCGGATTCTTTACCGCTCTGGATTGCCGTTTAATCAGGCCTTAGAGGAGCTGGATCTGTTGCCCGATAGTGAACATATGCAACACCTGCGGCAATTTCTGCGCCTCAGTCAATCCTCCACTCGTCGAGGCTTAATTCCAGGGAAGGGAAGAAGAGTGAAGGATGAAGGATAGTCCTCGCATCTGCCAAATTTTTATCAGCACGGGTGAAGTATCCGGGGATCTCCAGGGTTCGCTGTTGATTCAAGCCCTGCAGCGGCAGGCGGCAGCTCTAGATCTCCAGTTAGAAATTTCTGCCCTGGGCGGGCAACGGATGCGGGCAGCAGGGGCAAAGCTACTGGCGGATACCAGCGCGATCGGCTCGGTGGGTTTGTTTGAGTCCTTACCCTATGTGGTGTTTACCCTGCGGCTCCAGCGGCAAGTCAGGCGTTATTTACGACAACACCCGCCGGATCTGTTGGTGATGATTGACTATGGCAGTCCGAATCTGGCGATGGGTCAGTTTGTTCGCAGTCAATTACCCCAGGTGTCTACGGTCTACTACATCGCTCCCCAGGAGTGGGTCTGGTCAGTAACTCGCCGCAATACCCAGGAAATTATTCGGGTCAGCGATCGAATTCTGGCGATTTTTCCGGCGGAAGCAACCTATTACGAAGCGCAGGGGGGTAGCGTGTCCTGGGTGGGGCATCCCCTGGTCGATCGGATGCAGGCGGCTCCCGATCGAGTGTCAGCCCGGCAAACGTTGGGGATTTCACCCGAACAGTTGACGATCGCCCTGATTCCCGCTTCCCGGCAGCAGGAAGTTAAGTATGTTCTGCCCGTGATTTTTGCGGCGGCTCAACAGATTCAGGCGAAGTTACCTGGGGTGCAGTTCTGGATTCCCCTGGCCCTGGAGCGATATCGTCCGGCAGTCGAACAAGCGATTCAGGACTATGGACTACAAGCCCAGGTGCGCACCGATCCCTCCCAAACCATCATTGCCGCGGCCGATCTGGTAATTGCTAAATCGGGCACAGTGAATCTGGAAACGGCCTTGCTGAATGTGCCCCAGGTGGTTCTGTATCGGCTTAATCCAGTTACCGCCTGGATTGCAGAACACGTTCTGAAATTCTCCGCCCCCTTTGTGTCGCCCCCCAATCTGGTGCTGATGGAGCCGATCGTGCCAGAGTTTTTGCAGTATCAAGCCACCCCCGATCGTATCGCGCAGGAAGCTTTAGAACTGTTGCAAAATCCCGGTCGTCGGCAGCAAATGTTGTCGGATTACGAGCGAATGCGGCGAAAGCTGGGAGAGGTGGGCGTGTGCGATCGGGCAGCTATGGAAATTTTAAAACCGCTTGTGTAATATCCTTCCACAGCCATGAGGCGAGATGCAATTTTCTATCAAATCTTTAAGCGATCGCCCCGGTTGTTGTTTGATCTGGTGCCGTATCCGCCTGCGAATCCTGGGGATTATCGATTTGAGTCGGTGGAGGTTAAGGAACCGTCATTTCGGATCGATGGCGTGTTTTTGCCACCGGATGATGCTGCGCCCAAGGTTGTCTTTTTTGCTGAGGTGCAGTTTCAGAAAGATGAGGCGTTGTACCGTCGATTTTTTTCGGAGGTACTGCTGTATCTTTATCGCAATCGATTGAGCTATGACGATTGGTATGGGGTGTTGCTGTTTGCCTCGCGGAGTTTGGAACCCCAGGATCAGCAAACTCATCGATCGCTGCTGAATGGTGAGCAGGTGCAACGGGTCTACCTGGATGAGTTGGGGACGATTGAAGCGCAACCTCTGGGAATTCAGTTGATGCAGTTGACGATCGCCTCAGAGTCGGAAATGGTGGAGCAGGCCCAGCGGTTGTTAGAGCAAGTTCGGGAAGAGGGAATTGCCCAGGAGGAGATAATAGAAGTAATTACAACGATCGTCGTTTATAAATTTGTCAATCTAAGTCGAGAAGAGGTGGAAGCCATGCTGGGCATCAATTTAGAAGATGTACGGGTTTTGCGAGAAGCCAAAGAGGAGGGTCGGCAGGAGGGTCGGCAGGAAGGTCGGCAGGAGATGCTAGCGGCAGCAGTGCCCCTCTTGTTGCAGGCAGGTTTAACGATCGAGCAAATTGCTCAACAGCTTCAAGTTTCGGTGGATGAAATTCAGCAAGTTCAAGCCGATCGTTCTTCCTGATCTGTTCTTTCTGATCGACGATTCCCCGAAGTTGTTTTACAGGTAATGCAAGCGAGGCGATCGATGACAGTAACCCTTACTCCCCCACTCAATGGTGTTGTTTTGAGAGGCATCCATTGGGATACGTTTCAGGCGTTAGTGCACGATCTGGAATCGCAGCCCAGCAAGCGATTGACCTATGACAACGGAGTTTTAGAGATCAGAATGCCGCTACCACCGCACGAACGCTACAAGAAGTGGCTGGGTCGTTTAGTAGAGTTGGTGACTGAAGAATTAGAAATTGAGATTAGTAGTTTGGGTTCTTGCACCTGGAGCCGCCAGGATCTACAGAAGGGCATCGAACCGGATGAATGCTATTACATTCAGAATGAGGCTGCCGTGCGTGGCAAGGATGTAATTGATTTAACAATTGACCCACCCCCTGATCTAGCGATTGAGGTCGATAAGACCAGCAGTTCGATCGATCGCCTGGGCATTTATGCGGCGTTGGGTGTACCGGAGGTGTGGCGCTATGATCTTCAGTCTGTCACGCTTCTAGTGCTGAGGAACGGTACCTATCAAACCCATGACCGATCGCTGGCACTGCCGATCATAACGGCTGAGACGTTACAAACGTTGTTGGAACAAGCTGCAAAAATGGGCGAAACCAGTTGGGTGAAACAGGTGCGGCAATGGGTGAGAGAACAGCGGTAGAAGATTGAATCACATTGGAGTCATCCCCATGACGATCACAGTCCCCATTCATAGGATCGAACTGGCACCTGGCAGTCTAGTGAGCATTCACAACCTCTCCTGGCAGGATTTTGAATCGCTGCTGCTGGAGCTTGGAGAGAAGCGAAATACCCGCGTCGCATATTACCAGGGCACTCTAGAAATCATGTCGCCGCTTGCGCTGCACGAACGTCATCACCGCATTATTGCTGACATTCTGAAGGCAATTCTCGATTCTCAAAACCGCAACTGGGAGGATTTTGGTTCTACCACCCTCAAGCGTCCGCAGGTGGCTGGGATTGAACCCGATACCTGCTTTTATATTCAAAATGCTGATGTTGTACAGGGTTGCACTGATCTGGATCTGGCGAGCTATCCCCCTCCCGATCTGGCTATTGAGGCAGATGTCACTTCAACGACGACTATCAGTGCCTATGAAGCTATGCAAGTTCCTGAAGTTTGGGTTTATCGTAATCATCAACTCAAAATCTACGTACTCGAAAATAGCACTTACCGCGAGGTTGTTGTCAGCCCCACCCTTCCCGATTTTCCCCTGATTAATTGGATTCCACAACTGGTACAACAGGCGATTGATCAGGGCACAAGCCGGATGTTGCGAGCACTGAGAACTCAACTGAAATCGAACCAGGCATGAGCTGAGAAGTTGGGCAACGTAAAAGATTTTTTGTGAAATCAGTCTTTGCGTCGATCGAATTATTTATTTGTATAGATTCCCTGAGGATTTGAATTCGCTAGATTGGCTTTACAGCGTTAGATAGAACGATTTAACCAACTGCTGCATTTTCCACTTTTGCACATCCAGCGATTGCGATCGCTCTCACGTTCTAACGTTCCAGCTCTACTGAATTCGACCTCACTCATCTTCTCGCCATGCGCCGCAAGGTTAAAAAGCGTTCCCTGCAACGCTATCTTCGATCAGCTATTGTTTCAGACCCGATAGAATCCGCTAAAGCTGCGGGTTTGCGGTATGTGTCGGACGATCGCCCCGGCATCCGACGACGACGATGTGGCAAAGGGTTTACCTATTTTGATGTGAAGGGCGATCGGATTCGGGATCCGGAAGAAGTGCAGCGGATCAAGTCGATCGCCGTACCGCCTGCCTACGAGGATGTGTGGATTTGTTCGTTGGAGAATGGGCACTTGCAAGCTACCGGACGGGATGCCAAAGGCCGGAAACAGTATCGCTATCATCCCCTGTGGCGCACCATTCGGGATCAAACTAAATTCACTCGAATGCTGATTTTTAGCAAAGCCCTGCCAGCGATTCGGGAGCGGATTGCTGAGGATTTGTCGCGGCGAGGACTGCCGAAAGAAAAAGTATTGGCGGCAGTCGTGCAACTGATGGAACTAACGCGAATTCGGGTGGGGAACGAAAGCTATGCGCGGGAAAATGATTCCTACGGCATGACCACGCTCCAGGATGAGCATGTGGATGTTTCGGGATCTAAACTGCGATTTCAGTTCCGGGGCAAAAGCGGGATTGAGCATGATATTCAGCTCACCGATCGCCGACTGGCCAAAATTGTCAAACGCTGTCAGGAATTACCAGGACAGGACTTATTTCAATACGTTGATGAAGACGGAGCCTATCAAACGATCGGCTCCAGCGATGTCAATGATTATTTAAGGGAAATTACTGGACAGGACTTTACTGCAAAGGACTTTCGGACGTGGGCCGGGAGTGTTTTAGCTGCGTCTCAACTCGTTGAAATCGGAGCATTCACATCCCAAACAGCAGGCAAGAAGAACGTGACTCAGGCAATTAAAGTGGTGGCGCAACACCTGGGAAACCGTCCCGCCACCTGTCGTAAATACTATGTGCATCCTGCGATCGTGGATGCCTACCTCAACGAAACGCTGCATTCGGTCATGGAAAAACATCTGCAACTAGAAGTAGATGTCCCCTATGGGTTGCGCTGTGAAGAACTGGCAGTCGTGGCCATTCTGGAGCAAAAGATTGTTCAGGAAATGGAACCGCTGCTGGCTCGATCGTCTTAGTTTCGTTTAACTTCATCCCGTTTCATCAGGAGATGGCTATGTCTTCGTCTGAATCTGTGTTGGAACCCTCTGCTGCTCCCACCCCCCAGGTTTCACCCGATCGTCTACCAGAAATGCTTGGGCCAGAAATGCCTGCGTTTAATGATGCCCTACCAGAGGCGACTGAGTCTGTGACTGAGGCCTTTTCAATGGGGGTTGAAGAGGAATATCAAATTATCCATCCCGCCAATCGGGAACTCTACGCCAAAGCAGAGGAGATTTTGCCGATCGCCCAGCAGTCCCTGGGGGATGAAGTGCAGCCGGAACTGAAACGATCGCAGATTGAAATTGCCACGCCCGTTTGTCAGACATTAGCGGAAGTTCGAGAGCAGCTTAACCATGCCCGACGGTCTGTGATTCAAGCCGCCATGACTCAGGGGGCACGAATTGCCGCCGCAGGCACCCATCCCTTTTCCCGCTGGCAAAATCAGCCAATCATGCCCAAGGAGCGGTATCAGGGCTTGCTGGAGGACTTTCAGCAACTGGCGCGGGAAATGCTGATCTGGGGGTGTCATGTCCATGTGGGTATCCGCGATCGAGAAATGGCGGTTCAGGTCATGAACCGGGCCCGCTACTGGATGGCTCCCCTGCTGGCACTGACGGCGAATTCTCCTTTCTGGCTAGGGGCAGATACGGGATATGACAGCTATCGCACCTTACTCTGGAGCCGCTGGCCCATGTCGGGTTTGCCGCCTCACTTTGATTCCTATGCCGACTACAAATCTCTGGTGCAACAGTTTGCTGAGACGGGCTGTATTGAAGATGCGACTAAGATTTACTGGGATATTCGCCTATCGGAACGGTTTCCCACGATCGAATTCCGGGTGTCTGATGTCTGCATGACCGTGGATGAAGCGGTGATGCTGGCTGGACTGATTCGGGCTTTGGCTCAAACCTGTTATGCAGAAGCCCAACAACGGCAGCCTTCCCCCAACCTTCGTCCTGAAGTCCTGCGATTTGCCCACTGGCGATCGGCGCGCTATGGTCTAAGCACCGAGTTGATGGATGTCCGGACGGGAAAATCGGTGCCTGCCCCTGAACTGATTCAGTCCATGCTGGAGTGGTTGCGCCCGGTGCTGGAATCCCACGGTGAGTGGGGAGAGGTGAGTGGGTTGGTGAACAAAATCTTGACTCAGGGCACAGGAGCCGCCCGACAGCGACAGGTTTATCAGCAGACGGGAAGTTGGGAAGCAGTGGTCGATCGCATTGTCCGGGAAACGGCAGCAGGGCTGGATCTCAACCTGGATTCGCGGTAGGAATTCACTAAAATTCGCTGGGGAAATGGGTGGTGAAAAGCCTTTATACCTTGCGGGGGAAGGAGGACGGCTGTGCTACATGATATAGCTGATGAAACTGTAATGGGTATGCCTATGCTTGCGATCGAACAGTCAATATCAGCCGATCGAGTCCGTGAAACGCGACATCGCCTGGGACTCTTGCAAGCCAGATTTGCTGCAAGATCAGGAGTTTCATCTCCAAGGGCGAAGGGTTGGGGAAATGGACGAGCCAGTCCCTTGTCTGTTGCGGGGAGGCAAATCGAATGCCTGCTGCATCAAATAGGTCATAGTAGCAAAGGTTTGCTTGCCAGGTCCTTTTCACGGCAAGGATAAAGCTGCTATGCCTGATTTTCTGTCTTCCCAGAACTTCTTTGATCGCTCTGTTGGTAGTCAAAATTTCCCGCAAACCCGTCCTTAAAGAATGACCGAAGCTGATGTCCTGATCACCGCAGAACTGGCGAATCGTCCCGCCCGTCCACCGGATTTAGCTGCCGAAAATGAAGCCCTTCGCACCCTGGCGCACCACCAGTTAGATGCGCCCCAGTCGTTACTAAAAATTTTAGTTAACCTTGCCCTTGATCTCTGTCAGGCGGATACGGTTGGGGTCAGCTTGCTCGAATCGGATGCCAACGGTGCAGCAGTCTTCCGTTGGGTGGCGGTTGCGGGCGCATTAGAAGCATTGGAACACACCACAGCTCCGGTTCACTTTAGCCCCTGTGGCACCACGCTCTCTGCCAATCATCCCCAGCTATACCGCCATCCTGAGCGCTATTTCACCTACCTGGATCATTTCCAGCATCCGATCGTAGAAGGGTTGCTGATTCCCCTATGCGTTGGCGATCGTCCCCTGGGTACGTTGTGGCTTTTATCCCACCATGAGGCAAAGCAGTTTGATCGGGAAGATCAACGGCTGACCACGAGCATGGGAGTTTTTGCCGCTTCTGCTCTTCACCAGATGCCACAGGGGCAGCGGACAGAAATGGAGCTGCATCAAAGGGAGAAGTTGAGTCAGCAGGTTCTGGATAGTAGCGATGACTGCATCAAAGTTCTGGATTTAGAAGGGCGAATTCTGTTTATGAGCCGTGGCGGTCAGGCGTTACTGCGGATTCAAGACATCACGCCGTTCCTCCATGCATCCTGGGTGGAGTTTTGGCAAGGTTCAGAACAGCAGGCGGCCTGGGAGGCGATCGCGGGAGCGAGATCGGGAGAAGTGTGTACCTTCCAGGGTTATCGTCCGACGCTGACGGGTGAACCGAAGTGGTGGGATAACAAAGTCAGTCCGATTCGGGGAATGAATGGGCAAGTTGAACGGTTGCTGTGTGTTTCGCGGGATATTACCGATCGCAGGCAAATCGAAGCGAAACGCAGACAGGCGGAGGAACAGTTACGGGAGTCAGAAGGGCAGTATCGAGCGATCGTCAATCAGGCAATTGCAGGGGTTGTGTACACCGATCTGGATGGCACACTGACCTTAGTGAACCAAAAATATTGCGACATCACAGGTTACTCAGCGGATGAGTTAAGCCAGTTGCGGATGCACGATATTACCCATCCAGAAGACCTACCGCGTAATGTGGAACTGTACAACCGGATGCTGGCGGAAGGGTCGCCCTTTGAAATTGAAAAGCGGTACATTCGCAAAGATGGCTCGATCGTCTGGGTCAATAACCATGTCTCTGCAATCTATGATGTCAATGGCATTCCCCAATCCGTCGTGGCGATCGTGCTGGACATTACCGATCGCAAGCAGGCAGAAGCCACCTTGCAGAATACCCTGGAGGAGCTGCAAACGACTGGAGAAGAGCTACGTCAGCAGAATGAAGAATTGGCAGTTGCCCGTGAGCTAGCTGAACTCGAAGGACATCGCTATCAGGATCTCTTTAATTTCGCGCCGGATGGATATGTCGTCACCGATGCCCAGGGCATTATTTTGGAAGCCAATCGGGCGATCGCAGCTTTAGTCGCCATTGAGCAATCCTATCTGATCAATACTCCTCTGGTGATCTACATTTCTGAGGCAGACCGCTACACCTTCCGCAATTTGCTTTACGAGTTGCAGCAGCAACCTGGGGTACAGAAGCTGCAAACGGATGAACTGAGCCTGAAAAGTAGAGGACAACAGCCGATTCCCGTGGCGATGACCGGAACGACCATCTGTGATGCTCAGGGGCAAGTTGTTGGTGCTCGTTGGTTGATTCAGGATATTACCCGTCGTAAACGGCGCGAGGCGAACGCTGCCTTTTTGGCTGAAATTAGTGAAGACTTCTCCCGACTTTCCACTGCCGATGAGATTATGCAGGGGGTTGGGGCGAAAATTGGCGCGTACCTCAATATTACGACCTGTAACTTTACCAATGTGGATGAAGCTCAGGGGCAGGTAACGGCTCATTACGGCTGGAACAGTGCGGAGGTGCGGAGTACCATCGGTACTTTCTGTACTCGGGAGTATTTGAATGAGGAATTTGAGCGGGCCAGTCGTGCCGGAGAAACCGTTGTCGTTCGGAACACGCAAACGGACTTGCGCACTGATGGCCCGGGCTATGCGGCCCTCAATATGTATTCTTTTGTAACCGTTCCGTTTCATCAGCAGGGCCGGTGGACGCACTACATTGCTATCTGCGACTCTCATCCCCGCGATTGGCAAGACGACGAAGTTGAATTGATTGAAGAGATTGCAAATCGGATCTTCCCTCGGCTGGAACGGGCCCGCGCGGAAGCGGCTCTGCGCGAATCGGAAGAAAAATACCGATCGCTGTTCGAGTCGATCGATGAGGGCTTTTGTATCATCCAAGTTCTGTTTGATCAAAACGGCACAGCTAACGATTATCGATTTCTCGAAGCGAATCCAGCCTTTGAGCACCAGACGGGACTGGTGAATGCGATCGGCAAAACAATCCGCGAGATCGCGCCGAACCATGAGACCTACTGGTTTGAGATTTATGGTGAAGTTGCAATCACGGGTGTACCGGCTCGGTATGAAAACTTTGCCAGGGAGCTTGGACGAGTTTTTGATGTGTATGCCTTTCGGGTCGGTGAGCCACAGGAGCACAAAGTCGCCGTTCTCTTCACTGACGTTACTATCCGCAAGCGGGTGGAGCAGGAACGGGAACGTTTTCTCTCGGTTGGTTCAGACTTTCAGGTGATTACGGGCATGGATGGGTATTTCCGTTGGGTCAGCCCTAGCTTTGAACGAACCCTCGGTTGGACTCAGACGGAAATGACGGCCCACCCCTGGACTGAGTTTGTCCACCCGGATGATGTTGTGCCTTCGATCGCTGAAACCGACAGTCTGTTTTCTGGACAAGAAACCTTTGCCTTTGAAAACCGGTATCGTCACAAAGACGGTTCCTATCGCTGGTTACTCTGGAAGGCCCAATCCTATCCAAATGAGCAGGTGCTTTACGGAGCAGCCGTTGACATTACCGATCGCAAACAGGCAGAAGCGGAACGCGAACAACTGCTGGACAATGAACGACAGTATGCGAATCAGCTTCAGGGACTGACCTCTGCTGCCCTGGCAATCAACTCAGCCCTGTCCGTGGATGAGGTTTTGCGGGTCATTACCGATCAGGCGGCTGCGATCATCGGTGCTCACCAGGCAGTGTCCAGCATGACGATCGACCAAAACTGGGCCCAGGCAATTAATGCAGTCTTCCTGTCGGATAAGTATGCCCAGTGGCAAGACTATCATGAAAAACCAGATGGATCAGGCATCTACGCCTGTGTCTGTCACCTAAACCGTCCGATGCGGATGACGCAAGCCGAACTGGAAGCCCATCCAAGCTGGAACGGTTTTGGTCCGGAAGCAGATCGCCATCCTCCTATGCGAGGTTGGTTGGCAGCTCCCCTAACTGGACGGGATGGGCGCAACATTGGCTTAATTCAACTTTCAGACAAGTATGAAGGCGAGTTTACGGCAGCCGATGAATCCATCCTGGTGCAGCTTGCCCAAATGGCATCGGTTTCCATTGAAAATGCCCGACTCTACGAAGCGGAACAACAAGCCCGATCGACGGCTGAAGCTTCACGGGAGGAAGCCCAAGCTGCCAACCGGGTCAAGGATGAGTTTCTAGCGGTGCTGTCCCATGAATTGCGATCGCCCCTGAATCCGATTCTGGGCTGGGCAAAACTACTGCAAACTCGGCAGTTTGATCCCCAGGCGACCCAACGGGCCCTGGCCACCATCGAGCGCAATGCCAAACTCCAGACGGAACTGATTGATGATTTGCTGGATGTCTCCCGGATTCTGCGCGGCAAAATGGCGTTAAACGTCGGTGTGGTTGACCTGGCGACCGTGATCGAATCTGCTCTGGAAACGGTACGGCTGGCCGCGGAGGCCAAGCACATCCAAATTCAAACCCAGATGCAGTCGGAGGGGGGCAGATATCTGGTGATCCGGCCCGCCTTCAACAAATTGTCTGGAATTTGCTGTCTAATGCGGTCAAATTCACGCCTAATGGTGGGCAAGTCGAAGTTCGTCTGGAGCAGATGGGCGATCAGGCTCAAATTCAAGTCAAGGACACGGGAAAGGGAATTAGTCCAGATTTCTTGCCCTATGTGTTTGATTACTTCCGGCAGGAAGACGGCAAAATTACCCGGAAATTTGGCGGACTGGGCTTAGGATTGGCGATCGTCCGTCATCTGACGGAACTGCATGGCGGTACGGTTCATGTCGATAGTCCTGGGGAAGACCTGGGAACCACCTTCACCGTCAGCCTGCCGCTCATTGCTGCTGCCGCTCGTTCAGAACCAGCTCTGCCCCATCCGGTTTCCACGGTTAATTTGAGTCAACTGCGAATTTTGGTGGTAGATGATGAGGCAGATATGCGGGAGTTGGCGCAATTTATCCTGGAGCAGCAGGGAGCCCAGGTCATCACTGTGGTTTCTGCCGCAGAGGCCCTCACCCAGTTCGATCGCCAGCCTCCCGATATCCTGATCAGCGACATTGGGATGCCCGAAACGGATGGCTATATGCTGCTGCAACAGATCCGCCAACGATCGCCGGGACAAGGAGGACAAGTACCCGCGATCGCGCTCACAGCCTACGCCGGAGAGTATGATCAGCGACAGGCAATCAAAGCAGGTTTCCAAAAGCATCTACCCAAGCCAGTGGAACCTGATGTGTTAGTCGAGTCCATTTCAGAATTGGTGGAAAGAACGTAGGGGCGATTCGCTTTACAAGAGTGGGGAGTAGGGGGTAGGGAGTAGGGAGTAGGGAGTAGGGATCTCGCTTAGAAATGCAAATTCAATAATCTGAAATTCTTGTGGGGTGGGCATCTTGCCCGCCCAGTCAACCAATGGCAAGAACATCACCAAGTCATTGTCTTGTGGGGTGGGCATTTTGCCCGCCCAGTCAACTAGGCAGAATGATTACAGGTTATTTGATCCACGATCCTTAGCCCTCCGTACCAGGCTACGGTGTACACACAAGTCATCTGCTCTAGCCACGACTGGGTTTGATCCTCCCTAACCCTCCTTAAAAAGGAGGGAACCGGATTAGAAGTCCCCCTTTTTAAGGGGGATTTAGGGGGATCTATCAGGGTTTGAGCCTCTCAGCCAAGATCTGTGTACACGGTAGCCGTACCAGGGGAGAAAATCTCTTTTACTCAATCGCCTGCTCATAGAACTGCGTCATCTCGGCAAACCACTCCTGACGGGAAGCTTGCCAGGTGTAAAACATATGCCCCCCTTTGTAATGGCGGATGGTTAGATTGGGGCGCACCTCTGGATCGAGCTTCATCAAATCTGCCAGATGGTTGGAGGCAAAATAGGGCGTAACCAGATCAAACAAGCCGTGGGTAATGTAGACCTGCATATAGGGATTCAGGGTCATGCCAATTCGTAAATCATCCACTGCGCCGATGAAGCCCTGTTTCAATCCGCCTTTCAGTTCAAATTTCCAGGCTTTGAAGGTTTCAAAATTCAGCAGATGGTAGGGTAAGTTCGTTTCCACCCCCAGAGTGCCGCGCAAGTGGCTGTTAATCGCTCCGGTGAACAACCGATCCAGCCCATCTAAAGTCGGATCAGTGCCTTCGTAGAGAGGACGATCGGGGAAGGGATCGATCGCCGTAATCGAAGCATCGTAAAAGCCCACAATGCGCTGCTGATCGCGGAGCAGTTCCCTGGCAAAGACTTCAATCCCGATCCGTCCGCCCTGCCGGGTAATCAAATCTACGGGTAATCCAATTAAGTCGGCGATTTGCTGATAGGCTTGCTGGCGTTCCTCACTGGATAGGGTATCGCCCATTGCCAGAAGGGGAATTAACGTTTTGCGGGCAAAGGTTTCGGCGGCAGCAAGATGGGCCGGCAAATTTTCACCTGCCAATTTCGCTCGTTGATGATGGGCAGCCGATCCGGCCATTGAGGGTAACACTGCGGCCCAGGAGGTCAGGTTGTAATCAGTTCCTTCCAGCAAACTAAACTCCAGTACCGGGGAAATCAGAATCGCCCCTGACAACCCCACGCCAAAGTCCTGTTGTAGTTTGCGCGCTAATTTTGCTACCCGAAATCCGCCGTAACTTTCCCCAGCAATGAAAACGGGAGACAACCAGCGATTTTGCTTGGAGAGGAACGTCTGGATAAACTCCGCCAGGGCTTTTAAGTCCCGCTCTACTTCCCAAAATTCCGTTTCCTTCTCCTCCGGCTTATCAGCTTTTGCTTTGTCATCTGCTTTATCCTTGCCATTCTCCTGTTCTGGCGACACTGCCCGACTAAAGCCAGTCCCCACCGGATCGATGAACACCAGATCCGTGAAGCTCAACCAACTTTCCAGGTTGTCTACCACTTTTACAGGCGGTTTGGGCAACGTCCCCTGTTCACCAAACTCGACGCGCTTTGGCCCCAACGCGCCCATGTGCAGGTAGGCAGAGGCAGCCCCCGGGCCGCCGTTAAAGACAAAGGTGAGGGGGCGAGGGGAGGAACCTTGATGATCCGTCAGGTAGGCCACATGAAAGATTTCGGCGATCGGCTTTTCGCGCTCATACAACGGTTGCCAGGCGGCGATCGCGGTGTAATGGAGCTCTCCGGTGGGCAGGGGGAGGACATGCTGTGTGGTGCTGGATGGACGAGGGGTGGATGAAGTGGATGGAGTGGATGAGGTGGATGGGTTGGAATCAGTCATGATGATGAATTTAAGAGAATGAGCGATCGGTTAGTTTAAATGGTTCAAAATGATTCAAATGGAGCAGTCTTTACTCTCCACCATTACAGACCCTGGGCGATCGATTCGATCAGCCGCAGCATTAAAGCTCTGTCTGCGTTAGCTTGAGCAATGTGCTGGTTAAATTGGGCAATGTGCTGATCAAACCGTTCTAGAAACGCTTCATGTCGTCGCTCTACTGCTTCATGCCGTCGCAACGATTCCTCATGGTTAGCAGAAACAATATCAGCCAGGGTCGAAACCGTTGACTTCAGGTCTGAAATGGAGCGTTTCAACTCCTGCATATCAATTTCGATCGCTTCCACCCTGGGTTCCAGGTTGCCACTGTTACTGGTCATAGCCCCTCACGCTCCATTGCCGCTAGCTTCCCGCCAATCTTGTTTATAGTTTGCTCATCTTGAGCCTGTTGGCTGCCTTTGTTCAAGCAAGGTGGCATTGGGATGACTCCACCCTTCGGCTATCTTCCAAAGAACCCACCTTCTCCCATTCTCTAATAAAAAATTTGCTAATAAAAAAATTCGCCCTGTAAGGGCTGAACCACTTACAGGGCGAATCGCGCTTTGCCTAGTTTTTAATACCCCCAGGGGAATTCGAATCCCCGTCGCCTCCGTGAAAGGGAGGTGTCCTAGGCCTCTAGACGATGGGGGCGCGTTTGCTTGACCTTAACTAAATTAACGAATTCCGCGAGTAATGTCAACACTTAAAAAAAATTCTGAGCGAAAAGATTGGGAGTTAGGTGACCGGAAGATATCCTGCCAGTCGATTAAATTAAATAGTGTCCAGAGCAAATAGCCTGCCACTGCCAGTCCGATGAGGGTCAACAGGAAGAGCCGAGCTTCTGGAAGCCAGTCTAGCCAGTCGGGAGAGGTTCTGACGGAACGGGACTTGGTTGATTTGCTGGGGGAGTAGGTGGTGGTGGGACGGGAGGATCCGCTGGGAGATCCGGTGGGGGATCCGGTGGAGGTGGAACGGCTGGGTTTGCTGGAAGCGGTTGGGGGAAGGCCATAGGCGGCGCGGAACTGCTGAAATTTCTGACTGACGGCGATCGGACGTTGTCCGGTTCGGCTCCATTGCAGGAGGGAATCTCCAGTGATGCCACAGAGATTTACGTTAGGAATATCGAATAGCCGTTGTAGTAAGGAGCGATCGTTGGTCACCAGTACCACCAGGCTATTGGGGAACTCTTCCGATAATCCCAGGGCACATTTCCCTACTGCCAGGGACACTCTGGCCCGTCGCGTCAAGGCCTGCCCGCTGCCCATTTTCAAAACGGGATGGGTTCCAGCCGCCTCAGTTACTTTCCATCCACTGGTGGCATAGAAGCGATTGAAGGCTTTGGCCAGGCTTTCCAAATCGGGATCAGGCGATCGATCGAACAGCATTTTCATTTCTTCGTAGACCACCTGCGGAACATAACAGTTGCCGACTCGGGAAAACTCACGCCATTCGCTAGGCGTGGCGGCGGACAGAGCATTGACATCGAAGACCAGAATCACAGGGGGAACTGCCACCATACCTTATACCTCTACAAGGACACACCAATCCCCAAACGCCCTGCCAGACTTGGAGTCAGGGGAAGTAATGTTGCTGCCATCAAGAACAGGACTAACAAACCCAGGGCTGCGCGGGCATCATCGGGTTCAGAGATCTCATTTAAGGCGGGACGCTCCAAATCACGTTGGAGGAACAAAATGAGGATTGCCCAGTATAACGCCAAAGGATTCACTAAAGACGCTAAACCTAAAACAATTAATGTGGCAACCGTCAGTCGCCCTGCCACCTTACGACCATAAATGGACTGAATGATCCGTCCTCCATCTAACTGACCAGCAGGCAGGAGGTTGAGCGCGGTAATGACCAATCCCAACCAGCCAATCACAAACAGGGGATGGACATCCACCAGGGGCTTTTGGACTTCGGTTCCCAACACGACTCGCGCCAATGTTCCGACTAAAATCGATCCCTGAAAAAATTCCGAGGGAATCTGGAACAGGCTACCGGGACGGGAAAGCACCAGTCCGATTAACAGCATGACAAAGGCCACCAGTCCTCCCGCGATCGGCCCGGCAAAGGCAATGTCGAACAGAACCGATCGATTGGGCAGCAGGGAGGTGAAGCGGGTGAGGGCACCAAAGGAACCAATTTGCAAAGCGGGAATGAAGAAGGGGGGAGCCAGGCGAATATTGTAGCGACGGGCGGTAAACCAGTGCCCTAATTCGTGGGTGGCTAGCACTGCCAGGATTCCGGCGGCGGTAGGGATGACTTCGGCATAGCGATTTAGCTCAGTAAAAAAGTCAAACCCGCGCAGAAAACCTGAAGTCTCCAAACAGGTGGCGATCGTAGCTAATCCCAAAATCACGGACAGAATCACCTGGGGCGGGGTAGTGGGTTTAGGATCGTTGGTACTGGGAAGTACCACAACCACTGGCTTATTCTCGACTCCTTCAACCAAAAACAGACGATATTGATCACCTAATCGCTCCTGGAGTGTTTTGGAAAGGCGATCGTGGCTTTGATCCGGATCTCCGCGCAAGTTACCCCGAAAAATCGCGCCATTCTGGTAGGGAATGGTTTCGGTAGCGAAAAAGGTATCGATGCCGAAAATGCCTTTAATGGACTGGAGGTCTTCCGCTGGAATGGTGGGAACGGTGGGTGGCTGGGTGGTCGCGTCCTGGGAATCGGTGGCAGCAGCAGATGATTCCTCGGTTGCCGGGGGTTCAGTGGAGTTGGATTCGTTAGTGGCTGCGGATGCTATGGAGGAGAACCGTTTGGGCATTCCCTTTTCGTTCGCTTCCGAGCGTAATTGCCGCCCCAGCAGAATATAAAGTCCGATCGAGGTGACGATCAGAAAAATGATGCCTGCCAGGTTGAGATAAATTCCGATCGTAAATAAACTAAAAAAAATCAGCCAGGGAGCCATGATCACCACCGACTGGAGCCATGCCAGAATCCCAAACTTGCCATAGGGCCGGGCGCGGTAGTATCCCCATCCCAATAGCCCGATCGCAAACAACAGAACTAACGCCGTAATCATCGTTCTTCCAATTCCTTGATTAATATCCAGAGGGCTGAGTTAAGGAGTTGAAGATCAGGAACAGGAGGCGAAGGGCATGGGGTTGAATTCGATCGCCCGTTCCGATCAGGCTGGGTGGTTAGGAATTCCTGCTTCCCGATCGTGCTCCTTTGGTTCAGTTCCTCTGGATGGGTATTCGCCTGCGGTGGCACCATGAATCCATGCAGGTTGGCTTAAATGTAAAATGCCTATCCTACAAACCTACCAAGCTATTCTGCGTAATTCAACGGATGGGGGAGATTGCTGCCTGAATGGCCTGCCGGAGATTGCCCTGATGCTCTGTTAAACACTGCCGACTGGCTGCGGCATCCAGGCCTGTCCAGTGCATGAATAAAGCTAACTTCACCTGGCGATCGCTCTGTTCTAATAGGGTTGCAGCTTGCTCGCTATCTAAATCAGTCAAGTCCTGGAGGATGCGAAGGGCGCGATCGTAAAGTTTCGTGTTGGTGACGGATACATCGACCATGCGGTTGCCGTAGACCTTCCCCAGTTTCACCATTACTCCGGTTGAGAGAATATTCAGGGCCAGTTTCGTGGCGGTTCCTGCCTTTAAGCGTGTGGAACCCGCCAGCACTTCTGGCCCGACTAACAAGCGGATGTCAATATCTACCGTCTCTAGCGTGACCTGGTTGATGGGCACACAGGCAATCAAGATCGTCGTTGCGCCTCGCTGTTGGGCTGCATGCAAGGATCCGTGAACGTAGGGAGTCGTTCCGCCTGCCGTGATCCCGACCACCACATCGCGGCTGGTAATGTGATGATGGGCGATCGCCTCGGCTCCATCTTCCGCCCGGTCTTCCAACGCTTCCGAACTGCGCACCAGGGCAGAGGCTCCCCCCGCGATAATTCCCTGCACGAGTTCCGGTGGGGTACAAAAGGTGGGCGGACACTCGGCCGCATCCAGTACGCCCAGGCGACCACTGGTTCCCGCTCCCACATAGAATAATCTGCCCCCATGACGTAAGGCTTCTGCCGTTCGATCGATCGCCTCTGCCAGGGGTTCCCGTGCTGCCCGAATCGCTGCGATCGTCTGGGCATCCTCCTGGTTAAACAGATCGACTATTTCTAAAGCCGTCATCTGATCCAGGTTTTGACTGTTCGGATTCACCTGCTCCGTCAGCAAATGTCCCCGGCCATTTCCATCCTTCATTCCTCTTCCCTCTTCCCTCTTCCAACTCCCGACCCCCAACTCCCTCTTCCGACTCCCTCTTCCCTCTTCCAACTCCCTCTTTCCTTGCCCTTTCTCCTCTCCCGACCCCCAACTCCCGACTCCCTATTCCGACTCCCTCTTCCAACTCCTCACTCCTCACTCCTCACTCCCTACAACAACCCCTCCAATCGCCGCCGAATATCATCCAATTCCGTACTGGACAATTCAGAGGGAGAATCCGTCGATCGATCGGAGGCGCGATCGGGTTGAGGTTCAGCGTTCGGATCCCAGTCCGTTTGCTCAACATTGGTTTCCGGGGGAACGGTGAGGGTTCCTTCAGGAATTAGTTTGCAGTCGTAGCCCGCATCCTGACAAAATTCCTCAATTTCCTCTGATTCAAGGGCTTCTACCGTTGGATTGGCAAAGTCCTGGGCTTCTAGCATCAGCCCAAACCGAGTTGCATCGTCTTCTGATTCAAACATCAAAATCACATCTCGATCGCCAGCCTTGAGGGTATGAATCCCTTCATTTTCTGTGCGGGCATTAAATAACAAAACATAAACACGCATGAGTCAAGCGGAACTTTGTTGTCGTAAAACTGTGTCTATGGTAATTGGGAACGGCATCCCTCGCAGCAAGATTTTACCGTAGGTTCGTTCAGCTTCGATCTTTCGATCTGTAGGCAGGTATAAGTTCAGGTCTGAGTCGAGTTGAACGTCCTGAGTTCCCAGAGGTTTTATATTTAGGGCTTGTGCTGAAAAGTTGTCTGTAACCCCAGACAAGACAGCTCTGAATCATTCAACCCTGCCATCCATCCGATCGCTCCATCAGACCGTCAGGATAGTCGATCGCAGGGATACAAAGGATTGCAGCAGAATTACAGCAGGATTACAGTGGTTTGACTCAAATCATCTGAAGGATGCTTTTTGGGAGCACAGGCCATCCAATCCGATGGAGTGTATTCTGTTAGGGGACGTTTTTGACTGACCCAGCTTTATCCCTTAGTTGAACGATACGTAATGCCATTCACGCCTGGTTAGGAAGAGTACTGTTTTTAGTGATCAGGTATCAGATAGTCGTCAGATAGTCGTCAGACAAGACCGTAAAGGAGCCATGACGAATTCTCAAAATTCAGGACAAGAACCGGAACCTCGTTCAAATTCCCGACGATCGCGGCTGATATGGGTGGGTTCCGCAGTGGGTAGCATTTTACTGGTTGGGTTGGCCGCAGGAGGATGGTGGGTTTGGCGATTCGTTTATGACGAACTTGGGCCGCTGGTCGCAGAAAACCTATCTACGTTGTTCGATCGCCCCGTTGAAATTGGCCCGATTGAAGGGGTATCACTGACCAGCCTGCGGTTTGGTGAGTCCAATGTTCCGCCGACGGAGGATGACCCCGATCGGGTGGTTGTGCCCAGCGTTCATGTCCAGTTCAATCCGCTTCAGGCAATTTTCGATCGCACCCTGAGTCTGGATGTCACCCTGGAGCGTCCCACCATTTATCTGGAGCAGGATGAAGATGGATTGTGGATCAGTACGCGCATCCAGGAACAGGAAGAAACTGATCCAGTGGTTCGCATTGAGCTAGATACCCTGCGGGTTAGAGAAGGACTGCTGGAACTAGCTCCCTATGTGGAACCGGTTGCCGATGAACCCGAAGTTGAGATTCCGCCCCAGGTGGGGATTGCGCCTGAAACTGAAGAACGTCCTGATTCTGATGCAGAAGCTACTGCCTCGGAAACGCCAATTACTCCCGTGATTGCCATTCGTAACGTTGATGCGGATGTCACCTTCCGGGAGGATAATCAGCTCATTTCCTTTGATCTAACTGGGGAACCGGAGACAGGAGGCAATTTAAATGTAGAGGGACAGGCTAACCTGCGCGATCGGGAGGTCGTTCTTCAAGTCAACAGTCAGGATCTCCTGGCGGCAGACATTGGACTGCTGTTGCCGCTACCCTTGCAGTTGCGAGCGGGTTTGCTGGATACCGATCTGAATGTGCAGTTTCCGATTTTACAAGGGGAAGGAGAAACCCCCGGAGAAACTGCCAACGAAACTACTAACGAAACTACTGACGCACCGGATCAAGCCCGGCCAACGATTTTGTGTCGCAGTTGCTTTTAAATGGAACCGTTGATTTTCGCAATGCGGTCGCTCGTTTGGCAGCCCTGCCCCAACCCTTTACCCAGGCCAATGGCCGAATTCAGTTTCGCGGCCAGCGACTCACGTTTCAAAATACTCAGGGCCGCTATGGTGATATTGATGCCAGGGTGGGTGGCGGACTGCATTTGTTAGATGGATACGCGATTGACGTTCAGGTTCCAGAGGTGACGGCCAGTGCGCTCCTGAGTACCTTTGATGTGGAAGAAGAAAACCTGCCGGTGGAACTGTCGGGGGTGTTCCGCAGTGAGCTAAATGTTACAGGGGCGATCGATGCTCCGATTGTGAATGCCTTTGCTGAGAATACCGATCTGGTGCAGATCGATCGCGTGTTGTTTAGCACTGCCTCTACTCAGTTCACGATCACTCCCACGGCGATCGTGTTTAATGACATCCAGGCTTTGCCGCTGGATGGAGGGTTGATTAGCGGTGCAGGAACTGTGCAGTTGGGTGAAGGAGGCGAGCTGGAGTTTGATCTTCAGGGGAGTAATTTGCCTGGAGATGCTATTGCCCAAGCCTATGGATTGACCCAGCCTAATCTGGTCATTGGTAACGTGGATGCGACAGCCCAGGTGGTTGGCTCGGTGGCAGATTTTGGAGCGACCCAGGTTCTGGCTCAGTGGGAGGCTCCTCAGGGAACCTATCCGGGACGGGGGCAGGTGGCGATCGCAGGCGATACGATTCGCTTCCAGGATACGGTACTGCTGGTGGCGGGAGGCATTGTGCGAGGGGAGGGATTAATTTCCCAGGGACAATGGCAGGCCACGGTGGATGGTTCAGGGGTAGAACTCAGCCAGTTTTCTCCTGACCTGCGCGGTTTGTTCAGTGGCCAGTTTCAGCTTGCTGGTAGTCTGGATGATTTGAGTCCGGCGGCGATTCAGGCGGAGGGGGATGTTACTTTCTCGGAAGGATTAGCCATTATTACAGAACCCCTTACGGCCTCGGTGCGCTGGGTGGGGGATGGGATTCAGGTGCTTCAGGCGACCGCTCCGGGGTTTGATGCCGATGGATTTGTGGGGGTTGTGCTGGAAGGAGCGGCTCCAGGAATTGCCAATTTAGACTTAAATGTGCAACTGCGAGACTATGCCCTGACGGATCTGCCCGTTGCCCCACCGGAGGCTGTTCAGCTTGCCGGAGCGATCGATTTTGCGGGGCGCGTCACCGGAACGCCAGAAGCTCCCAATGTGGCTGGACAGGTGGGACTGTACGACTTTGTCGTTAATCAGCTTGCTTTTGAGCCAGTGCTGACGGGCAGTGTTCAATTCAGTGATCAGGGGTTAGATCTGGATCTAGTTGGAACTCAAGACCGAATTGCGGTGGTGCTGGATGATCAGAACCGTCCGGTTTCTTTCTTTGTGCAGCAGGGAGATGCTATTGCAGAAGGTAGGGGAATCGGCGATCGACTCTTGGCGACTTTAACCAATTTCCCATTACAGGCACTCAACCTGGCTCCAGCGGCAGAACTGGGACTGGGGGCGATCGGCGGTCGCTTGGATGGCAGTTTTGATGCCAATATTGCAGATCTGGCCAATCCAAGGGTTGTGGGAGAGTTTGCTGTAACGGAACCCTCCCTGGACTACATCACGGCAGATTTTATTACTGGACGATTCCGCTACATTGACGGGGTGGGCGTACTGGAGGATGGAGAACTGCGGCGGGGAGGTAGCATTTACCTGCTGGCAGGTAACTTTGCACCGGGGGCAGATCCCCAACTTCAGGGAACCATTACGGCCGCTCCAGGCAGAGTCGAGGATATTTTTGATGCCCTCCAGTGGTTTCAGTTAGCGGATCTGGGGCGGGTTGCTCCACCCGTGTATGGTCAGGCGGCGGATGTGCTGCCCTTTGAGGTGGGAATGCCCGATCGCACCTTGCTGAATCAACTGCGTCGTTACTCAGAAGTGCGTGCGCTGTATGGACAGCAGGTGGCTGCACGGGAAGAAGCGATGATCTTGCCAGAATTAGCCACCTTAAGCGGGGCCTTTGCTGGAGAAATTAATATCGCGTTCTCGCCGCAAACGGGACCACAGTTTGATTTTGACCTGCGGGGGCAGGACTGGGTCTGGGGAGAATATCAGGTGAATCAGGTGGTAGCTCTGGGCAACTTTGCTGATAGTATTCTGACGTTGCGCCCCTTGCTGCTTCAGTCGGATGAATCGTTGCTGCGGTTTACCGGACAGGTGGGAGGTGAAGAACAATCGGGACAGTTGATTGCTCAAAATATTCCCGTAGAACCCTTGCAGGAATTGGTGCGGCTGCCGCTGGATGTGGAAACGGGCGTTTTAAATGCCAATGCTTTCTTAACGGGTAGTATCAATAATCCTCAGTTGGTTGGCGAAGTTTTGCTGGATGATCTGACCATTAATAATGTGACGGCTCCACCCCTCAGGGCATTGTTTGGTTACAACGATGCGCGACTTAATGTGGATAGTCGGGTCAGAGGGGATGTTGATCCAGAGGAAAATATTCTGGAGTTTACTGCCAGCATTCCCTACAGTTTTCCCTTTATGGCTGAGGTGCCTGCCAGTAATGATTTTAGTCTTGATCTAGACATTCGCAATGAGGGTCTGGCACTGGTGACGTTGTTTACGGATCAGGTGGCATGGGGGGGCGGAACCGGAAATGTGCAACTCCAGGCACGGGGAAGGCTGGACACGACTGAAACCCAACCCCAGGTAGAGTCTCTAACCACCACAGGCCAAGCAGTGTTTGACAATGCTCGCTTCTCTGCCCAGGCTCTGCCAGAGGATATTACGAATGTTTCTGGGAATATTTTGTTTAGTGGCGATCGCATTCGTGTAGACACTCTTCAAGGACAGTTTAGCGATGGACAAGTGGTTGCTGCCGGAACCTTGCCTCTCCTTACACCGCTCGATCCGCGTGATCCTGGAGAAGAGCCACCCCTGACAGTCAGATTACAAAATGTCGAACTGGAGCTTGAAGACTTATATGATGGTGGGGTGAATGGTCAGGTGATTCTGGCGGGAACGGCTCTGGCTCCTGTGATCAGCGGTGATATTGTTCTGCAAAATGGTGAGATTTCTATTCCTGATGCCGCTCAAACACCCGGTACGGCTGAGGCAACGCCTGCGGCATTTGAACCTGGTTTAGTCAGTCCTCCAGAGTTAGAAGACCTGAGAATTGTCTTGGGCGATCGGCTGCGGGTTGTTAGCCCATTCTTCAACTTTCTGATTAATGGTGATTTGTTCATCAGCGGCACACCGGATGATCTGCGCCCAGATGGTACGGTCTTCATTCGAGCGGGACAGGTGAACCTGTTTACGACGCAGTTTTATCTCGATCGAGACTACGAAAACATCGCAGAATTTTCAGCGGAACGGGGGTTTGATCCTTTCCTGGATGTCCAGCTTGTGGCCTCTGTCCCGGAAGTGACTCGTGCGCCGATCGCCCAGGTTTCACCCCTGACGACGGCCGAAATTGCGGAAACGCCTGCCTGGGAATACGGTGCGTTGCAGACGATCCGCGTCCAGGCCAGCGTCATGGGTCTGGCCAGTCAGATTTACAACAACCTGGAGTTAACTAGCACACCCCGGCGATCGGAGTCTGAATTGGTCGCCTTGATAGGCGGTAATTTTGCCAGTACTCTGGGGGATGGCGGAACCCTGGCCCTGGCGAATATTGCGGGTGCAACGCTGCTTACAGGCTTACAAAATTTGATTAGCGATGCGACTGGATTGACCGATTTCCGACTCTTTCCCACGAACGTGCTTTCTGAAAATGAACGCACTTCAACACTGGCCCTGGGGGCAGAAGTGGGATTTGATATCACCCGGGATTTATCGGTTTCGATTCTGCAACTATTGACAGTGGAAGAACCAACCCGCTTCAACGTCCGCTACCGCTTAAACGATGAATTCACCGTTAGAGGTTCAACTAATACTCGTGGAGATGGGCAAGCGATTCTGGAGTTTGAGACAAGATTTTAGGGGGTAAAAATAAGCGGGATAACCCTGCTCATGTCTTTCATTCTTGTAATTCTTGGCCAGTTCGATCGCTTCAATAATTTTGTCGAAGCGGAGGCGGCTGGCCCAGTAAGTGAGGACGATCGCCAGTTCTGAGTCAGGATCAGGAATGCGAGCGATGAGCTGTAGGATCAGTTCATCATCCACCTGGGCAGCGGACTGATACAGAAGATTGCGCCAGTCTGAAGGCATGGTATTAAATTCGGTGATAAAGACATCGGTATTGGTCGCAGAGAGGGGAGATGGCTCTCGTCGGTGTTCGTGGAGCTGCTCATAGATAAAGGTGGTGCCAAGGTGCTGCACCATTTTGGCAAACAGAATTTCCTCTCGAAATGGTTTGGTGACACAATCATCACATCCAGCCGCCAGTACCTCCTCCCGGCTTTCTTCAAAGGCATGGGCGGTCAAGGCAATCACGATACAGTCCGGCGCGGCATCAGGCGATTGAGTTCTGCGAATTTGTTCTCGCTGACGGATTTGTTGGGTGGCTTCACAACCACTCATTCCTGGCATTTGAATATCCATCCAGATCAAGTGCGGCTGCCAACTTTCCCAAATTTCGATCGCCTCCTGTCCATCGGTAGCTTCTCGAACTGACAGACCGACATCCATCAACAATTTCACCAGCAGTTGCCGATTCTCTGGTTTATCCTCCACAACTAAAATGCGGTAGGTGGGCTGATTAGGAGCCAATTCAACCACCCGCTGACTCATCTGCTGAGATGGCAAAATAGCAGATTCTACTCCTTTTAAAGGGATCTGGAAGTGGAAGGTAGAACCAACCCCCACGGTGCTGGTGACAGTGATTTCTCCCCCCATCAATCGGACAAACTGCCGACTGATGGGTAAACCTAAGCCAGTACCTTCGTGGGAACGTCGTCCAGATTCCGCCTGAACAAAAGCTTCAAAGAGCCGTTCGAGTTCACGGGTGGCGATGCCAGATCCAGTGTCTTCAACCGCGAAGTGGAGGAGTGGAGTGGGGTAAGTCGGGAAAAGTAAGGAGTTTTGGGGTTGTTCTTCGGCATGGATTCCTGGAAAGGAGCCAGAGGCTTGATTGACCCGTAGAATCACACGCCCTTGTTGGGTAAATTTGATGGCATTCCCCAGCAAATTAATTAAAACCTGACGCAATTTGCTTTCATCGGTGTAAATATATCGGGGAACATTGGAGGTGCGATCGAAAACTAGTTCTAATTCCTTCGATTGGGCCTTGAGGCGTAGCATATCTTCCAGACTATCTAAAAGACGGTAAAGATCAAAGCTTGATTCGTTCAGGGTTACTCGTCCTGCTTCAATCTTAGACATTTCTAAAACATCATTAATCAAAGTCAGAAGATGTTCTCCGCTACGGTTAATAATGTCGATATAGTTTCGCTGTTCTGGCTTCAAGGATTTATCTTTAATTAAGAGTTGTGTAAATCCTAAAATGGCATTGAGGGGAGTTCTTAATTCATGACTGATTTTGGCCAGAAACTCGCTTTTTGCCCGGTTGGCAGCATCGGCTGCTTCTTTAGCCACTTGCAGTTCAGCCGACTGTTGACGCGCCTGGGCTAGTAGTTCAGCTTGCTGTAGTCCAACGCCCAACTGACTGGCGATATGGGTGACAAATTCAATTTCTTTCTCCTGCCAGTGTCTGGGGGCAGAGCATTGATGGATGCACAACAGTCCCCAAAGGGAATCTCCCTTTAACAAGGGCGCGACCAGATTAGCTTTGACTTGAAATCGACGGAGCGTTTCTAGATAGCACGCTTTTAGTTTGGCGGTTTCTACGTTGTCGATCGCATAAATTCGTCGCTGTTGGTAAGTCGCAGCATATTGAGAGCCAAAACAGTGATCTTCAACGGCAGCTCCCAGGGCGGCCGCAAATCCAGGTAAGACTGCTTCGGCCACAATTTGACCTTTGTTGTAGTCAGATCCAGGCTGAAACTGAAACATGGCCACCCGATCGGCGTTGAGCAGTTGCCGGACTTCTGTTGCAGTGGTTTGAAAAATAGTTGCAATATCTAACGTTTGACGAATCTTTTCAATCACCTGGGCGATCGCCCGTTCCCGTTCTGCTTCCAGGGCAAGTTCCTCGGCGCGTTGACGCAGTTGGGCCTCCAGGTAACTCTGCAAAACAGTCGATCGCTGCTCGGCCCGACCAGGAGTTCAGCCTGCTGAATTGCAACCCCCAGGTGATCACTAATCTGCAATAAAAACTGGATATCATCTTCGTGCCACTGATAGGGTTGGGAGTTTTGATAGACGGCTAACAATCCCCACAGCCGTTGACCACGATAGATGGCAATGATGGCATAAGCTTTGGCCTGGCACTGTTCGAGCAGTCGCAGGTAGCAGTCGGAAAAATTGGCTTCGTAAATGTTGTTGCAGACTCGAAAGGTTTGCCCCCTGGCAAAGTCCCCACCTTGATGCTCCTGCAAGTAACTGTCGTTAAACTCTGGATGTGCCAGATTTTGGACGCTACAGGCACTAATGTTTTCCTGGAGGGTTGGGACATCCTGCTGAACCTGCAACAGGGATCGCCAGCCCTCTGCCACCGATTCCACCACAAACTCACCACTCCAATCGGGGTTAAACCGATAGATGCAAACCCGATCGACCTTGAGCAACGATCGAACTTCCTGGGTGGTAGTCTGAAAAATGGTTTGAATATCGAGGGATCGACGAATTTTATCAATGATAGTTGCAACGGACTTTTCCCGTTCAACCGCTCTGGCCAGTTGTTCCGAGCGAATTTGTAGCTCTTTAATCGATTCGGCCTGCTGGAGGGCAATCCCCAACTGATTGGCAATTTGTGAAAGTAAGCTAATTTCTCCCGGTTCCCAGCGATGGGCAATGGTTTGGGAGGCAGTCAGCAGTCCCCAACGAGTTTCGCCAACAAAGACCGGGATGACGACATAGGCCTGAATATGAGATGCCTCTAGAGCCTGTCGATGGTTGGGTGGTAACACAATATGCTGAATATCTTCCACCACCACGACATCAGGTTGGGGGGCTGGAAAGACATCCGCCCAAATGCTGCCGATCGTATCCTGGGGGCTGACAATTCCCCCCCGATGGGATTCTGCAACGGGATGATTGTGGAGTTCTGAGGAAAATTGATAGACCACGACCCGATCACAATCTAGAATATTCCGAACTTCCTGGGTAGTTGCATCAAAAATGGTTTCAATGTCTAATGTTTGGCGAATCCGATCGATGATCCGGTTTACTGTGCGTTCGCGTTCTGCTTCGAGTGATAGTTCTTCGGCCCGCTGGCGCAGTTGGGATTCCAGGGTTGTTTGCAACACCGACGATCGCCGTTCTGCCTTAGCCAGGAGTTCGGCCTGCTGGAGGGCAATGCCCAGATGAACCGCAATCTGCATGACAAACTCAATTTCTGATCCCTGCCATTGACGGGAATTTGCGCATTGGTGAACGCATAGTAATCCCCACAGGTCATCCCCCTGTAAGAGCGGTACGATTAGATTGGCTTTGACCTGGAACCGTTCTAGAATTTCTACATGGCAACTGAGTAAGTTGGCAGCATAAATATCATTTGCAGCCCAAACTCGTCCCCGCTGGTAGTAAAGGGCGTGATTTTCGCCAAAACAGTGATCGTTAATTTTGGCCCTCAGAACAGAGGTATAACTGGGCAGTACATCCTCTGCGACAAATTGCCCTTCACTATAGCCGGATGCCGGATTGAATCGAAAAATGCCGACGCGATCGGCTTTTAGAAGCTGTCGGACTTCCGTTGCCGTAGCTTGAAAGATGGTTTCAATGTCCAGCGAGGCCCGAATTTTGCTAACTACGCTAAACAAGGTTTTTTGTCGAGCGAGTTGAACCAGTTGAGATCCGGTATCTTCCAACTGAGCAACCCGCTGACAGACGGCTGCCACCTCTTGCCTCAGGGCTTGAAAGGCAGCATGGCTGACGCAGATAGCTGAATCTGCCCTGAAACGATCGGCTGACTGAGGATCTGAATCGGGATCTGAATCGGGGTTTGAATCGAGATCTGAACCGGGATCTGAGTTGAGCGATAAATCTAGATCTAGACCTGGATTGGTCTCCGCCTGAGGCCCTGGCTCTGAGTGCCCATCACCTGAGCGACTGGAACGATCGGATAGAGTATCATCTGGTAGAGTATCATCTGGCATGTTCATCATACTCCTGGCACTACAGTAAACCTTGTGTTTTAAAGCAATTCGTTTCCTAAAACAATGCAGTCTCGCCCCTGCTTTTTAGCTGCATAAAGGGACTGGTCGGCCATAGCAACGAGATGATCTGGAGATTGAGTCGCGCTGGGGATCGTCCAGGCAATACCAATGCTAAGGGTGACAAAATCTCCGACTGATGAGTGGGGGTGAACCATCTGTTTTTGCCGCAGGTTCGCCTGCATTTTCTGAGCAATGTAGATCGCTCCCTCGATTTGAGTAGCCGGTAAAATCACGGCAAATTCTTCCCCACCATAGCGAGCCACCAGATCAGAGGGCCGCTGCGCCGCCGACTGGATTGCCTGGGCAACTTGCTGGAGGCAGCGATCGCCTGCCTGATGTCCATAGGCATCGTTATAGAGCTTGAAATGATCTACATCGCATAGGAGCAGGGACAAAGTTGCCTGTTCTCGCATGAGTCGCTGCCATTCTTGAGTCAGGTGATGATAAAAGTGCCGTCGATTGGCGACCTGGGTTAAGTCATCTACGATCGCCAACCGTTGAAGTTCAAAATTTGCTTCTTGAAGTGCCGCTTTTGCTTGCTCTAACTCGTGTAACGTACGTTCGTGTTCATAAATTTTTCTTTGTAATAAAACATTTTGTTCCCGTAACTGTTGCTGTAAATCGCGCAACATTAGTTGATGTTCAACGCGCACCAGTACTTCAGCAACCTGAAAGGGTTTTGTAATATAATCCACCCCCCCGGCTGCAAAGGCTTTGATCTTATCGGTGACTTCGTCCAGGGCACTGATGAAGATCACTGGAATATTTTGAGTCGCTTCATTCGCCTTAATTTGCTGGCACACTTCGTAGCCGTTCATCTCCGGCATATTGACATCTAGAATGATCAAATCAGGAGGAGCCGTCTGAATTCCCATCAGAGCCATGGGCCCACTCAAGACTTTGCGCACTTTGTAGCCATACTCCGCTAGCATATGGCTGAGTAGTTGCACATTTGCCAGGGTGTCATCCACGACCAGAATATTGGCTTTAACAACTTCTCTAGGAGGAAGGTTTTCCATGAGGCGATAAATTCCGTGGGCGACAGATGGATGTGGCAGAGGGGAGATGGCTTGATATAGGTTAACGTTGAGACAGGCTGATAGATCGACGCTACTACCACAATGGCCGGATGAGGAATCCACGGGTAGAGGCAGTTCGCAACCTACCTTCACGAGGACTTTGCGATAGAACTCTACTTGCCTATCTTTAAGCCTACCCAAAGTGTGATTTAAACCTTACCCTTGTGTGATCGTCTCGATCGCTTCCCGGTCTGTGGGCAAGGCCGCTGTTAAGATTTCGGCATTAGTCGGTGTGATCAAGATATCGTCTTCAATCCGAATGCCCCGAACATCACTAAAAGCAGCTAACCGTTCCCAGTTCACCACGTCCTGATATTTGGCGCGACGATCGGGATCATTCAGAATGGCGGGTACTTGATAAAATCCTGGTTCGATCGTGACGACCATTCCAGGCGCAAGGGGGCGATCGAGGCGGAGATAGCCCAACCCAAAGCGATCGCTGCGGCTGCGTCCGGGGGCATAGCCAGCTAAATCCCCCAGGTCTTCCATATCATGGACATCCAACCCCAGGAGATGCCCGATGCCATGCGGGAAAAACAGGGCGTGGGCATCCATGTCCACCAGGTCTTCAGCCCGTCCACGGAGAATGCCCAAGTCCACCAGTCCAGCGGCCAGAACGGTGGCTGCCCTCAGGTGCAAATCTCTATACTCCACGCCAGGATGGGCCTGATCAATACAAACATCGTGGGCCGTTTTCACCACCTCATAAATATCCCGCTGAGTGGGTGAAAATCTGCCCGATACGGGCCAGGTGCGCGTCACATCGGCAGCCCAACCAGTCTCGGCTTCTGCCCCCACATCAGCTAACAGCAAATCTCCGGACTGGAGCGGATTGGGATAGCGATCGTTATGTAGGACTTCCCCATGGACAGTCACAATACTGCTATAGGCACAGGTCATGGTGTGGGAGAGGATCACCTGCTCCATTGCGGCGCGCACCCCTGCTTCTGTGCTTGCTGTTCGGGTCGTGGCCATCCCTGCTTCATGGGCTTTGACCGTGACTGCTGCGGCCTGCCGAATTTCTGCCAGGGCTGCCGGATCGTGGATTAACCGCAAATGGACGATCGCCTTTGCCAGATCTAGATCTATCCCCTGCAATCCGTTGGCTGGAGTCATCATGCGGCTGAGTAACTGCGACTGCTGGAGGCGAGTGGCAGCATCCTGGACGGGAATGGTGGCGGCATGCTCAGTAAAGGACTTGAGGCGATACAGTGGATAATCGGCATCGGCTCCGATCGTCTCGGCAATCTGCGATCGGCTGGGGGATGCCCCATGCCAGAGGATGCTGGCGGAGGTTGGATCGTCCATAAATAGCTCCAGCCGACCCGATTCCAGGCGAATGGCAGCATTTTGGAGCGGCAGCCCAGCAAAGTAAAGAAAATGGCTACTGGCTCGAAAGGGATAGGTGTTTGCCGGAAAATTTCGGGAGTGGGGGTTGCCTGACCAAAAAATTATTGGCGCAGAACATTGTTGGGCTAACTGCTGGCGGCGGTGACGTAGGGTTTGCGGCAGCGATCGAATTGCAGCATCCGAGATTTCAGCGTCCGGGACTGAGGCGTTCGAGGAGGAATGAGTTTGCATAGAAGCAGAGGGGGCAGAAGTCGTTTCTATCATCCTACTCACTTCATCCATAGGGCGAGCATCTTGCCCACGTAGGCTGGAAGCCTGTACTACGGTTCCCACCATCATTCCGGGAGAACCGATTTGGAGCGGACAACCAGCAGAACCGCTCAAATCAAAGCCCTGGAAACCTCCTTTACAAAACTATATTTTACGACGATCGATTAACTTAGATTAAGTTAAGTAAGGCTGTGTTGCAGAAATAGGGTTGCACTCAACCTCCCTTGTTTAATACAGACTAAACATTAACTTGTTTAAATTAATTATTGAGTACTATGTAATCAAGAGTGAACAAGTCCGGTGAGGGGGTGGAAAGTGACGAAAGAATTACAGAACAAGCCTTCTAACTAACCTGAAAGCGATCGGTTTTTGGGTACAGATAACGCAAAACAAGTTTAATTTATTTGAGGAAAATTCATTTACAAAAGTTGATTAAATAAAATCACAATACGTCACTAATTGTTGGAGAAAATCAGAGATCCTTCTATAGTTAGGGCAAGCAAGCCTAGTCTTGCTTCATACATCTCAACTCTAATCAATAGTTTCGTAACGAAAGCAATCATTATGACCACTACCTTTCAGCGTCGCGAAAGCGCAAGTCTGTGGGAGCGGTTTTGCGATTGGATCACCAGCACCAACAACCGTCTTTATGTCGGCTGGTTTGGTGTTTTGATGATCCCTTGCTTACTCACCGCAACCATCTGTTTCATCATCGCCTTTGTTGCAGCTCCTCCCGTTGACATTGACGGGATTCGTGAGCCTGTAGCAGGTTCGCTGATCTACGGTAACAACATCATCTCTGGTGCTGTTGTGCCATCTTCCAATGCGATCGGTCTACACCTCTACCCCATTTGGGAAGCGGCTTCTCTGGATGAGTGGCTCTACAACGGTGGCCCTTACCAGCTCGTTGTCTTCCACTTCTTGATTGGCATCTTCGCCTACATGGGGCGGCAGTGGGAACTGAGCTACCGTCTGGGCATGCGTCCCTGGATCTGCGTGGCTTACTCTGCTCCTCTGGCAGCCGCTACTTCTGTATTCCTGATCTACCCGATCGGACAAGGTAGCTTCTCCGATGGAATGCCGCTGGGCATCTCTGGAACCTTCAACTTCATGTTCGTGTTCCAGGCAGAGCACAACATTCTGATGCACCCGTTCCATATGTTAGGTGTGGCAGGTGTGTTCGGTGGTTCGTTGTTTAGTGCAATGCACGGTTCTCTTGTAACTTCCTCGCTGGTGCGGGAAACGACTGAGAACGAATCCCAGAACTATGGCTACAAGTTTGGTCAAGAGGAAGAAACCTACAACATTGTGGCTGCCCACGGCTACTTTGGTCGGTTGATCTTCCAATACGCCAGCTTCAACAACTCCCGCTCTCTGCACTTCTTCCTGGGTGCTTGGCCGGTGGTTTGTATCTGGTTCACCGCTCTGGGTATCAGCACCATGGCGTTCAACCTGAACGGGTTCAACTTCAACCAGTCCATTTTGGATAGCCAGGGCCATGTGATCAATACCTGGGCCGATGTTCTGAACCGCGCCAACCTGGGGATGGAAGTGATGCACGAGCGGAATGCTCACAACTTCCCCCTTGACCTGGCAGCAGGTGAGGCAACTCCGGTGGCAATCACGGCTCCCAGCATCAACGGTTAATTGGTTTAACAGATCAGGGGATTGATAAAAGCGTCCTGATTCTGTAAACTCACAAGCGATCCCTATAGCGGGGATCGCTTTGTTTTGTTGAGGTTTGGGGCTTGACCCAGCCTGACAAAGTGTGTCATTCTCCAATCGGGGATCAATCAAGTTAGCGCATGAAGACAAATCGGCGCATGATGCGAAAGCAAGGTTTGAAGCGTCGCAGCTCAAAGCATTACACCGTATGGATTGCCCGTGAAGGTAGGAGTCCAGTCGTGATAGCATTCCGCCCTATTGCGATGACGTTGGCCGTTGGTTTGCCCCTGGTGGCGGTTATCGCACTGGTGTTCTCCTTTGTGCATCGCAACAGCCAACTGAACCGCAGAAACCTGAAACTGACGGAGGAAGCGGCTGAAATTCTTGAACAGTTGGAGTCTCTGGAAACCACTATTACCACGCTGCAAGAACGGGCGGGCATGGCAGAGCGGGAGTTCAACGAGTTCGACGGGGTTAATGAGTCTAATGGGAATGAGTATGAGGAATTGGGAGAACCGGAGGAAGGTTTTCTCAACCGCAATGCGATCGATGCAGAAATTTTGCCCGATCGCCATTGGAACCGGGATGAACCCGATGCTAATGATTTTGACTTTCGGGGAGAGGATGACGAACCGGAATGGTTCAGCAAAAAGCAATCGGATCAGTCTCGTCGGGGAGTCGGGGGGGCGGCAGCTGAAGATTTGCTGGCCCTGGCGCGTTCAAAGCTACCTGCGCTAGTTCAAGAGGTGCAGGGAGAGGTAGAACCTGCCCTGGCAGAAATTATCGTGCGAGAGGAAGCCAAGCCAAAGGGACGGCCATTACGGGCGAGAGATACGGAAATTACGTCACGGTTTGGTTTGCGCTCCAATCCATTTGGCTGGGGCTATGAATTTCATGAGGGCATGGATTTTGTTGCAGCCTATGGATCACCAATTTATGTAACGGCTGCTGGACGGGTTGACAAGGCGGAGTGGGAACCTGGGTATGGTAACTATGTCGTGGTCGATCATGGCTACGGTTATCAAACGCTATATGCTCACCTGTCAGATATTCGGGTGAAGGTAGGGGAATCGATCGATCGCAATCAGGTCATTGGCTATTTAGGAAATACAGGTCGGTCGAGTGGGCCACATTTGCACTACACTGTGTTCCAAAATGGCCAAGCGGTAGATCCGCAAAAGTATCTGGATTGATTAGACTGATTGAACCCTCTTTCAAGGCGCAACCGTTCGTAAAGGATTAAATAATGTTCAAGCGTAACCAGACTCACTCGTTGACTTATCTTAGTGCTACCAGCGAATTTCGGGGTGACTTGAATGTAGAAGGGAACTTGCGTGTGGATGGAGTGATTCATGGCACGGTGGAAGTGCAGGGAGATATGGAAATTTCCCAAACTGGGTTGGTAGAAGGGCCAGAACTGCGGGCCAATAACATCATTGTGCACGGGGTAATTAAATCAAAAGTCATTGCTGAGGGTCGGCTAACGTTGAGTCGAACGGCTCGTTTGGAAGGAGATGTCACTGCCCAATCTCTGGATATTGAAGCGGGCGCGTTTTATGTCGGACACATTGCTACAACCGATGTCAAGGCTCTGCCCCTTGCGAGTTCTGCCTATCCAGAATTGGTTAGCCGTGATGAGCCGTTGAGTTAGGCATGCGAAGTTAATACTCTGGAATTCTTGTGGGGTGGGCAGCGTTTCGACGGCTCGACTGAGCGTTCGACTGAGCTCACGCCGAGGCCCGAAGTCTTGCCCGCCCAGTCCGCGAAGTAAAATGTTGCACTAGTTATTTAATCTATGATCCATATTCTTACTGAGATTTAATGCCGTCTTAGAGGGCACTTAACCTGACTATGAAATCGTATGGAGTGGCGATCGTTCGTCAGTTTACGGATTGTTCACACCATACGGTAAATTCTCATGGTTTTTACACTTCAGCTTCTCCATGCGGCGGATCAGGAAGCCGGTGTTCCAGCTTTAGACGATGCTCCCCGCTTCTCTGCCGTGTTGAACGCGCTGAAAGATCAAGATCTTAGTGGCGACGGTGAGCCAGATTTTCCCAATACGCTGATTCTGTCCTCTGGGGATGCTTATATTCCCAGCCCATTTTTCTTTGCCAGTGATACGGCGTTTGGGTTTCAGGGACGAGCCGATATTTTGATTCAAAACCTGTTAGGGTTTCAGGCGATCGGCTTTGGCAACCACGAATTTGATCTAGGGACAGATGTGGTTGCATCGTTGCTGCAAGCCGATGAAGAAGATGGCTATCCAGGGGCATTATTCCCCTACCTGAGTGCCAACTTAGACTTCAGCACCGATGCTGCTCTGGCAGATTTAGTGGTTGAAGACGGGCAGGAGGCGAGTGAAATTCCGGGTGGGATTGCTGGAAACACCATCATCACGGTGAACGGTGAGCGGATTGGGATTGTGGGGGCCACGACTCCGACCTTGCCGACCATTTCCTCTCCGGGGGGTGTCACGGTTCTCCCCGAATCATTTGATGATAGTAACCCCGATGATATTGCGGCCCTGGCGACTGAAATTCAAACTTCTGTAGATTCCTTGCTGACCAATAACCCGGATATCAACAAGGTGATTCTGCTGGCGCATATGCAGCAGTTGGCGATCGAATTACAGTTGGCAGAACTCCTGCGCGATGTGGATATCATCGTGGCGGGTGGCTCAGATACTCGGTTGGCTAATGAAACAAACCGTCTGCGTCCGGGGGAAGAGGCGGAGGGCCCTATCCCATTTTGCAAACTGATGCCGAGGGTAATCCGGTGGCGGTGGTGAATACCGATGCCAACTACAAGTATGTCGGTCGGCTGGTGGTTGACTTTGACGAAAATGGCATCATTATTCCCGACAGCATTGATCCCACGATTAGCGGAGCCTACGCGACAGACGATGCCGGGGTTTTAGCGGTGAATGGCGTTCCCGATGCAGAAATCATTGCGATCGTCGAGGCATTACGGGAGGTGATCATTGATCAGGATGGTAACTTGTTTGGCAAAACTTCGGTTTTCCTCAACGGGACTCGTAGCAGTGTGCGGACGCAAGAAACCAACCTGGGGAACCTGACGGCTGATGCGAATCTGGCGATCGCCAAGACCTATGATCCAGAAACCGTGATCTCCATCAAAAATGGAGGGGGTATCCGGGATAATATCGGTGTATTGACCTTCCCCGCAGGCTCCACGACTGAAGAAGATGTGTTGCGGCTTCCTCCCCAGGCTAATCCGGTGGCGGGCAAAGAAGAGGGCGATATTTCCCAGCTAGATATCTCCAACGCTCTGCGGTTTAACAATGGACTGACCCTGCTGACGCTGACGGCTGAAGAACTGGTGGCGATCGCAGAACATGGTGTGGCTGCAACGGCTCCTGGTGCAACCCCTGGTCGTTTCCCCCAAATCAGTGGCTTTGCCTTTAGCTACGATGCCACCCTTCCAGCCGGTAGCCGGGTTCAGTCTCTGGCGATTTTGGATGATGAGGGCAACATTGCAGATGTCGTCGTCGAAAATGGGGAACTGATTGGCGATCCCGATCGCACCTTCCGCACGGTAACGCTTAACTTTCTGGCAAGTGGTGGCGATGGTTATCCCTTCCCAGAGCGCGATCGAGTAGATCTGGTGACTGAGTCATCAGCCAATCCTGATCCGGCTAGCCGCACGGGAGTAGCGACGTTTGCTCCAGACGGCTCAGAACAGGATGCCTTAGCGGAGTATTTGGCGGCTAACTTCAGTGAAACGCCGTTTGATGTGGAAGATGTGGACTTTGCCGGAGATACCCGCATTCAAAATCTCGCCTTCCGTGAAGATACAGTGCTAACGGTTGTCGATGCGCCCGAAACGCCAGGAGATGTCATTGGCGATATGCCGGAAGTGCCCGGAGAGGATACGGATATGGGTGATCCGGTTGGCAATACGGTAAGTGTTCGAGTTTCACTGAATGGTGAAGTGGCACTCGATCGATTTACCCATTTCCTGGAAGGTGCAGAGATTGAGCTAGGCGATGTCTCCCCATCGTTGGTGATTGGGGGGCAGCGGATTCATCTGAATCATCCTACAGTTGATTTCTCGTTGCCCAATGTCAACCTCGGCGAACTCACTCCGCTCTTAGCAAACGGCAACTTATTGGGTTTTGAAGGACTGCCAACGGGTGAAATTACGATCGGTGATCTGACGATTTCGGTGAGCTTGTAGTGTTCTACTGTTGTGGCTTTCATATAGCTTTCATATAGCTTTCGTGTAGCTTTCATCCTGTGAAGCGATCGGGGTGACGGAGTGGGAATTTCCTGGCTCTGTCCCCCGTTTTTTAGAGCTGTTGTTGATTGAGTAAGCCTCAGCATGGTGAATCAGGAATCGGGAGTCGAGAGCCGGAAGTCGGGAATTGAGAGTGGTATATGCAACGGCAAGGGGCTGTAAGTTGTGTTTACTCTTACATGACGTTCTTATACCGATTGATAGAAGAATCTGGGAGCATCATCCGATAAGGTGAAGACAAAAGAGAGGAACGGTATTACGGAGAAAGATAATGTCTAGGCTATCTCGTTGGTTGGTTGCCCATAGAGTCGTATTGTCATTAGGATTGACAACAGGGTTACTCGGAGCTTTAACCTTCCCTGGTTCACGCTCAGTTACGGCTGCTCCCGATGAAATAGCGCAGAGTGAAGTGGCGCAGAATGAAGCGGCGCAGAATGAAGCGGCGCAAAATCAAACCGCTAGCTTTCCAGATACCGAAGGTCACTGGGCACAGCCATTTATTCAACCTTTAGCGGAACAAGGTATCGTCACAGGCTATTTAGATGGCACCTTTAGACCCGAAAATCCGGTGAACCGGGATGAATTTGCCGCTGTGGTTCGTCAAGCCTTTAGCCAAGAAACGGTGCGAGAAATTGCCAGCGGTGAGGTTTATCAAGATGTTCCGGCTGATTATTGGGCGGCTCCTGCGATCGAAGAAGCCTATGAGATGGGATTCATGCAGGGTTACCCGGGTGGCTTTTTCCGACCGAATCAACCAGTCTCCAGGGCAGAGGCGATCGTGGCGTTGGCCGATAATCTGGACTTAGAGCCTGCTACAGAACTCGTTGCTGCTGCTGAACCTGAGCGTCGTCAGGTGGCTCATCCGTTTCCCTTTCCCCTGGCAATGACCTATCTGCTTGAACCCCTGGTGAATGTCCCAAGGGCGATCGCCACTCAAATCGGAGATGATCCGGATCCAGGGGTTACTGCGGCGGGTGCAGATCCAGATCGACCCGTATCCGTCATTGTTGATGAATACTATGCCGATGCCGATCAGATTCCTCAATATGCAGTCGATCGGATTGCTAATGCTACGAAGGCAGGCATGGTGGTGAATCATCCTGATCCCCAAATTTTGAATCCAAACGGGGAAACAACACGAGGCTCAGTTGCCGCTTTTGTGCATCAGGCGATGGTGAATCAGGGACGAGTCGAGCCATTATCTGAGGATATGGCAGCCACTAATTATATTGTGCAGCCGCGTGAACTCGAACAAGCCCAGGCGAATCAAGCTGATCAAGCTGAGTAATGGTATTGACTTAACCCAGTCGATCGCCGCTACCTGGATCAAACAAGTAGAAGCGACTGATATCCATAACCATTTCTACAGTCTCGCCTATCTGTAATGGGGCGCGAGGGTCAACTCTGGCGATTAATTCCTGGCTGGTAGATTCCTGGCTGGCGGGTTCCTGGCTATTGAACTCCTGGCGATCGGCTGTGGTCAAATAAAGTACCAATTCATTCCCCATCATTTCAATCACCGATACGGTTGCCTTAAAAGGTAAAGGCTGAATTCCGGGCGGAACAAAGCCAGGAACGTGCAGGTTTTCAGGACGGATGCCGAAGATAACTGGCCGATCCCGGTATGGTGCGTAGGGCGATCGTTGGTCAGGGGGAACAGTCAGCGTAAAGGTATTCCCAATTACGGTCAGTTGTCCATCTTGTTCTACTAATCTTGCAGGCAAAAAGTTCATCGCTGGGCTACCCATAAAACCCGCGACAAAAGTATTTCTGGGTTCGTTATAGAGCGTTTGCGGTGTGCCAACCTGTTGCAAAATTCCCTGGTTCATGACTGCAATCCGCGTTCCCAGCGTCATCGCCTCTACCTGATCGTGGGTGACGTAAACGAAGGTAGTGCCCAGCTTGCGGTGGAGCTTGCTTAACTCTGCTCGTGCCTGTACCCGCAGTTTCGCATCCAGGTTAGATAACGGTTCATCCATCAAAAACACTGCTGGATTCCGGACGATCGCCCGTCCGACTGCCACCCTTTGCCGTTGCCCACCGGAAAGCTGACGGGGTTTGCGATCGAGTAAGGATTCAATTTCTAGCTGTTGGGCTGCGCTGGTGATGCGCTTCTTAATCTCAGCCTTGGGCACCTTTTGCAATTCCAAACTAAAGGCCATATTTTCAAACACCGACATATGGGGATACAGCGCGTAGGATTGAAACACCATCGCAATGTCTCGTTCCCGCGCCGGAATGTCATTCATCCGCTTGCCGTTGATATAAAGATTGCCCTGGCTAATTTCTTCCAGGCCTGCCAGCATCCTTAACGAGGTCGTTTTACCGCATCCTGACGGCCCTACTAACACTAAAAATTCTCCGTCTTCAATCGCTAAATTCAAATCTTTGACGGCGATCGAATGACCATAGCGTTTGCTAACTTGCTCAAAGGTGACACTAGACATGTTGTGCTGGGTTGAATAACTGGGGGCGATGCCCACTCTACAAAATACCAGGAATAATCTGTGGCACTGTAAGGAAAGATATCATAACGAAAGATATCACAAAGCAGGATAGGCGAATTATGAAGTGCTGAAAAATTAACGCATAATTTTCGCTTTTAATCACTTTAATATTCCATAACGTGAACGATCGCTAACCTTAAACCCTATATAAACATACCTTAATGATGCCGTGAAAGGATCAATCCGGTGAGGCTGTGCGCTTTATCTGCTTTGAGCATGATGAGTTACACGCAAATTGAATTGGTTGTGGTATTGATTTTTCTCATTTGATTCTAAGAGTGGCAATGAAAAATTATCGTTTTTTGAGACGCAATATTCTAAGCATTACGGCTGCTCTAATCGCAGTTTCATTCACTACGCAGGCGTGTCGATCGCCCGAAACTGCTGCAACCGCAACCGCTCCGGAAGGTGGAACTGAGCAAGCGGCAAATCCTCAGACTGGGGCAACTCCCATTCAAATGTGGATTGCTTTTACCGACTATCGGCTGGACTGGGCAAGGGAAAAGGCGGCTGAGTTTAACCAGCAATACCCCGAATTTGAAGTAACGGTGGAAGGCTATCCGGATTACGAAACGCTGTTTGACTCGGCACTGCTGGCATCGGAACAGGGAAATCCGCCAGCAATCATGCACTTTTTTGAGGCGGCGACCCAGGAAATTCGGGATGCAGTGACTCCCCAGGGTGAACCGTTAGTAAAGTCGGTGGCCCAGGCGATCGATGGGCGATCGGAGATCAACGGGGTGCCGGTGATCCTCAATGATGTGGTCAGTGCGCCGCGTAATTACTACACCATTGATGGCGAGTTTCAGTCTATGCCCTGGAACACTTCGTCTACCATTCTGTTTAGCAATGCCGATATGCTGGAGGCGGCTGGAATTGAGGAACCGCCTGCTACCTGGGAGGAAGTGGAGCAAGCCTGTGAACAGATTCTCGCCCTGCCTGAGGCACCTGCCAACTGCATCACCTGGCCCAATCACAGTTGGATTGTGGAACAGGCAATGGCTCAACAGGATGAATTGCTGGCGAACGAAGAAAACGGGCGGGAAGGACGCGCTACAGAAGTTTTTCTGAATAGCGACGGCATGACCAACTTCATGACCTGGTGGAAGGAGCTAAACGATCAAAATTACTACGTTTACACCGGATCGCAACGTGATTGGGATGGCACGAATAATGCTTTTCTGTCTCAACAAGTCGCTTTCCTGCTCACCAGTAGCTCAGACACCACCGCCATTACAGAATCCGGTGCGGAAGCGGGTTTTGATGTAGTTGCCAGCTTTATGCCCTACAACCAGGCTGTGGGTCGGAGCGGCAATGTTATCGGTGGTGCTACCCTCTGGCTATTGAATGGGCTGGAAGCAGAAACCGAAACTGGGGCTCTGATGTTCATGAACTGGCTGAACAATCCCGAAAACGCAGCCGACTGGCACAAAGTCACAGGCTATATTCCGATTACCGATGGGGCGATCGAACTCTTAGAAAGGGAAGGTTGGTATGACGAAAACCCCAATAGTAAAGTCGCCAGCGATCAGCTTGCAGAATCAGAAACCACTCCAGCAACGTTGGGGGTTCTCGTCGGAAACTTTGTCGCTATCCGCGATGTTGTCACCACCACTGCTGAAAGCCTCCTGGTCAACCAGGGACAAGACGTAGACTCCGCGCTGGAATCCGCCAACCAACAAGCCAACCGCCTCCTGGAAGACTACAACGCCCTCCAGGAAGAGTAAGCTCAACCTCTTGTGGGGTGGGCATCTTGTCCGCCCAGTAAACCTAACCTCGTGTGGGGTAAGCATCTCGCCTGCCCAGTGAATCTAACCTCTCGTGGGGTAGGCTTCTTGCCCGCCCAGTGAACTAAACCTAACCTCCTGTGGGGTGGGCATCTTGCCTGCCCAGTGCAACATCTCTCTAACTCCCCGCACTGCCCTATGGCTCCGTCAATTCCTATTCTTCTCTTCGCACTCATTGGCCTCATGGGAGCCACTTACATGACGATCGCCTTTCGCAAAATGAAGCGATCGGGAATGCTTGGTAGTTTAGTCGGTGTAGCGGCAGGGGTGGGGGGAGGATTGCTCTTGATGCTGCCCTTGGGCTTTTGCACCTTTGAAGCAGGGCGATCGGCGTTGGATGTGGGGTTTGGCGTGTTTTTGGTGTTGGTGGGTGCGGTGATTGGGGTGGCGATCGTACAGTGGTTTTTACGACTGTGGTGGCAGGGGGAGGTGGAGCAGATTGCTGATAGTGGGACACAGGGAAATTTCAAGCTGCCCTGGTTAGTGCCGTTGCTGCTACTGGCTCCAACCTTACTGATTCTGCTGGTTTTTATCTACTATCCGGCTCTCGATACCTTCAGTCTGGCCACTCGGCTGGCTCGCCTCAGCACTCCCCGGACGCAGTTTGTCTGTGTGCGAAACTTTACGGAAATGATTGCCCCAAGCTATTCCCTGCCGGAGATTATTCTGTTCCTGATCGTAGGACTGGGGGGAATCGGGTTGTATCTTTGGGGCGATCGCAGTTCTGATTCGGCAATCTATCGGTGGGTACGGCGATCGGTTTGGGTTGCTGCAATCATCGCGCTTTACTTCCTGATTATGGGGCTGTGGAGCGACTACTATCGCCTAATTTTCTTCAATACAATTTTGATCTCTGGGATCACTGTCGTCTTGGGATTGGCAATTTCCCTGGCTCTATCGGTGTTAGTTTATCAGCCCATTCGGGGAGCCGGAATTTACCGCACTTTGCTGGTCTGGTCATACGCCATTTCCCCTGCGGTTGCCGGAATCATTTTTGCCATCATGTTCAACCCGGTGGCGGGAGTCGCCAATCACATCCTGGACACCTGGTTTAACCTACCCCGACTGCCCTGGCTCACCCATGCTGGATTAGCGCGATCGGTTTTAATCCTGGCCAGCATCTGGAAGCAGTTGGGCTACAACATTTTGTTCTACATCGCCGGATTACAAACCGTCCCTAAAGATTTAATGGAAGCTGCCACCCTGGATGGAGCCAACCGCTGGCAACGCTTCCGCACCGTCGTTTTACCTGCCCTTTCCCCCATCACCTTTTTCCTGATCATCACCAACCTGACTTACACCTTCTTCGAGATCTACGGCACGATCGACTACCTGACACGAGGCGGGCCCAATGGAGCCACATCGGTTGCCATTTACGAAATCATTCGCGTCGGGATTCGCGCCGATCGAGATTTAGGCAGAGCCGCTGCCCAATCGATCGTCCTGTTCATCATGGTGATTGGTCTCACGATTTTGCAATTCCGCACCAGCGGTCGCCGCGTCACCTACAACGCCTAAACCCCAAACCCTCTTGTAAGAGGGCGCACAGCAGTACGCCCCTACCGGGGGTTGCAATTTCTGCTCATTAAATTGGTATCACACACCTTGTCCCAAACCCTCTTGTGGGGTGGGCATCTTGCCCGCCCAGTCCTAAACCCCATCCCATTCCATGAAGCTGATCGATCCACCCCAAACCCAACAAAACCCCCTACCCCTATCCGATCGCCCCTCCCCAAAGCGACATTGGCTCCCCAAAAATTGGCACATTCATCTACTGCTGTGGATTGCTTGCCTGTTGGTTTGCTTACCCTTACTGTATGCCATGCTGGTCAGCACCCAGAGCAACGCTGAAGTTGTCACCTTCCAGTTCACCCCCGGAACCTCGATCGCCAGAAATTTCTGGATTGCAATGGTATCCCGCAATCTGGGGCAATACATGATTAACAGCACCATTCAGGCAGTGATTATCACCATCGGCAAAACCATGCTTTCGCTGCTGGCGGGGCTAGCCTTTGTCTATTTTCGGTTTCCGGGAAAGTGGTTGGTGTTTGGGTTTGTGCTGCTAACCTTGATGATGCCAACTGAACTGTTAACCATTTCCCTGTTTCGCTTGGTGGCGGGTGGGTTGCGCTGGGGCGATAGTTTGTCTGCCCTCACGGTTCCTTTCCTCGCCAGTGCCACCGGGGCCTTCCTGTTCCGCCAGCATTTCGCCAACCTGCCCGCCGAACTTTCCGAAGCCGCCCAACTTGACGGATCCGGACCCTCACCTTCCTCTGGCGCATTCTCTTACCCCTGAGCTGGAATGCGATCGGGGCTTTGGCGGTGATTCAGTTTGTCTATGTCTGGAATATGTACCTCTGGCCCGTGCTGATTATCCGCAGTGAGCGATTGCAGGTGGTGCAGGTCGGACTTGGCAGCCTGCAAAATGCTGGAGATACGGGCATTGCCTACGGGCCGCTGATGATGGGGGCTGTGCTGGCCAGCATTCCGCCGTTGCTAGTATTTATCTTGCTGCAAAAGCAGTTCATGAGTGGCTTTCAAATTACGCGAGACAAATAGGGCGATCGTCCTCCTGGCAGGCAAGGTGCCTTGCCTTTCCAGAAATTCAGGTTGCAGTGGAACGGCTGTTTGTTTAAACGTTCTAGCGGAGGGAGAAATCGCATTCTTGATAAGATGAGGAATCCTACACATTCGATATCGCTATGGGTAACACATTTGGACATCTGTTTCGCATCACTACGTTTGGTGAGTCGCACGGTGGCGGCGTGGGTGTAATTGTGGATGGATGCCCACCCCGGTTAGAGATTTCTGCTGAAGAAATTCAATTTGAACTCGATCGCCGTCGTCCGGGGCAGAGCAAGATTACTACGCCGCGCAAAGAAGCCGACCAGTGTGAAATTCTTTCTGGCGTGTTTGAAGGCAAAACCCTGGGAACGCCGATCGCCATCCTGGTTCGTAACAAAGACGCTCGCTCCCAAGACTATGACGAGATGGCGCAAAAGTATCGTCCATCTCACGCTGATGCCACCTACGATGCAAAGTATGGCATTCGCAACTGGCAGGGGGGCGGGCGGTCTTCAGCCAGAGAAACGATCGGGCGAGTAGCAGCCGGAGCCATTGCCAAAAAAATCCTGAAGCAGGTCGCTGGGGTGGAAATTATTGGCTACGTGAAGCGAATTAAAGACTTAGAAGGAATGGTTGACCCAGAAACCGTCACCCTGGAGCAAGTGGAAAGCAATATTGTGCGCTGCCCCGATAGTGACTGTGCCGATCGCATGATTGAACTGATTGAGCAAATTGGGCGATCGGGTGATTCGGTGGGCGGTGTAGTAGAATGCGTCGCCCGCAATGTGCCAAAAGGCTTGGGAATCCCCGTTTTCGATAAGTTAGAGGCAGATTTAGCCAAAGGCGTAATGTCCCTCCCAGCTAGTAAAGGCTTTGAAATTGGCTCTGGCTTTGCCGGAACCGTGCTCACAGGCAGCGAACACAACGACGAATTTTATACCGATGAACACGGCAACATCCGCACCGTCACGAATCGATCGGGCGGCATCCAGGGTGGTATTTCTAACGGTGAATCCATCATCATCCGGGCAGCCTTCAAACCGACTGCCACCATTCGCAAAGAACAGCGAACGGTTAATAAAGCTGGGGAAGAAACCGTATTAGCTG
>NZ_CP182236.1:0-260000 GCF_048077055.1 Egbenema bharatensis FJBBOT/2019 | reverse complement strand
GCGTGAGTACGAGGGGATACGTCCCCGAAGTGTGTGAGGTCAAGCTTCCAAGAAAAGCTCTAACCACGATAACGTTAAATTGCCCGTACCCGAAACCGACACAGGTGGGATGGTTGAGAATACTAAAGGGCGCGAGATAACTCTCTCTAAGGAACTCGGCAAAATGGCCCCGTAAGTTCGCAAGAAGGGGTGCCCCTCGCAAGGGGGGTCGCAGTGAAGAGATCCAGGCGACTGTTTACCAAAAACACAGGTCTCCGCGAAGTCGCAAGACGAAGTATGGGGGCTGACGCCTGCCCAGTGCCGGAAGGTTAAGGAAGTCGGTTAGCTTCGGCGAAGCTGGCGACTGAAGCCCCGGTGAACGGCGGCCGTAACTATAACGGTCCTAAGGTAGCGAAATTCCTTGTCGGGTAAGTTCCGACCCGCACGAAAGGCGTAACGATCTGGATGCTGTCTCGGAGAGAGGCTCGGCGAAATAGGATTGTCTGTGAAGATACGGACTACCTGCACCTGGACAGAAAGACCCTATGAAGCTTTACTGTAGCCTGGTATTGGGTTCGGGCTTTGCTTGCGCAGGATAGGTGGGAGACGTTGAAGCATCTCTTGTGGGAGGTGTGGAGTCAACGGTGAGATACCACTCTAGCAAGGCTAGAATTCTAACTTCGTACCGTTATCCGGTCGAGGGACAGTATCAGGTGGGCAGTTTGACTGGGGCGGTCGCCTCCCAAAAGGTAACGGAGGCGCACAAAGGTTCCCTCCGGCTGGTTGGAAATCAGCCTGAGAGTGTAAAGGCATAAGGGAGCTTGACTGTGAGAGTGACAACTCGAGCAGGGTGGAAACACGGTCTTAGTGATCCGACGGCTATGAGTGGAAGTGCCGTCGCTCAACGGATAAAAGTTACTCTAGGGATAACAGGCTGATCTCCGCCAAGAGTTCACATCGACGCGGAGGTTTGGCACCTCGATGTCGGCTCATCGCAACCTGGGGCGGTAGTACGTCCCAAGGGTTGGGCTGTTCGCCCATTAAAGCGGTACGTGAGCTGGGTTCAGAACGTCGTGAGACAGTTCGGTCCATATCCGGTGCAGGCGTAAGAGCATTGAGAGGAGTCCTCCTTAGTACGAGAGGACCGGGAGGAACGCACCGCTGGTGTACCTGTTATCGTGCCAACGGTAAACGCAGGGTAGCCAAGTGCGGAGCGGATAACCGCTGAAAGCATCTAAGTGGGAAGCCCACCTCAAGATGAGTGCTCTCATGGCGTTAAGCCAGTAAGGTCACGGGAAGACGACCCGTTGATAGGCGTTAAGTGGAAGCGTGGCAACATGTGAAGCTGAGGCGTACTAACAGACCGAGGGCTTGACCTCAAGGTGAATCATTTCTGTTTTATCTATCTGACAAGCTATGCAGCCTTCTGGGTTTTACTAACCCAAACCGTATTCCTGGTGTCTATGGCGGGGTGGAACCACGCTCATCCATCTCGAACTGAGTTGTGAAACGCTCCCGCGGCGAAGATAGTCGGAGGGTCGCCTCCCGCAAAAATAGCTCGATGCCAGGGTGTTAATCAAAAAGCCTTCATGCGTTCTATTTCAAGTAGGATCATGAAGGTTTTTGTTTTTAATGATTTGATCTCTTACGGTAGGTGGTGCTTGTTATGCGCAAAGATCTGTTTGCTGTGGAGGCACTTGCTCAAATTCCTAAAATTTTGACTTTACTCGATCGCAATCCTCACAGCCCCACCTACGGATGTTTCGATCGCAACTTCTGGCATTACAAGATTATTGATTTTCCCAGTGGGATGTCTCAGGAATTTGTGTTGCCCTTGGCATTAGCGTATCAGACTAACTTTGCGGATAATCCCTTCTATCAGCAACCTGTGGTTCAGCAGTGGGTGGAAGCTGGGATTTTGTATGCGGCGAAGAGTTCTCACCCGGATGGATCGTGCGATGATTATTTTCCCTATGAACGGGCAGGTGGAGCTGCGGCTTTTTCTTTATTAGCAGGGATTGAGAGCTATTTGCAGTTGGGTTTGTCTAGTTCACAAATGCTGGATTTTTTTACCCTGCGTGCTGATTGGTTGGCCCATCATCAAGAGAGTGGTCGTTTGACCAATCATCAAGCTTTAATTGTGCTGTGTTTGGAGCTGCTTTCTCGCCTCCTAAAAACCGATCGCTGGAATCGGGCAAAGGCACAGCGATTAGAGCAAGTATTGTCCTGGCAGGATGAAGAGGGATGGTTTCAAGAGTATGAGGGGTGTGATCCGGGCTATCAGACGCTGACGATTTCCTGTTTAGCAAGAATTTATCAGCTTAATCCGGAGATCCGGTTACGGGAATCTCTGGTCAAAGCGGTGCAGCTTGCAGACTATTTTGTCCATCCAGACGGTTCCTTTGGTGGAGAATACACGAGTCGCAATACTTATAACTTCTTTCCCCACGGGTTTGAATTGGTAGGACGGTGGATGCCAGATGCTTTGGCAATCAACGATCGCTTCCTGAATGGGTTGGAGAACGGTAAAGCACCCTGCTATGCCGATGATCACATCATTGGGCATCACACCTGGAACTATCTGTTAGCCTGGCAGGATTTTGTGGAGATTCGTCCTGTTGTGCAGCCTCGCCGGAATGAGCAGATCTGGCTGCAAAAAGCTCGGATGATTATCGATCGTCGTGAGCAAACCGAACTGTATCTGGCACTGAACAAAGGTGGAGTCTTTAAGCTGTTTCGCAATAATCAGCTGATTGCCTCAGATACCCATTTCTCTTTGCAGGTACGGGAAGGCGGGAAGATCAAAAATGCGGTTGGGCATCTGGTGAGTGACTATACCGTGGAAGTTGGTTTAGATGAGATTTTGATTCGGGGACAACTGGGTTGGGCCAAGCAAAAGCAAATGACCCCGTTGAATTTAATGATTTTGCGAATGGTGATGCTGACTGTTGGACGATTTTTCCCGAACCTGATTCGATCGCTTTTACAGAAAATTTTGATTGTGGGAAAAGCAGACGCGCCGTTTCAGTTTAGCCGTCAACTGCAATGGCAAAATGGGCGATGGCAGATTACGGATGAATTGAAAGCGAATACCTGGGAGAATGTGATTGCGGCGGGGATTGGCTGCGACCAAACCTCAATTTATGTGGTGATGAGCCGTACCTATCAAGTGGGGCAGCTTCAGGGGTGGCTGGATCTGACCGATCGGGTACAGAAACTGGGATTAAGTGATGCATTGGTGGTCAAACGAGAGCTGTAGGGGCATGAATTAAAAATTTGTGAATGCAAGGGCAAGGGGCTGAGAATTAGTAGGATGTGACCAGCACTTCAGCAATCTTGCCGCGCCGTTGAGCGTTGGAGTTGATCGATCGCCCAGCGTAAATGGTGCGAATTTTGAATCCTTGATACAGTTCTCGCACAAACGGACAGTCTGAGTTGGACAACATGACTTTGACTCCGCGATCGGCAAGGGCTGCAAAAGTATCTCTTAACCGAATCTGATCATCGGCGTGAAAAGAATAGCGGCTGTAAGATGTAAAGCGGCTGGTTGGACTGATGGGGTGATAAGGGGGATCGAAGTAGATAAAATCTCGATGCGTTGCCCGCGTTAGCACGGTATCAAAGGGTTGCACTTCGATTTGGGTATGCTGTAGGGTGTTTGCAACCGCATAAAGCAGGTCAGGGTGACAAATTTTGGGCGATTTGTAACTGCCCATCGGTACATTAAACTGCCCTTTAGAATTTTCACGGTACAGACCGTTAAAACAAGTTTTGTTGAGATAGATCAGGCGGGCGGCGCGCTCCACCGCAGTGTTACCAGGGTTCGATCGCATCTGATAGTAATACTCCCGGCAGTGTTGGCGCTGATGGTGTTCCAGCAAGGTGATGACGGCTTCCACGCGATCGCGGATGCAGCAATACACATTCACTAACTCTGGATTTAGATCAGCCAGGACAGCCCGTTCTGGACGTAAATAAAAAAGATCGCTCCACCGCCGAGAAATGGTTCATAATATGTGTCGAACCTTCGGGGGAAGTAGGGCAAATATTGTTGGATCAGTTGCCCTTTTCCGCCTGCCCATTTGAGAAAGGGACGTGCCGGGGTGGATGAAGAAACTGAGGATGAATTTGGGGAAGAAATCAGCGTTGGCATGAGTCTGGGTCAACCTGCCTAGGGATTTGTCCCGTAAAATGGGACAGGGTATAGAGATAAAATTTCTATCTAATACCACTGTACTGTTTTATTTGCTGTAAAAGCATTGTTGAGGAAGACGATGCAGGAATTTTTTCAAAACGTTTCTCGTTATCCCCGTTATCTGATCAGCTTTACGTTAGGCATTTTTCTAACGGCCATTAGCCCACTTTTACCTCTGTTCAAACGGCCAACCACTGCGGTTATGGCAATTTCTGTTCTGGTGGCGGCCTTTGTCTGCATCACCTTTACCCTGCGCGCTATGTTGGGGTTAGATGTGGGATAGCCTCCTGTTGAATATTGATTGTGTAATTGTGGGTTGGAATGTGCTTACGCTGAGTGAATTGGAGGAGTGTCATGGCTACTAGTCGTCGGGTTGCCCGTGTTGCAGAGTTGATTAAGCGAGAAGTGAGCCAACTCCTCTACTCTGGCATTAAGGATGAGCGCGTTGGACTGGGTATGGTGAGTGTCACCGATGTGGATGTATCGGGGGATTTGCAACATGCCAAGGTTTTTGTCAGCATTTATGGCAACGATGAAACCAGAGCGGAAACGATGGCGGGTTTAAAGTCTGCTACGGGATATGTGCGGAGTGAACTCGGTCAACGGGTGCGGCTGAGGCGAACTCCCGAAATCATCTTTCTGGAAGATCGATCGTTTGAACGGGGCACAAAAGTGTTGTCGTTGTTGAATCAGTTGAGTCAGGAGCGCAAGGATTTGGATGAGCCGGAAGGAGAATTCGGGGAATTAGGCTCTGGTCTGGATGATTCTGGTCTGGATGATTCTGGTCTGGATGATTCTGGTCTGGATGATACCGATCTGCCCGGTGCGGAGGAAGATTAGTTGAGGGCGAGCGACACTGCCTATCGGAGTGAGACTATGGCGATCGGGTGCAGAACTGCTGGAGTACTGTTTGATCAGGATCAATCGCCTGAGGGCTTGTTCGTAAACTTGTTCGTTGAAAGGTGGGAAGGATGGAAGGATTGCCAGAATGGAGGCAGTTGCCTTTGGCTGAACAAGTTGCCCAAATGATTGTGGTGCGGGCATCTGGGCATTTATTCGATCAGCAAATTGAGTATCCGCAGTGGGAACCACCCAGCCGAGTGTTGCAGCGTTGGGTGCAGGAGTTGGGTGTGGGTGGGGTGCTGCTGTTGGGAGGCAGTGCGGCGGAGGTTGGATTGCGAACCCAGCAGTTACAGGAATGGGCGATCGTTCCCCTACTGATTTGTGCAGATATTGAGGAAGGGGTGGGGCAACGGTTTGCGGGAGCGACCTGGTTTCCACCGCCCATGGCGTTAGGGGCAATTAGCCGGGCTGATCCGGCGCAGGCTGAGGCCTATGCTGAACAGATGGGAGCAACGATCGCCCAGGAAAGTCTTGCCATTGGCATTAACTGGTTGCTGGCTCCAGTGGTTGATGTGAACAATAATCCACTGAATCCTGTGATTAATGTGCGGGCGTTAGGGGAGACACCGCAACAGGTGAGTCAGTTGGCGACGGCATTTTTACGGGGAACCAATCCCTATCCGGTTCTTACAACTGCCAAGCATTTTCCGGGTCATGGTGATACAGCGATCGATTCCCACTTAGAATTGCCAGTCATTCCCCATTCTGAGCTTCGCTTACAAGCAGTTGAGTTCCCTCCGTTTGAAGCTGCTATGGCTGCCGGAGTTGATGCGGTAATGACGGCCCACTTACAAATTCCGCTGCTGGATACGGAGCATCCGGCCACGTTGTCTGCTGCGATCGTCTCTAACTTACTGCGCAAAGACCTGGCATTTGAAGGCTTGATTGTAACTGATGCGCTGGTGATGGGGGCAATTACGCAGCGATATGGAGCCAACGAAGCTCCGGTACTGGCGATCGAAGCGGGAGCGGATATTGTGCTGATGCCCGTGGATCCTGAAGGGGCGATTCAGGCCATTTGTCAGGCGGTGGAAACTGGCAGAATTACGTTAGAGCAGATTCATGCTTCCCTGGAAAGAATTTGGTACGCCAAACAAAAGGTTTGCTCCGTTACGCCAACGGGGAATACACCTCATGCCTGGGAGCAAATTCCACCTCCCGCACTGGAGTTTAAATCTTTAACCACTCAACTGGCCCAACCGGAATCGATCGCTACGGCGACTAAAATTCTGCAAGCGGCGATGCGAGTTTATCAGCCCGTTGTGGGTTCCCGCTTAAGGGCGACTGCGGCAATGCCCTGCCGTAATCTGGTGGTGGTGGATGATATGCTCAACAGTCCGTTTCTAGAAAAGCATTCTCCAGCGATCGTCCTGCCGCGTAAACTGGGATATGCGCTGCAATGGGTCGATCGCCATACAGGAGGAACTCCTGGGGATTCAGGGGCAGTTGCACCTCAACCGACTCTACTACAGCTTTTCATTCGCGGGAATCCATTTCGGGGGAGTGGATTGACCCAAACGGCCCATGATTGGTTACGGTATTTGATTGAAACGGCTCAACTCCAGGCTTTGGTGCTTTACGGCAGTCCTTACCTCCTGGAAGCGTGGTTATCTGAATTACCGACCGATGTTCCCTACGTGTTTACCTATGGCCAGATGGATGCAGCCCAGCAGTTGGCCCTGGATGCGTTGTTTCATCCAACCGCAGATTTAATCGCTACTGTGGGAGACGATCGCCGGTTTACGGATTAGATGGGATTATAGGGAGCTTAATTAAGGTTAGTTGCAAATTTACCTCAAACAGTTAGAAGAGTTTAGAGAATGGAATCCTATCAATAAAGTAGATTGGGACATCCCTTTCAGCCAATGAGGCATGGATCAGTGATGTATGAGCGATGTATGAGCGATGATCAAAGAGATACATCTTTACAGCAGCCTTTACAACCGCCTTTACAACCGCAATGGAACGTTTTGGATTATGTGCCTGTCGGAGAGTGCATCTTACAGCAAGACGGCACGATTTTATTCTGGAACGCTTGTTTAGAACGGTGGACAAATCTATCCAGAACACAGGTGATTGGGAAAAAAATTGAATGCGTATTTCCAGCCTTTCGGAAATCTAGGGTATTACATCACCTTCGGGAAACCTTTGAGCGGGGTACTTCCTTTACCTTTTCGTCCATTTGCCCACTGAGTATTTCCAGGGGACTAACCGTTTCCCCACCATCCGCTCAATGCGCAACCGTTACATCAATACCCACCTTGTATGGGACGGGCTATGACGTGCTGTTGTCTATTCAAAATATGACCTGTTTGGTGACTTTATCCCAGGATGAACGGTTTCAGCAAAAAACAATCAAAAATTATGGATTTGATGATGCATCAAATGATGGAGACAATGGTTCAGCCTGTAGGCTGGATCGAGCCATCGATCGAATTGCGCAGCGGATTCGCCAATCCTTAAACTTAAAGGAAGTTTTGCAAACAGCAGTTAGCGAAATCCAAAAATTTTTGTACGTCGATCGCGTGCTGATTTATCGTCTTGACTCAACGGAAAGTGGAGGGCGAGTCATTGCGGAAGCTTGTCGGTCTGAAGTTTCATCAATTTTAGATTGGGCGCAGCAAAATACTGCTTTGGGGCAGTTAGAGTATGGCAAATATCTTCAACTGCATCAACAACAGCAAATGTGGACGATGGACGACACGACGCAACTATGTCCAGCCTACGTCCAGTTCTTACAAAAGTTTTCTGTTAAAGCAAGGCTTTGTGTGCCAATTTTTAGCTCCAGGTTTAACCCGATCCAATCTGCCAGGTTTTCAGCGATCGGTGAGAATCAGTTTGAACAGTTGAATTTGTGGGGTTGGTTGATTGTCCATGACTGCCAGACAGCAAGGCAGTGGACGGATGAAGAGATTTATTTTCTCAAATATTTAGAAAGTCAGCTTGCTGTGGCCATCCATCAGTCTGAGCTGCATCAACAAGTGCAGCAATTGAACATGCTCTTGGAACGCCAGGTTCATGCTCGTACCCTGGAGTTTCAGCAAGCACTGACCCTGGAGGCGACATTAAAGCGGATTACAGATAAAGTGCGGGATTCTTTGGATGAGCAACAGATTTTGCAGACGGTGGTTCGGGAACTGACTCAAGCTCTGGAAGTGCGTCACTGTGATACGTTGCTGTACCCTGCCCCAGTTTCTTTGATGCATCACTCCAGTGATGAAGAAATTGCTGGGCAAACTGAAACCATGACGCAGATTCCGATCGCTCAATTTCCTGAAGTCGATCAACAGCTTGTTCAAGGCGATAGTGTTTCGTTTTGTCCACTTCCAATTGCGGAAGGGATGATGGAGGAAGCGGTACGGAATTCCGCGATTTTGGCTTGTCCCATTATCCATGAGCGAGAAGTTTTAGGGGAGCTATGGCTGTTTAAATCGATGGCATCCAGCTTTAGTGATTTAGAAATCCGCTTGGTGGAACAAGTAGCGAATCAGTGCGCGATCGCCATTCGTCAGGCCCAACTATACAACGCTGCGCAAACCCGTGTTGAAGAATTAGCCCATCTGAACCGCCTGAAAGATGACTTTTTGAGTACAATTTCTCATGAGCTGCGAACACCGATCGCCAGCATTCAAATGACGCTTCAGACTTTAGAGATGTTGTTTGAGCAAATCAGTAACCTGAAGCAAACCAACGAAAGCTACTCGGTGTCTGAGCAGGATGAAGTCTATGGACTGGAGAGAGACCGAAAAGGCAGCGAATTGGGTTCGCTTTGGAATGATTTCGTACAAAAAAATGATGTGCTTCAGCCACTACACAATAACTCTCTCAAGGATAATTATCACCAGGTTCATGAATATTTCCATGTTCTGGAAAGAGAATGTCGTCGTGAAGCCAAGTTGATTGATGATTTGTTGGATCTAACTCGGCTAAATGCGGGGGCTGAACCATTGATGGTTGCGTCAATTCCGCTTCAAGGTTGGTTGCTTCATTTGGCAGAAACTTTTGAGCAGCAAGGGACTGAACATCATCAATCTCTCCAGTTTGAGTTCTCCGAATCTCTGCCAGTATTGATGACGGATTTTGCAATTTTAGAGCGAATTATGATCGAGCTGCTCAATAATGCTTTCAAATACACACCCTGGGGAGGCTGTATTACTGTATCTGCTCAGTCTGTTCAAGTTCCAAGTCAGGCAGATGAGGGTGCCTGTTCGGCGGCAAATTCTCTGATTCCAGGGGTTCAAATTCGTGTGAGTAATACAGGAATTGAAATTCCAGAAAATGAACTGCCACACGTTTTCGATAAGTTCTATCGCATTCCCAGTAATGATCCCTGGCGTTATGGTGGGACAGGTTTAGGACTGGCGTTGGTTAAACAGATGGCGGAATATTTGGGGGGCAGCATTCAGGTGGAAAGCCAAAACGGTATGACCTGCTTTGTCCTCAAACTACCGATCGAACAGTTAAACGGCCATCTAAACGGGCATCTAAATGGACATCTAAATCGACATCCCGATCGTCCAACCCACCCATAATCCTGCCAGAGAAGTACTGAGTAGAATCAAGAACGTTTGAAAGTTGCTGAAGGATTTTGAGAGTTCCACGCCAGCCAAAACCATAGCCATGATCAAAATCAAAGCACCAGCCCAGGCCCCAACTCCAGCCCAAGCTAAAGTCCAAACTACGGTTCCAGGTAGTGCCCCAGCTTCGTAGCCAATGCCAGCCGCCGCTAAAGTCAAACCCCAGACCACAGAGCCAATCATCACACCCGTCTTAGCCTTTGCCAACGTTCCGATTCCAGCACCGGCTAAAATCAAAGCCCAAGCTAGCAGCAATGGTTCAGATAGTAGGGGTTTGGAGTAGATGTTAAGCGCAATCCCCAGAGCTGCCAGGATGGTAAAAGTAAGAATCAGCCATCCCAAAGGGGCAGAAGCGGTTTGAGCTGATTTTTTACGGTAAGTGCGGGGATAGCGAGAGCCAGGTGGGATGGGGTAGGGCGTTGCCTGAGTTGGATGGCTGGACTGAGCGGAATGGGAGGAGTGGGCGGAATAGCCTGAATGGGCGGAATAGGTGACATGAGCTGGATTTTGATGCGGGGGTGGACTGGCAATTCGGGGTTCTTCCAACAGCTTTAGCCACTCAGGCATCGATTGGGGTCGTTCATCGGCTTCCAGGGCCATCCCTTCCAAAATTGCCCAATTCAAATGTTTGCTCAAAGCAGGTTGAATTTGGCGAGGGGTTGTCAAAACTGCATCATGGAGTTTGCGATCGAGGGACGTGACGGGACGTTGCCCAGTGACCGCATAGTATAAGGTGGCAGCGAGGCAGTAAACATCTACGACGGGTTCTCGGCTACCTCTAGAAATTTGTTCATAGGGAGCAAATCCCCGATTTCCGGCTTCCCCGGTGGAACTTTGGGTAGATGGTACTAGCTCTTTGGCAATGCCGAAGTCAATTAACACGGCCTTACCGTGAGGACGAATAATGATATTTCCAGGGTGGGCATCCCGATGAACCAGCCCTGCTTCATGAATGGTTGATAAAGCCTCCCCAATCTGACGGATGTAGGGCACGATCTCATCTTCGGGTAAGGCTCCCCGTTGCCGCACCAACTGAAACAAGTTTTCTCCGGGTACAAAATCCATGACCAGGCAAGGAATACCCTCTTCCTCAAAAAAATCCCAAAACCGGACAATATGAGGGTGAGATTCCTGAGATAACCAGGCTAGAGTTTGCCCTTCTTTGATAAAACGCTGCACATATTTCTCATAGTCTGGATCATGTTTGAGATGTTCGTTGGGGGTTTTAATGACCACAGATTCCTCTAAGGCAGGTTCCTGCAAAGGGAAATGCCGTGCGATGTAGGTAATACCGAAACCTCCCTGTCCTAAAACATCCTGGATTTCGTATTTACCACTTCGTAAATGTTGCCCTGGTGTCCAAATCATGAGGGTTTAACCCATCAAAACGTATGGTTGAAGCAGCGAAAGACGATCGCCTTTGAAACTACTGCTTTGATCGACTATTTTGATACGCTACAGGTTGCAAAATTGTCATCAAATCTCCATCCCTACGAACGCTATTGTGTAATCAATAACTTAGTTGAGCCGATGACTGGTAGGGATTGATGAGGGAATGGCGAAATCTTAATGGAATATTGAAATCTTAGTGTTGATGCGGGCGGTTTTGGGGATGCGGGGAACTGAGGGTCGGTAGATGGGATTGGGGAGATTCAGAAGGTGTGAAGATTTGATGGAGGGTGGCGATGAGGGCGGCTAATCCTGCCAGTCCGCCCAGTACAGCCGCAATGGCTTTGAGCAGTTGAATTCTCTGTTCCCAATCGAAGGCGCGATCGTCGCCCTGGCTGGAGTTCTGGCGGGAGTTTTGTCCGGAATTGGGTTGTGAGGCGGGCGGTCTGGGATGAGATTTAGAAGACTGAAGATCGGGAGACTGAAGATCGGGAGACTGAAGATCGGGGGACTGAAGATCGGGGGGGAGATTAAGGGACTGGAGCCATTCAGCGACTGAAGATGGGCGATCGGCTGCTTTAAGCTGCATGGCTGATTCGATCGCTTGCTTGGTCGTCGGACTAATGCTGTCCGGAAAATACAGGGGAAGCCCTTCCAGCTTGCGTTCATCAGCGGCTGGGGGTTGGTTGCCGGTTAAAAGATTGTAAAGCGTTGCGCCTAGCGAGTAGAGATCGGTATAGGCTCCGCGATCGGCCTGGCTGGAATAGAGTTCAAGGGGGGTGTAGCCGGGTGTAATTTCTTCCGATCGGGTTTGGGTAAAGTCTTGATCAAACTTTCGCGCTAAACCAAAGTCAATTAAAACGGCTTCTGCCTCACCGTTGCGGGTACGGATCAGTATATTGGCGGGATTAATATTGCGGTGGAGTAATTCAGCCTGATGCACCACTCCTAAGGCATCACCGATTTGCCAGATATATTTCAGGGCTTCTGGTTCTGGCAGAATCGATCGATCGCGCTTATCCAGTGTGAATCCAGCAATATATTCCATGGGGATACACCAAATCCCCTCTTCCTGAAAAGGGGCTTCAGCCTGAACAATGTGGGGATGTTGACATTTCGCCAACTTGAAGGCTTCCTGAACAAAGACTTGCTGAAGGCGATCGAAGTCTGCCTGTTGCATCGCTTCATCGTTCGGTGCTTTGATGACAACCAATTGTCCATCCGGAGTTTTGGCCAGGTATGTTACATTCAAGTGCCCTACACTGAGGATTTCCTGGATGGTGTATTTACCTTTTTGCAACGGCCGTCCTGGTTGCCAGATCATTGTGATGAAGGGTCAAGAATTTCCAGTCCATTCTGGCACAGGCTTTTATCGTTCTACCAGCATTGCCGCCTTGGAGGTATGTGATCTTGGTCAACTTCGTGAAACCATCGCTTAGGAATGCGAATTAAATCAACTGAAATTCTTGTGGGGTGGGCATCTTGCCCGCCCAGTCGACGAAGTAGAACAATTTACAGGTTATTTGATTCACGATCCCTAGAAAGCAGCAATTTGGTGAATTGATATCGGCTAACTGCGAAATAGGCGTGAGTAGAGGGTTTCATGATTCATGCTGGCGATCGACATTCCCCATCCACAGCTCCACAGCCGATCGTCCGTCAGGGATAGAACCGCTTGCGTGGTTTGTTCCAGTTGGGGATAAAGATGAAGTAAACCCTGCTGCCCCTGAGTTTGGCCGAGGGGAATTAATCGAACGCCAGCATTGATTAAGTTAGCGACCCAACTGTAGAGATACCCCAAAACAGCAATTTCCCGATCGATCTTTCCATCTACGGCCGCCAACGCAAACGCTGCCGCAAAATTACACGGCTCTCCACAGGCCATCAATCCCTGCTTCACGGACTCCCTCGGCTCTAACTCCTGCAACAACCGCCCTAAGGATCGCCCCATTTGCCAGCTTTGTTCCCGCATTTCTTCAGTTTCCCGGAAGGCAGATAGCCACTGATTCCAGACAGCAAGGCGATCGAGTTGGTTTGCCTGGGCTGCATCATAGATTCGCAGTAAGACGGCGGCTTCGAGGCGAATCGCTCCATAGCGTAATTCCTGCGTCAGCCAAGCTTTTAACGTAGACAAATCTATCACTCGATCGGTCTGAACCAGGGTTTCTAGCCCTTCAGAATAGCTGTAGGCTCCGACGGGTAAAGCGGGGCTAACGAGTTGCAACAGATGCAGCAGGGAGGTCTGTGGATGGCTCATGGGGGCTAATCCCGCAGTAGTGACAGAAAAAAGGGCGAGCACGATGCCCACCCTATCAGAGTACAGTGAATTAAGGGGGATGCGGCAAATCACAATACCCGTCAGGGGCACACTGCTGTGCGCCCTTACAGCAATTTTATTGGTTAGGCCTTCGTCAGTTGTCGCTTCATTTCGTTGGCATACTGCTCAGCGTTTAATCCAACCAGCAGATGATATTTGTGGTCAGCCAATCGCATCACTCCATCTACCCCCGATGCTTGCAGTGCCGATTCATCGATCGCCTGATCATTGGCAACTTCCAACCGCAGACGGGTCAGTGCAATCGCATCAACTTTGTGAATATTGCGCCGTCCACCCAGGGCAATGATGATGTTTTCCACCTTTTCGGGGGCATGAATATCTGGTTCTACAGTTGGGAGCACGTCATCCGTTGCTGCCCCATTGCCTGCGGCCACATCTTCTGGATGGGGGGTGTAGGCTTCATCGGCTTCAGCGCCCGCTCCTCTCAAATATTCTGCCATGTCGGTTTTCAGGTTTTCAGACCGGGGCCAAAAATGGCTTGAACGCTGTTGCCGATCTCCAACACACCGGATGCTCCCAGTTGCTTCAGCCGAGGCTTGCTGACTTTACTCTTGTCATTGACGCTGACCCGAAGTCGAGTAATACAAGCATCCAGGTTGGCAATATTGCCGCGTCCACCAAACGCTTTGACCAGTTCTCTGGACAGTTCAGAACTTGTACCCGTTTCAGTGACTGCATCTTCAACCTCATCATCCCGTCCGGGAGTTTTGAAGTCGAACCGACGAATCCCGAAGTAGAACACGGCATAGTAAAGCGGTGCGAAGACTAACAAACCCAATAGGGGAATTAACCAGGTGCGTTGCGCATTGGGCAAACCACTAAATAGGATAAAGTCAATGCCGCCTTGGGAGAAAGTAAAGCCCATGTGACCACCCAGGATTCGGAATAACCACTGACAGAATCCAGCGATCAAAGCATGAACGAAGTAGAGCGGTGGAGCCACAAACAAAAAGGAGAATTCGATCGGTTCGGTGATCCCCGTCAGGAATGAGGTAAAGGCGGCTGAAAGCATCAAACCGCTGACTCGACCCCGATTCTTCGGATAAGCAGCTCTCCACATGGCGATCGCCGCTGCGGGTAAACCGAACATCTTGAACCAGTAGGCCCCTCCCAGGATGCCTGCGGTTGGGTCACCTGCAAAGAAACGATTGATATCTCCCCGCACAATTTGTCCCGTGATTGGGTCAGTGAAAGAACCAATCTGGAAGAAGAAGGGAACGTTCCAAATGTGGTGCAACCCAAAGGGTAAGAGTAATCGTTCAACGAACCCGTAGATGGAAGCGGTGATGGCTGTATTGTCTCCAGCGGCAGCCGCAGTTGCAGCTGCATCAATACCATTCCCGATCGGCGGCCAGATAATACTCATGAGGATGCCGACTAGGATTGCTCCCACTGCGGTAATGATGGGAACCGATCGCTTCCCAGCAAAGAATCCGAGATATTGGGGCAACTGAATTCGGAAAAACTTGTTGAACAGGTAAGCTGCCAGCCCCCCGATAATCAGCCCCCCAAATACCCCCGTGTCCAGGGTGCTGATACCCATCACGCTAGAGAGGCTTTCTGGATCAACGCCCAGAAATGTGGTTGCAGCAATCCCCATCGTAGCGAGGAAGACGACGAAACCCACGATCACCGCTACAGCCGCCGCTCCATCGTTAGCGGTGAAGCCAATCACCACAGCAATGGCAAAAATGACTGCCAAATTACCGAAGATGGCATCTCCCGAAGCTTTCATAATGCCTGCCAGTCCTTCGGGTAACCACCAGAACCTGGCGTTTTCAATCACTCCGGTTTCTAAGTTTTCAATTTCAATCAGGCGGGCACTCCCCAATCCCAGGAGTATTCCTGCCACAGGTAAGACAGAAACGGGAAGCATGAGGGCTTTCCCAAGTTGTTGCAAAATGGCAAATGCTTTTTTCCACATGGTTTGTGTTAATGAATGAATAAAGGAACTGATCAGACAACGGTGGGTTACTCTGATTCAGGACGAAAAAACGATCGAAATTTTGCAGAATTTGCTGTCGATTGAGAACTAAGCCAGGGTGGACTGTGAGCCGTTTGAGGTATAGCCTTAAACAGATTGTTAGTCAGATGACTGGTTAGATCATTGCTTAGATCAGTAGTTTGATTAAAAGAAAAGTTAGTGTACATTGGAGCAACGTTCGTCAGATTACTGGTTCGATTAAAAGAAAGGTTAGTGTACATTGGAGTAACGTTGGTTTGAGATTAATTTGAATGAAGTTACGAGATAAATCAGGTTACGAGATAAATCAAGGTGCGAACGAGATCAAGTTACGAGAAGATGGGATTTTGGAGAGATAGATTCTGATCAGTTTTGGAATCAGCAATTTTAGAATCAGCAGTTTTGAAATCAGACGGTTTTGAGATCAGGTAAGTATCGAGGCAATAGATCGTTTTTGGATAAATACTGACCCCGATCGACCATGCCAGTAATTTGTAAATCAGAATCAAATATCACCAGATTTGCGATGTAGCCCGGAGCAATTTTACCGAGCTGATCATCCACGCCGATCGTCTGGGCCGGGTAGGTGGAAGCCATCCGTAGTGCCTCCGCCAGGGGTAAGCCGACCTGATGAACACAGTTCGTCACGGCTTCCATCATGCTGAGGGCCGATCCTCCCAGGGTTCCCTCTGCCGATACGCATTTACCATCCCGATAAAACACCTCCTGTCCCCCAATCCAGAAGGAATCCATCTGAGTGCCCACCGGAGGAGTCGCATCGGTCACTAACAGCAGCTTATCCTGCAAGATTTGATGGGACAGACGAATCGACTCATAGTGAACGTGCTGCCCATCGGCAATGATGCCTGCGTAAACGCCTTGACGGAAGACCGCTCCCACCATGCCCGGACTCCGCCCCTGCCAGGGAGACATGGCATTAAACAAATGCGTCACCATGCCCACCCCGGCTTCAAACCCGGCGATCGCCTGCTCAAAAGTGGCATTGGTGTGACCCGCCGATACCAGAATTCCAGCGGCTACCAGTTGGCGAATTTCCTCTGGATTCACCTGCTCTGGAGCCAGGGTGATCAGCTTCACTGTTTCTTGTCCATAATCAACGATCTGCTGAAGCATGGTGCGATCGGCGGGTCGAATATACGCCTCGTTGTGGATCCCTTTGCGCTTGGGGTTGAGGTAGGGCCCTTCCAAATGTAAGCCCAGCACATTGTAGGGAGAGGATTGGCGATACTGGTGAACCACTGCTAAAGCCGCCAGCATGTCGGCATCAGGGGCCGTAATCAAAGTCGGCAAAAAACTGGTTGTCCCGCTCCTTAAATTTGTCCAGTGCATCACCTCCAGCGTTTCCGTCGTAATGGCATCATTGAACATCACCCCTCCACACCCATTCAGTTGCAGATCGATAAAACCAGGCGCGATCGCATCTCCCTGCAAATCCACCACCGGACAATCTGCATCTACCGCAGCAGCATCTACCCAACCCACAATTTGATCGTCCTGAATCAACAGAGCGCGATCGGTCAGCTCCTCCTGTCCTGTATAAATCCGACCATTCGTCAACGCATACATTATTCCTACTCCTTGCGTGGGCGAACTACGATTTGCCCCTACTCCCTACTTCTTGCGTGGGCGAATCACGATTTGCCCCTACTCCCTACTCCTTGCATGGGCGAATCACGATTCGCCCCTACTCCCTACTCCTTGCATGGGCGAATCACGATTCGCCCCTACTCCCCATTCCCCTCCTAACGTTGATGACTCCCGTTCAAGTTGCTTAAAATACCGCACCGTTTTCACTTTGAGTTCCATCGTGGCATCCTCATTGCTGACCATCAGACAGCAGGGATGCAGTTGCAGTGCGGAAACCGTCCACATATGATTCACCCCCTCCTCGATCGCATGGGCCAGGGCATTGGACTTGTGGTAGCCCTGCACCAAAATCATCACTTCGCGGGCATCCATGATGGTTCCCACTCCCACCGTCAGGGCAAATTTGGGAACGCGATCGGGGTCATCACCAAAGAAGCGAGCGTTGGCCAGGCGAGTACTGTAGGTCAGGGCAATTTTGCGGGTGCGTGATTTGAGAGAAGATGCCGGTTCATTAAAGGCAATATGACCGTCTTCCCCCACGCCCCCGACAAACAGTTCAATCCCGCCAAACGCTGCGATCGCGTTTTCGTACTTCTGACATTCGGCTTCCAGATCGGCTGCATTGCCATCGAGGATGTGAATGTTCTCACGAGGAATATCAATGCGGTTAAAGAAATGGTTGAACATATAAGCGTGATAGCTCTGCGGATGATCTTCGGGTAGCCCCACATATTCATCCATGTTGAAGGTGATGACGTGCTGAAAGCTGAGTTCGCTGCGATCGTGAAACTCAATCAGCTTTTGATACATTCCCAGAGGGGTGCCACCTGTGGGCAATCCTAAGACAAAAGGACGTTCTGCGGTCGGTGCGAACCCTCGAATCCGTTGGCAAACATACCGGGCGGCCCAGGTTGCTACTTCGTCTTCGCAAATAATCAGGCGCATATCCCTCTCTGGTTAATCAATACGGGTCAAATAGTGGGCAATGCCCACTCACTCCCGACTCCCGACTCCCGACTCCCGACTCCCGACTCCTCACTCCTCACTCCTCACTCACCTGATACAACTCCCGCACGGCTGCCGCTGAATCTGTCAGTACCGCCTGTTCTGCCAATCTTTGACATTCGGTATAGCTGAGTTCTCGGATCTGAGCCTTGATGCTGGGAATGGTGGGAATGCTGACGCTGAGTTCCTTCACCCCCAATCCCATCAGCAGCGGAACCGCCTGGGGATCGCTGCCAATCCCGCCGCAGATGCCGCACCATTTCCCGTGGTGATTTGCCGCCCGGGCCGCCACGCCAATCAGGGTTAGCACCGCCGGATCCAACCCATCGCAGTAGGGAGCCAGTTTGGGATGACCGCGATCCATCGCCAGGGTGTATTGGGTCAGGTCGTTGGTGCCCACGGAGAAGAAATCCACTTCTTTAGCAAACTGATCCGCAATCACGGCCGTTGCCGGAATCTCGACCATGATGCCGACTGGAATTGGACTCACCCCTAGCTTTTCCCGTTCTTCCTCCAGCATGGCCTTTGCCATCCGGAATTCCTCCAACCGCGCAATCATCGGAAACATGACCCGGACATTGCCCCATTTAGAAGCGCGCAGAATGGCCCGCAGCTGAGTTCGCAGAATTTCTGGACGATCGAATCCAATCCGAATCCCGCGTTCGCCCAGGAAGGGGTTTTCTTCATGGGGAATCGGCAGGTAGGAAAGGGGTTTGTCGCCACCCACATCCAGGGTGCGGATAATCAGAGGGCGATCGGCTCCCAGCGTTTCCGCAATTTCGGAATAGAGATCCGCCTGTTCATCTTCGGTGGGGGCTGACGGCCGATCCATAAACACAAACTCCGATCGCAATAGTCCGACTCCTTCACCCCCCATTTCGATCGTTTTCCGGGCATCCTCCAGGCTGCCGATATTGGCAACGACCTCCATCCGATGGCCATCGGTGGTGATGGCAGGTTGATCCTTAGAGGCGAAATCCCGTTCCCGCTTGTCCTGGATCCGAACGAGCCGCTGCCGAACCTGCTCCATCTCATCTGGAGACGGATTCAGGCGGAGTTTGCCTTTGCTGCCATCTAGAATGGCGGGGGTCTCATCGGACAAATCTAAAACCCCTGGCTCAGTACCAGCAATGGCGGGAATGTCCATCGAGCGGGCCAGAATCGCCACATGGGAAGTTGCCCCCCCTGCAACGGTACAAAAGCCTACCACTCTGGAGCGATCGAGGGTAGCCATATCAGACGGAGTCAGGTCTTCCGCCACCAGGATTGTGTTTTCCGGGTAGCGGACGGCTTCAGTGGAAACTCCCGTCAAGATGCGCAGCACCCGCTCGCCCACATCCCGTAAATCGTTTGCCCGTTGGGCCAGCAACTCATTCTTTAATTGAGCCAGTTGATCTGCCTGGGCGGTAAAGGTTTGTTTCCAGGCATAGGCCGCACTCTTGCCCTTGTCGATCGCACTATGGGTCGTACTCTCCAGTTCTGGATCCTCCAGTAATTCCTGGTGGGCGGCAAAAATCGCTGCCTTCTGGGGATTGCCCTGGCCGTGTACCTTTGCCCGCAGGGCTTCGATCTCTAGCTTGGCCTGACCGATCGCCTGTTCCAGCTTGCGCCGCTCAGTATTGGGATTGTCCCCCCGTTCGTCTACGTGGATCTCCTGGCGTTTCACCTGCCGCAAATAACCCACCGCCACGCCGGGAGAAGCCGAGACTCCCAGGAGAATATTAGGATCTTCTGAGCGCAGCCGGGGTGGGGGAGCCGCCATATCCGTTAGTGCCATACTGGCGGGAGCAGAGACGGGCTTCGAGCCTTCTTCCCCCAATCCCGATCGCACCGCTTCACTCAGGTCGGCAATGGCCGCTTCTGCATCTGGGCCGATCGCCTCCAGGAAAACGGTGTCCCCATTGTCGATGGACAAACCCATTAGCCCAACCACACTCCGAGCATTGGTCTTTTGCTCCCCTAATCTGACCCGAATATCCGACTGATATTTTTTCGCCAAATTGGCCAGGACGGCTGCTGGACGGGCGTGTAGCCCCGTAGGATTGGGAATGACGATCGCCTCAGAGGTCACGAGCTTCCCCGATGGAGTTCCCGCGGCAGTTTGTCCGTCCCCTGCCATCGTTAGCTCCAAAGCCACATCCTCGCCCGCTCTGACAATGCCCAGGTAGGGGGAAAAGCTGGCAACTTGATCGCTATTAGTAATCACAACTTGAGTTAACAAACTGCGGGCATGGAGTGCGACATAATCTGCATCAAATTCGATCAAAACATCTCCCGTCTGGACCCGATCGCCCACCTTCACCCTGGGTGAAAATCCTTCTCCTCGCAGAGTGACTGTATCCAGTCCAATGTGCATCAGCACCTCTAACCCATCCATAGTTTTGATGCTGACTGCATGATTAGATGGATGAAGCTGAATCACTTCGCCATCACAGGGCGCGAGGAGTTGTTGACTGATAGGGTCAATTGAAATCCCGTCCCCCACCATTTTTTGGGCAAACACCGGATCAGGAACCTGCTCGATCGGCACTAGATGTCCAGACAACGGTGCAATCAGCCGTGTACCAACACGAGACTGAGGCGATGCAGCAGTATAAGCCATCGGAATCTCCTAAATTTTTATTAATCTGTCGCAGCACTATAAAAGCAGCTTTGGGAACATCAATGCGGCTATGACTGATAGGGTTATTTTCAATGAGGATTAAGATAACCCAATTCATTTCCCGCTAAAATTTAACGTTTTAACGAATGACGCTCATGACTTGGGGGCAATTTATTTAAAGTCTATCGGTTTGACTCTGCATTCCGGAATTGACCCGTAGGATGATGTAGCATGATTTAAGGGATCATTTTTCACAAATGTAAAAAAACGAAATGATTTTTAATTTTGCTGAAGCAATTAATGAAGTGAAAAATTAAGTATTTTCAAATCACTCTCCATTTAGAAGATCAACCTCAGATGATTACTTCTTGCGTTTAACTGGAGTAATTGGAGCCGTTTGAGAGTTGGCTGCTTTTGGCGAGGTGACTGACAAATCTTTTCCCGTAGGTTGGGTTGAACAACGTAAAACCCAACGCCAGCCTATGTTCTGTTAGGTTACGCTATCGCTTTGCTGGTATGCCGGAACGGCTTTACCCAAGCTACAGGAGCATCGGAGTTTCAGGAGTTTTGTCAGTCAGGTTAATATCGCTGATGCGGGGTGTATCCCCATTTTGCCATTGCATGACCCATCTTTCACTGGCAGTCCAGATGATTGCGTTACGGAAGTTAATCAATTTGCATCAATGGATGCTCCCCCAGGTTCTGCAAAATTAGTGCAAATCATTGCAAATCATTGCAAATCATTTATTAAAAAATGTTGACTTGCTGTACTGCTAACTCGCTGAAAAGAAAACTTTCCTGAGTAAATGCATCCTGCTCATAGAAGCTGTGTCTACAACGCGAGCATTTTGTTCGCAAATGCATTTAGGAACCCCATCGGAGCTACTATGTCAAATCATTCCCAGCCCTGTCTGTTGGCTGAACAATTAGCCTATGACATCACCCCAACCCAGCGGTTATTTCAAAATGTTCACTTGAGTATTGCTCCTACCGATCGCATTGCCTTGGTTGGCCCCAATGGAGCTGGGAAATCAACCTTACTGAAAATTCTGTCTGGTCAAATTTCTCCCACCTCTGGCTCGGTGTATTCCAATGGCACGATTTACTATTTGCCGCAGATCAGCACTTTACATCAGCAACTGCAAACCAGGACTGTGCTGGATGTTTTAAGTACAGCTCTCGACGAGTGGTGGACTGTCACCCATGTACTGGAATCAACGTTCAATACCTCGATCGATTTGACCTTGCCGATCGCCACCTTAAGCGGGGGAGAACTCACGAAGTTGTTCCTGGCGATGGGTCTGGCCCAGCAGCCCAATGTATTACTGCTGGACGAACCGACCAATCATATGGACTATTTAGCGTTAGAGGAGTTACGACAGTTCCTCGTTTCGTTCAATGGTGCGTTCGTGATTGTCTCCCACAAACCGTTCTTTTTAGATCAGGTGGTTCATACAACCTGGGAACTCTCTTCCAGTGGACTCACCGTATACGGTGGCAATTTCTCCCTGTATCGAGAACAAAAACAGCGAGATCGGGAAGCCCAGCTTCGATCCCATGAGGTGGCCCGAAAAGAACTAAAACGGGCTAAAACGGCTGCGTTGCAGGAACAGAAGCGAGTGGCCCAATCGCGCAAAACTGGTCAGCAAAGTGTCTTGCGGGGCAAGGTGGATAAGTTGACGGCTGGAAGGCTGAAAAATAGTGCTGAATTAACATCTGGGAAGCTGAAACAAAAACATGAAGCGGCGATCGCAGAAGCGACTGAAAAAATGGCGGAGACGAAGATCCGCACTTCCAAAGCCGCAAAAATTCAGCTAGAGGAACGGAACCTGAAACGACGTACCCTGGTTGAAATTCAGGGAGCTAGTTTGCGGATTGATGACCGCTGGTTGATTCAAAACCTGCAACTCCATCTGGCGATCGGCGATCGACTCGCTATTGCAGGAGCGAACGGATCGGGTAAATCGAGTTTAGCCAAGGCGGTGTTGAGACTGTCCGATGCAGCCACGCTAGAGGGAGGACGAATTCAAACCGTTGCAGCTATGAATGTGGTTTATCTGGATCAAACCTATGCCCTGATCGATCGCACTAAAACGATTCTGGAAAATATGCAAACCGTGAATAAAAATTTACCCTATCAGCAGATTCGTCAGCAGCTCGGTCATTTTCTGTTTTTTAACCAGGATGTATACAAGTTAGCCTCTAGGCTGAGTGGGGGTGAATTAGCTCGCCTTGCCATTGCCATGATCACGATCGCAGAGATTGATTTACTCATTCTTGATGAACCGACGAACAATTTGGATGTTCCAACTGTGGATCAACTGGTGAATGCCGTAAAGGATTATCAGGGAGCACTCTGGGTTATTTCCCATGATCTGGACTTCCTGAGCCATATCCAGATTACCCGTTCTTTCCAAATCAAGGATCGGAGCTTGCAACCCACGACCTATTTACCCAGGGAATCCCAATCCTACTATCGTGAACTGGTGGGTAATTGAAGGAGGGGCGCACTGCTGTGCGCCCCTACAATCTGCCCCTACAATCTGCCCCTACAATCTGCCCCTACAATCTGCCCCTACAATCTGCCCCTACAATCTGCCCCTACAATCTGCCCCTACAATCTGCCCCTACAATGCGCTCATGGCATTAACGAGAATGATACGGATCATCCCAACCGTATTGATCTGCTGGAGTATCTTGGGGGCGGGGAGCAGTTGGACGAGCGGCTTTGCGTTGAAAACTAGTACGGGGTGGAGGAGCGACCGCATAGGCTTCCCAGTCAGACCCGTTTTTTCCCCTGGAAGCTTTGACCAGAGCATGCTCAACCGCTGTGGGCAAGTTCTCCCAGTTCACCTTATCATTACGCAACAACAACCGCATTTGGTGCAGCACTTCTCGCAACGGCATCTTTTGGGCATCTTGCAATGGAACATGGGTGCGAAGTGGATCCCGACTCACGGCAGCTAAGGCCCGTCTCACAGCTTGAGTGATGGTTTGCCCGTGTCGCTCTCGTCCTCGTTTCAGTTGATGTTCCAACCCAACCTCAGTCGTCGCATACAAGGCAGGAAGTTGGTTCAAGGCATAGGCCACCAGTTCGACCTGATTGACATAGGATGCCATTCGGGGAGGGAGTGCCTTGGATTGCCGCACGACCTCCTCTTCCACCAGTAATTCCATCACATTTTTGTATATGCCCATGATTCATTCTCGCTATCTTCTTCAAATCGACGCATCCAGCCACGCGACGACCCTAATAGAATTAATTCAGTAAAAACACGATTTACGCAGTATAACTTGTTACTTGCGCGTATGCAATCTCTGCACAAGTAGCCACCGTATCGTTGCCTAGATTAAATGAAAATCAGGTTAAGTTTAGCTGGACACCATCCGTAGGATTCCCAGATTGCTCCGTGATCTTGCAGGGATCTTGCAGGGATCTGGCGGACAGTCAATTTAACTTACCGCGTTGCAAACCGTTTCACAGCAAACAAACTACCAATGAGTCCGACTGAACCCCCCAGGAGGAGCAGCGCGATCGGCAACAGTAAGGCTTCCTGGGGAGTCGGCTGTAAGCCGCTAATCAAAAACTGCACGAATTCTGGCTGTTGGGACAGTAACCTACCCACAAACTGCTGCACCCCTGTAATCAAGCCCCAGGCGACAACGGCTCCGACCATGCCCAGGGTCAATCCCTGGAGGATAAAGGGTAAGTAAATCCAGCTTGTGGTTGCTCCAACTAATTGCATCACCTCAATTTCCCGCCGCCGCGCCATCACAATCAGCCGAATCGTGGTGGTAATGACTGCGATCGCCGTTAGACTGAGCATTGTAGTAATTCCAAGACTTAGCCAGTTCAGTCCTTGATTTAATTCTGTGATGCGCTGAACGGCTTCATCGATGTACTGCACCTGATCCACTCCCTGCACCTGCTTGATTTTCTCCGCCAGGGAAGGAACTTGCTCTGAATTTTTTGCTTTGACCTTCACTTCATCCACCAGGGGATTCCCATTCAGTTGTTCGGTTGCTCCCTGAATGTCCGATAGTCCCAAATCCTGAACTAAAACTGACCAGGCTTCCTCCTTGGTGACGGGAGTTGCATGCTCCACTTCAGGCATCGCTGCAATGAAAGGGGAAACATCGGCTGCCTGTACGCCAGTGTCCAAATACACAGAGACTTCTAACTGACTGCCAAACTGATTCAACAGCTTATCCAGTTGCCACGATGCCTGTAGACTGATGCCAAACAAAAACAGCAGCACTGTCACCGTACTGACTGCGGCCCAATTCATCCATCCGCCTCGCTTCAGTCCTAACAGCGTTTCTCGCAGCAGGTAATCGGATTTTGTGATGAACTGCAACACCGTTGACGCGCTCCTAATTTCTTAGCTGATCATGCGATCGACCCTACTGAATGGAGTCCTGCCCTCTAGCCCTACCTTTCGTAGTGCAGGCTTCCAGCCTGCGCGGACAAGATGCCCGCTCTACGGTTGCTAAATTCACGCCCGCTTCTACTAGTAATGCCCTACTAGTAATGCACCACTACCGGAGTGCCGATCGCTGCCCAATTGTATAACCATTCCGCATGATCGACCGCAACATTAACGCAGCCGTGACTCATGGGTGTGCCGAACCGATTATGCCAGTATGTGCCGTGGATGCCGTAGTTGCCATCGTAATACATCACAAAGGGGACATCGGGCACATCATAGGTATCCCCCTGCATCCGAGCAATGCGGTGCTTAGATTGGACGGCAAAGGAGCCAGACAGGGTGGGATGATTCGTGGTTCCAGTGGAGACAATAATGGCGTAAACCGGCGTTCCGCCCTCCCAGGCGATCAGGCGTTGGGTAGACAAATTCACCTGAATCCAGCGAGTGTTGGAATGCTGCAATTCTGTCATGCGGTTGTGTAACCAATCCTGGGCCTGAACGGGTTGCGGCAAGAGACCCAGACTGGCGATCGATCCGCTAAAAGCAAGCCCTAAAGATAAGCTCAGAAAACCGAACCATAAGCCCAATCCTGCTCGCGCACCCTGACTCAAGTAGTGCTGAAACCGAGAACGATTTTGGCTGTTCATGATACTGGTATTGACTTGTGACGATTGCTTCTATCTCAGGTATAACAGCATTACCGTGATGGATTCAGAAGACTGTTACGTCTTGTTAAAAACAGTAGTAAATCTTCAGCTAGCTGTAGGGAGCTGGCAATACCATTTACTCCTCTGGATTGATGCCCATACGTCGCAGTTGTTCAGCCAACCGATCGGCTCGTTGTCGTTCCTGTTCGGCTCGTTGTCGTTCCTGTTCTGCCCTCAAGCTTTCTTGCTCGGCTCGTTGTCGTTCCTGTTCGGCTCGCTGGCGTTCCTGTTCTACCTGCTGGGCAATTTCGATGTAGCTCAAGAAAAGCCGCCCATCAGGACGGTAAATCTGTAGCGTTTCGTTCAAACTAAACCGAATTCCCAACCGTGGACTCACCCACTGATCGATCGGATCAATCACATCAAAATTGCGATCGACTCGTAGCCAGCCGCTCAAATCGTTTTTATCAGGGTCATAAAGATAATATTCCTCCACGTTGTAGCGATCGTAGAAGACCTGCTTTTTGTTCATTTCGGTGAGGGTATTGCTCGGCGAGAGAATCTCAAAGACAACCTGGGGTGCAATGCCTGCCTCTTCCCATTGCTTGTAGGATCCCCGTTTTCCCTTCGGACGACCCAAAACAACCAGCGTATCAGGTGCAGTACAGATTTCTCGATGCCCTTCTACGGGATACCAGAGCAAATCTCCTGCCACAAAGACATTTGGATCCTCTGCAAACAACCAGTCCAGGTTCTGTTGAATCGTTACAATCCAACGGAACTGCTCTGTGTTGTCTGCCATCGGTTTACCGTCACTGTCAGGATAAATTTGGTGGGATTGAGGAGGCGACTGAGAAACCATGATCTTAAATCAGTGACTCTAAATCAGTAGAACGGGACATTCGAACAAGCTCATTCAAACCAGTTCACGATCGAGCGCTCGGGTAACTATACGCTATCACAAGTCTAAAGCTGCGAATTCAACGGCTCCCAGAATCTTAAGGGATTCTTTCTGCGCTTCAGTTAAGCCAATGATCTGAGAAATATTCAGATTTTCATAGGGACGCTTGCTTCTAAGGGAGGCGATTTGCGTTCCAGATTCCGTTCGCCAGAGCTTGATTTCACCATCCTGACTACCGCTAGCGATCTGATCTCCCGCTGGGCTAAAAGCTGTTGCCCAAACTTCGCTTTGATGTCCGCTCAAGGTTCTCAAACAGTTTCCCGATCGCAGATCCCACAGTTTCACCGTACAATCTTCGCCACTGCTGACCAGGGTTTTGCCATCGGGACTGAAGGCAACAGACCAAACCCGCCCTTGATGGGAAAAAGTCTGCAAACAGTTCCCCGATCGCAGATCCCACAGTTTTACCGACTGATCACTACTGCCGCTGGCAATCATCTGTCCATCGGGACTGAATACTGCGGAAAAGACCAAACCATTGTGGCCTTTGAGTTCCTGAAAGCATTCCCCTGTCTGCACATCCCACAATCGAAGGGTGGTATCCTCACTGCTGCTGGCCAGGGTGCGACCATCGGGGCTGAAGGCAACCGACCAGATGCGCCCGGTGCGCGTGATCACCCTGAGGCATTCCCCCGTTGCCAGATTCCAGAATCGAATGGTGCGATCGACGCTGCCACTGGCTAAGATCGTGCTGTCTGGGTTAAAGGCGATGGACATGACCAGATTCGTATGACCCCTCAAAATCCGGGTGAGTTGACCCGTTTGGGGTTGCCAGACCCGAATCGTACCGTCACTACTGCCGCTGGCCAGGGTTTGACTATCGTGGCTAAACGCTACGCTCCAGACCCAACTACTGTGCCCTGCTAGGGTACGCTCGCACGCCTGGAGCTGCGGATTCCACAACTTGACGGTGTTATTGTCACTACCGCTAGCCAGCCATTGACCGTCTGGACTGAATGCCACCGATCGAATTCCAGGACTATAGCCCTGCAACGTTTTCAGGGATTGCCCCGTTTTGGTATCCCACAGCTTCACCATACTGTCATTACTGCCGCTGACCAGGGTGCGTCCATCCGGGTGAAAGTCCACTGACCAGACTCCATTCTGGTGTCCCGTTAACACCTTCAGGCAGCGTCCCTGCTCCAGATCCCAAATGCGAATCGTGGTATCGTGACTGCTGCTGGCAACTGTGCGACCATCTGAACTGAAAGCGATCGACAAAACGGTGTGAACATGGCCCCGAAGCGTGTAAAGGCATTGACCAGAGGCAATATCCCAGGCACGCAGGCTGTGATCATAGCTGCCGCTGACCAGGGTGTGCCCATCCTGGCTAAAGGCGATCGCCCGTACCCAGTCGCTATGCCCTTCAAAGATGTTGAGTAACTTCCCAGTTTGCACCTCCCATAGGCGAATGGTGTAGTCTGCTCCACCGTCACTGCTGGTGGCGAGAAGTTGCCCATCAGGACTGAAAACCGCAGAATTCACCGCCCCCCTGTGGCCCTGCAAAACCCGAATACATTTGCCCGTTGCAACTGACCAGAGCCTCGTGGTGCGATCGCTGCTGCTGCTGGCCAGCCAGTTTCCATCGGGGCTGAAGGTAACTGACCAGACCCAACTGCTGTGGCCGGTCAAAGTTTGCAGACAGGCTCCGGTTCGCACATCCCACAGTTTGATAGTTTGATCAAAGCTACCGGTTGCTAGAATCGGTTGTGTGGGACTGAAGGCGACGGAGCACACCCAACTGGTATGCCCTTTGCAAGTCGATCGTTTTTGTCCATTCAACGTAGACCATATTCGCACCAGTCCATCGGCATTTCCGGCTGCAAACAGAGTGCCATCCGGGCTAAATTGAACGGACAGAGTTGCCGTTAGCGTATCTGTGAACACTGATTTAGATAGATCAGAACCGGAAAAATTGACTCCATGCAGCGGCACTCCGACCAGATACGCCTGCCATAGAGTTAGATTCGAGCAATCCAACCCGCTGAAATCAGCCTGCAATTCCCGTAACAGGTTCAAAAGATTACCCCCAACATAGCCCGCCTGGAGGGGAGCTTCGGCTCGCAATTTCATCAGCATGGTCTTCAGGTGGTATTCAACTTGCCTGGGGCTGCCCAGAATAAGCTGCAATCCATCTAACAACGGTTGTAAAATCAGGCGAGTTTGAGCATGGCGCACATAGTCTTTGCTTTGAGCTTTAAGGAGGGCATAGTCTCGCAGAAAGTTTCTCTGGTGCTGAACAATTTCCTGGCAAACCTGCATGACCAGTCGGCAAGTGACGTATTCCATCACGACGGGCTGAAGTAAAACCTGTTTGTGATTGGTTTCCACCAGACACCGACGCACTAAGGACTGTACTGCTCCTAATAGTTGGCGTTTGGTCGGTTCGGCAACCACATCTGTTTCCAGGTCAGAGAGGGAAACTGGATCGCGGTTAATCGCCAACCAGTACATCACCTGCTGCTCAACTGCCGACAATCGCTCAAATTGCTGTTCCAGTAGATCGCTAATGTCCCCAAATTGGAACCGTCCTTCCTGCAATCTTGGCAACAGTTCGGTCATGTCTCCATCTACCAGTTCTTGAATGGCAGAAGCCACAATCCGCAAAGCCAGAGGGTTTCCCGCATAGTGATCCAGCACATCCTGCAATCGATCGCCCGGCCCGTAACATCCTTTGGCTTTAAAAATTTCCCATCCCTCTGGCTGCGACAATCCCCGCAGATGAAACGATCGCACAGGCAGGGTATCTCCTGCCAACAGCGCCACTTCTCTGGGTTTTTCGCGGCTAGTCAAAATTAAGCAGCTCTGGTGTTGAAATTCGCCAATTTGCTGAAACAAATGCCCGTAACCTTCATAACCGGGTAGATAGCGACCCACCTGCATTTCTCCCTGCAAGACCGATTCCACATTGTCCAGGATCAAGAGACAGCGATGCTGACGCAGATAGTGGAGTAAGCGAGCGATTTTTCCATCTAATGAATCCGGCAAATGTACATCCTGATGGTTGGAAACAAATTGAATCAAATCCGTCAAAATTTCTTCAATGGGCGGAGCATTCAGCAGCGATCGCCAGATGACATATTTGAACACTGTTTGATCACCGTTGATCATGAGATCTGCCAGCCGAATGGCCAATGTCGTTTTGCCCATCCCGCCCATGCCCAGAATTGCCACCAGTCGGCACTGTTCCTGCTGAAGCCACTGGTGCAAGGTTGCTAATTCCTGAGTGCGACCGTGAAAGCTGGCTATGCTGGGGGCATCTCCCCAGTCCTGACGATCCAGACTAATTTCTGAAGTTGCAGCAACATGAGTTGCAGAATAATGGAGGGAATGCGGACGGGAATCGAATGGCAAACTTTTGGAGGAAATGGCACTGTCAAAAGAATCACCGTTAAAGGTAGCAACTTCTTGACTGTCTAAGGATAATCGATCGCAAAGTTCTTCAAAAATGGCGCGATCGATGGGTTTTCCTCGCACAAATTTGCCGACGGTATCTAAGGACAATCCCATTTCTTCTGCAAGGGCACGCTGGGTAGGAAATCCGTTGCGACGCAGGGCAAACCTAACTCGATCGATATAGTTAGGACGAACTCGAAGAGACCTGGACATGATTTCAGGACGCTCAGTAAAGTGACGATGTAGACAGGGGGCGGTCAATGCGGTCGTGAAACGTCTTGGCAGTGATGGGAATCACTGAGCTTTATAGAATCAGCTTCACCAACTTTGATGAAGATTCCAGGAATTTTAATCAAATTTTCTTAAAGAAACGGTTCACTAACAGCATCCAGCCGGACTACCCTAGAAAAAAGCGATCGGCTATAGAATTAAAGCTATAGGTGTATAAAACTTTCGCAGTCTCCGAAACTTGCGTTGGGTGTCACGTATCTACTAATTGAGGAGACGGTATTTCAGTCAATCTACCGTGCGAAAGGTTGTGCTAGAGGTTACACCAAAGACGACTACCCTTTGCGGATGGTCTTCTTGTCTCCTAACCATCAGGGGTAACGTTCATTCCATGAACCCATCTACCGTTCTTTATTACTGGGTGTGACTCAGGAAACATGAAGGCTATAGACAAATCAATTAAGTTGTTCCCTCAACCCGCTCAGGGTCACGTTGAACAGTCGATCGCACCTGAACACATGGGCAGAGTGCGGTTTCAAGGCAGCATCTGGAAAGCAAAATTTGCTGAATCCCACTACAAACCTGTAGAACCTGGAGATTCTGTCAAGGTGCTGGGAGTTCAGGGTATTACGCTGGTAGTTATTCCAGATGAGTAGCTCAAAATAACCAGTCGCTCAAAATAACCAACCATCAAAATATGTAAATTGGGCAGACTCCTCAAGCCTGCCCTCACTGGGCAAAACGAATAGATAAAACCAGAAAGACTTCAACGATCCTGCGTCTCTAGTCGGCTGCATTCACCTGAACTGGAACGGGCTGCTTTTCAGTGCGCGTGGCTCTGACCACGACAGGAGACGAAGTCGCTTCGGGTAGACTCAGCGGGGTTTTACCGGGCAGTGCTTTGGCCTCGGTGGGTAGGGCTGTGCGGTTCCAGCAATCCACCAAATGCAGAACTAATCCAATCCCCAAATAACCAAGACTGGCAACGATCGCACTGTCACACAAGAATGTCACAATCGCTTCCATTGGTTTCCTCCTATCTCAAACGCAACAAACAGAATTTATTAAGGTTGTTATAACCTTCTAAAGATACTTTACAGGAGGTTTACCGGAAACTGCTCAACCTAATGAGGGGTGATGCCTGAGATCCCCACAATTTTGGTGAAAACAACTATAATTCAATTACACCTTTATTTGTCCTTACAGAACCTATAGGATTGAGCAGCTTACTGTGTTTGCAACCACCCTTTCCCACCCAAACCCGACTCAGGCAGCCCTACCCAATGATCTGTTTTCCGCCATTCAGGATTTGAAGCGCGAAATGAATGCGGTGATTCTGGCGCACTACTACCAGGATCCCGATATTCAGGATATTGCTGATTACATTGGAGATTCTTTAGGTTTGTCACGGCAGGCGGCGGACACCGATGCGGCTGTGATTGTGTTTGCTGGGGTTCACTTTATGGCAGAAACCGCCAAGATTTTAAACCCAGATAAGCTAGTCCTTTTGCCCGATCTGGAGGCAGGATGCTCTCTGGCGGATAGTTGTCCACCTGCGGCTTTTGCAGACTTTAAAGCGGCCCATCCCGATCATCTGGTGGTGTCCTACATTAACTGTACGGCTGAAATTAAGGCAATGAGCGACATTATTTGCACTAGCTCTAATGCCGTCAAGATTGTGGAGCAGATCCCAACCGAGCAACCGATTATTTTTGCCCCCGATCGCAACCTGGGGCGATACGTGATGGAGCAAACCGGGCGAGCTCTGCTGCTGTGGCAGGGTAGTTGTATGGTGCATGAAACGTTTTCAGAGAAGCGGATGGTGCAGCTTCAAGTGGCCCATCCTGATGCCGAGATTATTGCCCACCCTGAATGTGAACCTGCGGTCTTACGCCACGCTCGTTATATTGGCTCAACCACTGCCCTGCTGAAATATTCTCTGGAGAGCGACAGTTCTACCTTCATTGTGGTCACGGAACCAGGCATTATCCATCAAATGCAGAAACAGGCTCCCCACAAGCAGTTCATTCCTGCTCCTCCGACGAATCACTGTGCCTGCAATGAGTGTCCCCATATGCGGCTTAACACGCTGGAGAAACTATACCTGGCTATGAAAAACCGATCGCCAGAAATCACCCTACCGGAATCCACCCGCCTGGCTGCATTACGACCGATTCAGCGCATGTTGGAGTTGAGTTAAAGGGATTCAACCCTAAGAAACGGGGATTAAATAATCTGTCTATGGTTCTGCTTCTTTGACTGGGCGGGCAAGATGCCCACCCCACAAGAGGTGTAGAACTGGGCGGGCAAGATGCCCACCCCACAAGAGTAGGGGCGATTCGTGAATCGCCCTTGTGTTGGAATTATCCAGGAATAAAAATTACCGCACCAAAACCGTCATGTATTTTCCGGTAGCAAAGGGGGCAGGGATGATCGGGGTGAACTGAACTCGATCGGTTGCCAGCTTTCTGACATAGCATTCGTTCATGGTGAAGATCACCTGATCGCGTGTACCGATAATCCAAATTTGCACCCGCTCATCTTGCACAACGGGCAGCAGTTCGTTGAACTCTGAAGACATATTCTGTTCCTCGCTGATGATTTTAGGAAGAAAAGCTTAAGGTGTGGGAAAGCGTTTACGAGAAACTATCCCCAAGCTCCGTCATGCATCAGCGAGACTGCCGATCGCAGACCCACCACAAACAGGAATGATCTACAATCAAACAGCCTTGCACTCTGGGATGTTCAGAGAGTTAGGTTAGCTGGTTAGGGTTGTTGACCCCTTCCCTAATCAGCGTTACACCTCACCTTAAGCCGGATTGGTCACTGGCTCATTCTGGGAAGAAAAAACCAGCATCGCAACAGCATAAGGGATACGCCTGGGAAGATCAAGCGTGTTCAACTACTTTTTGGTGAATTTTTGGCAGGGGCAGACTGGAGATAAGCGGGTTAGATGGGTGTGGCTGGAATTTCTCTGGAGTCATCTCGATCGAAGTCTGGACAGAGGGGCTGCGGTTGGTTAGGTGCGGGGGTAATCAGGGCGATCGGATTGGGTTGTCCATTGACGCTGACGATCAGTTGGTGAAATTGCCAGCTTCCCTGCTCAAATCGGGTTTCTGCGTATTTGCCCAAAGATACCATTGGATATGAATGATGAATTGTTGAGAGAGAAATGTTGGGTTTCCTCCGTCAACCCAACCTACGAGGGCGATCGCACTAGATTTACTAGATGAGTATTTATGCTTATTAAATCTGGTTTTTTAGGAGACATCACAAGAATCGCTTGCTAATATTGGGTAATGAGAATTAAACCTGGCGTTGCATAATTGAAAGATGATTTAGGGTAATCTGCAATGCAATGTCCAGAGTGTGGGGCTACTCATATCCGTAAAAACGGTAAGAGGAAAGGTAAGCAAAATCACATTTGTGTCGCTTGTGGTCGTCAGTTCATTGATACCTACGACCCGCATCGAGGGTACTCAGACGAGTTCAGACGCGAATGCATCAAGATGTATCTCAACGGCTCTGGGTTTCGAGCGATCGAACGGGTCAAAGGAGTACACCATACCACGGTCATTACCTGGGTGCAGCAGGTCGCAACGCGCCTGCCGGACGCCTATGCACCGGAAACGCCCCCCGAAGTTGGAGAACTCGACGAATTGGAAACCTTTGTCGGCTCAAAAAAAACAAGATTTGGCTATGGACAGCCGTTGACCACTTCAAAAAGGGAATTTTAGGCTGGGTTCTGGGTGACCATAGTGCTGAAACCTTTGTCCCACTCTGGCAGACTGTGGCGGACTGGAACTGCTATTTCTACGTCACTGATGGGTGGTCGGTGTATCCCGGTTTCATTCCCGATGGCGATCAGATTGTCAGCAAAACGTATATGACTCGAGTTGAAAGTGAGAACACTCGCTTGCGGCACTATCTGGCTCGACTGCATCGCAAAACGCTGTGCTACTCCAAAGCCGTAGAAATGCTGGCTCACTCTATTCGGTTGTTACTTCACTACCTCAGGTTTGACGATGTTCCAGTTCCTCCGAGGTTCATCTCTTGATTCAGCAACGCCTTAAACCTTTATTGTTTGGTTTGCCAGTTGTATTTGGTACTGTTTTTAGTTTTCATCGACTATTGACTAATTATTTGAATTTTGAAGAAATAAGGGATGGTCAAGCTGTCCAAGAAACAGATTATGTGTATGACTTCCAAGAAATTGAGGTTGACCTACCAAATGGAAAACCGCTTAGGAGGACAGAAATATATCTTGTAAACCAAAAGACAAACACTCATTTTCGTATTCCAGCCCATTTCTCTTTTCGTCGTACTTTGGAAGGATTAGTTTGTGATAGTTGTATTAATGTTATTCAGTTACATGGCAGAATTTACTTTTTAACGCGAGCACATAATGGAGGTTCTGGGGGATACTATATTCACAGTATTGTAGAGATTACAGATGACCAAGCAATTGAGAAGGGACGATATTTAAGTTGCGGTAACGTCTACATAAGAAACAATCAAATAACATTTCCGAGGCATGAATCTAATTGCCCAGAGGTATTTCCCGATATGAGTTTGAATGCCTGGAAGTATGATGAATTTGATTTATTGGAACATTAAAGTCTACGGAACTGTGCTGTTAGTAAAACTTTTGGCTGTCGGATCTGGTTCACTTCACAGACTTGACAAACTAGCAATTACATCGTTGCCAAGATTTTCGAAGCTGGGCACCTTAAGGGTAGCTTTGACGAATACCCTGCATGACTCCCTCTACCTCCCTTATCATCACCAGCTACAACCGATCGGCTTACGTAGCAGCACCGATCGCTCCTGGAAGCAGTCCAGCAAGCTGATATCTCGGATGCACTCAAGGGCGATCGACGTTTCTTGCATGAACTGATTACCCTGGCACAGGCATATACCTCAGTAAATCCCGCAGACTGTCCAGCGGATGATCCGCAATTCTTTCTCAACACTTTATGGAATGGACAAGATGAAGCTGCCATTGAGAAAGGGGCGCAGGAACTAACGGCATTTATTGCGGGCTTTGCTGATCCCAATGCGATGATCGCCTATGCTCGTCGCCTGATTAAGGTGGCGAAACATACCCCTGGACTGGAAAGCCAACACAACGATGCCACCTTTTTGCATGAGTTAGTGAATCTGGGGCGAACTTATGCCGCGATCGATCCGGTTGATGATTCAGAAAGTGGGGCGAAAGATTGGAAGGCGGCACTCAACCGTTTTGCCATCGAGTTTGAAGATAGGTTTCCGCTTTAACTTTGCTCCCTGACACAATCTGTTTGACATATCCTCTCTTTCCCTTCTCCCCCTCCTCCCTCCTCTCCCTCAGTTGTTTTACTGGCAGGCAAGATGCCTGTGCCACGAAAGCCATCTCCTGTCTCCTCCTCACTCCTCACTCCTCACTCCTCACTAAAATAAAGATGTTGTAACAGGAGTTAACCTATGCGACTACTACACACCATGCTGCGCGTCGGCAACCTGGAAGAGTCCCTCAAGTTTTACTGCGATGTTCTGGGGATGAAGCTCCTGCGGCAGAAAGATTATCCGGGTGGTGAATTTACCCTGGCATTTGTGGGGTATGGGGATGAGTCGGATCATACGGTACTGGAACTCACCTACAACTGGGGAACCAGCCAGTACGATCTGGGCGATGCCTATGGCCATATTGCGATCGGCGTGGATGATATCTATGCCACCTGCGATCGAATTAAGCAGCAGGGCGGAAATGTGGTGCGGGAACCTGGCCCCATGAAGCATGGCTCTACGGTGATTGCCTTTGTACAAGACCCCAGCGGCTATAAGGTGGAATTAATTCAACTGGGGACGCAGGGAACTGCCTCGAAACCGCCAACTGCCACAGCGCAAACGGTATAATCTGGATGCCTTGTGGGCGGTGATGTGAACTAACTTGCCCCTGGGCCCGTAGGAATTGGTCTAGATGAATTATGTCGATCGTCCCTCGTCTGCTTTCCGATTGTCTCTTGAGCCTCTTGATAGGTTGGATAAGTTGGATGCTGAGTTTTGGTCTGGTGACTCAGGCGGCTGAAGCAGGGGCGATCGAACCCTATGTTTTGCGATACCTGGATGCCAAAGAGCCGGTTTCGGTGTTAGTGAATTCCCAGGGAGAGATGCAACTATTTTCGGCAGAAGACCTGTCAGCAGGACAGCAGTTGTTTTCAGAGAATTGCCTGAACTGCCATGTGGGAGGGGCAACGCTGCCCGATCCCTCCGTCCCTCTGTCCCTGGAGGCTCTGAAGGGAGCCGTTCCTCCCCGCGACACCCTGGAGGAATTGGTGGCATTTATCCGGCAACCCATGTCCTACGACGGCAGTAAAGAGGCTTATCTATGTCGGCAGGTTCCGGAAAGCTGGCTCTCCCAACCGGAGGTTGAAAATTTAGCGGCCTTTGTGTTAAGGGCAGCCGAAAAGGCACCGGGCTGGGGAACGCGCTCTTTCTAAAATGCCGAATAGAATATTCCAAAATCCCGAATAGGAACGTATTTCGTCAAATATTCAGGATAGAATCTCTAATGAGAATGGAATCCAACTTAAATCTCCAGAGGTATTTCATGAAACTGTTTACTTCCTTTTCGCGGAGTTTAAGTCTTGCCCTTTGTACGATCGCCCTGGTGGTTGGCAGCTTTTTGATGGCGGTTTCCCCTGCTGCTGCTGAAACGGTTACGGTCAAAATGGGTACAGACAGCGGTATGCTGGCGTTTGAGCCTTCTACCGTAACGATCAAATCTGGCGACACTGTCAAGTGGGTCAACAATAAACTCCCTCCCCACAACATCGTGTTTGAGGGTGCTATGGCAAACAAATCCCACCAACAGCTTATGTTCTCTCCTGGTGAGTCCTACGAAGCCACCTTCGATGAGCCAGGAACCTACAGCTACTTCTGCGCGCCTCACCGGGGTGCGGGTATGGCCGGCAAAGTTGTTGTGCAATAGTCCACTTAATTGGCTTGTGACAAGTCGATTACTGCATTCAATTGCATAAATTACTAGATGGGGTAGTCTTTGGGCTGCCCCTAATTTTTTGTTTGTAGCCCCTGGCATGGGTTCAACAACTTTTTCCAGGGAGTGAGGCGTGGGGAGTGAGGAGTCATACCGATTCAAATCATTTGCACGGCAGATAGATTGCCTGTAGGGGCGCACTGTGCGCCCTTACCGAGATGTGCAATCTCTCAACCCAATAAAAATCGCTGGAAAATTCTGTTTTCTGATATAGTATTTATGTACTAATCGTTGGTTTGAGACATGGGTGACTCATATCAATCCGAGGATGTGCTGCGACAGTTGCAGGACTTACAGCAGTGGCAATGGCGTGAAGAAAAGGGTTTAACCGGTTTGGAAGACTTTTCGCCGATTCAAGGAGATTTACCGCTCGATCCGTCTTTAGAGCTGGCAGTGATGGCTCTGGTTCGATCGCGTTATCGAGGCATTGCCCAGTGGCGAGTTCATCAAACCTATAGTTTTACCTGTGAAGGAGTCTTCCTCAAAACCTATGTCGAATCCTGGGATCCGGGTATTCCCATTCGTTTCACCCCGGAAGAGGCGATCGTGATTGCCCGTCATTTGGGCGAGGATCAGGGGAGTGCATGAGTCTGGTGCCTTGCTGCTGACTCCGAACTAGCTCAGAATTGATCCAAACCCCCAATCAGGTAGAGTACAATCGGCGGACAGCCCTTTATCAAACCCGAATTTGTGAACCCAGCCCATGAAGTCAGTTATTACCGTTGAGTTACCGCAGCAATCCTACGAGATTTCCATTGCGCCTGGAGGGCTTGATCACCTGGGGGCGTGGATGCAGCCCCTGAAGTTAGGCAAAAAAGTTTTGCTGGTGTCCAATCCAATGGTCTTCCGACGGTATGGAGAACGGGCGATCGCATCATTGCAGCAGGCGGGCTTTCAGGTGGCGCACCATTTGATTCCCGCAGGCGAACGCTACAAAACGCTGAACTCCATCCAAAAAGTCTATGACTGTGCCCTGGAACATCGTCTGGAGCGATCGTCTACCCTGGTGGCTCTGGGGGGTGGCGTGGTGGGAGACATGACTGGATTTGCAGCAGCAACCTGGCTCCGGGGGATTCACTTTGTCCAGGTGCCAACCTCCCTGCTGGCAATGGTGGATGCAGCGATCGGCGGTAAGACGGGCGTAAATCATCCCCAGGGGAAGAACTTAATTGGGGCATTCCATCAGCCGCGTTTGGTGCTGATTGATCCCCAGGTTCTGCAAACTCTACCCGCCAGAGAGTTTCGAGCTGGGATGGCGGAGGTGATTAAGTATGGCGTGATTTGGGATGCAGAGTTGTTTGCTCAGCTTGAGTCTGCCAAACGGTTAGATCAACAACGCTATGTCAGCGATGAGTTGATGCAAACCATTCTGACCTGTTCTTGCCAGGCAAGGCCCACGTCGTCCGCCAGGATGAGAAGGAAGCCGGACTCCGGGCTATTTTAAACTATGGCCATACGATCGGTCATGCGGTGGAAAGCTTGACGGGCTATCGCGTGGTCAATCACGGGGAAGCAGTGGCGATCGGCATGGTGGCCGCCGGACGGATTGCCGTGAATTTGGAGATGTGGGGTGCAGCCGAGACGGAACGCCAGGAAGCTTTGATCCAGAAAACGGGATTACCCACCCAACTGCCGCCAGGATTAGATATTGAGGCGATCGTAGATGCCTTACAAACCGATAAGAAAGTCGAGGCGGGCAAGGTGCGGTTTGTGCTGCCCACCGAAATGGGTTCAGTCAAAGTCACCGATCAGGTTCCGGCTGATACAATTCGGCAAGTTTTGCGAGGAATGAGAAGTGAGGAGTAGAGAACTCCAAGTTGGATTCAATACAAAACTTCTACTCGCAGAGTCATACCTAAGACTCACTTAAATAGCCTTATAAAGCAGAGAAACTCCCTCATTCTCAATGTGATGTAAACCACATTAAACTCATAAAAATAAATTTGCAATTTCCACTCAAAGCCTTACCAGAACAGCTTTAGGGAAATTTACCTCGTGAGATATTTACTCAAACTCTAGAGGTAATTACAGCTTTTCTAAACTCATGAATTTGAAGGATGAAGAACGGCTGAAATTTATGAAGAATAGAGAGAGAAAAGGTTGAAGCTGACTTCACTTTTTCGTTGCCGCTCAACATAACAAATATATGTTTTACCACAAGAAACGACTGCAATACTTTACCAAACCCGAAAGTCCTGACCCAATTTATGCAAAACAACTGCAAGAGCTGATTGGTGGGCCCTTTGGGGAAATGTCCGTCATGATGCAGTACTTGTTCCAGGGCTGGAACTGTCGTGAACCTGCCAAGTACAAGGATATGATGCTGGATATTGGTACTGAAGAAATTGGGCATATTGAAATGCTGGCCAATTTGATTGCCCATCTGGTCGATAAAGCACCTGCGGATGTTCAGGAGAAAGCTGCAACTGACCCCATTGTCAAAGGCGTAATGGGAGGCATGAAAGCTGAAGATATCATCACCGCCAGCATGAATCCTAAGCACGCTGTGATGACGGGTGGTGGAGCTGCACCAACGGATAGTGTCGGTTATCCCTGGAACGGGAATTACATCGTTGCTTCGGGAAACCTGATGGCTGATTTCCTCTCTAACGTGCAGGCAGAAGCTCAGGGTCGTTTGCAGGCGGTGCGGCTGTACGAAATGTCCACTGATCCAGGCGTAAAGGATACTCTCAGCTATATGATCGCCCGCGATACCATGCACCAAAATCAGTGGTTAGCGGCGATCGAAGAGTTGAAGGCGGATGGTCTGGAAGATCTTCCGGTTCCCAGCCGATTCCCCCGTGAACTGGAGAAGCAGGAAGCGTCCTATCAGTTCTGGAACCTGTCCGAAGGAATCGAAAGTAAGGAAGGCGGCTGGGCAAAAGGCGAAAGCCCGGATGGGAAAGGACAATTTGAGTATCTGGAAAACCCAGAACCTCAAGGGCCGATCGCAGAAGCTCCCACTCCTAATCCCAAGCTGTATGCGACTCCCAAAAAGTAGAACTGAATGAGTTGGGTTAGTAATTTAAGTTCAGATTGCCAGAACGGGGGTTTTGCCCCCGTTTAACTGATCCGGTCGATCGCCCTAACCCTGGGGTTGGGGAATGGACACATCAATTCGAGTCACTTGTGTATTTGGATTCAGACTGTCCAGCGGTGGATTGATTTGGGCTGCACTGCCCACCACCAGCGTCACCAGGTTTTCCGGCTTCAGATTCGCCTGGGCCGCTTGCAGGACATCATCGGTTGTCGTTGCTTCCACCGCCTGCTGATACTGGAAAATAAAGTCCTGGGGATAACCGTAGTAGTCGTAACGTATCACCCGCGCCAAAACCTGAGAGGGAGTCTGGAAGTTGAAGATAAAGGCATTTAACACCGAATCCTTGGCTCTGTTTAATTGCTCTTCAGCGATGGGAGCTGTACGAATCGCCCGAATTTGCTCCTTTGTGGATTGAATAAAGGGCACGGTGGACTCCGATCGCGTTTGCCCTCCCCCAACAAACAGTCCAGGATAATCAAACCGGGGCGACCAGAGGGCATAGACAGAATAGGCTAGTCCCTGACGCGATCGCACTTCGTTCACCAGCTTGCCCCCCAGCCCATTGAGCACCTCATTCATCACCGACAGGGCCGGATACCCCTCCTGGTTCAACTGTCCACCCAAATGACCGATCTGGACATTACTCTGGGTCAACTGGGGTTGATCCACCAGAAATATTCCCCCTGTCTGACCTGAGCCACTTCCTGTACCGTCGTCGTTTGGGCAGATACCAACTGTGTCTGAATGTCCTCCGGAGCCTGCCAGTCTCCAAAGGTCTGCTCAATCAGGGGACGAATGGCAGCCGAATCAAAATCCCCGGTGATGCCCAGAAGCACATTCTGCGGTTGAATCGTTTGTCGATAAAAATTCAGCACATCGGCACGGGTAATATTATCCAACGTACTGTATTCCACGGTTCGAGCATAGGGACTCTCTTCGCCGTAGATTAACTTTTGAAATTCTCGATTGGCGATCTCCCTGGGGTCATCATTGCGACGGGCGATCGAACCCCGCCACTGGTTTTTAACCAGATCAATACGATCTTGAGGCAAGGCTGGCTGGCGCAGAACCTCAGCAAAAAGCTGCATCACCTCCGGTAAATCTTCACTGAGGGCACTAAACCCAGCACTGCCGTTGGCCACATCAATGCTGGTTTCAACCGCAGCCGCTCGCTGTTCTAAAAGCTGATTCAGCTCATCGGCAGGATGGCTCAGCGTTCCCCCACTCCGCATCACGTCCCCTACGATACTGGCCAGCCCCGTTTTCTCCGATGGCTCCAGACGGCTACCCGTGCGAATCATGGCAGAACCACTCACCAGGGGCAGCTCATGATCCTCCAGGAGATACACCCTCATGCCATTACTGAGTTCAAACTGGCTGTAGTCTGGAATCGTCAGTTCCGGGGCGGGTGGTAATTCTAAATCTGTATAGTGGTGAGGCGTGATGGCCAGGGCAGGCGATCGCCCCCATCCAAGTCCCACCCACAGCACGACGGTCAGCATAATCAAGCCGTACTTCAGCAGCTTCTGACTTCCGTTAGATTCCCACATCATTTAACCACCGCATAGTTTATGTTCTGAACAGCCGATCGGTTTGAATCAGCTGAAAGATTGTTGTTGATTGCAACCTAACCAGCTGGGAGCAACTTACCCACCGTCAAATTCTGAGGTTGAAAAAGCTCCTGGGCAACCCGTTGCACATCCTCCGCCGTTACTGCATCCAGCCGTTTCAAATCCTCAAATAGATTCCGCCAGCTCCCCGTTTTCGCTTCGTACTCTGGCAGCAGACTGGCCATACCCTGATTTGAAGCTAGGGTTTGCAGCAAGCTGGCACGAGTTTGGGCTTTGACCCGATCGAGTTCTTCCGGGGCGATCGATTCGGTTCTGAGGCGATCGAATTCGGTCTGCATTACAGTAGCCACTTCATCAACGGTGTGATTGGGCGCAGTGAGGGCATAAACCAGCATCAAATTAGTGAAGCGATTACCAGGAAATGTCGGAGAAATATTGACGCTGAGGGCCATTTGAGTGTCAATCAAACTGCGATATAGCCGAGAAGTTCGCCCACTGGTGAGGATGCTGCTAATGACGTTGTAGATCTGGTTGTCGAGGCTGGTAATGGGCGGTCGCTGATAACCCTCCATGTACCAGGGCTGAGAAGGAAATTCAACAATGACTTCTCGCGGTTCTGTGCGTTCCGGGGGAACCACCTCCAGGGGAGGCACAGGCGATCGCGCCTGGTAACGACCAAAGTAAGCCTCTGCAAATTCTCGAACCTGGTTGGGATCTACATCTCCCACGATCGCCACAATCATATTGTCCGGCGTGTAGTAGGTGTCAAAAAACGCCTGGATATCGGGGCGAGTAATGTTGCGAATGTCCGCTTCATAACCGATCACCGGACGGCTGTAGGGCTGCCCCTGCAACGATTCTCCCAGAAACTCCTCAATCATTTTGCCGATCGGAGAGTTATCAGTCCGGGTGCGCCGCTCCTCCAAAATCACTTCCCGTTCTTCATGGAAACCCCGAAACACCGGATCTAAAAATCGCTCCGACTCCAGCGACATCCAGAGTTCTAATTTATTAGACGGAAAGCTGTAGAAGTAGCGGGTGGCATCAGCAGAGGTGGTCGCATTCAACCCCACACCACCGGATTGATCAACAATTTGCCCATACTCATTTTGTTTGACGTATTGCTCCGCTTCCGCCTGAATTTGCAGAAACTCTTGCTGAAGTTCCACCACCTTATCTGCCTGACCTGCCTGCTCTGCGGTTTGTATTTCCTCAAACAGCTCATCCAGGCGATCGAGTAAAGGAGCCTCCGCCTGATAGTCAGTTGTACCAATTCGCGTCGTGCCCTTAAAGGCTAAATGCTCCAGATAGTGAGCAATCCCCGTTTTTCCATCCTCTTCCTCCGCCGCCCCTACATTCACATAGGTCATGAAGGAAATCACTGGAGCCTGATGCCGCTCCATGACAATAAACCGCAGTCCGTTGTCCAGGGTGAAATCCGTAATTCGGTTTATCACCCCGTCAATGTAGGGCTGAATGTTCATTTCGGAGCGAGGTTCAGCCTGGGCCAGCGCCACTGGAGAAAAGCCTGCCCAGAATAGGAGCATGACCAGCCAGCAGGCAACCCAACGCCGCCAGCGCCATTGAATTTGTGAAAAGATTTGATCCAGCGAGATCTGATTTAGCGAGATCTGATTTGATGTGAATCGATCGAGTCGTTGCATGGAAGCCGCAATACGCAACACCAATAAACCAGGATAAGGACTTTTTCAAAAAATTGCCCGTAACAGTTTGAAACTTTAGATTTTGAGAGGCAATTTTGAGTGACCAAAGCGCAGGTTGAATGGAATCATCGAACTCATGGGATGCAATGATGGTAGTTAGTGTGATTGTGCCGAAGGGATGAATTTGATGAATCAGATGGATAAGCAGTGGTGGGGTCGTTTCAAGAGTTTCAGGCAGAGCAGACCGGCGATCGGCCCTTTTGTGGCGCGTTTCCTGAGCGGACTGATGGTGGTGACAATGAGCATCCTGATCATCGGCATTTCCCCCGCCTGGGCAGGGTTAACCGATGACCACTACGATGGCAATATTTTCGCCCTGTACGCTGGAAATGGGTCGCTATTTCCCTCCAGAGTCAACCTGGCAGAAGCCCTCCAGCGCGACAAGCCGGTGCTGCTCGTATTTTTTGTAGACGACAGCCGCGACAGCAAGGAATATGCAACGGTCGTCTCTCAACTGGATGCCTTCTACGGTCGGGCGGCCAACATCATTCCGGTCAACGTGGATGCGATTCCCCCGAAAGACGGCTACAGCTCCACTGAACCGGGTTACTACTACAAAGGATTTGTTCCCCAGACTGTGCTTTTAGATCAATCAGGTAAAGTTGTGCTGAATGAAGTAGGCTCGATCGCCTTTGAACAAATAGACGATGTGTTCCGTGAGGTGTTTGATTTGCTGCCGCGATCGGAATCCGTAGAACTTAAGCGTCGTCCAATCAATGAGTTAAACACAGAACTGGTAAAACCATAAGGGGGTAAAACCATAATTCTTGTGGGGTGGGCATCTTGCCTGCCCAGTTCCCAACTCTTGTGGGGTGGGCATCTTGCCCGCCCATTCCCCCAACCTATTCTCTAACTCAATCCATAATTCTTGTGGGGTGGGCATCTTGCCCGCCCATTCCCCCAACCCGTTCTTTAACTCAATCCGATCGCTGACCACTCGCATGGGCAAGCTGACATTGGGTACACAGCCCAAAAAACTCCAGCGTGTGATAGAAAATCTTAAATTGATAGGACTGATGGAGCTGATCCTCCAGGTCGTGAACCGGGCACTCTTCGATCGGAATCGAAGCACCACACTGAAGGCAAGTTAAATGGTGTCGATCTTCTTTAACCAGACTGTAGAGCGATTCGCCATTGCCTAAGGTTCGTACCTGCACGGAACCCTCTAGCTTGAGCGCATCCAGGGCCCGATAAACCGTAGCTAACCCCATAGTTTGGTTGCGGCTGCGTAGCTCCACATAGATATCCTGGGCGAGATGGCCCGATCGAGCGTTTGCAAAAGATTGAGAATGCGCTCTTGGCTGCGGGTGCGGGGAGACTTCATCATTGAGCTATTTTAATCTACTTTCCATTCTCCCAAAGCAGCAGCAGAATCCCAACTGTTTGGCGATCGAATTCGGGGGATGAAAGCGATTAAAGCTGGGTGTTGGTGAAACTGCCCTAACTCAGCGTTTTGCTAGGAAGCACCTGATCTCGCAGAACACGCCGACGGTGAAGCGATTTACGCAAAATCTCAATGAATGAGAGGGGTATGGCAATAAACCAAAACAGTGAAGCGATCGCCACCACAACCCACGACAGAGTATGCTTCTTCGAGGTGGTGCGATCGGATAGGAAGGATGTCATCATGATCAATGCGACGATTAGCGCATTCGCAACGTAGATCATTAGCAAAAGACTGACTTGCATTACCCAGGCTCCCGGAGCGTATGATTCTATACTATTAGGTCTGCTTTATTAGTGTTCCCTTTTGCATGAAATTTAACACTGCTCAACTGAGCATTCACCCTAAAAAATTTTGGTAGAGAAACTTGGTAGAGAAGCAATATATTTTGATGATTGAGACAATCAGCGAAGCATCCTGATGATACCTTCAACCTGAGGCAGTTCGGGTGTGATCTGACCACACTCCAATAACAAGATTTTGTGAAGGTAGTTAGCTGTACTTTAGACGTACTTTATATTCATCCAAATCTGTCGGGGGAATCAGGATAAATTTGGCAAGGTCTGGCAAGAATTTTTCTCAAACTTTTAATTGAGGTTCAGGAATTTTTCCAGCGCATTTACTGCCGCAGGCGGCCAGCGGCGAACGTTTGCCACCCATTCCAGATCCTTGTAGCGGGTATCCAATCCCATCACTGCGACCCAATTGCTTTCCGCTTCTCCCTGATTTCCCTGAGACCACAAGGCAGCGGTTAACGCCGCTCGGACATCTGGAAATTGAGGATATTTACGGACTAAATTCCGCATTTCTCGAACTGCTTCTCTCGTCCGGCCAACCTGATAGAGCGCAAGGGCATAGTTTGCTCGGGCGAAGGCAAAGTCTGGAGCCAGTTCAGCCGCATGGTAGTAATCCGCGATCGCCTTTTCCCATTCCCCAAAGCCTGCCTCAGCGTTGCCGCGATTGTTGTAAGCAGCAGGATCGTTTGCATCAAGTTGCAAAACGTGGTTGTAGTCAGCAATCGCCTCTTGCCATCGAGCCAACCCTTCTAAAGCCGCACCCCGATTTAGATAAGGATCTGGAGCTTCAGGAGCCAGTTCAATCGCATAATTATAGTCTTCGATCGCCTCCTGTAACTTGTTCTGGCTCACCCTGGCATTGCCTCGATTGCTCCAGATGGCTGGTTCGTCGGGAAGGGCTTTGATCAGCTTTGTCCAGTAGGTTTCAGCAGTGGCAAAATCTCCGGCATTCGTTGCGGTGAAAGCTCGATCGCGCCATTCTGCAATGGACTCTACCTGTTCAGCGGAAAAGTCTGGAACTGTGTCAGCCAAAGCAATGTTTGCTTGGGACGGGCTGACGATTCCCAGCCAGAGTAAGAGGATGAGTAGCAGTGTAGAGAGGGATTTCAACATAGCCTAAATCATGACAGGTCTTGGAGTTTCGAGCAAATAGGTAGGGAAAACCTGCCTCCATCCGCAGGCTCAGGTCGGTAATGAGTCATCTGTGAGACACACGGTTCTCTGGTTCCAAAGTTATATTAAGAATCCAAAGGCTCTGAGTTAACTCTGCTCTTGCCCCCCGATGTTCCCATCGTTGAGCAGAGTCATGTCTTGCTAGCATCCTGTACTACGCCAGGGTGGGTTCGTCGCTTTTGATTTTCATTCAGGATTCAGCACATCCCAAATTAGATCATGAGGTGGTTATGGCTTTATATGCAGAATTGCATCGGCATCTAGGGGGGTCGGTCGTGCCTCGCGTCCTCTGGCGGTATTTTCAACGAAACCATACTGACTTAGCAGGATCGTTTGAAGGATACGAAGTCTTTGAGGATTTTTACACTCGCCCTCGCAAAACGCTAGATGAATATCTGGAACTGCATACGTTGGTGGAAAAAGTGCAGACGGACGAAACCCTGCCGTACTTTATCTATCGACTGATGCGAGGGGCGTATGTGTTTGAGAACCTGGCTTACCTGGAGTTGCGCTACACGCCCTACCTGCGAACACCCGACACATTAAGTCAAACTGAGCGGATTGATCGCATGACTCAAATTGTCGAAATCGTCGGCAAGTCAAGCGAGATGATTGAATATCCGATCGTGACCAGTCAGATTCTTTGTATGCACTCCCGGTTGCCCTATGAAGTAAATCGGGCGATTGTAGACTTGGCTGCACAGATGCCTCAGTATGTCTGTGCCATTGATCTGGCAGGAGGAGATGCCCACTACCGCGATCGGCTGGATGAATTCATTGACCTGTACGAGTATGCGCGCTCCCTGGGCTTAAATACCACGGGACATTTGTACGAAACGGAGGAAGGGTGTTATCCCGAACTGTTGCCCTTCTTGATGCGGATTGGTCATGGCATTCAAATTCCGTTGCAATTCCCCGAACTGCTGCCAGAACTAGCCCGGCGCGGTCAATGCCTGGAGGTTTGCCCCACCACTTACCTCAAAACTGGAACCCTGGAGCATTTGCATCAGTTGAAAGTCGTGTTCGATCGGTGCTTCGAGGCGGGGGTCGATATTGCCATTTGCACAGACAATGCTGGGCTGCACAATGTTCGTCTCCCGTTCGAGTATGAGAGCTTACTCACCCATGACATCATCGGGTTTGAGGAGCTGCAAGCTTGTCAGGATGCGGCTTTCCGCCATGCATTCGCCTGGAAGCATAAGGAAAGACCCGCTTCGATTCTGAGTAACATCTTGCTACATCCCGAATTTGATCCAGTGGCCTGAGCCCTGATTGGGTCACGCAAACCTTCGTCAAACTGAATCCCATCAACCCTTAAAGCACCTCGACCCCGCAGGTGCTTTTTCCAGGCTCTCTTAAAGAACAGAAACAAAATTATGAGCATCTACTCCAGGAACTTTACAAAAATCAATAAATATCCTAGGATGTTTATCACGGTGAGTTAAACAACTTGCCGCATTCCTAGCAGTTAATTAAGCACTCATTGGAATTATGACAACAACCTTACAGAGACGCGAAAGCGCAAATCTGTGGGAGCAGTTCTGCAACTGGGTGACCAGCACCGAAAACCGCCTCTACATTGGCTGGTTCGGCGTACTGATGATTCCCACCCTGCTGGCTGCCACCACCTGCTTCATCATCGCCTTCATCGCTGCTCCTCCTGTGGACATTGATGGCATCCGTGAGCCTGTTGCAGGTTCCCTGATGTACGGCAACAACATCATCTCCGGCGCAGTAGTCCCCTCCTCCAACGCCATTGGACTGCACTTCTACCCGATTTGGGAAGCCGCTAGCTTAGACGAATGGCTCTACAACGGTGGTCCTTACCAGTTCATCGTGTTCCACTTCCTGATTGGCGTGTTCTGCTACATGGGACGGGAATGGGAACTGAGCTACCGCTTGGGGATGCGTCCGTGGATCTGCGTCGCCTACTCTGCGCCTGTAGCAGCAGCGACTGCAGTGTTCTTGATCTACCCGATCGGACAGGGTTCCTTCTCAGACGGGATGCCGTTGGGTATTAGCGGTACGTTCAATTTCATGTTTGTGTTCCAGGCAGAGCACAACATTCTGATGCACCCGTTCCACATGCTGGGCGTAGCTGGCGTGTTCGGCGGTAGCTTGTTCAGTGCGATGCACGGTTCGTTGGTGACTTCCAGCTTAGTGCGTGAGACGACCGAGAACGAGTCTCAGAACTATGGTTACAAGTTCGGACAAGAAGAAGAGACCTACAACATCGTGGCAGCGCACGGCTACTTTGGACGGTTGATCTTCCAATATGCGAGCTTCAACAACTCCCGTAGCTTGCACTTCTTCCTGGGTGCATGGCCTGTGGTCGGCATCTGGTTCACGGCATTGGGTATCAGCACGATGGCGTTCAACCTGAACGGGTTCAACTTCAACCAGAGCATCATTGATTCTCAGGGACGAGTGATCGGTACTTGGGCGGATGTGTTGAACCGTGCGAACCTGGGGATGGAAGTGATGCACGAGCGGAATGCGCACAACTTCCCTCTCGACCTGGCAACGGTGAAGGCTCCTGAGATTGTTGGCTAGGTAGCTGACTAATGTTTGAGCTGACTAGTATCTGATCATTATTAGGTCTGAACTGGTTTGATGGAGTGCCCCCTGTGGGGCACTTCTTTTTATGTCGAATGTTTAAAACCCAGGACAAATGGCAAAACAAGAGCCTGAACTAACAACCCTGGATTCTGCAACCGTCGATCGCATTATTGAAATGGCATGGGAAGACCGCACTCCCTTTGCGGCGATCGAAATCCAGTATGGGCTGAAGGAAAAGCAGGTCATTGCCCTGATGCGGCGGGAAATGAAAGCCTCCAGCTTCAAAATGTGGCGGAAACGGGTTACGGGTCGCAAAACCAAACACCTGCAAAAGCGAGGCTTTGTTGAGGGCAGATTTAGATCTCAAAACCAAAAATAATTAGTAATAAGGATAGATGAGGAATTCCAGTCCAGCATGGTTTAATCGGGGTAACGGATGAAGCAGTTTTTTCTCCCGCCTCTCTCTTAACATATGACTTGGTACCAACTGGATACTCAGCAAGTTCTACATCAATTAGGCGTAGATCTGGCAACTGGTTTTAGCCAGGCCCAGGCAAAGCAACGTTTGGCTGAATACGGTTTGAATGAACTAGTTGAGCGTCCTCCCAAAAGTCCCTGGCGGATGCTGTGGGAGCAGTTTACCGCAACCATGGTTCTGGTTCTACTTGGAGCAGCCATTGCTTCAGCCATCTTTGGGGATTGGGTTGATACCGCTGCGATTTTGGCGATCGTGCTGTTTAATGCCCTGTTGGGCTTTTTTCAGGAGTATAGAGCTGGAAAAGAATTTGCCGCCCTGAAGCGCATGGCGGTTCCCAGGGCCAGGGTTTGGCGCAACAAAGAATGGCATTTAATTACGGCCCGAGAACTGGTTCCAGGAGATATTGTTCAACTGGAAGATGGGGATCAGGTTCCAGCAGACTGTCGCTTGCTGAAGAGTATGAATTTCCGTACCCAGGAATCTGCCTTTACTGGCGAGTCCGAATCAGTGGAAAAAACCACTGCGCCTATTGATATCAGTGAGCTTCCCATCGCCGATCGCCACAATATGGTGTATATGGGAACCACCGTCACCTATGGTCGAGCCAAGGCAGTGGTGACTGCAACGGGCATGGAAACGGAGCTTGGTAAAATTGCTTCCTCCATGCAGGCAGTTGAGCAGGAGCAAACGCCCCTCCAGCGACGATTAGAGTACTTAGGGCAACGATTAGCCTTAGCCGCAGTCCTGCTGGTTGCCGTCATTTTCTTGATTGGCATCTTGCGCGGTGGGGAATTTGACGATTTATTTCTCACCTCTATCAGTCTGGCGGTTGCCATTATTCCAGAAGGATTGCCCGCAGTCGTGACCATTGCCCTGGCGATCGGCTCCCAACGAATGTTGAAACGGCAAGCCCTGATCCGCAAACTCCCCGCCGTAGAAACTCTGGGGTCTGTCACCACGATTTGTTCTGACAAAACCGGAACGCTCACTGAAAATCGGATGACGGTGACGATTCTCTCCCTGGCGGGTGAGCGGGTAGATATGCGGGAGTCTTTTGCTCAAATCACCTCTCGGCTGGATGGCAAAAAATCGATTTTTAAGCCCGGTGAAGGAGTTCCTCTACCGTCTTCCATGGCAGTGACGCTGGTAGGAAGCGCGCTTTGCAACAATGCCCTGGTTCCAGACGAACAGAAGTCTGCTTCTGACGCACCTGATTCCGAAGCAGCGAACGAACAGAAAGCTCTGGGGGATCCAACGGAAATTGCCCTGGTCGTCGCCGCCGATCGCCTGGGTTTAGACAAGGATGAGTTGGAAGAACTCCTGCCACGGGTCACTGAAGCTCCCTTTGATTCCGATCGCAAGCGCATGACCACGATCCACAGAGTTGAGCAAGACAACGGGCATTGGAAAAAGCACAATCCCTCTGTGGCGCTACTCCCCCCTCTGGCAGAATTTCCGGCATCCACCTACATTGCTTTTACGAAAGGGGCAGTCGATGGACTCATCCAGATCTCTAGCCATATCTGGAAAAGCGATCGCATGGAACCAATGGATGAAACCTGGCAACAAATTATTCAACAAAGCAACGATCGGCTTGCTGCTTCGGGAACCCGGGTGCTGGGAGTTGCCTTTCGCGCCTTGGAGAAATTGCCAGAACACAATCAAGAGCTTCAGGTGGAGCAGGATTTGATCTTTGTTGGACTGATTGGCATGCTGGATCCAGCCCGTCCAGAAGCTAAAGCTGCTGTAGAAACCTGTACCCACGCCGGAGTCCGCACGGTGATGATTACCGGAGATCATCCTCTGATGGCAAAGCATATTGCGGAGGAGTTGGGGATCTCTCAAAACAGCCAGTACTTAACGGGGCAGGATTTAAATCAACTTTCAACGGCTGACCTGGAAAACCAAGTGGAATCGGTATCTGTTTATGCACGGGTATCCCCTCAACAAAAACTGAAGATTATCGAGGCGTTGAAAAATCGGGGACATATCGTGTCCATGACGGGGGATGGCGTGAATGATGCCCCCGCCCTCAGCAAAGCCGACATTGGTGTAGCCATGGGCATTACCGGAACCGATGTGGCCAAGGAAGCTGCGGATATGGTGCTGCTGAATGATAATTTCGCCACGATCGTTGCTGCGGTTGAAGAAGGGCGGGTGATTTACGACAATATCCGCAAATTCATTCGCTATACCCTGACGGGCAACGTGGGTGGCGTGGTGATCATGCTGTTTGCACCGCTCCTGGCGATGCCGCTGCCATTGGAACCGATTCAGATTCTCTGGATTAACCTGCTCGCCGATGGTTTGTTAGCCCTCGCCCTCAGTGTTGAACCTGCGGAAGACAATGTGATGCGTCGGCCGCCCTACCCTCCTAATGAAAGTGTCTTTAGCCGTGGGGTGGGACGAGATATTATCTGGGTCGGACTGCTGATGGGGATTACCTTCCTGGGCATGGGCTATTGGGTGTGGATGATGGATTGGGACAACTGGCAAACGATGGTCTTTGCCACACTGGCCTTCTCCCGGATTAGTTTGGCCTGGCCATGCGATCGGAGCGAGATGCCCTCTATAAGTATGGACTGCTGAGTAATCGTCCGATGCTGGCGGCTGTACTGTTCACTTTTATCCTGCAATTAGCGGTGATCTATATCCCCTGGATTGAACCCATCTTCCGCACCCATCCCTTAACGGCCCAGGAATTACTCATTTGCCTGGTCACCAGCACGATCGGCTTTTGGGCCGTTGAAATGGAAAAGTGGTTCTTACGACGGAGTCCTCGGCAGGGGCAGTTGGGTTCCCAGCGACGGTGATGGCAAAGCCAATCTGGTTCCCTAAAAAGAGTCAACTGTCAAGCAGATTCCCCCATTCCTTGAAAGTGATCGTAAAAGCCACAGAAAAAAACAGGTAGACGACATTTCCTGTAATAGGATATTTTCAGAATCATTTAATATTTTTTGTAGGGTCGTCACCATCACGGCAGTTGCAATCAAAGAAAAGAGGGGATTATCTTGAGTCTTCACGTTGATACAATTCCGGCTCACGGTGGGCAATTGATTAACCGCATTTGCACATCGGAGCAACGAGCAGAATTTTTGGACAAGGCGGATTACTTGCCAGTGGTGCAGTTGGACGATCGCACTTTTTCTGATCTGGCCATGATTGCGATCGGCGGGTTCAGCCCTCTGACTGGATTTATGGAAAAGGCAGACTACGATCGGGTTGTGGATGAAATGCATCTGGCCAACGGTTTGCCCTGGTCAATTCCGGTGACGCTATCGGTGACAGAAGAAGTCGCTGCGCCGCTGCAAGAAGGAAGCCTGATTCGGCTGGATGACCCTCTGGGTCGATTTGTCGGCGTTCTGCAACTGACCCAGAAATACGCCTACGATAAAATGCATGAAGCTCTGCACGTTTATCGCACTAATGAGGAACAGCATCCAGGGGTGCGCGTGATTTACAACCAGGGGAGCATCAATCTGGCAGGCCCAGTCTGGTTGCTTCAGCGGGATTCCGATCCCCGGTTTCCCACCTATCAAATTGATCCGGCTGAATCACGGGCCCTTTTCCGGGACAAAGGCTGGAAAACGGTCGTCGGCTTCCAAACCCGCAACCCCATTCACCGCGCTCACGAATACATTCAAAAGTGCGCTCTGGAAACAGTAGATGGACTGTTTTTGCACCCGCTTGTGGGAGCGACCAAATCCGATGATATTCCAGCGGATGTCCGGATGCGCTGCTACGAAATCATGATGGAAAACTACTTTCCACGCGATCGGGTGATTCTAGCCATTAATCCAGCCGCCATGCGGTATGCAGGCCCCCGTGAGGCAATTTTCCATGCATTAGTGCGCAAGAATTATGGCTGTACCCATTTCATTGTGGGGCGCGATCATGCTGGGGTGGGTGACTACTACGGCACCTATGATGCTCAACATATTTTTGATGAGTTTGCCGCCTCCGCCCTGGGCATTACACCCATGAAGTTTGAGCACGCTTTCTACTGCACCCGTACCCAGTCGATGGCAACAACCAAAACCAGTCCCAGCCTACCAGAGGAACGGATTCATCTCTCAGGCACGAAGGTGCGGGAGATGCTGCGCCGGGGCGAACTGCCGCCTCCAGAATTCTCGCGTCCAGAAGTAGCCGCAGAACTGGCAAAGGCGATGCAAATTAAAGAACCCAGTTATGATATCTAGGCTTTTATCTGGACACAAAGACATTAGACACGCGCACTGCAAATCTTAAGACTCTCAGGGGCATTTCAGATCAATGCCCCTATTTTTGTAGAATATCGCCACTCTCAAACAAACGTAAAGCTGAATGACTGGCAGACTGAGTCAAGCCTAGCTAGCATGGTGAGGCGTAATTGAGAGTTTCTGTCGTTTTTGCAGGGTACTGCATTCTGTTATGAGAAAGTCTTTGTTTTCTAGATTCAGCCTCCCCCTGATGATTCCGGCCACTGTATTTACGGTTGGTGTGAATGTGCTATCTGCTGCGGCTCAACCTGCCTCAATCTATAATCCTGTGCCTCTGGATGCAGGCAGTGAAGTGACGGATGTGCTTTCAGAAAATGATATTCCTACAGGATATGGCGGGTTCTACCGGGACTACACCGTATCTTTTTCGGAGGGGGATATGGTGCTGATGGATTTGCGATCGGAAGAATTCGACACGATTGTGACGCTGATTGCACCAGATGGCAGCACAGTGGGTGAAAACGACGATGGCCCAGACGGCACGACAAACTCACTCCTGTTTACCCGGATTGTGCAGGGGGGAGACTATATTATTCGCGTCAGTCCTTATGCCGGGCGAGGCGCAGGAACGTTTACTTTGAATGTGATCCGTTTGCAGCCTGTCGATTAGGGAATGGGGCGATCGGCGGTTGCCCTCAGGCATGAACCAGCGGTTAAACGCCGATCCACCTCAGCTCTTGACCCTCACCTGCCATCTCTGGCGGATCCAAATCAGTTTCTCTAACCCGTTTGCAAATCATCTGGCTTTAGTTTCAAAAATTGCTTGCCAAGGTTTCCAGTATTTTGCTATCTTAGTCAAGCACAGATAAATGCCTCGCCGGGATAGCTCAGTTGGTAGAGCAGAGGACTGAAAATCCTCGTGTCGGCGGTTCAAGTCCGCCTCCTGGCATTGTTTCAGCGTTCATACTTCCAGTAAAGGAAAAGCCTTGGACTGAATTTGGCTTAAATCACCGATCGGTGATGTTCTGTAAGCCTCATTCTCTCGTTGCCATTGAGTGAGTCAGATCACCAAAAAACAGGGTTTTCAGTTTGCTTAGTTGCATTCCCAAGCAACACCTCAGAACTCAGGAACCTGCAAATCACGCGATCGGCTGACGTAATATTTGTAAATCACGGTTGGGGTGTTGCCCACCAGGTAGGCGACATCCTTCACTGGCAGATGCTCCAATGCTAACGTGATGAAGGTATGCCGCGCATGGGACTGAGGCAAATAGATCGAAACTTCACCTCTATTAACAAGCCTTTTCACAGTTGGTTTCCAATAGCGAGTTTGAAAGTTGTGATAGTCGAACGAGTCGCCCTCTAAGCCCTGCAAAACAAAATCTGAGGACGGGCTGTTGGACTGGTGCAACGTGGTGAGCAGGGTTTGCAGCCGCTGGTTAGTGGGGAACGTGCGACTTTTCCATGTTTTGGTAGCCTGCACTTTCTTGGTATCCACTGGGGCCGCCTGGCTGAACCGGATCTGAGTGTAAGTGGGTGTCATGTGTTCCCACTTCAGCGCGGCTGCTTCCTCCGGCCTGCAACCTGTCCAAAACAGAAATTTGACCCAAGATGCATAAACTGGGTACTCAGCCTCAATGGTAGCGATGATAGTGTCACGTTCGATCGCAGTGAATCCGACATAGGCGAGATCATTCACCTTCTGCCTGAATTGTTTCCCCAAACCTTGAAAGGGATTGAGGGTGAGCAAATCAGATTCTACAGCCCAATTGCAGCAAGCGTTTAGCTGCATCAAATAGCGGCGGGTTGTTTCAGCCGCATAGTGTTTGAGGAGCCAATCACGAATTTCAATTGCCGTGTCGAGATAGTCGGGCATCTTGACGAGCAGCCGTGCCACCTTGCGGTAGTCCCTGGCAATGGTGGAAGGGGCCAACTGTGAGCGTTGAAATTCGGTGTACTGGTTCCAGAGGTCACGCAATCGGCAAGGCTTGATCCGTCGTTGTTTACGGGTCAAGGTGTCTCTCTCGCTTCAGCATGGCCCTATCGAGTCAGCCCATTGAGTTGAGTGTTCATGTCCTGGAGTTTGCGGAGGGTGAACGCGGCCGACACCTCCTCATAGGTTTGCCAGCCGGACGGGGTGAGAACCATCAGCCGATCGCCCTCCATGCGGCTGGCTTCAACGACTCGCACCGACTTTGCAGCGTTGAACCACTCATCAAACCCTGTAGGAGTTTTCGATTTTTGCGAATTGTTGCGCGGTCGCCATCCCTGCACAATTGCCTTTGTGAGGATCGCCTCTGGCTGTTTTTGTAGCGGTTTCTCCAGCTTGTCTAAGTATTCGATCGCTGCACGAAGTGCTGTTTTTATCCGATCTGGAGGGTACTCAGACACCATCTTACGGATGGTTTTGTTGGGTTGGAATCCAGCTTCTACCACCGTGTCCAACACTGTTGTACTACTCTCCCTGTCAAAGTTTTCCACAGGGCGGGGGGCGGGAACGTTGTTTATTGTCTTTCTAACAATTTCTTGTTTGTTATTGTACAAGTCGCTGGAACCCTTGTCAAATCGTTCTTTTTCAGTGACAGAAAGATCTTTCTGATGATCAAATGATCTTTCTGATGACAGAAAGATCTTTCTGTCATCAGAAAGATCACTCCGTCGAGAGAAAAATAGTCCAGTGTACTCCTGTTCTACGGTGTTCCGTATCCTCCAGGCCTTAGGTTCAAAATGAAACAGGGCTAGATCTTCAAGTCGCTTGACGGCCCGTTTGATGGTGAGAGGATCAACGTTCAATTCCTTAGCAGCATCATTTATGTCCAGATCAATCCACTTTTGCCCATAGGGTTCAAGCTCATAGAGGTATAGCCACAGGGAATATTGAGTTGCGGTGAGGTTGCACTTTCTGACATAGTGGAGGACTTCAAACGGGATTTGGATGAAACTAGATTCAGACATATTTATTCACAATTAAGGAGGGGTCAGTCCCCTCCTTTTCCTAGAAACGACTACATTTGAGGTGGATTCCAGACCACATGAATGTGAATTTGGGTCTTGCTCAGAAGTAGCCGATACTTCTGAGCATCGTTTTCGGCTTCGCCTCTGCTGCTATAACAGCCGAAGCTTTTGTTTACACAATCTGGGAATGCTCCAACGATCTCCCAATGGTTTACCCGATGCACTCTTCAGCCCTCCTAATTCCGAGATCCTTTCCTGTGTAGCGTGCTTTGAACTGGCTGCTGGGATGCAGCCGTTGCAACTGCTTGATGATGCTGTCAGCCGATCGCCTGCTGGGGGCTGTAGCGCAGAGGCAATCATCTCGGTAAATGTTCCAAATCGCGTCTTGATTCATGAATTCTCCTGTCTGTAACGGGCTTGGTAAATCAGGTTGATTACGGTTTCGATGTCAGATGGGTGCATCTCCTTTAGTTGCTGAAGGGCAAGGCAGCCGATCGTTTGTGACCACTGCTCTGGTGAGGTGTTGTCTGTTGCAGCCAGGGCGACGCAAGCTTTGTTGAACTTCAAATAGTCGAAAACCAGTTCTCGCTTTACGTCTGTTGGCAAGGTGCGATAGTCAGTGATGTGCATTCATGACTCCTTTAAGAAGGGCTTTCTGAGAGTTTGAACAGTCCTCTCTTAGCTAGAAAGGAATATCGTCGTAGTCAGAATCCATCCCTGGAGGTAGTCCTAATTGCGATCGGATTTGCTTCTCAATCTCATAAAGAATTGTTTTTGCAATCTCGCTTGGACAGTTGCGATCGACCGATAGCCGCCATGAGGTTTCCGGTAGGGTCAAGCTCAATGTTTTGGGTTCTGACAGTTCCCAATCTGGACAAGGTTTGATAGCTGGAACCATAGCCTGTCTAAAATCTTTGTCAGCCTTGCTCAAAAGGTGTTGAGCTTTCCAGTAACCAGGATTTACAGCACAGCCTTCCGGTGAGAAAACATTGCAGTCTCTACAGTGGTTCAAAATTTCCTCCTTAGTGGGTGAGAGAGGACGATCGCCCTGCCAGGGGAAACGATCGCCCTGGGGTGAGGGAATGCGGCGTTGCACCGCAAGCCGTCGGCAAGGCTCACCGTTGAATTGCCCTGCTTTGCTTCCCTCAAAGGTTATTCATCTTTCAGTATTGTATTGCCAATTTAGTTAAAATAACCCTATTGTGAAAACAATATTTGGTGATTATTGAGGATACAATAGGAGCAAGTTTCATGGGTACTAAAGCGAAAAATGCCGAAGGCAAAACACGGTCAACACGGACAGAACAAGTCGGAGTGGCTGAGGACTCGAATTACTCCAGATGGGAAGGAGGGACTGGAGGAACTAGCCCAACAGATGGGAATTTCGGTGTCGGAATTGCTGGAGCGGCTGGGAAGGAAGCAGATTCAGCTATCACTGGGGGAATCCTAGAGCAACTGATTCAAGATGCTGAGGATCAGTTGCAAAGCTCAGTAGAGTGCATCGAGTGGTACGAGCGAGAACGGGAAAAGCATCAGGAACGGCTGAACAACCTCAAGCAGCTACAGGCATTGAGGCAACAATCAGACCCGCCACAAATTGAACCATCTGAAGAGTAGAAGTTATCCGATAAATCTAATTGGGCAATCTAGAAATAACCCCTATGGAGCAAGTCCACAGGGGTTTTGTAGTGTTTATAGGATTATGCCCATGTCTGTCTACCGCTTCACTAAAGAAACTCTCCCCAGTAGCGACTTTCACCCCACCTCCCCGGCTACAGCTTCCCCGGCTCCATCGGCTCAAACTTTCACCCCTCAGCCCTCCTCAGCCTCTATCCCCTCTCCAGACTTGGTTAAGCAGTTAATGAAATTGCTCAATGGTGACAGAGGAGCAGCCGATCGGCTGGTGGCACTATCTCAGAGCAGGGAACCCGGCAAGCCGATCGACTACCACTATGAGAAGGCGATCGGGGACATCAAGCGAGACAGAGGGCATTAGTCGGGGAAGGTGATGATCCAGTCGGGGACAACATCCTTTTGACCCGTTCCAAAAAACTTCCCATAAACAGGCTTGACCTTCTTCGATTCAATCTCGTGACCATTCCGTTTTGTGGTCTTATCATATGCACCCTGTAGATAGTCTCTATCAATCAAAAGCAGTATTTTCCTGAGTAAGTTTTGCCACTCCTCCTCATCCTTGCAGTTTGCAATAAACTGTGAATTATCATTCAGAATAAGTGTTCCCATTAGATTCCCACGTGTGTATTTAGGAATATCCGGTTCATGGGTTGAGTCATACTTATAATGAGGGATAGAAAAGCTCCATCGTGAGGATTTCTTAGGTGTTACATCCTCTGCAAATTGTACAACTAATTGTGGTATATGATGTACTTTTCTTGCCCAACTCTCAGGGATAGCAGATGAAACATCACAAGCATGATGAGCGCGTTTATCATTCAGCTTGTCAGCCTCTTCTATCCCTCTCGCTATTGCAATAATTCTCGGTTGCTCAATCACAATGTTTTCCGCTTCACCTTCACAAGGATTGTATTGAAGTTTGAGCGTAGTGATTTGTAATAAAGCATCCTCTATTCGCTTCAATCGTTTGTTAGTATCTGCACAGTCACAATCCCCTAAGCATTCCTTTAATGCTTCACAATCTAATACGGTAGTAGGAATAGTTGTTGTAATTCCAGTTTGTGTTCCTGTTCCTGTTCCTAACCCAGTAGCGGGAATAGCTATTGGTGTTCGCCTTGTTCCTGTTGGTGTATCATTATCGGTGTTCGTTTGGGTCAGTGGCAAACCAGGGGCACTCACCAGGGGGGGGAAACGAATCCGCGTCGGTGGAGCATTGGGAGCAGGAGCTAGACCGACTCCCACTCCAGGGGCGATCATGGGAACCCATCCCAACTCAGGATCAGGGGTGATTTGATTTTGGGGGGGGATTCGAGGTGTCGGTGTCGGTGTTGCTGGACTGCCAGTTTTCGGATCACTCAATGCGGGTAAGGTTGCGACGGGTGGCCGATCCATCACAGGGGTACGCCCTGGTGCTGGACGGGCTGAGGGGGCATGGTAAGGGCTATCGCCCCTCGGTTGAGCCTGTGGAGATGAGCTGGGGTAGTAATCGTTGTACGGGCTGTTTCCAGGATGCCTTAAGCGTGGGTTGCCAGGGGCGATCGGTCGAGTGGGGAGAGCTGGGGGATTGCCCCCAGTGTCAGGCAAACCTCCAGAACGGGTGATGTTCGATCCGAGCAGGGCTGAATCATGGGCCCCATTCCCTGATCCCCCTGCAATGTGATACTCTCGCGGCTCTAAATTACTGGCTGAGGTAGAGCCAATCGCGTAGATTTGATATCCTTGAGTGCCACCACTGGAAGTGGTCAGCCTCATGGCGATCGTCCGAATTGGCCCCCAGACTCCAGTTATTGAGGTTGAACCCGTACTTGAGCCAAAATAACGGTAATTGACATCGATCCGATAGGATACCCCTGCCATTTGCCCACCTCTGAAAGGTAGGTAATTTGGCTCAGGATTCAAGCCATCTCTCAGGGCTTGAGGAGCATCAGGGAACATGGCATCATAGGCCGCTCGTCCGAGATCCCCTCCTAACATCCCACCTACAACCCCTCCTATGGCGGCCCCAACCCCTGCACCGGCGATCGTACCCACAACCGGAATGGCTGACCCTACAGCCCCTCCTAACTGCCCTCCAATGTGCCCTCCGAGCATTCCCCCGGCTGTAGAACCGATCGCCCCGGCTGCTGCCCTGGGGACAGAGTCCCCCGATGCAATGCCGGCCCCAAAATCAATCAGCCCGCCTGTGAGGGGATGCCGCAACACTCGCAGAGGTGTAGGCAGTTGACGAGATGCTGTAGTTCCCCTCCTGACGGGCGTTGCCACTACATCGATCACATCATCACTGGCAGCCGCGGCCCCACGATTCAGACCATTGTTAGACGACGGGCGACGGCTAAACACATCACTCAAGTCTGGGGGCATTTCATCGATCGGACGTGCGGATCGCATTCCCCGATTCGCCAACATCTCATCAAAAGTTTCAGGGGCAAGCACTTCAGCATCGACAGATATCCCCACATTCCGTAAATGGGGATGATTCTGGTACATTCCATCAACCCAAGCTCTGGCCTCAAATGCAGCCTGAGACTTCACCGCATACTCAGCCATCGTGTCGGTCAGGGCATCCACACTGCCAGTTGTCGGATCGAACACGCGCGCGGGAACGCTCCCAGGGGCCGGAAGAGTTCCCCCCTGTTTGCCCAAAATCAATATCAATGCTCTGAAAACCCGTTTGGGCTTCCTGAAATCCGTAATCCATGCTCACAGCCTCAGATCAAAAAAAAAGGCACTGATGATCAGTGCCCACACTACCCAACCTGAAAACTAATTACTTCTAAATGTTGCGGGAATGGCAGTAGTGCTTAACTCCTGTGCATATTGCCATTGCTTCATCCCGCCTGCTAAGTAGTCAGCAGAGATTTGAATTGATGTCCGACCGAGCAAGCGATACTTGTTATCTGCTGCAACATAGAAGATCCCAGCTTGTGCAACTCGTTCTTCATATCCCACACCTTCGATCGCTCTCATCTGTGGGTTAATGTGTTGCAATGTTAGCTGACACCACGCTGTCAGTTTTTCGAGCGTGTTAATTTGTGATGGGATGTCTGTAGCTAAATTGATTGCAGTCATTTCGTTGAGGATTCAAAGTAAGGTGAATAGAATGGTTCTATTCACCTTGTTCTTTAACTGTCAACTTATGGGAAAAACCCGGATCTATCTGCCTACACTGACTCAGACGATCATTTCAAAACAAACGGCTGAAGCGGAAAACCTGATCCACTACTCTGTAAAGCAATACGCATCGTTGAAATACGTTTCACCCGCAACTGTGAGATATTGGATCAGGAATCATCAAGTGAAAGCGTTTAAACACGCTGGGGTATGGTGGATTGTAGAGAAAAACGATTAGCGACGAATAAACCCTGACTCTTTCGCTAAAAAATTCTCAATCTGATCCAACCTGCTATCTAGATCCTTCACATCTGTTTTGTAGCGAGTTGCTAAGTGATTATTTTTCTCAGATAAGCCATTGATTGCAAGGATCGCTTTATCCTGTAAAGCTTGCAATTGCAGATCCTTTTTATCTAATTTGTGATTCAGTTCATTGATTGCACTTTCAAGGTTGTATTGCACTCTAGAAACTGAATTGCTTGCCTTCCATACCCAAAGCAGGATAGGCACGGAAAAAGAAGCAAACGCGATAACTTCATTGGGTACGTTCACATATCACCATCAGGAATTGTGGGTTGTAGTTGATCGATACGCTGAAACAGATCAATATCCTCACCATCGTATTGCCACACCTCTAGATACATCTGCTCGTGCCATCGTGGGAATTTAATTTCTAAAATCCAAGGCTTGATCAGCTTGGGAACGATGAACAAGTTCAACACTCCCAAGCGAAGCCGCCTGTTTTCGACCGCAACGGCTGAAACAAATTCAGTGGTGGAACTGGGAGAGAAGGGAAGCAATGCACTAGCCCAACCACCTAAAAACCAGTGGCCAGGAGAACGGGGATTGCGTAGGCCAATCTGGCAAACGTAGCTATCAATCAGAAAGGACTGTGGAGGGTACAGAAAATTGCCGTTTACCTGTGTTCCCTCTAGATCCCTACGAGCTACCAGGTTCCACTCAATCCCCTCTGATAGTTGGGGAAATTGCCGATCCATCAGTTAGATGTAGACGCGCCGGCGTGGGATTCTCACCGTAGTGATCCGCATACCGTAAGCGGTTGACCCTTGCAAATCTCGCAGAGCTGAGGAGATTTTGTCAGGGTTGACAAAACAGGTTGCTGACTTTGAACTGTCCTGCTGTGCTTGGTTGCCCGTGCCCGTGTTCAGTCCACCTCCAGACAGCCCCAACCGCAACTTAGGAAGGGTCTTTCCAGCCAGCCCATAGAGGTCAGACAGAACGTTATCGTTTTCTGCAACGAGTTGCACTCCCAACTTGTCCTTAATGCTACCGTAGAGAGCTTCAACACCTCGGAAGGGAATCTTGAGCAGTCCACCCCCGGCGGACGCTGGCCCTTCCCCAGTGCCCGTCCGTCCAATGTTGAGGGCAACGTAATAATTTTTGCGTTCCCGGCGACGGAATTCGTTGCCCCCTCCGCCCTGGTTGTTTCCGCCATCACTACCGATCGGTAGGTTTGCCATTGTTTTAGTCTCCTATGGTTCCAAGATTTCCTAGAGACTACGAAGCGTAGGGAGTAGCGGCGATCGTGAACCCGTTGCCGGAAACAGCGATCGTAGCGGGAATGTTGGCAACGATGGTTACAAATCCGCCATCCGGGTTAGGGGTGATGCTGATCAGGTTTTGCCGAGTTTCGATCGGAGTGGACGCTTCAGCCACCTGCATTGCGGCCGCAACTTCTAAAACTTGACCTTCAAGGCTAGTAGAGGTAAGGGTAACGGGAGAAGCCATAATGAGTTCCTGTGTAAAAAAACTGGATATCTCATTGATAAAAACCTTATTGAATAACTGCCAATAGTTTGTGGCGAAAACTCTCCTTCGACCCTAAGGCCCAAGAACAGTCAGCTATGCTTAGATAGTTATCCGATAAAGTTTATTCAAAAACTCCAGACCTATGTAAAATCACCGCTTGTAGGGTTTTGTTCTTGTCTAAAAATACTCAGCAATACTTATACGAAAAACCCTTTTGAAGCTCTACAGTTAGTTTGTTCAGCACACACCTAACTAAGACAATGCAACCTGAAAAAGAAGTATCCTGGAAAGAGATTTTAGGCAATCCTTATCGGCAAACGCTTCACCCTCAAATGCTGACGGAAGAGGGCTACACCGTGCGAAAACTTGGTAGGATCGAAGGGATGGGGAAGAGTGAACAACCCATCCCATTGAAGATCGTTTATCGGGCTGATTACGTTGCAGCGTTCTTGGGAACCTCGGTGTTCACAAAACTGGGTATGACCCAACAGGATCGGCTGTTGTCTATGTTTTTAGATGCCTTCACCACCTGGAGTCAGACCCATGCTTAAGGAACGCTACCGCCAATCTGCCAGGACGGCCATCGCCATCGATGATTTCAGCGAGTCATTTGAAACGATCGAGGATGCCTTCACGATGCTATCTCGCGCACGGGATCAGCTAACGTTTGAGAGTCTCCAGGGGCAACTATCCCCAGAAAAAGCCCATGAGGTGAACAACCTATCTCAGCAGATTGACGCGATCGAGCAGTCCCTACTCCTGATCAAAGAGTTGCTGACCAACAATCCCATGCTGGCCTATCGCAACTTGGGAGAGTCGCTAAAGTTTGAGGTTGTCGGGTAGGGATAGGCTGTATTTATCTCTAGTCAGAGTATATCAGGAGGACTGAAAATCCTCGTGTCGGCGGTTCAAGTCCGCCTCCTGGCATATTTTTAATGTCTAAAAACGTCTCGAAACCTTGAGAAATCAAGGTTTTTGTTGTTAGAGCATATTTACTTATTGTCGCTAGTTGTTGCTAGTTGTTGATAATTGAGGCTCACTTTTTAGGCAAGATTTAAGCAAGTGGATATTACCGGAAAACTGGCACAGGCTAACGGACGGCTCAAAGCGCATCGTGTGGGCGTGAGGATTGAGCAAATGGGAGAGAAGCTTTATTTACAAGCCACTCTCCCCGCTAAACCAGGTAGCCACAAATCGAAGCCACACCAACAGCGAATTGCTTTAGGCATTGGGGCCCATCCGAGGGGAGTGCAGATGGCAGAACAGGAGGCCCGCAAGGTTGGGGCCCTGAGAGATTGTGGTGAGTTTGACTGGATGCCTTACCTTAAAACTGCAACCGGCTCTAGCGATTCAGTCGGGGAATGGATTAGGCGATTTGAAACCGAGGTCAGGACTACAGTTAGCGAAACAACCTGGAGGACTGAATACCAGCAGGTTTTCAGCCGATTGCCCAGCGACCAGGTGCTAAGTGCTGATGTGCTATTGGAGGCGATCGCCCAAACGGAGAACCATACTCGCAACCGGAAGCGGTACTGCACAACCCTTGCACGGTTAGCCCAGTTTGCCGGGATTGAATTAAACGTGAAGCCCTTGAAGGGCAACTACTCTTACACCGAGGTAGACCCGCGAACTCTGCCCACCGATCGAGAGGTGGCAGAGTGGTTTTACAAGGTTCCTAACCCACAATGGCGATATGTCTATGGGCTGCTGGCTACGTTTGGGCTAAGGAATCATGAGGCATTCTTTCTCGATACAGAACCACTGAAGCGGGGAAAATTTTGGGTTGAGGTACAGTCCAGCAAGTCATGTAAGCATTTGGTTTGGGCGTTTTACCCAGAGTGGGTAGAACAGTTTGGGCTACGCGATGGGCAGCTCCCACCAGGGGAGAGTGGTAGCCATGCAGCGTATGGGCATCGTGTCACGAATCAATTTAGCCGTTATGAAGTGCCCTTTAGCCCCTATGATTTGCGGCATCGATGGGCAGTGAGGACTCTGGAATTCGGTTTGCCTGATTCCCATGCTGCCAAGCAGATGGGGCATAGTGTGACGGTGCATGAGAAGATTTACCACCATTGGATTACGGCTGAGACTCACCAGCGGGCCTTTGATGTGTTGATGCTGAGGGGCGATCGTCCCCAACCTCCCCCTGTTTGATGTGAGACGGTTCGTTTTCCTCTCGCAGCTCAATCAACCGTGTTTTACAGTTCTCCAGGTGGTAGCGATAGCGAGGGGCAGAATAAGGATTGATATCAATCCAATGCTCACCATTTTTCAGCACCTTTTGCTCTCTCAACCGCTGCAATGTGTAGCGGGAAATGTAGAGCTTTGCACAAATTTCGCTGGTAGGAACAAAGCCATCTGGGGAGGGCGATCGCCCTCGTTTTTTAGTTTTAGTCATCACTCAACCTCAATAACTGTCCTTCGTTCCACCAGGCAGCACCCATACGGCTCAATCCAGAGAGCCTGTACAGCCAAACATCGCAGCGATACCAAATTCCAACCACTTCCCCGACTTCCCCGCCGGGGACTCTCACCAGGTCGCCAAAATAATATTTACTGGGGGGCATCATCTTCTTCTCAAAAGCTCTTTGTATTCAGTGGTTGTGGCGTTAATGGACTTGCCACAATCGGGGCAGTAGTGGGCATCCAGTCCGGGCATGAAGCGGGGATGGGTGCATGGTTTGGGGGGTGGGTTGGCAATGGGATAGGGAGCTATCGCTTCTTGAAGCGATAGCTGGTTGCCACTGAGAGGCATCACCCGTCCTCCATCAGGTACGCTTGCTCCATTTGCTCCATTTCCAGCTCAATTTGCATTTGCCTCCACCAGTGCTGATCGGGGGGAGGGCTGCTAAAAATTTCCTGTCTCTGCTGCTTCTTTTCCTCCCTGATGCGCTTTAAGACCTCTTTCACCATGTCCAGCTCCTTAGGGAGAGTGGAAGGGGGTTCAGCAGCGTTTTCGGGGGGAGTCGGGAGTGGGGAGTGGGGAGTCGGGGCTGTGGGCTGTGGAAAACCCCCTCGCGCTCCCCCAACAGCCAGATCACTTTGACTCTCCGTATCGCCCTCTTGGGGAGGGCATACGGAGGGAGTCACAAAGCTTATTGGAGCGATCGCTCGGAACTCTTCATTTTTCAAGGGTTCTGGCGATCGCTGATCACCCCCCTCCTCACCGACTGCGCGGAACTCTTCATCCTGCAAGGGTTTGACGCTATTTCCTGCGTACCACAAGTCTTTGTTTTTGTATAAAGTGTCACTTCCTATGCCTTTCTGTTTGAGGGCTTTAAACCGGTGTGTAGAGAGCTTAGGGAACTGCCCTAATTCACTAAGTTCCTGCACGGCTTGCCTGATTCTTTCCCTGGCATCGATCGCCCTCTGTTCGTTGGGAGAGGGTAGGGTTGTTTTCTGTGGTGGGTCTAGCACAGCGTTTCCTCCATAGGGGTAGTAGCGGTCGTGGAGTTCGATCGACCGGGCCCAGTAGACCGCCAGGTTGTGGATGTCATGCTGATGCCTGCACCAATCGAGGTAGCCGGGGAGCTGGGTGGCAACCTCCAGGATTCTCATCTGCAAGGCAATTCCGGTCAGGGGGTGGCCGCCGTAGAGGGCGTGATGGAAGATGTACTCTCTCATGGCAATGCGACCGAGCAGGTGGTTGGTTTGCCCGTAGCCTGTCCAGCCGGGTTCAATTTCAGCGTTGAGGTCAGCCAGAAATTTTTGAGCCTTCTGGGGCAGTTTCTTCACCAGCCGTCGTTCGTTCTTTCTCAGAGCCAGGTCGATCGCTGCTTCAGTGCAATCGTTTCTGTAGCTGGAGTGGTTCCAGTGCTGGACAAATAGCTCAGGGGTGCTGTACATCGGTTGCCAGTCCTCATCTAACAGATAAGAACCATCCTGCAACGGGAGCCGGTGGCCGTTGTACTCAGCTCCATCACACCGCCTGGCGTTGGGGAAGAGTTCGAGTTGACCGCGATCGCACTTGAAGCCCCGATTCTCCAGCAGGACTTTGGCGGCATGGGCAATCTTCCAGGAGGGTTGAGCCTGGATAAAGGGAAAGTACAGGTGAAGCCCGCCGCTGTAGGAGCTGGTGATGGAGACAAAGGAAACTAAGCCCAGTGGCTCCAGGGCTTCCAATATTCTGCAAATGGCGAATGGGTCACGGTAGGGGTGATAGTGACTCTTGCGATCGATGTCCAGCATCAGGTAGTTGGTTTGTTTGCCAAACCGGACTCCATAGAGATAGCTGCTCTGGTTGATGAGGCGATCGCTCAACAAATGGCGGGTTTCGGTATGCCATTCAGGGGACTTACCGGGGGAGGGCTTGGGGGCCCAGAGGTAGGAGCCACGATGGGGAAAAAGCGATAGGAACTCATCCCACTCTGGAATGAATGTAAATTTCGATGAGACAGGAGTAAAAGAAGGTGCTACATTCATGGCACAACTAATTGAGTAAGGCGTAGCAAAGGGCAAAACTGCTACGCCTTGTTTACGGTTAGCCTTCTGAGAGAACCGCCATGACGCTGTACAGCATGGTTTCTAGAACTTTCCTGGTTGGGCAAAGTTCGATCGACCGGCTGAGGGCATCAGTTAGGTGGTTTGGAATCAGGGCGTTAGGGTCTAAAGCGTCGAACAGGTCTTCCAGGGGGGACTGGGTTCGCAGATGTTCTGATAGACAGGAGATGATGAACAGCTTTTGCTGTCTGCTGAGGGTGTCGAGGTAGACCCCATAGCGATCGGTCAAATCCAGAATCAGATTGGTCTGAGTAAGCGTTGGCATTGTGATATCCTCTGGTTGGTAAAAAAATACAAATTAGGGCAGTCTCTACTTGGCGGTGGGGGCTGCTCTTTTTAGAAAGGAAGGTCATCGGATTTGGAGCATTGGGACTCTGGTAAGCCCAATTGCGATCGGATTTGACGTTCCATCTCCTCCAGGATTTTTCGTGAAAGTGAATCAGGGCATCGGCGATCGACGGAGAGCTTCCACCAGGTCTCAGACAGAGTGAGACTTAAGGTTTGCTGCTCTGATTGCTGCCACTCTGGACAGGGTTGAATGGCAGGGGCTAGCTTCTTCCGAAAGCTCTCATCTGTTGTGCTGAGGAGCTTTTGAGCTTGCCAGTAACCGGGGGCAACAGCACAGCCCTCGATTGAGAAGAATTTGCAGTCTCTACAGTGGGTCAAAGTTTCCTCCTGAGAACTAGTAAGTAAACAAAGAAAGTTGCTCGACTGGCTCAAGTGGGCGAATTCCTAAATCTGGGCTGGAATAGCTCAACGCTCCACTATCCCAACGAACAATCGGGTAATAGATTTCTGGGCATCCAGACAACGGCTTGAACTCAACAACCGTGCCACATCGCTGAGAGGCAAGACCCTCCAGCTCAATTGCTCGATCGCCAACCTTCAGGGTTTGCATTGTGATATCCTCTGGGTAATTTCAATACATTTGAACTAAAGGCAGTCTCTTACTTAGCGGTGAGGACTGCTTTTTAGCTTTCTGCAATCATAAATCGTTTACGATACACAAAACAGATATTTACATTTTTTTGCGTATAAAATTAGTGCATACTATGCGGATAAAATCAGGGGACTGGCATTATGGAGGGAAATGATGGGGAGAAAAACAAAGTACGACGAACTCACCCAGAAGGTGAATCTCTCGCTAACCAAAACAGCGATCACGAGTCTCGATCGCCTGGCGGAGAGGATGGGGGTCAGCCGTTCCGAGTTGGTCGAACAGTTCGCAAGGGGATTGATCGAGGACAACTCCGACAGCGTGTTGACGGAAAAACTCTCGGCTATCTGATAAATTCACTTGCCCGTCAGATAGCCAGATATAGGGAAGAATCTCAGAGGAATTTAGAAATCGCTAACGAATTGGAGTCTGAAAAGAACGGATTAGAAGAAGTCCTGAGAGAGTGGCAAGAGAGTAGTAAGTCTTTAGATTCAGAGTTAGGGTCAGACTCAAGGAACTGACAGTCCAGCGTTTTAGCGTTGGGCTTTTACGTTTAAAGCTTATGTTTCATTCTCCTAACAGTTAGACCGGGAATTTATTCCTGGTCTTTTTGCTTTTTTGGGCTGGTAGAGGATTGGTAGAGGATCCTCTACCAGTAGAGGGTCAGTAGAGGATTTTGGTAGAACCCTCTACCGATTGCCCTGTATACGGTAGAGGGTCAGTAGAGGTTAAGCCTGATTTGCCTCCATATACCAGCAAACCGCCTCGCCGTCGCCCTCCAGGAATCCTCTACCCGTTGCCGCAAGCTCTTTCAAAAAACCGCGAACCTGGGCAGGTGAAAAGTCTTTTAGCTCCTTTGTATAAAACACATAGTTTTTAACCCATTTGGCATCGATCCAAACCCCAAACATTTCCTTTTGGACGTACTTATCGAGGATTGCCCTGGCTGGGGGAGATAGCTGCTCTGTTGGGTCAGCTTTCAGCAGTGATTCGAGCGATCGGATCTGCTCCTGTCGCTTTGTGTCCTCAGCCGAAAACCAATCAGCAATTTGCTCCTCTGTGGGGAGAGAATCGATCGGGTCTGGTTGGGGAGAGTCCTCCTCCCAGTTGTCGCGGTTGCAGAACGACCAGGCGATCGGCGGGGCTGCTTTCTCTTCCTTGCCATAGTCGGGCAGTTGGCAGAGCTGCCAGTCTCCCCCAAAGTTGTGCAGGCAAACAAACCACTGTTTGGGAGCATTCTGGGTGAAGCCCTTATATCGCTCTGCTAACCCATCTCGGATTTGTTTATCACTGATGAGCGTCTTTGTGCCCGTGCCAAACAGAACCCCCTCCAATGCTTCAGCGTTCAGGTGGGATGCGAGGATCAGCGTTTTGATGGAGTATTGCAACTGGGTATTGAGTCCGATGTCTGTCACCAGGGGGGAATGGCTGGTGAGGAAAGAATTCACCCGCTTGGATGGACCTTGAGTGACAATCCTTGCGGTCTGGTAGTTGACGAGGTTGGATGCCTTCTTTAGCTTCTGGTCTGCCTCTGGGTTATCCTTCAGGCTCCCAGCAGCTCCCAGTAAATTGTTGTGCTCATCCGAGAATAGAATCGTGGGCAAACCCTCTCCATTTCGACGCTCCACCAGGTTTGCATAGACAGACAGCCGATCGCACACTTCAGGGACGGCGGAGACGCTGCCACTGAAGATGTAGTCCTGGGGCGATTTTTCCAACCCACAGAACTTTTCGCCATACTTGCCAGCAAACACCTTGAAATCGACCAAGCCTTGAGTTTTATGGTGAATGCGGCGAATGGTGGCCCGTTGCAGGGCACTCTTCCCCGTTCGCCTGGGGGCGGCTGCGAGAACAGACCCACCGCTTTCAGAGTCCAACAGGCAGTTGGCCGCCAGCTCTGCCACGTCTACTACTGGGAGGGAAGTCGCAGCGGGGAGGGCATCGCGGGGGGGCTGTCCTGTGAGCAAGGACATCGCCCCGGTCATCTGCACCATGCTGGAATTCATCTGCTCTTGCAGCTCTGCCAGGGTGAGATTGCCGCTGATCTGGCGAATCATGGCAGCGTTGCAGGCTTTCAGCGTGTTGTACGCGCTTACCGTATCTTCCACCTCTGCCAGCCATCCCATATGGCGAGTGACTGATAGAGCGGTCACATCTTTAGAAACGGATCTGGACAGGGGATAGGCAACGGCTAACGACACTCCAGCCCCCAGGTAGCTCCACCCCGCTGCTCGATTGCCCCAGCGCAATCCCACTGGGGCGATCGTGAGGGCAGCCCCCGCCGAAACAGAGGCGAGATACCAGAAGGCTTTGGTTTTCAGGGCATTGATGGCAACCAGGCGGAGACTATTCAGCATTAATTCCTCCTCAGTTCAAACAAAAGTGTCCACGAACGGTTTCCAGCCCAAACCCAACGGCGGTGGCAACCAGTAGAGCCAATAGGACAAAGACAACTCGCGCTTCAGAGGCTCCGATCGGAGGTCTACCCGCCTGGGCATTCCCCCACATTGAGAGGAAGGCAAACAGCAGCACAATTCCCCAGATTGCCCACAGCCCCCAGATCACGATTTTGGTGAACTGGAACGCACACAGGAGATAGCCGTGCATGATGCTGGCCCATAGCCCTGCAATGGCGTAGACCACCAGCTTAGGAGGGGCAAAGTCAAACTTCTGCACCAACTGTTCGTTATCCTGCGATCGCACTTCGGACTGATTGAAGAAATTCATCGATCGCCCCCTCCCCTCGATTGCAGTTTCGATCGCGCTTCATTGGCCCGCTGCTGAATTTGCTGAATTCGGCTCTGAGTGCCTGCCTGAATCAGCCCGATCTGAGCCTGGGTTTGTGCCCCGATCGTTTGCACACCAGAGGCGTATTTAGCCGCGATCACCGCTTGCTGGCTGCCCTGTTTGGCAATGATGAGGGCCTTGTTGGCCAGCTCATTGGTCGTGCCAACCCGCCATTGGGCCCAATCCTGGGTTCTTTGGGTGTCGAGCTGTTGGTGTCTGAGGTTGAGTTGCAAAAACTTAGCCCAGTTTTTTGTCCACTTCTGCTCTCGTTTCAGTTGCTCCTCTGCCTGCTTCACCTCCCCATCTTCAATATTCCGATACTTGGTAACAGGCTTTGCCGTGCTGACAATATCGGTTTGTTGGGCTGCGTTCATTAATTCGTTCGCAGTTCCGGTATCACGGCTGGATTGATTGCCTTGAAATAGTCCTACGATTCCTGTCATAGCTCGCCCTCCCAGGGAACACCCCACAAAATCCGATCGAGTTCTGGGTCTGTCCCCAGCAAGTTGCCTGAGACTGAGGGAGAGTCGAACTCCAAGAAATCTGGCTCTGAGGGTAAGACATTCTCATTAGGCAGCAGAGCCGCCAGGTCGTCCACCACGCCTGAGATTAGATCCCAGTCCTCATCCGATCGCTCTAACACGGACAAGGGATCTTTTGATTCCCTAACAAAGATTCGCCCCAGAGCATTAGCGCGATCGTCATCAATGCCCAGGTTGGTGAATTGGGAGGAGAACCGCTCGAACTCATCATCGGGTTCTAAAAGTGCAATTCCAGTCATAAAGCATCCTCAAAAAATCAGGGTTTGTTGCACCGTGCCACTCAGCGAATCACCTCCCGATATGCCCCTGCAACCTTGCGAGAGACGAGATGCTTTACCTCAGCGGCCAATTCGTTGCCAAACGCCTCAGCCTCGGACAACACCTTGCTGCGAATGTTCTGTTTGAAAGTGTCCAGGCGTTCCCAGTTTTGGTCAGTAGTGGTGTCGAGGGCTGCGGTGTCCACGGTGCGGAGCTGCACGGGCACCAGGTCGATCGGCTGGGGAGCGGAGAGAACCTCAGTTTGCAACACGATACGACCACCCCCCCGACTTTCCTCCTCCAAATGGAACGGGTTCGCAGGTGAGAGGGTGGTCTGTTCTTCGACGGGGGGCAGCGGTTCACCTTTGGCATACATGACCACCAGGGGCACGTATTTATCGTGGTAAAAGTGCTGCTTGCCTTGACGGAAGGTAATCGGTCGTTGCAGATGGGCTTCGACTGCGGATTTGTAATTCAAAACCTGACGAGCAGAGACACAAAGCTCTGTCGCCAAATCCTCTGTGGTTTTTGGCATGACAAATTTCTGAGAAGGTTCGTAGAAGTTTCTCGGAAGGCTTCGGGGAAGCCTATGACAAAAGACTATAGCACAATTGATTCAGCAGTGAATCATCTGTGAATCAATTGTGCTAACTTGATGCTCTAGTGAATCAATACAGATAGGATTGGATGGATGTATGGCTTTCCCCGAAATGGCTCGATTCTCTGTCTCTTTACCCGACTGGTACTATCGAAAGTTGCTGCTATGGGCAAAACTCAAGGGCACAAATCGGGCTACTTTAAGTTCAAACATTATCCAATCTCGTATTGAAGCAAATTGGAATGAGATAGAGAGAGAGTTAGAAGCCATTGCCAAATATCAGGGCAAAACGCTAGATGAATTGACTACTGAGTGGCTATCTGATGACCTCAGCGAGTGATCACCACCCTGTCTGGTAGCCCGATCGCTTCATCATTTCAAATAGGTCATCCGCTGAAAGTTTCGAGTACGTCGGAGTTAGCAATAGTGCAGCGATACATTGCACCAACGCTAGCTCCGTCTCTGTTTTGTCGGGCTTGTTCATCAATTCAGTGAAGCGCATAGTCAGTCCCCGATCGTGTTTCCAGTGTAGAGAGGAAATCTAAAAATCCTGGGAAAAGGGAATTCTAAAAAAAGACTGCCCCTTGACATAGGCAGTCTGAAAAATAGGTAATAAGGTGCAAGAATTCAATGAAATATCCTAAGTGGTTTCCTTACCCCAGCGCGTGGCTGAAGGCAATTAGTTTGCTGATTTACTTGGGTTTTTGCATACGGATAACGCTGTTTTGGGGAGTGATGGGAAGTGGATTCTCCCTCAGCATTATTCCGGCTGCTCTGGGCTTAGTATGCCCATTTCTCTTGATTGCAGTTGCCCATCACATTCTATTAGGTAAAGAAATCGCCCCCCATTGGCTCCCCAGATGGGCAAGCTGGAAAACTGCCCTGAATGCGTTCATCGTTAGCCTGATTTCCGTTGGGGTTGCAGTGGCGATCGTCCTCCCCCTGGCGTTGACTGAGCCAGCCTACTTCAGCATTCAGACCCAGACCCACTGGTACACCGTAATTTCCATCACCGTTGCAGCCTACCTCTACCACTACGATGCCTGGGTCAGGCAGCGCCGGCTCCGTCGTAAACTTGGGGTTTAGTCATACCAGCGAGCGTTCCACCCTCTGGCATCGAGGTGGCAAATTTCATTATGGGCATACTTGCCCAACCCACCACGCCACCAGGGGTTAAACGCCTGATACATTGCCCAGGGACTCCAATCGCCAATATAAAAATCGATCGCATCCCCCACAATATGCCGGCTCTGGCTGGCTCCCCCCACAGCCCGGTTAATGTGAGGTGGTCTAAACCAGCTCGTGATCCGGAAGGGTAGACCAATGCGATCGCGGGCTTCCTGGGCCGCCTCTGCGATGCGAATAATGCCAGCAACCTCAGTCTGGGTCTGAGGCAGTCGAGACAACCCGTGCGTTGCCTCGTACCAGAAGAAATTTTTACTTCTACCGATCGGCTGATTGGCGTAAAACGTCTGACCCGCCGCTGTAAAGCTTTTACCCAGCGTTGCTTCCCGGAATTGCGGGTTAAAGCTAATCGTCGGTTGAGCTTCTGGCTGACGAGGGATAGCTTCAATGATTTGAACGTGGGGAATGTAAGCCCACCAGGTATTTCGCCCGTTGATGAACTCGCCGGCGAAGGCAACCCGCACATGGTTACTCACCCGATCGAGGGCATGGGAATGAAGCTTAAACTCACGCCCTGCAAGGATAGTAGCCTTCTGAGCATCCTTCAACGTAGAAGACTGCACCGGCTGCTGTTTTAGCACCGTATCACTCAAAATCTTTAGAACAGTCATTAGTCCACCTTTTAATAAAATTCAGCCATCTAAGCGATACTTGCCCCCCAGCTTCCGTCTGTCTGGTTTGAGCGGCTGCAAAACGTGGTCAGGATAGATGCCCCCCTTCTCCGATCGCGTGTAGCCCTCTAGCCACTTCACCCAGTCAATCCCCTGAATCACGGCTTCCCAGTCCTGGGGCGACTTATAGGAGAAATACGATCGGTTATCAACGCTCGTGGCGAGGCGAAGGGCAACCTTTCTGATGATGCGGAGGGCGTAAGCATTGCCCATCCATGGCCCAGATGCCCCCTGTAAATCGCAAGCCAGCAGATTAAGCCTGCGAGTATCCAAAGCCTGGTAAGGTCTACCCTTTGAATCAACGCGGTTCGTAGGATAGAGCCAGCCCGTAACCCAGTAGTGGGTTGCTTCGATATGGGACTGGCTTTGGAGCTGAGATTCCAAATCTCTGGCGAGACCTCTGAACTCAGGTTCGAGGCGATCGCCGTTGCGACTTGCCCCTCCCAGCTCCTCAGCCAACTGGGACTTACTGAGCAGGATAATGAAGAACGTTCCCCGTCCGTCAAGGTGTCGAACTCGCCAGTAGTCCACGCATCCAGGGATCCGGGTATCGTCCAGGCGTTGCAGGGCACAGCGATCGGAGTAGTATTCTTCAATGATTCGTCGTTGGTTAAGTTGCGGGGATCCAAGCAATCCCTGCACCCATCGCACGAATCGCTTAACCCATCGGTGTACCTTTCGCACATTATTTCAGCCATCCCACCAGATTTTTTGGATCAATCTGCACCCCTAATCCCACCCCACACAGCACCAATACGGGCATCCAAACCGTCGCGGGAACCTCTCTCCCTTTGCGCTCGTAACTCACACACTGGAACGCCAGAAACACCGCACACAGCAGCGAAAACGCATAGGCGGCTACCTTGCCTTGATGCACAGCCCCCGAATGGCTGGGAGAGTCCCCTTTCTCATCGTCAGAATTCATAGCAGCTCCTCAATCCGCACCGACCAGTCACCATCCGCCACCGTTCGCCGCCGCAGGGGAAATTTAGCAATTCCGAGATAGCGAATCACCATCCCCGCGTCAAGCAACTCAGCAGGAATGGGCATCTCTAAAATCACGCTTTCAGACTTGGGGTAGAGCCGTTGAGAAACCCCAACATCGCCAGCGTAAAAGTATTGACGAACCCTGGCGTAGTACCAGACCCGGTTCAAATTTCCTTGAAACGTGAAGCGGAAAACGGATGCGGCTGTGGGCTGATCGTAGAGCTGCCAGTTAAACGTCGCTGGGGTAATCGTCCCCAGTGTCCTCCAGGTCAGCATAGTAACCCTCTATCTCATCTTCATCGCCAAAGGCATCCCAATAACAGTCCGTTTGATCAGATTCCTGAAGCCGTTGAGCGTATTCGCCCCCCTCCAGGTAGTCATCTAATTCTCTGAAGGAAACTGGCTCCAGTAGCCCAGAGCCAGATCGCGCCACAAATGCGTATTCCCCAGAGTTCCGCGCTGCCACTTCTCGCCAGTTGGGAGGCGGAGAAGCCAGCGTCCGATCGAATTCAGGATCACCGGGAAGAATCAGCATATTAGTCGATTATCCCGCCCACAGCATTCCAGCCAGCCGGTAGATCGACATCAGGGTCAAAGAAGGTGCTAACCGTGCCCCCAGCAATCACCTTTTGGGCCCGAGGTGGCTTCGGTGTAGAACCAAACACCAGATCAAACGGATCTTCCGTAGCGGTAACGTCCCGAACCCCCAATACAGTTCGTTCACCGCCGATCGCGTTGTAGGTGGTCAGGGGCATTCTCCAGGCATACTGAATCACGACAGAGCCAACGCTAAGGCGAACATAGACCGCCTTTGTAAAGGCTCCACCGCGGCCGGTGGAAGCCCGTGCAGGCTTAACAATTCTCCAGCCATTAGCGATCGCGTTAGCGCGAGCGTCATGGCTTACAAAGCTGGACGTAGAGCGTCCTGTGTCTCGAACTCGCCGCATCCGACCAGGCTTAGGACTGTTTGCCCCCCAAACAACGCCTTCAGACAATGCCCCTGTAATCGGAGCATGTCCCAGCACTTGTTGTTCTGCGTTATCGAGGGAAGTGTAAAACCCATACCCAAAGTTGGTTCGTTGCGAAGGTTTAACCGATACCCGTTTACGTTCTGCCATTGCTTAAAATCATCCTAGTTAGTAGTAAGGGGGTGTAAAAACCCCCTGAATTTCCATGCCAAACCAAGCGTCCGTTAGATTTGCAGAGCCGTCACCACGCTCTTATCCAGGGGAATGGCGAGAGAGACGGTATAGGTGAAGGTAGAGGCGTACTCACCCGTCGTGGCGTTGCGAATCGGAGCCGATGCAGTGGGGTTGGGGTAAGACCGCAGATCAGGATCAGGGGATTGGTTGTATTCCACCTGGGCCGCAGCGCAAGCATCCAGGAACTTAGTGATGAATTCACCGATTTTTTCATCATCTAAATCTACAGAAGCCTCGCCCATCACAGCTTTCATCGAAATTCTCACATCGTTGTTCGCCAGGTCTTCGATGATTGAGTTTGCCGGCAGCTTTGCTAATACATTTGCAGGAGATAAATCAGCCATAGTTGAAAAAGCTCAGTAATAACCTTGTGTAAAACTACACTTCCCAAATGTTTGGGATGGCTCACAGGGGGGAAAAATGACTAAGAATGCACTGATAAATCCATAGGGTTCTTAAACCGATTTGCATCTATAAGCCCCCTCCATAAAGTTTTTGTAAAGTTTTACAACCCATGCCAAACCAAGCGATCTACAGCCGTTCAGCCAACATTCTTAAACGGTTCTCCTCTCAATCTGGCAACACCATGATCCTTCTCTACGAGCCATCGGCGGTCACGCCCTGGGACTTGGTGGCAACCACGCGCTACTACGGCTTTGTGTCCGACTTCCGCCTCAAGGTTCAGATCAGCTCCATTGCTGAATCCCAGATCCCCAACCTGGATATCACCTCCTCCAGGGCAGAGCGATTAGCAGCCGTCCGAAACATGGAATGGAACAGCCCCCGCAAGGAATTTCAGCTATTTCTAGAGACCTCCACTCAGTCATCAGTCCATGTGGCCAGCATCAGCCTATTGAATCGTCAGCCGTACTATCACATCAACTTGCTGCCCTACTTCACCGATAACGGGATTTTGAACATTTCAAGCGACTGTCGCATCCTGGGGAGAATCGTGAATGCTGGATGGGGACTGCTACAGTCCAACGATGAGGTTGTCTGCTTTGGCAGCGTTAAAGAGGAAGTGACCACCCTGCCAGAGAATGAGCGCACGATCCAGTATTGCCAGCCCCATAGCTGGACGATCGGAACTACGTCTCTACAAATCCTGCCCAGCAACCCCAACCGGCTCCAAACCACCCTGGTTAACCGCTCCACCACCGCTACGGTTTTTATCAATTACGGCAATACCGCTGTAGCCGGACAGGGCATCGCTTTGTTACCTGGTGGGAGTTATGAGATCAATTTGACCAACCCCTACGAGGGAGTCATCAGCGCGATCGCCACCGCATCGGGAACCCTACTCGCTGGCTTGGAGTGTGTCTAATGTTTGCATTCAAACAATGGCTGATGATTGAACAGGAAAACCAGGTCAGGCAACAGCTTTATGGCTCCATCATCCAGCCCCATCGATGGCAGCGGGGCCAGGCTGAGGAAGAGGCGTTGCAGGTTGCCCACGATCGCTGGCAACCCCAGGAAAGTTACTGGCTTCTCCAGCCCACAATGGGGGGATTGCTGCCATGAGCTTCCGTCGAACGCCCCCGCCTGATGTTGCTTCACCGGAAATCCTCAACGGTTCCCCCGGCAATCGAGCCTTGAAATACGGTAATGATCGCCGTCCAGGTTCTCAAAATTTTGCTCGTCCGGTGGGGGCAATGGGCCCAGCTCAATGGGCCCTGGATATAGGCGATCAATTGACTGGCAGAGCCAGCATCCCACGCGAGGATCACATCATCCCTGATTGGATGGAGCCAATTGGGGGCAGTGGGTTCTACATCTCTCCTAATGAAGCAGTAGACCCAACTGATTGCAGCCGGTTTGCCAATAGTCCCTACTGTGGGGGCAGTGGATTTGACCCGATCGCCGCTTCCAATGCTTCACCGATCGGCATCACCCCCACGTTTGCCACAAACCCAGACCTTTCAGAATTCTGTGTCTCAACCGGAATGAGCCTGTTTGGGGTCTCCACGCCCCAGCTTGATGTCTGCTACCGTGCGCCCTGGGCCCGTCCCCGGCAACCGGATCCACCCGTGCCGGATCTACCGGATGACCCAGGGCGTGAATCCGTCTGGGTTCCGGCTGACTCCAGGAACTTTGCCCCCGGCTGCGTTTACTTCTACACCGTCAGCTTTGTTCATGTGCGGAGAGAAGATGGCTCGATCGAGTGGATTGAGCGAAATCCCATGAGAGTCTCTGGACGACCGATCGGACTGCGAGCTTTCCGTTTCCCCGGCTCCACAACCTGGGAAGCAGCGACCTATCGCCAAACCCCGCAAGGACTATCTCTGGCGAACTATTTGCTGTGGGGTGCAACGATTCAGGGGAATTACACCCCAGAGCAGCGGGCCGCAATTGCTGCATCTATTCCCCCGCCTCGGATTTCCTCAATCTGGATATCTGAAGAGGAAGCAGACCAGCGGGCCTGCATCATAGAAGACCCCCGCCCCATCCCACCACCACCACCCACCGGAGACGACGATATGAGCTGCTGTGCTGAAAATGAAGAGTTATTGCGCCTGATCGCCCGTCGCCTGGGGACTGATTCCTATCCGGTTCAAACCCCAAAATGGTTGATGGTTGATGATGAGTCAGAGGAAACTCACGAGTCGTTAACTGAATTAACTGCCTGGTTCGTCAAGCAGATGGATGGACTATTTGGACAGTTCCCAATTGATATCACCATAGAGGATATTGACCCGCTAACGGAGGGCAATCAGGAGCAACAAGTTAAGCTTCCTAATTTGGCTGAGACTTTAGCAGAATTGTACGGGCTTACTGTTAAGAACAGCGTCAATAGTGATATTGCAATTAACTTTTTGACCCGCCTTGCCAGCGAGGTAATTTCTACTAAAAACGCTGCCATTGTCACCCAGGATTATGCACGGGCTAACGCATCCTTTTTAGGGTATCGCGGGAATCCAAAGGCGAGAGAGATTGATTATGCGTTTGACCCGGAAGGTGTAGAGAGTTTAGATAAAATTTTGCGGGAATCTAAAAAGAAGGTAATCGGCTGGCAAAACGATGATAAAGAATCGGTTGTAGACTTCCTTCAGAAAATTATGTTTTCCGCTGGAATCATTAAAGCGGTATTCATGCGGAGACGTGACCAGGCAGAAGACTTGATTAGTGAAATCGCAGACCTAACCGATCCAAACAGCCCGGAAAGACAGCAGCAACAGGAACGATGGCGAGAATTTATCAATGAACTGAATAACCCTGAAAGTGGATTTAACCGAGATTCGTTTACATTTCCGGTTGTCACCGACTATTCCCTATCTCAGGAAGAGAACTTCCCCACAAACCCCAACAACACCACACAGGGGAATGGATAATGGCTGGGATTACAATTGCTGCCAATAATTTAATCAGCCGTGCCACTCGTAGCGGCCTTGTGCAGAACGGAGTCAGGAAAATCAATCTCAGGAACCTGTCTCAATCCCAGGAGAGTGGGGGGATTATTAACAGAATCCTCAACCTGGGGGGGCGATTACTGGGCTTTCTATCTGCGATCGTGGGGGGAGTATCCTTTTCTGTGTCCGCCGTGTTTGGCTGGCTGATTGCCCGGTGGCAACAGGTCTGGAACTTCAACTGGAATGCTACAGACGAACAACTACTGGCCGCAATCTCAGCCCAAAATATTGGCATCGCCGCCGCCTGGGGGGGGGCGTTTGGGGGAACGTTTGGCTGGCTCTCTACCATCGCCGTTGGCTATGGTATCGCCTACATCTGCCCAGTGATTGGGGGAGCGGCCCTGGCAAAGGCGATCGCATCCAACGTCCTCCCAGAGGCATTGGAGGAGATTGGTAGTTACTTTCAGAGCGCGGTTCGCGTCACCCTTGGCTCACTAGCAAACCGGGCTGTGATTAACGCTTACATGGGGACAAGGCGATTCTTAAAGAATGCGCCTGAATCAATGTTGAGAACAGTATTCGGAGAAGAAACAGCCAAATTTATTAAGCATTATTGGGGGAATGAGGGAGAACCAAATATCTCCTTTGCTGAACAGTTTGAGAATGCACTGGAAGAACTCCCTCCCACCGCTCAGGCATTCTGGGAAGAATTTTTTGATGAGGCGTGGGATAGCTTCACCGAGGCAGGTTATCTAATCGCGTCTGAGTTCGATTCAGCCATTGCCCAGGCGAAGGCAGGAAACAAGCTGGCCGCTGGACAAGAGCGCGTCGTTACCATCCAGCCCGATAGTCGGGTTGAGGGTGAGGTGGCAACCTTTGCCGGGGCAGAGGAAGAGGTACAAACCGAGATCCAAACCTACCTCAACAGCTATCGCACAATTCAGAACCGCGATGTAGGGCAAATTGTGGGGGCCCCAGAAACCGATTGGGTCAGAGCTAAGACCCAGCGCCGTAAACTCACTATCATCTTTAAGAGCGTTGAACGCCCTCCCTTCTATCGCCGGGAAGGCCCAATCAAATCAGCCACCTATGCCATCCCTGACCCCAAACCCAACCTGAGCTGGAACCAAATCAAGCGGGCTGCCAAGTTCTACACCTGGGGCAAATTTAGAGCCACAGCAAACCTCGATAACGGCCGTCAGATGGCGGTCTATGGAGCTACTCCCCAAGAGGCAGAGCTGAAGCTCAAAGACCTCTTAGACCTCTCTACCGCTGAACTGGTAACGTTGAGCGTATCTGAGGAAAAGGAACGAGACCCACGCTTAAGGAAGTCCCCCACAATGCTCTACCCTGCAACCGGCTCTATGCTGATTCGCATTCCCTCACGCGATCGGGAAGGGCGAGTCGATATTGACGGGAACACCTGGGATGAGCAGAGCATCCGTTTTGATCTCTGGACTGACGAGGAGCCAGAGGAGTTTGAGATCGTTCGTCAACTGTCACCGTTAGCAGGAATTTAATTATGCCAATCAGCAACCCTCCACCAATTCCACCACAGCTTGAAACTTCTGCCTTTGGACGATCGCTTATCACACAGCCAAATGGTGCTTCAGTCTTACCGATGTTAGGGTTTGCCACCATTCCCACTGACACGAATTCACAAAACCCTGAAGTCATCATCAACGATGCTAAAAATGGGTTTGATTACAAGCCACGATTTTTTCACGCTAAAGGACTTAGAGGATCTGACCAAGCAATTCCAAATAATGTTGTAACTCCAATCAATTGGAGTGAAACAGCTCATCACCCTCTGGTGAGTAGTGAACTATTCATGTTAAACGTTTCTACACCTGCTAGAATCACCATTCGCCACGATGGAATTTATTTAATTGTTGCCCAGGTATACTGGCAGGACAACAGCAATGGGACAGCGAGACTTGCCCGAATTAATCGCACATCAGGAAGCACTACGACACGATTGGCAGAATCTAGACTACCGGCAATGATTGCGCCAGCTTTATGCTGTGCTGCGATTCATCGCTGTTTCAATGGTGATTTTATTGAATTGGCAGCCTTTCAAAATAGCGGTGCTTCTTTATCAATTACATCTGGCACAAGCCTTGCTGTTTCTCAACTATTCCTATGATTGTTTTTGAATCAGAAACCCCAACAAACATCAATCAACTTTATGACGAGTTGATCGCCCAAATTCCTGCCATTCGCCCTACAGATGAATGGCAACCCTTAGTGATTCAGGGAAACAGTAACTTTGTGCAAATTTCAACTCAAACTGAGTTACCCTCTGAAATCGTCAGCCAAATTCAAACCACTGCTCAGGCTCACACGCCCCAACCGCCTCGACCCGCTGCCCAGTGGGATGCCTTCTACCAGGCTCATCAAATGCTGTTGCTCGGACTGATTGGGCAATCCCAGAATACGACGATCGCCACCGCTCTCATGACGTTGTTCGGTAGACGACGCGATCCAGACTTCTCCAGAGAAACCGGCGATCTGGTTGCCTTCTGGAATTTATCGATCGCATCCCTCCTGAATGCCCCCACAATTGCCACCCTACAGCAGGGCATCCAAACCTACCACTTACCCCTCACCCTCTCCTCAGAGGGAACGCTGACGGCAAATGCGGGCATCCTACAGGGGTAACTCTCTGTTGCAGTGAAAGAGTTTACGAGTCGATCGGTTTACCAGGGTGAGCCGATCGATTTTCGGTAAAAAGTGCATTTTCTCTACTCAGATTTTTTCTAATCAATCAGCAGTTTTAAGCAAGCTTTAAGCAAGGGCTTTGGCATAATGGCTGAATTCCTTTTCTGTTGAGGATTCTGTTTTTATGTGCATAGGTCTGAAAATCCTCGTGTCGGCGGTTCAAGTCCGCCTCCTGGCATTCAAAGCAAATCAAGAAAAGCTACGGCTAGCAAGGGTTTTAGCTTACCCAAGATTTCCTTGCCGGAGATCTTGGGTCAATTTTTTGGGGGCTTTTGGGGGACTTTGGGGCAAAAACTGGTGGAAAACTGGTGGAAGTGGTGGAGGTGCTATAACGTAACTAGCCACTAGGAAAAGGAGAGGACGATGTTCTCCAGAACGCCTACGGGTCGAGCCTCCAAAGGTTCTGTCTCTATCATCAACACCCACGATCGCCTCCAGCTTCGCTTCAGCTATGGTGGCAAGCGTCACTATGTAACGCTGGGACTGCCTGATACCGTTGCCAATCGAAAACTGGCTGAATTGAAAGCAGCGGAAATCGAAAAGGATATCCTTTACGAGCGGCTTGATCCCACCCTCGAAAAGTACAAACCCCAATCTGCTCTCAGTACAGTTACACCCACTACACCTACTACCAAAGCCAAGCCGCAGTTAGACGAGCTTTGGGCAAAGTACAGCGAGTTTAAGAAGCCCCAGATCAGTCCTAGCACCTATGTCAAGGACTACATCAAGTGCCGTAACCACATTAACCGCCTGCCCGCTCGTTCTTTGAATGACGCTTTGCTGATCCGCGACTACCTACTCGAAAATCTCACGCTGGATGCGGCAAAACGCTGCCTGAATTACTTGAAAGCCTGCTGCAACTGGGCAGTAGAAGATGGGCTAATTGATACGAATCCTTTCGTCAGCATGAAGATCAAGGCTCCCAAAGGCTTGAGTGAAGATGAGGATATCAATCCCTTTACCAAAGAGGAACGCGATCGCATTATTCAGGCGTTTGAGACCGATCGCTACTATCGCCATTACACCAACTACGTTCGGTTCCTGTTTTTTACAGGATGCCGCCCTTCAGAGGCGATTGCCCTCAAGTGGAAACACATCACCAGCAGTGCCGTTAAGTTTCGAGAATCAGTGGTGATTTCTGAGGATGGCTTAGTTCGGAAGGAAGGGTTGAAGACCCAGAAAAGGCGTGACTTTCCGATCTCACCAGAACTCCAAGCCATCCTCGACACTATCAAACCTGCCCAAGTCAACCCCGATGCCTCTCTCTTTAAAAGTCCGAGAGGGAAATTCCTCGACCAGCATAATTTCTTGAATCGGGCTTGGAAGGCAATTTTGAAGAAATGTGGGATTGAGTATCGCAAGAGCTATCAGACCCGCCATACCTTCATCAGCCTTTGTATTGAAGCAGGAATCAACAGCACAGCGATCGGTCGATGGACTGGCACGAGTGCGAAGATGATTGACAAGCACTATGGGGCAACGAACTTCACGAATCTGAGACCACCTGACCTCTCCTGATAGAATCATCTACTGGTAGGGAAAGGGAGCAGTGCTTCCTTTCTCGCTGTCCTGCAATGGGGGTGCAACGGACGAAGATTTCAGTGAACAAACCGGAATCTTCGAGGACTACATCAGCAATCGGCTACCCAAAGTCAGTTCAGAGCAGATTGCGAGAGCCTTATCTGAAATTCAACATTGGCAGCGACGTTCATAGTCAACTTATTAAGGGGCGATCGTTCTCCTTAGTAGTTCTCCTAGCTGTAGGCTGTAGCTTTGCGTTCGCTCCAATAGCTAATCAATCACTCGCCCTACTGCAATTGCTCGGACTGGTGTGAATTCCGGAAACTATGACTCTATTGGTGATCGTGAGAACCGAGATCAAAGGATAAATTTGGTTAGAAATAATTCTGGCTGGTTAGAAATAAGCAACCAGAACAAGCTCTGGTACAAGAACCTTCTTAATTGATAGAGCTTTCGGTTCAAAAACTTAACCCTCAACGAGTTGACGTTGCGATAGTTGATTGATACCATCTTTCTATAACCAAATGGATTAAATTTTAACCAATTTTATCCACTTTAAAAATAAGCTGTAGTTCTTAGATTCAAGGTTAGTGCCAAGAGCTGTGAGAGTAAGGATAAATTGTCAAGCTAGTGCCAAAAAATTAAGCAGGTTGCATTCTATCAGTTTGTAGAAAAGGAATAGAGACAGTCAATTTAGTTTTATTACAGAGCACGAGCAAGCTACAGGCTAAATCTCATTAATTTTTTGCTGCGCTCAACTGACAGAAATTAAGCAACTGAAACAGAGGCTTTATGCGTCCATCTAATCAATCGGCAGGACATTCATCACAAAGTCGTGAGCCATTTCACTTTGTCAAGAAGCGGGAGATTTCAAAGCTAACAGGTCTCTCTGGAGACACCCTCAAGAAATATCGCCTTTCAGGAATCCTATGCGAAGATATTCATTGGATTAGAGTCAATTCCAAAGTTGTTCTCTACAACGTTCCCTTGATTATGGATTGGCTTCAGAATATCAATGATCCACAAGCACATCACAGAGCGATCGAAGCTTATCAAGCCATGCTGCTCTCCAACAAGAAAGTACGCCGTAGCTGACACTCATCAATTCAGGTTGGCAGATGGACGGGAACCAATCGCTATTTCTCAAAGGGATATATTCAAGCGGATTTACTCTACTTCCATTCCAGGTTTCCGTTGAGTTGATTTCCCATCGGGAACACTACGTGAACGCCCCTGAGTCTTCTGCACTCCCTGAACCTTCTCCAATCGCTGCACCGCCTTCATCACAGTCGATCGCACATACTGGCTCATGGGTGCTAAGGGCACTTTGTTGACATGCACCTGATGCTGTAAATAGGGACTCTGATGCAGGATACCTACCACTTCTTTCGGTGAGTATCCTGCCTTCAGTGCGGTCAGTGCAACGGTGTCATCCAGCTTAATGGCTGCCCAATCATTCTGGGCAAAGCGTTGGTAGAGGGCAGAGTAATCGAGGTTCGCTTCACCGATGACGCGCCGTGCCTGCTCCAGGTACTGCTGTCGGGCGTGCTTGCCTGCTTCGTTTTCGGGTTCTTTCGGTTTTGCTGCTGCCATAGACTAGTTCTGTCAAAGAATTCGTTCCGACTTATGCGGCAATGGTGGCATCATCCAGTAGGGTTCCCAGCAGGGCATCCTCATCAAAGTCTACCCCTTCGCTGTCGTCCAGATCACTGCCTGTTGGTATCCGTCCGGGCGGTGTCCCGGCTGACTCTGCGGCTGCCCCGCTCACCAGCTTGCCACTCGCTGCCAACTGCTGAACGGTTTCTGTCACCGCCTGAGTGACGGCTTGGCGGATCTCTTGTTTGAGGTCCATTGCAGCCGCAGTAGGAGAGGCGATCTCAAAGGTATCGCTGATCAAGATCATCTGACGGTTCAACAGCTCGATCGACTCACGGGCGATCGCCTTGAGTTCTTCCTCACTCAGTTGTCCTTGTTCTTGATAGGCGAACGGCTTCCAGAAGGCACTGATGGCATCGATCCCCTTGTGTTTGCCCTCGCGGCTGCGGGCCCGTTCGTTCTTGATCAGATATTGGAAAAGCACGCCCGTGGGAGAATCGACATCGGCATTGTAGGCAAACTGAATCCGTTGACGTTCCTCTTTGGGCGGCTGGGGTTTACGAGGCATCTATCCTGGCTCCTTACAATACAAAACAACTACACCGCAATCTGACTCGACTTGCCCATCAATCCCTGAAACAAGCCGTAACCATCTGCCATGCGTAGCGGCAACGTGGGGTTGAAATTGGCTTCTGGCAGTTGGCTGACCACCTCTGCGAGCCGTTCCTGCATTTGGTCAGCAAAGTAGACTTGTTGGCCCAGTCCCAACTGCTCAAAGTACTGATGAATCGTTTGCCGCAGCACCGAGGCAGCCCCACCACTGACGATAATATCAACCGAACGCTCAGCAAGCTGCTTGAGCAGATTATCTTGCAGGTAGATGCTGACCGCCTGCCAATAGGTCTGCCGGACTGCCTCAGCCATTGGGGCAAAGTCATAGAGTCCCGCTCGCACCTGAGAAATTTGCTGCGTCTGTCCGGTTGTAAGAGCAGCGAGCAGTGCTGGGTAGTCGGCAGGAGTGACCCCGACTGAGCGCGCCGCTTTCTCAAAGGCAGACCAAAAACCAGGACCATCAGAATTTGACAACGCGGTCTTGAGGGAGCCGCCCTCGAAGCAAAGAATCGAAAGATTGCGGTGCCCCATCATGGCAATGAGAGTGCGTCGCTGCTCGATGGCAAGACCGATCGTATCTAGCTGTTTCTTGCGATTGAGATACAGCCCAAAGCCTTCTGGAAAAAACTTGAGCGAGAGCTTAACTTGTTGTGATTGTCCTCGGAAGACAAAGCCTTGTTCGGCGATCGTCCTCAGCCTGGTGGCAATCTCCTCCCGGGTTCTAATCTCGGTGAGGGGGAGGGGGACCCAGATAACCGCGTCATAGGAGCTAGGCAGCTTCTCGTTTTCTGCAATTATGCCCAATGCCGCTGCGAGTTTGTAGGCTGCTTTTTCGGCTTTGTTGGCTGTCAGGCTATTGGCATCTAGAAACATCTTGGCTACTTCTCCAATCAAGACAACCTGTTGCTCCAACTGTAACCAAGCGCTGTCTTGAGGACGACCACCCGTGTTGAGGTTAGGTAGCACCGCTGTCGTTAAACCGTCTGCAACTTCTGCACCCATCCAGAGGGGAGTCGTTTGTCCTGACGTGAGGCGATAGAAGAATTTGGACGCGGAGGTTCCGAGGTCGGCAGTGAGGGAAACCAGAGGTGGAGCGGTTGCGATCGAGTTCATGAGGTTACCTGGAGTGCTACACCGTCTATCTTATTCCCATTTAGCCGAATTGGTTAAGTAGGGTTATTAAATTTAATTAAATGGTTAGTAATGGACAAGGACTGTTAGGTTAAATTGAATGATAGGCTTGAATGTTTCAAAGGAAACTCCTGTGTGCTACGCCTCTTTGAGGCTTCGCAGAGGTTCAGACATTACGCCAGGTTTGGCAACAAAAGGTTCGTAAACTCCCCATGGCAATGGGTTTAACGATTTTTATTCCAGTTATTCAGGGTTTCTCAGTGCATCTACCGTCGCTTCGCTTGTTCTAGTCAATCCAAAACCATGCTGTCGATGAGCAATCTCTCTGCTGAGCAGGCGGAGAACTACTACGAGCAGGACGATTACTATACCCAGGATCTCGCTGAGGATGAAAGCCAGCAGCAGAGCCAGGGTAAATCTAAAGTGCTGGGAGCAAAGTGGTACGGCAAAGGTGCGGCTGCTCTGGGGTTAGCAGGTGGCGTTGAACAACCTGTCTTCAAAAAGCTATTGCACGGTAAAACGCCGCAGGGAGGAAATCTCCATGCCAAGCGAATCAACCCTAAAAACCATCGGGCTGCCACCGACTACACCTTCTCTGCGCCTAAAAGTGTGTCGATCGCTGCCTTGATTCAACAAGATAGCCGGGTTATCCAGGCACATGACCAAGCAGTGGAGACTGCCCTCTCGGTTCTGGAGGAACGATATGCTCAAACGCGAATTAGCACGGCTCAGGGGCGGCAACGTGTTGGTACTGGAAATATCATTGCAGCCATCTTTCGTCATGAAACTAGCCGTGAACAAGATCCCCAACTGCACAGTCATTGTGTTGTGATCAATGCTACTCAACTGGCAGATGAAACGTGGCGAAGCTTTAGCAATGAAGCGATCGTGGCGCACCAAAAACTGCTGGGTGAGATTTACCAGAACGAGTTAGCCTATCAACTCCAAAAGCTCGGCTATGGGATTGAACCACGAGCGAACGGACAGTTTGAACTAAAAGGCTATGAGTCGCATCTGTTGAACATCTTCTCGACGCGCACGCAACAGATTCAGGATTACCTTGAGCAGTGGCAGCACCAGCTTACGGCAGACGATCGCATCCCCCTTGATGCTTCCCAGAAGAAACAAGCTACTCTCAATACGCGCCGCAATAAACAAACGATTCCACACGAGATTTTACTTGGGATATGGCAGCAACAGATTCAGGCGCAACATCGACAATTGCCATGTTTGCCAACGCTCGCACGAGACGTAAATGAATCCAATGAGGTCAATTTTCAAACCATGATCCAAGCTGGAATTGAACACGCGGCTGAACGAGAGGTAGTCTTCCGCAAAAGTAAGATTGAGCGGTTTGTTTTGGAGCATCATTTGGGACAGCAATCTTTTCGTGAATTGCAGCAAGACATTCAAGCCCATCCTGAACTTGTGCTGGTTGATGCTGCTCAAGACAAATACACCACCCAAACTGCCATTAGGCGGGAGTTGAACACCATTCGTCTGATGCAACAGGGTAAAAGAACGGTAAAAGCGATCGCCACTCCAGAAGAAGTAAGCCAGTGGATGAATCCGATGACTGCTTTGACAAATGGACAACGAGGGGCGATCGCTCTGGCGGCTACCACAACTGACCAAATTATTGCTTGGCAGGGCGTTGCAGGAGCAGGTAAAACTTATAGTCTGCGGCTGTACAAAGAACTAGCGGAATCGAAAGGCTATAGAGTCAGGGGTTTCGCTCCCAGCGCAGAAGCGGCAGATGAACTGGCGCGAGGAGCAGGCATTGGGAGTGAGACGATCGCCAGCTTGCTTTACTCCCAATCCACTTCTAACCAATCTCTGCTACCTGGAAAGGAAATTTGGATTGTCGATGAAGCCAGTTTACTCAGTGCCAAGGATGCTCAGGCCTTGCTGCAATGGGCAAATGAGCAACAAGCCAGAGTGATTCTAGTAGGAGATACTCGGCAACTTTCAGCCGTGGAAGCCGGAAACCCGTTTAAGAGTTTGCAAGCCGGTGGGATTGCGATCGCTTATCTCGATGAGAGCTTGAGACAACAAACGCAGGAACTTAAAACTGCTGTTGCTTTGATTGCTCAAGATAAGGTAGTTGAGGGAATTCAAGCGTTGGATCAAGTGGGTTGTATCCAGGAGATTCAGGATTGGGAGCAGCAGTTAGAGAAACTGGTTGATGATTACCTCAAGCTGTCACCACAAGAGCGAAGCCAAACCTTACTGTTGGCAGGAACGAATCAACAACGATTGGAATTGACCCAGCGGATTCGCGAACGGTTACAAGCTGAAGGAACGTTAGATGGAGACGTTTTCACATTCATGGGGTTGCGTCCGAGAAATTTGACTACGATCCAAAGCTGTTATGCCAGTGTGTATGAACCTGGGAATGTTCTAGTCCCTCACCAGGATTACAAAAAACAAGGATTAGTTAAAGCTCAGCAGTACACTGTTCTGGCTCAAGATCGATCAACCAATCAGCTCACACTGGAAACTTCAACGGGACAGATCCTGACAATCAATCCGGCTCAGTGTCGAAAGAAAACCGTCTATGAGATGCAGTCCATTCCCATTCCAGTGGGCGATCGGCTGCGTTGGACGAAGAACGATCGAAATGCCGGAATTCACAATGGACAGATCTTTACCGTCAGTCAGATTGATTCAGATGGAGTAGCACTCATCACAGACAACGATAGAAAAGCCATGCAGGTTGATTTTACTGGCAAGCTCCACATCGATTACGCCTGGGTCAACACCACTTACAGCAGCCAGGGGAAGACCGCCGATCGCGTCCTCGCACTGATAGATGGAATCACAACGAACCAGGAGTCCTTCTACGTCGCTGTATCCAGAGCTAAATACCATCTCAGCCTTTACACCACTGACAAATTTGCCTTAGCAGAACTGGCTCAGAAGACAAAAGCGAAAGAAAACGTTAGCGATTACATTCCTTTATTCCAGGTAGTCCCCAATCATGCCCAGACCTCGCAAACCCCAATCCAGTTCGTTCCAGCCTCCTGTGAACATCGAGATCTCGCAGAACGTATTGGAGAGCGCGTTGGAGAACGTATTGCTCAAAAGCTTGCAGCCGATCGCCAACGACCTACAACCGATCGCCCAGGAACTGATTGCTCTGCGGCAGCAAGTATCCCAACTGGAACAGCAATCTCAGCAGATGCACCAGACGTTGCAGCCTTTACCTCAAGACTTGAGCAGCCTGTTGAACCAATTTTTGAGGCAATTGCAGGCTTCCTTGAAGAGCGAGACCTCATCGAGTGCGCGGGAGAGCTTGCACAAGCAGTTACAGCAGTTAATCGCAGCCTTGAGTACCTGGAGCAATCAACTGAAAACCGAGCTAAGCTTGCAGCAGCAATTGATCGACTCCATGCAGCAGTTGGAACAAAAGCTCGACAACTTCAGCGGTCGAGACGATCTTGCTCAGAATCAATCCAGCGATCCCTTCAACCAATCTCAACAACCGTAAACAGAACAGTGACTAAGCAAATGGTATCTCAACCTTCAAGTCAAAATCTTCTCAATGAAAAGTTACCAACAGCCGTTGAGAAAACCCTCCAATCCCCAGTTTCTGCTTCTTTACTTTCCAACTTCTTTGATAAAGACAAGCTGGATTTGAGGCAACAATACCAACAAATGTGGCATTGGTATAGTCAGAGGACAGGAACAAATACACCTATTAGATTGGATTACTTGGTTGGGCGCAATGCATTTGAAAACGGACATAATCAGAAAGAGATTGCACTGATGTTAACCTTGGGAAGCCCCTATGTAAAGCAAATTCACCAAGAACAAGGTAAGGATAAGGCAAAAATTTACGTGAGCCAGACTGTCAGAACTATTTGTCAGAAAGAGCAAAGCCGAGCATCAGCCAAAAATCGGCAGAAGGACAAGCATCTGGAGTTATAAATCTGCACCACAGTTCAAAGACAATCGTAAATAGGTATTGTAGCCGACAGAGTAATGATCAAATTGCTAAAAACTGCGTAAAAACCCGCAGAATTTAGTAGAACCTTGGAGAGCGGGAGTGTTCAGAAAATCAGGGTTGGGTAGGCTGAAACCCTTGATTTTCCGTTCAAAAATCGAAATTTACACAAAAATGCGATCACTCCCGAGAGCCTTGCCCCTACTTCGGCAGGAATGTATTTTTGTCCAGTATGGATTCGTTGAATTGCCTCAATTAACTCTTGGCGGATAACATTTCCAAGCAGTCGAAAATGTCCCTTGTCGCACAGTGTTAGATTACCTGGTTGAATCCTGCCGTGCTACTCTCAGAGTTAGCCGTTCCATCCTTGCTACCTGCTAATACCCCCACCCTGTGAACAATTGCCAGAAAACAAACCCCTCCAACAATCATTTCTGTTAACTTGACTTGAAAATAGTCCTTTTGATTTCCTTAACTTCCTTCTTTGTTCGTGCTATTCGATGCAGTTAATCGTAGCTATTTTGGTTGGGGCAAGACCTGATTTAGGGATTGCAGTAGCAGAGACTGGGCGGTATGTAAGAAAAAGTGATCGCCAGGAAACATTTGCAAGGAAAAGACAGCACGAGTCTGCTCTCGCCAGGCTTCTAGTGCTTCACAGCAGACTTCTGGATCTTGCAAGCCACCAAAGACAGTAATGGGACAATTAAGCGGTGATTGCGGAGTGTAAACATAGGTTTCTAGCACGGCAAAGTCTGCCCTGAGAGTGGGCAACAGCAACTGCATCAATTCTTCATTCTGTAACACCGCTTCAGGTGTGCCATTGAGACGACGCAACTCGGCTAGGAATTCGGAATTGGGTAAGGTGTGAATGGGCGGATCTGGGTCTGGCACTTGGGGAGCGCGACGACCGGAAACGAATAGATGAGAAGGGCTACATCCATAGTCTTTGCGGAGCAACCGAGCGAGTTCAAAGCTCACTAACCCTCCCATGCTGTGCCCAAAGAAGGCAAAGGGTTTGTCGAAGTAGGGAAGCAAGGAAGGCGCGATCGCCTGCACCAGGGGTAACATCCGAGTGAATGGCTCTTCCTTCATCCTCAGACCTCGTCCCGGTAGCTCGATCGGACAAATTTCAATTTTGGAGCTAATCCCGTTAAATGCCCAAGACCGAAAGGTTAAGGCTCCACCACCCGCATAGGGCAAACAAAGCAATCGCAACTTTGCAGTAGGGTTAGGGTTAGGAATGGTGATCCAAGGGTTCGGAATGGTGGTTGTCATGATTAGCTGCTACACGAGTCGTATCGTAGGTGTATCCTAATGCTCTGAAATCTAAAACATTGGCAGGTGTGACAACCTGATTTGTGGTGATTTCTGGAAGCAATGCGAGTAGATTTCCAGGTCCAAGATTTCCGGGGGCAGAAAGACCGTTATCCCAGGGCCACATGGGATCATTGAGATTGTGTCCAAAGGGATTGCCGGTGGCTGGAAAGAAAGTAGTGCCTGTATGTCCCTGATCTTGCCATTCCGCCCAGAGACGATCGACATTGGCGTGGTTGAGCCAAAAAATTGGATCGTAGGGAGAACACGGAATGCTGTTCATCGTTCCCAGTGCTTCGATTTCTTTCGGAAGTCCCCGTTTGGGATAGGCATCCTCTACCAAAACGCCACCAATGAGCGTATGAATATAAGCATGTAAAACCCAGTCCTCAACGAGTTTACCCTGCCGATTTAGGGATTCAGCCCCCTCTATAAGGGCATTGAAGACTTCATAATGATCAAAGTTGAACAGTGCTTCTACCGCAGATTTTGGCAAAGGATACTGGTTAAAGGGAGGAACTGCGACAAACCGCCGCAATGTTGACCCAAACGATGTCCGCGTATGCCACTCGAAATGTATATCTGGGTTCAGCGTCCAGTCGGCAAAGATTCCGGATGTTACAAGTCCTCCTGTAAATGTTCCGGCTCCTGGAATCTCAACCGTCATGCCTTGCCCGTTAGTCCCCAGAAAGTCTTCTTGAAAAATCACGTCTAAGGCATTGGGATCAGTCCAATCCCAATAGGGCACAGTCACAGAAGGATCGATCGCCTGCAAAGCTTGTTCAAACTCCAATAAATATTGACGATGCCAGGGTAAAAAAGCGGCTCGTCCGTGGGCGGGGTTAGCTTTTAGAGATCCCGTTGATTCTGGGTTTCCACCAAATCCCATTGTGAACACATGCTTCAAAACAATTTGATCGTAAATACTGAGTTGGCTACCCTCTGGAATGGTTGTGGTTAACGCCTTAATTGCATTGACGAATGCCGTTTTCTCTTGAGGAGTCAAATTCACAACATTCTTACGGACAGGCAAATGTGAGTCAGAATGAACCTGAGGATAAACCAATACTGGTATAGGTTTAGCCAACGGAGAAGGTTCAAAATACTGAACAATTCCTGGAGTTACACCAATGAGAACGGCAATGGTAATGACGCTGACCAGAAAGACAATACGAGGTTGTCTTCTCAAAAATCGTTTGAGGCGATCGGCAAATTTCACGGCAAACTTCACGGCAAGGAAGACGAATAACGATGCTTGTCTTGAATGGTTTTAGGAGAATGAAACGGACAACCCTCTACACGATGTTTTGGATCAATGAGCGACAAACGCTTCTGCTTAAACTTGTCGAGCACTTCAGTTGCTTTACCTTGTTCATACCGTAAGCTACCGGCCGTATCTCCTCCAAACTTTTGGCAAACAGCCCGATGAGAAGTTGCTAAATGAACGTATGCATTCACAAACTTTTCGTGATGAGGATGAAGTTCTACCGGCAGCGTTTCAAAAATGGGTTGCAGCCGCTTCCAAATCTGAATCAAAGATGCATGTTCCCAAGACATTAAACCACTAAAGTCATGGGATTGAACATGGGGGGGAGCCATGCTGGGTCGAACTTTGTCTGCGTATGCCTGTTTGCTAAAACTACTTGCCATCTCCATCGACGCACCAGAAGCCACCATTAAATCGGTAGCTGTTTCTAACTCCAGTTGAGCATTGGGCAAATTACCTGAAATCATGCTCACTTCAAATCGTTTCAAGCAGATAATTAAACCCTGAATGTTAATAAAGAAAGACCAGTGGAAGCCTTTCCAAATTTGTTGGGCATCAACACTAGCCATCAGGCTTTCTCCAAAGGTAAATGAAATACTCTTGCCAATAGATAGACATAACCGGCAAACCCTTGTTTCTGTTGCTTCACTTGTACTGAATCAAGATCACGATTTTGATGACTTAGAACAAGAAACATCCGATAGGTGAGGAGGACACCTCTAACCAGGCAAATCGCAGGTGCTTGCGCTTGGACGTGAACGATGTCAAAGTAGCGATCGTAATCTTCGACTTCCCAAACCTTTAGGGGAGTTTTGGTAGATGGCACTTCTACAGGATGAATGTCATCCATATCCAGGGTTGCTAATTCCTGATCAAGCAGATCAAGGGACTGCTGGTATGAGGTGTTTTCTAAGGCTTGCAATAATTGATTCAGTGCTTTGCATAATTTAGTTTTTTCCGCCTCAGTCAGTTGTTCCTGGATTGGTAAATCCCAGGGAAGCAATAGATAAAGCTGCTGAGGGGTAAACGCATCGGACATTCTTTAGCTTTTAGAAGCAGATTCTTCCATTTTTTTGCGTAAGCTCAAGGGGCGCATATCTGTCCAAACTTCTTTGATATAGTCGAGACACTCTTGTTTCAATCCGCTTTTTCCGACATCATGCCAGCCCTGTGGATTTTCCCGATAGGACGGCCAAATGGAATATTGTTCTTCATGGTTAACGACAACTTTGTAAATGGTTTTGTCCTCTTGTTCGTCTCTCATCACGCTTTCCTCTCTTGCAATTGAGTGAATGGAATCTGGATACTTAACTGATTACAGCAGGGGATACTGGTTCAATTGGCTCAAGGTGTCCCTGGCCCTCCAGCGTTTGCAGGTCAACGTCGGCAATACATTTGACTTTGACGTAATTTAATGTCAAGTGACCCACCAGATGAATTGTACCAGCAGGGCGATCGAAATCAGTTTGGCTCCAATCACAGGCATTTGGGTCAAGTCTGACACCGAGTTCAGTTCCTCCTTGCGTGTTAGTGAATTTGATGTGAATGTAGCCGAGATCGATCCGTTCTTTGAGAGCAGTCGCTGTTTTTTTAGGACGGAGGCTGACTTCTACTGGATGATTTCCTTGGGATAACCGTTGAACAAGTTCATTCATCATAATCTCCATTCATCATAATCTCCAATTTTCTTGATAGTTGGGTTTCCAAAGACAGTCGTATTAGCTGTCATTAAGTATTTTTCTCAGGGTTTGAGATTGTAGCTTCTACCGTTTCATTCAGATTCACAGGTTCGTAGAGCGGAATTTCAAATTTCAAAATATTGTGGCAAAAGTCTTTCCATTCAGGTGTGATGTGATCAAAGATAATATTTTCGTCTTTGAAAATACCATCCGTGACTACATAGTTCTCCTGGAGATAGAGAAAATCATCGTCAGTTAGTTCACGATTGACTTCGATTTCCTGTCCATCAATCTCTTGTTTTTCTTTACGAAAATTTTCCGATCGCTCAGTCCACTGACTAAACTCGCGTAATCGCTGGATTGGATATGCCTTACAGTATTTTCCCATAGTTGCCATGATTCACCTCATTAATCATTCAAATTCACGATGCTTGTTGTACCAACTGCTTAGATGGACGAGGGAGGAAGTCCCCTTCCTGCAATTCTTCGATGCTATCTCTGGCTGCGGTGATGATGCGATCGAGATCGGCATCGGTGTGTGCTGTAGATAAAAAGCCGCCGCCTTCTCCTTTGAGCAAAACTCCTCTGTCAAACAGGTGATACCGTAACAAACTCATGCCAATGGCAGCAGCTTCATGGGTTGTAGCCGTGGAATTCCCAGCAGAAGCAAGTCCAAAGAAGGAGCCTGCCTGAGCCATGCGAATCGGGACTTCATGGGTTGCAAAACACGTATTCAATTGCTCTACAAATTGAGCCGTTCGTTGGTTTAACTCCTGCTGTAGTGATGGGCCCGCTTGCTTGAGATGGGTGAGCATTGCCCGCGCAGCCGCGATCGCCAAGGGATGCTTGCAGTGGGTTCCGGCAAAAAAGGTTTTCTGCACACGAGGAGACGAATCATCTCCATATTGCCACAGTCCGCCATCAATCTGATCTAAGTAATGGGCTTTGCCTGCAATCACCCCAATGGGCAGTCCGCCCCCGACAATTTTGCCATAGGTGGCAATATCCGCTTCCACCCCAAACCAGGCTTGTGCACCTCCCAGATGCAGTCGGAATCCAGTGACCATTTCGTCAAAGATCAAGGCGATCCCCAACTCCTGCGTCAATGCCCGTAATTGCAGTAAAAACTCCTTAGGCTGTAGATTAGGGCGACTACTCTGAATCGGTTCCACTAAAACCGCTGCTATTTCATTTCGATGAGCCTGAATGACCTCTAAGGACTGAGGATTGCCATAATCCAGTACAATAACATTCTCCACCACATTCGATGCTACACCGATCGCAGGCGGTACAGTCCGCGAGTGACCATCCACGATCTGATTGCGGACTAGCGTACCATCAGAATGTCCGTGATAGGAACCAGAAAATACTGCAATTTTCTCTCGCCCGGTTGCCGCACGAGCTAAGCGGATGGCGGTGAACACTGCTTCAGTTCCGGTATTACTGAAGGTAACTCGCTGCATCCCTGTGAGTTCAGAAATTAATGCTGCAACTTCACCCACTTGTTCAGCTTGGGGTCCCAAATGAATTCCGTATTCTAGTTGCTCGGTCAGTGCGTCTTTGATAAAGGCAGGGTTATGACCAAGGAGGTTTGCTCCAAACCCCATGATCACATCAATGTATTCATTGCCGTCAATATCCCAAACTTTTGAGCCGGACGATCGTTTCCCCACAATCAGATAACACAGTTCCTTCGTTAGGGGATTAAACCCCTCTGTGGTTCTTGGATCGGCTAACACTGAACGGTAGGTTTGCGCGACTTGCTTTGATCCGCTGGTTCGTTGGGTGTACCGCTGAATCAATGTTTCCAGATATTGTCGTTGTCGAATCCGGGTGGCATCACTCATGAGGGATTCCTCCTTTTTGGCAAACAAAATAGACCGTTTGGTTTTCTTCGGGGTTGGTTGGTTGTCCAGTGCGATCGTAAACATGGATTTGAGTAAAACCTGTGGTTTCCAAGGCAGCACGGATCTCTTTCCAGTCATAATCTTTGACGGGATACACCAGGTCTGAGCGTTGCCAACCATTTCCTTCGGGGCGAAACATCGTCACTTTGAAGGTGCCAGCTTGCTGCTCAGTGTCATAGGTTTCACCGATCGCCCAGGCATAGTCATCAGTGATTTCACCTTCTAATAACGGTAGGTTTTGATATCGTCCTTTCAAACCGAGATCGAATAAAAACAACCCTTTGTTAGACAAAGCTGTGTATACGTTAGCGAAAACGGCTTTCAGTTCTTCTAGACTGGTGACATGGTTGAGAGAAGAACTAATGGAGAAAGCGGCATCAACTGGGGTTGGTAAGATGAAGACACGAGCATCATCCAGAATAAACTCAACCTCTGGAGCATTCTGACGCGCATAAGTGAGCATTTCCTCGGAACCATCCAGTCCAATGACGCGATACCTCTGATTGTGCAGTTGTTGCGCTACATGCCCTGTTCCACAGCATAGATCTAAAATAGACGCGCCTGAAGGTAAGTGTGGCAGCAGCAATTGTTCCAGCTGAGGGAATTGATTCTCACAATAGCGAGGCCCCATTGTTTGATTGTATAACCATGCCCACCGATCGTAGTCTGTATAGCGTGATTGAGTAGAAGTCAAGGCTGTTGTTGTCATAACTAATTTCTCCTGGTGAGATTGAACGCTGACCATGAGGCTATTGAACGAATTGTTTGGGTCGAGTATCAACGTGAGATGATTTGAGGAACTGATGCTCAATCAGATAAGAGATATAGATATCTAATAATCGATCGCCAATCGGTGGACAGTTAATTGACGTATTGGCTAATCCTGCGATCGTCTGTTTACAATCAAACTTTAAGTCATGGGATTGAGATGATAGTGTCTGAGAATTTCCCGTAAAGAAGGATACTAATGGATATAACGCATGATGGGGAGAACGCTCTGCTATGAATAGCAATTGATCAATCCATTCCCCAGAGGTAAGACGTTGAATAGAATAACCTCTCGATCTCAATTTTTCAATAAGGAGATTGGCAGAGACAGGCTGAGGATGGATCAAATGAAACGCTTTGCCAATTGAATTGAGTTGTTGGGATAGATGAATGATCGCCTGACTCGCATAATCAATTGGAATGATATTGAGCAGCATGTCTCCCTCTGGAGCACCACCTAGTTCGACACAGCCCATGATTAACCGATACAAGAAATCATTCGGATTAAAAACCCCCGTTTGGCTATGGCCGGAGATGCGTCCTAGCCGATAAATACAGACAGGAAGACCGCGATCGCCCGCCAATCGAACGAGTTGTTCTGCTACCCATTTGCTCTGATTATACCCACCCTGCGGTGGTTCAGGGTTGCTTTGCTCTCGAATGATCTGGTCTGCACATACCTCTCGTCCTGAAAAGACGCTAATTGCGGAGATGAAATGAACGGGCTTGATTTTACCTTGAGCGGCGAATCGTAAAACCTCCTGAGTTCCTAAAACGTTTGCTGCCTTTAATGACGAGTAGGGAGACGCATGGTGAACCCAGGCACCGCTGTGATAAATCACCTCAACCGTTGTCGCCAACTGCTGAAATTGAGTAGGTGAGAGTCCCAAAAGTGGTTTTGATAAGTCGCCAATCACCGGAATGATTCTGGTGCGAAAGCGTTCATCCCAAAGCCGATAGGAGTCGAGACACTGCTGAAGCCGTTGCTGACCTGAACTTGTTGAATCCGATCGCACCAAACAGTAAAGATCTGCGTTCGTTTGTTGTAAGAGTTCATGGAGCAAGAATGCACCGACAAATCCTGTGGCTCCGGTCAGGAAGATAGCATGGGGTGAGGATGGCATTTGACAGGAGAGACAGTCAGGGAGAATTTCTGGATCAAGAACAGCTTCAGTTCTTAAATCGATCGATTCACCATTCGCTGATTTCTCCCTACGTTTATCCTGGAAACGGTTGGAAGATTGAACGAGTTGACTCGAGCGAGCGGTTTCAATTGATTCAGCTAAACCCGCTACCGTTGGTGTTTCAAACAAATTCATCACGGTTAGCTGCACCTGGAACACACGATGCAATCGGGCAATCACCCGTGTCACCAGGAGAGAATGTCCTCCTAGCTCAAAGAAATCATCGTGAATCCCAACCTGCAGCACCTCTAGCACTTGGGCAAAAATCTCGGCAAGCTTGGCTTCAGTCTGATTCCGAGGTGTGACATAAGATTGCTCCGAGTCGGTCTGCATCCCTTCAGGCAAAGGCAACGCCTGACGATCGACTTTACCATTGGGGCTAAGTGGCAAAGCATCTAATATCGCAAACGCAGTAGGCACCATGTAGTCGGGCAGCTTTTCCTTGAGAAAACGGCGTAGCTCTCTAGAAGTCGGAGTTTGTCCCTCTGTAGGAATGATATAAGCCACCAGCCGCTTATTTCCTGGCTGATCTTCTCTGACAATTACCAGGCTCGATCGCACCTCAGGATGTTGGCTCAACAGGGTCTCAATTTCTCCAGGTTCAATGCGAAACCCGCGAATTTTGACTTGATGATCAAGGCGACCCAGAAATTCAATCCTGCCATCGGGCTGATAGCGCACCAAGTCTCCTGTTTTGTAAAGCCGACTGCCAGGGCGATCGCTGAACGGGTTGGGCAAAAACACTTCTGCTGTTTTATCGGGACGATGCAAATAGCCCCGCGCTAAACCAACCCCACCAATATAAAGCTCACCCGCTACGCCAACGGGAACGGCTTGAAGGTGAAAATCGAGCACGTAAAGCTGCTTGTTAGCACTGGGGCGAAGGGTGGGTGAGAGGGGCACACCATTGCCACAGGGAACCATACTGGCATTGACTGTGACTTCGGTGGGCCCATAGGCATTGATAAACGATCGCCCCTCAGACCAGAATTCGATTAAATCGGGTGGACAGGCTTCTCCACCCACCAGGATCAGGCGGAGGGAGGGCACCTCTTGTCGGGCCAACACAGCCAGTGCTGAAGGTGGAATCGTGATATGCGTAATCGCTTGCTCCTGTAACAGATGCATCAGCGCATCCCCCGGCATGAGGGATTCCAATGTGCCCAGACAAAGGGTGGCTCCACAGCCAAGTGCCATAATCCATTCAGGAATAGAAGCATCAAAACTAATTGAGAAGAACTGCAATACGCGGCTGTCTGGCTGCACTTCACAGGTTTGAATCTTTGCCTCGGTGAGATTGCTCAATCCGCGATGGGGAACCAGCACTCCTTTCGGTTGTCCCGTGGAACCCGATGTGTAAATCAAATACGCAAGATTATCGGATGTAACCTGGCTGGGTGGATTGGTCGTGGGTAACGCTGCCCATTCAGCCGGATCAATGATTACCACCTGAGCAGTTGCACCCGATCGCGCTGCCACCAATGCTTCTACCGCCGCCCGATTTGCCCGATCGCTACAGACGACAGACACCTGAGAATCAATCAGCATGTAGGCTAACCGATCAGCAGGATAGGCAGGATCAAGCGGCACGTAAGCACCGCCTGCCTTAAGAATGCCGAGTAGTCCAATCATCATTTCTAGGGAGCGATCGACATAAAGTCCGACTCGTGTTTCCGGTTGAACGCCCAATTCAATCAGGCGATGAGCAAGCTGATTGGCGGATTGGTTCAGTGCTGCATAGGTAAGCTGCTGGTCTTGGAAATGTTGATCCTGGAAAATAAGGGCGATCGCATCGGGTGTCTGTTCCACCTGTGCGGCAAATCGTTCGTGAAAACATTGGTGTTCCGGATAATCCGCCCCAGTCTCGTTCCAGGTATGCAGGATTTGGTGTTGCTCTGCCTCCGTCAACAGTGGCAGTTCTGAAAGTCGCTGTTCCGGGTGATTCACAATGCCCTGTAGGAGCGTCTGAAAATGGTCAGCCGTGTGGGCGATCGTTGCTGCCTCAAACAGATCGGTGTTGTACTCAAAAACGCCAATTAATCCAGCATCTGATTCAAACATATCCAGGCTGAGATCAAGTTTGGCAGTCGGGTTCTCCTGTTTCAGAGGACTGAGCGTCAATCCAGGGAGCTTCAAGTCTTCGCTGGGCGTGTTTGCTAACGCAAATTTCACTTGAAAAATTGGGCTATAGCTGAGATCACGCTGGGGCTGCAACTGTTCAACTAAATATTCAAACGGCAAATCTTGATGGGCGTAAGCTTCTAGCGTGACCTCACGTACTTGTTTTAACAACTGTTGAAAAGGCGGATTATCGCTTACATCAGAGCGTAAGACGAGATTATTCACAAAGAAGCCAATCAACCCCTCAATTTCAGTCCGATTGCGATTGGCGATCGGCGATCCCACTAAAATATCCGTTTGTCCTGTATAGCGATAGAGTAAAGCCTTAAACGCTGCTAATAATGTCATAAACAGCGTCGTATCCGCTTTACGGCTCAAGGCTTTGAGGGCAGTAGTCAGGTCACGGGTTAAAGAAAAAGTATGTCTGGCTCCACGAAAAGTTTGCACTCTCGGTCGCGGGCGATCGCTCAACAGTTGCAGCACTGGCGGATTTTCACCAATTTGGCGTTTCCAATAGGCAAGCTGCTTCTCCAGGGTTTCTCCCTGAAGCCATTGCCGCTGCCAAACGGCAAAATCAGCATACTGAATTGTCAGCGGAGCCAGCGGAGAGGGTTCGCCCCTCAAGAAAGCCTCGTATAGTGCTGTTAGTTCTCGAATCAAAATGCCGATCGACCAGCCATCTGACACAATGTGATGCATCGTAAACAGTGCCACATGCTCTTCTTCGTTCAGGCGGAGTAACGTCAGGCGAACTAACGGGACTTGAGTCAGATCAAAGGGTTGCTGTGCGTCCTGGCTGGCTAACTGCAAGACTTGAGCGTCTTGTTCCGCAGGTGGAAGAGATTGCAGATTAACAAGAGGGAGCGGTACGGTCAGCGTTGGAGCAATCACCTGTACGGGTTGCCCTTCCACAGTCTGAAAGGTTGTTCGTAAAACTTCATGCCGCTGCACCACTGCATTCAGCGATCGCTGCAAAACCTCTACGTTTAACTGTCCTTTTAACCGTAAGGCGGAAGTGATGTTGTAAAGCGGGCTGCCCAGCTGTAATTGATCGAGAAACCAGAGTCGCTGTTGGGCAAAGGATAAGGGGAGATTTTGCTGACGCGAAACGGGTTGAATGGCATTTTGGGTCGAGGAGACACTCCCATGAATGTCCTTCAGAACCTGCATGATCTCCGCTTTGCGCGCCTGAATTTGAGCACTGAGGGCTGGCGTTAACGCTTCCTCTGGGGCATTACACCGCAGGCGATCGTCCTCTATCCACAGTTTCACATCCAGGCGATGGAGATAGGAGAGAAATTCATCAATGGTCTTCATAATTCAATCTCCTTGCGACCCGTTGTTGCGACGGGAGTTGGGGTTTGCCACTGCTGTAAAACCATCCGCCTTGTTTCAATGTGTTGCGCCAATTCTGCGATCGTCGGTTTTTCAAAGAGGCTGCGGAGGGGAATGTCCATTTGAAAGGCTTCGCGTAACCGTGACACCACTTGAGTCGCCAGCAACGAATGTCCGCCTAGATCAAAGAAGTGATCGTGAATGCCAATGGATTCGACCTTCAACACCTGGCTCCAGATTTGGGCTAGCTCAATTTCAACGGGTGTGCGAGGGGCAAAAAAGGTCTTTGCAGGCGATCGGACTGTATCAGGCTGGGGTAAGGCTTGACGATTCACCTTGCCATTGGGGGTCAGGGGCAAAGCATTGAGGGGGATGAAGACAGAAGGCACCATGTAAGCCGGGAGTTTGGTCTGCAAAAATGCTCGGAGGGCTTGTGGTTGGTATGACTCAGGTTCAGCCGATCGCACCGGAACCACATAAGCCACTAAGGATTGATGCTCCTCTTGCTGATGAACCATCACCACCACTTCTCGAATAGCGGGATGCTGATTGAATGCCGCTTCAATTTCGCCAAGCTCAATCCGTAATCCTCTCAGCTTGACCTGATAATCCAACCGTCCCAAAAACTCAATACTGCCATCCGGCAGGTAGCGGGCTAAATCTCCTGTTTTGTACAGGCGATCGCCCATGTTTTGACCAAAGGGATGGGGAATAAACCGCTCTGCTGTCAGATCCGGACGCTGCCAATAGCCTCGTGCCAATTGCACACCACCAATGTGTACTTCTCCCGGTACACCCGCCGGAACAGGTTGCCCGATCGCATCCAATAAATAAATTTGAGTATTCGCAATCGGGTAGCCAATCGGTACAGTAGGGCGATCGTCCTTTCGCTGATAATCCCAGGTGGTGGCACAATCCCAGGCGGTGACATCGATCGCGGCTTCTGTGGGTCCATACAAGTTATACAGCGGGGCTGGCAATCGCTCAAAATATCGCTGCTGCAATTTCAACGGTAATGCTTCACCACTACAAATCACCCGCGTTAAACTGCAACAGTCCTTAACCGCAGGTTCCTCCAGGAACACCTGCAACATCGACGGTACAAAATGCAGCGTCGTGATACCCTGTTCAACGATCAGTTGCGTTAAATAGCGGCTATCTTGATGCCCCTCTGGACGAGCAACCACCAATCGCGCACCGACCATGACCGGCCACAAAAATTCCCACACCGACACATCAAAGCTGAAGGGCGTTTTTTGTAACACGCGATCGTCAGACGTAAGTTGATACCGTTGCTGCATCCAGTGCAGCCGATTGGTTAACGCCTGGTGCGTGTTCATAGCTCCTTTGGGTTGCCCCGTCGAACCGGATGTGTAAATGACATAGGCAAGATTGCTGGTCGATCCATCACAACTCAGATCGGTATCAGGCTGTTGGGCGATCGCATCCCAGATACTATCCAGACCGATCAATTGCGCTGAGTGCTCTGGAAGGGTTGAGGTGAGTCGCTGCTGCGTCAATAACACGGGCACTTGGGCATCGTGCAGCATAAAGGACAGCCGCTCTGGTGGATAGCTGGGATCAAGCGGCACATAGGCTGCTCCCGCCTTTAGAACGGCAAGAATGGCAATCACCATATCCAGCGATCGTTCCAGGCACAGTCCAACTAAGGTTTCTACCCCTACGCCCAACGATCGCAAATAATGGGCTAATTGATTCGCTCGGTGATTCAACTCCTGATAGCTGAGTTGCTGATCTTCAAAGCCAAGGGCGATCGCCTCTGGGGTGCATTCGACTTGCTCTTCAAACAACTGATGAATGCATTGATCATGGGAGTAATCCGTGCGGGTGTCATTCCATTCCGTCAACACCTGGCGTTGTTCAGGTTCAGTTAATATAGGTAATTCTGATAAACACTGTTGGGGATTATGAACAATGGCATGAAGTAAATTTTGAAAGTGGCTGGCCATCCGAGTAATGGTGGCTGGCTCAAACAAATCAGTACTATATTCAATCTGCCCGGTTAAACCTCCTTCACGCTTTGACATGGATAAGGTCAAATCAAATTTGGCTGTATCGGTATGACTGAACTGGGAATGCAGTGTTACACCGGGCAGAACCATCGATCGCTCTGGTGCATTCTGTAAAACAAACATCACCTGGAAGAGTGGTTTATGGCTCAAGGTGCGCTGGGGTTGCAGTTTTTCTACAAGCAGTTCAAAGGGAAGATCTTGATTCGCATAAGCTCCCAAAGCCACATCACAAACTTGATGCAATAACGCTTGAAACATTTGATCAGCAGCGACATGGGTGCGGAACACCAGCGTATTCACAAAAAAGCCAATGAGCCGCTCAATCTCAGGTCGATTACGATTTGCAATGGGTGAACCAATCAAGATGTCACTTTGTCCCGTGTAGCGGTAAAGCAAGGTATTGAACGCTGCTAACAAAGTCATGAAGAGTGTAGCATTTTCCCTTTGGCTCAAGCTTTCAAGTTGCTGAGTTAGCTCATTTGAAAGAACAAATGAATGGGTAGCACCGCGAGAAGATTGGGCGATCGGTCGAGGGCGATCGGTTGGTAGATGCAGGTTTGGTAGATCACCGCTGAGTTGATTGAGCCAGTACTCTAGTTGAGTTTCCAGGATGCCTCCCTGAAGTTGCTGACGCTGCCAAACTGCAAAATCGGCATATTGAATTGGCAATTCTGTCAGAGGCGATTGCTTGCCGCTAGAAAAGGCTGTATACAGGGTTGTCAGTTCTTGCACGAGAAGTTGCATGAACCAGGCATCCGAGACAATGTGGTGCATTGTGAACAACGCGACATGGTCTGACTCAGCAAAAGACAATAGCGTGACACGAAGGAGGGGAGCTTTCATCAAGTCAAACGATCGCCTTGCTTCCTCATTGGCAAGACGCAATACTTCACTATCTCGTTTAGATGCTGGAATCTGATGTAGGTCTATTTGCGGAATTGTTAAGGTAACTGTGGGTACAACCACTTGAATTGGTTGCCCTTTAGACATAACAAAAGTGGTTCGCAGCACTTCATGACGGCGCACAATTTCGTTAAGGGCTTGCGTTAAAGCGGAAATACTCAATGTACCGGTGAGCTGAATAACGCAGGGAAGATGATACGCAGGACTATCAGGCTCTAATTGATGAAGAAACCACAATCGCTGTTGAGCAAAGGAGGTTGGGTAAGTTTTCAGGTTAGCTGTTTTTTGATGCAGCAAACCTGCAAGAAGCTGGCGTTTTTCTGCCAATGAAAAGTTGGTAGTAGCCCGGCGATTGGTGTTGCTCATTGTGCTATATCCTCCTCAGATAGGAGATGACCAAGCAGCGTATCTAGCTCTTGTTCTGAAATTTGATCAGGATCAATTAGCATTTGTTGAACAGGATTTTGAGCAACTTGTGTGATCGGTTGAAAGTGTACTTTTTGCACCTCTTTGCAAAGCTGATCAACAATTACTGCTTGCTCTGCAATAGTAGGTTTTTGAAAAATTTGTCGAATTGGAATCTCAATGTTAAAAGCCTGACGTAACCGAGAAATTAGTTGAGTGAGGAGCAAAGAATGACCACCTAGCTCAAAAAAGTTATCGTATATACCTATTGATTCAATCCCCAGAATATCTTGCCAAATTTCTGTAATGATTTGTTCCATTGAACTTTTGGGAGCAACATAATCGTTACTCAAGTTAGGTCTGGAATGCTGAGAAAGCGGCGTTCTTTCATTTGCAGAATCAACCTGTTTTAAGGTTTCAAACTTTAGCCACTGGTTCATTCTGGCTTGCAGATTTCCTGTGGAAATAACGATCTGAGCCACTCTATGGGGTAAACCAGCAAATAGCTTTTCAAAGGCTGCAATTCCTTCCTCTGGTGTCATTGCCCATCGATGGATTGCCAAATTGGAAGTTGTCGTTCGGGGAGATTCTGCTGTAAATTGCCATCCATCCCAGTTCACACTGACCAGAGGGAAAGATCTGATTTGTTGGTGCTTGTGTGCCCAAGCATCCATAAAACGATTAGCAGCAGCGTAGGCACCAAACCCCAATCCACCTAAAATGGAGGATAGTGAAGACAGTAAAAGACAAAAATCAAGGGTGCGTCCCTGTAAAACTTTTTCTAAGACGAGTAACCCATACACTTTGGGCATAAACTGTTGCCAACAGTCGTCAGGAGTCATCTCCCGAATGGTTTGCTGCGAAGTATAGCCAACATTCCCTGCGGCATGGATGACCCCATGTAGCTGCTTAAACTGGTCATAGATTTGAGCGATCGCCTGCTGCATTTGCGCCTCATTTGCGACATCTGCACAAATCACAAGCACTTCTGCCCCCAAATGCTCTAACGCCAAAATTTTACGGATCTTCTGGCTGATCAGATCTTCCCGATCGTGAGTTGCTAGCCACTGCTGCCAATGCTCTCTTTCAGGTAATTTCGATCGCCCAAGCAAGACCAATTTGGGCTGTGCCGTCTTTGCTAAATATTCCGCCAAACAAAGTCCGATGCGACCCAAACCACCTGTGATCAGATAAGCACCTCCTTGCCTTAAATTCAGATTTGTATTCCCCGTGTTTAAACGAATCGGATCAAAGGTCTGAACCCAACGATGCTGACCTCGATAGGCAACGATGCGATCCATATCCGCTGTAGTCAGTTCAGTTACAAGATCATCGACTAACCTGGAAGATAGTTCGCCATCGGCATTTGCAATGTCTACGTTATGGCAAGTAATGTGAGAATATTCCTGAGGAATCACCTTACATAGTCCCAAAACGGTTGCCTGCTCAGGAGATAGTTTCTCGTCACCTGTGACATTGTGAACATTGCTCGTCATAACGCTCAACTGTAAAGGCTCGACCCACTTCTCCCTTGCCAAGGCTTGAATGAAAAATAACAAACTATAAAACCCGATCGTTTGATTCCTTTTGAAGAGTGATGAATCAAAAGTTTGGGCTTGATGTCCTCGATCGTCCTCATAAGCAGACTCAGGAACAACACTCCAAAGATGAGCTACTGCGTGTGGCAATTGGTTATTTTGAGCAAGGGTTTGAAGCAGTTTAATATAGTCTTCCTGGCGTTGAGGATTAATGATATAAGCGGTCTGATGGATCTGACCAAATTCCTGACCTACTTTTACAGTAATCACATCCTGTTCTTTCCGGACAAGTTGCTCAACTACTGCATCCCCAATTCCCGCTGAGTCAGCAAAAACTAGCCAGCGTGATAATTGCTGTGTCTGCATATTGGGTTTTGAAGAAACTGGAAGTAATAAAGATTGTTTCCAGGATGGAACATAAAACCAATCTACTACATCAGGTTTTTTATCCAAAATCTTCTGTCTTGAAGTATTAGAGAGCATTTCAGGTTTGGAATCAATCCAGTAACGTTGACGCTCAAATGGGTACGTTGGTAAAGGAATTCGATGCCGCTGCTCATGGACATACAAATCAGACCAGTCAATAGATGCACCAGTGAGCCAAAGTTTTCCTAATGTTTTCAATAGGTAGGCTACGTCTGACTGTTGGTCTTGGGGATGACGCAGTGAAGCAAGCACAATGTGTTGAGCCGTTTGATCAAGATGTTGTTTCACTAAGGTGTTGAGCATTCGTCCCGGACCAACTTCCAAGAAGAAGTTAGCGGATTCTTGCACTAGCTGAGTAATGCCTTCGCTAAACCGTACAGTCTGACGTAAATGCTGAGTCCAATAGTGAGGCGCGATCGCCTGCTCTGTTGTAATCCAAGTTCCCGTCACGTTTGAGATGAAGGGAATCTTTGGAGGATATCGTTTAATTTGACTAACTTGGTTTGAAAAAGATTCCAAAATTGGTTCCATCATTGCCGAATGAAAGGCATGGGAAGTTTTCAAGCGACGGTACTCAATCCCTTTCTGGCTTAACTGAGTTTGTAAATCATTAATTGCAGATTCAGAACCCGATACCACACAAAGCGATGGTGCATTATGGACGGCTAAAGACAAGTCCTGACCTAGCCAAGGTTGGAGCTGCTCTTTCGATAAAGACACTGAAAGCATGGCTCCTGTCGGGAGTTGTTGCATCAACTGTCCACGAGTCGCTACCAGTGCCAGAGCATCATCAAGAGAAAACACACCCGCTAAACAAGCCGCGACATACTCACCAATACTATGACCAATCATGGCTTGAGGACGAATCCCCCAAGTTATCCACAATTGGGACAGGGCATACTCTGTGACGAAAAGTGCAGACTGGGCTAACGCCGTTTGTTTAAGCTGCTGAGAGGCAACTTCAATTTGCTCTGTATCTGCATAGAGAATCTGACGCAAATCCAGTCCCAAGCGAGGTTGTAATCGTTCACAGCAATCATCAATGTGCGATCGAAAGACTGGCTCTGTTTCATACAGATCTTGCCCCATGCCAACATACTGGGCACCCTGTCCTGGAAACATAAAAATGATGGGTCGAGTGGTCGGCTCATGGAATTGAGTCAATACTCGTTGCGGATCGACAGGTTCCAGAGCAGATACTGCCTCGTTCAGATCTTGGCAAACCAAAACACGCCGATGATTAAACCTATGACGACCCATCTGTAGGGTATACGCGACATCTGCCAAATTGAGGTCAGGATGCTGCTTCAGGTGAGTGACCAAGTTGCTTGTTGCTGTCTCTAAAGCCGAAGGAGTTCTCGCAGAAAGCACAATGAGCTGATACGGGCGCGAGCAACCTGAAGGATTAATAGGTGGGGCTTCTTCAAGGATGACATGGGCATTAGTGCCGCCCATCCCAAACGAACTGACTCCTGCTCGTCGTGAAGTCCCGTTTGTTCGCCACTCAGAGAGCTCAGTATTGACATAAAAAGGACTGTTGGCAAAATCAATTTTAGGATTGGGCTGTTGGAAGTGGAGACTGGGAGGGAGCTTTTGATGCTGAAGGGCCAGAATGGTTTTGATTAAGCCCGCCACCCCAGCCGCTGCACCCAGATGTCCAATGTTAGTTTTAACCGAACCGATCGCACAGAAGCCTTTCTTGTCCGTACTCATCCGAAAGGCTTGCGTCAATGCTGCAACTTCAATGGGATCGCCTAAGGGTGTCCCTGTACCGTGGGCTTCAATGTATGAAATTGTTTCAGGATGAATCTCGGCGATCGCTTGAGCAGCACGAATCACTTTTGCCTGACTTTCAATGCGAGGTGCAGTGTAGCTAACCTTCAAAGCTCCATCATTGTTAGTCGCTGATCCCTTAATAACGGCACGAATACAATCGCGATCGGCTAAAGCATCTTCTAATCGTTTCAAGACAACAAGTCCAATTCCGTCGCCTCCCACCGTTCCTTGAGCGTTGGCATCAAAGGCTCGGCAATGCCCATCTGGAGAGAGAATTCCGCCTTCCTCATAGAGATATCCTGCTTTCTGTTGTGGGGAAATGCCAACGCCTCCTGCCAGAGCCATGTCACACTCACCACTGAGCAGGCTTTGACAGGCCAGGTGAACTGCGACCAAGGAAGTTGAACAAGTCGTTTCAACGGTATAACTGGGACCTTCTAAATTGAGTTTGTAAGAAATTCGCGTAGCTAGTGTTCCTAAATCATTACTTAAAAATACTTGATGTTGACTAACCGATCGCAAAATCTCCTGGCGATTTGGCAGAAGATTCGCAAGTAAGTAAAGGCTGGATCTGGCACCTGCATAAACCCCAATTGAACCTTGATAGGATTCAGAAGTATAGCCTGCATCCTCAAGGGCTGTCCAAGCTTGCTCTAAAATGAATCGATACTGGGGATCTAGGATTTCTGCTTCCCTGGGTGAAACGCCAAAAAATGATGCATCAAACCGATCAATATCTTCTAAAACACCATTTGCTTTAACATAGTTAGCATTGTTAATTAGTTCATTCTCTATGCCTGAATGAAGCAATTCTTCATTTGCGAAATGAGTAATAGATTCAATCGAATTCTGCAAATTTTGCCAAAATTCATCAGCATTATTAGCCCCTGGAAAACGTCCAGAAAGACCAATTACTGCTACTTCTAACCCATTCGTATTTATATCAGACATTTTCAAAGTATCCATATTTTCAGGCCCTATCCTGCTTTTGCTGGCTGCGCTCAAATCGCTTTTTCATGCGTGCTTTACCGTGTTGAAGTGTTTCGAATTGTTGAACAACTTCTTGTTGTGAAGCAGAGAATTCTTGATCTATCTGGTTTAAATATTTTATCAGGGAATGAATTGTTGGATATCTGAATAAGTCGAGAATTGATAAATTTAATTTTAGCCTTTCATGTAGCTGATTATTCAATTGAATCAGCAGCAACGAATGTCCACCTAAATCGAAAAAATTATCGTGAATTCCTACATTTTTTAAGTGAAGAATTTCTTTCCAAATTGCGGCGATCGTTCGCTCTTGTTCAGTCTGTGGTATCACATAATTCGCTAATAATTCAGGCTGATAAATGCCTGGAGTGGGTAACGCCTTACGATCGACTTTGCCATTTGGCGTAAGCGGTAAAGCCTCTAGCTTGACAAAAACAGTCGGCACCATGTATGTGGGTAATTTCTCTGCTACAAATTGCCGCAACTCAAGAGTTAGATCAATCTCGTTAGATCGCATTACCACATAAGCCACCAAGCGTTGTAACCCTGGCTCATCCTCCCGCACTAATACCACACTGCTAGATACAATTGGATGCTGATTTAACACTGCTTCAATTTCACCCAATTCAATGCGGAAGCCGCGAATCTTCACCTGATGGTCAATTCGTCCCAGATACTCGATCGTTCCATCGGGTAAGTAATGCGCTAAATCACCTGTTTTATACAATCGTAAGCCGGGTTCTGAACTAAAAGGATTTGGAATAAATTTCTCTGCGGTTAATTCCGGTCGCCGGAGATAGCCACGAGCAAGCTGCACACCCCCAATATGCACCTCTCCAGGTACGCCAATCGGCACAGGCTGCCCCGCTGGATTCAAAATGTAAATTTGCGTATTGGCAATGGGACGACCGATCGGCACAATGGTTTCATTTTCCTGAGGCTGACAGTGCCATGCCGTGACATCGATCGCGGCTTCCGTCGGTTCATAGAGATTGTGGAGTTCTGCTTCAAGTTGCTCCAAACATTGCTGCTGCAAACTCAACGGCAATGCCTCGCCACTGCAAAGTATTCGTTTGAGACTGCCATTACAAAACTCTAAACTTGATTCATTTAGAAACACTTGCAACATGGAGGGAACAAAATGCAGCGTCGTGATGCGTTCCTGAGCAACCAGTTGCATCAGATAGCGGCTGTCCTGATGTCCGCCCGGACGAGCGATCACCAAGGTTGCTCCGACCATCAAGGGCCAGAAAAATTCCCACACTGAGACATCAAAGCTGAAGGGAGTCTTCTGTAAGACGCGATCGGCTGAAGTTAAATGATAAGCATCCTGCATCCACCGTAAGCGATTGCAGACCCCCTGGTGCATGTTCATCGCTCCTTTAGGCTGACCCGTGGAGCCAGAGGTGTAAATGACATAGCTGAGGTGGTCAGGAGAGACAGAACTGTGGGGATTAGTTTGGCTGGATGTGGCGATCGTATCCCAGTGGGTGTCCAAGCAGAACAAATGAGCAGGGGTGGAGAGGGTATCTACCAGAGCAGCTTGGGTGAGTACGATGGAAGTTTGAGCATCGTTGAGCATGAAGGCAAGGCGGGCTTGGGGATAGGAAGGGTCAAGCGGCACATAAGCCCCACCTGCTTTGAGGATGGCTAACAGGGCAATCATGAGAGCGGGCGATCGCTCCAAACAAACTCCCACTAAGGTGTCTGGTTCCACGCCTAGAAACTGAAGATGATGGGCTAATTGATTCGCTCGATGATTCAGTTCTTGATAGCTAAATTGCTGTCCCTCAAAAGCAAGGGCAATTGAATCCGGTGTACGTTCTACTTGTGCTTCAAATAATTGATGAATGCATTGATTCTGAGAATACTCTATTTGAGTCTGATTCCATTCCACCAGGATTTGTTGCCATTCTGTTTCTGAAAGTACTGAAAACTCTGACAAATTTTGCTCAGGGCAGGACGCGATCGCTTCTAATATGTTGTGAAAATGAGTAACTAAGCAAGTAATTTTAGATTCATCAAATAAATCGGTGCTGTATTCTACTTGTCCATGAATCCCTTGTTCGGTTTCAGCTAGATTAAAACGCAACTCAAATTTTGTAGTCTCGCTTTCGGTTGGCACAATACTCAAGGTCAAGTCTGAGAGTTCCAATGAATCGATAGGAGCAAGCTGAAAATCGAGCTTAACCTGAAACAGAGGAGCCATTTGACCTAAAGCCCGTTCTGGATTCAGGAATTCCACTAATCGCTCAAACGGTAAGTCTTGATGGGCATAAGCTCCCAGCGTCACCTCTCGCACCCGCTGCAACAATTCCCGAAAGGTCGGATTTCCAGATAATTTCATCCGTAGTACTAACGTGTTAACGAGTAGCCCAATCAACCCTTCCGTTTCAACTCGGTTGCGATTGGCAATATCAGTACCAACAACAATATCGTCTTGATTCGAGTATTTGCATAGCAAAATATTGAAGGCAGTTAAGAAGACAACAAATAATGTCACTCCTTCCTGAGCACTAAGCTGTTTGAGGGCGGTAGTAAGCGATCGCGACAAAATAAACGAACACTGCTTACCTTGAAAGGTTGGAATCGCAGGTCGGGGGCGATCGGTGGGAAACTCTAAAACTGGAAGACCAGCTAACTGTTGTTTCCAGTAATCTAATTGCTGTTGCAGCACCTCACCCTGCAAGGATTGCCGTTGCCAAATTGCCCAGTCTGCGTATTGAATGGGTAAGTCAGGCAGGGGAGAATTCTCTCCCTTGGAAAAGGCTTCGTAAAGGACTTTCAACTCTCGCATCAAAACACTTAAAGACCAGCGATCCGAAATAATGTGATGCATGGTTAACAGCAACACATGATCGGTTTCGCTCAAATGCAGGAGCGTCGATCGCAACAAGGGTTGAGCCAAGTCAAACGGGTGCTGAGCAGATTTCGTTGCCAGACGTTGAATTTCTAAATCTGGTTGGGATATCTGGCTCAGATCTACGATTGGCATGATTACCTGAATCGGATGAACTGGATCAATTACCTGAACAGGTTGTCCCTGTTCATCAGTCATAATTCGAGTTCGTAAAGTTTCATGCCGCGAAACCAGTTCATGGAACGTTTGTTGCAGTACTGCCACCCTGAGATGTCCTTGCAGACGGAGGGCAACTGGAATGTTATAGGAAGCGTTTTGGGGATCAAGCTGCTGAATGAACCATAACCGTTGCTGTGCAAAGGATAACGGCAGAGCATTGGAGTCCTTCCGCTTCGGAATGATTTGTGCTTTTGGCAGTTCTAATCCCTTGCGCTTGAGCCGGAGTTCAAGCCAAGCTCGTTGCTCAGGAGATAGGGTGGCAAGCTGTTGAGAAACGTCGTCCATGATTGAAACCAAAAAATTGCAGGTTTTTAAGCATTGCTGCGTTAACGAGACCCAACCATCTGTTCTTGCTGGGTAGAGCAGCGTGCTTTGAGAGAGGCAAGATGGGGCAAACTCGCCATGACAGCATCAAAGTCTGGGTTGAAGTCTATTAGACAAGCCACTTCATCTACACCTGCTTGCTCAAGGCGTTCAATCATCTGCATACAGGTTGTTTGTGATCCGATCAAGGTTCTGCCTTTGAGCCAGCCTTCATAGGCAAACTGCAACAGACTGTCAATATCTGCTTCTGAAAAATCTTTCAGGCTGACGTTCATATTTAAGCCTTTTGCCAATTGTTCTAGCAGATCAAGATGAGTCTTTAGATAATGACAAAACGGTTGTCTAACCTGCTCTTTTACCGTATCAAAATCTTCTCCGACAAACGTGTGTAACATCATCGCCACTTTTCTAGAGCGGGGATCATGCCCATGTTGGGTAAGGGACTGTCGATACCGCTGAATCTGGTTCGCAACTTCCTCCAGCGTTCCCGATAAAAGCGCAGTGAGAACATTTGCACCAACTTCCCCTGCTTTGACAAATGTTCCAGGAGACTGGCATACGATCCAGGTTGGCAATTGAGGTTGCAGCGGTCTGGGAAAGGTTTTAACGCTGAATCTTTTGCCCTCTACATCGGATAGTTCAACCTGTTCGCCTGCCCATAATTTTTGCACCGTGTGGATGCCGTCCCACATGGTAGATTTGCGATCGGCATAGCTTTCAGAAGACAGAACAAAATCATCGACTGTCCATCCAGAGGCAAAGGCTAAATCAACTCTGCCATTGGAAAGGTTATCCACGATCGCCCATTCTTCAGCTACGCGGGCTGGATGATGGAGTGGCATGACCACACTACCCGCTCGCAGCCGCACCCGTTGCGTCACCATAGCCAAGGCAGCACTGGTCAAGGATGGATTCGGATAAAGCCCGCCAAAAGGATGAAAGTGGCGTTCTGGAGTCCAAACGGCGGAAAACCCGTTTAAATCCGCAAATTTCGCACTTTCAATCAGCAAGCGATACTTGTCAGATTGGTTGGATGACCCATCACCCGAAAAATAATATAAACTAAATTCCATTTCTGAACTCCTAATTTAGCGATAGGGTTGCTGTTAATCGGTTAAAAATTTTTAGCTTAGAGATTCTTGAGCTAACTGTCTGGCAATTTCCTCGGATGAAAGATGTTTGGCTTCAGCCAATAGAGCCGCAATCTCCTGCATCTCATCCGGTTTAGGCTGTTGTTCGTGAATGATTGCAGCTAGCCCAGCGACCGTCGGCGCATCAAACAGAATGCTCTTTAAGGGCAACTCCACTTGAAAGGCTTCCCGTAAGCGAGAAGTCACCTGTACAGCTAATAAAGAATGTCCCCCCAGTTCAAAAAAATTGTCATGAATGCCGACTTGCTCAATGCCAAGCAGCGTTTGCCAGATATCGACGATCGCTGCTTCCACGGGAGTCCGAGGTGCAACGTAATGGCTCTGCAATCTAGGTCTGGCATACTGGGAAGTTGTTTTGGTGGTCTGTTGCTCCGGGGTGAGGGTCGATCGCTCTTGAATCCATTGGTTTAATCGAACCCGTAAGTCTCCTGGGGAAACTGCTAACTGTCCTGTTATCCTGTTTGCGAGCAGTCGTTGAGTGATATCCCAAACTTCGCCAGGAGACATCGCCAATTCAGCCAGTACAGATCCAAATGCAGTAGGCTCTTCCTGGGCTTTTCGCTCTGTTGTGCGGCAGGCATCCCAATTGACACTTAGCCAGGGAATGGTTCCCTTTCGATTCTGCTGATGGGTTAAAGCATCAGTGAACAGATTAGCAGCGGCATAAGCGATTAATCCTAAACCACCGACAACCGAAGATAAGGAAGACTGCACCAAGCAAAAATCAAGCCTTTTATCTTGCAATAGGTCTGCCAAAACAGAGAGACCGTAGACTTTAGTGTGGAACTGCTGTTCACACTCAGAATAACCGATTTGCTGAATGGCGATCGTTGAATGGGCATTACTCATCGGTGTAACATAGAACACCCCATGAATCTCCCCAAACCGTTCATTAACTTGTCGAATTGCGGTTCGCATTTGATTCTCATTGGCGACATCTGCCTCAATCAATAGAATTTCAATTCCGGAAGTTTCCATTGCCTGAAGAATTTGAACGTACTGATACATTTCTGATTGATTATTTTGTGTCGCCAACCATTCCTGCCATTGGCTGCGATCGGGTAATCCTAGTTTTCCAACCAGAGCAATTTTGGCTTTCGCCATTTTTGCTAAATGCTCACAGAACGTTGTCCCTAATCCCTGACTCAGATCGCCTGCAATCAGGTAAACTCCTGCTTCCCTTAATGGAGAACTTTGATCAATGGCAGAGAATTGGATTGGCTCGTAAGCTTGAACCCAGCGATGATCGCCACGATGAGCAACGACTAAATCGGTGGTTGGAGTAATCAATTCTGTAATCAGTGTCTCAGCCCGATCGGACTCGTGATCAGCATCAGGAACCTCAATATCAATACTGCGACAGGTGAGATTGGGATATTCCTGGGGAATCACTTTACAGCAGCCTAGTAGCGTTGCCTTGGCAGGAATCAGGGGTTCACCGCCTACAACCTCATGTAGATGATTGCTGACAATGTGGAGTTGCATAGGATGCGTTAAATTTTGCTGGGCGATCGCCTGAGCCAAAAACAGTAAGCTATAGAAGCCGCGTTTCTGGTAATGCCGAAATTCTGCGATCGGGGATGAAACTGGAGAAGCTGAGTCAGGGGTTACAGTCCAAAGATGAATAATTTTCTCAGGGATTTGGTTAGCAGATTGCAGCGATTGCATCAGCTTGACATAATCTTGCCTTTCCTGAGGATTTAGTGAGTATGCCTGCTGGCTCAACCGGGTGAATTGTTCTCCGATGGAAACTGTAATCACGGTATGTCCCATTTGCTCCAGGCGGTTAGCCAGGTGGAGGCTGATGCCATCCCCATCGATAAACAGCAGCCAGCAGAACGTTTGAGCATTCATGCTCGTTGCCAACTTGGGTGGCAGTGTGCGTTTCCAGGTTGGTAAGTAAAACCAATCTGCCAGATCAGGCTTACGTTTCAGGGAGTTCTGCTGAGGCGGAGCAGACTGTTCCAACCCATCAGGCGGATCAATCCAATACCGCTGCCGCTCAAAGGGATAGGTGGGCAAGAGAACCCGCTGGCGACGTTCATGTTCCGTAAAGCTTGCCCAATCGATCGCCACACCCGCAAGCCACAAGCGTCCCAAAGTCGTTAGTATTTCCGTTTCATCGGATACTGAGTCTTGGGGATGGCGCAATGAGGTCAGCACCCATTCCTGTTTCGCCTGCTGTTTGACTAACGTACTCAACGTTCTACCGGGGCCCACTTCCAGAAAGATGCGTTCCGATTCTTGAAGCAGGGTGGCAATTCCAGAGGCAAAGCGCACGGGTTGCCGGAGGTGATTCACCCAGTAAGTAGGATTTATTGCCTCTGCGGCGGATAGCCAGGTGCCCGTCAAATTTGAAATGACTGGAATTTGGGGAGGATTCAGTGGGATACGCTGTACCTGAGCCGCGAACGGTGCCAAAACAGGCTCCATCATGGCAGAGTGAAAGGCATGGGAGGTTTTGAGACGACGGCTCTCAATACCTTGCTCCAACAGGCGGCTCTGCAACGCTTGAATGGCACTGTCTGTACCCGATACCACACATAGCCCAGGTGCATTCAGGCTGGCAAGCGACATCTGAGAATTGAGCCAGGGTTGCATCTCTGTTTCGGATAGGGGAACAGACAACATCGCCCCCTGTGGCAACTGCTGCATTAACTTGCCTCGAATTGCCACAAGGGTAAGTGCGTCTTCCAGGGAAAACACTCCCGCCAGACAAGCAGCCACATATTCGCCAATGCTATGGCCAATCATGGCTTCCGGCTGAATCCCCCAACTCATCCACAATTGTGCTACGGCATATTCCACCACAAACAGAGCCGGTTGCGCGATCGCTGTCTGTTGTAACTGGGTTGCCGCAGTCTCTCCGGATGAATCTGAATAAAGCACTTGGCGCAGATCAAAACCCAGGTGAGGTTGAAGTAATTCACAGCAGCGATCGATTTGATCGCGGAAAACGGGTTCATGCTCATACAACTCTTGCCCCATCTGGGGATACTGAGATCCCTGTCCTGAAAACATGAATACAACCGATCGATGTCTATCTTCACTCACCTGGGTTAGCACTCGCGGTGAGTCTGAATTTTCCAGGGATTGCACCGCATCATCCAGGCTTTGGCAAACCACCAGACGACGATGCTCAAAGGCTCGCCGCCCCACCTGCAAGGTATAGGCAACATCCGCGAGGCTGTGTTCTGGATGCTGTTTGAGATGGGTGGTTAAACGAGCCGTCGCCGCCTCAAGGGCAGTAGGAGTTTTAGCAGATAGTAAGAGTAATTGCCAGGGGCGAGCAGGACTTCCAGGGGCGATCGTAGGGGCTTCTTCCAGCACCACATGGGCATTCGTGCCACCGATACCAAAGGAACTCACACCTGCTCGACGCGGCGTTCCGTTTGATTCCCAGTGCCGTAGATGCGTATTGACATAAAAGGGACTCTGCTCAAAGTCAATTTGGGGGTTGGGCTGGGCAAAATTGAGACTGGGCAGGATTTGCTGGTGCTGAAGTGCTAAAACCGTTTTGATTAGCCCTGCAATGCCAGCAGCCGTATCCAGGTGGCCAATATTGGTTTTAATGGAACCAATGGCACAGAATCCTGTTTGACTAGTGCTTCTCCGAAAGGCTTGTGTCAGAGCTGTGAGTTCAATTGGATCGCCCAGCGATGTGCCTGTGCCGTGCGCTTCTACATAATGAATGGTTTCAGGATCAACGTCTGCGACTGCCAATGCCTCTGAAATCACCGCCGCTTGCCCTTCAACGCTAGGAGCCGTGTAGCCTACTTTGAGCGCACCATCGTTGTTAATCGCCGAGCCTTTAATCACCGCCAGGATGCGATCGCCCTCTGCTAAGGCCTCATCCAACCGCTTCAGCACCACCACCCCGACACCGCTGCCAAAAATTGTGCCTTTGGCATTGGCATCAAAGGCGCGGCAATGGCCATCCGGCGATAAAATGCCTCCCTCTTGATACCGATAACCGGATTTCTGAGGCACTTTAATGGAAACACCACCAGCGATCGCCAGGTCGCTTTCACCGTTGAGTAGGCTTTGACAGGCGAGGTGTACTGCCACTAATGAAGTAGAGCAGGCGGTTTGTACCGTCAGGCTGGGCCCCTTCAGATTCAACTTATAGGAAATAATGGTAGACAAATAATCCTTATCATTTCGACTCAGTGCCTCTACGCCAACCGTAGACTCTAACCACTGACGATGCGGATAAAGGTTATTCAGTGAGTAATGGCTGAAACCCACTCCGGTATAAAGCCCAATTTGCCCTGGATATTGCTCAGAATCATACCCAGCCTGCTCTAGGGCTTCCCAGACACACTCGATCAAAAGCCGCTGTTGGGGATCAGCAATCTCCGCTTCTCTAGGTGTAAAGCCAAAAAAATCAGCATCAAACAAATCAATTTCTTCAAGAACTGCGCCTGCTCTGACGTAGGAGGAATTCCCTAAAGTGGCTGCATCAATGCCCGATGCCGTCAACGCTTCATCACTAAAGAAAGAAATGGATTCTATTCCTGCCCGTAAGTTCTGCCATAGCTGCTCTGGATTGCTAGCCCCCGGAAAGCGACCCGCCATGCCAATAATGGCAATTTCATCTTGGGAATATGAAAACTCAGTAGTATCTGAATTCATTACCATTGTTCATCCTTAACGGTTTCTTGAAGATGTATTGATTGCTATTAAATGTCATTCACTTAAAGTGAGTTGGCACTGCCCATCTTGCCTTTATAGCGATTAAATTATGCAACATTTCCAGGCTCTTCAAGAGAAACTAGCACTGACAAACCAGCAGCAATTTGGATCTGATCATCCAGAACAGCATCAATATCTAGCTCGTTCGTCAATGGATTTGCAATTACTGCTCGCAGTGCAATCACGTTAATCTCCTTGTTAAAACAATTTATTGTTTTAATCGTACGTGAAATAAATGTCCGACCCGCTTGACGTTGAGCTTTTTGAAGACATTCATTAAATTGGCTAATGATCTGGTAGTCATTCTCTGTCAACTGTCGTTGGGCGGCACGATTTCTAAATGACTCTGGAATATATTGATAAACCAGTAGGTTAATTTCGGGTTCGCAGATCAGTTCAAATTCAGGCATCGCACGAATGCGATCGGCCATGTATTGAGTTTTTCTTAATCCCTCATTGATTAGAAATTCATATCCTTCTAAACCAATTAAGTGTAGAGCAGCATGGAGAAACAATGCCATCCCAGGTCGAGATCCTTCCAGGGCCCGTTTTCCCAGATCAAGAGAGCCATCGCGAATCGTATAGGCAGCACTTTTTTCAATGACGGTTGCCAAGTGAGGATCGCGCAAAAATAGCATCCCAATCCCCATTGGTAAATACAGTTGCTTATGCCCATCAATCGTAACGGAATCAGCTTGCTCAATCCCTGCCAGCTTATGTTGATATTGTTTCGAGAACAGTAACGGTTCGTCCCCAAGCAGCATCTACATGGAAATGAACCTGAGCAGCCTGGGCAATTTCTGCGATCTCAGCCAGTGGATCAACGCCGCCCGAGTCGGTTGTACCGGCAACACCAACAATGGCAAGAATGCGATCGTTTTGAGCTTGGCATTTTGAAACGACTTGATGCAGTAACTCTAGATCGATTCGGTTATCAGAGTCAACCGGAATTTTAATTAAATTACGAGTGCCAATACCAAGTAAATCTGCCGCCTTGTCAAAGGAATAGTGCATGAGTCGAGAACCAATGATCACTGCTCTTTGATGCCCATAAAAATTAAGGGCAGACGCTAATCCCTCCTGTTCGACACCAGCAAAACCGTCACAAGCTCCTAAAGCTGCATTCCGAGCGCACCATAGTGCTGTAATATTTGCCGCTGTTCCCCCTGAAACCAAAATGCCTAATGTGTTCTGATGGTTCTGGATATGCTCTGCATAAAAACTGGAGGAGAATTGATAGATTAAACGGTGCATCATTGCCAATACTTGGCGCTCGCAGGGACTCAAGGATTTAGCCGTTTCCACCTTGACCAAATTTTGATTCAGTGCGGTGACTAGTTTTGCCAAAGGGCGCACAAAGTAAGGAAGTGCCGAGGTCATGTGACCGATAAACCGAGGAGAAGCCGTATGCACGGAGTGGGTGACAATATCATCGGTTAGACATCGTAAATAGCGATCAAGATCAAGTGGCTCTATGGGTAATTCACTATCTTTGAACTTCCTGAATAGGAGATCAAAGTCGATATCTGTTGCCGGAAAAACTTGGTTCAAAAAGGATTGTGACAAATTTGTGATTTGTCTATCAATCTCTTCTTCGGCTAACGTAGTCTGAGGAGATGGCAAGAAAAATCGCATGATTCTCTCTTGCATTTGATAAGGTTGTGTTGAACCAATGCGAGTAGGATTTTGTTTCATTATGCTTTCCGGTATTCATGCCTTGCGCTGAGAGGATATTTTAGAGTTGTTTTAGATTGCTGGCTTTTCGGTGCTTTTGTCGGATTTGCTTTTGTCGCTTTGTGGATGTCATTCTGTCTCTAGCATTTCTGGAACTTTGATCAGAGGATGACTGACGGGTTGCTTGGCTCAAGTAACCTGCAAGGGCACTAATCGTTGGATATTGGAACATCACAACTAGAGGAAATTCGCGTTGAATGCTTTTTTGTAGCCGACTGTGAAGGGTCACAATTAGTAGGGAATGTCCCCCAATGTCAAAAAAGTTATGGTGAACTCCCACTTTTTCCAGGTGGAGTGCGTCTTGCCAAAGGCTAGCGATTGTCTTCTCCAGTTCCGTTGTCGGAGCTTGATCAACCTGTTCTAAATCAGAGCGAATCGGATCAAAGGTAGCAAGTACTTTGCGATCGAGCTTGCCATTAGGAGTTAAGGGTAGGGCATCCAGTTCAACGAACGCCGCAGGCACCATGTAGTCTGGTAATTTCTCCCCTAGAAAAGCTCGTAGTTCCGCCACCGATAGGGTAATTGCTGGATGAGGCACAATGTAGGCAACAAGTTGGTGATCATGGCGATCGCCAGGACGCGCTAACACCACTGCTTGAGAAACCTGGGGATACTGAGACAGAACACTTTCAATTTCGCCTAATTCAATGCGGAACCCTCTGAGCTTCACCTGATGGTCAATCCGCCCCAGATACTCGATCGTGCCATCCGCTAAGTAACGCCCTAAATCCCCGGTTCGATACAGACGTGCACCTGCTTGTGAGCTAAATGGGTTAGGAATAAACCGCTCTGCCGTCAACTCTGGTCGCCGTAGATACCCTTGCGCTAGTTGCACCCCACCGACATATATTTCACCCACCACTCCAACCGGAACAGGTTGTCCCATTCCATCCAAAATGTAAATCTGCGTGTTGGCGATCGGTCGTCCAATTGGAATTGATGCAGGGAGGGAATCACCCGGCTGAAGCGCATATGCCGTCACATCAGCTGCTACCTCAGAACACCCATACAGGTTGAGCAGCGTACTGGCTCGAAGCGATCGGCGAAACTGCTGTACTAACTCAACGGGTAGTGCCTCTCCACTAGTTGTCCAGAGCTTCAGGTGCGGTAGTCGGCTCTGGAGGTGGGGGTCTATCTCCAGCAGGACTTTCAGCAAAGATGGAACGAGGACTAAACGTGACACTTGATGACGAGCGAGGGTTGTAATCAGTTGGGATGGATCTTTGACCACAGCATCCGGAATTAGCAGGGTGGGAATCCCCTGGAGCAAGGCCCCAAAGACTTCCCAGACAGAATCGACAAAGTTCAATGAGGTCTTTTGGCAAGTGACTTCCCCTGATGTAAAGGGATAGGATTGCCACATCCAGTGACAGCGATTGAGGATACTGTGGTGAGAACCGACCACCCCCTTGGGTGTCCCTGTCGAACCGGAAGTATAAATCACATAAGCCGGATGATTAGGGGATAGGAAGGATGCCGTTACAGGCTCATGGCTCTCGTGTGAAATAGCCGTCCAATCGACATCTAAACAAACAACTTGAACGGAATGGGTTAGGAATGCTTCAGCGAAACATTGTCTCGTCAGGACAACAGGCAGTTGAGTGTCTTCCAGAATATGGGCTAAACGTGCTTGCGGATAGGTCGGATCAAGTGGAACATAGACTCCACCTACTTTGAGGATGGCTAATAAGGCAATTACCAGGACGGGCGATCGCTCTAAACAAACTCCTACCAAGGTTTCTGGTTCCACTCCTACAGACTGGAGATGGTGTGCCAACTGATTGGCTCGAAGATTGAGTTCTTGATAGCTGAGTTGCTGCTCTTCAAAGACAAGGGCGATCGCATTCGGCGTGCGTTCTACCTGAGCTTCAAATAATTGATGAATACATTGATTATCGGGATACTCAACCTGTGTCTGATTCCATTCCCGGACTAAGCACTTCTGTTCCGTTGCGGTCAGCAAGGGTAATTCCCAAATACACTGTTCTGGCTGTTCCACAATCCCACTGAATAATGTCTTCAGGTGAGTTACCATCCGCTCAACAGTGGCTTCTTCAAACAAATCAGTGCGGTACTCGAATCGTCCCAGTAGCCCTGCATCCATTTCTTCCATTGACAACGTCAAGTCAAACTTGGCTGTATCACTTTCTGCTGCCAGAAACTCCAAACTCAATCCGGGTAACTGCAACGTTTCTGCTGGTGCATTCTGCAAAATGAACATTACCTGAAACAACGGTGTATAGCTCAAACTGCGCTGAGGCTGAAGCAGTTCCACTAGCTGCTCAAATGGCACATCCTGATGGGCATAGGCTCCCAATGTCACCGCTCTGACCCGTTGCAAAACCTCACGGAATGAGGGACGACCAGCCAGGGAAGTCCGTAAAACCAATGTATTGACAAAGAAACCAATCAAACCTTCCACTTCCGATCGATTGCGATTGGCAATGGGCGAACCGACCACAATGTCATCCTGCCTACTGTAGCGAGCCAACACCACCTGAAAGGCAGCCAGCAGGGTCATGAACAATGTACAGCCATTCTGCCGACTCAACTGCTTGAGGGCTTTCGTCAGTTTTGGTGAAACGGCAAAGGCAAAGGTCGTCCCCTGGAAAGTCTGGATTGCTGGACGGGGATGGTCGGTTGGCAATTCCAACACAGCCGGAGCACCTGCCAACTGCTGTTGCCAATAGTGCTGTTGCTGCTGCAAGACCTCTCCCTGCAACCACTGTCGCTGCCAGGCAGCAAAGTCCACATACTGAATGGGCAACTCAGGCAAGGGCGAGCGCACTCCCTGGCAGGAAGCTTGATAGAGTGCCGCCACTTCTCGTACTAATACACCGATCGACCACCCATCCGAGACAATATGATGCAGAGTGAATAGCAAGACATGCGTTTCGCTCCCCAGACGAAGCAATTTCACCCGCAGCAAAGGAGCCACATCGATCGCAAAAGGGCGTTGAGCTTCCATCTGCACCAGTTGCTTAACGGTTGGATTTTGCGCCGATTCTGGTAGTTCACTGAGGTCAATCAAAGGCAATTCCAGGACAATTTTCCATGAGATGACTTGTTTAGGGTTCCCCTGCCCTGATTGAAAAGCAGTTCGTAGGATTTCATGGCGACGAAGCACTTCATGCAAGCTCTGTTTCAGGGCAGTGATGTTCAAAGATCCTTGCAGGGAAATGGCGGCTGGCATATTGTAAAACGGGCTATTGGGTTCTAACTGGGCGAGGAACCATAGCCGCTGCTGAGCAAACGAGAGGGGCAACGCTTGCTGACGGGAAACACGGGCGATCGGCTGCACGTCCCTCTTTGCTTCTGGGGTGATTTGCTCGATCGTTTGAGCCAGCCCAGCAATAGTTGGCTCTTCAAAAATACAGCGTAAAGGTAGTTCAATTTGAAATACGTTTCGGATTTGAGAAATTACACGAGTTGCGGTGAGGGAATGCCCTCCTAATGCAAAGAAATTATCGTTAACACTGATATCTTCAATCCCCAACACCTCTGTCCAGATCCCGACCAGAATTTCTTCAATGGGCGTGGAAGGAGCTACAAACTCTGATTCAGATAGCGTTAGGGTGGCTTCCGGTACTGGCAAAGCTCGACGGTCTAATTTACCATTTGGTGTAAATGGTAGTGCCTCCAGGGGCACAAAAGCAGCAGGAATCATATAATCCGGCAGGTTACGATCTAGAAACTCGCGCAAATTGAGCCTCAGCTTGCGTTCTTGATTTTTTTGTAGGGGTACGTTGGTATAGTCGCTCCAGGATTGAATACGAATCGACTCATCTTTAGCAATAGGAATAACAACTTGAGGTGTTTGTCCTTCTGCATCTTGCCGCACAAATACTGCATCGTAATCACCGGTATGCCCTGAACCAGACCAGCTGAGTTGTACAGCGTAAGGGAATTCACAGCTTAAAGCCCATAATGTTTCTGGATCTACACCCTCATTTCTATTGGAATGCAAAATTTCCTGGAATTCAGCAACCGTGTGGCTTTGCTCATTCGTGTTGATTAACTCTAAGAGTTTTACTTCTGTCACCAAACGAGCATTCGGGATATGCGTAATTCCTAAAATTTCAGAATCTTCTTCGCGCAATAATTGACGAATTGCATCAACATTCAATCCCAATGTTTGCCAGTCCATCCATACAATATGGGTTGGTTGTTGCACCTCAGTGCCTACATCGATCGTCACATCGTACTTAAATTTTGTGAGTTCGTTGTGATGCCGACCTCCCTTAAGTTGGACTTGAACCTGGCTAATGTTTGGTAAAGACTGTTGTAAAGCCTTAAAGAAGTTAGGGTCTATTACCAGTTCATTATCTGTCAGCAAATTCTTCTGGATACGCTGCCGCAGTTCGGCTTGACTGAGTTCACCAACGGCTTGATGCAGTTGCACCCAGGCATGAAATGTTTCCAGTAAGGGTAGACTGCGAACACCTCCCACAAAAATGTGACCTCTAGGTTTAACCACTTCAACCAGATGAGTTAACACCTGCACCAAATAATGAATGCTGGGAAAATTTTGAATAGTTTCATTGAGAATAATCGTGTCAAATTTGTGAGGTTCTATGTCCGGTAATTGGTGAGCCATACCCTGCAACAAGGTCACTTTCTCCACAATTTCCGGTTTTGAATTGATTTGTTGTTGAAGATAATTCAGTGCTGCATTGGAAATATCAATACCACAGTAATGCTGACAATGAGGTGCAATTCTGGTCAGTAATAAACCCGTGCCACAACCGATTTCTAAGACGTGACTCGGTTTCAGATCAAGAACTCGCTCAACGGTATTGTTAACACATTCAAGAATTTCTACTTCTGGTAATGGTTGATTAGTATAACGGCTCGTCCAGACTCTTAAATTAATCGACGGATCAATTTGAGAAAATTCCCAGCTGTAAAACTGATCATAAATATTTTCTAATTGGGATACGTGTTGAATATCCGAGTCTGCCAAATCGGTTTGGGTCTGTTCGGGTGACAGTTGTTGGCTGTTTTGCTCCTGATTATTTTGCGCTTGGGCATTCTCGACATAATACGCAACCAAGCGTTGGTTTCCAGGCGCATCTTCTCTGACAATAACCACAGCCTCATTGACATCAGGATGTTGGCGAAGAGCTGCTTCAATTTCTCCTGGTTCAATCCGGAATCCCCTGAGCTTGACTTGATAATCCAATCTTCCAAGAAATTCAAGATTACCATCTGGCAAAAATTTGGCTTTATCGCCCGTTTTATATAATCGTTTTTCCCCATTCCATAAAATAAATCTCTCTTTTGTTAAATCTGGACGATCGAGATAACCCCGCGCCAATCCTGCTCCTCCAATGTAAATTTCCCCAGGAACTCCGATCGGAACAAGCTGTAAATTCTGATCTAATAGATAGATTTCAGTATTTTGCACCGGACGACCAATGGGTGTATTTCTTTCAGCAACAACTTGAGGGTTTACAGTATATAAAGTTGCACAGATGGTCGCTTCTGTTGGGCCATAGCCATTGATCACTTGCAATCCTGGGATGCTTTGACTGATCGATATCAACAATTGTTCTGAAATGGGTTCAACGCCGACAAGTAATCGCTGCAAACAGAGCGGTTGTTGGTTTTGTCTGAGTTGGTTTTGACTGAGCCAATTTTCCAGCGGATTCAGCGCAAATGGGGGCAAATACGCACTTTGAATTTTATGGTCACTACACCATTGCAGCAAAGCAGTTGCATCTGCTCGAATATTCTCCGGAACAATATGCAGTGTACCGCCAGCAAGGAGGGCTGAGAACATCTCATACACTGAAACATCAAACGTTAGATGAGTCCACAGGCTACAGCGAGCACCCTCTGCTAAGGGTTGACGGCTTTCAATATCCGCCAACAAATTGGTTACACCACGATGGCAACAGCAAACTCCTTTCGGTTTGCCAGTAGAACCAGAGGTGTAAAGGACATAAGCCAGGTTTTCAGTACTGATTTGGCAAGCTAGATTTTCTGTGGAGTTGTGGGCGATCGCCTCCCAATCCGTGTCTAGATAAATGACCTTTCCAGCATACTCTGGTTGTCTTGGAAGTAATACTGTTTCTGTTAAAAGGACATTCACCTGAGCGTCTTCTAGCATGGCAGCAAGTCGTTCTGACGGATGGGTCGGATCAAGTGGCAAATAAGCTCCACCCGCTTTTAGAATGCCAAGGATGCCAACAATCGCAGTTGATGATTTCTCTATGAATAAACCTACTAATGCTTCCGATCGCAACCCTTGCATTTGCAGGTAATATGCGAGTTGATTCGCCCGCTGATTCAACTCCCGGTAGCTTAACTGTTCCTTTTGACTCACCACAGCTACCGCATCAGGCGAGCGCTTGACCTGTTCTTCAAACAACTGATGCAGACATCGATCAATCTGAAAGCGATTAATTGAAAAATCATGAATTTGGGCATGAATTTGGGATTGGCAAAATGCTGTTTGTAATTGCTGTTTTTGTGCATCGGTTAAAAGGGGCAAATCTGACAGGCAGCTTTCTGGATTCGCCACAATCCCAGCGAGCAGTGTTTGAAAATGCTCTGTCAGACGACGGATCGTGTCTACAGTAAACAAATCACTGTTATATTCCCATATGCCAAGCAGCTCTTCCTGCTGTTCCACCATATCAAGGCTTAAATCAAACTGAGCTGTCGCGCTGTCTACCTTGGAGATGCTCATTTCCAGTTCCCCAATTTTTAGGGATGGCACAGGAGTATTATTCAGCGCAAACCAGATTTGAAAAAGCGGGTTATGGCTCAGATTCCGCTCTGGCTGAATTTCCTCAACCAACTTGTCAAAGGGCAAATCCTGGTGATTATAGGCATCTAAAGTTGTTTGTCTCACACGCCTCAGCAAATCAAGGAAACTGGGGTTTTCGCCCACATCCGTTCGCAGCACTAACGTGTTGACCAAAAAACCAATTAATTGTTCAAGCTCTGAAAAATTCCGATTGGCTACCGCAGTTCCAACAATAATGTCTTGTTCTTCGGTGTAGCGGTAGATTAGGGCTTTGAACGCAGCCAGCAAAGTCATAAACAAAGTTGCTTCGGCTTGCTGGCTGAGGGACTTTAATGCAGTCGTTAAAGTTTTAGAGAGGGTAAAGGAATACTTTTTGCCTTTGTACGATTGAATCGCAGGGCGAGAGTAATCCGTTGGCAGTTGCAAAACGGGTAGAGAACCCCCCAATTTTTGTTTCCAGTAATCTTTTTGAGCTTCTAAGACCTCCCCTTGTAGCCACTGTCGCTGCCAAACGGCAAAATCTCCATATTGAATGGGTAATTCTGGAAGCGGTGAGGGTTTCCCGTCTGCAAAGGCTTCGTAGAGTGCTGCCAGTTCACGGATAAGCACCCCCCTAGACCAACCATCAGAAATAATGTGATGCATAGTGAATAGCAGCAAATATTCTGCCTCACCAAGTCGTAAAAGCGTGCCTCGTAGCAGAGGCCCTTTTACTAAATCAAAGGGGCACCGGGCTTCCTGAGCCGCAAGAACCTGGACTTCTTGCGTTCGATCGGTTTCAGAGAGTTCTCGCAGATCAATCAACGGCAAGTTCAACATTAAGGTTGGCTGGATGACCTGAACAGGCTCTTCCCCAGCTAGCATAAAGGTTGTACGAAGTACTTCGTGGCGACGCACGATTTCATTGAAGCTTTGCTCCAGCACCGCGATATTCAATGCTCCCGTTAAATTCACAGCAGCAGGATGGTTGTAGAAAGGGCTACCGGGTTCCAGTTGTTCGAGGAACCATAACCGTTGTTGAGCAAAGGATAACGGCAATGCCTCATTTTTTTCCCGATTGGGAATGGTTTGGGTCTTCGGAAGTTGTAACCCTTGCTGTTTTAATTGCCGATCTAAAAGCGATCGCTGTTCTGGAGAAAGGGCTGCAATTCGTTTCGCAAAATCATTCATATGCTTTTTGCTCGTTCAATACTGGCTAAATTAGGGTTGCTAGTGGGGTCGCTAAGAAAGTCTTGCCTGAATCTCTTCGGGGGAAAGCTTTTCGATTTCTGTTAATAGCTGGTTCATCCGATCAATTTCTGTTGTATTGGGCTGCATTCCGGCAATGACCGTCGCGAGTCCAGCCACCGTGGGGGCATCAAACAAAATTGTTTTCAAGGGCAACTCGACTTGAAAGACCTCACGCAGCCGCGATGTCACTTGCACAGCCAACAAAGAATGACCACCTAAATCAAAAAAGTTGTCGTGAATACCAACCTGCTCTAGACCTAGAAGTTGTTGCCAGATTGTGGCGATCGCTGCTTCGATTTCATTGCTCGGTGCGACATATGTACTGTGTAAATTGGGTCTGGTGTGCTTGGAACCTGTCTCTGCGATATGAGGCGATTCAATTGGCTGAACAGGATGAGACAGCATGGATTGCTCCAGCCTTACTTGCAAATCTAAGGGGGATACAATAACTTGTCCAGTGCGGTTGTGGGACATCGCCCTTTGAGTCAGCTGCCAAATCTCTGTGGGGCTTATGGCAAAATCTGCCAGTCCTGCTCTTTGGTTGGTTGAGTCAGGCGGTTCAAGCTGACAAACATCCCAATTGAGGCACAACCAAGGAACGGAACGAGCTTGATTCTGTTGAGCAATGAAAGCATCCAGAAACAAATTTGCCGCCGAGTAAGCGGACAGCCCTAATCCTCCCACAACAGATGAAAGTGAGGATTGCACCAAACAGAAATCGATCGAGTCTGGTAATACTTCTGCTAACGTTGCCAATCCTCTAACTTTGCTGTAAAAGTGATGTTCCCAATGCTGGCGATCGAGTTGTTGAATCGCGCAAGCAGATTCAACCGTACTCATCGGGCTAACGTAAATCACGCCATGAATGGCACCAAACTGTTCAGAGACTCGATCGATTGCTGCCCGAAACTGAGTTGAATCGACGATATCCACTTCAAGCAGCGTGAGTTGAACACCTGTCGCTTCAAGCTTTTGTAATTGACAGATACGGCGACTGATGGGATCAGTCTTATCGTGGCTTGCCAGCCATGTTTCCCAAACATGACGTTCTGGAATGCCAATACGTCCAACCAGTGCAACCTGAGCCTGGAAATTCTCAATCAACATTTCAGCATAGATCCATCCCAAACTATTCTCTAATTCACCTGCAATAAGATAAGTTCCCTGCGTTTTGAAGCGAGGATAATGTTGGGTTGTCTCTGGTAAACGAAATGGTTCAAAGGTTTGAACCCATCGGTGGGAACCTCGGTAAGCCACTGTTTCATTTCTTGGTGTGAACAGTTCCGCTAGTAGGTAATTGATGGGCGAGCTTTCCTGAAGTGGACCCGTGGACGGCAGTAGGATGTCAATACTCTGGCACGTCAAATGGGGATACTCTTGGGAAATCGTTTTACAAGCCCCTAGCACCGTCGCCTTTTCAGGAACCAACGCTTCAGTTCCAATCACGTCATGCAGGTGATTGGTCACGACAGCGATCGGCAGAGGGTGATGAACGCGCTGTCTATCAAGGGCTTTCACCAGAAAAATCAGGCTATAGAATCCATAGGACTGATAGGTTTCAAACGCTTTTAGAGAAAGGTGCGCCGTTGAAGATGATTCTAGATTAGAGGTAATCCCCCAACAGTGTAAGACTCGCTGTGGCGGTTGAGGCAGCGATCGCATTTTTTGCAGCAAGAGATCATAGTCCTGCTGCTGCTGGGGATTGAGAACATAAGCGCGATCGTTGACCTGCGCGAATTGCTCCCCAATTTCCACGGTGATTACCGTTTGCCCCATTTGTTCCAGATGATGAGCAATTTGTGATGCAACACCACAGGTATCTACAAAAACGAGCCAGCCAGAATTCTCCGATCGGTTTTGCGCTGCGCTAGATGGTAGTGGGGTACGCTGCCATGAAGGGACATAAAACCAATCAGCTAAGTCAGGCTTACGTCTGGTTGGAAGTAACCGCTGGCTGGCTATTTCGAGTGCATGTTGCGGCTCAATCCAATAGCGTTGCCGCTCAAAGGGATAGGTGGGTAAGGGCACCCGTTGACGACGTTCGTGCTGATAGAAATTGCCCCAATCAATCGAAACCCCCTGCAACCAGAGCCGCCCGATCGTATCCAAGATCAATGCCATATCGAATTGCTGATCATGAGGATGCCGTAAGGAGGTGAGAACCACTTGCCCACTCACCGGATGTTGTTTGGCAAACGTACTCAGTGTCCGCCCCGGACCAACTTCCAATAGGATACGATTGGGTTCTTGATTGAACTCCGTCATTCCATCGGCAAATCGTACCGTGTGGCGCAATTGCTTTGCCCAATAATTGGGATCGGTTGCTTGATCAGATGTTAGCCAAGTGCCTGTAACGTTGGAAATCAAAGGGATGTTAGGAGGATTCAGCTTTATTGTGCTGGCGACTGCTCGAAAGGGTTCGACTGCACCCTCCATCATGTCGGAATGGAAGGCATGAGAGGTTTGTAATAAACGGCTCTGAATTCCTTCTTTTGCCAACCGATCGTGCAAATCATTAATGGCAGTATGAGAACCGGATATCACACAAAGGGTAGGGGCATTACTGGCAGCTAAAGCTAAACCCGGCTTTAACCAGGGTTGGATTTCTGATGCCGAGAGGGGAACAGAAAGCATAGCTCCGGTGGGCTGCTGCTGCATTAGGCGACCGCGAACCACCACAAGAGACAGAGCATCCTCCAGGGAAAAAACCCCCGCCAAACAGGCTGCGACATATTCACCAATGCTGTGTCCTATCAGAGCTTGAGGCTGAATTCCCCAACTCATCCACAACTGCGCTAAAGCATATTCCACCACAAATAAAGCAGGTTGCGCGATCGCTGTCTGCTTCAATTGCTGTGCAGTGGCTTCCTGTTGTTCGGTGGAAGGATACAAGAGCGATCGTAAATCTAAGTTCAGTTCATCTTTTAACCGATCGCAGCACTCATCCAGATTTGATCGAAATACGGGTTCTGTTTTGTACAATTCCTGCCCCATTCCCACATATTGAGTACCTTGTCCGGGAAACAAAAACGTAACGGGACGATCGCCTGAATCCGGTTTACTCAACTCATGGGTGATCACATGCTGCGGGTCGCAAGCGTCCAAATGCGAGATAGCTTCATCAATGGTTTGGCAAACCACCATTCGGCGATGTTCAAAAGCTTTACGTCCCGTTTGCAAGGTATGGGCAACATCTGCTAGCGGTAATTCAGGCTGTTGTTTGAGGTGAGTGACAAGATTGGTTGTCACCATTTCCAATGCCGACTGAGTTTTGGCTGAAAGCAGTAACAATTGCCAGGGGCGAGCAGAACCAGAACGTTTAATGGCAGGGGCTTCTTCAAGAACTACATGGGCATTTGTGCCACCAATGCCAAAGGAACTGACACCGGCACGACGCGGTGTTCCATTCCGGTGCCAATCCGCGAGGGACGTATTCACGTAAAAGGGACTATTGGGAAAATCAATTTGAGGGTTGGGCTGCTCAAAATGAAGACTGGGGGGAATTTGTTGATGTTTGAATGCCAGAACCGTTTTGATTAAACTAGCAATGCCAGCCGCCGTGTCTAAGTGACCAATATTTGTTTTCACAGAACCGATCGCACAAAATCCGGTGCGGTTTGTAGCCGACCGAAACGCTTGAGTCAGTGCCGCAATTTCGATCGGATCACCTAATGCAGTTCCTGTTCCATGCGTTTCCACATAGCTGATGCTCTCTGGAGAAACGTCTGCAAGGGCGATCGCCTCCAAAATCACTTCAGCCTGCCCCTCCACGCTGGGAGCGGTGTATCCCACTTTCAGCGAGCCATCATTGTTGACTGCCGAGCCTTTAATCACAGCATGAATGGTGTCACCGTCCGCGATCGCCTCTTCTAATCGTTTCAGCACTACAACCCCAACACCGCTGCCAAAAACCGTACCCTGCGCGTTGGCATCAAAGGCACGACAGTGACCATCGGGTGATAAGATACCACCTTCTTGATAGGAATAGCCTGACTTCTGCGGAATGGTTAAGCTAATTCCGCCAGCTAATGCCATGTCACATTGGTAATTCAGCAAGCTTTGGCAGGCTAAATTAACAGCGACCAATGAAGTAGAACAAGCCGTTTGCACATCAATACTGGGGCCTTTAAGATTGAGCTTATAGGAGACCCGCGTTGTTAAAAAATCTTTGTCGCTACCAATTAGGGCTTGGTGCAATCCAACTGATTCAATCAGTTCTTGATTTAAACGAATATTTTTATATAAATAACCATTCCAACCTGCCCCCGCGTAGGCACCAATCCGACCGTCATACACTTCAGGATTGTAGCCAGCCATTTCCAAAGCTTCCCAGGCACACTCCAGAAAAAGTCGATGCTGTGGATCGGTAATTTCAGCTTCTTTCGGATTAAACCCAAAAAAATCGGCATCAAACTGATCAATTCCTTCCAGAAAAGATCCTGCTTTAACGTAATTGGGAGACTTTAAGGAATCGAGCGGAACCCCTGAAGCCAATAATTCTTCATCAGTGAACCTGGCAATCGATTCAACCCCATTCTGCAAATTCTGCCAAAATTGATCAAGATTCTTGGCTCCTGGAAATTGACCCGCCATACCAACAATGGCAATTCCTTCCATTGGTTTAACCTCTATTTTTTTAGGTGTTATTTTCTGCCGTATCCCATTAGTTGTTTGCGCCGATCGATCGCGGCTTTTTGTTTCTGCGCTCGGTCTAGAACCTGCTGGGATGGAAACAATGCGGCTTTATCTTGATTTAAATAGCTTGCCAAAGATTTGATCGTGGGGTATTTAAACATTTCAACAACCGGAATTGTTCGCTGCATTAATACTTGTAACTGGTTGTTGATCTGAACCAGCGTTAACGAATGTCCTCCAAGATCAAAGAAATTATCGTTAATACCAATCCTATCGATTTGTAGCACATCTTGCCAGAGCCTCACAATCATTTTTTCTAATTCAGTTTGAGGAGATTGATAAGAAATTTCATGAATTGGGCGATCGATTTCCTGGGGGAAAGGAAGCGATCGTCGGTCTACCTTCCCATTGGGCGTGAGGGGTAAAGTCTCTAGCAGCACAAAGAGAGTAGGCACCATGTAACTCGGTAGTTTAGATTGTAAAAAGCGGCGTAACTCACTAATCGTTGCTGCCTTAAAATCATCTTGTTGCTGCAAAGAATTTGATAATTCTGACTGTAATTCAGAACCTAAAACGATATAGGAAACTAATTTCTGATCGGCTTTTTCATGCAATATTGCTACAACAATGGCTTGTTGTATTGCTGAATGCTGATTTAACGCGCTTTCAATTTCGCCTAATTCAATGCGGAACCCTCTGAGCTTCACCTGATGGTCTAGCCGCCCCAGATACTCGATCGTGCCATCCGCTAAGTAACGCCCTAAATCCCCAGTTCGATACAGACGCGCACCTGATTCCAGGCTGAATGGATTGGGAATAAACCGCTCTGCCGTCAACTCTGGTCGCCGTAGATACCCTTGCGCTAGTTGCACCCCACCGACATATATTTCACCCACCACTCCAACCGGAACAGGTTGTCCCATTCCATCCAAAATGTAAATCTGCGTGTTGGCGATCGGGTGTCCAATTGGAATTGATGCAGGGAGGGAATCACCCGGCTGAAGCGCATATGCCGTCACATCAGCTGCTACCTCAGAACACCCATACAGGTTGAGCAGCGTACTGGCTCGAAGCGATCGGCGAAACTGCTGCACTAACTCAACGGGTAGTGGTTCTCCACTAGTGGTCATGAGCTTTAGGTGCGGTAATCGGCTCTGGAGGTCGGGGTCTGTCTCCAGCAGGACTTTCAGCAAAGATGGAACGAGGACTAAACGTGACACTTGATGACGAGCGAGGGTTGTAATCAGTTGGGATGGATCTTTGACCACAGCATCCGGAATTAGCAGGGTGGGAATCCCCTGGAGCAAGGCCCCAAAGAGTTCCCAGACAGAATCGACAAAGTTCAATGAGGTCTTTTGGCAAGCGACTTCCCCTGATGTAAAGGGATAGGATTGCCACATCCAGTGACAGCGATTGAGGATGCTATGGTGAGAACCGACCACCCCTTTGGGTGTCCCTGTCGAACCGGAGGTATAAATCACATAAGCCGGATGGTTAGCGGTTACAGTATTCTGCAAATTACGAGTTGATTGTTGAGCGATCGTTTCCCAAACCGCATCCAGATCAATCACCTGGGCGATATGTTCAGAAAACCGTTCGGCTAGCGGTTGACGGGCCAATATCACCGATGCCTGGGAGTCTGTCAGCATGAATGCCAGACGCTCTGGTGGATAGGTTGGATCTAATGGCAAATAAGCCCCACCTGCTTTGAGAACACCGAACAGACTCACCAACATTTCGATCGAGCGTTCCATACAGATGCCAATCAGCATTCCTGGAGCAATTCTCAATGATTCTAAGTAACGTCCTAATTGATTTGCTCTTTGATTTAACTCCCAGTAGGTTAATTGCTCATTTTCAAAGGCAAAGGCAATTGCATTAGGTGTGCGCTCGACTTGTCTTTCAAATAGCTGATGAATACATTGATCCTGTTCAGGATAGATTGTCTGAGTCTGGTTCCATTCCATTAATAACTGCTGCTGATCAGATGCGGTTAGCAACGGCAGTTTCGCGATCGTTTGATCAGGATGGGCTGCGATCGCGGTCAACAGCGTTTGAAAATGATTGAGCATCCGGGTGATCGTCTCTTGAGCAAACAGGTCTGTGTTGTACTCCAGAGTGGCAACCCATTGCTGCTCTTGCTCTTGGACAATCAGAGTCAAATCAAATTTCGCCGTTCCAGTATGGGTTTCCTGGCATTGAATGGATAAATTAGACTGTTGGGGGAGCGCGGTTGCAATGTTCTGGAAGATGAACATGACCTGAAAGAGCGGGTTATAGCTCAAATCTCGCTCTGGTTGAATCGCCTCAACTAATTTCTCGAAGGGAAAATCCTGGTGAGCATAGGCAGATAACGCCACTTCACGCACACGCAGTAGCAATTCTCTAAAGGTTGGTTCACCGGAGAGATCGGTTCGCAGAACGAGAACATTCACAAACAAACCAATTAACGATTCAAGTTCGGCTCGATTGCGATTGGCGATCGGAGAACCCACTAAAATATCAGTTTGTCCCGTGTAGCGGTAAAGCAAGGTGGTAAAAGCCGCGAACAAAGTCATGAACAGCGTTCCCCCTTCCTGCTGACCGAGATGCTGAAGGGCATCTGTCACCGATTTAGATAAGCCAATCGACTGTTGAGCACCTCTGAAGGTTTGAATGGGAGGACGTGGGCGATCGGTGGGCAAATCAAGCACAGGCAGCTTGCCACTTAACTGCTTCTGCCAATAGGCTAAAGCTGCCTGGAATCGCTCTCCTTGTTGCTGTTGCTGCTGCCAGTAGGCAAAGTCAATAGACTGAATGGGTAACTCGGAAAGGGGCGAGGGTTTTTCTTGGGAGAAGGCTTGATAGAGCAGCTCTAATTCCTGAATTAAAACATGAACCGACCAACCATCTGCAATGATGTGATGCAGCGTTAACAGCAATTGATGGTGTTCTGGTGCTGACCGGAGAAGCAGTACCTTAAATAACGGCTGATCGGCTAAATCAAAGGATTGTTGAGCAAATTCTGTTGACAAGCATTGAGCAGCTTGCGTTAGTTCTGGTGCTTCCTGGAGGTCAGCGATCGGTAACTCCAGCGCGGTTGGTGGAACGACGACCTGGACGGGTTGCCCTGCCTGCACCATAAAGCGAGTGCGTAGACTCTCATGCCGCTTCACAATTTCATTGAGGCTGCGGGTTAGGGCGATGAGGTTCAGCGATCCCCTGAGATGAATCACTAATGGGATGTTGTAAGTTGGAGTACCTGGAGCCAATTGATGCAGGAACCATAGCTGTCGTTGTGTTGAAGAGAGGGGATGAGTCTCGGTCGTTCTGGGAACTTTGGCGAGCGGTAGAGAAGCATCAGCGGTTGGCGTTGCCAGTTGAGTCAAAATCTTCGTTGCTAATTGGGCAATACTCAACCCTGAAAAGAAATCACTGATTGGTATATCAACTTTTAAATCTGACTCAATCCGATTTTGCAATTCAAAAACTTTGAGTGAATCGAGTCCCAGTGCCAACAGAGCATGTTGCAGGCTGACTTGAGAGGGTGAAAGTTGTAATCCCTGCGTCACCCATTCCTGGAGATAGGAGGTTAAAAGTGCGTAACTTTCGCGAGGTGGCAGTGTCAATAAATCCGATCGCTTCAGGCTACTGGCTTGCGTTACAACAGTTGTGCTTTCCAGAACGCTACTCTCAACAATCTCCAAATCTCCGGACAAAAATCCAGCTTTGCAGGCACGGCGTTGAATCTTACCACTCGACGTTTTGGGAATTGTTCCTGGCTTAATCAAAACAACGGCATAGACCTGCACTTCATGCTCTTCTGCGATCGCCTGCCGAATTGCTGCTGTAACTTCCTCAAGATCAGGTTTTTGCCGAAACTCTAATTCCTGAACAACAACTAATTTTTCTTCCTGCTGTACTTCTATAACGAAGGCAGCACTACCACCAGAGCGTAAGGATAAATGACTCTGTTCTGCGGTCAGTTCAATATCCTGTGGGTAAAGATTACGACCTCGGATAATGATTAAATCTTTCACTCGACCTGTAACGAAGAGTTCTCCATTGTGTAAGAACCCCAAATCACCCGTCCGTAAAAATGGGCCTTCCCCCGTATCCGTCAGATAAGCCTGGAAGGTTTGCGCGGTTTCATCGGGACGCTGCCAATATCCCTGTCCAACACTGGGGCCAGATACCCAAATCTCACCCACTTCACCGGAGGCACAGCGAGTTAGCGTTTCAGGATGAGCAATCACAACCTGCTGCTGGGGAACAGACTGACCGCAGCCGACTAATGCGTGAGTTTCTTCTTGCGTATAAAGGTTTGCTTCAGTGTCAACAATCCGATTCCGCTCTAGGGCAACTTTCTGAACGGTTTTAACGATCGGCAACTCCGCCTTACGCCCACCAGAAACCATGAGCGTCGCTTCTGCCATACCGTAGCAAGGGTAAAACGCTGCCGAACGAAAGCCACACTCAGCAAATTTAGCCGCAAATCGTTCCAGGGTATGCGATCGCACAGGTTCTGCCCCGTTAAATGCAACCGTCCAACTGCTTAAGTCCAGGCTCTGTCGCTGTTCCGCTGTGATTTTTTCAATGCATAACTCGTAGGCAAAATTAGGCGCACCGCTAGTCGTGCCACGATACTGAGAAATGGCTTGCAGCCAGCGATAGGGACGCTGTAAAAATGAGGCAGGCGGCATCAGGATACAAGGAAAGCCCCCGTATAATGGCTGCAAAATTCCACCAATTAGACCCATATCATGGTAGACAGGCAACCAGGAAACAAACACGCTCTCCGGCGAATGCCCCATCAACTCATAGGTGACAACCGCATTGTGGAGCAGATTTCGGTGACTGAGCATCACCCCCTTAGGCGTGCCGGTCGAACCAGAGGTATATTGCGAAAACGCTAGAGTGTCCGAATGGAGCGGTGGTATTTGCCAATCTGAGCCAGCAGCTTGAGTTAGCGTATCTGTCGTCAACCACTGCAACTGCTCCAGCCCAGCTTGCTCGGCTAACAAGGATTGAACCCTGGCTTGAATCGTTGTGGTTGTTAGAGCGATCGCCGGTTTTGCATCATTGACGACAGCCAAGATTCGTGGCGTATTGCGATGATTCCGGGGGGGATAAGCCGGTACGGCCACCACTCCAGCATAAAGACAGCCAAAAAAGGCGGCTAAGTAATCTAAGCCAGGCGGGTAGAGGAGCAGTGCCCGTTCCCCTGTTAATCCTTGTGCTTGGAGTTGAGCTGCGATCGCTCGACTCCGGCAATCCAACTCACGATAAGTCCAGCGTGCGGTCTCAGTTTCTCCATCTTGTAGAAATACGAACGCGACTTGTTCCGGTTGGTGGCGCGATCGACAACCTAAAAGATCCACCAAGGTGGAACATTCCTTGGCAAGCACCAAGAAATCATCATTACAACGAATCATTATCGGAATTCTCTCTTACTACTCTCTAATGACTCAAAAACGGATTAACAGGGACAGTGACGAATTCCACAAGGATTGTCTAAAACCATTAGCGTAAACGCAGAAACTCATGTTCTGACAGATTAAGATAATCAATCCATAAGAATGAACAGCGGTTCCACCTTTACTCACTTGCCTGGTGTCCATTAATAGAAATAATAGAAACCTGACTAAATACCGATGCAAATCTTTTACACTCGATCGCTGCTGCTAAACCTGGGGCAAACTGGAGTGCAGCCAATCTGCTAAAACCGAAACACTTTGATACTGATAAAAATTCACCTATCCTCGATCAGAGGGACTAACCTAGCACAGATGCCAATGGGCTAAGTCTGCTCCCAGTGACAACAGGGCGAATCGACTTATCAACAAACACATTTTGAATAGTAGCCCTAAGATCAATTTTTTGCAACTAGTTTGCTAGTTTACTGGCATATCTCCACATAGATAGAACGGCTGAGATCCTGAAATAGCTTATAGATGCACACGATAAAGCTCTTGGAGAACCCATAAACATTTACTTTTCCTTAATAGGAAAAATTTTTATTAACTTTAATACCTGCTTGCCAGAAGCCTTACCCTTGAAACAATTTTTGCTTGCTGCGGATACTTCAGTGATGGCTGAACAACTCCAGGCTGAACGATACAAACGATAAGCAATTTATTCTTGACATAAATTCTCAAGAAGCTTAAGCTTGACGACAAGTACCATTGATTGGCTTGGGGTATAGGGGTATGACGGGATTGCCTACGTCCTACGAGTTGGAGCAAGGATGGCAGGAAAGCAGGCATCGTAGTAAAGCTGTCTGGCATGGGGATGAGATTGAACAAATCGAACCCTGCCCCTCTTGGCTAGGAAACGGACTGCGACGATCGCTTTGTTTAAGTGACTCGCTGTGGGTTGAGATCAGGCATGAAAGTTATCAATCTGATTGGTCGTTGCAGCGCCATCACGACGACCAGTTTCCGCTAACCGCTAAGTTCTATTTGGCAGGTTGTTCACAGGTGCAAACCCGCGGCATTGCTGATGAATATATTGAGCAAGCGGGGCAAAATTATCTCTATTGCTTGCCGGATACCCAAGAAGTTGAATCTTACTGCGGGCATGAGCAACTGCATTTTGTGATGATTTGGTTGTCCCCCAGCCGCTTGAGGTCACTGGGCACTCAATACCGTGCGTCTTTTGCACCTGAATTGCAACAATTTTTAGACGACGAAACGCGACCCTTTTTTCACCATTCGTTGGGACAAAACACTCCTGAAATGCAGCAGGTGTTGCAGCACTTGTTGCACTGCCCGTATCAAGGCGTGACTCGATCGCTCTATCTAGAAAGCCAAGCCTTAGAACTACTCTCGCTGCAATTTGCCCAATGGCTAGCCCAAGACCAAGCTGATGTTCCCATACTCGTGCTGCGATCGGATGATGTGGAACGCATTCACCATGCCAAAACGATTTTGACCGAGAACTTGACCCATCCACCCTCGATCGTGGAACTGGCACAGCAAGTGGGGTTGAATGACTACAAGCTCAAGCTGGGGTTTCGTCGCGTCTTCAAGACCACACCGTTTGGCTATCTCCGAGAGCAACGCCTGGAGTTGGCACGGCAACTATTAAGCGATACAGAAATGTCGGTAGAGGAAGTCGCGATCGCGGTGGGGTATCGAAGCCGTAGTAGCTTCACGGCTGCATTTCGTCGGCAGTTTGAGCGCAGCCCCAAGGGGTGGCAACAGCAGACAAAGCGTAGCCATGACTAAACGCTACAAAAAATCCGTCTCGAAGACAAAAAAATCCATCTCGAAGACAAAAGCAATAGTAATTGCTGACGCTTTTGTCGTAATCTCTAGTTGAGAATCTTTTCTATCTGAACTACGTGGTCTCTCAGCTAGCCACTGGTGAAGAGCGATATAGCTATTTTCGTCGATAGGTGTGGTGTGAGGAATCAATGAACAAAGAGCGATCGTTGAGTTGGTTAGTCAGTGGGGTGTTGCCGATGTTGCTGTTGGCTTTGCCTGCGGGGGCAGAAACGGTGGTACGGGCAGAGCAGGAGCAAGAAGCGGGGATGTCCTTGCTTCCTCAATTGAGTGATTTCGATTCTCCAGCGGAGCGGCTTCACCAACCCCCTGTTACAACGGTGGATGAGTGGGTGCAGCAGATGGCTCAGGCCGTTGTGCAAGTGACCGGGGTACAGGTGACTCCCACTGAGGCGGGAGTGGCGGTCATTCTGGAAACCGCAGAGGGAGAACTGGCAACTCCTGTGACTTCTGTAGTCGGTAATGCCTTGATTGCAGATATTCCCAATGCGGTGTTGGCATTGCCGGAGGGTGAGGAGTTTCAATCAATTAGTCCAGTCGAGGGGATTGCCCTGGTGGCAGTAACACCGAGAGCCGATGGAATTCGAGTAGCGATTACGGGGACGGATGCACCGCCTGTGGCAGAGATCAGTACAGCAGCACAAGGTTTGGTGTTGAGTGTGACTTCGGGAACTGAAGCGATCGGAGTGGAAGAGGATGCAATTCAGGTGGTCGTAACTGGAGAACAGGATGAGGGATACAATCCGTCAAGGGCAACCACCGCAACCCGGACGGATATTCCCATACGCGATATTCCGCAATCGATCCAGGTTGTGCCACGCCAAGTGATTGAAGATCAGCAGGCACAAGATATTGATGAAATCGTGCGAAATGTCAGTGGGGTAAATCTGTCCAATTCGGCGGGAGGAATTGCTGAGATTTTTAACATCCGGGGGTTTGCAGGCACTGTCCTACGAGATGGTTTTAGAAGAGGTGTTCCCTTTGAACTGGTAGATACCACCAACATTGAGCGGGTTGAAGTACTCAAAGGGCCCTCATCGGTTTTATTTGGTCAGCTTGAACCAGGTGGAGTGATCAACGTCATCACCTTGGAACCTCTGGCAGATCCCTTTTATTCGGTTCAATTTCAAGTTGGTAACTACGAATTTTACCGTCCCTCGCTTGATTTCTCTGGTCCTTTAAATGACGATCGCAGCCTGCGCTATCGTTTGAGTGCTTCTTACTTAAGTTCGGGCAGCTTTAGAGACTTTACCAATATTGAACGGTATTTTGTAGCGCCGGTATTAGCTTGGGATATTAGCGACAACACCCGAATCTTGCTCAATGCAGAGTTCTTAGATGATACAAGACCCCGCGATCGCGGGTTGGTTGCCATTGGCACAGGGGTTGCCGATATTCCGATTAGCCGACGATTGGGAGAGCCATTTGATGAAGACAATGTTGAGCAGTGGCGAGCCGGACTGCGGTTTGAGCACGATTTCAATGCAGATTGGTCAATTCGGAGTGCTTTTCAATTCACTTCCCGCAATACAGACTCATTAACCACTGAAACCTATAGCCTGGATGAAACGACAGGAGAGGGAAGCGATCGTTTTTTTAGACAGCAACTTGGGAGACTGGAAGAATCCTACGCCTTGCAAACCGATTTGACCGGCCGTTTTACAACTTGGGGAATTGCACACGACTTTCTGTTTGGAGTAGAGCTTTCTCGGATTACCTCCCGCATTCCTGACTTCTTTCTGGAAACTGCACCGATTAATATTTTTGATCCAGAATATGTTCGAGGCGATCGACCCAGATTAACTGCTGGTGAATCAGATTTTGCTGATAATTTTCTTGATACTACAAACAACATCGGCATCTATCTACAAGATTTAATCAGTTTCACAGATAACCTCAAGCTGCTGATTGGAGGTCGATTTGATTTTATTGATTATGAATCAATAGACCTATTCGCTTCAGAAACAACGAGCTTGTACGATGATGCGTTTAGCCCCAGAATTGGCATTGTTTATCAACCCAGCGAAACGGTTTCCCTCTATGCCAGCTATACCCGATCCTTCACCCCCAATCTCTTTTCTAGAACCGTTGATAACTCCCGACTGGATCCAGAACGGGGAACTCAATATGAAATTGGTATCAGAAGTGAGTTCTTGGATGGCAGGTTATCAGCAACGTTGGCTGCATACCAAATTACAAAATCTAATGTAGCTGTTGATGATCCAGACAATCCAAACTTTTCAATTCAAACCGGAGAACAAAGAAGCCGTGGTATTGAATTGGATATCGCTGGAGAAATCCTCAATGGTTGGAATGTTATTGCTTCCTATGCCTATACGGATGCGATCATTAGCAGAGATACGAGTCCACTAGAAGGAAATCAACTGCGGGGCGTTCCTGAACATAGTGCGAGCCTGTGGACAACCTACGAAATTCAAGAGGGGGATTTACAAGGACTGGGATTTGGAATTGGAGCCTTCTTTTCCGATAGTCGTCAAGGCGATTTTAGTAATACTTTTCGATTGCCTAGCTTTGTCAGAACCGATGCTGCATTGTATTACCGCAGACCCAGTTTTCAGGTGGCTCTCAATATCAAAAACTTGTTTGATGTGCGATATTTTGAGGCAAGTAATTCCCGTGTTGCGATCGATCCGGGTTTGCCATTGACCGTGATTGGAACCTTATCCATCAATTTCTGAGTTAGGGAGTATGACGGTTAAAAAATATCGGTTGGGACAATGGTTGTTGATTACAGGACTCATCAGTCTGCTGACGATCGCCTGTGGTGAAAGTCTCTCTTCAAATTCATCCACCAGAGAGATACCTGCATCCAGTTCAACTCAATTAGTAAATCACGCCCTCGGCGAAACCCATGTTCCTACTGATCCGCAGCGAGTTGTTGTGCTCCATGACACTATCATTCTTGATCCTGTCATTGCGCTGGGTATTAAACCGATCGCTGCGACAACCTATGCTTTTGAGGCTGGAATTAAGTTTAGAGGCTTAACGGCTGAACAATCAGAGGGTATTGAAGTTCTTGGAAGTATGGAGCAGCCAAACCTGGAGAAAATAGCAGCACTGAAGCCCGATTTAATTTTTGCTACCCATCATTTGCATCATCAAATTTACAGCCAGCTCTCGTCTATTGCGCCGACTGTAGTGGTTGATCATAACCAGTTCGATTCCTTCAAAGATAGGTTTCGCTACATTGCAGAAGTCCTTGGAAAAGGCGATCAAGCCAATCAAGTTTTAACTCAGTATCAAACCAGAGTGGAACAACTCAGGCAAGCAATGGCAGATCAACTCAATGAAGTTCAAGTGTCTGTAATTCACGTCTATGGCGAACCTCTCTCAACGCCGGATGCAACGCATCACATTAGTCAAATTTTTTCCGATATTGGTTTGCAGCGACCACCGAGTCAAGAAGGGTTGCTTCAAGAGAAGAACTTTAGTTTAGAGGTATTACCAGAACACGATGCGGATGTTCTGTTTATTGTTAAATATCCCAGTTCTGAGGTTGAAACGATTCTTCGCAATCCCATTTGGCAACAACTCAATGCGGTGCAGACTGGTCAGGTTTATGAAGTGTCACCCGAAAGATGGGGAGGTGCTGGAGGGCCAATTGTTGCCAACCGAATCCTTGGTGACTTATTTCAATATTTGGTTACCAATCCTGATGGCTGAAAGCAATGAATCATACGCACTGCTTTTTCAAAAACCGCTATGAGAATGAGAAATATGGTGCAAACCGCTTTCACTGGTCTGACTATCCAAAATAAGAGGTATTTATGACCGCTAATACCCTAGAACTCGATTGTCGTTTTTGCTCAGTCATTTCCAAAGCCAACGGCCAAGACCCGATCGGTTCTGCTGGAACTTATGAGCATTGGATTATCGCTGAAATTCCTCAACCTTGGGACGATACCATCTGGACAGACCATCCGATCGTCGCGCCAGCCAGTCAATTGATAGAAACCCTGACTGAGGATCAGGGGATGCAAATCAGACCGTTGATGATCGCCCCCGATTCCGGTACGGATCGCTTCGCGAATCGCGAATACTCCCAACCTGGAAAAACACGACTACTTTACTATCGTCGTCCTGCTACCCTCTTTGCTGAATTTGACAAACAAGAATTTCTCTTGCCTACTTCAGAGGTATTGCCTCTGATCACTGCTCTCCTGCAACAACCAGACTACCTGCTCCGGTTTGACGCTTACCGACAACCCACCGAACACATCCGGGAACTGTTCGTTTGCGTCCACGGGAATGTCGATGTTGCCTGTTCCCGATTTGGCTATCCTATTTACGAGCAAATTCGCAAAACCTACGTACCTCAATCCAACGGAAACTTACGAGTCTGGCGCTGTAGCCACTTTGGCGGACACAACTTTGCCCCTACCCTGATTGATTTACCCGAAGGTCGCTACTGGGGACATCTGGAACCCGAAATTCTGGAGGCATTGATTCATCGCAATGTCCCTGTGGCTCAACTGCGTCCCTTCTACCGGGGTTGGGCCGGCTTAGGGCAATATGAACAAATGCTGGAGCGGGAACTGTGGATGCAATTTGGCTGGGAGTGGATACATTTCCTGAAAGCCGGACAAACCCTGGCGATCGACCCTGAGAATGAGGAGTGGAATGCGAATTGGGCAGAGGTGCGGCTAGAGTATGCCAGTCCTGATGGCTCTGTACAGGGAGGGTATACGGCTCGCATCGAGGTGAGTAGCTATGTCACCACCCAGTGGAGTTCTAAGGATAAGGAACTGGCACAAGCCAAACAGTATCGCGTCAGCCAGTTAACCCAGGTTGCTTAAAACTGCTCCTATGCGTACCTTCACCATTATCTGGTTTGGTCAACTGGTTTCTACCATTGGTAGTGCCATGACTGCCTTTGCTTTTTCCCTGTGGATCTGGCAAATTACAGGTTCCGCTACTGCACTCGCTTTAGTCGGATTTTTTTCCCAACTACCACGCATTTTCATTGCCTTGTTTGCAGGGATGATGGTCGATCGCTTCAACCGCAAACGGTTGATGATTTTGGGTGATACCAGTGCGGTGATTTGCACGATCGTCGTGGGGCTGTTGTATGCCACCGAAAGGCTTGAAGTCTGGCACCTTTATGCCGTTGTTGCGCTTCACGGTGGTTTTGGTCAGGTTCAAAACCTCGCTTACTCCAGTTCCGTTGCCCTCATGGTGCCCAAACAACACTATACCCGCGCCAGCAGCATGGGCAGTTTGGTGACGAACAGTGCCGCGATTTTGTCTCCCGCTCTGGCTGGCAGCCTTTACCCGTTGATTGGACTAAGTGGCATTATTTGGGTTGATGTCACCACCTTTGCCGCTGCATTTAGCACCTTACTGTTGGTTCAAATTCCGCAACCGTCGCAAATGATTGAGTTTGATGCTAAACCAGAGGGCGTGGTAAAAAAAGTCACGTTTGGCTTTCGATATATTCTGCAACGTCCGGGTTTAGTAGCAATGTCTCTTGCCTTTTCTAGCTTTTGGTTTGTCCATCAACTGGGAGAGTATTTGCTAAAACCCATGATATTAGCTCGTACGAGTGGCGATGTTCAGATTTTGGGAACCGTGGCAACCGCAGCAGGAGTTGGTGGATTGATTGGAGCGGTTTCACTCAGCATCTGGGGAGGGTTTAAGCGGCGAGTTGGCGGGATGTTGATCGGCTTCATTGGGGTTGGGTTGGGAAAAACAGTGCTGGGTTTTGGACAATCTCCTGTGGTTTGGATTCCCACTCAAATTTGGGCGAGTTTATGTGTTCCGCTTTTGTTCTGTTCTAGTAACGCCATTTGGTATGCGAAGGTTCCGCCGGTTGTACAAGGGCGAGTCTTTGCTGCCGATGAAATGATTGGGTTAATCATTGCGTCCACGACAGCCCTTGTTGTAGGGCCATTGGCAGATCAGGTCTTTGAACCCGCTATGCAACCGGATGGTTTTTTATCCCCTATCTTTGGCTCTTTTTTAGGAACTGGTTCTGGCTCAGGTATCGCACTTTTATATGTCCTCACCTCACTCTGCATTGTGTTCATTGGGGTGAGTGGATATGCGTTTCAAACTCTGCGGGATGTGGAACATATCTTGCCAGACCACGATTGAATCAAGTGATTCTGAATCAAGATCGATTGATTTCACCTGCCCAAAGATACTGCATTTCTTCACAGGTTTCCAGCAACGCTTCCAACTTGCCTGCTGCCTCCACCTGGCCATCTTTTAGGACAATAATATGATTTGCTCGGCGAAGCACAGGACGGCGATGAGAGGCAATGAGGTAGGTGGGTGGATGGGTGGATGGGTCGGTGAGTTGATCGGATATATCCACTCTCCCACTCTCCCACTCTCCCACTCTCCCACTCCTCAACAGGCGTTGCAAGAGTTTTCTCTCAGTCTCCACATCCAGGGCACTGGAAAGGTCATCCATGACCAATAATTCGGGTTGACGGACGAACATCCGTGCCGCCGCCGATCGCTGAATTTGCCCACCGGACAGTTTCGTGCCTCTGGGCCCAACAAGCGTATCTAATCCTTGCTCTAGGTTGGTCATATCCGATTCTAGAACGCTTAAGTGTAGCGCAGTCGGCAGATCAACCTGCTGTTCCGGAAGACCCATCAGAATATTGTGACGAAGGGATTCGCTAAACAGTCGCGGAATTTGAGCCGTGTAAGCGGTGCGCGGTGGGATGAAAAAAGTCGCTGGATCGGTGACGAGGTGATCATTCCAGTAAATGTCTCCAGCCGCTTTGGGCAATAGCCCCAGTAGCACTCGTAATAGGGTGGTTTTGCCGGAACCAACTCGTCCGGTGATGACGGTAAGAGTGCCCCGTTGCAGGGTGAGGTCGATCGCTGCAATCCCGTGGTGGCTGTTGGGGTAGCGATAGGTTAGCCCCTTAACGGTGAGCGTTTCTAAGGCATGGGCTGCGGTCTTGAAGGGAACGGGTAGTTCGGGCAGGCGACCTCGTAAATAAACAGGTTCGTGTTGCACCAGAGTGCGGGGGGAACACCGGGAATCAGTTCAATGAGCCGCTGGAGTGAGACTTCAGTTTGGCGGTAACGGGTCAGCACATCTCCCAGAAAACCGATGATGACCGCAAATTCAGCCAGATAAGACACAAATAGGGCAAAGTCCCCAACGGTGAGGGAGGTTCCGGTCGTAGCTTGCATCGCCTGCGCCGCGACGAGAAGCAGGATGCCAGTGCCTAGGTTAGCGGTGTTTTGGGAAAAAGAGTAGAGCAGTTCAGACAGGAACAGATCCTTCAGTGCAGCTCGTCGTCGCGTCTCATTGATTGACTCAAAGTAATGCACAACCTGAGCTTCTGTACCTGCTAACTTCACCGCTTGTGCTGCCCCAAAAATTTCTCCCAGTAATCCTGTGACGGCTCCTATTGCAGCTTGGCTGGCTTGGCGGTACCGTTGAATGTTTTGGCTGGCCAGATTAACCACTGCAATATTCACAACAACAGGAATAAAGATGGCGAAGGTGAAGAGTAAATTGATTCGCGCTAAAATCGTTAACCCAATCACGCCAACGAGCAAATGGGCGATCGGATCAAGGGAATAAGTGAGAAAATCTAAAATTGCATCAATATCATCTCGAAAGCGGCTGATCGCTTCACCGGGAGATGCGGGTAAGGGTTGGGCACCCGGATGATGCAAAATCCGTTTGAGGAGTTGTTTACGAATTAAAGTAGCAACAAACATGCGAAAAAAGCCGTCTGCTGTGATGCCGATTAACAGCAAGCCTTGCTGCATGACCACGCTGCCGACGAGCAATGCCAGAAGCGTCCAGGCATTGAACTGTGCCGGAGCATCCCCCGTGAGGAGATTGAAAATCTGGCGGATCACCAGTCCGGGAATCAGCAAAAAGAAATAGAAGGCGACACTGGCGAGCAGTCCGTTTGCCAGGTAAAACAAGGGTTTGTAGCCAGCAAGCTGTACCAGATACCGCCAGGCGGGAATGGGGCGAACAGTCGGTGAAGTCGTCATGCTGAAACGGTCTCCAAACCCATTTGCAAAAGTTGGGAAAAACGGGAGCCAGGGTCTTGCAGCAGGCGATCGCGCGTTCCGTATTCCACCGGCTTTCCCTGCTCTAAGATCAAAATTTGGTCGGCTCGTTGGACTGTCCTAAGGCGATGGGCAATGATGATAGCAGTTCTCCCGATGAGTAAGCGATCCATTGCCTGTTCTAATAGTTGTTCAGTGGCCGGGTCTAAGCGGGAAGACGCTTCATCCAGGATGACTAACCCCGGATTTTTGAGGAAGACCCGCACAAATGCCAAAAGTTGAGCCTGTCCAGCGGATAAACCACTGCCTTCAGGGGCTAATCGCGTGTCTAAACCATCGGGCAAGGATTGATACCATGACCCCAACCCGACCTCCTCTAATGCCTGCAAAATCACTTCATCTGCGATCGCAGATGAAAAGAGTGTTAAATTATCTCGAACGCTGGCGTGAAACAGTTGCACCTCCTGAGTCACCAGCCCGACGCGCTGACGCAGATTTGATAGTGGAATCTCAGGAAGAGGAATATCGCCAATGTAAATTGTGCCGTGAGTGGAATCGTAGAGGCGAAAGAGTAATCGGGTGAGGGTGGTTTTACCGCTGCCCGTTCGCCCCAGTAAGCCCAGCACTTCACCGGGGGCTAGGGTGAATGAAAGATCTTGCAGAGCAAAGTGAGGAGTGTCATCTGCGCTGTGAGCAGTTAGGAGATATTGAAACGAAACCTGTTCAACACAAACAGCCAGAGCACCCGCAGGTAAATAAATTTGCCCCCTATCGGGAATGTCCGATCGCACATTCAACAGTTCTTGAATCCGCAAGATCGAGGTTCCGGCTCGCTGTAGCTCTTGTACTCGTCGTCCTAACTGTTGAATGGGGCGTTCCAGCAGTTCCACATAGCGATAGAGCAAGTAAACCGTACCAATGGTCAAAGCACCCCCTTGAAACAAAACAATTCCTGTCCCCAGGGCGATCGCCTTACCACACACTACCACCACACTCGACACTACGCCAAAAGTTGCTCCCATCGTTTGGGCTCTAACAAAGCGGGGAAACAAATGGCGCGATCGTTCGTAAAACCGATGCATCACGTAGTCCGTTGCGCCGCAGGAACGCACATCTTCCATGCCCGATAGCCGTTCTTCAATCAAGCCAAATAATTCCGCACTGGCTTGACGCTCGGCGTGTAAGTAGGGCACTGCCACATCGCGAACCGCATTGACCACTACGAAGGCAACCAGGGTAAAGCTGGTTAGCACAAATCCAACCCGCCAGTCAATTCTAAACAAGATGACAAGCACTCCCAGCAGCACAAGACTATTGCCGACTAAGCCAGTGGCAAAGCGGGCAAAAAAATCATTGAGCCGATCGGCATCACCATCAATGCGTTCGATCAACACGCCTGGTGGCTGCTGATAATGAAATGACAGATCCAGCCGCAGGCAGTGAAAGGCAAGGTGCGATCGCAACTGATTGGTCGCTCGTAGCCCGATATCCGCAGCCAGATAGCTTTCCGCAATGGAGAGGAGTTGAATCGCAACGGCAATTCCCAGGAAAAGTACCCCGAATTGAAGTAAGGTTGTGGTTGATCCACCTGCGATCGCCGTATCAATGAACCTTGCCAATAGCTGAGGATTGAGCAACTGTAGCCCTGTCCCTCCTAGCAAGATCACTAGCAGCACAAGAACTCGTAACCACTGAGGTTTCAAGTACTGCATCAGAACAGTCTGATATTGATGCCAACGGATTTGCATAATTTTGCATGACTAATGGGCGAATGGAGCAGTAGTTAATGCTGGCAGCATCACCAGGTTGACAAACTGTCTCATGATGTTGGTTAATAACTAACGGTTAGGTCAAATAACACTGTTCTCAATAAGCCTACCAAAAAATTGGAGTCTAATTTCTCGATGTTGACCTTCCCATACTGGTGCAATATTGACGATTGGCAGACTGAGAATAACGTGAACAAATAACACTGAGCGTGAGCTTGCAGTTGTAACTGAGTCTTAATCGTAAAGTTGTAGCTAATAGCATTCTCGTTTTTCTGTAGAGGTTTCCTACCGTTATGGGCAAATCAACGCGACAGCATTTCATCCATTGTTAAACTTTTATTGCTAGTTCATTGCAGTAGAAAGTGGCGCATCAGGTGATGCTTCAAACGTAAAGCTTCAAAAAACATGCCGCTTGCCTCAAAATATGCAACACCCAACATTCATAGAACGATCGCTCGATCGGTCAAAGAAGGTTCGCTTGCGCCTGGTTTCGGTTTTCCTGAGCTTGCTCATCGTGCTGATGAGTGGAATCTTCAAACCCAGCGTCAGCACAACGACGACTGAAATTCTCTGGGATACCTATGGAGTCCCTCATATTTTTGCCGACAATAATGAACAACTTTTCCATGCCTTTGGATGGGCACAAGCGCAAAGCCACGGAAACCTTATCCTGAAGTTATACGGACAGTCACGAGGACGTGCAGCTGAATATTGGGGTGAAGATTATGTGGAATCCGATCGCTGGGTTCACACAACCGAAATTCCCGAACGTGCCCAAGACTGGTATGAGGCACAAAACCCCACCTTCCGCACCTATCTCGATGCCTTTGCTGCGGGAATGAATGCGTATGCCATGACTCACCCAGAGCAGATTGACGATGCAATGGAAGTCGTTCTGCCCGTCACGGGTGTAGATTTGCTCGCACATATGCAGCGGGGGTTGCACTTCACCTTCATTGTTGATTCAGAGCAGGTTTCAGATCTGCTGGAGTCTGCCCAAACCAAGTCTACTCACCAGTTCGCTCAAGAGAGTCATGCACGATCAAATTTTGGTTCAAATGGCTGGGCGATCGCCCCTTCCCACACCACCAACGGTCATGCCATGCTGCTAGCCAACCCCCATCTCCCCTGGTCTGGGGAATTTCTGTGGTACGAAGCCCAACTAACGGCACCGGGTATCAATGCCTATGGTGCAGCCCTAGTGGGCATTCCGGTGCTGGCCATTGCTTTTAATGACTCCCTCGGATGGACACACACCATCAATACCCACGACGGCTGGGATGCTTATGAACTCACCCTGACGGCAGGCGGCTATCAGTTTGATGATTCGGTGCAAGCCTTTGAGCAGAATGAACAAATCCTCAAAGTGCGGCAGGCAGATGGCACTCTGCGCTCAGAGACTTTACCAGTAAGACGATCGGTTCACGGGCCAGTCGTAGCAGAGCAGGATGGCAAAGCTCTGGCATTACGGGTAGTGGGGTTGGATCAGCCGAGGGCGTTAGAACAATGGTGGAATATGGCCCAGGCGACGAACCTGACTGAGTTTGAATCGGCGCTCCAGGAGTTACAAATTCCCATGTTCACGATTCTGTATGCCGATCGCCAAGGCCATATCTTGCACCTATTTAACGGTCAGGTGCCCGTGCGCTCGCAGGGGAATTTTGACGATTGGGTTGGAGTCGTGCCAGGTGATACTTCAACGACCCTATGGACTGAAACGCACCCCTACTCGGATTTGCCGCGTGTGCTTGATCCAGACAGCGGCTGGTTGCAGAATGCCAACGATCCACCCTGGACGACGACAATTCCGAGCGCACTGAATCCCGCAGATTATCCGTCCTACATGGCACCCCATGAACCGATAGGATTCCGGGCACAGCGATCGGCACGCATGTTAGCAGAAGACGAGGCTATTTCCTTTGAAGAATTCGTCACCTACAAACACTCAACCGTCATGGAACTAGCCGATCGCCTGCTCGATGACCTGATTCCCATCGCACAGCAGCAAGGCGGAGAATTAGCCCAGCGTGCTGCTGAGGTTTTAGCAACATGGGATCGTCAAACCAATGCTGATAGTCAGGGAGCCATCCTGTTTGCTGCCTGGGCTGAAGCAATGGACTTCTCCAACCTATTTGCCATTCCCTGGGATGAAACGGCACCCTTCACCACCCCCGATGGTTTAGCTAATCCCGCTCAGGCGATCGCGGCACTAGAAACAGTGGCAGCCGAGGTTGAAGCTCAGTATGGCTCACTCAATGTTTCCTGGGGCGACGTTTTTCGGCTGCGGATGGGTGAGTTTGATTTTCCTGCGAATGGTGGCCCTGGTTATCTGGGAATTTTTCAGGTGCTGAATTTTGCTCCCGACACAAACGCTCGTTTTCGAGCCGTTCATGGAGACAGCTACATTGCGGCGATCGAATTCGCTGATCCGGTGCGCGCAATGGTTTTAACTAGCTACGGCAATGCGACCCAACCCCATTCCCCCCATCGTGGCGATCAGCTAGAACTGTTTGCGCGCCAAGAACTACGACCTGTATGGCGATCGCGCTCAGAAATCGAGGCTCACCTCGCGGCACGTGAAACCGTTTGAGGACTGAAGGGTTAGGAATCTGCAATAAAATGGCATCCTAATCCTGGAAGAAATCTGCTGTAAGGGCGCACAGCAGTGCGTCCCATAACGGGTACGTTATTTTTCCGCATACCCCTTACCTTTCAATTTCTGCACCATGAGATGTTTCCTGTACAGTTCCCAAGGATTTTAATGCCGGTTTGGCTTGTCTTTGTTGATCAGCAAACGCTTCCAGATCTTGATGCATTGAAACCTTAGCCTTCTCGGACAAGAACTCGCCTTTAACAACCTCTCTAGCAACTTCAGTTATCCGCTGCACATAGTTCTGCGATTTACCAAGTTCTTGCACGACTCGATGCCACTTCCAGAGATTGTGAAGGGATTGTTTATCTCTTTCTAATTGAGGTGCCTGCTCTGGCTGTCCATTATGAACGAGCCGATCATTCCAATCCCTGCCATAGGCGGGGGTAAGCCGCCTGACTCCTGGTAACTCCTGAGCAACACGCCATGCCATCAGCTCACCAGCTTGATCCGCATCAAACGCAACAATAACTTGCCCATCTTGTTCCGAAATTTGCCGTAACGCTTCCATCGGAATGCTTCCTGCCCCATCCGTAGACAAATAGATCGCCACGCCCTCCATTGCTTGTCGATGCGTCCGATCCAGAACTGCTAAAGAGAGAGTATCGATCGGAGATTCGGTCAGCAGCACTCGTTTGACTGCTCCTTTTCCAGTTCCAATCCAGAACCAGCCCTGTTCACGCGATGATCCCGAAGCAAGACCATGAAACGAGTTATTCTCTCCCCATGTTCCCCGTAAACTGGCTCCGGTTGGTTCTCCGCGATACCATTGAGTGCCTGTATGATGAGTGGCATAGCGGACAAAAACAGCATTTTGCATATCATCAGCGTAAATCAAACCTCTCTCATGGAGGCGATCGATCATTGCAGCAGGCAACTTTCTAGTTTCAATTAAGTATTCACGTACCGCTATCCAACGGCGTTCATTGGGAGGTGGCATTTCCAGTAAACGAGGTTCATGATCTTGGTTCTGAGTTTGTTGTCTAGGGTTAACTGAACGAATTGTAAGTGATTGTCCTGATAACCATTGCACTGCTTCTTTGAACTCCATCCCCTGAATATGCATGACCAGGTCGATCGCGCCACCACCACCCCGTTCCGCCAACCAGTCCATGAACTTGCCACCACTGATGCTAATAATATGCTCCGCATCTCTCCACTTGTGATGGTCATGCTGATCTTGCTCCAGACCCAAGCGAGCCGCAACTGCTTCCAAATCAAACGCTCGAACTTGATCTGCCAGCTCTTTGAGATCCGGTTGTTGAACGGGTTGAGAAGATTGAAAAGCACTGACAGTGGCGAAATTAGTTGCTTCTGAAGGTGGAAGAGATGCGATCGGCGGAGTTGCCTCTAATGCCTTCTCTAACGTATCCCAAGAGAGATCATGTCCTCTTGTATCCACCTCATCATCTGATGCAGCAGTAAACGGATTAAGATCAAACAAGCTCAATTCTTCAACTTCGGTAGGTGTAGTTTCAGACTGTGTTGCTAAAACCTCTTGAGTTGCGGTAGATGCGATGGGTATATTGGGTTCCTGCTGCCCGCTTTGTTGCAGTTGAAGCTGTTGTTGCGAATGAACAGTGATCAAGTTTTGTTTTTCTACAGTGACAACCGTAAATTCTTCGGTTAACTGCTGGAGGTAGCGATCGAGGGCATGAACCGGAAACCCGGCTAATGGCACCCGTCCAACATCCGGATCACCAGAATCTATGCTTGTTCGTACCAGTTCTAACTGATCAGCAATCACCAGAGCATCTTCTGAGTAAGTTTCATAGAATTCACCTGCTTTGATCAACACCAGAGCGTCTGGATAATTATCTTTTATTTCCAAGTAGTTCTGAAGTTTGGGGTGTAGGGGTTTCAGAGCATAGTCATGTTGCAATTCATCTGGAGCGGCATGTTGTTCATTGGGAGATTGAGTGGATGCCTGAGTCTCGTGCTGCGCTTTTCTTGCTGCTTCTGCAAATCCCTGCTCAAGAATATTGCGAGCAAACATCTGAGCAAAGGGACGATCGGCTGCTCGGTGTTCCCCACCACGCAATGGATCTTGAACGGCTGTCTCCTTAAACTGAAGTTGACCATCCGATTGAATCTTGAAAATCATTTCGGAGTCAATAAAGACATCTCCATTTTGTTCCAGATAATGGGTTAAATACAGTTCGTGATGATGTCGCTCTACCACGAGAGGAATGTATGGTTCATTCTCGATCCGTAAGTAAAAATCTTCTTCTGCCGTGATCAGCTCTCGTAATCCAGCTTCCTCTAAAAATTGAGTAATGCGTCTTTCTAAGTTTCTCTTCTGCTCTTTGGCGGAAGCAATTCTAAGTCTGCCATTCAATGATCGTGGTGTTGCTTCAACACTGCTGGTATCCTGACGCAAACGGATAGGCGTACTCTCATCTACTATGGGTTTACGGGCATTGGGAATAGTATGACTCTGCTGTCCTAACGTGGCAGATTTAACCGTTTCCAGTTCCGGTAACTTTATGCCTAGATAATCACGAGCAATGTCTTTGTGGTCAAAAGCAGCTAACGTGTACCCTCGCTGTTTCATGATGACACTGAGGGTCTGCTCTAACCGATCGGCAGGGACGATCACTTCCATGCGATCGCTCACCGAATGAAAATCGGAACCCACTGCCGCGATCAGTTGCTCATCGAGATAATACTGCCCGCCTGATTCTTTTGCTTTGGGTGTTTGTAGCACAAAGCCATCGCCGTTCAGTTGAGCTTTGAGCAGCAGCAATTCATCCAGGGTTTTCACGGCTCCCCGGCGATCGGTTAACTCGGTGAGAAATGCTTTAACCTGTTGGGGTTCAGCAAATGCAACGGGTTCTTGTTCTAAACTTTCCTGAATGTCAAACCCCTTCGGCATCATCAACCCCTGCCGCACCTGCCCTTGATGGTCGGTGTAGTTGATTAACTTACCTTTGGGATACTTCTCAAATGCCTTAATCAGGTTGCCCGTGAAGATTTGCCGAGTCATTCGTCCGGCATCCTGCCGTTGGTCAAACAGCGAGTAAACATCGTTGCCAAACCAATCCCGCTCTTGAGCTTCCACAACGGCTGAACCCTCTCGCCCGGTATTGACCTTCGACAGCGGCAGGATGAGTTGCTTGGCTGAGTCAGCCACCAGAATTCGCACCTTCCACCCATTCGGTGCCGCAGGATTGCCTGAACGCGCCTTCTGGTCAATGCCAATGACAACGCCATAAAAAATATTGGCACTCGTAGGCGTAACAACTCGCACTGGGGTTCCAGCAGAAAACTCCTGTATCGCTCTCCTGACTTGAGCGACTTGCTTGTCTAGTTTCTCATTGAATTTGGCAGACAATCCTTCATCCTGCTTACGAGCAGTGATTTCTGCTCGATATTGGCTGGTGGCTGTTTCCAGGGTTGCGATCGTCTCAGTGGTTTTCTGTTGCGCGATCGTTGCAACACTCTCTCGGTCATGGTCATCCAAGCTTCTAACGGCTGCCAATTCCAGTTGCTCTCGCACAGCATTAACAACCTGAAGTTGAGTCAGCGGCTTGGCAGCATTTTTGACATCAACAATTTCTAGATGAACTGCTCCAGAAAACTCGCTTTGGATGTTGCTGCTATCTGGAATCACTTCCATACGTGCTATGGTTCGGGCATCCAGGTCAAGCTGATCGGCTTCCAAGATGCTCTCGCCCATTGCCCGTTGTTGTTCCACCAAATCCCGATACTCGGACTCAATCAAGCTGTAAACGGCTTCCTGCTCGGCGATCGGCAATAACGGAATCCGTCCAGTCACCTTTTTGATCAGGGCAATCTCTGAGGCATCGTTCTCTGCTTTTGCCAATGGAAAATCGAGTTTTGCGTCCAGTTCTAAGTCATCGTTGAGCAACTCAGTCACCACTTGCTCGCCATAGGGATTCATGAAATCCACCACATTTTGGATGGAAATTCCGCTTTCCCTGGCTGCTGTTGTATTGGCGTTCAGCCCTGCCATCTTCTGACAGAGAATCGCACCAGGTCGCTTCTCCGCAGGCAGATCGCTCATCAGCAAGGTGTAGCTGGGTAATGCGACTTGTCCAGTGCGGTGAACCCGTCCCAGCATCTGCATGAACACATTGATGTCCCGTTCTGCCTGAGCCACAATCATATGTCGAGGACGCTGGTCAGCAAAGCGTTCAGAAGCGTGAAGCGAAATTCCTGTTGAACCAGAGCAGTTAAGGATGATCACATCCGCATCACCGCTGTTAAACTCAGCAACGGCATTAATTCTGGCGCGTGAGGTGCGATCGGACTCTGGGCGAATTCGGTAGGTCGTGGAACCATCTGATGCATAATCAAGTGCCGCACTCCGTCCAGTTACCTCACAAACCTTGTACCCTTGCTGCTCTAACTGTTGGGTGATGTAATCAATGGGGCTAATGGGAATTGCACTAAAATCTGCTGCTTGAATGCATTCCAACGCTTCTTCATAAGCAACAATACCATTCTCGCCCAGTTCTGCATCCGTTAATCGGTGACGGGTCACTTGCCCTCGATAGTTTTTAATCAAAACATCACGCGAACGTTCTAAATACCGTTCCAATAGATTAGAAAACGAGATGTCGATTAAACTTCCGTTTTGAATCTCATTGGCTTCTGCATACGCCTGGATAAAACTACCCATTGTATTCGCCACTGCAATCACAGGTTTTTGTCCCCGTTGCAAAGATTGAATTGCTTCCTGTGCCGTTGCTTCTGCTTTCTGAGCCAGCAGTCCTTGCTCAATGCAGTTGTGCATCAACGAGGTGAATAACGTACTCTTTGCGCCCACCTCTCCGATCGCCCCATCCATCCCAAATGCCTTTGCCTCGGCTTTGAGTTGTTTACTCAGTTCCTTGATTGCCTGTTGCTTTGCCCGGTCAAAATCCTTGATGGCTCGTAGTGCGGCTGAGAATTGATCCGCGACTTCGCGATCGACTGGTACAACTTTCGCTTCAAAGCGGATGCCTTCATACGATCGTTCCCGCCTCAGCATCTGCCCAGAGGCAACAAACTTACTGGCAACAATTTGCTGAAGTGGCACTCCCCCTTTATCCAGGATGTTCTCTAACGCCGCCATACTGCTGACAGCAAACTGTAAATCCGTGCGCCGGGCGTATAAGTCCATCACGTCTGGACGCTTGGCATAGGTGGCAGAACTGTAGAACACTCCGGCTGATAGGTCTACCAGTTCTCGTACAAATTCAGCGCGATCCGGTGCGCCACCCATGCGCCACCCACTTTGACTCCCTCCTGCTTCATGGGCTTCATCGAGAATCAAGATGGCGTTGGGGGCGATCGCCCTCAAGAAGTTGCGTCGGAGCGGTTCTTTTTGTCCAACCGTTTGAAGTTGGCTGTAGGTGGTAAACACAGCATTGTAGAAGATGCCTAAGTTTTGGGAAACCATCATCTCTCGCATCAGTTGCTCTTGCTGAGTCGCATTGCCTGTCCTCAATTCCTGCCCATTCGACAGTGGAATGATCGCTTTGGTATCGGTAATGAAGGGCTGAAAGGTGTACATGCCAATATCGACGACATCACGCATCATATCGGCATATAGAGTCTTGTTCTGAGTCACAAACACAGCAGCTTTACCCTGCTGCTGGGCATAGCGCAAAATGCTGGCACAAATTCTTCCTTTGCCTACACCCGTCTGATCGCCAACAATGAACCCTTTGCCACGCTCAATGTTGCTGATGGCTAAGGCAGCAGCATCGACCTGTTCTGCACTGAAGTGACGATGCAATTCCTCCACAGAGGCATAACCTAAACGTGAGGTGAGATAGGTATCAATATCACCGTGTTCCTGCTCGAGCCGATCCAAGGCAGACTGAGCCGCGCTTGCCATGTTGTAAGGAATAAGGGTGCCCGTTGAGGTTCCCTTACTTTTCGGTTGATAGGTCACTTGCTTGGGTTGAACCTCAATCTCCGATGGCTCATTGAAGGTTGTTTCAGTTGTTGCCATTCCACTGAACTCCCTTATGCGTAAGCGATCAGGTCGTTGAGCCACTCCTCCAGGTGAACCGCCTGATGCAACTCCAGAAAGTCCTGAAACTCTGGATGGTTCTCGGTCATGACTGTGGCTAGAAAGCTCACGCCCAGTCGTCCAATGGTCTGAGTGAAAATCTCGTTGTCGAGGATGAATGTTATTGCCCAGTCCTGCCGCCATCGCCCCAGAGCGTCTTGCTCGGTTTCGCTCTCGTCCTGATCGATAACTGGATGTTCCTGATAAGAATGCAGTGCTTCCAGCTTGGAGGTCAGCAGTCTCTGGGTGTCCAACTGGCTGCTGGGAATCTCCACTATCCAACGCTGAATCATCCATCTCACTCGTTGCTGCATCAGCGTTTTGTAGGTTGTTTCGTCCAAGCTTTCGATCGGGAGTGGCACTTTGACCACGAATAGGGAGGGCATCACCGGAGGTGTCCAAATCCTGGGGTAGTCCTCGTACCGAGTCATGACTGAAATCGTGTCTTGAGTTTGATAGAAAGGAGTTATGAATGGGTTCATTGGGAAGTTGCTCCTTTAGTTCTACAAATGAACGATAAATTTTGGGAACCTCAACTGCCGGAAGCATTCGTTGAGACTGACCCCGACCGGCGATAACAATGACATCGATCGGAAAACCTGCCCCTTGCTTCCGATAGAGATCGCCCCAGATGGAGAAATGCTGTGTCACGTTGTAGTGGTTGTAGAGGAGGTAATAGAAAGCTCTGCTCTCCCTGGTGTTGTAGCGATCGGAGCGTCGTTCTTCGTCGCTGCCTAACTTGCCCCCCAGAATCAATACGGCTTGACCATCATCTTTCATAACCTCCAACGCATTGAGGGCAATCACGTGATCGATTTGAGTTGTCCAGGTGTCATAGAGTGGAAACCGTTGGGTGCGTTGATGATCATCCAGAACTGAACTGAAGGGTGGATTACAGATAACGCAGTCAACCGGTTCTTGAGGACGATACGTCGTGGCATCATGTTGAGTCAGTTGGTAATACCCTCGTGTTGTAAGTTCTGCAACGCGATCGCCATTAATTTCATTGGCAACCACTTTGGCGGGATTAGCTGCAATCAACAATGCACCATTTCCTGCGGTCGGTTCATAGACTGTTGTTTCTGAATGGATGCATGCCAGCATTGTGGCAAGATAGGCAATTGGAATCGGCGTGCTGTATGCCTGCTGAAGCACAGAGGTAGACGATCGGACACCTAGATTGGGTTGCTGCTCCAGCAAATGAACTAATTGGTCATAGGCTTGGTGAGTCGTTGCAGACTGCTCAACCAGTCGGTGTGCCGCTCGCACAATGGCTGCTTCCATTGCTTCATCCACCAACTTGGTCAGCGGACTGCCAGAAGGAACTGCTTGGTTCAATACCTTTTCGGCTTCAGCACGAGCATCTGTAATTCGGGCATAACTTTTTCCTGCAATGAGTTGTTCGAGAAACAACTGCTTGAGTCGTTCTCGGTCGTGGTTTGTATTCACAATGAACCTCAAATCGATGATTTAAGGTGTTTACATACTGAAGCTCATAGATCTATTTCAGTTTCGTTTGCAATTCAGCAATCTTGCGATCAACATAGGTCGTGCTTAATTCGTCTTCTTGTTGTCTCTGTTTAATTTTCTGATACTTCTCAATGGCTTCTGCGGGACGATTAAGCGCAGTTAGAGCTTTGGCTTGATTCAGGTAGATGCTGTGGTAGATGCCCAAGCGATCGCGAGGACGCAGTTGTTCTGCCTGGTTGAAGTCAGCTAACGCCTTTTCATACTCACCCTGTTCAGCATATAATTCACCACGATATACAAAGTCTTTTGCAGTTGCAGGTGAGTCGAGATCTTCGGGCTTGAGTTCGGGTTGGGTGAGTCCGATGAAGAAAATAATGACTAGGAGTAACCCGTAACTCCGCAGGATAAGAAAAAAACGCATGATCGCCTCCTCACTCCAATTCCAATCCAGACGCTTTCTGGCGAGAACGACCTTTTGTTTCTGCTTGGGGTCGCGGTGAAGCTTGTTGTTCCAATGGTTGCATTTTTGCCGCCAATCGGTCAAAGTGAGCAAAATCTCTTGCGCCTAATTTAGACAAAACTTTACCCTCCTTGCGCTGAAACACAACACCGCGTCCTTCTTGCTTGTCCGTGATCCGAAGGAATCCGGCTTCACCAATCTCTAGTTTGAATTTCCCTCCTTCTTTATCCCAAACATTCGCTTGAACTTTCGACTGGAGGAAATGAGTGACGATTTGTTCTACTCGATTTGTCTTGGCATTGTAAGTCGCTTCCACATCCAGATCACCTTGGGGTGTAAGGGCTCGGTTTTGCTGCATCCCTTGCAATTGTTTGCTCTGGAAGCTGCCTAAGCGCTCGCTCACCGATAGCACCCGAATGGTGTGACGAGAGACTCCAGGAATGGGAGACTTGAAAGCTTGAAACCGCATTAGCTCGCCTTTGTCGTCTTTGAGGGTGTAAAGATTCTGCCCTCTAAAATTGACGGTGAACTCTCCAACTTGGTAAGACCGCTCGCCTGTGCGTTCATATCCTCGATTGAATAAGTCAAGTGCGGCACGGGCCACTTGTTGATGTCGCCAGTTTTCCAGGCGAGAGGCTAACCACCCCAAACCCTGGCGTACTCCCTGCTGTGTTCCCTGAACCTGTTGTTTCCAGTCTTTAGCAGTCGTTTGCAGCAGTTGACGAGTGGCTCCATCGGGCAACTTGGCGGTTTCTCGCTCCAGGATGGCGATCGCAGGTAGCGTATGACCATTCTGGGTTGCCTCTGCCACATCCACCGTCAGTGAGCCAGTGTCCTGACCGGGTGATGTACTCTGAATTTGAGTTTTCCTGGCTTCGACCGCATCAACCACATCCGCCGTATAGGTGAGGCTATCCTGGTTCAGGGGAACGGTGTTTGTCCAGATTCCGTTGCGTTTGTTTTGTTGAGCATCTAAAATGTCATGCTGAATCATGTCCCCATTCAGCACGCCTGCTTCTACTAGAGGACGTTTTCCATTCTGTTGATTGGTTGGAGCGACAGTCGATCGGGGTTGCAAATCCCGAAAAGTTTCCCAGTCCTGTTGAGTCACGGTGTTGACAGTGACCTTGCCATTACTTGTCACTAAGATCGGTTCATCGTCCCGCTTAATCGTGATGTCGTTCCCCTCTCGCTTGATTTGATATCCTCTGACGGACACTGCATCATAGATAGGTTGTTCCTCTCTTAGGGGATTGAGCAAGTAATCAGCCGTTTGTGCCACAGTAGTTGCCTGCTCTACAGGAACAATGGGCGGATCAACTTTGGGTGATTCTTGCGGAGCTTCGACTTGAGTTGTTGCTTGTGTAGGTTCTGGAGATGGTTTTGGAGATAGTTCTAGAGATGATTTTAGTGGTGCTTGAGATTGCTCCTCCGTTTTCGTTGGTGTTGCCTGTTGCTCAAGCTGGAACTGAATCGCGTTGACAGAAACCGCTCCATCTCGCTCTTCCCGAAACAAAATGGTGCCGCCATCTCGAACCTCGATCGCGGGAATCTTGCCTCGGTACTTGGCTAGATCCACTCCTTCGCTAACCGGACGTTGAATTGCGTCGAAAATCGTTCGCATTGTGTTGGCATCGAGTTCGTTGCGAAATTGACCATTAGCCATCTGTCCATACACCAACCGTCGTCCCATTTGGATGCGGATGGTTTCTGCGGGTTCAGGAGTCGAAGTCTGCGGTTGATTGAGAAAGGCGACTGCGCCTCGTGTCGCTTGGATAATGGCAGACAGTAATTGAGCTTCGTCTTCTTGAATCGCTTGGGCATCTGCGGGGTTGATTGTTAACGACATTTTTACTTCCTCCTAGTGCAAGAATCCTTGAGCAGCCAGGGCGATCGCCATTCCTGCTATGCGGTTGATCACATACTCTCCACCCACTTGGAATACAGCAATTTCATCATCAAAGCGATATTCAATAAATAACGGTTGATATTCTGGATGACAATCTCGTATATACGAGATCACTCCGTTCTCCGCGCGGATATAAGGCACATCATCGAATAGCACTTCTACAATGGTAGGAATGTAACCCGGAGGTAAAGGAGGTAAAAGCCGGGCTCGTTCCAGATCTGCCAATATCTCTGGCTCCCTGGAAAGAATTACGGCTGCATGAAGGGACAGTCCCCACTCGAATGGGTTTGGAAGTGTTGGCTCTTGGATTGACATGGTGTTCATAGATAGTCCTCCTGAAGTCGAAACATTTCATCGTACTCATCCTCAGTGATGTCAGCATTAATATCCTGAACTTGTCCAGAACTAGAGTTAGACTCATCAACAGGTAGTGGAAATAGCCGTTCTGCCATTTCTCGACGGATTTCGTTTTCTTGATCTAAATCAATGATGGTGTGTCGTTCTGCCATTCTTTGTATAAGGCGATCGCGTACTTTGCTTTGCCATAGTTCAGCACTGCGGTTTTGAATCTGTACGTCTTTTTGAACAATCTTGACTCTGAGCCGCAAGGGAATGGAGGATTCATGTCCGCCTTTGTAAGCTGGATTGATGAACACGCACTCGCCTTGGTCTAGCTTCAGAATCTGGTCTGGTGTAAGCAGCGGCATCTTTTGGTATTGTTCCGAGTAACTGCTGCCGCCATACCTGCCATGACTGCGGGAACGAGTGTATAGCTTGACATCCTTTTCACCGAGGTAGCCAGAAAACTCATTGGCAGTTTCTCGGTCTTTGGGATTGAAGAAGACCTTCGTACCACAGGCGGCAAATAAGACTCTCGATAACTCTCGCCCATACATATGTTGCAACTGAGCAAAGTTTTGATAACCCAACAATGCGACAAATCCGTAAGACCGAAACTCATTAATCCACTTTGGCAATTCTGGCAGATAGAGAGTTGGTAACTCATCGAGAGCAACAATCAATGGGATTTTGCGAGGTCGAACAAAGTTGCGGGTCACAATGAGGTGCAGCACAGCTGCCAGGAGCGGACTAACGGTATCCCGCTTCTGAATGTCCACCTGCAAAAACAAGAGTTGCTTACCGATGAGATCCAGGGGAATCGTGGTTGTGCCGCAGAAGCTAGAAACGAGTTGTTTGCCAATAAAGGTTTTGAAGGTGCGTTGAGCCGTCGCAATAATTCCTGCAATTTGCTTTTCTGCGCCTTCGGAAGCTAATAATTGGCTGAAGCTCTCCATTGTCCAAGATGGAATTCTTCCCTGCGCTCCAGTAGCACGAATGCGAGATGGAAGGTCAGTCAGGTTCAGAATCTTGCTTGCCATCAATAAATCTGGATAGGGCGTTAGCTTTGCCAGTAACATCACGGCCTCGACTAGGTTGGTGCCTGCACTGGTGAAGAAATCGTTATCCCGGTACGCTCCCTCACGCTGTGTGTTTTTTTGCAGCACTTGAGCCAGTTGAGCTGCCATCAGCGAGTCTGTCTCATCAGCGAGAAAATCAAGCGGATTGCAGACTCCGGTATAGGGCTGTCCGGGTGCAAAAACCGCCACTTCGTAACCCTGAGCAGCTGCCCAAGCCGCATGAGCTTCAAGCTGGCTGCCTTTGAAGTCGTAGACGAGGATGGGGAAACCTTGGACGATCGCTGAGCGAATGGCGGGGTCAATGATGCTGAAGGTTTTGCCAGAATCGGGTGCTCCCGTCACGGTCACACTCTGCTGAGCGTGAGGAATATGCACATTGCCAGCTTTGAGTGCGACTTTATGCGGCTGACGTTGTTTGCGTTGCTGACGAGCAATTGCAGCGGCTTTCCACTGCTCTGCGCGTCCTCCAAATCGTCCAGTCGTCATCTTGCCTTTCTTGGGACTAAATAGCGTTGCACCGACCATGAGCAGAAGCATCCCCAGCAATACGACTCCCATGCCCGAATCCATCATGGATCGGACTATCGTTTGAATTGGCTCAGTCACGTTCTGAACCATTCTAGTTTCAGATACTTGACTATTACTACTCATAGGTTTGAGGAGTTAACAACGTCTTTGTGATTTCGTACTCTTGACCGTTAAACGACCAGTGCAACTGTTCAATGCGATCGCCCTGCATCTGATTGGTTTTCAGCACTGGAAGTTTATTTCGCAGTTCAACGGATGATTCAAATAATGTCACCTCTGGTGGTAAATTGACGTTCAGGTATGTAGTCCAAACTTCTCGAAATCCTTCTCCACTCGCTGGGATGTAGCCAAAGAAAGCACATCCAAATGCACCACAAAGCGGATTCGCGTGAGGATATTCAGCTAGATTAGTAATCCGAGAATCAATCAGATAAAGCGGTTGGCTCTGCCCAGGTAGTTGAAGGGTCAGAATCTTCATCCGTCCTGTATCGACGGGCAACTCTGGATTGAGGTGATCTGTTACCACCTGTGCCATGAGCCCGTCCGGGGCATTTTGGGCAACTTTATGCCAGTGCTCAGCATCGGCTGAAGCCCGATCTCCCACTACCCCAATGAATGACAAGGTAAATAAGAGGGGGACGAGTCCGATCGCAGCGATCGCCAATAGTTTTAGCTTTTGTCTGGAGATAGAGAAGTTCATAGCCCTAGTTCATTGAGAATGACGAGAACGAGGTTCAGGAAGGCGTTCAAAATTGGGAGCGGTATTGGGTCTCCGGATTTCGTAAGACCCTTCTGGAATTTCGACTCCAAGTTGTTGTAACGCCCACACGTTCTCAGGAGCCAGATAAATAAGTTCTCCTCCCGGTTGTTGCATCATGTACTCGGTAAACCCTTGCTGAAAAGCTTGTAGTCCACCTGCTTCTTCAATGCGTCGCTGATAGCGCTGGAGGGCAAGTTGTTGGGCAAGTTCCAGGGGAATGTAAGCACTCAATGATTCCGTGTCTTGCTGTCCCTTGATCAGCAAGCAACCTGCTTCATCCGTTTGGGCTAGCAACTCCCAGTAGCGATCGTTCTCAAAGACACCGAGTAAATAGAAGGTTTCTTGTTCCTGTTGCACTTGACCTAGCTGTTCTGCTCGATCGACGGAACGGGGTAGGCAAGGGTAGAGCGTTTCCGGAATCGTTGACTCCACTTCAGCCTGAGCCTGAGCAAGAGTTGCGTCTGCGCTCAGTTGCTGGATTGGAACCTTAGAGTTTGAGGTAATGTTTGAATTCTGAGCTAAGGTACCCTGGGTTTTTGGATTCGATAGCAAGACAATGCCCAATATTGTGCTTAGGATAAGGTGTTGAATGGTGTTCAGGTTCATGGCGATCGCTTCTCCTCAAAAGTTGATATATTGACGCGGATCAACAGGTTCACCGTTTTCTCGTACCTCAAAGTGCAAATGCGGTCCGGTGCTGCCCCCGCTACTCCCCACGCTTCCCAGAACATCCCCTGGTGCAACCTGTTGTCCTTCTTGAACATTCATATTGTTTAGGTGGGCATACCACGTTTCACGCCCATTGCCGTGGTCGATGATGACCAGTTGACCATAGCCAGAGGTCATCGAGCCACTGATATTGGCAAACACGACCGTTCCGCCATCAGCAGCTTGCACGGGAGTTCCACTCGCGGCACCGAGGTCAATTCCTGTGTGGAATCGTTCATCACCGTAAATTGGGTGAATCCGCCAGCCATATTCACTGGTGACAGGAGCACCAGCAACTGGGGTAGTGAGTTCCCCCGTTGCTCTACCACAGGAGGAATTCCCTTTCGTTTGTACTGCTCCTTCATACTGGGATCTCAGCTCTTCCCCATAGGTTTTGAGCGTCAACCGCCCATGAATGTCAGACGTACTCCCATCAATCGGCGCACCCGCCCCGCCAAAGTGAATTTGTCCCACTCGTTCAATCAATCGTCCGCCTGAAAACCCTTCTCCGATTGCCTGATTGATGTTGCGGGTTTGATCTCCTTTGAATAAATTGTCCTGATCGGATTGGGAGAAAAACCGTTCCACTTCCGCTTCACTGACAGTCGCTCCAGAATCCACTCTTGCTAGAAACGCTGCGCCTCCGTCCCTCTGGCTAATCATCTGCCGCACATCCGATCGATAGCTCATGTATTGGTAGCGTCCTAAGCCTCGACCACAGTGACCGTCACCATCACAGACAAAGCTGCCCACCGAGCTGTAGTTGCCCTCAATGCTGGAGAAGGCGGCTGCTAAAGACTCAAAATCTACTCCACCTGAACCTTCGCCGCAGAGCGACCCATTGCCGAGGAATCTACCATCTCCTCCTGTTAGCGCCGATTCTGGAATCCCCCACTCCCTGGCTTTCTCCAGCACTCCGGCTGGGATAGGAGCCGGATTCGATGCTCCTCCCAGCGCGTCTAATAGTCCCACAAAAATCGGTTCCTTTTCGCGGTGGCTGAGGAACGGTACAGGGCCAAGAAAATAGGGAGTGCATCCGAGATCTGGAACACCTCGGTAACAAACGCGAAAGAATAAGGCAGTGGTAATTGTCCCTGTAGACTCGTCCGTATCCCAGACCACGACTTTAAAGGCATTGCCAAACGGATGTCGCCCAGTCGGTTCTCTGCCTCCATTCACCGCTTTCAACGCACCAAAGCCTCCTTCCACTTCCTGATACTTACCCGAAATCCACTGCTTGCCGTAGAGCGGGCCTGCCAGCTCAGCGTAGCCACAATTGGTTTGACACGCTGCACTGAAGCCGACTTGTTGACTGCCAGAGATCGTGTTGTGGCGATCGGTTTCTGCGGAGCCATAAACGACATCGACAATACCAATCAGCCCGAACACTTCCACGGGATTCGGCATCTGGTCAAAGGGAATATTGGCTAGCCCAGGTACACCAGCGATCGTGCTATTGCCCCAAGCATCGAGATTTTGGAGTGGGACATTGGTGAAGTCAGGAATATCGGTGAGGGCAAATTCATTCAAATTCTCTAACTCACCCAGGCTTAATTGTCCCAGATCAGGATTGGCACTCAAGACTTCGGCAATCGTGGAGTTTGTACCAATCGCATCAGGATTCCAACTGGGCGTGCCAGGAAATTGGTCACGCAGGAGCGCGGCAATCGGAGCCACATCCATCACTCTGTAATTTCCCAACCCTGGAATCGCTGTCACTAAATCATCGATCGTTTGCCATGCGGCCATCTCCAATGCACCCAATGCAATCTGAGAGAGGTCAAGATTCGTCATTTGAGCCAGGGTAGATAGATTGAACAGTTGTAGGTAGAGGCTGGTTTGAAAGTCCCCCAGCTTCAAGTACGTGTCTGCCGTATCGCCTGCTTGCCAAGTGCGAGAGAGGTCATAGCCCAATACTTGATTGACTTCTGGCGGAGCGACAAAGGAACCTGCGGTGAGAATGGGTGGTAAAGAACTGAATGTAATCTGTGACCAATCGGGAACACGGGCGTACTGTCCTTCAGATTCCACAGTCGTGATCGGAAGGTCAGGTTCTGAAGCAATGTCACGGGCGATCGCACCTTCCCACGATACAAACATCACCAGGCAGGACACCATCAGCCCCACCAGGAAGAAGATTAGCAAGGCTATGGCTCGATCGGTTCTGCCTCCCATTGCCTTGTCCTCCTCACAGTGTCACGCTTGGAGATACGGATTGCCCCAGTTCAACTAATCGCACAATGAGTGCTTGAGAGACTCCAGCTTGTGCGGCAGCTACTTCCACATACACTCCCTGACGCACTGCTACAATCAGGTTCTGCAATCGTTCCCACAGCGGGTTGCCTTCAGCAATCAGGTTACGGGACTGTGCCACTCTCAACCCCTGCTCAATCAGTTGTGCCCCACTGCTGCCCTCAATTGAGACAGCTACGGGTTGAGGTTGAATGCCAGAACTTATAGAATCGGGTTGAATCTCTAGGGAGTAGTAATTGGGGTTGCCAGACTCTGGAAACGCAAGACGAAACAGATACAATCCTCCATCGGTTAACACCGTGAGTAATGTGGTTCCAGTCGTAGGTAGATTGGGAAACTCCAGGGGATTGATTCGGCGCAGATGAATCACCCGGGCAGCGCATTCATTTCCCGTTTCAGATACGCTGCAACCAGCATCATCAAAACTCAAGGTGACTTTGGAGAGATCATCCAACCAGACTCGTCGAATCGTTTCGCCTGTGGAGCGGAAGTTGAGTGTTGTCCCGTGTCCTGGGTAAATTTCAACTGTGACAATTTGGCGATCGCCGCGTGCTTGGCTCACTGGAACTGTACGAACTACTTGAGCAACAGCAGAAAATGTAAGTGAAAAAAAGCATAAGGAACTCCCTACGACGGTCAAAAGTCGTTTCATCGTTTTATCCTCGAAGGGTAATTAGAGTAGTAAAAGAAAAGTGTTACATCGGCATAAACAGGGATTGGTTTACAAAGATTTCTACAGGGGTACCAGCTTCTACGAATCGGCCATTCGGTAATTCTTCCAAGCGTTCCACTGCCCGTCGATTACGTTCCTGAATTGTGCCAAGAATTGCGTTTGTTCCACCTTCGATTAACCCTGCTAAAATGTTTGGTTCTGGATTGTTTTCAGTAACCACCGTGCTGGAGCCTCTAGTTTGTATGCGAGTTTCCGATCGTGTGTACAGTTCTGCGGCTCGACCGATCGCGCCCAGGAGAAACTGCCCCGCATCCATCGCCGCAATCTCATCTCCTCGATCCTCGTAATGCTTTGCCATCAAAGGTTCACCCGCTTCACCCCGAACTTGAATTACACCCGTTGGCAGAATCAGTTCTTGTTGATGTCCATTTACATCCCAAGTGGCGGTGGTCGCGGAGAGATGCACCTGCCCAGTCTCGGATATATGGTCGACCTGAACCAAAAACTGGGTTCCACCCGGAAACGCAGTGGCTCCACGGCTATCTATTAAAGATTCGGATAGAATCACTGCAAATTGAGTTTGCCCCTCTGATTCATCTACCACAATCGGAGTTAGCAGAACGCCGGGGCTACGAGTTCCCGCAATGAGTGATTGTGGTATGGAACTACCCTCAAGGATGATCGCTTCTGCATCTTCCAAGACGGATAGAGAAGTTTGGGAAAGCAAATTCCTCGCCTGCATTGCTGAAGCATCCTGGGAAACTTCATCGGGAAAGCGTTGCTCAACATTCAGGGTGTTGTCTGGCGGATTTTCCCGCTCTCTTGTTTGTGGAACACGACCGGACGAAGGCAGTTGCACGGCAGAGGTTGGAGCAATTCGAGCGATCGGCACTGATGAAGTAGCACTCACCAGAGTTGATAAGCCCGGCACAGATTGACTTGCTCCTTGCTGTGCTGAAGAGAACTCCACAGTGGTTATCCCTTCTGGTCGAATCGAGCCATAGCTGCCTAACTGAGCCAACCGTTGCCACTGTTGCATTGGATCAACCAATTGTGTTGGTGCAGCAGATCTTGCGACCGAGGTAGGTCTTGTGACCGGAGCAGGTGTCGTTTGAATTTGAGGTGAGGGGGAATTGTAAACAACTTGCCGAGGGGGAGATTCAGTGCGAGCAGGCATCGGAGTGACCTCAGGCTCAACAGGTGACTTCTCCTGCGTCTCTACCTCCGGCGGTTGCATTTGAGTGTTGCTTTGGCGCAATTGCTGCTCGATCTCAACCTGATCATCGAGTGCCATCCGGGCTTTAAGTTTGGCATTTTCTTCTTGCAGACGTGCCACTTCCTCGCTTTCAGTTGTTTGGGATGGGGCGATCGCTGTATTCAGAACAGGAGCCTCTACTTGCGGGGAGCGATTGCCACCACCTAGGACAAACCAACAGACAATTCCAAACACAGGAAACAGAATCGTTCCAACCAGCGCAAACTTAGGCAATGGTTGTGTCCATCGAGGACGAGGTGAACGCACTTCTTCAATCGAAAATTCGTTTTCTGTAATTAGGGGTTGAACTGAGGGAGCTTGAGTCAACCTGCGGAGATCTTCAGTTGTGATGTCAGTGTCCTGAGTTTGATTGTTATTTGCTGTGGAGGATTTCTTTTCTTGCATCAGTCAGTTCCTCTTTACTGCCTCAAATGGTCGAATCTCCTCAATTTGCAAACCGCTTTCTAGCATTTGGTAAACGATGCGCTGATACTCAGTGGCGTTTTGGGTTAGAGGATTTTGAGGGGGGTCAATTGCCTTAACATAAAAGGTGCGGTTAAACGGGATTGAGTAACCGGATGGATTCGTGCTATCAAAGATGATACGGGTCGCTACCATATCCACTTTCCAACGGTTATCGCCAGCCAACTGGGGAGGGGAGATGGTCTGGGGTACCAGCACGCTGGCAACTCGTCCCTCAAATATTCCCGGAGGAATTACCGCTGCCGCAAGTTCATTTAGAAAAGTGTCGCGGAAGTCCGGAGCCAAGAGAAACGAAGCCTCCCAAGCACCAGTAGTAACACGCCTGCGTCCTTTTACTGCTACACCTGAGTCGATCGCAGTATCTTGGTTTCCAGGAAGCCTTCCCCCCGAGAAGGTCATGATTGCCCAATCTGAAACCGTTTTACGAATGACTTCTGGTTCTCGGTGAAAATAGTCTTCTGTTCGCACCATATACGCTCGTCCATCCACTTGCTGCACTAATGTGGGCGGTGGTTGATTGGCGAGTCTAGAGACTGCAAGAGCAAGCCAGATGAAGGCAATGGTAAGGCAGACAACACCCATTGATAATCCCAGAAATGCCAAGGGCAGGATATCGCTGGAATCGAGCTTGAATCGTTGAGACGTGCGCTTTAGATCAGAAATTCTTTGCATAGTCTATTTAGGAATTGGAATGAATGACGTACCAACTGCAATAATGCGAGTGATGCCCCCACTAACTCCTCGAAAAACGGCCATACCCGCACCTCCAGCTAATGCCAGGGCCAGAATCGGAGCCAGAACACTAACTAACAACAAAAAGCTGAAATCACTTTGATCTTGGGCATTTGCTGCAACGACAACAGTCGCGGCTAACCCCACGATGACGTTGTAGGAGAACTTTGCCATACCTAGTGTGACTTCACCGAAGCTATTGTGCAATTGGTGAGAGCAGAAGTTACGCTAGGATTAACAACTTTTAATTTGCTGATTGTCCTGATGCTTCCCCCCCTATACGTGCGTCCCTTGAGTGAGACTGAGCAAACAGCCCTCGAACAGGGATTGCGATCTAAAAATGCCTTTACCCTACGCCGTTGCCAAATTCTGCTTGCCAGTGCCCGAGGAACTCAAGCCAGAGAAATTGCTGCTGCGGTCGGTTGCAGTGTTCAGACTGTTCGCAATACCATACGTGCCTTCCATCAGCAGGGATTAGCTTGTTTGCAAGCCCAATCGAGTCGCCCTAAAACGGTCAAACCCATCTTTGATCAGGACAAGCGTGCTCAGTTACATCAGTTGCTGCATGCCAATCCTCGGCACTATGGCAAATCTCGTTCCACCTGGACGTTGGACTTGCTAGCAGAGGTGGCTCATGAGCAAGGTCTCACCGAGCATCAGGTGAGCCGTACCACGATTGAGGAAGCACTCAAAGCAATGGGGATTAGCTGGCGTCGAGCTAAAGCCTGGATTGTTTCTCCCGATGAGCAGTATGAGCTAAAAAAGCGGCAACGCGACCGCTTGATCCAGATGAGTGAGCAAAACCCAGATTGGGTGGTAGGATTTCTCGACGAGGTGTGGTGGAGTCGGCTGCGTGATCCAATGATGCACAGTTGGAGTGAGGAGGGTCAGCCATTGCAGTTGGTGGAGAAGACAGCTGACAAAGCTGAAACTGAGCCGAAGGCAATTGCTTGTTATGGCATTTACTTGAGAGCAGAGGCACAAATGTTATTGCGTTTTGTCGAGCAGCGCCCGGTCAGTGAGATCACCTGTCAATTTTTAGAGTGGGTCACGGCTCAAGTGAGCGAGATGGGAAAACGAGTCATGCCGTTGGTCTGGGACAATGCGAGCTGGCATGTCTCTAAACAAGTCCAGCAATGGATTAAACAACATAATGCACAAGTCAAACAAACTGGAAAGGGAGTGCGATTGATCGTGTGTCAGTTACCAGTAAAGAGTCCCTGGTTGAATGCGATTGAACCGAAGTGGATACATGCAAAACGAGCAATTGTAGAACCGCAACAGAAATTGAGTGTACAGGAATTAAAGACCAGAGTGTGTGACTGGTTTGAATGTCCCTTGCTAGAACCCCTTGCAAAAAAGGTCTCCTGAAGTTGCACTAGGCTGAAGAAACCGATCAGCCATGCCCAGAGGGGACGACCCTGCAACGGAATTACTGACCCTGCAACGGCGATCGGACCCAACAATCCTGTCAGCAGCATCGATAGTTCCAAAAGATTTGCAAAGGCCCACTGCCAACCTTTCAGTAACTGTTCTGCCAATGCTTGACTGCCTGTTTGCAAGAAGTAGGCAACCAAAATATCGGTGCCAGGATTGGAAATAAAACTGCGAGACGGATTATTTTCGTATTCTTGTTGAATTTGTTCGGTGATCTGCGTAATTCTTGCCCACTGTCGTTCCACACCTGCTGTCCACCAACCCCTTGCTCTAAACTCTGCATCTAACCGATTTCTAGCTCGCTCTCCAGCATCGATAAAACAGTCAATTTGAGCCTGTCCTTCTTTTGCCTCACATTCGGCATATTCCTGTTGAATCTCGCTTTTGGCTTGCTGAGAGAGGATGACATCGTTGAGGGCTTCTAGCATTGAAATTTCGCCGATTTGCACGTCCAAAACAATCTGAGTTTGAGCATTGATCAAATTACGAATCCCCAATGTAGTAGCCCCTAATAGAGCACCATTATTAAACAACAGTGCCATGACGACAAACACCCAGAGGACTTCTGGTAGAGCAGGTAAAATTCCCCGATCGATCGCGGTTTTGACCCAAATTACAGCAAAAAAGATAAATGCCCCTGCCACAATAACCGCAGCAAATTCAGTGATACCCAGGTACAATCCATTGTTACCGGCAAAAATATCTGACCATCGCTCATTCCAGGCAGCTTGGACTGCTTCTAGTTGGTTAACACTGTCTTCAATAATTCCGATTCCACCTCCAACTTGGGCAAGGAGAAGAGAACCGTAATTCATGTACATGGCTATCCTCTACCTTCATCAGAATAACGGTCTCCCGTATCCAACAGTCCAGGAATATAAACAGGAGCGCGAGCTGCCCTAGTTGTGAGTGCTCTGCGCTCCACCCGTTCGCGACGATTTGATTCGTCGATCCCTTCGCTAGTGTTCGCTGTAAGCTGTGCAATAATGCTGTCCAGGCGTTGCAATTCTAGAAGTGCCAGACGGTTATCTGCCGTTAATGCAGCCGTGTTTGTAACAATGCCTGCTAATACAGAATTCATCTGTGTTTGATTTTTCATCACATCCTGTGTCACAGTGAGCGATCGCGCTTCCTCAGCCAGTCGTTGTGTGGTTGCCAACCCTTGCTGATTAGTTGCCAAAATTGCAGCAACTCGTTCTCCTTCTTCTTGAACTTGCATTTTACCTTCTTCGCCCAACATAGGTGCCGCAAGCGATCGTCCCAGTTCCTGATCGTAGAGATTGGCAACATCGCGCTGACGCACTACTGGATTAATGGTCAACACACCTGAGCCAGGAACCCCATCCGTCGTTCTGACTTCATAAGGATTGGGTGGAGATGAACCCGTCATCGAGATGAGATCGCCCCATTCTCCTCCCAGCGCAACCTCCATGATAATATCCATGATTTCATCTGTTCTGCCAATGCGTCCCAAGATCCGCTCTAGAGGATTGCCGCCTCGAGGATTGAGGACAAGATCGTACCAGGACTCACCAACTCCTCCCGGCATAAATGCAGCCGTGGCAATGCTTGCACCTAGCACTGGAAATAGCAAACCTGTTCCCACCACAATCGTGAATGCAGTTCGTTTTTTCATTGTCTACCTCATTGGGGTTCTGGAAAAATGTTCATTGTTTGTATGGAGTGCTGATGGAGAATGAATGACTTCGACCGTGGATGGATGTCCTTCAGGAACGATCATGTCCATTGATCTCCCAGATTGCATTGCGTTCACATACTCATCTGCAAAGGCTTTGTATCCGGCAAACTTGTTAGGGTGTTGCGCCAGCACGCGATGCCTGGCACGCTGTTCTTTCTGGTTGTTGGCAACGGCTGCCAATAACTCTGGGGCAGGATGGTGGCGACACTGGACTAATCGGGCATCGGCATCGACGAGCCAGTGCGAACACAACTGAGAGGGATTCGTACGGAAGGATTCATTGGTATTGGGCAGCAGCACGGCGGGATTGTAGCCAAAGAAGCGTTCGTAGGATGCCAAAGCGTTCGGTTGAATCGCGCCAATTAAACGAGTATTGAGGTTTTGCAGAATCTGCGACCCTGCGATCGAATTTGCGATCGTATCAGGATCTTGACCAATAATCAGCGGACGAATCCCAGCCTTTGCCCCATTGGCACAGACCTGCCCAATGATTTGAGCAATGCCGTTGTACTTGAATAGAATCGGACTTTCATCAATCGCCAACAGGGAATCCGTCACTTCCAATGCTTTACGAAACGCCATTGACTGAGCGGAAAGTGCCAAAACAGCAGCTTCAATGTTGTCTCCCACATTGCGGAGCGCAAACACAGTGAAGCGAGCATCAGCACGAATGGTAGACGGTTGAGAAATCGCTTTCCCAACGCGGCTGGTCAGCCATCCCTGTAACTCCAGCAGAATTGTAGCGGTTGCCTCACGAGCGAGTTCCGAATCCACACCCAAATCTAGACCTCTAACTGTTTCCACAAAATCCATCAACGTAGGCATCTTCCTCCAGGCTTTACTCCCCAACCCGTGTTCAAACGCTACCTGATACCGCTTCTGGATTTGTGAGTCTGCAAAGAAAACCGCCAGTGCTTGCCAGAGCATCGTGTGGACTCGCTTACCGAGTTGTCCTTCAGTTTGAGTCCCCATTACCATCGTGTTGAGTGCCTTGACCAGGAACTCTTTATAATCTTCCAATCGTTCTTCTTGCTGTTGGAGCGGCAAATGTCGTAAATCTGGAATTTGAAAGAGATTATTCCGTTCAGAGCCAATGTCGAAGTAAGCCCCTTGCTCTCCAAAGAACTTTACCAAATCCGTGTAAGTCGTCGTACCATCGGGTTTGGGATAATCCAGGGAAATGACATTCATCCCATGTGCGATCGCCCAGACAAAAATATCGGATGCCAGAACAGATTTACCGCTGCGGGTTTCACCAAAAATCAGGATGCCCCGGTGTTTGTGAACAAAATCGATCAGTAATGGCATGTTGCCCTGTCGGGTGATCAGTTCTAACCCTTGTGTATCGACTGCTCTGCTACAAGCCAATGGCATCAGGGCTGGAGCCTCATTGGTTAAATACAGTTGTTTGCGATTGTCTCCTAGCAACCAGCCCTCTACAATGGGAAGGGATTTGAGCCATAGTAACCACGCCACTTCTGTTTCTCGGATAAACTCCCCTTGGGGAAAGGCATGAGAGATTTTCTGACAGGATTCATTCAGGCTCTCTGGATCGGTGCGATGGACCAGTGCCAGGACACTCACCCAAATCGGCATCGCTCCCTCAAAAATTTTCTCTTGAGCCTCGATACCGCGTTTAGCCCGCACTTGCGACGCGACATCCACATTCTTAAACTCAGTGGCCCGATAGGTGGCGGTAATATTCTGCCGGGTCAATCGTTGCAGCGTAATCCGAGTCATCATCCGGTCAGCCGCCGCTAACTCACAGACCACCTCGCAGTCCGGAACATTCGCTAAGGCTTGCCAGAGGTAGTAAAGCTGATGCTCAGGTGAGGCAAAGCCAGTGGGTTTAGACTCCAGGGCTAAAGCTCCCACAAATTGACTCCGCACTCGCACCCATTGACGATCGGCTTTCGGATGAGCCGGGCGACCCTGCTCCCCTCGAAGTAGCACTGAAACCGCATGGCCATCGTCTCGAATTTCTTCTTCCAAACAGAGCTTGCCCTGGTTCTCTTGCAAAACCAGGCATTGAGGGAGGGGAGGAGGGGAGTGTGTGTTAAACTGCTGCCACAAGTAGCCCCATAGCTCCTCAGCCGTCATGGCAGATGCCTGAAGCCCCATCCGCGAGTTAATCAACTGTTCCCAATGGAAATAGCCATAGCTGAACGCATGTTTCAGCATTTGTTGATACTGTTCATGCTCCTTGCGCTCCTTCATCCCTTTGAGTGCCTCATATTGGGCAATCATCCAGGCAAGAACCCTTTCCAGGTGATCTGAACTCATTTCTTTCCCAGGTTCTATAGTGTAAGTTGCAAAGAGATAGAGTTGCTTCATTTGGCGTTCGCTGCTTTCGGTTAGCGATCGCGTCGATCGTTGTTGAGCCAGCAGTAGAAATTGTGTCTCCAAACAATCCGTTGCATTGACTAACTGTTCCAACTCCTGCTGACGTTCTCCATCATCGGCAAAGGAACGGAAATGAATGCGAAGCCGATCGCCAGGGCGAAATCCTTTCAGTCCAGCTTCGATTTGATTCAGAGTTGCTTCAGCTTGTTCTCTAGAGAACAGTGTGTGAATCCCTGGGGCTTTGAAGCCAAAAACAAAGCTAAACTGTTGCCCCCGTTTTAGCAGGTAAGCACCGATATTCCGCCCTCGGATATTGAGTTTGCAAATACATTCCAAATGCGTTTCATCTTCAAACGGCTTGAAGTGATAGCATTGTTGTCCAGTCCTTGGTTTAGTCGTCATAGTGGTTCAAACAACGTTTGTAGCGAATGTGTCCTCGTTTCCAATCTGGAACAGTCACAAACTTGTTCGTGAACTTCCACGTCTTTTCCCCGACCACGATCCACCAACTGCTGATGCCCCAGGCACTGATGACCATGAACACCGCAAAGCTCAACTGAAGAATGATCTGAGTTAAGCAATAGGTAAAAACCAGGATGATCCCAGAGGGGGCAAGCAGGTTGGCGGGAATGGGGCCCAGGGTCGGTTGTTGTCCCAGACTTTGATTCACCATCCGAAAAGAATGCTCATTGCGTTCAGCCATAATCGCCAACTCCTGAGCGAGATGCACTCACCTTATGCGCCACCTTCACCAAAGAACAAGGCACTCAACCCTTCAACCAGTACCACTGCTGCCACAATGATGAAGGCGTTTTGCGCTAAGGGTTGCCATTGTTCTCCACGTTGAGCTTGATAGATCGCAAAGAAGACAAACCCAACGGCAGCGACCCAAATCACAACGCGGATTAACCCGAACAAAAACGTGATAATCTCACTGTCCAAATACTCTCCAAAAATGCTGCCGACCTGTTCTTCAGCCGTATCAAAGATTTGAGCTAAAGCTGGGTTTGCATTGGTTGTGATAGCGAGAAATAGGAACGTCCCTAGCAAAAGACCTAGGGTTCTGTATCCTCCTAGATATCGCAACCAAGGATGAGAAGTGGCGATCGGCATCAATAGATTGAACGCGAACGAGCAGCGCAGACATAAATAACTGATACTGATGACAGAATAGAACATGACCGGAAGTTGAATCACCATAAGCAATGTAATGATTGCCAGGCATACGAATCCTAGAAGAGATAATGAGCGAAGCGAATATCCTGCTTCAACTGAAGGATTGAAGACAAAACGAGTATTCGTCATGTTGCAAAAGTCCTGAAACGAAATGTTGCAAACTAACATGAATGATCAAAAGTGACATCTAGCCTTGCATTAGGATCTGGCTAGACAATTCTCCTCACGACCTGACTCGAGTGAGTTCATGAACTGATAGAAACAAACAAGTTCACCTTTTTCGAGCAGTCAACAGCGTAGAAAGTTATAACAGGGCACACAAGCTAGCGGCTATCGCTGATCCTGCCTTCAAAATCTTCAACAAAGGGCGGTAGATTGCCCCTCAAGGAAATGGGTTAAACGGTGGATGCCCAGGAAAGACCACAGAACGGGAATGTCATCCTGAATCCACCAAGCTGTAAGAGCAGAGGATTAATGTCCTACAAAACTCAATTTATATCCTACTTAAGGTAATAGTCTAACAACTTACTCTAGCTTGCAAGTGATTTTATCTTTACTTAAGGATCTTGTGTAGTTTCTTGAACCGCTGGGTTATACCCCTTTTACTTAGAGCCATCCGTTCAAGGAACAATAGCTATTTTCCAGCCCAATATCAAGCTGCTCCATCACTTTACTTGATTCAGCCTGGAAGCCTTTAGCTAAACGGAGATGCTTAAAAGTCCTACTAAGTAGGACTTTTATTAGATTAAAGGCAATGTGAAGTGCCTTTAACTTCTGATCCATCCACTGTAGGGTTTCTATAAAATCGCTCTCGGGTTGTTTACTTCCCTGGCAACGGGATTTACGATGGCATCAGTTGAATTTGATGGACACTCGGCTAGATGTCAAGTCCCAAGCGTAACAATGGAGGAACCCCTGCCAATCCTCAGACACGGCAGGACGAACACCCAGAAGGGGCCTGTCGTCCTACTTTCTATATGAATGCAGAGTTGTTGGCAGCGATCGAGTCCCAATCAACCGCCGAGGATAAAAAGCGATCGCCCTTTGTGGCTGAGGTATTGGAGTTCCTGCTGGCTTCTCCCACAGGGGAACAATTGCGAGAGAATGCCCAGAAGCACCGCCGCAGCCTGGTGCATGAACTAGAGAGCAATCTGGTGTTGTTCAATGAGCATGTTCCTACCGATCGGATTGTGGAGTTAGCGGCTGCTAGTCAGAGACATCCAGATCAGATGCTGGTTCGCCTCATCTTGCTAGGATTACGGGTGTATGAACGAGCACTGGCTCGGATGGAGGCAGACATTGAGGGCAACCATGAATCGCCCAAGGGATAGGCAATTGCCGCATCTCTTTAAGAAGTGTTCCGGATAGTTAAGAATTCTAATGTAGCAATAGATGGATGAGAAAAAACGATACTCGGAGTTCTATACCTCATGCATGGCTAGCTGAGGCAATTCTGTACCGTTGTGGAGTGTGTTTCCTGATGTTCGCTGTTGCGACAGGACTGGTTGTAGCGTACTGCTGGGTTGAGTCAGTGATGCAGCGTACTGCTTGAGGACTTTGCTGTTCATGCCATTTGTTCAACGTTCGATTTTGCTTGTATTTGACCGCTTGGATCTCATACAACGATGGGTCGATATCTGACTAGGCGCTACGTTGCAATTGACTGGGATGAGGCAGTCAGATTAGCGGGACTTGACCAAACGCCGATCGCGGAGATTCGCTACGCTGCTGAGGCAGAACTGATTCATCGCACCGAATGGTGGGCTTGGTGGTCGGATGAGTTGTTGACCACTGCGATCGGTTTACCGGAATCGCTCCAGCCTCAGGGATTGTCTCCAGATGCAGTAGACTTGATCACCGATGTTTGGGAAAGTAATTCTTTATTTCCTCAATGTGGCTGGTCGCTGCTAGCACAGGTACAACACATCCTTAGCATTGAGTTAGTGTTGGGATCTGGTCAAGGAACTGAGCGCCTGCTGACTTGGGAGCAGTTGACAGTTGAACTGGGAGATGGTCAACAGAGAGTGCTGTACCGAGTTTGGGGGCGATCGGATGAAGGCTATTCGTGTCAGATTTGTACAGAACTGCCAAGGTGATGGAATGGGTATCAAACTTCTCGAAGGGGTATTGAAAGCAAGTTGTGCCTTTAGATGAACCTGACGGGTAAAAGAAGAACTTATCGTCCACCAAACCCACGACCACGCGAAGTCTGTGACCAGACCAACAGTTCACCACCCAACCCACCTGCCGCTAATTGATGTCCCTGCGGATGCCAGGTGAGACAGGAGAAGCCGTGGGACACTCCTGTGAGCGATTGAATCAGTCGGGTACCCCGGTGCCAAAGGGCAACCCAACCGTCCTTTGCTGCTGATGCCAATAGGAGTGAACCGGGTTGAAAGGCGATCGCCTGCACCACCCCTTGATGATTACCCAGAATTCGGTTTGCCCAGCCCAAACGCTCATCCCTATCGCGTTCCCAAACGACAACAGCAGCTCCTCTACAAGATGCCAGCAGTGGCACCCCAATACTGGTGGGAACATCTGACCACGCCAGTTGTCGCACTTTACTGGGAAAGCCCTGCATCAGCCACGGAGCCGGATTGCCCCACTCCATCACGCTTAGAGTGCTGTCAAGATTTCCTTTAGCAATGAATTGGTTATTAGGCGACCAGGCGATCGCCACCGTTGCCGAGGGGACATCTAATACCTTCTCCTCTGTATCCCAGTCGTTCGTGTTCCAGACCCTTGCCCCTTGATAGCCCGCCAGCGCCAGATACTTCCCATCTCTGCGCCAATCTAAATCCAGGACGGTCGAAGCCTCGAAGTTAAGCGTCGTCACAACGTTCTGAATATCGGCATCCCAAATCTGAACGTATTTGCCCAGGCTGAAGGCAAGCTCATGCGTTGTCGGACTCCAACAGAGACGATCGACCCAAACAGACTTGTTTTCTAAAGCGGTGATGAGTTTTGGCGCACCCGATTGAAGCGACCAGATCTTGACCTGCCCATCTTGCCCCCCGATCGCCAAAAATTGCCCGTCATGGGAAAACGTAAGACAATCGACAGAGTACCCCGTTTCACTCTGGAGAAGAGTAGATTGGAAACCTGGCAAGCTGATTAACATCACCTCCCCAGCCGCCGAACAAGCCGCTAGAGAATGCCCATCCGGCGACCAGGCGATCGCGGTGACATAATCTGACAAACTGCCTCGCCAGGTTTGTTGAAATTCCAGTTGTGCTTTTGTTTTCATGCCAGACACGCCCGGAAGCCTTCTTTTAGCTGTGTTTCATCCAAATTGCGACCGATAAAGACCAGTTCATTCTTGCGGGTTTCGTTGGGCTTCCAGGGGCGATCGGCTCTGCCGTCAAACAGCATATGAACCCCCTGAAACACAAACCGATTGTCTTCACCCTCAATGTTGAGAATGCCTTTCATTCGGAAAATATCCGGTCCTTGATTGCGTAACAGTTCCCCCATCCAGGTATTCAGCCGCTCAAAGTTCAACACACCCGATTCTGCGATCGCCACAGAACCGACCGTCTCATCATGTTCGTGAGCATCCTCACCTAAGAAATTGGGGTCAATTTCCAGGGCACGACTCAGGTCAAAAGCACCGACTCCCAGGATGCTGTCCATTGCCACTTGAGCATCTCTGGTGCGGTAGATTTTTGCCATTGCATTCATCGAACGGATGCGCTGCTCCAATTCATCCAGTTCAGTGGGTGTAACCAAATCGGTTTTATTGAGCAAAATCACGTCAGCAAACGCAAGCTGTTCGATCGCTTCATCGGCATCCCAGTGCTGGTGAATGTGCTTGGCATCCACAACGGTGACAACGGCATCCAGGCTGGCTTGCGATCGCACGTCTTCGTCCATAAAGAAGGTCTGGATCACAGGAGCGGGATCTGCCAACCCAGTCGTTTCAATCACGAGATGGTCAAACTTATTGCGCCGCTTCATCAGGTTGCCAATGATGCGAATTAAGTCGCCGCGAACTGTACAGCAGATGCAGCCGTTATTCATCTCAAAGATTTCTTCATCGGCATCAATCACCAACTGATTGTCGATGCCGACCTCGCCAAACTCATTGATAATGACCGCGACCTTCTTGCCATGTTCATGAGTCAGGATGCGGTTGAGGAGCGTCGTCTTTCCTGCGCCTAAATAGCCTGTGAGGACGGTTACAGGGACAGAACTTGGAATATCGGCAGCTACCATCGGTTACGCCTCTTTGCTAAAGAACGATAATCATTCTCAAATTATAGATAAAAGCTAAGATTCAACAAGTGTTTTGGGTTGAGGCGGAATTCTGGCAGTTTTGGGTTGAGGAAACCGAACGTTAGCAGGTGAGGAAGTGTGCCAGAATACCCACAACTCATTAATGCGGTAATTTCCAATGCCACCGACACCATCCGACCCGCCAACCAACAAGCTAACCGATGCAGCGATCCGATTTTTCTGGGGTGCTTTTATTGGCTGCTTCCTGGCTCTAATCCCACTCTCCTATGGGTGGTATTTTCTTTCGGATATTACGGCATCCCAGATCTATACCCTTGTTGCCTTGGGAGTAGCAGGAGGGATCGTAGGCGTATTTAGCAATCTCCAGCAAATGGGTCGTTTCTTCGACTCCATTCCCTGGTTTTAAGTTTGATGATGGGTACAAATTAAGCTCGTAGGAACGGTAATACGATCGCTGCTACTTCACTCGCATCTTCCTCATGCATACCCAATGTTCCCGACAGCCGAGCAGATTGGATGTTAGTCAATGTTGCTAAGGCTTCCATTTCAGCCTTTGATTGAGGTGGTGATTGTTCGCCTATGACAACCAGGGTAGGGATGGTGAGGGATTGCCCCACCGTCAAAAACTCGTCTCGATTAGCCATCGGGTCTAGGGTTCCCGTCACAAAGGCGGCTGGGGCGAACCGTGCCCCCGGTTGCTGGGTAATCTGGTGCTTGGCTGCTATAAAGTCTGGGGTAAGCCGTGCTTCATTCACAAACACATGACGACGATACATGAATTTGAGAAAACCGGGAGTTGTATTCAGCCCGTAGAGGAATTGCCCCAGACCGGGGACCGCACCAGTTCCCGCACCCCATCCCGCACAGGTGTTGGCGCACCCATCGCGCATAATGGTCCCTTCCAGGTAGGAGCCACCAACGCCAGTTTTGAGAAAAGGTTTGGCTGTTGAGCAGCTTGCATCGCGTATCCAGCGGCATGTCCGGCAGCGACAACGGCGATCGGTTGCTGGAAGTGGGAGCGAACAAAATCCTGGAGGAGTTGGTGGTAGAGGGCTGGGCAATAGTTTAATGGGGGGCGATCGGATTGCCCAAATCCTAACCAGTCCATTGCAACCACTTGAAAGTGTGGGGCTAACTTTTCGGCAATCCCCTGCATTTCGCCACGAGTGGAAACGGTGCTAAAGGCAGGCAGGAGCAGAACTGGAGTGCCGCTGCCGCGTGTTTCATAGGCAAGTGAATAGGTTTGATTTTGCCAGACCCATTCAAAGAATTGAGTCTCTCCACCAATTTGAGTGGCAGGATTGTAAATTGATGCAGTCATCACAACTTCTCCTCTGGATTCTGGACAAGAAACTATCACCTAAAACTGATAATAGTTCTCATTCTATGGGATGCCGCTTTACGGCAGAGCTAAATCTCTGAAAATCGCTCTAGCAAGGCATCGCGTGAGGCAAAATGACTCATTGAAATCAAACTTTGCTTCACACTGCCCAGAGTAAACGACCGCCCCAAGCTAGAACTAAGGCAAAGCAGATCGCCGCAGTCGCCTGCCTTACCATCAACCCCAGCGCAAACTTGAGTGATTGTTCACGAGCGATCGTCAGTGCCGTCACCAGACAGGGGAACAGTACCCCGGCTAGATAAACGCCTGTGAGGATTTGCACAGGGGACAACAGGCTAACCGTATTAGGTTCAGCAAACAGCAGGAGTCCATCTTTACGGATCGATGCCAGAATCACAGGCAATGCAGCTTCCGGTGGTAGGCGAAACAACCCCATTGCTGGATTAATCAACTGACTCAAACGATTCAAAACACCCAGCCAGTCCAGGACAGAAGCAATTAACGTGATCACCAGAAAAATGGGAATGGCGTTGGTAAAGAACTGGCTCAGCGTTCCCTTTGTCTCACGCCAAATGGCTGACCACCGGGGAACGTCCAGAAACGTGCGATGCTCAATCATGAGACTATTTTGGGGAGACCGAGCCGACTTGGGCGCAATCAGGCGGGTATAAATTAATGTTGTGACAGCCAGGTAGAGCAGGTAAGGAATCACCAGGTAGGGTAAGTTCGCTACACTGAAAACTCCCAGGGTGGCACCCAATTGATAGGAGCAAGCAGAACCAAAGGCGATCGCTGAAATGCAAGTTTTGCGAGAACAACTGGAACAGGCGCGAGTGCTGATCACGGCTGGCACATTGCAGCCAAACCCAATAATGACACGCACCAAATCTCGTCCTGATAAGCCGAAGGGACGTAACAACGGATGTAGGGCAACGGTGATTCGTTCGACTAAACCACTGGCTTTGTAAGCACCCAGGAATAGAGCATAAAGAATAACCGTTGGCACTGCCCAGACAAACAGCAATGGTCCCATTGTGACCAAGCCATAGCGCCCAATCAAAATTTCCCTGGGTAGGGACGGTAAGCCAGAGAGGGCTTCTACCGTTGGGTTGACCAATCCCTGTACGAGTGGATCAACGATCGCCGCAAAGGTATTGGCAAACCAGACCGCAAGAACGGCGGGTATGAGCAGCAGGGCGATCGCCAACAGCCAACCCAAACGGGGATGCTCCAGCAACGTTGGACGCGGTTCGATGTGCCATCCAGCCGGAATGAGATGCCATTGGCTGGGAAAGACCGACGGCTCATGCATTGCCGCTAAAATTTCCTGTCGTTGCGTGGCAGTCAGATGCCTTGCATCCACTGGGATGAATGCCAGATTGGAAGCTTGTTCCCAGCGCTGAACCGTCTGCTGTGTAATGGTTGACGGCAATACCTTATCCCAAAACGTGATGACGACAATTCCCTGCTTACCCGCGACTAAAGGTAATAGATCGGTTAAATCCTCATCCACATGGGTCGCCTTGACCACCAGCAACACCGTGTCATGGATCTGCAATCGTTCTAGCGCGACTCGCGTCGTGGCAGTGTCGGAACGATATAAAATGCCAGGAATATCGACAAAAGTAGCTCCATCTCCGGCATAGGTTTCACAGGTGACTGTAGAGCCACGAAAATTGCTGCTGTAGGGTGTGCGATGGGTCAGAGAGGCGACCAGTTGAGACTTCCCAGTGCTTTCTTTGCCAATTAAAACGATTGTGCGTTGAGTGGAAGCGGTGGAGGGAAACATGGGGGAGTGGGGAGTGGGGTTAACAGATGCAGTCGTTGTCGCAGCAGGAGAGATCGTCCAGAAACATCCCTTCCTGTCGATAACCCTCAAGGGGTGTAGTGTCGATGCCAAGGCGTTGAGCGATCGCATTGGCAACAACGGCAAAACGCTGGCGAAACTTGTAGATAAAGCAGAAGATGACGTTTCCGTGACGCACGGAAGGACCCACTACAAATAATCCTGGAGTGATGGTTGATTCGTCTTCTTCAGTTAATCTGGCATAGCCTTCAGACCAGTTAAACAAATGAGCAATTTGTTTCAAACTGCCCTCAAATCCGGTGCAGAGGATCGGTTGGGTGGGTGACACCCATTTGTTGTATTCGCTATAGACGGCATAGCCACCAGGAACAGTTTTCACCTCTTCGATCGCGGCATTGCCAATCAGTTCTAATCGCCCCGTAGAGTAGCAAAACTCAATCCGCTGAAGGGTGTAGGGAGATAAGGAAATACTGGGATCAGTATCGGGATTTGCCCAAATGCCAGTGCGATCTAAAACTTTGACCCGTTTGCCTAATGCAACTAAATTGGATGCCGCATCCATACCACTTTCATAGCCACCGATGATGATAAATTCATCTCCTTTAAAATAAGTCCAGGATTGAATCTGAGAATTGTGTAAACATAAATCTGCACCCGGAAAAGGAGTTAAGTTGGGATATTGAAATTCCCCAGCCGCCCAAATCAGGAATTGGGTTTTGAGAATACCGTCAGGAACATGAACCAGGAACCCTCTGCACTGTGGTAAAGCTTCAATCTTTTGAACTTCAACGTCGGTATAAACCGGAATCTGAAAGTAATCTACAACCTTCTCTAAATACTGAGCATATTGGTTGCCCGTCAGATGTTCTCGCCGAAAGCTAATGGCAGGAGAGGTTTTTCGGGCGATCGCGTTCAAGTCGAGGTGTCCAAAGCCATGACTGGGGAAGGATGGGGTAATGAAATTCATCTCTTGCGGCCAGCGTCGAAAGGACTCGCCAATTTGATGCCGCTCCAGGATGGCAAAATTCTCCAATCCCAAATCCTTCAGCACTGCCCCAACCCCGATGCCCGATGCACCCGCGCCCACCACAATCACATCAAACGCTTCCGGCTTTTCCATACAGTTCATCACCTATTTGTAGACATAGACCAAACCAACAATTCACCCCGTTGTCCGCCAGCGGCTAAGTGTCGTCCCGTTGGGTGCCATGCCAGACAGGAAAACCCCGCCTCTGCTCCTTCCAATACTTGAGCCGCTTCCAGGGCTGCTTGCCACAGAATAATCCAGCCATCTTCGGACAGTGAGGCAAGCCATCCCGTTTTGGGTTGAAATGCCACGTCCAAGACCGTATCACTGTGCAGGTCTAACACCCAACTATCCCAACCTTCGGGGGATTGCATCCACATCGTCACCAGTTCGCGAGTGGCAGCAGCTAGAATCGGCGGCAGGTCAGGCGATGGCGGTAAATCTGCCCATGCTAACTGGCGAATTTTTCCAGGGAAGCCACGCATGAGAGTGGGCAGGTCATTGTCGTCGGTTGGCTCACGCTGGAGGTGTTGTACTTTTGACCAGTCCAGCACTCCGATACTGTGGTCATGAATCGCGCAAGCCAGCAAGGAACCATCGGGCGACCAGGCGATCGCACTGGCGGGCGAAGTCAACTCCCACTGGTAGCGAGGTGCGCTCCAGTCCTGGCTGTTCCAAATGAGGATGTTGCTTTTGATGGCGATCGCCAGGTGTTTCCCATCCGGCGACCAGCGAATATCTTGTGGACTGGCAATTCCGACTAAACGGGTCACGGCTTTCGCTTGATCCGCATCCCAAATCTGTACGGTTTTTCCTTGATTAAATGCCAGGTGATTACAGGTGGGATGCCAGACCAGGCGATCAACCCAGGAGCCACATTCCAATGTATCCGCAATTCTGGGTACATCTTCATTCGTCTGCCACAGCGTCATGGTGCCATCCTGCCCACCTGCCGCTAACCATTTGCCATCGAATGAAAAGGCTAAGGCATCGATAGATTGACCTGTGGGCTGACATAACGACAGACTCACAAAATTCTTTAACAAGCGCACTTCCCCCGACCCAGAGGCAGCCGCTAAGGTATTGCCCATCGGCGACCAGGCGATCGCCGTCACATAATCCGACAATGTTTCTTTCGCACTTAACTCCAGAATGGATTTTAGGGTCATGATGATGCCTCTTCAAGACCGATGCCAACGGCTCTGTCCATCGGGTTGATCAATTAAGGTAATGCCCACCGCTTGCAATTCATTGCGGATGCGATCGCTCTCGGCATAGCGTTTCTCCTGACGTGCCTGTTGCCGTTGTTGCAGCAAAGCTTCAACCCAAGCAACATCAACGCCTGACTCAGGGATGGATTCTGACTGAATCTCTAAGCCCAAAATCTGCGCCAGGTGAGTGAGGGTTTGCGATCTCTGGTGTAACTGAATATCAGTTAGTTCTGACAATCCTTGATAGCAGCGTAAATTGAACTCCCGCTTCAGTATCTTGGCTAACTCAAATAGCACCGCTAATCCTGCTGCCGTATTCAAATCATCGTCCATTACTGTTTGAAAACGATTGACCGATTCAGCGTCCAGTTCACCAGGAATCGGCATCTGGGATGATAAATTCAATCGCTGCCAATCCAGTGTCAGTCCCTCTTTCAGCGTTTGCCAGCCGTTCTCAGCGGCAACAATGGCATCTTTCGTAAAATCCAATGGTTTACGGTAATGGGCTTGCAGCACAAATAGCCGAATTGCCATTGGGTCAACGGGCTGTGGATAGTCTGACCAACTGCCTTCTAACAATGCTCGAATGGTGGTGAAATTGCCCAACGATTTGGACATCTTTTCACCATTTACTGTCACCATACCGTTGTGCAACCAGTAGCGGGCGAGGGGTTGCCCGGTCAGTACTTCCGACTGAGCAATCTCATTCTCATGATGGGGAAAGACCAGATCCCCGCCGCCGCCATGAATGTCGATCGCGTCTCCTAACCTGGCTCGAATCATGGCAGAACATTCAATATGCCAACCGGGTCGCCCTTGTCCCCAGGGAGATTCCCAGGCAGGCTCACCTGGCTTTGCTGCTTTCCATAGCGCAAAATCAAACGGATATTGTTTTTTGAACTCTGGATCGTTGGGGTCAACTCGTCCCCCCGCACCCGCCTGCATTTGCTCAAGCCGTCGTCCCGAAAGTTTGCCGTACTCTGCAAACTGCCGCACGCTGTAGTAAACATCACCGTCGATCGCGTAAGCATAACCTTTTTCGACCAGTGCCTGGATTAACCGATGAATGGCAGGAATATGCTCTGTCACACGGGGATACTCATCGGCATCCAGAATGTTGAGCCGTCGAATATCTCGGAAATAGGCAGCAATGTAGCGATCGCTCACCGCCTGCATGGTTGATCCTTCTGCCCGGGCGCGATTCAAAATTTTGTCGTCAATATCGGTGAAGTTCTGTACATAGCACACCGAGTAGCCTCGCCATTGCAAATATCGTCGCACCACATCCCACACCATGTAGGAGCGAGCATGTCCTAGGTGGCAATCGTCATACACCGTCACCCCACAGCAATACATCGTCACCCGATCCGGATGAATTGGGATGAACGGCTCTTTGCGACGTGTCAGGGTGTTGTAGAGGGTGAGGCTCATAATGGAAAACTGCTGCCAGGTTCAAAGTACAAACAAGACCTGTTTCCAGGTATTATTTAGAATGATAATCATTCTCATGCTAGCATGGACATCCACAGTATCCCTGCCCCGCCAACTCCCTGGTCGCAGCAATTGGTTGAACCGACGATCGATCCCAGTGTTTACATCCATCCATTAACCAATGTGATTGGGGATGTCCGTATTGGCGCACAGGTGCATATTGCGCCAGGGGTCTCGATTCGTGCTGATGAGGGAATGCCGTTTTACATCGGAGCCAATGTCAACATTCAGGATGGGGCAGTCGTTCATGGGTTAGAGCAGGGGCGTGTCACTGGCGATGATGGCGACCCTTACTCGGTGTGGATTAGTGACAATGCCTCAATTACTCATATGGCGTTGATTCACGGGCCTGCCTATGTGGGCAAGGGGTGTTTTATTGGATTCCGGTCCACTGTATTTAATGCCCGTGTCGGAGATGGCTGTATTGTGATGTCCCATGCATTAATTGAGAATGTGGAGATTCCAGCGGGCAGGTATGTGGCATCTGGCTCAGTGATTATCCATCAGCAACAAGCCGATCGCTTACCCAATGTCCAGGAAGCCGATTCAACCTTTGCCCGTCATGTCGTCAGCATCAATCAAAAACTGCTTCAGGGCTATCTCTGCGCCGACGATCAGGTCTGCATCGCTACCATTCGCAATGAACCCAACGGATACCCAACCGTTCAGCCTGCTTCTCGCAATGGACATCACCCATCCTCACCTCTAAACGCTCAAGCGATCGCCTGGATTCGAGAGGTATTGAGCCAGAAATTCTATATTGGCGTGGAACAGGCGGATACGCGACGGTTTCGGGCAAATTCCTGGTCAGATTGTGGCGTGATTAGAGCAACGCAGGAAGAGGAGGCGATCGCCGCAGTAGCACAACTCCTACAACGCTATCCACATCAATATGTGCGTCTGTTTAGCATCAATCCTGGAACTCGACAGCGAGGTCGTGCCTTGGTGATTCAACAGCCTGACACGCTCTAGTTAATGCAGCGTTAATGCAGCGTTAATGCAGCGTTGGTGAAAGTCCTGACTGTACAGCCCAAAGGTTGCTATAGCTTCCATTCAAAGACAGCAGTTCTTCATGGTTTCCTTGCTCGATAATCTGTCCCTGATCCATTACGTAAATACAATCTGCATGGCGAATGGTAGAGAGGCGATGGGCGATCGCAATCGTCGTCCTATTTTGAGTAATCACTTGGAGTGACTTCTGAATTGCGGCTTCGGTTTCATTGTCTACCGCTGACGTGGCTTCATCGAGAATCAGAATGGGTGGATCTTTGAGGATGGCACGAGCGATCGCCAATCGCTGTCGCTGTCCGCCTGAAAGCTTCTGTCCCCGTTCTCCCACGATCGTGTCATACCCTTGCGGTAATTGCTCAATAAACTCATGTGCCTCGGCTAATTTTGCGGCTTGCATGATTTGCTCACGAGTTGCATTGAAACTACCGTAGCGAATGTTTTCAGCAACGGTACCGTGAAACAAAAAGATATCCTGACTTACCCAACCAATACACTGTCGTAAGTCCAGTAAGTTGAGATTACGAATATCAATACCATCAATTAAGATCTGTCCACTTTGCACTTCATAGAAGCGCAGTAAAAGCTTAACGAGGGTACTTTTACCTGAACCCGTTGCACCCACGATGCCGATTGTTTGACCAGTGGGAACATGCAGAGAGAGATGTTTGAGAACCGGATTGCGACCGTTGTAGGCAAAGGTAATGTCATTAAACTGCACTTCTCCTTGAACGTGATTGAGCGATAGTGAGCGATCGCCATGAGGTATCGCAACAGGCGTATCCAGCAAACCCATCACCCGCCGCACCGATGCCATCGCCCGCTGATATTCATCCATGATTTCGCTCAGCTCGGTGAAGGGCCACAGCAAATTTTGCACAATGAACACCATGAAGCCATACGTTCCAACAGTGAGATTTCCCTGAAGCACTTCTCGCCCACCGAAATACAGGGTGATCACAAATCCCGATAGGATAAAGACCCGCAGTAAGGGCTGAAAGGCAACACTGATCGCGATCGCCCGTCCATTACTGCGACGATAGGCTTCACTTTCGACGTAGACGCGATCGCGCTCATAAGCTTCGGCGGTAAAACTCTTGATCGTGGCAATGCCAGAGAGGTTGTTGGCGAGGCGATCGCTAATCAGTCCAGCTTGATCGCGCACAGCATCATAACAAGGAGCCAAGCGGGATTGAAAGGCAAAGGTACCCCACAAAATGAAGGGAATGGGCACCATTGCTAACCAGGCAACGCCAGGAGCTAGCAGCATAAAGGTGATGCCAATAGCAGATACTCGTGTGAAAAAGTCGATTAAAAACTTGGCACCAAAGTTGAGGAAACGCTCTAGCTGGTTGATGTCATCGTTGAGAATCGACAGCAGAGTACCTGTACTGCGGTCTTCAAAGTAAGCCAGGTCTAGCTCTTGCAGGTGATTGTAGGTATCGACGCGCAGTTCGTGCTGCAAGGTCTGGGCTAGATTTTGCCACAGCTTGTCGGCTGCATACTGACTGAGGGATTCTAAGCCCCAGACGGTGATGGTTAAAATGGACAGCACCAGCAGTTGAGTCAGCGGATTTTGAATGCCAAAGCGAGCGAGCAATGAGGCTTCTTGCTCAACCACAACATCGATGGCAACGCCAATCAAGTAGGGGGGTGCGAGGTCAAGCAGGGTGCGAAGGATGGAGCAGACGACTGCCGCCCAGACTTGTGCCCGATAGGGTTTGGCATAGCGGAGTAGTCGCAGCAGAGGAGCCTGAGTCATGATTCGATAAAATGGGGACAGCAAACCTATGAGTTCTGAGTCAACACTATGGAGGTGGCTCCAAAAGAGAAACTGACTAAAGCCGTTGATCGATCGCTCTTGGTCAGAGCGATTAGGAACTTTAAGGAGAAGTGATAGTGGCTAGGGATCGATTTCATCAGGTTGTCAAAACTGCTTTGATGAAGGACGGATGGATTGTGACTCATGATCCATTACAAATCAAGGTAGGTGGGGTAGATATGGAAATTGATCTGGGAGCAGAGCGGTTGTTGGCGGCAGAGCGAGAAGGTAAAAAGATTGCGGTAGAAGTCAAGAGCTTTTTGACGAGCGCCTCAGCCATTTCAGAGTTTCATACGGCATTAGGACAGTTTATTAATTACCGGGGTGCATTGCGTCGTGAAGAACCCGATCGAGTTCTCTATTTGGCGGTTCCAGATTTGACCTACAACAGCTTCTTTCAGCTTGATTTTCCGGCATCAATGTTGGAAGAAAACAAGGTCAAATTAATTGTTTATGACATTCAGTTGGAGAAGATTGTGCGATGGAAAGTATGAGCGATACATTAACTCAATATCAGCAAATTGTGCAGCAGCTTTTACTGAAATATGCTGAAAGTAAACCTGCCTACGGAGAAATTGAGGTTCAGACAGTTTTTGATACTGAGCGACATCACTATCAAATCGTACATTTGGGCTGGCAGCATAAGCGATGGGTTCATCATTGTGTGATGCATTTGGATATTCGCAGTGAGAAGATTTGGATTTTCTACAACTCAACTGAACATGATATTGCGGCTGATTTAGTCGATTTGGGTGTGCCGAAACACGATATTGTTTTGGGGTTTTATCCTCCTTTTATGCGTGAGATGAGCGATTATGCGATCGGTTAAAGCAGAGTAGTGAGTATTCACAAAGTGTGTGCAGGGCACAATCGCTCTTCACCCATCCACCCATCTACTCTCTACTCTCCTTCCTCCACCACCGGAATCTTGGCAATACTCACAGACTGCAACGCTTCAGGAAACTGCTTCCAGGGCACATTGCCTGTGTTGCTATCGAGGTAGAGTTTGCCAAATTGAAGCAGCACAGGGGCGACTTCATCGGTTGGTAGATTAGTGAACAGATAGGTTGGTTTGTAAGGAGCAGAGAAAGCAACAGCACAGGGTTTGTCGCATGTCCACAAACAGCCGACAGGTTGAATTTCAAGATTATTAGATTGCAACTCTTCCATACATAATGAATTGAGTTGTTCGAGTAGACGTGTGCTATCAGCAGGTTGATCTTTGGGTCGTTCTTCGGAGGAACGATGGCAGGATTGGCAGACGAAGAGGGTGTGTTTGGACATAGGTTTAGGGCGTATTAATCAGGGACTTATACAAATCATCAAGCACTACATCAGGCGCGATCGCCTCATCCACCCTTTCAGCCATTCGATCGCCCTCCTCCAACGCTTTACGCGATCGCATTTTGGAAGGTTGCTTTAGGGAGCATCAGAAAAATACTTGTAAAGTTCATCAATCAGCCAGTTTGCTCCAATTGGACCTCCAACACTTGCCCAATTCACTGAATATACTTGCTTGTTTTGAACAGCCTTTAAGGTTGACCAAATTGGCTGATCTAAGAACGATAGTGACATTAAATCTCCATGTCTTTTGTAAACTACGACTACAAACAAACAGTCAGCATCCCACTCAGATAAAGTTTCAATGCTGATGCTTGAGCAACCATCTTTAAGATCCTTATAAGCCTGGATAAATTCTAAACCTGCATCACTCATAACTTGTCCATAAGTGGTGATACCTGCTCCGCAAGCTGAAATTTGTGAGCCATTAAGATGCAGTATCGATACAGTTTTGTTTCTCAGCTTTGTCCCTAATTTCTCCCGAAACTGCTGAATTCGATTGTCGTAACTACTCAGAATTTTCTCAGCCCGATCGCTCTGATTAAAAATTTCGGCAGCCCATCGTAGCTCTCTCTTAAAATCTATCCCACTATTAGAATCCATTGCTACGGTAGGCGCAATTGTAGCCAATTGTGGATAGATCTGTCCTTGATGCTCATGCGACAGAATCAGGTCGGGTTTTAGGCTAAGAATCTTTTCCAATGAAGGTTGCGTTAAATTACCTACAACTGAAATATCAGCAGTTAATTCGCCAAGAATATCTTCAAAGCATTCAAGGCAAGGGGCGACTCCTACTGGTCGGATGCCTAGCGCTAATACAGGATCAAGCAAGATACTACCATCCAATACAACTACTCGCTGGGGATGGAGTGGAATTTCAATTTGACCGAAAGCATGCTTAACTACTTGTGTTGCTATAGGCGATGGCACAGCAGTTACACTACTCTGTTTTCCCTCCAATTGCACTACATTTTTATTGCAGGCAGCAATTATTAAAGTGAAAATTGCCGACAGAAAGAGCAGAGACAAGGTGGTTTTAAGAGTAGCTACTCTCATCATTTTTTCTTAGAAAAACTTAACTATTTTTGGGTTAAAATGTCCAACTTACAGAACCAGTAATAGTAAAAGGATCACCTCTATACAAATTAGCGTTGAAGTAGTTTATATCAAGTAGATTGCGGATATTAATCGCTGCATTAAATCGATCTCGACGATAATAAAGTGCCGCATCAGTACGAAGGTAATCTCCCAACGTGAACGTGTTATTTAGATTTCCTTGTCGATCGCCTATATAGAATAATCCTAGACCGAATCCCAACCCCTCTAAATCTCCCTCTTGGATTATGTAGGTTGTCCAAAGGCTAGCTTGATTTTCTGGTACGCCTCTTAATCGATTGCCAACGGAAATAGAGTTATCTTCGGTAACTTCTGCATTTGTGTAAGCATAGGATGCTATCACATTCCAACCAGGTAGAATTTCGCCTGCAATATCTAGCTCGATTCCTCGGCTTCGCTGTTCTCCAACCTGAACCGAAAAACCTCGTGCAGCTAATGAAGGGTCTGGATCAGGCGTAATCACGTTTGTTTTGGTAATTTGATAAGCAGCTAACGTTGCTGAAAGTCTTCCGTCTAACCAGTCAGTTCTTACTCCAACTTCATACTGGGTTCCTCTAGTTGGCTCAAATGGTTCACCCTCACCACCAGCATTGAATAAATTGAAAGTACGAGCAGGTTGAAACGACTGGCTATAGCTGGTATAGAGAGAAACTGTGTCACTAGGCTGGTACACCAAGCCAATTCGAGGGCTAAATGCACTATCATTGCTTGTGCGATCGGGTCTGAAATCGCCTTCACCAGTTGATGAGACCCAGTCAAAGCGGCCACCAACTAATAACCTTAAATTATCGAGAAGTGTAATCTGATCTTGAATGTAAACACCGTAAGATTCAATTGTGTCTTGGTTCTCAAAGAAGGTGTCGTAAATAGGCTCTGGAATATCGTCGTAGTTTGGGTTGAGGATGTCTAAATTAGGAGTATTTGTCGCACCGAAAGCACCTTCTTGAGGGTTTGTAGTATAGTTGTAGTCAAAGCCTACTAAGAGTTGATGTGCAATCGATCCTGTATTAAATTCTCCAAGTAGGTCAATTTGTGCAAAATAATTATTCCAACTAAACTCCGCATCACTGCTATCTCCTATGACTAGGAAACGATCGTCTACTAACTCAAATCCAATGCTGCGCTGGTCTTGGTATTCTGAATTATTTACAGCAAATACATTGCGAAGCTGCAAATCATCGCTAAATTCATGCCTCAATGCATAGCCATATCTTTGAGTCGTTGCCTCAACCGAATTAAACTGGGGATAGCCAGGATAGAAATTTCGCGGAAAAATAGTCGTGCCATCAGAAAGTCTGCCAGGCAATTCACTACTGTCTACAGAAGCGTTGAGATATTCATAGTACAGATTTAGGGTTGTGCGATCGCCCAAATTCAACGTAATTGAGGGTGAGATTGAAAGCAGATCGGTGCTGACGAAATCTTGAATACTCTCTGCGCTTCGATAGCTGGCAATGAAACGGTACAGCACTGTATCATCTTCAGTTAGCGGTCCTGAAAAATCAATAGTGGGCTGATAAAAATTGTAATTCCCTGCCTCAAAGGACAGATTGTAATAGGGTTCACTTAAAGGTTGTCGAGTAATAACGTTGATGACTCCACCCGGTTCTAGATAACCAAATAGAACTGATGCAGCCCCCTAAGAACCTCTACTTGCTCGACTGTCCCTATTGCCGTCAAGCCATAAGAACCAAGGTCACGGAAACCATTTCGTAAGGTAGAACCTCCCCCATCTTGACCCGCTTGCTCAAATCCTCTAATAATTCTAGAACCTACTCCAGGAATACCCAGGAAGCCCTGATTCTCGATAACACCACTGACGGTTTCCACTGCTTCCGTTACATCTCTCACATTACGATCATCCAGCACCTGTCGCGGCACCACTGTAATTGAGGCAGGAGTATCGCGTAGTGGTGTATCCGTTCGCGTTGCTGTACTTGCACTCGACGGGTTATATCCCTCATCCTGCTCCCCCGTCACTACTACCTGAATTGCGTCTTCTTCTGCGACTGCATCTGCATCCCCCCGCGTGATTGCCAGCACCAATCCTTGCGCCTCAGCACTTACTACAGCCACAGGGATTGCATCGGTTCCGGTAATGGCAACCCGCACTCTGTCACCGGGTAAACTAGTCACACTCACCAGCGCGATCCCTTCGATCGGCTCCGCCTGCGAAAACTCTTCGGCGATTGTGGCATTGGGAATATCTGCAATCAAAGCATTACCGACCGATCGCGTTTCCGGCACTTCCAAAGCACCATTTTCCGTTTCCAAAATCACCTGCAATCCCGTTTCAGTCGTCTCAACTCGCACTCCAGTGATTTGCACCAATGACGCTTCAATTTGTGCCACCCAATCTTCGATCGTGGTCGCAGGCTGCTCCAATTCATGCAGTTGAGGAATAGTGTCCATTGGTTGAAGCTCTGCATCCTCTGATTCCGCCTCAGCATAAACCGCCGCCGCAAAAAGCAGTCCGAATCCGATCGCCCCCAAACTTGTCGCAATACCCCGAATGACTTCCAGAATTACTCTATTTCTGCCTGCCTGACTCTGCCGCATACTGCCCATACTCACACCAAAAGAGAATCTTTATCAACAAGTCTGAGGTATCAGATTACAGGACTTGTAGAGGGACTGCCATACGGTAGAGCGCCAATTTTTATCCCTAAAATGCCAGTTGAGTCTGGGGGAGGGGCGTAGAGGTGGGGATAAAATAGGAAGTAGGGCGTGTTGGAAAGTTGTGAGTCAGTTGACCCCGACCCAATGTAAAGCCATTAAGTCCTCAGGAGGGAGACCGATGGGCAGAACCGTCATTCTTGATCCGGCTGAAAGTTACACCTATAGTAAATACGCAGAACTCCCGTTCGACACGGCTGACATTTTGGCGGAATTTGGTGTCACCCTGCACAACACCTCGATGCAACTGCCCCAACAATTACCGATTGACCCAGAGCCGTTGAGGGTTGAACTGCAAGAAAACCTGGCATTAGTCGATCCTGCTTCAGAAATTGCCCGACGAGAAGCGTTGATCTTTCCCATTCTCAAAACGGTGTGTAAATTTATTCAGGCACCGCTCAAAATTGAATATCCAGTCCGAGTGAATACCTGGCTCAGGGGCAGCTTTGACTATTTCATCCCCACCCCCCAAAGCCTACTCGTGATCAAAGCCAAAAATGCAGACTTGGCGAGGGGTTTCACTCAGCTTGCTGTTGAACTGATTGCCCTTGACCAATGGACAGATTCATCCACGCCAGTCCTCTATGGCACCGTGACAACGGGCGATACCTGGAAATTTGGGCTGTTACACCGTCAGGAGAAGCGAATTCAAAAAGATATCAATACCTACGCCATTCCTAGCGATCTCAATCGGGTACTCTCTGCTCTCTTTGGGATCACGATGAATACATCCCTTACATCCACGCGTTGACCGCTCCCCTCTGACACTGCTTCGGGGTCATCCCAAACTTGCGCTTAAACGCGGCTGTAAAATGCCCCAAGTGTGTGTAGCCCACAGCATGAGCCACTTGCGACACGCACATGGTTCGATTTCGTAACAGGAGTTCTGCTTGCTCCATTCGCCGATCGCGCAGGTAGCCAAAGACCGTGGTGCCAAACAACTCTCGAAACGCGCGTTGCAGAGTGCGATCGCTCAAGCCTACCAGTTGTGCCAATTCCAGGATAGAAGGCGGATTTTCTAATCGAGTGTCCAGAATCTCCTTGGCATGATGCAAACAGGCGATCGTCTCTGGTCTTAGTCCAGACCCACGAGTTTGTTTTGAATGATCAGAAATCAAGTCCAGGTAAATCACCAACAGTTCCATCACCTTCGCCTGGAGATAGAGCCGCTTCAACTCACCGCGATAGGGCGCATTCCACATCTGCTGAGCGATCGCACGAATCGCAGGAGTCACCGTTGGGTAAAACGCAACCTTCCAATCTTCTCCTTGAAACAACTGCCGTACCAAGTCAGACAGCTGCTGGCGTTCACGAAGTGTCCACGAAGGGGAATCGCCCATTAAAAACGAGTCCACTACACTTGGCTCAAACTCTACGTTAATACAGGTGAACCGCTGCCCTGCTCGATAGATTTCCGCATAGCCCGGTGAAATGCCACTGCCTGAGAAATAGCTATGGGTTTCATCAAATGTGGTGTGAATATCACAACAAAACGAGCCTGACAGGAAAACCCCAATTTGAATTGGATGATCGTGAGCAAGTGTTTTACTGATAAAGTCCTGGTGATACTCAACATCGTTGAAGTTTAACCACACTCCGGACGATAGCTCCATGCCGCGACTGTAGCCTTGTCCCAGAAGTGCTGGCACACCCGTCAGCGCCTCAAACTCATCCACTATCAGGTTGTCAGGGCAGGTAATGGGAGCCTGCTCATATAGTTCGTCCCAATCAGATTCGTTGAGAATGAGCGTCATAGTAGGGTTGACTTAAGCCGAAGATTGACCTAAATGAGATAAATTTGCAATAATCTTACCATAATGCCCATTAGACAGAAACTCTTCATCATGCAACTTCGAGAACCAACCGACCAGCTTACAGGGGTTGCAGAAACCTTAATGATCACCCTCTATGCTCGTGCCATTGAAACTCAGCGACCAGAGCCGATTTTGCGCGATCGCCAAGCCGTTGAGATTGCCGAATACCTGGATTATGACTTCAGTAAATACGAGAAAGGCTGGGGATCGCAGTTAGGCTGCGTGATTCGAGTCAGAGCGATCGATCGCATCGTGCAAAACTTTCTGGAAACCCATCCCAGCGCTGTGATTGTCAACCTGGGTGCAGGATTGTGTACCCGATTTTCTCGCCTCGATAACGGTGAGGTACGCTGGTATGAAGTCGATTTTCCAGAGGTGATTACTCTGCGACGCAAGTTCTTTCAGGAAAGTGAACGCTATCATTTCATTGCCAAATCAATTCTAGATTTCACCTGGATGGATGCCATTCAGCGATCGCCCAATCAGCCCATAATGATTCTCTACGAAGGGGTGTCCATGTATCTATCAGAAGCTGATAACAAAGCTCTGTTGCAACACATTGATACGCGCTTTGCGCCTGTAGAAGTGTTGTTTGATGTCATCAGTCGCAAGCGTTCTCAAAGTACAAAGCAGCACGATACCGTCTCGAAGACAAACGCGGAATTTAAGTGGGGAATCGACGATTCCAGGGAGCTAGAATCCTGGAGTCCGAACATCATCCTCAAGCAGGAAGAGTTTTATCTCACTCAATTTCTCGATTATTCACAACGATTACCGATCGTTTGGCGCATGGTGTCACAACTATTCCCTTTCATTCCATTGGCACTATTCAAGAACTCTGGTCGGATTGTGCGATTGCAGGTTGGCAGTCACTTCTGATTCATCAAGGCAACAATCATCAATACTATGACAGTACTATGGCAGTAACGATGGGAGAATCTTACCGAGCAACAGACGCGACAGGCATAGAGATTCATCTGAAACAACCTGCAGAACGAATTATTTGTCTTACCGCAACCGGAATTGATGTTCTTGCAGAACTCGGTTTAGACCCTGTGGGCTATCTCTCTCAAGGCATTGCCGATCGCCCCGAATTTTATGGAGAACACGCTCAGCAGTTTACCTCTGTCGGTTCCTGGATGCTGCCAAATCCGAAAGCCATCCGCAATCTTCAACCTGATTTGATTCTAGGTTGGGAATTTCCCCATCGGTTTTATCAGCGGTGGCTGCGGCAAATTGCACCCACCTATCTCATGAGCGGCAGTGGATACAATGCTGCATTAGCACGATTGCGCGATGTTGCTCAATTAACCGGACGTACCACTGAAGCAGAAGCCGCCATTCAGCAGCTTGAAACTCAACTCGAAACATACCGCGCAACTATCTCAACACATCAGAAAAAGACGGTTTTAATGATGGGTGGTTCCACGCTCAATTTCCTCTCTCGTCGCTTCATCGTTGAAACCAATGTTGGAACTGCGGGTAGCTTACTGCAAGAACTAACCCATTACCCCTGGATTGAACCTGCGGGACAAAGAATGGAACCTGGTTTGATGACCGTTCCGCTCGATCGCATTCTTCAGGTTAATCCTGATGTCATCTTTGTGCAAACCTATCCGCCTTCTGTCGCGCCACTCCCCCAACAGCTTGCCAATCAATCGATTTGGAAGCGACTAAAAGCAGTACAAACGGGTCAAGTTCACGAGGTCGAACAATTCTGGCATTCTGGTAATGGCACGCGAATCATGCAGGTCATTCTTAATCAATTAATGCCAATCATTTATCCTGAACAGGTTTCTCAAATTCAAAATAGCTGAACCGCATTAAAGAAGCAGCTTCTGGCTCCCGTATGGCAGGCAACATTACCCATCTGCTCAATTTTTAAGAGAAGCGTATCGGCATCACAGTCGTAATAAAATGCTTTGACTTTTTGAATGTGTCCAGACGTTGCACCCTTATGCCACAATTCCGCCCGCGCTCGGCTCCAGTAATGGGCTTCTCCCGTTTCTAAGGTTTGCTGAATTGATTCACGGTTCATCCATGCCATCATTAAGACGGCATCGTCCAGATAATCCTGGGCGATCGCTGGAATTAAGCCCTGTTCGTTGAACTTAAGCTGTTCTATCCACAAAAAAGTCTGATTCATCGTCACTATTGAGTTAGACAATTATTTAGGGTTTGAATCAAAAAGAGGGCATCCAGTTTGCGCCCAATCAATACCATTTGATTCTTTGGGTCAGCCGTCCATTCACTATCATCGATCGTAAACCGTTTACCGCTGAGTTGGAATAAATGGCGCTTGGGACTTTCAGCAAAGTAGAGTACCCCTTTTGCTCGAAACACATTGTCAGGCAGTTGATAATCTAAAAACTGCTGAAATTTCTTCAAGGCAATCGGGCGATTGCTTTGAAAGGATACCGACATGAATCCATCGTTATTCAAGTGCTGGGCGTTTGGGTTTAGTTGTGTTCTGGAGGCCAGAGCAGCATCAATTGTAGAAAGATTGATATCAAGAATTAGGGATAGCGGCACCTTACCGTGTTGCGATCGCAAAATCCGGGCACGCTCTTTTAGAGAATGGAGATAGTTTTCTAACTCTTTTAATCTTGACTCCGTGACTAAATCCGTTTTATTCAGCAGAATCATATCCCCATACAAGATCTGATTCATCGCTGCACCACTGTTGTAATGCTCAGCTGGTGTAAAGGTTTCGGCATCAACAACAGTCACGATCGCATCCAACTGGGTTAAATCTCTCAACGCTGTTCCCAAAAACGTCAGGGCAATCGGCAGGGGATCGGCAACTCCAGTTGTTTCCACAATTAAATATTCAATCCGATCCCGCCGTTCCAGCACCCGGTAGACTGCATCCACTAAGTTGTCATTAATGACGCAACAGATACAGCCATTTGTCAGTTCAATCACGTCCTCCTCAACAGCAATTAAGAACTGACTGTCAATGTTAATGTCACCAAATTCATTGACTAAGACAGCGACTTTGTAGGCTTCAAAGTTTTGCAGGATGTAGTTTAACAGCGTTGTTTTACCACTTCCTAAAAAGCCAGTGATGATGGTAACAGGGAGTTTGGTATCAGTGGTTGAGAGATCAGGCATGAAGGCTCGGAAAGGGAGTGGGGAGTAGGGAGTAGTAAATCGGGGAGTAGGGAGTAAGGAGTAAATATTTTCCCCATTCCCCAATTTACAGCTTAATGAAAAGATGGACTATGACGAATCAGATCCATAAATTCCTGACGAGTTCTGGCATCATCGGCAAACACACCCTGCATTGAGCTAGTCACTGTCCAGGAACCGGGCTTTTGTACACCCCGCATCACCATACACATATGACTGGCTTCCACCACAACGGCAACCCCCTGGGGTTTGAGTAAGCCTTGCAGAGCATCCGCAATCTGTTGCGTCAGACGTTCCTGGACTTGCAGACGACGGGCATACATTTCGCAGATACGAGCAATTTTGGATAAACCAATCACTTTGCCATTAGGAATATAGGCAACGTGGGCACGTCCCAAAATTGGCAGAATGTGGTGTTCGCAGGAGCTAAACAGGTCAATATCTCGCACCAACACCATTTCATTGGCATCTTCGTGGAATACGGCTCCGTTGAGCAACTCGTCCAGGGATTGTTGGTAGCCAGAGGTCAGGAATTTGAGGGCTTTGACCACTCGTTTAGGCGTGTCACGCAACCCTTCGCGATCGGGGTCTTCACCCATGCCTAACAGCAATGTCCGAACCGCTTGCTGCATTTCAGCTTCGGAAACAGGAGATTTGGATTCTGTAATAACCGATTGCTTGCGGATATCGTCGGGTGAAATAGATAACGTCATGAGTGAATTTAGGTTAGGTGATTATCAACCGTGACAGAAAGGGGGGGCTATTGCATCCCCTCTCTCAGCAGACGGTTGCACTGCTGAAAGACTCGCTAATAGGCAAGACAATCCGCTAAATGCTGCCGTAGCGTGTCAGCGTTTAGATTGCGCCCGATAAAGACTAGTTGGTTCTTAGGAGCACTCCGCCACTCTTCGCCTTGCAGGTCAAAGCGAGGACCGCTGAGTTGAAAGACGTTGCGTAAGTCGCTTTCTTTGAACCAGAGGATGCCTTTGGCTCGAAATACCTCTTTGGGTAACTGTTCTTGCAGGAAGATTTCAAACTTTTTCACCTTAAAGGGCCGATCGCTCTCAAATGCGATCGACACAAACCCATCATTATCCAGGTGGGCAGAGTGGTGATGGTGATGCTCATGGGGATGATGATGCTGGTCATGATCGTGGTGATCTTGCTGGTCATGATCATGATCGTGGTCGTGACTATTGGCATGATCGTGGGTGTGATCATGGGGGTGATCGTGAGCGTGATCATGGGCGTGATCATGGCGATCGCGCTGAGTTTGCTCAATTTCATCCTGAACTAAATCTGCATAGGCTTCTGGGTTGTTATAGCCGACATCTAAAATCAACGGCAGGGGTACCTTTCCATACTGGCTATGTAGGATTCTGGCACCTTCTTTGACGGTACTAATATAAGCTTCCAGGTTTTGGATCTGATCTGGATCTGCCAGATCGGTTTTGTTCAAAATGGTGACATCTCCATAGGCAATTTGCTTAAAAGCCGCTTCGCTGTCAAAGTGTTCCGGCGTAAAGGTCTCGGCATCAACAACGGTGATAATTGAATCGAGTCGGGTCAAATCGCGTAATTCGGTGCCCAGGAAGGTCAGGATGATCGGCAAGGGATCAGCAACTCCGGTGGTTTCAATCACCATGTAATCAACAGAATCATCCCGTTCTAATACCCGATAAACGGCATCCACCAATCCATCATTAATGGTGCAACAAATACAGCCATTACTCAGTTCCACCATATCGTCATCGGTCGCTACCAGTAGTTGGCTATCAATATTGATGTCACCAAATTCATTCACCAGAACGGCTACTTTCAAATCCTGACGGTTGCTCAGAATTTGATTGAGGAGTGTTGTTTTGCCACTCCCTAAGAACCCCGTGATAATGGTGACGGGCATTCCTCGCTTAGGAATTCCCAACGATGCGCTTTGTGTTTCGTTAATCGTACCAGTCATTTCAATCCTCCTGGATAAAGCGGTTTATCGATCGGATGTAATATTGCTGCGAATTGCGGGCAAAATCTGATCCGTTTTTGGGTTAAAACTTAGTGATTAAAATGGTCATTCTCTTCTTTAATTCAGGGAGGAAGCGTTGGCAGATTGAAAGGTTGCTACCTGAGCTTGCATGAATCTGAAGATGTTGTAAAACCCATTGCTGCGGGAGGGCGTGAGGCTGATATCCAGTCCCGTTTGCTGAATAAAGTCTGGAGTTAACTGGAGAATTTCATCAGGGGTGAGTCCATTCAGTCCCTCGATCAGTAAACCTGCCAGCCCCTTTGTGATTTGGGCATCTGAGGTGCCGCGAAACGTGACCTTACCATCGTGGAGATCGGCTTTGATGTAGACCTGAGACACACATCCCGGAACCTGATTGGCTGTCACCTGCTCTGTTTCTGGCAAAACTGGCACCCGTTTGGCAAACCAGAGCAAATATTCATACCGACGCTTCGGCTCGGTGATTTGCTGAAACCGCTGAACAATTCGTTCCAGGTTTGGGGGCAGAGGTCGAGAAGCAGGGGGCATGTCGATCTGATCCAGAGGTTAAAATGATAATCATTCTCATAATATAAGATGTGGGTGAAAAATTGAAGCCTTTCTTCGCATGCGATACCAACCCTGTGGCTGATCTACTTCCTACTCAGCACTGAGGCACACTGCTATGGGCAGTTCGCTGATTTAGCTAAACCTGAAATTAATGTGCCATAACACCCTTATCGTGTTATTGTTCAGGTACTGATTCGGTTCTGATGGGGAGCAGCCATCAGACGCAAGGGGGAAAGTGCAGTGTGAATCTGCCGCTGTCCCGCAGCTGTGAGGAGAGGTGTCACTCTCTGAGTCAGAATGCCCGCCGAGTCGTAAACCCGTTACATAACCATCTGCGAGGTACGGATGATGAAGACCATAAGCTTTTGTGATTGGCATTTTGTCGGAATTTTAAGGTTGTAGCGTCCTGAGTTAACGATCTGAGTTGCGCGAAAGGTTGACATTCAGCGAGGCTACGTGAGCAAAGATGGCGAATTGTTTGTGCTGGCAATTACAGCTAGCCTTTTTGCTGTGTCTGGCTACGGGCTGCTTCCCAATCGGGAGACAGTTGTTTTTTCCGTTTTTCCATTTATTTACAGAATTTAGGACGCTACAGCTATGACCCTTCAAACTGCAACGCTGGGATATCCCCGCATTGGCAAAAATCGTGAAGTTAAAAAGGCGTTGGAAGCCTTTTGGAGCAGTAAATCTGATGCAGAAACATTGCTGCAAACCGTTCAAGAGGTTGAATTTGCCAACTGGAAGACGCAACTCGAAGCCGGGATCGATCGCATCGGCATTGGCGACACCACCCTCTACGATCATGTGCTGGATTGGACGGTTCGGCTCGGCTTAATCCCAGAGCGCTTTCAGTCTCTCACCGGACTCGACCAATACTTTGCAATGGCACGCGGCAAGGATGGTATTCCTGCCCTGGAAATGACCAAGTGGTTTGATACCAACTATCACTATCTGGTGCCCGAAATTGCGGCTGATACCCAACCAGAGGCAAACTTTGCTGACTTTTTGGCAACGGTGCAACGAGCAAAAGCCCTCCTGGGTGAACGAGCCGTTCCCATTATCCTTAGTCCCGTTACACTGTTGCGTTTAAGCCGCTTAGAAGGCGATCTATCTGCACATCTGGCAAACCTATTGCCGCTTTATTGTGACTTGATCTTTCAACTCAAAGCCCTGGGTATCGCTGAAGTGCAGGTGCATGAACCGATTTTAGTCACAAGCAGTGCCACGGATCTGAAAGAGGCAATTACTACCACCTATACTCAGTTAGCTCAAATCGGTGTGCCCATTCATCTCGTTACCTACTTTGATGATTTGGGAGCAGACTATCCCTGGGTGATGGACTTACCAGTGGCTGGCATTAGTTTGGACTTCACCCGTGGACGCAATTTGAACCTGTTGCAACAACATGGATTCCCAGCGGATAAACGGTTGGGAGTGGGCATTGTCGATGCACGGAACATCTGGAAAATTCGCCCAGAATCGGTGTTATCAACGCTCGAAACCATTCACGGCATCACACCAAATCTCCGATTGCACCCCTCATCATCCCTGCAATTTGTGCCCTATGATGCGACGCGAGAAACGAAACTACCAGAGCCATTGCGTAATGTCCTGAGCTTTGCCGAACAAAAGCTGGACGAAATAGTAATTCTGGCACAGACGTTAGCTGGGGATGATCCGAGCGACAAATTAGCCTTGGTGCAAACGCAGTGGAACGCCTTTGAGCAGTTCAGTCCTACGAATCCGAAAGTACAAGAGCGACTCCGCAACCTGACGGTTCAGGATCTTGAACGGAGCATGCCTTATAAGCAGCGGAAAGACCTTCAACCCAAATTACTGCCCTTTCCGACAACAACGATTGGATCATTTCCGCAAACGTCGGAGATCCGACAACTGCGGGTAAAGCTGAAGCGGGGTGAAATAACAAAAGCCGAGTACGAAGCGGCGATCGATACTGAAATTGCGAAGTGTATCCAAATCCAGGAAGATGCTGGGCTAGATGTGTTGGTTCATGGTGAATTTGAACGCACGGACATGGTGGAGTTCTTTGGGCAACAGCTCTCTGGATTTGCCTTTACCGAACACGGTTGGGTACAAAGCTATGGCAGTCGCTGTGTGCGTCCACCCATTATTTATGGTGACGTTGCCCGTACTCAACCTATGACGGTTCGAGAGTTCAAGGTAGCACAATCCCTCACCAACAAAATCGTAAAGGGAATGCTGACTGAACCAGTGACGATGATTAACTGGTCGTTTACCCGCACGAATATTCCGCGCAGTGAACAGGCGATGCAGATTGCCCTCGCTCTACGAGATGAAGTAGCGGATTTAGAAGCGGCTGGAGCGAAGATGGTGCAAATCGACGAACCTGCTCTACGGGAGGGATTACCTCTGAAGCGAGAACATTGGAACGAGTATCTCGCTTGGGCGGTTGATGCGTTTCGGTTAGCTGCTGGGATTGCCAAACCAGAAACCCAAATTCACACTCATATGTGTTATTCCGAGTTTGGTGACATTATTGAGCATATCGAGCGTCTCGATGCAGATGTATTGTCCATCGAGAATAGCCGCAGCAACAATGAAACCCTATTTGAAATCACCGATGCGGGTTATCAACACCAAGTTGGTAATGGCGTTTACGATGTCCACAGTCCAGTGGTTCCCAGCGTCGAACAGATGGTTCAGCAGCTAAAAACCGGGATTGCCAATCTACCAATCGAACAAATTTGGGTCAACCCGGATTGCGGACTGAAGACACGCCGCTGGGAGGAAGTGATTCCATCCCTAAAAAACATGGTAGAAGCTGCCAAAATGATTCGGGAGGAAGCGCATGCGACCCAAAAGTGATCTTTGGCAAGGCGATTGCGGCGACTGGCAAAATCAATTCATCCGCGAAAACCTCTTACTCCTGGGACATGCCGCATGGCAGGGGTTTACCACCCAGGGACAGGGTATGGTGGTTTGCAGCGTGGCAGACGTTGATACAGGGATTGTGAACTGGAATAGCGATATTGTGGAGTATACCGTCCAGTTTGTGCCGCTGTCCGACATTTCAGCCCATTTGCAAACACTTAATCTGGAAACGACCTTAATTGGACGTTTGCTTGATACGGTTCAAACCTATGATCCCGGTCAAGAAATTTTGCTGCTCATCGACCAAAATGGAAGGGTGGACATCAACTTGCTTCAGCATCTTGCTACCTCCCCAGCCGACTGTTATCAGCAGGTGCAGCGGCGTTGGTGGGAATTCCAGCTTGGAGATTCTATACCCCGGAGGATGCGATGACTGAAGCTTCTGAACCAATGGACTGGCAGCAAGAGTTTATTGCCACCAATTTGTTGGCGATCGGCTATAACGCCTGGGCAGGCTACCTCGGTGGAGAACGCGGCGCACTCATTTGTAGCACCAATTCCCCGGCGGTTGGGGTTGCGGGGGAATCCTTCAAAACCTACTTTGTGCGGCGATCGCGTCTGGCTGCTTTTCTCAACGCTTGGTTAGCGGCTCCTGACACGGTGATTTTGCGCCATCACTTTATGAACGCCCACATTCTGGAAGCAGTGGATACTTACAATCCAGCGACCGAATTAGTCTTCCTGCTGGAGTCTTTTAATCAGGTCACATTCTTTTACCTGAAAAATCTACCCATCACCCCACCCCAATGTTACGAGCAAGTTTGTAAAACCTGGGAGGAGTTTCAGCCCGCTGTTTGTGCCTTGCAAGAGGAGGGAGTTCGTAGCTCTACGGAGTAAGTTCACACTGTCTCAAAACACACTATCTCAAATCGAGAGTTGCACAACCGCCTCTAATCTCAACCTCTGATCTCAACCCATTACTCACCATCACTGAATTGAGGCTCAACCATGCTCAAATATTACCTACATCGCGCTGGAAAAATCCCCACATTCGTTCATCCATTTGTGAAACATCAAGTCAGTTCTCCATCTCATTCACTTCCCCAATCTGACTCATTTCCAATGATCGATCGCATTCACAATGCTATCTTTTCTAAATTGCAATTTCTCTCTCAGCAGAGACAGAACCGTTAAAGCAGTCACATCACTACATCTATTTGAGCATTCAGCATGATCTAGTGGCTTCGATTTAGAGGCAATTGGTGTAATTCATGCCATGTCTATTTAGATAGGAGCATCATCACTATGACTCAAGATACTTTACTGGTCTGCGTCCTTTGTCGTTTTTCAGAAGTGAGACCTAACGGTGAAACCACTCCCGGTCAAGCTCTATTTGATCAATTGAAGCAAAGACTTGCTGAATCTGATCTAAAGACGATCAACCTCCGTCCTGTACGGTGTATGGGGGCGTGTAGTCATGCTTGTACAGCAGCATTTATGGCTCCCAACAAGCTCATCTTTATCTTGAGTCAACTCTCTCCCACGGATTCAGTTCCAGATTTGCTGGAATTTAGCCGTCAATACATCGCTACTTCAAATGGCAAAGTTCCACATGCAGAGCGACCTGCCACCGTCAAGCAGAATATCCACGCAGTTCTGCCCCCCTTACCCACCCATCCTTAAAACCATTCAGGAGACCATCATGCACAAAATTCCAGTCACCGTCGTTACAGGCTTTTTAGGAGCCGGAAAAACCACCCTTGTGCGTCATTTATTGCAAAACAATCAGGGTCGCCGTATTGCCGTGTTGGTGAATGAGTTTGGCGAAGTCGGGATCGATGGCGAGTTATTGAAATCCTGTCAAGTTTGTGACGATGATGAAGATCCCAATGCGAATATTTTGGAACTCGTCAATGGCTGTTTGTGCTGCACTGTGCAGGAAGAGTTTTTGCCAACCATGCAGGAGTTGTTAAAAAGACGCGATCGCCTCGACTGCATTTTAATTGAAACTTCTGGACTAGCCCTGCCCAAACCTTTAGTCCAAGCCTTTCGCTGGCCGAAATTCGCACTGGAGCGACGGTTGATGGTGTGGTGACGGTCGTCGATTGTGAAGCGCTTGCGGGTGGTCAGTTTGTGGGCGATCTGGATGCGCTGGAAGCCCAACGGCAAGCCGATGATAGCCTGGAGCATGAAACTCCGATTGAAGAACTGTTTGAAGATCAGTTGGCTTGTGCAGATATGGTGTTATTAACCAAAGTCGATCGGGTTGATTCGCAAACTCAACACCGAATCCAGCAATGGTTACAAACAGAACTGCCAGATGGGGTGAAGATTGTGCCCTGTAAGCAAGGAGAAATTAGTCCCGATCTGTTGCTGGGGTTCAATGCAGCCGTTGAAGACAATCTTGATTCTCGTCCTAGCCATCATGACACGGAAGAGGATCATGAACACGATGAGGACATCACTTCGGTTCATGTTGTTTTAGACCAGACGTTTGAACCTAGGGAGTTAGTCAACCGCTTGCAATCTCTGGTGCAGCAGCATGAAATTTATCGAATTAAGGGCTTCGTTGCCGTGCCACACAAAGCAATGCGGTTAGTTGTGCAGGGAGTCGGCAATCGATTTGATACCTTTTACGATCGCCCCTGGCAACCCGATGAACCTCGGCAAACTCGTTTAGTGTTGATTGGGCGATCGCTCAATCCAGGGCAAGTTGCCGCTGCAATTCGGAAGGAAGTCCCTGTTTGATAAGTTCAAAGACATCCAGGTTATTCTAGGGTGAAACGCACTTTCGAGTTGGGAGCAGTGCTACATTTCAGGAGAACGATGATGGGTGAATTCTCACGCCAGGTTACGCCACTTCATCGCACCGTTGAAGTCGCCCAACAAATTGTGCAAGGCCATCTGGTGAATCACCAGAAAGTGGCTGAGCATCTTTATCCACCTATGGATCCATAAGTGAATTCCATAAATGAATCCATCTACGATCAACTTATCGGAGGCATCATGAGTTCAGTTCAAAGTTTGACCATTCCTGCAAATGAGCAGTTGTCAGTGGTATGACGATCGGGATGTCGATCGCTGGCATACGGGCAGTTTTGGCAAGCCTTACTGATTGGTGTAGGCAGTCTCAGCAATCTGGTCTATACCTGCACCTTACCCTTTATTTGCTTAGGCGTGATTGCCGGAACCACCCTACCTCGTCGCCGCGCCATTGTCACAGCAACGATCGTCTGTTTCGCCTGGGGGCTGGTGTTATTGGCTGGAACTCTCATGGTGACGACACTTGCAGGCTACAAACCGCTGTTTAGCAAGGGGGCGATCGCTCACCATTATCTTCGCCTGACGGGTATGTTCATCGGCGGCTTTATTCTGTTTGAATTAGTGATCTTGGGGGCTGGATTCCTCTTAGAAAATCAGTGCGTTTTAACAGTGCCGATCCTATGGAGCATCTTTATCAACAATGCAGTGTGGTTAGGTTTTCTCACCCTTGCCCATGCTTGCCTGGTTTGGGATAGGATACGCTCAGGACATCACCGGAGCTTTTCCGACTCAACAACTTCGGCAAGTTGAAGGTATTCCCGATCGAAGTCCAACTTTCAATCCGGCTTTCAGGAATCCTAAACTTCCATTGTCTCCAGACTCGGAGACGGTGCGATTGCTGTGACAGCAAAGCTCCCGTCAAAATAGTTTGATTCAGAAAGGCTTCAGCAAACCCAGTCACCCCAGAAAGATTCGCTTTCGTCAAATTGGTAAGTCACCTACGCCACGCCGTTAAATAATACTGCCCACAGAACACCAGCCGCACCAACAGCCAGCAGCAAGTTCGTAAAGAAACGACCTGCCTCAGTGTTAAAACCAAGCACCTTATCTTCCTGACCTGCGGTGAAAAACAATGACCATGCCTGGTTTGCACTAATTACTTCAGACTGAGCATTGAAGTCAGGTCTGAATACAACTGGGCCGATCAGATACTTGTTGGGGAAATCGAAGTCAGTTTTCATGGGAGTTATCTCCAAAATAGATGACGTTTGCTGATCTAACCCACATTCCGCAGGTTAAGTTTTCTTATTGAGAATTGCCAACATGCCTTGGGCATTTGCGATAATCTTATTGAAAACGCTGTCAACAAGCCAAGTTTATTGAGTCTTAAGGTGAGTCTCAATTTTATGCACTGTTTTGAAAGCGTTTTAAGACAAGTGCTTCAACAAGCGATCAGTCTCAAATAAGACCTGCGGAATGTGGGATCTAAAACTTACCTAGAGGGAAAAGTCTACAGCCCTGTCAGCCAGCCAATCACGCCATGTCCAGTCACCGCTTCCAGGATCAGGGCAGACACAAAGCCAATCATCGCCAGCCGTCCATTCAGCTTTTCCGCATATTCGTTGAAGCCAAACTTTTGGGTGTCGTCCACATACATCTTGGGTTCAACCGCATAAACATTGGCGCGTCCGCCTTCTTCCATCACCTGTCCACGAACCATGACGTTGTTTCCTTTTGCTTAACCTTATGTAACAAAGTGTAACTTAATGTAAATAAATATTGCAATAGCCTTGACACAGAAACTTTTTCGTATAGTCCGAACCAGGAAGTCGGCTAACCGTAAAAATGCTTCTGAGTATCAATACAGCTAAGAATTTTGAATCAGGAGCATCTGTTGTCCAACCCAGCCAATCCGACCTTCCCGCTCAAGCTGACCGAGCAAGCGGGTCACGGTGACACGGGTCGTTCCCAGGGTGTCAGCCAAATCCTGATGCGTGAGTCGGAGTTGAATGAGTTGCCCTCGCTCTGACGCATGACCAAATTTGTAAGCCAGCCAATCCAATAATTGCCAGAGCCGATAGGGAATCTGACCACTGCGAATCCGCAGTAACTCTTGAGTTTGGTGGAGATGGGAGAATAAGATTTGATTCAACCGATCGCATTCATTCGGGTGAAGACCCCGCGCCTGAACATCCGTTAAACATTCCATTTCATACGGTTGAATTCTGGTGAGAGATTGCCCGATGACATCTCCTTCCCCCCAAAAGCCAAGCGCAATCACCGTGCCATCGTCCGTCAGGGTGTATGCCCGCACTGCACCCGATTCAATTTGCCAAAGCTGGTTGCAATGCGAAGATAAATACTCTCGCCGCTTAAATGTCTGAAGGGTTGAACCCTCTGGCTTTGCCAGCATTAAGTTAGAATTTACCATTGGTACTATTCAGTGAGGTGCTAGGCGGGGAACCCATCGACACTTGCTCAATCACGCTAATATTGCGGGATTGTGAGGCGGAAAAGGCAACCAACCTGTATTAAATTGGGCTTGGAGGATTCAATCTCACTTTCCTGCGATGGGACTGGCTTCGTTGCCTGCGGGTTTCAGTAATCAAGTCAGGCATTTCCTGCCAACAGGTTGGGCAGAACCAGTAAACTCCAGAATTGCGAATATGGCGCAAAAGGTTGCCGTTGCAACAAGGGCAATCACTCATGGCATTCCTACTCCTAATATTGCTCTCCTAATGTTGCTGAGATCGATTACAATGTTCACGGTTTACAGATCGCCAGGTACGCCCTTCTATTCTTGATAAATATTCTCAATAAGTCAAGGTGAAGACGAAAAAAGTATGGGGCGTTTCTATGGTTTTGAGGCTTCAGTCTTGTTCAACAGTGGTGGAATTGTGGCTAAAATTCCCTTCTTGAGTAATTCAGGGCGTTCCTGGCATCGCTTGTTCCATTAAGGCTTGCAAATCAGTCAGTTCTAAAGCTCCTAGATCTCCCGATCTGCGAGTTCGCACACTCAAGGTTTGTTGCTCGACTTCCCGTTTTCCAATCACAGCAACCACCGGAATTTTTTCCACTTCTGCGGTGCGGATTTGTTTACCCAAACGCTCTCCACTGGAATCGACTTCAACCCGGTATCCCAGTTGCTTTAATTGCTGGGCGATCGCAGTGGCATAGGCTCGTTGATCATCACTAACGGGTAACACTCTCACCTGCACCGGAGCCAACCAGAGGGGAAAATTTCCAGCATAGTTTTCTACCAGAATCCCGAAAAATCGTTCTAATGACCCAAAGATCGCACGATGAATCATAATCGGACGCTGGCGTGAACCATCGGCTGCAACATATTCCATCTTGAATCGTTCGGGTAAGTTGAAATCGACCTGAATGGTGGAACATTGCCAGAGACGACCGATCGCATCTTTGATCTTGACATCGATTTTGGGACCATAAAATGCACCCCCCCCTTCATCGGTGACATAATCCCAGCCTTTGGTGTTCAAGGCTTCAATAAGTGCATCCGTCGCTAATTGCCAGATGTCATCCGTTCCCACCGATTTGCCAGGACGAGTGGAAAGGTACACCTCGTAGTCAGTAAATCCAAAATCTGACAGAATCTGCTCGGTCAGGTTTAATACGCCCAAAATCTCATTTGCGACCTGGTCTGGTAAACAAAAAATATGAGCATCATCCTGAGTAAAGCCGCGCACCCGCATCAAACCATGCAATACACCCGATCGCTCGTAGCGATAGACGGTGCCCAACTCTGCCCAGCGAATGGGCAACTCTCGATAGGAGTGCAAATGGCTTTGATAGGTCAGCACATGGAAGGGGCAGTTCATGGGCTTGAGCTGGTATTGCTGTGCCTCAATCTCCATCGGGTCAAACATACTTTCGCGGTAGAAATCGAAGTGCCCTGAGGTTTGCCAGAGGTTAAGGTTGGCAATATGCGGCGTGTAGAGCAGTTCGTATCCTGCATCCAGATGCGCTTTGCGCCAGTAGTCTTCAATTAAGAGCCGCATCCGCGCCCCTTTGGGATGCCAGAAGACCAACCCACCCCCCGCATCCTCCTGGATACTAAACAGATCCAGATCCTGTCCTAATTTGCGATGGTCGCGGCGTTTCGCTTCTTCTTTCTGGGTAAGATACACCTGTAGCTGTTCTGGAGTCTCCCAGGCAGTGCCGTAAATACGTTGCAGTTGCGGTTTCGTTTCATCTCCTTGCCAGTAGGCTCCAGCCACACCTTCCAAGGCAAAGGCATCTGGATTAATCTCGCCTGTGTAGTTGAGATGAGGGCCGGCACACAAGTCCCACCAACAGTCTTGTCCGATCGTTTTTTGGGTCAGTGCATCGGTTGAAATATCAAACAAAGAGGGATCTGATATGCCTTGCAATACATCGACACATCCAATGAAATAGCGGGTGATTGGCTCATCCGCCGGTATCCGCTCCAGAATTTCCAGCTTGTAGGGTTCTTGGAGTTGTTCGATTTCTGCCCGGATCTGCTCACGGTCAACGGCTTCTCGAATGATCGGCAGATTGGCATTGATGATGCGGCGCATCTCGGTTTCGATCTGGGTGAGATCGTCAGGAGTGAAGGGAGCAGGGCGATCGAAGTCATAGTAGAAGCCAGTCTCTGTCCAGGGGCCGATCGTCACTTTTGTCTCTGGAAACAGCGTTTGCACTGCCATTGCCAGCACATGGGCGCAGGTATGACGAATCCGCAGTAGGGTTTCAGTGCGGGTTGGGTTGGCATGGGGCGGAAGGACAGAACTGACCATGAAGTCAAACAAGAATGATTATCATTCTCAATTTAGCATGATTTATGAGAAATGCAGGGGTTAGTACTTTCTCTGGTAAGAGTATGCTGATGTCTGGTGATGAGGGATTTGTTACAGTGAACGGTGTGCAGCGATTTTGGGGATTTATCCTATGGTTCGCGAATACTTGCCTCAGACGCAATCCAATCAGGAGCAGAACTACCCTCCCCTGCAAAGTGGCGATCGCCTGGCTCGCCCTGAATTTGAGCGTCGATATGCCGCCTCTCCCCACATCAAGAAAGCAGAACTGATCGAAGGAATTGTGTACGTGGCATCTCCCTTACGACATGAACAACACGGCAAGCCCCACAGTCGAGTTATGACATGGTTGGGGGTCTATCAGGCGATGACTCCTGGGGTTGACTTGAGCGATGCGCCAACGGTCAGACTGGATTTAGATAATGAACCGCAGCCGGATGCCGTCTTGTTTATTGAAGCAAATGCAGGTGGGCAGACCCGCATCAGCCCTGATGGCTACATTGAAGGATCACCAGAATTGATTGTGGAAATTGCTGCCAGTAGTGCTGCCATTGATACCGGAATCAAGAAGCAGGTTTATCGCCGCAATGGGGTGCTGGAATATGTGATCTGGCAATCCTATGACAACCAACTGGAGTGGTTTGGGCTGACGGATGGGGAGTATCAATTACTCTCTCCTGATCCCGATGGCATCATTCGCAGTCGGGTATTTCCAGGGTTATGGTTGGTAGTGGAGGCGTTGTTAAGTCATCAGATGGCGCGGGTGTTGGAGGTGGTTCAGGAAGGATTACAGTCACCGGAGCATAGAGCGTTTGTGGAGCGGTTGGGGAGAGGGGAGTAGGAGGGGCGATCGCTGTCTTGAAACGCTCACGAATTAACGAATGCTAAAATCGATCGCATTGCCTTACTGAACAGTCCCATACTCATCAGGCTATGTCCATTGCGATTACTGAGGCAGTTACAACGCTGGCTGAAGCAGAGCGACAATTTGAGCTGTCGCGCACGGAGGATGAGGCGTTTTTCCTGGAATGGCAAACCCAGTTGCCGGAACTTTCTGAGACTGAACGATCGGCTCTGGAGGAGTTGCGGCGGCGGTATCTCTACCAGCGATCGCAAGGACAGTTATTAGAAGGCACTGTGACGTTGTTGCTGGCATCTCCCCTGTTGGCAATCGCAGGCTTTTATGATCCCCCGTTTCGGGTGCGGGCAGAAGCATCGGTGCAGTTGACGCTGGAGGATGGGGAAGAGGTGCTGCAAGGCCGCATTGATGTGTTGGTGCTGCTGAATCAGTTTTGGGTGGTGGTTTTGGAGTCTAAGAAAACGGCGTTGTCGGTTTGGACGGCACTGCCGCAAACATTGGCGTATCTAATGGCGAATCCTCAACCGGAGCAACCGAGTTTTGGCATGGTGACGAATGGGGATGAGATTCTGTTCGTGAAGCTGGTGCAGCAAGAGCAAGGGCTGTATGGGCTATCGCGGGTGTATGCTCCGTTTACGTCGGGTGAAGAACTCCGCAATGCGCTGCAAATTTTGAAGCAGATCGGGCGGGCGATCGGAGAAGGGTAGAGTAAGGGCGATCGTAATTGTGGGCAATTGTGGCACATTGCCGTTCAGTTGAACGTTTTTTGAATGACCCATTGTTTTACTGACCCTCGATCGCCTCTAGCAGTTCGTCAAAGGTACAGTCCAGTACTTCCATCATGGTTTTGGTCTGGCGCAAACTTAACTTGGGTTCAACGCTTCCCTTTCCCAAATTGAAATGGTTTTTTGAGTCACGCCAAGGGCATCAGCAAGCTCTTGCTGAGTCAATCCTGCTTGCTGTCTTAATTTAAGCAGGGTCATGTGGATTTGCCAGAAGGGCGATCGGATGTAGGAGATGTGGGCGATCGGCTATCAGAGATTCATAATCCATGCCTGCCGTAAAGCTGAGGATTTCCTGGGCTGCGTTCCATGTATCCCGAATGGACTGCTGATCACGCGACATAGATCACCTGAGCCGATCGCAAAATGGCTTGACTGCGGCTGGTGTTCTGGCTCTGTTCGATCGATTTCTTCGTCGAAATATCGACTTCCCGCCCAAACAATTCCTCTAACTCATGCTTGATCCGTGCCAGAGTCAACAGTCCTTTTCGGACATTGGGGGCAAAGGTGATGAGTACGTCAATATCACTCGTTGGGTTGAAGTCATCCCGCAAAACTGAACCAAATAGGGCAAACTCCGTGATCTGCCAGCGATCGCAGAGTGCTTTGATATGGGCGATCAATAAGTCAGGATTCTGAATGGTCATGTTCAATCTCAACCACGCTGCCTCATAGTCTCTAGTATCTTCGATAAACAACTCTTTACCCATTGCTTACAATTTTGTGACCGTGACAGGTAGTAGAGGTGTTGATGAGCCGTCAGATGGTATCGTTGTTGGGGGTATTGCAAGCAGATTGCAGTTGCCGGAACATAGGGTGGTTGGGGAGAGGGAAGTAGGAGGGGTAGCTTCTGTGGGTACACTAAACTTATCAACAATCTTCTCAAATAAACCAATTACCCATGAAAGCTGAAATAAGGATTGAAACAATAGACCACCACTCACCTCATTTAGAGGCTGTAATGGCATTGGGGCGTACTAATGCTAAAACATTGGGACAGATGCCTAAAGGAGGTTTTATTGATCATGCAGCTAAGGGGCATGTAATTGTTGCACTTTCACCGCAAGACGAGTGCGTTGGGTACCTGATGTATCGAGTCGCCTACCAAAAGGCTTCTATAGTCCATCTTTGTATTGATAAAGCTTGGAGAGGTAAGCATGTCGCCCAGAGGCTTGTTAATAAATTGATTCAGATAACACGAGATTTATATGGAATTCAGTTGTCGTGTCGGCGTGATTACGGGCTGGATAGGATGTGGTCTTCTTTTGGCTTTATTGCCCGGACGGATAAGCCAGGGCGAAGTAAGGATGGAAAGCTTTTAACAATTTGGCAATTAGAGCACGAACATCCGAATCTACTCACTATTCTGGCACAGAAAGAAATTGGTTCAAAATTATGTACAGTAATCGATGCAAACGTTTTTTATGACTTAGATATAGATAACGTTGATCGAGAAACCGAAGATTCTAAATCAATACTAGCCGACTGGCTTCAATCTGAAATTGAACTATGTCTAACTGATGAAATTGATAACGAAATCAATCGCCATGAAGATAAAACGCGACGAGAAAAATTAAGAAGTTTTTCTACAACTTTTACAAGGGTAACCTGTAATCAAGCAGACTTTGAAAAAATCTCTCAAGCTCTAGCAAAGTATTTTCCAGATCGAATGACAGTTAATGATGCCTCAGACTTTAGACATTTAGCTAGAGCCATTGCTGCCAATGCCCAATTTTTTATTACTCGTGACCAAGGAATTCTTGATAAAGAGGAAGCAATTTATGAAGAATTTCAAATTTCCATTCTTCGTCCTAGCGACCTAATTATTCGGCTAGATGGATTAAGAAGAGAAGCTGATTACCAACCAGTGAGATTAGCAGGAACCTCGATTGAGAGACGATTGCTCCAAACCGGACAACAAAATCTACTGGCAGAATCATTCCTTTCGCACAAGAATGGCGAAACTAGAGTTGATTTCAAGCAGCGACTACAGAATTATATTGCTGAACGGGCTCGATTTGAGTGTAATGTAATTTGGGATGAGAAAGAAGATCCACTGGCATTGATTGTCTATGATAGATTTAAAGATTATGAGCTAAGAATACCAATGCTTCGCGTCAGGCGAAATTATGCTCTTTCACCAACAGTTATACGGCATTTATTGCTTTTATCAATCAGAACTTCTGCACAAGAAGGACGATTCTTTACAAAGATTATTGACCGATATCTTGATGAGTTCGTTGTGAACTCAATGGTACAAGATAAGTTTGTTCAAGTTGAGAATGGATGGTTAAGGGCAAACTTAGCAACTGCTAAAACTTCTTCTGAGAGGATATTTGGAAATACGGAGAGGGGAAAAGCCTCATGCCAGTCTACGGAGCATCAACCGAATCATAGCGATATGAATAAAGGCTTCAGAAGAAGCGGGTAAGCGCTCGTAATCGACATTGAGACGACGACACCAATGCAGCCAACCGTAAGTGCGCTCCACAGTCCATCGCTTGGGAAGCAAGACGAATCCTTGAGCACCCTCTGGTCGCAGCACTACCTCTAAAATCCAACGAAAGGTATCAATGACCCAATGTAGGAAATCTTCTCCAGAGAACCCTCCATCGACCCAAATGCGAATCAGTTGAGGAACTCGATGACGCTCTTGATGAAGCGTTTTGAGCAAGTGTTTGGCTCCTTCACGCTCAGGTACACTAGCAGCCACGACCTGCACGGCAATCAACAATCCCAACGTATCCACGAGAGTAAAGCGTTTGCGCCCTTTGATTTTCTTGCCGCCATCATAGCCAACCGCTTGGTGCACCATGACAGCACTGGGAACGGTTTGGGAATCTAAACTGGCTGCTGTTGGGCTACTGTTGCGATTGGCATCGATTCTCACCCACTGGACAAGATGGTCGTGAATTCGCTTCCAACTGCCATCATCCCGCCACTTACGAAAGTAGTAATAAACCGTCGAATAGGGCGGATACTCCTTGGGTAACAGTCGCCAAGCACAACCGCTAATGAGCACGTACAGGATTGCTTGAAGCACCAACATCAGATTGACCGTACGAGGTCTTCCACACTTCGATTCAGGGGTAAGAAGGGCTTCAAATAATTCGTATTGTTCAGGGGTGAGTTCGCTGACGTAGGCTAGAGTCATAGCTTCCTGGAGGGCTGTTTGGATTTAGATATATTCAGCCTAAAACCCCGGGAAGCTTTTTTATATACTGGTGCCCTTTGCTACTTTCCAAACATCCTCTGAGTTATCTAGATATATAAACTCATTAATTGACGAACTATCTCAAGAATATCGCTTTTGTCTTCAATTTTCTACGGTTCTTAGTCAACCAGATTCACTTGGTGACGTTCAGCTCATATCGCATATTGAGCGTAGCCTCTATCCAGCAAAAGTTATTGATGCTGAGATTCCTACTTTTATTATTCCTATTCGCCCTGAGTGGGCAGAAAATTTATTTGATGAGGAATTAGCGAAACAGGATCTTTTTGGAGCTAAGAAAGAGCTTGCTCTTCGGCGTGAAGTTGTTTATTATCGCTCTGCTAAGAATTCAGGTGGTTTAGCAGCACCAGGACGCATTCTATGGTACGTGAGTCAAGGTGGAAAAGCTGGACATTACTATCAAGTAAAGTCAATTCGAGCATGTTCTAACCTCGATGAAATCATTATCGATACTCCAAAAAATCTTTTTCATCAATTCAGGCGACTAGGTATATACACTTTTAATGATGTACTCAAAACTGCTGATAATAATTTCGAGAAAAAAGTAATGGCAATTAAGTTTAGTGATACTGAGATCTTTAATAAACCTATACCATTTGAAGAGGTTCAAAACATCTTAGAGAAGAAAGTAACCCTTCAATCTCCCTATAAAATTTCTCCCAAAGAATTTGAAAGGTTGTATAATAAGAAGGTTTAAATCTAGTAGAGAGGATTAGCCTGATGTCAGGCAGAATACTACTACTATCAATACGCCCGGAATATGCTGATAAGATATTCAGAGGCATCAAGAAGGTTGAGCTACGGAGAACACGTCCGCGACTCTGTGGAGGTGACCTAGTTATTGTTTATGCTTCATCACCTAGAAAAGCTTTAATTGGGGTATTTGAAGTTCAGCGAGTCATTCAAAAACCACTCGAAGATTTGTGGGAGGAGGTTCAAGAAAAAGCTGGTATATCCTATCAAGATTTCTGTTCCTATTATGAAGGTGTATCTATAGGCTGTGGCATTTTTTTAAGTAAAGCTTGCTATTTTCATGAACCTGTAAATTTAGAGCGTCTTAGACAGGAATGGGATAATTTTAGACCGCCTCAAAGTTATCGATATTTGACACCTAATGAGGTTAATATAGTGGAGACTATAGCCGATTTTGACGTAAGTAAATTTTCTCAATTCTATCAAATTACACTAAATGTAAGTTGAATGAAATAGATATTGTTATCTGCATCTATCCGTCATTGCTTTAACTTTGTATCTAACAACACTCCGGACAGTTTTAGGAGACAATAGCCCCGTAATCAAGCAGTTTTCGGTAGTTGGGGTGGGATTTTATTAAAGTCGGCTCCAACTCAAACCAGTCAATAAATAAGTCTAAAAGATGCCCATTGAGAGCCAAGCGTTTGAACGAAGCGATCGAAAAGCTCAGAGAGTCGGTTGGTGGCTGAGATTGTTGCAAAGCAGCTTTGGCTAGGTTGAGGGCCATCAAACTGGCATTAACATGGGTGTCGATGGACTCAGGTAAACGGGACTGACAATCAGCTAGCCCCGTAAATTGGCGAGCATCACGAAAGACAAACTCAATCTGAAAGCGAGCCGCATAGCAGCGATAGAGAAACACCGGGTCAATCTCCAGGTCAGTAGAAAACAGGACAACATAACTGCGACGACCTTTGTTTTCTTGGAGGAGATAGGCTAAGCGCACCTTGCGTCTGAGACTGACTGACCAGACGACAGCAGTGTAAAGGCTCACCCCTTCCTCCAGTTGAGTCACCCACTGAAAGCGTTGAGGGTCGTGCAAATTGACCTTGCCGTCATATTTTCGCCGTGCCCCTCGTCCCTGGTAGGGACCGTCATAGAGAAACTTTAGGTTGGCATCACAGCGCAACTTACCGATGGAGTGAAACCCCAATTGCACCACTCCAGTGACCCACGTATACTTGCTGTAAAAGCCATCGGCGACCACGTAGCGCAGTCCGCTTGGAAAGTAGTGGCAGCAGTCCGCTAGATGCCCTAGATAGAACGTAAGGCGATTCCCTGGGGTGCGGTTCTGCTCACTCCAAAGTGCACTGTCAGGACTCAGTCCAGCTTCACTCTGTTGCGCTGAGAGGGCATAGGCGGTGTTTTGCTCAATGTCCACAATCGCCACCACCGACAGTTCTAGACCGCGCTCGACCCGTTGGGTTTTGCCGTTGTAGAACCAGTCCAGTCCATAGGTATGGCGTCCACTTTTCTCCAAGAAGGTGCAGTCAATCACGGCAATTTGAACACTCTGTTGGCATCTCACCTGCTCGATGAGGGCTTGATTCAACCATTCAGCGCCAAAGCCCTTCTGGAAATGACGACGATACGTCCGTTCTGACACGCTACTGTAGCGACTCAGATTGGTGGAGTTCACCTTGCCGCAAACCACGAAAATGGTCGTTAACAGGGTCAGCAAAAATTGGCGTTGGGGTTTGTGAAATGGTCTGCTGTTCCCAGCAGACCGGTTAAAATCTGTGTAAAGCTGTCCATCAGTGCGACTCGTTAGTTACTTTCGCACTCTATACGGTGGACGGCTTTCTTCTCAACTCCCAGAAAAAGTGTCCGGAGTATTGATCTAAACTATCTTCCTCGAATTTAATCTAGTTTATCTGTACATCAAGCGTGATCGCACCATGTAGCTTGTAAATGTAGTCTCAACAACTGGGCTGCACAGGCAGAAATTACCACAAACGCCCTGACTAACAACACCCCGATCGCTTCAATTGAAATTCACACTACCAGTGACAGCAAGACAATAAATGCTGTGTGATGGCAGAAACCGATACCCCACGCACGATCGTCACCCTACTCAACAAATTAGGCTTAAAGTTATCTGTAACGGTCAAACAAGGGCAAGCTGCCTGAGATCAGGTCATGTTACCTGGCTCCCAATCCTCTACCTGTAACCCCTCGACCCGCCCAAACTCTCGCGTGTTGTGAGTGACCAGGGTTAGATTATTAGCTAAAGCGATTCCTTCGGAGAGCTTCGCTAACGCCGCAATTTGTAAGTTATAAGCCCCAATCGGCGTTCCTTGAGTTTCTAACTGCGATCGAATCACCCCAAAGTCGTAGCCGCAAGATCATCAAAAGGCAGCTTTAAGTTCAAATTCCTGCCCTTTAAGTAGACGATGCAGATATTGGTATCAAGAAGATAATTCATTCCAGAAGTTCGCGTTCCGGTTGTTCGGGTTGAGGGTGTCTGAAGAATGAGTCATCCTGAATACAGCCGTAAAACTGCGAAAGATCGATCGCTTCAACCTCTTTGGGCCCGCTAGTTTGGTAAACAATGACAACTTCAACATCCGTATCTTTCATATCAGGTAAATGAACCTTCAAAAGACCATCACTACCGATATGAGATTTCAGTGTGATGCTGCGCATAGTTTTCCCTCCGCCCCTACAAGCTAATATCTTCATTCAATTCTGGCAAAATTCCCTGCAATTCGGCACAGCCACAACCATTCTGTTAATCAACGGACGAGGTTGACTGGCTCAAAAAATAGGCTAACTTTGACCAGAAGTGTTCTCAAACTTCTGTGAGGAATAACACCCTCATTGTGCAATCGTCCCAAAATAATACCCGGATGCCGTCTTTGCTCTTGTGCAAACTGTTCGATCGCCTTTCGAGAAAACCGGGGTTGATTCTTCGCAACAAACTCTTGAAGTGCGATCGGGTCAATCAACCAGTTCGCAGCCAGTTGGTTCGCTTCCAACTCCTCATCATTCACCGCCAGATTCCCCAAATCATCCAGATAACTTCCCTGATGCCCTGCCACAATATGCCCCAACTCATGCATTAGCGTGAACCAGAAGGAATCATCGAGATGGAGAATGCCATCTTGACCAACACGCCGACGTACCTTAATACTTTCCATCGTCGCAACCTCCGCACTTACCAATTCATATCCTCACCCAATTTTCGCAAAATTCCCTGCAACTCCGCTATGTCCGCTTCCACCTAACCGATCGCGCCCTGAACCAGAATTACAAGTTCAGGCAACCCCGTGTTCTCTTCGCGTTCATCCTTGGGAAGAGAACCAAATTTTCGTTAAGTTCAGCAATCCAGCCACGGTCAATTGTCTAAAGCGTCCTGCTTCTCAGTATCTTTGTGTTGTCAGACTCACAGCACTCCCCAATGTATCATCGGCTCAATAGCACTCTGGCGGGAGATAAATTTCTCACGGCATCGGGAGGAGAAAGCGCCTGAAACTTCTCTAGATACAAACGGGCTTGCACTTCGTTCCCCTGGTCAGACAACTGAGCAGATCGGGAGTAATAGTGCCCTGCTACCACATCGCCGTACTGAGCTGGCGTGAGGTTTGCCAGGTAAGGATCAGCTTCAGGGGTGACTGCCGCCCGAAGTTCCTCATAGAGCCGTTCTCGCTCAGAACCCACCAGGAAACGGGTAGCCCCCGTTTGCACCTGGCGATGGGTTTGGGGAGCCAGATATTCAATCAGTGGATAGTGATCGGTGTTGAGGGGAGAGTCATCAAACAACCCGCTGGCGGTGATATTGCCGACATACAGGCGGAGCAGGAGCGCGATCAGGTCATCATCATCAGTCATAGCGCGATCGCTCACCCCTAATTGGTTCACCAACTGCCGTCCCTGCCGCGCAATCACCTGTGGCTCAAGCGGTTGTGCCTGGTTTTGCCCCACCAGTGCCACGATCGATCGACTGGGGGCTAAATCTCCGCGCCACAGCACCACCTGGGGAAACACCTCTGCCATCGTGCGGGCAATGATGCCAAACTCTCGCTGCGACACCTGATAGAGGGGAACCCACTGAACAAACATGCCGTCGGACTCCAGGCGTTCTTTCGCCATTCGATAATTTTCCAGGGTATAGAGATTCCCCGTTCCCCGCTCCCAGGGTGTAAACAAATCGCTGATGATCATGTTGTAGCGATCGCCACTCCGACTCAGGCAATTGCGCCCATCCTCGGCATAGACCGTGACTCGCTCATCCTCAAATAATCCGCGAGTCCAGGCGGTGAAGTGCCGTTGCGAGAGTGCCACCACCTCCGGCAATAGCTCACACACCACCACCCGCTCCACCGGAAACGCCAGGGCTGCCCCTGCCGTGATGCCTGTTCCCATCCCCAGGTAAAATACCGAGTCCGGATTTAGATGGAGCATCAGGGGCACAACGGTCTGATTTTGCTCCAGGTGCAAATTGCGGGAACTGCCCAGGGTGTAGTACGTATTGACCCGAATCGCCCGTCCGCCACCTGCCGCATCGACCACGGCAACTGTGGCATGGGAACCCTCCTGCACTTCTACCACGCGATCGCTGGCACGGGTGCCGATCGGGACAGCCTGCAAGGTTTCCAGATTGATTCCCGTGAATAGAATCACCATCGCCACTGCTAATCCTGCCCCCATCAGGCGAGGGACGGTGAACCGACTGAGCGCGATCGCCGTCAGCGTTACCAGGTAAAGTCCAGCCAGCAGGAGTAGACTCCGCCACGCTCCCACCGTGGGCAGCAAGAGAAACCCTGCGGACAGCGAACCCAAAATTGCCCCCGTTGTATCTGCTGCGATCAACCGTCCAATGCGTTCACTGGGCTGACGCGGATCGGCTTCCAGCAGTCGCATCAGGTAGGGCAATACGGCTCCCAGCACTATTCCCGGCAAGAGCATCACCAGACCTGCCCCACGGGCGATCGCCAGCAAGTACCCGCCCCACCCCAGATCGGGCCCAGGTACGAGAGTCCATCGGTGCTGTGGTAGAACAACCAGGGAGACACTGCGGTCACACTACTCGCCAATAGCAGGAGTCCGCTTAGAATCAGCAGGGGAGCCGGACGTGGAAGTCGAGCCAGAGCATTGGCGATCGTCGCGCCCAGGGACAGGGCAAGCAGGAATGTCGAAAGAACCAGGGCATAGGTATAGACCGAGTTTTGCAAAACCTGGGAAAACAGCCGCGTCCAGATCACCTCAATCCCTAACGTGGCAAACCCGGAGGAGAAGGCTGTAACCCAGATTAGAGGCGGCGGAAGGGCAAGGTGGGGCGATCGCGCTTGAGACAGGGGTGGGCGATCGGGCTTCAGAGGCTGTTGTGATACGTTTGAGGCGATCGCCTGGGACTTGCCCTGCCCCACCCAGAACATCGACAGTAACACCGCCACCAGACCCACCGTGAAGTCGATGCCAATCGCCAGCAAATAGGTATGACGAAACCCCAGCACCAGCGGCAACACAAAGCCGGTTGCCAATGCCCCCGATGCGGATCCTGCCGTATTGACCGCATAGAGCCGAGTGCCGACCCTGGCTAATTGATCGGGATAGCGCACGCAATGCTGCACCATCAGTGGCAATGTACCGCCCATGAGAAACGCAGCAGGCAAGAGCAATGTAGCGGCAATCAGGGCTTTTGCCAGGGTATCTAGAATCACAGAATGACCGACCGTGGCGTAAAGCAAGGGATACAGCGCATGGTAGGCATCCACCAGCACAAAATGCCCCAGGGCAGTGACCGCCACCCCCATTTCCACCCAGCCAAACCCGCGCAAACTGGAGGCAAACTGGTGGGCGCGATGTCCCCAAAACCAGCCTCCCGCCGCCAACCCCGTAAAGAAAATGTATCCGTACACAGGGTTAGCAAGGTAGTCAGGAGGATCGCTGTAGGTCGGGAAGCGGAAGTAAAGAAGGGGCAGGCAAGCCCCGACGCTTGGCATAGCAAGCATCGGTGAGATAATCGAGGACATGGCGATTTTGCCGCCGCAGCGTTGCTACAACCGTCATCATTCGTCCGACAAACAAACTGCCTGCCTCACTTTGGGAGCCATAGCTACAGCGTCGCCACAACACTGCTGGACGAATCGCCTGTTCTGCTGCATTATTGGTTGGCTCTACTCCAACGGTTGTGACGAATAACCATAAAGCAGGTTCTACTTTGAGTAACTGCTGACAGGTTCGCACCGTCTTTGCCAAAGGTGTCTTTTCTCTGGTCCCAATTGGGTAAGCCGCTCCTTCTTCCAACAGTGCTTTCACCCGTTGTCGAATGGGTGCTACGGCTTCTATCCATTGGGGGCGTGCTAAGGTTCCATCTCGCACCCGATGCCATAACTCAAATAATTTCTCTTGCTGTTGGAGAAGTTGCTCTCCCAAGGTCTGGCTCACCCCACCCCGTTCGGCAATTTTGGTGAAATCGCGTTTCAGATGCGCCCAACACAATTGTCGCCATTGCAAGTTTAACCAGTTGTAAGCACTGTAGCGGTCGCTGTTGACAATCCCAGCAAAATCAGTTCCTAAGATGCTTTGAGCGGTGGCTTGAGAGCGGCTTAACGCCACCTGGAAATAGCACACCAACGGGGTTACCATCACCCACAACCAGCCTCGCTTCCCCTTGCCATTGTTCCCATCGGCGTTACCCTGAGGCAAACTCGTTTCATCTATCCCAACAACGGGTTGCTGCTGCACATAGCGATGAACCGCTTCGACGGGTTGCTCAATCGCTTCACTCATCTGTTGCCGCAAGCGTCCGACACTGCCCACGGAGATGGGAATCTCAAACAATTCACTCAACAGCCGCACCACCATCCGGTGACTTTGACGATACTCTCCACTCAACAGTGCGACTAATGCACACAGCCTTTCCCCATAGCGACAACCATCCACAATCTCGCCATCATAGGCACGGCTGCTTACCCCACACTGGGGGCACTCCAACGCATGAAAGCGATGTTCCAAAACAATCGGTTGTAACGGTGGCAAATCTACGATCTGACACCGTTGCGGATTGGCATCTTTCCCTCTCAAGCGATGTCCACATTCGCAACACACCTCAGGGTAGTGATCCTCAATGCGCGTACATTGTTCCGGCGGGTAAAGTTCCTGCGAATGTCCCGGATGTCCCGGTTGTCCGCCTCGCGCTTTCCCACTTTTCTTTTCGGGGTAGCCTTGAATCCCTTCGGAGGGTCTTGCGAAGGCGGTTGCGAGGAGTTTTTGGAATTGCGCTGAATTTGCTCTTGTAACGCTTGCTGGCCTGCCTCTAATGCCTCAATACGCTCCAATAGACGCTGCACCAACTGCTTGACACTCTCCGGTGTGTTGGCCCAGTCCTCTGCTGAAATTTCGCTTAAAAAGGCATTCGGGGATTCCATGCGTTTTAGCCTAGCAGACTTACCCTCACATCGCTCACTCTTTCTGCTTTACCCTGTGTACGGATACAAGAAAATGGCGATCGTCAGAGCCGCTGCCTGAGCCGTACTGCCAAACAATAGCCCCAACTCCCGCACCCATAGCACCTGATACACCAGGGCTGCAAACCCGGAGAAAAACAGCAGAATGAGCAACAGAAAATTTGGAACCAGGGGGCGATTGGGGTGGGGCATGGTTTCTTGGCTAGAATAATCTATGGCTTAACAAACTTCCACAGAATTTTGTAGTCCCAATAGTAGTTGAGGGAATCAATGACATTTGGGAAGTAAGTATTGTTTTCCTTCATTAGCATGAAGTCATTCAACATGAACTTCTGAGCGAAAACAGAAAATCCTGCCTCTCTAAAGGTATCAGCAATAAAATTCAGGCTGTAATTCTGCACTTCAAGATTTGACTCTGCTTCAATCATTTTCTTCCAGGTTGCCCACAGAGGATTATCAGAATGACAGCCCAATGCAGCATAGTAAACACCTTGAGATTGGAGGCAGGTAAACATCTCCTGGGTATGCCGTTTCAGATCTTGAACTAAATACAAAACCTCATGACTAAAGGCAACCTGAATTGCTGCCTTAAAGGGTTCTAAATCATTACGGGCTTCATAGTCGATCGGCAGGTTTCCCTTATTTCTGTTGGCAATTTCGATGGCCTGTCGAGCAACATCAACACCAATTCCTTTCTGAAAGGGTTTTTGCTGATACAAAACTCGCAAAAAGCCACCCTGATTACAGCCAAAATCCAGCACTGTCTTTCCTTCTAAGGACTTTTCGGCCATGCGATCGATCATCACCTGCCACAGGGGATAGTGATCATCAAACATGGAATTTTCTTCTTTGGAATTTGTTAGCCAGGTATCAACAATTTTACTGGTCATTACTTGCCCTCACTATCTATCTTCGCTATCAAATTACATCTGACCATTATCTGATCATTGGTTCAGAAATGAAGCTTTTGGAGATAAAGTAATTTTGCAACTACGCAGACATCAGAGAGTACCATTTCAGTCGCGCAAATTGTAATGCCCTACAGGGGGATATTGATCGAATAGCCAATATTGTAATTACCAAAAGTTAAATAAATGTGAGGTTTTGGATTTCACCTTGCAGGGTGCGTAAGAATCATTTTCATTGGCTGTTTTATATCCGCTGTTTGTTGTAAATAAAGTACAAAAAGCGCAAGTGAAGAATAAGAGAGTGATAGAGAGCGTATGAGTTTTTTGGGTAAGGTTTTATTTCCGCTGGCGATCGGAGCATTAGTTGTATTTCCGGGTTGCGGACGATCGCCAACGGCAAACAATCAGTCTGAAAGCATCACTTTTTCCTGGTCAAACGATGTTGGCCCCTTGAATCCTCACCTTTACAGCCCCAGCCAGATGTTTGCTCAGGACATGGTTTTTGAACCATTGGTGAGCTACGGACGGGGTGGCGAAATTTTGCCTGCGCTGGCTGAAAGTTGGGAGGTATCCCCCGATGGTCGAGTGATCACGTTTCAATTGCGTCAGGGAGTACAGTTCTCGGATGGTGAACCGTTCAATGCCGAAGCTGCCAAACTCAATTTTGATCAAATTCTGGCGAATGAAGGGAGGCACGACTGGCTGGAACTGATTCAGCAGATCGATCGCGTGGAAGCAGAAGGTGACTACACCCTGAGGATGCACCTTAACAACCCCTACTATCCGGCTTTACAGGAACTCACCCTAATTCGTCCCGTGCGGTTCCTTTCCCCGGCTGCCTTCCCGGACTCTGGCACCACTGCTGACGGCATCAAAGCACCGATTGGGACGGGGCCGTGGGTGCTGACGGAATACCGCAGAGACGAAATTGCTGCATTTCAACGCAATGAAAACTATTGGGGGGAATTGCCGGATGTGGAACAGATGACGGTACGGATTATTCCCGATGGAGAGACGCGGGTTGTTGCCTTTGAAAGTGGTGAGCTGGATCTGATCTACGGGGATGGTTTGATTAGCCTGGATGCGTTTCAGCAGTTGCAGGAGTCCTATCAGGCTGAAGTTTCACACCCCCTCAGGACAAGGGCGATCGCCATCCATTCGGGTCGTGGCCCCACGCAGGAATTAGCGGTTCGTCAGGCGATTCAACATAGCTTCAATAAAGATGCGGTGATTGAAGCGATTTTCTACAACACGGAACGACGGGCTGATACCTACTTCTCCGACGAAGTTCCCTATGCGGACATTGGACTGGAACCCTACGAGTATGATGTAGAACAAGCCAATGCCTTACTGGAAGAGGCGGGTTGGACGCTTCCCGCAGGGGGTAATGTTCGTGAAAAGGACGGACAGCCTCTGGTTTTAGAATTATCTTTTGATGCTCTCAACAATGTGGATAAGGCGATCGCTGAAGCCCTACAGGCTGATCTGAGACGGGTTGGTATTGATCTCCGCTTACTGGGAGAAGAAGAACAATCATGGCTCGATCGCCAGACCAATGGTGAGTTTCATTTGATTTTCAATGACACCTGGGGCCCGCCCTACGAGCCTCATGCAATGGTGTCATCCATGCGGAAGCCATCCCACGCCGACTTTGAGGCCCAGTCTGGTTTGCCCATGAAGGCAGAAATTGATCAAAACATTTCCGATGTGCTGGTGTCAACGGATGAAACAACCCGACAGCAGTTATATCAAGAGATTTTGACCACGCTGCATGAGCAAGCCGTCTACCTGCCAATTTCTTATTCCACTAAATTGGCGGTGTTGCATGATGGTATTGGCGGATTTGAATTTATGCCGCAAGGCAATCAAGTACCCGCAAGCAAGTTAACGAAGTCGGAGTAATACCTGTCCAGCCATTTGACAGCAATGATGATGCGACACCTTCCAGGGGCGAGGCAACTGAGGCAGATGAACCGACTTTACGTCGTGCGTCGAGTGCTGCAACTGATTCCGGTGTTAGTAGGAATTTCGTTACTCACGTTCCTGCTCGTGCAACTCATGCCCAGTGATCCGGCGGTTGTCGTCCTGCGGATTATGGAGGTTCCGGTTACACCCGAATCCGTTGCTGCTATGCGGGAGCAACTGGGATTAAACCGTCCTCTACCCATTCAGTATCTGGATTGGTTATGGCATGTTATCCATCTGGACTTTGGTAATTCCTTTGTGACGGGACAACCCGTGCTTCGGGAAATTCTTTATTACTTACCCACCACCTTAGAACTGGCCTTCAGCACCACGGTTTTAATTTGGTTCGTGAGTATTCCCCTTGGGGTTCTGGCAGCTCTCTATCGAGATAGCATTTTTGACTATGGCAGCCGCCTGTTTGCCTATGTGGGTGCAGCGATACCCAACTTCTGGCTTGGCTTTCTGTTGATGTATTGCTTTAGTTTTCAGTTGGGCTGGTTCCCGGTCATGGGACGCGGTAGCCTGCTGCATTTGGTGCTTCCCGCCATCACCTTGGCCTGGTCGCCAGCGGCCGTTTATGCTCGACTGTTGCGTAGCAGTATGCTGGATAGCTTGAGCCAGAACTATGTGCTTTATGCTCGTGCCAGAGGGCTGGAGGAACGCCTGATCGTCGGCAGACATGTGCTTAAAAATGCGCTGTTACCCGTCATTACTCTGTTTGGCATGAGCATTGCTCATCTGTTAGCTGGAGCCGTAATCGTGGAAAATGTCTTTGCCCTACCGGGGATTGGACGATTTGCTGTGCGATCGATTCTCAATCGAGATTATCCGGTGATTCAAGCCTATGTGTGTCTGGCAGCCGTTTTCTTTGTGATGACCAATTTAGTTGTGGATCTGACTTACAGTTATCTCGACCCCAGAATTCGTTTAGGAAAGGTTGAGGAGAGTTAGGTGATGAATAGGAGTGAGGTTGACGCATGAAATAGTGACCAGTATCAAACAGAAATTGCATCATGTCATTACTACAACAATTACTGAAGAATAAAATGGCATGGATCAGTATCGGGATCATTCTTGGCATCAGCTTGATGGCAATATTTGCACCCTATATTGCTCCCCATGATCCATTAGACGTTGAACTGGCTCGACGACTTCAGCCACCGAGTACGACCTTCCCCTTAGGAACAGATCATCTGGGACGATGTATTTTGTCACGATTAATTTATGGAGCGCGAATCTCCCTGTCGATCGCCCTTGCTGTGACAGCACTCACAACCACCGTTAGCCTTACGGTGGGTCTGATGGCTGGCTATATCGGTGGCAGGATGGATAGTGTTCTAATGCGGATTTGTGATGTATTTTTATCATTTCCAAATTTGATCCTGGCGTTGGCGATCGTCGGTGTGATGGGATCAAATGTAATTAATATTGTGATTGCGCTGGGGGCATCCCATTGGGCGTGGTATGCTCGGATTGTTCGTTCTAAAGTATTGAGCTTAAAGGCAGAGAATTTCATTAAAGCAGCGATCGTTGCTGGGACGGGTGGCTTTCATCTCATGGTGAAACACCTGTTGCCCTACACCATTGCTGAAATTGCGATTTTAGCTTCCCTGGATATGGGATCTGTTATTTTACACATCTCAGCCCTTTCGTTTCTGGGATTGGGGATTCAACCCCCTGCGCCCGAATGGGGTGCCATGATCACCGATGGGCGGGAATTTTTTCGCCGAGAACCGGGACTGATGATCTACCCTGGCTTGATGATCTTCATTGTGGCGCTGTCCTTCAACCTGCTGGGGGATGCCCTCCGGGATGCCCTTGATCCACGTTTGGGCAAAACCATCAAACCAACGCGATCGCCGCTCTCCAATGCAGAGGCACCGCTTCCCAATGGTTGATCCAGTTCTCACGGTGACCGATCTTCATGTCGAGTTTCAGCAGCGTACGGGGTGGACTCCTGCGGTTCGGGGTGTCAGTTTGCAACTGAAGCCGGGAAAAGTGCTGGGCATTATTGGTGAGAGTGGCTCTGGGAAAAGTGCCACCTGTTTAGCCATTCTGGGGCTACTGGGTCGGGGAGGACGGATTGCCCACGGGTCGATTCATCTATTGCAGCAAGAATTAACCCAGTTGTCGCCCGCCGCCATGCGCCAAATTCGGGGACAGCAGATTGGCGTGGTGTTACAAAATCCGTCTAGCTTTTTTAATCCAATTTTGACGATCGGACAACAATTTCGTGAAACCCTGCGATCGCACCAGCCTTTATCCAAAGCGGAAGCACGCTCGATCGCCCTGGAACACCTGGCTGCCGTTGGTTTACCTTACCCTCAGCAACTCTGGCGGCAATTTCCGTTTCAGTTAAGCGGCGGTATGTTGCAGCGAGTCATGATTGCGATCGCCCTCTCCCTCCATCCCGCAGTGTTAATTGCCGATGAACCTACAACCGCCCTGGATGTGATTACCCAAATGCAAATCCTGAATCTGCTGGCTCATCTGCAACAGCAACACAATTCTGCTATTTTGTTAGTCACTCACGATATGGGTGTGATTGCTCAACTCGCCGATGAGGTAGCGGTGATGTATCAAGGACAGTTCGTTGAACAGGCAGCCGTTGCGGATTTATTTGATTGCCCCCAGCATCCCTACACCCGATCGTTGCTGGCATCTCGTTTGAGCATCAGGAGAGGATGACCCTGTTGAGTATGACCCTGTTATCAATGCAAAATGTGTCAAAAACCTATGAAGTCCGGCGCGGCTGGCGGGGGCACAAACATACGGTTAAGGCGTTACACAATATTTCTCTCACCGTTGCATCGGGCTGCTGTATGGGCATTGTGGGGGAGAGCGGTGCGGGCAAAAGTACCCTGGGTCGCATGGTGTTGGGACTGGAACAGCCAGATGGAGGAGAAATTTGGTTGCAAGGGAAGAAGCTCAATCAGTTGAGCCGGAGCGAACTATGGTCACTGCGTCAGGAATTGCAAGTCGTGTTTCAAGACAGTTTGAGTGCAGTCAATCCTCGACTCACCGTTCATGAAATCATCAGTGAACCGATACGAAATTACCGCAATCTTTCAGCAGCAGAGGTGACGAGAAACGTTCAAGCTTTGTTAGAAATTGTCGGACTACAGGCCACAGATGCCGATAAGTATCCCCACCAATTTAGCGGTGGGCAACTGCAACGCATCACCATTGCCAGAGCGATCGCCCTCAAGCCAAAACTGATTGTTTTAGACGAACCTGTTGCCAGTCTGGATATGACCATTCAGTCCCGAATCCTTCACCTCCTGGCAGACCTGAAGCAACAGTTTGAGTTAGCCTATTTGTTTATCTCCCACGATTTGGCAGCAGTTTCCTTCATGGCTGATCAACTGGCAGTGATGTACCAGGGGGCGATCGTTGAAGTGTTAACCGATGCCAGACGGCTACACCAACTTCAGCATCCCTACTCCCAACAACTGATGGCCGCTCAATTGCCTACTCACCCTCGTCATCGTTCATTATCCACCCACTCAATTTGATTTCTATGACATTAACGAATGCTCAAGTGGACTGGCATCACTGGTTACAGCGCTGGGATGCTCAACAAAGCGGCTACTTACCCCACCGAGAAGAACGCTTTCAAGCCATGTTTGACGTATTGGAGCAGGTTCTCCCTCCCACGTTCGTTGCGATCGATCTGGCTTGTGGCCCAGGTGCCATCAGTCAACGGTTGTTAACCCGGTTTCCCCAGGCTCGTTGTATTGCAGTCGATTTAGATCCCGTCCTGCTGGCGATTGGTCGTGGTGCATTGGGCGATATGGCAGGTCGGCTGCGTTGGGTAGAAGTGGATTTAATGCAAGAGAATTGGGTTCAACATCTAGGTGAACAACATCTGGGTGAACAGCCAGTCGATGCTGTACTGACCACAACGGCACTACACTGGTTGTCCAGCGATCGCCTAGTGGGCTTATATCAACAATTGGGAGCAATAGTGCGTCCGGGTGGCGTATTTCTGAATAGCGATGTGTTGCCCTTTCCATCTTATCTGCCAACTTTTACAACACTCTCTAAAACAATGCAGTCTCGTCAAGAACAGCAAGCATTTGAAAATCAGGGTGGAGAAAACTGGGAGCAATGGTGGCAGGCTGTCGCTGATGAACCCGCTTTTGCCTCCTTGCTTGAAGTCAGAAAGCATCGTTTTGGAACGCGATCGACTGAATTTGAGCCGATCCTGGATGTTCACGAAGCTGGACTACGACAAGCCGGATTTCAGGAAGTAGGCGTGATTTGGCAGCGATTTGACGATCGTATTCTGTTAGCGGTTCGGTGATCCGATCAGTGATTTTTGATTAGTGATTTCCGATTAGTGATTTAAGACGGGGTAACGCCATTGTGCTTAAAAAGATCATTAATTGGGTAACAACAATGCTGGGGCCGGAAGGGAAATTAAACCAGGCAGAAAGAATCATGCCCAAAACGGCACTGACTGCACCAATCAAAGCAGAGAAAATGACATAGTGAGAAAACTTGTGGCTGATCAACCGTGAGGCGCAGGCAGGAATCACCACAAACGCACTGATCAACAATACCCCGATCGCCCGAATGGATATTCCCACGACCAACGCCAGTAACACAATAAAGATAGTCCGGTGAATTGATACAGACACTCCCTTAGAAATCGCCAATGGCTCATGCAACGTTAAGAGCATCTGCGTTCGTAGCGTCAACCCAATGAACAGCGTACAGGCAACCAGCAGCACCACACTAAACATCAAATCAGCCTGTCGCACTGCCAAAATATCGCCAAACAAAAGATTGCTTAATCCCCCAGTGTAGGTACCTACAAACGTCAGGAGAATGACGGCGATTGCCAACGAGGAAGAATAGACAATATTCAGCAGTGCATCCGTCCACAGTTGCGTTTTTTCTAACAGGTACGTCACACCCAACGCAAAGATCACCGCAAAGGGTAACAGTACGGCGGTCGGATTGATTCCCAACAACACGCCGATACTAATTCCCAACAAAGCAGAATGCCCCAAGGCATCACTAAAAAATGACAGTTGCCGCAGGATTGTAAAACTGCCCAACATTCCCCCCATCAACCCGGTAAGAATGCCGCTCATTACGGCACGCTGCATGAAGGGGAGTTGGAAGAGTTCGATGATGCGGGTGAGGTCGGTCATGGGGAGTGGGGATTAATGCTGATGACGATACCGTACAAACTCTGTCCCATAGGCTGCTACTAGATTATCCGCAGAGAGGGTATGTTCTGGAATTCCCTGGCAGCGCAAACTTTGATTCAGGCACAACACCCGATCGCAGTGCTGCCTGACCATATCCAGATCATGGGAAACCTGTAGGATTGTCCACTGTTGTTCGTATTTGAGTTCGTACAGAAGACGATAAAAATCCGACTCACTGCGAATATCTAATCCGGCTGGTGCTTCATCCAGAATCAACAGGCGACGGGGACGCACCAGACAGTAGGCTAACAGCACTCGCTTCATCTCCCCCCCCCGACAGACCACTAATCAGCTTGCGGCTGAGATGGAGGGCATCCACTCGCGCCAATGCCTGCCGGATCGCCAACTGACGTTCCCGTTGTCCGGCCCAGGGGAATTGCATGCCAACCCGATCCCAGCCCAGTCCAACCAACTCAGCAGCGGTAATGGGAATGCGGCGATCGAACAAAAAGTTTTGCGGCAAGTAGGCAAGTTGCTGACGAATGGAGGAGGGCAGACGACCCGATCGGCTCAGGGGTTTTCCTAAAACTAAAACCTGACCAGACTGGCGTGGCAAGATTCCTAAAATCGCCTGGATCAGGGTACTCTTTCCGGCTCCATTGGGCCCAACGATCGCCGTATCGGTTCCCTCCTCCAAAGCAAAGGAAACCTCCTGGACTGCCAGGTACGTCTCACGGTAAACCGTCAAACCCTCTACTGCCAAAACCGGCTCTTTCAACTCGCACCTCGTCAACTTCTTAAACGCACCGTCTGAGGCATCATCGCAACTGGCTGGGGCTTCCACAATCGCAGGAAGGAGGGTAGAGAAGACTGAGCCGAGCCGCCAAAGGCTTCCACCAGATTCTTGACATTCTGGCGCATGACCGTGAAGTAATATTCCGGTTCGAGCGATGCTGGACTACTGCCTATCTCGATCGGGTTAAAGGAACTGACCCCTACATCCAGGTCTTGGGCTAGGGAAACGAACTGACCTTCCGCTGCGGGTTCTGTCAATAGAGCTTTCAAGTTCTCAGCTTGCACTGTCTCTGAGATGCGCCGGACATCCTCTGGGGAAGGATTAGCAGCGGGAACATCCACCAGGTATTCAGTTTCCAGGTTGTAGCGATCGGCAAAGTAAGGAGCGAAGTCATGGAAGGCCACAAAGGTCTGTCCCGCAAAAGGTTGCAGCATTTCTGCGAATTCAGCATCTAATTCCTGAAGCTGTTCAATAAAAACCGCTGCATTGGCCGTGTAGGTTTCCTCTCCATCGGGATCAGCCGCAATCAAGCCATCGCGAATATTTTCCACCTGCTGCATGGCTCGCATGGGATCAAGCCAGATGTGGGGGTTATACTCACCGTGGGCATGGTGATGTCCAGCTTCAGATTGATCATGATCATGATCGTGGTCATGATCGTGGTCATGATCGTGGTCGTGGTCGTGATCGTGGCTGTGTCCATGACTGTGCCCTTCGACTCCAATGTCTTCATTGGAGATTAAGGCAATGCCTTCACTGCTGTCGATCGTCGTTAAATTTGGATTTTCTGCATTCGCAACCAAATCATCCAAAAAGAACTCCATCTCTAACCCATTGATGACGAGCACATCCGCCTGGGCTAGCCGTTGCACATCCTCTGGACGAGCTTGAAAATCGTGGGGATCAACATTGTAGGGCAAGAGCTGAGACACTTCCGCCCGATCGCCTGCCACTGCTCTGGTGAATTGGGTCACGGGCAAGATTGTGGTAACGACCTGTAATTCTCCAGTGGGTGATGCTCCAGTTTCAGTCGCCACCTCAGCTTCAGGAGAGTCCCCTGCTCCCGTTGGCTCATCCGGAGGAGCACAGCTACCTAAACCGATCGCCACAGCAGTGGAGACAACCGCCAGGGAAACTCGATTGATCGTCCTACCAGACATCTGAAACAGATTGGTTTTGCGACTTAGATGGCTCATTTCACAAATCCTCAGGGGTAACGACTGGATTTCTCAAATCGCACGCTTATTGAGAATAATAATCATTTACACTAAATCTTGCAACACTTAATTTCGTTCGATCGCCGATCGCAGCCGCAGGTCGTTCTATTCCATCAAGGGTAGGAACAACCGTAGGGCAGTCGTCTCGACTGGCAACCCATGCAGGCAAGATGCCTGCGCTACAATTGTTCGACCTGCTGCATCAAAGTTTTCTGCATCCTTCACAAAAGAGTACGCCCCAGCCGCAATGCCACCTGTTTGGCGAAGTAGGTCAAAATCAAATCTGCCCCGGCTCGTTTCATGCTGGTCAGCGTTTCCAAAATCACCTTATCCTCATCAATCCAGCCCTGAGCTGCTGCTGCTTTAATCATGGCGTACTCCCCACTAACGTTATAGGCTGCAACGGGTAAGTTCGTGTGCTGCTTAATCTGGCAAATCACATCGAGATACGCCAGGGCAGGCTTGACCATAACAATATCTGCCCCTTCGGCAATGTCTAAATCCACTTCTTTGATCGCTTCTTTAGCATTGGCAGCATCCATCTGATAGGTTTTCTTGTCGCCAAACTTAGGGGCTGAATCCAGGGCATCCCGAAACGGGCCGTAGTAGGCAGAGGCATACTTGGCAGAGTAGGCCAGGATGCCCACATTGATCCATCCTTCCGCATCCAATGCCCGGCGAATCGCTCCCACCCGACCATCCATCATGTCCGAAGGGGCAACAAAATCAGCACCAGCTTCTGCCTGCACGAGGGCTTGCTTCACCAGCACGGCAACCGTTTCATCGTTGAGAATCTTGCCATCCTGCACAATGCCATCATGTCCCTCACTGCTGTAGGGATCGAGGGCAACATCGGTAATAACTAGAATATCGGGAACGGCTTGTTTAATAGCTCGCACGGCGCGAGGAATCAACCCGTCCGGATTGTAGCTTTCGGTTCCGGCGTTGTCTTTTTGATCGTAGGGAATCAGCGGAAATAGGGCGATCGCTCCAATACCCAACTGTTCTGCTTCCCGCACTTCCTCCAGCAGCAAATCCAGCGTGTAGCGGTAGCACCCTGGCATGGAGGGCACTGCTTCCCGTTGCCCCTCTCCTTCCATGACAAACAGCGGATAGATCAAATCTTCGACTCGCAACACATTCTCCCGCACCATCCGCCGCAGGGTTTCGGTTCGTCGCAACCTTCTGGGACGATGGGCGATCGCTGGCACAGTTGATTTGTCCTGGCGACCCGAATCCGATGGGGTAATTTCTGTTGGCGGAGTTTGAGGGGTAAGGGTTGAGGCTTCAGTCCGGCTCATGGCATAATAATGAGAATGATAATCATTCGCCTATTCTACAGCATCCGTTGTGAAAAGTGACTCTTTACCTCAAAAAAGTGCGTTCCTTAACCACCGTTTGACTCGTAACCAGCAAGCGGTGCTGGATGTCCTGCATCAGCAACCCAATGCCCTTTCCGCCCAGGAGTTGTATAGCCTGCTGCGCCAACAACAGGCGATCGGTTTATCGACGGTGTACCGGGCATTAGAAACGTTGAAATTGCATGGATTAATCAAAAGCCGGATGGGAACAAACGGGGAGGCGTTCTACAGTCCCGTTGTGCCCGAGCAGCATTACCTCACCTGCCTGCAATGTGGTCAATCCTTTCCCCTCAATGACTGTCCTGTCAAAGAATTAGAGGCACACCTTCACGCTTCAACTCCGTTCAAAATCTACTACCATACCCTAGAGTTCTTCGGCTTATGTGAGCCTTGTACGCAATCAATCCATTGAAGTATGACATCTTGTCTTTTTACAGGGCGGAATCAGTCGTTTATCCTTTTAAGGCTGTGTTGATTCCAAAAACAGCTCAACTGACTGCGAGCATCTTCAATTTGCGCATATGAAAAATTTATATCGTTCGATCGCCTCTGCTGCCCTCGTTTGTCTGGGAGTGACTTGGCTCCATCCCACGAGCACCTGGCAAGCCAGGGCCGCTGAAACGGAACGTGTAACCATTCGGTTTCAAGCCAACGTTGGCGATCAGCCGTTCAGCTGTGATCAGAGCTACACGATCGGCACACCTGCCAGTCGCGTCACGCCACTTGACTTCCGTTTTTACGTTTCAGAAGTTGCGCTGATTGATGCAGAGGGCAACACTGTACCGCTCACGCTGGAGCAAGATGGGCGATGGCAGTACGAAAACGTAGCTCTGCTTGACTTTGAAGATAAGTCGGGTAGTTGCGCCAATGGCACGGTGGAAACAAACGATCGCATCATCGGTACGGCTCCCGCCGGAGACTACACCGGGCTACAGTTCACCCTGGGCATTCCGTTTGAGTTAAATCATGTGGATGCAACCCTGGCTGCTTCACCGCTCAACCTCACCTCGCTCTGGTGGAACTGGCAATCCGGCTATAAGTTCGCGCGAATTGACCTCAGCCTTCAAAATCAAACGGGAATGCTCCCTGAAGCTGTGAAGCATGAAGGCGTTCATGATTCGCCCCACGGAGAGGAGCTTGACAGCCAGGCATTCTTCATCCACCTGGGCAGCACGGGATGTGAAAGTGCAGAAGGGAATCAAAGTCCATCGAGTTGCAGCAATCCGAATCGGGCTACCGTCACACTGCCGGAGTTTGATCCCAACCAGAATGTGATTGTGGCGGATTTGGCAGCCCTGGTCGCAAACACAGATCTGAGTAGTAATCAACCGGACACGGCTCCTGGTTGTATGTCTGCACCCAATGACAGTGATTGCGTTGGTATCATGAACGCGCTGGGATTACCCTTTAATGGTACCGCTGCGCCACAGCAGACCTTCTTTAGAGTGGAATAATTCGAGGGGAATGATGCGCCGTTTGCCAGCCCTTGCGATCGCCTGCCTTCTCTCTTTCCTGCTCTCGATCGGGTTCAGCCGCGTTTTAGCCACACCGTCCAATCCACCCAGCTACCAATGGGATCTACCGGATTGGACACCTAGACCGATTGTGCCTGAAGACAACCCCATGAGTCAGGCAAAGGTAGAGTTGGGCAGGCATTTGTTCTACGAAAAACGCCTCTCCATCACAGGAGACTTTTCCTGCGGTTCCTGTCATCTGCAATCGCGGGCATTTACCGATGGCAAACCAGTGAGTGTGGGGGCAACGGGAGAACTGCATCCGCGTAACGCTATGAGTCTTGCCAACATGGCTTATAACTCTGTGCTGACCTGGGCGAATCCGCTCATGACCACTCTGGAGCAGCAGGGGTTAGTGCCCTTGTTTGGTGAACATCCCATCGAACTGGGGATGGTGGGCAGAGAGAATGAAATCCTATCTATGCTGCGCGATGATCCACAGTATCGTGAGATGTTTGCAGCCGCCTTTGGGGCTGGAGATGAGAACATCAATGTGAATCATTTGATGAAAGCGATCGCCTCCTTTGAACGATCGCTGGTTTCCTTCAATTCACCCTACGATCGCTACCGCTATGATGGCGAGAGGAATGCGATTTCAGAATCTGCGAAACGAGGGGAAGCTTTATTTCACAGCGAACGGTTTGAGTGTTTTCATTGTCATGGAGGATTGAACTTTAGTGACTCGATCATGCACGAACGGCTTGCGTTTCGAGAGATTGCCTTTCACAATACTGGACTCTACAACCTTGACGGCAATGGAGCCTATCCCTCCAACAATACTGGCGTGTACGAAATCACCCATAATCCAGCAGATATGGGGCACTTCAAAGCACCGACGCTACGAAATATTGAACGAACGGCTCCCTACATGCACGATGGCAGTGTGGCAACGTTGGAGGAGGCGATTGCCCATTACCAGGCAGGAGGCAGAACGATTGATTCCGGGCCCCATGCTGGCGTTGGGCGTACCAACCCGCTCAAGAGTCAATTCATTATAGGGTTTGAACTCACTGAACTGGAGAGGCAAGATTTGCTGGCTTTCTTACGGAGCTTAACGGATGAAACGTTCATTCATAACCCAGCATTTAGCGATCCGCACAACGAGGTAACATCCGTTGTGAATTCTTTGCCGATTGTTGAGTAAAGAGGTGATCTGGACGATCGCACTGACGCTGGTGCATCTCTTACTTGTTCGCCTCTCATCAGATCTTCGTAAAGCGCAATGAATGTAAACCGTTTTGCAATGTTTGACACCCTGTCTTTTGACGCAGGGGATCATCCTTAGTCAGGATAGTGAGCGGATTCGTGCGCTCAATGAGAGGAGATTACCTTGAAACGTTTACTATCAATTGTGTTAGTGGCGATCGCTCTGGTGACAGTGCTGTTTACCCCTCCAGCCTTAGCCGATGCTGATATTGCCAACGGTGCAAAAGTTTTTGGTGCCAACTGTGCGGCTTGTCATATCGGGGGTGGAAATCTCGTCAATGCTACCAAAACACTAAAGCAGAGCGACCTAGAGCAATATTCAATGGCATCGTTGGATGCAATTAAAACTCAGGTGACAAACGGCAAAGCAGCCATGCCAGCCTTCAGAGGACGGTTGACAGACGCACAAATTGAGGACGTAGCCGCCTATGTTCTCGCTCAGGCAGAGAAGGGCTGGTAGTAGCAGTTCAGTCTGTCCTGGAATTGGGAATCAGGAGATGGGGATTGAGTGACAAGGATCGAGTTTATTGAATTCTGGAGATCTAAGCTGGATTCATTCTCATCGACGCAAGATCAAGAATTCAATGCCTCGTTGCTAATCCACAATTCCTATCCCCTGGTTCTCCATCTTGTCCGTACAGTTCAATGGTAGATAGCAATGGCACACTGTTTTCATAGGCTGATTCTCAGTATGGGTGTCCTGGCTGCACTGCTGCTCGTTTGGCTAATGCCTGTGGCAATTGCCAGCGCCAACTCCAGTCTTCCTGAAGATTCTAAAACAGCGTTGCACCAGGGGGTCACGGCGTTTCAAAACGGTGATTACCCTCTAGCAGCAGAACGCTTTACTCAAGCCGTGCAATCCGATCCGGGTTATGCCAGTGCCTACAGTAATCGTTGCTTAACTTACCTTGAGTTAAAAGCGTACCAAACTGCGATTGCTGACTGCACCCAGGCTCTAACTTTGAATTCAGCCAACACGGAAGCTTACCTGAATCGCGGATTAGCTCATTACCGATTGCATGAATACGAAGCTGCAATTGCCGATTATACTGAACTACTTAAGCTTAAACCTTATGATTATCGTGCTCACTATAACCGGGGATTGGCACAGATAGACAGAGGAACTTATCGAGAAGCGATCGTAGACTTTGGTGAAGCCCTACGTCAAACGTCGCCCCTCGATCGCAGCACAATGGCGGAGATTTACAGCGATCGGGGATTAGCCCAACTGTTGTTCAATCATCCACAGCAGGCAATTGCTGATCTGACTCAAGCCATTCAACTGAATTCAAATCATGTAGGAGCCTTGTACAACCGAGGCTGTGCGTATCATCAGCGCGGAAATAACATCGCTGCCATCAATGACTTCACTCAAGTATTGCAGCGCGTTCCCAACCATGCCCATGCCTATCTCAGTCGCGGCATGATCCGCTACGAACAGGGAGCGCAGTCTAGAGCGATCGCCGACCTGCAACAGGCTGCCCAGTTTTTCCAGGAGCAAGGGTTAATGCTTCCGTATCAGCAAACTTTGGGTCTAATTGAGAAAATGCGATCGCCCAGCATTGCATTTGGCTAGAGGATGCTTGTATCGAGAAAAGTTTGACAGCCTGTCTTTTGACATCACCAGTATTGCCGATGTAAAGGTGGGAATAAATCCAAAACTTATCTCGCTGATTACAACATGGTTTGGAAGCTAATCCGTCGTTTCACTCCGCTGGCCACCTCGATGCTGCTTTTGGGGGCACAGATTCCCCTGGCAACGGCCCAAAGTGGTGGTGATGAAATTCTACCCGATACTTTATTTGTGGCAAATGGGAGTGAGATTCTTGCTTTTGATATTGAATCTGGAGCGGCAAGAGAAGGCGCAATACCCAACGTACCCAATCCCCGTGATGGAAATGTGCTTGCTAATGGACATATTATCTTTAATGTAAATGGGAATGATGAAGTTCTTGTTTTCGATGCGCGATCGATGCAGGAAGTTGCTCGTTTTCCTTCCTCTAACAGTACTGGAACCCGACCTGTTCATGCTTATTTGACTCCCTTGCTGAATGGTCAACAGTATTGGATTGCTCTTAATGATGGAACGCACGATGGTGGAGTAGAAGAAAATACGGCTCTATTTGTTGACGCGGTTCCTACTAGCCCAACCTATTTACAGCCCGTAGCTGAAGTTTCCCTGGGTAAAGGGCATCACAAAGCCAGCTTCAGCACAACGCAAGAACGGGTGGTAATCAGCAATATCGACGACTGTGATGATGTGTTGAGCGTTTATGACTACTCCGATATCAACAACATTAGACGGGTCGGAACGCTATCAGCAACGGCTTTAGGACTGGATGGCTCAACTCCGGAAAAAACCTGTGACCCGACTGGAGAAAATGGGGTCAGGTTAGCCCCGCACGGCTGCGGCACTGCTCCGTTGAGCGGACGAGCCTACTGTAACCTGACGGGAGTAGGACAGATCGTGGCGATCGATCTTGATCCTGATAGACTCAGCTTTGATGTGATTACAACTCAGGGATCAGGGGCTGGTTCAACCATTCCCTCTGCCGATGGGCGGTATATTTATTCCGTGCAGCGAACCCCCCGTGAGGGTCTAGATGGAGCTACCTGTCAGATTGGTCAGCTTGCCGTGATTGACACCACTGAGGACGTTTTGATCTCAGAAGTCCCGCTACGGTATGAAGGCGCAGATTGCGATCGATCGCTAGCAGGCACAGATGAAGAAATTGCCTCTCCCAGCCATCCCATGATTACTCCGGACGGTGAAACCCTGTACATCACCGTTTCAACCAGCAGCCGTGAGCCAGACTCTCGATCGCGCCAGTTGCTGGTTCTCAATGTCAGCGATCCCTCCACTCCGCAACAGCAGGATTCGATCGAAGTTGGTGCAGCACAGGGCTATCGTGCCCAGGCTATGACAGGAGATGGTCAATATTTGTTTATTGCCAATAACATTGACGGCACGATCAGCCAGGTAGACACCACCACCAATACCGTTGTGCGAACTATCAGAATTTCTGATCCTGCGACTGAAGGGGTGGCAATGCGGCTGTTTGCGTTTGGGACGGAATCCGGAGTCAGCATTGGTTCCAGTCCTTTACCCTGAGGCAGCAGACAGGGTGGTGCGTCAACAGAGCGAAACCACCTCGATGACCTACTGTAAGATGAAAATGATAATCTTTTTGGAGGATAAACCCATGCGTAAACTGATGTTGAGCCTGGCCGTACTGTCTGGTTTGCTCATCGCTCCTGCGGCATTTGCCTGCGAAGACTGCCCTGAACACAATCCGGGTGCAGTGGTTCTTTCGAGTGCTGATCTAAATCCCTCTGGCACTTTGAACTAAGGTACTGAGGCAAAGGAATCAAATCTACCAGATTCTTGTGGGGTGGGCAACGTTTCGACTGAGCTTAAGCCGAAGTCTTGCCCACCCAGTCAACTGAGCAAAACTACAGACGGGAACTGCATTCAGGTTTCCTTCGCTGTTTGGAACCCTTTACCCGAACATACCGTACCGTTCTGAATTCAACCTGATTCGTGTAGGGATTGTAGAGTGTATAGGATGCCTTTCCAGGAATCCGTCCAACATTACCAACACCAATTACCTGTTTAGGCTTAATTGAAACCACTTGCGGTGAAGTTGCCTGATCTAAAGTGGTGACACTGGATGTCACTGCCCCTTGTTGAATTTCATACTGAAACGTCAAGCCAGAGCGACCACAAAAGAGAATATTTGCATCCATGCGTAGGAGACGATCGAGCATTTGAATCGGTGGCATATCCGGTGTTAACTCATCGCTGACACTGACACTGCTGCCGTGAATTAACAAACAGTCCAGTTCAAAAAAGCCGAAGTCAAGCGATCGCACCCATTCCACCATTTCTCGCGGAATCGCATCCCACAGGGTTTTCACCATGTCCATGTCATATCGCTCAATCAGTTCGATAGGTTCTCCTGTGCGTCCTAAGCCATGCAAGATCAACAACTGTTCTTCCCACCATCCCTGACACACCTGAGGCACAGGCTTATTGGCACGAGGGGACTGAATTCGTTGAATTACTTTGATACTGGCAGGGGTTGCCGCAATCACATCACCCAAAATATACAGTTCTTCTACCGGATGTCGTTGCCGCTTGATATCTGCCAGCACCGCTTCATATGCCGCTAAATTCCCTTCAATGCCACTCAAAATTGCCCAACAGGTCATCTGATGCTACACGCCTTTGTAATTTGGAAATTGTCACCTATTCTGCAAACGCAAACCAACCTGCGAAAATAAAGCCAGTATAAAAACGAGTTACTTTGGTGAAACCAGCTTGAGCCAGCAACTCCAGGGTTCGTTCTTCTGAAATACATTGAATGTGTTGCCACACTCCATCAGCAAGCTCATTGAGTCGCTGCGATTCCATCCCTACCATTTGCGCTCGTTTCTGCCATCCATCCATCAATCGCTTAAACACCTCTGATTGCTTATCTCCATGCGAATCCACCAGCACAAATGGGCTACCGGGTTGAAGCCGAACCGCGATCGCCTTGAGGTAATCCAGCTTGGTGCCATCATCGGGTAGAAAATGCATCACGAGTAAGCTGGTTGCAGCACTGTATCGATGTATCGGCAGGTCTTGCACGACGACCTTGTGCAATGTGACACGATCCTCAATTCCCAAAGATTCAACCTTGGATTGAGCCACTGCCAGCATTGTTTCAGAAGGATCAACACCCGAAAACTGCCAGTTCGGATGAGTTTGGCTCAAAGCACTGATCTCATTGCCGCCGCCTGCTCCAACCACCAGAATGCGAGCGTCGTCCGTCAAATAGAGTTGGAATAAAGCTGTCAGCATTGTGAGCATCGCATCATAGCCCGGAATACTTTGCCGTACTGCGATGTCGTAGTCAGCCGTTGGCAGATTGGGATTCTGATCAAAGTCAAACGGGTTTTCGCTCATAACTATCGCTCACACACATGAGTTGGGTCATCGGCTCGTTCGGCAAACTCTAAACCTCTGGCTAATCGCCATGCGAAGATCGGTGGCAAGCCTTTTTCAATAATGGCGGCACAGGTTTTTTGATAGTCATATTCCACTTCTCGCAACGTGATTTGATCCGTGTCATTGTCATAAATCACGTAAGTGGCATTGGGTCTACCATGACGAGGTTCGCCGACTGAACCTGCGTTGACAATCCGCTTGAGTGGTGCAGAAAAGCTGGTATCTTGAGGTTCTGATTTTCCAGTCAGTTTGACGCGGATTTGCAATTGTCCAGCATCGAGCGATCGCACATAGGGCACATGGGTATGACCACAAAACAAAATATCGGCACCTGTCGCCAGCACTCGTTCCATTGCCACAAACGCATCCACTTCTGGCATCAAATACTCATGCTGATTGTGAGGACTGCCATGCACAAAACACAGGTTGCCATCCCGCAAGCTGAAGGGTAACTGCGCCAGATATTCTCGAACTTCAGAGTGAATCACCTGGTTCGTCCACTCATGCGCTAACTTGCCGCGTTTCTCTGCCAAAACTGATGGATAACTACATTCACAAGCATTTAGCCCTTCCACAATATCTTCATCCCAACATCCCTGACAGGTTGGAATAGCCAGAGACCGAATCATTTCAACCACGGCATTGGGATGAGGTCCGTATCCCACTAAATCACCAAGACAGTAGACTTTATCAATATTGTGATCATCGATATCTGATAGCACAGCATTCAACGCTTCATAGTTGCCATGAATGCAAGACATCACCGCGATTTTCATGCCACCTCATCTCCTGGTTCTAATGAGTCTTTGATTTGTTGCTGGTAGTAGGCGATCGCATGGTCTTCTAAGCAGCACTCTTGAATGGTTTGCGCGATCGTTTCCTGCTCTAATGCTTCACCCACAATTTCAATGCCGCTGAAACGATCGGGTCTGCCATTCAGCCAAAGCGGTAAATTCAGTTCTAGATAGGGCGTTTCAGGGAGTCCTGTCACAGAGTCAAAATAGAACGATCGCCCATCTGCCACATCAAAAATGCCTTTCGCCCGCTGAATCGTGCCATAAGCTCCGTTGATCAACTCGTACCAGAAGGTATTGAGGCTGGCAGGATCAAGCACCTCTCCCGACAAAGCAGAATGCCAGAAGTGAGGTTGCTGTAACGTGAAGTGAGTTTCAGCCCCCGTCACAATTTCGTCTGCCCAGCCATGCCAATCTGTATCCCGACTTCCCGGCGGCAGCACCGCGACTCGGCGGCAGTCTGTCATCGGGTCTGGCAAAATGAGTGAGGACAGATCGATATGAAAGCCCAGTTCCAGGTAAACGGTAGCCCCCGGAATGGGATGGGCTAACAAATCAGCCAACTGCGTGATCGGGAGTACCGTGAGTCCGGGAACTTCAGCGGCTAAGTAGGTACTGTCAACTGAACCCGCATCTGCACCTAAACTGAGATACAGGGTAGAGCCAGCGATCGAACGAATCTGCTGCTGTATCCAGGTGGTTTTGCCTGCACCAGATGGACCCGTGACCAGGGTAATATCCAACGTTTGCATTGAGTTCTAACTGACTCCTCATCTCTGACCAGGGTTCATCTGCTTTGCGGTGAACCTGAGACCATGATACAACTAAAATGATAATCATTCTCATTTTTGGTATTGATTCATGGTTGATGTTTCGTTTGCGCTGCCTGCTTCGATTGATCTGGCGATCGTGGGGGCTGGACCTCATGCGCTCACTCTGGTGACGCATCTATTGCAAAAGAAAAAGTCAATGCGAGGACGCTTCATCGTTTTCGACCCCAGTGGTCAGTGGATGCGCCAATGGAACCATCAATTTGCGGCACTGGAGATCCCCCATCTTAGGTCACCTGCTGTACATCAACCAGACCCTGATCCCCATGCCCTTCGCACCTTTGCTGAAGGTCGCTCTCATGAACTCTTTCCACCCTACGATTTACCTGGAACAAAACTGTTTCAAGATTTTTGTCAGGAAGTGATTCGCCGCTGGCAATTGCAAACCTGTGTGTATCCAGCTCAGGTGTTGCAAATTCAGCCCTTAACTGAGCAGCGTTCTCGCTTCCACTTGGAACTATCAAATGGTCAAACGATTGTTGCTCGTCGGGTGGTGATTGCCAATGGTGGAGGACGACCTCATCTTCCAGAATGGGTTGAACGAATCCCCCAAAATTATCCGAGCGATCGCCTCCTTCACTCCCATCAAGTTAATTTGAGAGGATTGCATCTCCGAGGAGAACGGGTGCTGATCATTGGGGGTGGATTGACCAGTGGACATTTAGCCGTTGGCGCGATTCAGCGAGGCGCACAGGTAATGCTGATGTCTCGCCGCAGCATCTATGAGAAATTATTTGATGCTGATCCTGGTTGGCTGGGTCCAAAATACCTCAAAGACTTCTGGGCAGAACCCAATTGGTTCACTCGCTGGCAGATGATTCAGCAGGCACGCAATGGAGGTTCTATGACTCCAGCCATGCTGACCCAACTCCGACGATTGCAAAGGGATGGGAAGATTACCTTCTACGAACAGTGCCAGGTATCTCAAGCTCAATGGATGAACAACGCTTGGCAAATCTGTTGTACCAATGCAGCGGTGCATGACTGCATCCACCATCAACGTATTGACCACATCTGGTTAGCAACGGGCAGCCAATTAGATGCAACAGCCCATCCATTGCTCCAACAGGTTTTGCACACTCATCCCCTTGAGGTTGTGAATGGTTTACCCGTTGTCGATGAATATCTGCGTTGGCGAGGCTGTGAGCTATTTGTAATGGGTGGGTTAGCGGCATTACAAGTGGGTCCCACCGCACGTAATTTGTCAGGTGCAAGAGCAACGAGCGATCGCATTGTTCCAGCTCTCACAAAACCCAGCCTCTCACAAAGGTAGATCCTGGCGTTGATTCCTAAAAAGCTGGAGTTTACACTAAGTTAAAATCGTTCGCTTAGACAAAAATGAATTTGTGGCTTTTGCTACAAACCTCAGAACTGCTTAAGAAAGAGCGTTTCAGTCAGTCTGAGATGTCTATTGGGGCAGGGAATTGTATGCAATTAATGAGCGATCGCAAGACTTTTTGAGGGAGTTGACTCCAGAGGCAACCGAATAAACTAATCAGACATTCCTCAAATTTCAACAGAGTCAAAATTGAAGAACTGGTCTAACTCATTGATGACAAAGATTTGGGCTGACTTACAGTCCAATTTTCCTCTTGGCAATGGAAGAAATTTAGTTTAAACTCCAATGGGCAATGGTCAACAGAGAATGCTATACCAGCTTTGGGTGCGATCGGATGAAGGCTATCTATGTCAGATTACTACAAAACCATCAGAGTGACAGAGTGGGTAGCCAAACCTCTCAATTAACTATGCTTTGAGAGGAATTCGGATGTTGATGAAAGATTAGACTAGTCTGCATCAATCAAAAAAAGATTAGACTCTAAGCCGTTGTCTAACTTGATTTCGTAAACGACTATAGAGATCAACTTCTCCATCAGAGTGGCTAACAGCAGCAACTAGAGCATATCGTTGTGAAGGGATTTCCTCAACCTTAACCCACTTGCGATTACAACTCACTACCAAGTACATTGAACCCTGGTCGTATTTTGTTGCTTGTGACGAAATTTCCACACGCCCTCGTTGAAGCGTACCTTTCTTACGACGATTGGCACCCGGTGATAAGTTAACAACACAACCAGAACCGAATTTCTGCTTCAGTTTGTCAACTGAAAGCTCGGAGTAATTCTCTGTTTTCTTTGTTTTTTGAGCTTTTTCAGCATCAACATAGGCACTAATTACACTATCTCGATCGACACCTTTAAAGAAGTTGTATTCCATCGTAATTCCAAGATAAGAATCCCCACGGGTGTGACGAGTCGGTGGGTCAAATGCCAAGGCAATTGAGAGAAGACGTTTGCCTTTCTTTTGCAAAAACTCAGAGGGTAAAGCAGGAATCTCAAACAAATCGAAAGAACCCACCTCAATTTCCAGATGGTCTTCCAGCAATACAACATAGTTATCAGCAGAATACATTGCTCTTTGAGTGTTGGCTTGTCCATAGCCGTAAACTGCTAGCTGTTTTTCAAGTTGTGCAGATTTCTGTTTCTGAGATTGCTTTGAGCCAATCTGAAAGGGTGAGGGAATCTCCCGCGGCAATTCAGCAGATACAGCAATCAAAGCACGAATTAAATTAGACGAGGCATCGAGATATTTGTTGAATAGTTGAGCACCCAGGTTCGCAACGCGAGGAGCTGCAAAGCTTGTTCCACTGCTAATTTTGAAAAGTGAAGAGGTGTAGTTTTGGGAGAAAGTTACGATCGAAACTGCTGCATCGTTGTCCATCGCTAGACGATCGCCATCTAGGACAAAATCTCCGCCGAAATCAACGAGATCTGGCTTGATCATTCCATCCACACCAAATCCAGTTCTCGTAAACGGTGAGGGGTAGCCAGAAATTTTAGCGACCGCATTGCGCCGAGCATCCGTTGGGTACGTCATGCTGCCACGTCCCAAAGATAAGGAACCGACGGTTAGCGCAATTGCTGAAGTGGCTGGATCGATGATTCGCGCTCCTGGCTCAAGTAAGTAATTGGGGTAATCAGCTCGGAACAACTCTCGAACGTCTCGATGGCTGTAGTAATAGGAGTTTCCCGCAGCAATCACGAAAAGAATGTTCTTGTGCTGGTATCTATACGCCAATTCGTCAATTCTGGCAGCGATCCGAAGCTGTTTTCTACCTTCTTGATAGACCTGTTCTGCATTGCCCAACGAAATATTGATAACTTTGCAATTGGGATATTCATTGATGAAGTACAGAATTGCTTCTTCCAACTGATTCTCTAAAAGCAAATCCTCATCAAATTCGTTGTGCTCATTCATCACACGAGCAGAGAAGATCCAGGCAGTTGGATCAAAAGAGCGTTTGTTGATACAGGCTTCAATATCTCCATAAGCAGCAATAGCAGCAACCCCTGTCCCATGATCTGCTTCATCATCTGCGCTTCCTTTGATGAATTCGCGTTTGGCATCAGGAAATACCTCTGTTTCGCCAATTACAGGAGCTAAAAGGGGATGTCCACGCCGTACACCGGAGTCAATGACTAAAATTCCGCAACAATTATTAGATGGAGAGATTACATTTGGCAGTTCTGAAAGAGACGGATTGTAGTCGGCTCTAGTCTCAAATGCAGCTTTGGGGCGACGATCGATTTCTTTGACAATGAATTCATTTAACAACTGGTCAAGAAGTTCCTGATTGACTTTAATCCTGACAACACAGAGGTAATCTCCAAGATAAAAGTCAGTTAGCTTGAAAACAGCACTGGCAGTTGACTTCTTCTGTAAATCTTGACGAATCTGGTCGATGTACTTTTGCATTTCTGCTCGATCGCCGGTATGCCAAAGTTCTAAATCAAGTGCAGCAATTTCATTGGCTTGCAATGGTTCTATCTCTAGCAGACGACCCAAGCGATCTTGAGGTTCTAATGGCACTAATGCTTCAACTGCATCTAAGTAATCATACTTATGCTCCGTTTTGATGCCGCAGTAGTTTTCCATACGGCTGCGAAATTCAGTCAGTTCTTCATCTGAGGCAAAAACAACAATGGCTTTGTTAGCAACAGGCTCACGCCCCAATAAAGTTAGTCCAGATTTTGTCAAATCGTCTTCGCTGAGATTGAAGTCCTTGGCAAGTTTGACCTTAAAAATAAGCTTCGGATCAAGTCGAAAGGAGCTTTTCCGTTCTTTGACTGATTGCGTCAATCCAGAAATCTGAGAAAGTAATTGTCGTCCGTGAGTTTCGCGATCGTCCCGTTTTTTCTTGCCAAAACCACCGCCTCCAGAGCGGCGGGGCAGTTGAATGTTAATTTTTGGAAGTGGCAAATGCTCAAACTGACCCGCCATTTTTACTCATTGTAGAGAAGTCCGTTGAATCCGATATTATACGCTGTCTTGCTAAGTAACGTCCTACTGCCACTTCTAGATCATCAGAGGTAAGGGTTTGATCACCTCTCAAGATCACTGCTTTCATCGCATCTATACAAATACGCTCAATGTCTGCCCCTGTTGCCCCCTCAACTTGAGTCGCAAACACAGATAGATCTATACCAGGATAACGGATTGCAGAAAGATATCGGATAAATAGTGAAGTTCGGAGTTCTAATGTTGGTTTATCAAACAATAGGACTTCATCAAACCGTCGCCAGATGGCATTATCGAGCAGGCTCTCGTGGTTTGTGGCGGCAATAAACAAACTGCTGCCCTCAGCGTTATCAATCAGTTGCAGTAGACTGTTCACTAAGCGCTTGACTTCGCCATGTTCGTTAGGAGTGTCACGATCGCGGGCAATTGCATCAAACTCATCGAACAAAACGACCCACTCTCCTTTCTCAATGTAGTCAAAGATTTTTTGCAAGTTAGTCGCAGTTTCGCCCAAGTAGGAAGAAAATACGGCTGTCAAATTGATGTAGGCAAGCGGCAGTCCTAACACGCTGGAAATAACTTTGGCGGTCTGAGTTTTACCACAACCTGGAGGTCCACAGAACAACAATTTAGTCTTGGGCTTCAAGCCATAAGCTTCCAAAATCTCCTGCTTGCGGTTTTCAAGGACAACTTCTTGCAAGAGGTCAAAATTTTTTTCGCTAAGGACGATGTGATCCCAGGTCAGATCAAACTGTTTTACCTCGATTAACGGTAGTCCGGTCTCTTTATCTTTTGGAACTTCCGGAAATTGATGCCAAGGAATCAGATTAGATGCCAGTGATTTAGCATGACCATTGCCATTGTGAAGAATTTTTTCTAAATCTCTGGCAAGTAGCGTGTGGTTTTTACTCTTTTCTTCCTCAATGAGTTCCATTGCCGCAGCATAAAATTCTTCTCTCTCGTTGCGAGAGAAGCTATGGAAGAGTTTTCTTAAAATCTCTCCTCTCGCCATAATCTACCTAAAACTGCGGAGCCTTCCCTTATTTATTCTAGTACAAACGATCTAGTACTTATGGGACGTGAGCAAAATCCTTTCACAATAACACTAAAATAACACTGCGTCTCTTCCCAATTGCTTAAGTTACATGATCACTGTCATTTTGGTCGTGGAGTATTCAAAGATTTTGCCTTCTACCTGGAAAAAATAAACTCAGCAAGGTTCGCATCTGCTCTACTCATTGACATTCACTTATCCAAGTTAGCCATGCGGACAAGTAATTCCAGCAAAGGCATTTCCAGAACTTCGACTGGTGTGAGATTCAACTTTGCCAACGTTTCAGGACTCATGAGCTGCTTCATAGGTTGACGTAAATCGATCGTTCCTCGCCCCAAAGACTCAACCAGTTCGCTGGCAGATAATCCTTTAGCACCCGTTCCCCGCGCTCCATCCGCCAATGCCTGAAAGCCTCTCCAGCCATCCTCGGTAACGGTAATGGCACGAGTTTTCTTCGGCTGATCATACGCGAGTGGTCTGCCCTCATGGGTGAGATTTGCCAGGGAACGCGGATTGGTTTGAGGTTTCTTGCCTCGACGATCGCGCTCCGCACGGTTTGGAAAACTATCGCCCGGATCTTTTTGCTTGGGTGACATGACATTGCTCATTGGGATGAGCTTTCTACATTAAGCTGCCGTTCTCAACAGATCAAGCAAGCTCTCTATTTTCCATGTGGGAAGTTGATAAAGAATTGCAAAGATATGGGTTTTCCAGAAGCAAAACCTTTTCTTTCATCTATTATACATATATAATATAGATAAAGCGATAGATGGATGCCGGAGCCGATAAAGTACGGGGAACCTGCTGTCACCGCAGAACTGGACATCGGAGCAAGCCGCCCACTTGGGAGAGCCGCTATCAGGTCAATAGGAACTCCGCCAGCCGTCACGAGGAGTATCAATCGTTTGTAATTGCCCTAAAAACGCAAATGCCCTGGACGAGCTTCCAACTTCCCCAGGGCAGTTTGCCTGTTCACAACAACACAGGAGGTTGTTATGACACCGTTTGAACTTGATTGTATCAGAGCCGAATCAGAAGCGAAGACTGATGCAGCCTGCCAGGATCTCTACCTGGATGGTCTAACCGATGGAGCGATGGGAGCCAAACCCCAACGCAATGAGGAACCCTACGTTCTAGGGTATGCCGAGGGTATTCGCCGTACCAGAGATCAGGGAACAGGCGAGATTCGCTGGAGCAGTCCCTATCAAAAATTTGCCTTTGGCTTTGTCGATGGCATTGGCAACGGCACCGATGGCGAGAGCAACTACGAGTTTTAGAACCTGAACGTTTGGTATTCGATCGCAGTGGGGTTAAGCCCAACACCTTAGCCCCTTTTCTTTAACCCTCACTCCATCTACAAGGACACTCACTATGGCAACCACAACCCTGCACAACAACGCCCACCAAAATGGACATCAGCACACCACATCAGCCATTCAATCCGCCACGACTGACCCTTTGCCCCAACGCGATGAGTTTGACTCAGCAGCCTTTGAAGCCCAACGAGAATCTCTGCCCTATTTGCAACTGTTGAATGCTCAAGACCCTGACCAATCTGGATTCTTCATTACCACTGAAAACATGGAGACGGTCAATTTTACGCCTACCGAGGAGTGGACACCCTACACCACCACGTTTCAAAACGGTGCAACCGTTGAGGGCTATCGCTCTTTACTGGCGCGGTTTCTGATCCTACACAAGTCCAAGCTGATGATGTTCGATCGCGACAGTGGAGAGTTCATCGGGGTTTACCGCAAGTCCCACTACGATCGCACCACGATGATTCTCAAGACTCGCTACTTGGTGTATGTCATCAGCAAAGATAAACGCCTGCTGCACAAATCACCACTGCTGCTCACAGCAAAGGGCGCATTCTGCGGTAGCTTTGGCGAAACGGTGGAGCAATTCCGCAATGACATGAGCAAAGCCTATGGTGCAGCTACCGGAGCCAAGAAGTCGAGGGGCGATCGGTTTATAGCACTGAGCATTCTCGCCGTTCGAGTCCAGCCCGAACTCAAGGGGCAGACGAAGAAATCTTGGGTCTGTTCTGTAGCTGACTATGGCGTTCCAACCCTTAAGAATTGGAAATCGTTTTTCGTCGGCTACAAACCCGAACTCAAAGAACGGATTCTAGCGGAGTTCAACGAGTGGGCTGACTTTGGCAACCCAGAGCGAGAGCTTGAGGCACAAGTCCAGCGGCAACCTGTCCCTCACTCTACCCAAGCGGAGAGCAATCCAGGGAATGAAGAGAACTTTGACGACTTTGACTACGGCTATCCAGAGGAGATTTAGCGTTAGCAATCGTCGTTTACCCCCAGGCTGCTTGGCTTGGGGGCTTCTTCTTTCCAAGAAGCTTTAGCCACGAGTTCAACTACCGCAAACGGCTCTACTGCAATGGCATCTGTTTTCTCTTGAGAGGTTTGAGCTATGACATCTCCACCTGTAAGCGATCGCGCTGCCCCATTCACCGGTTATCAGCAAGCCCTTTGCGATTTTGGCATTGCTGCGCTAACTCAGACACTGAGCAACTTCTGTGATCCAGATTTTGATATGGCACAGATGCAACTGGAGGAGCAGGAACTAGAGCAGCTCGCCACCCTCCTTGTTCAACAACTCTGTGTCAGCCTCAACGGCAAGATCATGCCTGGCTACCTCAACGTTGTGAGGAATGCTGGCACTCGGACGATCGCAGATTTACCCAAGTTAGATCTAAAGCCGCTCTACCATCCGTTTATCCTACCTCAAAGCTTTCCCCACCAAACCTCAGCCCCCAATTTCTTGATGGCGATTGGGTGCGCTGGTTGCCCTTACCGAATTGCACCCAAACCGATAGTGGCATTGTGATGGGTCGCTTTTTTGCCTTTGCTCAGCATCGGGGGCAGTGGGGATGGAAGTATCTGATCTGGCTCAAAGACACTTCCAGTGGAGTCCTTGCTGATGTGGCTTGGGAGGAAGATTTAGAACCATTGAGGGAGGAGAAGCAACAATGACTCGTCCTCGTTCATTAAGCGATCGTGATCTGGCGTTAATCAACTTCTATGCCAACTGCCAACTGGGACTCTCACCCCGTCGCTTTTATGCCAAGTGGGAGGTGAGCCATGAGGCAATCGCCAGCATTTGCTCTCGTTCTCCCTCCACAGTGCGTCGTTGGTTCGGCAAAGGGAAACAGTACCGCGCCCCAAGTTTGGATGATTTACGGCATCTGGCATTGATGGATTTTCTGTTGGAGTACTATGACGAAATTTCACCAGACCTGTTCGATCGGTTGTGTGGTTCTCCTCAGCGAGTTCAGCCAGAGCATCCAGACGCTTCCAGCACATAAGGTCACTTTTTTCAATTGCCAGTGGCGCTGTCTTTGCCAGGTTCTCTACCAGTAGGCTGGCGAGTTGTGTCTTCTACGGTTTTATGAACGCTCAGCATTCTCCTTCAACTGACGCGATTGAAGCTCGCCCCTGGGTGATCGTTTTGATTCAGCCCAACGCCCAGCGCTCAGATCTGGTTCGCTTTCGCAATCGGCAAGATACCCAGGATCACCTCAGAGCCTTGCGGCGATTTATGCCCAAGACTCGATTTGAGCTAGTGTTCGATCCGCCTGCTCAGTCACCCTTGAATTAATTGGAAGAGGTAAGCCAAATGACTCCAGTTTTGATCCGCCTGTGTGCTGCCCTATGGGTTTGCCAAGAAGCAGAACAGAAACACCCAGAGTTTGTGGATGATTTGACACGATTGCGGGAGTTGGACGGTACGATCACTGCCCTGACCCACGTTCCTGCTCCTAATAGCACGATCGTCTTGAAAAGCAACTACGGTGATATTCCCACCAGGGTGATCACGGTACGAACGGAGG